>JACKET010000023.1 GCA_020632875.1 Alphaproteobacteria bacterium
ACCTGGGGCGACGCGGCGAAGCTCCGGTTCACCTTCGAGGACAGCAAGGAGGGCCGCGCCGCGATGGAGGACTTCCAGAAGACCGGCGTCCTCCCCGGGGCCATGAGCGAGCAGAACCCGATGAAGGCCCGCTTCGACGCGCTCGCCGCGAAGGGGATGGCGAAGCTCTCGCCGACCGAGAAGGCCGAGCTGCAGACCATCGCCGAGTCCGCGAACGCGGCGATGCTGCTGTCCGACCCGACGAGCGAGGAGTTCAAGTCGGTGCCGGGCGTGAAGTTCGACCAGCACAAGAAGGGCAAGCACTCGAGCACCGAGATGCATGCCGGCTTCCTCGGGCTCAACTTCCTCTCGACGCAGAGCTCGAGCTCCAGCGAGGTGATGCGCTACGCCGAGGATGGCGAGCAGCTCATCCACTACCGGGACGGCTTCGAGCGCGGCCACCTGTTCGACCAGCCCGACGTGGGCATCGTCGACGTGAACCGGCCGGGGAGCAACGAGCTGCAGCTCGACGCCCGCCTCGACCTCGCGGACGACGACGAGCGCAAGCGGATCTACGCCCTCGACGGCAAGGGCATGCCCGACTGGAGCATCTTCGGCGGGTACGACGGCGACAAGGACCGCATCACCTTCAACCTCGCGAAGTCCGACATCCCGATCCTCGCCGAGCACGGCAGCGACCTGCCGTTCTTCTCGGCCAGCCGGCACTTCAGCAGCGCGCTCCACACCCGCGAGTCGCTGAAGAACGACCTGGCCTCGCCGGTCGATCAGGGGCAGGTCGCCCACCGCATGCTCCAGCAGCAGGTCCGCGAGCAGATGATGAGCGAGCCCGCGGCGCTGTCGGTCCAGCCGCAGGGGGCGCAGCGGTTCCCGATGCTGCAGCCCTTCCAGAACGACCTCACGCCCGCGTTCCTCCCGCCCCGACTCGACAGCGGGATGGGCATGCGCACCGACCCGATCTCGATGATCCAGCAGCGCAACGACCCCTTCGGCACGCTCGGGTTCACGCAGCAGCTCGAATCGCAGCGCCGCATCCAGCAGGCCTTCGACGACGAGGTCGGGCGCCGCGTCATCGAGCAGACCGCGGCCATCGAGCAGGCGGGCGGGATGGAGAAGTGGCTCGGGGAGCAGAGCCCCGACGCGGTGATGGAGACCGTGCGCGGCATCCGCGCCGAGCAGATCCAGAAGTACGCCGCGATCATGCAGGGCGAGGGCAGCAATCCGCACCTCGAGCAGCTCGCCGAGGTCGTGAACGGCCAGGACTTCCGGTCCCTGCCGACCGAGCTCCAGGAGATGTACTTCCGGGAGGTCCCGGGCTTCGGCCAGAACCAGGTCAACCTGCTCCGCACCGACAAGGTCAAGCGCGACGCGTTCATCTACCGCCAGCTGAACGGCGGAGACCCCACGAAGATCGTGCGGTTCGTCGAAGACCTGAAGCCCGGCGAGCGCGACAGCCCCGTCATCCGCGAGTGGTACCGCCGGAACCTCACCGTCGGGCGTCACTGAGCGCTCCGCGAGCGATCGGGTTAGCAGGGGCGGATTCTGCTGGAAGCCGCTCCGATGTCCGCCGACCCCGCCCTGATCAACGAAGACATCCGCCCGACCCGTGACGAAGAGCGCCACTGGTCGGTGCTGAACATGGCGAGCCTGTGGGTCGGCATGGTCGTGTGCGTGCCGGCCTACACGCTCGCCGGGGGCCTCGTGCAGGCCGGGATGAGCGCGTGGCAGGCGATCCTCACGATCCTGCTCGGCAACGTCATCATCCTGATCCCCATGGTGCTCAACGGGCACCCGGGCACCAAGTACGGGGTGCCGTTCCCCGTGCTCGCGCGGGCGAGCTTCGGGATCTTCGGCGCCAACATCCCGTCCCTCATCCGCGGGCTCGTCGCGTGCGGGTGGTTCGGGATCAACACGTGGGTCGGCGGTTCCGCGATCTACCAGCTGCTCCTCGCGGTCGGCTGGGCCGATCCGAAGGCCGCAGACCTGTTCATCGGCATCAACGCGGCCGAGCTCGTGTGCTTCCTCGTGTTCTGGGCCGCGCAGATGGTCATCATCTGGCGCGGCATCGAGAGCATCCGGCTCCTCGAGACCCTCGCCGCGCCGCTCCTGCTCCTGATGAGCTTCGCCCTGCTCATCTGGGCGTTCTTCAAGGCGGGCGGCTTCGGCGACGCGTTCGCCGCGCCGAGCCAGTTCGTCCCGGGCGGCGCGAAGGAGGGGCAGTTCTGGTCGGTGTTCCTGCCGTCCCTCACGGGCATGGTGGGGTTCTGGGCCACGCTCGCGCTGAACATCCCCGACTTCACGCGCTACGCGCGGACGCAGCACGACCAGGTCCTGGGCCAGGCCCTCGGGCTCCCCACGACCATGACGCTCTTCGCGTTCATCGGGGTCGCCGTCACGTCCGCCACGACGACGATCTTCGGCGAGACCATCGCGAACCCGATCGACCTCGTCGGCCGCTTCGCACAGGGCGGCTCGGGCGTCGGCGCCGCGGTGGCGGCCATTCTCGCGATGTTCGGCCTCGCCGTCGCCACGCTCTCGACCAACATCGCCGCGAACGTGGTGTCCCCGGCCAATGCGCTGATCAACCTCGCGCCCTCGAAGGTGACGTTCCGCATGGGGGCCCTGGTCACCGGGGTCGTCGGCATCCTGATGCTGCCCTGGAAGCTCTTCGAGGACCCCAACGGCTACATCTTCGTGTGGCTCGGGGGCATCGGCACGCTGCTCGGCCCGGTCACCGGCATCCTCGTGGCCGACTACTTCCTGCTCCGGGGCACCGAGCTCGACCTCGACGACCTGTACCGGCGCGACGGGCGGTATCGCTATGTCGCCGGCTTCAACCCCACCGCCCTGCTGGTGTTCGTGCTGGGCGTGATCCCGTCGCTGCCGGGCTTCCTGCACACGGCGCTCGGGAACATCACGAAGGGCTGGGCCGCGTTCGACGCGCCCGGCATCGGCGACTGGATCGTCTTCGCGGGCTGGTGGCTCGCCGGCCTCGGGCACCGCATCGAGCTCGTGCTCGGCGTGCGGCCCGGCATCTTCGACTTCGTCTATCAACAGGCCTGGTTCGTCGGCTTCTTCATCGGGCTCGTGGCCTACACGCTCGCCATGATGGTGATCCCGCACGGATCGCTCGCTCCCCAGGAGGGAACATGACCTTCTCCGCGACTTCCTACGCTTTCACCACGTACCGGGACGCCGGGCACTACATCGGCGGCGAGTGGACCCACACGGGCCGCACGGAAGACGTGATCAACCCGCGCTTCGGCCGGTCGATCGCGAAGGTGCACTTCGGCGGTGCCGAAGAGGTCGACGCCGCCGTCCGCGCGGCGAAGGCCGCCCAGAAGGCCTGGTCCGAGCTCCCGATCCGCGACCGCGCCTACGTCTTCTACACCCTCCGCGAGCTGATGCACCAGCACCTCGAAGAGCTCACCTGGCTCGTGTCCCACGAGAACGGCAAGACCTACGACGAAGCCAAGGCCGAGGTGCTCAAGGGCATCGAGTGCATCGAGTTCGGCTGCAGCCTCCCGAACCTCGCTGCGGGCACGCAGCTCGAGGTCAGCCGCGGCGTCACCTGCGAGCTGCGCTACGAGTCCTGCGGCGTGGTCGCGGGCATCACCCCGTTCAACTTCCCGCTCATGGTCCCGCTGTGGATGCTCCCCCAGGCCATCGTGGGCGGCAACGCGTTCGTGCTCAAGCCGTCCGAGCAGGTGCCGCTCTCGATGATCCGCCTCGCCGAGCTGTTCGAGCAGGCCGGCCTCCCCCGCGGCATCTTCAACGTCGTGAACGGCGGCAAGGAGGTCGTCGAGGCCCTCTGTGACCACGAGGGCATCGAGGCCATCGCGTTCGTCGGCTCCACGAAGGTCGCGAAGCTCGTCTACGGCCGCGGCGCGACCGCCGGCAAGCGCATGCTGTGCCTCGGCGGCGCGAAGAACCACCTCATCGTGGTGCCCGACGCCGACCTCGAGCTCACCGCCGACAACGTCCTCGCGAGCTTCACGGGCTGCGCGGGCCAGCGCTGCATGGCCGCCGCGGTCATGGTGGCCGTGGGCGACGTCGACCACATCGTCGGCGCCATCGCCGAGCGCGCGAAGAAGATGGTGACGGGCAAGGACCTCGGCGCCATCACCAACGCCCAGAGCATCGACCGCATCACGGGCTACATCGACGCGGCCGAGAAGGCCGGCGCGAAGGTGCTGGTCGACGGCCGCAACGCCTCCGCCGACGAGGGCGGGTACTGGGTCGGCCCGACCATCCTCGACGGCGTCCCGATGGATCACCCCGCCGCGCGCGAGGAGATCTTCGGGCCCGTCCTCTCCATCGTCCACGTGAACACGCTCGACGAGGCGATCAAGATGGAGAACGCCAACCCGTACGGCAACGCCAGCGCGGTCTACACGACCTCCGGCGAGGTCGCCCGCCGCGTGATGGCGAGCGTCGAGGCCGGCATGTGCGGCGTGAACGTCGGTGTGCCCGTGCCGCGCGAGCCCTTCGGCTTCGGTGGGTGGAACGACAGCAAGTTCGGCCACGGCAACATCACGGGCTGGGACGGGTACCGGTTCTGGACCCGCGTGCGCAAGGTCACCAGCAAGTGGGCGCTCCAGAAGGACGCCACCTGGATGTCCTGACGTGGGCGAGACCCTCCTCGAGACGCAGCTGCACCGGCCCGGCACCTCCCAGGCGCTGGGCTGCATCGCGTCGATCCCGATCATCCTGGCCGTCTTCGTGGGCGTGAACCTCTGGATCGTGCTGTCGGGCGACCGACTGCCGCGCGAGATCGAGGGGACCACGCCGTACTTCGTGCTCGCGACGCTGATCACGGGCGCGTTCGCGGCGTGGTTCTGGTGGCGCAACCGGATCCGGCTGACGGTCGTGGAGCGCGAGGGCGTGAAGTACGTCGAGATCTACGATCCCGCCGCGCCGATCGTGCTCCAGGAGCCCATCGAGGTCGTCTACGGGTGGAATTCGTTCCACATGCCGCGCGCCGGCACCATGACGATGCTGATCGTGGGGCTCTACCAGGAGGGCGAGCTGCGCGTCTCGCTGACGGAGACCTGGGGCTCGCTCTACTCGCCGCCGCACGGCTGGCCCTCGGAGTTCGGGCTGTCCGGGGTGGCCCAGGCCTCGTACACCGCGGCCGGCAAGAGCTTCCTGCCGGATCTCGTGAACCTGCTGGTCGACTGAGCGCGGCCGAACCGCGCGACTGGTAGAGTCCCGGCCCGCGGAGGTGTCCGGTGAATCAGCAGGAGATGGTCGATGCGTGTCTGAAGCACACGCTCTACACGTGGGCGGCGACGGGCAAGGTCGACCCGCTCCCCGTGCAGCGCGCCGAGGGCGTGTACCTGTACGGTCCCGAGGGGCAGCGCTGGCTCGACTTCAACAGCCAGCTGATGAGCGTGAACATCGGGCACAGCCACCCGAAGGTCATCGCCGCGATCAAAGCGCAGGCCGACCAGCTCATCTACACCTACCCGGGTACGGCGACCGAGGTGCGGGCGAAGCTCGGCATGCGTCTCGCCGAGCTGATCCCCGGCGACATCAACACGTTCTTCTTCACGCTCGGCGGGGCCGAGGCGAACGAGAACGCCATCAAGATCGTCCGCGGCTACACGGGCCGGTTCAAGATCCTGTCCCGCTACCGCAGCTACCACGGCGCCACGAACGCCACGATGCAGCTCACGGGCGACCCGCGCCGCATCCCGAACGAGCCGGGCTCGCCGGGCTTCGTGCACGTGATGGACCCGTGGCCCTACACGTTCTCCTGGGGCGAGACCGAAGAGGAGATCACGGCGAAGAACCTCACGTACCTCGAAGAGGTCATCCAGTACGAGGGGCCGGAGACCATCGCCGCCATGTTCATCGAGACGGTGACGGGCACGAACGGAATCCTGCCGCCGCCGAAGGGCTACCTGAAGGGCCTGCGCGCGCTGCTCGACAAGTACGGCATCCTGCTCGTCTGCGACGAGGTCATGGCGGGCTTCGGGCGCACCGGCAAGCTGATGGCGTACGAGCACGGCGACATCGTGCCGGACGTGGTCACCATGGCGAAGGGCCTGACGAGCTCGTACATCCCGCTCGGGGCGGTCGGTGTGAGCGACGCCATCGCCGAGCACTTCCGCCAGAACGTGTTCTGGGGCGGCCTCACCTACAACGCGCACGCGCTGTGCCTCGGCACGGCGCTCGCGGCGGTCGAGGTCCTGCTGGAGGAGGGGATGGTCGAGAACGCCGCGCGGCTCGACCCGATCATGCGGGGCCACATGGAGCGCCTCGCCGCGAAGCACCCGTCCGTGAAGTCCCACCGGAACATCGGGCTGTTCGGGATGATCGACGTGCAGAAGCCGGGTGGCGAGCCGATCGCCCCGTACAACGGCGCGCACCCGGCGATGAACGAGATGGGCAAGTTCTTCCGCGACAACGGGCTGTTCACCTTCGTCCGGTGGGGCAGCTTCATGTGCAACCCGCCGCTGTGCATCACCGAAGCGCAGCTCGACGAGGGCTTCGCCATCATCGACCGCGCGCTCGACATCCCCGATCGGCTGTTCGGGTGATCGCGCTGGTGCTGGCCCTGGGCTGCGGGAACCGCGCTCCGGCGCCGGGTCCCGCGCCCGCGGTCGAGCCCGCTCCGAAGGAGGTCGACGTGGGCGACCCGCTGCCGCCGGACTCCGTCGTGCAGACGATGCAGGCCCAGCTCGTGCTCGACCATCCGTCCGTCGCGCCCTTCCTGCACCTCGAGGTCGCGGGGAACGCGCCCCTGAAGGTGTTCGCGGTCCCCGAGCTCGCGAAGGGCGCGGCCGACCTGCGGGCGGGCGGGCAGCCCGTACAGGTGGTGGGCGAGGGTGAGGCCCGGCTGCACCTCGTGGGTCGCGAGTCGCTCGAGGGTCCGCGGGTGCGGCTGACCTTCCGCATCCCGGACGAAGGGGTCGAGGGCCACGTGGACGTCGAGCTCGCGGACTACGTGTGGTCCGCCGTGGACGCGTCGGTCGCCGAGCACTGAGGTGGCCGTTCTGGGGTCTGACCCCACAGCGGCCACCTGACAGGTCGTCGAGCGCGGAGCGCGCACTGCGTCGCTGGGTGACAGATCGTCGGAATCCGGGGTGGGGCGCCGCAGAGAGGCCCGTGTCCATGGGCTCTTTGCGTTGGCGCGGTGCTTGCTTCGGGGGACGTGTACCCGCTCCGGAGGCCCGATGCGCCCAGTCGTCCCGTTGTCCGTCCTCGTCGGTTCCACCCTGCTCGGCGTCGCCGTCGGTGCGCTGATCGGCGCCGAGCTCCACGTCGACGTGACCGTGCCCGAGGCCGTCGTCGAGCGGCACACCCTCCATGTGGCCATCGAGGCGGACGAGGCGCAGGCCCAGCGGACCGAAGCCCGCGACGCACGGCGCTCCGTCGAGGAGCGGGAGCGCCGGGAGCGCCGGGAGCGCCGCCGCCACACGGATGCGGAGGTGAGCCGCGCGGAGCTCGACGCGCTCGGCGACGACCTGCCGCGCCTCGGCCGTGCGCTGCTGCACCGCGGTCCGGACGGCGAGTTCGACGGCTACCGGCTCTCGGCGATCCGGTCCGACACCCTGGGCGACCGGGTAGGCCTGCAGAACGGCGACATCGTCCACGCCATCGACGGGCACCCGCTCACGTCGATCTCCGAGGCGATGGAGGCCTATGCGGCACTCGCCGATGCCGAGCGCTTCCACGTGGCGCTCACGCGGCGCGGCGAGCCGATGTCGCTCGTGGTCCACGTCCGCTGATGCGGAGCCTCAGCCTCGTGGCGGCCGCGTTGTGCGGGGTGGCCGTCGGCGCGTTCCTCGGCGCAGACCTCCACGTCGACATGACCGTGCCGGAGCGGGTGTTCGTGGTGGCGGACGGGCGACGGCTCGAGAGCGGCGCGCATTCGTTGAAGCGGAGGCTGGATTTCCATCGGGACTTCGGCGGCGTGTCCTACGTCGGCAAGGACCGGTTCTACGTCGACCGCTACGGACTGCGTGCAGCGATCGGCGCCCCCGATTCGTTCTTCGTCGCGCCGATGGGCGTCTGGGACCCGCAGGGCCACCGCTTGTCGGGCGTGCGTGAGGGGAGCCTGGCGTGGGAGCTCGGTTTCCGGAACGACGACCTCGTCCGGCCCATGGCGCGTGATGCCGAGGAGACGGTCCAGCGGCCGCTGGAGTTCGTGCTTCGCGGCGAGCCGATCCGGGTCGCGTACGAGGTCCGGTAGGTGCGGCGCGGCGTCAGCCTCGTGGGGGCCGCGTTGTGCGGGGTGGCCGTCGGAGCGTTCCTCGGCGCGGACCTCCACGTCGACATGACCGTGCCGGAGCGGGTGTTCGTGGTGGCGGACGGTCGACGGCTGGAGAGCGGCGCGCACGTGGAGCGGAGGCCGGCCTCGCGGCGCGACCTCACCGGGGTGTTCTACGCGGGTGACGGACGGTTCCACGTCGACCGGGACGGGTTGCGGGCCGCGATCGACGCGCCGGATCCGTTCTTCCTGGCGCCGATGGTGCGGCGGGACCGCGACGGCGAGCCGGATGGGTTCCGGCTGTCGGGCATCCCCGAGGGGAGCCTGGCGTGGGAGCTGGGCTTCCGCAACGGCGACATCGTGCGGCCTCCACCGCGGGACGCCGAGCGATCGAAGCCTCGCCCGGCGGAGGTCCTGCGGCGCGGCGCCCCGGTCCGCCTGGGATACGAGGTCCGCTGACCGACCGATGTCTCCGTGGGGTCTGACCCCAGAGAGACATCCGTCGATCGTTTGGCCCGGTCCGCGCTTCGGTGCCGACTGCCGGTGGGCGCCGTGCTGACGGGGCTCTCGCGACTTCGGCAGGCGACCGATGTCTCCGTGGGGTCTGACCCCAGAGAGACATCGGTCGATCGTTTGGGTCCGGGGACCGGGCTACTCGGCGGCCTGCCGAAGCTCTTCTTCGACGGCCGGCGGCTCGCCGAGCAGGCTGACCACCACGCCCACGAGCATTGCGAGCGCGAAGGCTGGCGTGAGCTCCTCGAGGGCTCCGACGATGGGGCCGACCGTCGGGATGGACGGCACGACGAACTTGAACAGCGGCACGCACACGAACCCCGTGATCATCGAGGCGAGCGCGCCGTTCCGCGTGTAGCGGGCCCAGTAGAGCGACAGGATCATCGCCGGACAGAACGTCGCCGCGATCCCCGACCACCCGAAGATGACGAACCAGAAGATCGTCCGGCCGGGCACGAACATCGCCACCAACACCGCGATGACGAGCGCCACGCCGCCCAGCGCGAGGGTCGCGAGGCGCGACAGGCCCACCAGCTGGTCGTCCGGCAGGTCGGGGTTCAGCACCTTCTGGTACACGTCGCGCACGGCCGCCGAGCTCGCGAGCACCAGCAGCGAGTCGACGGTGCTCATGATCGCCGACAGCACGATCGCGATGTAGAGCCCGATCAGCGCGGCCGGCATGAGCTGCTCCACGAGCAGGGGCAGCACGTCCTGCCCGCCCTTCCCGAGGACCCCGGGCACCGCGTCGGTCCCGATCATCACCTCGCCCGGCCGGTCCAGCAGCACCCGGCCGAGCATCCCCGTGAGCACGGCGCCGGAGTCGGCGAGCAGCGTCCAGACGAACGCGACCGCCGCGCCCTTCGGCACCTCTGCATCGTCCCGCAGGGCCAGGAAGCGCGCGAAGATCTGCGGCGACCCCATGAACCCGAGCCCGATGAGCGCCAGGCCCGCGGTGCTCGCGACGACCTCGACCGTCCAGCCCTTCCCGCCGTCCATCGACAGCAGGTGCGGCTCGATGACGTAGAGGTTCGACAGCCACGGCCGCAGCCCTCCCACCGCGCCGAACGAGACGATCGGCAGGCCCACGAGCCCCAGGAACATCAGCGAGCCCTGGAACACGTCCGACCACACGACCGCCTTGAACCCGCCGGTCACCGAGTACGCCATGACCACGCCGAAGCCGATCGCCACGCCGAGGTACCAGTTCCAGCCGAGGAACGTCTCGAACGCCGAGCCCGTCGCGTCGATCTGCGCCGACACGTAGATCGTCACGAACACGACCAGCGCGAAGGCGCTGACCAGCCGCAGCGCGTGCGACCCGTCCCGGAAGCGCGACTCGAGGTAGTCGGGGATCGTCAGGCTGTCGTAGCGTCGCGTGAGCCGGTTGAAGCGCTTCGCCATGAGCATCCACGCGCCCATCACGCCGAGCACCTCGCCCAGCACGACCCAGAAGCCGCGCATGCCCACCGCGGCGCCCATCCCCGTGAGCCCGAGCAGCAGCCACGCGCTCTCGCCCGTCGCGCGGGCCGAGAACGCGACGCTCCAGAACCCGAGGTCCTTCCCGGCGGCGAAGTACTCGCCCATGTCCGTCATCTTCCGCGACGCGGCCGCGCCGATGCCGAGCAGGATCGCGAGGTAGGCGATCAGTCCGATGGCTTTCCAGGTGACGGGGTCCATGGCGCGCTTTCCTCCGCGCGCCGGGTAACACCCTCACTCCCCGTCGGACGGCTCTCCCGGCTCGCCCGACTGGCGGAGCTGCTCGAGGAGCGGGCCGATCTCCCAGCCCTGGCGCTTCGCGAGCGCGGGCAGCGCGGCGCCGGCGAGGGTCGCCGCCACGGTGGCGGCCGCCGCGGACCCGAGCCCGATGGGGCCGAGCACACGGCTCCCGGCGACGGACGACAGGCCGGGGGTCTGCACGATGCCCAGCAGGGCCGCCGCGGACGCGATGACGGACGCCCGGACCGCGGGGCTCCGGCGCCCGACCCACAGCGTCTGGCCGAGCTGGGCCCCGACGAGGCTCAGCAGCGCGACGGTGGCTGCGCGCTCCCGTCCTGCAGGACGGGCCGCCGCCCACGCGAGGGTCGCGGAGAGGGCGGTGACGAGGGCGCGCCACGCGATCTCGTCGTCCAGCGCCGTGCCGAGCGAGGTGTCGGGGCCCTCGCCGAGCAGATCGGCCGTCCGGGACGGGTCGGGAGGCTGGACCGCGACCGTGAGCGCGGGCAGCGCGTCGGTGAGCAGGTTCACCAGCATCAGCTGGCGCGGGTTCAGCGGGCTCGTGCCCTCGAGCAGCCCGCCGAACAGCGTGAACCCGATCTCGCCGAGGTTCCCGCCGACCAGGATCGACACGCCGTCGCGCACCGCGACCCACAGCGCGCGCCCTTCGAGCACGGCCTGGACGAGGGTTTCGATGCGCTCGTCAGTCACGAGCACGTCTGCGGCGCCCCGCGCGGCCGCCGTGGCCCGCGAGCCGATCGCGATGCCCACGTCGGCGAGGCGGATGGCGGGCGCGTCGTTCGCGCCGTCGCCGGTCATCGCGACCACGCGCCCGAGCCGCTGCAGCCCCTCGACGATGCGGACCTTCTGGGCGGGCGTGACGCGCGCGAACACGGCGGTCTCGGGGAGGAGGGCGTCGAGCTCGTCGTCCGACAGCGCGTCCAGCTCGGGACCCGTGGCGACCCCCTCGTGCGCGAGGCCGAGCTGGCGGGCGATCGCCGAGGCCGTCGCGGGATGGTCGCCCGTGATCATCTTCACCTCGACGCCCGCCGCGCGGAGGGAGGCGACGGCATCGGGTGCGGCGGGACGGACGGGGTCGGCGAGCGCGACGAAGCCGCGGAACACGAGGCGGCGGACCTTGCCCGGCGCGAGCGCGTCGCTGCGGGCGGGGCGCTCGGCGACGGCCAGCACGCGGAGCCCCTGGCTGGCGAGCGCGATGGAGGCCTCGAGGAGCGCGTCCCGGCCGGCGTCGTCGAGGTGGCGGCGGTCGCCGTCCCAGGTGCGGTCGCAGCGGGGGATGACGACCTCGGGAGCGCCTTTCACGCAGATCCGGTGGCCGTCGTCCTCGAGGAGGGTCGCGTGGTACCCGCGGCGCGGCTCGAACGGGAGCTCGCGAACGCGCCGCCCCGGAACGACCGCGACGCCGGCCTTCGCCGCGCCCTCGTGGATGGCGTGATCGGTGGGGTGGGCCGCGCGCTGGTCGCTGGCGGCGGGGCTCGCCGCGAGCGCGATGGCGAGCACGGCGCGCCGCGCGTCGTCGAGCGCGTCGATCGGCGCGGCGCCCTCGGCGTCCGCGACCTGCTGGAGCCGCAGCTGGCCCTCGGTGAGCGTGCCCGTCTTGTCGGCGCACAGGACGTCGACGCGGCCGAGGGCCTCGACGGACCGCGGGTTCCGGACGAGCGCGCCGACCTCGGAGAGCCGGCGGGCGGCGGCGAGCTGGGCGGCGGTCGCGAGCAGCGGCAGGGTCTCGGGCACCGCGGCGACGGCGAGCGAGACGGCCGTGTCGACGAGCTCCCGCGGGGGACGCCGGCGCGCGAGGCCCGACGCCACGACCGCGACGCCCGCCAGCCCCGCGACGGGCGTGGTGAGGTCGGTGAGGGACTCGAGCCGCGCCTGGACGCCCGTGGGGGGCGGGACGAGCGGCCGGTCGAGGTCGGCGCGGCGCGACTCGGTGCCCGGGCCCACGGCGACGGCCACGGCGGTCGCTTCGCCCGCGGCGATGGTCGTGTCGGCGAAGAGCATCGAGGTGCGCTCGGCGACGCTGCCCGCGAAGCACGGCTCGACGGCCTTCGCGACGGGCACCGACTCGCCGGTGAGGCTCGACTCGTCGACCTCGAGCGCGTGGCACGCGAGGATCCGGCAGTCCGCGGGGACCCGGTCGCCGGCCTCGAGCAGCAGGATGTCGCCGCGAACCACGTCGTTCTCGGGGATGCGCACCTCGCGCTTCCCGCGTCGCACCCGGATCGTGACCTGGCGTCGCTCGGCGAGGGCCCGGGTCGCACGCTCGGCCCGGACGCGCTGCACGCCGCCCACCATCCCGCTCGCGAGGACGGTCGCCGCGACCATGCTGGCGTCGAGCGTCGAGCCCATCAGCGCCGAGAGCCCCGCGCCCGTCGCGAGGATCGGGGCGAAGGGCGTGGCGAGCTCGGTCCACACGGCGGACTGGATCTCGTCGAAGGTGGAGCGCTGCTGCTCCTTCGGGGGCGTGCGCTCGGCGACGGTCGCGGGTGCGAGGCCGTCGAGCGTGGACCCGATCCGCTCCAGCGCCTCGTCGGGCTCGAGCGCGTGCCACGGGGTGCGATCCGGGCCCGTGCCGGCGTGGGGAGGGACGATGCTGCGCGCGATGCGCGCCCCGTTGCCGATGGCCGCGAGCGCGACGCCGCCGGAAACCGACACCACGCGCTCGATCACCGACCGGCGCTGGCCGTCGAACGAGAGCGTCAGGCCGGCCATCGCCTCGGCCATCGCGAGGGTGGTGGACTGCGCGGACGCCTTGCGGGCCGCCTTCATCGCCTCGAGGACGAGCAGGAGGTCGTCGAGGGACGGCCCGCCGATGATGTGCGCCTGCCACGGCGGAGGCTCGCCGGGACGGTGGAGCGCGATGCCCACGTCGGCCGCGGCGAGCGCCGGGTCGGAGCCGAGCGCCACGACTGCGACCCCGTGCCCGTGGCGCTGCAGCGTGCGGATGGCGGGCAGGGTGTCGGCGCCGGGGACGAGGATCTCGTCGGGCTCGAACCAGCTCACGGACGCCGGATCGTGCACGGCCGCGACGACCTTGAAGCCGTTCGATCGGGACGCGGCGACGAGCGCGCGCACCGCCTGGTCGACGATGGGGCGCACCGCGGCGAGCGCGACGAGGCGCCCACCCTCGCGGAGCGCGAACACCCAGCGGCCCCGGCCGCGCTGGGCCTTCGCCCACGACGCGGCATCGCGGGGGAGCCGGGACAGCGGCACCTCGAGCAGGTGCCACGCGCGGTTCGCGTCGCCCTGCTCGGCGAGCGGGGCCTCGGGACGGAACAGCTGGTGCGCCTGGCGCCGGACCTTGTCGACCCGCGCCCGTCCCACGGGGAGGACCTGCTCGAGCTCGCCCTGCGAGGGCCGCAGCAGCGCCTCGGGCAGCACGATCGCGTCGATCCGGTCGAGCCGGCGGAGCGGACGGTCGTCGAGGATCACGAACCCGCGGTGGGCCAGGCGGGTGCCGAGCACGGCGGCGAACGCCTCGCGCCCGACCCGCGCGGGCTTGGGGACCACGCCGAAGATGGAGGCTGCGGCCTTGTCCGCCGCGCCCGAGGCCGCCACGCCGAAGCCGAAGCCGCCGAGGCTCGCGACCGACGCCTGCTCCGACCAGCGCTCGATGGGGCCTTCCGGCAGGTGCGCCTCGCGGGGCCCGACGGTGGGCACCAGCGGCGGGTGGTCGTCCGGCGAGCCCGCCAGCTCGGCCTCCCGCGCCTCCCAGGCCTGGCGCGCCGCCGTGATCTCCTGCAGGCGCAGCCCGCGGTACACGGCATCGACGACCTGCCCGGCGAAGCCGTGCGCGAGGCCCGACGACACGGTGCTCGCGAGGCCCAGCCCGAAGTCCGAGGCCGACCCGCCGAGCTTGTCGTCGAGCCACGAGCGCACCTGCGGCATGTTCTCGAGGGCCTGGGTGAGCGCCGCGAGGTCGATCTCCGCGGGCACCGGCTTCGACCCCGCCAGGCGCAGGCTCGCGCCCACCGCCGCGCTCCCGAGGCTCGCCCCTGCGCGCACCCAGCTGCGCTCCTCCGAGCCCGGGTCGCCCGGGTGGGTGGGCCGGGGCCGCGGGAAGGCGCGCGATCCGACGCCGAGCTCGCGCTCCATCGCGGCGAGGGCGCCGATCAGCGCGTCGTCGGTGGGCCCTCCGGCGTCCCGGCACACGACGAGCCGCGCGAACGCGGCGTTGTAGCGCGCCCAGCGGACGCCGGGCTGGCGCTCGAGGTGGGCGATCAGCGCGGCGAGGTGTCCGGGCTCGCGGCTGCGGGTCTCGACCCACAGCCGTTCGGGCGACGACCAGTGGCGCCGTCCGCGGTCGCGGATCCGGCGGCGCACCCCGTCCACCACCCCGCGTGCGGGGCGCGAGAGCGCGGTGATTCGGTCGCGGAGTCCCATGTGTCCCTGCTATGCACGGCCCGTCGGGCCGTCGATGGGCGTCACGGACCCGTCACCCGCGGAAGACGCGGGGTAGCGGGCGCTGGATCAGGAGGTCGACCGCGGTGTCGACCGGCCACCACAGCATGCGTGCCGGCTGGCCCTCGGCGAGCACCGGGATGTCGCCGAACGGCAGGTGGTTCTCGGTCCACAGGGTCTCGACGACGCGCTCCATGTCGCGCTCGCCGGTGAGCTGCCCGACGTGCACCAGCATGTGGGCCGGGTCGAGCATGTGGGCCTGGCCGAGGCGGTACCACGGGTCCTGCACGCTGTCGTGCCCGATCCCCACGGTGGCGCCGAAGCGCCAGAGCTCGTCGACGCGCGTGATGCCGCGCCGCCGGGGGTAGCGGTCGTAGCGCCCCTGGAGCACGACGTTGTCGAGCGGGTTGGCGATCACCTGCACGCCGGCGGTCGCCACGAGCTCCATCACCTTCTCGGCATAGGGGTGGTTGTAGCTGTGCAGCGCCGTGCAGTGGCCCGCGACGACCCTCCCGGCGTAGCCGCGGTCGATCGCCTCCGCGCACACGACCTCGAGGTTGCGCGAGTGCGGGTCGTCGCTCTCGTCGCAGTGGAAGTCGAGCTTCAGGCCGTTGCGCTCGGCGAGGTCGAACGCGAGGTGCACCGACTGCCAGCCCTCTTCGGTCGTGCGCTCGAAGTGCGGGATCGCGCCGACGCAGTCGACGCCGAGCGCGATGGCGGCCTCCCACTGGGCCCGGCGGTCGGGCGCGCGGAAGATGCCCTCCTGCGGGAATGCGACCACCTCGAGCTCGATGCCGTGCCCGGCGAGCTCGGGCTTCAGCTCCACGAGCGTCTGCACGGCCATCAGGTTGCCCGTGTCGACGTGGGTGCGGATGCGCAGCGTGCCGCGCCGCGCGTACATCTCGGCGGTCTGCAGGGCGCGCGCCCGCACGTCCGATTCGGTGAGCGTCGCGCGCAGCACGGACCAGTTCGCGATCCCCTCGCGCAGCGTCCCGGAGCGGTTGGGCATCCGCGCGCCCAGCAGCGCGGCGTCGAGGTGCACGTGGGGCTCGGCCATCGGCGGCGTCAGCCATCCACCGCGCACGACCTCCTCGTCGGGCTGTCGTACGAGCGAGCCCGGGGCCGCGATCGAGAGGATCTTCGCGTCGGACACCCGGATGTCGTGAATAGATCCGCCGAGTCGCGCGTTCGAGAACAGCATCGAAGTCCCCCGACCGGGAGCTCTCCTCCCTGTGTCCGTTTTTCCTGTACGCTTGGCCCGAGGAAGGATGCCATGACCCTGTTCGCACTCGCCCTGTTCAGCACGGCCCACGCCGAAGACGCCAACCTCGAAGCGAAGGTGAAGGCCGCGCTCGTCGAGACCATCGAGATGACCTCCGCCGGCGATCTCGACGGCTGGATCACGAAGTACTGCGACCCGAACCGCTGCGGCGAGGCGCGCGCCCGCGAGGAGTTCAAGCTCTACCAGCTCAAGCAGGCCAACCTGAAGGCCAAGATGTGCATGAACGACGCGAAGGAGATCACCGTCACCCAGCAGAACGGCGACATCGCCTCGGGTGAGGAGGTCCGCTGGTACATCAAGTGTGAAGGCCGCCAGATGCCCGCCGCGATGCGCTTCCGGTACGACAAGGAAGCCGACAGGGTCTGGTTCAGCCACCTGGGCTTCTAGATCGCGGTCCACCGGGCGGGCCCCGACCCGTCCGGATCGCGCAAAGACTCGTTGCGCGGCGCGTCCCCACTGGTATTGTGCGCTCCCTGGACCAGGAGGCACAGATGGGTCGCGTTCCGGCCGACCGCGCCGAGGCCGTCTTCGAGGACTTCAAAGCGGCCTACTCGCTCCAACAGGCCATCGCCGAGAGCGAGCGTTGCCTGTACTGCTACGACGCGCCGTGCATCCAGGCGTGTCCCACGACGATCGACATCCCGACGTTCATCCGGAAGATCGCCACCGGCAACGTGAAGGGCAGCGCGAAGACCATCTTCGACTCCAACATCCTCGGGATGTCGTGTGCGCGCGTGTGCCCGGTCGAGGTGCTGTGTGTCGGCGACTGCGTCTACAACCGCGAAGACAGCCCGCCCATCCAGATCGGCAAGCTGCAGCGGTTCGCGACGGATGCCGCCTTCGAGGCAGGCTGGCGCTTCTACGAAGCGGGCGCCGACACCGGGAAGAAGGTGGCGTGCATCGGCGGCGGTCCCGCGTCGCTCGCGGCCGCGCACCGGCTGCGGATGTACGGCCACAGCGTCACGATCTTCGAGAAGCGCGACGTGCTCGGCGGCCTGAACACCACGGGCGTCGCGCCGTACAAGATGCGCGCCGACCGGTCCGAAGACGAGGTCGACTGGGTGCTCGGCATCGGCGGCATCGAGGTCCGGCTGGGCGTGTCCGTCCCCGGCGACGTGTCGTGGGCCGAGCTCGAGAGCGAGTTCGACGCGATCTTCCTGGGCTTCGGCCTCGGCCCCGACAAGTTCGTCGGCGGTGAGGAGGGCCTCTCCAATGTCCACGGCGCCGTCGACTTCATCGAGCAGTTCAAGCTCGGGGCCGTCGACCTCTCCGACGTGAAGCGCGCGCTCGTGCTCGGCGGCGGCAACACCGCGATCGACGCGGTCCGCGAGCTCCGCGGGCTCGGCGTGTCCGACGTACGCATGGTCTACCGCGGCTCCGAGGCCGCCATGGCGGGCTACCAGCACGAGTGGAAGGCCGCGAAGGTCGAGGGCGTGCGGGGCGTGTGGCACACGTCGCCCGTGAGCTACGAGGTCGACGAGGGCCGCGCGACGGGCGTTCGCTGCGTGCTCACCGACGAGAGCAAGAAGAAGGTGCCGGGCAGCGAGCACGTGATCGACGCCGACCTGGTGCTCGTCGCGATCGGCCAGGCGAAGATCGGCGAGCTCGTCGCCGGGCTCGACGGCGTCCAGGTCGAGTGGGGCTGCGTCGTCACCGACGCGAGCGGCGCCACCGGCCGCAAGGGCGTCTACTGCGGCGGTGACTGCCGCAATGGCGGGAAGGAGGTCGTGAACGCAGCGGCCGAGGGCCGCGACTCCGCCGAAGCGATCCATGCGTACCTGATGGGAGGCCAGTGATGGGCGTCGATCTCACCTCGAACACCGCGGGCATCATCTCGCCGAACCCGTTCTGGCTCGCGAGCGCCCCGCCCGCGAACTCCGGCGCACAGGTCATGCGCGCGTTCGACGCGGGCTGGGGCGGCGCCGTCTGGAAGACGCTCGGAACCCCCATCCAGAACGTCAGCTCGCGCTTCGGCGCCATCAAGTGGAAGGGCAACGCCGGCGTCGGATTCAACAACATCGAGCTCATCACGGATCGCCCGCTCGACGTGAACTTCCGCGAGATCGCGGAGGTGAAGAAGCGCTACCCGAAGCACGCGGTCATCGTCAGCCTGATGGTCGAGACGCGCGACGAGTGGCGCGAGATCATCAAGCGCTCCGAAGACGCCGGTGCCGACGGGCTCGAGCTGAACTTCGGCTGTCCGCACGGCATGTGCGAGCGCGGCATGGGGTCGGCCGTCGGCCAGGAGCCCGCCGTGAACGAGCGGATCACGAGCTGGGCGAAGGAGTTCGCGACCGTCCCCGTGCTCGTGAAGCTCACCCCGAACGTCGGCGACATCGTGCCGCACGGCCTCGCTGCGCAGCGTGGCGGTGCCGATGGCGTGTCGCTGATCAACACCATCAAGAGCATCATCGGCATCGACCTCGACACGCTGGTGCCCCAGCCGACCGTCGGCCCGAAGTCGACGAACGGCGGGTACTGCGGCGCCGCCGTGCGTCCCATCGCGCTGCACATGGTCGCGGCCCTCGCGCGCGACCCGCGCTTCAACGTGCCGATCTCCGGCATCGGCGGCGTGACGAACTGGCGCGACGCGCTCGAGTTCATCCTGCTCGGCTCGAGCTCCGTGCAGGTCTGCACCGAGGTCATGCTGCGCGGGTACCGCATCGTCGAGGACATGATCGAGGGCCTCGAGACCTGGATGGAGGAGAAGGGCTTCCAGAGCCTCGACCAGGTCGTGGGGAAGAGCGTTCCGGCCTATTCCGAGTGGGGCGACCTCGACCTGAACTACGAGATCGTCGCGAAGATCGACGCGAACACGTGCATCGGGTGCAACCGCTGCATGGTCGCCTGCCACGACGGCGCGCACCAGTGCATCCACCCGAACCCGAACGGCATCCAGCCGATCGTCGACGAAGACGAGTGCGTGGGCTGCAACCTCTGCCAGATCGTGTGCCCCGTGCCCGACTGCATCCAGATGGTGAAGGTCGACAACGGCTACACGCCGGCCACGTGGAACGACCACGTGAACGACGGCGCCGCGCTCCGCCCGAAGAAGGGCGCGCACTGACGCTGCGCTACTCCGCCCAGAGCGCCGAAACGTCCAGCGGGACGGCGCCGAACGGCGGGAGCTCTGCAGCGGTCTCGTCCCGGGCGGTCGCGTGGCGCGTCCACCGACCGCCGGTCAGCTCGAAGACCTCGACGAGCCGGGCTCCGGGGTCGACGAGCCACGTCCACGGCACCCCGCGGTCGGCGTAGACGTCGAGCTTCTCGCCGCGGTCGAGCCGCGCCGTCGACGGGCTGAGGATCTCGCAGACCCAGTCCGGCCGGAGCGCGAACCAGGCGGTCTCGGGGAGGCGCTCCATCCGCTCGCGCCGCCAGCCGGCGATGTCGGGGACGAGGATGTCGTCGCCGAGGTGGAGCTCGGGCTCGGGCAGGATCCACCAACCGCCCGGGCCGCCACGACCCCGCTGCCACACCATGTTCAGCTCGCCGCCGAGCACGCCCGCCGCGTTGGCGTGCCGGGGTGCGGGACGCGGGCTGGTGTACAGCGAGCCGCGCACGATCTCGGCCACGAGGTGGTCGGGCACGGCGAGCAGGTCGGCGTAGGTGGCGGGCTTCAGCGCTTCCATCGCTGAAGTCGTAACGCGGCTTCGCGGTTCTCGGAGCCTACGGGCAGGTGCCGTTGCCCGGGAACTCGACGGTGACGTCGGAGCCGGCGGGCGGGATCTCGGTGCCGTGGAAGTACACGGTGTTCGTGCCGGCGTCGTACGACCAGCCGTTCACGAGGTCTTCGGGCATCAGCACGCCGTCGACACGGACCTCGATCTGGCTCGGGTCGGCCGGGACGTTCGTGAGGGTGAAGCTGTCTTCGAGGCCGGCGGCGACGATGGCGAGCTGCTGCAGGATGACCGACATGTCGAGGTTGCAGATGTTCGCGTGGATGCCGCCCGTGTTGAGCGCGACGTTCCAGTACTTCGGCACCGGTGCGGCGGGGAAGATGCCGCGCCAGCAGGGGAGGATGCCGGTCTTCGGGCCACCGACGATCGACAGGCTCGTGAGCGCCGGATCGCCCTGGTAGGCGTCGAGGAACGTGATCATCTCGGGTGCGGTGATGCTGCTCTGGTCGGGCTCGTCGCTGATGACGATGATCGAGAGCAGCGAGCCCGGGCGGACGAGCCCGAGGTTCTCGTTGGTGATGATCGGCGGGGTGAGCGCGGCGTACGCGGCGGCGAGGCCCATCTCGTCGATGGAGCCGTTGGTGCCGACATCGGCGTTGACCGAGAACTGCGCGACCGGATCGGGCGTGGAGGTCGTGATGAGCGGGCCCTGGAGGCGGCCGGACTGGAGCGGGTCGACCATGTCGGTGGTGACGACGCCGATCTGGTAGTCGAGCCCGAGCGTGAGGAAGCCCTGGATGAACAGGTTGAAGTTGTTCCGCAGCGCGTTCACGTCGTCGAGCATCGAGTCGCTGTTGTCGATGACGAACAGGATGTCGACGGGCTGGGTGACCGAGCCGACCTGGGCGAAGCCCTCCTGGATGAGGTTGCCCTGGAGGCCGTCGCCCGTGAGGGGCACGGTGGCGACGCTCTCGTCGGGGTCGTTGCTCGCGACCATCAGGTCGACGGAGAACGTGCCGATCGAAGCCGGCGCGAAGTCGACGAGCACCTGGGTGCTGGAGCCCGGGGTGAGCGTGGTGGCGGCGCCGTTCTGGGTGAACTCGGCCGTGCCGGTGCCGAAGAACACGTCGTTGATGACGAGGTCGGCGTCGCCCACGTTGGAGATGGTGACCGTGGCGGGCGGCGAGGCGCAGTCGGCGGGCCAGCCGCCGAAGTCGACGGAGGCGGGCGAGATCTCGATGTCGGGCACCGGCGTGCCGGGCGGGGGCGGCGGAGGCGGCGGCACGTCGGTGTCTTCGACGGGCGGCGGCTCTTCGGTGGGCGGCTTGCCGTTGACCGAGTACTCCTGGCAGGCGGCGAGGCCGAGGATGCCGAGACCGATGGCGACGAGACGCATGGGACCCCCTGGATGACGGTGGGTCGGCTTAACCCGAATCGCGATTCTCGGCAGCCCGTGACAACCCCCTGACTGCAACGGATGGCTGCGCACCGCGCCGACGGATAGTCCGCGGGCGTGGGGCTGTTGATCGTCGAACAGGGCCAGCTGGTGCTGCCCGAACGCGTCGTGACCGGTGATCTCGTCTGCGAGGACGGGGTGATCTCGGCCATCGTGCCCCGTGCGACCGACACCAGCGGGGCGCGCCGCGTCGATGCGCGCGGGAAGCTCGTGTTCCCGGGCCTCGTCGACAGCCAGGCGCACTTCCGCGAGTTCACGCGATGGGGCGGGGAAGACCTGCACTCCGGCTCCTGTGCGGCGGCCGCGGGCGGCGTGACGACCGTGCTCGAGATGCCCGACTCCGATCCGGCCGACGCGCACTCGCTCGCCACCCTGCACCACAAGCTCGAGAGGGCCGCCGAGCGCTGCGTCGTCCACTACGGCCTGTGGATGCGCGCGACGCCCGACAACCTCGACGAGCTCGTCGCGGCGACGCGGACCGTCGGGGTACGCGTGGCGCTCGACTGCTCGCCCGACCAGGCCGCCTGGGCGAGCCGCGTGTTCGCGTCGGTCCAGAAGCCCGTCGCCGTGCACGCCGAAGACCGGTCGCGCCTCGCCGAGCGCTACGCGATGTACGAAGGCGACGCGAACGTCACGCTGCACCCGCGCATCCGCGACGTGCAGACGGCCGTGGCGGGCACCGAGCTCGCGCTCCAGCTCGCCGCGCGGCACGGCACGCGGCTCCACCTGCTGCACCTCTCCTCGGCCGAAGAGGTCGAGCTGCTGCGCGCCCGGGGCACGGATCGCGTGACGGCGGCCGTCGCGCTGCCGCACCTCTTCCTCGACGCGTCGAGCTACGCGACCGAAGGCACGCGGGTCCAGGGCAATCCCCCGCTGCGCGACGCGTCGCACCGGACCGCCCTGTGGGCCGGCCTGAGAGACGGCACCATCGCGATGGTCGCGAGCGACCACTGCCCGCACGGCCTCGACGCGAAGTCCCGGTCGTACCCGCAATCGGCGTCCGGCATGCCCGGGGTCGAGTGGCTGCTCCCGCTGCTCGTCGACGCCGCGCTGGCCGGCCGGTGCACGCTGAACGACGTGGCGCGCTGGGGCTCCGACGCGCCCGCCTCGACCCTCGGCATCGCCCGCAAGGGCCGGCTCGAGGTCGGGTACGACGCCGACTTCGTGCTCGTCGACCCCACCGAGGAGCGCACGCTGCGCGACGCCGACGTGCGCTCGGCCGCCGGCTGGACGCCGTACCGCGGCCGCACCCTGCGCGGATGGCCCGTCGCGACGTACCTTCTCGGAAAGCCCGTGTTCGTCGACGGCCAGGTCGATACCTCACACCGCGGACGGGAGCTCGCCTCGTCCTGAACCCCGAGGAGGGAACGCATGCTCACGGTCGGTCAGACGGTCGACGACTTCACGCTCCAGGACGCCGCGGGGAACCCCGTGCAGTGGAGCGCCCTGCGCGGCCATCCGGTGGTCGTGTTCTTCTACCCGAAGGCCGACACCCCCGGCTGCACCACCGAGGCCTGCGCGTTCCGCGACCTCGGTGCAGAGTTCGCGGCGCTCGGCGTCGCGGTGTACGGCGCCAGCGCCGACTCGGTGAAGCGCCAGGCGGGCTTCACCGCGAAGTACGGGCTCACGATGCCGCTGCTCGCGGATCCGGAGCACGTCGTGCTCGAGCCCTGGGGCGTCTGGGCCGAGAAGAAGAACTACGGCAAGACGTACATGGGCATCAAGCGCACCACGTTCCTCTTCGATGCCGACGGGAAGGTCGCGCAGGTGTGGGAGAACGTGAAGGTGAAGGGCCACGCCGAGAAGGTCCTCGACGCCGCACGCGAGCTTGTGGGCGCCTGATCCGGAGACCGTTAGACCGCATGGCGGAGGCGACACCACAGATGGGTCTGCTCGTGATGGCCGCGGCCCCCGAGGAGCTCGGGCCGCTCGAGGGCGCGGTGGTCGGCGTGGGCCCGGTGGTGGCTGCGGCCAACACCGCGCGCATCCTCGAGCGCGACAAGCCCGATCGGGTCGTGCTGATCGGCACGGCGGGCGCGTACCCCGGCGGTCCGGCCATCGGCCAGGCGGTCGCGGCGTCGCGCGTCGGTCTGTCGTGGGGCGTGGCGGCGATGGGCCTCGGCTACGTGCCGCGGGCACCGAAGCCCGTGGAGTGCGACGTCGGGCTGCTCGCCCGCATCAAGGTGCCCCAGCACGCCGTCCTCACGGTCGGCGCCATCACCACCGACCGTACGCTCGCCCGGCGCATCGCCGACGGGTACACGGTCGAGCACCTCGAGGCCTTCGGCGTGGCGCTGGCCTGCAAGCAGGCGGGGGTGCCGTTCGTCGCCGTGCTCGGCATCACGAACGACGTGGGCCCCGACGCCCACGTCCAGTGGCTCACCCACCGCGACGCCGCCCAGCAGGCCGCCCGCGACGCGATCCAGCCCCTGCTCGCCTGATGCGCTTCAAGCACCTCCCGATCATCGCGTTCGACACCGAGACCACCGGTCTCGCGGCGTTCGACGGCGACAAGATCATCGAGGTGGGCATCGTGAAGCTCGAGCTCGACCCGTCCGGCGAGGTCGTGGCGCGCGAAGACTTCAGCCAGCTCGTGAACCCGGGCATCCCGATCCCGCGCAAGGCGACCGAGATCACGGGCATCCGCGACGCCGACGTGGCCAACGCGCCCACCTTCCCCGAGATCGCCCAGACCATCTACGAGTGGCTGGGGAGCGGGATCGCCGTCGCCCACAACTTCCCGTTCGACCGGGGCTTCCTCGAGCAGGAGCTGCGCAACGCCGAGCTGTTCTGGCCCGAGCCCATCGCCGAGGTCGACACCGTCGATCTCTCGATGAAGGTCTTCCAGGACCCCGACGGCCAGCGCGTCAGCCACAAGCTCGGCGACCTCGCCCGCCGGTGCGGGGTCGAGCTCGAGAACGCCCACCGCGCCACCGACGACGCCGCCGCCTGTGGGCTGTGCTTCGCGCACCTGCTCCGCCGCGCCGAGGTCGACGACGATCTGCAGGCCCTGCTCGACTGGGCCAATGCCATCGGGCGTCCCCCCGAGGATGGCCCCATCCAGCCCGGCGAGAACGGGCGCCTCGTGTTCGTCGACGGCAAGCATGCCGGCAAGCCCGTCGAAGAGCACCCGCTCCACCTGCACTGGATGACGAAGGCCCGCCGCGTCGGGCCGAACGGGTGGCAGTGGCGCTACTCCGACTCGGTGCGGCGGTGGGCCAAGCGCTGGCTCGACATCCGCGGCTCGGGCCGCGCGGTGGGTGGGGCGAAGTCCCTGCACCCCGACACGTGGTCGCTCGACTCGTGCATCGCGCCGCCGCAGGTCGGCGTTTGAGGCTGGTCCTCGTCCTGCTGCTCGCCGGGTGCAAGGCGGGCCGCAGCTACCCGCACAACGGCGGGCTCGTGGGGCAGCTCGAAGCCGAGGTCATCGCGCTCAAGATCCAGAACCGCCAGCTCCGCGAGGACATCCGGTCGTGCGGGGAGGGCAGCCAGCGGTCCGAGACCTACCCCACGCTCGTCCAGGTGTTCCAGGGCACCGAGG
Source organism: Alphaproteobacteria bacterium (assembly GCA_020632875.1). Taxonomy (GTDB): domain Bacteria; phylum Myxococcota_A; class UBA796; order UBA796; genus JACKEQ01. Next base: position 24,760 of record JACKET010000023.1, read on the forward strand.
TCGCCATCGCCCAGCACGGTCCGCGCATCGTGCTCACGCTGCCGATGGACTTCGTGTACGCCGACCCCTACACGCTGCGCGTGCGCGACGAGGCGAAGCGCGAGATCGACCTCGTGGCCACGGCGCTCCGGCTGAACCCCGACCAGCAGGTCGAGGTGCACGGCCACACCGACGACGCGATGCTCGGCGCGAAGGCCGCCCGGCTGTACCGCACGCAGCTCGAGCTCTCGTACCACCAGGCCGCGGCGCTCGCGGAGCGCCTGATCGTCGAGCACGACCTCGCCGCCGAGCGCTTCGCGATCGTGGCGCACGGCTCGCACGAGCCCGTGGGCCCGAACGAGACCGAGGGCGGGCAGCGCGCCAACCGGCGCCTCGAGCTGCACCTCCTCCCGCCCGCGGTGGAGTGATGGGCGACGACAAGCCCGTCCCCGTCGGGCGTCTCCGCAGGCTGGGCAGGCTCGTGGCGCTCGGCCCGCGCGCCGGGGCTGCGGCGGCGGGTGAGGCGCTGCGGCGGGCTGCCGGCGAGGACGCCGGAGAGAAGCTCGGCGAGATCCTGTTCGAGACGCTCGGCGAGATGAAGGCCGGCTCGCTGAAGGCAGGACAGCTCCTCGCGCAGGTGTCCGACGGCCTCCCGCCCGGCGCCCGCGCGCGCCTCGGCCGGCTGTACTCCCAGGCGCCGACGGTCCCCTGGGCGGACGTGGAGGCGGTGCTGGAAGCCGAGATCGGCCCGCCCGCCGAGCGGTTCGCGCACATCGACCCCGAGCCCGCGGCCGGCGCGTCGCTCGGGCAGGTGCACCGGGCGACGACGCTCGACGGGCGCGAGGTCGCGGTGAAGGTGCAGTATCCGGGCGTCGCGAAGGCCCTGCTCGACGACCTCGACCTGCTGTCGGTGGCGTTCCGGGCCTCGGGCGCGAACGCCCTGCTCGATGCCGGCGCGTACTTCGACGCGCTGCGCGACGACACGCTCGCCGAGCTGGACTACGCCCACGAGGCGGCGAGCCTCGCGCGTATGGCCGACGCGGTGGCGCCGTGGCCCGATCTCGTCGTGCCGGCCGTGCATCCGGCGCTCTCGTCGTCCCGCGTGATCACGACGGACTGGCTCGACGGGCCCACGCTGCACGCGCGCTTCGACGATCCAGGCCCGCCGGACGTGCGCGCGGCCCTCGGGGAGCGCGTGCTGCGCGCGGTGTTCGGACCCCTGTTCCACAGCGGGCTCGTCAACGCGGACGCCCACCCGGGCAACTTCGTCGTGCTCGCTGGCGATCGCCTCGGCCTGCTGGACTTCGGCGCGGTGTCGGCCGTCCCGGCGGCGCGGGTGTCGGGGCTCGCGCACCTCGTCCCGGTGCTGGTGGACCCCGAGGGGTGTGACCTCATCGACTTCTTCGACGATGCCGGCCTCGCGACGACGCGGCGGACGCCCGGGATCCGCGCCATGATCGCCGAGATGGTCGATGCGGTCGGGACACCGCTCCGCGGGCCGTGCGACTACGCGACCGACCCGCTCCTCGAGCGCATCGGCGAGATCAAGCGCCACCACCCCGTGCGGTCGCTGGCGCTGCGTCCGGATCCGGCGATCTTCCCCGTGTTCCGGGCCTGTATCGGCGTCTACCACGCGCTGAAGCACCTCGGCGTGGTCGCGGATCTCGGCCCGGAGCTGCTCGCGCTCAGCCGGGAGTCGCGCGCTACGATTCCCGGGTGAGCACCGAACGCCTCGATGCCCTGCGCGCGCTCGCCGCGGGAGTCGCCGTCGACCGCAGCCTCGAAGTCGTCGAGGGCCCGCCCGGCTGCGGCTGGAGCATCGACACCCACACCGGCCGCATCCAGGTCGACCCGCGCGACCTGCAGACCCTGCCCGACACCGAGATCCACGGGCTCGTCTGCCACGAGGCCGCCCACGCCGCGATGACGCGGTACCCGTGGCTCGTGCCGCGCAGCGTGCTCGAGGCGCCCGGCGTGCGGACGCTGCTGAACTCCGTCGAGGACTGCCGCATCGAGAGCTGGCTCGTGCAGCGCCTGCCCGGCGCCACCCCGTGGGTCGAGGCGTACAACGACCGCCTGTTCCCCACGGACGGCGGGTCGCTGCCGAAGCAGCCGCTGTTCGTGCAGTTCAGCGTCGGCCTGATCCACGAGTGGTGGCACGGCGAGCGGCCGCCGGGGCTCGACGAGCGCGTGAGCACCGCGCTCCAGCGCACCGCCGAGGCCCGCCGCGAGGCCGTCGGCCTGCTCCCGCCCATCCACGCCGAGACCCCGCGGTCCGACCGCTACGAGGGCTCGCGCGTGGCGCGGGTGTTCGCGAAGCACGACGGGCTCGCGCGCCCCGACGGCTTCGAGGTGGCCGTGCGCCTCTCCGCGGCCGAGGCCTGGGCCGTGATCTGGGAGCAGATCCTCCCGATCTACCGCGACCTCGTGGCCCTCGACCCACCCGAGAAGGTGAAGCAGGCCGAGCAGGCGTTCCTCGCGCGCGTCGGCGCCTGGACGACCGGCGTGCGGCTGAAGCGCCCGGTGAGGCCGTCCGCGCAGGGCGCTTCGGTCGAGCTGCCCGCGATCGACGCCTCGGCGCTGGCCCGCGCGCTCGACCCGCCGAGCCGGGACACCTGGGATGCCGCCCGCCGCGACGTGCTCCCGCTCGTCGATGCGCTCGTCGACCAGCTCCTCCGCGCGCTGCGACCCCGGAGCCTGCCCCGGTGGGTCGAGGGGCACACCACCGGCCAGCGCCTCGACCTGCGGCACGCGATGCGCTTCGAGGCCCGTCCCGAGCGGCTCGATCTGTGGCAGCGCAAGACCGTGCCCGAGAAGAGCGATCCGCGCTTCCTGCTGCTGCTCGATCTGTCCGGCAGCATGGCGGGCGACCGCATCCACTGGGGCTTCCGGGGCACCGTCCTGCTGGCGGAGGTGCTGGCGCGGCTCGATCTGCCCTTCGCCGTGTACGGGTTCCAGGACCGGCTCATCGCGTTCAAGCCGTTCGACCAGCCCCTCGAGGTCGCAACGCCCGCGTTGTCCACGATGCCGCTCGAGGTCAGCGGCTCGCGTCCCGGCGGCCACAACCGGCCCGAGCACAACTGGGACGGGCCCGTGCTCGAAGCGGCCTGCGAAGAGCTCATGGGCTCGCGGTCGCGCTCGCCGGTGCTCATCGTCGTGTCGGACGGCCTGCCGTCGGGGCCCGCGAACGCCGAGGCCGCGCTCCGTCGCGCGGTGAGCGCGGTGTCGCGCCGCGCCAACCTCGTGGGGCTGGGGCTCGGCCCGGGGACCGGCCACGTGCGGTCGTTCTACGACAATGCCGTCGCGGACGTGCCCCTGGCGGGGTTCCCCGCAGCCATCGGTCGGTGTATCCACACCGCCCTGGGGGTCGGATGAAGCCGCACTACACGAAGACCGGGCTCGACGCGTACCTCGCCGCGGTGCCGCTGCCGCTGCCGCTGCCGCCCGGCGATCCGTCGTCGTGGACCTGCCTGTACACGCTGATCGGCCCCGGCGTGGCGCTGCACCGCGAGTCGTACATCGAAGCCGCGCCGAAGGCGCTGCTCCGCGACCTGCTCGAGCTCGCGGGGCGCCCGTGCGGCGCGGACGAAGCGCGGGAGCTGCTGCTCGTCACCCCCATCCCCGGCGACACCGATCTCGTCCGCCTGCTGACCCGCGCGATGCGCGATCGGCAGGAGGGCGAAGCGGCCCGGCTGCTCGGCCTCCTCGGCGATCCGGCCGCGGTCCCGGCCCTGCTGGATCGGATGGCGGACGCCCACCCGTCGCTGCGCGAGGAGTGCGCTCGCGCCCTCGGACGGCTGGGCGCGGGGCGGGACGTGCTCGCCCAGTGGGACGGGGACATCGACGCCGCCCGGCTGCTCGCGCTCGTCGAGCAGGGCGTGGTCCCCGACGAGCTGCCGGCCGGCGAGCTGGAGCCGCTCGCGAGCTGGCTGCCGGGCCTCGACGCGGCGGCCGGACGCACCGTGCTGGAGGCGATCGACGAGCTCGGCGAGCCGCTGTCCCTCGTCGTGCCGACCGTGCTGGCCCGGCACCCCGCGGTGGCCGCCGAGCTCGCGGAGCCCCTCGCCGAGCACCTGGCCCGGGCCTGTGATCACGCCGTGTGGGCCGAGGCGATCGCGGCGGCCGGGGAGGAGATCGTCGACCTGGTGCTCGAGGGCATGGCGTCGGAGGACTGGCGGACCCGGATGGGCGCGGCCATCGCGCTCGGAACCCTCGAGGAGTCCGGCGAGCGCGGGATGGATGCGCTCCGCAAGGCGCTGACCGACGACGACTCCGACGTGCGCCGCGAGGCGAGCCTGGCGCTCGGGCTGCGCGGCGGTCCGATGAAGATCGAGATCTGGTCCGACGCATACGGCTTCCTCGACCGGGCGAAGGGCCACCCGTGGGGCGCGGCGCTGCGCGGTGGGCCCGTGCCGCTCGACCTGTTCGCGATGCTGTCGCGCCGCGACTCGTCGGAGATCCTCGCCCGCACGTGCCTCGCGCTGGCGTTCGCGCACCCCGAGATGGCCGCACCGGCGCTGGAGGCGCTCGCGCGAGACCCGGGCTTCGACGTGCCCCTCGACGCCCGGCAGGCCGCTGCGGCGGGGCTGCTGGCGGCCGGGGTCCCGCCGGACGGCGCGCCGGGCCTGCACCGGCTGCTGCTGCGCGGGATCGGCGCGACGCCGTCGGGCGCGATCGACGGCCTCACCCCCGAAGATCTCGCGGGCCTGGCGGCGCGCGACGGCGACTGGCAGGTGCGGTACGCCGCGCTCGCGTTCCTCGATCGCACCGGTCATGCGGCCCGCTACGACGGGCTTCTCGCGATGCTCGCCGAGGTCGACACCGACAGCGACGTCCGCGAGCGGGCGAGCTCGATGCGCACGCCGAAGTACCGGCCCCAGGGGGTCGCCCGGTCCGTGGCGCGCCTCGTGGTGTCGAGCCGCATCGACGACGATCAGCGCGCCCGGGCGCTCGAGGAGGTCGCGTCCCTCGACGCCTCGCTCGGCGAGGCCCTCGCCGTCGCGCTCCTCGAGCACACGAACCGCGCGGTGGCCGTGCTGGCCGGGCGGATCGCCGGGCGCAGCGCGAAGGGCGCCGACGTCGAGCCGCGGCTGAAGGCGGCCCTCGGGCAGCTCCGCGCGTACGACTGGATCCGCCGGGAGGCCGCCGCGGCCCTGCTCGGGTCCCTCGATCCGAACGTCCTCGACGAGGCGCTGTTCGAAGAGCTCGTCGAGCAGCTCGAAGCGGCGGGGTCCGAAGACGACGACTCGGACGTCCAGCGCATGGCGACCTGGGCGGCCGGCGAGCTGAAGAGGAGGCGACAGTGAACGGGATGCGCGTCGGGCTGACCGGGGGGATCGAGGGTCTCTCCCGGTCCGCTTTCAAGGATCGCCTCGCGGCGATCGGCGCGGAGTACGTGGCCCGCCTCGACGAGACGACCGACGTTCTGGTCGTGGGCGACAGCCCGCTCCAGTCGAAGCTCGACGCCGCGCGGCACCTCGAGGTCGAGATCGTGTCGTGGTCGGACTTCGAGGCCCGGCTCTCCGACCCCGTCGCGGCGGCCGTGCCGCTGGCCGAGGTGCCGGACGAGGAGCTGCTGCCGTCGCTCGTCCCCGGCGAGCGCGAGGTGCGCATCCTCGACATCGCCATCCCGGTGCGCGCGCCGGGCCCGCTCACCCCGTCGCTCGACGCGTACGCGGACTACACGCTCGACGGGCCCACGCTGTCGGTGCTGCGGGGCATCGCGCGCGCCGTGGTGCTCGGCCACCCGTGCCTGATCGAAGGCGACACCGCGACCTCGAAGACCAGCGCGGTCCGGTTCCTCGCCGCGCTGTGCGGGGCCGAGGTCGTGCGCCTGAACCTCAACGGGCAGACCGACACCGGCGAGCTCGTCGGGCGGTACGTCCCGGCCGAGGCCGGCGGCTGGCGCTTCGCCGAGGGGCTCGTGCCGCAGGCGATGCGCAACGGGTGGTGGGTGGTCCTCGACGAGGTCAACCTCTCCGAGCCCGCCGTGCTGGAGCGGCTGAACCCGTGCCTCGAGCGCGTCCCCGAGCTCGTGCTGACCGAGGGCCCCGGCACGCGCTTCGGCCCCGGCGGCGACGTCGCGGTGCACCCGGAGTTCCGGGTGATCGCGACCATGAACCCCGCGGAGTACGCGGGCCGCTCGGTGCTCTCCGAGGCGTGGCGCGACCGCTTCGTGGGCCAGGTCGTCGCGCGGCCCGCGGGGGAGCTCGAGCTCCGCCAGCTCCTCGAGCACGCGGTCCACGGCGAGCAGCCCGTGGTCGAGGTCGACGGCCGGCGGTGGGGTCCCGCCGCGCTCCCCGGGGAGGGGCGCCCGAAGCTCGCCGCCGTGACGGGCCTCGAGAAGTCGTGGCCCCGCATCGCGTCCCTGTTCGCGGGGCTGATCGAGATGTCCACGCCCTCCGCCGAGCGCGCCGCGCCGCTCGGGGTGCGCCGGCGCGAGCGCTACGTGTTCTCGCGTCGCGGGGTGCTCGGGCTGCTCGACGCGGTCGACGGGCTCCGCCTGCTCGATCCGGGCACGGGGCGCATGGTCGGGGTCGAGGACGCGCCGCTGGCCGTGCTGGCCGAGGCGGTGCGCTCGGTGAGCGTGGAGCGGATGCGCGACGACGAGGACCGAGACCGCGTGGCTACGCTCGTCGCGTCACTCGGCCTGCAGGGATAGCGCGAGCAGCAGGATCCCCCAGAGCAGGCTCGTGACGATCACGCCGACCGAGAACGCCACGCGCAGCTCGCGGGCGTGCTTCTTCTCGAGGCCGGACACGGCGACGGCGTGGCGGGCTTCGGCCTCTTCGACGGCCTCTTTCACGCCATCGACCCCGAGCACCTCGGCCATGACGGGCCCGGACGGGTCGGGCAGCACGTCGGTCTGGCGCGGCACCCACACCTCGAGCTCGGGCAGGTCGAGGAGGTTCGGCAGCCCCGTGGGGATGCCGTCGGTGTCTTCCATCTCGAAGTCGAACGCGGGCGCCTCGGACTGGAAGAAGGGGGTCTCGCCGCCGAAGATGCCGGGCGTGTTGTCGCTGAACGGGTTGTCGCGCAGGAACGGCGTTCCGGCGACCTCTTCGTGCGCGACGTAGCCGGCGAGCGGCGGCGAGGTCTCGCGCACCTTCGCGCCCTTGAGGTTCAGGCGCTCGAGCGCGGGCGCCTCCATCGGCGGATACGACGGCTCCGGCGCGAAGCTGCCCGGCTCGGCGCCAGGCTGCTCGTCGTTGGGATCGTCGTCGCTCATCCGCAAAGGCCCCTCGCACGATCCCGCCCAGCATAGCGCTTTGTGAACGGACAGGGCGTGTGCGATACACGTCGGATGACCGCTCCGCTCACGATCGAGGCCGCGCAGACGGTGCTCCGCGAGGTCTTCGGGCACGCTGGCCTCCGTCCGGGGCAGGGCCGCGCGGTATCCGCGTTCCTGGAAGGCAGGGACGTCTGCGTGTTCCTGCCGACCGGCGGCGGGAAGAGCTTGTGCTACCAGGTCCCCGCGGTGCTGCGGCAGCGCGCCGGGCTCGGCCCGACCCTGGTCGTGAGCCCGCTCATCGCCCTGATGGACGACCAGGTCCGCCAGCTCGAGGCGCGCGGCGTGCCGGCCGTCGTGCTGCACTCCGGGCTCGATGCGCGCGAGCGGTCCGACGCGCTGCGGCGGGCGGCCGACGCGGCGCTGATCTACGTCAGCCCCGAGCGGCTCGCGAAGAAGAGCCAGCGCGACTGGCTCGCCCGGCTCGGGGTGTGCGCGGTGGCCATCGACGAGGCGCACTGCATCAGCGAGTGGGGGCACGATTTCCGCCCCGACTACCTGAAGCTCGGTGCGCTCAAGAGCGAGCTCGGCCTGCCGACCATCGCGCTCACCGCGACCGCCACGCCGCGCGTGGCCGACGAGCTCGTGGGCGCCCTGCGGCTCGACCGTCCCGTGCGGATCGACGGCGACTTCACCCGTCCGAACCTGCGCTTCGCCGTGGAGCATCGCACCGGGGACAACGATCGCACCGAGCGCGTTGCCGAGTGGCTCGACCGGCTCGGGCTCGGCAGGAAGGGGAGCGACGGGCGCGCGGTGATCTACGCGGGCACGCGGAAGCGCGTCCAGAAGGTGGCGAAAGACCTCAAGGATCTCGGGTTCGCGGTCGGCCATTACCACGCGGGTCGCACGGACGGCGCGCGCTCGAACGCCCAGGAGAAGTTCGCCGCGGGCGTGCACAAGGTGCTCGTCGCGACCACGGCGTTCGGCATGGGCATCGACCTGCCGGACATCCGGCTCGTCGCGCACGTCCAGGCCCCGCCGACCTTCGAGGCGTACGTGCAGCAGGCGGGCCGCGCGGGCCGCGACGGGCGCGAGAGCCACTGCGTGCTGCTCTGGTCCGCCGGCGACAGCGTGACGCGCGCGCGGCTCGTCGGACGGAAGCCGACGCCGGGCCAGGACGCCGGCTGGACGGCGCTGCAGGACTACGTCTTCGGGCGGGCCTGCCGCCAGGCGACGATCTCGCGCTGGTTCACCGGGGTCGACGGCGCGCCGTGCGGCACGTGCGACGTGTGCGCGAGCCCGCGCGACGTGGCGGTGATGGTGGCCGACACGCGCGCCGAGCTGGGCGAGCGGAAGCGCGAGCGCACCCGGAAGCGCGCCGCCGAGGATCGGCTGTCGCTCACGGAGGCCCAGCTCGACACGGTCATCCGGTTCGTCGACGGGCTGAAGAAGCCCGTGGGCAAGCGCCTCGTGGCGCTCGGGCTCCGGGGGAGCCGCGCCAAGCCGGCCAAGCGCGCGGGCCTCGCGCGGAACCCCGCGTTCGGCGCGCTCGCCGACCTCCCCGAGCGCACGCTGATCCAGGCGGTCGAGGGCCTGCTCGCCGAGGGGCGCCTCGCGCGCCGCGGGCAGAAGTACCCGACGGTCTGGATCCCCGAGAAGCGGGTCCGCCCGGTCGCCGAGCCCGGGGCCGCGCCGAGCGCGAAGCGTCCGCGGTACACGGGCCTCGAGAAGGCGCTGCGCGACTTCCGCCGCCGCGAAGCGCGCCGGAGGCGGTTCAAGCCGTATGTGGTCTTCGACGACGCGACGTTGAAGGGTATCCTCGTCGAGCGTCCCTCCTCGCTCGCGGCGCTGACCGACATCCGGGGGATGGGCCCGAAACGGGTCGAGCGTTACGGAAGGGCGATCCTCGATCTCGTGGACCAGCACCGAGGGGGCGGCACCGAATGGGGCAGTACGGAATCGACGACCTGAAGCTCGCCTTCAGCCTGCACGTGGTCGACCAGATCGTGGCGGCCGACGATCAGCTGACGAAGGCCGAGCTCGCCTTCCTCGACGCCCGGTTCCCCCAGAGCGTGCTGCACGAGCGCGGTTTCGTGGACGAGGACGGCGTGCGCACCGAGGCCTACCACGACGCTGCGATGGACGCGCTCGAGCGGCTGCCCGTCGAGCTCGACAAGGCGAGCAAGCTCGAGCTCCTCAGCATGTTCTTCGCAGCCACGGTGGCCGACGCGCAGTTCGAGCTCGCCGAGGGGGGCGTGCTCGTCGATGCCGCCCGACTGCTCGACCTGTCCGACGACGACATCGACGGGTTCCTCGAGGGCCGCGCCGAAGCCGGCGCCACGCGGGTCGCGAACCTCGACGCCAGCGAGGAGTAGTCAGCCCAGGCGGTTCAGGATCGCCGCGATCACGGCGAGCGCCACGAGCGCCACGAGCAGCCAGAACACGAGGCCGAGCCCCGGGCGCGCCGCCTTCACGCGGTCTTCGGCCATCACGACCTCGACACGGCCCGGCCCCAGCGGGCGGAACGCGAGCTCGCCGCGATCCCGACGCTCGGCCAGGGCGTCCAGCACGGCGTCGCGGAGCTTCGAATGGCCGCCGGTGTGCCGTCCCCGGCCCGTGACGAGGACGAAGCCGCCGGTGCCGAGGTCCGCGTCGATCGCGATCCGGAGCGCGTCGAGCGCCAGCCGCACCGAGAGATCGTGCAGGTCGATCGCCGGCAGGCCGTTGGAGGCGGACAGGTGCGTGGACGGCCTCCACGCGCGCTCCTTCGCCCATGGCAACGCGCGGCTCTGTTCCGCGACGGGCGCCAGGAGTCGTTCGAGGCTCTGCAGGTCGGTTGTCAGGGACACGAAAGCCTCGTGCGGTGTCGGACCGTCGTCCCGTCTAGTACCGTACCTTCTCCCTGGGGGGGATCTCATGAGCGACCAACGCGACGTCTTCGACTTCCTGTCGACGATGAGCCACGAGCTCCGGACGCCGCTGAACGCGATCATCGGCTACTCCGAGCTGCTGCTCGAAGAGCGCGACAACTACGACCCCGAGACGATGACGTCGGATCTGAAGCGGATCCACCACGCCGGGCGCCACCTGCTGAGCCTCATCGACGAGGTCGTCGACCTCGCCCGCCTCCAGAGCGGCCGCACGTCGGTGGCGCGCGAGACGGTCGACGCGGGCCGGCTCGTCCAGCGGATGCTCCCCACGCTCGTCCCCATGGTCACCGATCGGGGCAACCAGCTCGAGTGGACCATCGAGCCCGCGATCCGCCTCCGCACGGATCCGCAGAAGCTCGCCGGCATCCTGCGCACGCTCGTCCACCGGGCCGCGCGCGTCACCACCGAGGGCTTCATCCACCTCGTGGTCGAGCAGATCGACGATCAGGTGCTGTTCTCCGTCACCGACACCGGCGACGCGGTCGATCCCGAGGGCCTCGCGAAGTCCTTCCACCCCTTCGCCGACGGCCAGGGCGGCGGGTTCTCGGCGGCCTCCCGCCTCGTCGAGGTCCTGGGCGGGCGCATCGAGGTCGACACCCAGGGCCAGGGCACCCGGTTCACCGTCATCCTCCCCGCGCTCGACCTGCCCACGGGCGACGAGCCGTCGATCCCGCCGCTCTCCACGCAGGATCGCGTCGTGCTCGTGGTCGACGACGACCCCACGGTGCACGACCTGATGCGCCGGAACCTCGAAGCGCTCGATTGCGTCGTGATCTCCGCGACCTCGGGCCCCGAGGCGCTGCGCCTCGCCGAGCGCCACCCGCCCGCCGTGATCGCGCTCGACGTGATGATGCCCGAGATGGATGGCTGGTCCACGCTGGCCCGCCTCCGCGCGCACCCCAAGCTCGCCGAGACGCCCGTCGTGATGATGTCGATGGAGAAGCCCGACGAGGATCAGGGCCGCGGCTTCACCCTCGGCGCCTCCGAGTACCTCCTCAAGCCCATCGAGCGGCCCACGCTGCTCGCGACCGTCGAGCGGTTCATCAGCGGCCGGCGCCGCATCCTCATCGTCGACGACGAGGCCGACGCCCGCGAGCTGGCGCGACGCGTGCTGATGAGCGCCGGCTACCAGGTCGACGAGGTCTCCGACGGTGCGAGCGCGCTCCGCTACCTCGAGACCGAGCGGCCCGACCTCGTGCTGCTCGACCTCATGATGCCGGGCATCGACGGGTTCGCCGTCGTGAACGAGATCCGGAAGAACCCCGAGCTCGCGGCGATCCCGCTGGTCGTGTTCACGTCGATGACCCTCACCGACGTCGATCGGGCGCGGCTCGCCCACGGCACCGCGTCGATCGTCGAGAAGTCGGGGTCTGGCGAAGACGTGCTGCAGCGCGTCGCCGACCTGCTCAACCGGCAGACTTCTCCAGCGCGGCGATGACACCGCCCGGCGTGATGACCTCGCCGAGCGGGATGGGGTCGCCCTTCGCGGGGATCACCAGGTAGAACGGCACGCCGGCCTTGCCGTAGCGGTGCAGCCAGTCGGTGATGGTCTGGTCGCGGCGCGTCCAGTCGGCCTTCAGCGGAACGACGCCGTTGTCGGACATGGCCGCGCGCACGGCGCTCGTCTCGAGGATCGTCTTCTCGTTGACCTTGCAGGTGAGGCACCACTCGGCCGTGAAGTCGACGAACACGGGCGTGCCTTCGAGCTGGGCGAGGCGCTGCTCGCTGAACGGCTGCCACGGGATGTGCTCGCTGAAGTCGAGCTGCGTCTTCACGGTGCCGTCGTCGACGACGGGCTCGTCGGCGAACGCGAGATCGAGGAAGCCCCAGCCGCCCATCAGCGCGATGACGGCGCCCACGCCGGCCGAGACGAGCTGGCGCCTGCCCGAGGCCGCGACGCCGCCGAAGTGGCCGAAGACCCAGCAGCCCGCCGACACGAACATCAGGAACACGAGGAAGCCCTGGAGCCGATCGAGCCCGATCTGCGAGCCCAGCACGCCGACGAGCCAGATCGCCGTGGCGACGAGCGTGAAGCCGAGGAGCTGCTTGAAGGTCTCCATCCAGGCGCCGGGCCGCGGGAGCAGCCGGTAGAGCGCGGGGACGAACGCGATCAGCAGGAACGGCGCGGCGAGCCCGAGCCCGACGAGCGTGAAGATGCCGAACAGCATGGGCGTGGAGGCGCCGAGCGCGAACGCGATCGCCGTGCCGAGGAACGGCGCGCTGCACGGCGTGGCGAGCAGCGTCGCGAAGACCCCCGTGAAGAAGTAGCCGACGACCCCCTCCTTCGCGCCGGCCGCACTCGCGGTGGAGACGCCCATCGCCGGGATCTCGAACACCCCGAACAGCGACAGGCCGAACGCGAACACGATGGTCGCCAGCGCCGCGACGTACGGCGGGTACTGGAACTGGAAGCCCCAGTCGACCTCCATCCCGAAGGCCGCGCGCAGCCCGATGATCGCGGCGGCGAGGGCCCAGAAGCTGGCGAGGATGCCGCCGGTGTAGGCCGCGCCGGCCGTGCGCTGCTCGGCTGCGGTGATGTCGGACTGCTCGACGAGGCTGTAGAGCTTGAGCGTCAGCACCGGCAGCACGCACGGCATGATGTTGAGCAGCAGGCCGCCGAAGAACGCGAACAGCAGGTTGCCGAGCGCACCCAGGGCCCCGTCGGAGGCCGCCATGCTGGCGTTCGCGACGGGCGGCGTGTCGAAGCTGCCGAGCTCGGGCGCCCCTTCGACCTTCTCGTGGCCGGTGTTCGGGATCTCGAGGGCGGTGATCGGGGTCTTCAGCAGCGGGTCGTCGGTGGCCGTGGCCTCGGCGCCCGCGGGCTTCCAGGGCAGGACGTGCTCGACCTCGATCGCCACGGGCTTCCCGTCGACCTCGAGCAGGAACAGGCCGCCGATGCGGTCGGGCGTGGCGGGCGGCTCGTCGAGGAGCGTCTCGGCGTCGAGCTTCGCGACGAACACGTCGCCCTGGTGCCCGAGCGTGCGCGTGTTGATCATCCACCCGTCGCCGACGATGGGCGCGAACGCGTAGCGCTTCGTGTCGGGCTGGACGCGCTTGTCGCCCTTGACCTCGAGGGCCGCGGCGAATGGCGAGAAGGGCAGCACCGCGTCGTGGGACAGGGCGAGCCGGACGTCGATCCCGTCGACCTGGTCGGGCGTCTTGGGGTGCTGGGCCGCGTAGTGGTCGAACAGGGGGGCGAACGCGGACGGCGTGCCGCCGGGGCCGATCGTGACGGGCAGGGACAGCTCGACCTGGCCGGGGATGCAGCTGGTCTTGCAGACGAGCCAGTCGGCCGTCGCGGCGATCGTGGCCGGACCGGGCTTCGCGCCCGCGGGGATCGTGATCTCGGAGAACAGGAGGACCTGGTCGTCGTAGCCGAACGACACGAGATCCTCGGCCTCGAACCTCTGGGGGACCGGGTACTGGTACGGCTTCGCGGTGGCGCCGTCGGGCAGGGACCACGTGATGTTCGTGGGCAGGCCGATGTCGCCCGGGGACTTCCAGTACGTGTGCCACTCGTGCTGCTGCTTCAGGTGGAGGCCGACGCGGATCGTCTCGCCGGGGGCCACCGCGGTGCGGTCGGCGATCAGGCGCGCGTGGACGGGGTGATCCTTGCCGTCGGGGTTCTTCGGCTGGACGTCGGCCGTGGCGGGCAGCGTGGAGAAATCCGCGGCCGGCGGCGGCGGCGGGGCGGGGGAGACGGACCCCCCGGCGTGCGCGGTCGTGGCGAGCAGCGTCGTGACGAGCATGATGGGACCTCGGAGCCTGAAACTATCCGGATGGGCCGTCCGCGTGCGTCATTGTGTGTCGAACGGCCGGTGCGACCGTTACTCATGGAGGCTCTGGAGGCGCGGTGCGCGGCACCGAGGGCGTGTACGACGAGATGGTCGCGCTGCTGGAGAGCTGGCGTCCCCTGCCGGCCGAGCAGCAGATCGTGAAGCTGTGGCTGCTGGGCCTCGAGCGCGAGCAGATCGTCGCGGTGGCCTACGCCGAGTCCCGCATCGCCGAGCGCCTCGCGAAGATGCCCGTCGACGACGCCGTCCGCGAGGTCGTGCTGCACGCGCTGCGCTGGGCGTGGCGCGACGAGGAGATGCACGCCGTGTACGTCCGCGGCGTGCTGAAGAGCCGCGGGCCCTGGGTGCGCGCGCTCGAGGCGACGCTGGCGCGGGCCCAGGGCTCGGTGGCGGGCTGGGTGAGCGCCGTGCAGCAGCACCACCGCTGGCGCGAGGCCCCCGTCGCGCGGGCGATCGCCGAGGGGCTCGAGCTGGCCGCGGTGGCGGCGGGCAAGGTGCCCGAAGAGGCGCGGGCGGCGCTGCAGTTCAAGACCTTCCGCGACTTCGCGGCCTTCAACGTCGACGCCGAGCGCACCGCCGAGCTCGCGTGGCACCGGATGGTCGAGCTCGCCGCCACGCCGGGGGTGCACGTCCCGCCCGACGACGTCGCGGCGTTCGCGCGCATGGCCGAGGACGAGGCCCGGCACGCCGCGCTGTTCGAGGTGCTGTACGAGGCGTTCGACGACGCCGACGGGCTCCGCGCGGGCGTCGACGCAGACGTGCTCGAGGCGCGGATCGCGGCGATCGACCCGGTGATGGTGGCCTCCTCGTCGCCCGGCGTCGGCCACGGCGGGCGGGTGCAGGTCGTGCAGGGCACGCAGATCGCCGAGTGCGACGCGGCGTTCGACGCGCTGCTCGCCGACTCCGGGCTGCTCGACCGGGTCCGGCCGGGGATGCGGATCGCGATCAAGACCGTGTTCATGCGCGGCACGCACCGCGACGACCCGAGCCCGCTCGTGTGCCCGGCCCTCCTCCGCCGGCTCGCCGAGCGGCTGGTCGAGCGGGGCGGGGCAGTGTCCGTGATCGAGGCGCCGAACTTCCTCGAGCGGTTCCTGCTGCACCGCGAGGTCCACGAGGTCGCCCGGTACTTCGACGTGCAGGGGCCGTTCGCGATCGTCGACGCCCGCGCCGACGCCGTGCCGTGCGACTACCGGCGCGGCACCGCGCAGCAGTCCATCTGCCGGACGTGGGCCGAGGCCGATCTGCGCGTGGTGTTCGGCAAGCTGGCGTCCCACCCGGTCGATGGCGCCGTGCTCGCGATCGACGCGCTCCAGGGGCTCGGGGCCCCGGCCGAGCGGTTCCTGTTCGCGGAGCGCCGCGCCGACCGCGCCACGAGCGTGCTCATGGTGCTCGACCGCCACCCGCCCGACTTCGCGCTGCTCGACGCCTGGGAGCACGTGGCGGACGGCGTGGCGGGCGTCCTCGGCACCGCCTGGCCCGCGACGCCGATGCGGTTCTACGCGGGCACCGACGCGCTCGCGGTCGACCTCGTGGCCGCGCGGCACCTCCGCCTCCCGCTCGGGGCGTCGCACCCGCTCAAGCAGGCGATCGACTGGTTCGGGGACCCCCGCGCGGACACCGTCATCGACGGGCTCGACGCGCCGTTCGACGACTGGCGCGGCGTGTACCACACGCAGGGGTCGAGCCTGCTCGGGCTGCTGGCCTTCCCCGTGTTCGAGCGGGGCAGCGGGCGGGGCGCGCTGTTCGTGCCCCGCGCCGATCCGGCGGCCTTCCCGCCGCGCGAGGGCGCCTCGCCACTGGCCGAGGGCGCCCGCGAGGCCGTCCGGCGCCTGCTGGACCTGCCATGACGCCGCTGGCGCGCTTCCACGCCTTCTCGGCGCTGGTGTTCACGCCGGCCTTCGTGCCGGTCATCGTGCTGTTCTGGCTCGACAACGGGCTCGACCTCACCGATGTCTTCCTGCTGCAGTCGCTCTACGCGATCGCCACCGTGCTGCTCGAGGTGCCCACGGGTGCCGTGGCCGACCGGCTCGGCAAGCGCACCTCGTTGCTGTGGGCGACCGTCTGCTTCCTGCTCGGGGTCGGGATGTACGGGCTGGGCACCGGGTTCTGGACGTTCCTCGTCGCCGAGATCGCCCTCGCCGTCGGGTCGGCGTTGTTCTCGGGTGCCGACGAGGGCTTCCTGTACGACCTGCTCGTCTACGAGGGCCGCGAGGACGCGTTCACCGAGGTCTCGGGGCGCATCGGGTCCACGCGGATGCTGGTGTTCGCGGTGGCGAACCTCGTGGGCGGCCTCGTCGCGACCTGGTCGCTGCGGGCGACCTTCTTCGCGAGCCTCGTGGGGCCGGTGATCGCGCTGTTCCTGGTCCTCGGTCTCGGCGAGGCGAGCACCGTGCGCGCGGCGTCCTACGGAGGGCTGGTGCGCGACTCCCTGCGGTTCGTGCGGAAGCACCAGCTCGTTCGGTGGTACGTGCTGCTGCTCGCGGTGCTCGGCGCCTCGTCCCAGTGGCTCCTGTGGCTGTACCAGCCGTACATGGAGCTCGCGGGCTGGCCGATCTGGGCGTTCGGGCTCGGGTTCGCGGGGTTCAACCTCACCGCGGCGCTCGCCGGGCGGTACGCCGGCGCATTCGAGCGGCGGCTCGGCAGCCGCGGCGCGTTGGTGGGGCTGGGCGTGCTGCAGGTCGTGACGCCGCTCGCCATGGCGCTGCTCGTCCACCCGGTCTCGGTGCTCGCCGTCGCGGGGCACCAGGCGGTGCGCGGGATGATGCGCCCGATCGTCAATCGGCGGATCCTGCTCTACGTCTATGCCGACAAACGCTCCACGGTTCTGTCGCTCGGAACCCTGGGGAACAGGCTGCTCTTCGCAGTCACCGCGCCGATCGTCGGTGCGGTGGCTGGAATCGCGTCGCTGCAATTGGTATTGACCCTGCAATTCGTTGCGACGGCGTCGCTGCTCGTCGCGCTGGCGTGGATGTGGCGTAGGATGCCGGAGAAGTACTTCAAGGTGAAGGACACTGTGCGAGCCGCGGGGATCGCGGATGGATACGGAGACGCATGACGGTCCGGTTCGAGCTGGCGTGGCGGGGTGAAGACGGCATCGATCGTCGCGTGCCGGTGGGCGATCTGCTCACCGTGGGGCGCGGCGTCTCGAACGATCTCGTGATCCCGTCCGATCGGGTGTCCAACCAGCATGCGCGCTTCTGGGTCGAAGACGGCGCCCTGTGGGTGAAGGACTCGGGCAGCACCAACGGCACCTTCGTGGGCGACGAACGGGTGGCCACCCGCACGAAGCTCGGCGTCGGCGACCGCGTGCGGCTCGGCCAGAACGTCACGCTCACCATCGAGTCGGGCGACGTCGAGCGCTCCCGTCCGCCCGAGTACGTCGTCGAAGACCTGCACAGCGGCATGCGCTACCCCCTGCGCGGCACCTTCGTCATCGGCGACGGCGAGTCGCACCTCCGCGTGCCGGGCATGAAGGCCCACGTGCTCGAGGTGCGCGGAGCGGCGGTGGTCCTGTGCGTCGACGGCGAAGAGCGCGACGTCCGCCTCGGCGAGGTCGTCGAAGCCGGGCAGCTCGAGCTGCGCGTGCTGTCGATGTCCCGCCAGCCCGCCGTGCGAACGGCCCGTCCCACATGGGGTCCCGGCCACTACCACGTGCACGCCACCCTCTCGGGTCGCACGCCGCTCGCCCGGGTCTCCGACGACACCGGCACGGCGCTCGAGGTCGAGGGCGAGACCCGCGCCACGCTGATCTACGTCCTCGCCCAGCAGGCGCTCCGCGACCGCGAAGACGGTCTCGCCCGCTCCGAAGAGGGCTGGATGGACGACGTCGATGCCGTCACGGCCGTCTGGGGCCGCACGGCCATCGGCGACGTGAGCAACCGGCTCTCCGTGGTCGTCTACCGCCTCCGCACCGATCTGAAGAAGGCCGGCCTCGATCCGGCGTTCCTCGAGCGCGAGCGCGGCCGCATCCGGGTCCGGGCGGCGGGTATCAGCCTCGCGTAGCCGCACCCAGCTCCCGCAGCGGTCGGGTCTCGGGGTCGGTGTTGGGTGTTGATTGTTGGGTCGGGGCGGGGCCTGAGTGGAGCGCCCTCCGGAGCCTCACCGACAACCGAACACCCGACACCCGAGCATCGGGACGCCCTCTTCGCGACAACGATCGAGCCTTCGAGCCGCCGCGTCAGACGTACCCCTTCTGCTCCCGCAACAGCGAGCCCGTGTACTCGCTGATGGCCGCCTTGATCCGGGCGCGCTCGTCGTTGAGCCCGTAGACGCTGCGGGCGAGGGCGACGAAGCGCGGGCCGAAATCGGCGGCGCGCTCGAGGGCCCGCAGCGCGTCCTCCACGTCCCACAGCTCGGCGTTGACCTCGCGGAGGCGCGGCAGCCCCGGGACCGCTTCGAAGGCGAGCTCGGTCTGCTCGGACCAGGCGAAGTGCAGCGCGGCGAGCTCGGTCTCGACGTGCGCGCGCTTCGCGGGGTCGGCGAGGTGGCGGCGCTTGAGCTCGAGGATCGTGATCCGGTCGACCACGTCCCCGTCGGGCACTTCGATCTTCATGTGGCCCGTCTATCCGGCGAGGGCGAGGACCGGGGTGGCCCGGGCGACGGCGAGGCGGTCGCGGCTGTCGCGGAGGTCGCACTCCCCCGCACACGCGAGCGCCGAGAGGGCCGTCTCGGACCAGCCGCACGCGGTGAGGTGCTTCTGGAGGGCCGTGTAGACGAGCCACTTGAGCTGCAGGATCTGGGAGACGACGAGATCCATGTCCTCGCCGTGGGCGATGGCCGCGAGGCAGTGGACCAGCGTGACGTCGAGGTCGGCGAGGAGCGTGTCGCACGCCTCGAGCGCCTCCAGGTGGGCGGGGCCGTCGAGCAGGGCGGGGATGCGACGGGCGCGGGTGACACAGTCGTTCAGCAGATCGAGCATGGACATCGGGACCTCCAGAGGGTGGTGGTCCGACGGTCTGCAAGCGGTGCGCCGGCGGGAGAGCCGGCGTTCGACCGCGATTCGGTGTGTCGGTCGGCCGACGTCCGTCGGGGGACGTCGGTCGGCGTCAGACGCCGCGCTTCTTCGCGTCGAGGGCCGTGCGCTTGATCTGGCGGCGCAGCGACCACGCCGGCTTCACGCCGTTCTCGGCGGCGCGCCAGTGGCCCTCGAGGCAGTCCCGGGCGCGCTGGAGCACGTCTTCGGCCGGCTGCCCGAAGAACAGCTCGACCGCCTCCTCGATGCGCGAGACCGGCCAGATCGCGAACGCGTCGCCCTGGGCGGCCTGGACGACGTTGTGGCGGAGCATCAGGTCGCCGGCGTTGGCTGCCGGGATGATGACGCCCTGGCTGCCCGACAGCCCGGCGGCGTTGCAGCAGTCGAAGAACCCCTCGATCTTCTCGTTCACGGCACCCACGGGCAGCACGTTGCCGACCTGGTCGATGGCGCCGGTCATGGCGAGGTCCTGGCGGATGGGCTCGCCCGTCAGCGCGCTCAGGAGGACCACGAAGCTCGCGCCGCTCGCGCTGTCGCCGTCGATGCCGCCGTACGACTGCTCGAACGCGATGGACGCGTCGAAGGCGAGGGGATGGGGCGCGTGGACGAGCCTCCGCAGCAGACCCGTGAGGATGTGGAAGCTCTTCACGTGGATCTGGCCGGAGAGCAGGGCCTCCTGCTCGACGTTCACGGGCCCGCCGGTGCCCGGGCCGGCGGAGGCGGTGATCCGCGTGGGCATCCCGTAGGTGAGCGGCCCGGCCTGGATCACGGCCAGGCCGTTGATCTCGCCCATCGCGCGGCCTTCGGTGAGGATGCGGATGGCGCCGCTGGCGACCTGCTCGCGGAAGCGCCTGCCTGGCCCGTCGGCGCGCTTCTTGGTGCGGTGGATCGCCTCGAGCACGTGATCGCGCACGACGGGCGCGCCGTTCGCGAGGAACGCGGCCTCGCGCGCGATGTCGGCGAGCCGGCCGAGCCGCGCGGTGAGCTTGCCCTTCTGCGCGGCGATGCGGGCGCCGTGCTCGACGAGCGCAGCGACGGCACCCCGCTGGAACGACGGGAGCCCCTCGCGCCGCGCCAGGCCCGCCACGACGCGCGCGTAGGCCCGGATGCTCTCGGTGTCCGCGGGCAGGGTGGGGTCGAGATCCGCGAGGACCTTGAACAGCAGCGGGAAGTCCGGATCGCCCTGGTCGAGGACGTAGTACATCTCGTCGTCGCCGTGCAGGACGACCTTCACGTCGATGGGGATGGCCGCGGGCTTGATCCCCGGCGGGCGCAGCGTGGTGGGCGCCTCGTCGGGCAGCAGCTCGACGAGCGACGTGCGCAGGCACCGCGACAGGGCCTCCCACGCGCCGTCCCGGCGGAGGAGGGCGCGGGCTTCGAGGATCAGGGTGCCCCCGTCCGCGCGGAGCAGGGCCCCGGCGCGGATGCCGAGGTGCGGCGGCGTGCTCTCGTCGGTGGGGACGTCGATCGTGCCCAGCAGCGTCTGGACGGACGGCGCGTTCTCGACGACGACCGGGCGCGGGCTGCCGGGAGGGCGGGTGAGCAGGACGTTCACCTCGAACGCGCGGACGAAGTCCACGGGCTCGTCGACGAGCGCCGGGAAGCTCTCGGACGTGTGCTTCCGGATCTGGTCGAAGAACCGGACGGCGAGCGGGAACTCCGCCGCGAGCGGGGCGATGCGCGCCTCGAGGACGGATGCGGCGGCCTCGGAGAACAGCCGGTCGATCTTGTGGTGGTGGTCGCGCTGCACGGCCTTGGCGTGCCGGGTGACGTCCGCGAGGTGGCCGGTGAACCGGGTGATGGCGGCCATGGTCGCCGCGAGCTGCTCGGGCGCGAGATCCCCGCGTGCGGCGGCCGCCTCGAGCTCGGACACCTGCACGGGCTCGCCGTTCACGACGGGGAGGACCCGGGTCTCGGACTCGCCGTCCTCGTCGGTCACGCGGGCGAGCGCCAGGCCCGCTTCGGTCAGGCCCTTCTCGAAGGGGCCGGCATGCTCTGCGAGGGCGGACTCGGCGGCCAGGTCGAGCTCGCGCTTCGCGACGGCCACGGTGGTCTCGACCTCGCCCACGAGGTCTTCGCGGATGAACTCGGTGAGGGCGTTCATCGCCTTCACGAAGGCCGGCGCGCGGCCCGCGCCCAGCGACAGGAGCGCGGGGCGGTCGGGGACCTCGAAGTCCATCACGACGACGCGGTCGTGGGCGGATCCGGGCAGGGGGCCGGCACCCGCGAGCAGGTTGCGGATGAGGGCGAGCCGGCCCGTGCCCTCCTCGCCGCGGACGAACACGTGCTGGCCGGGCGCGCGGAAGGCGAGGCCGAACCGGAGGGCCTCGGCGGCGCTCTCCTGGCCCACGATGTCGTCGCAGGGCTCGAGCTCGGCGGTGGTCTCGAAGCCCAGCGCCTCGAGGGGACAGTCCCAGCGCAGCGCGTTGGGGCTCAGCGGTCGGGTCATCAGGCGGCTCGCGGGGTCAGAGCACACCGGTGTAGCGGTTCGCCACGGCGCCCTGTTGGGGGGTCAGCCCGACCTGCGGGACACAGCTGACGCCGTCGCAGATGGGGGTCGGGTACATGAGGTTCGCGCCGAGGCTCTCGCGGCACGCGAAATCACCCGTGCAGTCGGGGGTGTCGTCGAGCGCGTCCCAGCTGTCGAAGGTCAGCTCGACCGGGTGGAACAGGCCGATGAAGTGGCCGGTCTCGTGGGCGATCGTCTCGCCGAGCAGCTGGACCTCGGCCGCCGAGAAGCGCCCGTCGGCCCCGGCGTGCAGCCCGGCGCTCACGGCGACGGCGCTGCGGCCGCTGGACACCATGGGGCCGGGGATGTCGCCCGCGAACCCGAACACCTGGTCGAACCCGTCGATCTCCTCGACGACGACGAGGTTCACGGCCCCGAACGGCACGGACCGCGAGATGTCCTCGTACACCAGCAGGTCGGACTGGCCGGGGGCGCCGACGATGCCCTGCGCGGTGTAGTCGAAGTACGTGATGTCGAGCTCGATCCCGATGTTGTCGTAGATGTTCCGCCACAGCGCGACGGCCTCTTCGGTGGCGACCACGATCTCGTCGTCGGCGCCGGTGCTCCCGGCGAACACGATGTTCACGCGCAGCACACCGCCCGAGAAGTCGATGTCCCGCTTCAGCACGACGCTCACGCGCGTGTCGCCGCCCGTGTAGGCGAGCGAGGAATCGACGACGCCGATCTGCACCTTGTGGGACGTGTTGGGCCGCAGGAACCCGTCGTCTTCGGTGATCGGCCAGTTCAGGCTGACGGTGTGGCCGATGAATGCGGCGTTGGTGCGGGCCTTGTCGCTCGCGACCTCCTGATCCGCCCGGAACGGGAAGTCGGATGCGACCTGGAGCGACCGGACGTGGCAGTCGAGCGCGTCGTCGAGCGGCTCTGCCGTGACGAGCATGGCGCTCTCGCCGACCTCGGGGCGGATGGACGCCTTGAGCTGCCCGGACTTGTTGGAGTCGAGCGTGGTGGTGAGCCGCCGGTAGTCCCCGTCGATCTCCTCGATCCAGGGAGTGCCGCAGCCGGCCGCGACGGTGATGGCGATCAACCAGGCGCGCATCGGCGCTACCCCCTGAGCCCGTACAGCGTGCCCGACGGCGGGGCGGGTGGCAAGCTGGCCGAGGCTGCGCGGCGGCACGAGTGGCGCGACACGGACAGGCGGCGCGGGCGCCCGGCAACCCTTACTCCGCGCTTCGCGCCGTACGGTCCACCCCCCACCTGGCGGTGGGGAGTGGCTTTCGCCCAGCCTGGCGGACCATCGTCGAGGCGTTCGCCTCGCCGACGCTCCTGGTCCGCCGCCTCGCTTCGCTCGTTGGCATGACTGCGGGAGAGACGGCCCGACCTGCGTCCCGGTTTCGTCGGGCGGGTCGGAGGCTTTCCCGGGGCCTGGCGAAACCGTGCCGCCGCGGTCGGTCCTGCGGCGTCTGAGGGTTGAGTTGAGGTGGTCCGACCACCCGATCACCGGTTGGCCGGTTGACCCGGATACCGGGTCACCGGGTCTCTGACTTCAGGTGGTCGATCACGGCTGCGGCGGACTTCTGCATCATCGGCACGATCAGCGACACGACGAACCGCTCCACGACCGGCACGGAGCCCGGCGGCAGCCGCACCTGCGGCACGCGGTCGGGGTGGAAGTCGAACGTGCCGGTGAGCTCGATCCGGCAGCCCGTCGGGGTCTCGTGGTACCGCTGGAAACCCTGGATGTCGGCCATCGGACCGAGGGCCGGGACCTCGACGGACCACCGGCACTCCCAGTCGCGCGGGTTCCAGCGCGTGTGGCCGAACCACCGCAGCATCTCGGGCGGCACGAGCGGGCGGATGAAGAAGGGCAGGGCGCTCGGATGGCCGAACCACTCGTGCTTCTGCTCGATCGTGCCGTCGGCCGCGGTGCTCTGTGACTTGAGCACCACCCGCTCGACCTCGGAGAGGCGCGGCGCGATGCGCTCGAACTCGTCGCGGTGGGTGCGGAACACGAGGTCCCGGGAGAAGGGCGCGTCGTCGCTGACCTGGAAGTCCATGGCGGAGCATAGACACCGTGTGGGCCGGCGTCACAGGGGGGGCCGTTTCTCGCGTGTACGCGCGCGGGCGATGGGTTACGTCCTCCTGTTCCTTCCTCCGGCATCTCCGCGCCGCCCCGTCTGGCGCCGACCGCCCCAACCGGCGGGCCCTCCGGGCCCCACACCCTCCGAGAAGAGCCATGGACGACTTCGCCGCGAACGTCATCCCGATCCGCATCGAAGAGGAGATGCAGAACTCGTACATGGACTACTCCATGTCCGTGATCATCGGGCGCGCCCTGCCCGATGTGCGCGACGGCCTCAAGCCCGTGCACCGGCGGATCCTCTACGCGATGCACATGGAGGGGCTGCAGGCGAACAAGAAGTACAGCAAGTGCGCCGGCGTCGTCGGCGAGGTGCTGAAGAAGTACCACCCGCACGGCGATTCGGCCGTGTACGACGCGCTCGTCCGCATGGCGCAGCCCTGGAACCTCCGGTACCCGCTGGTCGACGGCCAGGGCAACTTCGGCAGCGTCGACGGCGACCCGGCCGCCGCCTACCGGTACACCGAGTGCAAGATGACGAAGCTCGCCGAAGAGCTCCTGGTCGACATCGACAAGGAGACCGTGAGCTTCTCGCCGAACTTCGACGGCACGGTCGAAGAGCCCGACGTGCTGCCCTGTGCGTACCCCAACCTCCTGGTCAACGGCGCCGACGGCATCGCGGTCGGCATGGCCACGAAGATCCCGCCGCACAACCTGCGCGAAGTGATCGACGCGTGCATCGCCCACATCGAGAACCCGGCGATCGACGTCGAGGGCCTGATGCAGTTCATCCCGGCCCCCGACTTCCCCACGGCGGGCACGATCTACGGCCGCGCGGGCGTGAAAGAGGCCTACGAGAAGGGCCGCGGGCGCATCGTGCTCCGCGGCAACGCGTTCTTCGAAGACATCGACCACGGCGCCCGGCGGGCGATCATCATCGACGAGATCCCCTACCAGGTGAACAAGGCGCGGCTGATCCAGCAGATCGCCGAGCTCGTGAAAGAGAAGAAGATCGAGGGCATCTCGAACATCCGCGACGAGTCCGACCGCCAGGGCATGCGCGTCGTGATCGAGCTGAAGCGCGACGCGTTCGAAGAGGTCGTGCTGAACCACCTGTTCAAGCAGACCGCCCTCCAGAGCACGTTCGGCGTGATCCTGCTCGCCATCGTCAACCAGCGCCCGCAGATCCTCGATCTGCAGCAGATGATCAAGTACTACGTCGATCATCGGCGCGAGGTCGTGCTCCGCCGCACGCGGTACGAGCTCCGGAAGGCCCGCGAGCGCGCGCACCTGTTGGAGGGCTACCGGATCGCGCTCGACAACCTCGACGAGGTGATCGCACTGATCCGCGCCTCGGCGACCCCCGCCGACGCGCGCGACGGGCTCGTGAGCCGCTTCGGCCTGTCTGTGGCCCAGGCCATCGCGATCCTCGAGCTCCGGCTCCAGCGCCTGACGGGGATGGAGCGCGAGAAGATCGAAGAGGAGTACGCCGCGCTGCTCGTCCGCATCGGCGAGCTCGAGGCCATCCTCGGGTCGTTCGAGCTGCTGATGGACGTGGTGAAGAACGAGCTGATCTCCGTCCGCGACCGGTTCGGCGACGAGCGCCGCACCCGCATCGTCGACGCGAAGGGCGAGCTCTCGATGCTCGACCTCGTCGCCGAAGAGGATCACGTCGTGACCCTCTCGCACCTCGGCTACATCAAGCGCTGCTCGCCCGACGAGTGGCGGATGCAGCGCCGCGGCGGGATGGGCAAGAAGGGGATGAACACCCGCGACGAAGACTTCGTCACGAGCATCTTCATCGCGAACACCCACTCGATCCTGATGGTGTTCACCGACACCGGCAAGGTGTACCCGCTCCAGGTCTACGAGGTGCCCGAGGCCGGTCGCACGGCGCGCGGGCGCCCCATCGTGAACCTCGTGCCCGTCGCACCCGACGAGCGCATCGCGGCTGTCGTGTCCGTGAAGCCCGAAGAGCTCGAGGCCGAGGGCACCGATCTGGTGTTCGTCTCTCGACAGGGCCTCGTGAAGCGCACGCCGCTCACGGCCTACCGCAACATCCGCCAGGGTGGCCTCATCGCCACCGGCGTCGCCGAGGGCGACTCCCTGGTCGTCGTCCAGAAGCTCGAAGACGGGGCCGAGGTCGACGTGATGATCTTCTCCGCGAACGGCCAGTGCATCCGCTTTCCGAAGCAGGGCAGCAAGGGCGCGCCGGTCTTCGGGCGCACCGCGCGGGGCAACAAGGGCATCAACCTCGCCGACGACGATCAGGTCGTCGACATGCTGTTCGTCCCGGCGGGCGCCGAGCCCGACGAGTCCGAAGGCGAGGGCGAAGGCGAAGAAGAGGTCGACAACACGCTCGACGAGTCCGCCGACGAGAGCGACGACGTGGTGCT
Organism: Alphaproteobacteria bacterium; assembly: GCA_020632875.1. GTDB lineage: Bacteria > Myxococcota_A > UBA796 > UBA796 > JACKEQ01. The sequence continues at coordinate 50,606 of JACKET010000023.1, forward strand.
CGACGAAGAGCCCGAGGTCACGCTCCTCACGATCACGGCGCTCGGCTACGGCAAGCGCACGCCGCTCGACGAGCGCACGTACCGGGTCCAGGGCCGCAACGGGAAGGGGATCATCTCCCACAAGACCGGCGAGGACGTGGGCGAGGTGGTCGGCGCGCGCACCGTGGGCGTCGACGACCAGCTGATGATCGTCACCGACACGGGCCGCGTGATCCGCATCGCGGCCGGCTCGGTGCGCTTCGTGAAGAGCCGCAGCAGCAAGGGCGTGCGCCTCATGAAGCTCGACGAGGGCGAGCGTATCGTCGACATGGCGCTGCTCGTCGACACCGAAGACGAAGACGAGGTCGGGGAGGAGTGATGGCGGGCGCATCTTCCGAAGACGGGCCGGGAATCTGCCCGATCTGCCGCAGCCAGGACGACTACCGCGTACCCACGTTCACCCTGTGGGGCGGCATGGTCGGGCACCGGTTGATCAACCACGTGTACTGCAACCAGTGCGGCACCGGTTTCAACAGCGCCACGGGGAAGAGCAACCTGGGCCGCATCATCGCGTACCAGGCCTTCATGTTCGTCATCTTCGTGCCGATCTTCTTCATCCTCTTCTTGTTGTTGCTCAACCTCTGAGCGGCGATTCGGAGTACGATGTTCGAAATGGTCACGAGCACGCCTCTCCCGCACCGAGTCGAAGTACGCCGCCGCGCCCGCCGCGGGTGGGGGATGCTCGTCGTCGCGCCGGCGCTCGCCAGCGCCTGCATGACTGCGCTGCTCGGCGGTGGATTGCTCGTCACGCCGGCCTCTCCGCTCGCCCTCGGGCGCGCCGATGCGATGCTGGGCCGCGGGATGCCCGTCGATGCCGTGGCGCACTACGAGGCCATCGCGGTCACCAGCCCCTTCGACAGCTTCAAGAAGTACGCGTTGCGCCGCGCCGCGCGCGTGTACGAGCTCGAGCTCGATCAGCCCGCCGATGCGCGCCGGGTGCTGCAGCAGCTGCTCCAGCTGGGCGTCACGCCGGGCGAGCAGTCCGAGGTGCGCGAGCAGCTCGCCGAGCTGTATCTCGCCGAGCGCGACGAGCAGGCCGCTGCGCACCAGTACCGCCTGGCCTACGAGGCGAACCGCGAGCGCCCCGCGCTGCTCGCCCGCTCCGCCGAGCTCCGCGCCGCGCGGGGTGAGATCGTGCGCGCCCGCAACCTGTGGAACCAGCTGCTCAGCGAGCACCCCGACACGTGGGGCGCGCGCGCCAACCTCGGTCTCGGCGAGCTCGCGCTGGCGCAGGGCCACTCGGCACAGGCCCTCCGTCCCTTCCAGGAAGCCGCGAAGTCCGACGAAGAGCACCTCGCGAAGGCCGCCCGCCTCGGGCTCGCGGCCTGCTACGAGCGCCTCGGCGAGCTCGACGGCGCCATGGCCGAGCTCGATCAGGCCGACCTGCCCGACGATGTCCGCGACCGGCGCAAGTCCGCGCTGATCGAGCGGCAGTCCTTCAAGAACGCCGAGTAGCGTTCATCGGGCACGCCTCGACTCCCGTCGAGACGTTCATCGGGATTGGGCGCCCCGGCTTCGCCGTCGGCTGTCCTCCGGGCTCGCTCGCGCTCGGTCGCTTCGCGACGGCGGCTGCGCCGCCCCCTCCGGCCCGCCTGGCGCGGGTCCCGATGGATCGGGCCTCCCGGCTCCGGCCGGGCCTGCCGCCTCACATCATGACGGACAGCAGCCCCACCGCGAGCCCCACCACGAACATCGCGCCCACGATCGCGATGCCCCACCAGGGCACGGCGACGTCGGCCGGATCCTCGACGGCGTCGAGGCCCAGCGGCTCGGCGGGCCTGGGCAGCTGGCCCGGCGCGAAGCTCACGCCCGCGGGGTCGGGGGGAACCGAGGGGCCGGGTCGGATCCAGCGGCCCCGGTCGGAGTCCCACGTGCGCTCTTCGGGCGGCGGAGGGATCGGATCGCAGGGCGCGTCGGCGCCGACCAGCGCCTCGACGGACGGCAGCTTCGCCGTGCCGTCGTTGGTCACCAGGGTGCGGTCGGGGGCTTTGGGCGCGTCGTCTCTGCGGTCGTCCACACGGTCCTCGCGCGCGGGGGAGGGGAAGGCTATCCCGTGACATGTCGATTCTACTGTGGCTCGCGGCGTGCATGCGGTCCGGCCCCGAGCCGACGCCCGTCCCGGAGGGCTCCGTGCGATCTGCGATCGTGATCGGCCATCGCGGCAGCCCCGGGCATCTGCCCGATCACACCCTCGAGGGGTACGCGCTCGCGGTGCGGCAGGGGGCCGACTTCATCGAGCCCGACCTCGTGTCCACGTCCGACGGGCACCTGATCGCGCGGCACGAGAACGAGCTGTCGCACACGACCGACGTGGCGACGCGCTTCCCCGACCGCAAGGCCACGAAGACCGTCGACGGCGAGGCGATCACGGGCTGGTTCGCCGAGGACTTCACGCTCGCCGAGATCGGCACGCTCCGCGCGGTGCAGCCGTTCGCGAGCCGTCCGCACGACCACGACGGGGAGTACGCCATCCCCACGTTCGACGCGATCCTCGCGCTCCGGGCCGAGCTCTCCGCCGAGGTCGGGCGCGAGATCGGCGTCTACCCCGAGACCAAGCACCCCTCGTACTTCGACGCCGCGGGCCTGAGCCTCGAAGCGCCCATGCTCGCGGCCCTCCGCGCGCACGGCCTCGATCGCGCGGACGCGCCGGTGTTCGTGCAGTCGTTCGAGCTCGCGAACCTCGACGCGCTCGCCGCGCAGAGCGAGGTCCCCCGCATCCTGCTCGTCGGCGACCTCGATGCCACGCCCTTCGGCGACTCCCGCACCTACGGCGAGCTGCTCGCCGATCCCGCGGCGCTCCGTGGGCATGTGCGCGGGGTCGGGGTCCACAAGTCGCACCTCTGGTCCGAGTCGGGGCCCACGGGGCTCCTCGAGAAGCTCCATGCGGGCGGGCTGCTCGTCCACGTCTACACGTTCCGCAACGAGGCCGACCAGCTCGGCCCGGCCGCCGCGGGCGATCCGCGGCGCGAGCTCCAGCGGTTCCTCGATCTCGGGGTCGACGGGGTGTTCGCCGACTACCCCGACGTCGCGGTGGGCGTCAGGGGACGGTGAGGCGTGCGGCGGGCGCCGCGCGATCGGTTAGGTGCGGGCCCGTCGATTCCGACGCGACCCAGGAGTCCCGATGTCGTCCCGTTCCGCCCGCATGCTCGAGCGCGCTCTCGCCGTCATCCCGGGGGGTGTGAACTCGCCGGTCCGCGCGTTCAAGGCCGTCGGGGGCAGCCCGCCGTTCATCGCGCGGGGCGAGGGGCCCGAGGTCGTCGACGAAGACGGGCACCGGTACCTGGATCTGGTCGGCTCCTGGGGCGCCCTGCTGCTCGGGCACGCCAACCAGGCCGTGCTGGGCGCGACGATGGCGGCCGCGGCCCGCGGCAGCTCGTTCGGCGCGCCGACCGAGGCCGAGGTCGTGCTGGCCGAAGCGATCGTCGAGCGCGTGCCGAGCATCGAGAAGGTGCGGCTGTGCAGCTCGGGCACCGAGGCCACGATGCACGCGATCCGCCTGGCGCGGGGCTACACGGGCCGCGACAAGATCATCAAGCTCGACGGCTGCTACCACGGCGCCCACGACGCGGTGCTCGTGCAGGCCGGCAGTGGCGTCGCGACCTTTGCGATCCCCGGCTCGCCGGGGGTGCCCGAGGCCGTCGCTGCGAACACGCTCGTGGCGCCGTTCAACGATCTCGATGCGATCGAGGATCTGCTCGAGCAGCACGGTGACGAGGTCGCCGCCCTGATCCTCGAGCCCATCACCGGCAACATGGGCTGCATCCCGCCGGCCGAGGGCTACCTGCAGGGCCTGCGCGACCTGTGCACGAGCCACGGCGTCGTGCTGATCTTCGACGAGGTCATGACCGGGTTCCGCGTGCACCGGGGCTGCGCTCAGGCGCTGTACGGCGTGACGCCCGACCTCACGACCCTCGGCAAGATCGTCGGCGGCGGGTACCCGCTCGCGGCGTTCGGCGGCAAGGCCGAGATCATGAACCACCTCGCGCCGCTCGGCCCGGTCTACCAGGCCGGCACGCTCTCGGGGAACCCGGTGGCCGTGGCCGCGGGCCTCGCGACGCTGAACCTGCTCGACGACGCCGTGTACGAACGCCTCGAGCGGCTCGGCCGCGCGCTCGAGAAGGCGCTGCAGCCGTCGCTGAACTACCACGGGTGCTCGATGCACCGCGTGGGCAGCATGTTCACGATCTACTTCTGCCCCGAGTCGCCGAAGAACTTCGACGACGTGAAGCGCAGCGATCTCGACGCGTTCTCGCGGTTCTTCCTCGCGGCTCTGAACACCGGCGTCTACCTGCCGCCCAGCCAGTTCGAAGCCGCGTTCCTGTCGGCCGCGCTGTCCGACGAGCAGATGATCCGCGTCATCGATGGGGTCGAGGCCGCCGTGGTGGCCGCTCACGTGTACTGAGGCGTAGCGCCGCAATGGGTTGCAGGGTCGTTGCAGACCCCGCCCACAGCGCATTAATCGGTGCGTCCACCGAAGCGAGAGCTGGTTTCGTTCCACGATGATCGACGTGAGACCAATGCTATCCGCCACCGCAGCCCTCTCGGGGCTGTCGCTGATCGCCGCCGGGCTGGCGGGTCTCGGATCGTTGGGCCTCGTGCTCGCCGTCGCGCTCGCTTTCCTGAACCTGGCCACCCTGGCGGTGCTCGTGGGTCTCACGACCCGTGCCATCGGCCGCGGTGAGCCCGCGGCGGCCGGCCTGGCCGCGCTCTACGGCAAGACCCTCGTGCTGCTCGGCGCGCTCGCGCTGCTCGGCGGTGCGGTGGGCTTCGAGCCCGTCGCCATCGGCTTCGTGCTCGTCATGTCGTGCTTCACGATCGCGGCCCCGATGGTCGCGCTGTTCCACCGTTCCACCCCGCAGACCGTGGAGGCGCTGTGATCGCGTCCGGTTTCTCCTGGTTCAACATCATCGCGCCGCTCGACCAGAACGCGCTGGGGGCCGTGGGTGGCGCCGACTACAACGTCACGATCACGATGGCCCACGCGTGGCTCTCGTGCGCCGGCGTGCTCCTCTTCGCCGTGCTCGGTCGCCTGGCGATCGCGAGCGCCTCGTCCCGCCCCGGGATGGAGAAGTACTACGCCGACGAGAAGCTCTCGATCCGCACGATCGTCGAGCTGTTCGGCACCTTCGTCCGCAACATGATGTCCGACGTGATGCCGAAGCACGAGGTCAAGCACTACTCGCCGTTCATCGCGACGTTGTTCCTCTACATCCTGTTCTGCAACCTGCAGGGCGTGATCCCCGGCCTCGTGCCGCCGACCGACAACGTGAACACGAACGTGGGCATGGCGATCGCCAGCTTCCTGGTGTTCATGTGGGTCGGCCTGTCTCGCGACGCCGTCGGCTTCATCAAGCACCTCATGGGTCCGATGCTGCCGCTCGCGGTCCTCATGTTCCCGCTGGAGACGCTGTCGCTGCTGCTGCGTCCGATGACGCTCGCGCTTCGCCTCACCGGCAACCTCTTCGGTGATCACCTGGTGTTCACCATCATCAGCGGCGAGGTCCCCCTCCTCGTGCCGTCGGCCCTGCTCGGACTCGCGATCTTCGTGTCCTTCATGCAGGCCTTCGTCTTCTCGCTGCTCTCGGCGGTCTACGTCGGTCTCTCGCTCCCGCACGACCACCACGACCACCACGAAGCTCACTGAACCCCGCGTCTCGAACCGTGTCCCTGTTTGGGACTGGAGGAATGTCATGAAGAACTGGATGCCGCTGTTGGTCGCGCTCGCCGTGCTGCTCACCAGCCAGGCCGCGTACGCGCAGGAAGCGGCCGCCACCCCCGGTGGGTACTGGGGCATCGGCGCCGGCCTCGCCATGGGTCTCGCCGCGCTCGGAGGCACGTACGGCCAGGGCAACGCTGCCCGTGGCTTCTACGAGAGCGTCAGCCGGAACCCCCAGGCGGCCGACAAGATCCAGACCAGCTTCTTCGTCGGTCTGGCCTTCATCGAGTCGCTCGTCATCTTCGCCTTCGCGATCGCGTTCCTCCTCCAGCAGGGCCGCTGATTCGAGAGGGCGCCTCCTGGCCCCATTCGCTCGAATGCTTCGTCGCTGCGTCGGTCGCGTACTGAAGTACGCTTCCCTCCTTGCTCCTCGCCTTCGAACGAATGGGACTCAGGATCCGCCTCTCGAATGGGACCTCCGGAGCTTCGGTTCCGGATTTCCCGTCGTGCTCTCGTGACGTCGTTCGACGTCGAACGAGGACGCCTTCCACGCATCGAGCTCCAGCCTGCGGAATAGTCCGCGGGCTTTTGTCGTTTGTGGGGCACGACCGGTCGCGCTATCTGGCCCGACCGGACCAGCGGCTCGGCCCGCTGAACGCTCCCGGTCTCGGGATTGGAGAAGAACCATGCACATGCGAAAGCCCCTGACCCTCCTCGTCCTCCTCCCCGCAGTGGCCCTCTCGGTGGCCGGCAAGAAGGACAAGGGCGCGAAGGAGCCGGAGTCCGGGTGGGTGGTCGTGAACGCCGAGACCGGCGGCAGCTGCTACAAGACCCCCGACTTCAAGTCGATGCCCGAGGGCCCGGGCCGCCTCGCGCGGGCCGCTGCGATCGGCGAGATCATCGGCCAGTGGAACGGGCAGCGCAGCGACGGCGTCCAGTTCTCCGAGCAGACCGCCAACAACGTCGAGACCGTGCTGCTCGGCGATCCCGACGACGTCGACGTGATGGGGCCCGAGAACTACGACTGGTGCAAGAAGGTGATGTCCGGCAAGGCCACCGCCAGCGACTGGGAGTCGTGGGCGAGCGGGCAGAAGGCGCGGCTCACCAAGGGCGAGTGCAAGGGCAGCCTGCTCCCGCAGACGATGTACGACTACCTCGACATCGGCGCGGGCTGGCAGATCCCGGCACCCTTCTGCAAGGACGACGAGATCGTCATCGAGGTCAGCCCGAAGGACTACTTCCGCATCGAGAAGGGCGGGCCCTGGATCAATGCGGCCGGCGACACGTCCCAGCCGGCGAAGTCCGGTCTGCCCTGCACCCTCGAGGGCTGCTACAAGGGCACCGTCATCATGCGCTTCGTGTCCGACGAGGGCATGGAGATCATCGAGCCCGTCGGCACCGGTCGCGTGTGGAAGGCCCCTGCGCACGGCGTGATCACCGTCATGATCAACGACAACGACTTCAACGAGAACGAGTGGAAGGTCGAGGCCGGCATGCAGCACCACGCGAGCGTCGGCTACAGCCCGAAGTAGCGCGGCCCGTGCGGCGGGACTTCTCGGCTCTGCCGGGGTAAAGGCGGTCCGATGCTGTCGAGCCTGCTCGTGCTGTCCGCCTTCGCCCAGGAAGTCTGCCTTCCGGGGGCCGACTGCGACCTCGATGGGTTCACCGTCGCGCAGGGCGACTGCGACGACGAGAACCCCGAGGTGTACCCCGGCCACCCCGAGCGCTGCAGCAACGACCTCGACGACGACTGCAACGGCCTCTACAACGAGGGCTGTGATCGGTCCGTGCAGCAGGGCCAGCTCCGCGGGGGCAGCACCTGCGCGACCGAAGCGCCGAACGGCGCCTGGCTGTTCCTGCCCGTCTTCTTCTGGGGCCGTCGCCGGCGATGATCGCGCTCGTCGCCGTCGCGCTGGCCCAGGAGGCCTCCCTCCTCGAGCTCCCCATCGACGTCGAGCGGTTCAAGCCCCCGTCCGACACCTTCGGGTACGTCGTCACCGAGTCCTCCACGACCCTCGGCCACCTCCAGGTGGGGACCGGGATGTGGGGCCACTACGAGAGCGACTCGCTGGTGCTGCTGCGCAACGGGCAGCGCGTGATCGGGCCGCCACCCGACTTCCCCGACGCCATCCTCGAAGAGCGCTCGCTCGTCCACTTCCAGGCGGGCCTCGGGCTCGGTGACGTGTTCGGGCTGTCGGTCGACCTGCCCGTCTACATCTGGCAGGAGGGCTTCGAGCCCACCGAGCTCGGCACCGAGCCCGAGGTGGTCGACCTGCAGGCCTCGGGGCTCGGCGACCTGCGGGTGTCGCCGAAGCTCGTGCTGCTCGACATCCACCAGGGCACGCCCATCGGCATCGCGCTCGTCGCTCCGGTGTCGTTCCCGACCGCCTCGACCCGGTCGTTCATGGGGGAGGGCGAGCTCACCGCGTCGCCCGTCATGGCCGTCGAGCTGGCCGACGGCTCGGTGCGCGACCGCGACTACCACGTGCGTTTCGCGATCAACGCCGGCGCGCGCGTCAAGGGCACCGACACGTTCCGCGGCCTGAAGCTCGGTCCCGAGTTCCTGTACCGCGCGGGCCTGGCTGCGCACCCCGCGCCGGCCGTCGAGCTCGGCGTCGACCTCAACGGCAGCCTCGCGGGGCCGCTCGTCCCGCAGGCCCCCCTCGAGATCCTCCCGTTCCTGCGGCTCCTCCCGGTCGACACCGCGTCGCTGGTCGTCGGCGGCGGGTTCGGGCTGATCGAGGGCGTCGGATCGCCCGACCTGCGGCTGTTCGCGGGGGCCACCCTCGCGCCGAAGTTCGACCCGCTCTCGCTCGACCGCGACAAGGACGGGATCCCGAACAAGTACGACAAGTGCATCTCGATCCCCGAAGACCTCGACGGCTTCCAGGACGAAGACGGCTGCCCCGACGAAGACAACGATCAAGACGGGCTGCTCGACACGGTCGACCGCTGTCCGAACGACCCCGAGGACCTCGATCGCTTCCAGGACGAGGACGGGTGTCCCGACCCGGACAACGACGGCGACGGCATCTTCGACGTGAGCGACCGCTGTCCGTTCGACCCCGAGGACTTCGACGGCTTCCAGGACCTCGACGGCTGCCCCGAGCCCGACAACGACGGCGACGGCTTCCTCGACCCGGCGGACGCGTGCCCGAACGCCGCCGAGACCATCAACGGGTTCGAGGACACCGACGGGTGCCCGGACGAGATGCCCCACGTCGACACCGACGGCGACGGGATCCAGGACAAGGACGACCGCTGCCCGTTCGACCCGGAGGACTACGACGGCTTCCAGGACGAGGATGGCTGCCCCGACCCCGACAACGACCTCGACGGCATCTTCGACGTGCAGGACGCCTGCCCGTTCGATCCCGAGACGAAGAACGGGTACAAAGACGAAGATGGCTGCCCCGACGAGGCGCCGAGCCGCGTCATCGTCAAGAAGTCGAAGATCGAGATCCTCGAGAAGGTCTTCTTCGAGTTCGACAAGGCCATCATCCAGTCGGTGTCGTACAGCCTGCTCGACGAGGTCGCGACGGTCATCATCGAGCACCCGAACCTCACGCTCATCCGCGTCGAGGGCCACACGGATGCCGACGGCAGCGAGACGTACAACGAGCACCTGTCGCAGCGGCGCGCCGAAGCGGTCGTCGACTACCTGATCGGGCGCGGCGTCGAGGGCGCCCGGCTCGACCCCGTGGGCTTCGGCGAGTCGCGGCCGATCGACACGAACAAGACGCAGGAGGGCAAGGCCAACAACCGACGCGTCGAGTTCGTGATCGTCGAACAGGAGTGACGCCACGGAACGCGAATGATATTCGCGATTCGTCTCACCGGTCACGGGGTCCCATGTACACGACGATTTCCGACGGCGTACGGCTCGCCTGGCAGACCGCGGGCACCGGGCCGCGCATCGCGCTGGTCATGGGGCTCGGCATGCCGGGCCGGATCTGGGGCGACGTGCGCGACGCGCTGTCCCGCGAGTTCTCGGTGCTCACGTACGACGCGCGCGGGATGGGGGAGTCCGACCTCCCCGCGAAGCCCTACCGGATGCGCGATCTCGGCGACGATGTCGCGGTGGTGCTCGACGCGGCGGGGTGGAGCGACGCCCACGTCGTGGGGGTCAGCATGGGCGGGATGGCCGTGCAGGAGACCGCGCTGCGCCACCGCGCGCGGCTGCGGAGCCTCACGCTCATCGCGACGCACTCGGGCACGCCGGGTGCCGTGGTGCCCGGGCCCGAGGGCCTGCTGCGGCTCGCCCAGTCGCGGGTCGGTCCGCCCGAGAAGCGCCGTGCGGCGTTCGTGAAGCTGCTCTACCCCCCCGAGTCGGGCGTCACGGGGTCGGATGCCGTCGAGAACATGGTGCTCGGGGCGACCGACCCGAAGCACCGCGCGGCCGTGAAGCTCCAGCTGGGCGCGGTGTTCCGGCACCACACCACGTCGCGGCTCCGCGCGCTCGCCGGTCTGCCGACCCTCGTGGTGCGACCGGGCCGCGACCTCCTGTGCCGTCCCTCGAACAACGACCGTCTCGCCCGGGCGATCCCGGGTGCGGTGCTCGAGCGGTTCGACGACGCCGGGCACGGCATCGTGCACCAGTGTCCCGACCGGCTCGCCGCGGCCATCGCGCGGCACGTGCGTCACGCCGAGGGATGAGCTTCGGGTCGGAGGGGGTTATGGGCCCGGATTCCCAGGGAGACCCCCATGACGCGCCCCCTCGCCCTCCTCGCCGCGATCCTGCTCGCCCTTCCCGCCGCCGCGCAGGACAACCGGCAGTACGCGTCCTCCTTCAAGCGCGACAGCCGCCTCAGCGACAACGCGTACAACTACTCCAGCGCGCTCGACAGCAACGTGAACACGGTCTGGCAGACCGATCCCGAGCAAGACAACGCGACCCAGTGGATGGAGATCGACGTGCCGACCTCCACGGTCGACAAGATCGCGGCGGTCATCGGGTGGGACAAAGACGACGAGACGTTCAAGGACTACGCGCGTCTGAAGCGGATCAACGTCGAGATCTTCGACAAGATCAGCTCCACCGAGCGCAAGATGGTCGGCTCGGGCGAGGTCTCGTTCGAAGACAAGCGCGGCTGGCAGATCCTCGACCTCCCCGACGCGAAGATCGGCGAGCTCGGCGGCGTGGTCCGCGTGAACGTGAAAGAGGCGTACAAGGGCGTCGACTACTCGAACATCGCGGTCTCCGAGATCCGCGTGCACCTGCTCGAGTTCCCCGCCGAGACGGTCGCCCTCGTCAACACCCCGGCCGCCCAGGACGAAGCGAAGAACGACGCCTCGAACGCCGTCGACGGCAGCGACAAGACCTTCTTCGTCGCCCAGGGCAAAGACACCGAGATCGTGCTCGAAGCGCCCGGCTACGGCGTCTCCAGCGTGGTGATCACGCCGGGCCCCAAGACCCACGCGCGCCCCAAGACCGTCGTGATCCGCAGCAACGTGCTCGACCAGGAGGTCACGCACGAGCTCGCGCAGGATGCGAAGGCCCCGTACTCGCTGCTCATCCCGATCGTGAAGGGCTACACCGGCGGCGCCTGGGGCGAGATCACGGTGAAGGTGACCGACACCTGGCCGGGCTCGGTGGCCGAGAACCCGCTCGCCCTCACCGAGCTGCGGATGACCGCCACCACGATCGAAGAGTTCTAGGGGCTGGCGCACGTCCCCCGCGGGGCGGCGTGCGCGGTAGAGTGGCGCGGTGACCACCACCCGGTCCGTCGATCCGGCAGCCTTCACCATCCGCCAGTGCCTCGGCGCGGGCGGCTTCGGTGAGGTGTACCTCGCGACGCTGGCCGGCCACGGCGACGTGGCGCTCAAGGTCCTGCACAACGGGCTCGACCCGCGCAGCCAGGCCGTTCAGCGCCTGCGCGACGAAGCCCGGCTGCTCGCGCTGCTCGACCACCCGTCGATCCTGTCGATCCACGACCTCGTGCTGCTCGACGGTCGCGTCGCGCTCGTCACCGAGTACATCGACGGGCAGGACCTCGAAGCCCTGCTCGTCGCGCGCCCCGGCATCCCGACCCCGGCGGGGCTCGAGGTGCTGGCCGACGTGGCGAGCGCCCTGCAGAGCGCGTTCACCACGCTCGGGCCCAAGGGCAAGCCGCTCGGCCTGCTCCACCGCGACATCAAGCCCGGCAACATCCGCGTCGGGCGCGACGGCTCGGTCAAGCTGCTCGACTTCGGCATCGCCAAGGCCACGGGCGTCACCCGCGAGGCGAAGACCCGCACGAGCGGTGTGCTCGGCAGCTTCGCGTACATGGCGCCCGAGCGCTTCGATCCCAAGCAGGCCGACACGCCCGCCGGCGACGTGTGCTCGCTCGGCTGCGTGCTGTTCGAGCTGCTGTCGGGCGGCGACATGCTGTTCGGCGAGTACGACATCAAGGATCTCTTCGGCCTCGCCCTGATGCCCGACCGCCGCGAAGAGGCCCTGCAGGAGCGCCTGAACACGCTGACGGGCGTGCCGCCCTCCATCCTCGACCTGCTGCACGAGATGCTCGCCTACGAGCCGGCCGACCGTCCCGCGCTCGCCGATCTGCCCGACCGGCTCGACACGCTCGCGGGTGAGGTGCCCGGCCCGCGCCTGAAGCCCTGGGCGTCGGCCTACGCCTGGCCGCAGCCCCCGCACCTGCCCGGCGGGCTCACGGGCAAGACGATCACCGGATCGTCGCTCGGGCCTCCCACGTCCAGCGGGTCGCTGCCGCAGGGCGAGCCCTTCGTCCCCGCGCCCGATTCCACGGGCTTCGCGGCGCGCACGGTGTCGGTCGACGACGTGCCGCGCTCGCTCACCTCGGCGCCCATCTCCGTCGACTTCGACCTCCCCGAAGCACCCCGGCGCAGCGGTCCGCCCTGGGCGATCATCGCGGTCGTCGGCATGCTGGTGCTGCTGCTCGGGGTGGGCGGGGGCATCGCCGGAGCCGCGGGCCTCGGCCTGTTCCTCGCCGGGGGTCCCGAAGCGGGCCCCGATCCCGAGCCGATCGTGCGCCCGACGCCGCCCGATCCGCGTCCGCAGCCCGTCGAGCCGCCCGACCCGACCGACCCCGTCGTCCCGGCGCCAGACGGTCCCGATGCGGTCGACCCGCCGGTGCCCGACCCGCCAATCCCGCCCGAGCCGGGTCGCCCCGACGGTCCCCAGCCCCAGCCCGTCCCCGTCGTCGGTCCCGACACGCCGGTGGTCGACCCGCCGCCCTGGATCCCCACGGGCGACCTGAATCCGCCGCCTCCCGACGCCGTCGTCGGCACGGGCACGGGCGGAGGGCGCGTCGATGGCTGCGGGACCCTCACCGACCTCGAGCTGAACGCCACGCTCGGCACCCTCGCTCCTGCGACGCGCAACTGCCTCCAGGGGCTCATGCGCGACGGCACGATGAAGCAGACCGACCGCGCGAAGGTCGGGCGCGTGCTGCTCTCCGATTCCCGCGCCGTGTGCGACGCCCGCGGCGACTGCGTGCGCTACGAGGCCGTCCAGCGCGAGTTCTTCGAGGACGTCGACCAGAGCGACCCCGACATGATGGCCGCGTTCGCCGAGTTCCTGTTCAGCACCGCGAACAACCGCCAGCAGCGCCTCCAGGAGGTCGACCTGTGGTGCCGGCGGGCGCTCGAGCGCCAGACCGAGTGGAGCGGCGCCGACCGCAAGCGGCGGCTCACGCGGGTCAACGAGATCCGCGCCCGCGCGGCCTACCAGCGCTTCACGCTCGATCCGAACGACGACAACCGCACCCTGGCGTTCCAGCGGACCGCCGAGTGGGCCGAGGTGCTGCGGCAGTACAACTTCGACGCGACGCCCGCGATGGACCTCTGTGCCAGCGCGGCCGGCAGCGTCGAGAAGTGCGACCGGCGCGTCACGACCGAAGCCGCAACCGAGACGGTGCGGTTCATGTCGATCCCGCTGGGCGCGAAGGTCCGAATCGACGGGAAGGATGTCGGCGAGACGATGATTGAGGTAGCGTTGACCCACGGCCGGCACACCATCGTCATGTCGCACGAAGGCGTCTCGGGCGAGAATGTCATCCAGGTCGGCGGAGGCGAGGCGTCACAGTGGCGGTGGAGAAAGACCGAAGGCACCTGGGAGGCGGTCTTCTGACCCTCTGGTTGGCCTGGGCGGCCCCCGCCGTGGCCGATTGTCCCGACATCGACGCCCAGATCCGATCGGCCGAGTCCGACCTGCTCTCCTATTTCCTCGCCGACGCGCAGAAGGCGCTGGGCGCGGCCGTCGAGGGCATGGCGTGCGGCGAGCCCCTCTCCGCCGAGCAGGTCGCCCGCTACTGGCAGGCTCAGGCGATGATCTGGAGCTTCCAGGAGGACGAGCGCGCGGCGTCGGCCTTCGCCGCGTCGAAGGCGCGTGGCGCCGACCACTTCAACGACGATTACGGCAGCAAGTACCGCGCGATCTGGGAGGCCGCGGCCGTGCCGTCCGGCGCCGCGAACCCGCTCGTCGTCCGCGGGATCGGCGACGACGAGAAGGTCTGGATCGACGGCGTGCTCGCCGGGGACCCCGCCGCGTCCGCCGGCCTGCACCTCGTCCAGATCGGCGGTGCGTCGCCGCGTTTCGCCCGCGCCGTCGAGTTCCCGGCGTCCGGCTCCCTCACGCTCTCGGTCCCCGCGCCCACAGCTCCCGAGCCCGTGGTGGCGCCCGTGCCGGTGGTCGTCGAGCCCGACCCCGATCCGCAACCCGAGCCGAAGCCGGATCCGCAACCCGAGCCGAAGCCCGATCCCGTCGGTCCCGCGCCCGAGCCGGTCGGCCCGGCCCTCGCCGAGGCCTTCGCGCGCTACGACGCGCCGCTGCAGGGCCTCGGGCGCAAGGTGGCCGACGCCGAGGGCCGCGCGATGTCCTGGCGCGGCGAGGTCATCCCGCTCGCGAAGTCGCAGGCCTCCGGCCGTGCCGCGCTCCGGAAGATGCCGGGCAACACGGTCGGCCAGATCGGCATGCTCGGCGTAGCGGCGGCCGGGGCCTACAGCTCGTACCTGTTCGGCTGGGAGGTCACGACCGGGCGCAGCCAGTCGCCCCCCGCGATGACCTCGGCGCTGGTGGCCTCGGCGCTCGTCGCGGTCACGGGGCTGTCGGGCCGGATGTGGCTCGCCGCCAGGCGGAAGAAGAACAAGGGCGCCATCCGCGACGCCGCGAGCAGCGCGCTGGCCCTCGGGAAGGCCGAGTGAGGCTCGTCGGTCTCGCGCTCCTCCTGCCGGGCTGTGCGCGCGGCATCTGGGATGCGCGCCAGTTCCGGTGCGAGGAGCTCGACGCCATCGAGGTGTCGAACTTCGGGTACTACCCGACGCTCGTGACGAGCTCGCTCGAGATCGACGAGGACTGCGAGGTCAAGACGCAGGGCATCCGCCGCACGTGGGCGCGGGAGAGCGACGGCACGCTGTTCCTCGACGACGTGCACCGCATCGAGCTCGAGATCGACCCCGCGACCTTCGCCACGGCGCAGGACTGGCCCGAGCTCGGCTTCTCGTGGACCGAGCCCGGGATCGACCCCGGCGACTACCAGTCCCGCGTCACCGGCGAGACCTCGATGCGGCTCGACTTCGTGTACGGGCCCGCGCTGCCGCGGGTCCACGTGGGGAGCACGCATCGCGGGGTGCTCGGCTACGGCCGGGGTGTCGAGGGCTTCGACGGCGACGGCGAGACGCCGGGTCGGGCCGAGCTGCGGGTCGACTGCCGCGACTGCTTCGTGAACATCCGGGCGAACGGTGGCGTGCAGGTCCAGACGGACGGGCTCGCGACCGACCTCGAGTGCCGCGGGTCGAGTGGGCTGTGCACCTACATCCGCGTCGACGAGCTCGGCGACGACGTGCCGGCGAACGAGATCTGCGTGGGCCCGACGACCCCGAAGGTCTTCTACCGGGGTGGGTCGGACGACAACGTGAAGATCGTCGTGCTCGGCGACCCCGGCGAGGACTTCACGCTGCAGAGCATCGACGTGCAGACGGGCGGCACCGTCGCCGTGGTCGTCCCCGACCTGAACTTCCACGGCCAGGTGTCGAGCGGCGTCCTCACCGCCGGGCTGAACCTGCCCCAGGTCGGCCAGGGGCCCGAGCTGAACGTGCAGGCGTCGCTCGGCGTCGTGCTCGCGATCGACAACCAGTCCCTCCGGGAAGGCGCCTGCGAGTCCGGGCTCCCGGTCCTGGACGTGCAGTGAGGGCTGGCGGGTTGACCGCCCGGGAGGAGAGATGCTGTTGAGCCTGTGGACCTCGCTCGCGCTCGCCGGGGCGACCCCTCAGGCCCTGCTGGAGCAGGGGATGGCGGCCCAGCGCGGCGGGGACGTGGCCGCGGCGAAAGCCGCGTACGCGCAGTGCCTCGCGGCCGACGAGACGTTCGTGCCCTGCCACTGGGAGATCGGCTGGTCGTTCTGGACGGAGGGCGACTGGGCCCACGTCGTGGAGCACTGGGAGCGCGTGAAGGCGCTGGAGCCGACGCATCCCGAGGTCGACAAGCACCTCGGCACGGCGAAGGGCCACCTCGCGTCGCTCGCGATGATCAAGGCCAGCGCGTCGGGGGCGCCGGACAGCGTGCGACCGCCCGTCGCGGCCGGGAAGACCGTCCGCATCCGCGCGGTCGGCGACATCATGATGGGCACCGACTTCCCGGCGGGCTTCCTCCCTCCCGAAGACGGCGCGACGGTGCTGGCGGGCGTCTACGACCTGCTGAACGACGCCGACGTCACGTTCGGCAACCTCGAGGGCCCGCTGTGCGACGGCGGCACCACGAACAAGTGCGGCCCGGGCGAGAACTGCTACGCCTTCCGCACGCCCACGAGCTACGGCCAGTACCTGAAGAAGGCGGGGTTCGACCTCCTCTCCACGGCGAACAACCACGCCGAGGACTTCGGTGAGCTGTGCCGCAACCAGACCGAGCAGACGCTCGACGGGCTCGGAATCGCGCACTCCGGCCGTCCCGGCACCCTCGCCACCGTCGAGCACGACGGGGTGAAGATCGGGATGATCGGCTTCCACACGTCCCGATCGGGCCACTACCTCAACGACCCCGACACCGCCGCGGCGCTGATCAAGGCGATGAAGGCGAAGCACGACCTCGTGATCGTCAGCTTCCACGGCGGCGCAGAAGGCGCGAAGAACCTCCACGTCCCCGACAAGATGGAGACCTTCTACGGCGAGCAGCGCGGGCACCTGCGCCAGTTCGCCCGGCTCGCCATCGCCTCCGGCGCCGACATGGTGCTCGGCCACGGCCCGCACGTGCCGCGCGGGATGGAGCTCGTCGACGGGCACCTCGTGATCTACAGCCTCGGGAACTTCGCGACCTACGGGCGCTTCAACCTCTCGGGGCACCTGTCGACCTCGCTCGTGCTCGAAGCGACCCTCGACCACGAGGGCAAGCTCGTCTCCGGGAAGATCCTCCCCATCCGGCTGGAGGGCGAGGGGATCCCGATGCCGGACGCCGAGAAGACCGCGATCGACCTGATCCGCACGCTGTCGACGGAGGACTTCGGCGAGCGCGCGCCCGTCATCGCGAAAGACGGGAGCTTCGCTCCGCGCTGATCAGTCGAACCAGCTGAAGAAGCGCGGGAGCTCGGCGCGGCGCTCGGGGGGTAGCCACTCGAAGTTGATGCCGCGGTCGCTGACCTCCCAGTACTCCTGGTCGGTCACCGCTTCGAGCTCGGCGCGGATGGACTGGATGCGCTCGCGCCGCTCGCCGCGCATGTCGCGGAAGATGCGGCGCGCCGACGCCTCGTCGCCGTGGGCGAGGTAGTGCGTGGCGAGCTTGATCTGCGCCTTGCGCACGCCCCGCAGCGAGGCCTCCTGGGTCTTGCCGCCCTCGGGCTCGCGGTCGAGCTCGAGGAAGATGCCGACCAGCATGTGGTCGTGGCACTCGAGCTTGTTGACGTGCACGCGCTCGAGCAGGCTGCACAGGTCGTACGCCGCGACCTCGAGGATGAACCCCGTGTTCATCGCGAACGCGAGCTGCCCGTAGAACCGGATGTGGACCGCGACCTCCATCAGGCGGTCGTAGTCGCCGACCTCGAGGAAGTCCTCGGCCAGCACGCGGTACTCGTTGAGCAGGTTGTACGAGGTGCGCACGTCGTGGGCGTTCAGCGAGGCCCGCAGGTACGTGTTCAGGAACCGGATCGACTGCGCCACGGACGGCTGATCGCCGCTGTGCC
This sequence comes from Alphaproteobacteria bacterium, assembly GCA_020632875.1. Classification (GTDB taxonomy): domain Bacteria; phylum Myxococcota_A; class UBA796; order UBA796; genus JACKEQ01. Next base: position 68,429 of record JACKET010000023.1, read on the forward strand.
ACGCGTCCATCGCGAGGCGCCGGGTCTGGATGCCGACGAGGTGGTTGATGTCGCGCATCCGGTTCGCCGCCGCGCCGAACACCGTCTGGTACTGGCGCAGGACCTTCATCTCGACCCACGTGCGCCGCTCTTCGAGCGCGACGACCATCGCCTCGTGCAGCGCGACGAAGTCCTGATCGTTGGTCGCGAGGAACCGGCTGTCGAACCACTGCGGCGGGCAGCCGGCCTTGTGGGCGATGGCGAAGCGCGCGACCTCGGCGAGCGCGTTGACCGTGCTGATCGCGATCGGCTTGTCCTTCGTGTCGATGCTGTTGAGCGTGATGTCGCCGAGCTGCTCGATGCCCAGCAGCACGTCGTGGCGCGCCCGGTCGACGGCGCCCCCGTGTGCCGCATCGTCGATCGCGCTCGTCGTGCGGGACTGCAGGCTGTTCACGATCTGCGTCGGGGTCAGGAAGTCGAAGACGTACACGAAGTACGGGAGGATCCCGAGCAGCGAGAGCGTCATGAGCCCCGTGCTCGCCCACACCATGATGAGCGGGTGGTGGCCCGAGTACAGGCTCATGTTCACGAGCAGCACGACGACCGTCGTGACGACGAAGAACCCCATCACCAGCTGGTTCACGCGATCGTGGACGAACAGCTCCGTGATGCGCGGCGTGTACCGGTTCGCCGCGAGCTCGACGATGATCGCGACGACGGTGATCGCGATCCCGAGGATCCCGACGGTCACCTCCGAGAAGCTCACCAGCGTGTCGGCGGTGCCGGGCTCGGCGAAGAGCGCCCAGGGCGCGTGTTCGAGCGTGCCGAAGTCGATCAGCCACAAGAGGGCGTAGGTGCCCAGGCTGACCGCCGAGACGACGGCCAGCGCGATGAGCGCTTGGAACACCGAGGCGCGGGGGCCGGCCATGGCGCACCTTACTTCAAAGCGGGTAGGCTGGGGGCCGGAGGCCGCCTCTGTTCACCCTGATCGCCCTGACGGCGTTGGCTCAGGACGACGCACACGGGTTCGATGCGCACGGGTTCTCGCTCGTCGCACACGATGCCGACGTGCGCGACGGCCTCGTGCTGCAGCGCCCGGGCACGATGCGGGGCGGCTCGTTCTTCGCGGGGGGCGTGCTGTCGTACGCGAAGGCGCCCCTGGTGCTTCAGGATCCCGACACGAAAGAGCGCGAGATCGTGCTCGATCACGTGCTCGCGGCGAACGTCTCGCTCGGTGGGGCGCTGCACGAGCGGCTCCGGCTCGACGCGCTCGTGCCGCTGTTCCTCACGTCCACCGGGCCCGCGGGCGGCCAGGGCGTGGGCCTCGGCGACATCCGCCTCTCCGCGCTCGCGATGGCGCTCATCCCCGAAGACACGCGCGGCTGGGGCCTCGGCCTCGTGCCGTGGGTCGAGCTCCCCACGGGGGTCGACAGCGAGTTCCTCGGCCAGCGCGCCGTCGCGGGCGGCGTCCTCGCGGCCGGCACGCACGAGTGGGATCGCGTCACGGCCACCGTGAACGTCGGCGGTCGCTTCACGCCGCGCACGGTCATGCGGAACCTCGAGAACGCGGATGCCGTGGTGGCCGGCGTGGGCGGCGCGTTCAGCGTCACGCCCGACGTGGGCGTGGGCCTCGAGGTGCGCGGCGACCTGCCCATCGTGAAGGCCGACGTCCCCGGCACGGGCAGCCCGTGGGAGGCCGTGGGCAGCGTGCGGCACGTGCGCCCGAACGGCGCGTTCCTCTCGGGCGGCGCCGCCATGGCGCTCACCACCGGGGCCGGCGCGGCGACGTTCCGCCTGTTCCTCGGCGGCGGGTTCGGCGCGCACATCGACGACTTCGGTCCCCGCGATCGCGACGGGGATGGCATCGTCAACCGCGACGACGCGTGTCCCGACGAGCCCGAGACCGTGAACGACTACCGCGATGCGGATGGGTGTCCCGACCACCTCCCCGCCCTCGCGATCACCGTGCGCGAAGGCGACGCGGTCGCGAGCGGCGCCTCGCTCGACGTGGCCACCGACGGGGCGCCCGTGTTCGCCGAGGTCGTCTCAGAGCCCACCACCGTCGAGGTCCGGCCCGGCGCGGTCGAGCTGCACGCGACGCGGGGCCCGTGCCTCGCGGGGTCGATGTCGCTCGAGGCGAGCGAGGATCGCGCGGTCGACCTGCCGCTGCAGCCCGTGAAGGATGCGCTGCTCCAGATTGCGGTCCGCACGCCCACTGGCGACCTCGTCCCGGATGCGAAGGTCGTGCTCACGCCCTCCGAAGAGAGTTGCCTCGCCGATCCGGTGGTGCTGGAGGGTGGGCGACACGCAGGGTACGTTGGGCCGACCACCTGGAGCATCACCGTGACGGCACCCGGCCATCATCCCTTCGAGACGGGCGTGATGATGGTCCCCGGCGGCGACGAGTCCGTGGTCGCATTGCTCACGCCGCAGGTGAAACTCGAGAAGGTCCGCATCGAAGAGACGGGCATCGTCCTGCTCGAGCAGGTGTTCTTCGACACCGGCCGCGCCACGCTCCGCCCGGGCTCGTCCGCGGTGCTCGACGAGGTCGTCGCGGCGCTCCAGAGCCTGCCGAGCCGCGGGGTGGTCGAGGTCCAGGGCCACACCGACAACGTCGGCTCCGATACGCTCAACGAGAAGCTGTCCCAGGCCCGGGCCGAGACCGTGCGCAAGTACCTCGTCGATCACGGCATCCCCGCCGATCGGCTCCGCGCGAAGGGCTACGGCGAAGCGCAGCCGAAGACCACGAACCGCACCCCCGAAGGCCGCCAGGCCAACCGGCGCGTCGAGTTCGTGTTCGTGGAGGCGCCGTGACCCGCGGGCTCCCCCTGGTCCTGGCCCTCGCGCTCGGCGGCTGCGCCGAGGATCCGTACGGCGACGGCGATCCCGAGCGTCGGCGCGCCCACCCGGGCCTCGCCGCGCTCACCGACACGGGCTTCCCCACCGGCGACACCGCGGGGCCCGCGCCCGGCGACACGTCCGTCCCGTCCGACTCGGGCGGGGGCGGCATCGACACCGACCCGGGCGACTCGGGGGGGCCGGGCGGTGGCATCGGCGATTCCGGGCTCGGCGGGAATTCCGGGCTGTTCGGCGACTCCGGGCTCGGCGGGAACTCCGGGCTGTTCGGCGACTCGGGGCTGTTCGGCGGCAACTCCGGGCTGTTCGGGGACTCCGGGCTGTTCGGGGATTCGGGGCTGTTCGGGGATTCGGGGCTGTTCGGGGATTCGGGTTCGACGGACTCGGGTTCGACGGACTCTGGCTCGACGGACTCTGGCTCCAGCGATTCGGGCTCGACGGATTCGGGCTCGACGGACTCTGGCTCCAGCGATTCGGGGTCCACGGACTCTGGCTCGACGGACTCTGGCTCCAGCGATTCGGGCTCGACGGACTCGGGTTCGACGGACTCTGGCTCCAGCGATTCGGGCTCGACGGATTCGGGTTCGACGGACTCGGGTTCGACGGACTCGGGTGACACGGGTGGGTCCGACTCGGGTGGAGACTCCGGCGGGTCCGATTCGGGCGGGGACTCTGGCGGGTCCGACTCAGGAGGAACCGACTCTGGCGGGGACTCTGGCCTGTTCGACTCCGGTGGGTCCGATTCGGGCGGGGATTCTGGTGGGTCCGACTCGGGCGGGTCCGGCCTGTTCGACTCGGGACTGTCGGACTCCGGCAGCGACTCGGGCGGGGACTCCGGGAGCTCGGACTCGGGCGGGTCCGGCCTGTTCGACTCGGGACTGTCGGACTCCGGCGGCGACTCGGGCAGCTCGGACTCGGGCGGGGACTCCGGCCTGTTCGACTCCGGTGGGGACTCGGGCAGCTCGGACTCGGGCGGGGACTCCGGCCTGTTCGACTCGGGCGGCGATTCCGGTGGGGACTCGGGCAGCTCCGACTCGGGTGGGGACTCCGGCCTGTTCGATTCGGGCGGCGATTCCGGTGGCGACTCGGGCGGGGACTCCGGCCTGTTCGACTCGGGCGGCGATTCGGGCGGGGACTCCGGCGGCGATTCGGGCGGGGACTCCGGCGGCGATTCGGGCGGGGACTCCGGCGGCGACGCGGACACGGATGCCGACACCGACACCGACGCGGATACCGACACGGACACCGATTCGGACGCGGACACCGACACCGACCCGTTCCCGCCGCCTCCGGACGACGACGACGCGTACTTCCGCGGCGGCTGCGCGTGCGACGCGGGCGGAGCGCCGGCCGGCGGGCTGCTCCTCCTGCCCGGCCTGCTGTTCCTGGTACGGCGCCGACCCTAGCCGCGCGTCGGCATCCGGAGTGTCGAACGATCGACCGATGTCTCTGTGGGGTCAGACCCCAGAGAGACATCGGTCTGCCTCGCAGGGCGCCATGCCGCGCCGATTTTCGTATTCCGAAGCGGCGGATGCGCTTCGCGTGCCTTCGGTGGCGAGGCGTCTGGCGCGCGGCCAAACGATCGACCGATGTCTCTGTGGGGTCAGACCCCAGAGAGACGTCAGGGGCGGCCGCGCCACCCTCCGCGCAGGCTCTGCAGCCGCCAGCGCGTGCCGGCGAGGGAGTCGCGCGCCATCGCGTCGAGGGTCGACACCCGCAGATCGTCCGGAAACCACCGGACCACGGGGCCGATCAGGCGCACGGCCGGCTCCGGCTCGTCGATCTCCAGGTACCAGGTCGCCAGCGCCAGGCGCGTGTCGATGTGCCGCGGGTGGGCCGCCAGCACCGCGTTGGCCTGCTCGAACGCCTCGCGCCACGCCCCCCGCTGCCAGTGCACGCGCGCGACCAGGAGCCGTGCGTCCGGGTCGCTGGCCGTGCGCAGGCCCTCGACCATCGCCTCGTCCACGGGGATCTCGTGGTCCAGGTCCATCTGGAGCTGCACGCGTGCCGCCATGCCGGGGTCCGCGAGCCACAGCCGGGCGTGCAGATCGTCCACGCCGGACGTGTCGCGGTACCGTGCGCACCGGATCCGTGCGGCCAGCGCGGCCGCGTGGCCCGGGCGGTTCTCGAGGACCCGGTCGAACCACGGCTCCGCGAGCGCGGGCTCCCGGAGCTCGAGCGCCGCCATGCCGATGCGGTAGGCCAGGGCGTCCGAAGGCGACCGGTCGTAGCGGTCCACCAGGAGGTCGAGCGCGGCGTGCGGCCGGCCCTCGCGGTGGAGGAGCTCCGCGCGCAGCAGATCGCCGGTCGGCGTGATGCCCACCCGCCGCTCCACGTGATCGAGCGCCTCGCGCGCCTCGCGCAGCCGGTTGGCCGACAGCGCCTCGTGGGCGTCGCGCAGCAGCTCGACCGCATCCCGTGGGACCCCGCCGGGCGCCGAGGCCAGCGGATCCGTCGGCAGTGCGTCGTCCGACCAGATCGGCTGGTCGAGCGGCACCATGTCGTGCACCGGCGGGAGCTCGGTCGGGCCGAGCTGGACGTGGTCTTCGGTACGCACGACCCGCGTCACCGGCCCACCGACCGTGAGCCGCGGCAGGGCCTCGAGCTGCACGACCTCGTCGCTCCCGCCCTCGGGCAGCGGGACGCCCGGACCGAGCGGCTCGATGTCCGCGAGGTCGACCAGCGTGGCGACCACGTCGACGTGGCCCACGATCTCGTCGTGGACCTCGCCCGGCGTGCACTCGGGGCAGATCCACGCGAGCGCGACGCCGCCGCCGCCCTCCACGACGGGCGTTCCGTCGGGCAGCCCGGTGAGGAACGCGTGCCCCTCGAGGTTCGCCGCGAGCCAGTCCTCGGTCGCCGCGGGATCGTCGTGGATCCACGTGAACGAGCGTGCGCCCCGGCCTGCCTGACCCTTCGTGGCGAAGCCCCACGACTCGGACGGGTGCAGCGGATCCGCGCCGCCCACCACGCGCTGGGTGGACCACCCGGCCGCGGCGAGCGCGTCTGCGATGGTCGGATCGGCGAGCGCGTGCAGCGTGGGGTCGGTGAGCCCGTGCTGCTCGGGCGTGCGCCCCGTCAGCAGGCTGGCGAGCGCGGGCCGCAGCGGGGCGGCGTGCGCCCACGCATTGTCGAACCGCAGCCCCCGGTCGGCGCGCCCCAGCACCTCCTCGCCGTCGGTGAAGGTCGCCAGCAACACGGGCGCCCGGAAGTCCGGTGCCGCGCGCGACGGCACGCAGCCGGAGCCGGCACACAGCGCAAGCAGGGCGAGGGCGGTCGCACGCACCGGAGGCACACCAGGGAGACGGGGACAGGACGCTGTACCGGGCGTACTATGCTCCCGGTCTCCGAGGTGCCCATGTCCCTGATGCAAGACACGCTCTCGAACATCCCGCTGTTCGAGGGGCTGGACTCCGGCGAGCTCGATCGCATCGCCGAGATCGGGCGTGTCGAGTACTTCCCGGCGGGCAAGACGATCCTCGAGGAGGGCGAGGCCGGTCCGCGCCTGCTCGTGATCCTCTCGGGCCGGGTCGACGTGCTGCGCGCCGACCCGAGCGGAGTGCAGCGGAGCATCGCCGTGTGCGGCCCCGGCGACGTGCTGGGCGAGATCAGCCTGCTGCTCGAGCTCCCGCGCAGCGCCACCGTCCGCGCGCTCGACGATCTCAAGTGCTTCACGATGGACCGCGGGTCCTTCCAGGACATGGTCGACGCGGGCGATCCCGCCGCGCTGAAGATGGGCATGTCGCTCGCGCGGTCGCTCGCGACGCGCATCCTCACCCTGAACACCAAGGTCCTGAAGCTGCTCGCCGACACCGAAGACGGCACCCGGCTGCACGACCGCTTCGAGTCCGAGCGCCAGACGCTCTTCCGCCTCTGGCCGTAGTCATCGCGTGCAGCCGTCGAGCGCCTCCCAGCCGCGCTTGACGTAGACCCCCGTGCGCCGTCCCCACGCGCCTCGCGCCGCCTCGGCCTCTTCGCGGGTCGGCCAGGGGTCGGGCGACACGATGAGGAAGCCGGCGTTCATCCCAGGGAAGCTCGCGCTCTCCCGGACGGACAGCGGATCGTCGTGGCGCCGCTGCATGCGCCGCATCCGGGCCTCGAGGAGCTCGCGGTCCTGCTCGATGTCCTGCGCGAGGATCAGGAACCACCCGTCGTCCCCCGCGAGGCGCCAGGCGCCGCGGTCCGCGAGGCGTCCGAGCGCCGCCCGCCCGCGGAGCGCCTCCCAGGCCTCGCCGTCCCACCGCCACACCGTCTGGCCGGGACGGGCCTCGCAGGCCGTGCCGTCCGGGGTGATCTCGCGATCGGCGTGCGCTACGATCCACGTCTCGCCGTCCGCCTCGGTCAGCGACAGGCGCGGCCCGCCGCCGCCGTCCAGCAGCCGCGGAGGCGCGGGGTCGATCAGCACGGCTTCGGTCCAGCCCTGCGGCGTGGCGCGCCGCACCACGACACGCGCCCGCGAGACCTCGCCCTCCCAGTCGGTCACGAGCACCAGGCGCACCGGGGACCCGAGCCCGTCCAGCACCTCCTCCTGGCGGTACGCGGCGGTCGCTTCGCAGTCCCCGATGGGTGTGACGGAGGGCGGCAGGCGCGCGCGAACGCCGTACCGCAGGCCCTCGCCGGGCGTCACGCCCACCGTGAGCACGGCGGCGTCCTGCATCAGGCGGCAGCCTTCCGTGCGGCTCCGGGTGAGGACGAAGCTGTACGCGCTGTAGCTCGCCGTCTCCCACCGCTCCGCGGGCGCCAGGGAGAGCGCCGCGCCTTCGCTGCACAGCCCGTCGACGAGCTCGGCCACGTCGCCGTCCGCGCGGTCGCGGGCGAGGCCGGGGAGGAGGTTCGGCTGGGTGACAGGGACGCGGTCGGGCGCGATGCGGGCATCCTCGAGCAGGCGGGCGGCGCGCTCGGGCTCGCAGATCACCGGCGCCGCGAGAGCCGCGCCGAGCAGGGCGATCACCACCCGAACACCTGGATCGTCGCGCCCCACGCGGGCCCTTCGGCGCCCTGCACCACGCCGGGGACCACCGCGACGCGCGCCGTGTCCGGCAGGCGGGGCATCGACAGGGCGATGTTGCGGGTCGCGCCGCTGCGCCGGAGCGCGTGGCCCACGAGCGCGCCTCCCGCGAACCCGACGCCCGCGCCGACCACCCCGCCGAGGAGCAGCGCGTCCGGCTCGTCGTCGAAGCCCCGCGCGATCACGATGCCGCTCGCGCCGCCCAGGATGCCGCCCGCGTCCGCGAGGGCCACGGTGGTGGGCGGGACCCCGATGAACGGCGAGACGAGCACGCTGCCGAGGAGAAGCCCGGCATTGCCACCCACGATGGCGCCCGCCACCGGGTCGTCGACCAGCAGCTCGCCCGCCGACCCACCCACGTAGCCGGCCATGAGCCCGAGGCTGACGGCCGCGCTCGAGTGTGTGACCGGCACGTCCAGCACGGGCGAGAGGCCCGAGACGATCGCGCCCGAAGCGGCGGGGAGCACGAGCAGGGGACCGAGCTGCGCGAACGGGTCGCCGTTGCGGAGCTCCTGCACGCCGGCGGTGATCGCGGCGGTCCACCCGGTCGTGTAGAGCATCAGGACCACGTCGCGGTCGTCGATCGGGTCCTGGTCGAGATCGGCGAGCAGGCTGCCGAGACCCATGCCCACGAGCCCGCCCGCGAGCGCCCCGCCGCCCGTGATCTGCGGGTCCTCGAAGGCCCAGTCGGCCGCGCCGCCCACGATGAGCCCCCCATAGAGCGCGCCCATGGCCCCGCTCCCGAGCGCGTCCCAGTCCGGGTCGACGGTGCCAGCGAGGGCGATGCCGGCGAGGGTCCCGGCGGCCGCGCCGACTGCGGGGAGGGCGCCGCGCTCGTTGCCCGCGAGCGGGGCGAACGTGCCGATGGCCGCGCCGGTCGCGGTCGCGAGCGTGACGAGCGCCCAGTCGTTGCCCTCGAACCGGAGGCCCGGCGCGATGAGGTGGCCGAACGTCGTGCCCGCGATCAGCCCGATCCCCGCGCCCACGAACGGGGGGTTCGTGCCCTGGCCCTCGGGGTCGGAGAGCCCGTTCTTCACGCCGATGTCGAGCGCCCCGCCGAACACGGCGGCCGTCGCGACGCCCATCAGCGCCGCTTCGAGGCTGTCGTTCACCGAGCCCTGGTGGATGCGGTGGAACGCGAGCCCGAGCGCCAGGCCCCCGACCTCGCCGCCGAGCCCGGCCCACCCGGCCGCGTCGGGGTTCCCGCGGAGCACGCCCGCGCCGAGCGCGACGCCGGCCCCCGTGCCGAGGATGCCGTTCACGGTGATGAACGCGGCGTCCTCGGCTTCGGTCGGGAAGGCCTGCGCCGCGAGGTAGCTCACGGTGCCGCCCGCGATCGTGCCGGCCAGCGCGCCGATCCCGGCGATCTCGGGCTGGCTGAAGCGCCCCGCGACCGCCATCGCGTACCCGAGGGACACCGTACCCGAGACCGTGATCCACGGCGTGCCGTCGCGGCTGATCTGCGTGACGAGCTCGTCCACGCGGTCGGGATGGTGGGTGCGGATGGCGGCCAGCATGGCCTCGCGCAGCACCGGCGGCAGGCCCCGGCGCCGCAGCGAGTCGATGAGCGCGTCGGCCGCCTCGACCCGCCCGGTGCGTCCCAGCGCCTCGGCGCAGCGCACCCGCACCTCGATCGACCGGTCGCGGTCGAGCAGCCAGCGCGAGAGGTGCGTGATCCCGCCCGGGTACACCGCCAGCGCGTCGACCGCGGCGAGCGCCACGGCGGGGCTGCGCGTCTCGACGGCGTGCACGAGGGGCGGGATGGCCCGCGGGTCCTCCAGCGCACCGAGCGCTTCGGTGCCCTTCACCGCGGTGTCCTCGGAGAGCAGGAGGAGCAGCGCGAACATCAGCTCGCGGTCCGCCGTGCTCGCCCGATCGATGTGCGACCGCAGGGCCGCTGCGACCTCGTCGACCTCGTCGGGACGGGTCGTCGCGAGCTTCAGACAGACCTCGACCTCGGTGCCGGCGGCCGCCTCTGCGCACAGCCGGGCCGCGCTGGGCGCGGTGTCCGGCTCGGCGAGCGCGACGGCGAGGTGGAGCCACATGGCGCCATCCTACCGTCAGCCGGTCTTGGTGCACCGCCCGTCAGCGCGGATGTGCCACACCTCGGGAACGTCGCCCACCAGGATCGAGCAGCCGAAGCTGCCCGACCCCGTGCGGACCTCGACGGGCAGGACCTCTCCGGACGGCACCTGCACGGCGGTGCGGCCCGCACGGACGTCGCGGCCCGCGATGCGCGTGGAGAGCCCGGCGTCGAGCTCGAAGATGAGCGTGACGGTCGCCACGGGCGCGGGCTCCGGCGCGGGAGCGGGCTCTGGCGGGGGGACGGGTGCAGGTCGCGGCGTCGGCGCAGCGGGACGGGCGCCTCCACCGGCGCGGGCTCCGGGGCGGGCGCGGGCGCGGTGGGCTCCGGGACCGGCGCGGGCGCGGCGGGCTCCGGGACGGGCGCGGCGGGCTCCGGCACGGCCGCGGCGGGCTCCGGGACGGGTGCGGTGTTCTCCGGCGCGGACGCGGGCCCTGGCCCGGGCACGTCGGCCGGCCCGTCCAGCAGCGCAGGCACGCCGAACAGCAGCACGAGGAGCGCGATGGCGAGGGCGCCGATCCCAGCCGCGACGCGCGGAAGGGTTGCCGGAGCGGGCGCGGCGGTCGCCACGAGTTCCGGCGGTGCGAGCGCCACATCGGCGGTGTACGCCGCTGTGGTGGCGTCGACGGTCCCCGCGGAGCCGTCGAGGGCGAAGGTCGCGGCGTTGGTGTCCTCGACGACCACCGTGCCGGTCATCGCGTCGGGGGTGCCCGCGGCCACCTCGATCTCGCCGGCCCACTGGCGCAGGCCGGGCCCCGGGAGCCCCATCCCGCCGAGCCGCTCGCTCACCGCGGCCGCAGAGGGGCGGTCGGCCGGGGAGAACGCGACCATCTCGCGCGCCAGGTCGCGCAGCTCGGGCCACGCGTCGAGCCGGGCGATGGGCTCGGCCAGGTCGGCATCGAATCCCTCGCGCGACAGGCGCGGACGACCGACGGCCTCGCCGCTCGCGAGCTCGACGAGGGTGATGCCGAGCGAGAAGACGTCGCTCGGCGCCTCGGCGATGCCTTCGATCCAGCGCTCGGGCGCCATGTACCGCGCGGTGCCGTACTGCTGGCTGCGCGTCTGGGCCTCGCGGCTCTCGAAGGTCGCGCGGGCGACCCCGAAGTCCATCACCTTCACCTGGCCGCGCCGCGTCACCATGATGTTGCTGGGCTTGATGTCGCGGTGCACGACGCGCAGCGGCTCGCTCCGTCCGGGCGGGACGGTCTCCCAGGCCGCGTCGAGCGCGTCCGCCACGGCGGCGACGATCTCCGCGGTCGCGCGCGGCGGGACGTGGGCCCCCGTGAGGTCCCGCCCCGCCACGGGCTCCATGAGCACGGCGAGGCGCCCGTCGATGCGCGTCAGCCCCGAGACCCGCACGACGTTGGGGTGCTGCAGCAGGCCGAGCAGGCGGGCCTCGTCCCGCAGCCGCCCCGCGAGCTCCACGTCGTCGGAGTACTCGCTGTGCAGCCACTTCACCGCGACGGTCTGCACGAAGTCCTCGTCCGTGCGGAGCTCCGCGAGGTGCACCTCCCCGAACGCGCCCCTCCCGAGCTTGTCGAGGAACCGGAAGCTGCGGGGCATCAGGGCGCGACCAGGCCGGGCAGGCTCCACCCGTACACGATGATCGCGAGGTAGAGCAGCACCTTCGGGGCCCGGAACAGCGACCCCAGCAGCACGGGTCGGAGCGGCAGCCCACACGCGCCCGAGCACCAGGTCGCGAGCGCGAAGGGGAAGGGCGTGAACGCGGCGATGGCCACGGCCCAGACGCCGTACCGCTCGAGGAACGTGCGCACGTGGTACGTCTCGAACAGGCGCACCAGGAAGGGCCAGCGGCCGAGCACGCGGCCTCCCGCCCAGCCGATGCCTCCGGAAGCGATCGAGCCCACCGTGGCGGCCGCCCACACGGGCCAGAAGCCGAGGCCCCCGCTCCAGGCGAGGAACAGGATGGGCTCGTGGGTCAGGGGCAGCGCGTCGACCACCATCACCAGGACCGCCACGCCGGGCAGGCCCGCGTAGCCCACGAACCAGGCGGCCACGTGCTCGAGGGGCTCGCGGAGGCCGTAGGCGAGGAGCGCGAACACCGCGACGAGAGTTGACAAACCGATGCCGAGACGCACCAGCAGGGTGGTCAGGGATGGGATCCCCTCATCTTCGGCTCGCCTGTCCATCGGTGGTTACGCTAGTCGTTACTCCGACTCGGATCCATCGATCCGATCCTCCGTGGAGACCCCTTGTCCTTCGCAGCCGCCCTGGTCGCTACCTCGCTGCTCTCGAACCCGGCGCTCGCGCAAGACGACGACACCGGGCCCGACCCGAGCCTGCCGATCCCAACGCTCAAGTACGACCGGCCGCCGCCCGACTACTCCTACGAGTTCGGCATCCAGATGAGCTACGGCACGATCACGTACTGGCAGCAGGAGGTCGCGCCCTGGATCGGCTTCGGGTTCCGGGTCGGATGGGGCCGCAACATCCCCGAGACCTACCGCCACCGCATCGGCCTCGGCGTGCTGCTGTTCGCCGAGGGGCCCATCCCCGTGCACATGACGCTCGGGCTCGAGCCGCACCTCACGTGGGACTGGATCGGCAAGAAGGGCCTGCTCGTCGGCGCCGGTGTGGGCCCGTCGGCGCTGTACCACAGCAAGATCGACAGCGGCACGAACATCATCCGCAAGCCCGGCTTCGGCGCGTCGGCCGCCGCGCGCATCGGCTGGTCGCAGACCTGGTCGCGCGTCGGTCGCCGGCTCTACATCGCCATCGAGCCCAAGATCCGCCTGATGGATGGGCCGAACGGCCTCACCACCGGGCCCACGGCCCAGCTCGTGATCGGCAGCGGCAAGGGCTACTGACGGTCAGGCGGCGAGGGGCTGCTGGTCTTCGGGCAGCGTCTCGCGGAACTGGTTCCAGACGCTCTCGAGGTGCTCGTCGATGCGGTCGTCCGTCCAGCCGGACGTGTCGATCGCGGGCAGCACGGTGATGCGGATGGGCACGCGCGCGACCTGCATCGAGCCCTTCACCCAGGCCTTCTGCGCGCCCTCGACCACGACGGGCACGAGCGGCAGCCCCGTCTGCTTGGCGAGGTGGTAGATGCCCTTCTTGAACGGCAGCAGCTGACCGGAGCGCGAGCGCGTGCCCTCGGGCCACAGGTAGATCGACAGGTGGTTCGACTTCACGAAGTCGCCGAGGTCGGCGAGGCTCTGGCGCGCGGCTTCGCTCTTGCCGCGGTCGATCCGCAGGTGGCCGGACAGGTAGTACATCTGGCCGAAGAACGGGTAGTACAGGATCTGCTTCTTCACGACGCCCACGGTGCCCACGGGCGAGAGGAACATCGCGAGGAACGCGTCGACGAGCGACGTGTGGTTGCTGACGTAGATCGCGGGCCGCGAGGCATCGAGGTTCTCTTCGCCCACGATGGTCATGTCGCAGCCCGACACCCACATCATCAGGCGCCCGGTGAGCTTGCCGTAGTAGTTGCAGGTCTTGATGCGCGCGATCCGCCATGGCAGCAGCGGGATCAGCACGAGCATGCAGAGGGTCGTGAGGAAGCCGAACATCACGAACCCACCCCCGAGGCGGAGCCAGCTCGACAGCGTGTTTCCCAATCCATCCTCCCGATCCCGATGTATCGAGGCCGTGTCACCAGCGGGTAACCGCCGCGCCGCCAGCGCGTGCCCGGCTCGCTGTTGCGGGCGTTTCCGCGCAGTCCATGACGGTTTGTGACCGCGGGCGGTTTGCCCGCACGGCTACACCCCCATAATCCCCCGGTCCTGTGGCGCCCGTGCGCCCAAGATGGAACATCGCTCGGAGGCGAACGTGAAGAACTCGATGGCACTCCTCTCCCTCGGCGCCCTGCTCGTCGCCGGCTGTGGCACCGACCCGGCGACTGCGCAGAAGGTCGCCGACCTCGAGGCCAAGATCGACGCTCTCGAGAAGCAGGTCGCCGCTGGCGGCGGCATGCGCGCGGGCGCTCCGGGCGCCCCGGGCGCTCCCGCGGCTCCCCCCGCGAACTCCGAGGAAGAGCAGGCGGCGGCCGCCATCCTGAAAGAGGCCAACGGCCACTTCGAGGCCATGGAGTACGACAAGGCCAAGGTCCAGATCGCCGAGCTCGAAGAGAAGTACCCGGCGACCCGCGCTGCCCGCGCCGCGAAGCGCATCAAAGACGAGCTCGACGTCATCGGCAAGGATGCCGGCTCCCTCGAGGTCGAGAAGTGGTTCCAGGGCAACGCGAGCCTCGCCGACGGCGAAGCCACGCTGCTCGTGTTCTGGGAGGTCTGGTGCCCGCACTGCAAGCGCGAGGTGCCGAAGATCGAGGCCACCTACCAGAAGTACAAGGGCCAGGGCTTCCAGATCGTCGGTCTGACCAAGATGACCCGGAACATCACCGAGGATCAGGTCAACGAGTTCCTGAAGGAGAACAACGTCTCCTACCCGATCGCCAAAGAGGCCGGCATGAACATGTCGAACCTGTACGGCGTGAAGGGCATCCCGGCGGCCGCGGTCGTGAAGGATGGCAAGATCGTCTGGCGTGGCCACCCGGCCCGCGTCACCGACGAGATGATCGAGGGCTGGATCAACTAGCTCCGGCTTTCCCGTTGTCTCGAGAGCCCCGCGAAAGCGGGGCTTTTTCGTTGTGGGGTCTCGGTCAGCGCCGCTTGCGGGCCGCGGCCACCACGGCGTCGCGATCGAGGTGGTCTTCGGCGCCCTGGAGCATGAACTCGGCGTACGTGCCGTCGTAGAGGTCGAGCCCGTCGTGCCGGATCTCGAGGATGCGCGTCGCGAGCCGATCGACGAACCAGCGGTCGTGGCTGACGAAGATCAGCGTCCCTTCGTACTTCTCGAGCGCGCTGGCGAGCGCTTCGATGCCTTCGAGGTCGAGGTGGTTCGTGGGCTCGTCCATCACGAGGACCGGCGGGGCGAGCGCGTGGAGCCGCGCGAACAGCAGGCGTGCGCCCTCGCCGCCGGACAGGTTCTCGATGGCCTTGTCGGCGTCGTCCTTGTCGAACAGGACCGACGCGAGCCGGGCGAGGATGCCGCCGAGGCCCTCTTCGGGGAGGACCTCCCACAGCGCGGCCTTGACCGTCTGCGTCGGGTCGCCGAGCGCCTCTTCGTGGTTCTGCGGGAAGTAGCCGAAGCGGGATTCGTAGCCCCACTCCGCGGTGCCGGCGTCGGCCTGCAGCTCGCCCACGAGGATCTTGAGCAGCGTGGACTTCCCGACCCCGTTCGGACCGATGATCGCGAGGCGGTCGCCGCGGGCGACCTCGAAGCCCACCCCGTCGAGCACGACCTTCTCGCCGTACGCCTTGGCGAGGTCGCGGACCTTCAGCACCTCGCGCCCCGAGGGCCGATCCTGGGTGAAGCGGAACGTCGGGTAGCGCCGCGACGAGCGGGGGAGCGCGTCGATCGTGATCTTCTCCATCCGCTTCTGCCGGCTGTTGGCCTGGCGGGCCTTCGTGGCCTTCGCCTTGAAGCGCGCGATGAACGCCTTGTGCTCGGCGATCTCCTTCTCGCGCTTCTCGATCCCGGCCTCGAGGCGCTCGCGGCTCTCGACCTTCGCGCGCGTGAACGCCGTGTAGTTGCCGGTGTAGAGCGTCACGAGCTCGTAGTCGACGTCGAGGATGTGGGTGCTGACCGCGTCGAGGAACCGCAGGTCGTGGCTGACGACCGCCGCGCAGCCCCGGAACGTGCCGAGGAACTCCTCGAGCCACTTGATCGCGAGGATGTCGAGGTGGTTCGTCGGCTCGTCGAGGAACAGCAGATCGGGCTCGGCGGCGAGGGTCTTCGCGAGCAGCGCGCGCAGCTTGAACCCGCCGGACAGAACCGACAGGGGCTGGTGGTGCACCTCGGTCGGCACGCCGAGCCCCTCCAGGATCTGCCCCGCGCGGGCCTCGAGGGAGTACCCGTCGAAGCGCAGCACGATGTCTTCGAGGTCGCCGTAGCGCACGTCGTCGAAGGGCTCGGTGGCGAGGACGCGCTCCTTCTCCTCCATCGCGGCCCACAGCTCGGGGTTGCCCATCATCACGAGGTCGAGGATGCGCACGTCCTCGTACTGGAAGTGGTCCTGCTCGAGGACGCCGATGCGCGCCCGCTTCGGGACGTTGATCTCGCCCGTCGTGCTCGTCTCCTGCCCCGCGAGGATGCGCAGCAGCGTGGACTTGCCCGACCCGTTCGCGCCGACGATTCCGTAGCGCTTGCCCTTGTCGAGCCGCAGGTCCACGTCCTGGAACAGCGTCTGCGCGCCGAAGTGCATGCCGAGACCGGTCGCCGACAGCATGTGACCTCCCGTCACGCCCTTATGGGGTTACCGTCGCGGACGGAGGTCCCCATGTTGCGTCCCGCGGCTCTGCTCCTCGCACTCTCGGCGTGCGCCACCGAGGATCCACGTGTCGACGGTCTCGAGAAGCGGCTCCAGGCCGTCGAGTCCGAGATGGAGGTCCTGCGGAACCGGGTCCGCAACAAGCAGGAGATCGCCGAAGAGGCCGTGGTCGGCAAAGAGGCGAAGCTCGAGGTCGCCGAGTGGATGCAGGGCGACGCGACGCTCGCCGACGCCAAGGCCACGATGCTCGTGTTCTGGGAGGTCTGGTGCCCGCACTGCAAGCGCGAGGTGCCCGAGCTCGAGAAGGTCTACGAGGAGATGCACGGCGACGGCCTGAACATCGTCGGCATCACCCGGCTCACGCGCAACACGACGCCCGAGCAGCTCCACGCGTTCCTCGACGAGCACCACGTGACGTACCCGATCGCCCGCGACGACGGCGCGATGGGCGACCTGTACGCGGTGTCCGGTGTGCCCGCCGCGGCCCTGGTCAAGGACGGGAAGATCGTGTGGCGCGGCCACCCGGCGAGCATGAGCCGCGAGATGCTCCGCGCCGCGCTCGGCAACTAGGCACGTCCGCAGGGTCCGGTTCCCCCTCGACCCGCCATGAAGCTTCGAACCCCACGGGGAACCGGATCCTGGGACTGCCGGGTCTACGAACCGCAAGGCCGCCATAGGCGAGCCGCGCAGCGCGCTCCGCGCGCGTAGCAACAGTGGCGACAGGCACGTCCGCAGGGTCCGGTTTCCCCCGACCCGCCACGACGCACGAACCCAAGCGAAACCGGATCCTGGGACTGCCGGGTCTGCGAACGGCAAGGCCGCCACAGGCGAGCCGCGCAGCGCGCTCCGCGCGCGTAGCAACAGTAGGCGACAGGCACGTCCGCAGGGTCCGGTTTCCCCCGACCCGCCACGACGCACCAACCCAAGCGAAACCGGATCCTGGGACTGCCGGGTCTACGAACCGCAAGGCCGCCATAGGCGAGCCGCGCAGCGCGCTTGCGCGCGAAGTAAGCGTATCTCAGAGATCGAGGCCGTCGGCCTGCTCGAGCAGCTCCTCCCACTTCGCGGGCCAGAGCGTCGCCAGATCCTGCGCGCGCGCGACCTCGAGGCTGCGCACCAGCAGGTGCCGCGCCTCGACCACGTCACCGGCCTCGGCCGTGACCGTCGCGAGCTCGGCCAGCGCGAAGCACAGCAGATCCTCGCAGTCGTCGGCCTCCTCGGCGAGCCGCACGGTCTCTTCGAGCTGCTCGCGCGCCTGGGGCCAGTCCTCCAGGCGGAGGAGCAGTGAGCCCACGCCCCAGCCCGCCATCACCGTGCCGCGGGGCTGCACCGCGAGCGCCAGCGCCGAGCGGTACGCCTCGAGCGCCCCTTCGAGGTCGTCGAGCGTGTCGCGCGTCGCGGCGAGCTGGAACCAGGCGTCGAGCAGGTCGGCTTCGTCGAGCCGGTGCTCGAGCGCGACCTCGATGGCCCGCTCGAGCCACTGCGCCCGCTCGATCCCCTCCACCGCGGACGCCATGAGCCGCGCCCCTTCGAGCAGCGCTTCGGGCTCGCGCTCGGTCTCGGCCCACGCGAGGAAGTCGCGCACCGAGCCCGTCGCGTCGGGCATCGCGGCGACCTCCCAGTGCACCCGCGCCGTGCGCACGCGGCGCTGGCCCTCGGCGTGCCCCGGATCCACGAGGCGCTCGGCCCCGTCGAGGTGGGCCTCTGCGGCGTCCAGGTCGTGCATCTGCACGGCGACGCGGGCGAGCATCGCGCGGCACACCACCTCGATCGACCGATCGGTACGCGCCTGCGCCTTCTCGAGCAGCTCTTCGTAGGCGTGCCGCGCGAGCATCGGACGGCCCGCCCGGAAGTGGCCATCCGCGCTGCGGAGCGCGGAGGCCAGTGTGGTGGCGAGGACTGCCATACCGGCAGTCTACTCCGCCACGCGCCCTAGAGCGGGTTCGACTCGCGCGCCTTCTTCACGTCGTCGGGCGAGCAGTAGCCGAAGTCGTTGCCCCAGCTGTGGCGCTCGTACGAGATGACCGCGGCGATCTCGAGGTCGTTCAGCATGCTGCCCTGCGGGGTCATGGCGCCGTTGTAGGTCTTGCCGTCGACCACCATCTCGCCCTGGAGGCCGTAGATGACGATGGCGGCGTGCTTCACGCAGTCGCCCATGTGGTCCTTCTGGCCGACGAGCGGCGGGAAGACGCCTTCCTGGCCCTTGCCATCCTCCTGGTGGCAGGTCTTGCAGGCGAGCGAGGAGTTCAGGTAGACCTCCTTGCCCTTCTCCATCAGGAAGGTGTGCTGCTCGTCTTCGGACATCGCGCCGAAGTCGGGGGCAGGCTCGGGCTTGGGCTCTTCCTTCGGCTCGGGCTTGGGCTCTTCTTTGGGCTCGGCCTTCGGCTCGGGCTTCGTGGCCTCGCCGCCGCTGCATCCGACGGCGAGGAGGCTGGCGAGCATCAGAGTGCGCATGGGATTCTCCTCCTCACGCCACTCGCCCTAATGGGGCCGGCCCGGAGGGCCGACGCAGCAAACCGTGGCACTCCGGGCCGCCGCGCCGGACCTCAGCGGTGGTGGGCGTGCGGGTGGCCCGCCGACGCGTAGGTCGCGGGGCGGGGCGGCGGGGGACGCCGCGCCTGCAGATCGACGCGCGTGTCGCGCCCCTCCGCCACGCGGACGTGCGTGTCCGCCACGACCTGGCCGTTCCGCCCGATGGCGTCGATGTCGTGGACGCCGGGCATCACGTCGAGCGCCATCGTCGCGCCGGGGGCGAGCATCCCGAACGCGCGGCCGTCCACGAACAGGCGCACCGACCACGGGTCGAGGTTCTGCACGACGAGGCGCGTCGGGGCCGCGTGGAACGAGAAGGCGGTGCGATTCGAGCGTCCGGGCTCGGCCCACACGGTCTGCGCGTCGACCTGGCGCAGCTCGCCGCGCGGACCCGAGATGCTCGCGGTCAGCGTGAGCTTCCCGGCGGGGACCATCGCGGTGTGCGTCTGTCCCGGTGCCACCCACAGGCCCGCGCGCGGCCCGGCGACGTAGAGGGGCGAGGAGCCCGTGTTCGTCACGGACATCCGCGTCATCGGGGTCTCGACCACCACGAGCTCGTGGCAGTGCGGCCGGAACCACTCGCTGTTCGTCTCGAGCAGCGTCCCGTTCTGGGCGCTGACGGTCACCGTGTGGAAGCCGGAGCGGACGGCGAACGCGTCCTGCCCGAACCCGCCGAGCTGGCCGACGTACTGGCCGTCGACCGCGACGGTCACGGGCGCCTCCCAGCGGTTCTCGACGACGAGCGTGGAGATCGGGCGGGCGAGGGCGGGCGTGGCGACGAGGAGCGCGGCACCGGCGGTCAGGAGCTTGATGGACATGTCGGCCTCCGTGGTTGGTGAGGCAGACGCGCGGCGCCGCGAGACCGTCGATGCGGTGACCTCTGGTGACATGCGGTGGTGTTCGATGTCGGCGGGGGGGCTGGCGGGATGCGCCGACCTCACCGCTCTTCGTGCAGGACCCCTGACCCAGCGAGCGTGGCCTCGCCCACGGCCCGTTGCGCAGCGACCTCCGCATCGGTCGCGTCGGGGTGCAGGAGCCGCCAGAACCCGAGCAGGTTCCGGAGCACCAGGGCCCGGTTCCGCGCGCCGTACAGCGCCGCTTCGGCCTCGGCGCTCCCGGCCGGATGCCCCGCGGCGAGGTGGGCGAGCCGACCGCGCGCCCGGGAGAGCGCACCCGCGAAGTCCGTGAAGGGCTCGCCGTGGCCCGGGATCACGACGGAGGGAGTCAGCTCCGCGAGCGCGTCGAGGGCCAACGCGGTCCGCTCGAGCACGCCGGGTGGGTCGTACCAGGGGTTCAGCAGCCCGAACCCGTCCTCCCACAGCGCGTCCCCCGTGATCAGCACGCCGTCGCGCTCCCGGAAGAAGCTCACGCCGCCCACGGCGTGTCCGGGCGTCTCCACGACGTGCCAGGCCTCGCCGGCCAGCTCCACCCGGTCGCCGAGGACGCGGTCCACCCGGAACCGCGGCAGCTCCTGCCCCGTGCCCTCCAGCCAGAGCTCCCGCGGGTCCCAGCGCTCGACGAGCCCCGCGACGTCGCGGTGTGCGAGCACCGGGCAGCCGAAACGCCCGACGAGCGCGGCCGCTCCGCCGGCGTGGTCGCTGTGCGCGTGGGTCAACGCCAGCACCTCGCAGCGGCCCGCGAACCCGAGCAGCGCGTCGGCCCCCGTGGCGTAGCCGCTGTCCACCACGGCGGGCGCGTCTCCCGCGAGCGCGACCACGTTGCCGTGCAGCCATCCGCGCACCAGCACGCGGACGTCCGCGGGCAGGGCGCTCAGAGGTACAGGTCCTTGTCGTAGCAGGACCCCGGACCCCCGAGGAGCACCGACTTCACGGGGGCTTCGGTGAGCCGCTGCGCCTGCCAGCCGATGCCCTTGCCGCCTTCGACGTGCGTGCGGTCGGCCACGATGACGAGGTACCCCTCGCCCTTCCAGCCCTCGATCGCCGAGCGCGCGAGCCGGAAGTCGAGCCAGGTCACGGTCTGCACGAACGCGCTCTCGAGCGGGACGGGCATCGGGTGGCCGGCCATCCCATCCTGGAGGATGGCGATGTAGCCGGGCGGAATCGGCACGGGCGTATCGGCGGGACGCGCTTCGACGGGCGCGCCGATGGCGATCACCTCGCCACCCCAGGCCGCGCCGGTGACGAGCTGCTCGTACGCGCCGTAGGGGAAGCCGTTCGCGGCGCCCCAGTCGAGCAGGCCGGGCAGGTCGACGCTCTGCAGCTCGCCCTTCGCGTAGCGGTCGAGCACGGGCTGGCGGTCGGGAGGCAGGGCCTGCAGCGCCACGGTCACGGGCGCCCCGGTGCCGCGCAGCTTCGAGACGAGCCTCGCGGCGCGGGCCAGGTCGGGCTGCGTGCCCATGCGCTCGCCCAGCACGAACACGGCGGGGCCGGGCGTGGCGGCGAGCTCGCCGAGGGTGGTCTGCTCGCAGCCGGACGCGAGCGCGGTGGCGAGGAGCGCGATCATCTCAGGTAGTCCTCCGAACGGTCCGTATCATCGGGCGCCGCATTGCCGGACACGAGCCCGCGGACCTCGTTCAGCTTGTGCTCGACCTCGGCGCGCGTGTGCTCGTCGAGCTGTGCGAGCGCGGCATTGAGGCTGCGTAGGTCGACTTCCTTCTGGCTGCGGTTGGCCTGCTCGCGCTGGAGCTGGCGGCCGCGCACCAGGTACATCAGCACGAACACGCCGAGCACCACGACGAGCGCGGAGATGATGCCGGAGAGCACCTGCTCCGTGCGCCGCGCCTGCTCGTCGACCTTGCCGGCGATGACGTCCGCGAGACCCTCGACGTTCGTGCTGAACGGGTCGAGCACGTTGTCGCGCAGCGTGGTCTCGAGCGTCTCGCCGACCGCCGGGGTCGCCGAGCCCTCGCGCATCGCGAGGTAGATCGAGTCGCGGAGCAGGTCGGCCGTCGCCCACTTCAGCTCGTCCTGCTCGAGGTTCTGGCGGAGCGACAGCACCGCGCGGGTCACGAGCCGATCGACGGTCTCTTCGAGGCTCGACCCGAGCTCGCCGCGGATGCCCTCAGCGAAGGCCTCGACGATGTCGCGCTGGATCATGGCCCGCAGCTCGGGGGACACGTCCTGGCGGAGGCCCTTGCCCGCACGCATCGTGGCGACCGTGATCAGCCCGTCGACCGTGGACTCGAGGCCCGCCTGCTGCTCGGGCGTGATCTCGGTGACGCCGGACTGGAGCCCCTGGCCCAGCTGGTGGCCGAGCTCGGCGAGCAGGGCCTTCTCGACGATGCCCTCGAGGACCGGGTCTACGCCCTCGGACTTCCCCTTGCCCCCGGCCTCGTCGAGCACGCCCGCCATCAGGCCGCTGCCGACCTTGTAGAAGCAGCCGGGCGACAGGGGGAGGGCGATCAGGAGGAGGAGGGCGGGGAGGGCGCGACGCACGGCCGAAGCTTAGCCGAACGCGGGCCCGGCGTCGTCGTTGCACGGGCCGGGGTTCCCAGGTACTCGGTGCGGCCAGGAGGCAAGCATGTCCGACGTTCGACCCGGTGTTGTCACAGGAAAGGCCTACCAGGCCGTCATCGAGGCCGCCAAGGCCGGCGGCTACGCGCTCCCCGCCGTGAACGTGGTCGGCACCGACAGCGTGAACGCGGTGCTCGAGGCCGCCGCGAAGGCGAAGTCGGACGTGATCATCCAGCTCTCGAACGGCGGCGCCCAGTTCTACGCGGGCAAGGGCTACCCCGACAGCTTCCAGGCCAAGGTGCTCGGCGCGGTCTCGTGCGCCCACCACGTTCACCTGCTCGCCCAGGCGTACGGCGTCTGCGTGGCACTGCACACCGACCACGCCGACAAGAGCCTCATCCCGTGGGTCGAGGCCCTCGTGGGCCACAGCGAGGCGCACCACGCGAAGACCGGTCAGCCGCTGTTCAGCTCGCACATGCTCGACCTGTCCGAGCTCTCGCTCGCCGAGAACATCGAGCTGTCGGCCGCGATGCTCCGCCGGATGGCGAAGATCGACATGAGCCTCGAGATCGAGCTCGGCGTGACGGGCGGCGAAGAAGACGGCGTGGGCCACGAGGTCGAAGAGGGCGCCGACAACTCGCACCTCTACACGCAGCCCGCCGACGTGCTCCAGGCCTACGACGTGCTCGCGCCCATCGGGCACTTCAGCGTGGCGGCGTCCTTCGGCAACGTCCACGGCGTGTACAAGCCGGGCAACGTGAAGCTCCGCCCCGAGATCCTGAAGAACAGCCAGGCCCTCGTGCAGCAGACGCACGGCCTCGCCGAGAACCCGCTGCACCTCGTGTTCCACGGGGGCTCGGGCTCCGACCCGGCCAAGATCGAAGAGGCCGTGGGCTACGGCGTGTTCAAGATGAACATCGACACCGACACGCAGTTCGCGTTCGCCGAGCCCATCGGCAAGTACGTGCTCGGCAATCCGCGCGCCTTCCAGTACCAGCTCGATCCCGACACCGGGAAGCCGTACAAGAAGGACTACGACCCGCGGAAGTGGCTGCGGCTCGGCGAAGACGGCATGGTCGCGCGCCTCCAGCAGGCGTTCGCCGACCTCGGCGCCACCGGCCGGTCCGTCTGCCTCTGACCCCGGCGGGGTAGGCTCGGCCCCATGCACTTCCAGGGCACCCGCCGCTACGTCGTCCGCCGCGAGCTCGGCGTCGGCGCCGCTGGGCGGGTGTTCGAGGCGTGGGATGCCGAGCGCAAGTGCGAGGTGGCGCTCAAGACGCTGGTCTCGCTCTCGCCGCGCTCGGTGTACCGCTTCAAGTCCGAGTTCCGCGCGCTCGCCGACATCCGGCACGAGAACCTCGCCGCGCTGCACGAGCTCGTGGCCGAGGGCGACACGTGGTTCATCGTCATGGAGCTCGTGCGTGGCTCCACCTGGACCCACTGGGTGCGCGGCCCCGAAGCGCCGCTCCCGTCCGACTCCACGACCTTCCTCTCGCAGGACGGGCTGCCCGTCGCCCTCGAAGAGGTGGGGGCCGTCGTGGAGGCCGGCCCGGCGGGCCCTCCGCCCGATCCAGATCGCGTCCGCGACGCCATCGTCCAGCTGCTGCGCGGGCTCGACGCGCTGCACAGCCACGGCAAGCTCCACCGCGACGTGAAGCCCGGCAACGTCGTCGTGACGCCCGAGGGCCGCGTCGTGCTGCTGGACTTCGGCCTCGTGTACGACGTCGACCGCGCCGTGAGCGAGCTGTCGCGCGTCGACCGGGTCGTCGGGACGGCCGCGTACATGGCCCCCGAGCAGGCCCTCGGCGAGGCGCCGTCCCCCGCGGGCGACCTGTACAGCGTGGGCGTGATGCTGTTCCAGGCCCTCACCGGCCGGCTGCCGTTCGAGGGCGGCATGGTCGAGATGCTCTCCGCGAAGCAGGTCCGCGACGCACCGCCGCCCGGGGCCCTGGTGCACGGCCTGCCGCCGGACCTCGAGGATCTGGCGACCGACCTGCTCCAGCGCGCCCCGGACGCACGGCCCACGGCCCGCGAGGCGCTGCGGCGGCTCGGCGCGCCCGACGTGGGTCCGCTACGCGCCGCGACCACGCTCGTGGGCCGCGACGCCGAGCGCCAGGAGCTCGAGGACGCGTGGACCCGCGCGCGGAACGGCCGCGCCACGCTGCTCGCCGTCACCGGTCCGCCCGGCATCGGGAAGACCGCGCTCGTGCGGCAGTTCCTCGGCGGGCTGAAGCGGTTCGAGGACCCCTGGATCCTCCGTGGCCGCTGCCACGAGCGCGAGGCCGTGCCGTTCAAGGCCGTCGACGCGCTGATGGACAGCCTGCGCCGCCAGCTCGCGCGCCTGCCCGTGGAGGCCGTCGCCGCCGTCGACCCCGGAGGGCTCGGGCCGCTCGTGCAGCTCTTCCCGGTGCTCGCGGAGGTCTTCGACCCCGAGGACACCGACTTCGACGAGCTGGAGGGCGAGGAGCTCCGCCGGGCCGCGGTGCAGTCGGGCGCCGCGCTGCTGCGGGCGCTGGCGCGGGAGCGGCCGGTCGTCCTGTTCCTCGACGACGTGCAGTGGGGCGACGTGGGCAGCGCGCGGATGCTCCTGCGCTGGGCAGCGGAGCTGGGGCGCAGCCGGCTGCTCGTCGTGCTCACGGGGCGTCCGGACGGGCCCCTGCTGGCCGCCATGGCGCAGGACAAGCGGTGGGTACGCATCGAAGCGCGTGGCGTGGAGCTCGGCGCGCTCGGGGACGAGGCGGTGCGCACGATGGCCCGCGCCCTGCTCGACGGGGCCGGCGACGCCGCGCACGATGCGGTCGACTGGGTCGTTCGGGAGTCGCGCGGGCACCCGGCGCTCGCGATGGAGCTCGCCTCGGCGTGGCTCGAGGAGCCCTTCGAGCTCGGGTCGGTCGGCTTCGACGACCTGCTGCGGCGCAAGGTCGACCGCCTGCCCCGCGAGACCCAGCGGGTGCTGTTCGCGGCGGCGGTGTGCGGGCGTCCCGTGCCCACCGGCGTCCTCGCGCGGGCCCTCGGGGTCGACGACGTGGAGCCGGCCGTCGCGCGGCTCGTGGACGATCGGCTCCTGCGGAGCGCGCGGCTCGGGCCCATCGCGCTGGTCGAGCTCCTCCACGCGCGGCTCGGCCGCGGCATCCTCGAGCGCGAGCTGCCCGAGGCCCGCGCGCGCATGCACCTCGCCGTCGCGGACGCGCTGCGCGAGCGCGGCTGGGGCGAGCCCGAGACCCTGGTGGAGCACTACCTGGCCGCCGGCGAGCAGGGGCGTGTCGGCCCGCTGGCGATGGCCGCGGCCGAGCAGGCGCTGGCGTCGCTGGCGTACGACAAGGCCGTCGCGCTGTACCGCACGGCCCTCGCGTTCGTCGGCGAGCCCGACCGCAGCATCGCCCAGCGCGCCCTCGCCGAGGCCCTGGCGCTCGCGGGCCGCGGGCTCGAGGCCGCCGACGCGTTCCACGATCTCGCGCGCTCCTCCGAAGGCCTCGTCCGCATCGCGTGGCTCCGACGGGCCGCCGAACAGGCGCTGTACACGGGCCACGTCGACCGCGGGCTCGGCTGGTTCGACGAGGTGCTCGGCGCGCTCGGCCTGCCCGCCGTCGCCGACGAGCCGAGCGCGGTGCGCACGACCGCGGCGCGGCTGTGGTCCAACGTGGCCTCGGTGTTCGGAGAGCGCCGCAAGGCTGGGCCCGATCCGCTGATCGCCGAGCGGATCGACGCGTGCTTCGCGGTCGCCATCAGCCTCCAGCTGCTCGATCCGCGCCGCGCGGCCTACTACCACTTCCGCGCACTCACCGACGCCCGGCGCATCGGCGATCCGTTCCGCCTGGCGCGGTCGCGCTGCCTGGGCCTCGCGATGCGCGCGGCCACGTCGAGCGACTGGGAGGCCTGGCGCAAGGAGCTCGGCGTCCTCCGCGACGACGTGGCGAAGCTCCACAGTCCCTATGCGCTCGGGCTCCTCGCGACCTGCGAGGGCCTCTCGGCCTACCTCGACGGCACGTACCGCGCCGGGCTGCGCGTGCTCTCCGGCGCCGAGCGCCACCTCGCGCACGTCTCCGCGCCGTTCGAGCTCACCGTGGCGCGCGTGTTCCGGGTGCGGTGCCTCGTGTACGCCGGGCAGCTCGAGAGCGCCGAGCGGATGCGCGACAGCTACCTGGCCGACGGGCAGGACCGCGGGAACGACCTCCTCGTGCGCTGCCTGCACGGCGACGTCATGGCGCTCGTCGATCTCGCGCGCGACCGGCCCGACGAGGTGCAGAGCCACGTCCTCGACATCCTCGAGAGCTGGAGCGGCGGGCGCTGGCCGTTCCAGCGGCTGTTCGCGTACCGCGCGGAGGCCATGCGCCTGTTGTACGTCGGGCGTCCGCAGGCCGCGTGGGACGTGACGGACCGGCTGCTGGAGCTGGTCCCGCGGCTCGGTGGCAACGCGGTCTCCGAGATGCACGTCGACGCGCTGCGCGCCCGGGTCGCGGTGGCCTGCGCAGCGGCCGGGGACACCGGGCGACTCGACGAGGCCGAGGCGCGCGCGAGGCGTCTCGACAAGCGCGCCCACCGGCTCGGGGGTCCGTACGCCCACCTCGCGCGGGGCGCAGCGTCCGCCGTCCGCAGCGAGGGGGCCGACGCCGTGGGGCACCTCGAGGCCGCGGCGCTGGCCTTCGATCGCGCGGACCTCGGCCTCGCGACCACCGCCGCGCGTCGGGCCGTCGCGATCCTGAAGGGCGACGAGCGCGCCCTGGCGGCCGCGGACGGGTGGCTGCGTCACCAGGGCGTCGTGCACCCCGAGCGGATCTGTCGCGTCTTCGTCCCGGGACTGGACTAGCGCCGACCGCCGCGGCTATCGTGCCCAGCCCAACAAGTGACCGGGATCGACGGGCCCGCCCGCCGCTCCCCGCCCTCCTGGAGGCCCGCATGGCGGACGTGAACGACTTCTTTGCCAACTACCTGCCGAACAAGCTCAAGGATCACCCGGATCTCGCGTCCGACATCAACGCGATCTACGTGTTCGACATCGATGGCGCGGGCCAGTGGACGGTCGACCTCACCGACGGCTCCGGCACGGTGAAGGAAGGCGCGGTCGACGAGCCCGGCTGCACGGTCACGGCGAACGCCGACGACTTCGGCACGCTGCTCGACAACCCGGCGCAGGGCATGATGCTGTTCACCATGGGCAAGCTCAAGGTCAGCAACGTCGGCCTCGCGCTCTCCCTGCAGAAGATCCTCGGCTGAGCAGCCGGTCCGGCCGGCCCCACACGATCGCGGGGCCGACGGGATCAGGCGGCGAGCAGGGCGTCGACGAAGTCCCGGATCTCGACCGCGTGCACGCGGAAGAGGCCCGGGTCGTCGTCGCGCCAGCCGTGCCAGTCCGAGCCGCCGGTGAGGTACAGCCCGTGCCGGCGCGCGACGGTGCGGTAGAAGCGCCGGTCCGCCGAAGTGAGCAGCGGACGCACGCCCTCGAGCCCCTGCAGGCCGGCCGCCACGAACGTGTCGATGTGCGCTTCGACGGCGCCGCGCGGCGGGTGGGCCCAGCTCGTGAAGCCCCCGCAGTCGCGGGCGATCCGGATGGCCTCGGTGAACGCGAGGGACAGGCGCGGCACGGTGCCGTGGCTGTCGCCGAGGTATTCGGCGAAGGCCTGGGAGCGGTCGCGCACCACGCCGGCGTCGACCAGCGCGTGCGCGAGGTGCAGGCGGGTGAGCGCGCGGTCGCCGTTGCGCGCCCCGGCATCCACCGCGGGCCCGGCGAGGTCGAGGGCAGAGAGCGCGCGTTCGTAGCGGACGGCGCGCTCCTGGCACTGGCGCCGGCAGAAGTCGCGGAACCCGTCGGGGATGGCGCCCGGGAAGTACACGAGCAGGTGGTACTCGGTGCCGTCGTGGACGCCGGAGACCTCCGCGCCCGCGACGACGTGCAGGCGGCGGCCGGCGACGAGCTGCGGGCCGACCTCGAGGGTCGACGCGAAGTCGTGGTCGGTCAGCGCGATCACGTCGAGACCGGCGCGGGCGCAGCGTTCGAGCACCTCTTCGGGGGAGAACCGACCGTCGCTGCTGGTGCTGTGCAGGTGGAGGTCGAAGCGGGAACCGGGGCGGAGGTCGTTCATCGGGCCTCCCGGGGGGATGGAGTGGGGGAGAGGAGCATCCGCATCACCTCGGGAAGAGGAACACGTCAGCGGTGGGTTGGATTCGCCGGACCTCTGCGGACAGGGTGGCGAGGGGGGCGCGGGACTGGCCCGCGGCGGAGAGGAGAGGGGCCAGATCGAGCGTGTCGTCGGCCGCGATGAGGAGCGCCTGGTCGCCCGGGACGAGGGCCCGGTAGCTGCCGTCACCGACCGCGAGCCCGGCCTTGTCGGCGGCGTTCTTCGACAGGAGAACGGGCTCCGGAGCGCCGGAGGCCAGCCCGATCAGGTGCACGGTGCGCGATTCCTCCACATCGAAGTGTGCCCAGGTTCCAGACGACCCGCGGACGAATTCGACTTCGGGACCCGGGATCGGCGGGCTGGCGGTGGTCGCCGCGAACCACAGCGCGAGGCCCGCGGCGGCGGCGAGCATCGAGACGAGCATCCACGCCTGGTGGGCGGGCGGAGGGGCCGGGAGCACCTCGGGCAGCGCGCCGAGGCCGTCGACACGGCCCCAGCTGCGGCTCTTGACCTCGAGGCGGGCATTCGCGGCGAGCGGGCCGAGCGGACCGAAGCGCGTCCACTCGCCGGGCCCTTCCAGCAGGGCGCCGCGGAGGTGGTGGCGCTCGGGCATCCCGACCTCGGCGGCCAGGTTCAGCACCCCGGCCACGGCGTCGGTGTCGGTCGCGTCGACCAGCAGCAGGTCTTCGCCCACCGGGTGCGTGGCGCCCTTCAGGGCCTCCTGCACGCGCGCGCGGTGCATCCGACCGTCGGGGTGGAAGTGCAGCGCGAGCACCCGTGCGGTCTCCCGCGGCCGTGCGCGCAGGGTGGGCGGCTGCAGGTCGGCCACCTCGAGCGCGCCGGCATTCACCAGCCGGACCATCCGGTTGCACCGCGGGCACGTGCGGACGTGCGTGTGGTGCGCGCCGTTCACCACGTCGTACATCGGCGGGCAGTGGTCGGGCGCGAAAGACGCCAGGCGGGCGAGCACCCGGTCGAGGCGGTCGTTCGGCCACGAGTCGAGCGGCAGCCCGTCGGCACGCGCTGCGCGGCGCAGCACCTCGCGGAGCCCGCCGCGCGCGGCGTCGACGGCGATGCGGTCGATGCCGAGCTTGCGCTCGACGTACTCGAGCGGGCGCTGGTCGCCGTAGTGCATCCGGAACACGGAATCCGTGAGCCGGTCGCGGATGGCTTCGATGGCGCGGGCCCAGCGCTCGGTGAGCGGCATCGCCGCGTCGCCGGGCCAGGGGTCTTCGACGGTCCTGCCGCGCGCCTGGGCGATGAACTGGCGCGTGAGGTACGCGGCCCGGTCTTCGGCGTGGGGCAACGGGGTTCCCGGAGGCACGTGGTACAGCACGTGCTTGCGGGCGGCGTCGAGGACCTCGCGCCGGATCTTCACACCGCCGGACAACAGCGTCCAGGCGATTCTCACGGTGATACCTGACCAACCGTGGTGCGCGACGTCGTCGCTGCGCGGAGGGGGGGAGACGGGGAGTGCCATGGCGGGGGAGGGGGGCGGGGAGGGACCCCGATCGTACCCCGCCGATCCCCGCCGATCAACAAGGGCCGAAGCGGATCAAGCCGCCTCGACCGATTCCGTGGGTGCCGCGGTCTCCGCGAAGAGCTCGTTGAGCGTCGCGGCGACCGCTACGCTCGCGAGGTCTTCGTCGGCGTAGATGGTCATGTACTCCTCGTACAGCGCGAGGATGAGCTCGCCGAGAGAGGTCTCGGTGGTGAGGGTCTGCTCAGTCATGGCGTCCTCCAGTGCCCGACCCGATGCAATGCAACCGCCGTGCCCGGGTGGCTGAGGCCGGGTGATCCGTGCTCTCGCCCATAGGTACGCGCGGCGCCGTGTTCCGTTCTTCGGACGTTGTCATGAATCATGAACGGCCATCACTCCGCCGAGACATGTCGCGGTAGATGCGCGGCACGGCGCACAGGGTGGCGAGCACGACCTCGCTCGAGAGCCCGCCGAGGAGCTCGACGGCACAGGCCTCTGCCGTGGCCCCCGTCGTGAGCACGTCGTCGACCAGGACGACGCGCCCGGGCAGGTCGCGCACGCTGCGGATCCGGCCGCGCAGCGCGTTCTGCCGGGCCTCGCGGCGGAGCGTCGCCATCTTGCCGGGGGCCCCGGAGACCAGCGCGTGCACGACGGGCACGCCCATGCGCCGCGACAGGGCCCGCGCGAGCAGGGCGGCCACCGAGAACCCCCGTGTGCCCCGCGTGCGCACGGTGCTCGGCGCGGGGACGAGGGCCGTCGGGGCCGCGCCGGCGAGCGCGGGGGCCATGTGGTCGGCGAACAGGTCGGCCAGCCGCACCGCCAGCGCCCGGTCGCCGTTCACCTTGGCCCGCGCCAGGGCCTCGCCCACGGGACGGTCGTAGCGCTCGACCGCGAACGCCCGCTCGACGCCGAAGCTGTACACGGGCGGCACGAGCAGCGTCCCCGGCGCGCAGTCGGCGCACCATCCCCGCGCACACGGCTCCCCGCACCCTCCACACACCATCGGCCACAACCAGTCGAACATCGCTCCGACCCTCCCGGGAGCCGCAACATGCCCACGGCTCGCGGCGTCGGGCGGAAATCTGGAGGCCGTGCTGTACGATTCCGGCAGTGAGGGGATGGTGGGCGCACACCTCGGGCCGTTCGAGCTCGTCGCACCGATCGGGCAGGGCGGGATGGCGGCCGTGTGGCGGGCGATCCATCCCGAGACGCGCACCCGCGTGGCGATCAAGGTCCTCACGGGCGAAGCGAGCCACGCCGACGGGCCCATGCGCGCGCTGCGCCGCGAGGCCCGCGCCGTCGCGCGCCTCGACCACCCGGGCGTCATCCGCATCCTCGACACGGGCACCGTGCCCGACGGCGTCCCCGACCTGCCGGCCGGCAGCCCCTGGCTCGCGATGGAGCACGCGAGCGGCGGCACGCTGTCGTCGCTCGGCACGCTGCCCTGGCCCGACCTGCGCTCCGTGCTGCTCGGCATCCTCGATGCCCTCGCGCACGCCCATGCGCGCGGCCTCGTGCACCGCGACCTCAAGCCGGGCAACGTGCTGCTCTGCTCCGAGCGCGACAGCCGACCGGGCCTGAAGCTCTCGGACTTCGGCATCGCGACGGTGGTCGACTGGCACGTGCGCACCGGCAGCCTCGCCGTGGTCGCGGGCACGCTCCACTACATGGCGCCCGAGCAGCTGACCGCGAGCTGGCGGGACTACGGCCCGTGGACCGACCTCTACGGCCTCGGCTGCATGGGGTGGAAGCTCGCGACGGGGCGGCTCCCGTTCGCCGGGCGCTCGGGGCCGGCGCTGATGCGCGCGCAGCTCCTCGAGCTGCCTCCGCCGTTCGCCCCCGTCCATCCGATGCCGATGGGCTTCGAGACCTGGCTGCGCCGGCTCGTGGAGAAGGCACCGGTCGATCGTTACGCCTACGCGGCCGATGCGGCGTGGGCGCTCGAGAAGCTCCCGATCGTGGCGGACGAGACCACGGAGCGCCTCGTGTTCGAGACCGACACGCCGCGCTCGTCGACCGACATCGTCACGGTGTCGCTGCGGGCCGCGTCGGTGAGCGGGCCTGGCGGCTCGCTGCCGGTGGGGCCGGAGCGCCCTCCGGTCCCGAAGACGTGGCGCCAGCGCAAGGTCCCGGCTCCGCCGCCGCGGCTCGTGGGCGCCGGACGCGGGCTCATCGGCCTTCGCCAGGTCGAGCTCGTCGGGCGCGAGAACCACCGCGACGTGCTGTGGCGCGAGCTGTACGCGGCGATGGAGACGGGCCAGCCGCGGCTCGTCGTGCTCGAGGGCCCGTCGGGCGTGGGCAAGAGCCGGCTGGCCGAGTGGCTCGCGCAGCGGAGCGCCGAGCTCGGCGTGACCCGCACCGCGAAGGCCGTGCTGCACGCCGAGGAGACGGCGCCCGTCGCGCTCCAGCGGATGCTCGCCCGGGCGCTCCGCGCGCGACAGCTGCGGGGGCCCGAGCTGCTCGAGCGGCTGGAGGACCTGTTCGAGGCCGACCCCGCGTGGCTCGGGGCGCTCGCCGAGTGCCTCGGCACGGAGGACACCTCGGCGGCCTCGTACGGCACGTTCCTCGAGGCGATGGCGCGGATGGCGGAGGTGCGCCCGCTGCTCGTGTGGCTCGAGGACGTCCACACCCGGCGCGACGCGCTGGAGCTCGCCGCGCGCCTCGTGGGGCGGTACCGCGGTCCGCTGCTCGTCGTGGCGACCCACACCGGTCCGGCGGGGCCGTGGGCCGAGATCGCGGATGCCGTGGTGTCGATGGGCCCGATGCCCACGCGTGATCTCGCCGAGCTGGTGCGCCGGCACCTCCCGATCGAGCGCGAGCTGCTGCAGGAGCTCTGCGGTCGCGCCGCGGGGAGCCCGGAGCACGCGCTGGCCCTGCTCACCGAGTGGTCGGAGCGGGGACGCCTGGCGCTCACACCGCACGGCTACCGCCTGGACGGCCCGATCGAATCGACCGACCTGGCCGGCGCGCGCGATGCGCGGGTCGAGGGGCTGCTGGCGGGGCTCCCGCCCTCTGCGGGCATCGCGCTGGAGCGCTTCGCGGTCGCGGGCATCCCGCTGGCGCCGGACGACTGGGTGGCGCTCGGCGCGGACCGCGCCGAGGCCGAGACGCTCGTCGATCGGCTGCTGTCCGACGGCCGCGCGACGTTCGCGACGACCCTGGAGCTCGAGGGCGGGATGTTCCGCGAGAGCCTGCTCGCGCGGGCCGCGCGGGCCGGGCGTCTCGAGGGGCACCATCGCGCGGTGGCCGGGTGGCTGGTCTCCCGCGGCGTGCCGACCGCGCGGCTCGGCCACCACTACGAAGCCGCCGGGATGCGCGCCGAAGCGCTCGACGTGTGGCTCGCCGCCGCCGAGCGGGCTCTCTCGCGGTACGAGATCGACAAGGCGCTCGGCCTGGTCGACCGCCTCGACGCGCGGCTCCCCGAGGCGGACGGGCGGCGCGCCGAGGTCGCCGTGCTCCGGGTGGCGGCGCTGTGGGCCGCGGGTCGGAGCCGCGCGGCCTACGAGCAGTCGGGCCCCCTGCTCGTCGACCTCGCGGTGCGCGGCCCCGCGGCGCTGCACGCGCGGCTGTCGGTGCTGCACGCCCGGGTCCTCGCGGCTCTCGGCGAGGTCGCCCGCGCCGAGCTCGTGCTCGCCGAGCACACCGACACCGACGCCGCGCTGGCCCTCGCCGAGATCCGGTTGCTCGACGGGCGCCCTGAGGCCGCGTGCGAGGCGCTCCGCCGCGAGCACGATGCGTCGGCGAAGGCCATCCGCGCGGTGTGCGAGGGCCTCGCGACCGACGCCCAGCTCGAGGCGCTGCCCGACCTGCGCCTGCGCGGCGTGCTGCTCGCCGTGCTCGCCAACAGCGGGTCGGAGGAGCGGCGCCTGGGGCGAGCCGTCGCGCTGCACGACGCGATCGACCCGATCCTCGCGGCGCCGCTGCGCTGCCGCCTGGCGCTGGTCCTGGTCGACCGCGGCGCGTTCGGCGAAGCGGGCCGCGAGGCCGGGCTCGCGCTGGGCTCCGAGTCGCTCACCCCCGACCAGCACGCCGTGGCCGAGGCGGTGGGGCTCGTGGCGTGTGCCGCAGCGCGCGACTGGCCGCGGTTCGACCTCGCCCTCCGCGCGGTCGCCCGGACGCTCGGTGCCGGCGTTCCGGCCGGGGTGGCGCGCTGCCTCGAGCACGCCGGCGATCTCGCGAGGAAGGCCCGGCTCCGCGACCGCGCCGCGAACGCCTGGCGGCTCGCGCGCGGGGTCTGGCGCCAGCTCGGCGATCGCAGCGGAGAGGCCCGTGTCGACGAGCGGATCCGGGCCCTCGGCGGAGCGCGGTGACGGGGGCTGTCCGTCGCGTTACGCCGACCGCCACTCCAAGGAGCCCACCCATGAACGCACCCATCCGCGTCGCCGTCACCGGCGCCGCCGGCAACATCGGCTACTCCCTCCTCTGGCGGCTCGCTTCGGGCGACTGCTTCGGCGCCGACCAGCCCGTCATCCTCCAGCTCCTCGAGATCACCCCCGCGATGGACCGGCTGAAGGGCGTGATCATGGAGCTCGTCGACAGCGCGTTCCCGCTCGTCCACGACATCATCGGCAGCGACGACGCGAACGTGGCGTTCAAGGACTGCGACGCCATCTTCCTCGTCGGCTCGCGCCCCCGCACCGCCGACATGTCCCGCGGCGACCTCGTCCGCGCGAACGGCCCGATCTTCACGGGTCAGGGCAACGCCATCGCCGCCGTCGCCAAGAAGACCGTCAAGGTCATCACGGTCGGCAACCCCTGCAACACCAACGCGCTCATCGCCATGGCGAACGCGAAGGGCGTGCCCGCCCGCCAGTTCACCGCCATGACGCGCCTCGACCAGAACCGCGCCCACGGCCAGCTCAGCGACAAGGCCGGCGTGCCGGTCGCCCAGGTCGACAACGTCGTGATCTGGGGCAACCACGGCCCCACGATGTACCCCGACGTGAGCTGGGCCACAGTGAAGGGCGAGGCCGTTCGCGGCAACTTCGACGAGGCCTGGCTGAACGGCGAGTTCCAGGACACCGTCGCCGATCGCGGCAAGGCGATCATCGTCGCGCGCGGCGCCAGCTCCGCCGCGTCCGCGGCCAGCTCCGCCGTCGACCACATGCGCGACTGGTGGCAGGGCAGCAACGGTCGCATCGTCTCGATGGCGGTGCCGAGCGAGGGCTGGTACGGCGTGCCGAAGGGCCTCGTGTTCAGCTTCCCGTGCCGGTGCGAGGGCGGCGACTACGAGGTCATCACCGACCTCCAGCTCGACGCCGCCGCGAAGGCGAAGGTGCAGGAGAACATCGACGCGCTTCTCGCCGAGAAGGAAGCGGTCGCCGACCTGCTCTGAGCATGGCGGCCCGCGACGAGCCGCGCTCGGGCGCGGGCACCGGCGCTCCCGACTGGGAGCGCCTCACCGGGGAGTGGGTGCGTGACGGCGTCATCGAGGACGCCCAGCGCGAAGCGCTCCTCGAGCGGCTGACGGCCGTCGATCTCCCGTCCCCGTCGGGCTCGCTGTTCGGCGAGGCCGCGGTGATGGGGCTCGTCATGGCGGGCATGATGCTCGTGACGAGCAGCTTCGTCGTGGCGCTCGCGCTGTTCGACACCGACGAGGTCGTGGCGTCCATCGTGGTCGCGGCCCTCGGCGGGCTGCAGTGCCTCGGTGGCGTGGCCGCGCGCTTCGTGGTGCACCGGGCGGTCGGTCACGGCACGGGCGCTGCGGGGATCGTGGTGCTGTGCAGCGGGCTCTTCGCGCTCGGGCTCTCCGACAGCGCGTTCGAGCCGTTCTGCCTCGTCGCCGTGCTCGGGGCCTTCGCGGTCGCGAGCGCCGCCGCGGTGGCCGACGACGCGCGCGGGCTCGCGGGGGCCGCGGGCTTCGCCGTGATGGGCCCGCTCCTCTCGCAGCTGGACAGCTCCGAGGCCGGGCTGGTCCTCGGCCTCGCGAGCTTCGTGTACACCGTCGTCGTCGCGGCGGGATCCGTGGCGGTCGAGCGTCTCGAGCTGCCCGCGAGGATCGACGTGCTGGCCGTGCACGCGCCGTTCGCCGCGTTCGTCGCGTCGGTCGCGATCCTGATCCACCGTCCCGTGTTCTTCACGGCGGGCTCGGGCCAGGAGTGGGAGTCGTCGCTCCTGCTCGGTGCCTACGGCGGCGCCGTGCTGATCGCGGGCTGGCAGTCGACCTCGCGGTTCGCGCTCGTCAGCGGGCTCGGCGTTCTGCTCGTCGCGCAGATCCCCGTGCTGTGGGCCTTCGGCGACGCGGTCATCGGGATCGCCGTGCTGGGCCTCGAGGGGATGACGCTCATCGGCGCCGCGATCCTCACCCTGGTGGTGCGCGCCCGGCGCGAAGAGCGCGACGCTTGACACGTTGTGGACAGTGGATCCCACTGGGTCGCTCGCGGTGCGGTATCATTGTCGCACAACGGCTCGACACGGGCCTGGGCCGGTCGAATCCGTTGGATCGATTCTTGCAGAATCACGATTCGGTTGCAGGAGAACCAGACCGATGACGACGTTCATTCTCGGCGCGCTCTTTCTCGGCGGATGTTCCGAGACCACGATCAGCAGCGTGAAGCCGGATCTCGATCCCCCGGCTCCGAACATCGTGGTGACGCCCCCCATCCTCGAGTTCGCTCAGCTGATGAGCAACGAAGAGGAGACCCGCACGTTCACCGTGCGCAACGTGGGCGAGACGGCCCTCACGGTCGACCGCATCACGGTCGAGCTCTCCGATGCCTTCACGGTCCTCAACCCCGACGGGTTCCTGCTCGACCCCGGCACGGCGCAGGACATCCAGGTCGTGTTCACGCCCCGCGGCGTCGAGAACGTCGGCCAGGCGGTCGTGTGGTCCGACGACCCCGACGAGCCCGAGTCCCTGGTCGACCTGATCGGCTACGGCTCCGTGCCCGAGCTGCGGATCTCGCCCGACCCCTACGACTTCGGCACCCACTTCGTCCCCTGCGGCGACTGGACCACCCTGACCCTCGAGAACGTCGGCGGCGACCTCCTCGTCATCGACTCGATCGACCACATCAGCAACGGCGAGTTCGTCCTCGACGACCCGAACGTGTTCCCGGTCGAGCTCCTGCCCGGCCAGTTCACGAGCGTGAACGTCGAGTTCACCGCGGTGTCCGCGGGCGCGTTCAACGGCGAGCTCCAGGTGATGTCGAACGACCCGCGCGGCCTCGTCACCGCCACCCAGACGGGCGCGGGCAACTACGCCGCGACGGGCACCGAGAGCTTCACCATCCCGTCCGACCCGCCCGTCGACATCCTGTTCGCGGTCGACCAGTCCTGCTCGATGGACGACGACTCCGCGCTGCTCGGCTCCAACTTCAACGCGTTCATCAGCCAGATCGACGCGGTCACCCAGGGCTGGCAGATCGGCGTCGCGAACGTCGAGAACGGCTGCTTCAACAACGGCATCCTGTCCGCCACCTCGATGGGCTACCAGGCCGCGTTCGCGAGCGCCGTCACCGAAGGCGACGACCCCACCGGGTACGACACCTGGTCCGAGCAGCTCTACACGCTCGTCGACGTCGCGCTGGCGAAGACCGCGCCGGGCCAGTGCAACTCGGGCTTCCTGCGCCCCGGCGCCCTGCTGCACGTCATCCTCGTCAGCGACGAGCCCGAGCAGTCCGCCAACGCCTGGGCCTACTACCACAACAACTTCCTGAACTACGTCAGCGACCCGAGCCTCCTGAAGGTGTCGGTCATCGTCGACGAGTCGGGCTGTGGTCTCGGCGCCGCGGGCTACCCGCAGTCCGCCAACCAGACCGGTGGCGTCATCCTCGACATGTGCAGCAACTGGTCGACGCAGATCGGCCAGCTCGGCGCGGCGTCGCTCCAGGGCATCAACAGCTTCGAGCTCGCCCAGACCGCCGATCCCGCGAGCCTCGTGGTCACGGTCGACGGCGTCCAGCAGGGTGGTGGCTACAGCTTCAACCCCGCCACGAACGAGGTCGTCTTCGACTACGCGCTGCCCGAAGGCGCGGTGGTCGGCGTCGACTACGGCGTCGCGGTGGCCTGCCAGTAGCCCGCGTCCCGCGCGTGCGTCTCGAAGCGTCGTCGACCCACCCGGTCGGCGGCGCTTCGGTGCTCAGAGGGCCGCGAACGCGGCCAGCGCGGCTTCGATGCCGGCGTCGTCGACGTCGAGGTGGGTGACGAGCCGGATTCGGTCGGGCGCCACGGCGATGCACGCGATGCCGCGGTCGGCGAGGCGGTCCTGCGCTTCGGGGGCATTCGCGATCTGCACGTACAGCAGGTTCGTCTCGTGCGGGTCGGTCGCGTAGCCGAGCGCGGCCAGGCCGGCGGCGAGCTGGTCGGCGCGGCGGTGGTCGTCGGCGAGGCGGTCGACGTGGTGATCGAGCGCGTACAGGCACGCAGCGGCGAGCACGCCGGACTGGCGCATGCCCCCGCCGAGCATCTTCCGGACGCGGCGGGCGCGGTGCATGTCGGCGCCCGAGCCGCACAGCACGGAGCCGACGGGCGCGCCCAGCCCCTTGCTGAAGCAGAACGACACCGTGTCGAACCCGCGGGCGCGGCGCTCGAGCGGCACGCCCGACTTCACGACGGCGTTCATGGCGCGCGCCCCGTCGAGGTGGGTGCGGAGGCCGCGGCGCTCCGCGAGGGCCGTCAGCGCGTCGAGGCGCTCGAGCGGGTACACCGAGCCCCCGCCGCGGTTGGACGTGTCTTCGACGCACAACAGGGTGGCGGGCGCGAAGTGGTCGTTGTCGGCGCGGATCGCGGCCTCGACCGTCGCGGGGTCGAGGATGCCGCGGTCGGCGGCGAGCGGGCGGATCTGGACCCCGGCGACCGCGCCGGCCCCCGCGGCTTCGTAGTTGAACGGGTGGGCGCCAGCCTCCTGGAGCACCTCGTCGCCCTTGCGCGTGCTCACGCAGATCGCGATCAGGTTGGCCATCGTGCCGCTGGGCGTGAAGATCGCGGCCTCTTTGCCGGCGAGCGCGGCGGCGCGGGCTTCGAGGGCCTTCACCGTGGGGTCGTCGCCGAGCACGTCGTCGCCGAGCTCGGCGCTCGCCATCGCCGCGAGCATGCCCGGTGTGGGCCGGGTGACGGTGTCGGAGCGGAGATCGATCATCGGAGCCTCACGAGTCCGGGGAGATAGCCGTCGGGCGCGGCGAGCCCGCACAGCTCGAGCACCGTGGTGCCCACGCTGGCGAGCCCGGCATCGGGGACCTCGGCGAGCGCGAGGGTGCCGCTCGGGTCGACCACGATGAACGGCACGGGGTTGAGCGTGTGGCTGGGGCGCGCGAGGGGCTCGCCCTCCGCGTTGCGGCTGACCTTGGTGCCCTTGCGCTGCCACATCTCGTCGGCGTTGCCGTGGTCGGCGGTGACCAGGAGGACGCCGCCTGCCTTGCGCACGGCGGTCTCGATGCGCGCGACCTGCAGGTCGACCGCCTCGACGGCGATCCGGGTGGCCTCGAGGTCGCCCGTGTGGCCGACCATGTCGCCGTTCGCGAGGTTCAGGCGGACGTGGTCGAACCGGCCCGACCGGATGGCCTCGATCACGGCATCGGTGATCTCGGCCGCCTTCATCCACGGGCGGGTGTCGGGGAGCTGGAGGTCGCTCGGCACCTCGACGTACTCCTCGAGCGTGGCGTCGAGGCGCCCGCTGCGGTTGCCGTTGAAGAAGTAGGTGACATGCCCGTACTTCTGCGTCTCCGAGCACGCGAAGGTCCGCTTGCCCGCCGCGGCGAGGTACTCGCCCACGACGCGATCGATGGCGGGCGGAGCGACGAGGTAGTGCCTCGGGACCTGCAGGTCGCCGTCGTACTGCATCATCCCGGCGTAGGTGACGTTCGGTCGATGGTGTCGGTCGAACACCGTGAAGTCGTCGTCCTCGAAGGCGCGCGAGATCTCGAGCGCGCGGTCGCCGCGGAAGTTGAAGAACAGCACGCTGTCGCCGTCTTGGATGCGGCCGCAGGGGGCGCCCTCGACGGTGACGACGAACGCGGGCAGGTGCTGGTCGTCGATCTCGGGATCCTCGGCGTACAGCGTGCGGATCGCTTCGGATGCCGTGGGGAACGGGCGCCCCTCGCCCTCCACGTGGCAGCGCCAGCCGCGCTCGACCATCGCCCAGTCGGCTTCGTAGCGGTCCATCGTCAGGTGCATTCGGCCCCCGCCGCTGGCGATACGGTAGTCGCGGCCGGCGGCCCGCTCGGTCGCGAGGCGGGCCTCGAGCGGCTCGAACCAGGAGAGCGCCGACCGTCCGTCGACGTCGCGCCCGTCGGTCAGCAGGTGCAGGCGCACGCGCTGCACGCCGTCCCTCGCGGCCCGATCGAGCAGGATGTGCACGTGATCGACGTGGCTGTGGACGTTCCCGTCGCTGCAGAGCCCGAGCAGGTGCAGCGTGCGACCGGCGCAGAGCGCCTTCCAGACGGGGCCTTCGAAGGCCGTGCCGTCGCGCAGCGCGTTGTTCACGAGCTTCGCGCCCTGGTCGAACACACGGCCCGCGCCCATCGCGTTGTGCCCGACCTCGGAGTTGCCCATGTCCTCGTCGGAGGGCAGGCCCACGGCCGTGCCGTGGGCCCGGAGCGTCCGCCACGGGTGGGTCGCCTTCAGGCGGTCGAGGGTGGGCGTGCGGGCCGTCGCCACCGCGTCGTCCTCTTCGCCGCGCCCTTCGCCGACCCCATCCAGGATGCAGAGCACGACGGGGCCCCGGGGCGGGCGCAGGGTGGCGTGGGGACGGGTCTCGACCATGGGAAGCCTCGCGGATGGGCCGTCCATATCGCCTTGCAGCGGGCTGGGCCCGGTGGTAGGCCGGACCCATGGTGTGGTTGCTGACCGTCCTCGGATGTTCCTGGTTCGAGCCCGAGCTCTCGGTCGAGACGGTGCAGCCGGCCGAGCTCCGGGTGGGTACCGAGATCCAGGTGGTCGGCACGGGGTTCTCGCCCGAGATCGCGGTCTCGCTCGACGTGCACGGCGAGGCCGTGCCCCTCGACGGCTTCCAGGTGAAGGGCGAGCGCCTCGTCGAAGGGCGCGTGCCCGACATCGAGGCCGGGTCCTTCGATCTCGTCGTGTCCCGGGGCGACGACGTCGTACGGTTCCCGCTCGTCGTGCGGGCCGAGGTCGAAGAGACGCCGTGCCACCGGGGCTACCAGGCGAACACGCAGCTCTCCGTGCCCGACCGCATGGCCGTGATCGAGCGGTTCTACGCGGATGGCAAGCGCGAGCGGGTCGAGACGCCGCTCGCCGACATCGAGCGCGTCGAGCTCCAGGTGTCCGAGCTCGACGGCAAGCGCTGCAGCGCCATCGTGCTGCGCAAGACCGACGGCATGGCGCTGCTCTTCGAAGACGACGCGGGCGATCTGCGCGCCCGTGCCGAGACGCTCGCGCGCTTCATGGAGAAAGACCTCGCCGTGCTCGACTGAATTCCCCCCGACCGGGAGCCTTCAGTCGGGAACGTCGGCTTCGCTCCAGGTCCCGGTGGGGCCGTGGGTCGGGACGAGGATCAGCTGCACCTCGCTGCGGACGGGGCCGAACGGGCGCTTGATGTAGCGGGCGAACCGGACGTGCTTCGCGCGCAGGTCGAGGGTCAGCGGCCGGTACCCCGTCGCCGTGACGCGGATCTCCTGCTTGTCGAACGGCGCCCAGCGCACCGTCGCGTCGCCTGGGGTGGTCACGCGGGTCTGGTCGGGCAGCTCGACCAGCGCGGGCTGCGGGATGCTCTCGATGCGGATCGTGTAGGCGCAGCCGCCGAGCACGAGCGCGAGGAGGGGAGCCGGGAGACGCACGCTCAATGGCGGTTCAGCGAGAACTCCGCGGGGGCGTGCAGCTCGACCTGCATCTCGCCGCCGTCGACCGACGCGGAGCGCGTCTGCTCGAGGAACAGCGCGGCCTTCGCCGTGGGCATGTTCTCGGGCAGCAGCTCCATCCGGACGCCGCGGGCGAGCGCCGAGAGGTCGACGTCGCCGATCACGAGGCGCTCGGGCGTGACGTAGGCGACGCCGCCTTCGACCGCCAGGGACCCCTCGAAGTCGATCGGGTAGCACTGGGTGTCGGACGCCGGGACCGCGATCTGCGCGTGCAGGTGCTCACCCTTCACGTCGACGTACACGGGCACGTCGGCGCGATCCTCGAGGAGCATCGACAGCTCGGGACCGGTGAGCGTGATGCCGGCATCGGGGTCGCGCTTGTACGCCGTGAACCGCTTCTTCACGTCGATGAGCTGCTCCATCGAGAGCGGCTCGTGCTTCGCGATGTCGCAGTGGGTCGAGCGCGCGTGGGACATGACCCACCAGGTCGCGCCGCCCCCGACGACGACCGCCGTGGCGAGGATTCCGAGCGTCCACCGGGCTCCGCGGGTGCGGAGGATGGCCTTCAGGTCTTCTGACGACGATCCCACTTCGCGGTGCCTCCCTTCCTCCCTCATTGCGCACGACCGCCGAAAGGTCAACTCAGAACGGCGGTTCTGGATCTTCCCGGGTCGGTCAGAGGGGCTGGGGATCGGGGAGATCGCCACCCGCGTCGAGCGTGATGATGTCGGCCTCGCGCACCGGGTCGGGACCCAGCGCACCGACGCCGAGCAGGAGCGGGACGAGCTTGCGCTCGTTGGCGCCGAGCGCCGAGTTCACGGACAGCACGGCGAAGGCCACGCCGAGCGGCCACGCCACGAGGCGGACGGCGCCGAGGCCGCCCACGAGCAGCTTGTAGTAGGGCGCCAGCGGGGGGATGAGCGGGATGAGCCGCCCGAGCGGGCCCCGCAGCCAGCCGAGTACCTTTCCGCTCGCCATGCCGGTGCCGATCGAGGTGCCGGAGCCGACGCCGAAGCCCACGGTCGGCATCCAGGACGGCTCGATCTTCGAGCGCGTGACCTCGTCGAGATCGAGCAGCGACACGCCACTCTCGGGCAGCGTGCGGAACATCGCCTTCGTGAGCTGCGCGAGCTGCGCCCAGCCGTCGAGATTCGCGTCGACCGCGCCGTTCACGCCCACCTTGCGGGCCACGTAGGCCACGATGTCTTCGAGGGTGGTCTGGTCGGCGAGGTACCCGAGCGGGCTCGTGTAGTGCCACCACAGCGCATCGGCGATGCGCTCGGCGAGCTCGCGGGACGACTCGGCGCCGCGCGGCGAGACCCCCGCGGACTCGAGCACCAGCCGCAGCGTGTCGGCGTCGACGCGGCTCAGCGTCGCTTCGATGTCGGCTCGGACGATGGGCATGGGCACTCCGGCTTGTGGGATGAAGACGCGCGGGAACCGGTGTCTATTGCATAGCTGCTCACGCGCGGGGGCGTCGGGAAGATCGAGACCCCCGTCCGGGCGGGCGGTTCCGCCAGAGCACCGGAAATCCGGACGCCGAGGTCTTTCGGGACGGGGTGCTCCGGTTATGGTGCGCGGCCTAGGAAGGGAGCGACGGATGACGGTCAACAAGGTGATCCTGGTCGGCAACCTCGGGGCCGACCCCGAGACGCGCACGGCGCAGAACGGCACGATGATCGCGAACCTCCGCCTCGCCACGAGCGAGCGCCGGAAGGATCGCGACGGCAACTGGTCCGACCACACCGAATGGCATCGTGTGGTCTGCTTCGGCCGCACCGCCGAGAACGTCGCCCGGTTCTGCCGCAAGGGGAAGCAGATCTACGTCGAAGGCCGCATCCAGACCTCCAAGTGGCAAGACAAGGATGGCAACGACCGCTGGTCGACCGAGGTCATCGCCCACGAGATCCGGTTCCTCGGCTCCCGCGAGGGCGGTGACGGTGGTGGCGGCGGCTACAGCGGCGGCGGCGGTGGCGGCGGCGGCTACTCCGGTGGCGGCGGCGGCGGCGGCGGCTACTCCGGTGGCGGCGGCGGTGGCGGTGGCGGCGGCTACTCCGGTGGCGGCGGCGGCGACTACGGCGGGCAGGACGACGACATCCCGTTCTAGGGGATCTGCCTGGTACTTCGCGCGCTTCGCGGCTCGCCTGTGGCTGCGGACGTGCCGGTCGGGACTGGCGGGGCGGTCGGGAGAGGGCGGTGTGACGGGCGTCGGCCGCGGGATCCCGGCTCGT
>JACKET010000024.1 GCA_020632875.1 Alphaproteobacteria bacterium
CGGGCGGAGGCGTCGGTGGACGCGGCGTCGGCGCGGGCTGGGGAGCCGGGCCGCTCGTGGGACCGGGCTGGGGAGCCGGACCGCTCGCGGGCGCGGGCTGGGGAGCGGGCATCTGGGTGGGCTCGGGCGGTGGAGCGGGCACCTGGGTGGGCTCGGGCTGTGGCGCGCTCGTGGGCTCCGGCGGGACCTTCGCGGGCCGTGGCGCGGTCGGGACGGCCGGAGCGGGGGGCGTGGCGGTGTCGGTGGGACCGCGGAGCTGCGTGCCGACGAGGACCGCCAGCAGGATCACCACGATCGCGGCCGCGAATCCGGCCCAGGTGAGGGGAGGTGTGGGTGCCGAGGCGGCGGGCGTCTTCCGCTTCTCGTCCGTGAGCGGCGGGAGCTCGGCCGTCGGAGGCGCGGGGCCGGCGAAGTCCTCCTCGAGCATCGTCTCGAGCGAGGCGTTCGCTTCGCTGTCCCACTCGATCTTCCCGGTCCACAC
The DNA here is from genome assembly GCA_020632875.1 of Alphaproteobacteria bacterium. Taxonomy (GTDB): domain Bacteria; phylum Myxococcota_A; class UBA796; order UBA796; genus JACKEQ01. Next base: position 482 of record JACKET010000024.1, read on the forward strand.
GTCGAGGAGCTGGTCGCAGCTCTGGATGCGGCGCTCGGCGTCGACCGTCATCGCGCCGAGGATGGCGTTCCACATGCGGTCGGGGATGCGCTCGCGGAGCTGACGCGGGTCGCGGAAGTCGCCACTGCGGATCATCGAGAACACCGTGACGAGGTCGCGGTGCGGGAAGGCCAGGCGCCCGGTGACGAGCTGGTAGAGCACCGCGCCGAGCGCCCACACGTCGGTGCGCTCGTCGAGATCGGCCGCGGACATCGTCTGCTCGGGCGACATGTACGCCGGGCTGCCGAGCAGCTGGCCCGTGCGCGTCTGGGTCGGATCGTCGGGATCCCCGAGCACCTTCACCAGCCCGAAGTCCGCGATCTTCGGGACGAGCTCGCCATCGAGCGGCTGGAGCAGGATGTTCGCGGGCTTCAGGTCGCGATGCAGGTGCCCGGCCTCGTGCGCCGCGCGCACGCCCTTGATGATGCCGCGGGCGAGGCGGTCGATCTCGTCGACCTGGAGCGGGTCGTTCGCGAGGATGTGCGCCGAGAGCGAGGGACCCTCGACGAACTCCATGAGCAGCGCGGGCTGCCCGTCGACCTCGAGCACGTCGTGCACGCTCACGACGTTCGGGTGGCGCAGGGCGGCCTGCACGCGGCCCTCGCGCATCAGGCGGTCCTGCATGCGACCCAGCGCCCCGTCGAGGATCTTCAGCGCGTACACGGCCTTCAGCTGGGTGTGGCGGACCTTGTAGACCGACGCCATCGCGCCCGAGCCGAGGTGCTCGATCACCTCGTACTTCCCGATGACCGGGGTCTTCTCGGGATCGAGGCCGCTCACGGCGCCTTCCGGACCAGTCGGAAGCCGTGGTAGTTCAGCGGGTTGTTGGGCGACGTGTCGGACGCGTCGCCGTAGTCCTGGTAGTACGCCGGGTCCTGCGGCATGTTGCTGCGCACCGTCACGTGCGCGTACTCGACCGGTGACCGCGCGTTCCCCCCGCGCAGGCCGCGCTCGCCGACGTCTTCGGGCTGCGTGGGCGACAGCGCGACCGGGTCGGTGACCGGCGTGAACGGGTAGATGGCCCAGGCGTCCCAGACCCACTCCGATACGTTGCCGGTCATGTCGAACAGCCCGTCTGGCGTGGGTGTCTTGAGGCGTGCGGGGTGCACGGTGTCCTGGGCGTTGTCCTGGATCCAGCCGACCAGCGAGGGGTTCGAGCCGCCCGCGTAGCGGTCCGAGCGGTTCTGTCGCGCCGCCCACTCCCACTCGGCTTCGGTGGGCAGGCGCCAGCCCGTGCACGTGCGCGGATCGTCGGTCAGCTCGCAGTGGGGCAGGGTGAGCATGTCGTTGATGGCGTCTGCGAAGCCCTGCGCCTCCTCCCAGCTCACCCGCGTGACCGGACAGCTCCCGCCGCAGTCGGGGAACGCCCAGTTCTTCTCGGGCACGAAGCGCTCCCACTGGAAGCGCAGCACCTCGGTCTCCATGACGAGCAGGTCGTACGTGACGGTCACGTCGTGCTCGGGCCCCTCGTCGAACTGGCACCAGGACTCCTCGCAGCCCATGGTGAACGAGCCCGCCGGGATGCGGACGATGTTGCAGACGACGCTGTTCCGGATCATCGTCACGTCGGTCGGGACCTCGGTGATGTCGAGATCGTTCGGATCCCCCTGGGCGATCGACCAGCCGTCTCCGTCGCGGTCGTCGAACTCGTCGCCGTCGAAGTTGCAGTCGTTCGACAGCCCGTCGCAGAGCTCGGGAGCGCCCGGGTACACGACGTCGTGGGTGTCGTCGCAGTCGCCCGAGCAGTCCGACAGGCCACAGTCCGCCGCGCAGGGGTTCTGCTCGCAGAAGCCGTCGCCGTCGTCGTCGAAGAAGATGGTGCCCTCGTCTTCGAGGCCGTCGCAGTCGTCGTCCTTCTGGTTCGGCAGCTCCGTCGCGCCGGGGTGCACGTCGCGGTCTTCGTCGTCGCAGTCGTCGCGCCCGGTGTAGCCGTCGCCGTCGGCGTCGATGTCGGCCGGGTCGGGCGGAGGCGTGGGGACGGGGAGCACGACGGGGTTCCGCCCGGCCACCTCTTCGGGCGTGATCAGCACGCAGGACGCCAGCAGGAGGAGCATCACCACTCCACCGCCAGCGCGACCGTTCCGAGGCCCACCGCCGTCCCTGCGAGGGCGTAGCCGCCGATGCCGAGCGCGCGGTTCGCGGGCAGCAGGCCGGCCACCTCGTCGTTCGTGAGCGAGGCGTCGTTGTAGCGGGACCGCGTCCACGCCGCGCCTGCGAGCGAGCCCACCGAAGCCGCGCCCACCGCGACGAACGCGATCGACAGGGGCTTCCCGCGCCGCGTGGGCGTGCCGGGCTCGGGCTCGGGCTTCGGGCTGCCCGGGTAGACGGGCCCCGCCGCGCCGACGGGATGCAGCGACGTGACGAGCACCTCGCCGCCGTCGACGTGCTGGAACACGTACGGCAGGTGCGCGGGCCGGCTGGGCACGAGCTGCCCGTCGACGACCAGGGCGCCGCGCTTCGGCCGTGCGAGCTCGACGCGCTCGGGCGGCGAGTCGGTGACGGCGCGGTTCCACGCGGACTGCAGCGGGCCGCCGATGGCATGGCCCAGCGCACCGGTCGGCTCGAGCGCGCGGCTCGCCGCGAACCACACGTCGGCGCCGGCCTCGTCACCGGTCACGAACGACGTGATGCCGTGGATGCGGTGCACCTGGGCGGCCTGCCCGACGGACACGGGCTGGCCGCGGCACACCAGCAGGGCGTCGAGGGCCGCGGTGGCCGCGGCGAGCGCGGTGGGATCGAGCGCTTCGACGGCCTCGTCCGCGAGGGCCACGGCGCGGTCGAGGGCCGCGGGGTCCGGAGCCTCCTCCGGGCACTCCGCCCCCCACGCCGTCGCGAGCTGCACCACGAACCACATGCGGCCATCGTTGCGTCCCGGCGGCGTTCCGGCAAGTGGTCTACCAGGGAAGCGGGAACTCCAGACAGGAGAGATTGCTCGCGAGGTCGGGGTCGTGGAAGTCGTCGGCGACCACGAAACCACAGCTCGTCCACGGGGCGATGGATGGCACCTGGTCGAAATCGAACAACCACAGGTACGTCTCGCCCGAGGGCAGGCTCGGGATCACTTCGCTGCGTTCCGACGAGAAGGGGTCGAGGTCGGAGAGCGACATGGCCGTGGGCGAATCACGCTCGAAGTACACGGTGAGGTCGGTGAGGTCGGCGGGCCCGTTGTTCGTGACGTACAGCACGACCGCCGCATCTGCCGGACCGAACACCGCGATCTCGCTCAGGTCGACGACCACGTCGGCGGTCACGTCGGCCTCGAGGGTCGTGGGCGTGAACCCGGCATTGTTCGTGCGGTCGAGATCGTTGATGAAGCCGTCGACGTCGATGACCGCCCAGCTCGTGAGCGCCGCGGGCCGCGGCCCCGTCCACACGTGGTCCATCCACAGCTCGATCGAGCTGCCGGTGCCGAGCCCGATGACCGGGAGGCGGGCCTGGCCCGGCCCCGTGGGCTCGACGTCGGAGTCGGCGTAGAAGTCGAGCATGAAGGGGCCCGAGTAGCCGCCGCTGTTCTCGACGATCACCTCGTACCGGAACACGTCGTTGGCGACGGCCCGCGTGAGGATCCCGGAGATGCGCAGGTCGGGCCGCGCGGGCGGAGGGCCGACGGTCAGCGTCGTGGAGACGGGCGCCACGTCGGGGCAGCTCGCCTGGATCGTCGTGACGCCGGCCGACAGCGCGGTGACCGCGCCCGCGGCGCCCATCGCGCCCACGGTCGGATCGGACGAAGACCACGTGCACCGCGCGCCGAGGTCGCCCTCGACGCCGCTCGCCATCGTCGCCCGCGCCATGAACAGCACGTCGCTGCCCACGCCGACGCTCGCGTCGGTCGGGTGCAGCGTGAGCGCCGCCACCGTGTCGTTCGCGTCGACCACCTGCAGGTGCCCGTTCACCGCGTCGCCGCCGAAGGTCGCCGTGATCCGCACGATGCCGGGCGCGGCCGCCGTGTACAGGCCGTCGGCGCCCATCACGCCCAGTCCGGGCTCGTTCGCCGCCCAGGTCGTGCTGTTCGTCTGGTTCACGACCGTGCCGTCGGACCACACCGTGCGCGAGCGGAGCTGCACCGCTTCCCCCACCGGGACGACCGGCTGGCTCGGATAGATCGCGAACCCGATCTGCGTCGGCACGTCGGTGTCGGCGTCGGCATCCGTGTCGGCGTCGGCATCCGTGTCGGTGTCGGCATCCGCGTCGGTGTCGGCATCCGCGTCGGTGTCGGTGTCGCCCTCGGGCGCAGGGGTCGGAGACCCCTTGCAGGCGACGAGGGCGAGCGCGAGCAGGGCGGGGCGCACGATCAGCGGTTCGCGCTGTCGCGGATGATCTGCGGCTCGTACCCGGGCTTCGCGGCCTCGGTGAGCGCCTTCGCGTACTCCTCGAGGCGCATCGTCATCTGGAAGCCCCACTTGTCCTTCACCTGGCGGCAGTGGTTGAGGTCGACCTCGGTGACCAGCACGCCGTCTTTCACGCGGGAGAGGCCGGGCGTGCGGCCCCCGTTCGGCGCGCCGACGTACGAGCTGCCGTAGAAGTGCCCGAAGTCGTGGTGGGCCTCGCGCCCGTCACCGGAGGTGAAGGCGTTCGGGAACGACTCGGTGCCGATGCGGTTGATGCTGGCCGTGAAGTAGTTGTTCGCGATGCTCGCGCAGCGGGCCTCGATCGGCCACAGCGGCTCGGACAGCGCACCGACCGTCGCGCTCGGGTTGAACACGATCTCGGCGCCGTTGATGCCGAACATCAGCCAGTTCAGCGGGTGGTGGCGGCCGTAGCAGATGTTCACGGCGACCCGGCCGTACTTCGTCTCGAACACCGGGTGCCCGTCGTCGCCCTCCATGTAGTAGGTCGACTCGTTGAAATCGCCGACGCGCGGGATGTGGTTCTTCCGGTGCTTCCCGATGACGTTGCCGTTGTTGCCGATGATGACGGCCGTGTTGTGGATGGTGCCGCCGTGCACCTCGTCGCGCTCGAGGATCGGGCTGACGATGACCATGTCGTACTGCTTGGCGAGCTTCGCGAGCGCCTGCGTGGACGGGCCGTCGACGGTCTCGGCGAACTCGAGCCACGGCATCTTCTCGCGGGTGCAGAACGCGAACGGCATGGTCCACGCCTCTTGCAGGCCCAGCACGTTCACGCCCATCTTCCCGGCGGCGTGGATCATCTCGGCCGTGCGGTCGACGAGCGCCTGGAACTGCTCTTCGACCGGCGCGTCGGTCGGCTTGACGATGGCGTTCTGGATGACGCCGATGCGCACGATGCGCGGGGCGCGCCGCTGCTCGGGCGCCGCGTGGAACTTGTAGGCCGCGACGTCGTAGTTCTGCGCGTCGGCGCGACGGCGGACCTCGTCGGGGATGGCGAGCGGCTCGGGCATGTCGCCGTACAGGATGCGGAACGCCTCCTTCCGGTCGGCCTCGGGGAGCTTCGCGAGGATCTGCTCGAGGCTGTGGACCTCGCGCGTCGGCTCCTTGGAGAGGAGCGCCTCGATGGTGTCGGTCTTCGTCTTCGTCTTGGTCTCGGTGCTCGACATGAGGGCGCCCTGGGTGTTCGTTGGTTTTCGCGGGCCGTGTTTAACGCGATCCGGAGGTCTTCATCGAGAGGATCGCGGGGACCCCGGGCTCTCCGTCCATGTAGTCGCGCGTCTCGAGCATCCCGACCGTGCGGAGCGCGCGCACCATGACCTTGCCGCTGTCGGGGTACCCGCAGACCTCGTGCGGGTCGTACGGCCCGATCGCCAGGTACACGAGGTCGGTGTCGTGCGGGTTCGCGATCTGGTGCGCCACCCGCGTCCCCGCCGGGCAGCTGATGCAGTCGCCGGGCCCGATCGCGCGGACCTGGTCGCCGTAGCGCAGCACACCGCGGCCCGAGAGCACGAAGAACACCTCGTCCTCGCGGGCGTGCCAGTGGAACGGACAGCCGACGCTCCCGGGCGGCAGGGTGTTCTGGACGACGCCGAGGCTGCCGCCCGCCTCGCGCATGTGCGGCGTGAGGACCTTCCAGGACGCGCCCCACGGGGCATCGCCGCCGCCTTCGGACGGCGCGTCGTCGACGTGGGTGACGGGATCGAAGGCGTGGGGATCGGTGCTCATCGTCCCTCCTGGAGCGTGTTCTGGACGCGTCGCAGCATCTCGGGGTCGCAGTACGTACCCGCCGCGATGTCGAACGTCGTGGTCTGCGGGCACGCCCGCGCCGTGCGGAGGTGCAGGGTGATCTCCTCGATCTGGCGCTCCCACTGGAGGCGGACCACGGTGGCCTGCACGTCGTAGCGGCCGTCGCCGCGCAGCGTCGCCTCGAAGCCCACGTCCGGTCCCCACGCGGACAGGCGCGGCACGGGGCACTGCACGGCGGCCATGCGGCCGAGCCACATCGCGAGGTTCGTCGTCCCGCCGGTCGACCCGCCCTCGTGCCCGTTCCGGAGCACCTTCACCTTCGCCAGCAGCGGGCTCGCGAAGAACGCGGACGGCGGGATGCTGCGCCCGCCGTGCTCCCAGCCCATGAAGTGCACGTCCTCGAGCTCGGGGAGGCGCGCGGCCACCGCATCGAGCAGGGCCCACTCCGCGTCGGAGGCCGGCGTGTCGCCTCCGAGGAGGTCGAGCGTGCGCACGCCGAGGGTGTCGTCGCGGCGCGCGATGCCGCCGAGCGCGCGGACCGTGATGCGCTCGAGGGTGCGGAGGGACCACAGCGGTGCGCGGGCCAGCAGACCTTCGAGCCCGCCGCGGTAGTCCGCCGACAGCTCGACCACCGTGGCCCAGCGGAGGTCGGTGTAGAGCGCCTCCCGCTCGGCGTCGCCGAGGGTCTCGAGCTTCCGGCTCGACACCCCGCGTGCCTTCACCAGCAGGCCATCCTCGAGCACCGGGTCGCGGCCGAGCACCGGCGTCAGCGGGCCGTGGATCGCGGCGGTCTCCTTCTTCAGGAGCTTGTCGCGCCGACCCTTCACCTTCGCGCCCTTCTTCAGCTGGATCTCGAGCTCGATGAGCTCGCCGCGCTCGGGCTGCCCATGCTCGATGAGCCAGTCCGCGTAGACCGCGCGCGGGCCATCGTCGCCGGGGCTGGCGAGGATCGCGCGGACCAGCGCCTCCTCCTGCTCGCGCAGCGGGACGCCCGAGGCGTCGGCCTTGTCCTCCATGGTCGCGAGGGTCGCGTCGAATTCGTCCAGCACGGCCCGATCGGCGTCCGATGGCCCGAGGATGGCCGCCAGCGCGGCGTGGTAGGCGGGTGCCGTTCGCTGGATCTGCCGCCGGATCTCCTGGTACCGGTGCAGGATTCCCGGCGCCTGGTGCCGGTCCTCGCGCTGCTGCCACGCCTCCTCCCGGCGCGGGTCGAGGTGGTGCACGAGGATGTCCTGAACCGCGGCCCACAGCCGCTTCCGGGCGCCGATGAGGTAGTCGGCGAAGTGCGACTCCGCGAACCGATACACCCGCGGATCCGGCGTCCAGGCGGGCATCGCCTCGAGCCGCGCCTCGCGGTCGCCCGCCTTGCCCTGGCCCGCGACGGCGAGCAACCCGCCCACCGCAGAGGGCCGCGCTCCCGCGGCGAGCTCGAGCCAGAGCGCGTCCAGGGCCTTCGCGGTGGCCGCCTTCGGGGGCTCGGCGGGCACGAGCGCGTCGAGGCGGTCGATCAGGTCGGCGATCGCCGCGGTGCGGTGGGTGGCCCAGAACCCCACCAGGCCGTCGAGGGCCGTGGCGAAATCGCGCTTCTTCAGCGCGGCGAGCGCCTGGCCGAGCGAAGGGAGGCCCGCAGAGGCCACCTGGGCCGGCGCCGCGGCCCCCACCACCGGCGGAGCCCCGCCCGCGAGCGCGTCGATGCGGCCGCGCAGCGCGGCGAGGTCGTCGCGGAGGGCATCCGGCAGGGGCGGCGGGTCGCTCACGGCATCGCTTGCGCCTTCGCACCACTTCATGAGCTTGCCCCAGAACTGGGACGTGCCGCCGCGGGTGTTGGCCTGCTGGTCGAGGAACGGCGCGGCCCGGCCGTCGATACAGCCGGGGAGGTGCTGGAACAGCGCCACCCACGCGCCCTGGTTGCTCGTCGAGGTCGTGGGCGGCTTCGCGATCATCGCGAGGTACTTCCGCCCGATCCGCGGGTCGTCGCCGAACCGAGCCATCGCGCCCACGCGGCCCGGGATGCGGCCAGCCGGCATCGCGTCCATCCGCTCGAGCAGGCGCGGCACGTCCACCGGGCGAACGGCGGCCGCGAGCTGCGTCCACGCGTCGTCGAAGTCGGTCTCGGGGAGCGGCTCGAGGCCCGTCGCGACCCAGTCCGACAGCGCCACGAGGGCCTCCTCCAGCTCCACGGCGCGATGCTCCCGCCACGCCTCCAGCAGCGCGGCGAGCGCACCGTCCCAGTCCTCCGCGTCGAGCGCGGCCGTCACGTCCTCCAGGCTCATCCCCCCTCCTTCCTCGCGACCGAGATCCACGCCGGCAGCTCGCCCCCGGCCGCGTGCGGAGGCCCGACGAGGCCCGTGGCACCGAGCTCCACGACCTCGTCCGCTCCGAGCGCCTTCAGCTCGCCCGCCGACCAGTAGTCCACACCGCTCGCGCTCCCCGCGGTCGGGCGCCCCGTCACCGTCCACACGCGCTCGATCGGGTACCCGGCATCCGGGTCGACCACCGAGACCCCCGCGATCTCGAGCGCGTACGACATGGTCGAGTCGAGGAAATCGGGCTGGTACAGCATGCTCGCCGTGCAGCGCGCATCCATCGAGGCCGCCGGGACGGGGCTCCTCGAGGACGACCCGCGCGGATCGGGCCCGCGGCACGGCAGCCCCGCATTCGGGTTGGGCATCGGCGACACCGACGTCGAGCGGCCCTGGGTCTGCTGCACCCACTTCCCGTCGACCACGTCGACCCGGTGGAGCACCTCGACGGCGCCCATGCCGCGCACCGGCGAGGCCACGAGCAGCAGGGGCTCCTGGTACGATACCCACGTGTGCCCGCGGGGGTCGTCGTCCTTCGGGAAGTCCATGTGGAACGCGCCCGCGACCTGGCTCGTCAGCGTGTGGATGCCCGTGATCAGGCGCCGGCTGCGGACCGCGTCGCCGTCGAGCCCGTCGATGTCGGAGTACGGGACCTTGCCGCGCTTGTGGGCCTGGAGCTGGAGCACGGCGCCCTGGAGCGTCGCGGCGAGGTCGCGGATGGCCTGCTCTTCTTCACCGCCGGCCGCGGCTCTCGGGACGTGGACGCGGAGCGCGGCCTGCTCGATCGCGCACGCGACCTCGCGGAGGCGGCCCGAGCGGTCCTCCAGGCGGCAGTGCACGACCGCCTCGAGCTGCCACGCGCTCGCGCGGATCGGGGTCTTCTCGGTGCCGAGCGGGGTGACGGCCGGCGTGATCACCTCGGAGCGGACGAGCCAGCGCTTGTCGTCGAAGCGCGCGAACGGGCGCTGCCAGACGATGATCTCGTCCGACACGGTGCCGTCGGACACGGTGTCGTCGGCCCCGATGGTGTCGGCCGGTGCTGCCGCGGCGAGCGCGAGCCACCACATCCCGTGCCCCCTTCGCGGGGCATCCTACAGCGGTCGGTAGAGCAGGGTCATGCCGGCGCCGCCCGGATAGTGCCGGTCCTTCGTGACGAGGGGCACGAAGTCGAGCTTCTCGTAGAGACCCCGTGACCCCGCGCCCGCGACACAGTGGACGAACACCTGTGCACCGGGGCTCGCGGACTCCCGCGCCAGGGCGAGGCGCGCGAGCGCGATGGCCGTGCCGATCCCCTGTCGGCGGTGGCCCTCGCGCACGACGAGGGCCGTGAGCAGCCAGTCGTCCGGACCGACCGCCACGGTCAGTCCCGGCGGTGCCTCGACCCGGAACGGGAGCTCGACCTCAAGGGAGGGGGCGAGCAGCGCCCGCGAGGACGGCTCGAGAGCTGCGAGCAGGGGATGGAGGGCTCGCACGTCGTCGTCCGCGATCCGGTCGATGCAGCCGAGGCCGACGATCTCCCCGCGGATCTCGGCCACCACGGCCTCGCCGCGGATCTGCCGGATGGCGCTGCGTGCCGTGCTGCCATGGCGGCGGAACGCGTGCTGATAGAGAGCGACCAGCGCGGGCCCGTCGCCGTGGCGCGGGAGCCGCAGGATCACGTCGCGGCCCGGATCGTGAAGGGCGGCGCCTCCAGCCGCTTCGCGTCGGCGGGGTCGGCGCTCGCGAGCACCGCGTCGATCGCCTCGTTGCAGAGCTGGTCGGCGCGCTCGTTGCCCGGCTCGCCCGAGTGCCCGGGGACCCACGTGAAGACGACGTCGTGGCGGTCGAGCAGGCCGTCGAGCCGCTGGACGACGTCGAGGTTCACGGGCTCCTCGCCGTCGGCCTTGCGCCAGCCGCGGCGCTTCCAGCCGAATCGCCACTGCTCGCAGACCTGGATGGCGAACCGGCTGTCGGCGCGGATCTCGATGCGCGTCCTGCGCGTCAGGGCCGCGAGGGCCTCGGCGACGGCCGTGAGCTCCATGCGGTTGTTCGTCGCGACGCGCTCTCCGCCGCGCTTCAGCAGGGTCGAGCCGCTCGCGAGGTGCACCAGCACGAAGCCCCAGCCCGAGGGCCCCGGGTTCGTGCGGCTGCCGCCGTCCGTCCAGGCGACGACCTCGACGTCCCCGCGGACCGTCGCCTCGCCTCGGGAAGGCGGTTCCGCCGGGACCTCCATGCGCTCGGCGGCCTGCGTCGCGTGGAGCTTGCAGTCCTTGGCGTGCGGATCGCCCGTCCGGCGGGGCTGGTGGAGCCAGGTGACGGTGAGGCGATCGAGCTCGGCGGCGAGCCGGCGGACGAGGTCCACGCTCTCGATGCCCTTCTTCCGGAAGTCGATCGCGACCCACGCGGGAATCCAGTCCTGGGCGAGCCGGATGGTGGTCGCGTCCGTGGTGACGACCTCCACGGCCGCTCCGTCCTCGAGGGACTCCAGCCCCGCGACCACCGCCTGGAGCCGGAGCCGGTAGGCGGTCGCGTAGGCCTCGGTGCCGACGCCGTCCACGAAGGGCCCGCCGGGCCGGACGATCCGCCACGACCAGGCCCCGCGCGGCGGCTTGAACGAGACGGAGACGTGGAGCCGGTGGAGCGACATGCGCGCAGTATCGCACGCGCCACAGGCGGTTCCGGAGCCGGCGCAGCGCCCGCGTCAGTCTCCGAAGAGCTCGCTCCGCACGACCTTCCGCAGCTCGTCCTCCGGGATCGCGCGGCCGAGCAGGCGCTCGAGCTCGGCGACCAGCTGGGCGCGCGTCTTGCCCGTGACGGCCTCGCGCTTCGCCCAGAACCGGGCCCACCAGTCCGGGGGCTCGGCCTTCCCGCGGCCCTCGTCGTCCCACTCGGTCGACCGGCCCGTCGACCCCATCACCAGGCTCCCGGAGGCCTTCGCGTCGGCGTAGATCGCGCGGATGGCCTCCGCGATCTCCGCGAGGTCGGCGGCGTTCACCACGCCATTGCTGGTCGCTTTGTAGAGCTGCACGGTCACCCGGATTGGGAAGCGCGGGTCGCGCTCGATCGGGAGCCCGTCGATCTCGGTGAACGGGCCCTCCACGGCGCCGTGCCCGATGACCGCCTCCTCCACGTCGCTCGGCCGGAACAGGCCCGCGATCCCGGACGACCGTGGTGCGCAGGGCGCGGCTCCGGCGGCCTCGAAGCAGTCCTCGAACGCGAAGGCGCGCTCGGGCTGCTTCAGGGGGATCTGGATGAGCAGGACCTGGTTCAGCCCGGCGTCGCGGGCCTCTTCGAGGGTCTGGGGCGCGTCCGTGCCGTCTCCGCCGCGCTCGACGAAGTCCGAGAGGCGGGAGCCCGTGAAGCTGGCGCGCTGGCCGGCCTTGTTGTGGAACAGCCGCTGGCCCCAGACCGCGCCTTCGGCGAAGGCGTCGCGCTGGTTGTCGATGATCGTGGCGCTCGTGCCCTCCCGCGTGGCGAGGATCGCGAGCACCGCCGGGCAGCCCGGGTAGGACTGGTAGTTGAAGAGCACGGGGTTGAACCGCGCTTCTCCCTTCGCGGGCACCGGCAGGAAGCAGGCCTGCGCGCTGACGAGCACCTCGCGCTCGTCGGGACGGAGGAGCGAGCGCCCGTCTCCCGCCCAGCTCGAGGCGTCGGACAGGTGGGCCCGGAGGTCGGACAGGTAGTCGGCCAGCGAGACCCGCCGGAGCGCGCGGCCGGATTCGTTGCCGACGAGCAGGCCGACATCGGCGAGCGGGATGTCGGCGGTGTGGTCGGTGAAGTTCGGGTACCGGATGACGGGCATGCATCGGACCTTTCCGTCGTGCTCGACCTGGATCGTCATGTCGCTGATGTTCGGCCCGACGCACGAGCCCTGGAAGCGGCCGGTGTCCTCCCAGGTCACGCTGGTGACGTTCAGGCCGTGACGTGCGGCGAGCCCCTGCGCGACGGGGCTCCAGACCATCTGGCAGGTCTCGGAGATGGCGGCTTCGTAGGGGTCCTCGGGCTGCGTGGGGGAACGGCGGAACAGGCGGTCGAAAAAGCTCATGGGTGCCTCCTTCGACCGCGCAACGAACGGCACCCCGGATTGGTGACATCGCTCGATGCAGATTTCCGTCCGCAGCCCCAGTCCCTCTGTCCCTGTCCATTTGGGGTCTGACCCGAATGGGACACCCGATTCTCCCGTGCTGGCCGGCGTTTCGAGGAGGCTCTGGCACGATCGGGACAGGCAGTCGTCATGGGCGATTCCGCCATTCTGTGCGAAGTACCGAGGCTCCTGTCTCCGCCACCGGAAATCTCGGCTCCGACCTCCGTCCCGCCTCCGTGGCGACCATGCCGCCCCGCCTACGCCGGCGCCCCCGCTACGGACCCCACCCAGATGCCCGCGTCCTCGGCCCACCGGAGCACGACCTGCCACTCGACCGCGTCCAGCATGCGGTTCCCGCGACCCCGCGCCTGGACCAGCACGCCATCGCGGTCGACCTCGAGGGTCGCGCAGCGGCGACCGTCCCTACGCATCGTCCACAGCGAGGAGTGGCCGTTGCGCGCCCGCGATGCGTATGTCGCGACGCAGTGGTGGAGCACCCGGCCCTCCATGTAGAGCTCGAACACGGTCCGCATGGGGCGGATGAGCCACGCCGCCCCCTCCGCGTCCATCGTGGCCCTCGGCCATGGGGGCAAGGGGAGCCGTCGGTCGACCTCGGCCAGCGGTACGTACGCCAGCTGGGTGTGCCAGCGCGCGCAGTCCACGAGCATCCGACGCAGCGACTGGCGCCACGGCGGCGGCACGCCCGCGGCCCGCTGCGCATCGAGGAAGTCCACCAGCGGCCCGAGCTCGCCGGGCTCCTCGGGCAGACCGACGCGCACGAGCCATGCCAGCGTGGCCTGCCACCACGGCTCCGCGGCGCCGAGGGTGCGCAGGCGCGTCTCGAGCACCGCGTCCACGAGCTCCGGCCCTCCGCCGAGCGCGTGGATCTGCGCCGTACGCACGGCTGCACCGAGGCTGTCGGCGCGAGGGAGCACGGTCAGCTCGTGGAGCATGCGGCGGGTGAGGCAGGTGGGCAGGGGCGATCCGCCGAGGTGCCCCGCATCCCCGAGGCGCGCGATCAGCGCCACGGATTCGGCGCAGCCATCGATCGCGAGCGGCAGCAGCCACGGAGGCAGCGGATGCCGGACCCGCACGAGCAGATGGCGCACGAGCCCCTCGAGGCCGGGCTCGTTCCAGGCATCGGGCGCACGGAGCCACGGCATCCGGCCGAGCGCGGAGAAGAGCGCCGTGGCCCCGACGTGGTCGGGGTCCCGGAGGGCGACGGTGTAGAAGAGCATCCGCGCGCGGCGCCCGGCGGAACGGCCGAGCGCGCGCAGCGGACGCCAGCGGCACAGGAGCGCGTCGAGCCGGTCCTCTTCCGAGAGCCGGGCGGCGACGCTCCCGCCGAGACGGCTGGAGCGAGACATGGGTGTCCTCCCCCGCGCAGGGCGGGTGGGAGATCAGGCGTGGAGACGGGGCCGACGACCGCGGATGCGGCCGGGCGCTCGCGTCAGCTGTGGCCCTGGAGGAATCGCTCCATCAACGGACACCTCTCGTTCCTCTTGGGGTAGCCGGTCCTCATCGACGCTGTCGAGCCTCCAGCACGAGACGAGCCGCGGAGAGGACCGTCGCGCCTCCGAGCGTCCATCTGGGGTCAGACCCGAAAGGGACACCCGGTTCTCTCGTGCTGGCGGGCGTTTCGGAGAGGCTCTGGCACGATCGGGACAGGCGGGCGCTCCTTGCGATCATGCCATTCGGTCGGATGTCCCTGTGTTCCTGTCTCCGGCACCGGAAATCTCCGCGCCGACCTCCCTTCCGGTGCGACGGACACCGTGTCGCGCGGACGGCGGGCGGTGTAGCATCCGACCGTGTCGACCGAATCCTCCCACCTGGTCCAGCAGGCCCTCGGCAACCTCGTCAAGCAGTTCGCGAACCCGCTCGACTGCCTGCGCGAGCTCGTGCAGAACAGCATCGACGCGGGCACCCCGCGCATCGAGATCGAGCTGCGCTACAGCCCGAAGGAGCCCGGGCGCGGCGTGCTCGAGATCGCCGTCGCGGACTTCGGTCAAGGCATGGACGAGCACGTCATCGACACCCAGCTCACGCGGCTGTTCAGCTCAGCGAAAGAAGGCGATCTCGGCACCATCGGGAAGTTCGGCATCGGCTTCACGTCGGTGTTCGCGCTCGACCCGGCGCTGGTCCGCGTGCTGACCGGCAAGCACGGCGAGAACTGGGAGATCCTGTTCCACGCCGACCGCAGCTTCGAGCGCCGGAAGTGGGAAGGGCCCGTCCAGGGCACGTCGATCACGCTGTACAAGCGCGTGCGGCAGGGCGCCGTCGCCGACATCGTGAAGGATGCCCGCGCCACCCTGGTGCGCTGGTGCGAGCACGCCGAGACGCCCATCACGTTCCTCGACCTCACGGCCGAGGGCGTGCACGACGGCGAGGCGCCGTCCGAGGGCGGCGACGACGTGTTCGCGGCATTCGACGCGGGGCCGGTCGCCGAGACCCTGAACCGGCCGTTCGAGCTCGAAGACTGCGAGCTCCAGCTGCGCCTGGCCGACGGGGAGGTCGAGGCCGTCGTGGGCTACGCGCTCGAGCCGCGCTGGGCGTTCTTCAGCGGCGGGCTGACGCTGCTCCGCACGACCGACCCGGGGCACCTCGGCACGTACCAGAACCTCGTGCAGCACCTCTCGTTCAAGGTGCGGTCCCGGCGCATCGAGCACACCCTCACGCGCGACAACGTCATCCAGGACGAGGCCTGGCACGCCGCGATGGAGGTCGTCGTCAAGGCGGCGCGGAAGCTCCGCGAGCAGCTCGAGGCACGCACCGAGGCCGTCGCGCGCGACGGGGGCGACGTCCAGCAGTGGCATCACTTCCTGGCGCTCGACGCCCGCCACGAGGCCATCCCGTGGGGGCGCAAGCTGTTCGTCGATCTCGGCGGGCGGCCGCGCTGCCTCGACGAGGTCGCGCCGCTCGGGCCCTTCGGGCGGGAGGCCTGGCTCGCGTCCCCCGAGGGCGAAGAGCTCGGGTGGGCGCTGTGGCGGAAGGGCATCAAGGTCCTCCCGGGGCACGCGGCCACGCGCTCCCTGCTGCTCGAGGCGCTGCCCGCGCACCGCGTGCTCGACGCCGCGAAGTCCTACGTCGTGACGCGTCCCGTCCCGCTCGACTCCCTGATCGCGGCGCACCAGCAGGCGTTCCAGAGCGCCGCGAGCCACCTCGGCGTCGCGACGGGCAACGTGGTGCGGCTCGGCGTCTGCGAGGTCGAGGGCAGCGATCTCGCGCGCACGACGCTGTTCGTCGAGGGCCAGGCGCAGGAGGGCCTGATGCGCCGTCCCGAGCGGCACGGTGCGTGGGGCGCGGCGCGCCGGGCCTGGATGCAGATGGCGGGCGCGTTCATGTTCCAGCGGTGGGTCGTGGTGAACGTCCGGCACCCGCACGTGGCGCGGCTCCTGTCGCTCGCCGACACCGATCCCGACCTCGCCGGGCTCGCCATCGCGCAGGCCGTGATGGTCGAAGAGGGCGGCTACGACGAGTCGGCGTACGACTCCCTCGCGATCCGCGCCGCGCGCGACTGGTTGCGCGATGTCTGACCTCGACTCCCTGCTCGCGCGCAGCAAGGACCCCGGCAGCTTCGTCGAGCGGCGCCAGTTCACGCTGTCCCGCGAGAAGGCGCTCGAGAAGATGCGCCAGTTCACCCTGCGCCACCCCGGGCAGTACGCGCTCGAGGTCGTGCAGGCGGCCGTGTTCATGGAGGCGCGGTGGATGTTCGTCGACGCCACCGACGAGGCCGTCACGCTGGGCTGGATCGGCGGCAAGGCCATCAGCCGGGCCGAGATGGACGGGCTGTTCGACTACCTGTTCGTGTCCGAGGCGAACGCCGAGACCCGCCACCTGCGCCAGATCGCCATCGCCGTGAACGTCCTGCTCCAGCGCAAGCCCGAGCTGATGCGCATCGAGAGCGGCGACATCAACGGGGCCGCGCGGCTCGACCTGAACCCCGACGGCACCGGGACGGTCGGAGTCCCGGCCGAGGGGCTCGAAGGCACCTACGTCCACGTCCGCTTCGGCTCGACGGGTTGGCTCGGGATGTTCCGCCGCGCGCGCATCCCGCCGGCCGCCGAGCTGATCGAGACGGAGTGCATGTTCAGCCCCACGAGCATCTTCGTGAACGGCAACGGCCCCCTCGGCTGGGACCCGCACATGCCGCTCCGCAGCCTGCACCTCTCGAAGCAGAAGACGTTCCGCGGGGGCGGGCGGGACGGGTGGATCGGCAAGGGCCGCAGCACCGACCGGAACCTCGTCACGCTCGTGATCGGCGGTGTGCGCATCGCGCAGCGCGAGATCCCCGAGTTCGGCGCGAACGTGCAGGGCGTCATCCGCGACGACTCCCTCGTGAAGACCGCCGACATGTCGGACGTCGTCGACGACATCCACTGGCAGCGCATGCTGCACGCGCTCCAGCCCATCGCCCAGGCGCTGCAGGGCGAGCACTACGTGCTGCCGGAGCTCGACCCGCTGCCGTCCGAAGACGACTTCGACAGCGACGATCCGGCGGATGTCTACGAGCCGCCGCCGCTGGCGGAGGGCGTCCGGGTGCTCGGCCGCTCCGCGCTCGTCGAGACGGGCACGCTGGTCGGGTTGCCCGAGGGCGTCGCGCTCTACTGGATCGTGCCCGCCGATCTTCCGGCCCTCGAGCAGCGCCTCGACCCGCTGCGGTTCCCCGAGCGCGTGCTCGTCGTGACCCCCGACCAGGCCCAGGCCCTCGCGGGCGAGGCGCCGCACCTCTCGCTCCACCGGATCGAGGCGGCCGACGCGGACTTCGTCGTCACGCAGCGGATGAAGGCCCGCAGCGTGCGGCGGTACCAGGTCAACCTGTCCGAGAGCACCGTCCACCTGCAGCTCCACGAAGACGGGCGCCCGCCCGGCTGGTCGCGTGGCGAGGGCGTGCCGTTGCTCGTCGCGAGCCAGGGCCGCACGCGCGGGTTCTTCGCCATCGGGCTCACGGCCCCGCACGTCAGCGTGGTGATCGAGACCGACGCCTACGAGCACGACGACCGCTGGGCCGTCGCCCGCAAGGCCACGCAGGTCGCGAAGAAGCACGTGTGGCGGCTGCTCCCCGAAGACCCGGCCGCGTTCGGCCTCACGCACCGCGAGCTGTGCGTCGCGCTGCTCGCCGAGGGGCTCGAGGTGCTCCCGCATCCCGACGGCCACAGCGAAGCCCGGCTGCCCGATGTCTGGGCCGAGGAGGCGCAGCGGCTGCTCGACCTGCCGCTGGTCGAGAGCGGCGTGACGGGCCGCCGCCTGCTCGACGCCATGGGGAGCCACGTGGCCGTGCCGGTCGGCGCGGTCGACGAGATCGCCGCATTGGCGCCGCTCACCGAGCGCCTCGGCGTCGGGCATCTCACGCACGGGTCGCTCGCCGGAGCCGCGCTCATCGAGCTCCGCTGGGACGGGGGCGGCTGGCGCGCGGCGGACACGCCCGATCCGGGGGAGTCCGTCCGCGCGATCCTCCGCATCGCACCGACCTTCGCGCCCGTCGCGCCGGAGGGCTGGGTGGTCGAGGACTCGCCGCACCCCATCCTGCTCGCCGCTCGCCGTCCGCACGCCGAGGACGTGCCGTGGGACGACGGGTGGAGGCGCCTCGCCGTCGCCGTGCGCATGACGGCGAGCGCCGAGATCCAGACCTTCTCGGGCGTGGCGCTCCAGCGCGACGACCTGCTCCGCCTCGCGGGGCTCGCGCTGCATCCGCGCGTGCCCGCGCGTGACCTCGCCGCGACCGACGGGCGCCAGGTGCCCGTGGCGCACGTGCTCTCCGGTGCCGCGCGGGTCGCGTACCGCGCGGGTCCCGAGCTCGTCGACGAGACGGTGCTCGTGACGGCCGACGAGGCGGAGGTCCTCGCGGGCCTCGCGCCGAGCGGGCGCCTCAAGTGGCGCTTCGACGACGCGCCGTCGGTCTGGGCCCGGCGTCCGGAGGGCGAGGGCGACTGGCTCGCGACGGTCGATGTCGTCGGCGACATGGGGCGCGGCTGGCTCGGCCTCCGGCACCCGTACGACCCCACGGGCAGCGTGTTCCTCCGCCGCGGCTGGCGCACGCACATCGCCTCCGACCTCGACCGCTACATCCGCTGCCACGGCTTCGTCCACACGCGCGGCGAGCACGCCCACGACGCTCTGGACGACCTCCACGCGGCGGCGTTCGAGCTGCTGCTGAAGCTCGCCCAGCTGCTCGAGGCCGGCGGGCTCGACGACGCGCGGCTCGCGTCGGCCATCCGCTACGCCGCCGACTTCGCCTGGCTCGGGAAGGAGGCCGGGAACCCCATCCCGCCGGCCCTCGCCGACCGGCTCGCCCAGGCCGTCCCCATCACGCGTCCCGACGGTGCGAGCTGGGGCACGATGCGGCTGTGGCTCGTCAGCGCGCCGTCGGTCCGGCCGCCGTTCCCGTTCCCGTTGCACGGCCACCACGGCGCACCCGTCGAGCCCGATGCCGCGTCCTCGGTGCCCGTCACCATCGCCTCCGAGGAGTCCGAGGGCCCGAGCGTCGAGGCCGTCATCCACCACGCCGTGCAGCGGATGGCCGTGGGCCTCGAGGTGCACGTGACGACCTTCGGCGACTCCCACCGCATCGAGGCCTGGGGCGTGGAGCAGCTCCACGTCGTGCTCGGCCTGCGCGATGTCCTCGTGCGGGCGGCCCTCGCGGGCGACAAGCGGGCGCTCGCGCGCGTGCTGCTGCGGGTCGCGCGGGTGGTGCACGCGTCGGAGGCCCGCCAGCACACGGATCGCGACTTCCTCTCGATGCAGAAGGCGGCGCTCGCGAGCCTCGATCTGCTCCCCTGAGCCGAGGCACAACGCCCCGTCCCGCGCCGGGATGGGGTGACGTGCCCCGGTTTCGCGACCGATCCGCGGCACACGGCGTGCAGGGCGGATGGCGTTCCTCCCGAGGGCCCTGCCATGCGCCGACTGTTCCTGCTCGCCACCACCTTCGTGCTGCTCACGGGCTGCGGCCTGTTCTCCCGCAGCGCGCCTCCTCCCGAGCCCGACTCCACGAAGCGGATGGCGCCTCCCGCCCAGCCGCCCGAAGAGCCGAAGCCCGAGATGGCCGACACGGGCAACGCCGACCAGGGCGAAGACGAGTAGCGGCTACTCCGGCGTCCAGTTGGTGCCCTGCGCCTCGAACCAGAACGGCTCGCGGGGCGGGCCCGCCGGGTGCACGGGGTTCATCGTCGCGGCGTCGTAGACCCGGCCGCCGAGCACGGTGAGCTCGATGTCGCGGGACCGCGAGAGGTCCTCCAGCGGGTTCGAGCCGAGCACGAGGAGGTCGGCGAGCTTGCCGACCTCGAGCGAGCCGATGTCGCGGTCGAAGCCGAGGCTCTTCGCGGGGTACAGCGTGCCGCTGCGGAGGGCTTCGTGGGGCGTCATGCCCCCCTGCTCGAACATCCACAGCTCCCAGTGCGCGGCGAGGCCCTCGCGCTGGCCGTGCGCGCCGAGGCTCACGAGGCCGCCCGCGTCGACGAAGCGCTTCGTGAACCGCGCGACGTTGAGGTGGTTGTACTCCTCGTCGGGCGAGAGCTCGCGGCGCCGGGCGCGCGGGTCGATCTGCCAGCGCGGGACGAACGTGAGCAGCCGCTCGTCCTTCCACACGTCGGACTTGGCGTACCAGTACTCCTCGCCCATGAGCCCGCCGTACGCGACGCCGAGCGTCGGCGTGTAGGCGACCGGCTGGGCCTTCCACAGCTGGAGGATGTCGTCGTAGACGTTCTGGACGGGGATCGAGTGCTCGATGGTCGTGTGGCCGTCGACGATCATCGTCAGGTTGTGCTGGAGCAGCGAGCCGCCCTCGGGCACCACCATCATCCGCAGCCGTCGCCCCGCTTCGAGGACCTGCTGGCGCTGGTCGCGCCGCGGCTGGTTGTAGGACTTCACGGACACGGCCCCCACGGCCTTCATCCGGCGGAGGTGGCCGAGCGCGTCGTCGAGGCTGTCGATCTTCGCCGTGAGGCCGGGGGCCTTCGCGCCGTACAGGATGCTGCCCGTGCTGAACAGCCGCGGCCCGACGAGGTCGCCGTGCTTCTGGAGCTCGCTGGCCGTGAAGATCGTCTCGGTGTCGTGGGACGGGTCGTGCATCGTGGTCACGCCGAACGCGAGGTTCGCGAGGAGCGTGGCGTTCTGCTCGGGAACGAGGCCGTCGGCGCCCTCGGGGCCGTGCGCGTGGACGTCGACGAGCCCCGGCATCACGGTCTTGCCGGTGCCGTCGATCACGTGCGCGCCCGGCGGGACCGCGACGTCGGGGCCCACCGCGACGATGCGGTCGCGCTCCCACACGATCGTGCCCTTCTCGACGACCTCGTCGCCCCTCATCGTGATGATGCGGGCGCCCACGATGGCCGTGGTGCCGGGTGCCCGCCGGAGGGGAGCGGTGAAGCCCAGCGCGAAGGACGCGGGCTCGGGCGGCTCGTCTTCGAGGGCCGCGGCGACGCGCGTGCTGTGCAGCGTCGGGCCGATGGACCACCACAGCGTCTCGCCGTCGCCGGAGAAGTGCACGTTGGTGCCGGCGTCGTCGGACGCCTGGGCCTGGGGCACGGCGTCGCCGCCGGGAGCCACGCTGATCGTGCGCCCGGTCGGGAGCCACGGCATCACGTGGACCTCGTGCTGCTCCTGCCACGCGAGCCAGCGGCCATCGGGGGACACGCGGAAGTCCGTCGCCATCTCGGACCTCGCGTGCACGACCTCGGTGCGCTTCACGAGATCGAGGCCGACGAGCGCGAGCTGGTCGCCGTCGTCGAGGAACCACAGGATGCCGGGGTCGGGGCCGAAGTGCGGGGTGCGTCCGTGCGTCGACACGCGGGTCGCGGCGCCGGACTTCGGATCGAGCACGTACAGACCGGGGTCCTTGCCGTGCAGCCCGCTGACGAGCCCGCCGCCCGTGGCCTTCCGATAGACGACCTGCTTCCCGTCGGGCGTGAACACGGGCTCGCGGTAGTGGCCGGGAGCCGTGGTGAGCGCCTTGCCCTTGCCGCCCTTCGCGCCGACGGTGCGGATCTCTGCGAGCTTCGCGTCGTCCCACGCGACGTAGACGATCTGCTTCCCGTCGCGCGACCAGCTCGCCTCGAGCTCGCGCACACCCTCGTCCTTCGTGAGCCGCCGGGCCGTTCCGTCGGCGACGTCGCGGATCCACAGGTGCCCGAGGGCCTCGAAGACGACCTGCCCGCCGTCGGGGCTCGTGCGGACCCCGCGCAGCATGCGCACGTCGAAGGTCTCGGGCGCCACGTCGACCGGGAAGCGCACCGGCGCGCGGACCTCCCGCGTGTCCTTCACGTGGAAGGGGATGCGGGTCGCCTTGCCCGGCTGCCCGCCGACGAGGTCGACCTCCACGCGCCACAGCCCGCCCTGGGCCCAGATCACGACGGACCTCCCGTCCGGCGTCCAGTCGAAGCGCGGGAACACGCCGTGGATGGCCCAGGTCTCCTGCATGTCGCGATCGAGCCCGTCCCACACGAAGATCTCGCGGTCGGTCTCGAGGTCCTTCACCATCAGCACGGTCTTGTTGCGGATGCGGCGCACGTACGCGAGGTGGCGCCCATCGGGGTGGGGCGTCGGCCGCACCGCGCCCCCGGCACCCCCGACGACGCGCTCGACCTCGCCGGTCTGCCGATCCAGGCGATCGATGACGTAGATCCCGGAGTTGCTGTCCTTGTTGTACTCGAAGTGGTCACCCGGCGACGCGTCGCGGCTCCAGTAGACGTACCGGCCGTCCGGGCTGAAAGCCGGCTCTCCGAGGTCCTTCTGGTCGTTCTTGCGCTCGGTGACCTGCAGGCCCTTGCCGCCGTCGGTGTGGTACAGCCAGATCTCGCCGGCGCCGAGGCTGCGGGAGCCGGTGAAGTGCTTCCGGCCCAGCACGGTGTCGCCGTGGACGGCGGGGCTGTTGAGCAGGCGGAACTTCTCGTCCGTGATGGCGGTGAATTCGGTGCCGTCCATGCGCCAGAGGTTGTCGCCGCCGCCGCGGTCGCTCGTGAAGATCAGCCCGGTCCCGTCGGCCTGGTAGAGGGGCTGCATGTCCCACGCCATGCCGGACGTGAGCGGCTTCGCCTCGCCACCCGCGATGGGCAGCTCGTAGAGGTCGCCGAGCAGGTCGAACACGAGGCGGTCGCCGCTCGGGTGCACGTCGAGCGAGATCCACGTGCCCTCGGTGACGTCGATCGGCACCTGGACAGCTTCGCCGGGCGGCGCGTCGACGGACCACTTCGGCTTCTCGTCCTTCTTCTCGTCGTCGTCGGCGAGCGCGGGGAGGGAGAGGGCGAGGAGAGGCAGCAGCAGTCGCATGGTCCGTCCGGGCTGGGACGCCCGACTAACCGGCTGGAGCCCTGGGGGAGCTGTCACGCACGCGAACGAGGCGGACGCCACGCCCGCAACCCGGACCTCCCCGACACCCGACACCCGACACCCAACACCCAACACCCAACACCCAACACGGGTCACGCTGGACAGAATTCCTACATCGATGTAGGAACCCTGCATGCATGCACCCGGCGCCGAAGAACGGCTCGCCTTCCTGCACGGGGTGGGCGAGCTGCTGCAGCGGTCGACGGATCTCGACGAGATCCTCGGGCCCGTCCTGCGCCTGCTGTCGAACGAGCTGGGGCTGCAGCGGGCGGGCCTCTGCGTGTGGGACCGGCGCCGCGAGGAGATCGCGCTCGTCGCGGCCCACGGCCTCACGCCCGTCGAGGTGCGCCGCAACCGCTGGGCTCCCGGGCAGGGCACCGTCGGGAAGGTCGTCGAGCGCGGGTCTCCCGAGGTCGTACCGCCCGAGAGCCCCGATGGGCGCGTGTTCCTCGTGGTCCCCATCCGCACGGAAGACGGGGTGCTGGGCGCGCTCGGCGCCTACCGCGACCCCGCGCCCGATGCGGTGCTCCAGGCGGACGTGCGGGTGCTGGGCCTCGTCGCCGGGCTGCTCGTGCCCGCCACGCGTCGCGCCATCCACGCCCAGCAGCTCGAGGCGAAGGAGGCCGCCGAGCTCCAGCCGGCGTCGCTCATCGGGCGCTCGAAGGTCATGCGGGCCGTCTACGAAGCCATCGCGCAGGTCGCGCGCAGCCCGGCCACCGTGCTGCTCCGCGGCGAGTCGGGCACCGGAAAGGAGCTCGTCGCGTCCGCGGTGCACGCCGGCAGCGACCGCGCGCACCGGCCCTTCGTGAAGGTCAACATCGCCGCGCTGCCCGAGACCCTCGTCGAGAGCGAGCTGTTCGGCCACGAGCGCGGCGCGTTCACGGGCGCGGCACAGCGGCGGAAGGGGAGGTTCGAGCTGGCCCATGGTGGCACGCTGTTCCTCGACGAGATCGGCGACCTCACGCCCGCCGGCCAGGTGAAGCTGCTGCGGGTCCTGCAGGAGGGCGAGCTCCAGCGGGTCGGTGGGAACGAGACGATCCGCGTCGATGTCCGCATCGTGGCGGCCACCAGCCGGGATCTCGAGGCCATGGTCGACGCCGGCACCTTCCGCGCCGACCTGTACTACCGGCTGAACGTGTTCCCGATCCGCCTGCCAGCCCTGCGCGAGCGGCGCTCCGACATCCTGTTGCTCGCCGACCACTTCGTCGAGGAGTGCAGCCGCTCCCACGGACGCGACGTCCGCCGCATCTCCAGCTCCGCCATCGACATGCTCATGGCCTACCACTGGCCCGGCAACGTCCGCGAGCTCGAGAACTGCATCGAGCGCGCCGTCCTCCTCGCCCGCGAAGGCGTCATCCTCGGCCACCACCTCCCGCCCACGCTCCAGACCGGCCGCGCCAGCGGAACCGAGGTCGCGAGGGGTGGGCTCGAGGCGCGGCTCGAGGCCGTCGAGCGCGAGATCGTCCTCGACGCCCTGAAGGAGAACAAGGGCAACATGGCCGCTGCCGCGAGGGTCCTGGGCATCTCGGAGCGCATCATGGGGCTCCGCGTGAAGAAGTACGGGGTGGACTGGCGGGGCTTCCGGATCTGAGCCTGCGGCCTGGAGCCAGGAGCCAGGAGCCAGGAGCCGGGAGCCGGGAGCCTGGAGCCGTGCTCCGGACCCGCTGGGCGCTCGAGTGTCGATACTCCGCCTCCGGAAGCGGGGTCTACCGCTTCGCAGTTCCTACATTTCGGTATGAATCGTTCAGCTTCCTACGAGAATGTAGGAGTCGCGATCCGGTGGCTCGGATCGAAAGCGGACCTCGGAACCTGTCCTTTCCCGAATCCGAGGGTCTGGCACGGTCCGTGCTGATGCGGCGGCAACCGCTGGAGGACACGCCCCTTGGAATCCGAAGTCGCGCTCACCACCGCCGATGCCCTGTTCTGGGTGAACAACACGTGGATGCTGATGGCGTCCTTCATGGTGTTCCTGATGCACCTCGGGTTCGCGTGCCTCGAGGCGGGCCTGGGGCAGGCGAAGAACACCGTGAACATCCTGTTCAAGAACCTGTGCGTGCTCGCGATCGGCCTGCTGACCTACGCCGCCGTGGGATTCGCGCTGATGTACCCGGGGGAGTCGTACGCGGGCGGCGTGTTCGGGTTCGCGGGGTTCGGGATCGGCACGGACGCGAGCGGGCTCGGCATCGCCTACGCGGACGGGCACTACACCTACTGGACCGACTTCCTGTTCCAGGCGATGTTCGCCGCGACCGCCGCGACCATCGTGTCGGGCGCGGTGGCCGAGCGCGTGCGCCTCTCGGCCTTCCTCGCGTTCGCCGCGGTGTACGTGGCGTTCTGCTACCCGATCGTCGGGATGTGGCACTGGGGCGGCGGCTGGCTGAAGGAAGCGGCGTTCCACGACTTCGCGGGCTCGACCATCGTGCACTCGGTCGGCGGCTGGGCGGCGCTCGTGGGTGCGCTGATGCTGGGCGCGCGGCACAACCGGTTCTCGGAGGACACCCGCCAGCACCCGAAGATGCACAGCCTGCCGCTCGCGGCGATCGGCGTGCTGCTGCTCTGGTTCGGCTGGTACGGCTTCAACGGGGGCTCGGTGCTCTCGGCGGACCCGGCGCAGGTCTCCTACGCGGTCGTCACGACGACCCTGGCGGCCGCGAGCGGCGTGCTGGTGGCGGCGATGCTGTCCTGGGCCATCGAGAAGAAGCCGGACCTGTCGATGGCGCTGAACGGCGCGCTCGCCGGGCTCGTCGCGGTGACGGCGGGGGCGGACGTGCTGACCCCGATGGCGTCCATCGTGGTCGGCGGGATCGGCGGGGCCCTGTCGCTCGTGGCGACTGCGGCGCTCGTGAACATGGAGATCGACGACCCGGTCGGTGCGGTGCCCGTGCACCTCGTCTGCGGCGTGTGGGGCACGCTCGCGGTCGGGCTCTTCGTCCCGGAGGTGAGCGTGGTCTCGCAGCTCGTGGGCATCGGGGCGACCGCGGCGTTCTGCGTGCCGGTCAGCTTCGGGCTCTTCAAGGCCGCGGACCGGATCTTCGGGCTGCGCGTGGACCTCGAGGAGGAGCTCGGTGGGCTCGACGCCGGGGAGCACGGCCAGGAGGCCTACGGGGACTTCCTGCTCCTCACGACGGAGGAGGCGCGGCACCCGCTCGCCGCGAAGTAGGCGGAGCCTGGAGCCGGGAGCCTGGAGCCTGGAGGGAGACCTCCGGGCTCTTCGTCTCTTGGCGTCAGACCTCGATCCCGAGCCGCTTCGCCAGGTCGAGGACGGCTTCGGGATCGAGCTTCGTGCGGCCCAGCTTCACGAGCCGCGGGTCGAATCCCACGTCCGTGGCCCCGCGCAGGTCGGCTCCCACGAGTGACGCGTGGTTGAACGTGGCGCCGCCGAGGTCGCTGCCCGTGAACACGCAGCCGTCGAGGCCCGCGCTGCTGAAGTCGACCTCCCGCATGCGGCAGTCCGCGAAGCGCGTGCGGGGGAGCTGCATTCCCGAGAAGCCGCCGTAGTCGAGCAGGCTGTCCGAGAACTCCAGCTGGACCACGATCTGCCGCAGGTCGGTGAAGTCGATCCCCATCATCCGGCACCGCTCGAACCGCACGCCGTTCATCGTGCAGCCCGGCAGCTTCACACCCACGAGCTCGCAGGCCTCGAACGTGCAGTCCACGAACACGCAGTCCCGCAGGGTGACGGCGTTCCACCGGCACCCGCGCAGCGTGGCGTCCTCGAACCGCACGTCCCGCAGCACACGGTCTTCGAGGTCCGCCTCCACGAGGCCTTCGTACCCGCTCCCGTCCACCAGATTCACGACAGCGCCTCCAGCAGGATCTCGGCCTTGAGCGCGGCCTCCGCGAGCTCGGCCTCGGGGTCGGACAGGGCGACGATGGCGCCGCCGACCCCGACCGTCCCGCCCTCCGGCGTCATCACGACCGTGCGGATGACGATGGAGAGGTCCACCGTCCCGTCGAACCCGATGTACCCGAGCGCCCCGGAGTACACGCCACGCGGGCCGCCCTCCAGCGCGTCGATCAGCTGGAGCGTCCGCGGCTTCGGGGCCCCCGTCATCGAGCCGCCCGGAAAGCACGCCCGAACGGCCTCGAAGGGGCTCGTGTCCGCGCGGAGACGCCCCTGCACGCTGCTGACGAGCTGGTGGACGGAGGCATAGGTCTCCACCGCGAAGAGCTCCGGGACCGTCACCGAGCCCACCTCGCACACGCGCCCGAGGTCGTTGCGCAGGAGGTCGACGATCATCAGGTTCTCGGCCCGCTCCTTCTCGCCGGCGCCGAGGCGTGCGGCGAGCGCTTCGTCCTCCTCGGGAGACCCGCCACGACGGGCCGTCCCCTTGATTGGGCGCGCTTCGGCCCATCCCGACGCGTCGATTCGGAGGAAGCGCTCCGGAGAGGTCGACAGGACGGCCATCTCGCCGAAGCGCAGGTAGGCCGCGTAGGGGGCCGGGTTCGCCTCGCGGAGCTGGCGGTACGCGTCGAGCGGTCGGAACGGGAGGTCGAGCGCGAGCTGGTTCGTGAGGCACAGCTCGTAGGTCTCGCCGTCCGCGATCCAGGCCTGCGACGTGCGGATCTTCGCGAGGTAGTCGGCGGGCGGGATGCGGGGGACCGGCGGCCCACCGAGCACGACGCGCTCCACCGGCGGAGCGGGCGGCGGCGGCCACTGTGCCGCGATGGCGTCCATCCAGGCGCGGTTCTTCGGGTGGTCGAGCGCCACGAGCACGGCCCGGTCGTCCTCGATCACGAGCAGCCGGTCGGCGCGCACGAGCTGGGCGTCGGGAAGGGGCGACGCATGCGCGTTCGGCCCGAGCCCGTCGGGCCCGTCGGCCTTCAGCTCGTACCCGAGGTAGCCGTAGTAGCCGGGCATCGCCGGGCACCCCGCGGGGCGCTCGGCCCGCGACCACGACAGGTCGCCCTCGAGCCACTCGAACAGAGGCGTCACCCACCGGAACGTCTTGTCGATGTCGAGCGACACGAGCGGCTCGCGGACCTCGTACCGCACCCGCCCCCCGAGAGGCCCCGCGTCGTCGCCCATGACGTGGCGCCCGCCCGTCGGCGCGTCCATCCAGAAGGCGTTCTCGCTCGCTCCGTAGAGATGGACGAACGCGTCGAGCGGCTCGGCGCGCGGGAGCTCGCGGACCACGACGGTCTGCTGGGCGGGCGGCCGTGGGCGCGGGGGAGGCGCAGCCCACTCGCCGGAGATCCCGCACGCACGGAGGAAGTTGCGGACCAGGGCATCCCCCGCTTCGGTCAGGATGCTCTCGGGGTGGAACTGGACGCCGAAGTGGGGCCGGGTGCGGTGGCGCGCGGCCATGAGCACGTCGCCGGTCCACGCGAGGGGCTCGATGCACGCGGGCAGATCGCGGCACACGAGCGAGTGGTAGCGCACCACGGAGAGCGGATCGGGCAACCCCTCGAAGAGCCCGGTCCCGTCGTGCCGCACGAGGCTCGTGCGCCCGTGGAACGGCTCCCCGCGGACCACGCGCCCCCCGTGGTGGTGGACGAGCGCCTGCAGCCCCAGGCACACGCCGAGCACCGGGAGATCGCCGTCGAGGAGCTTCGCGGAATGCCCGAGGTCTTCGGCGCGCTCGGGGGTGCCCGGCCCGGGCGAGATGAATGCCGCGGCGTACCCCGCCAGATCGCCGTCCCAGTCGGCGTCGTTCGCGACGATCTCCGGGAAGACGCCGCTCACCCGGGCGATCTGGTGCGCCAGGTTCCAGGTGAACGAGTCGTGGTTGTCGATCAGGAGAAGCCGGCTCAGCGTTGCCCTCGCCCCGGACCGTCGGGTATCGACGGGGTGGGTGTGCGACAAGGAGGCCCATGTCCGACCCGGCCGCCCGTCCTTCGACCCTGCGCCTCGGCGCGCTCGTCCTGGTGGCGCTGCTCGCGCTGCTGGCGCTCCTGGTGTCGATGCGTCCGTCAGGCGCACCGGAAGCGGCTCCGCCCGAGGCGGCCCGCGCCGAACGCACCCGCGTCGTGCTCGGAGCGCCCGAGGCGGCTCCCGACGGGCCGCTCGACGAGGCTTCGCTGGAGGAGGCGGCGCGCGGCGACCTCGGGCTCTCGCTTCGGAATCGCGTCTGCGCGCTGTGTGCGGCCGGAGCGCTCGGAGAGGCGGTCTGCGGGCGGTGCAACACGACCGCCCGCGCCGGTCGCGTCGTGGTGGACGTCGTCGGGACGGACGGCCGTCCGTTCCCCGATCACAGCGTCATGGTGACCAGCGAGTGCTCGCGGTACGGCGGCGGCGGATCCGGCTTCCTCGACCTGCCGGAGGGCCGGTGCGAGCTCACGGCCGTCCGGGTGGACGGCCCGTTCCACGTCCCCGGGGAGCCCGTCACCGTCGACGTGGTCGCGGACGAGGAGACGTACTTGCTGCTCGAGGTCCCGTCGGACCCGTGGGGAGGGGTGGGGGTCAACGTGCGCGGGGTCGGCGAGGATCTCGTCGTCGATCAGCTGTTCGCGGGCGCGGCCGCGGAGGGCATCCTCGGCGAAGGGGCCGTGCTGCTCGGCATCGACGGGCGGGATGTAGAGGGGATGCTGCCGAGGGAGGTCGCCCAGCTGCTCGCGGGCCCCGCCGGCACGTCGGTCGAGGTCCGGTTCGGTGTCGAGGGGGCGGACGGGTGGGTCGAGCAGACGGTCCGGATCGAGCGCCGCGTCATCCGGGCCCACGAAGTGCCCATGACGGCAAGGGATCCGGGCTGAGCGGGGCTATTCCGCCTGCCAGGACAGCGTGATCGAGATGGGCGGGTGGTCGGACATCGGGTCGCCTTCGGGGAAGCGGAACGTGGGGTCTTCGTTTCGCCAGTCGTCGACGGACAGGGCGATGCCGGGCGCGTCGCGGATCAGGAACCGGTCGATGTGGTCCGGCTCGGCGCAGTCGAGCTCGACGCACGCGTCGCGCAGGCCTGCGTCTGCGTAGAGCGCGAGCTCGTCGACGTCTTCGGGGTCGCTCGGGCGGAGGTTCGTGTCGCCCATGAAGATCACGGCGTGGTCGGGGTTGGCGTCGATCGCGGCGATGACCTCGAGCACCTGGCTGCGCCGCGCCGCGTCGTCTTCGGGGCCGCCGCCGGCCTCGTGGTGCGTGTTGATCAGGTCGACGACGTGCGCGCCGAGCTGCACCGAGAGGCGCTGGAACCCCTTGCTGGCGAGGCAGTCGGAGGCCCCGTCGAAGACGCCGTTGCACTGGGCGTAATGCGTCTCGACGTAGCCGACCTCGGCCGCGCGCGAGAGCAGCGCGAGGCCCGCGCCGTACGCACGGCTCTCGTCGACGGGCGCCGAGAACCACTCCTTCACGTCATGGGACGCGGGGTCGGTGAGCAGGGCGTGGTTGGAGGCGTCGAAGTCCTCCTGCAGGCCGACGATGTCGAACGCGTCGAGCAGCGGCGCGATGGCGTTCATCCGGTCGACGTTGAGCCGGTCGGACTCGGTGAGCGGGTCGGGCAGGCCCTGCACGTTGTACGTGAGCAGGTCGAGGGTGCCTTCGGTGGGGACCTCGGGCTCGGCGGTCTTGCAGGCGACGAGGGCGGTCAGGAGAGCGGTGCGCATCGGCGCATCGTAGCACCGCCGCCGGCGATCAGAGCTTGCAGCTCGGGCCCTTGCGCGCGAGGTCGGACATCGTGCCGAAGGTGTCTTCGATCCCACCTGCCGCGAAGCTCGACGCCATCCGCACGGGGATGTTCCCGCCCGGGTCGGACCAGCTCCAGAACTCCACCAGGGTCTGACCGCCGCCGAGGTCGACGAGGAACCAGCCGCCGTAGGTGTGGGTGACCTGCATGCCCTGCTCGGCGACCGCGCTGGCCTCGGCCGTGAGCGCGCCCGTCTGCTCGGCGGCCGGGAACCACGCCATCTCGCGCACCCTGCCGGCGGACTCCGTCTCGAGGGACGTGTTGATCCGCTGCCGGATGATCCACCAGCGGTCGCTGACGATGGGGATCGGCATGAACTGGAAGACGAGCCGCTCGACCTCGCACGGCTGGCCCTCGAGCACGATGACGTGCGAGAGCTTCGTGTAGTCGGGCTTGTTGCGGTCGTCGTTGATGGCCGAGAAGAACGCGCCGATCGGCACGTCGACGATGCCGACGCCCCAGACCTTGCGGGCCTTCGCGCCTTCGACGTCCTCGAGGCCCGTCACCACCGTGCCGGACGCGACCCCCTCCCACGCGGACGCGGGGATCGTGGGTGCTTCGGTGCCGATGCGCTTCGCGCGCAGGGGCGCCACCTCGTCGACCCGGGCGACGAGGGCTTCGGGGGTCAGGGCGTGCGCGCACGCGAGGAGGAGCATGTCACTCCGAGAAGGTGCCGATGGCCCCGGACGGATGTGCGAGCGTGCCCGAGATCGCGCCTGGCGTGACGGTGTACACCCGCCCCGTGTAGAAGAGGAAGGTCGAGCCGAAGTACCACGCGGTGGCGGTCATCTGGCCGCAGGCGGAAGAGCCGGAGTACTGGGCCGTCGTCGTGTCGTACTCGAGGTCGACGGTCTGCGTGAGCGAGCACTGCACCGAGTAGTACGTGGAGCCGAGGGGGCCGGGATTCGGGCCCGCGGTGACGGTGCAGGACCCGACCGGCTGCACCACGACGCGCGTGGAGAACGTGCCCGTTCCACCGTTGCCCGTGTAGAAGGTGCCATCCATGCAGCCCTCGATGTTCCTGCAGGCATTGCCGCTCTCGTACCGCGTGGCGGTGTCGAACGTGAATGCAGTGGTGCTGCTCACGAGCGGGTCGCCGCCCGCTGTGGTCCACGTGAAGTCGAAGTCGGTGGTGTAGGGCAGCTGGCTGGTGCCGAACGAAGCGGCGTCAGCGGGTGCGACGAGGAATGCGAGAAGGGCGATCATCCAGAGCCTCCATGCCGAACATACACGAGATGTCAGGACGGTGTCAGGCAATCTGTCACGCCAGCGTCTACGGGCGCGCTGCACAGCGGCCACGCGGCGCCGAAGGCATCATCAGCGGTTCGCGCGGATCGCCTCGACCGGTTGGATCGCGGCGGCGCGCATGGCGGGCACGGCACTCCCCAGCACCGCCATCAGCAGCCCGAGCAGGAACGCGGACAGGGCGGTCTCTGGCGTGAAGTCGGCGTAGAGTCGGGTGTTCACGGCGATCGGGAGGTTGGCGCTGACGCGCGAGCCGAGCTCGATGCCGTGGGTCTCGAGCCACAGCGAGCCCATCGCGCCGAGCGAGACCCCGACCACCCCGCCGATGACGGCGATGCACAGGGCCTCGATCACGAACAGCGCCACGGCGCCGAAGCGCGTGAGGCCCATCGCGCGCATCACGCCGATCTCGGCCTGCCGCTCCAGCACGCTCATCATCATCGTGTTCCACACGCCGAGCGCCGTGACGAACACGATCGTGCCGTTCAGCATGTTGCGAACGAGCGAGATCAGCCCGAGCAGCGCGTTCCACGGGTCGCGCTGGCTCCACGGCTGCACCACGACTTCGCCGAGGTCGAGGGCGCGGAGGCGGTCGGCGAGCGCCACGTCGCGGTCGCGATCGCCGGCGTACACGAGGATCTCGGTCGCGCCGTCGGGGATGTCGGTCATCCACTGGATGCGGTCGAGCGGGAAGAACGCCGCGAGGTCGACCTGGCCGGACCCGCCGCTCGCGACGCCCACGACCTTCGCCTTGAGCGGGGACATCGAGCCATCCTGGGTCTGGCCGAGCACCACGATCTCGGTACCGAGCGCGACATCGAGGCGCTTTGCGAGCGTGGCGCCGAGCACCACCTCTTCGGGACCGCTGGGCAGACGGCCTTCGACCAGGTCGTCCGCGAGGCCGAGGCGCTCGCGGTACCACGCGTCGGGTGCGCCCACCGCGAGCCCCCGCACCTCGCCGAGCTCTTCGCCCGCCGACAGCGCGACGGGCGCCGTGATGCGGGGGAAGGCACCCTGCACGCCCGGCACGTCCTTGAGCTTCGCGAGGATGGGCGCGGTGTCCTCGATGTTCTCGTAGAGCGGGAGCAGCGCCTCGCGGCGCGCATAGTCGGGATCCGCGATCCGCACGTGCCCGACGGGCTCCGCGGCGCTCGACAGGGACTCTTCGAACACGCCGGTCAGCCAGCTCGTCGACATCGTGAGCAGCGCGGTGCCCAGAACGATGGTGAGCGCGGTGAGCCCCGTGCGCGCGGGGCTGCGCAGGGCGTTGCGCAGGGCGAGGGCCGGCAGCAGCCTCATGCGCGCACTGCCTCGGCGGGCGCCGGGCGCGACGCGATGACCGCCGGGTAGAAGCTCGCCACCATCGCGGTGACGAGCCCGAACACGGCAGAGAGCGCGGTGACCGCGAAGCTCGACCGCAGGTAGAGCACGTTGCTCACGGGCAGGTGGCCGGTCGCCATCACCAGCGGGAGCTCGATGCCCTGGCCCTCGTACCAGAGCACGATGGCCGAGCCGAGCGCGGCGCCGAGCAGCCCACCCACGGCGCCGAGCAGGGCCCCTTCGAGCACGAAGAGCTGGATCACGCCGGGACGCGTCATGCCCATCGCGCGGAGCGTGCCGATCTCGCGGACCCGCTCATAGGCCGCCATCAGCACGGTGTTCGCGATGCCCGTGGCGCTCATGCCCATCAGGGCGAGCACGACGAGGTTCAGGGCGGCCTGCCGCACCGCCTGGAACGCGAGGACCGGCGCGCACTCCTCGATCCACGTCACGATCTCGCGGTCTTCGGGGATGCGCTCGGCGAGACGCGCCGCGAAGGCCTCGGTGTCGCCGCGGTCGGCGAGGCGGGTCGAGACGTGCGAGATGCGCTCGTCGGACTGGAGGATCTGGCGCGCCAGATCCTGCGTGAGCACGATGCCGAAGCGGTCGAGCATCGGTGTGCCCGCGCTGAACACCCCCGAGACGGGCACCTCGAGCGCGTTCTTCGCGCCGCTCGTGGTGTTGGCCTGCACGACGACCGTCGCCCCCGGCTTCAGGTCGAGCAGGCCGGCCACGCCGGTCGACAGCAGCACGCCATCCTGGGCGCTCACCGGCTCGGTGCCGTCGATCTTCCACGAGCCGCGCGGGAACACCTCGGAGTCGCGCGCGGGGTCGATGGCGATCGCGCGCACCGGCATGGCGTCGCCGGCGTTCACGACCTCGCCGACGAACAGCGTGCGGGTCGTCCACGCCTGGGTGTTCGCGTCGAGCCAGGCGGCCAGCGGACCGTCGACGGTCGCGAGCGTGTCGACGGGGTGCGCGAGACCCTCGGTGGGGTAGTCGCGGGCGCGGATCTGGACGTGCCCGGTCATCCCGTCGACGGCCGCGCGGATGGCGTTGTCTTCGAAGCCCGCGATGACGCCCTGGCCGATGATCACCACGGCGACGCCGAGGATCACCGAGCTCATCGACAGCACGGTCCGCCGGAGGCTCCGGGTGAGGTTCAGGACGGCGAGGCGGAGCAGCATCATCCGGGCGTTCAGTAGTCCGCGAGGTTGTGCAGCATCTCCTGCACGGCTTTGCGCTCGACCTCGCGCGTGAGGTCGGACCGGGTCTTGATCTCGTCGTCTTCGATCTGGCCGTCGCGCAGCAGCAGGATGCGGCGGGCGCGCACCATGATCAGCGGGTCGTGCGTGGAGAACAGGAACGTGATGCCGAGCTGCTTGTTCATGTCGCGCATCAAATCGAGCACGGCCGCGCCGGTGTTGCTGTCGAGGTTCGCGGTGGGCTCGTCGGCCACCACGAGCGCAGGCTCCTTCACGAGCGCGCGCGCGACCGCGACGCGCTGCTGCTGACCGCCCGAGAGCTGGTTCGGACGCCGGTGCAGGTAGTCGCCGAGGCCCACGCGATCCAGCGCTTCGGACGCGCGCTTCACGCGGTCGCCCTTCGTGTCGCCGGCGAGCTGCAACGCGAGCTCGACGTTCTCGCGCGCCGTGAGGACCGGGATCAGGTTGAACGACTGGAAGATGAAGCCGATGCGCTCGGCGCGGAGCTGGGCGAGGCCCTTCGGCGAGAGCTTCTTCACGTCGTGGCCGAGCAGCGTCATCACGCCCTCGTCGCAGACGTCGAGGCACCCGACGAGGTTCAGGAGGGTGGACTTCCCGGACCCCGACGGCCCGCTGATGACGGTGAACTCGCCCTCGTCGATGGTGAGGTTCACGCCGCGCAGGGCCTGCACGGCGGCCGGCCCGCTGCCGTAGACCTTCTTCACGTCCTTGATGTCGCAGAGCACGCTCATGCGCGCATGCTACTCCCGTTCCGGGCCCGAGCGCACTGCCGGGTCGCGTGGCCGCTGCGGTGTCGGCCGCGGGATCCCGGCTCGTCGCAGACGGCGCCGCTGCGGGTGTCGGCTGCGGGATCCCGGCTCGTCGGAGACGGCACCGCTGCGGGTGTCGGCCGCGGGATCCCGGCTCGTCGCAGAGGACGGGGATCGCGGGTGAGAGCGCCCGGTCTACCTCTACTCCGCGCGCGGAGCGCGCTGCGCGGCTCGCCTGCGGCGGCCTTGCGGGTCGGTAGACCCGGCAGTCCCAGGATCCGGTTTCCCGGGAGGGGCGGGCGTTGCAGCGGGGCGGGGGGAAACCGGACCCTTCGGGCTCTGCCTGTCGGGACCGGTGGGGTCGGAAGAGAGCCCATTCGCCCGGGCGTTCGAGGACCCTCCCGTGCCCGTGCCCGTGCCCGTGCCCGAATCGGGCGTTGGAAGCAAAATTTCGACTCGTCGTAGATGGCTCCGTCGCGGGTGTCGGACGCGGGATCCCGGCTCGTCGGAGACGGCTCCGTCGCGGGTGTCGGCCGCGGGATCCCGGCTCGTCGCAGACGCCGGGGATGGCGGGTGAGAGCGCCCGGTCTACCATGACTCCGCGCGCGGAGCGCGCTGCGCGGCTCGCCTGCGGCGGCCTTGCGGGTCGGTAGACCCGGCAGTCCCAGGATCCGGTTTCCCGGGAGGGGCGGGCGTTGCAGCGGGGCGGGGGGAAACCGGACCCTTCGGGCTCTGCCTGTCGGGACCGGTGGGGTCGGAAGAGAGCCCATTCGCCCGGGCGTTCGAGGACCCTCCCGTGCCCGTGCCCGTGCCCGTGCCCGAATCGGGCGTTGGAAGCAAAATTTCGACTCGTCGTAGATGGCTCCGTCGCGGGTGTCGGACGCGGGATCCCGGCTCGTCGGAGACGGCTCCGTCGCGGGTGTCGGCCGCGGGATCCCGGCTCGTCGCAGACGCCGGGGATGGCGGGTGAGAGCGCCCGGTCTACCATTACTCCGCGCGCGGAGCGCGCTGCGCGGCTCGCCTGCGGCGGCCTTGCGGGTCGGTAGACCCGGCAGTCCCAGGATCCGGTTTCCCGGGAGGGGCGGGCGTTGCAGCGGGGCGGGGGGAAACCGGACCCTTCGGGCTCTGCCTGTCGCGATCGAGGAGGTCGGGAGAGCCACGCATCGGCAATGCGCTCGCGGCCCGACCCGTGCGCGTGCGCGTGCGCGTGCGCGTGCCCGAATGTGCGCTCGAAGCCGGATTCCGGCTCGTCGAAGACGGCACGTGGGCTGCGTCGATCCCGCGTGCCGGTCGCGGTCCACGGTCCACGGTCCACGGTCCACGGTCCACGGTCCACGGTCCACGGTCCACGGTCCACGCTCCACGCTCCACGTCCGTGGTCCTCGAACCCTACGCAGGCCCACCCGACGCCGCGGGAAGCCTGAGACACACCGTGGCACCCCCGCCGCCGCGGTTCGACGCGCTCGCGGACCCGTCGTGCGCCTCCGCGATCCGCCGCACGAGCGCGAGACCCAGGCCGACGCCCGTCTTCGGCGCCTCTCCCGGCTCCGGAGGACGGCGCCAGAACGGCTCGAACACCTGCTCCTCCTCGCCCTCGCGGAATCCCGGGCCGTCGTCGTCGACCTCGAAGGCCACCTCGTGCCCGTCGCCCCGGACGCGGAGCGCCACGACGCGCGTGCCGTACCGCACGGCGTTGTCGAGCATCACCCGCAGCGCGCGGGTCAGCAGCGTGGGGTCGGCGTGTACGCGGACCCCGGGATCGGCCGTGAGCACGGCCTCGGACACCCCGGCCAGCTCGAGCGCGCGGCGGGCCACGTCCGCAGCGACGAGGTCGCCCGGCTGCACCGCCTCGAAGTCGATCCGGGACGCCGCGAGCAGGTCGCCGACGAGCGCGTCCATCCCGTCGATCTCGGCCTGCATGGAGTCGTGCAGGTCGTCGGGCGCCAGGCCTTCGCGCGCGAGCTCCACGAGCACCCGGATGCGGCCGAGCGGGCTGCGGAGCTCGTGGGAGACGGCGGCCATCAACGCCCGCTGGTCGTCGAGCTGGGTGGAGATGCGGTCGGCCATGACGTGCAGCGCGTCGGCGACCTGGCCGACCTCGTCGTCGCCTTCGACCAGCTCGTCCTTGCGGGACAGCTCGCCCTCGCGGAGCGCGTGGGCCACCCGGGCGAGCTCGCGCATCGGGCGCGCGATCCGGAACGTCGCCATCCAGGTCAGCGGCCACACCATCAGCAGGATGACGGCCAGCACCGCGATCATCGGCAGCGGGCCGCGGGGGTGGACGGTGTGGAGCGCCCAGCCCCCGATGCCGCCGAACGCCGCGGCGAGCACGAGGAAGCTCACCACCCGACGGTGGATGCCGCGCACCAGGTGCCAGCTCTGGTGCATCCGGTGGTGCATGCGCCGGTGGTGGGCGCGATGGGCGCGGTGGCTGCGGTGGTGGTGGCGCCTCATCCGGGCTCCCTCACCAACACGTAGCCCGCGCCGCGCACGGTCTTCAGGCGCTTCGGCGCCTTGCCGTCGTCGCCGAGCTTCTGGCGCAGGTGCGACACGTGCACGTCGACGGTGCGGTCCGAAACGGTCGTGTCGGCGCGACCCGCGGCCTCCCAGAGGGCGTCGCGCGAGAGCACGCGTCCCGCCCGCTCGGCGAGGGCGAGCAGCAGGTCGAACTCCAGCGCCGTGAGGTCGAGCACGGAATCGCCGATGGACGCCGTGCGCCCGGAGGGATCGATCTCCAGATCCGCGACGCGGATGCGCTGATCCACGGGGCGCGGCGCGACACGCCGGAGCACGGCGCGGATCCGCGCGAGCAGCTCGCGCGGGTAGACGGGCTTCGCGAGGTAGTCGTCGGCCCCGAGCTCGAGGC
This sequence comes from Alphaproteobacteria bacterium, assembly GCA_020632875.1. GTDB lineage: Bacteria > Myxococcota_A > UBA796 > UBA796 > JACKEQ01. The sequence goes on from JACKET010000024.1 coordinate 38,324, forward strand.
CCACCACGCGGTCGGTCTCGTCGCCGCGCGCGGTGAGCATGATCACCGGCACCGCGCTGCGCTCCCGGAGCCGGCGCAGCACGTCGAGCCCGTCCATGCCGGGCATCATCACGTCCAGCACCACGAGGTCCACGCCCCCCTCGGCGACCCGGTCGAGCCCGGCGCGCCCGTCCGGCGCGTGCGCCAGGCGGACCTCGTGCGGCTCGAGGTACCGGGCGAGCAGCCCGGCGAGCTTGGGGTCGTCGTCGATGAGCAGGGCGCGGACCGGCATGGGGCGAGCCTACCGCCCCGGCTCGGCCGGTGTCGCCGGCGGAGGGGCGTGCGGGCAGTGGGCGCTGCGCCAGCCGTCGGGGCCACCGTGGGCGTCGTGCAGGCTCGCGAAGCCCGTGGCGAAGCCCCAGAACGCTCCCGCGGCGAGCATCAGGGCGAGGATGCGGCGCTTCATGCCCAACCCCCTTCGCGCGAGAGCCAGCGGGTGGCCTCTTCGCGCTGATCGGGGTCGAGCACCGCGTGGATCTGCTTCAGCGCGGACACGGCCTCGCGGCGGAACCGGGCGACCTCCTCGTCCTGGGTCGAGAAGAGCGCGGCGAGGGCGGCGTCGTCGACCTGCTCGCCCGCGAACGCGGCGCCGAGGTCGGCCCGTCCGGCCTTCAGCGTGTCGCCGAATTCGTGCACGGCCTTGCGCAGGTCGGCGAGGGCGTGGTCGACGAGATCGGCCTGGTCCTCGTCGAGATCGAGGTGCCGCTTGAAGATCTCGCTCGCGGCGCGCGAGAAGCCGTGCCGTCCGCGGCCCCGACGGCGCTCCGACTGGAACCCGCCCTCCCCGTGGCCGCCGTGGTGACCACGCCAGCCGTGGCCGCCGTGGCCGCCGTGGAACCCGTGCCGCCCGTGGAAGCGGTGGTGGCCGTGGTGGCCCATGTGGCATCGGGGCGCGGCCAGCAGGCCGGCCAGACCGATGAAGCAGAGTGTCCCGAACGCGAAACCGAACATGGTGTTTCCCTCCTGTGGGTAGGGAGAACCTCGCCCCGGTCCGTGAAGCGTCGGTGAAGGGGAGTGTGAAGAAGCGTGAAGCCCGGGTAGGCTCGCCGCGGAGGCCCGATGAGTGACGATCCGTTCGCAGCACCCGAGTCCGACTTCGACGACACCGTACGGAACCGTGCGCGGAACAACCTGTACATGACCGCGGCGTCGGCCGTGGGGCTCGGGTTCCTGCAGTTCTGCTGCAACCCCTGCTACATGGTCACGATCGCCGCCGCGGCGTCGGGCGTGAACGCCATCCGCCAGCCCCGGTGGCTCGAGATCTCCCTCGAAGAGGACTACCCGCAGGACGCGGGCACCGTCTCGAAGGTCGCCGGCTACATCGCGATCGGGCTCGTCGCCCTGCGGATCCTGCTCGAGGTCGTGGTCACCGCGCTCGTCATCGCCGGCGAGATCTGACCAGCCCGAGCGGGAGGAGCGCCCACCACCAGGCGCTGCTCCCACACCCTCCGCCGCATCCGTCTCCGCCGGTCGACGGGCCGCTGCTCCCGCCCGTGGGATCGGTGCCCCCGTCGGTCGGAGTGCTGCCGTCGGTCGGACCACCCGTCGGATCCGGCGCCGTGCTGCAGTCGCCGTCCGCGAGGACCAGCTCGAGTTCGGGCTGGTGGGCCCCGTGGACGGCGTCGCTCGTGGTGCGCGGCGGCGCGTACGACTCCCAGCGCGCCCCGAGCGGGACGAGCCCGTCGGCGGGTGCTCCCGCACCGCTCGCGTAGCCGTACCGCGCCTCTCCCGCGACGCCCACGCCGATGGCGTACCGGTGCCCCGCCACCAGCGGCACGCCGAGGAACGGGGACTGCACCGGACCCGTTCCCGCCGGCACGATCGCGACCTCGACGCGCGCGGTGTCCGCCGTCGTGTCGACCACCGCGAAGCTCACCCACTCCGACGCCGGCAGATCCAGCGACTGGCGGAAGGAGAGCAGGGCCGTGTCGTGGTCGACGTCGAAGAGGGTGAGCCAGGACATCGCGGTGCGGGTGGCGGAGAGCTGGGCGCTGCTGCCGAACGAGGCGGTCGTGGTCGCCGTCTCGTCCACGGCGCCGTCGCAGTCGTCGTCCTGCCCGTTGCAGGCCTCGACGGCACCGGGACGCACGGTGGGATCGGCGTCGTCGCAGTCGTCGCACGCGAAGCCGTCGCCGTCGGCGTCCGTGCACGGTGGGTACATCGCGACGAGCCCGTCCTCGTCGTCCGTGTCGATGCCGCGCCAGCCCCGCGCGGCCGGGCGCATCACGGCGCCCCAGTCCGTCGAGTGGTCGAACCCGAGACAGTGGCCGACCTCGTGGGTGGTGACCTCGGCGATGTCCGTCTGCCAGGGGTCCTCGATCGTGGCCCAGTCGATGGCTCCCCAGTCGTTCGCCGACCAGTAGAAGACCTCGCAGGAGATCATCGTCCCGCCGTAGCCCCAGCCCGCTGCCGTCGCGATGACGGCGCCGTCGGCGGTGTCGGCGTCCCAGTGGAGGCGGATGGTCCCGGCCTCGGGCCCGGATTGCGTCGTGTCGAGCGCGAGCGCGAGGTTCCCGACGCCGTTCCACGCGTCGAGGCCGTCCCAGGCGGCCTGCTCGATCGCGGCCGTCGTGCCCGTGGCGGCCGGGAACGATGCCGCGTCGAGCCACACGGGCTGCACGATCGGCTCGCTCTGCCAGGACCAGTCGTCGTCGTAGAGCTCGTAGGCCCCGGCGCTCCCGAGCGCGAGCAGGGCGATCACAGGCACCCCGCGAGCGCAGCGCGCGCGTCGGGCTCGAACAGGCCGAGGGGGCCGCCCATCACGCGATAGCCGTCCGCGGTGGGCTTCAGCAGCGCGAGGTAGCGGCGGTCGACCTCGAGCTGCGGTTCGTCTTCGACCCACTGGCGCAGACCGGAGGGCAGGGTGCCGCCGCGCGCGACGAGCTCGACGGAATCGGGCGCTTCGCCGCGGAGGACCTCGGCGACGTGCACAGCGTACCGCGTCTCGAGGTCGCCGCGGGGACCCTCGGCCCAGCGGACCTCGACGTCGGTGACCTCGACGATCGCGACGAGCGGGGCGCGTCGGCAGAGCTCGACCGGGGCGATGTCGAGCTGCAATGCGGGCGCGGGAGGGGAGAACAGGACGAAAGACAAGGCAAGCACGGGGTCCTCCACGGTGCGTGGCGCCCCTTCACCCGCCCCGGTGCGGAACGTGTCGAGCCGTTGCATTGCAACGGATGGCGCTGCACCGTCGGAGAGTGAGGGTTCGACAGGCCGAATCGTGGGGTCGGCGCGAGAATTTCCGGTGTCGGACGCGATTCTGGAGGTTCTCGGCGCCGGATGGCGCGACGGAGGCCGTCGTCCGCCTGTCCCGAACGTGCCAGAGCCTCGCCGAGACGCCCGGCCACACGGGAGAATCGCATGTCCCTTTCGGGTCAGACCCGATTCGGACAGGCTGGAGCGGGCGCCGGATCCTCGCCGGGCCGCCGTGTGTGCAGGCCTACGGAGCTGCGAGGGCCTGGCGCAGGGCCTCGCACCGCAGCTCGAGCGGCGGGTGGCTCTTGCGGAACCGGTTCACCCACTCGCGCAGGCGGGGAGGCCAGTCGGCCATCGCGGTGTCGGGCTCGGCCTTCCAGAAGTCGGGGTCGAGCGCCTCGAGCCCGCCCTTCGGGTCGAATCCGGCGCGCCGCGCCAGGTCGAGGGCGTAGCGGTCGGCCTGGTACTCCATGCGCTGCAGCTCGCCCAGCAGACCCGCGATCATCACGGTGGGCGAGAGGTGGCGCAGGTCGTGGTGCCCCATCTCGTGCGCCAGCACGAACGCGACCGCGTCGTCGGACAGCGCGTCGACGAGGCCGCGCGCGATGTAGACCCACGGGCCGCGCTTGGTGACCGCGCTGTACCCGCTGGTCCACAAGACGACGGCCTGCTTGGGACGCCCGCTGCGATGGGCGTTCAGGCGGTCGGCCAGCGCGGTGACGCGCTCGCGGTGGTGCCCGAGGTCGATCACGTTGCCACCGATCAGGTCGGGATCGAACCGCCTCCCGGCGAGGAGGTCGAGGCCATCGTCCACGAGCTGAGCGAGCGACCGCATGGGATCAACGTAGCCGACTCTGGCAGACTCCGCGGGAGAGGAGTCCCGATGTTCGAAGCGGAGCTGTTCACCATCCCCGGGAAGGGCGGGTGGACGTTCGTGAAGGTCCCCGAGGCCCACGCGCCCGAGGTCGCCGGAGCATGGGGTCGCACGCCCGTACTGGCGACGGTGGACGGGGAGGAGGTCGAGACGAGCGTGTGGCGCACGAAGGACGGCGAGTGGTGGCTGCCCGTCGCGAAGCCCCTGCGCCGCGGGAAGACCGCTGGAGACACGGTGTCGGTGTCGCTCCGCCCCCAGGCTGGCACGTGAGAGCGCTCGTGCTGGTCGCGCTCCTCGCGTCCGGCTGCGCGAAGTGGGCCTACACGCCGACCTGGAAGGGCGGGCTGAAGGACGAAGGCGTGCAGCTGAAGCTGGACATGGGCGGCACGTGTGGCGAGCTGTCCGTGACGAACCGCACCGACGCGCCGCTGAAGGTACGCTGGGAGGGCATCAAGACGGTGCTCCCCGACGGCGAGCGCACGGCGGTGCGGCTCTACGCGAAGGAGGGCGAGGCGGTCCGGAACGCGGAGAGCATCGCGGCGGGCCAGACACGTGCGCACGGCCTGTGCCTGAAGACGCACACGTACGACGTGCGCGCCCGGCCTCCCACGGCGTACGACTTCGCGCTCGGGTGGTACTTCGGCCTCGGAATCCTCGCGGGGAACGTGGCGTGGAAGCCGAAGACCGCGAAGATCCAGCGGGTCGTGGGGAACCCACGCGCGTACGGGTTCGATCTCGTGGTCCCGGTCGAGGGCCGCGACGGCGCCGAGAAGCTGAAGCTCGCCGTGAAGGGCGACGGCGCCACGGCCTTCAAGTACAGCCGCCGGGTCCACGGCCCTCCGGCCGATCTGCCGGTGAGGAGGTAGCGGACGGTGGAGCCGGGAGCCGGAGCCGGGAGCCGGGAGCCGGGAGCCTGGAGCGTGGCCTCTGCGGCGTCGCCGGCCTTGTCGATCCCCGGGTCTCGCACAGCGACCACAGCGAGCCACAGCGCTCGGTGTCGTCGGAAGGGATCGAGCTTCGAGCGTCGGCCGACGGCGGCGCGCGTGCGCGTGTCCGATGGACGCGGACTGAATCCTGAACCCCCGGTTGGCGCGAATCCCCCGCTCGGGGATGAAGGCGTTCGAACCACGATGGCGCTGCTCGGTCCACGGTCCACGGTCCACGGTTCACGGTCCACGGTCCACGGTCCACGGTCCACGGTCCACGGTCCACGGTCAGCGGTCCCCGTCAAACCTCGGTCTTCGACTGCACGATCCGGAACCGGTCCGCCACGAACGCGAGGTCCGTCAAACAGGCATTCCCCGCCGGATTCAGGCCGGTCACGTGGAAGTCGCTGTACGCGGCCGTGAAGTTGATGGGCGACTGGCGGACGAGGTTGAAGCCCACCGAGGCCCCCGCGCGCCAGAAGGCCTGCTCCGCCCGCGCGCGGAAGGCCGGGTCGGTGGAGTAGACGTAGCTCGCGATCGACCCGTGCTCGCGGGCGTCTTCACAGGCCCGGGCCAGCGCGCGCCCGGCGTCGAGGGCTTCGATGGCGAATCCCACCGGGCCGAAGTGCTCCCGCCGATACACCGTGTCGGTGCCCTTCGCGCGGGCGAGCAGGGGAGTGAGCGTGCGTGCGTGCGGGAAGCCCGGAGCGCTGTAGGGAACCGGGGCACGGACCACGTCGACCCCGAGCGCGAGGGCGTGCACCTGCTCGACGGTGCGTGGGCTCTGTACGGTGGCGCACAGCGCAGCGGCGTGGGCAGGGTCGTCGGTGAGGGCGTCGATCCGCGCGGCGAGCGCCGCGCTCACGTCCTCCCGGTCGACGGGGCCGTGCGCGGTGCGGACGCGCGGCGGCACGAAGACGTTCTGCGCCGACGTACACATCTGGGCCGAGAACAGGCAGAAGCTCGTGGCGATGGCGTCGAGCACGGGCTCGAGCGCGTCGACCGACTCCAGCACGACCGCGTTGCACCCGCTCGTCTCGGTGTAGACCCGCTTGTGCCGGCAGTGCAGCTCGATCCACGCGCCGAACGCCTGGGACCCCGTGAAGTCGACGATGGCGATGGCCGGATGGTCGAGCAGGGCCTGTGTGACGGGCGCTTCGACGGTGTCGGCCGCGAGGGTCACTAGGTCGGCGGGGTGCCCCGCCTCGACGAGCACCTCGCGCGCCGTGGCCACCACCATCGCCATGGGCAGGATGCAGGTCGGATGCGGCTTCACGACGACGGGGTTGCCGGTGGCGAGGTTCGCGAACAGCGCCGGCAGGGCGTTCCACGCGGGGTAGCTCGCGCACGTGACCACCGCGGCGATGCCGCGCGGCACGGCCCGGTATCGCTTCTCGAGGCGAACCGGGCCCTTCCCGAAGGACCGCTCGAACACCGCGCCCTCCGGCACGTCGGACAGGGCGCGCCAGGCGTACGCGATGCCTTCGAGCCCGCGGTCGAGCGAGTTCGCGCCCGAGCCGGCGAACGCCATCATGAAACCCTGCCCGGCGGTGTGCATCGTGGCGTAGGCGTTCTCGAAGACCTGCCCCGCGAGGCGGTCGAGGATCTCGAGGCACACGCCCACGCGCTCGCGCGGTGACGTGTCGGCCCAGGCGGGCAGGGCGGCCTGCATCGCGCCGAGCAGCGCGTCGGGGTCGACCGCGGGGTAGTCGATGCCCAGCGGCGCGGCGGTCCACGGCGAGATCTCGTGACCCAGGCGGCCCCGCGACCCCGGCAGGTCGAGGTCGAACGACCGGCCGAGCCGAGCCTCGAACGCCGCGCGCCCGGCCTCGTGCGCGCCCTCGGGGTGCAGGCGGCGGCTCGGCGACTCGACGAAGGGCGTCCACGCGCCGCGGACGCGGCAGGCCTCGAGCGCCGCCTCCAGGCGGTCGGCGTGCTTCGCGAACAGGTCGGACATCAGCTCCGCCGCCACCGCAGGGTGTAGGTCTTCGCGCCGCCGCGGTACGAAAGGGTCAGCACGTCGTCGTCGAGCGCGGCCCTGCGGCGGTGCGCGTGGCCCACGATGTTCGGGACGAGCGCCTCGGTCACGTCGTGCACGACCTCCTCCCCCGTGAGTCGCCAGGTGCCGGCGTACGAGAGGTACCCGTCGAATGCCGCGGCCTTCTCGGCATCCGGCGCGCGGTGCGCCGCCTCGAGGCGCGGCACGGACAGCGGCTCGCGGTGCGCGCGGCTGATCACCGCCGACATCCGGCCGCTCTCCGCGTACAGCAGCCAGCCCGTGGCCCCCGCCCCGTAGGGCTCGATCGGCGGGCGCCCGTCGTCGAACGCGATGCGGAAGTCGATCAGCGACCAGGCGCCGACCAGGTCGGCCTCACGCACCCGGCACCCACGTCGCGTGGAAGCCCGCCGGCACGCGCTGCGGGAGCTTCACCTTCGCGATGGGCCCGTCCCGCAGGGCCTGGGCGTGGAAAACCCAGCACTCGCTGCTCCACCGGTTCACGTCGGTGACGAACGTCAGCAGCCACCCGTCGTCTTCGTCGGTCGCGCCGGGCCGCGGTGCGAACGGGGCTTCGCTGCCGAAGATGCCGGGCCCGTAGTCGAAGCGCTCCGATGCGGCGGTCTCGAGGTCGTACTTCACGAGGCCGTCGAAGGTCGCGGGGATCTCGTAGGGGATGCGCGCGTGGTAGCTCCACCGGTTCTTCCGGCCGAGCATGCCGGGGTGGATCATCGGGAACTCCGCGTTCAGGTCGTCCATCGGGCCTTCGCGGGTCTCGCCGGTCGCGAGGTTCATGCCCCACACGTAGAGGTTCGCCTGGAGCTCGAGCCCCGACAGCATCGCGGCGATCTTGCCGTCGCGCTTGTCGGGCTTCAGCGACGGGTCGGTCGTGCGGCAGCCGATCATGACGACCCAGTCGCCGTCCTCCCAGCAGTTCACGACGTGCAGCATGTAGCAGGGCTCGAAGTCGAACCAGCGCACGTCGGTGCCCTTGCCGAACCGTGGGATCACGCCGTACCGCGTGGGCACCTCGGGGTGGAAGAGCGGGATTCGGCGCCCGGTCTGCCGGAACAGCGCCTCGTCGTGGAACACCGGGAAGTCGTGGAGGATGCTGTGGTGGGGCGTGACGCCCAGATCGTGCGGCCGGCGCGGGCCCGGGAGCGTGATCTCGGTGTGGTGGACGGTGCCGTCGGGGCGCACGACGCCGTACGTCATGTAGGGGGGCTCGTCGCCGTACCCGAAGAACAGGAAGTCGCCCGTCGCCGGGTCGACCTTGCTGTGCGCCGAGACCCGCTCGACGAGCTTGCCGTGGAAGTCCTGCACGCCGCGGGGCTCGAGGGTCTCGGGGTCGAGCGCGTAGAGGCGCCCCGACTCGTACCAGAGCGCGAGGAGCTGGCCGTTCAGGAAGATGAGGTCGGTGTTCGCCGTGTCTTTGATGGGATGCAGGGGTGCCGAGAAGTCGAACGGCCCCAGCACGCCGGGCCAGATGGGCGCGTTGCGCTCGGACTCGAGCTCGAAGCCCGCGGTGTGGACGTACCGGTTGCGGTAGCGGGCCTCGCCGTTCTCGAACCAGATGCCGTGCACCATGCCGTCGCCGTCGAACCAGTGGTACCGGTTCAGGGGGGCGTACCGGTTGTTCGGGCCGTTGCGGAAGTACGCGCCGTGCAGGTCTCTCGGGAGCTCGCCCTCGACTTCGAGCGCGTGGGCCGCGACCTCGGCGGTGACCGGCGCGAAGAGCCCGTGCAGGTAGGGGTTGTCGATGGACTCGATCCAGTGCGGCGCGCCGGGCGGCGGGACGCGGTCGGGATGGAGGGACTTGCCGTAGCGCTCGGTGATTTCCAGCATGGTCCCACCATGACACGCTGGTCGGAGCGATGCATGCGGGGTGGGGTTACGCTCGCGCATGCTGCTCTGGATGGCCCTCGCTTCCGCCGCGCGTCCGCTGTACGTCCAGCCCGAGGACGACGGGCACTTCCGCGTGGTCGACCACACCGGGCAGAACGTCGGCGCGTGGCACTTCGCCCACGCCACCCGCGACCGCCGCAAGGTCGGGCAGCTGCGGTGGCGCCTCTACTTCCGGCGCACCAGCGCCATCGTGTGCCTGGGCGCGGGCGCGATCGCGTTCGCGGGTGCGAGCGTCGCGATCGCGTCGGAGCGGCGGCTGAACGGCGAGCTCGACCCGACGCTCGGGGTCTACGGGGTCGTGGCGGCGGGGGGGCTGCTCGCGGCGGTCGTGCACCCCACGAACGTGGTGCGGAAGCGGCCCGACTGGCTCCGCGTCGACGAGAACTACACGATGGAGGAGGCCGTCGAGCGCATCCAGCGCCGGCGCCAGGTCGAGATCTGGGCCGCGCCGAACGGGATCTACGCGCGGTTCTGACCGGCCTCGCGGATCGCGACCAGCTGGGCGAGCAGGGGCGCGAGCGCGTCGAGCGGGAGCTGGGTCGCCGCATCGGACACCGCGCGGGCCGGGTCGGGATGGACCTCGGCGAACACGGCGTCGACGCCGACCGCCACCGCGGCGCGCGCGAGGGCCGGGGCGAACGCGCGATCCCCGCCCGAGGCGGTGCCCGCGGCGCCCGGACGCTGCACCGCGTGCGTGCAGTCGAACACCACGGGCACGCCGAGCGCCCGCATCCGCGGCAGGTTGCGGAAGTCGACGACCAGATCGTGGTACCCGAAGGTCGTCCCGCGCTCGGTGAGCATCATCCGGCCCGGCCCTCCGGCCTTCTCGACGAGGGGTGCGCACTCCGCGGCCGAGAGGAACTGGCCCTTCTTCACGTTCACGGGCTTGCCGGTCGCCGCGCACGCCGCGACGAGGTCGGTCTGCCGGCACAGGAACGCGGGGATCTGGAGCAGGTCGACCACCGCGGCCGTCGCCGCGACCTGGTGCGACTCGTGCACGTCGGTGGTCACGGGCAGGCCGACCTCCTCCCGGATGCGCGCCAGCCACTCGAGGCCGGCGCCGAAGCCCGGGCCCCGCGCGCTCGATCCGCTCGTCCGGTTGGCCTTGTCGAGGCTCGCTTTGAACACCGCGGGCAGGCCGTGCCTCGCCGCGGCCTCTTTCACGGCGTGGGCGCACTCGAGGCCGAGCGCGAGGCTCTCGAGCGTGCAGGGCCCCGCGATCAGGCCGAGCCGCTCGCCTCCGAAGCCGAGGACGGGCGCGGGGCGGGGGAGCGGGTCGAGGAGGGAGTGGTGCATCGGAGTCCGGTGGACGGGTGGAATCCTAGTACACGCGGGTCCGAAGTCCTGTCCGGGCTCGGACAGGTCTTCGGTCCGGGGGTACGTCGAGCCGGAGTGAGGGAGTCCGGCTGTAGCCGGACGGGTCGGAGCGACGGCGCTTGCGCCGAGCGGAGATCCCGCCCTTCAGGGCGACCGAACGCAGGCGGCAAGGGTAGTATGCTCGCGCCATGAAGTACCCTGCCCCCGGATCGCCCGAAGAGCTCACCGCGTACGCGAAGCTCCAAGCCCAGGTCCCCGAGCTGTTCCACCAGCTCTCCAAAGACACGCGCATCCCGCAGACCGTCGTGATCGTCCCGTCGCTCTCGATGGATCCGCGCGAGCTCTCGAAGATCACGGGCGTGTACCACTACGAAGAGCGGATGCTCGTGAACCTGATGCTGCTGCGCCAGCCCCGCACGCGGCTCATCTACGTCACGAGCCAGCAGCTCGATCCGACCGTCGTGGACTACTACCTGGCGCTGCTCCCGGGCGTGCCGACGAGCCACGCGCGCAGCCGGCTCGTGATGCTCCACTGCAACGACCGCAGCAACCAGCCGCTGTCCAAGAAGATCCTCGCGCGTCCGCGGCTCATCGACCGCATCCGCCGCGAGATCCGCACGCCGGCGCGCGCCCACATGGTGTGCTTCAACTCCACCGACCTCGAGCGCAGCCTGTCCGTGCGGCTCGGCATCCCGCTGAACTCCGTCGACCCGGCGCTCAACGACCTCGGCACGAAGAGCGGGTGCCGCGAGGTGTTCCGGGCCGCGGGGGTGAACCTGCCGTTCGGCTTCGAGCGCGTGAAGAGCGCCCACGAGATCGCCGAGTGCCTCGCCGAGATCAAGCGGCGCGATCCGGCCGCGCGGCGCGCCGTCGTGAAGCTGAACGAGGGCTTCTCGGGCGAGGGGAACGCGCTCTTCTACTACGGAGACCTCGATGCGGGCGACGGTCCCGAGACGCTGGTCGCGAAGATCGAAGACCGCCTTCCGACCCTGAAGTTCGAGGCCCCGCAGGAGACCTGGCAGGGCTTCCTCGAGAAGTACGAGGAGATGGAGGGCGTGGTCGAGGCCTTCGTCGAGGGCGAGAAGAAGGAGAGCCCGTCGGCGCAGTGCCGCGTCAACGCGGTGGGCGAGGCGCAGGTGATCTCGACGCACGACCAGGTGCTCGGGGGGCCGTCGGGGCAGGTGTTCCTGGGCTGCACGTTCCCGGCGCACCAGGACTACCGGATGGAGATCCAGGAGTCCGGCGCGCTCGTGGCCGAAGAGCTCGCGCGACGCGGCGTCATCGGGCGCTTCGGCATCGACTACGTCAGCGTGAAGCAGCCCGACGGCACGTACGAGCACCACGCCATCGAGGTGAACCTGCGGAAGGGCGGCACGACCCACCCCTTCCTCACGCTGAAGTTCCTGACCGCCGGGAACTACAACATGGAAGACGGGCTGTTCTACGCGCCGAGCGGCCGTCCGAAGTACTACTTCGCGACCGACACGCTCCAGGAGGAGCGCTACAAGGGCCTCCGCGCCGAAGACCTCGTCGACATCAGCGTGTACCACGGGCTGCACTTCCACGGCCCGAGCGAGCGTGGCGTCGTGTTCCACCTGATCGGCGCGCTGTCGGAGTTCGGCAAGCTCGGCGTCGTCAGCATCGGCGACAACCTCCAGCAGGCCCGCTTCCTCTACAAGCAGACCATCCAGGTCCTCGATGAGGAGACCGGCCCCGACTGGCACTCCTCCGAGTGACTACTCGAGCGCGGTCCGCAGGTCTCCGGCGAGGAGCTGGTGGAACGCGTACGTCGCCTTCTCGATCTCCGCATAGCGGCTCTGGTCGTACGGCGGGCTCCCGAGGCCGACCTGGACGAGCTCGGACACCCACATGTCCTCGCGCTGCGTGACGTCGGACTGCTCGACGCTGCGCGCGACGAACGCCGGGTCGGCGTCGGAGGTGAACCAGAAGTCGAACAGCACGCGGCAGCGGTCCGGACCGAGCGGGAGGACGAGGTTGGTGTCGAGACAGGGCCCGTAGCGGTTGATCATGAGGTTCGGGTACACGAACGCGTAGATCGTTGCGGGGCCGATGCGGTCGGCGTGCGAGGGGTCGCCGCCGGAGCGCTGGACGCTGAAGCGGTCGAACAGCTCGGTGGTGTACGAGTCGAGGTCGAGCTGCGCACCGAGGCTCGGGTGCATGTGCGCGACGTGGTAGCCGCCGTCGAGGTAGTTGTCGGCGAAGACCTTCCAGTTGCAGGCGAAGTCGTAGGTCCGCCGGCTGTGGAAGCAGAGCCGGCCCCATCCGGTGCGGTCGAGGTCCTCGAGGAGCGGGCTAAGCGTGGGGCCCAGCGGTTCGGCATCGACGTCGCCGTTCACGAACACGAACGGTCCCCAGACCTCCACGGCCATCGGCACGAGCGAGAACCGCTCCCGGGTGAAGCCCTCCAGCCGCCCCATTCGCGGTGCCTTGCGGATTCCCCCGTCCAGGCCGTACACCCAGCCGTGGTAAGGGCACACGAGCTCGTCGCAGCGGCCCTCTCCGAGGGCGACCTGCGTGGCCTTGTGCCGGCACGCGTTGTGGAAGGCGCGCAGGGTGTCGCCGTCGCGCACCACGACCCACGGGATCCCCGCATGCACGCCGGCCACGAAGCTGCCGGGCTGCGTGAGCTGGTCGGCGCGCGCGACGTACTGCCAGGTGCGGTTGAACACCGCGGTGCGCTCGAACCGCGCGAATTCGGGCTCGACGTACCAGGAACGCGGTGGGGTCGAGGCCCGCGAGAGCGGCAGGGTGGGGTCGAAGCGGAGGATCTCGGTGCGGACGTCCATCGGGGCTCCCGGTCCGCCGGAGCCTACCGCGGTGCGCGCGATTCGGACTATCGTCTCGATTCGAGTCGAAGTCGTTCGAACGACTGCGTGAGAATCGAGACTACTTGGGCGGGACGGTCGCCGTCTCGCGCCGGATGTGGCTCTGGATCGCCACGAACCGCCAGATGCCGATCACGAGCGTCGCGGTGCCCACGATCGTGGAGAGGCCGCCCACGATCATCGCCCAGGTGTCGGGCATCAGCTGGGTGAGGCCGATGCCGCCGGCGATCAGGCCGACCGCCGTGCGCACGTAGGCGAGCAGGGTGCGCTCGTTGGCGAGCGACGTGCGATCGAGGGCCAGCACGTCGCGCAGGATGAGGGTGTCGTCTTCGGGCATCGTGGCCTCGGGCAGGGAGTCTGCACTCCAGTAAGCAATGCGCGTGCCACCTTGCCTCAATCGACGGGCACCACGGCCATCAGGTTGTCGATGCACACGTAGGAGGCTTCGAACGCGCCGAGCTCGAAGTCCGGATCGAGCGGAATCGCGCCATCGGCGCCGATCTGCCAGGTGACGCCGTCGATCGTGACGGTGCCGTAGAGCCAGTTCGCCCGATCGAGGTACGCGCCGGTGAACGCGTACAGGTCGCTGTCGTCGACGTGCATCGGGAACGACATGGCCCCGTTGTGCAGCGTGACATCGCTGTTCCGGAGGCGCACGGACTCGAACTCGCCGACGGGGATGACGATGAAGTACGCGCCGGGGTCGTCGGCCGCCTCGCCCGTGATCGGGTGGTAGGTGCCGGACATCGTGCCGCCGTGCAGCGTGAGGTGGGGCTCGAATGCGCTCGATCCGGCGGCCCTCTCGAGGGGCGTGACCTCGGAGAGACCGATGTGGGTGAGCTCGACGAGGGCACTCTCGCGATCCTGCGGCTGGAGCGGGTCGTCGTCGAGCGCGATGCGCCCCGTGACCGTCTTGGTTCCGGTGATCGTGGCCGTGCCGTCGAGGAAGTAGTCCGTTCCCACGCAGTCGGTGGTGATGGGGAACATCGACCCGCCGACGATGCAGCTGTTGGCGTCGAACACGAGCGTCTGGGGGGTGCCGAAGATGAGCCCGCCGAGCGAGCCGAGGCTGATGAGCTCGCTGACCTGCCCCATGAGATTGCCGAAGCCGCAGCTCTCGTCGAGGTCGACGGTCTTCGAGAACAGGCCGAAGTTCTTCACGATGAGCCGAGCCGTGTTCTCGGCGAGGATGGGGTCGAGGTCGCACTCGAACCGCACGGGCTGCGCGAGCTCGGGCTTGCACGTGTAGCTCGCGTCGAGCGTCGCGAGGTCGTAGTCGGGGTCGAGCGCGTCGGGCAGCTCGATCCGTCGTTCGTTGTTCCAGAGGGTGAGCGCACCTTCGAGGCGGTTCTCGTGGTCGCCGACGACCCCGTTGGTCGCATCGAGCGTGCCGCCGCGGATGGGTACCCCGAACTGCTTCTTCCCGGAGAACACCTCGACGTTCGCGGGGCCCCACGTGATCCCGGTGATCTCGATGTGCGGGGTGATCACGGAGCACGCGCCATTCTCGGCATCCGCGGCCAGGCGTGGGGCGATGGTGGCCTCGAGCGAGCCCTCGATGATCCGCATGGACCCGTCGCTGTTGCTCTTCGTGACGTGGAAGTCCGCGAACGTGGCGTCGTCGAGCAGGAACACCGCAGCGTCGGGCGTCTCGGGGATCACCGGGGTCTCGGGGTCACCCGTCAGCCGCCCGGTGACCTGCTTGCGCGCGGACACGGTGACGCGCCCGCTGGCCCAGGTGGTGACGCCATTGCAGTCGGTCGACAGCTCGACGGGCTCGGGGCCGAGGTCGATGGTGCAGGCTTCGACGGTCCACGTGACCGTGCCGGTCTCGCCGGCGGTGCCGGAGATGGAGGGCACGCCTCCGACGCCGGGGCTCGCGAACCCGCAGTCGGCATCGGCATTCGCCGCGGCCAGCACGCCTCCGACGGCACGTACCGTCAGCCGGGCCACGCCCTCTGCGACGCGCTCGGGCGCCATCCGTGCGCAGCTGGCAGAGAGGGGGAGCGCGAGGGCGAGCAGGCGTACGTTCATCATGACCTCCGCCGAAGATCGGCGTCGAACCGGCTGTCGCTAACCCGGTGCTGCCATGCGGCCCACCCTGCGTCGTGGCCGGCGCGGGTTTCGCCGCATCGACCAGACGTTCGACGCGCGCTGGGATACCGTGTGCGTTCGTGAGGCTCGATTGAACGCTGTCCATCGCTGGCTGGGTCCCCTGATCTGCGCGACCTCCCTGTGGGGAGTGGCGTGCAAGCAGTCCGACGACACCGACGTCGAGGAGTCCGATGCCGACACCGACGCGGACGCCGACACGGACTCCGATGCGGACACGGATTCCGATGCGGACACCGACTCCGATGCCGACACCGACTCCGACGCCGACGCGGATTCCGACACGGACGCGGATTCGGACGCGGACACGGACTCCGACACGGATGCGGACTCGGATACGGACTCGGACACGGACTCGGACACGGACGCGGACGCCGATACCAGCGCCGACACGGGTGTCGACACCGCATCGGGCGCGGACACCGGCTCCGACACGGGCGCGGTCGAGACCGGCGACACGGGCGGCGATGCCGACACCGACACCGACGCGGACAGCGACTCCGATACCGACGCCGATACGGATGCGGACACCGACGCCGACACGGATGCGGACACCGATGCCGACACGGACGCGGACACCGATGCCGATACCGACGCCGATACGGACACGGACCCGGTCGTCTTCGGGAACAGCGCCGTCCCGCTGACCGACGGCTACGCGATCGTCGCGATCTCCCACGGGCCGCAGTCCGATCTCGCGTTCGTCACGGCCCAGTTCTGGGACGTGATCACCCCGCCGACGGGCTCGAGCCTGGTCCCTTCTGCCATCGACACCTGTGTGGGGGGTACGTACACCCTGGCCGACCTCCAGTCGGGCTCCGACTGGGAGATCGACGTGCAGCGGGCGGGCCGGGTGACGTTCACCGGGCCGCAGGTCGTGCCCCAGCTCACCGCGCAGGGCTCGCTCGGCAACGCCTACTACCACGAGCTCGATCCCGCGGGATTCGCGTACGGGACCGACTGGGACGTGTCCGCGAACGGCGGCGCCTTCCCGACGTTCGTGTTCATCGGCGGAATCGACGTGCCGCCGAACCTGACCGTCCAGCAGCCCGCGCAGGGCTTCACGCTTCCGAACGGGCCCCTCTCCGTGGCGTGGACGGGCGGCGACCCGGGCCTCTCGGTCACCATCCGCGTCAACACCACCGACACGGTCAACCAGCTCTACGGACGTATCGTGTGCGAGGTCTACAACGACGGCGCGTTCACGGTCCCCGCGTCGCTGATCGACCCCGCACCGCCCGGCATCGCGACCGTCCAGGTCGAGCACCTCCGCCGCAACATGGTCGACGTGGGCGGGCGCCCGCTCCGGCTCGAGGGGGTGGTCTCCACCCTCCGCTCGGGCTCCCGTCCCTGAAACGACGAAGCCCCGGAGCGGCCATGCCGCCCCGGGGCTCGCGATCCGACCCGCCGGAGCGGGCCCGGGTGGCTACGGGACCGTGATGGTCTTGCGCAGGCCGGAGACGGTGGCGCCGCCGCTGCTGCAGCCGTTGGCCCAGATGAAGTTGGCGCCCGTCATGCTCTGCGAGAGCGAGCCGGACCACGGGCCGATGCCGAACGCACCGCAGCCCGAGCCCGACGCGACGGCGTTGCCCCAGCTGGAGTCGTCGAAGCCCGGGTTCTGGAAGCCGGACGGCGGCGTGCCGGCGAAGGCCTTCCACGTGCCGTCGGAGACCGCGAGCGTGTTGCCGAGGTCGTCTTTCACGTCGGCGATGAACATCGCGGGGTTGCCGCTGCTGGGCACGCCGCCCGAGTTGGTTCCCTGCACGGCGATGGTGTGGTCGCCCGAGGTGAGGTCGAGGGTGAACGACCCGACGGTCTGCCACGTGCCCGAGCCCGGGACCGACTGAGCGACGCCGTCGACGAACAGCTGGAGGCTGTTGTCGGCCGTGGCGCGGAAGGTGACCGGCAGGATGCCTTCGGTATCGAAGTAGACGCTGAACGCCGAGCACGAGGACAGGTTGCCGATCAGCGTGACATCGAGCCCGACGGGCGCGCCCGTGGCGTCGATCATGCCGTCGCTCGGGCACGCATCGCCGGTGCCACAGTCCTGGCCCACCGGGGTCCAGTTGGTCATGCCCCGGTACAGCACGTCGACCCGGCTGCGGCCGGTGTCGCGCTGGAGCGGGACGCTGATCTGGCGCTGCATGCCGGCAGGCCCGCTGCAGGTCGCATTGACCCCGCCGCAGTCGAGGCAGGCGGCGTCGCCAGCGGCCGAGAAGTCGGCGCTGTTCGACGCGCGGTCGAGGTTCGTGAGGGTGACGGTGTCGCCCGTGACGGGGTCGACGATCACGCCGTACTGGGCGCCCGACGCCAGGAAGTCCTGGGTGGCCTGGACGGTGTCGACATCTTCGGGGATGTCGCCCTGGAAGTCGACCTGATCGAGGATCTGGGACTCTTCGCTGGTACAGCCGGCGGCGAGCACGGCGAGGACGAATGCGTTGCGCATGGAGTGGCTCCCGATCACGGCGAGAACGAACCGCCGAAGGCGGTCGTGACGCGGGGGAGCTGGCCGAGCTTGCGCAGCGTGGGACGCTGGAAGGTCGGGCGGGACTTCGGGGCCGCCTGCTCGCGCTCGTCGCGCTGCGGCGGGATGGTCTTGGGGTTCATCGGTGGATTCTCCGAATCGGTGCAACCTCCAGGATATCGCACAACCTCGCCCCGTCAATGGGCGGTTTCGTACAACGCAACCGCGGCGTGGGTGGACGAGGGGTGCGAATCCGGCCCGATTCGAAGCTTCAGCCGCGGTGCGTGTGGATGATCTCGCCCTCGTCGGGCGTGGTCAGCGACAATCTCCCGACCGTCGGATCGAGCTCGCCACGCACCCAGCCTTCGCTCAGCATCGTCTCGAGCACCTGCACCGCGTGATGGATGGCGACCCGGACGTGCGCGGGGGGGAGCTGCGCAGCCAGGGCCTGCTGGAGCGCCTGCATCAGGGCGGGAGCGGTGATGCGGCGCTCGGTGAGCTGGGCGACGAGCGCCGCGAGCGAGGCGAGGATGAGGCGCCGCTCGCCGCGTCGCCACGCGGGCACCCGCCGGATCCGGCCCTCGGCGTAGTACGGGATGTCGTCGCGCACGGCTCCCGCGAGGTCGAGCGTGTAGACGTTCGATTCGGAGGCCATCCAGGTCGCCGGCTTCCCGAGGAACCGCTGGGTGATCTGCTTCATGCCCGCGAGATCGAGCCCACCGATGCCCGCCTGGCCCGCGGTGTCGTGGGTGAATCCGCCCTGGGCCAGCCACTGCCAGGCCGCGTCGGAGTCGAAGTCGAGCCCGCTGTCGCGCGCGATCTGTGCGCAGTGTTCCTTGAGGTCGGAGAACTGGCCGTTCGCGGCGTACCAGAAGTCGGCGAAGCGGATGTGTTGGCGGATCCGCGCCCGCTGCGTCGCGTCGTAGCTCTCGATCATCCAGCCCCGGTCGTGCTCGCCCCGCCGCTCGGCGACGAGGGTGTAGGCGGCCTCGCGGGCCCCGGTGTGGGTGAGCGTGAGCCCCGCCGCGAGGATCGGGTCGGCGAACCCGATGGCCTCGCCCACGAGCATCCAGTTCGCCCCGACCGAGCGCTCCGCGAGGAACGACCAGTCTTTCGTGATCTCGACCTCGCCCCGGCGCGTCGCCCCGTCGACGAGCCCGGAGATGCGGGGGTCTCCGTGCACGGCATCGAGGTAGGCCTGCTCGGCGGTCTTGCCGCACTCGCGGTACCACGACGCGGGGCAGACGAGCCCGATGCTGGTGCGCGTCGGGCCGAGCGGGATGAACCACAGCCAGCCGTAGGCCTGGCTCATCACCTGCACGCGGGTTCCGCCGACCCCGATCTCGGCGGCCCACTTCGCGTTCTCCCAGTAGTCCCAGATCGCGATGTTCTTCAGCGAGGTGGGCACCTCGACCTTCACGCCCATGGCGTTGCGGAGCACACCCACGTGGCCGGACGCATCGATGTAGCGGTGCGCTCGGATCGTGCTGCCATCCGAGAGCTTCAGGCCGGCGACGACGTCCCCGTCGCGCTCCACGCCCACCACGGCGGTCTCTTCGCGGACCTCGCAGCCCAGCGCCTCGGCGTGGCGCAGCAGGATCGTGTCGTAGCGCGCGCGGTCGACCTGCAGCGCGGTCCGCACGCGCTGCCCCGCATAGGGTGCCGGACGGGGCTCGTCCTGCAGCTCGCGCAGCGGCAGGAACTCGAAGTCCCAGAGCTCGGGGCTCGTGCCCCAGCGGTACGTCGCGCCGATCTTGATCGGGAATCCGGCCGCTTCCACGGCGTCCCAGCACCCCATCTCGTGGAGGATGGCGCCGATCGGCGGGAGCTGGCTCTCACCGACGTGATCCCGGGGAAAGCGGGCGCGCTCGAGGATGACGACACGCGCGGAGGGGTCGTGCTTTCGCACGAGGGCCCCGACGGTGCTCCCGCCGGGGCCTCCTCCGATGATGGCGATGTCGAACATGTCGGCCATCGGAGCGATGCGGCGGTGCCGCGACCCTCAGTTGCTGGTGGTGAGGGTGATCGTGGCGGTCTCGAGCGTTCCCGAATCGCCGGACTGACCGTCGAACACACACACCTGCCACGTTCCCGCGGCCGAGAGGCCGTTGAAGGCCGCTGCGAAGTTCGCGGGCGAAGAGACGACCTCGTCGGGGTTGGGCGAGAACTCGCACTCGCCGTCGTCGAGGCAGATCGTCTGGTTGTTGGCGAGGGTGTCGCCCATGTCTTCGGCGTCGGTCGCGGCGCCGTCGAAGAAGCTGATCGGGGAGGTGGTGACGAGCTCGCGGTTGTTCCCGAGGCCCGAGCCGCCGGTACGACCCGGACGGTTCATGGCCGTCAGCATGGTGCCGTCGGGCGAGATCACCTGGATGTCGAGGTCGCCGATCCAGGTGTGGCTCATCGCGATGTCGACCCGCACGTTGCCCGCGACCGCACCCGCTGCCGAGTCGATCACGACGTCGGCGCAGGTCTGGCCGATGGAGTTGTTGATGGCCGCGGGCGGGCTCAGCGTCGTGGTGCCGGAGTAGACGTTGTCGTCGACGTCGAAGAACACGTTGAACACCGAGCAGCTGGTCAGGTTCCCGACCAGATCGACATCGAACACGGTGGACGCATTGATGTTGGTCGGGCACGCGCCACCGTCGCAGGTCTCGCCCGTCGGCGTCCAGTTCAGCATCCGGGTGTAGTTCACGTCGACGACGCCGCTGCCGGAGTCGCGGCGCATGGGCACGTTGATCTGGCGGCCCATGCCGGTCGCACACGTGGGATCGCCACAGTCGACGCAGGTGGCGGCATCGGCCAGCGAGAAGTCGTTGCTCGTGATGGCGCGGTCGAGGTTCGTGAGCGTCGTCGTCTCACCCGTGACCGGGTCGACGATGACACCGAACTGGGCGCCGGAGGCCAGGAAGTCCTGGGTGGCCTGGTCGAGGTCGGCGTCGGCGGGGACATCGCCCTCGATCACGACCTGCTCGGCGAGGATCTGCTGCTCGGGCGTGCAGCCGATGGCGATGAGGACCGCCGGGATGAAGTGGATGGAGCGCATGCGGCTCTCCTGAGTCTCGTTGTTTCGTAAGGGGTTGTGGAAGTGGGCCGACCGGATCAGGGAGAGAAGGAGCCGCCGAAAGCGGTGGTGACCTGGGGGAGCTGGCCGAGCTTCTGGAGCTTGGGCTTCTCGAATCCCTTCTGCTCCGCGTTGGCGGGGGCGACCGCCTGCTCTTCCCGAGTTTCCCGCTTCTTCGTCTGCTTCTTGGCCATGGGTGTCGTACCTCCGATGAGTGGGAGTATACGCGGGGCCGGCGCCCGAGCAAGTAGATCGCGATGTCCGCGCGATGACCGCGGGTTCCGGCCGATCGAATCCCGGGGGATTAGGGTAGCGCGTGGATACCGACGACCTGCGACGGCTGTACGGCCTGGGCACTCTCGACGTCGCGCTGTTCGAAGCGCTTCGACCCTCGCCTGGGCCGGAACGCGCCCGGCTCGCGAGCCTCGATCGGCGGGGTTGGCGGGGGGTGGCTCACCGGGCCCTGAAGCTCCAGTGCGCCTCGCTTCTCTGGAATCGCGCGCGTGGCACGGACCTCGTTCGGTGGATGCCCGACGAGGTCGCTACGAGGCTTCGTCGGGTCCATGCCTGGAGCCTCGCGCGGAATCGCGCCCTCGTGGCGGAGCGCGAGCACCTCGGTGCGCTGCTGGCGGACGCGGGTGTCTCGTGTGTGGTGCTCAAGGGTGCGGCACTGATCGAGGAGTACGAGAGCGCTGGGGCGCGTCCGGTCGGAGATATCGACCTCCTCGTGCGACCGGGCGACCTCGATACAGCGCTGCACGTATTGGAGTGCGCTGGATATGCCCCGCACGGTCTCCGCGCCGAGACCCTCGTGGCGTCTGGCGCGAGCCCCGTGCTCCGCCGCCCAGGCGGCCTCCCGGTCGATCTGCACTGGCACGTCAAAGGGGCGGGGGGGCGTGCCACTGCGGCTCTGGACGAGCTCTGGAGCCGCGCCCGTCCCCTGTCGGGCGGGCGATGCCTCACGCTCGATACGGCCGACCTCCTGGTCTATACGTCGCTGCACCTCGCGCGGGGGCACGGGTTCGCGACCCGAAACGGCATCGCGGGATTGGTGGATGTCGCGTTGCTCGTCGAGCATGGCGCAGATCTGGATGCGGCTGCGGAACGCGCCGGCCGGTGGGGCCTGCAAGCCGCGTTGTTCCTCACGCTCCGCCTCGCTGCCGATCTCCTGGGTGCCCCGGTGACGGCGCCCATACTCGACCGGCTAGAGGTGCCCGGGTGGCAGAGGCAGGCGGGCACCGCGGCCTGGGCGCTCCTCGAGGTGAACGCGATGCGCGGCCTGATGCTCGAGCTCCGACCGACGCTGAACCCGCCGCCGCCGGCCAGCGGTATCCTCGGTGAGAAGCGCAGCCTGGGTCGCCTGGCGCGATACGTCGGTGCCGCCGCGTTCCCGCCGCGGGAGGACCTCGCCCTGGAGTTCCGGGGACTGGGGGGAAGCGCGTCGTCGCTGCTCGCCTACCCCCTGCACTGGGGGCAGCTCGGCGTCATGCATGCCGGTCTGCTCCGCCGACCTCTCGCCGGTCGGAGATTCTCGGAGGCGGCGCGCCGGACGGAGGATCTGCAGTCGTGGCTGTCGGCCGAGGACGGCTGACGTCAGCCGCGCATGCGGCGGATCAGCCGGCGCAGACGGCCTCCGCGCGCTTCGGAGCCCTCGAGCAGGCCCGCGTCGGCGAGCTCGGCGAGCAAGGCGTCGACCGCGCCCCGCGCCTCGTCGGCGCCGACATCGAACGCTTCGACGAGCCCCTCCGCAATCGCAGCGGGGGACCGCCCGGCGGCGAGCGCCTCCCAGATCGACAGACCCGTGCCATTCAGCTCGAAGTACGCGTTGGTGCGGAGGTCGAGCAGGATCGCTCCCTCACCGTCGCGCTGGACGGTCACATCGGCTCGTGGCTTCGGGGGGGTCTGCAACGGCGCTCCGGTCGCGCCGGCCTTAACCGCCTCGCCCGCACTTGACTCCGCCGTCCGTCCGTAGCACCTCAGGCCCGATGCGCCCGAGAGGTCCGAACCTGCTTCGCACGGTGCGCGGGTTCGATGCGCGCGACACCCGGTTCGTGGTGCGTGCGAGCGCCCTGGCGATCGCGCTCCCGCCGCTGTTGCGGGCCCTGCCGCTGCCCGAGCTCGTCCGCCGGGTCGCGGGCGATCTCGGCGCGTCCGCGGCGCTTCCCGAGCCCTCGCGCATGGTGTGGCTCACGGACGGCGTGCTGCGGCGCGGACGGGGCCCGTTCGCCGCGAACTGTGTGGTGCGATCGCTGATCCTGCTGCGATACCTGCGGCGCCGTGGCGTGCCCGCCGTGGTCGTGTTCGGCGCGCGTCGGACGGCCGAGAAGCCGATCGACGGGCACGCGTGGGTGACGATCGACGGCGAGCCCCTCGCCGAGGCCACCGACCCGCGCCCCCTCTACCGCGAGACCTACCGCTTCCCGGAGGGTGCATGAAGCGCGTTCGGGCGTTCCAGGTGCTCCACCGGGCCCTGCGTGCCGCCGACCGGCGCACCGGGCGTCGCCTCACCGCGGTGCGTGCGGTGCACACGGGCGCCTGGCTCGGCGCGCTGTCGAACGACGCGCTCGCGGCCCTCGACGAGGCCACGTACGCCGCGTCCTACGCGTACCACACGACCGAAGCGCACAACCTCGCCGGCCTGTTCCCGTGGGAGGAGGACGTGCTGGCGCGGCACTTCCCGCGGTCCGGTCGGTTGCTCGTGACGAGCGCCGGGGCCGGCCGGGAGGTCGTCGCGCTGCGGCGGAAGGGCTTCGACGTCGACGCGTTCGAGTGCAACGCGCAGCTGTGCGACCTCGCGAACGCCCTGCTGGCACGGCTGGAGCTGCATGGCGACGTGCGCCTGGCCCCGCGCGACGGGTGGGTCGACGTGGGCGCGACGTACGACGGCATCGTCGTGGGCTGGGGCTCCTACACGAACATCCGCGGGCGTGCGCGGCGCGTGGCGCTGCTCCGGGGGCTCCGCGGCATGACGAATCCCGGGGCGCCGCTGGTGGCCTCGTTCTTCCCGCGTCCATCGCGGGATCGCGCGTTCCGCGTCACGGCGATGGTGGGCAACGGCGTGGCCGGTCTCCTCGGGCACGAGGCCGTGGAGGTGGGGGACGTGATCGACCCCACGTACCAGCACTACTTCGCGCGGGAGGAGGCCTTCGCGGAGCTCCGGGCGGGCGGGTTCCGGCCCGTGGAGTGGTCGGAGGAGGGCTATGGCCACGCGGTGGGGGTCGCGGAGTGACCGGGCTGTACGCGCTGCACGGCCTGGTGTTCCGCGTGGAGGCCCACGAAGAGGCCGCTTTCTCGCGGACCGCCGCGATCCTCGCGCACTTCGGAGCGCTTCCCGCGGCGGGCGAGCCGGACCTCGAGCTGCGCTGGGGGGCGGGCGCCGTGCCCGTCGTCGAGGGGCGCGAGGTCGCGCGACACCTCGACGGGCGCGCCGTGCGCGACGCTTCGGGAGCCCTGTGGCTGCTCGGCCCCATCACGGCGTGTCGGATCGAAGGGCGCGTCGCGCGGGGCGTGCTGGCTCCCGGCGCCGAGCTCCCCCTGCACGTGCTGACCTGGGTGATCGTCCACCAGCTCCGCGCGCTCGGCTGGTACACGGTCCACGCCGGCGCCATCGCGCGCGGCGAGGCCGGGTGCCTCGTGGTGGGGGAGTCCGGAGCGGGCAAGTCCACGCTGACGCTCGCGATGATCCGGGAGGGCTGGTCGCTCCTGTCGGACGACTCCGTCCTCCTGCGGCACACGCCCGCCGGGCCCGGCGCGTTCGCGCTGCGGCGCGGCGTCTACCTCGAGCCGGCCGCGGCCGCGCGCACGTTCCCCACGCTCGAGGGCCGCTGGCACGAGGTCCCGCTCGTCGAGGCCGTGAAACACGGGCTGGACGCGCCCGAGGTCGCCGCGCGCCAGGCCGAGCGGTGCCTCCCGTCCGCCGTGCTGTTCCCGACGCGCTCCGGGCAGCCCGTCAGCCGCCTGGAGCCGCTGTCCACGGGCGAGACGCTGTTCGGGCTGGTCCAGCAGAGCCGCCTCGCGGAGCTCGACTCCGACGGAGTGGCCGAGCACATGCGGCTGCTGGCCGAGGTCGCGGGGGCTGCCCGGGGTTACCGTCTCCACGCCGGGACCGACGTGTTCGAAGCGCCATCCCGCGTCTCCGCCCTGCTCGCCGAGGTCACGCGATGAGCGACTACCGCCCGGGTCCCGATGTCGTCTGCACACCGCTCGCCGACGGCTCGGCGTCACTCCTGCACCTCCCGACGATGACGTGCTTCGAGCTCAACGGCACGGGCCTCGCCATCTGGGAGGGCGTGCAGGCCGGCCGCTCGTCGGCGGAGATCGCCGCGGGTCTGGCCGAGGCCCACGACCTCGGGGTCGCGGAGGCCGCCGACGTGGTCGCTGAGTTCGCCGCCGACCTCGTCGCCGAGGGGCTGATCGTCCCGGCCTGACTACCCGAAGTCGTCGGAGAGCAGGTCGTCGGGGACCCACTCGGCCGTGGGCCGATCCTCGAGGCTCTCGAGCTGCTCGGCGCGCGACAGGTAGGTCTGCATCACCTCGCCCTCGAGCACCTCGTTCTCGAACAGGAACACGCTCATCTCTTCGAGCAGCGGGCGGTTGCGGATGAGGATCTCGAGCGACCGCTTGTTGCAGGAGTCGAGGATGCCGCGCACCTCCTGCTCGATCTCTTCGGCTGTGTGGGGCGACGTGCTGGTGCCCGCGCCGAAGCCGATGCCGAACGCGTTGTCGTTGCGCGACCCGTAGTTCACGGCGCCGATGCGCTTCGACATGCCGTACTCGGTGACCATCTTGCGCGCGATGTCGGTGGCGCGCTGGATGTCGTTGTGGGCGCCGGTGGTGACGTCGCCGAACACGAGCGCCTCGGCCGCGCGGCCCCCGAACAGCGTGACGATCCGGTTCAGCAGCTCGGACTTCGTGGAGCTGAAGCGGTCTTCGGCAGGGACCTGCAGCGTGTAGCCCAGCGCGAATCCGCGCGGGATGATCGAGATCTTGTGGACGGGGTCGGCGCCGGGGCTCGCCGCGGCGCAGATGGCGTGACCGCACTCGTGGTACGCGGTCATCCGCTTCTCTTGATCCGACAGGCGGCGGGACTTCTTCTCGAGGCCCGCGACGACGCGCTCGACGGCCTCGCTGATGTCGTCGATCTCGACGGCTTCCTTCTCGCGTCGCGCGGCGAGCAGGGCGGCTTCGTTCAGCACGTTCGCGAGGTCGGCGCCCGCGAGGCCCGGCGTGAGCTTCGCCACGTTCTCGAGGTCGACGGAGTCGGCGAGCTTGAGCTTCTCGGCGTGCACCTTGAGGATCTGCGTGCGCCCGATGAGGTCGGGGCGATCGACGAGCACCTGGCGGTCGAAGCGACCGGCGCGGAGCAGCGCGGGGTCGAGGATCTCGGGCCGGTTCGTCGCGGCCATCACGATGATGCCGCGGCGGTTGTCGAACCCGTCCATCTCGACGAGGAGCTGGTTGAGCGTCTGCTCGCGCTCTTCGTTGCTGCCCGGACCGCCCGCGCCACGCGCACGGCCCACCGCGTCGAGCTCGTCGACGAAGATGATGCACGGCGCGTGCTCGAGGGCCGTCTTGAACAGGTCGCGCACGCGCGCTGCGCCGACGCCCACGAACATCTCGACGAACGAGCTGCCCGAGATGCTGAAGAACGGCACGCCCGCCTCACCGGCCACGGCGCGCGCCAGCAGGGTCTTGCCCGTGCCCGGTGGGCCGACGAGCAGCACGCCCTTCGGGGGGCGCCCGCCGAGCGACGTGAACTTCTCGGGGGTCTTCAGGAAGCCCACGACCTCCTGCAGCTCTTCGACGGCCTCGTCGACGCCGGCCACGTCGGCGAACGTGACGCCCGTGCCCTCTTCGGGGGCCAGCGCGGCGTTGCTGCGCCCGAAGGCGGCGGCGCTGCGCCCGGACTGGCCGACCTGGCGGCCGATGAACACCCAGAACATCGCGATGAGGGCGAGCGGGATGATCACGATCAGCAGCGCGCCCTCGTTGCAGGGGCTCGGCCGGGCGGCGCGGTATTCGACCTTCGCCTCGTCGAGCAGCGGAAGGAGCGATGGATCCTCGATGCGGTTCACCGTGACCCAGTCGAGCGGGCCCTCGGCCCCCTTCTTCCGGGCGCGGATCTCTTCGGGGCCGATCACGACCTCTTCGTACTCGCCGGCCGAGACGGAGGTCTTGAAATCGGTCCAGGTCGGGGCGGTGGAACGCGCCTCGAAGGACTGCTGCACGAACCAGAAGCCGGTGATCGCGAGCAGCGTGAAGGCGAACAGGACGAGCCAGAGGCGGTTCATGCGCCCTCCATAACGCCTGGAGCGCACGAGGCACTTGTGGGGGGCTGCGGAGTGTGCTCTGATGACGGGGCTTCCTCTGAAGCGCCCCCGGGCAGGTGTGCCCGGCTTGCTCTTGCTGTTTGGAGAATCCGATGTATTGCGTGCTCTCGCTGTGCGCGGCGTTGTTCGCCGTCGATGCACACGCCGTCGCACCGACCGATCTGCAGGGCTCCGAGCCCGTGCGCATCCGCACCTACACCGGCCCGGGCCAGGCCGCGGGGCGTCGCACGCCCGCGTGGCGTGCCTTCGTCGAGGACGTGGGCACCTGGCACGCCCGGTTCGACGAGCGCACCGGCACGCCGCACCGCATGTGGGGCGAAGGCGTCGATCTCGGCCCGATCGCCGGCGAGGCCGACGTGGAGGGCGCGCTGCGCGACCTGATGGGCCGCCACGCGGCGCTGTTCGGCACGGATGCCGACGCCCCGCTGCGCACCCTCGGCTACGACCCGGACTTCGACACCTGGTACGCCGACTTCGACGTCGAATTCCGCGGGGTGCCGGTCTGGCGCGGCGGCACGACGTTCCGGGTGAAGCACGGGCGGCTCGTGATGGCGGGCGCCGACACGTACCCGCAGACCCCGAAGCGCGGCGACTTCGAGCTGCGCGAGGCCCAGGCGATCGAGTCCGCCATCGCGTTCGGCCCGGCGCCGGGCGTCGCGCACACCGACACGTCCGCGCGCCCGTTCTGGCTGCCCCGCATGGAGGAGGGCCTGCTGGTGCTGCGCGCGGTGATGGAGGTGCGCTCCCGCACCGAAGTGCCGCGCGGCGACTGGGTCGTGTTCGTGGATGCACAGACGGGCCGCGTGCTCGAGCACCACAACGAGGTCCGGTACCTGTCCGGCACGATCTACGCCGAGAACGACACGCGCTACCCCGGCTCGGGCACCGAGATCTCCCCGGTGCGCGGCGCCGCCGTGACGAACGGCCAGAGCACCGTCTTCACCGACGCGAACGGCAACTACACGATCAACAACGCGGGCTCGTACCAGACGCACTTCCTCGGCGATCCCGTCTACCTGCAGAACCAGCTCGGCAACCAGGGCCTCGACTTCACCGGCAGCAACCCGAGCCCGACGTGGAACACGAACAACGGCTCGCGCACCGAGATCGACTCCTGGGTCCACACCCACCGCGTCCGTGACACGTTCAACGCCATCGTCCCGAGCCAGGTGTGGACCTTCGGCGACACGAACGTCTACGTGAACATCAACGACGCCTGCAACGCCTACTACGACGGCACGCTGAACTTCTTCCAGTCGGGCCAGGGCTGCAACAACACCGGCCAGATCGCCGATGTCGTCTACCATGAGTGGGGCCACGGCCTGCACGACCACTCCATCATCAGCGGCTACTTCGACGGAGCCCTCTCGGAGGGCGCCGGCGACGTGGTGTCGTTCCTGATGACCGGCGATCCGAACATGGCGCCGGGCTTCTTCCAGGGCGGCGGCTACCTCCGCACCGCCGACAACGACAACACCTACCCGCAGGACATCGTGAACGAGGTCCACGAAGACGGGCTGATCTTCGCGGGCGCCATGTGGGACACCTACGCCAACATCGAGAGCGCCCACGGCACCGCGCACGCCACCGACTCCACGCGGCGGCTCCTCGCGGGCCTGCTCAAGGGCGGTCCCGGCCTCGAGGACGCGCTCGACGAGGCCCTCGTCGCGGACGACGACGACGGCAGCCTCGGCAACGGCACGCCCCACGAGTGCCAGATCGTCGCGGGCTTCGCCGACCACGGCCTCGGCCAGCTCGGCGGGGACGTGAGCTTCGTGGCGGGCACCGAGCCCATCGTGGCGGCCGATCCGGCCACGCCCCACGCGGTCGAGGTGAACATCGTGGGCCCGGCGAGCTGCGCGGGGGACTTCGGCGCGGGCACCGCGACCGTCACGTGGCGCGCGAACGGCGGTCCCTGGACCGACACGGCGCTCGCCTTCGCCGGCCTCGACGCCTCGGGCGCCATCCCGAGCCAGCCGTTCGGCACGTTCGTCGAGTACTACGTCACGGTCGAGGGCGGCGGGCAGACCCTGTCGGCGCCCACGAACGCGTGGCGGAATCCCTTCGCCTTCTACGTCGGCGGCATGATCCCGGTCCGCTGCGACGACTTCGAGGCGAACGACGGCGGTTACACGCACGAGCTGCTCGCCGGTCAGCCCGGCGACGGCGCGGACGACTGGCAGCACGGCGCTCCCGGCGGCAACGGAGGCGATCCGGCCGTCGCGCACAGCGGCGCCAACGTGTGGGGCAACGATCTCGGCGTCGGGAACTTCAACGGGCTCTACCAGGACGACAAGCACAACCGGCTCACCGGCCCCGTCGTCCAGCTCGGCCACTACGAGCAGGCCCTCCTGCACTACTGGCGCTGGCTCAACGTCGAGGATGGCGTCTTCGATCAGGCCTCGATCCTCGCGAACGGCCAGACGGTGTGGTCGAACTACGCTTCGTCCGGCAACTTCGGCGAAGACCACCACGCCGACGACCAGTGGGCGCCCCACGCGGTCGACCTCGGGAACCCGAGCGGACAGGTCCAGATCGCGTTCGACCTGAACACCGACGGCGGCCTGTCGATGGGTGGCTGGACCGTCGACGACGTGTGCATCATGGCCCCGGCCACCCCGAACAACCGGCTCGGCGTCGTCGACTTCGAAGCGGGCGAGGGTCAGGACGGCTTCGTGGCGCTCTCGTGGACGAACCCGCCCCACGCCCCGCTCGCCGAGGTGCGGGTGGTGCGCAAGCTCGGGTCGTGCCCGACGGGGGTGTTCGACGGTGATGTCGTCTACTACGACAACAACCCGACTCTCGGTGCGCCCGTGGCCGCGCAGGACCCGGTCCCGACGACCGACGTGTACTGCTACGGCGTGTTCCCCGGCGATGGCACGGACTTCCTGGGCTTCGCGGTCGAGGGCTGGAACCTCGACGAGGGCTCGGCGCTGACCCCGGCGACGCCGGATCAGATCGACGACGCGAAGGAGGAGAACGGGCTCGAGGACTTCGAGGAGGACCAGATCGAGGCCGGCGTCGTCCCCGAGCGCGCGAAGGCCTGTGGCTGCAGCGCGGGCGGTCCGCCGACCGTGGGCTGGCTGCTGCTCGCGATCGTTCCGTTCCTGCGCCGCCGTGCGCGAGTGCGCTCGTGGTACGGCGGCTCGCTTCGGCTCGCGGGGGCGAACGAGTAGCGTCCCGGTCGTGCAATCCGTCGCGCACCGACGCTAGGATGGCGCGGTGCGCGCGGGCGCACGGGGAGGCTGGATGCGCGGCGGAGCACTGTGGTTGGCGTTGGTCCTGGTGGGCTGCAAGGGCAAGCTCGAAGAGACCGACATGGAGCCGGACGCCGATACGGACGCCGACTCCGACGCGGATGTCGATGCCGACGCCGACATCGACACGGATGCGGACGCCGACACCGACACGGACGCCGACAGCGACACGGATGCGGACTCCGACGCGGATGCGGACACCGACACCGACACGGATTCGGACTCCGACACGGATTCCGACACCGACACCGACACGGACAGCGACACCGACTCCGACACGGATTCGGACACCGACACCGATACGGACAGCGACACCGACACGGACGCCGATACCGACTCCGACACGGACTCGGATACCGACGCGGACACGGACTCGGATACCGACTCCGACACGGACTCGGATACCGACTCCGACACGGACTCGGATACCGACGCGGACACGGACGCCGATACCGACGCGGACACGGACGCCGATACCGACGCGGACACGGACGCCGATACCGACGCGGACACGGACGCCGATACCGACGCGGACGCCGATACCGACACGGGCGTCGGGACGACCGGCGACACCGGGTCCGTCGCGACGGGCGACACGGGCGGTGACCCGCGGATGCTGTGCCCCGTGCCCATCGCGGACGTGGGCGTGGTGCTCCCGGGCAACTCGCCCGAAGGCGTGGTGTTCGGGCCCGACTGCGCGCTGTACATCGCGGAGTCCGACACCGTGTACCGCATCGATCCGGGCAATCCGACCGTCGCGACGGCCTTCGCGTCCGACCCGGCGGCGACGGACCTCCAGGGGCTCGCGTTCGGACCGGACGGCCTGCTGTACGCGGCGTCGCGCGGCGCCAACGCGGTCGTGCGTTTCGACGGCACGACGGGGGCGTTCGTCGACACCTTCCTGACGGCCGGGTTCGACCTCCCGAACACGCCCGTCTTCGGTCCGGACGGGCGGATCTACGTCTCGTCGCGGAACACCGGCGCGGTCGTGCAGTTCGAGGCGGATGGCACGCTCGTCGGCGACTTCGCGACCGACGTCGCGCTCGGCAGCCCCGAGGGCCTCGTGTTCGCGCCCGACGGATCGCTGCTCGTGTCGGGCCGGACCGATTCGGTGGTCCTGCGGTTCGACGGAACGACGGGCGCGCTGATCGAGACGGTCATCGCGACCCCCGAGGTCTCCGCGCCCGAGGGCGTGGGCTTCACGTCCGACGGCACGCTGTGGATCAGCTCGCGCGACACGTCCGAGGTCCTGCAGCTCGAGCCCGGCACGTGGACCGTGCTGCAACGCCTCCCCGCCGCGGCAACCGAGCGGCCCATCGGGCTCGCGGTGGCTGCGGGGAACCGCGTCGTGATCGGCATGCGGGGAACCGGGCGGATCGTGCCGTATCCATAGGGTCCGACGCGCAGTATCCTGGAGCATGCGTCACACTTCGGTCACCGTGCTCCTCGTCCTCGCGGGCTGCCCCGCACCCACGGTCGCGCCGCTCGAATGCACCGTCACGGAGCACGACTTCGCCAGCATCCGCTTCGACGACGTGCATGCGACCCCTGGAGGTACCGTGTACGCCGCGGGTCCCCGCGGGCTCTCGGTTCGCACGCCCGACGGCACGTGGGGCGTCGATCTGGCGGCCCCACCCGGGATCTCGCGGGTCGCAGGGCACGGCGAGGACGTGTGGATCGCCAGTGACGCAGGCGTGTTCCGGCTCGACGGAGGCGCGTGGGTCGACACCGCGGCGCCGGTCGGCGGCACGCTCGTCGTCCGCGGGCCCTCCGACGTGCGCCTCGTCTTCGTGTTCCCGCCCCCGCCCGATGTGGCCGGCCCCCTACCGATCCACGTGCGGCAGTGGGACGGGGCCGCGTGGTCGCCGTCCGAGACCCACGTCATCGGGGGCCATGCGAGGGCGTTCGACTCGCTCCCGGACGGGCGCCTCGTCGCGCTCGCATCGAACGCGTTGTGGGTGGAAGGCGAGGCCGGGTGGGAGGGGCTGCCGACCGGATTCGGCACGCCCTGGGGCGTGAGTGCGGCCCCCGACGGCACGCTGCTGGCGTTCGGCGACGGGGTGGCGCTCGGCGACGCGTCGGGCCTCGCCCCTTCCGACCCGGGCGTCTCCGGTGTCGAGGTGTGGGTCGACGGTCTGGCGCGGGGGGCCGACGATCTGTGGCTCCTGGGCCGGTCGAGCGCCTTCGATGGATCCCGGCCCTCGATCGTCGCGCACTGGGATGGCGCGGGCTGGTCGGTCGTCCCCCACGACGCCACGGTCGCACTCTCGGCCATCGCCGCCCTGGACGACGGGGTCGTGGTGGTCGGTGGGATCGCGGGGCGGGCCGCAGCACTGGGCGATGCCAGCGGGCTATCGGCCGAGATCGACACCGCGGCTCCCGACCGGCTCGAGCTGCTCGCCGTCGACGACGTCACCGGTGAAGCCCTGGGCGCTTCGCCCTTCGTCAGCGCCACGGCGTCCGGTGACGACTGGCAGACGCACCCACTCCGCGAGCTCGATGGCTACCTGTCCGAGGTCGCGGTGTCCGACGGGCGCATCGCCGCGGGGTTGCTCCGCGGGCAGCTCGTCGTGGCGGACGAATCCGGCACCCGTCGCTCCGAAGCTCCCGACGGCATGAGCGTGAACCACCTGTGTGGGGCGTCCGGAACGCTCTTCGCGCTGGGGTCCGTCCCGTCTCAGGAGCCGCGGGGTCTGGTCGAGCGCGGTGCGGGGTGGGAGCCTCTCGATCTCTCGGGTCTTCCGCGCGGCGCTTTCGCCGCCTCCTGCTGGGCGGACACGCCGGAGCGTCTGTGGATCGGTCTCGCGACCGAACAGGGCGGCGCCGTCGCGCTGTGGGACGGCGAGGGCACGAGCGTCGTGGCCTCGCTGCCCGTCGTGCCGGGCTGGATGGCGCGTCAGAGCGACGGGAGGCTGTGGATGCTGGGCGCCGAGCCGGGCCAGGTCCCGGGAGGGTGCAGCTTCGACGGGCGTTTCGCGACGTTCGAGCCCCAGATTCCGCGCGGCACCCGCGCGTTGCACATCGCGGGGGACGGCACCCGGTTCGCGGCGGTCTTCGACCCGGATTCCGACGAGCCGCCTACGATTCGATCCCGCGAGCCCGGTGCGACCGCGTGGAGCGTCGTCGCGACCTCGATCGGGCCGCTCCGGACCCTCGCGGGCCACGGAGACGACGTGTGGGCGCTGCTCGACAGCGGCGACCGCGCCTGGAGTCGGACCTGCCGGTGATGGACGGCGCCCGGGCGCTCACCCCGCGTCGGCCGTCGCGTCGGCGAGGGGCTTCAGCAGGGCCGTGATCTCGGCCGCCTTGCGGTCGCGCGTCTCGCGGAGCGTGGCCTCGCGCTCGTCGAGCTTCCGCACCTCCGACTCCACCGTGGCGGCGCGCCGGGTGAGCGGCTGGGTGCCGTCCGAGCCCTCGGCGGCCGTGAGGCTCGCGCGGAGCCCGTCCAGCTCGGTGCGGGCGCGGGTGCGCTCCGCCGCGATGCCCGCGATCTCGGCGTCGATCCCGTCGATCGCCTCCCGGATCTTCGCCGCGTTCCGCAGCACGCCCGCATCCGCGAGCTCGCGCTCCGCCCAGTCCCGCCAGGTCGCGGCGGCCACCTCGGCGGGCGCGAAGCTGCGGCGGGACGTGGTCTGCGAGGTCACCACCTGATCCGTGCTGCCCGCGTCGAACGGCAGCACCACCCAGGTCCAGCCGGAGTGGGGGTCGATCTCCGTGCGCAGCTCGCCCTGCACCTCCTCGCTGGGGGAGAGCGCGAGGCCCAGCCACAGGTCGCGGCTCCGGCCGCTGCGATTGCGCACCGCGAAGGTGTGCACCGTCGGGACGACCTCGCGCACCGTCACGCGGTCCTTCGCGAACACGAGCTCGTCGGGACGGGCCGGATTGCGCGCGGACGTGCGATCGAGGTCGACGTCCAGCTCGTTCCCGAAGGTCACCATCTGGGTCTCGTCGGGCTTGAGGCGCTCGAGGCGGGCCTCGCCCGCGAGACCGCCGGACTGGAGCACGGTCACGACACCCGCAGGCAGCGTCCGGTCGGTGCCGTTCTTCATCCACATCCCCGACCGCGCGGCGCTGGAGCCGGGCTCGAACACCACGGCCGCCTCCACGGGGACACCCTCCTGCACGAGCGGTACGAGCGCGCTGTGGTGGGCGGGCAGGTCCACCGGGGTGGTCACGCGGTACACGAACTGCGTCGGGGTCTCGACGGGCTCCGCGGTCTTGAGCTGCGCGGCCGTCGCCGACACGCTGCCGACCCCGCCGTACCCGTACGACGAGCCGCCGCCGCCCATCCCGGTCCCGCTCATCCCCATCCCGTAGCTCCCGCTCGAGGCGGCGTTCCACATCTCGTCCGGCGTGGCGGTGGTGAGCTGGCTGACCGTCGCGAGGTCCACGGGCGGGGCGACGAGCTCGCGCTCGGCGTAGCGCGGGGCGGCGAGCGGGTAGAGGAAGCTGTCGGGCTCGCCGTTGGCCAGCTCCACGCTCACGTCGCGCCAGGCCTCGTCGGTGTCGTTGTGGATGAGCGCCCAGGCCTGCAGGTCGGCGCTGCCGTCCTCCGGGTCGATCACGCGGTACGAGACGCGCCAGACCGCGCTCTCCGCGAGGTAGCCGAGGCCGAGCCGGCCGCCCTTCTCGAGCTGCACGTCGAGCGCGTTCGGGCGCTGCGCCCGGGTCCGGGCGAGCGTGCGCGCGGCCGTGGCGAGGCGGTCCGTCACCTCCGGCTCGTCGGAGCGGATGGCTTCGACGCGGTCGGTGGTGGTGCGGTGGATCACGCCGTCCGCGGCGAGCACGGTGAGCGCGTACTCGTTCGCGAGCACGTCGATCGCGGCGGTCTGCGTGGGACGCGTGAGCTCGAGGGGACCGCTCACGTCGACGAGCACGCCCTTCAGGTCGCCGTCCGCCGTCTTCAGCGTGACGCTCGCGCCCATGAGCGCGGTGAGCGCGTCGGCGAAGCCCATGCGGTTCTCGGGCAGCCCGGCCTTGATGCGCGCTGCGTCGTCACCGAGCGCCGAGGGGAACGAGATGGCGCCGAGCTCCACGTCACCGCCCAGCACCACGAGCGTCTTCAGCGCGTCGTCGAGGTGGCTCGTGGGGACGGGGAGCGACGTGGCGTCCTTCACGATGCCGTCGCGCTCGTACCAGGCCACGCCGGTCTCGTAGAAGCGGATGCGGCGCACCGGGAGCACGTCGGCGGCAGAAGCGGGCAGGAACAGGGACAGGACGAGCATGCGAACCTCCGCCGCGTTGGGACCACCCGCCCGCGCGACGGTTTCCGCGTGCGGGCCGGATTGACCGGACCCGCACAGCTGTCCAGCTCATGTCACGGGGTCGCCGATCCCGACGGGAACACCACGATCTGTCCCCCTCCCGGTACGCCCGGCACGTCCTTCCACTCGTAGGTGAGGAAGAGCTCGTCCGCGCCGTCTCCATCGAGGTCGACGGCGTGCATCTCGGCTCCGGTCTGGGAGGGATCGAGGCGGATCACGGCGTCGGGTGCCGAAGGGCTGCCGAGGTCGAGGGGCCCGAGCCGCATCGCGATCCCGGTGCCCGTGGCGCCGGGGACGGTCACGTCCCCGCGGCCGTCGCCGTCGAAGTCCCCGGCGCGGAAATGCGTCGCTTCGGTGACCGCATTGGCGTCGATGGAGAGCACCCCCTCGGGGGTCCCGCCCGCCAGGATCCCGTAGAGGAGGTCGGGTGAGCCGTTCGCCAGGCTCAGCAGGAGGTCCTGGACGCCATCCCCCGTGGTGTCGTCCATCGTCTCGACCCCCCAGATCTGGCCGCCCGGGGGTGCCGTGAGCTCCACGGCGGGGCCACCGATTCGTACGCCCGGCTCGAACGGGCCCAGCTCGATCCGGACCCGATCGATGTCGGAGCACGCCAGATCACCCTGCCCATCGCAGTCCCAGTCGAGAGCGGCGAAGGGGAATGCCCAGGGACAGCCTGGAATCCCGGTGATCTCTGGCACGCCCAGGGGGTTCCGGATCAGGAAGCCGCCGGGGATGTTGCCGAACTGGGATCCTGCCAGGATCTCCGCCGCGCCATCCCCATCGAGATCCGCGGCGTCGAGCAGGCCGATCTTCCCGTCCAGCACGAATACCGGAGGGACGCTGGACAGGGAGAGGCTGGAGGTGACGGGGTGCGGCAGGACCCACACGTCCTCGGCTCCGATGGCCAGGTCGTCCTGGCCGTTGCCATCGAAGTCGGCGATGGCGATGTATTGCGGCATCGACCCGCTGATCACGACATCCGCGTCGGCCATTCGCATCTGGCCGGCGATCGGCCCGTAGAAGAGGAACACGGCGCCTTCGTCGTCCGAGCTGCCCGCGGCGATGGCGAGATCGGGGATCCCGTCCCCGTTCAGATCGCCGACCGCGGGATCGGTATGCAGCATCTGATCCTCGACGCTCCCGTCGATGATGGCGACGGCGCAGCCCTCCGCAGCGAAGGCACCGCCCACGGCGGAGCCGCAGGTGTCACTGAATGGCGGAGGCGGCGTCTCTGCCGGCTGAGAGGTGAAGCGACAGGTCGGCGGGTCGGTGTCGGGATCGGTGTCCGCGTCGGTGTCGGGATCGACGACCGGGTCGGGGTCGGTGGGAGCGGTCTGGACCCGCGAACAGGCTGCCAGGAGTGCGAGCGAAGCTGCGATACGCATCGTGTGTCTCCGAGTGGGGGCGGTGCGGGACTGGCGTCGAGCGTACCTCAGGCGGACGACCCCTGTCCCGTCGCCCGCGCAACGGTCCGCTGCGCCACGCGGGCGCCACCGTCCGTTAGGCGGCTGCATGATCCGAGACATCCAGCACTTCATCTCCGTGCTCCAGCGCGAGGGCGAGATCGTCGAGATCGACGCCGAGGTCGACCCCAATCTCGAGATGGCCGAGGTCCACCGCCGCGTCATCGCGGCCGGCGGCCCCGCGCTGCTCTTCAAGAACCCGAAGGGCTACGAATTCCCCGTCGTGACGAACCTGTTCGGCACCCCGAAGCGCATCGACCTCGCGTTCGGCGGGCGCCCGCGGCAGTTCGTGACCGACGCCGTGCGGCTGATGCACGAGCTCGTGCCGCCGACCTTCGGCAAGGTGTGGGCCGAGCGCGATTTCTTCCTGCAGGGCCTGAAGATCGGGATGAAGACCGTCGCGAGCGGCCCGGTCACCGAGGTCGTCGACCAGCCGCCCGCCATCGATCGCATCCCGATGCTCAAGTCGTGGCCGCAGGATGGGGGCGACTTCGTCACCCTGCCGCTCGTCTACACCGAGCACCCGGTCGACGGTCGCCACAACCTCGGCATGTACCGCATCCATCGCCACGGGCCCGACACGACCGGGATGCACTGGCAGATCGGCAAGGGCGGGGGCTTCCACCACCACATCGCACGCGAGCGCGGCGAGAACCTGCCCGTCACGCTGTTCGTGGGCGGCCCGCCCGGCCTGATCGTGTCCGCCATCGCGCCGCTGCCCGAGAACGTGCCCGAGCTCCTGCTCGCCAGCCTGCTGCTGGGCGAGCGCCTGCCGCGCGCGAAGAACCCCGTCGGGCCGCACCCGCTCATCGCGGGCTGCGAGTTCGCGTTCATCGGCCACGTGAAGCCGAACGAGGTCGCGCCAGAGGGGCCGTTCGGCGACCACTACGGCTACTACAGCCTCCAGCACGACTACCCGGTGTTCCACGTCGAGGCGCTGGCCCACCGCAAGAACGCCGTCTGGCCCGCCACCGTCGTGGGCAAGCCGCGCCAGGAGGACCTGTTCATCGGCGACTACCTGCAGGATCTGCTGTCGCCGATCTTCCCCGTCGTCATGCCGAACGTCAGAGACCTCTGGTCGTACGGCGAGACCGGCTACCACGCGCTCGCCGGGGCCGTCGTCGAAGAGCGGTTCCGCCGCGAGGCGATGGCGGCGGCGTTCCGCATCCTCGGCGAGGGCCAGCTCGCGCTCACGAAGTTCCTGTGGGTGGTCGACCAGCCGCTCGACCTCCGCGATCCCAAGGCGGTCCTGACGCACCTGCTGCCGCGGTTCCGCCCCGAGACCGACCTGTACGTGCTGTCGAACCTGTCGATGGACACGCTCGACTACTCCGGCCCCGAGGTGAACCTCGGGAGCAAGGGCGTGATGCTCGGCGTTGGCGAGCCGTGGCGCGACCTGCCGAAGGAATGCCCGCCCGCATCGGGTCCGGTGCGCGGCATCGCCGTGTTCTGCCCGGGCTGTCTGTGCGTCTCGGGCCCGTCGTTCGCCGAAGACCCCGACTTCGCGGCCTGGGTGGTGAAGCACTTCTGGGACTGGCCGCTCATCTGCGTCGTCGACGATGCCGAGAAGGCCGCCAGCACGAACATCCGCTGGCTGTGGACCGTCTTCACCCGCTTCGAGCCCGCCGCCGACATCCACGCCGCAGGGCAGCGCGTGGTCCGCCACCACATCGTGTACGAGGGCGCCATCGCGATCGACGCCCGCATGAAGCCGACGTACCCCGACGAGCTGTTCTGCGACCCCGACACCGCGAAGACCGTGTCGGACCGGTGGAGCGAGTACTTCCCCGGCGGCGGCGTCGAGATGGGCGACTCCGACGCGGGGCACCTGGACGAGGCGTAGGCCCTACCGGTCCTGGCGGATCAGGGCCTCGATGCGCCCCTGCGCGCGCTCGGCGTCGGCGCGCTCCTGGTCGCTGCCGCGCTGGCGCTCGACGAGGCCCACGACGGTCGCGGTGAGCTCCCGGAGCCGCTCCGCGTTCGCGACGGGCGGGAGCGCCAGCGGGCCGTCGGGCGTCTCGACCTGGATGGTGCGGGCCGTGCGGGTCACCGAGAGCTGGTCCCAGCGCCAGCAGACCGCGTCGGACGCACGCGGCCGGGTGTGCGGCGTCCCTGTCGGTGGGACCCGGTCGATCACGAGGCCGGTGCGGTCGGCGCGCACCCGCACCAGCTCCGGGACGGACGAGCGGATGCTCCGCACCGCCAGCACGAGCACGCCGACGAATGCGAGGGCCGGCGGCACGAGCGGGACCCACAGGGGGAGCCCGACGTCCAGCGCGGCGGTGATCCCCCCGAGGCCCGTCACGCCCACGAACGCGAGGAGCGCGTAGAGGAAGTGCTCGGCGGCGCGGTCGCGGGCCTCGGTGAACCCGCCAGGCACCAGGCACCATGTCTCGGCCTGCCCGTCGGTGTGGTGCTCGTCGTGCCAGCGCCGGGCCATCGCGCCTCCACGGCCAGGATAGCGCGATACGGGAGCAGCGGGAGGTGCCGTGCCGGCCGACTGGATCGCGGGCTTCGAGGGCCGGGAGGCGCTCGCTGTCGGGGTGTCGCGCTGTGGGCGCGGCGTGGCCGTGCTCACGGCCACCGAGCTCCAGGGCGCGTGGGACGGGGCGGAGTGGCGGGTCCCGCTGAAGGGCCGTGCGCCGCGGGGATTCGCGCACCACGACGTGGTCTGGGGTCCCGACGGGCGCGTGGTGGCGGGCTCGGTGGGGGCGTTCGCGCTGGTCGACGGCCGCACCGGTGCGCGCCTCGAGCGCTTCACGCGCGACGCCCACAGCGGCGTCGTTCGCCGCGGGCTGCTGGCGGGCGACCGCGTCGTGCTCGACGAGGGCACGATGCGCGTGCTCGACCTGCGCTCCGGCGAGGTCGCGCTCGAGATGCGCCCCGAGGTGAGCTTCATGGGCTCCCAGAACGCCGCGGCGGTCGACCCGACGGGGAGCTTCCTCGCGGTGGGCGGCGTGGAGGGCATGGACGCGGGCTGGTCCGAGCGCTTCGACCTCGCGACGGGCGCATCGCTCTCGCGGTCGGGCTCGGGCTACGCGATCGACGCCGTCGAGCTCGACCCCGAGGGCGGGCTGCTCTACCTCGACGACTACCTGGGCCTGGCCGGGTTCCGTCACACCGGCGACCGGGTCTCGGGCAACGACCTGTGGCTCGTGGGCGACGTGCTGTTCGTGGCGCACGGCAAGGG
Organism: Alphaproteobacteria bacterium; assembly: GCA_020632875.1. Classification (GTDB taxonomy): domain Bacteria; phylum Myxococcota_A; class UBA796; order UBA796; genus JACKEQ01. Next base: position 78,562 of record JACKET010000024.1, read on the forward strand.
CGTCACGCGCCTCGAGCAGGACGGACCCCGCGCCGACTGGGCGGTCTCGTGGCCCACCTCGCTCTCGGTGGGCGACGACGGGCTGGTGGCCGTGGTGTCCGGCCAGAAGGTCCGATTCCACAGCTTCTGATCGTCCCGCATGCGATGCTCCGCGCGGAGGTCGCATGCTGTCCGTCCTGATCGCGCTCGCGTGCTCCGACCCGCCGCCTGCTCCCCAGCCGGTGGTCCAGGAGCAGCCGCCGCCCGAGCCCCTCCGGCCAGGCGAGCTCCGATTGTCCCGCAACGACGGGGAGAAGTGGGTGCTCGACGCGCCGACCCGCGCCGCGGTCGAGGCGTTGGAGCAGACGCTCCACGGCAAGGTGCCGATGAAGGTCGAGGAGGCGAACGCGATCGGCGACGACCTGTGGGGCCAGCTCGACACGCTGCTCGCGGAGTGCACCCTGAAGGGCCCCGCGCGCCAGCAGATCGATCACTTCGTGAGCGCGTTCCGCCCCGAGGTGGTGGCCCTCCAGCGCGACACCACCCTCATCGGAGCCCGCGCACGCGTGCTGCGGCTCCAGCAGATGGTGTTCACGCTGAAGGAGTACGTGGAGTAGGCGTCAGCCCTCGAACCCGGGCACGAACAGCGTCGAGCCGCTGTCGGCCTCGAGCGCGCGCACGTAGACCTGCGCCACGTCGGCTGCAGCGGCGCCCTGCTCGCCCATGCCGAGCTTCACGGCGGTCTCGCGGACCAGGGGCGGGCAGACGCACGTGATGCGGCGGCCGGGGAGCTCGAGCGCCGCGGCGCGCGTGAAGCCCTCGAGGCCCGCGTTGACCATCGCGAGCGCGGTGGTGTTGGGCCACGGCTTGTGCGCGAGAAGGCCGCCCGTGAGCACGAAGCTGCCCTTCACGCTGTCGAGGCCGAACCGCACGAGGTTCACCTGGCCCATGAGCTTGTTGACGATGCCGACCCGGAACAGCTCGTCGGTGGACTTGGCCATCGGGCCGAACTTCGCGGTGCCGGCGGCGCAGATCATCGCGTCGACGGGGCCGATCGCGGCGTAGAGCTTCTTCACCGACGGCGGGTCGTCGAGATCGACCGCTGGCGTCGAGCTGCGCGACACACCGACCACCTCGTGGCCCGCCCCGCGCAGCGCGTCTGCGACCGCGCCTCCGATCACGCCCGTCGATCCGACCAGGAGAACCTTCATCCGTCACCTCCGCGCGCATGCCTAGCTGCGTGGGAGGCCCGGTGCCACGCCCTCGATGCGTGGGGATCGCCGCTGACCGGATGTTGGCATTCCGTCAGGAGCGGGAACCGCTATGCTTGGAGCAGGTCTAGGGGTCCATGTCCGTTTCCCTCCTCGTCACCGTCGCGCTGGGTGCGCCGCAATTCGTCGCGGCGGAGCCGGTCGATGCAGAGGTCGCCCGCGGCGCGTGGGATGCCGCCGTGGCCTGCACGGGGTGGGAGCCCGAGGCCGCCGACGAGGTGCGGATCGAGCGCGGCAACGTCCCCAAGGGCTTTCTGGGGCTCGCGTCGACCGATGAGCGCGGGCGGCTCTACCGGATCGAGCTCGACGCGACGGATGGGCGATCGAGCGAGGTGATCGTCCACGAGGTCGCGCACGCGTGGGTCAGCGAAGGGCCCACGGCGCTCGTCGAGGGCCGCGCCGAGCTGCTGGCCGACTGCATGGTGCACGAGCGGCCCGGCCTGGCGCCGCTCCAGTGGGATGATGGCCGCGAGCTCGTCTCGATGCCCGACCTGCGCAGCTGGCGGGCCGCCGACGACCACGGGCCGAGCGTGAACCCGCTGATGCGCACCGACGCGTACCTCGGCGCGGCGCGGCTCGTTCGGCTCGCGAGCCTCGTGCTGCCCGACGGGGCGCTGTGGCCCGAGGCCGACAACATCGACTGGATCGACCTCGATGCGATGCTGGCCGATGCGGGGCAGCCCGGCGAGCTGCTGCGCGACGTGCTGCGCGCGACGCCCGAGGTGCAGCGCAAGGCCCTGTCCGACCGCGATCAGGATGGGCTGCCGCTGGTCGGCGAGCAGATGCTCGGCACCGATCCCGATCGCTTCGACTCGGATGCCGACGGCTGGTGGGATGGCGCCGAGGTGCCGGTCGACGCGGTGCCGCTGCCGTTCGACGGCACCCCGATGTGCTCGGGCTGGGCCACGCCGGCCTCCGGCGGGGTCGCGGTGCTGAAGACCGGCGGCAACCTCCGCGGCTCGCCGGCCCCGATGCCGGCCCTGCGCGCGAACGACGAGGTCTTCCTGAAGGGCCGGGTCGCGGTGGTGGGCCGCGCATCCATCCTCGTCGAGCTCGAGGGCGACCCCGAGGTCGTGTCGGGCGGTCTGTGGGCGCGGGTGCACGGCAAGGGTCTCGTCGAAGACGATGCCTGTGTGAGCGACGCGAGCCGCGTCGTCTGGGCCTCCGATCCGGCGCTGCGCGAAGCGGTGCAGCCCCTCGCCGAGGCCCTGCAGAAGGCGGTCGCGCGGGCCGAGCGCCGCTTCGGTGCCGACGGCCGCCGGCTCGCCGTGCAGCTCGGCGGCACGTCCACCACGGTCGACGGGCCCGTGATCCACCTCTCCACGCACGAGGTGCGCACGGCCCTGCGCACCGGCGCGCTCGACGATCTCGCGTACCAGGCCGTCGCCATGCGCCGGGTGTGGGACGAGTCGGCAGTCGTCCGCGAGTGGCGCGACGTGGTGGCGCTCGCGAACCTCCTCGCCCGCGACTCCAGGCCGCCCGCCGTCCGGTGAGCCCGATGCGCGTGGCGCTGGCCCGGTCCGCCGTCCTCCCGTCGCACGAGCACGACGACGACGGCTTCGTCGAGGTGCTGGCCTCCCACGGGGTCGCCGGAGACTGGCGCGCCTGGGACGACCCGTCCGTCGACTGGGCCGCCTACGACGCCGTCTTCGTGCGCACGACGTGGGACTACCAGGAGCGTCCGGACGCGTTCCGCGCCTGGATCCGCGCCGTCGACGCGCAGACCCGGCTCTTCAACCCGGCCGAGGTCCTGCTGTGGAACCTCGACAAGCGGTACCTCCGCGAGCTCGAGCTGGCCGGCATCCCCATCGCGCCGACCGAGTGGCTCGCGCAGGGGGAGGACCCCGCGCCCGCCCTGCAGCGGCGTGGCTGGGCGCGCGGCTTCCTCAAGCCGGTCGTCGGCGCCACCGCGATCGGCACCCTGCGCTTCACGGCTGACGAAGCGGGTATCGCCGCGGCCCGTGCCCATGCGCGCGACTGGTCCGTGCCGCTGATGCTCCAGCCCTACCTGCGCTCGGTCGAGGAGGAGGGCGAGGTGTCGGTCGTGCTCGTCGACGGCCGCATCTCGCACGCGGTCCGGAAGATCCCCGTCGCCGGCGACTACCGCGTGCAGGACGACTGGGGCGCCATCGACCAGCCGCTCGGCCTGTTCCAGGGCGAGGACGACTTCGCGCTCGACGTGCTCGCAGCGCTCCAGAAGCGGTTCGACCATGCCTTCGAGCGCCGTGCGCCCCTCGTGGCGCGGGTCGACACCCTGCGCGACGACCGCAACCGGCTGGTCCTCAACGAGCTCGAGCTCGTCGAACCGTCCCTGTTCTACCGGCACGGTCCCGACGCGATGGATGCGGTCGCCCGGGCGCTCGTCGACCGACTGCGCGGCTGAGGGCTCCGGAGGCGCTGCGCCGCGGTATCCTGCCCCGGGGGAGGTGCCGCATCCGCATCGGGTCCTTCGAGCTCCAGCGGCCGGTGGGACGAGGCGGCATGGGCGAGGTCTGGGCGGCCACCCACGTGAGCCAGGGGCGCCCCGTCGCGCTCAAGCTCCTCACCGATCGCGCCGCGCTGGATCCGAAGTACCGCCGGGCGTTCCGCAACGAGATCCGGAACGCGGCCCAGCTCGACCATCCGAACGTGGTCGCGGTCTACGACTACGGCGAGGTCACCGAAGCCGAGGCGGAGGGGTCTGCCGGGAAGCTCGCGCGGCGCACGCCCTGGCTCGCCATGGAGCTCGTGGAGGGGGGCACGCTGCTGCCCCACTGCGGCACGTTCGACTGGATGCGGCTGATGGACGTGGTGCTCGGCCTGCTCGACTCGCTCGCGCACGCCCACGCGCGCGGCGTGTACCACCGCGACCTCAAGCCCGCGAACGTGCTGCTGGGACGGCGCGTCCGCGCCGGGGTCCCGCTGGTGGTGAAGCTCTCGGACTTCGGGCTGGCGCACGCGGCGGACGGGACCGAAGACGACCACTTCAACGGCGGCACGCCGTCGTACATGGCGCCCGAGCAGTTCGACGGGCGCTGGCGGAACTACGGCCCGTGGACCGACCTGTACGGCCTGGGGTGCCTGCTGTACGCGCTGATCCGCGGCCGTCCGCCGTTCGGGCCGAGCACGAGCTTCGCCGAGAGCCGCCGCGCGCACCACGAAGACACGGTGCCGGCGCTCGACCCGCCGTTCGCCGTGCCCGCGGGCTTCGAGTCCTGGATCCGGCGCCTGCTCGAGAAGGACCCCGCCCGCCGCTACCGCCGCGCCGCCGACGCGCTGTACGACTTCCTCCAGCTCGGCCCGCCCGAGCGGGGCTCGCGGTCGGCCAAGCCGGCCATCCACGCCAAGGCCGACCTCGACACGCTCCAGCTCCACACCCTGTCCACGCTGATGGACCTGCCCATCCTCGAGACCGAGGAGGTCGGGTTCACCGTCGGGTCGAACATCTCGAAGGCCCCGCCGCTCCCGCACGACTGGCGCGATCTCGACGAGCGCCGCGCCGATCGCGTGGTGCGCACGGGCCTGCGGATGTTCGGGCTGCGCCCGGTGCCGTTCGTGGGCCGCGAGAAGGAGCGCGACGCGCTGTGGGCCATGCTCGGCGAGGTGCGCGACGAGAACGCCGTGCGGGTCGCGGCGCTGCACGGGCCGTCGGGCTTCGGGAAGAGCCGTCTCGCCGACTGGCTGTGCCAGCGCGCCCACGAGGTCGGGTCGGCCATCGTGATGAAGGCGACCCACGGCCCGGTGCCCGGCCCACGCGACGGCCTGGCGGGCCTCGCGCACCGCTTCCTCCGCTGCGAGGGGCTCGGGAGGGCCCAGCTGGCCGAGCGCGTTCGCGCCTTGACCTCCGGAACCGACGAGCGGGAGGCGCTGCTCGAGCTGCTCGCTCCGGGCGCCGGCTCCGTGCGGTTCGGCAGCGCCGAGGAGCGGCACTGGGCCGTCCGCCAGCTCCTGCTGCGCGCGACGAGCGAGCGCCCGGCGGTCGTGTGGCTCGACGACGTGCACTGGGGGCCCGACACGCTGCGCTTCGTGCGCCGCTTGCTCGCCGACGACCTCGGCCGGCCCGTGCTCGTCGTGATGACCGCCACCGACGAGGCCCTCGCCGAGCGGACGGACGAGCACGCCGTGTGGGAGGAGCTGCTCGACGACGAGCGCGTCTACCCCATGCTCGTGGGCTCCCTGCCGCCCGAGAAGCGATCGATGCTCGTCGAAGAGGTGCTGGGGCTCGACGCGACGCTCGGCGAAGCCGTCGAGGAGGGCACCCGCGGCAATCCGCTGTTCGCCGTGCAGCTCATCGGCGACTGGGTCGAGCGCGACCTGCTCGAGCCCGGCCCCTCGGGATTCGTGCCGCGCGAGGGCGTCACGCTCACGGTGCCCGACGACATCGGGTCGGTCTGGGAGCGGCGCGTCGACCGGCTGCTGAAGAACCGCCGCGACACGGACGCCCGCGCGCTCGAGCTCGCGGCGGTGCTCGGGATGACGGTGAACCGCAGCGAGTGGACCCAGGCGTGCCAGCTGCTCGGCGTCCACGCGAGCCAGGGGCTCGTCGAGGCCCTGCTGCACACGGGCCTCGCGACCAGCGGAGACGGCGGCTACGCCTGGGTGTTCGCGCACCGCAAGCTGCCCGAGGCGCTCGTGCGCCGCGCCCGTCGCGCCGGCCACCTCGACGCGTGCCACGCGGCGTGTGCCGGCCTGCTGCTCGAGCGGCTGGAGCAGCTCCCGTCCACGCCGGTCGGCATGAGCGAGCGGCTCGGGCGGCACCTGCTCGGTGCCGGCGAGGCCGAAGCGGCGCTCGAGCCCCTGATGAAGGGCATCGTCGAGCGCGTGAACGCGGGCGACTACGCGATCGCCGAGCAGCTCATCGAGCTCCGCGCCGAGGCGCTCGAGGGCTGTGGGGTCACGCACTCCGACGTGCGCTGGGGGCTCAACCAGATCCCGCACTTCCACATCGCCCGCCGCCAGGGGCGGATGGCCGACGCGACCTCGTGGCTCGACGGGATCGAGGCGGCGAGCGACAAGTACGGCTGGGATGCCGTGATGGTGGAGTGCCGCGTGCACCGGGCCCGCATGTACCGGCTCGCCGGCGAGTGGCAGCGCGCCGACCGCACGCTGCGCCGGGCGCTCGAGAACGCCGTCGCCATCCGCGAGCCCCGCCTGGTCGCCGAGGCCCGGTTCGAGCTCGGCGAGCTGTGGGCGTACCGCGGGCAGCTCGACCGGGCGCGGTCGTTCGCGCAGGCCGCGCGCGCCGACTACGAGCGGCTCGACGACACCGTGGGCCAGGCGCGCTGCTGGCAGGCGCTCGGCGAGATGAAGAAGGAGGCCGGCGAGTACCGCGCCGCCCGCGAGCTGCTGCGCCGCGCCGAGCAGCTCTTCGAGGTGGCCGGCAACCGCTGGGGTCGGGCCTCCGCCATCAACAGCGAAGGCGATGCAGCCCGCCACGAGGGCAACCTCGACGAGGCCGAGCAGCTGTACCGCCGCTCTGGCGGCCTGTTCCGGGCGATCGGCAGCGGGTCGGCGATCTACCCCGAGTACAACTTCGCGCTGACGCTCATCGCACGCGGGCAGGTGACCGAGGCGCGTCCCATCGTCGAGCGCGCCCTGAAGCACTTCCGCGAGGTCAACGACGGCGTGGGCCTGATGAACGCGCACTTCGCGCTCGCGGCGTGCGAGGGGGATGCCGGCCGGTGGGGCGCCTGGGACGCCCAGGTGCGCGAGGGGCGCGAGATGGTGGTACAACTGCGCGCCGCGGACGAGGACACCGCCTGGGTGGCCGAGGTCTGTGGGCAGAGGGCCCAGCTCGCCGGCATGTTGTCGCGCGCCCGGTCCGCGTACGAGCTGGCATTGGAGACGTGGAAGCTGTTGGAGCGGGACCGGCGGGTGGCGAACCTCGAGGCTGTGCTGTCGACGCTCGCGGGGGCCACGTGAAGATCGTCGTCGATTCGGTCGAAGGGCTGGGCTTCGCGCCGCACGAGCTCGCGGAGAGGCCCGCCGAGGTGGGCGTGTTGATGGCCGACGCCGCGCACTTCGACGTCGAGTACGTCATCAACCCGTTCATGGAGGGGCACCTCCACTCGGTCGACCGCGCGCGGGCCGTCGCGCAGTGGCAGGCCCTGCAGGCCGTCTACGCCGGGCTCGGCTACCAGACCCACACGCTCGCGAGCGTCGAGGGGCTGCCGGATCTCGTGTTCATGGCGAACCAGTCGTTCCCGGCGCAGCTGCCGACGGGCGAGTGGGTGGCGCTGATGTCGGTGATGGAGAGCCACCACCGCCGGCCCGAGGTCGAGGTCGTCGAGGCCTGGTACACCGCGCGCGGGGCGCGCACGCTGCGGATGACGAAGGGCGACCACCTCATCCCGTTCGAGGGGATGGGCGACGCGCACTGGTTCCCCGGGCGCCGCCTCGTGGTCGGGGGCTACGGCTTCCGCACGTCGCGCGAGGCGTACGACCGCATCGCCGCCGTGCTCGACGTGCCGGTCGTGGCGCTGCGGCTCACCGACCCGCGCTTCTACCACCTCGACACGTGCCTCGCGCCGCTCGACGCCGAGACCGCGCTCTACGTGCCGTCGGCCTTCGAGGCCCGCGGGCGCGCGCTGCTCGAGCGGCTCTTCCCGCGGCTGATCGAGGTCCCGCTAGACGAGGCCGTCGATCTGCTGGCGTGCAACGGGCACTGCCCGGATCAGCGCCACTTCGTGGTGCAGCGCGGGGCCACCGAGACCAACCGCCGCGTGCAGGCCGCCGGATTCGACGTGATCGAGGTCGACACCGGCGAGTTCCTGAAGTCGGGCGGCTCGGTGTTCTGCATGAAGCTCATGATCCCGTAGCGCTCATCGGGCCCACGCGGGCCGGGGCGTCTCGCGCACGAGCGCCATCTCGTCCGCCAGCACGTGGCCCCAGGGGCCCGTCGCATGGTCGAAGACCTCGATGTGCAGGGGCTCTCCGGCGTGTCCGTCGAGCGGCAGGACGACGAGGCGCAGCGCCTCGGACGTCGCGCCGCGGACCGTGGCGATGGGTCCGTCCGGCCCGTGGACACGGACGCCGACGCCGGGCTTCGCCCCGCCACCGACGAGGAACGCGAGGTGCTGGCCCGCTTCGGCGGTGAAGGCGGGGGAGCGCAGCGTGCCGGTCGCGCGGTCGCGGTCCGCGGCGGTGTACGAGTCCAGGAAGGGCCCGACGTTCCCCGACACCGCGGTCTGTGTCGGACGCGCGTGCCGGGCGGGCTCGGCGAACGCCGTGCCCGTCGAGGTCCACCCGTCGAGGTCCCCGAGGCTCCACAGCACGCGCTCGACCTCCCACGTCCGGCCGTCGTGGACCAGCGGCACCCCCTCGACGGGCGCGCGGGTGACGACGCGCCTCCCCTCCAGCGGTGCCGGCACGGCGTCCGCGTCGAACGGCATCCACGAATCGGGCCCGAGACGGAGGGCGTATCGACCCTTCTGCAGCGCGTCCCCCACGGTGCGGGCGTGCGGACGGACCGAGAGGCTGTGGCCCCGCTGCATCGCGCGACGGGACCAGTCCTTCCGCGGGTGGGCGAGCCGGCGGACCTTGCCGCGCGGCGTCGGCAGCACGGGGAGCCGCGCGATCACGGGGTCCACGAGGCCGAAGACGTCGACGAACTCCACGTCCTCCAGCACGTACGGCAGCACGCCCACCGAGCCCTCCGCCATGACGAGCCCCGCGGGGAGCTCGGCGCCCGCGTAGCCGCCGAACCGCTCCTGCCTCCAGCGTGCGAACGCCCGGTGCTCGGCCCAGCGCGTCGCCACGAGCCGGTCGTGCTCCCACGCCCGGATGGCGTTGTAGGAGGCCGCGAGCACGGGCACGCCCGGCACGTGCCACGCGATCCCCGCGTCCTCCTCGGCCAGATCCGCGTGCAGGCCGAAGCGGTAGCCCTCCCGGAGCGGGGCGGTCGCCACGTCCTCCATCCACGGCACCACCAGCGCGTAGGGGAGCACGCCGGCGACGACGAGCGCCCCGCCCGCCACGCGCCGCGCGCCCTCCAGTCCCGTGGTGAGCGCGAGCACCCCGTCCGCCGCGGCCAGGAACAGCAGGAGGAACGCCGCGTCGAGCATCCGGTACTCGAAGTGGTCGCCGCCCACCCGCACCAGCACGGCGAGGTGCGGCACGACGACCACCGCCGAGAGGACGTGCAGCGAGTCGCCCGCACGCAGCCGCGCCCGCGCGCCGAGGAGGGCGAGCGGGACCAGCACGACGAGCCCGTGCTCCACGGCGGCGCCGGTCAGGTAGGCGAGGCCGGCGACCGGCCAGGTCTCTCCCTTCGCGTAGAACGTGTTGGGCAGCGGCGCCCCGTAGTACGCGAGCCGGAAGGCGAGGTGGGCGGCGGCGACGGCGATCTGCGGAAGGGCGAGAGCGCCGAGGGCACGGGCGACCGACCCCGCGGAACGTCCGGTGCGGCGGCCCTCTCCGCACAGCCACAGCCCGCCGCACGCGCCGAACAGCAGGCCCTCGGGGCGGCTCAGCCCCACGAGCGCGAACGCGGCTCCGGCGAGCGCGAGGGGGAGCGGTCGCCATCGCGCCCGGTGGAGCAGGAGGATGGAGAGCAGGAGCAGCGCCGTGACCTGGCGCGCTTCGAGGCCGCCCGTGCACCAGACCGCGATGCTGTGGTTCGTCGCCGTGAGCAGCATCGCGACGAGCACGGCGCCTTCGCCCGGCCCGACGGGGCTCGTCGACGCGAGGCGCACCACGAGCGCGGCGGCGGCGAGCGTGCTCAGCCATCCGAGCGCCAGCGAGCTGGTCTCGGGGTCGACGCCCGTGAGACCCCAGACGCCCGCGAGCTGCAGGGCCCAGAGGAACCCCGAGGTCCCCTCGACGCGCTCGGACGGGTTGAACACCAGGCCGTGGCCCTCGACGAGGTTCCGCGCGTGGCGGAACGTGATGTACGCGTCGTCGCAGAGGAAGCCGTACCGCGCGCCATGGACCACGAGGAGCGCGACGAGCGCGACCGTGGCGAGGGCGGTCGCGAGCCGCGTGGGCCGGACGACTGAGCACATCGAAGCTCCAGAGAGGCCCCGACGGTGTACCTGTCGCGTCGGGGACCCACCTGGCGGTTTGGAGCTTTCCGTGTCGCAGAGGTGAGCGCTTGTGCGCAGTATCGCGCTAACGTCTCGTGGAGTGCGGGCTCATCGGAGCCACTTCGGCCGGACGATCTCGCGGACGAGCACCATCTCGTCGGCCAGCACGTGGCCCCAGGCGCCCGTCGCATGGTCGACGACCTCGATGTGCAGGGGCACTCCGACGTGCTCGCCGAGGGGCACGATCACGAGGCGCATCGCTTCGGAGGCCTGCCCGCGGTGGGTGGCGATGGGACCGTCCGGGCCGACCACCGAGACGCCGAGGCCCGGCTTCGCGCCGCCTCCGACGAGGAAAGCGAGGTGCTGGCCCCTCTCCAGTACGAAGGGCGGAGATCGCAGCGTGCCGGTCGCGCGGTCGCGGTCTGCCGCGGTGTACGAGTCGAGGAAGGGCCCGAGGTTGCCGGACACGGCGCTCTGACCGGGCCGCGCGTGCGGGGCGGGCGTCGCGAACGCGGTGCCCGTCGCGGTCCATCCGTCGAGATCCCCGAAGCTCCCCAGCACGCGCTCGACGCGCCACGTGCGATCCGCGTACAGCAGGATCGGGCCGGGGATCGGGTCGCGCGTGACCACCCGCTTCCCGACGAGGGGCCCGGGCAGCGGGGAGGCGTGGAACGGCATCCACGACCCAGGCCCGAGCCACAGGGCGTGCTTCGTCGCGGCGAGCGCGCCTGCGATGGACCGTTCGTGCGGCTGGATCCCGATGTTCGTGCCGCGCTCGCGCATCCGGGCCGCGTAGTCCTTGCGGGGGTGCGCGAGCCGTCGCAGCTTGCCCGGCGGATTCGGGAGCGCCGGAAGCCGCGCGATCACGGGGTCGGTGAGCCCGTAGGCGTCGATGAACGCAACGTCGGACAGGTGGAACGGCGCCACGCCGACCGAGCCTTCGGCCATCACGAGCCCCGGCGGGAGGCGCACGTCGGCGTACGGGCGGAACCGCTCGTCGCGGTGGGCCTGGAACCCGCGATGCTCGGCCCAGCGCGCCGCGACCAGCCGGATCCGCTCCCAGGTCCGGATCCGGTTGTAGGCGCCCGCCAGGGCGGGCACGCCGGGCAGGGACCACGCGAGCCCCCCGTGCTCGGCGGTCAGATCGACGTGCAGGGCGTGGAAGTAGCGCTCTCGCGCGGGTCGTGTGGCGACGTCCTCCATCCACGGCACCACCAGGGCGTACGGGAGGGCGATCGCGACGATCAGGCCCGCGCCGACGGGCCTCCAGCGTGGACGCAGGGCTTCCGCGAGCGCGAGGGCCCCGTCCGCCACGGCCAGGAACAGCAGCGGGAACACCGGATCGAGCATCCGGTACTCGAAGTGGTCGCCGCCGACCCAGGCGAGCACCGCGAGGTGCGGGAGCACGACGAGGGCCGCCAGGACGTGCAGCGTGTCTCCCCGGCGGGCCCGGGCCCATGCGCCGATCGCGGCGAGCGGAGCCAGCGCGACGAGCCCGTGCTCCACGACGGCTCCGCCGAGGTACGCGAAGCCCGCCAGCGGCCAGCTCTCGGCCTTGGCGTAGAACGTGTTGGGCAGCGGCGCGCCGTAGTAGGCCAGGCGGAACGCCAAATGCGCGCCGGCGACGGCCACCTGGGGCGCGGCCAGCAGGGCGACGGCCCGCGCGGTATCGGCGATGCGCCGCCCGGTCCGCCAGCCTTCCACGACCAGCCAGGCGCCGCCGCAGGCACCGAACAGCATGCCCTCGGGGCGCTCCAGCCCGACGAGCGCGAAGCTGGCGCCCGCGACGAGCAGGCCGCGGGGGCTCCACGCCGCACGGTGCAGGAGCAGGATCGACAGCAGCAGGAGCGCGGTGACCTGCCGGGTCTCGAGCCCGCTCGTACACCACACGGCGAAGCTGTGGTTCGTCGCGAGCAGGAGGAGCGCGATGACGGCGACGACCTCACGCGCGAATGGCGTGGTCCACGCGAGGCGCACCACCACGCCCGCCGCGAGCGCGGTGCTCGCCCAGCCGAGCGCCAGGGAAGCGGTCTCGGGGCCCACACCGAGCACGCCCCACGCGAACGCCAGCTGCAGCGCCCACAGGAAGTTCGAGTAGCCCTCGACCCGCTCGCCCGGGTTGAACACCAGCCCGTGCCCATCGAGCAGGTTCCGCACGTGCCGGAACGTGATGTACGCGTCGTCGCACAGGAAGCGGTACCGGGCACCGTGCGCGAAGAGCAGGATCCCGAGGGCGAGGAGGGCGGCGAATGCGGCGATCCGGCCTGCGTACAGGCGCTCGGTGCGCTCGGGCTCGATCGGGACCTCCGGGAATCGACGACGATACCCGCTCGCGGCTCCGATCTTCAGGTCGGTCGTTCACGAATCCCGAAACCGACGCGGCCTACCCGTCGAGCATCGCCTCGTCGAAGTCGTCGGCGGGCTCGGTGGAGACGGGGATCTCGGCCTCGACACCGGCGTTCCGCCGGACGAGGTAGATCGCGATCCCGAAGGCCATCGAGCCGAGCCCGATCGCCTGGGAGGTGGTGAGGCCGAGCATGTGGCTGCCGAGCGTCTCGCCGGCCTGCGTCATCCCCGTCGGGAACCAGCTCGCCGTGGCCTCGGAGACCTCGATGGCGAAGGCGTACCCACGCTCGTCGGCCCGGAACGACTCGACGAAGATGCGGTAGAGCGGCTCGAGCATCAGCGCGAGCGCGGCGATCTGCCCGTCGAACCGCTTGCGCTCCCACAGCCACGAGAGGAAGCCGGCGAGCGCGAGCAGCATGCCCGCGGCCCACAGCTGCGTGGGGTAGAGCGGCACGTCGGTGATGCGCGACACGCCGCCATTGCCGGATGCGAACTCGGTCGTGACCCACGGGAAGACCTTCGACACCCAGATCTGGCCGCCGTGGAAGCTCTCGGGGAGCAGACCCCACCGGTCGGCGCCGATGGGCGCGATGGCGCCGTGGCAGCAGCCCGCGAAGAAACACCCCATCCGGCCGACGCCCATGCCGAGCAGCACCGCGGGGCCCGCGATGTCGGCGAGCTTCCAGGGGCGGATGCCCATGCCGATGGCGAGGGCCGCGACGGCCAGCGTGCCGCCGATGACGCCGCCGTACACGGCGAACCCGGCCGGCTGGAACAGCGACAGGGGGTTCGTGATCAGGTTCTCCCAGTCGACTGCGATGGCGTAGAGCAACCGCCCGCCGAGCAGACCGCCGACGGCCGCCGCGATGTAGATCGGGATCAGCTTGTCGGGGTGGAGGCCGATCCGCAGCGCGCGGAAGTGCGTCAGCAGGAACGCCGCGCAGAACGCGAGCAGGATGAACAGCCCGTAGGTGTGCATCCCGAGCTTCTCGGCACCGGACTGCAGCTCGTAGAGGGTCGGGTACATGCGCTTCCCCTAACCCTCTCTACGCGCCATCCGCTCTCCGGGTACCCAGCAGGCCCCGCGCGTCGAGCAGGTCGCGGACCGCGTCGAGACCGTGCACGCGCTCGGCCTCCCAGCCGAAACGCCTTGCGGCGTCGACGTTCGCGGGGCTGTCGTCGAGGAACAGCACCTGCATGGGCCCGAGGATGGCCTGGGCGCGCGCGAACGCGGTGGGGTCGGGCTTGCGGGCGCCGAGGTGGTGCGAGGCGAGCGCCGGGACGAGCCGCGAGCGCAGGGCGCGGTCGGGATCGAACACCGACCAGTGCACGCGGTTCGTGTTGGACAGGGCGGCCGCGGGGACCGCGAGCTGGTCGAGCAGCGCCGTCGCGCCCGGGTACGCGCCCTTCACCCAGCGGGCGAGGGCCTCGCGCAGCGGCTCGATCGCGCGGTCGTGGGGCCCGAACGCCGGTGGCGGGCGGAACCGGTCGGCGAGGGCGTGCAGGAAGCGCGTCTCGGAGAGCTCGCCGCGCTCCATCGCGTGGAACGGCTCGGCCGTGTGGAGCCAGGCGCGCACAGCCTCGGGATCGAGCCCTGCGTGGGCCGGCCAGGCATCGTCGAGCTCGACGAGCACCCCGCCGAGGTCGAACACCACGACCTCGGGCGTCACTTCCGCTTCTTGAGGAGGATCTCGACCACGTCGCGCTTCGCGAACTGCTCGGCGAGCTCGGCGATGGAGCGGCCGAACCCGTCGGTCTCGTCGAGGTCGATGCCGTTCGCGACGAGCCACGTCGCCATGTCGGGTGTGAGCTGCTCGAGCATCTCGCGCCGGCCGAGCACCGTGTTCCAGGCGAAGGCGGCGGGATCCTCGCCCTCGAACACCAGGGAGTCGGCGATGTGCTCGACCGTGTGGCGCGACCCGGAGCCGACGCCGGCGACCAGCGCGACCATCGAGGGCTTGGCGCCGGCCTGGAGCAGCCGCTTCACGACCATGTACTGACCGAAACGCGCCGCACGGGTCAGCAGGGAGTACCCGTCGACCTCGGTGCACGGGTCGACCCCCCACGCGAGCAGCTGCCGCACGCGGTTCTCGTTGCCTCGCTCGCACGCCACGGCCATCTCGCGGATCGCGAACGCCATGTCGCCGTGGTGCATCCCCATTCGGTCTCCCGGCCTGCCATTCTATGGCGTCCACAACGGGATGTCGGACGACATGCCCGGGATCGCGCCCTCCGCGGCCAACGACGTCCAGCGATCGCCGCCGAGCACGAGGTGGTCGAGGAGCGGAACGCCGAGGAGCCGTCCGGCGGCCGCCACGCGATCGGTGATGTCGCGGTCCATCGCGCTGGGCGTCGGGTCGCCGGACGGGTGGTTGTGGGCGAGGATGACCGCGCTCGCGCCGATCTTGAGGGCCACCCGGAACACCTGCCGCGGGTCGACGATCGTGAACGCGTGGCACCCGCGGGTCAGCGTGCGGTGGGCGACCACGCGCCGGCGCCGGTCGAGGAACAGGCCGTGCAGCTCCTCGTCCGGACGACCGACGAGGTCGGGAGCGAGGATGCGCCGCGCGGCCTCGGGCGTGAGGATCGGGGACCCCGACTGCGTCGCGAACAGCGCCCGCCGCCCGAGCTGGAGCGCGGCGTGCAGGCGCACGGCCTTCGCCGGGCCGATGCCGTACGCGGCGGCCAGCTCGTGGGGCTCGGCATCCCGGAGCCCCCCGACGCCCCCGAGCTCCTCGAGCATGCTGCGCGCGACCCCGAGGGCCGGAGTCCCCGTGACGCCCGTGCCGAGCGCCAGTGCCAGCAGCTCGGCGTCTCCGAGGGGCATGGGCCCCCGCTGAACGTAGTCCTCTCTCAGTCCCATCACGACCTCCCGACGCCGCGCCTTGCAGGGCGGGTGCCAGGAGATGTGCGGCATTCGTCCGTCGTTGCGGCGACGGCCGTCGGCCGCCGACCGACGTCACGTCAGGCCGTGCTCGCGGAGGAGCTCGAGCTCCACGAAGTGGAACAGCAGGCTGTGGCGGCTGCCTCCACCCGGCGCGGGGACGTCGCTCCCGTGGAGCACCTTGTTCGTCCACAGCACGGCGTCGCCCTTCCGCAGGGCCGGTGTCTCGCGCACGAGGCCTGCTTCACCGAGGATCTCGCCCAGCAACGCCTGGGCCTCGGCCTCGGCCGTGTCGAGGTCGAGGTCGACGAACGCCTGGCGGTAGTTGGCCCACGCGAGCTCGGCGAAACGCAGCATCCGGGCGTCGTGCGGCAGGCGGTGGCTGCGGGGGTACAGGAAGAAGCGCCCCGCGCTCTCCGCGATGTCTTCGAGCGCGATCCACACGCCCAGCATGGGCCGTTCGCGGTCGACGGGGTTGAAGTCGAGGTGCGTGTGGGTGCCGCGGCTCGACTCGTAGTACGCGCTCTGGAGCAGCACGGGCGGCCCTCCGAGCAGCGCGGTCGCGGAGGCGACGATCGGGGCGTTCGACATCGCGACGACCTCGATGGTCGAGAACCGCGGGAAGTCCGGCCGCGTGCGGGGATTCACGATGGGGTTCGTGACGAGCCCGTCGGCCGAGAGCTGGTGCGGCTCGTCGACGCTCGTGAGCTGCCGCATCATCGAGCCCGTGTAGGGCTTCACCTCGTCGAGGAACGCGGCGCGGATGCCGTCGCACACGTCGGCCGGGAGCAGGTCGGGCAGCAGGGCCCAGCCCTCGGTCTCGAAGCGGGCGCGGGCCTCGGCGTCGAACGCGTCGCTCACCGGGCCAGCGAGTTGCCGACGGACTCGGACATGTCGTCCATCTGCTCCTTGGCGCGGCGCGCGGCGTTCACCGGGTCGCTCGTGCCCTCGGGGGCCCCGGCGGCGAGCTGCACCCGCACGCGGACCTCGACGGGGTCGCCAGCGAACATCGTGTTGTCGGCGGTGGCGTAGACGTTGCCGAGCGCGCCGATCTCTTTGCCGAAGGCCTGGAGCGCGTGGGACGGGAGCTTCACGAGCACCGTGGCGCCCTCGGTTCCGTGCAGCTCGCTGACCTCGAGCGCCGTCTTGTCGGCGTCGGTGACCTCGCCGCGGTGCTTCGCGGCGATGGCGGCGAGCCGGTAGAGCACGGCGGAGTCTTCGGTGTAGAGCGTGTAGCTGTACGGCACGCGGGAGAAGTTGGTGCCCTGGGCATCTTCGGCGGCGGCCTTGCTCGCCGCCTGCTGCTTGGCCGCGGCTTCGGCGTTCGCGCGCTCTTCCTCGAGCTTCCAGAGGTCGGGGCTGCCCTTGTTCTCGACGAGCTTGCGCTCTTTCGACTCGGCGAGGCCGAACGCCGGCTTCTTGTCGAGGGGCAGGGCGAGGTCTTCGTCGACGCCGGCCTGCTTGGCCTTGGTCTCGAGCTGCACGTCGGCCACCGCGTCGTCTTGCTGCGGCGGCTCCCACTCGTTCGACACCGGGTCGATCGTGCCCTCGCTCGCGGCCTTCTCCTGCTCGGCGCCCTCTTCTTCGGCGTCGGACACGGCGTCGCCGCCGTACGAGCTCGAGTAGCCGTCGCGCGCCTTCTTCATCTCGGGCTGCACGACCGCAGCCCCAGCCCCGGTGCCGGGCGCCTGGGTCTCGCGGGAGTTCGGGATCGCGATCCACACCACCAGCAGCGCGGCGGCGGCCACGGCGAGCCCTTCGATCGGGATGCCGAACGGACGGCGGTACCACGCGAGCTGCACGACCTGCGGCTCTTGCTCGACCAGGGCCAGCACGTCGTCGAGGAACCCCTCGGGAGCGGAGACCGCCCCGTGCTCGGCCAGGAACGCGCGGGCGTCGGCCAGCGCATCCAGCTCGGCGCGCAGCCCGGCGTCTTCGGCCAGGGTGGCCTCGAGCTCGGCGCGCTCGCCCTCCGACAGTTCCCCGTCGAGGTAGGCGGACAGCATTTCGTTGGCGAACGGTTCGGACATGGCTTCCTAGATCACATCACGGGCGTCGATCTTCCGCGACAACACCTTGGCGAGCTGAGCGCGCGCCCGGTGCAGGCGACTCTTCACGGTGCCCCGCGCGAGACCGAGGAGATCGGCGATCTCTTCGTATCCGAGGTCCTCCACGTCTCGCAGCACGATGATGGCGCGCTGTTCCTCGTCGAGGTGCTCGAGTGCCTCGCGTACGAGGATCTCCGCTTCGCTCTGGTGGGTGGTCGAGTCGGTTCCCGGACCTTCGTGAGCGATCTGTCGCTCGGGCTGGTCGTCGTCGACGCGCTTCCCCTCCAGGGGCTCGTGGAAATCCACGTGTCGGCGCTTTCGGTAGAGCCGCTTGTTCTTGCAGTGGTTGATGACGACCCGGTAGATCCAGGTCGAGAGCTGCGCGTCTCCGCGGAACTTCGGCAGGGACCGGTAGAGCGCCAGGAACACGTCCTGGGCGACCTCCCGGGCCACCTGATCGTCATGCATCCACCGCAGACACAGGCTGTAGACCCGGTCTTGATAGCGGCGAACGATCTCTGCGTAGGCGGTGCGATCTCCCTCCTTGAAGCGACTCACCAGCTCCGCATCGCTGGGATGGTGGACCATGGCGAGCAGCAGGAACATGTACGGGGTCTCACATCCTTCGACGTCGGGTTGGGTCTGCGGTTCCCGGAATCGTCAGTCGTCGTTCGCGCGCCGCTCCATGCGGATGCGCTTCCCGGTCTTCACGGCCGTCGTGAGGGCTTCGAGGGTGATGCGGTTGAACGGGAAGATGGCCTTGCGGATCTTCGCGCCCTTGAACGTGCAGCCGTCGAGATTGGTGAAGTCGAGGTCGGCCTCTTCGAGGTTCGCACCGTCGAACACGGCATCGGTGCAGTCGGAGTGCCACATCGACGCGGCCTGGAGGTTCGCGTTGCGGAACGTGGCGCGCGTGAGGTTGCACTCGGCGAGCTTGCACTCGGCGAGGTCGGCACCGTCGAAGCACACGCCCGAGAGGTCGTTGCCGCGGAGATCGAGCCCCGCCAGCGAATCACCGCGCTGGATCAGGTCGATCACCTGCTTCTTCGTCAGGGGTCGAGGCGAGCCCATCGGATCCGTTCTCCACGACTGTGAGCAACCGCAGGATGCGGTCGGCCAATCGCGTTCCGTGTAATGCATCGGCGTGCACCGTGCCGCCCGGATTGACGGCGTTGACCTCCACCAGCCTGCCGCCCAGCACGTCGAGCCCGACGAGCCGGACACCGATGCGGGAGAGCAGGGGGCTCACGGCCGCCGCGATGGACGCATCGGCGTCGTCGATCGCGATGGGCCGCGGCGCGGCGCCCTGCTTGAGGTTGTGCCGGAACTCGCCGGGCGCCGAGACGCGGCGGTACCCGCCGAGCACCTCGCCGTCGAACACCACGAGCCGCCGTTCGCCCTCCGGGTCGTGGAGCCGGGGCTGGAGGACCACGAGGCCCGCCGCGCGTCGGGCGGCCGAGAACGCCGCGTAGAGCCCCGCCTCGTCGCCCGCCTCGACGGCGCGCACGTCGATTCCGCCGCTCCCGCGGTCGGGCTTCACCACGACCTCGCCGTGCTCGCGGTGGAAGAGCTGCGCGGTCGCGTGGCTCCGGGTGACGAGCGTGGGGGGCGTGGGCAGGTCGTGGCTCGCGAGCCAGGCCTTGCTCGCGACGCGCGCGAGCCCGCTCGGGCGGTTCACCACGCGCACGCCGGCCTCTTCGAGCCGCAGCGCCAGGGCCAGCAGCGTCGCGTCGAGCGGTGCGCACCGGAGCAGCACGAGCCCGAGCGCGTGGAGGTCGATGAGCGCCCGCGGAGCGCGCCTACGGGTGAGCGAGGTTGCGACGCCCTCGGGCTCGGTCCCCGCAGACGGGTCGATGCGGAAGGCGCGCGCCACGATCCGGTGGTCCTGGACGCCGAGATCCCGCTGCTCGACGATCCACACGCGGTGGCCCTGCCGGCTGCCGGCGGCGACGAGCGCTGCGGTCGTCCAGGACGGCGTGACGGAGGCGGCGCTCCGGATGACGACCCCGATGTCCATGCGGGGACCTATCCTGTCCGTCGCCTGCCCCCGCGTATCCGTCTCACGAAGGGGAGCAGGAGGGGAGCCCACGGGAGTCCTCCGTTCGTGGCACACCCGCACCGGCGGGTGACGGGGGGGACCGCTGGGGATGGGGCGGCGCCGGTGTCTCCGGTGTCTCCGGTGTCTCCGGTCTCCCCGGTCTCGGCCGGATCGACAGGCTCGTCCGCGTATGGGCATCCCGGGGTCTGGCTCGCGCCCCACGCGGGGTGGCTCGTGATCTCCCCGTCGCACAGCCGCACGGACAGCTCGGCGTGGTCGACCCATCCCGTCGGCGTCTGGAGGAAGACGTGCAAGCCGCGCTCCGAGGTGGAGAGCAGGTCTCCGTCTCCGTCTCCGTCCAGGTCGGCGACGCGGATCCCGACGGCTCCGACGCCGAGGGGGTGCGTCACGGTCCATCCGTCGGCGGTGCGCTCGATCCAGATGTCGTCCAGGGCGTCGATGAGGTCGATATCGCCGTCCCCGTCGACATCCCCGGCCGTCACGAGCCCCATCTGCTCGGAGGCCGCCATCGTGCCGGTCCCGTCGTTCACGAGGGTCCAGGTGGCCACGACGACGTCGAAATCCCCATCCGGCTCGAAGTCGGTGACCTCGATCGGTGACCATTTCGCCGCGAAGAGGGGCAGGAGGTCGATGGCGGGACCGAACGCGCCGGCCTCCTGCGCGAACCAGACGAGACGCCCGTGGTTGCCGCCGTCCGCGAGGAGGTCGGCGTCTCCGTCACCGTCGAGATCGGCGGCTCCCAGCGTGCTGGGTGGAACGAGATCATTGGGCACGGGGGTCGCCGACCACGCGCCACCGTCGTCGTGGAGCAGGTCGATGCGCGAAGCCGCGGGGTTCGTGGTGACGATCTCGGGCGCTTCGTCGGCGTCCACCTGGATGGGAAGCGCCGCGTAGGGGGCGTCGCCACACGAGACGAGCTCGGGCCCGACGAGCGTTCCAGACTGATTGTCGTACCAGGCCAGCTCGGCGTCGAAGCTCGACCAGACCAGGAGGTCGAGGTCGCCGTCGCCGTCGCGATCGTACGGCCGGGCCCCGAGCGGACCGTCGGCTGCTGTCGTGAGAGGCTGGAACGCGGAGAATGTCGCCGCACCGTCGTTGAGGTACAGCCCGACCATGTCGAAATCGTGGCTCACGAGGAGGACGTCGAGGTCGCCATCACCGTCGAAGTCGAGGAGCTCGGGGACGCTGTCGTAGGGATCCCCGGTGTCGTACGTGCAGCTCGATCCGGTGTCGGGAACCGGCGGGGTGTCGGCCCAGCCAGCCCGGCTCGGTGCGAGGGTCGCCACCGCGAGCGCCAGGAATGCAGTCACGCCTCTCGCGCGGTCGCGTATGCGCACGGATCCCTCCCGAGCGTAGGTCCCCCGGGAGGATAGCGTCGCAGGAAGCCAGATGCGGCACGAGCGGCCGCGCGGTGCCCATGCCCGTCTTCGTCCCTGGTAGGCTCGCGGCCCGGAGGGAGCATGAGCGGAGAGTCCGAGGGGCGTCGACTGAATTGCACCGTGCTGGGCGGCGGCTCGTGGGGCACGGCGCTCGCGGTGCAGCTCGCGCGGCAGGGCCACGACACCTGGATGTGGGACCGCAACCCCGACCGGTGCGCCGTGATCAACGCCGAGCACCGCAACCCGCGGTACCTGAAGGAGGTCCCGCTGCCCGGGAACCTCCGCGCCGAGTCCGACCTCGCGAAGGCCACCGCGCACGCCGAGCTGCTCGTGCCCGTCGTCCCGTCCCACGCGCTGCGCGAGGTGATGGAGGCCGCGCTCCCGAGCCTGCGTCCCGACGCGCAGATCTGCTGCGCCACGAAGGGCATCGAAGACGGCTCGCTGAAGAACATGCACGAGGTGCTGGTCGAGATCCTCGGCGATCCGACCCGCATCTCGATGATCTACGGCCCGTCGTTCGCCCTCGAGGTCGCGAAGGGGCTGCCCACGGCCGTCGTGGTCGCGGGCCCCGAGAAGACCGCGACGTTCGCCGCCGCCGCGTTCCACGGTCCGCAGTTCCGCTGCTACCACACCGAAGACGTGACGGGCGTGTGTGTCGGGGGCTCGCTGAAGAACGTCATGGCCATCGCCTGCGGCGTCAGCGACGGCGTCGGGCTCGGCGCCAACGCGCGGGCGGGCATCATCACGCGCGGGCTCGCCGAGATCTCGCGCCTCTCGGTGGCCCTGGGCGCGAACCCGCTCACGCTGGCCGGCCTGGCGGGCATGGGCGACCTCGTGCTCACGTGCACGGGCAACCTCTCCCGGAACCGGCGCGTGGGTCTGGCGCTCGGCGAGGGCCGCACGCTCGACGACATCCTCGAAGAGCTCGGCGAGGTCGCCGAGGGCGTCATCACCGCGAAGACCGCGCGCGCGCTCGCCGCGCGCATCGGCGTCGAGATGCCGATCACCGAGCAGATCTACGACCTCCTGTACGAGGGCAAGCCCGCGAAGCAGGCGCTCGTCGAGCTCATGGGGCGCGAGCGGCGCGCCGAGCGCGACTGACGGGTAGTCCTGGCGAAGTCCCGCTGCGGGCCGACCTCGGATAGAGTCCGCTCGCGAGCTCGCCGGTCCGACGGCCGGTCGAGTGGATGCGAGGAGGATTCATGCTCTGGGCCCTGATCATCGGCGCATTCGCCGCGGAAGCTCCGGAGGGCAGCCCGTTCGCGAGCCTGCCGTACTTCCATCACTCCGCGCTCGCGCCCACGAAGCGCGTCGAGGCCGAGTTCCCCGCCGTCCCGCCCGAAGAGGCGGCGCAGCGTCACCGCTGCATGGTGTGGGTGAAGATCGGGGCCGACGGGCGCCCCGCCGACGCGCGCATCCTCGAGGGATTCGCGGGCGAGGGGTGCAGCGCGCCGTTCCAGTCGGCTGCGACGGCGGCGGTGCAGCAGTGGAAGTGGAAGCCGATGAAGGTCGACAAGCAGAAGGCCGACGTCCACACCCAGATCGCGGTCGTCTTCTCGGCGCAGCAGTCCGCGCCGCTCATCGACGTGTCGCGCGAGGGCTCTCCGCCGCCCGAGCCCGTGAAGCAGCCGAAGCGCCCGCAGGCCGGCGACGTTCCGCCTCCGTGGCCCGGCGGCGACGGTACGTCCGCGCCGGCTCCGCGCCCCGCTCCGGCTCCCGCGCCCGCTCCGACGCCGATGCCTCCGGAGCCCATGGGTCCGCCGCCCACGCCGATGGAGCCGGCTCCGATGGACCCCAACGTCCCCGTCGACCCCGCTCCGTCGGACCCGGCCGAGCCGGACGTCGCTCCGGAGTAGTCGATGCTCTTCGTCCTCGCGGCGCTGGCCGATCCACCTTCCGAGCTCCCGACGGGCACCGTGGGCGGCACGCTCGCATCCGGAGCGGTCCCGCCGTCGGACTGCGAGCTGGTCGTCCTCCGTCGCGAGATGCCGGCGTACCCGAAGGCGGCGAAGAAGCAGCACCTCGGCGAGGAGCGGTGCCTCGCGAAGGTCCTGATCGGCAACGACGGCGTGCCGTTCGAGGTGACGGCATCCGAGTGCTCCGAGGCCTTCCATCCGGCCCTGCAGGACGCGCTGATGCGGTGGCGCTGGGCGCCGCCCGAGTGCGAGGGCGAATCCGTGAAGGGGCAGACGACGATCGGGGTGACCTTCAAGGCTTCCGGCCGGCCTCCGAAGCCGAAGGAGTGAGCCGGTGATCCCGCTCCTCGCGTCGCTCGCCTGGGCTCAGCCGGTCGACGCGGGGCTCCCCGCGGCGCCCTGGCCCGAGCTCCGGATGGTCCACCACTCCGAGCTGCACGTGAAGAAGCGCGTGGCCGCCGCCCTGCCCGCGGGGATCGAGCCGCAGAGGTGCAAGGTCTGGGTGCTGGTGTCGAAGTCCGGGAAGCCGGCCGCGGTCCAGATCGAAGGGTGTGATCCGCAGGTCCACGCTGCGGTCGAAGCGGCGGCGATGCGGTGGCGCTGGAAGCCGATGCGCGTGCACGGCGCGAAGGCCGACGTGCGGACGGTTCTGGCGATGAAGGTCGAAGGCTGACGCTGCAATCGATCCGATGTGCGCTGCGTCTTCCGGAGCAGGAGGGAGGGTGGATCTGCCGGACCTGCTGGAGCGAGGATTCCGCTACGCCGTGGCCCTGACGGGGGATCCGGCGGATGCGGACGACCTCCTCCAGGATGGATGGGCCGCGGTGCTCGCGGCGGGGGGCCCGATGACGGCGCCCTACCTGTTCCGCTCCATCCGGTCGCGCTGGATCGACCGGCGACGGCGGGCCGAGGCCCGCCCATTGGAGTTGCTCGACGTCGAATCGCCGGTCGGGCCCGAGGCAGAACGGTTGATCCTCGCGGACGCGCTGTGGGCCGGCCTGCTCACCCTGAGCCCACCGGAGCGCGAGGCGCTCTTCCTGCATCTCGTCGAAGGCTGGACGGCGGCAGAGATCGCCGCGCGGCTGGAGATGCCCCGCAACACGGTGCTGTCGCACCTGCATCGCGGCCGGACGCGCCTGCGCGCCTGGCTCGCCGATCACCTGGAGGAGGCGGGATGAACGACCTCGACGACGAGATTCGGCGGGCGTTCCTCGCCGTGGAGGTACCGGCCACCACCCGGGCGGCGCTCCTCGAAGCGCCCGCGCGGACGGGCTGGACGCGGTGGCTGCTCGCTGCGGTCGCGCTGGCCACCGTCGGGCTGGCGGCGGCCCCCGTCGCGGACGTGGTCGAGAGCTGGTTGCCCGCGGGGTTCGTCGGTGCGCGGGTGGAGCGGGTCGACGTGCCGATGGACCCGATGGACACGTGGATTCCGGCGGGTGCGGAGGTCAGGGTCTACGGGGTGGACGATGGCTGGGCCGTGGACCACGGCGTGCAGAGGCTGGTGTCGTCGGGCGAGCGGGCGGCATTGGACCTCGTCGACGCGGCCGCGTGGCGGCGCGGTCCGGTGGGGACGGTGCGGCTCGCCCGCGCGGAAGGGCCGTTGGTCGAGCTCGCGCTCCGCCCGGAAGTCGAGGTCGGTGCCGGCTGGGCCGTCAGCTACGTGGACGTGGAGGGCGCGTTCCAGCCCATCGAGGTGCTGCCCACGTCGGGTGGGCTCCGGCGGGTGCGGGTCGAGCCTCGGGTCGCGCTGGAGGTGATGGGGAGGGACGCGGCGTGCTCCCCATCGGAGCCGCAGAGCAGCTCCTGGTCGAGGGTGGAGCTGCGGCCTGTCGATGGATTGGGGGAGCCGCACGACAGGGTCGAGCTCTACGACCAGACGACGGGGATGGCGCTCGGGCCGTTCCACCGTCGGAGCTACCAGCTCGATGGCGCGCGGCTCGCGTGGGCCGATCTCTCCGGGTGGATGCCCATCCAGCACCGCGAGGTGCGTGCGGTGCTGGGGACCGGAGACTTCGTGGGCCTGGGCGTGGAGGCCTCCGATGGGGTCGCCGTGGGGGAGCGCGTCGATCTCTTCGCCCCGGAGGGCGCGGTGCTCCTCGACCTCGAAGTGCTGGACGTGTTCGACGGCGGCGTGCGCGTGGCGGTGCCCCGGCAGGACGCGCCGGTCGCCGTGCGCGCTTCGGGCCCGAACCTGCGGGCGGTGCGCCGCCCGTGAGCTTCAGCCGTCGTCGCCGATGGCCTCGACCGGGCAGTTCTCCATCGCTTCGTAGCACTGGCGCAGCTCTTCGGCGTCGGCAGGCTGCTTGAAGCAGATGTCGTGGTCTTCTTCTTCGGACATCCGGAAGTTCTTCGGCGCGCAGTCGGAGCACACCGAGCACAGGATGCACTCGCGGTCGACGTAGAACGACACGCGCTTGCCGCCGATCGTCGCGTCGCCGCCGATGTTGTCGTGCCACTGGTCGCTGGGATCGGCCATCGGGTCCTCTGGAGCCGGAACCCCTAATGCGGGGCGCGGCCGGGATCTACAGACGCGACCCGCGGGTGCGCCGGCCCTCGGCCCCGAACGCCGTGTACCGGTTCTTGTCGAGCCACTCGAGCAGGGGGATGGCGGCCTTCCGGGTGAGGCTCGACAGATCCTTGAACTCGCCGGGCGACAGCACGTCGTGGCCCGCGAACCAGCCGCGGACGTCGGTGAGCAGGCCGTCGAGCGCGCCCTTCGACACCCAGCCGATGCCCGCCACCTGTTGCGCGGCGCCGCCGTCTTCGACCAGGCGGAGCAGCGCGGCGACCTCGGGCTCGGGGTGGAGCGCGTGGATCTCCTTCGGCGACAGGCCGTTCAGCCCGGCTTCGGCGATGCTCGCGATCAGGGCGTCGCGGAGGCCGAGCTGATCGGACGTGAGCGCGACGCGGAACCCGTCGGCGCGGACCATCGGGCCCTCGACGTGCACCTGGGAGCGCTCGGCCAGGCGGTCGACCAGCGCGTCGAACAGCTTCTCGGGCAGGTGTCCCAGCCGCCCGCGTCGCAGCTCGCGCCGGTGGGCGCCGAGCGCCAGGGGATTCTCGACGTGGAAGTCGGCGAGGGCCTCGACGAGCGCGCCCTGCAGGCGGGCCAGGACCTTCGGCGCGAACACCCGGTCGGCCACCTGGACACCGCCGCCGTCGCCGCGCGCCTTCCACTCGGCCGGCGACAGTCCGAGATCGCCGGCCCGCTCGAGCCAGACGAGCCGATCGCCCTTCGCGAGCCGGTCGATGTCGCGGCCCCAGGCTTCGCGGTCGCGGCGGCGCATCTTGCGCGTCCACGGGTCGACCACGGTTCCGCCGCCGAGCGTCTCGAGCGGCGAGGTGCGGCGCACGATGAACCGGTCGCCCGGCAGGCAGGGGAGGGGCGAGTCGAGCCGGAGCTGGGCGGGCACCGTGCGGCCCGGCACCAGCGCATCCCTGTCGACGGCCACGTGGAGACGCCCGATGCACTCGGCCGTGCCGAGCAGCACCCGCACGCTGGCGCCGTCGTCGAGCGGCTCGGCGGAGGCGAGGTGCGTGTACACCACATCGACCATGTGCGGGCAGGGCAGGTCGCCCCTCGCCACGACCGTGCCCCGCGGCACGGCGTCGGTCTCGACGCCCGCGAGGTTCAGCGCGACCCGCCGCCCCGGCCCGGCCTCGTCGGTCTTGACGCCATGCACCTCCATCCCGCGCACGCGGACCTCGCGGCCCTCGGGGAGCAGGGTGACGGTGCTGCCGTCGCGCAGGGTGCCGCTCCAGCTGGAGCCCGTGACCACCGTGCCGAAGCCCGGCCGGCTGAACGCCCGGTCGACGGGCAGGCGGAACGGCCCGCTGTCGTCGCGCTCGGGCGCGGCGAGGCCCGCGATGGCCCCGAGCAGCGCGTCGCGCCCGCGGCCATCCTCGGTGGACGTGGGGATGATCGGCGCGCCCTCGAGGAACGTGCCGCGCACCGTGTCCTCGACATCCGCGGCGGCCAGCTCGAGCAGCTCGTCGTCGACCAGATCCGCCATGGTGAGCGCCACGAGCCCCTGCTCGACGCCGAGCAGCTGGAGGATCGCGAGGTGCTCGCGGGTCTGCGGCATCACGCCGTCGACCGCGCTGACCACGAGCAGCACGGCGTCGAGCCCCGTGGCGCCCGCGATCATGGTGCGCACGAGGCGCTCGTGCCCGGGAACGTCGATCAGCGCGGCCTGGCGGCCATCGGGGAGCGCGAGCGACGTGAAGCCGAGCGCGATGGTGATGCCCCGCGCCTTCTCTTCGGGCAGCGTGTCGAGGTCGGCGCCCGTGAGCAGGCGCACGAGGCTCGTCTTGCCGTGGTCGATGTGCCCGGCGGTGCCGAGCAGCAGGGTGCGGGACGTGGTTCCAGTCACCCCGACGGTGTAGCCGCCTGCCGGACCCTATTCCAGCGGGTCGCGGCTGATGCGCTCGGCCGTGAGATCGGCCGTGACGTCGAAGTTCAGCAGCAGCACGGTGCCGGCCCACGTGAGGTCGATCTGCGTGGGCTGCATGAAGCCGGTAGCGGGGAAGTCGTAGACCAGCGGGCCGATGATCTGCGCGCCCGCCTGGCCGGTCATCTCGCCGGTGGCCGGGTCGACCTCGAGGTCGAACAGGAAGTTCAGCGGCAGGTCGAAGAGGATGAGGCTCGCGACGCAGTCGCCGGTGCCCTGGGCGTACTCGCCGTAGGCGTCGACCTGGAGGAGCGAGCTGCCCGAGCAGCTGAACTGGAACTGCTGGTAGCCGCCGGTGGCGGAGAACAGCCCGCTGAACGTGCCCGCGAGGGGGTGCTGCACGCGGACGCCGCCGACCGTGTGCGCCAGCCGGTCGCCGTTCGGCAGCGTGACCTCGGCCGTGATGTCGTGCAGGCCCACGTCGATCGAGTCGTCTTCGAAGTACATCCCGATGCCGTCCCACGTGGGGTCGACGCTGCTCGACCAGGTGACCTGATCGACCCACAGCGCCGTGCCGTCGGCCGCGATCAGCTGCGCCTCGAACGGGCGGAGCTCGCCGAGCGCGCGGAACGAGCCCGACGCGGGCGAGACGATCCGGAACTCGGCGCCCTCGTAGATCGACCAGTCTTCGGGCTCGGGGTCGTCGGGGTCGGTGCCCGTGGGGACCTCGTCGACCCAGCCGAAGCCCGGCTGATCGACGTGTTCGTCGATCAGGACGGCGGGGGCGGGACCACATCCCATGGCGAGCAGCACGAGCATCGCCCGGAGGTAACCCGGCCCGGGGCGAACGTCAGGCGAACGCGTCGGCGGATCCCTCGCTTCTCGGCTCGCGCTGCGCCGAGAGCGCGAGAGCGGTGCACAGCACGGCCCCCAGCGCGAACAAGACCGCGTGGGAGGGGACCAGGAAGGCCGTGGTCGCGAGCCCGACGGCGAATACCGTGTCGCCTGCACCCGCGCTCCCATCGTCGAAGCACAGCCCCACCCGATGCAGGGCGAGCCCACCGAACCCGAGCAACGCCAGCACGGTCGGGAGGCTCGGCATCGCCGCAGGCGCCATGAACAGCAGGAGGCTCGCGAGGGTGGCGGTCGCGAGCGCCTCCGGGAGCGAGCGGATCGCGAGGTCGCGCTTCGGAGGAGGCGGTGTGGACGGTGTCTTCGCGCCATCCGGGGACCAGCCCGGCGGCTTCCACCACACCCGGATCCGGTCGGAGCGCGACCAGGCGCGGCTCCGGTCGAGCACGTCGGCGAACGGCTGGAACGTGCTCCGGAGGGGGGAGAAGCCGGGCACCGGGGCGGTCACGCCGAACACGGCGGGCTCGGTCTCGGGCCGGAACGTCCCGAACAGACGGTCGAACACGATGAGGTTCGCCCCGAAGTTCACGTCCTGGTAGCCGGGTTGGCAGCCGTGGTGGACGCGGTGGTGGCTCGGGGTGTTCAGGAACCATTCGAGCGGGCCGAGCGGGGGAATCCGCTGGGTGTGGATCCAGTACTGCCCGACCATGTGGATCACGAACAGCATCATCACCCACCACGCGGGCACGCCGAGCAGTGCGAGCGGCAGGAGGGTCGGCCAGTCCACCAGGTTGCGCAGCGGCGCCGTTCGCATCCCGACCGTGAGGTTGAACTGCTCGGACTGGTGGTGGACGACGTGGATGGCCCACAGGAACCCCACACGGTGCGACGCGCGGTGGAAGGCGTAGGAGACGAGGTCGTACGCCAGGAACGCGAGCAGATACTCCAGCGCGGTGCCCCGCCATTCCCACAGTGCGAAGCGCTCCAGGACGGCCCCGTAGACGACGAGCAGGAAGAGCTTCGACAGCCCGCTGATCGCGCTCGTCAGGGCGAGCAGGCACCACGACTCGATGCTGTCCTTCCACCGGTAGAGCGGTCGGTCGCGCTCGACCCAGGCCACGCGCAGCTCGACGAGCAGCATGGCGAAGAACAGCACGACCATCGCGACCCGGGCCGCGGCCACGGCCTCCACGTCAGGAGCCCCGCTCGCGCCCGGCGATCTCGACCTCGAGGGCCGCCAGCACGCGCGACACCTCTTCTGGAGCCGGCGCGGTCTCGAGGCTGCCGAAGTGCAGCTTGCGGAGGCCCTCGATCAGGCGGGTCGCCTGGGCTTCGTGGCGCGCGATCAGCGGGTCGAGCGCGCTCGTCTCGGCGCCGAGGCTCGCGTGGGCCTGGCCGGCCTTCTCGGCCTCGTCGATCTTCAGGAGGAGGGCGCGCAGCTCCTCCTTCGCGCGGCCGGCGAGCGTGGCGGCCTCGCCGCCTTCGGCCCGGATCTGGTCGACGAGCTCGACGATGGCCTCCCAGCGGGGGTCTTCGGGGGTGCGGCCCGCGGCGGCAGGCCCGGGACCGCCCACGCTGAACGGCGTGCCGAACGGACGCCGCTGGAGCAGGACGGGCTGGCCGTCGACGTGGAGGCGGGCCTGCGGCGCATCCTTGCGCCACTGGAGCGAAGCCAGCACCGCCACGCCGTCGACGGTGGTCTGGAGGCTGTCGCCCTGCGCGATGAGCCGCCCGTCGACGTACATCGTGCCGAGCTGGCCCTCGGCGCGGAGCACGATCTCGTGCCCCTCCCAGGTGGCGGCCCACTCGAGCTCGCGCGTGCCGTCGTCCTCGGCGACTGCGGCCGCTCCGGACATCCCGACCATCGCGGCGATCCCGAGCACGGCGAGGATCACGAAGACCGTGATCGCGAGGACGATGAAGAAGATGCTGGCGCCGGCCATCGGGCCTCCGCCGCCAGACTACCGTCCGTCAGGCGTAGGCGCCCATGCGCGGTGGGGCGGGCGGGCCCCACGGGATGCAGCCGGTGCTGCCGTCGAAGCCCGGCCCGAAGAGGCACTCGTTCTGCGCATCGACGGAGGCGTGCTGCTGCGTGCACCAGGCGGCGCGTTCGTCGCAGCAGGGGAACATGTCGACGCCGGGGAGCGTGCAGTCCGGCTCGTCCATCGGGACGGCGTCGGTGTCGACGGCCGTGTCGAGCGCGGCGGTGTCGACCCGGCCCGTGTCGATGGGCGAGATCGCGTTGGACACGACGGGCACGGTGCCGTGCTGGACGCAGCCCGCGCCGAGGGCGAGGACGACGCTGGACGCGGAGAGCAGGGCCTTGCGGCGGATGATGCGTGGATCCTTCATCGGGTTCTCCTCTCAGGAAGCGAGGTACAGCGCCGTGCGCTCGCGCGCACGGGCCCAGGCGGTGGGGGCGTCGAGGCCCGCCGAAGCGAGCCCCGGGACGATCACGGTCTCGATCGTGTCGACGAACAGGGACTTCGCGAAGTCGCCGTCGCAGACACCCGCGTCGGCGAGCGCCTCGCGGGGCGCGCGGATGCCGCCGAGCTTCGGCACCTCGTAGACGACCTGGTGCGCGAAGGCGTCGACGAGGTAGCGGTCGAGGCGGGCTCTCGCGTCGGCGTCGAGGAGCGGCAGCAGCTCGCCGAGGGCGCGCCAGCCGAACCGCGCGTGCTGCACCTCGTCGGCGAGGATGCCCGCGAGCACCTCGGCGAGCGGGCCGCCTTCGAGCTCGACGTGCTCGGCGCGGATGATGCTGACGGCGATGGTCTCGGACATGCACCCGACGCTGACGATGTTCCGCAGCACGGCTTCGAGCCGGCTGGCGTCTTCGTGCGTGGGGACCTCGGCCAGGTCGGGCATCGGCGCGGTCGCCTCGCCACCCAGCGCCAGCACGCAGCCCGCGCACTGCGCCGCGTGACGGAGCTCGTCGCGCACGGCCTCTCCGGCTTCGATCACGAGATCGGCAGAGGCCTTCGCCTCCATCAGCTGGCGCACGAGCGACGCCCAGACGCCGGCCGAGACGTACTCGTTCACCATGCGGCCCCGCCACGTGCGGACGGCGATGCCGCGCTCGGCCCCGGTGAGGCCGGGAAGGGCCGTAGAGTCTGGCTGGTAGCGGATCCCCTGGCGGGTCAGGTCGAGCATCGCTCCTCCTGACCTGAACCTAGAGCCTCCCGATTGGACTGTCTCGCAGAATTCTCAAAACGAGCGTGTTCTATGTTTCCGAATAAATGGAAGTGACACGTTCGGCCGGACGCGGTGTTCCACCGGCGTCATGGAGGCGCGAATGCGTGGGTATTGGGCTCTGGGGTTGGCGTTCGCAGTCGGCTGCGGTCCGATTGCGGACGAGCGGGAGTACCGGATCGAAGGGGACTTCACGTCGGTTCGTGTCGAGCTGTCCAACGGCGATCTCGTCGTCGAGGAGGTGGAGGGCGCGCAGGTGCTCGTCGACGCCGACTTCGGCGGCGTGGGCGGCCCGGGCACCGTGAGCCGGTACATGGACGGCGACCAGCTCGTCATCGACTACGCGTGTGGGCTGTGCGGCGGCGACCTCGAGGTCGGGCTGCCGGCGGGGATGCCCGTCGACGTGGTGCTGGCGCACGGCGATCTGTCGCTCGAAGGCCTCTCCGGGCCCGTCACGGCAGAGCTCCACGCGGGATCGGTCGAGGGCGAGGGCCTCGCCTGCGACACCACGATCTTCAACCACGCGGGGTCGATCGAGCTCGAGTGGGACTTCCGCCCCGTCTTCGTCGACGCCGAGGCGCACCTCGGAGCGATCTCCCTCGAGGTGCCGGCAGGCGGCTACCAGCTCGACACGCACTCGAACATCGGTGTGGTGCGGCTGATCGACGTGTTCGACGACCCGGAGTCCGACAGCGAGCTGCACGTCTTCGCGCATGCGGGGGAGGTCGAGATCGCGGGTGAGTAGCGGGTCTGCTACGGAGTCCCATGCTCCTGCTCGCGCTGCTCGCCTGTGACAAGGCCGATGTCGACACCGACGCGGCGCCGGACTGTGACGGGGTCGACTGGCCCACGCACGGCCGGCCGTTCGTCGAGGTCTGCACGGAGTGCCACAGCGCGTCGCTGACCGGCGACGAGCGGCA
>JACKET010000025.1 GCA_020632875.1 Alphaproteobacteria bacterium
CTCCACGAACAACGTGCGCGACGCGAGCCGCATCCGGACGCGCTCCGGAGGGACGTTGGCCCGCTCCCACGCGCCCTGCGCCGTGTGCGACAACGACGCGTCGAAGCACACCCAGTCGTGCGCCGTCGGGTCGAAGCGCGCGGACCCTGCGACGAGCCCGTACACGGCGACCTCCACGCGCCCGATGCGCCGCCCGACCAGCGTGTCTCCGGGGTCTGCGGAGACCCGCAGCGCCACGTCCGCCTCGCCGCGCGACATCGACGCGCGGTCCGTCGACACGCGCAGCTCGACCGTGAGGCCCGGGTGCTGCTCGCGGAGCCGGGCGAGCGGCTCCATCACGACGAGGGCGAGGGCCTCCGGCGCGGCGACGACCACGCGGCCCCCGACTCCCGAGCCGTGCCGCAGGAGCTCGCGCTCCATGCGAGACACCCGCGCCTCCACGTCCGCCGCGGCCTCGAGCGCGATCCGCCCCGCGTCCGTCGGCTTCAGCGAGCCCTGGCGACGGTCGAACAGCGGCAGCCCGAGCTCGTCCTCCAGCCGATCGAGCCGTCGGTACAAGGTCGACGGCGCGACCCCCAGCGCCCGGGCGGCCGTGGCCACCGAACCGCTACGCGCCAGCCGCGCGACCCACTCGAGATGGTTCCAGTCCACCCGCCTCCTCCGCACCCGGAGCGTACACAGCCCGCGCCGACAGCACGAACGCTCCGACGAGCTCCACGCACACGAGCAGCACGAAGTCCCGGTGCGGAAGGCCCTCCAGCGCCATCGACAGCACCCGCGAGAGCGGCGTCACCCAGAACAGGAACAGCACGAGCCGCGTGATCCGCGGGTCGACGAACACGTCCCGACGCAGCGTGAAGAGCGCGACGCCCCACGCGAGCTCGAGGGACTTCAGGAACCGCTGCTGGTTGCGGAGGGTCACGAGGTCCCCCGCGACCTCCACCGGGTACAGCCAGGTCGACTCGAACCAGCTGGTCATCACGCCGAGCGCGCCCACGGCGACGAACACGACGATGGCGACCCAGAGCACGACCCTCGCGAGACGATCGATCATGCCGCCGTCTCCCGGAGCGCCGGCGTGAACGCGTCCATCAGCCAGCGCGTCACCGCGGGGAACCACCGCGTCAGCGCGTAGAACCGCGGGTGGACGAGCCGCGCCCGGCCCGCGAGCGCCGCGCGGACGACGCGCTCCGCGAGCACCTCCGCGGTGACGACCGGCTGCAGGCGCAGCGCGAGCGACGGGCCGAACGCGCGGATGGCGGCGTCCGCCATGTCGGTCTGCACGATGCCCGGGTACACCGTGGTGACCGTGACTCCGCTGCCTGCGAGCTCGCCGCGGAGCGCCTCGGAAGCGGCGGCGAGCCCGCCCTTCGCCGCGTTGTACCAGGTCATCCCGGGCGTCGGCGCCAGGGCCGCGGCCGACGCGATGTTCACGATGCGCCCGGCTCCCCGCGCGGTCATGGCCGGCAGCACGGCGCGCACGAGGCGCAGCGGCGTGACGAGGTCCAGCACGAGGCTCCGCTCCGCAGCCGCGATGTCGATCGACGCCGTGCGTCCGACCACCTGGGACCCGGCGTTGTTCACGAGCACGTCGACCGGCCCGCTGGCCTCCACGGCGCGGCGGAGCACGTCCTCCGCGGCGTCGGGATCGGACAGATCGCAGGGCAGCACCACGGCAGAGGCGCCGAGAGCGCGAAGATCGGCCGCGACCCGCTCCAGCGCGGCCGCATCGCGGGACACGATCGACAGGCGCGCGCCGGGCACGCGCCGGGCGAGCTCCCGCGCGAGGGCGGCGCCGATTCCGGCCGAGGCGCCGGTGACGAAGACGTGCATGACAGCTCCAGGTTGCGCCGTGCACGTAGGCCGTCCGCCGCTCGCACGGACGCGAGACCCGATTCGCCTCAGCGCAATCCCTGGTGGAGCGGCCGGATCTCGACCCCGTCCCGCAGATCGGAGGTCGAACGGTACCTCCCGCCGAGATCGAGGCGCAGGTAGCGCTTCAGCGGGTCGTACAGCCCGAAGCTCGTCGAGACGCACACGTGGTGGTCGCTCTCGACGACGTAGCCCTCGCGCACGATGTCGTGCCCGAACGCCACGAATCCCTCACGGCTCCCCGTCAGGCTCGCGAGCAGCGCACGGGCGTCTTCGGCCGCGCAGGCCCGCGCCCACAGCAGCGCGCCCACGACGCCGCTGCGCATCATCTGGTGGAACGCCAGATCGTCGTATCCGGCGTACTCGAGCGCCTCGAACGACTCCGCGTCGGGCAGTGTGGAGGCGGGTGCCGCATGGGTCAGCACGACGCCGCAGGGCGCCACCGCGACGAGCGGGAAGCTCTCGAAGAACGACCGCATCCGCAGTGCGTCCGCACCGAGCGCGTCCTCGAGCACCTGCGCTTCGTTCGGATAGAACTTCGGGACCACCGGACCGCCGATGTGCGCGTGCTCGTGGTTCCCGACGAGGCTGAACATGCGGTGGTCGCGGCTCAACGCCTCGAACGCCCGGATCAGCTCGACCGACTCGTCGCGGTAGGGCGTGCCGAGGTGCGACGGCCAGCTCTCTTCGACGTCGGGCGACGGGCCGTGCACGAGGTCGCCGCAGAACGCGAGGACGGGCTGGTTGCCGGCGGCCTCCTCCTCTTCGTAGATCGCGAGCATCCGCTCGAAATCGCCGAAATTCCCGTGCAGATCGGTGCACACGAGCAGCACGCCCTCGTCGGGCAGGCGCGCCACCTTCCGATTCCACACCCCGGAGAGAGCCCTTCGCACCGAACGCCCATACCACCCCTGTGCCGATGGGCTACCTTTCGACATGCTCCGGACCTGGCCGCTGCTGCTGCTGCTCGGGTGCCCCGCGCCCTCCGACACGGCAGCCCCTCACCCGACCCCGCCGCCCGACACGGGCGACACGCCGCGGCCGGCCATCGTCGTCGAGGCCCTGCCCTCGCTGGCGTGCGCCGACCCCGCCACGCGCATCTCGGCGGGCCCATTCGCGACGTACGAGGCGGGCGACTGGGGCGAGCAGCCGTTCGATCCGCCGCGCGACCACTTCGTGATGGGGTCGGGGCTCGCGGTCGGCGACCTCGACGACGACGGGTGGAACGACATCGTCGTCCCGCGGCGCACGGGACTCGAGCTCTACCTCGGCGACGGCGCCGGCGGGCTGGTCGAGCACTCCCTGCCGGACGTGGGCGAGGGCGGCGTTGGGGCGGCGGTCGTGGACTTCGACGGCGACGGCGACCTCGACGTGTACCTCTCGCAGTACCAGGCGCACGACCGGCTGCTCGTGAACGAGGGCGGAGCGCGCTTCCGCGACGGCACGGCCGAAGCGGGGATCGGCGAGCACCCGTACGGCGTCGGGTCGAGCTGGGCCGACTTCGATCTCGACGGCGACCTCGACCTGCTCGTGCTCGAGCACGGCAACTGGCTCATCGTGAAGTCGGTCGAGTCGCACCTCTACGAGAACCTCGGCGACGGCACGTTCGCGAGGATGGAGGGCGTCTTCTCCGGGCTCGACGGCTACGGCCACACCCTCGCGGGCGGCTTCCTCGACCTCGACCACGACGCGCTGCCCGACCTCTACCTCGTCAACGACTACGGCTGGATCCGCCCCAACCACGGGTTCACGAACCGCGGCGACGGCGTGTTCGAGACGGTGCCGCCGGCGATGGGGCTCGACCTGCGCGTGTGCGGGATGGGGCTCGCGGCCACCGACCTCAACGGCGACGACCTGCCCGACCTGTTCATGCCCTCGTGGACCGAGCTGCGGCTGCTCCAGAGCTACGAAGGCATCGGGTGGGTCGACACCACCGCGACCTCGGGCATCACCGCGAGCACCGACGACGGGCGCCATGTGGCGTGGGGCTCCGACTTCGGGGACGTCGACAACGACGGCGACGAAGACCTGATCGTCGGGTTCGGCTTCATCCCCGCCAACATCCCGAACCCCGTCGCGCAGCCCGATGCGCTCTACCTCCAGCAGGAGGGCGCGTTCGTCGAGGTCTCCCAGCTCTTCGGCGTCGCCGACCCCGGCGTCACGCGCGGAACCCTGCTCGTCGACGTCGACGGAGACGGCTGGCTCGACCTCGTGAAGCGCAACCGCAACGCCCCCGCCGTGCTGCGCCCCGCACGCTGCGGGCTCGGGTCCTGGCTCGGCGTGCAGCTGTTCGACGAGACGTCCGCGAACACCCGCGGCGTCGGGGCGACCATCCGGGTGCAGGCGCTGGGCCGCTCGCTGTCGCGCGTGGTGCGCGCGGGCGGGCGGAGCCTCGCGTCCGGCGGGCCTCCCGAGGTGCACTTCGGGCTCGACGGCGTCGAGGTCGTGACCCTCGAGATCGAGTGGCCCGACGGCCGCCACGACGTGCTCGAAGACGTCCCCGCCCGGCAGCGCGTCCGCGTGCGTCGGCTCGAATGACCGGGGGCCCCGGGTTCGACCCCGTCGATGCGCTCGATCGCGAGCTCGTGGCGCTCACCCACCCGCCGGACTGGGTCAATCCGGTGCCGGACGGTCGCTACAACCTGGTCGCCGTCGGCGGTGGCACGGCCGGCCTGGTCGCGGCGATCGGCGCGGCGCGGCTCGGGGGGCGGGTCGCGTTGATCGAAGGCGGCCTGATGGGTGGGGACTGCCTGAGCTGGGGGTGCGTGCCGAGCAAGGCGCTGCTCGCGAGCGCCCGGGCGGCGCAGGCCGCGCGCGATGCCGGGCGGTACGGCGTGCGGACGGGCCCGGTCGAGGTCGACTTCGCGGCCGTGATGGCGCGGATGCGGCAGCTCCGAACGCACATCGCGCACCACGACTCGTTCGAGCGCGTCCGGGGCGAAGGCGTCGACACCTACCGCGGCATGGCGCGCTTCACGGGCCCCGACACCCTCGAGGTCGGCGGGGCCACGCTGACGTTCGCCCGGGCGGTCGTCGCGACGGGCGCGCGGGCCGCGATCCCCGACGTGCCGGGGCTCGCAGACGTGGCGCCGCTCACCAACGAGACCGTGTTCCAGCTCGACGCCCTGCCCACCCGGCTGCTGGTGCTCGGCGCGGGGCCCGTGGGATGCGAGCTCGGCCAGGCGTTCCGCCGGTTCGGGAGCGACGTGACCCTGGTGGAGCAGGCGCCCCGCGTGCTGCCCGCCGAAGACCCCGACGCGAGCGCGGTGCTCGAGGCCCGCCTCACCCGCGAGGGCGTGCAGGTGCTGACCTCCGCGGCGGCCGAGCGCTTCGCCGCGGGCTCGGCGACGGTGCGGGTGGGTGGCGAGGTGCGCGAGGTGCCGTTCGACCGCGTGCTGGTCGCGGCGGGGCGCACGCCGAACGTCGCGGGGCTCGGGCTCGAAGCGGCCGGGGTCCGCTGGGACGCCGCCGGCGTGCACACGAACGCGTGGCTGCAGACCGACAACCCGCGGATCTACGCGTCGGGCGACGTGGCCGCCGGCGTGCCGCGCCTGACGCACGCCGCCGACGAGACCAGCCGGCGGGTGCTGCGGAACGCCCTGTTCTTCGGCCGACAGTCCCGCGAGGACATGGTGATCCCGCGCGTGACGTACACCGAGCCCGAGGTCGCGCACGTCGGCGCGGATGCCGGGAGCGAGGTCCACCGCTACGCCTTCGCGGAGGTCGACCGCGCCATCCTCGACGGCGACACGGAGGGCTTCGTGAAGGTCGTCGTCGACGGCGGCATCGTCGTGGGCGGCACGGTCGTCGGGGCCCACGCGGGCGAGCTGATCGGGCTGCTGTCCGTCGCGGTCACCTCGCGGATGCCGGTGGCCCGCCTCTCCGAGGCCGTGCAGCCCTACCCCACGCGGGTCGACGCGCTGCGACGTGCGGCGTTCGCGTCCCAGCAGGCCCGCCTCGGCCCCACGGCCCGCGAGACCCTCGCGACCCTCCTGCGCTGGCGGCGTTGAGATCTCGCGGGCACGACGCCCGCTTGCGGGCGGTGGCCGACGGACTCAGCGCAGGGCGGCGAGCTGCCCGGCCGTGAGCCCCGCCGCGCAGGTCGGGTCGCGCACCTCGTTCATCGCGTTGCCCGGCGTGCCGTCGTGGGCGAGGCCCAGCGCGTGCCCGAGCTCGTGGGCGAGCAGCGAGCGCGCGGCGTCCGGCGAATCGAGCGCATCGGCGTCGACGAGCAGGAAGGGCGTGAACGGCGCCTCGCCGAGCCCCTCCCGGATGACCTGCCCCTCCGGGCTGCCGAGGGCCTCGGGGTGCAGGCCGAGCCCCTGCAGCGCGACCGTTCGCGCGAGCCGCGAGCGCGGGTCGACGATCTCCCGCACGACCACGAGGTGGACCGCCGTCTGCGCGGGCCGAGCGTGGGCATCGAGGAACCCGCGCAGCCCGGCCAGCTCGTCCTGTCCGCTCTCGGGGTGGGCCCCGAGCAGGCTGCCCTCCACGCGGCCCACCCGGCCGACCGGCGCGAGCTCGAGGCCCCAGCGGTGGACCCGTCCCGCCAGGAGCCCGTAGGCACGGGCGACCTCGGCGTCCGTCACGCCATCTCCCCGCCACAGTCGGACCTCCAGCGCACGGGGCTCCGCGAGGGCCGGCAGCGCGTCACAGGCCGGCAGCGCGTCGGGGATCGGGCCCGGCGCGGCGGCACACGCGACGAGCCAGGGGATCACGGGAGCTGCGCGGCCCAGCTCGCCGTGTCGACGTCGTAGATCGGCAGGGCAGCCGCCTCGTCGGTCATCCCGAGGGTGCGCAGCAGGTGCGGCGGGAGCGGCCGGAAGCGCAGGCGCGCCTGGGCCGTGAGCTCCTGCGCGCCCGCCGGGATGGGCACGAACAGCGACCACGTGCGCGTGTACTCCGGCGAGAGCGCGGCGCTCGTGTGCTCGGTCGCGACCCACGAGAACAGGGTGAGGTCGCCGTTCGCGTCGGTGAACTGGCTGGAGAGCGAGATCAGGTCGTCGTCGCCGTACGGGTCGAGCGCGCTCCACCGGTCGCGCAGGTCGCCGTTCGCATCCAGCGTGCCCGTCTCGAAGACCGTCACACCGTCGGCCTGCACCACGAGCTCGACCCAGACCTGGCGCAGGAAGGTCGAGCCGGTCGGGAAGTTGTGCGCGTCGATGCGGTTGTGCACCGTGACGACGGCCGTTCCGAGCTGCCCCGGTGTGGCTTCGACGAGGTCGAGCTCGATGTCGGCGGCGCTCTCGAGCAGCGCGGTGATGCGCTGGGTCATCAGCTCGCGCGTCGGCGCGTCGACGAAGCCCTCGGTCAGCGGGAGGTCGACGCCGATGAACCGGTGCTCGTGCAGCGTGCGGTCGGCCGCGCCGATCGCCGCGGGCCCGATGCGCTCGGGCATGTGGCACGACTGGCACGGACGTCCCTCTTCGGCCGCGCGGCTCTCCCGCCACTCGGCGAACGGGCGCTCGAGCGGCAGCCCGCTCGTCTCGCGCACGTCGTGGCACGAGCCGCAGAAGTCGGACTGGCCGAGCACGGGGAGCGTCTCGGTCGCGTGGAACGGGCTCGTGGAGGTGCCGGTGCCGCGCATCGGGCCGGTGGGATCGAGCTCGTGGCCGGCGTTGTAGGGCCGCACGACCGCCGAGACCTTGTGGCAGCTCTCGCAGGTGATGCCCTCGAGCACGATGGGCGGCAGCGCATCGAACTCGAACGCGCTGACGCACTCGCCTCCCCGGGTTCCGATCGCGGAGTGGCACTGGGTGCAGAACTGGTCTTCACGACCGCCGAGATCGACCTGGCGGAGCTCGACGAGCCGCTGGAACACCGGGTCGACCATCGCGTAGGCGTGCATCGAGCTCGACCACTCGGTCACGTGGTCGGGGTGGCACGTGGCGCAGACCTGGGCGCTCTGGAACTCGGACGGGTCGTGCGTGGGCGTTCGCGGCATCGACAGCGGGTCGTGCACGAGGCCGTCGCCCGTGTCGGTGTCGGGCGTGTCGGTGTCGGTGTCCGTGTCGGTGTCGGTGTCGACGGGCTTCTTGCAGCCGAGCACGGCGAGCAGGAGCAGGCCGCTCACAGGGTCTCCAGGAACGCCAGCAGCGCGGCCTTCTCGGGGCCGGACAGCGCTTCGAACGCGTCGCGGACGGTGACGGCTTCG
This sequence comes from Alphaproteobacteria bacterium, assembly GCA_020632875.1. Lineage (GTDB taxonomy): Bacteria > Myxococcota_A > UBA796 > UBA796 > JACKEQ01. The sequence goes on from JACKET010000025.1 coordinate 8,027, forward strand.
CCATCGTGCCCGAGGATCGCCGCGTCGAGCGTCTCGGCGCGCCCGTCGTGCAGGTACGGGGCGGTCTTCGAGATGCCCCACAGCGGCGCGGTGCGGAACTCCTCCATCGTGGCGCCGGCCTCTTCGATTCCGGCCGATCCGGGCGGGAGGATCGCGTGGAGCAGGAGGTCGGAGTACAGCGGCACGTCGCCGTCGGGACCGGGGAGCGCCGGCACGTGGCAGCTCGCGCACCCGACGGAGGCGAACAGGCCCTCGCCCTGTGCGGCGAGCCCGGGATCGGCCGGAGTCTGCCGCGGGGGCGGGCCGAGCATCCGCAGGAAGCCGGCGACCTCTTCGGCGAAGGCGAGCCCCAGCTCGGGATCGGCGATCTCGTCGTTGTCCTGGATGCGGCCGAACGTGAGGCCGGGCTGGTCGGTGAGCGTCATCCCGAGCTCCATCGCGACCGCGTCGCGGACGAACTCGGCGATGGACGGCACGCTGCCCTTCCACCCGAAGCGACCGAGGCGGCCGTCGTCCGTCCACGAGGGGCGGCCGGAGATGCCGTCGGCGTCGAGGTCGTCGGGATCGGCGTTGGCGAGGATGTCGGCCTCGTCGATCGCGTCGATCAGGCCGAGCCCGAAGACGTGTGGGGTCTGGCGCGGCTCGTACACGTTGACGCCCTCCTGGGCGCGGTTCGCGAGCTGATCCGGCCGGCGGAGGCGGTGCAGGATGGTACCCACGGCGGGTGGCACGAACTCGCCCTGGCCGTTGAGGATGCCGTGCCGCATGACGTTGAGCCCGAGCGGACCGGCGCCGCCGGGCACGGGCTCGAAGTGGCAGGCGCGGCAGCTGTCGCCGTTGAACCGGGGCCCGCCGAGGCCGTCCTGGAAGGCGAGCTCGGTGTCGAACGCCGTGCGGTCGCGGACGAAGTCGGCCGCCTCGGTGGCGTCGAGCGCACGCACCGGCCCGCCGTACTCGCCGACGGGCGGGACGGGGGCATCGGCCGGGATGAGGCCGGCGGAGGCCTGGCCGCGGCCGCCGAGCGACAGGAGGAACTCGCGGAGATCGGCCTGCCGGCCCTCCCCCATCGCGAGGTACCGGTCGCGGCTGGCGGACCCTTCGCCGCCGTGCATCTCGATGGCCTGGTGCAGCGTCTTCGCGCGCCCGTCGTGCAGGTAGGGCCCGACCGCGGCCACGCCCCAGAGCGGCTGGGTGCGGAACTCGGAGCCCGTCGCGTCTTTCTGCTGGAGGCCGTCGGCGAGCTCGGGCCCCATGTCGTGGAGCAGGAGGTCGGAGTACACGGGGAGCTTGCCGCGGGGGCTCGTGAGCCGCGGCGTGTGGCAGTCGAAGCAGCGCGCTTCGTTGAAGGCGTCGCGGCCGCGCGTGGTGACCTCGTTCAGCGGCTCGACCTCGGGCGCCGCGAGCAGCATGGCGTAGCTGACGAGGTCGAACAGGTCGTCGGTGGACATCTCGGGGTCGGGCGCGCCGTCTTCGTCGGTCAGCGGGCCGTCGGGCGCGGCGGCCTGGCCGAATCCGCGCAGCGCCTCGCCGAGCCGGAACAGGGCGCCGGTCTGGCCGCCCGAGCTGTCGACGGGGAGGAGGGCGCGCTGGGCGTCGCTGAGCGGGTCGGTCGTGACGCCGAGGTGGTTGAAGAGCGGGCCGCGGATGAAGCCCTCGATGCTGACGGTCTGCGACTTGCGGCCGAACCGACCGACGAACCCGCGGTCGTAGTTCGCCTTGCCGCTGATGCCGTCGCCGTCGCTGTCGTCGGGGTCTGCCCGGCGGAGGATCTCGTCGTCGGTGATCTCGGCGAGCAGCCCCACGCCGAAGAACGGGATCGGGTTGCGCTGCGCGATGATCGTCGTCTCGTCGGGCACCTGGGGACGCGCGTCGAAGTCCTCGCCCACGTAGTTGAGCCGGATGACGCCCCCGCCGTTCCCCGCGCTCTCGCCGGGCAGGAACGCGCCGTCGTTCGTGAGCCGGCCGGTCAGGAAGAAGCTGCGGTACATGCCGGCGGAGCCGCCAGGCGTGGGCTTCTCGTGGCACGACAGGCAGAAGACCGTGTTGAACGCGGGCCCGAGGCCCTCGGTGACCGTGAAGCGGTGCTGCCCCACGGCGAGCCCGCGCTCGAAGGTCGCGAGCTGCTCGGGTGTGGCGCTGGGACGGGGCTGGCCGAGGGGCGCCAGGATGCCGTCGGCGATGGGACCGTGGTCGGTCCAGTCTTCTTCGACGTCGGTGTCGGTGTCGGTGTCCTCGTCCTTGTCCTTGCAGGACGCGAACAGCAGTGCGGCCGCGATGGCCGGCAGAATCAGGGCATTTCGCGTACCCATGCCATCCCCTTGTCGTACGGCGGCTGGAACGTGCCACCCACCCCATATGTGCGCCCCGCGCCGTCGGACCACATCGCGTGGATGTCGGCCTGGGTGTCGGCGGCGCCGGTCTCCTGGACGAGCGCGCCGCCCTCCCATCGCCCGACGAAGCCGTACTGCCCCCCGACCAGCACGTCGCCGTCGATCACCGAAACGGCGTTGAGCCCCGGGTAGCCCGCAGGCGCCTCGGTGTTCCACGCCTGCCCGTCGAGCTCGGCGACACGGGCACCCGAGCGCCCGCCCACGGCGAAGATGCCGTCGTCGGGGGTGCCCCAGAGCGAGACGAAGTCCTGATCGGCGGACGGGCCCGTCGACATCTGGGACCACTGTGTGCCGTCCCACTCGATGATCAGGCCGCCCTGGCCGACCGAGAACACGCGCCCGGCCATGCCCCACACCTTGAACATCGACTTCGCGCCGCGGTCGTTCTGGGACGGTTCGAGCGGGACCGGCGTGAAGCCCGTGCCATCCCAGTGGAGGAGCAGCGGATCGCCGACGGCCACGTCGCCCCCGACGACCCACATGTCGTCGGGACCCGCGCCCCAGACGCCCCACAGCGCTTCGGTCGTGCCCGCGTCGCGAACCTCCCAGCTCGATCCGTCGAAGTGGACCACCGCGCCGTCGACGCCCACGGACCACACGTCGTTCGGGCCGAAGCCGTAGACCCAGACGAGCAGGGGCACGCCGCCAGGCAGGGCGACGGGGCTCCATTCGGTGCCGTTCCAGTGCGTGATGGTGCCTTCGTCGGGCGTGCCGCCGACCACGTACACGTCCGCCGGACCCGAGCCCCAGACGCCCGACTGGTCGCCGCGATCGGAGGCATCGAACGCCACGGACCAGGATGGACCGGGCGGATCGGTGTCCGTGTCGTCGGTGTCCTTGCAGGCCATCAACAGGAACGCGACCAGCATCCGTCCTCCGGAGCGCCATTGTGCCACCCCGATCCGCGGCTGTCTCACGGCTCGGGCGTGAACAGGCGCACCGATCGTTGCACCCCCCGGAGCGCGTGCGACCCGAGGTCGACGAGACCCTCCTCCGACCCCAGCAGATCGACGAATGCGTCGGACAGCACGAGCGGAGCGAGCTCCTTCGTGAGCTTCTCGAGCCGCGCTGCTTCGTTCACCGGGCGCCCGATCACCGTGAAGTCGATGCGCGCCCGCGAGCCGATGTTGCCGTAGGCCACCTCGCCCGCGTGCAGGACGTAGCCCATCGCCAGCGGAAGCCGCCCTTCCGGCAGGGCCGCGGAGCGCTCCGCCAGGCGCACGAACGAGTCGCGCGCGGCATCGAGTGCCAGCCGGGCCACGCCGGCCGGGTCGTCCCCGACGGGGAAGATGCCGAGCACCGCGTCGCCGATGAACTTGAGCACCTCGCCCCCGCGCTCGACCCAGGGCTCTGCGACGCACTCGAAGTAGGCATCGAGATCCTCGAGCACCTCTTCGAGCGGCCGGTGGTCGACGCGCTCGGTGAAGCCGCGCAGATCGCACGTGAACACGATGGTCTGGATGCGCTGGCCCACGGCGCGGCGGTATTCGCCGTGCAGCACGCGCTGGGCCACGTTCTGGCCGAGGTAGGCGCGCAGCAGGGAGCGGTTGATGTGCCGCGTGGTCGAGAGCTCGAGACGCAGCGAGAGCACCCGCCGGATGCCGAGGAGCAGCGCCAGGTGCGCCTCCTCGAACCCACCCGGTGCCTTCGTGGTCACCGAGAACATCTGATCGCGCCGGCCGGGGAGCCGCATGATGAGGTAGTCGGTGGCGCCCTGCTCGCGGAAACGCTCGAGCAGCGCGTAGCGAGACTGCGCATCCAGTCGGATGCGGAGCGCGTCCTCCGAGCTCTCCCTCAAGGCGTTCACGGGCGACACGAGCAGCTCGGGCATCATCCGACCGAAGTCGACGTCCTCGGTGCGAACGCCATCCTCGGCGGTCCACCAGATGCTCACCACCGCGACGTCGGGGTGCATCGTCATGATGGCGGTCGAGATCCGCCAGACGGGGACGTGCTGCAGGAGCCGATCCGCGAGGGCCTCGACCAGCTCGTCGGACCGCAACAGCCGGCTCTCCTCCGACACGAGCCAGTCCACGATCGCTGCCGCTGCATCCATGCCCGGAGCCTACCGCGCGGCGCGGAACGGCTCGACCCGGAAGGCCTCGACGAGGTGGTCGATCACGACCCTGAGCCGCGGCACGTCCTGACGGCCGGCCCGGCACACCAGGTGGATCGCGGGCCCCTCGCCCTCCCACCGCTCGAGCACCGGCACGAGCCTCCCCTCGCGCACGGCCTCGTCGGCGACGAAGTCGAAGACGCGGATCACGCCCACCCCCGCCACCGCGGCCTGCACGAGCGCATTGCCGTCGCCGATGCGGAGGGACGTGGGCACGGCGACCCCGTCGAGGTCCCACTCCGTGACGCGCCCGTGTGGACCGAGGAACTTGAGGCACCGGTGCGCGACGAGATCCGCCGGGCGCTTCAGCTCGGGCGCCCGGGCCAGGTAGGCGGGCGCGGCGACCGTGACCCAGCGGCAGGTCGCGAGCCGGCGGGCCACGAGCGCCGAGTCGTCGAGCGAGCCCATGCGCACCGCGAGATCCGCCTCGTCGGCCGCGAGGCTCAGGTAGTCGTCGGTGAACGTGCAGGTCACGTCGAGCTCGGGGTGCCGGTCGAGCAGCCGGCCCAGCGCGGCCCCCACGCGCATCCCGAGCACCGGCGACGCCGTGATGCGCACCTCGCCCCGCACGGCGCCGCTGCTCGCCTGGATGCGGTCGCGCCCGGCCTGCAGGGCGTCGAGTGCGACGCGGCAGTGCTCGAGCCACACCTCGCCTTCCGCGGTGAGGCCCACGCGGCGCGAGGTGCGTTCGAGCAGTTGCACGCCGAGCTCCTCCTCGAGCCGCGCCACGGCCTTGCTGATCGCGGCGGGCGAGACGCCCAGCCGGCGCGCAGCCGCAGAGAAGCTCGCCAGCTCGGCCGTGTGCACGAAGGGCTCGACGTTCAACATGGCGCCATGGCTCCGCTCCGGGTCTCCCGATCATCTACCACAGGTTGATGATTGCATGACGCGGCCCCGCATTGTTGAGCCACACGGCCCACCCTAGATTCGGAACGTCACCTGGAGGTCCCCATGAAGATCGCAGTCCTCGGCACCGGAGATGTCGGACAGATGCTCGCCAACCGCCTGCTCACGCAGGGGCATGCCGTGCGGCTCGGCTCGCGCAGCACGACCAACGACAAGGCGCAGGCCTGGGCGGCCGCTGCGAGCGGCGACGCCGGCGTGGCGACGTTCGCGGACGCGGCGGGCTGGGCGGATCTCGTCATCCTCGCGGTGTCGGGCGTGCACGCGCTGTCGGTCGTCGATGCGGCGAGCGCCGGGCTCGACGGCAAGGTCGTCGTCGACCTGACCAACCCGCTCGACTTCAGCAAGGGCTTCCCGCCCACGCTGTTCGTGAGCAACGACGACAGCCTCGGCGAGCAGATCCAGCGGGCCGTGCCGGGCGCGAAGGTCGTGAAGACGCTCAACACGCTCGCGAATCCGCTGATGCTGAACCCGGCGCTCCTGTCCGAGCCGACCGACATCCTGCTGTGCGGCGACGACGCCGGCGCGAAGGGCACGGTCGTCGAGCTGCTCCAGTCCTTCGGCTGGGCCTCGCCCATCGACCTCGGCGACATCACGAACAGCCGCGGCCTCGAAGCGTGGCTGCCCCTGTGGGTGCGGTTGTTCGGCGCGCTCGGCACGCCGATGTTCAACCTGAAGCTGGTGCGCCAGTAGGCGCTACCCGTCCATCCCGAAGAGCGCCTCGTCTTCGAGCGCCGTCGCGACGGCCTCGAGGACGTCGGAGCGCGTGACGATGCGGATGGCCCCGCCATCCTTGTCGAGCATCGGCAGGCACCCGATGTGCTCCTCGCTCATCCGCGACGCGGCCTTCTTCAGCGACGAGCCGCGCTCGACGGTCGACAGCTTCGACCCCATGTAGCGCTCGACCGCGGCGCTCTCGCCCTTCCAGCCGGACACCAGATCGCGCAGCGACACGACGCCCAGCGCGACGCCGTCGTCGGCGACGACGAGGTGCCGGATGCCGAGCGACTTCATCTTCGCGATGGCGTCTCTCGCGCTCGACGACGAGCGGACCGTCTGCACCGGGGTCGTCGACGCGTCGTCGACCGTGCGCGAGGCCGGCAGGATGGCGGGTGCCACGCGGACCACGTCGTGCTCGGACAGCACGCCCACCACGGCGCCGTCTTCGGTGACGACCGCCGCGCCCTTCCCGCGCATCTCGCGCAGGGCCGTCGCGAGGTCGTCCTCGACGTCGACCACCACGGCGGGCTTCGCGACGTCGCCGGCCTTCTCGGGGCCGCCCGCGTCGAAGCGGAACCACAGGGCCCCGCCGTCGACCAGCACACCCGCGCCGAACACGCCGCCGTCGTCGACCAGACCCACGACCGTCGTGCCGTCGACCACGGGCAGGTGCCGGATGCCGAGATCCATCATCTTCACGGCGCAGTCGACCAGGCTCGCCTCGGAGCCCACGACGACCGGCTGGGAAGTCATCACGTCGCGAACTCGATCCATCAGGCCACCTCCGTGGTCGCGAGCACGGCGCGCATCAGGTCGACCCGCGTCGCGATGCCCGCGAGCATACCGTCCGGCTCGAGAATGGGAATGGCCCCGACCCGGTGCGCGACCATCATCCGCGCCACCTCGCGCAGCGGAGTGCTCCAGGCGGCCGTCCACGGCGGGCGCGTGACCAGCGTGCCCACGTTCGTGGCGCCGTCGCGACCCTCGAGATCCCGCCAGCTGAGCACGCCTTCGAGCGAGCCGTCGGCGCGCACCACCGGAAGGTGCCGCACCCACTTGCGGGCGAGCAGGTCGAGGGCCTCGGCGACCGTCGTGTCGGGCCCGACCGTCTCGACGGGGACCGAAGCGACCGCCTCGACGGTGAGATCCGCGGGGATCCGGTCTTCGGCCGCACGGACCGCGTCGTGCTCGGTGAACACCCCGACGAGCTCGCCGTCGGTGACCCAGATCGCGTCGTGGCGGGAGCCGCGGAGGCGCTGCAGCGCCTCGTCGAGGGTCGCGTCGACCGGCAGCACGAGCGCCGTGTGCAGCGCCAGGGAGCCCACCACCGCGGCCGGATCCGCACGTTGGAGGTCGGTCGTGTGGAGGTAGCCGCGCAGCTCGTCGTCGACGACGGCGAGGTGTCGGAACGACCCGATCCGCTCGAGAGCCTGCGCCACCGTCGCGGACGGGCTCACCGCCACCGGGTCGGGGGTCATCCATTGAGAGAGCATCCGGGCCTCCAGCTCGACGTGAATCCCTACTACACACGGAGCCCGGAGGATAGCCGGGGCCATGTCGTCCGCACGTCCCGCCTGGTGGATCGCCCTCGCGTTCGCATGTGCGTTCGCGCTCGCGGCGATCGCGCCTGCCCCGTGGCCCTCCGGCCCCGCGTGGCTGGCGATCACCGGGCCCGACGGGGCCGTCCGGTTCCCCGTCGAGCTCGGAGTGGACGGGGTGGTCGAAGCGCAGGACGGGGCCTGGCACGCGCGATGGACCCAGCGCGACGGGGCCATCGCGATCGACGTCGAGAACGGCGAGGCACCCCTGCAGCTCGGCGACATCCGGATCGGGATCGAGCTGACCGACGGGCGGGACGCCCTGATCCCCGCCGTCCACGCGCGGGACGGCGTGCTGCACGCCGAGCGCCGCCTGCCCGTGCGGAGCGCGCTGGTGCTCGGGCTGCTCGGGCTCGTCGTCGTGCTGTGGCTCAGCGAGACCCTGCCGCTGTGGGTCACGTCGATCGGCATCCCCGTGGTGCTCGTGGCAGGCGGGATGGCGACGGCCAGCGGTGCGCTCGCGCCGTTCTTCCACCCGATCATCGCGCTGTTCCTCGCCGGGTTCGCCCTGGCCGACGCGCTCTCGCAGGCGGGCCTCGACCGGCGCGTGGCCCTCGCGCTGGTCGCAGGCGCCGGGGGCCATCCGGCGCGCCTGTTCGCTGCGATGCTCGCGCTCAGCGCGCTGCTGTCGATGTTCATGAGCAACACGGCCGCAGCCGCGATGCTCGTGCCGATGGCCATCGCCGTGAGCCAGCCGCTCGGGGAGCGGGGCGCGGGCTTCCGGCGCGCCTCGGTGCTCGGGATCGCCTACGCGGCCACGCTCGGCGGGGTCGGCAGCGCCATCGGGACCCCAGCGAACCCGCTCGCCATCGAGTTCCTCGCGCGCTCCGGCCGCGACGTGGGCTTCGTGGGCTGGTTCCTGTACGGCCTGCCGATGGTGGCGCTGTTCCTGCCGGTGATCGGGCTGTGGGTGTGGTGGTGGTTCGGAGCCGCGGCCTCCGGCGGGTTCGAGCTCGGCGCGGCGTCGGGCGATCCGCTGCCCCCGCTCACGCGCCGGGAGCGGCGGGTCTCCGCCGTGTTCGTGCTCGTCGTGCTCGGCTGGCTCACGGAGTCGCTGCACGGCGTCCATCCGGGGCTCGTGGGGCTCGGCGGGGTCGTGCTGCTGAACGCGCTCGGCTGCTTCGACACGGCCGGGCTCGGGCGGCTGGACTGGGGCGCCCTGCTGACCTTCGGCGGCGGCCTGACGCTCGGCGCGACGCTGTCCGACACGGGCACGGCGGACTGGATCGCGACGCGCCTCGAGTCCTTCGCCGCGCTCCCGCCGATGGCCGGGGTCGTCGCGGTGGGCGTGCTGGCGCTGGTGCTCACGGCGGTGGCGTCGAACACGGCCTCGGCGGCGATCCTCATCCCGCTGGCGATCCCGCTCGCGAGCGTGCTGGGCGTCGACCCGGTGCTGCTCGTGATGGTGGTGACCATCGCGTCGTCCATCGATTTCGCGCTCGTCATCGGCACGCCGCCCACGATGGTGGCCTACAGCACCGGCGAGGTGACGGCCGGCGAGATCTTCCGCGTCGGCATCGCCCTCGACCTGCTCGGCCTGGCGGTGCTGCTCACGGCGGTGGTGGGCTGGTGGACCCTGCTCGGGCTCGTGTGAGCGCGGCCTCGAGCTCCACGACCCCGTCCTCCCCCACCGCATCGACGAGCGCCGCGTGCAGGGCGTCGACGTGGAGCTGCAGGTCGTGGCCCTCGTCCACGGCGAGGCGGACGAGCTCGCGGGCCGCGAAGAGCCGCTCGGGCGCGGTGTCGCCGAACCGCTGCCCGATGAGGCGCACGACCATCGACGGCGGGAGCGAGCCGAGCACGCGGAGCTTCATCCCGGCGAGCGCTTCGAGCTCCGCGTCGATGGCCTCGTCGCGCTGCTCGGCACCGAGCGCGTTCGCGAGGGCCCGCGCGAGCTGGTGGATCTGTTGGAGGAGCCAGTCGGTCCGATACATCCCGCGAAGCTGGCCACCGCACGGGAGACGTCAACCCCGCCGTACACGGACGATTCACACCGTTTCGAAGCCGCTGCGACACCCGGGCGCGAGACAGGGGCAGGAGGTTCCCCCATGGTCCGCACCCTCGCCCTCACCCACGACCGCTGGGCCCGCAGCGTCGATCCGTACCGCCCGGCGCTCGAGCTCGGCGCCGTCGCCGTCACGGCCGCGCTGCACCTGGCCTGGCCGCTCACGGAGCTCTCGCGCGCGTTCCTCGTCATCCCGCTGGTGGCGTGGTGGGCGGGGTACCTCGCGCTGCGCTGGAAGGTCGATCCCGACGCCGTGGCCGCGCTCGGCCTGCGCCGCGAGGGCCTGAAGCAGTCGGCGCTGGCGTGCGCGGCGCTGCTCGCGGTCGCGGGGCCGGCGATGGTGGGCTGGGGCCTGCTGCACGGCGCCGAGGTGCCGTGGACGACGTGGCTCACGCTGCTCGTCTACCCGGTCTGGGGGCTCGTCCAGCAGCTGCTCGTCCAGGGGCTGGTGACCGCGAACCTGCGCCGGCTGGCGCCCGCGGCCGTGGCGGTCTTCGTCTCCGCCGCGCTGTTCGGGCTCGTGCACTGGCCCCACGGCGTGCTGATGGTGGCGACGTTCGCGCTCGGGCTGGTGTTCGGTCCGCTCTACCTGAAGCACCGCAACCTGTGGGCGCTCGGCGTGGCACACGGCTGGCTCGGCACCCTCATCTACACGTTCGTGCTGATGCGGGACCCGCTCGCCGAGTACCTCACCGGGCTCGCGCTCTGACGGTCAGGCGCGCTCGGCCTCGGTGATGACCTTCAGGCCGTGCGGGACCGCGTCCGGCGTGAGGCTCACCGACGAGATGCCCTTCGACACCAGGAACGCCGCGAACGCGGGGTGATCGGAGGGTGCCTGCCCGCAGATGCCCACCGGGGCGCCCGCTTCGTGCGCCGCGTCGAGGAGCATCGAGACGGCCTTCTGGAGCGCGGGGCCGTCGTCGTCGAACAGGTGCGCGACCTCCTTCGAGTCGCGATCGACGCCGTACACGAGCTGCGTCAGGTCGTTCGACCCGATCGAGAAGCCGTCGAACAACGCCGCGAACTCCTTCGCCAGCAGCACGTTCGCCGGGATCTCGGCCATCACCCAGACCTTCAGCCCGCCGCGCCCGCGCTCCAGCCCGCCGGACGCGAGCACGTCGAGCACGGCCTTCCCCTCCTCCGGGGTCCGGCAGAACGGCACCATCACGTGCAGGTTGTCGAGCCCCATGTCCTCCCGGACGTGCTTGACGGCGGCCACCTCGAGCAGGAACGCCTCGCGGAACCGCTCGTCGTAGTACCGGGACGCGCCGCGCCACCCGATCATCGGGTTCTCTTCGCGCGGCTCGAGCGCCGCCCCGCCGAGCAGGCCGGCGTACTCGTTGGTCTTGAAGTCCGAGAAGCGCACGATCACGGGACGCGGGTTGAAAGCGGCAGCGAGCGTCGCCATGCCCTCGGCGAGCAGGTCGCGGTACCACGCGGACGGTTCCTTGCCGCCACACTTCGCGAGGAGCGCGGCGCGCTCGGCCTCGTCGAGCCGCTCGGGATGCAGGGTCGCCGTCGGATGGACGCCGATCCACGACGACAGGATGAACTCCATCCGCGCGAGCCCCACGCCGTCGACCGGCAGGCGCGACAGGTCGAACGCCGTGTCGGGGTCGCCGGCGTTCACCATGACCTTCGTGCGCAGCGAGACGGGACGCTCGATGGGCACCTCCTCCACCGTGGCATCGATCCGGCCGCGGTACACGCGTCCCGTCGATCCCTCGGCACAGCTGACCGTCACGTCCCCCTCGCCCGCGAGGGCCCGCATCGCGCCCTCCGCGCCGACGATGGCGGGCAGCCCGTGCTCGCGCGCGACGATCGCGGCGTGCGACGTGCGGCCGCCGCGCTCGGTGATGATCGCGGCGCAGCGCTTCATCACCGGCTCCCAGTCGGGGTCGGTGCTCTCCGCCACCAGCACGTCGCCGTCCTGCACCCGATCCATGTGCTCGGGCCCCTGCACGACGCGCACCGGCCCGAACGCCACCTCCGAGCCCACCGCGAGGCCCTCGATCAGCGGTGGGCCGCCGGCCGAGACCTGCCAGCGCCGCATCACGAGGTCGCGGTTGCGCGCGTGGACGGTCTCGGGGCGCGCCTGCACGACGTAGAGGTCGCCGGTGACGCCGTCCTTCGCCCACTCGATGTCCATCGGCACGTCGCGGCCGGCCTTCCGGGAGAAGTGCTGCTCGATCCGCACGCCCCAGCGGGCGAGGGCGAGCACGTCCTCGTCGGAGAGCGTCCACTGCGCGCGCCGCTCGGCCGAGACCTCGCGCTCGACGGGGTGCTGGTCGGCGCCGAGCACCATCTCGACGCGCTTGCTGCCGAGCTGGCGGCGCACGATGGGCGAGAACCCACGCTCGACCGTGCGCTTGTGCACATGGAAGGCGTCGGGGACCACACGCCCCTGCACGACGGTCTCGCCGAGGCCCCAGGCGCTCGTGACGTACACCACGCCCGGGTGGCCGGAGTCGGGATCGAGGGTGAACAGCACGCCCGAGCAGCCCACGTCCGAGCGCACCATCTGCTGCACGCCCACCGACAGCGCGACGTCGAGGTGCCGGAACCCGTGCTCGGTGCGGTAGCTGATGGCCCGGGCCGTGAAGAGGCTCGCGAAGCAGCGCCGCACCGCGTCGACCACGTCGTCGGCGCCGACCACGTAGAGGTACGTCTCCTGCTGGCCCGCGAAGCTCGCGGTCGGCAGATCCTCGGCCGTGGCCGAAGAGCGCACTGCCGTGGCCGCGTCGTCGACCCCGGCGCGGTGCGACAGCTCCGCGTAGGCGGCGCGGATCCCGAGCTCGAGGTCTTCGGGGAACGCGCCCCCCAGGATGTGCTCGCGGATGGTGCGCGCCCGTTGCTCGAGGGCGTTCACGTCGCGGGTGTCGAGGCCCTCGAGGGCATCCGCGATGCGCACGACGAGCCCGTTGTGGTCGAGGAACCGACGGTAGGCGGAGGCCGTGACGGCGAAGCCGCCCGGCACGCGGACCCCGGCGGCCGTCAGCTCGCCGATGAGCTCGCCGAGCGCGGAGTTCTTGCCCCCCACGAGCGCCACGTCGGAGGAGCGGAGGTTCTCGAACCACAGGATGGGAGCGTTGGGATCAGCGGGCATGGGGGACCTCCGTACGCCGGGGCGCAGGTGCACGGCCCGTGCCAGTCGATACCCCGACGGGGCCTCGCGCACACGGTTCCTCCAGGTACGCCCTCGGATGACGCGTTGGCGCGACCGCGATGGATCGCATAGACGCGCGGCGTTCTGTCCGTTCTGTCTCTGGAGGACCGTATGTCCACCACCAAGGCCGCCGCCGTCGTCGTCGCCCTCGCTTCGGGCACCTGCAACTCCGCCGACGAGCCCGCGCCGCCCGCCGCTCCGACCTATGCGTGCGCGAACGCGTTCGACGTCGGCTGTCGGTACCGCGCCGACGTGAGCGTCACCGGGGGAACCCTCGTCGACGCCGCCATCGCGCCCCTCCCGGACTGGGGTGTCGCGAGCAGCGGCACGTTCACGGGCCTCTCGGGCACCGTCACGCTGACGGACGCCCAGGGCATCGACCCCGCCGTGACGTGCGGATTCACCGTCGACCTCGCCTTCCACTCCGACATCCAGGGCGGGCGTTCGGTGGTGTCCGTCGACGGCCAGCCGACGCTCTCGGCCGGGTGCCCGGCGACCTGCGCCTGGTTCCTGCCGACCGGCGGCGACTTCGCATCCGAGGGCGGGCAGTTCCGGCTGAAGATGTTCGAGGGCCAGTGGGAGCTCGAGCTCGGCGCGTCCGACCCGGACGAGCCCGAGTACGGCCCGCTGTGGCTCTACACCGGGCAGAGCGCGGTGGAGTTCGGCGAGGGCGTCGCGCTCACCGCGCCGGTGGGCGTGGCCGGGGGCGCGTGGGCCGTGCCGATGGCCGCTCCGCCCGGCAGCCACCCCGACGACGTCTGCCTCTGATTCAGAGCGGGAACTCGCGCCTCGGGTCGGTGCCGCTGAACGTGGTCTCGAACACGACCCGCAGGCCCTTCTCGCTGGCGGGCCCGTCGAAGCAGAGCGGCCCCTCGACCTTCTGGTGCGGCCCGAACGACGCGGTGGGCCGGAGCGAGCCCTGGAGCGCCATGTGGCACCCGAGCGCCGCGTCGTACTCGGTGCCGTCGGGGCCGACGAGCGACCACGGGAAGCCCGGATCGACCTCGTGATCCAGCAGGTTCTCGGCGGTCACGTCGACGATGTAGAGCCTGCCGCCGGGATTCTCGGGCGCATAGCGCAGCACGCCGTTCCGCACGCTCGTCTCGGTGCGGTAGCGATGGACCTCGATCCTCCACTCTGGCGCGCGGGGCGCGTCGACGCGCTGCACCCGCTCGCCCACCAGCACCTCGTCGAGGCCTTCGAGCTCGTCGAGGCCCTCGAGCTCGTCGAACCCGTCGAAGCCCTCGAGGTCGACGACGATCCCGGTGTCGACCTCACCTGCCGTCAGGGCGACCAGCGCGACGGCCCCTCCCGACAGCAGCACGCTGCCGACGACCGCGATCAGGGCGACCAGGAGCGCGACGACGGCGAGCGCGAGCGCGAAGATCGGCAGTCCCAGCCCGGACCGCTGGGGCGGCACGGGCGGCGGAGGGGATACCGGACGCGGCTCGGGCACCGGACGCGGTTCGGGCACCGGGTGCGGCTCGGGCACCGGATGCGGCTCGGGCGGCGGGATGGCGACGGTCTCGGCGGCGGCCTGCTTCGGCGCGAGGGGCTCGGGCGCGTCGCCACCGTCGAGGAGCGCGAGCAGCGCCGCGCAGTCGGGCGCACGCTGGGCCACGTCGGGCACGAGGGCCGCGCGGATGGCGTTCTCGACGTGGCGCGGCACGCCGGGCTCGACGTCGCGGGGCGGGGTGTAGTCGCCGCGCACGATGGCCCCGAGCACCGAGAGCATGTTGTCGCCCGGGAACGCGCGCCGGCCGCAGAACAGCTCGTACAGCACGCACCCGAGCGCGAACACGTCGGCGCGCTGGTCGACGCCGGCCGCGTCGTTCGCCTGCTCGGGCGGCATGTACGCGGGCGTGCCGAGCGCGAGGCCCGCCTTCGTGCCCGGCTGCGTGCGGTCCGAGAAGTACTCGCCGAGCACCTTCGCGATGCCGAAGTCGGCGACCTTCGGGAGGTATCCGCCGTCGAACGGCGCCATCAGGATGTTGTCGGGCTTGATGTCGCGGTGCACGAGCCCGCGCTTGTGGGCATACGCGACGGCGCCGAGGATCTCGCGGAACCACGCCTCGGCGACCTCGAACGAGGGTCGCTCCGCCGCGAGCAGGTCGGCGAGGGACGGCCCGTCGACGAGCTCCATCACGAGCGCGGGGTGCCCGTCGACCTCGATGACGTCGGTGACCGAGACGATGTTGGGGTGCCGGAGCGACGCCTGGATCCGGCCTTCCTGCAGCAGCCGCTTCCGGATGCTCTTCGAGGTCAGGTCGAGCACCTTCACCACGTGCGTGCTGTCGAGCTGCAGGTGGCGGACGCGGTACACGGTCGCGGTGCCGCCCTGACCGAGCACCTCTTCGATCACGTACCGTTCGGCGATGGTCTGGCCGGCGTACACGCTGAAGCTCTATCCGGCCGTCAGCCCGTCGCTTCGAGGATTTCGAGCAGGTAGTCGAGCAGGTCCTCGGCGGTCACGATGCCGACGAGCTCGTGGGTCCACACCGGGATGGCGCCCACGCGGAAGTCGCGCAGCGTGCGGATCGCCGTGGTCGCGGGCGTGTCGGGGTCCATCCCGAACAGCGTCTCGGAGCAGTACCAGGACACCGGGTCGTAGAGCATGCGGGCCGCGTCGCCCTCGATCTCGAGCGTGCGCTTCACCGGGCGGAGATCGCGGTCGGACAGCATCGCGACCAGCTCTCCCCCCTTCACCACCGGCAGGTGCCGGATCCGGTGGGCCTGCATCAGCTCGAGGGCATCCTTCACCGTCGCGGTGTAGTCGACGGTGATGGGGTCGGCGGACATCAGGTCGCGGAGCGTCTTCATGGCTCTCTCCCGGGATGCCGAAGGCTCCCACGGACGCCGCCCGGTGTCCACGACCCCCGCGGCGGTCAGCGCCGCGCGACGATCGCGGCCGTCCAGCGCAGCTCGTTCGCGAACGAGGGCGGGAGCGCGCCATCGAGCTGCCCGGCGAGCGCGCTGGCCTCGTCGACGGACTGCACGCGCCCCTCGAGCGCCAGCCCCCCCGCGGCATTGGCGAACCGCACGACGCCCTCCTCGAAGCGGGCCGGCACGCACGAGTCGATCCGCAGCTTCCCACCCGGGACGCGCAGCTCGAGGTCGTAGCAGGCCCTGAGGTCGTCGCCCTCCCGTCGGATCTCGACCGACCCCGTGCCCGTCACGCCCTCCCCTTCGAGCTCGACCTCCCACGTGCCCTCGGGGGCCAGGACCTCCTGCGCATGGGCCGGGGGTACGGAAACGAGGAGCAGGAGCGGAGCGAGGAACGGCACGGCTTGATCTCCATGCCGGAACTGTAGACCGGTGGCCCGTGGAAACGGCCGTCCGGGCGACGTCAGCGCGATGACCGTTCGGATCGTCAAAACACTGTCATGCGGAGACTTCGCACCAACCACACGCACACGGGCTGGTACGATCTCCGTGCGCTCGTCGAGCGTGCTTTTTCTTGGTTGTGTCTTTGTGAGGTTGTGATGTTCTTGCTCACTCTGGGCGCCTTTGCCGCCCCGTTCGTCGATGTGTCCGACCCTTCGCTCCGTCCCGCCGATCCGCCCGCGGGTGTCGAGCTGCCCGAAGTCGACTCGCCCGATTCCTTCGTCGTGGGCGGCGCTCCGTCCGCCCCCGGCACCTGGCAGAGCACCGTGTCCGTCATGTACGGCTCGATGCCCGGATGCACCGGCACGCTCGTCGCGCCCAACGTCGTGATCACCGCCGCTCACTGCGTGACGCCCGAGGCGCCCACCGCGGTGCGGACGGGCAGCGTCAACGCGGTCCAGGGCGGGCAGCTGATCCCCGTCGCGAACGCGACGTTCCACCCGAGCTACGACGGCTACGCGGGCGTCGACCTCGCGGTCCTCCAGCTCCAGACGCCGAGCAACTCCCCCATCACGACCATCGCGACCGACTGTGTCGAGGCGGAGGCCGTCTACGACGGGGCTCCCGCGGCAATCGTCGGCTTCGGCTCGACCAACCCGCAGGGCACGCAGTACCCGGACGTGCTGTACGAGGCGATGTCGTCCATCCGCGACGCGGACTGCAGCCAGGACGTGCTGAACGGCATGCAGACGACCTGCGAGCCGGCGCTCCGGCCCGCGGGCGAGCTCGCGGCGGGCGGCAACGGCATCGACTCCTGCTACGGCGACTCCGGCGGCCCGCTCTACGTGCAGGGCGACGACGCGATCTGGTACCTCGCCGGCGTCACGTCGCGCGGCTTCGCGGCACAGAACTGCGGATCGGGCGGCGTGTACGTGCGTCCCGACACGCACCTCGCATGGATCGAGGGCATCGTCGGGCCGCTTCCCCGTCCCGGCTGCGGCCAGCCGCCGACCGACCAGATCGACGACGGCCCTCCGGCGCCCGTGCCCGACCCCAAGCCCGACAACCCGCAGGAGACCGGCCTCCTCACCATCACGTCGACCTGGATGCCCGTCCGCAAGAACCGCCTCGGCGGCCTCGAGCTCACGGCCGACGGCGCGGACGGCGAGCTCGTCTGGACGCTCGAGGTCGACGGCCAGATCGGCACCGCCGCGATCGACGGCTCGATGCTGTTCTACACGCCTCCGCTGCACTGGGCGGGCGAGGACCTCGTGGTCGTCTCGGTGACGGACGCGACCGGGCACCGCGCCGAGGCCGAGATCGCCGTGTACGTGGGCGCGGCCGGCGGGTGCGATCAGGGCGGCGGCGCTCCGGCGGGCTTCGCGCTGGTCGGGCTGCTGGCGCTGCTCGGACGCGCCCGGAGGGACTGAACGGGCTAGCCTCCCCGCGGAGGTGCCCGTGCTTCTGTGGCTCGTCGCCTGTGCGTCGCTCGCGGGGCTCGAAGAGCTCGATGCCCTGCCGGCCGACTTCCCCCTCGCCCTCGAGGGGGAGACCGGGAAGATCACCCGGATGGCCGGGCCCGACGGGCAGCTCGCGGTCGACGTGGTCTTCGACGACGAGGAGCACGCCCGGGCCGGCTACGCCGCGCTGCGCGCGCAGGCCGAGTCCCGCGGCTTCGCGTTCGTCGACGAGCACCACATGAAGAAGCGCGACGAGACCGTGCTGCAGGGCCCCGACGGCAAGCTACAGCTCGGTTGCTGCCAGCAGCGCGCCGACCGTCGGTGGCTGTTGTTCGTCAGCTGGTGGAAGCGCTGACCATGTCGCCCCTCGACCCGTACTGGCACCAGGCCACGGTCACCGCGCTGCTCGTCCTCGCCCTCCCCGTGTTCGCCATCCTGTGGTGGCTGCCCGCTCCGTACGGCCGGCACGGCGACCCGCGCTTCGGCCCCATGATCCCGGGCCGGATCGCGTGGTTCCTCATGGAGTGCCCCACCCTGCTCGTGTTCGTCCCCGTCCTCGCGATGGGCGAGCACGCCACCGAGCCCGTGGTGCTCGTGCTCGCGGCGCTCTGGCTGCTGCACTACGTCAACCGCACGCTGGTCTACCCGATGCGGCTCCCCTCCGTCCGGCCCATGGCCACCGCGGCGGTCGTCAGCGGCTTCGCGTTCCAGATGCTGAACAGCTCGGCGAACGCCGCCGCGCTCGGCCAGCTCACCGACTGGTCGGGCTGGGCGACCGATCCGCGCTTCGCCATCGGCTGCGCGCTCTTCCTGGTGGGCCAGGCGGTCCACCACCACGGCGACGGCGTGCTGATGGGCCTCCGGAAGCCCGGTGAGACCGGCTACAAGGTGCCGGAAGCCGGGCTCTACCGCTGGGTGACGAACGTCGCGTACCTCGGCGAGATCACGAGCTGGACGGGCTGGGCGCTCGCCACCGGCACGCTCGCGGGCCTCGCGATGCTCGTGTTCACGCTCGCGAACCTCGTGCCGCGCGCGGCGAGCCACCACCGCTGGTACCGCGAGACCTTCCCGGACTACCCGTCCGACCGCCGGATCCTCGTCCCGTTCGTTTGGTGAGGTCACGCGCGCCGGACTATGAGGGCGCATGCTCGCGTTGCTGGCCATCCTCGCCGGCACCGGCGCGCTCGCTGCCGAGCCGCCGCCGCCGACCGAATCGGAGCTGAAGGCCGAGGCCTACCGCCTGTCCGGCGAGATGCACCGCGCTGCCCAGAAGAACGCATGGGAGCGGGTCGAGCGGTACTACAACGACGCCCTCGCGACGGGAATGCCGCTCGGCGCCGACGCGCACATGACGGCCGCCGAGGCTGCGAAGACCCGCGGCGACCTGGGCCGGATGTACGCCCGGCTCGTGTCCGCGCTGCGTGCCGACCCCGCCAATTCCGACGCCAGCCAGCGCCTGGCCGGGCTCGACGCGATCTACGGCCGCGTCCAGCTCAAGGCCGTGAAGGGCGCGACCCTCGAAGACTACGAGCATCCGTTCGATCCGAACCAGATCCGCGCGGTCGACTACGCGATCGCGACGATGCGCGACACGGGCGAGTTCGTCGGCCTGCTCCCGCCCGGCCCGTACAGCATCGACGGCGACCCCTTCGAGGTCGTGGCCGGCCAGGTCCTCGTGCTCGACCTGAGCCCCCCGCCTCCGCCGCCTCCCGAGAAGAAGCCGAAGAAGCGCTGACTACTTCCGCACGATGAGCACGAGGCAGTGCGCCAGGCGCGCCACGCGCTCCGCGACGGACCCGAGCAGCAGGTGCGCCAGCCCCGTCCGCCCATGGGACGCGATGACGATCAGGTCGGCGTGGATGGACTTCGCGACATCCGTGATGCGCTTGCCGGGGTCGCCGACGCGCGTGTGGACGGTCGCGGCCTGGAGGCCCATCCCGTCGAGCTTCTCGCGCAGGGCGGTCGTAACGCTCTCGGCGCGACTCTCGTCGTCGACGGCGTCCCAGACCGAGCCCGGATCGCCGGGATGCAGCGGCAGGAGCACGTGGATCACGTGCAGGTGGGACGGGTCGTCGACGATGGCCCGGCCGTGCTCGAGGGCCTCCCACGAGGTCTCGGAGAAGTCGATCGGGACGAGGACGCAGCTTCGCGACCAGTTGCTCATGGGGCTCTCCGCGGTGGACCAGTGATACCACCCGCGGCTCACGGGATCCGCAAGCCCACCGTGGTGCCGCCTTCGCGGACGAGCAGGGCCGGCGCCGACGGGCCTCCCGAGCGCCCGTCCACGACGCGCGCTTCGGAGACACCGCCCTCGAGCGCCGTGCGGATCGCGGCGATCTTGGGGCGCATGCCGCTGTGGATGGCGCCCGTGCGCTCGAGCGACGCCAGCTCGTCGAGCGTCGTGGTGCGGAGGGTCGTCGTGGGATCGGCGGGATCGCGGAGGATGCCGGGCGACCGCGTGAGCAGCACGAGACGCGTGGCGCCGAGCGCGATGGCGACGTGGGCCGCGACGGTGTCGGCGTTGACGTTGAGCACCTGCCCCGCGTCCGACACGGCCAGCGGGCTGATGACGGGCACGAGCCCGGCTTCGAGCAGCGCGACGAGCGGCCCCGTCCGGACGGTGTGCAGGTCGCCGACCTCGCCGAAGTCCACGAGCTGGCCGTCGATCTGCGTCGGCGGACGGCGATTCGCGCCGAGGATGGCGCCGTCGACGCCCGACAGCCCGATCGACGGCGCACCCGCAGCCTGGAACGCCCGCACCCACTGGACGGACAGCGTGCCCCGCCAGATCTCGACGGCCCGCGCGAGCACTTCGGGCGTCGTGGCGCGGCGGCCGGCCACGCGGGTGATCGGCAGCCCGGATGCCTCGAGCGCCGCGTCGAGCTGGGGCCCGCCGCCGTGCACGAAGACGACCTTCGCGCCCCCGGCGCGCAGCCCCGCCACGTCGCTCGCGACGCCAGCGAGCCAGTCCCCGCGCGTCGCGAGATCCCCGCCCGCCTTGACGACGATCACGTCCACGAGCCCTCCAGCATGCGCTCGAGCGCGGCCATGGCCGTCCACATCCGCAGGTGCGCGGTCTCGTAGACCCACGAGGCGTCGAGGACCTCGTCGGTGACCACGACGTTCCGCCGCACGGGCAGGCAGTGCATGAACCCGGCCCCGCCGAGCTTCTCGCGCTCGATCCGCCACTCGTGGTGCACGTCGCTCTGCGCCGGCTTCCCGAAGGGCGACCAGCTCTTCGCGACCACCACGGCGGCCCCCTCGAACGCCTCGCGCTGGTCGTGGCAGATGCGGGGTCCCGTCGCCGCGACGACCTCCGGATCGAGGTCCCAGCCCTCGGGGCACGCGACGGTCACGTCCATCCCGAGCAGGCTCGCGGTGGTGAGGACCTGGTTCGCGACGGCCGTGGGCAGCGGCTTCGGGTGCGGGGCCCACGAGAGCACGAGCTTCCTCCCCACCGGGTCGCCGAGGCGGGACACCAGCGTGGCGGCGTCCGCGAGCCCCTGGAGGGGGTGGAACCGCGTGCTCTCGAGGTTCAGCACGGGCACCGACGACTCCTCGCGGAACGCCGCGAGCACGGGGTCGGCGCGATCGAACGCCGGATCCATGGTCGCGAACGCGCGCACGGCGAGGATGTCGGCGTAGCCCGAGAGCACGCGGACCGCGTCGATCACGTGCTCCGGGTCGGGCCCGTCCATGACGGCGCCCCTGCGGAGCTCCCAGCCCCACGACTGCGTGCCGGGCTGCGACACCATGGGCTGCACGCCGAGCGCGCCGCACGCGGCCTCGACGCTCATCCGCGTCCGCAGGGACGGATTCAGGAAGAGCGCCGCGAGCCGCATGCCGGGGAAGCGCTTCGGCGCCGCGCCCGCGCGCAGCTCGAGCGCGCGGTGTGCGATGGCGTAGAGCCCGTCGCGACCGGGCTCGGTGCCGTCGTAGAGATCAGGCCGCACTGGAGATCCGCGGAGCGAGCGCGATGGCCCGCTCCAGCGCATCGGCCAGCTCGAAGACCGCGGAGACCGGCGTGACGGCCGGCGGCGCGAGGCGGAGCACGAACGGATCGGACGCCGTGCCCACCATGAAGCCCATCTCGAGCAGCGCCGCAGCGACGGGACGCGCGGGACGATCGAGGACCACGCCCGCCCAGGCGCCACCGCCGCGGATGCACTGCACACCCGGCACGGCCAGCGCGGACTGCATCGCCGCGAAGAGCGCGTTCGACTTCTCGAGCAGTCCCTCCGACTCCACGATGTCGATCGTGGCCTCGACGGCCGCGCAGGCCAACGGGCCGCCACCGAACGTCGTGCCGTGCTCGCCGGGCTTCACCGTGCCCGCCATCTCGTGCGTCAGCAGCACCGCGGCCACGGGGAACCCGCCGCCGAGGCCCTTCCCGACCGTCACGAGGTCGGGGCGGATGCCCTGGGACGTGCTGACGAGCGGCACGCCCATGCGCCCGATGCCGCACTGGACCTCGTCGCAGATCATCACGGCGCCCACGGCGTCGCAGCGCTGGCGGATCGCCTGGAGGAAGCCGGCCGGCGGCACCACGACGCCCGCGATGCCCTGGACGGGCTCGACGATCACGGCCGCGACGTCCGGGCCGAGCGCCTCGTCGAGCGCCGCGAGATCGCCGAACGGGACGAACCGGGTGGCGCCGTACGCGGGCGTGTGCTGATCGCGGTACTTCCAGGTCGCGCCGAGCGCGCCCATGGTGCGGCCGTGGAAGCCGTGCTCGAACGCCACGACCACGGGCCGACCCGTCGCCTTGCGGGCGATCTTCAGCGCGCCTTCGTTCGCCTCGGCGCCGCTGTTCACGAAGAACACGACGTCCATGCCCGTGAACGCGGTGAGCTTCTGCGCCGCGCGGTCGCGCACCGGCACGGGAGCGAGCGTCGTGAAGAACGACAGCTTCTTCGCCTGGTCGGCGATGGCGGCCACCCAGCGCGGGTGGCCCTGGCCGAGCAGGGTCACGGCGTGCCCGCCGTAGAAGTCCCAGTACGTCTTGCCGTTGGTGTCCCAGAGCAGGGCGCCCTCGGCGGAGCAGGGAGTGATGGGGAGGGCGGTCGTGCCCACGTTGTCGAGGATCATCGTGTGGAACCTTCAGGGAATGGCGGCGGGGACGGGGGTGGCCGGCGTGAGGCCGCCCATGTGCTCGAGGCACTGGATCGCCTGCGTGGCGGCGCCCCGTCCGAGGTTGTCGATAGCGGCGAGGACGACGGCGAGGCCTTCTCCGCCGTCGTGGATCGCGAGGTCGCAGAAGCCCGTGCCGCGCACGAAGCGCAGCTCGGGGGTGGCCTCGCGGATCCGGACCAGGGGGTGGTGCGCGTAGGCGTCGACCACCACGGCGCGGGCGTCGATGTCGGGGTCGACGGGCACGAAGCTCGTCGCGAAGATGCCCCGATCGAACGGACCGCTCTGCGGCACGAACGCGAGCTGCGGCGCCTCGCCCAGCGACCCGAGGAACGCGCGGATCTCCGGCACGTGCTGGTGGCTCAGCACCTTGTACGCGCGGAGGTTCGCGAAGCGCTCGGGGTGATGGGTGCCCCCGGAGGGGGTGGCGCCGGAGCCCGTCGACCCGGTGATCGCCGCGACGTGCACGGGCCCGCGAACCGCTCCCGCCGCGACCAGGGGCGCGAGGGAGAGCGAGATCGCGGTGGCGAAACATCCCGGCACGGCGACTCTGGCGGCGTTCACGAGGAATTCGCCGTTCCACTCGGGCTGGCCGTAGACCCAGCCCGCCGCGTGGCGGTGATCCGCCGACAGGTCGAGGATCCGCGGCACGCCGGCCGCCTCGAGCGCCGGCACGAGGTGCTTCGCGACGCCGTGGGGCGTAGCGAGCGCGACCACGTCGAGCTTCGCGAGGTCGGACGGCACGAAGTCCGCCACGACGTGATCGACGAGCCCCGCCAGCGACGGGAGGATCGCGTCGAGGCGCTGCCCCACGGCCGACCGGCCCACCACGGCGCCGAGCTCGAGCTGGGGATGCTGGAGGATCCAGCGGACCAGCTCGGCCCCGACGTACCCGGTGACGCCGACGACGCCGACGTTCAAGGCATGACCCGGAGCATCGGGCTCGCCGGGAAGATCCGGTCGAGCACGATGGCCGCGAGCAGCTCGGCCTCGGTGCGTGCGTTGGCCGCCGGCACGTTGAGGTGCGCGATGGCGAGGCCGCCCGCGGCATTGTCGGTGGCCGGGCCCGTCACGACGGTCGCTTCGAGGTTCAGCGCGCGGAGCAGGTGGATGCCGCCCCACGCCGCCACGGGGTCGGTCGCGGAGAGCACGATGCCCGACGCCACGGGCCCGAGCTCGGCGAGCAGCTCGGACACGCCGTACTCCCCGAGCAACCCGTCACCGAGCTCGACGACGACGAGATCGACGTCCCGCTCGGCGACGTACTGCAGGCAGCCGCGCGCCACGGGCAGCGGATCGACGTCGCACGTGCTCGGCAGGCCGGCATCGGCGAACGTGCACACGACGCGGGCACCGTGATCGCGCATCTCGAGCGAGTCGCGGCGGAGCGCGACGCCCGTCACCTTGGTGGCGCCGACGCGCAGGCCGCGGGCGGTCGCCTGGCGGATGAGCGAGCAGGCCGCCGCGGTCTTGCCGGCGTGCATACAGGTGCCGGCGAGCAGGATCATCGGGGGCAGCGACGCGGGCAGCGCGTCGGCCGGCTTCACCGGGCCCTCGTGGATGGTGGCGGGCACGCTCGGCCCGATGTCGGGCACGCACAGCACGGCCCCGAGCACCTCGACCCGCGCCGGAGGCCCGACCTCGGGGTTGTACGACGAGCACAGCCCGATCACGCCGCCCTTGTTGAGCAGGTGCAGGATGTCGCCCACGCGGACGGAGGTCGGCACCTCGCCCGTGTAGCCGCGCAGCGCCTTGCGCCCACCGAGCACACCCGCGAGCAGATCGCCGGCGTGGATCGTCATCATCCGGCCGTGCGGGTCTTCGACCTCGTTGTAGCTCGTCTTCTGATCCAACACGCGAACGGCCAGCACCACGCCGCGTTCGGCGGGGATCTCGGAGGTCAGGACGACGGAGTGCGACAGACCCGCGTTGCGGGTGCTGGAGGCGATCTTGTCGAGCTCGAGATGCATGTACGGATCCTCGGGGGCGGTTGATGCATAAAATGCATGCGGTATGCCTGTCAACGAAATCGCTCCATGTTTTCCAGAATCTCCTGTAGTCACGGGCGATTTCGAGGGGTCAGACGCGCGACCACCTTCCCCTATTCCTGCATAATTGCGCATGAATATGCGCATACTTTCACAGGGCGTGGTACACGGGGGGCATGTCGTGGCGCACCATCCTCGAAGACCTCATCGAGACCGGCACTTTCCGCACCCAGCGCGAGCTCGCCCGCGCGGTCGAGGCGCGCGTCGGGCGGCGACTGAACCAGGCCTCGATCTCACGCGAGCTCACGTCCCTCGGGGCCCGCAAGGTCGACGGGGTCTACCGGATCGGGCCGGAGATGGATCTCACGACCCACATCCGGAAGTGGGGGCGCACGGCGAACGGGTGCCTGGTCGTGCTCCACACCGATCTCGCCTTCGCATCCATCGTCGCCCAGATGATCGACGGCGCGGCCATCGATGGGGTGCTCGGCACGATCGCGGGCGACGACACGGTCTTCGTC
Source organism: Alphaproteobacteria bacterium (assembly GCA_020632875.1). Taxonomy (GTDB): domain Bacteria; phylum Myxococcota_A; class UBA796; order UBA796; genus JACKEQ01. Next base: position 33,348 of record JACKET010000025.1, read on the forward strand.
GCCACGGATGGGCCTGCCGCGCACGCCGCGCTGCTCGAGGTGCTCGGCCTCGACGGCACCGAGCCGCTGTAGTCAGCGCCGCCGCAGGAGCAGGGGCCCGAGCAGCGCGAGCCACGCCCCGCCGGGCGCGGTGGAGCACCCCGAGGTCGGCGCGACCGGTGCGGCCCCGACCGGCTCGACGCAGATGCGGGGCGCGGCGTACAGCGCCGCCAGTCCCACGCGATCGTCGATCGACAGCTCGGCTGTGCCGCAATCGCCGAATGCCTCCATCACGCCGGGCTCGGCGGACGTGTCGAGCCCGAGCACGACGCCGAGGTAGCGCTGCAGCACGCGGGTCTGCAGCTCGCGCCCGTCGCACGTGCCGGCGGCGGTACCCACGGGCGCGGACCAGTCGATGTCTCCGGAGAACGCGACACGCGCCTCGCCCCGCGCGATCGACGTGTAGCCACACTCCCCCGTCCACCAGTCGTCGGGGAGCAGCGCGAACTGCGCGAGCGGGCCGGGGTTCTCGCGCTCGTAGCGCACGGTGACGTGGGGCTCGCCGCAGTCGAGGACGAACCAGGCCCCCGTCTGGTTCCAGGTGTCGACCGCGTCGCCGACGACCTCTTCGAGCCCCTCCTCCGCGCACACGCGCAGCGGCAGCGCCGGGTCGTCCCAGACGTGCCCGCGGTGAGTCCAGGCCAGCGCGACCGACGCGAACAGGAGCATGTGACGATCATGTCACAGTCGCGTGCCTTGCGGGTGAACGACCGCGCGATCGATCGTACGGACGGGAGGTGTGCATGGCGGAGCAGATCGAGCGTGTCGCGGTGATCCCGGCGGCACCGGAGGCCATCTTCGACGCGTGGGTCGACGCAGCGGGCCACGCGGCGATGACGGGGAGCCCCGCGACGAGCGAGCCCGTGCCGGGCGGGCGATTCACGGCCTGGGGCGGCTACATCCAGGGCACCTGGGAGTCGCTGGAGCGACCCGGGCGCATCGTGATGGCGTGGTCGACCTCGGAGTTCCCCGACGGGGCTCCGCCGAGCCGGGTGGAGGTGGTGCTCGCGCCGATCGACGGGGGCACCGAGGTCGCGATCCGCCACAGCGGGATCCCCGACGGCCAGGGCGCGTCGTACCACCAGGGCTGGCTCGACCACTACCTCGAGCCGATGGCGACGCACTTCGGCTGACGATCCCGTTCGGTGGATCATGTCCCAATTGCGACGTATGGCGATTCCGCGCGAGGAGACATCCCGCTGTCATCGCGCGCTGGCAGCGGACCGATACCCTTAGACCATGACGAATGGCTTCGGCGATCGCAGGTCGACGGTGGTGCCCCCCGGGATGGAGGGGCTGGGGCACGACGTGCCCACCACGAAGGCCATGATCGGCGAAGAGCGCGTGCTCGTCCGCACCGACGCGCCGCCCGTCCGCAATCCGAGCCTGCCGCCCGAGCTGCTGTTCGGCTTCGGTGGCGAGACGCCCACCCTGCCGGGCGATCGAGATCCGGGCGACAACGGCGGCGAGCTCGTGGTGGACACCCGGATCTCCGGCGAGTCGGCCGCCGAAGCGCGGGCGGCGATGATGTTCGTCGTCGGCTTCGCCGTCACGCTCGTGCTCGCGAGCGGCGCGTTCCTCGCGCTCTGGTCGCTCTCCGGGCCCAGCGCGTCGGAGGGGCCCGAGCCCGCGGGCCACTTCGTCGTCGAGCGCGGCTGACGCCCGACCCCGGGGTATCGTGAGCGCATGTCGCGCCCCGACATCGCCCTGCTGTTCCCGCCCCAGTGGTACTTCGCGGCGGTCCCCGCCGATCTGTCGCACACGGCCGGGACGCTCCGAAGCCGCGGTCGCACGGTCGTCGCCTGGGACGGGTCCGCGGCGCTGCTCCACGCCCACCTCGGCGATCACCCGGCGCTGCGTGCGTACCGCGACCCCGCGACCTTCGCCGACCCCGCGCGGCACGCGGCCGCCGAGGATGCGCTGTACGCCGAGACCCGCCGGCTCTCGGTGCAGTACGGCTGCGACTGGGGCCCCCGCCACCTCCGGTTCCCCGACACCGACGAAGCGGACGTGCCGCGGGCCCTGCTGCGCGGGCGCGACCCGTTCCGGAACCCCGCCCTGCCCCTGCTGGAGGCCGTCGCGAACGACGTGATCGCGAGCGGGGCGCGGGTCGCCGCGATCGCGCTCGTGCACCCCGATCAGCGCGTCCAGGCGCTCACGCTCGCCTCGCTGCTGCGCCCCCGCCACGCGCGCGTGATCCTCTATGGCTGCCTCGAGGACGTGCTCGCGCCGACGGACTTCGCCGAGGCGCTGCTCGGCGATCACGCCCTGTGGGACGTGTTCCACGGGGTGGTGCTGGGCGACGCGGACGACGCCCTCGATCGCCTGTGCGACGCGCAGGTGGATGCGGCCTCCGTCCCGAACCTGCTGGTGCGCGGGATGACGGCCCTGCCCGCGCGGGTCGAGCAATCGCTGTCGGCCCCGGCCGACTTCTCGGACGTCCGCCGCGAGCACCACCTGGCGCCGAGCCCGGTCGTCGACCTGCGCCTCGGCCGCGGCTGCCCGTGGGGACGGTGCCGGTTCTGCGGGATCCAGGCCCACCATCCCGGCTACCGCGCCGGTCCGCTGGAGCGGGTCGTGGAGTCGATGCGGCGGGCCCACGACGCGCTCGGGAGCACGGTGTTCCGCGTGCGCGACGACCTGCTCACGCCCCGCCAGCTGCGCGAGCTCGGCGAGGCGACGCGCGCCCTGCCCTTCCGGCCGCGGTGGATGGCCCGGGCGCGGTTCACGTCGGGCCTCACCGCCGACACGCTGCGCACCGCGCGGGACGGCGGGCTCGAGGAGCTGTGGCTGGGCCTCGAGAGCGCGGTGCCCCGCGTGCGCGCCCTGATGGACAAGGGTGTCGAGCAGGATGTGGTGCTACGGGGCCTCGACGCATGCGCCACGACGGGCATCCGGGCGCGGCTGCTCTGCATGGTCGGCTACCCCGGCGAGACCGAGGCCGAGGCGCGGCAGACCGTCGCCTTCCTGCGCGACCACCCGACCGCCGGGTTCTCCGTCACCCCCTTCATGGAGGTGGGGAGCGCGCCGCTGTCCTCCGCCCCTGCGCCCGACACCCGCACGCGCATCGATCACGTCGTGCCCCACGCACCCCCCGCCTGGCTCGGATCCGTGATGGAGGAGGCCGTCGCGCTGGGCGCGTCCCGCGCGAGTCCCGGGCCGGATCCCGTGCACCGGTGGCTCTCCGACCTCGCGTCCGGGTAGGCTCGCACCGTGATCGAATCCGCAGTCGCCGCCGCCCTCGAGTCCCTCGGCCTCCCGCCTCCGCGCCGGATGTTCGCCGTTCGTCACGGCACGGCACGCACCTTCGAGGTCGAGCTGCACGGCGGCCGATCCGTGTGGGTGCGGGTGCCGATCTCGCGCGCCGGGCTCGCCGCGCTCCGCCGCGAAGAGGCGGCGCTCGCGCTGCTCCGCAGCTCGCCGGCGGGCGACCCGATCGCCTCTCCCTACAGCGTGATGGCCTACGGCGATCTCGTGCTCGCCGTGCTCCCGCGCCCGCCGGGCCGCCCCGCGAGCGACGCGCTGGGCGCCGACGGCACCGCGATCGCCCGCGCCGTGGGCGCCTGGTTGGCCCGGGTGCCCGCCGATCAACCGGCGCACGGCACGATGGCGCGCGACGGGGTCTTCGTCCGCGACCAGCCCACCTGGGCAGCGACGCTCGACGCGCACCTCCAGCGCATCCGCACCCGGCTGGCGCGGTCCGGCTGGGGGCTCGGCACCGTCGAAGAGCAGCTCGCACGCCGCGTGAGCGACGGCCTGGCCGCCGCGGCGCGCGCCGACGCGTTCGCCGTCGTCCACCGCGATCTGGCGCCCGACCGGGTGTACGTCCGCGATGGCCTGATCACGGGCGTCGTCGACTGGGAGCGCGCGTGGCTCGCCGATCCCCTGCTCCAGTGGGCGCCGCTCGTCGTGCAGCCCCCCGCCGTGCTCGGCCCCATGCTCGACGCCCACGGCGCCGAGGCCGTGCGCGACGGCGCCGATCGGCTCGAGGGCTACGCGTCCTTCGAGGTGCTCGCGCGCTACGAGGCCCGGCTCGACGCCGCCATCGACGACAACGCCCGCGCGGCGGCCGCCGGCCTGGCCGTGCACGAGGCGGGCGTCCTGGGCTCCGGCGTGCGCGCCCTGCTCGACGCCGCCGTCCCGACCGGCGGGGTGTGGCCGGGCTGGGTTCCGGATCCCGCCGCGGTGCTGCTGCGGCGCGTGCTCGTGCTGCTCGCCACCGAGCCCGACCCGTTCGACCGGCGCATCGAGCACCTGCTCGCGGGCGCCCTGCTCTCCGGGCACCCCGAGAACCCCGAAGGCGAGGCGTGGCGCGCGCTGACGTTCGACGCGGCGCGCGGCGTCGACACCGCCGGCGAAGCGCTCCCCGGCCCCACCGACGACCGTCTCGACCGGGCGCTGCGCGTGCCCGGCCCGTTCGCCTCCGGTGCGCTGACCGCGTGGCTCGTGCGCACCGCGCTCGAGCGCGTCGACACGGTGGATCCCGCGGTGCGCGCCGCCTGCGCGCGCCGCGTCGAGTGCCTGGCGTGCCTCGACGAGCGGCCCGCCATCGTCGAGCCCGAGGTCACGCTCCTGCACCTGCTCCTCGGCCTCGCTGCCTCGATCGGCACGGCGCACCAGCGCACCTGGGCACGCCGGCTGCGCGAGGAATGGTCCGACATCGCGCCCACGGTCGACGCCGCACCCTTCGAGGATGCGCTGCGCGATCCCCGCGCGACCATCGCCAGCGCGCCCGCGCTGCTGGCCCTCCTCACGATCCCCGCCGATCAGCTCCCGGCCGATCGCGCGGCGGTTCTCGCAGCGGTTTCTTCCAGATAGCGCAGAGGATGCGCTACACTGTATTCGACCCGGGATCCTCACCTGTGTCTGTCTCGCTCTGAACTCCTCCAGAGGTGATCTATGGAACGCACCCGCCGTTCGTCTCAGTCGCTCGAACAGCCGAAGACCCGTACCGCTTCGCTCGACGCGCCCACGAACAACGAGAAGGCCTCGAACTGGGGCAACGGTCTGAGCGCCGAGAGCGTGCACGCTCCGTCCGGCAGCGGCTCGGGCTCGGGCATGGCCAACAGCTTCCTCGGCATCAGCCAGGATCTGAGCGGCAGCACCAGCCAGTTCGGCCAGCCCGGCGAGCGCACGTGGAGCGACTGGACCGCAGGCGGCTTCGGCGCGGCCTACGGCGGCGAGTTCGGCGCGGGCCCCTACGAGCGCACGCTCGGCGGCGGCATCGGCGCGGGCGGTGGCTTCGGCCAGTGGTCCGAGGTCAACGGCAAGCGCACCAGCAACGGCTTCGGCGGCGGCGCCGCGGTGGCCGGACGGTTCGACGAGAGCACCAGCCTGTGGGGCCAGTCCCTCGGCATGGGCGGCGACGTCTACAGGGGTGTGGGCGGCAGCGCCTACGAGTTCAGCGAGGGCAACAAGTCCGGCTACGGCATCACCGGCGGCTACACGCCCCTCGGGTTCAACGACGCCTATGCGTCCGTGAACACCGGCCTCGGCAGCAACCGCACCAGCGTCGGCCAAGCCGAGATCGGCCGCGTGGGCGGCAACCTCGAGGGCTACACCACCGACAAGGGTGGCTGGGGCCTCAACGGCGGCTGGTCGCAGGGTCGCAACACCTTCCGCGACATCAACAGCACCACCACCACGGGTCTCGGCACCACCGACATCAGCGTCGGTCAGGTCTCCCAGGGCAAGTACATGCAGGGCAAGGCCGGGCGCGACGACGACGGCCGGTACTTCGTGGGCGGCAAGAAGGGCGGGTCGCTCAGCGTGAACGATGTCGACCTGAACCACACGTGGGGCAACGGCATGCAGACCACGGCCCACCTCGGCAGCTACGGCGGCAACGGCAAGGAGTTCGAGGCGGGCTTCAACCCGAACACCATGACCGCCGACTTCCAGGGCGTGTACGGGTCCGGCAAGAAGATCAAGGATGTGAGCGTCGGCACCGACCTGCCCGGCGGCGGCAACTTCAACGCCTCCCTCGGCCAGTTCCAGAACGGCAGCCAGGTCCGCATCGACCGGTCCACCATCGGCCCCGACGGCGCGCACATCCGCGGCGGCGGCCACATGAGCGACGGCTTCGAGCTGCAGAACGCCAAGGTCGGCGGCGGCTGGGATGGCGTCTACACCACCGAAGCGAGCCTCGGCCGGTTCTCGAACCGCACGCAGATCGACGGCGCGTCGCTCGACATCGACGGCAACGGCATCCGCGCGGGCGTCCAGCAGGTCCGCACCGGCGGGTTCGTCGCGCAGAACATGCACGCCGAGCAGAATTTCGGCGACGGCGCCCTGAAGACCAACGCGAACGTCGGCGAGGTGTCGAACGACATCCTGCTCAACGGCGGGCGCGCGAGCATCGACGGCAGCGGTGTCCACGCCGGCTTCGACGAGCTCGACTTCGGTGGCGTGCGCGTGAAAGACGTGAACTACAACGCCAGCGTCATGAACGGTGCGGCCGAGCTCGACGCGCGGATGGGCAGCTTCACGAATGGCAACAACATCAAGGGCGGCAACGTCGACATCACGCGCAACGGCGTGAACGCGTCGGTCGAAGAGTTCGGCATCATGGGCACCGACGTGAACGACGTGCACGTCGGTGTCAAGGGGCCGGGCGGCACGCACGCCAACGCCGACCTCGGTGCGTACCACACCGGCATCAGCGGCAAGAACGCCTACGCCGAGATCAACGGCAGCGGCGTGAACGTCGGCGCCGAGCACCTCGACTACAACCAGCACCAGCTGAAGGACGTGAACCTCGAGGGCGGCATCGACGGCATCTACAACACGCACGCGCGGTTGGGCGAAGGCCACCTGAACCAGGCGTCCGCCGACAACGTGAACCTCTCGCTGAACGGCGACGGGCTCTCGGGCTCGGCCGACAACCTGAACTACAGCTACCTCGGCGTCGAGGACTTCAGCGCCGGCCAGTCCTTCGGCGACGGAGCGGTCGAGACCGAGCTCTCCCTCGGCAAGGGCGACTACCTCGGCGCGGGCGCCGATCACGTCGAGTTCCAGTCGAACCTGATCGACTCCAGCGGGTCGGTCGACGGGCTCAACGCGCACGGCCTCAACCTGCAAGACCTCAACGCGCACGTGGGTGTCGGCGATGCCGGCCTCGACGTGGGCGCGAAGGAGCTCGACGTGCTCGACCTCAACGTCGGGCACGCCGACTTCCACCGCGAGAACTTCGGCCTCTCCGGCGGCGGCAACATCCAGGATGCCCAGCTCGACGTGCTCGACGCGAAGGGTCTGGGTGGTGGCCTCTCCTGGGGCGACGACAAGATCGCCGAGGCACGCACCGATCTGAACCTCTCGGCGGGCGTCGACCAGGCGAGCGGCGAGTGGGACGTGCTCTCCGGCACGGCCAACGGCCAGTTCACCAACGCGAACGCCTCGCTCATGACCGACAACACCCACCTCGAAGCGTTCGGGCACAGCCTCGACCTCGGGCGCACGGGCGCGTCGATCAACGCGAGCGGCGCGGGCGCCGTCGACCTCTCGAAGGGCCAGGCCAGCGGCAACGTCAACTTCGCGGGCTCCGAGCTCGCGCTGTTCGGCAACAGCGTCACGGTCGGCGACTGGGCGCAGGCGAGCGGCAGTGTCGACGCCTCGAAGGGCCAGGCGAACTTCAACGTCGGTGGCGAGAACGGCGTCGGCGCGGATGTCGACATCGGCGCGGGCAACCTCGACATCAACGCGTTCGGTCACAAGATCGACGTCGACGAGGGCATCCGCGACGGCGTGTCTGCAGTGAAGGACGGCGCCGCTTGGGTCGGCGACAAGGCGAGCAGCGCGGCCAACTGGGCCGGCGACCGCCTCTCCGACGCGGGCAGCGCGATCTCCAGCGGCGCCAGCAAGGCCTGGGACGTCGTCACCAGCTGGTAGACGGCGCCGGCTGCGGTACAGTCGCGGCCTGACAGGGAGTCCCAATGCAAGTCTTCGCCCTCACCCCCGAGGGGATCCTGGGCTGGGCACAGCGCAAGAACGTGCGCCTGCTCGAGAACAAGGAGCTCGGCCAGCTCGCGCTCCAGCGGCCGGGTGATCCGCAGCAGAACCTGCGGTTCATCCCCCGCCCCGACCGGAACCTGATGACGTTCGCGCTTCCGCTGCTGTTCACGGTGCCGGAAGACCGCATCCCCGCGTTCTGCGTGGCGCTGTCGCTCGCGAACAGCGCGACGTTCGCGGGCTGCTGGACGCTCAACCACCAGCGCGGCGAGCCCTACTTCCGGCTCACCGTGCCGTCGGCGGGCACCGGCTGGACCGACACCGCGCTCGACTTCACGGTCGGCCTGATGTTCTCGAGCGGCGACCGCGTGGGCCCGAACCTCATGAAGATCGCGCTCGAGGGCGCGGATCCCGCGACGGTTCTCGACCCCCCGAAGTAGCCACCGGCGCGACGCTCACCGCATCTGATAGGGCGTCGCGTCGTTGATCGTGCTCTCGAGCTTCAGCGAGTGCGTGGGCACCGAGCCCGCGATCAGCCCCTGGATGCCGCCCGCACGCGTCGTCGTGACGAGCATGTCGCCACCGGGCCCCCGGATGTACAGGCGGTCGTGCTCGACCGGGTATTCGTACGTGTAGATGGCGGAGCGCGTGCCCTGCGGCACCTCGACCGTCACGCTGTACACCTTCGCATCGGGGTGCGCCTCGTAGGCCTGGCGGAACGCGCGGTACACGTGCTCGGGCTTCAGCTCGCGCTCTTCGACCGCATCGGACTTCGCGATGTTCCAGCCGGAGCGCATCACCTTCTCGAGCGGGCCGGGCGCCCAGCCGAGCTCGACGTGCACCCGGTCGCCCTCGCGCGTGATCGGCGGGTTCTCGAAGTGCTGGCGCACCTTCTCTTCGACGCGCGCGCGCAGCTCGGGCGTGTCGGTGAGCGCCGTGGTGTACATGCCCTTCGAGATCCGGATGAAGGCGTCGAGCTCGTTCTTGTCGTTCGGCAGCTCGCCCTTCCACTGGCGGCGGCGCGTGTTCATCGCCTTGTCGATCACCGGATCGACCACGGCGGGGTCGTCGAGGTTGTACGCCGCGGTGTGCGCCCAGTTGGCGGGGTGCTCGACGAAGGCCTGACGGACGTAGGCACGGGGATCGGACACGGTCTCGGACACTTGGCCTCCCTGGGGGGACGGAACGGAAGCGGGCGGCGAGCCGCAGGCGAGGAGGAGCAGCCAGATCACGGTTTCGCTCCGAGGTGGGACAGGTACAGCGCCGCACCGGTGGGGAGCGCGCGTGCCTGCTGAACGTAATCGGCCCGGCGCCGCGCTTCTTCCGCGCGTCGCTCGCGATCGGACAGCAGCCCCATCGCCGTGGACACGAACGCCTCGGGGGCGCGGATCTCGGTGGGGTTGAGGAGCGCACCGTACGGATTGCCCGCGAGGACGGGGCCGAGCGTGTCCCACATGCTGTAGGGCCACATCAGGAAGCGGTACACGTCGATCCCGCCGAGCGGGCCGGCCTCGCTGTTCACGACCGTCATCACGGGCACGCCGGACGCGATGGCGAGGGCGTTCGTCATCGCGGACGCGTTGAGCGACAGCACGCAGTCGACGGACGCGACGAGCCCGCGGAACGCCTGCGGGGGCAGGTTCGGGATCCAGTGGAACCGGTCGCCCAGGTGCTCCTTGAGGCGCAGCGGCACGGGGCCGAGCTGCACGACGTGGACGTGATCCGGCAGGCTGCGCAGGCGCTCCGTGAGGACGGGAGGCACCGCGCGCATCACGGCATCCACCTCGGCGAGCGCGTACTTCCGGTGCTGCCAGGCCGACGTGGCGAGGAACAGGATGGGCGCGTCGTCGGGCAGCCCGTAGCGCCCGCGCTCCACGGGGAGCTCGGGATCCGGGAGGATGCAGAACGTCTTCTCGGCGCTCGGCCGGATGAACGGGACGGGCGCCATGCGCCACGGGAACCCCGCCAGCTTCGGAGAGAACCCGAGCCCGTCGCTCGGGTGCGCATCGAGCCCCGTGACCTCGGGCGCGTGCCACGTGTCGACGAACACGATCCGCCCACCGAGCTTCGCAAGGAATCCGGGGTCGACCCGGCGGCGCTCGAGGCTGTTCGAGGCCATCGCGAAGTCGGCCAGCAGCACGCCGTCTGGACGCCCCTTCGCGATCGCGTCGGCGAACACGGGCTCGATGGCGCCCCACCCCTCCGGCGGCGCGACGTGCAGCTCGAAGTCCTCGCCGGCGAACACCTTGTGGACCGCGGGATCCGCGACGACCACGACCTCGTCGCCGCGGGCGCGCAGCTCGCGGCCGATGTCGCGACCGACCTGCGCCTCGCCCGTTCCGGAGCGACTCAGCGCGACGATCAGATGGCGTCCCCGACGGCTCATGCCGCCAGCATACGCCCCCTGGCTCCGCGGGCGGCGGCGTCATACCCAGGGCGCGTCCCTCCCCCGCCCGGACGGCCGGTTTGACAGGGTTCCTGCTCTCCAACCTCGCACTCGCCTTCGCTTCGTGGCGGGCCGCGGAGTCGTTCGACGACCTCGATGACCCGTGGGCGCGCGCGGCGACCGGTCTGCTGGCGTTCCAGCTCGGCGCCGCGGGGCTGGCGCTGCTGCTGGCGCTCGCCGGGCTGCTCACGCCGACCGCGCAGATGGCGGGCGCGGGCGTGCTCGCCGTCGCGAGCCTCGGCCTGAAGCGCGCCGGGCCCGCGGCCTCCGCGCCGCTCGAGCGCGCCGACCACCTCGGAGTGGCGGTGCTCGTCGCGACCCTGGCGGTCTGGGCGCTCGGCCCGCCGCTCACGGGCACCGAGCTGACCTACGACGACGCGACGTACCACGCGGCCATCCCAGCCTGGATGCTGACCGAGGGGCACTTCGCCATCGCGCCGTTCACGTACCAGGCGTACTACCCGCTGCAGACCGAGCTCGTGTCGCTCTGGTTCATGATCCCGACGCACGACCTGACCCACGCCGGGCTCGGTCCGTTGCTGCACGCCCTGCTGTTCGCCACGGCCGGCACGGCGCTCGCGCGCCACCTCGGCGCCAGCACGGGCAGCGGCGCGGCGTTCGTCGCCACCCTGCTCGTGTCGCGCCGCACCCTGCAGGGCCTGCACTCGACGTCGGCGCCCGACCTCTGCGCTACCGCGAACCTGGTGACCGCGCTGTTGTTCGCGATGACCGTGCCCGGGCGCCTCGGCGCCCTCCTGTTCGGCGTGGCGGCCGGCGCCGCGCTCTCGACGAAGATCACGACGGCTTCGGCGCTCGTGCTCGCCGCGGCCTGGTACGCGTGGCAGAACCGCGCGCAGCCCGCGCGGATCGGCATCGCCGCGGGGGTCGGCATCGCGCTCGGGTGCGGCTGGTACGTGCGGAACCTCGTGCTGACGGGCAATCCGCTGTTCCCCGCCGCGCTCGGCCCCTTCGAGGGCCCGCTCGACCCGGAGACCCAGTACGTCAGCTCGCTGCGTCCGTTCCTCGACCCCGCCCACCCGCGGATGGTGTGGAACGTCGTGAAGACGCGCCTCAACTGGCCCACGGTGCTCGGCATCGGCGCGCTGGTGGGGCTCGGCGCGTCGATCGTCGCGGGATGGCGGCGGCGGCGCGCGGATCTGGTCCTCGTCGGGATCATCGGGATCCTCGGGATCCTCCTGCTCCCGCGACAGCCGTTCTCCGGCACGGTGAATCGCCCGGACCAGCCGCTCCACGCGCTGATCCGCTTCGTGATGCCCGCCGTGGCGATGGGCCTCGTGGGCTTCGCGGGCGCGGTGGGGCCGTCGGCGCGCGGGGTCTTCGCGGGTGTCGCGCTGTGGGCGCTCACCCTGTTCGGCAGCACCGACCTCGTCCGGACGCGCGACTTCGCGGCGCTCGGCCTCGGCATCGCTGTCGCGGTGGGCCTCGGCGCCCTCGCGGTGCGCGGGCGGGCCCCCGGGCGTCGGACGGTCGCGGCGCTCGTGCTCGGCGTCCTGCTCGTGCTGGCGGCGCGAACGCCGGCGAAGCGGCGGGCGACGATCCTCCAGCTCCCCCGGATCTCGCTGTCCGCGGGCAACCAGGTCGAGCTGTTCGTGGCGATCAACCGCCTGAAGCGCGGCTCCGTGCTGGCGCAGGTCGCCGACGTGCCGGTGTCGAACGACCACTCGGTCCGGGCGCTGGGGATGTCGCTCCAGCACCGGTACTTGGCGATCGACCTCGACGGCACGCCCCTGCGCCCGCTGCACGAGCGCTGGCGCGACGAGCCGGCGGGCTGGTGGTGGCGCTGGGGGCGCGCGCAGTCGGACGGGTTCCTCGAGAACCTCGCGCAGACCGACGTGGACTTCCTGATCGTGTCGACGTGCAACGAGGTCGACACCTGGCCCCCGGTGCGCGAGAAGCTGCTCGAGCACCCCGAGCGGCGCATCCACGCGTCGGACTGCGGCGAGATCTGGCGCGCGCGCTGAGCCGGGTGGCCGCTGTGGGGTCTGACCCCACTGAGGCCACCTGACATGGGTGGCCGCTGTGGGGTCTGACCCCACTGAGGCCACTGGAGAGATGATCCGCTTGCGCAGCAAGTGGAGCTTCTCTCGTTGTTTCGTCGCCCGGCCTGTCGGCGGCTGATGACGCCGGATGGGTTACACTGTGGAAGGTCTTGCGCACAAGTGCCACGGCCAGCTTTGGTCGCGTCCGGGCGGGACAGTCCATCAGGGCCTCGGACTGGCCGAACCGACGCGCATGCTTTGCAGGAGACCGTTCGGACTCGATCGCCGCACGACTGGTCGTAGTGGAAGCGACGACCGCTGCAGCAAGTCGCGAGTCCTCGATGCTGCCTTCGCATCCGGAGAGGGCACACGAGGGCGCGAGCGGCTCTGACCGAAACCAGCGTGGCGAGCGCGGCCTACGGATCTGTCCCCGGTCAGTGCGGAGTGAGTCGCTGAACAACGCGATGCCGGGTACCCGCCGGGTGTGGCGAGCTCCGGCGGGGCGGAGCCGTGGCCGGGCGAAATGAGACGACGCCTGCCACCCACCTGCCGGTTGAGCGTGAGCCCGCGGTAGCGGCTCACGGCTCCTAACGTATGGAAAGCGCTTCTTCAACGCCAGGAAGCGCGACTCGAACACGTGGTACGACGCGGCCGCCAGGACGAAGGTCGCCACCGAGAGCACCACGCTCATCACGAGCATCGTCGCGAGCCGCGACCCGAACAGCGGCCCGCCGCGGCCGGCGAGACGCGCGAAGTGCAGCAGGATGGGATGCAGCACGTACATCCCGTAGCTGTACGTCCCCACCCGCATCAGCGGGCCCCACGAGAGCGCGCGCGACACGAGCGAATCGCGCGCGTTGGTCAGGATCAGGCCGAGCAGCCCGGTGTAGACGACGGCGATCTCGGAGTACAGCAGCACCTGCACGGCGAGGTTCGGCCGCCGCCACTGGATGCCGCCGTTCCGGATGCCCTGCAGCACCATCAGCCCGCCCGCGATGGCCACCATCCAGCCGAACACGGCCCTCCAGCGGTCGAGCCCACCCTCCCGATGCGCCAGCACCGCGAGCACGGCACCGCCCGCCAGCGTGTCCATCCGGGTGAACGGGTACGTGTAGATCGACACGGGCCCCTGCGGCGCGAGCGGCGTCCCGAAGATCAGGCCGCGCAGCACGGCCGCCGCGACGACGAGCGACAGGCACACGGCGAGCAGGCGCTTCGGTGGCGTCCACAGCACGACGAACGGCCACACCAGGTAGAACTGCTCCTCGACCGCGAGCGACCAGAGGTGCGTGAGGCCGGGCGTGCCCTGGTTCCAGCCGTACAGCGCAGCCTTGAAGTTCGACAGGTACAGCCAGTGCCACCACAGGCCCGCCCGCGGGTCGTAGTGCAGGAGCGGCGAGCTGCGGAACAGCGTCAGCAGGCCGATGAACAGGTAGAACAGCGGGAAGATCCGCAGGAACCGGCGTGCGTAGAAGGCCTTGAAGTACCGCGGCGAATCCCGCGACTCGATGAGCAGGCTCGTGATCAGGAAGCCCGACAGCACGAAGAACAGGTCCACGCCGGACCACCCGCTCCCGATGACGGCCACGAGCGCGCGGTCCACGGGCCCGACGGGGTCGTAGCGCGCGGTGAAGTGGTACAGCATGACCCCGAGCACGGCGATGCCCCGCAGCCCGTCGAGCGGCGCGAGGTGTGCGTCCCGGATGCGCATCGCGCTCAGGGCAGCTCCGGACGGACCGGGTTCGGGGAGGCGCGCATGCCCCGAGGATAGCCGACCCCCCGCGAAATCCGGTCGACATCCCTCCGAAGCCGCGATGTGCCAGGATGGGCCGATTCAACGTGGGAGGCCGGATGTCGAGGCTGAAGCTGATCGCCGCGGGCGCAGGCGGCGTGGGGGTGCTGGTCCTCATGGGCGCGGGGAGCACGTGGATGTGGGCGAACAGCGCCGTCACCGCCGTGTTCGACAAGGACTGGGAGAGCCACGAGGTCGACTTCCCCATCCCCTTCCCGCTCACCGAGGCCGAGAAGCAGGCGCTCCGCGACGAACGCACGGCGGAGATGCCCGAGCCGTCGGACGGAGAGCCGGTCGACCCGCTCGAGGGCGTCGATCTCGACGCCATCGCCATGGAGCGCGCCGTGGCGCGCGGCCAGCACTACGTCACGTCCATCTACGCCTGCACGGCCTGCCACGGCGCGGACTTCGGCGGCGGCTCGATGATCGACGACGGCGCGATCGGCCAGATCTTCGGCCCCAACCTCACGAAGGGCGGGAAGACGGCGAGCTACCGGCCCGCCGACTGGGACCGCGCCGTCCGCCACGGAATCCTCCCGAACGGCAAGACCTCCATGATGCCCGTCCTCGACTTCAAGCGGCTCACCGACCGCGAGCTGTCCGACATGGCCGCCTTCATCGGCTCCCTCCCCGCGAAAGAGGGCGGCGAGACGGTCCGCACGTGGGGGCCCATCGGCACGATGCTGGTCGCGACAGGTCAGCTCGTCCCCGACGTCGAACGCGTGAAGGACCACATGGCAGCGCACGAGGCCGAGCCCCCGGTGCCCACGCCCGACGCCGCGTACGGCACGCACATCATCAACGTCTGCACCGGTTGCCACCGCGAGGGCCTGAACGGCGGTCCGATGCCTTTCGGCCCGCCCGACTGGCCTCCCGCGGCCAACCTCACGCCCCACGAGAGCGGCATCGCAGGCTGGTCGTTCGAGGACTTCGAGAAGGCGCTGAAGACCGCGGTCCGGCCCGACGGGCGCACGCTGCAGGTGCCGATGTCGGAGCTCATCCCGTTCGCGAACAACATGACCGACACCGAGCTGCGGGCGATGTACGCCTACCTCGTCGCGCTCCCGCCCACGCCCACGGGCGAGTGAGGCGGCGCGGCTACCCGAGCAGGGCGAGCAGGACGCCGGCGGCCACCGCGCTGCCGATGACGCCGGCGACATTCGGGCCCATCGCGTGCATCAGCAGGAGGTTCGAGGGATTGGCCTCCTGACCCACGCGGTTCACGACCCGCGCCGCCATCGGGACCGCCGACACGCCCGCCGCGCCGATCAGCGGGTTGATCGGGTCGCGGCTGACGAGGTTCATGAGCTTCGCGAGCAGCACGCCCGCGGCGGTGCCGATGCAGAACGCGACGAGGCCGAGCGCCAGGATGCCGAGCGTCTCGGGATGCAGGAACTTCTCGGCCGACAGCTTCGAGCCGACCGCGAGCCCGAGCAGGATCGTCACGATGTTGATGAGCTCGTTCTTCGCGGCACCGGCGAGCCTGTCGACCACACCGGACTCCGAGAGCAGGTTCCCGAACATCAGCGCGCCGATGAGGGGCGTCGCGCTCGGGAGCAGCAGCGCGCACAGCACGAACACGACCAGCGGGAACACGATCTTCTCGACCCGACGCACCGGGCGGAGCTGCTTCATCACGATGCGGCGCTCGTCCTCCGTCGTGAGCGCCCGCATGATGGGCGGCTGGATGAGTGGGACCAGCGCCATGTACGAGTAGGCGGCCACGGCGATCGCGCCGAGCAGATCGGGCGCGAGGCGCGTCGCGAGGAAGATGGCCGTGGGCCCGTCGGCGCCCCCGATGATCCCGATGGCCCCGGCGTCCTGCATCGAGAAGTCGATCCACGGCGTCATGTCGGACAGGGCCACCGCACCGATGAGCGTCGCGAAGATGCCGAACTGGGCGGCCGCTCCGAGCAGCGCCGTGCGTGGATTGGCGAGCAGCGGCCCGAAGTCCGTGAGCGCCCCGACGCCCATGAAGATCAGCAGCGGGAACAGCCCGTTCGCCACGCCCGCCGCGTAGATGATGCCGAGGAACCCGTCGGGCTCGGAGATCCCGGCGCCCGGCACGTTGGCGAGCAGCCCGCCGAACCCGATCGGCACGAGCAGCAGGGGCTCGAAGCCCTTCTTGATGGCGAGCCACAGGAGCGCGAAGCAAACGGCGGCCATGAGCGCGTGGCCCCACGTGGCCTGCGCGATGCCGGTGTCGTGCCAGAGCCGGACGAAGCCCTCCATCAGGAAAGCACCACCAGCACGTCGCCGGAGCCGACCTGCGCGCCGGGCTCGGCGGGGATCTCGACGACCTTGCCCGCGGCTGGCGAGCTCACGGCGATCTCCATCTTCAGGGCCTCCATGACGAGGAGCGTCTGGCCGGCCGTCACGGCGTCGCCGGGCTTCACCTCGAGGCGGAGGATCTTGCCGGGCATCTCGGCGGCCACCTCGGTGCGCGGACCGACCGGAGCGGCCTTCGCAGCGCCCGGCGCCGCGCCCTCCGCGACGGCGAACTCGTAGCGGACGCCATCGATGATCGCGACGCCCCCGTCGAGCTCGACGGCGTAGCTGCGGCCCGAGACGGTCACGGACCAGGCGTTCGTCGCCGCGGGCTTCGCGACGGGCTTCGGGGGCTCGTTCTTGCGGATGCCGATGGGTCGATCGCCCTTCAGGAACGCGATGCCCTTGTCGCCCAGCGCAGACGCGATGAACACGTTCTCGTCGGTCGCCGTCAGGCCCGCGGCCGCGAGCTTCGCCTTCGCCGGGGCCGCGCCCTTCTTCGGGTCGCGGTCGTCGATGTCGCGCGGGTTCTCGGTGGTGGGCTCGAGGCCGAGCTGCTCGGCGGCGAGCGCCACGATCTCGGGGTCGGCGGGGACGGGCGTGCGCCCGAAGTACCCGAGCACCATCTTCCCGTAGCCGTCGGCGATGCGCTTCCAGGGCCCGAAGATGACGTTGTTGAAGGCCTGCTGGAAGTAGAACTGCGACACCGGCGTGACCGACGTGCCGAACCCGCCGCGCTTCACGACCTCGGACATGGCCGCCAGCACCTCGGGGTACCGGTCGAGCATGCCGTTGTCGCGCATCATCTGGGTGTTCGCCGTGAGCGCGCCGCCCGGCATGGGCGAGATGGGGATGAGCGGCTCGACGGCCGTGGCCTCGGGCGGGATGAAGTAGTCCTTCATGCACTCCTTGAAGACGTTCTCGGCCTCGAGCACCTTGCGGTAGTCGAGCCCGAGGTCGAACTCGGAGCCGCGCAGGGCGTGCCACATCGTGAGCACGTCGACCTGCGAGGTGCCCCCGGAGCACGGTGCCATCGCGAGGTCGATGCCGTCGGCGCCCGCCTCGAGGGCCGCGCGGTAGGTGGCCACCGAGATGCCCGCGGTCTCGTGCGTGTGCACGCGCAGATGGACGTCGGGACCGAGCAGCGCCCGGGCCTGCTTGATGGCCTCGTAGACCACGGCGGGCGTGGCGGTTCCGGACGCATCCTTGTAGCAGACCGAGTGGAACGGCACGCCGTCGTCGAGGATCTGGCGCAGGATGGCCGTATAGAACTCGGGCGAGTGGGCCTGCACCTCGGTGCCGTCGGGCGCCCGGTACGTGCCCTCGGCCCCCGGCGGCAGCGCCATCAGCGCGACGACCACCTCGTGCTGGAGGCCGGCTTCGGCGATGCAGCGCCCGCTGTACGAGAGGTTGCGCACGTCGTTGAGCGCGTCGAAGTTCCGGATCGTCGTGATGCCGTGCTTCTTGAAGAGCTTCGCGTGCAGGTCGATCATGTCGGAGCTCTGGGAGTCGAGCCCGACGACGTTCACCCCGCGCGCGAGGGTCTGCAGGTTGGCGTCGGGCCCGGCCGCCGTGCGGAACGCGTCCATCATGTCGAACGCGTCTTCGCCGCAGTACAGGTAGAGCGCCTGGTACCGGGCGCCTCCGCCGGCCTCGAAGTGCGTGAACCCGGCGTCGCGGGCCGCTTCGACGGCGGGCAGGAAGTCGGCGGTGGCCACGCGGGCCCCGAAGACCGACTGGAAACCGTCGCGGAACGCGGTGTTCATGACGGATACGCGCTTCATCGCCACGGGATCAGCCCCCCTTCCGGTGTGCTTCGAGGGCCGCCAGGATCACGGCGATCTCGGGCGCAGGGCCCGGCGCGGCGGCCTTGCGCGGCGGTACGGGCTCTTCGAAGTACGCGCCGTAGCGCTCGAAGAACGCCGCCGACGCGTGCATCGTCGCGACCATCAACGTCAGGAAGCCGAACACGGCCGTCATCCCGACGCCCATCAACCAGAGCCCTTCGACCAGAATGCACCTCGGGCCGCAGCATACGTCAGCGCCCCGGCGCGTGCCTCCGGCGGGCGGCCAGCCCCACGAGCAGCAGACCCGTCAGCCCGGACGCTCCACCGGGAGCGGCGCATCCGCAGCCCTTGTCGTCGGTATCCGTGTCCACGTCGGTGTCGGTGTCCGCGTCGGAGTCCGTGTCCGCGTCGGAGTCCGTATCGGCGTCGGAGTCCGTGTCGGCGTCGCTGTCCGCGTCGGCATCGCTGTCCGCATCGGTGTCGGCGTCTGCATCGGAGTCCGCGTCGCTGTCGGTGTCCGCGTCCGCATCGGTGTCCGCATCGGCATCCGTGTCCGTGTCCGCGTCGCCGCCGGTGTCCTGCCCGCCGCCGAATGCCACGGTCAGGGTGCCGTCCGCCGCGGGAGCGGGGACGGTCGTGACGGTGCCGTCGGGCCACCGCACGCGGAGCGTCGTGATGGCGGTGGTGGCGCCGAGCCCGAAGTGCTGGATGTGGCTGTGGGTCACGCCGTACCCCTCGCCTCCCCGCACCTCGCGGATCTGCGTGCCCCAGACGCCGTCGATCTCCACACGCGCACCGATGGCGCTGCGGTTCTCGGGCGGCCCCTCGAGGCGGACCTTCAGCCAGTGGTTCGTGTTCCCGTCGTTCAGGATCAGCCGATCGGGCGTGCTGGACGGGTTGTTGTAGCCGTTGGCGAAGCCCGCGAGGAGGTCGGGGAACCCGTTGTCGTCGAGATCGCCCACCGCGGCGCTGTGGATGGTGTTCCCGCCCGTCGGGAACGGGTTGGAGGCCTCGGTGAAGGTGCCGTCGCCGTCGTTGAAGTACAGGAAGTGGTTCCCGGCGTTGGCGGTCAGCAACAGGTCGACGAAGGTGTCGTTGTCGAAGTCCTCGAAGACGACCTGGATGCCCCCGACGAGGTCGATGGCCGAGATGCCCGACCCGGCGGTGGCGTCGGTGAAGGTGCCGTTGCCGTTGTTCAGGTACAGCCGGCTCGGGATGTCGTGGTTGATGACGAACGCGTCGAGGTCGCCGTCGAGATCGATGTCCGCGAAGTCCGTCGACCAGCTCTGCCCCTGGGGACGGAGCCCCGCGGCCTCGGCCACGTCGGTGTAGTTGCCGGCGCCGTCGTTCTGGAAGAGCAGGTTCAGCCGGCGACCGTCCATCGGATCGACGACGTTGAGCCGGCACTTCGACAGGTACATGTCGAGGTCGCCGTCGTTGTCGTAGTCGGTCCACACGATCCCGTAGTTGCCGCTGTTGTCGGACGGGACGGTGGTGGCCGCGACGATGAGGCCGGGGTCGTAGGTGAGCACGCCGGTCCCGTCGTTCGAGAACGGGGCGGAGATGCCGTCGTCGTGGCAGACGAACAGGTCGACGTCCCCGTCGACGTCGATGTCGACGAAGCTGGAGCACTGCGTGAACACGCCGCCGGACGGGCCCGGGATCACGTCCGAGAACCAGGCGGTGCCGAGCCCGTTGGCCGAGAGCAGCCGGACGTTGTTGTAGGAGCCACCCGTGAAGATGTCCGGGAAGCCGTTCCCGTCGACGTCCGCGATGGCCACGCTCCACTGGTGCATGTTCGACGTGGTGCCGTGGACGTACCGGACGAACGAGCCGCCGGGCTGCTGGAATTCGATCTCGAGGTCGGTCGCGTCGTCGAAGCGGACGATGTCGTCGCGCCCGTCGGCGTTCATGTCCGTGACGCCGATGGCCACGCCCGACGTGAGCGCCCCATTGACGAGGTCACTGCTGCCGTTCGAGAAGGTCACCTGTGCGAGGGCCGCCGAGGGAGCCAGCGCGAGCAGGGGCGTGAGGAGGAGTCGGACGTGCATGGGACCTCCGGGTCAGAATCCGTTGGAGACGGGGCCGTAGAGCGCGACGTCCCCTGCGGGGCCGGCCGGGCCGAGGGACTGGAGCCCGCCGTGCCCCTGGTACCCGCCCACGTTGGGCAGGTGGACGCAGCGCTCGCCCGCCTCGCAGAGCAGGTTGTCGTTGCCCACGCCGTCCTGGCCGATCTCGCGGGCATGGACGAGCAGCATCGAGCGGCAGCCGCTCGCGGTCCACATGGCGCCCTGGAGGCTCGCGCAGGCGGCCTGATCCGCGGTCCAGCGGTGCGGGACCACGACCGCGTCGGCATTCACGGGCACCTCGAGCAGGCCGCGCGCCACGGCGTCGGTCTCGCGCAGCGCCCAGTCCCACACCTGGCACGACGGGTTGGTGAGGTCGCAGTCGCCGCGCAGCGCGTTGTCGGGCAGCGGTGCGGCGCGGCCCCATCCCCGCCACGCCGTGTCCCACAGGATGCGCTCGTTCGCGAGGCTGTACGTCGCGAGCCCTGTCGCGTCGTCGTCCGGGTTCGCTGCGTCCGCCACGGCGCCCACGAAGCTCGTCGCGAGCGTCACACCGGTCGATTCGACGACCCCGGGCGTATCGGAGAACGCGCTGCACGCGGTCGGCGTGACGCCCACCACGCAGAGCGCATCGAGCCCGCCGGTCTGGAATCGGCCCGACAGGGTGACCGCGCTGTTGGCGCTGCGCGAGGCTCCGATGCCCGCGACGCCCGTGCCCAGCCACTGATCCGTGAGGATGGCGTCGTGGAGCCGCACCCCGAGCGTGTCGTCGACCGTCACGCCGCGGAAGCCGTTGATGGAGGCGTACGCGAGCACGGTCGTGTCGTCGGCGTCGTTCAGCCAGAGCGAGTGCGAGCCGCTCGCGTTGGACGTGGCGCCCAGCAGGGCGTTCGAGTGGCCGCCGAGCACGTAGATGCCGACGTTGCTGTTCCCCACGACCACCGACGCCAGCACGTTGTCGTCGCCGTTCAGGCGGAGGCCCGAGGCGTGGCCCTGGAACACGGCCAGGCCCTCGAACAGGTTGTGGTGCGAGTTCGGGTCGACCTCCACGGGGTCGTTGGTGGTCGAGAATCGCGCGCCCTGGACGCGGTTGGCGCTCGACCCGACGAGCCTCAGGCTGCCGTCGCCGCGCACGTTGCGCACCACCGAGAACCGCGTGTCGTACAGGCGGATCACGAAGCTGTTCGTGCTGTCGAAGTCGCCTTCGAGCCACAGGAACCGCCGGCCCTGGTTGGGCGTGAGGTTCGACACGCCACCGAGCATCCGGGCCCCCGGCCCCGTGACCAGCGCCACGCGGTCGGCGGTGATCAGCGGTGACGCGGCGGTGTCCGACGGGATGACGTAGACCGTGCCGGCCGTGTTCAGCACCGAGACATTCGTCACGACCTGGACGGGGTTGTCGTGCCACGGCCCCGGCTCGGAGCTCGCGACCACGCCCGTGCCGTCTTCGACGACCAGGCGGTTGTCGCGCCACGCGAGGGCGGCGAAGTCGAGCAGGTCGGCGAGGCCCCTGCCCTCCTTCAGGCCCGTCGAGACGAAGCGGATGCCGCCATCGTCGACGCAGGACCACTGGAAGGCGTCGAGATCGTCGGTCGCCGTGAGGCCCGCGCAGGCCGTCGCACCCGGGACGGGCATCGCGAGCCACTCGCCGGCGTGGAGGCACGCGCTGTAGAACCCCGGCTCGGTGCCCGCGCACGCCGCCCCGGACGCGTCGAACGGCGTGGCGCCATCCGACACGACGTAGTCGTTCCAGTGCGCCGACCCGCCGCCGAACCAGGCCGTCACTGCGGGGGGCGGGACGGCCGTGTCGCCCGGAGAGCCCGTGTCGGACGCGGTGTCCGCGGGGGCGGCCGTGTCGGCGGCCGTGTCCGCATCGGAATCGGTGTCGGCGTCCGTATCGGTGTCCGAGTCGGAATCGGTGTCGGTGTCGGTGTCGGCGTCCGTGTCGGTGTCGGCGTCCGTGTCGGTGTCGGCGTCGCTGTCCGCGTCGGAATCCGTGTCTGCATCGGAATCCGTGTCCGCGTCGGAATCGGAGTCCGAGTCGGCGTCGGTGTCGGTGTCCGCGTCGCCGTCGGGCACGGTGTCGGTGTCTTCGACCCGACCCTTGCACCCGAGCGCGAGCAGCAGCGCGAACGTGAGACGCATGCGACCTCCGCGGCCCGGTATAGCCGCTCAGCGCCCGCGGCGAGACGCGTTCGCCGATAGCGCCCGGCGCACCCGGGTCACCGGCGAGCTCGACCCCGCGGGTCGCGGCGTTCCAGGCCCACTCCCGAAGAAATTGTATCCGGTCGATATCCACCGGTGTACGGAGGGAATGAGGCATCCGCCTCAGGAGATCGACGAACGTCATGATCCATCCCCACACGCGGCTGGCCCACATCGGCGAGCCCATCGGATTCGGCGTGGTCGCGACGCGCCCGATCCCCAAGGGAACCATCGTCTGGGTACGCGACCCGCTCGATCAGCGAATCCCCCGCGACCAGGCG
Organism: Alphaproteobacteria bacterium; assembly: GCA_020632875.1. Classification (GTDB taxonomy): domain Bacteria; phylum Myxococcota_A; class UBA796; order UBA796; genus JACKEQ01. The sequence goes on from JACKET010000025.1 coordinate 56,179, forward strand.
CGCAGCCTCGGGCCGCTCTTCCGCGACGCGCTGCGCCACTACACCTTCTGGGAGGTCGAGCGCGGCGACCTCATCCTGTGCTGGGACCACGCCCGCTACGTGAACCACTCGTGCGAGGCGAACTGCCTCGGCGGCGGCTTCGAGTTCGAGATCGCCGTGCGCGACATCGAGCCGGGCGAAGAGCTCACCGACGACTACGCCACCTTCGGCTATGCGTCCGAGCTGCCCTGTCAGTGCGGGGCGCCGACCTGCCGCGGCCTCGTGAAGCGCAGCGACGCGATGGAGATGGGCCCCGTGTGGGACGCCCGTCTGATCGCCGCGATGGCCCGGCTCTCCGCGGTCGAGCAGCCGCTCTGGCCGCTGGTCGAAGACAAGGCCCGCGTCGACCAGGCGCTCCGCGACCCGCGAAAGACGCCGCTGCACCGGGTCGCCTGAGGCACCTACGGGCAGAACGCCCGTACCGACGCGCTCCACCACGCCGCGTTCCACCGCGCGGACCCGTCGGGCTGCACGAGCAGGGCGGCGTGGAGCACGCCGTCGCGGTGGAGGAAGGTGCGCGCCGCGGCTCCCGGGATGCTCCCGAAGACCTCGGCCCCGTCGGTGTAGCCGGGAGGGCGCTCGACCGGGCCGTGCACGTCCCACGTCCCCGACCCCTCGCAGCGTGCGCCGAAGTACACCCACGGGCCCGGGTCGTCCTCGGTCTCCCACATCAGGAAGGCGTTCCCGTCGACGAGGACGAGCTTCGGCTGGCGATGCCGCGGGCCGGGCGGGTCGATCACGCTCGCACGCCACGGCTCCTCGTCGAGGCACTCGCCCGTGCACTCCCAGAGCAGCAGCTCGTCGCGGTTGGTGGAGCTCGCCGCGGCCACGGCGTAGTGGTCGCCCTCCACCGCCACCGCCGGGAAGTTGGCGCCCTCGTGGCCCGGCGGGAACCCGAGGTCGAACGGACGCCCGACCTCCCAGCCGTCCGGACCGAGCCGGTCCATGCGCGCCTGGATCGCGTCCCCGTCGGGCTCCGAGTGCCACACCGACAAGCGCCGCCCGTCGGATCCGAACCCGAAGTCGCAGTGGTCCTGCACGCCCGCGGCGTCGGCGACGGCCTCGAGTGGCCGCGTGTTCCAGGCCTCGGCGCCCGCGCGGGTCTTCACGAAGACGTCCTGCTCGGGCTCGTCGTCGTACGCGGTGACGCACAGGTGGTCGGTGGCGAGCACGGGGTCGCGGTCGACGTGCGCGCGACCGAAGCGCAGCCCGAGCCCCGGCGGGTCGACCCGCACACGCGAGACCGGCGCGGCCAGGTCGGTGCGCGACTGGGTGATCAGCTCGAGCTGGGGACGCGTCTGGAGCACGTTCTGCTTCGCGACGACCTGCACCGTCGCGTCGCCGTCGTCCACGAGGATGGCCGGGTAGTGGCCGGTGAGCGGTGTGAGGCGCGATTCGCTCACGACCTTCGCGGCCAACGCGGTCCCGTCCCACCGGATCAGGTCGACGTCGGCGCGGCCGAGCGCCCAGGTCGCGTGCTCCACGGCGATCCAGATCTCGTCGTCTGCCGCGGCGATCGACACGGTGAACCCCGTGCGCCCCGACGACGCGAGGTCGCGGACCTCGACGGAGTGCGGCTCCACCAGCGCCTCGCCCGTGTCGGCCGTCGCGACGGGCACCGCCGTGTCACCGGTCTCCTCGGGTTCGGGCGTCGGCACGGGCGGTGTGGACGGGGGGCCCGGGCACCCGATCAGTCCGGCCAGCACGAGCACAGACGCCTCCCCCGGCTCCAGCGCCGTCGCCGCAGCCTATCCGGCGGCGGCGCCACTCGCCCGGAGCGGGCGCAGAGCGTCTCGAATCGATTCAGTGTGATTCAGCTCGCCGAACCCTTCTGACGCGGCTGCGGCGCCGAGCCGAACCGCGCGAGCACGACCCGAACGAGCGTGACCGCGAACCACACGAGCGGCGCGCCGTGCATCACGAGGTCGAACCAGTCCATCGCGCCCATGCCGACGGCCCCGCCGGCCACCCAGCGGATCTTGCCGACGATGTGGGGCTCGGGCGTCAGCGGCGCCAGACCGAGCGTGAGGGACAGCATGAGCGGGATGGCGAGGGCCCCGAGCTCGGGCCCGGCGCCCGCCTTCGACGACCAGGCCGTCATCGGGCCGAGATCGACGGCCTTCTCGAAGCCGGCGCCCTTCAGGATGCGCACCGCCGACGCGCTGCGCGCCCCGGAGCGGCAGTACACCACCACAGCCTTGTTCCGGTCGAGCTCGCCGACCCGCGACTGGAGCGCGTGCACGGGGATGTTCCGCGCGCCCTTCAGGTGGCCGGAATCGAACTCGGACGGGGTGCGCACATCGAGCAGGACGGCGCCTTCCTCCACCATCCCCTGGGCTTCTTCGCCCGACACGCGGGCGGCGCCTCCACCGAACAACGAGAGCAGGGACATCGGGACCTCCGACCGGCGCCAGTGCAATGCGCGTGCCGGACTATCCCTGCCCGCAGTCGGTGAACAGGCACGACGCCGGCGTCTGCTCGCACAGGTCTTCGCCGGCGTTCAGGATGTCGAGCTGGCAGTCGATGATCTGGCCGAGCGTGCCGCAGCCGCCGAACCCGAACCCCGCGCAGGCGTCGGGGATGGGCTCGAAGGCGATGGGCCCGTCTTCGCACTCGATGCTGAAGGCCTCGTAGTCGTTCGTGACCGCGCAGACCGCGAGGATGTCGCTCTCCTGCATCGACTCCAGCGCGAGCCCGCCGTCGAGGCCGAGTGCCGCGCTCCACAGGTGCAGGCCGCACGCCTCGAGGGGCGCACACGCATCGGAGCCCACCTGCAGGGTGCAGGCATCGGCGGCGATCGACGTCTGGCACGCCTCCCACTGCTCGACGGTGACCTCGCACGCGTCCGCGGGGAACCACGTGGCGGCGCACGTCTCGTGGGCCAGGGGCTCGACGCGCACCGGGATGACGAGCCCGCAGTCGGCGAGCACCGCTTCGCTCACGCCATAGGCGTCTTCGCAGAGGGCGGCGCGGTCGACGTCGTCGAGCGCGACCAGCGGCGTATCGGGGCCGTACGGCCGGCATGCGAGGAGGAAGAGCGGGAGGATCCGGGTCACACGAGCTCCGTTGCAGGTGCCTATGATCACCTGAGGAGGACCGATGTTGGCGATGATTCTCGCGGCCCTGGCCGCCCCGCCGTCGTCCCACCTGAAGGGCGCCAGCGGAGAGCTGGTGTGGGAGATCGAAGCACGCGACGGCGGCGTCCACGTCGAGGGGCGCTCGCCGAAGTGGCGCGTCGTGCACGAGGCCGCGGCCGACCTCTCGCCCCGCCACACCGAGCGCACGGTCGACGGGCAGACCACGGTGGTCGACTACACCGCGCAGGGCGCGACGGTCACGTTCCCCGGCGGCCGCACGGTGGTGATCGAGACCCCCGGCATCTGGGACGGCGACACGCTCGACGTCCGGCTCGGTCAGGCCTACGCCGACGGGCGTCCGGCGCAGGTCTTCAAGGCCGTCGACACGGCGAGCGGCAAGGTCTACCGGTTCGACAGCCAGCTCGTCGGTCCCGACCAGTGCGGCGCGCAGGCCTGCGGGCACGTGCTCGTGCAGCTGACCGGGATGCTGCGCGCGCTCGGGCCGAGCTTCCACTACTGGTTCGCGGCCGACGGCCGGTTACTCCGCTTCGAGGGGCCCGCCGGCGAGTTCCGCGCCGAGTAGGCAGCGGCGGATGGCGGGCGGGCGGAGCAACCACCGGTTGCGTTGCTCCGGCGCCTCGCCGGGCTAGGTGGGCAGACCGGGCGACCCACGTCCGGGAGGGAGGCTCCGTGCGCTCCAACCGACTGTCCACGCTCGCGTTCGCCCTGGTCGCCACGACCTGGGGCCTGCTGGTGTTCGGCGCGTCCGTACGGGTGCACGGTGCCGGGCTCGCCTGCCCCGACTGGCCGCTGTGCTTCGGGCAGGTCGTCCCCGCGATCGACTTCGGCGTCGCGTTCGAGTTCGGCCACCGCGTCGTGGCCGGCGTCGTCAGCCTGTGGTTCCTCGCGCTCGGCGGCCTGATGTGGCGCCGCGGCGTCAGCGGCTCGCTCCAGGCGATGTGGGGCTTCGGTCTCTTCGTGCTGGGCGTGCAGATCGTGCTCGGCGGGCTCACCGTGCTCGAGCTCCTCGCCGAGTGGACCGTCACGAGCCACCTGCTGGCCGGCAACACCTTCTGCCTGTCCGTGCTCCTCGTCGCGCTCGGCCTTCGCGCCGAAGAAGACGGCTGGCCCGCCCTCGAGCCCGTGTCGCTCGTGCAGCGCGTCGCGGCCGCTGGCATGGCGATGCTCCTGCCCGTGCAGCTCGCGCTCGGCGGCCTCGTCAGCAGCAGCTACGCGGGGCTCGTCTGCCCGAGCTGGCCGTCGTGCGCAGGGGGCGTCTGGTTCCCCACGTTCGAGGGGCTCGTCGGGCTGCAGCTCTCGCACCGCCTCGTGGGCTACGCGCTCGCCGGCGTGGCACTCGCCGCGTTCACCACCTCGGTGGGTCACCGCCGGCTCCGCGCTCCGACCGCCCTGATCCTCGCCCTCGTGCTGGTGCAGATCGGGCTCGGCGTCGCGAACGTGCTCACCCGCCTGCCGGTCGAGGTCACCCTCGCGCACACGGGCGTGGCGGCGTGGCTCGTGCTCGCCACCACGTGGCTGAACTGGCGCGCCTTCCGCGCTCCCCTTTCCCACCCGGCCCTGCAGCCGGCGGAGGCCCGATGAGCCAGACCAGCGCACCGGTCGCCGAGCGCCTCGAAGCGACCGCCTCCTGGCGCGATTCCGTTCGGCTCTACGTCGACATCACGCGGCCGCGTGTCATGGCCCTGGTCGTGTTCACCGCGCTCCCCGCCCTGCTGCTCGGCAAGACCGCCTGGCCGTCGCTCTCCGAGGCCTTCTGGGTGCTGCTCGGCACGGCCTTCGCGGGGGGTGCGTCCAGCGCCTTCAACGCGCTCGTCGAGCGCGACGCCGACGCGCGGATGGCCCGCACCCGCCGGCGTCCCCTGCCCGCTGCCAGCGTCGCGCCCCGCGCCGTGTTCGCGTACGGCGTGCTGCTGACGCTCGGCTCGAGCGTCATCCTGTACGCCGTGGGCGGCGTGTGGCCGATGCTCATCGCGCTCGCGACCATCGTGTTCTACGTGGCGGTCTACACGCTCTACCTGAAGCCCCGCACGCCGCAGAACATCGTGATCGGCGGGGCGGCCGGCAGTACGGCCCCGCTCATCGCCAGCGCCGCGATGGATGGCTCGGTGAGCCTCGGCGCGTGGATCCTGTTCCTCATCATCTTCCTGTGGACCCCGCCCCACGTCTGGGCCATCGCCATCTTCCGCAAGCGCGAGTACGAGGCGGCCGGCTTCCCGATGATGCCGTCGGTCGTCGGCGACCAGCCCACGCGGTGGCGCAGCCTCGGCTACACCCTGCTGCTGGTGCCCGTCACCCTCGCACCGTGGGCGCTCGGCTACCTCAGCGCGCTCTACGGCGTCGCGGCCGTGGGCCTCGCGGTCTACTTCACGGCCGTGGTCGTGCGGTCGATGCAGCTGCAGAGCCCGAAGTACGACTACAAGGTGTTCAAGCACTCCATCGTGTACCTGTCGCTGCTGTTCCTCGTGATGTTCGTGGACGTGGCGCTGCTCGGGGTGAGCTGACCTCGCCGTGGGGTTCCGGCCTTCCGCGATCTCGACCGTGACGGTGCTGGTGGGCATGGGCCTCACCATCCGGCTCGGCTTCTGGCAGCTCTCCCGGTACGAGTCGAAAGAGACGATGCTCCAGGAGCGCCGCGACCAGCACGCGCTCGCACCGCTCGACTCCCTCGACGGGGCCCCGAGCGACGGGTTCCGCCGGGTACGGCTGTCCGGCCACTACCGTCCCGAAGCCGCCGTGGTCTCGGGTGGCATCCCGTTCGGCCGCAACGGGTACGCGGTCATCGCGGTGCTCGACCTCGACACGGGGGGTAGCGTCCTCGTCCAGCGGGGCTGGATCCCCGCCGACGACTGGGCGCCCTACCGCACACAAGACACCGCTCCACGCGCGGTCGAGGGCATCCTCCACACCATCGAGGGCCCGCCCGACGTGCAGCCCGTGCAGGACGTGCGCACGGGGCTCCCGCTGTGGCCCCTCGAGCGCGAGGCCTTCCTCGGCGTGCTGAGCCGCGGCGTCCGCATCCCGTGGTCGAGCCTCGTCCGCGACATCCCCGGCGTGAATCCGGCGGTAGCGGTCATCGAGGGCCCCGAGCTCCCCGACGCCGAGGCGCGCAAGACCAACCGCCTGCCCGCGCCGGGCTACGTCATCGAGCAGAAGACGTTCCACCACCTCGAGTACGCCGTGCAGTGGTTCAGCTTCGCCGGGATCATGGCGGTCATCTGGGGCATCGTCGGCTGGCGCCGCGCGAGGCTTCCGCAGGCGACCGCTTCGTCTCAGACCTGAGGCTCGCCCTCGGGCACGCGGTCGCTCACGGGCACCGGAACCGACACCGGCAGCTCTTCGGGCATCGTGCGCACCTTGTACACGACGAAGCCCACGATGGCGCCGAGCATGATGAGCGGCGACAGCGACATGAAGACCATCGTGTCGACGAACGCCTGCTGGTTGGGACCCGCGCCGCCGCACACCGGGCAGGCCCACACGGGCGCGCTCCACAGCAGCAGCACGGCCATCGCGACGCCGCGCCTCACAGGTACACCTGCCAGTACAGCATCGGCCAGATGAGGACGACGAAGTACCAGAGCATCCGGCCCGCCTGGAACGACTCTTCGGTGAGCCAGCCCTTCTGGAGCCGGAACAGCAGCACGAACAGCCAGCCGATGGCGCCGACCGCGTGGAGCGCGTGCGTGCCGACGATCATGTAGAAGAAGCTGCCGTAGCTGCTCGACGAGAGCGTGAGGCCCTCGCGGATGAGGCCCTGCCACTCGTAGCCCTGCAGCAGCACGAACAGCGCGCCGAGGGCCACCGACAGCACGAACGGCCGACGTGCCGCATCGGCGGACTCGCGGAACCGACGGCCCGCGTAGAACAGGATAGCGCCCGAGGCCAGCAGGAACAGCGTGTTCACCGCGGTGGACGCGACGGGCAGGCGGGGCTGACCGGGAGGCGGCCAGCCGCCCATGGCGTTGGCCTCGACGATGACGTGGCCGCTGACGAACCCGAAGAAGAGCATGGCCTCGGCGACGATGAAGAACGCCATTCCGAGGACCGCGTCCGGGAGGACCGGCTGGCGACGCCGATGCCGGTATCCCGGGGCTGCAGAGGTCAGGTCCTGTGCCATGTCAGTGGCCCCCTTCGTGCGCTCCGCCGTGGTTCTCGGTGCCGTGCTCTTCGGGCGTTCCGTGCTCTCCGCCATGCTCTCCACCGTGGTCGCCGTGGTGTGCAGCCGGGTCGCCGTACGCCTCGCCGCGCTCGATCTCGGCGATGGCGGCGATGTTGGTCCAGTTGGTGCCGGTGTGGTTCTTCACGTCGGGCGCGACGGCGAAGAAGAACAGGCACATGAACGCGAGCGAGACCGACAGGATGTACCAGATGAACTTCGGCTCGTGGTCGAGGTGCATGAAGTACTTCACGACCAGGCTCGCCTTGACGAGCGCGATGCCGAACGCCGTGATGAGCGTGAGGATCGGGATCTCGAGCATCGGGCCGAGGATGCTGACGATCAGCAGCGTGAGGAGGATGCCCCAGATCCGCACGTACTGCTTGGCGTGGGAGTGGTACTCGTGGGATTCGTGATGAGCGGTGTTCTCGGACATCGTGCCTACTTCGCGATGTAGAGGAGCGGGAAGAGGAAGATCCAGACGATGTCGACGAAGTGCCAGTACAGGCCGATGAACTCGACCCGATGCAGCTCCTTCCCCTGCCATGCGTCCTTGGCGATGAAGAGCATCACGATGCAGCCGCCGATGACGTGCGACGCGTGGACTCCAGCGGCCGTGTAGTAGAACGACCAGAACACGCTCGAGGTGATCGTGTAGCCGTGGGCGATCTCGTTGCTCCACTCGACGGCCTTGATGCAGAGGAACACGCCCCCTCCGGCGACCGTCGCGAGCAGCCACTGCGCCGCCTTCTTGCCGTCCTTCATCTCGGCCGCGTCATGCGCGAGCACCGCGAAGAGGCTGGAGGTGAGCAGCACGAAGGTGTTGATGCCGCCCGCGAGCGTGTTCGTGTGCATCGACTGGTACGCCCACTCGGGGTGAGCCAGGCGGTGCATCAGGTAGCCGGCGAGCACGCCGCCGAAGATGACGATCTCGGAGCACAGGAGCCAGTACAGGGCCAGCTTGCCGGTCGAGACGCCGGTGGCTGAGCGCGTGTTGGCGATGGGCTTGAATGCCATGGTCTGCGGCCTCGGTCAGGACGGTTCGTGTTGGGGCCAGAAGTCGGTGTCGCGACCCGGCGCGCTGTACTCGTAGGGGCCACGGTAGACCGTGGGGAACTCCGAGAAGTTGCCGTGCGGCGGCGGAGACGGGACGGTCCACTCGAGCGTGTTCGCCTTCCACGGGTTCGCCGAGGCCTTCTCGCCGAACCACATGCTCCAGAAGAAGTTGAAGATGAACAGCACCTGGGCGGCGAGCAGGATGAGCAGCGACGTGGTCGCCATGACGCGCAGCATCTGCAGGTCGGGCGTGCTGAGGTCGGGGAAGTGCTCGTAGTTGTAGATCCGGCGGTGCTGACCCGCGAGACCGAGCACGAACAGCGGGAGGAAGATCCCGTTGAACGCGATGAACGTGATCCAGAAGTGAATCTTGCCGATGGTCTCGTTCATCATCCGGCCGAACCACTTCGGGAACCAGTACGTGATGCCCGTGAACGACCCGATGAAGGCGATCGGGAAGAACGTGTAGTGGAAGTGCGCGATGACGAAGTAGCTGTCGTGCAGGTAGATGTCGGAGCCCGAAGCGCCGAGCGGGATGCCGGTGACGCCGCCGATCAGGAAGCAGAAGATGAAGCCCAGCGCCCACAGCATGGGCGTCGTGTACTCGATGGAGCCCTTGTAGAGGGTCGCGATGTACAGGAACAGCATCTCGGCGATCGGGATGGAGATGAGCACTGTGGTGATGGTGAACAGGTTCGCCATCCGCGGGTCGATCCCGGCGATGAACTGGTGGTGCGCCCACACGAAGAAGGACAGCACGCCGGTGCCGATCGCCGTGAACAGGATCAGCTGGTAGCCGAAGAGCTTCTTGCGCGAGAAGACCGTGATGACCTCGGCCACCATGCCCGTCGCGGGCAGGAGCACGACGTACACCTCGGGGTGGCCGAAGAACCAGAACAGGTGCTGCCACAGGATGGGGTCGCCACCGCGGCTCGGGTCGTAGAAGCCGGTGTTCAGGGTCTGGTCGAAGAACAGCATCACGGCGCCGGCCACGAGCGGGCCGACGGACGCCATGAACAGGATGCTGGCGATGCAGATCATCCAGACGACCATCGGGACGTAGTCCCACTTCATGCCCGGGGCGCGCGCGTTCATCGCCGTGACGATGAAGTTGATGCCGCCGATGAGGAAGGCGACGAACTCGACCGCGACGGCCGCGAGCCAGAGCGAGCTGCCGTAGGGCGTGAGGTTGTACGTCGCTTCGGCCGAGAGGGGCGGGTACGCCGTCCAGGCGCCACCGAAGCCGCCGCCCGGCACGAACAGCGACACGATGATCATGATCGCGCTGACCAGGAACACCTGGTACGAGAGCCGGTTCAGGCGCGGGAACGCCATGTCGTCGGCACCGACCATGAGCGGGATCAGGAAGTTCCCGAAGGCCGCGATGAGCACGGGCATCGCGACCCAGAAGATCATGATGGAGCCGTGGTTGGTGATGGCCGCGTTGTACTCCGCCGGCGACATGTGCCCGAACACGGGGATGTCGGTGCCCGGCCAGGCGAGCTGGACGCGGAACGCGTAGGCGAAGAAGCCACCGATGAGCGCCATCAGGAGGCCCGTCACGAGGTACTGCGTCGCGATGAACTTGTGGTCCGTCGGGAAAATGTACTTCTCGATGAAGGTCGGCTCGTGATGATGGTGCGCGTGGTCTGCGTGATCGGCGCTCATCGGCTCCTCTCGAGGTTCGACATGCGGAAGCTCTTGGAAATCACTTGAAGTCTCGCGGGGGCGACGAAGCCCGGATTCACTTGGCGGCCATGGCGGTCATGCGCTCGATCCAGGCGGCGTGCTCTGCTTCGGTCTCGACGAAGAGGCGCGCCCCCATGACGCCGTGGGCGATGCCGCACATCTCGGCGCACTGGATGTCGTACTCGCCGAGGCGGGTCGGCTCGAACCAACCGGTGATCTTGCGACCGGGGATGACGTCCTGCTTGAGGCGGAACGTGGGCACCGAGAAGCTGTGCAGCACGTCTCGCGACTCGAGCGAGAAGTGGTACACGGTGTCGACCGTGACGTGCAGCTCGTCGACGACGGCGATGTCGTCGGGCGTGCCGAGCTCGCCGTCGGGACCGGCGTGGTAGAAGGTCCAGGCCCACTGCTGGGCCACGATGCGCACCTCGTCACCCTTCTCGGGTCGGTCTTGCTTGACCATGTACCAGACGCGCACGGCGCCCACGATCAGCACGACGTCGCAGAGGATGATGATGCCGTGGGGGATGGTGATCCACCGCTTCAGCTCGGGTTCCTTGCCGGTGATGTACTCGGCGTGGACGCCCTCGCGACGGCGGTAGGCCACCATCATGTACAGGAACATCCCCATCGTGAGGACGAACCAGAAGCCCACGACGGCGGTGATGATCAGGAAGAGATTGTCGATTTCGCCGGCGAAGGTCGAGCCGCGCGGGACCAGGAAGTCGATCACGGGTGTTCTCCGGCGCCTACAGGACGAAGATGATGACCGTGCCGCAGAACAGCACGCATCCGATCATCGTGATCCAGAAGACTCGATTGGTGACTTCAGTGTCGGTGTAGTTCTTGGCCATCGGGGGTTCCGACCTTCAGAGCGTGGTGATGTAGGCCGCGACGTCGGTCACGGCCTGGTCGTCGGCGAGGGACTTGGCCATCGGCGCCATCTGCGCACCCGTCGTGTCTTTCGGGTGAGCGCCGCGGATGCCCTTGCGGAACTTCGTGAGCTGCGACTCGATGTACCAGGCCTCGAGGTTCGCGATGGGAGGCGCCTTCAGGGCCTCCATCCCGGCGCCTTCGGGACCGTGGCACGCCGCGCAGGTGGTGTAGAGCGACTTGCCCTTCGCGCTGTCGCCCGTCGCGGCGATCTTGTCGTCGACCACCGGGAGCGAAGCGACGTAGTCGCCCAGGAAGCTCACGTCGGTGTCGTCGATGGTCTTCGACATCGGCCGCATCCGCAGGCCCTCGATGTCGTCGGCATGCGCGC
>JACKET010000026.1 GCA_020632875.1 Alphaproteobacteria bacterium
GCCCTCGAGGAGCAGGAACAGGTGCGAGCTGCCCCCGGGCCTCGAGAACGTGTTCTCGCTCGTGGTCACCTGGCCGGCGTCCTTTCGGGACTTGAACTCGCGCGGATAGGCCCAGAACACCGTGGGGAGCGGGCCGTCCGCGGGCTTCCAGCCCGGAGGCGTGTAGATCGTGGCCGACAGCTCGAGCCCGTCTTCGCGGGTGTAGGTGACGAGCTCTTTCTGGACCTTCGCGAACTGGGGAGCCCAGTCTTCGAAGTGCGTGATGGGCCGGACCTTCTTGCCCTTGCGGACGAAGTAGTTCGGCGGCTCGGCCTGGGACTCGCGGCGGGTGACGAGGTGGGTGCCCGCGTCGTCGAGGACCGCGGCGAGCGTCTCGTAGTAGGGGTCCTGCGCGGTCCACAGCCGCTTCGTCTCCTTCTTCGCGAGGTCGAAGCGATCGAGGAACGGGTACAGCCCGGCGGGCGTGGCGCCCCGGCCGCTGAGCAGCAGGGAGCCCCCGTCGGACTGGAGCACGAAGCGGCCGAACGCGTTCGGCTTCGTGATCGGGGTGCCGGGATCGGCGTACGCGTCCTGGTAGCTGCGGTCCCACACGAGGTCGGGCTTCGCGGACGGCGTGTCGGGGCGGATCCGCCACGTCATGAGCTGGCGGGTGTCGTACCACCACTCCTCGGCCAGCGCGAGCTCGCCGTCGCCCCACGTGATGCCGCCGAAACGCAGCGTCGTTCGCCAGAGCTCGCGCGGCTCTCCGTCGAACGGCGCGTCGAGGAGCGACACCGCGTCGCGGTGCTCGGCTTCGCGTCCCGCGTCGCCGCCGTCGAGCGCCTCGACCATCCACAGGGTCGCGGGTGCATCGGAGCGCCAGCCGATGCTGCGTCGGCCGGTGCGGACGCTGCCGAACGTGACGGGCACCTCGTCCGCCAGGGGCAGATCCGCGATCGGCACGATGCGACCGGGCTCTTCGAGCGAGTGCACCTCGGTCTTCACGGGGAACCGCTCGAGCGGCACGTGGTAGCTCCACGGGCGGTGGTACGTGTCGACCAGCGCCCAGGCGCCATCCGGGCTGACCGACACGCCACCGATCAACGCGTTCGCCATCAGCGCGTCGGAGGTGCCGTCGAGCCGCACGTGCACGAGGTCGGACGCGAGGTAGTGCTCGAACAGCGCCTCGTCGTGCGTGTCGTTCAGGAGGTTCGTGAACGTGCGCGCTGGCGCCTTGCGGCCCAGGCTCTCGTCGATCTTCGGGCCCACTGGGATCTTCGCGCGCTCGGGCGGATTCCCGCGCTCCTGGGCGACCAGCGTGCACAGCAGGCCGGCATCGCCCGGAAGCCACGTGCAGGGCGCGCCCGTCACCGCGTTCAGGCCCGTCGCGAGCTTCGTGCTCTTGCCGGAGGTGTCGGACAGCCACAGCTCGATGCCGGTCGGCGTGGTGTTCGTCCACGTGAACCGGTCGCCCTCCCAGCTCCAGTCGACGTTGCGGATGCGCGCGTTCGGCGGGATCTGCACGTCGCGGTCGGCGCCCTTCTCGAGCTTGCCGATCCGCATCCCGCGGTACGCGTACTCGCGGGAGGGGCCGTTGGTGTCGGGGTTGAGCTTGAGGCCCGCGACCTTCACCTCGGGCTCGGCGAGGTCTTCGAGCGTGCGGAGCGCCGGGCGGTCGAGCTCGAGCATCCACACCCGATCGGGGGAGAACGAGACGCTCGGGGGATACCGGGCGTCGAGGATGGCAGCGATCGCGTCGGGCGGCTGCTGGTAGGGGAGATCGGCGGCGATGGCGGAGAAGAGCAGCGACAGCAAGGGGGCCTCCGGCTGCCTGGTTATCCTCTCCACGATGCTGCCGTGGACTCTCCGACGTTGGCTCGGGCTCCCCGACCCCGAGCCCGAGCACGGGCCGGTCGAGCCGGCGCGACCCCTGGCGCCGAACCCGGCCTGGAACCACGATCTCGCGATGGCCGTGCTCGAGGGGCGCGACGCGCGCGAGCCCTACCTCGCCTACGCCGACTGGCTGGCCGCGAACAACGACCCACGTGCGGCCCTCGTGCGCGGCGACGACTCCGTGCTGGAGGCGCATCCGCAGCACTTCCTCGGGCCGCTTCTCTACCAGGAGGGGGTGACGGTCACCTGGCGCTGGGGGTTCTGGGAGTCGGTGACGATCGACCGGGAGTGGGACGCCGAGGCGGTGCCCGCGCTGGTCCGCGAGCTGCTGCGCCACCCGAGCGCGCTGGTGCTCGACGCGCTGGTCGTGCGGGCGGACTGCATCCCGGCCCTGGCGGACGTCCTCGCCGACGGCGACGTGCTCCCGCTGCGCACGATCGAGGTCGATGCGCGCGGTGGGCTGCTCGGCGCCTGGGCGGCGGTGTGGTCGCGCGTCCCCGCGCTGCGCTCGCTGTCGATGGCGGGGCGCGCCGTGTCGCTCGGCGACATCGACCTGCCGTGCCTCTCGCTGCTCGCGATCCGCGGCGCGCTCGACGCGCAGGCGCAGTGGTCGCTCGCGCGGATGTCCGCGCCTTCGCTCGCCGCGCTCGACCTCGACGCCCCGCTCGACCCCGAGCCGGCCGCGCAGCTCGCGGCGCGCTTCCCGGGCCTGTGAAGCTCCTCGTCCTCGGGAACCCGGAGAACCGCCGGGTGGCGCTGTTCGTCGACGCCGCGCGCGGGCTCGGGCTGCCGGAGCCCGACGTCGTCCCCTGGGCGGCGCTCGCCCGCGATCCGTCCGTGCTGCTCGGCTTCCCGGACGAGCCTCGCGTGGTGCGGCTCGACAGCACCGGCGAGAACGCCGAGGTCGAGGCGCTGCTCCTCGCCCGGGGCCACCGTGCGGCGCTCGGGTACGGCTGCGAGGTGATCGAGCCCGGCACGCAGCGGGGGTTCGGCCAGGTGCTGGGCCCGCGGCAGGCCCACCTCGGGTTCCTCGACCTGCTCGATGTGCTGCAGGGTGTGCTCGCGGAACGCCCGTCCTGGCGGGTGCCTCAGCCGTTCGACACCATCCGGGCCTGCTTCGACAAGGACGCCACGGCGAACGCGCTCGCGGCCGCCGGCGTCCCGGTGGCGCGCGCGGTCCCGTGTCGCACGGCCCGCGAGGTGCTCGACGCGCACCTCGCAGAGGGCCGGGCGCTGTGGGTGAAGGTCACGTGCGCGTCGAGCGCGAGCTGCCTCGCGGTCGTGCGGGGAGGGGCGCAGCCGCATGCCATGACGACCCTGCGCGAGACCGACGCGGGGCGGTTCAACAGCCTGCGCGTGGTGCGGGTGCAGGGCGATCGGCTCGAGCCGATGCTCGACTGGCTCCTGTGCGAGGGGTCGCGCGTCGAGGTCGACGAGCCGAAGGCCCGTCTCGACGGGGCGTTCTTCGACCTGCGGGTGCTCGTGATCCGCGGGGAGCCCCGGTTCGTCGTCGTCCGTCAGTCGCGCCACGGGATCACGAACCTCCACCTCGGCGGCTGGCGCGGCGACACCGAGGCGCTGTGGGCCGCGCTCGGCTCGGCCGGTCGCGCCGCGCTCCTCGACCTGTGCCGCGCCGTGGGAGAGGCCCTGCCGTGCTGGTACCTGGGCATCGACGTGCTCGTCGCGCCGGGGTTCGATCGCTTCTGCGTGCTCGAGGTGAACGCGTTCGGCGACCTGCTCCCGCGGCTCGAGAACGCGGGGCTCGACACCTACGGCGCGGAGATCGCCGCGCTCCTACCCAGCGGGACGGGGCCGGTGCTACAATCCCCGTAGTGAGCGCTCTCGCTCCGACTCCTTTTCCTCGGAGGTCGTCTATGCCGCCAGCAGCTCGTATCGGTGACATGCACGTTTGTCCGGCCTTCAACGGCCCCGTGCCGCACGTCGGCGGGCCCATCGTGCTCGGTTGCTTCACCGTCATCGTGGGCGGGATGCCGCAGGCGCGCGTCGGCGACATGGCCATCTGCGTCGGTCCGCCCGACAGCATCGCGAAGGGCTCGGGCACCGTGCAGGTCGGCAAGCTCCCGGCGGCGCGGATGGGCGACACCACCGTTCACGGGGGCAACATCGTCCTGGGGCTCCCCACCGTGATGATCGGTGGCTGACGCCGTCGGCGGGGGCGAGAGCGGGCTCGGCCGGCTCGGCGTCCTCGATCTCACCAACCCGCTCGCGGCTCCCCCCGCGGTCCTCGGCGGGCCGCCGATTCCGGCCGTGCAGCTCGAGCCCGCGCACGACGACCTCGCCCGCATGGCGCTCGCGTTCGGTGTGGTCGTGGGCGCGATGTCCGAATCAGGGCTTCCGCGGGCCGCCGACGGGTTCGACCGCGCGCCCGACCTGCGGGTCGGGTTCGGCGGTGCCCTGTCGGCCGCCTACGCGATCCTCGGCCTGCCCGCGGGGCTCGATGTCGCCGGAGCGATCGACGAGGACGGGCGCTTCGAGACGACAGCGAGCGGCGACAGCTTCGACGCCGATGGGGCACCGGTCGCCGATGCCTTCACGCCTCCGCTCGAGCTGCTCGAAGAGGCCGACGAAGCGCGCGCGTTCGGGGCCGTGGCTCCCGAAGAGGCGTTCGCGGCGGTCCCCGAGGCGGCACTCGCCGCCGACGAGCCCGTCCACGTCGCATCCTTCGCGGCCGAGACGCGCGACGTTCTCGACTTCGGGGCGAACCGGGCGAAGACCTGGTCGTGGAGCACGGGCGACGACCCGACCGACGACCCGGATGCCGACCCGTCCTGGTCCTTCCAGGAGTCGACGGTGGTCGATCGACCCGCGTCCACGACGCGGCGGGGGCAGGGCAGCCAGGACGCCTGAGGGCCCGTGGTTCTGGTAGAGTGGCCCCGTCCGGGCGCTCCGGGCGGGAGGGTTCATGTCCTACTTCGACCACGTGCAGTGCCACAGCTGTGGCGCGCGGATGGATCCGGAGAAGCTCGTGCCGGGGCCCGGCGAGATGCCGGCCTGCCCCTACTGCGGCCAGACCCTCAACATCACCGATCTGTTCGGTGTGAAGGATGCTTTCGTCGGCATCGACGACGGCGAGGGCAACGACCACTCCCTCGACGACCTCGTCGGCGGTGACCTGTACGACTCCCGCTACCCCGGCGGCCGGCCCGGCCCGGTCGACGACGCCCCTCCGCCGCCACGCCAGTCCGCGTCCCGCGGCCCCAGCGCCGCCGACGTGATGCGCGGCGGCCGTGGCGCCCCGCAGCGCTCGGCCCCCCGCGCGCTGCCCGGGCCCACCGCAGGCGGCGCCCAGAACGCGCTGATCCGCCGCGGCGGCGCCGACCGCGACGACTTCGACGACGACCCGCCCTCCGGCGCTCCCTCCGCCGCCGACCTGCTCCGCCAGATGAAGAAGAAGCGGTAGCCGAGCCCAGGCCGAAGGCCGGGCTCCGAGGCCGCAGGCCGGGCTCGCAGGCCGCAGGGCGGGCTACCCCCTAGAACTGCGCCCGGGCGCCGAGCAGGGGCAGCAACGTGGGCCCGCGGACCCAGCCCTGCTCGGAGTAGTCGTAGTTCCAGGCGGGGTAGAGCTGGGCGGAGGCCTTCGGGACGTACCAGACCTCGGCGCTGGTCGTGAGCTTCCAGCGGTTGAACGGGAAGGTCCAGGCGACGCGGAGGTCGAGCTTCTGGTAGAGCGGCAGCCGGGCGCCGTTGTTCGGGCCCGGAGTCGGGATCCAGCCGTCGGTGGTGCCGTCGTAGACGCTGCCGTCGAGGGGGGTGTAGGGCAGGCCGGAGCCCAGCCGGTAGCGCGCGCCCAGGTTGAGCTTCGGCGTGGGGTCCCACGAGGCGACGATGCCGAGGTTCACGGGCTGATCGCCGTCGGCCCACTGTTTCGCGTCGCCCGTGCCGACCGTGCTGCGCGCGTAGGCCGCCCAGCCGTGCAGGAACATGATCTCCTTGATGCGGTACCGCCAGGTCAGCTCGATGCCGTAGGCGTCGCCGCGGTCGAGGATCTCGGCGGGCCCGTCGATGGGGAAGATCATCACGTCGGTCAGCCACTTCCGGTAGGCCTCGACGTTCAGGGTGAGCCTCCCCGCGACGGTCTGCTCGACGCCCGCGGCGGCCTGCCAGCTCTTCGTGGTCGGGAACTTCGGGTCGCCGGTGCCGGCGAAGAGGTGCTCGCTCGGCGGGCGCTGGGTGTAGCGGCCGCCCGCCGCGCGTAGCTCGGTGCTGTCCGACACGCGCCAGCGGGCCGCGAGGCGCGGCTCGAACGACGCGTTGCTCGTGGTGCTGTCGAAGCCCATGCGCACCGAAGGCATCACGCGCACGCCCTCGAAGCCGGTGTGCAGCGTGCCGTACACGCCCCCCGACGTGCGCGACAGGCGGTCGTCGACCGGCACGCCACGCGCCAGCGCGGGCGCCTCTTCGGCGACGAGCACCCGCCCGAAGCCGGGGTCGGTGACCTCGAGCGCCACGCGCTCGGTGCGCAGCTCGTAGCCGAGGTCGTACCCGGAGTATCGACCGAATCGCCGGCTCGCGTCGAGGCGCGAGTTCAGCGACAGGGTGCCCTGGCGCTGGGCACCCGAGCTGGTCAGCTCGCCGGAGAGCCTGTCGTTCACCACCCCGACCACCAGCCGGCCCCAGTCGTTCCCGGCGTTCCAGTGGTGGCGCACGCCGGCGACCTGGAAGCGGCGGGCGTACTCGAACTGCGGCGTGTCCTCTGCCTCGACGGGGTCGAGCAGGTCGAGCTCGCCGGCGGCGCGGTGGTAGCTGTCGCCCGCACCCCAGAAGAAGAAGCCCGTGCCGCGCCGCGCGTCGCCGTGCTCGGCGCGCAGGGCCCAGTCGGCGAAGACCGGCCACACGGTGTACTGGTCGCTGCTCTCGCCGGCGAGGTCCTGGTACGACCGGCGCCCGCTCGCCGCGACCCACCACTTCTTCCCGAGCGGCGCAGACAGCTCACCGCCCGCGATCACGAAGTTCACGAACGCCGAGCCGTGCAGGCCCTCCGGCCGCTCGCGCGCGCTCTCGGCCTCGACGATGGCCCCGACGCTGTCGCCGTACCGCGCGCCGAACGTGCTGCTGTAGAGCTCGAGCTGGCCCAGCTGGCTCGCGGGGAACACCGAGGCGTACTGGTTGAAGTGGTACAGGTACGGCACCTCGATGCCGTCGAGGTAGTAGCGGCTGTCGTGGGGTGCCGAGCCGCGGATGGTGAGGGTGCCGGCCGAGGGCGAGTACTCGCGCTGCACCGCCACGCCCGGCAGCGACTGCACGAGCCGCACGGCGTCTTCGAGATTGCCGGGCGTCTCGTACGCCATCTCGGCGTCGACGACGTGCCGGCTCACGTCGGGGGTGGGGCGGAAGGCCTCGACCACGACGACCATCGGGCCGCGCCCCTTCTGCAGGAACACGCGAACGGGCTTGTCGAGCGGCGGGGTGACCTCGACCTCGGTCGTGCGCAGCCCCTCGGCGGAGATCACGAGCACGACGGGTGCGTCGACGTCGAGCGTCAGGCGCCCGGCGGCGTCGGTCACGTGGATGGCGTCGGCCCCGGTGACCTCGACCGTCGCGCGCACGGGGTCGCCGGAGCCCTTCTCGAGCACGCGGAGATCGACGGGCGAAGCGAGCGCCAGGGACAGGAGCGCGATCACGGGTCGACCTCGAGGATCACGCGCTCGCCGGCGATGGCGTCGCGGGTGCAGCGGTGCTCGAGCAGCCACGTCGGGTCGAACGCACCCCCCGAGACCCCCGCGCAGTCGAGCGTCTCGGCGTCCCACGTGTCGGTCGGGTCGGCGGGCTCGACGGATCCGAGCGCGATGCCCGTGGGGGACGCGTCGTCGGCTGCCAGGACCGCCCACACCCGGCCGGTCGGCTGCCCCTCGGCGGGGACGAAGCGGTTCGCGACCCAGACACCGGACGGCGTTTCGCCGACGAAGAGCTCGGTCGCCGCGAAGCCCGAGTGCGAATCGGCGATCTCGACCCCGACGACCGTGATGGCGCCCGGCTCCCCGACGCTGCGTTCCTCGATCTCGAGATCGTCGACCACGAGCTCGCCGGCCACCCAGTCGGTCGTCTGGTGGTCGAGCTCGAAGAACGTGCCGTCGCCCGTGGCCATGAAGCGCCCGAGCCCGTCGGACACGCCTTCGAGCGTGAACCGCGCGAACCCGCCGGGCGGGACGCTGTGCGAGGCCGTCGCCGACCAGTCGCGGCGGACCTCGAGCGCCAGGTCTTCGCCGGCGACCGTCTCGACGTCCACGCCGTCGACCCGGGCCGTGGTCAGGCGGACCTCGGCTTCGGAGCGGCCCGTGACGTCGAGCTCTGCGCGCAGCACCTCGTCGCCGAGCACGGCCAGCACGGCCAGGCGGTCGCCCTGCACCGCGAACGACGGCGCGGGGCCGAGCCCGACGCCGAACGTGCCCGCGGGGATGTCGGCCGCGTCGCCCACCGCGTCGATCCAGTACCAGTCGATCTCCGCGGCCTCCGACGACCACGGTCGACCGTCGACGATCAGGGCGAGCCGTGGCTCCACGAAGCCCCCGCGCACCTCTGCCGTGACGGCCGCGATCCGGGTGCCGACGAGGTCGTGCCGATCGCGGCCGAACGGGGCCTGACATCCGGCCAGCATGGCGAGGAGGAGCCACATGGAGGCAGGATAGTGCCAGAGCGCATCGGGCGCTGTCGTGGAGTCGTCATTCGGAGCTGGCTGTCGGAGTTCGTGACACGGGGGACCGAAGACCTCGAGCGCGGGCTCGCCATCCGGATTCGCGGTTTCAACCGGTTCCTCCTGTTCACCACGGGGGTGGCGGCGGTCTTCGTGGCGGTCTGGATCGCCGCCGGGGCCTGGCCCCTCGCGGGCATCTCGTCGGCGTGGTGCTTCGTCGCGGCCACCAGCCGGTTCTGGGTGCTGCGGCGACCCGACGACGTCGTCTCGATCACGGGGGCGACGATGGGCGCGACCGCGGCGCTCGTCTTCGTGGCCGCGATGATCAGCGGGCAGGGGCACTCGCCGCTGATCGTGTTCCTCGTCGTCATGCCGGCGTTGTCGGCGTACACCGAGGGCACCATCCAGGCGATCCTGTGGTCGCTGACGAGCGCCGCGCTCGTCGCGCTCCTCCACCTGTCCGAGGTCTGGTTCCCGCTCCCCGGCCAGGTCCCGATGCCGGCCCAGCTCGACTTCCTCGCCTACACGCTCGGCGTGTTCCTCGTCGGGTTCATCGCGGTCGTCGGCCGGCGCGGCTGGGACGAGACGCGGCTCGACCTCGCGGCGGCCCGCGACGAGGCGCTCGCGGCGTCCGACCAGCGGATGAAGTTCCTCTCGCGGATGAGCCACGAGATCCGCACGCCGCTGCACGGCGCCATCGGGATGACCGAGGTGCTCCTCGGCACCGAGCTCGACGAGCACCAGCGCGAAGCCGCCGAGATCGTGCGGCGGTCGGCGAACGGGCTCGTGGAGGTGGTCGATCGCGTGCTCGACCTCGTGCGCCTCGACGCCGGAGCGCTCGAGCTCGCCTCCACCGAGTTCGATCTCCTCGACGTGGTCGAGGACACGCTCGAGCTGTTCGCGACCGCGTCGTGGGAGCGTCGGGTCCGGCTCGGGACGCGCATCGATCCGGACGTGCCGACCCGGGTGCTGGGCGATCCGCTCCGCACGCGCCAGGTGCTCGTGAACCTCGTGGGCAACGCGATGAAGTTCACACGCGAGGGCTCGGTGGTGGTGTCGGTGTCGACGCCGGAGCCCGGCCGCATCGCATTCGCCGTGTCCGACACGGGCTCCGGCATCGACGCGGCCGCGCTGAAGAAGCTGTTCCAGCCGTTCTGGCAGGTGAGCGTGCACACGGCCGCCGAGCACGGTGGCTCGGGCCTCGGCCTCGCCCTGTCGCGCCAGCTCGCGCGGGTCATGGGCGGGGACGTCCAGGCCGCGAGCACGCCCGGCGAGGGCTCCACGTTCGTGTTCACGGCCGAGCTCCGACCCGTCGCGTCGGAGCCCGCCGCGCCCGCGGGGACGGCACTGCTGCTCGATCCCGACCCCGAGGTGGGCACGTTCGTCACGGCGGCCCGTGCGGTCGGCCTCGACGTGGCGCGCGGCCCGTCGCGGCCGGACTGGATCGTCGTCCACGCGAAGCTCCCCGCGCTCGCCGAGTCGCTGGTCCAGGCCCGCGAGCGCGCCCCCGACGCGATCCCCGTGCTGCTCACGTCCCTGGCCGACGACACGGTGCGTCCCCGGGCCGCGGAGCTCGGCTTCCAGCACGTCCTGTACGAGCCCGTGCGGCGGAGGGCGCTGCGCGCGCTCATCGCCGAGCGCGAGCCCTCCGAGGAGTCGCCGCGGGCGCTGTCGCCGCTGCGCGTGCTCGTGGTCGACGACAACCCCGTGAACCGGCGGATCGCCGCCCTGATGGTCGGCAAGCTCGGCATGGAGCACGAGGCGGTGGACAACGGCGACGACGCCGTGACCGGCGCCCAGTCGGGGCGCTTCCAGGTCGTGCTGATGGACGTGATGATGCCGGGCCTGTCGGGCATCGAAGCGGCCCAGCGCATCCGCGAGTCGATGGAGAGACCGCCGATCATCATCGCGCTGTCGGCGAACAACCTCGAAGAGCAGAAGCGCGAGTGCCTCGCGGCCGGGATGGTGGCCCACCTCGACAAGCCGCTGCGGATCGAAGCGCTCGCAGAGGTGCTGCGCGAGCACGCGCCGGCTCTGTCGCTTACGTAGGGGGCGCCTGGAGGTTCGGATGCGTTGGTGGTGGCTCGCTTGTGGGTTGGTCGCGTGCAAGGGCGACAGCGGCGTCGAGGCCGAGGCGGATACCGACACCGATGCGGACACCGACTCCGACACGGACACGGACACCGACGCGGATGCCGACACCGACACCGATTTCGTGGCGTTCGCGATGAGCAGCCCCGACCTCGAGTCGAGCCAGGGCCACCCGCGCGCCGACGAGTGCGACTTCTGGCTGCCCGACGTCTACATGTGCGACGGGTCGAACCCGCAGATCGACTGGGAGGGGGTGCCCGCGGGCGCGACGCACCTCGTGCTCGTGTTCGACGACCCCGATGCCGGCAACTACCCGCACTGGGCGATCTGGGACATCCCGGCCACAGAGACCGGGCTCGCCGCCGCGATCTCGGGCGATCTGATCGCGAACACCCCGCCCGGCGGGGCCTCCGAGGCCGAGAACGGCTTCGGGTGGGTGGGCTACCTCGGTAGCTGCCCGGGCAGCGTGCACAAGTACCGCTGGCGCCTGTGGGCCGTCGACACGACGATGCCCAGCCCGCCCACGGGCAGCGCGCAGAGCCAGTTCCAGCAGGTCGTCACCTTCGCGCAGGAGAACCGCGTCGCCGACCCCGCGCGGATGTGCCACCTGCGGGGCCCGCAGTGACAGCCGATCTCGTCCGCCTCCCGGCAGAGCTCCGCCGGGCGCGCGAGCTCGAGGCCCTCGACGCGAACGACGACCGCCCCAGGCCTCCGGGCTGGATGCGCTCTCCGCGCGCCGTCGAGACGTTCGTGCTCGGCAGCGGCGGGCGCGCGCTGCCGCATCCCGACGGCTCCGACGTGGTGATCGAGCGCAAGTTCTTCGGCCACGACGTGCTCGTGCAGCGGGCCATCGTCACGCTGGCGTCCGACCGGGGGCTGCTGCTCATCGGCGAGCCGGGAACCGCGAAGTCGTGGCTGTCGGAGCACCTGGCGGCCGGCATCAGCGGCACCAGCACGCTCACCGTGCAGGGCAGCGCGGGGCTCACCGAAGACCAGATCAAGTACTCGTGGAACTACGCGCTGCTCCTGGCGCGTGGTCCGAGCCCCGAAGCGCTCGTCGCCGCGCCGCTCTACACGGGCATGCGCGAGGGCCGCATCGTGCGGTTCGAGGAGATCACGCGCGCGCCGCACGAGGTGCAGGACACCCTGCTCATGGCGATGAGCGACAAGGTCATCGTCGTGCCCGAGCTGCCCGGCGACGACGGGATCGTCCGCGCCCGGCGGGGCTTCAACATCATCGCCACGGCGAACACCCGCGACCGCGGCGTCAACGAGATGAGCGCGGCGCTCAAGCGCCGGTTCAACTTCGAGACCGTGCCCCCGGTCGAGGATCTCGCCGAAGAGATGCGCATCGTGCGCGGCCAGGTCGACGAGGCCGTGCAGGCGCTCGACACGCCGCCCGTGCTCGCCGACGACGTGCTCGAGCTGCTCGTCACGACGTTCCACGAGATCCGGTCGGGCCGCACGACCGACGGCGTGAAGGTCGACCGCGCGAGCACCGTGATGTCCACCGCCGAGGCCGTGTCGGTGGGGCTCCACAGCGCCCTGCACGCGAGCTTCTTCGGCGCGGGCACGGTCGAGCCCGAGCACCTCGTCATGCACCTCGCCGGCACCGCGGTGAAAGACAACCCCGACAACATCGGGGTGCTGCGGAACTACTGGGAGGTCGCCGTGAAGCCCCGCGCCCGCCGCGAGGTGGGGCGTTGGGCCGACTACTGGGCGGCCCGCAAGCAGCTCGAGGTCTGATTGGGCCGCAGGGGCCGCATCCTCGACCCGTCCGAGATGGAGCCGCTCGACGGGGTGCAGCAGGTGCTCGAGGCCGAGCGCATCTGCTGGTTCCCGGTGCGGCACTACTCGCCGGCGTGCGCGTGGCACGTCCGCGAGGTCATCCGCGCGCTGCAGCCGGATGCCGTGCTGGTCGAGGGGCCCGACGACGCGACGCAGTGGATCGACGCGCTCGTCGACCCCGGCACCGAGCCGCCCGTCTCGGTGCTCTCGACGTGGGTCGACCGGCGCAACGCGCACGGCATGAACGGCGTGCTCTCGCCCAGCGCCGACGTGCCGGTGCGGTTCCGGGCGTGGTACCCGCTCGTCCCGTACAGCCCGGAGTACGTGGCGCTCGTGGAGGGCCGGCGGGTGGGCGCCGAGCTCGCGTTCATCGACGCCCCGCTGCCCGCGACGCTTCCGTTCCACCATGTCCGCAACGGCCGCGTGAGCGAGGTCGTGTCGGACCGACGGCTCGCAGAGAGCGCGTACTTCGAGGCCCTCCGTACCCGGCAGCGACGCCGGCACTTCGACGAGCTGTGGGAGGCGAATTTCGAGGTTCGCGGCCTGCACTCCGACACGCTCGACTTCATGCGCGCCGTGCTGCTTTTGGCGTGGTGTACCCGGCACGTCGCGAACCAGCAGAGCCTCGAAGAAGACGGCACGAGCCTGCGCGAGGGCCACATGGCCTGGCACGTGCGCGAGGCCCGCAAGCGCCACGACGGCTGGATCGTCGTCGTCACCGGCGCCTTCCACAGCGTGGCGCTGCCGTGGGCGAAGCCCGCCCGCGCGAAGGCGAAGGCCGATCGCGACACCACCACGCTGCTCTGCGCGCACAGCTACCCGGCGCTCGCCCGTCTCTACGACCAGAACCGGCAGCCCGGCTACGGCGGGGCCGTGTGGGACGCCGTGCTCGAGGGCGAGCCCGCGCCGTTCGAGGCCGCCGCGTCGCGCCTGCTGGTCGACGTGATGCGCCTCGCCCGGCAGGACGGCCAGCCCGTGAGCACGGCCGATGCCGTGGGGGCGTGGGCGGTCGCGAAGAACCTCGCCGACCTGCGCGACAACGGCCATCCCACGCGCCAGGACGTGCTCGACGCGATGCAGATGGCCTACGTCAAGGGCGAGGCGGGCACGGCGTCGTTCGCGCTGGAGCCGTACGCGCGGCGCGTCATGGTCGGTCGGCGCGTGGGGCACGTGTCCGACCGGGCCGGGAAGGCCCCCCTGCTCGGCGCCTACTACGAGGCCGCGAAGCAGCACCGCATCGACGTGTCGGGCGAGCACAAGATCGTGCGCTGCGACCTCGGCAAGCAGGTCAAGCACCGGCAGAAGTCCGCCTTCCTCCACCAGTGCGACTTCCTCGGCATCCCGATGTTCGCCGGGCTCGACAAGGGCGATTCGTGGCGGAACGACGACGCGCACTTCAAGGGCCCCGACCCCGTGACCGGCGAGAACATGCACCTCATCGCCGAGACCTGGGGCATCCGGTGGTCCGAGGAGGTCGACGACCGGCTCATCGAGCTCGCCGACCGCGGAAGCACGCTCGAAGAGGTCGCCACGACCGGCATCCGGGAGGCCGTCGAGGCGGCGCGGGGCGACGCGGCCGAGACCACCGCGCTGCTCCTGCGCACGGCCCGGATGATGCTGCTCGATCTCTTCGAGCCCGTGCTGCACGCCGTGGAAGACGCGCTGACCGAAGACCGCCGGTTCCTCTCGCTGACCCGGGCCCTGCTCGACTTCCAGCTGCTCTACGAGCTGCGCGAGGGGCTCGCCACGCACGGCGTCGACCGGCTGCTCGGCACCATCGGGGCCACGTACACCGCCGCGGTCCTCCAGATCCCCGCCAACCCCGAGGACGAGCAGCTCCGCGAGCACGTCGAGCGGCTGCAGGATCTCGTCCGGCTCGCGCTGACCTTCGAGCCGCACCCGCTCGACGAGCAGATGCTGTGCGAGCAGCTCGAGCGCGTGCTGCGCGCGGACGAGGTGCACCCGGGCTTCCGCGGAGCCGTTCTGGGCGTGCTGTACGGCTTCGGCCACCGCCGCGAGTCCGACATCGCCGCCGAGCTCGAGCGCATGCTGGCCGGCTCGGGCGCGCGGGATGCCGGGCTCTTCCTCGAAGGGCTGTTCACTGCGGGGAAGTCCGTGATGCTGGGCGGGCGACGGTTGCTCGCGGCCGTCGACGACGTGCTGGGCCAGCTCGACTGGCCCACGTTCCGCGCCATCCTCCCGGACCTGCGCCGCGCGTTCACGCAGTTCATCCCGAGCGAGCTCGACGCGATCGGCGTGCGCGTGGCCGCTCGCATCGGCCTGTCATCTCCCGCAGACCCCGACCAGCCCGTCCCGGACGGCCTGAGAGCGCTGGTCGCCGAAACGGATCGGAGGGTTTCGGGGGTGCTCGCGGGTTGGACCTCGGCACCCACGCGGTAGGCTACGCCCCATGCTCATCCTCCTCGCGACGTCCGCCCTCGCGACCGACAACGGCATCCAGCGCCTCTACGACCGTCAGATCACCTGTGACTTCCGCGTGGATCCGCCGCCCGATCCGAAGACCTGCGTCACCGGCGTTCGGAGCGACCCGCCGTGGGATGGCCGCCCGACGTGGGGCATCTCGATCGCCCCGCCCGGAAAGCTCTACTTCAGCATGCACGCCGCGCAGATCGACTGGGGCGACGTGTACCTCATCGAGACGCCACGGGCGTTCGACCCCGTCCTGCTGTCGGTGGGCATCACGAAGGACGACGAAGCCTGCCCCGCCGAGAGCGTCTTCTACCTGAACGCCACGAGCGAGCGCGGCCCGCTCACGAAGCAGGTGTGCCTCGGCATCCCGTGGGACGGGTTCGGCGAGGTGCTGCTCGAGTCGCACCGCAAGCTGCCCCCGGACATGTG
Organism: Alphaproteobacteria bacterium; assembly: GCA_020632875.1. Taxonomy (GTDB): domain Bacteria; phylum Myxococcota_A; class UBA796; order UBA796; genus JACKEQ01. The sequence continues at coordinate 15,263 of JACKET010000026.1, forward strand.
GGTCCCGGTGTGGGCGTGGCTCCCGAAGGATGCGTCGCTCGCCGAGGAGACGAAGAACTGGTTCCTGGTCCAGCTCTACATCTCGAGCTCGGGCGCCGCGCCGGAGAAGCCCGCCCAGACGCCGTACGTGTCCCCGGCCGTCACGCGCGCCTGGGTCCCGAAGCCGCTCCCGCCCCGAAAGCGCCTGTGGCTGCTCGGCCCGGAGCCCGAGCCCGAGGTCACCGAAGAAGACGCCCCGGCTCCATGACAGAGGAGGAGGGGGACGACCCGTTCGACGCGCTCGCGGTCGATCCGCGCATCGACCGCGCGATGCGCTGGCGCCTCCTGCTCGGACGCCACGGCACCGACGCGCTCCCGGTCCAGCCCGGGCTCGGCCGTCCCGACGGCGAGGGAGGCGGTATCCGGCCACGCGACCTCGAGTCCGCGCTCGACGCCGGGCAGGAGATCGAGAAGGTCCTCGACTTCATCTACGACCGCGAGTTCGCGAAGCGCTCCCACCGCCAGGCCGGGAAGGGGAGTGGCTCTGGGCTCACCATCCCCGCGTGGCTCTCGGGCGTGCGCGACCTGTTCCCGCGCGAGGCCGCCGAAGTCATCGAGCGCGACGCGCTCCACCGGTACGGCCTCACCGAGCTCGTCACCGACCCCGAGATCCTCTCGCGCGCCGAGCCCACGACCGATCTGCTCAAGGCCATCGTGCAGTTCAAGCACCTGATGAAGGGCCCGGTCCTCGAGATCGCCCGCCAGCGGGTGCGCGAGATCGTCGACCGCATCCGCGCCGAGCTCGAGACCGACTGCCAGCCGGCGCTCACGGGGCCGGCTCGTCCGGCGGGCGGCCCCGCGAAGAAGAGCTTCCGCAACGTCGACTGGACGCGGACCATCCGCCGCAACCTGAAGAACTACGACCCCGAGACCCAGCAGCTCGTCGCAGACCGGATCGACTACCGGCACCGCGCCCAGGACCGCTCGCGCTGGCGCATCGTCATCAGCGTCGACCAGTCGGGCTCGATGACCGACAGCCTCATCCACGCGGCCGTGATGGCGGGCATCTTCGCGCACCTGCCCGCGGTGTCGGTGAACCTGGTGCTGTGGGACCACCGCATCGTCGACATGACCGAGCACGCCGGCGACCCGCTCGAGATCCTGATGGGCGTCCAGCTCGGCGGGGGCACCGACATGCTGCCCGCGCTCCAGTACTGCTCGGCGCTCGTCACCGAGCCGGCGCGCACGCTGTTCGTGCTGCTCTCGGACTTCTACGTGTGGGGCGACCGCGCCGAGATCCTCGCGCACTGCGAGGAGCTGTCGGCCGCCGGGGTGCGCGGGATCGGGCTCTGCGCGCTCGACTCCGGCGGAACGCCCATCCACGACGCGCAGTTCGCGCGCGAGCTCGCGGATCGGGGTTGGTTCGTGGGAGCGCTCACGCCCCGTCGGCTCGCGGAGCACGTGGGGCGGATCCTCAGAGGATGAGGCGGAGACTTCTGGCCCCCGACTGCGATAGGGTCTGGCCCCGGAGGGATGGATGAACACGGATCTCGCGGTCCTCCGCCTGGTGTTCTCGTTTCACGTCGTCGACCAGATCATGCGGGCCGACGACTGGATCGACCCGTTGGAGATCGACTGGGTCCAGCGGCGCTTCCCGCTCGAGCAGCTCCAGGCGCACGGGCTCGTCGACGACGCGCACCAGCTCACCGACCTGTACCGCGAGCTCCTGTCCGAGGCGCTGATCCGGCTGCCCGCCGAGCTCCACGAGCACCAGAAGACCGAGCTCGCGCTCACGTTCTTCGACAGCGCCATGGCCGATGGCCAGCTCGAGCCGAACGAGCAGGCCCAGCTCGAGGCCGCCGCGAACCTCCTCGGCCTGCCGATGGCGCGCCTGCACGACGCGCTGCACCACTCGGATGTCGTCGGCGAGGTCGATCTGGGCGAGCCCGAGGTGTGAGCCCCGGAATCGGCACCCGCCGACCGTTCCACGGCGCATCCCGGTCCACGGTCCACGGTCCACGGTCCACGCGACCGTCCAGAACGGGCTCTCCTCGGATGCGCTCGCCGTGGCAACTCCGCTGAGCGACGAAGGTCTGTCCCGCGCGGCCGAGGCGAAGCGCGAGCGGCTCGGCGAGGGCGTGGCCCGCGTCGACCGCGTCCTGTTCCGGCTGGGCCAGCAGGGCCTCGCGCGGCTGTCGCCCGCCACGGTCACCGAGCTCGAGGCGCTCGTGCAGACCGCGCACAACGCGGGCATGGTGCGCGTCGAGCGCGAGCTGTCGGCCCTCGCGACCCAGGTGCAGCGCTACATCGACCGCGACCCGCTGTTCCACATGCCGGGCTACCTCGATGCGCTCAACCGGGTGTGGCTGCTGAACGCCGAGGCGCAGCGCGCGTTCGACACGGGCGCCGACCCGGCAGAGCTCAAGGATGCGCTCGGCGAGGCGCGCCGGACGTACGAGCTCCAGGCCGAGCCGCTCGAGGTGCAGGCGATGGGCGCGGCGGGCTGGGTGACAGACTCCGACTTCGTCGGCATCACCGTGTACATGCGGTGCGGCGAGCGCGTGCTGCAGGTCTCGAACGCCCGGCCGTCCGCGTACTTCGGCAACGAGCCGCGGCGCCTGATGTCGATGGGCATCTCGGAGTACGTCGACGTCACCATCCAGCAGCTCTCGCACGGCGCCTTCCGGTTCCGGAACGCCAAGCTCTCGGGCGACGGGCGGCTGAGCGTGCACCAGGACCTCGAGATCGAGCCGAGCCCGTGGCGTGGCGCGTCGGTCTACGAGGGCTGCTCGGCCGACAGCTGGGATGCGCTCTCGGCGTTGCTCCGCGACTCCACGGTGCATCCGGTCTCCGCCGGCGGGTCGCGGCTCGTGCTGGTGGAGCCGGCTTCGCTGTCCGTCGTGACCGTCGACGAGAAGGCGCAGCTCGCCCGCATGGACCTGGTCGACGCGCGCGGCGCGAAGCTCGAGGCGCGCGTGCCGCTCCGGCCGGAGAACAACCAGCTGGTCGACAACCTCGAGACGCTGCAGCGCCGGCCGGAGTTGCGTCCCCCGGCGTTCTTCGGGCGTGCCTCGGCGTCGGGCGGGCTGTCGTTCTTCCCGATGACCGCTGTCTATGGGACGCCCGTTCGGTTGAGGGGGCGGCAGGAGATGCGGGTGAACGAGGTGCATCTGACGCTCGAGGACCTGGAGAAGGTCACGCTCTAGGGCGACGTCGGCGGGCTCGGGCGCTGATCCGGGTGTTGGGTGTCGGTGTCGGGTGTTGGGTTTGTGTCGTCCCGGTCGGTGTCGTGTGGGGCGGAGGTCGGCTTGCGGGCGACCTCGTGTCCCCAGGGTATTCTCGGTCCATGTGCTCGCTTCGCTCGTGGTCGTCGCTCGTGCTCGTGCTCGTCGTGGGCTGTGGGCCGTCGCCGCGTGATTTCGTCGCGGAGGCCGCGCGGCAGGACTGCGGGTTCCGCTACCGGTGCTCGACCGTCGGGACGGCACCGGACGGTCGGGAGATCTGCGAGGAGACGGTGGCGAACGACCTCCTCGGGAACCTCTACGACGAGTGCCTGGACTACCGCCGGGATCTCGCAGCCGCCTGCCTGGAGGAGATCGAGGTGTACTGGCGGGAGCGCGCCTGTACCGACTGGAGGGTTCCGCCCGACTGCATCGGCGACGTCTGGGAGCCGAACGGCGAGTGCGAGGACGGGGCGTATCTCTACAGTCCGTGAGCCTCGTGGCGAACACGTCTCACGAGCACGAGCACGAGCACGAGGACGAGCACGAGCACGAGCACGTCTCACGAGCACGAGGACGAGGACGAGCACGAGCACGAGCACGTCTCACGAGCACGTCTCACGAGCACGTCTCACGAGCACGAGGACGAGGACGAGCACGAGCACGTCTCACGAGCACGAGCACGTCTCACGAGCACGTCTCACGAGCACGAGCACGAGCACGTCTCACGAGCACGAGCACGTCTCACGAGCACGAGCACGAGCACGAGCACGAGCACGAGCAGGTCTCACGAGCACGAGCACGAGCACGAGCACGTCTCACGAGCACGTCTCACGAGCACGTCTCACGAGCACGTCTGACGACCGCGAACAACAACCGCCTCCAGTCACCACCACCCCACACCCGACACCGACACCCGACACCCGACACCCGACACCCGACACCCGACACCCGACACCCGACACCTGACACCCGACACCCGACACCCACCACCCACCACCCACCACCCACCACCCAACACCCAACACCCGACCCGGGATCCCGGTCGCCCCTCCGATGCCCCACGGGTATGAATCCCGCGATGGAGACCGTTCACCAGCGCGTGGAGGCCGTCCGGGCCCGGCCATTCGAACCGGTCACGGGCGAGGCGGACGACGGGGCCCTGACCACGGGCCTCGTGCAGGCGTGGATCGCGGATGCCTCGGATGCGCTGGGACGGTTGATGGTGGCGGGCATCGCGCACCCGGACCCCGAGCTGCCCGAGACCTTCGACCTGCTCTCGGAGCGCGCGGCGGCGCTGGGCACCGGAACGGCAGCGCGCGGGTTCGCCGTGTTGGCCGAGTGGACGCGCGCGCTGCGGCCCGGGCCGCCCGACCTGACGACCCGGATGCAGCTCGCCCACGAGACGTGGCGGGAGGCGATGGCCCTGCTCGCGTGGCTGCGGCTGTTCCGGGCGGACATCGACCTCGCCAGCGCTGCGGTCCGCGCGAGGGGAGAGCGGTCCGATGGCGCGGAGCGCGCCGACCTGCCGCGGTACACCGACCGCGTGTACGTCGACGGGCTCACGCTGTCGGCCGAGCAGCGGCTGGTGGTCGTGGGCCACGACGAGCACGGGCAGCAGGTGCTGGCGTTCGACCCGCTCGCGTCGGGCGATGCGGACGATCCGTTCGGCAGCCCCGTGATCTCCCGTCTGTTCCAGGAGCAGATGTGGCTCGGTGACCTCGCGGGCTGCGCGCTCGACTTCGACCGTCACCCGTACACCCGGCGGGGCAACACGATCCTGGTCCAACCGGCGTTCCGCGCCGTGCCGCTGCGGCTGCCGACCGACCGGCCTCTGGGAGGGCCCGGCGTCGAGGTGTTCGAGGCGCACTGCAGCGCGGACGGCGAGGCGCTCGTGGTCCGCCCGCGGGACGGGGGGCGCGTGGTGGTCGGGCGCACCTTCGAGTTCAACGTCCGCAAGCGCCTCGCCGCGCTGGGGCGCCCGGGGCTCTCGCTGCGCCTCGTCGGCCTGCCGCGGCGCGAGGGGCGCGTGATCATCGCGTGCGACGACGAGGGCCAGACGCGCTTCCCGGCCATCGACGCGCGCTGCTGGCGCGTGCACCCCGAGGTCCTCGCCGCGGCGACCGTCTCCGCCTCCGTCTGGCTGCGCGCCGCGGCAGCCATGTTCGGCGGGCACCCGGGACCCGAGCGCGAGCGGCTGTTCCGCGACGTCGCCACCGCGAAGCTCGCCGGGCTCGACGCCTGGCGGCTGGTCTGGTGGAGTGCGCGGCTCGGCGCCGACGCGCTGGACCTCGTCGTGCCCGAGGTCCCCGGTCCCTCCGCCGAAGACGGCTTCGTCGCGGTCTGGGGCCACCTCTGGAACGGCGGCGGGGAGGACGCGCTGAAGGCGCTCTACGCCGCGCGCTACGAGAGCGTCCCCGAGCCCGCGCTGCCGGACGTCTGTGCCCGCACCCTGCTGCTCGACGCCGTCACCGGCGATCGTGACGCCGCGCTGGCCTACCTCGAGGCGCACCTCGTGCACCTCCGCCGCACCGGGAAGAGCGCACCGGTCCTGCCGCCCTCGCTGCACCTCGTGATGCTCGCCGACACGCTCGCCTGGCTGACCGCTGGAGACCGCAGCGGTCCCGTGGGTGACGCGCTCCAGCTCCCGTCGGTGCCGCTGCGCGAGCGCCTGGCCCAGAAGCTCTACCGGTGGCGCGTGCACGGCGAGACGCACGAGCTCGCCGACACGCTCGCGCTCGGCGCCCTGTGCGCGTGGGGCGCCACGGTGGTGGGATGATGCAGCTGCGGCGGATCCTCGTCGTCCTCGTGACCCTCGCCGCGCTGTGGGTCGTCGCCGGGGTCCCGTTACCGGGCATCGACCGCGAGCTGCTCGCGGAGTGGGCGGGCCCGTCGTTCTTCACGAATCCCGCGTTCTCCGTGGGTGCGCTGGGCGTGACCCCGTGGGTCACCGCGGCCGTCGTGGCCGAGCTCGCCGCGATGGCGTGGGGCCCGTGGCGGGTGCTCCGCGTGTCGGGCCCCGAGGCGCGAGCGCCGATCGAGCGGCTCACCGGGGTCCTCTGGCTGCTGTTCGCCTGCATCCAGGCGTATGCGATGGCCCTGGCCTCCGAGCAGATGCGCCTGGGCTTCGTCCCGCTGGTGTCGGAGCCCGGAACGCTCTTCCGGCTCGTGTTCGTCGCGAGCCTGGTGGCCGGGAGCGCCGTGTGCGTGGCCCTCTGCCGCTGGTGTGCCCGCGACGGGCTCGGCGTGGGCCTGCTCGCCGCGGTGGTGCTGCAGCACACCGAAGAGGCGCAGATGTGGGCCGCGTGGGTCCAGCTCGGCGAGGGCGTGGTGCTGGCTCCGGTGCTCGTCGTCGTGGCGGGCCTCGCGCTCGTCGGGCTCCGTCCGCCCGGCAAGACGACCTCCACGAGCGTGGCGGGGCTCGTGCCCATCGGCACGCTGGTCGCCGTCCCGGCCCTCGTGGGCTTCGAGCCGGTGCCGCTCGTCGCGCTGGCCCTGGTGCTCACGGGCGGGCTCGCGTTCCTGTTCCAGATGCCGGAGCGCGTGGCGCGCGTCCGCGGGGTCGACGCGCAGCTCGTCCGCAGCGACCTCGGCCTCGGCATCGCCGTGAATGCGGCGGTGGTCGTCGGGCTCGTGATCTTCGCGCTCCAGGGCAACACGCCGGCCTGGGGCCTGGGGCTCGTGGTGCTCGGCGTGGCCGCCTGGGATGTCGCGGAGGAGATGCGGGCCCGCGGCGACGGCACGACGGTCGAGGTGTGGCAGCTCCACCGCGTGTATGCAGTCGACCCGGCGGTCGAGGCGCTCCGCGCGGCCGGCATCCCGGCGAACGCGCGCGGCGTCCGCGTCCGGTCGCTGTTCCACGCGCTCGGGCCCTACTTCCCGATCGGCATCCTGGTCGAGCCCGGCCGCGAGGACGAAGCGCGCGGGGTGCTCCGCGCCTGGCAGCGCGCGTCCGTCGCGGAGTGAGCGCTACCGACGCCGTCCGATGAAGCGCCACAGCATCGCAGCGGGCCCGTGGGGACGGGACGATCCGGCGCGACACCCACAGCCCGCGCCCACGCGCACGGCCCGCGGATACCCGTCGCAGTCGTGGTCGATGTCGTCGTCCTGCTCCTCGGCGCCGGGGAACACGGTGGGGTCGCTGTCGTCGCAGTCGCCGCGGTCGGCTGCCACGCCGTCTCCGTCGCAGTCGGCCAGGCCGCCCGCGCAGGGCGGGTCGGTGTCGGTGTCGGCGTCGGAGTCGGCATCGGCGTCGGCATCGGTGTCGGAATCCGCGTCCGAATCCGCATCGGTGTCCGCGTCGGTGTCCGCATCGGTGTCCGCGTCCGAATCCGCATCGGTGTCCGCGTCCGAATCCGCATCGGTGTCCGCATCCGAATCCGCGTCCGTGTCCGTGTCCGTGTCGGCATCGGCATCGGCATCGGCATCCGCGTCGGCATCGGTGTCGGCGTCCGCGTCGGCGTCCGCATCGGAGTCGGCGTCGGCGTCCGCGTCGGTGTCTGCATCCGCGTCGGCGTCGGTGTCGGCGTCGCCTCCGTCACAGGCGTCTCCGATTCCGTCGCCGTCGGTGTCGGCCTGACCGGGGTTGGCCGTGAAGATGCAGTTGTCGCAGGCATCGCCGTGCCCGTCCCCGTCGAGGTCGATCTGGAACGGATTCAGCACCCCGGGGCAGTTGTCGGCGCACTCGGGCGTGAAGTCGAAGTCGGCGTCGGTGTGGACGGCATCGTTCGGACAGACGTCGCAAGCCCCGAGGAGCCCGTCTCCGTCGGGGTCGGGGAGGGGGTTCGCCGGATCGAGGTCGCACGGGTCGAGGTACCCGGGCAGGCCGTCGCCATCGACGTCGCGGTCGGCGTCGAGCGTCCACGCGAGGATGCGGTGCTCGCTGTGATCCCAGCCCGTGCCGGCCGTGAATCCGGCGTAGAACGGGCCCGTCGTGGCCAGCACGTCGACCGTGGTCGTGACGGTCGTGCTGCTCGTCGGGCCCACGATCTCGACATCGAGGCTCTGTGTCGACTGGACGTAGCGGACGTTCACGTCGAACGAACCGGAGTGGAGGTCTGCGCCGAGGTCGAGCTGGACGATCGTGTCGCTCGCGGTGACCACCGCCAGGTGGTTGCCCGAGATGTCGGGTGGGTCGATGTCGTCGTTCTCGTGGGTGTCGAGCTCGATCGCGACGAACGGTGCCATCCCCGCGTAGCCGAGCCCGCCCCCGGTGTCGCCGAGCGCGGCGGTGCCGGCGGCATCGTCGTGGAGGACGAAGGCGAGCCCGTCCCCACCGGGCGAGATGGTGAACGTGAACGACACCACCAGGACGCTGTCGGAGCTCCAGTCGACCCGGGTCTGCGCCCAGAACGAGCCTGCGACCTCCTGGGTGGCGGGTGTGAGCACGACGCCGTCGTCGGCGAAGTACGCGGCGCCGTTGAGCGTGAGGGGGTCGTTCGCATCGAAGCCCGACGCGTAGTCGAAGTGCGTGGGGACGGCGCGGGCGGTGGCGAGGAACAGGAGCACGCCGCATTCTCACATGTGCCGGTCCGACCTGCACCGTGGGGTACGATCGGGCGATGCTGCCGTTCGTCCTCACCGCGCTCGCAGGCGAGCTCACGTACGTCGAGCGGGAGCTGCCCACCCGGCTCAGCGGGCTCTACGCCTCGGAGGGCGCGGAGCTCCGCGTGGTCGACCTCGTGTACGAGCGGCTGTTCTACTGGACGACCATCAGCTCCGAGCTCCGCAGTCGGCTGGTGCGCCGCTACGAGCTGCTCGAGGCCCGCACGGTGCTCCGGCTGTACCTCGGCGACGGCGCCGTATTCCACGACGGACGCCCGGTGACCGCGGCCGATGTCTGCTTCACGGTCGACGCGCACCGCGATCCGCGCAATCCACTCGACCGGCACGAGCGATTCCGCGAGGTCGTGGCGGGCTGCGCGGTCGGGCCCGAGGGGACGGCGGACGTGCGTCTCGCGTCGCCCGTCGTGGACGCGCGCAGGCTCCTCGATCTTCCCGTGCTGCCCGCCCACCGCTTCGCCGGGACCGCGATCCCCGCGGACGACCCGGAGTGGCGCCAGCCCCTCGGCTCCGGTCCGTTCGCGCTCGCCGCGCCCATCGTGGCCGGCGAGCCCCTGCGCTTCGAGGCGCGGCGCTCGCCTCTCCGGTCTCCGGAGCTCGATGCGGTCACCCTGGTCGCGATGGACGGGGCCGTCGACGCCCTGCTCGCGGGCGACGTGCACGGTGTCGTCGAGGTCCCGCCCGCCGACCATGCCCGGCTGGTCGCGCGCGACGACGTGTTCGTGAAGCACCACGATCTGCGGAGGGTCTGGTTCGTCGCGTTCGACCCGTCCCACGCGCGCCTGAAGGATCCGGCCGTGCGGAGGGCGCTCGACGCGGCGGCCGATCGGTCCGCTGCGTGCGCGTCGCTGCCGGAAGGGCCCGAGCACGCCCTCCCGCTCTGCGAGCCGGTGACCGGGCCGTTCGTCCCGTCGAGCCCGTACTACCGGCGTGATCTGGCGTTCACCACGGGTAGGGCGACGGTCGGCGAGCCCTTCGCGATCCGCCTCGGGTACGACGCCGACGCCGACCGCGAGGCCCCCGGGCTGGTCGCGGCCCTCGTCGAGCGCTGGGCGAAGGCGGGGGCTCGCGTCGAAGCGGTGCCCGTGCCGCATGCCGAGTGGGGCGAGGTCCTCCGCGAGCACGGGGCGCGCGGGCGGTTCGACGCGGTGCTCGACCGCTGGCAGGCCGACCTCCGCGACGAGGTCGGGCCGCTGCTCCACGGCGACGGGGCGTCCAACCCGTTCGGCTGGAGCGATCCGGAGGTCGACGCGCTGCTCGACCGCGCCCATCGGGCCACGACCGACACCGAAGCGCGGGACGCGCTGCAGGCGCTCCATGCGCGGGTCGCCGATGCGCGGGGGTTCCTGTTCCTCTACGAGGTCGACGTCAGGAGCGTGTGGTCGGAGCGGGTCCAGCGCTCGATCAACGCGCCCGTGCACTACTTCCTGGATGTCGACGTCTGGCGGATCAGACCGTAGGCAGGCCCAGCGACCGGATGATCGCGTCCGCGGCGCCGTCGGCGGGCAGCGCCGTGTTGTCGACGCGCACGTAGGGCGCGAGCACGCCGTCGAGCTCGCCGGGCGCCGACTGCATGCGCACCGTGCCCTCCCACTCCAGCAGGCCCGCCTCGGACGCGGCCACGTCGCGCTTCGACCGCTTGTGATCGAGGCGCTCGGCCGTGCGGTTGCGGGCGAGGCGCTCGTCGAGGTCGCATGCGAGCTCGGCGTACCGGGTCGTGCCGCCCGCCGCGGCGACGCGGTCGGCGAGGCGCTTCACGAACGCCGTGTCGCTCTCGAGGTCGAGGCCCCAGACGTACGTGAAGACGAGGTCGAACTCGCCCTGCTGCAGGCACTCTTCGAGGATCTGCTCCCGGAAGCTCCGCGTGAGCCGGGCATACGGCGGGCTGCCGAACGGGAACAGGCCCAGCAGCGGCTCGATCGTCATGTGGTTGTGGAACAGGCGGTACCGCGTGCGCGCGCAGATCGCGCGCCCGACGGTCATCTTCCCGGCCGCCGGAGGACCGAACAGGACGAGGAGGTCCATCAGCCGCGCAGCAGGCGCCGGAATCCCTGCTCGAGCCGGTCGAGGCGCTCTTCGGCGCGCTTCTCGGCGTTCGCCAGGCGGTCGGACCCGTCGAGGGGCTCGACCACCTCGAAGTAGAACTTGATCTTGGGCTCCGTACCGCTGGGACGGGCCAGGATGCGCGAGCCCTCGTTCAGGTGCCACGCCAGCACGTTGCTCTTCGGGAGGGGGACGGGCGTGGACCGGCCGGTCAGCAGGTCTTCCGTGCGCCCGGCCTCGACATCGGTGATCCGGAGGACGGCCGCACCCGCGATCGAGTCGATCCGGTCGGACCGCAGGCCCGCCATGATCGTGTCGATGCGCTCCTTGCCGCCGGGGCCGGCGTGCTTGACGGACACCTGGCGGGACGCGTGCAGGCCGTACTTCCGGTAGAGCGCGTCGAGCGCGTCGAGCACGGACTTGCCGTCGTTCTTCCACTTCGCGGCGAGGTCGCAGAACAGCAGGGCGGCGCTGATGCCATCCTTGTCGCGCACCACGTCGCCCGCGCTGTAGCCCAGCGCCTCTTCGTACCCGAGCACGAAGCGGCCCCCGCCCTGGTCGAACGGGATGGCGGCGTTCGCGATCCACTTGAAGCCCGTGAGGCACTCGGCGTACGCGGCCCCGTGGGCCTCCGCGATGCGCGCGAGCATCGTCGAGCTCACGATGGTCGTGGCGACGAGGCGGTCGCCGCCAGACGGGCCGTTCGCGAGCAGATCCTCGGCGAGCAGGCAGCCGACCTGGTTCCCGGTGAGCGGGCGCCAGCCCTTGCCCTCGGGCACCACCACGGCGAGCCGGTCGGCGTCGGGGTCGTTCGCGATGATGAGGTCGGCCTTCGCCGAGCGGGCCTTCTCGATGGCGAGGTCGAGCGCGCCGGGCTCTTCGGGGTTCGGGAAGCGCACCGTCGGGAACTCGCCGTCGGGCTCGGCCTGCGACGCGACGAGGATCGGCCGGTAGCCCGCGGCGCCCAGCACCTTCTGCAGGGTGGCGGTGCCCACGCCGTGCATCGCGGTGTAGACGATCTTCAGGCGCGCCCGGCGCTCGGCGCCCGCGTGCACGCGCAGCGCGAGCACGCGCTTCAGGTAGTCCTCGCCGACCTCGGGAGGCACGCTGCGGATGCGGCCCTCGGCGCGTAGCGCGTCGACGGGCGGCACGTTCACGTCGTTCAGCGTGCGCACGCGGTCGATCTCGAGCGAGATGCCCTCGTCGTGGGGCGGGACGATCTGCGCGCCGTTCGCCCAGTACACCTTGTAGCCGTTGTCCTGCGGCGGGTTGTGGCTGGCGGTGACCATCACGCCCGCCGCGGCGCCGAGGAACGTCACGGCGTGCGCGAGCACCGGCGTGGGGCACACGGTGTCGAACAGCACGACGCGCAGGCCCGCCCCGGCGAGCACCGCGGCAGTGTCGGCGGCGAACACGTCGGACTTCCGGCGGCCGTCGTACCCGATCACCACGGTACCGTGCGGCGCGTGGCGCTTCACGTAGGCCGCGAGCCCGGCGCTCACCCGGCGGACCAGGGCGCGATTCATCCCGCCCGGCCCGGGCCCGATGGGACCCCGCAGCCCGGCGGTGCCGAACTCGAGCCGGTCGCCGAAGAACACCGCGAGCTTCGCGGGGTCGTCGAGCATCGCCTCGGTCTCGGCGCGCGTCTCGGGGTCGGGGTCGTCGGCCATCCAGTGGCGGGCGAGGGCGATGCGGTCGGTCATTCCGGTCCTCCGTGCGCGAGCTGGTACCCGAACCACCGCGCCGCAGCGAGCTTCAGGGCCTTCTCGTCGCGGATCGGCGCGTCGCAGGGGTCGGCCGTGTCGCCCGAGCCCATGCGCAGCAGCCCGAGCTGGGGCTTCGCGATGCCCTCGTCGGCGAGGCCCTCGAGCATCGCGAGCACCGCTTCGTACTCCACGGTCTCGTCGCCCATCACCATCGTCGAGGTCTCGGCGCCGATGCCGAGGCGCCCGAGGCTCTTGCCGAGCTCGCCAGGCCAGCTGCCGTGGTCGTGGGCCTTCGCGAACGGCACGACGCAGCCGTGCTCTCCGGCCACCTCGACGCGGTCGGTCACCGGGTCGGGGCTCGCGGCACCCTCTTCGCAGGCCGCGACCTCGTCGGGCACCTCGAGCGCGGCGCAGGTGGTCTCGGCCCAGCATCGCCGGTCCATCAGCTCGGCCAGCACGGGCTGACCGGAGCCCCCGACGAGCGGCTTGAAGCGCACCGAGGCGTCGGCCCACGTCTGCTTGTCGTCGGCGTGCAGCTCGATCGTCATCCGACGCCCGACGCCGACGACGGGCACCGGCCCTTCCGGGCACGACGGGACGGCGCGGCCTCCCGGCGCGTTGTCGAGCGGACCGAAGGCCTTCTTCGTGCCGAGCGCGCCGAGCCACACGGGGGTGGCGCCGGCCTGGAACACCGCCTGGAGCGCGCGGCGGGCCTCGCCCCACGTGGAGTTGCCGGGCAGCGCGACCCACGTGCCGGCCTCTTTCGCGAGGCGGTGCTCGAGCGCCTTCTCGAGCGGCTCGAAGGGCAGGTCGGGCTCTTCGCGGAGCTGCGTCCACGGGGCGATGGCCTCGTCGTCGAGCATCAGGTCGTTGCCGGAGTACCGGAGGAACGCGACACCCGCAGGCACGCCCTCCGGACGGGGCTCTGGCGCGGGCCCGAAGGAGCAGGCCGCGAGGAGCAGGGCGATCACAGGCGCTCCAGGAGCCAGTCGCTCCACAGCTTCATCACGTCTTCGCGCTCGGGCTCGTTGTGCACCTCGTGCAGCAGGCCCTCGAAGAAGTGGAGCGTCTTGTCCTTGCTGGCCGCGCCGCCGAACAGGATCTCGGAGGCGCGCGGCGGGACGGTCTCGTCGGAGGCCCCGTGCGTCACGAGCAGCGGCACGGTGAGGTGGTTGAGGCCCGCGATGGCCTTCGGGATGGAGCGGAGGAGCTGGTCGCCCGTACGCGCGCGCATCCAGCCCTTGTAGAACAGCGGATCCGCTTCGACCTTCGCCTTCACGTGGGCGTCGCGCGTGAGGCGGTCGGGGTTGTAGAACGCCTCGACCCCGAGCCGCGGGACGAGCTTGCCGAGCAGCCCGGCCGCCTTGATCTTGATGCGCGGCACGTCGTCGGGGATGTCCATCGCGACGCCGTTCGTGATCAGGGCATGCACCTCGTCGGTGCGCTCGGTGTAGAGCACCGAGATCAGCCCGCCCATCGAGTGCCCGAGCACGCAGACCGGCAGGCCCGGGTACGCCGTGATGGCGTGCCGGTGCAGCACGCCGAGGTCGCCGACGACGGCGTCCATCGACTCGAGGTCGCCGAGCGTGATGGCCGAGCGCCCGTGACCGCGGTGGTCGGGCGCGTAGCAGGCGAGGCCGAGGGCCGCGAAATGGTCCATCACGTGGCGGTAGCGCCCGCTGTGCTCGGAGAGGCCGTGCACGACGAGCAGGATGGCCTTCGGCTTCTTCGGGGGCACGGTGGCCCGGTAGAAGATCTGGCGGCCGTCGGACGCCGTGATCCAGTCTTCGTGGTGCTGTGGCTCGCTCATCGGTCTGTGTCCTCGACGGCCCTCTATGGCGCGAACCAGGCCGCGCCACGTCGCATCAGCCGCACGAATGCGTCGCGATCGTGCGCCTCGACCGCGCCGCGAAGCGAGACGACCGCCTCTTCGAGCGCCTCGAGTGCCGTGAGACCGAAGTCGTTGGCGGCCTGGATCTCGTAGTACAGGTGCGGGTTCTCGCCCGACACGCGGCGCGCCACGTCGACCTGGGCGGCGAAGGTGGTGGACGAGATCTCGGCGAGGCGGGGCGCGTGCTCGCCCGAGCCCGACAGCGCGCTCGAGAACGCGATGTTCACGGCGTGGGAGAGGCCCAGCACCCAGGCCATCGCGCGGTCGTGGTCGTCGAGGTCCATCTCGACCTGGATGGCCATGGTGGCCTCGAACAGGCCGCGCGCGAAGGCCGTGGCATCGGGCACGCCGCAGTCCACGAACACGACGTGCCGCCCCGAGAGCAGGCGCACGTCGGGCCCGAACATCGGGTGCACGCTGGTGACGCGCACCCCCGCGGCCCGGAGCGCGTCGAGACCCGCGCGCAGCGGGCTCTTCAGCGAGCCCACGTCGAAGACGACCCCGGGCGGACGGCGCTGTGCGAGGGCGGTCAGCACGTCGGCCGACGCGACGAGCGGCGCGGCCACGACGATCAGGTCGTCGTCGAGCGGCAGGGCCTGCCAGTCGGGGACGTGGGGGAGGTCGGAGGTGGGGCCCGCGGGATCGGCCGTGTGGACCGCGTAGCCCTGGGACGCGAGGAAGCGCGCGAACCACGCGCCCATCTTGCCGGCGCCGCCGATGATCAGGGCGCGTCGGCCCTCTCCCGACGCGGTGTGACGGAGCCGATCCTGCTCCTGCACCGTGAGGGACGTCTCGATGAGCGCGGAGAGCAGGCGGTCGGCGAGCTGGTGCGACAGGCCCAGCGCGTCGGCGGTGCGGCGGGCGGCCTGGTAGACCTCGTACTCGCGGGCGAAGTCGCGGGTAGGGCGTCCCACGGCCTCTTTCCGCCGGCCGATGCGCTCGGCCAGATCGCGGCGCTGGGCCGCCAGCTCGAGGATCTGGCGGTCGATGGCCGAGAGCGATGCGCGGAGGGCGTCGAGGTCGTCGTTCACCGCTCCGGCTTATCCGACTCAGGCCTGCCGGCGCTTCCGGCGACCGAACAGGAACAGCGGCGGGAACGCGACGAACGCGAGGTGGCCGGACAGCATGACCGCGCCGCACCCACCTCCACCCGAAGAGGGCGGGGGAGCCGATGCGTCGCAGGTCCGCGACGGGACGCCCTGGTAGCCGCCCTGCGACACCCACATCGAGGCGGGGCTGTGGCAGCTCCCGTGGTACGGGTCGAGGCCCGTGGTGCCGGTGTACACGCCGAAGTGCAGGTGGGGCGCGCTCGAGTTGCCCGACGAGCCCATCTCGCCGATCTTCTGACCGCAGGTGACGGGGTCGCCCACGTCCACGGTGATCGAGAACCGCTTCAGGTGGCCGTACACCGACAGGTGCCCGTCGGCGTGCTGGATCTGCACGACGTTCGCCGCGCTCGTGCAGTCGTTCGCGCAGTCGTCGCGCTCGCCGTCGTGCACGTACTGCACGACGCCGTTCGCCGCGGCCGTGATGTCGCGCCCGGCGGCCATGCCGGACCAGCTCCCGGCGCCGAAGTCCGTGCCGTCGTGGCCGGAGTAGCGATCCGAGCCGCACGCGTAGTCCACGCCGCCGTGGTCGAAGTGCGTCGAGAGGTACCAGCTCCCGTAGTCCGCCGCGGACGTGGGGAACGCGTAGTCCTGGGCCTGAGCCAGGCCGAGCAGCAGGGCGATCATCGGGCACCTCCCGACCAGCGCACGGCGTGGGTCTCGATCGAGCCCTCCCACACGAGCAGATCGCCATCGAACACGAGGCCGTTCGACGGGGCTTCGACGAACCCCTCGGGGACCCGGCCCGGCGTGCGGACGACGCCGACGTTGGTGTGCTGGACGGGCTCGCCGCCCGCGAACGGCAGGGTCCACACGGCGGTCAGGCCGCTGCCGGAGGTGTTCGTGTACGCGATGGTGGAGCCATCTTCGGAGAGCGCCGGCTGGCGGGGCATCTCGGCGGTGATCCGCACGAGGAGCGCGCCGGTCGCCGCGTCGAAGGCCACCAGATCGCTCTGCATCGAGTCGCGCCGCTGCTCGACGAACGCGACGTGCGTGCCGCGGATGGCGGGCGGGCCGACGACGTCGGTGCCGATGCGCCGCTCGCCGAACGTCAGCGCGCCGCGGTCCAGCACGAGCGGGGTGTCGCGCAGCAGCCACGTGCCGGATTCGGCGTACAGGTCGGTGCAGGACTCCTGCGCCGCCGCGAAGGGGAGGACGAAGAGGAAGAGGGACACGGAACACCTCGGGAAGAGCGGCGCCCGTGTATGCGGAGCGGGTCGGGCCGGAGCCGAAAGAAACCGAAAACGGTATCGTGCGCAGCCCGGGAGAGAAGATGGACGCGTGGCGTGAGCGCCTGACCGCCGAGCTCCGCGAGCTCGACATCGTGGTCGACGACCTGCGGCCCCTGCACGGCGGGGCCTGCCAGGAGAACTTCGCGGTGACGGCCGCCGACGGGCGCCGGTTCGCGCTGCGGTCCGACGCGAACCAGAGCCTGCCGGGCAGCCTGGGCCGCGCGCTCGAGGCGCAGATCGTGCAGACCGCGACCGACCACGGGGTGCAGACGCCGCCCGTGCGCGCCGTGATCCCCGACCTCGTGCGGCCCGGCGCCGTCGCGTACCTGATGGACTGGGCCGAGGGCGTGGCCATCGGCGCGAAGATCCAGCGCGACCCGCGGCTCGAGGGGGCCCGCCAGGTGCTGGTGCCCCAGCTGGCCCGCGCGCTCGCCCGGATCCACGCCATCCGCCCCGAGCACGCGCCCGATCTGCGGCCCGACAACCCCCAGGATGCCCGCGACAGCGACGCGGTGACGGCCGCCCTGCGCTTCTGCCGCGTGATGATGGACCAGATGGAGCCGCGCCCCGCGATGGAGCGCATCTGGCGCTGGCTCGACCAGAACCGGCCAGACCCGGGGCCGCTGGTGCTCGTGCACGGCGACTACCGCATCGGGAACTTCCTGGTCGTGCCGGACGGGCTCTCGGCGATCCTCGACTGGGAGTTCTCGCACTGGGGCTCGGCGGCCGAGGACCTCGCGTGGATCACGGTGCGCGACTGGCGGTTCGGGCGCCCGGACCTCGCCGTGGGTGGGGTGGGCACGCGTGCCGCGTTCCTCGCGGCGTACCGCGAGGCCGGCGGGGTGCCGCTCGACGCCGACACGCTGCGGTGGTTCGAGGTGCTGGGCAACCTGCGCTGGGCCACGGGGGCGGTGTTCCAGGCGCAACGCGTGCTCTCCGGCGCCGAGGCGGACCTCGAGCTGCTGGCCATCGGTCGGCGCGCGGCCGAGATGGAGTGGGAGGCGCTCCGGGTCGTCGGCGCGCTGCCGGAGGTCCCGCCGACGCGGCCTGCGAAGGTGCCGGTGAGCACGGACTCTCCGGATGCCGCGACGCTGCTCGGCGGGGTGGCGAAGCTCCTCGCGAGCGACGTGGTGCCCGCCATCGCCGACAAGGGCCTGCAGTTCCGGGTGCGCATCGCGGCGCACCTCGCGGGGGTGGCCGCCCGCGAGGCCGTGCTGTCCGACGCCTACGCGCTCGCCGACCTCGAGGGGCTCGTCGCGCTTGGCTGTGCCGGGCCCGCGCCCGGGGGAGGGGCCGCACGCGCCGCGGTGCTCGCCGGGCGCGCCGCGCTGGCGAAGGGGCTCCGCGACCACACGATCCCGGCCGAGGCCGCCGATCCCGTGCTGGCGGGCATGCTCGCGCGCCAGCTCTCCATCTCGAACCCGCGATTCGCGCTGGAGCGCGACCTGGGGGAGGACCCGTGGACTTCCTGATCGGCGACGATCTCGCCGCCCTCCGCAGCCGCGTCCGCACGTTCGTCGACGAGCGCATCATCCCGGTCGAAGACCGGATCGTCGCCGAGGATCAGGCGACCGGCGCCAGCGCGACGCTCGCCGGGCTCCAGCAGCAGGCGCGCGACGCCGGCCTGTGGACGCCCCACCTTCCCGTCGAGCACGGCGGGCTGGGCCTCGGCATCATGGGGATGTGCGCCCTGTTCCGCGAGATGGGGCGCTCGATGGTGGGGGCCCGCGTCTTCCACTGCGACGCGCCCGACCAGGGCAACATGGACCTGCTGCTCAAGGCGGGCAGCGCGGCGATCCGCGAGCGGTACCTCGGCCCCCTGGTGCGGCACGAGATCACGAGCGCGTTCTGCATGACCGAGCCGGCACCGGGGGCCGGCGCCGACCCGAGCAACCTGCGCACGCGGGCCACGCGCGACGGCGACGACTGGGTGATCGAGGGGCACAAGTGGTACTCGACGGGCGCGGGGGCCGCGTCGTTCCTCATCGTCATGGCCCGCACGAGCGACGACCCGCGCACGGGCGCGTCGATGTTCGTGGTCGACCGCGACGCCGAGGGCCTCGAGCACGTCCGGGACGTCGAGGTCATGGGCCCGCCGCTGCTCGCGCACCGCGAGGCCGAGCTGCGGTTCCACGGGGTGCGCGTGAAGCCCGACGCCGTGCTGGGCGAGATCGGGCAGGGCTTCCTGCTCGCCCAGGAGCGCCTGATCCCGGCCCGTCTCACGCACTGCATGCGCTGGCTCGGGCTGGCCGCCCGCGCGCTCGAGATGAGCCGCGCCTACATCGCGCGCCGCGAGAGCTTCGGGAAGAAGCTGGCCCAGCACCAGTTCATCCAGAAGATGCTGGCCGACGACGCGCTCGCCATCCACTCCGGCAACCTCATGACGCTGCACTGCGCGAAGCTCCTCGAGGCGGGCAACGCGCTCGAGGCCCGTCCGTACAGCTCGATGGCCAAGACCCACGTCGCGCGCACGCTGTGCAAGGTCCTCGACGACGCCATCCAGATGCACGGCAGCCTCGGCTACTCCCACGACGTGCCGTTCTCGCTCTGGTATCGGTGGGCGCGGGCCAGCCGCATCGCGGACGGCCCGGACGAGGTCCACCAGATGGTGGTCGCCCGGGACTTCCTCAAGGACCGGATGCGGCTGCTCGTCTGACTACGGCGCGACGATGCGCCCCGCTGCGCCGTTGTCGCCGTTCCAGGTGTGGCAGGTCGAGCAGTCGCCCGTGCTCTGCGGCGTGAGCATCGAGATCTCGTTGCCGTTGCGGCGGACGGTCGCCGTGATCGGCCACACGGGGTTCATCTGCGACGTGCGGAAGAAGAAGTTCCCGGCGGAGTTCGTCGTGGTGGTCCAGCTCGTGCCCTCGTCGTCGACGATCTCGACCTCGATGCCCGCCAGCCCGTTGCAGTCGTCGGGCTCGTCGTACTCGCTGTAGACGGTGCCCGCGATCCGGAACGCCGGACCCTCGCCGAGCGCCGTGTGGCACTCGATGCACGCGTCGCCCGGGTGCATCAGCGGCGACTCCTGGTTCCCGAACGTCCAGAACGCGTCCGAGATGCACTCGCCCGGCTCGGCGGGCGTGTTGTCGGTGTCGGTGATTACGTCGGTGTCACCCTGTTTCGTGTCGACGTCGGAACAACCGACCAGAATCCCTGCCATCAACCATGCAGCGCGCATGTGGCCTCCTCTTCGCCCCATCGGTCTACCCGGTCCGCTCGCCGCCCGTGGGGCTTATGATGGGGGCGCATGCCGCCACCCTCGCAGGTCAGCTCGAGCTCTCGGGTGTTCCACTTCAAGCGCTGTCTCGGGACAGGCAGCTTCGGCGAGGTCTACGAGGCGACGATGACGAGCCCCGGCGGGCTCGAGAAGCGCGTCGCGGTGAAGCTGCTGAAGGCCGAGATGGCCGGCGACGAAGACGCCGTGCGCCGGCTGCGCGACGAGGGGCTGCTGCTCTCGAGCCTCGACCACCCCAGCATCCTCGCGGTGATCGACCTCGTGAAGCTCGGCGACCGGCGCGCTCTCGTCACCGAGTTCGTCGACGGGCAGGACCTCCTCGAGCTCCTCCGCACCGAAGACCGCATCCCGCTGCGGCCGCTCGTCCAGGCCGTCGCCCAGGTCGCGCGGGCGCTGGATGCCGCGTGGTCCACGAAGCTCCCGGGCAGCGACGCGCCGCTCCACCTGCTCCACCGCGACATCAAGCCGGCGAACATCCGCATCGGCAAACACGGGCTCGTGAAGCTGCTGGACTTCGGGATCGCCCGGTCCGACGAGGTCGAGCGCGAGGCGCGCACCGAGACCGACGTGCTCATGGGCAGCATCCCGTACATGGCCCCCGAGATCTTCTCGCGCTCGTCGTCCACCGACCGGGTGGACGTGTTCGCGCTCGGCTGCGTCCTGTACGAGGGTGTGTTCGGCGAGAAGCTGTACCTGAAGCTCAAGCGGCCGCGGGTCATCCAGCTGCTCGTGTCCCAGGAGGACTTCGAGGCGTACATCGCCGATCGGCTGCAGCAGGGCGAGCGGGGCAGCGACCTGCCTCCGGTCGTCGCACGCACCGTGGCCGACTGCCTCGCCTGGGAGCCGGAGGAGCGGCCGAGCTCCGCCGACCTGGCCTCGCGGCTCGAGCGGCTCGCGTCGGGGCTCGACGGGCCGTCGCTGGCGGAGTGGTGCCGGGCCCGCGACTGGGGCGAGCCGCGCGCGCACGACGGCAACCTCGTGGGGTCGACGATCACCGAGGGCTCCATCCACCTCGGCACGATGGCCCTCGAGCGTCCGCCTGCGCCGCGCGGCACGCCCTGGCTGCCCATCGCGGCGGTCGTGGCGCTCACGGTCGGCTGCATGGGGCTCGTCGGGGCCGCGACCTTCGGGCTCACGGGTCCGGGCGCTGCGAGCGTCGAGGTCGTGCCCGACCCGGTCCCGACCGAGGTGGAGCCGTCGACAGAGCCGTCCACACCGGGTCCGTCCACGCCCGAGCCCGCGGACGGCCCCGAGCCGTCGGAGGTCCCGGAGCCGTCCGATCCCGAGCCGACCGACCCGGAGCCGTCCCCGGAGCCGCCCGCCCCCGCGTCGGAGCCCGAGGTCCGTCCCCAGCCGGTCGCTGCGCCGTCGCCCGTCCCGAAGCCCCAGCCCGCTCCGACGGCGCCGTCGCCGTCTCCGTCGCCGGTCCCTGCATCCGTTCCGTCTCCGACGCCGGTTCCGTCTCCGTCGCCGGTTGCGTCTCCGTCGCCCGCCCCCGCTCCGGCGGGAGCGCCCGCCCCCGCGCCTTCGGGGGGCCCCGTCTCGGTGTGGTTCCAGAACGGCGCCGGCGAGCGCTTCGGTCCCGACAAGGAGCTGCCTCCCGGCCCCTACGCCATCATCGCGGACTTCGGCGACGGCGCGCGGGAGGTCGGCCAGGCCGACGTGAAGCCCGGTCAGGAGATCCGGCTCGTCTGCAGCCCGCGCGACCGGACGTGCTCGCTCAAGTAGCGCAGGGGCAACGAGGGCGAACGCCCAGATGGGGTATGGTGGGGTCGTGCTGTTCGCCTTCCTCGCAACCGGCCTCGCTGCCGAGCCCCCCACGATTCGCTGGTTCGAGTCCGGTGCCTCGACCTGCACGTGGCGCGAGAAGGCCCTCCCCGACGGCGACGTGAAGACGGTGGCGACCGTGCCGTCCTCCTGCGAGCATGTCGAGGTGCACTACGGCGTGTCGGGCGCGGTGCTCGTCCGCGCCGGCGAGGGGCGCTGGCGCATCGTCGATGGGGCGTCGCCCACAGCGGTACCGGACCCGCCGGTGGGTGCGTGGGGCGTGGTCCTCGACGATGCGGGGGGCCTGGTCGCCCTCGGGCAGGTCCCGACGCCGAAGGCCG
This sequence comes from Alphaproteobacteria bacterium, assembly GCA_020632875.1. Taxonomy (GTDB): domain Bacteria; phylum Myxococcota_A; class UBA796; order UBA796; genus JACKEQ01. The sequence continues at coordinate 37,346 of JACKET010000026.1, forward strand.
AGGCGGACGGGTCGTGGGTCGTCGATGGGAAGACGTTGCCCGCGGAGCACGTGATCGTGGGCGAGGCGTGCCTCGTCGCCGCGTGGACCCACACGGGCACGGGCTGGAAGCGCTCGGAGGTCGCGCGGAGCACGTGCGGCGACTCGCTGGCCGATGGGGTGTCGCGACTGGCGGCTTCGCGGGGGGCGATGCGCGACGCCCGCGCGCTCCGGCATCCGGCGATGACGCGCACCGAACACCAGGTCCTCGCCGTGGGTGCCGGTCACGTCGAATTCCGGCGGATCGAGGGCTGGTCGGATGGCGAGCCGCCGTACGCCGGGCTCCCGCTGAAGATCGGCGCCCTCGTGATCCCGGTGGACGACGAGTCCCCGGAAGCCGCGATCGCCCTCCAGGCACGTGGAGATCTCCTGCTGGTGGGGCGGCCGGGCGTCGAAGAGGTCTATGGCATCGAGCCGCCCAAGGTGCTGTGGAGCTCGAAGGCCGCGCAGGCCACGACCTTCTGGCCGGCTCCCGGTGCCGGAGCCCCGGCGAACTGACCGGGGGCTCTCGGAGGGGCGGGGCGGGCTATGCTGGTCGAGATGAGGCTCCCTCCCACCACACCCGCGCTGCGCGAGCCCGACCACCGGCCCTACTTCCTCTGGTGGACGGAGGCGACGGTGGCCGACCTTCGCGCGCACCTCGACTCGGAAGACCCCGAGGAGAGGGCGTATTGGCTCGGCGCCCTCCTGCGGGAGGCGAACAGTCGCGACGTCTGGCTGTTCACCGACGTCGACCGCATCCGCGAGGATTGGCCCCATCTGCTGCGCCACCTCGGGCGTTCGAGGGCGATGTGGGCATGGCTGCTCGACATGGATGGCACCTGGCCGCCGAGGGTGGCAGGTGCCCGATAGCTTCGATTCCAGGGTCGTTCCGGAGGCGCTGCTGGAGCTGGTTCGGGCGTGTCAGGCGGAGTCCGACGCCCATCTCGGCGGTGGCGCCGCGTTGTCGGGTGTGCACCTGCACCACCGCCTGACGCGTGATCTCGACCTCTTCGCGCACGACCGCGAGGCTCATCGGGCGCTCGTCCGCCGCGTTCCCGAGCTCGCCCGTTCCGTCGGGATCGACCTGGCCGTCGTATGCGACGGCGGCGATTTCGTGAGGTTTCGGCTTCAGGATGGGTTCGAGCTCGACGTGGTGTACGACGCGGTCCCCGACCTGGAGGCCCCCGACCGGATCGACGGCGTGGTGGTGGAGTCTGAGCCTGCGAGTCGATCCACGCTTCACGGGTCGATCGAGATCGTCGTCGGCTCTGCGCGGCGCGCGGGGTTCCCGTCGTGGCACGGCACCCCTCCGGCGGGCGCGGGGTCGAGCACGATGAACTGTACGCGGCGGTTGAGCGCGCGATTCGCCTCGGTGTCGTCGGGCGCCAGCGGGCAGGCCTCGCCGTAGCCCACGGCCACCACGCGGTTCGCGGCGACCCCGCGACCGACGAGGTACTGCACGACGTTCTCCATGCGGCGCTGCGAGAGCTGGAGGTTGAAGTCCGCGGGGCCGTCGGTGCTCGTGTGGCCCTGGACCTCGATGCGCCGGAGCTGGTCGTACTTCAGGAGGTTCGCGGCGACCTCGTCGAGCAGGGCCTCGGACGCCGGGTCGAGCGCGTCGGACTCCTTCTGGAACCGGACGGCCTGGAGGACCACGACCTCTTCGCGCGTCGCCGCCACCTCGCGCGCCTTGAGCGAGAAGGTGACCTCCTGCAGCGTCTCCTCGGCCTTGCCGGTGAACACGATCTCCTGGCTCGCGAGGCCGTGATCCGCGCTGTCGATGACGAGCGACCACTTGCCGGGCGGCAGCTCGAGGACCGCCTCGCCGGACACCTGCACCGGGGGGAGCTCGGAGGCCCCGCGGAACGTGATCTCGGCGTCGACGGGATTGCCGTCCTCGTCGACGACCATGAGCTTGAACGTACCGGGGCGCCACGTGAACGCGATCTGCGTGTCGGACGGGCCCTCGGCGAGGGTGACGGCGACCGGATCGGGCGTGCGGACCTTCGCGCCCTCGGGCGGGACGGCCGCGATCTGCAGCGACTCGCCGGGCATGGCGTCGACCAGGACGAGCTCTCCGGACGCGTCGGTCGTGCCGAGCACGGTGTCGCCGTCGCGGATCTCGACGCCCGCCATGGGCTCGCCCTCCGGACCGGTGACGCGGATGGTGTGGCGCGCGAGCATGTCGGGACACCCGTCCCCGTCGGCCCAACCGTTCACGACCTCCGCTTCGGACACGCAGTCGTCGTCCTTGTCCGCGATGCCGTCTCCGTCGAAGTCGCGGCCCTGATCGAGGCCCAGGCTGACCCCGAGGAACAGCCGCAGCCGCGCGCTGCCCGCGCCGCGCGTGAGGGTCGTCGCGCCGCCCAGCACGACGGACGGGCCCACCGGCGGCACCCAGCGCCCGCTGGCGACGGCCTCCGCGGGCAGATCGAGCGCCGAGGGCGCACCGGACTGCGCGCCCCCGCGCGCGTCGAGCTCCAGCTGGAACGCGAGGGTGTCGGTCGCGCGCACGGCGCCCGAGAGGCCGCCCAGCAGCCGTGGCCCTCCCGTGAGGTTCACGAGCGTGGTGCCCGGATGGATGGACGCGCCCAGGTTCGCCGCGACGTCGAGCCTCCCGAAGGACTTCGACAGCGCAGCCCGCCCGCCCGCGCCGAAGCCCGACGACAGCAGGCGCTCCGCCGAGCCGGTCGGCAGGTCGACGAAGGGCACGAGCCCCACGACGAGCCCGTCCCGGTCGAGGATCTCGAGGGGCACCGCCACGCGGATGTCGCGCAGCGAGACGGGCTGGGACTGGCCGAGCTGCTTGCTGGTGAGCGCCAGGGGCGCTTCGACGGCGACGCCCACGCGCTCGTGCAGCGACGCGCGGAACAGCGCGGTGACGCCGACGAGGTCCTGCATCAGGGGCTCTTCGGTGACCACCCCGTCGATCTCGGTGACCTGGACGAGGGTCTGGTCGGCGTAGTCCACGAGCACGGTGCCCGCGAAGCTCCCGGCGCGGCCCACGTCGGGCCGCCACGTCACGAGCCCGTCGGTCGGCCGGTTCAGGCCGGGCGCGAACCGCATGCCGTGGGCGTCGAAGTGAGGATCGTCCTGGGCTCTGGCAGTGAGGGTGAGGGCTGCGAGGAACGCGAGCATCCAGGCTCCGTGGGCCGTCGGCGTCATGGTACGCTGCGCACATGCTCGCATGGGTCGCGTTGGCGTGGGGAATCGAACCGGCAGTGACCGTCGGTCCCGGCGGGGACTACCCCGACCTCGACGCGGCGTGGGCGGACGTGACGACCGGCATGCGCATCCGACTGCTGCCCGGCGACCACGAGCTCCTCGCGCCCCTCGACACGGGTGGCCGGGATCTCGTGATCGAGTCCGCCGACCCGACGAACCCGGCGCAGATCCTGGTGGATCTCGTGGGCCCGTCGCACTCCGTCCTCGTCGCCGGGGGTGACTTCCTGAACGTCCGGCACGTCGCGGTCTCCTGCCTCTCGGCGGTCGGGGGCTTCGACGTCTACGGGTCCCTCCGGCTCGAGCACGTCGCGATCGAGGGCTGCACGTCGCCCGACGAGGGGGGCGCGGTCCTCGGTCGCGCGGGCAGCGAGGTCGCGACCATCGGCGGCCGGATGACCCAGAACACCGCCGCGAACGGCGGGGCCGTCTATGCAGGCGGCTCCCTCCGCGCACAGGGCACGGCCTTCGAGGGCAACGTCGCCACCAACGGCGGCGGAGGGATCCGGATGGGGTCCGGCCTCACCAACACCGTGCGGGGCTCGACGTTCCGGTCCAACGACAGCCCCAACGGCGGCGGGTCCTACATCACCGGCTCGGGCGGGGCTTCGTGGGTGGGGAACCGGTTCGAGGGCAACTCGGGGTCCATCGGCGGTGGGCTCAAGCACTCCACGCCCGGTCCCGCCGACATCCGGTACAACCACTTCGCGGCCGGGACGGCCGATACCGGCGGCGGGATCATGCTGTTCACCACCGGCGCCGTCTGCGAGGTCGAGGGGAACCGGTTCCTCGGCAACCAGGCGACGACGGGCGGCAACCTGCACGTGCGCTCCGGCGGCACGCCCGAGTGCCTCGTCCGCGGCAATCGCATCGAAGAGGGGCAGGCGACCGAGAATGGTGGGGGCGTGTTCATCGGCCAGCCGACGGGCTTCGCCCAGAACCTCGTGTGCGGGAACGCGGCCGACGGGTTCGGCGGCGGCATCTACACCCGCGCCGAGACGGAGATCGAAGACTCCGTGGTGCTCGGCAACGTCGCGCAGCTGGGGGGCAGTGGCGTCGACATCGGCGGCGGCGCCGTGTTCCACAACAACGCGGTCGCCCAGAACGGGTCGGAGGCGGTCGACGGCTCGGCCGTCCGCGCGGAGACGAGCCCGGGTGGCGGCACGGTGCTGCGCGACAACTTCTTCTCCCAGAACCCGGGTCAGGCGGCGCTGTTCGAGGTGTCGGGGCCCTTCGCGGAGAGCGACTTCAACGCGTTCTTCGAGACGACGTACACGAACCTCACCTGGAACGAGGGGCCCAGCTCGATCGCGCTCCTGATCTCCGAGGCTCCGCCGGTCGTGTCGGGCTGCTCGTTCACGGCGGCCGTCCCCGATGGGAACCCGCTGGGCGGGGCCGGTAGCGGGGGCGAGGACATCGGCATCCGGCTGCGGCCCGAGCTCCTCGACAACGACGAAGACGGCTACTTCGGCCTGGAGGACTGCAACGACGACGACCGTGGCACTCATCCCGGCGCCGACGAGTCCTGCGAGATCCCGGGTGACGAGGACTGCGACGGGCTCGAAGACGGCGACGATCCCGGTGTGATCGACGGGCAGCTCTGGTACTTCGACGCCGACGGAGATGGCGCGGGTGTCCTCGAGCAGTACCGCTTCGGCTGTGCAGAGGAGGGGTGGGCCGAGCTGCCCGGCGACTGTGCCCCCGACGACCCCGGGCGATCCCCGCTGCTCGAGGAGATCCCGGGCAACGCCGTCGACGAGGACTGCGACGGTGTGGTCTGGTGCTTCCACGACATCGACCTCGACGGCTGGGGGCACCTGCCCATCGCGGACATCGACGGGGACGGCCTCTGCGAGAGCGCGGGCGAATCCACCAACGGCGACGACTGCAACGACGAGGATGCCGACGTCCGACCCGACGCGCAGGAGGTCTGCAACGGCATCGACGACGACTGCGACGGCGACACCGACGCCGCGGATCCGAGCGCGACGGGCACGACGCTCGCGCGGCCCGACCTCGACCAGGACGGGTTCGGCCGTGGTGACCCGGTGCCGTTCTGCATCGTCCCCACGACCCACTCGACGACCGGGGGCGACTGCAATGACAACGCGCCGGCCGTCCACCCGGGCGCGACCGAGATCTGCAACGGCATCGACGACGACTGCGACCAGCTCGTCGACAACGACGATCCCGACGTCACGGGCACCGTGACCGGGTACCTCGACGGCGACTCCGACGGCTTCGGCGCCGGAGCGCCCGGGCAGTTCTGCACGCTGCCGGTCAACCGCGTCGGCGTCGAGGGCGACTGCGACGACGCCGACCCCTCGGTGTACCCGGGCGCCCCCGAGCTGTGCGACGGCCTCGACAACGACTGCGACGCGGGGACGCCCGACGACTGCCCCGAGCCCGGCGACACCGGCGAGACGGGCGTCTCCGAGACGGGCGTCTCCGAGACGGGTGACACGGATGTCCCCGTCCACACGGGCCTGTCCGACACGTCGACCGAAGATACGGGCGTCGACACCGACGTTCCGCTCGACACCGCCGCCACGGGTGACACGGCGGCTCCACCCCACGGCACGGGTGACACGGCCGACGTCCCGATCGATACCGACATCCCGGTCGACACCGACACGGACATTCCGATCGACACCGACACCGACGTCCCCGATACCGACACCGATGTCCCGGATACCGACACGGACGCGCCGTCTGCCTCGGTCTACGTCCGCGGGCCGGGGCTTTGCGCCAGCCGAACGGGTGCACCGCTCGGTTTCCTCGCGCTGTTCGCGGGGCTGCTGGCGCGCCGCCGCTGATTTCGTCGGCCACCGCCCGCAAGCGGGTGTCGTCCCGACGATATTTCAGCGGACGTGGATGACCTGGCGGCTGCCGTCGTGCTGGAAGGCCGATGAGGCGAAGCTCGGGCGGCCGAGGACCGCGGGAGCGTCGCGCGACACGCCCCACGACTCCTTGGGGAGGCCGAGGGCTGTCCAGTCCATCGCGCCGTTCGCATTGGCGTCGTGGAGCACCGACACGGCGTAGCGCCCGGCCGGCATGGACGGGAAGCGGCAGGTGGCCGCGAGGCCCGCGGGCGTCGCAGAGACCGCCTGCTCGACGCCGGCTTCGGTGAGCCAGCCGTCGGCGGAGTCGTAGAGCGCGCAGAAGACCTGGCCCGCGTCGGAGTCGAGCCCCCGCACGTCGACGACCAGATCCGCGGCCAGGGCTGCGGTGATCCAGAGCATGAAGAGACCTTGCCCGCCCCGGCATGCAGCAGCTACGCATCATGTATGCGCCATTGTGGTGCACAGGTGCTCCATGTCGATCCTCGAGACCCTCCCGACGCTCGTGTCCCTCCGGCAGACCGGGTCGATCAGCCGGACGGCCCGTGCGCTCGGGGTCCCGCGCAGCACCGTGAGCCGCCGGCTCGCCCGCGCGGAGGAGGAGCTGGGCGTGATCCTCGCGGAGCGCACGAATCGCAGCTTCCGCCTGACGCCCGCGGGCGAGCTGCTCGCCGGGGGCGGCGCTGACGTGCTGGCGCGCGTCAGGACCCTCGCCGAGTACGCGCAGGCCGCCGCCGACGGCATCCGCGGGCGCCTGCGGGTCTCGGCCCCTCCCGGGCTCGCGGGGCCGTACCTGGCGCGCTTCCTGACGCGCTTCACCGAACGGTTCCCGGACGTGCAGCTCGAGTTCCACGTCCGCGACCAGACGCCCCACCTGATCGACGAGGCCTTCGATCTGGTGTTCGTCATCGGTGGGCTGTCCGATGCGCCCTGGGTGCGGCATCGGCTCGCTCCGACCTGGTACCTCGTGGTGGCGAGCCCCGGGAATCTAGAGGGCGCGCAGGTCCGAACGGTGGCGGATCTCGCGGGGCATCGGCTGCTGTCGGCCCGTCAGCCCGGGCTCTCCGAGCGTGCGTGGCCCGGGATCTCCGGCGAGCCGGTGCCCATCGAGCCCGCGATGGTCACGAACGACCTCGGCATCCTCCACACGCTGGTGCGCCAGGGCCGCGGCATCGGGCTGCTGCCGGTGCACCTGGTCGCCGAGGAGCTGATGAACGGCACGCTGCTGGCCCTGCTCACGGATGCGATCGGGCTCGAGCTCGAGGTGAGCGCGCTGTTCAGCCCGGAGCGGCGGCAGAGCCCGCTGATCCGGGCACTGCTGGAGACGCTCGATGTGTTCGCTGCGGAGACGGTCGCGGGGATGGCGGGGGTCCGGTAGGCGGCACCCGAGGCAAAGTGCGAACGTCGTTCATTCCGGTGTCAGAGCGAACCCGAACATCGCGAAATGCAACTTCGAATGGAGATGATGACGATTTCTACTCTGGCGGAGGCGTGGATTTCGGTCCCGCCTGCCGCCGAACACCAAACACGACGCGCCGAGCGAAATCACGCAAAGCAGTGGCTGCTACGGTCGTTCTGTCGTTTTCGCTCCCGAATCCGCTTCGCGCCGTTCGACGTTCGGAGAGCGTCTCTCACAGAACGGAATTCTCCAAAAAGCCGTTAGAGCGTCATTCTCGAGATGTTCGGGTTCGCTCTGACACCGTCATCGCTTCGCGGCGTCGCGCACGCGCGGGTCCGGGTCTGACGCCACGGCGCCGAGCCAGCCGTCGACCAGGTCGGCGCGGCCGGTGCGCGCGCCCAGCCCCGCGAGCGCGTGGACCGCGGCGAGCCGCACGGTGGCGGACGGATCCGCGAGCATGCGGTTGAGCTGCGTGAGCTGACCGGCCTTTCCGGTGGCGCCGACCGCGAGCGTCGCCGTCGCTCGGACGTTCGCGTCCGCGTGGGTGAGCAGCGTGCGGCACCACGCCGCCCGCCCTTCGATCGCGTGCTCGGCCACCGCGAGGCACGCCCCGCACAGCGCCGCGATGCTCGCCGATCCCCCGATGGCGCCGACCGCGCGGGCCGGGTCGGCGAGCGCGGCGAGCGCGCGGGACCGCTGCGCCGGCAGACAGCTGCCCACGACCTCGAGCAGCGCGGTGTCGTCGGTCGGCAGCGGGTCGGGCAGGGGAGCAGGGGACTCCGGAGCCCACGCCGGCGCCGGACCCCCGGTGGATGGTGCCGGCGCGGTGGGCACCGGCGCAACAGGTGCCGCGGGCTCCCCGGAGAGCGTCTCCCACGACGCGTCCGTGTACGCGGGCGGTTCCACGGGCGTGGGGCGCGACGGCGGCGGCGCGAAGAGGTCTTCGAGCGACCCCGTGTCGCGCTCGCGGCGGTTCACGACCTCGACCGTGCCGTCCATCGCCGAGTCGAAGAGCGCGTCCATCCCCGATGCCGCGGGCGGGGAGTGGACCTCGACGTTCACGGGACCGGGCTCCGGCTTCGCGTTCAGCCGGAGCCGCCGCGGCCGGTCGGCGGGGACGTCGGCGGACGGCGTCGCCAGGACGAGCTCGTCGCGTGGAGGCGGGACGGCCGGCTCCGTCGGCGCATCGAAGGACGGGCCCTCCGGGACCGGCGTGGCCATGGGGTCGATCAAGCCCTCGGGCGAGAGGGTGCCCATGGGAGCGGCGAGGTCCGGGGACGGCGGTGTCGGGCCCAGCCCGCCGATGTCTGCGCCGAAGTCCTCGTCGGGGAGGTCGACCGACGCGAGCGCGTCGAGGAGCGCGGCGATCGACCACCGCTCGGCCGGGTTCGGGCGGAGCGTGCGCTCGAAGATGGTGTCCAGGCGGCCACGCATGGGCTCGGCGACGCTCCCCTCGGGCAGCTTCGGAGGGAGGGCGCCACGCAGGGTCTGCAGGCACGCGACGATGTCGGAGCGGTCGACGAACCGGACGGGCGGCTCGCCGGTCAGGCAGAACCACAGCACGCACGCCGCCGCGTACACGTCGGACGACGGCTCCGGCGGCATGCCCTTGAACTGCTCGGGCGCCGCGAACTCGGGCGTGCCGACGAACGTGCCGACGGTCGTGAGCCCGTCGCCCATGAAGCCCGAGAGCTTCGCGATGCCGAAGTCCGCAACCAGCACGTGGGGCACGGCGTCGCGCGCGGTGACCTCGCGCAGCAGCACGTTCTGGGGCTTCAGGTCGCGGTGCACCACGCCGCGGCGGTGCGCCATCATCAGCGCGTCGAGGATCTGCTCCACGATGGCCGTGGCCGTGCGCACCGGCAGGGCCCCCGTGTGCCGGACGTGGTCGTAGAGGTTCCCGCCCGCCTCGTACAGCGTGACGAGGTACGCGGGCTTGCCGGCGCGGTGGACGAAGCCGCGGCTGCGCACGATGTGCGCGTGGTCGAGCTCCTGCAGGACGCGCGCTTCGTTGCCCAGCCGCCGCAGGAAGGTGCCGTCGCTCTGCAGCAGCACCTTGATCGCGAGCTCGGGGCCGACCTCCTCGCCGTCGTCGTCGATCTCGCGGCACCGGTACGTGATGCCCGCTCCGCCGACCGCCACGCGCTCGTGCACGCTGTAGTGCCGGTCGAGCAGATCCCCCCGCTGCAGCAGGCGTCCCCAGCCGATCTGCGGACGGGGTGCACCACAGGCGAGGTTCGGGCACGCCTCGATGTCGGCGGCGAACGAGTTCAAGCAGCGTGCGCAGTAGTACGTGCGGCCCATCGCGCGAAGCATACGCCACCAGAGCCGCCCGGACGGCTCACTCGTGGCGCAGCGCGTCGATCGGCTTCATCGCCGCGGCCCGTCGCGCAGGGAAGAAGCCGAACACCACGCCGATGAACGCCGAGAAGCCGAACGCCAGCACGATGATGAGCGGGTCGACCACGAACGGGATGTCGAGCACGGCCGACACGGTCCGCGACAGCACGAGGCCCGTGACGATGCCGAGCAGACCGCCCAGCCCCGAGAGCACCATGGCCTCGACGAGGAACTGCATGAGGACGTCCCGTGCCAGCGCGCCGATCGCGAGGCGGATGCCGATCTCGCGGGTGCGCTCCGTCACGCTCACCAGCATGATGTTCATGATGCCGATGCCGCCGACGAGCAGGCTCACTGCGGCCACCGCGGCCAGGAAGCCCGTCAGCACGGACGAGATGTTGTTGAGCATCGACACGACCTCGGCCATGTCGCGCACCGTGAAGTCGGCCTCGGCTCCGGCGCGGATGTGGCGGCGCTCGCGGAACAGTGCTTCGAGGTCCTCGCGGACCCGTGTGGAGTCGGCGTTCTCGTCGGCCGACACGAGGATCATCGCGATGTCGCGGTTCCCCCGCAGCCGCCGCTGGAACGTGCGCAGCGGCATAACGACGAGGTCGTCCTGGTCCTGCCCGAAGGTGTTCTGACCCTTCGGCTCGAGCGTGCCGACGACGCGGCAGGTCAGCGCATCGGTGCGCAGCGTGGCGCCGAGCGGGTCGCGGTTCGCGAACAGCTCCTCCACGAGGGTCTGCCCGAGCACGCACACGTCGGCGCCCGACACGAGCTCGCCGTCCTCGAAGAACCGCCCACTGCCGATCTCCCAGCGCATCGCGCGGAAGTACTCGTTGGTCGTGCCGGAGAGCTGGGTCCGCCACGTCTCCTCCTCCCAGGCCGCTACGGTGGGCGTGGAGTCGGTGGGCGCAACGGCCGCGACGCCGCGGATCTCCTGGACGATCGCCTCGACGTCCTTCTCGCTGAACGGCTTGCCGGCGCCGCGGCCCGGGCCGTGCCCGCCGCCGGGGACCACGAACAGCAGGTTCTGGCCGAACGAGGCGAGGTCGTCGTTCACGGCCTGGGTCGCGCCCTGGCCGATGCTCACCATGGCGATCACTGCAGCGACGCCGATCAGCACGCCCAGGGAGGTGAGGGCGGTCCGCGCGAGGTTCCGCCGGAGCTGGCGCACGGCGAGCCGGAAGGAGGTCCAGATCACGCGGCCCCCGGCGTGTCGCGGCCGACGATGCACCCGTCGCGGAAGCGCAGGATGGCGCTCGCGTAGCGGGCCATCTCCTCTTCGTGGGTCACCATCAGGATCGTGATGCCGCGGTCGCGGTTGAGGCTCGCCAGCAGCTCCATCACCTCGATCGACCGCGCCGTGTCGAGGTTCCCGGTGGGCTCGTCCGCGAGGAGCAGCTCCGGATCGGTCACGATGGCCCGCGCCATCGCGACGCGCTGCTGCTGGCCGCCCGACAGCTCGTTCGGCGCGTGGGACGCCCGGTCGCCGAGGCCCACGTCGACGAGGGCCCGCATCGCCCGCTCCCTCCGCTCGGCGGCGCCCATCCCGCGGTAGACGAGCGGCAGCTCCACGTTCTCGAGCGCGCTCGTCCGGGGGAGCAGGTTGAAGCCCTGGAACACGAAGCCGAGGTAGTTCCTGCGCAGGAGCGCGCGCTGGTTCTGGGAGAGCTCGGTGACCTCCACGCCGTGGAAGCGGTGGGAGCCCTCGGTCGGCTCGTCCAGACACCCGACGATGTTGAGGCAGGTGGACTTGCCGCTCCCCGAAGGCCCCATCAGCGCGAGGAACTCGCCGGGGCTCACCGCGAGGTCGATCCCGGCGAGCGCGGCCACGCGGGCCTCACCCGTGCCGTAGATGCGGGTGACCCCGGTGAGCTCGACGAGCGCGCTCATCGCCGGGTCTTCTCGACCACGCCGGTGATCACCACGTCGCCTTCGGTCAGCGGGCCCTCTTCGATGACCGTGTGCCGGCCGTCGGTCGCGAGCGGCAGGACCTCGACGGCACGGGGCTCCCCGTCGTCCCCCACGATCCACACCCGCGCCACGCGACGGCCTTCGCGGGGCTCGGGCGGAGCGAGCTCGCTCTTCGGCGGCTCGAAGCGCAGCGCGGAGTTCGGGACGAGCAGCACCTCGTCGAACGACTCCGTCGCGATGGACGCCGTGGCCGTCATCCCCGGGCGCAGCACGAGGTCGGGGTTCTCGAGGGTCAGGTGCGCGGCGTACGTGACGACATCGGTCGCGGCGACCGGCGCGAGGTCGACTTTCTCGACGTGCGCGTCGAACACGCGGTCCGTGAAGGCGGCGACCGTGAAATCCGCGGACTGGCCGGGCTCGATACGGCCCACGTCCGCTTCGTCCACCTCGACCTCGACCTTCATCTTCGACAGGTCGCGCGCGACGCGGAACAGCGTGGCGGCCTGGAGCGCGGAGACGACCGCCTGCCCCGGCTCGACGTTGCGCTCGAGCACCACGCCGTCGATCGGCGAGACGATGCGGGCCTTCTCGAGGTTCGTGTGCGCGGCGTCGTCGGACGCCCGGGCCTGCCGGAGCTGCGCCTCGGCGAGCGCCAGGGAGGCGACGGCGACCTCGTGGCTCGTGCGGGCCTGGTCGTAGGCGGCCTGGGAGATGGCGTTCTTCGCGATCAGGTCTTTCGCACGGTCGCGCTCGACCTTCGCGGCGTTCACGTTGGCGAGCGCCTGGCGGACCGAGGCATCGCCCGCGTCGACCTGGGCGTGCGACTGCCGGGCCTGCGCGGTGAGGACCTGCGTGTCGAGCTCGGCGAGCACCTGGCCCGCGTGGACCGTGTCGTTCGCCTCGACGTACACCTGGCGCACGATGCCCGAGAGCTCGGAGCTCACGCTCACCTCGTCGAGCGGCTCGAGCTTGCCGACCGCCGTGACGGTGAGGGCGAGCTGCCCGCGCTCGACGTCCTTCGTCTCGAAACCACCGGTGTCGCGGGCTCCGCGGGGGTAGGCCCACCAGACGAGGCCCACCAGCAGGGCCAGGCCGAGCGCACCGAGCGCGAATCCACGCCCACGGCCGCCGCGGTTCTCGAGGGTCTTGCGAACGTCGTCGTCCGAGGCGAGGTCCATCGCTGTCCTCCGGGCTCCTGCTTAGCCGGTGGCGCCCCGTACGGCGTGTCCCTGCAACGCTGGATACACGGTGGGCATGGGACGGTTCTACTGCGCGCGGGCCTATTGGCTGATGCACCGCGATCTCCTGGTGCTGACCGGGAAGATCCTCGAAGAGCCCGTGCAGCCCGGCACGGCCATCGATCTGCCGAAGTCCATCCGGGGTCCGGGGCTCGTCCCGATCCACTCGGTGCAGGAGGTCACGTTCGACGACCGCCCGCCCGAGCTCGGCGTCGTCATCGAGATGCGTCACCTCGATGCCGCGCCGATGATGGAGCCCTCGCACCTCGAGGGGCGAGAGCTCAAGACGTTCTGAGCGCTACTTCGCGACGGCCACACCGTGGCTCGACACGAGGTCGGCGAGGCGCTCGAACAGCGCCTGGTCCTCGAGCAGGCGGTCCCGCACGCGTTCCTTGCCCTGGCCGAGCTTGTCCTCGCCGAGCTGGTACCACGAGCCGGACTTCGTGATGATCCCGTCCGCCTCGGCGCGGTCGAGCAGCTCGCCCGCCGGGCAGATGCCGCGCCCGTACATGATCTCCACCTCGACCGACCGGAAGGGCGGCGCGAGCTTGTTCTTCACGATGCGCACCTTCGTCTTGTTGCCGATGTGCGCGTTGTCGTCCTTCGCGCCGCCCTTCACGGCGCCGATGCGGCGGATGTCGATGCGCACGCTCGCGTAGAACTTGAGCGCGTTGCCGCCCGTGGTGGTCTCGCCGTTCCCGAAGGTGACGCCGATCTTCTGCCGGAGCTGGTTGATGAACACGACGGTCGTGCCCGTCCGGCTCGTCACCGCGGTGATCTTCCGCAGGGCCTGCGACATGAGCCGCGCCTGGAGGCCCACGTGCGCGTCGCCCATGTCGCCCTCCAGCTCGGCCCGGGGGACGAGCGCGGCGACGGAGTCGACGACCACGAGGTCCACCGCGCCGGACCGGACGAGGGTCTCGGTGATCTCCAGCGCCTGCTCGCCGCAGTCGGGCTGGCTGATGAGCAGCGCGTCGAGGTCCACGCCGAGGGCCTTCGCGTAGGTCACGTCGAGCGCGTGCTCGGCGTCGATGAACGCGCACACGCCGCCGAGGCGCTGGGCCTGGGCGATGGCGTGGAGCGTGAGGGTGGTCTTGCCGCTCGACTCGGGACCGAAGATCTCGACGACGCGGCCGCGCGGGTACCCCCCGCAGCCGAGCGCCTGGTCGATGGCCATGCTCCCCGTGGGGATGACGGCGACATCGGCCTGCACGGCGTCGCCGAGGCGCATGATGGCCCCCGTGCCGTAGCGCTTCTGCAGGGCTTCGATGGCGCTGTCGAGGGCTTGTTCCTTGGCTTCCTGGCTCATGTGGTCCTCCTGGGACTCTGGGTTTTCAGGCGATTCCCGCGAGCGGGCGGAACGCGAGCGCTCCGACGACGTGGGGAAAGCGGACGGACGCGCTGGCATCGAGGTCGGCGAGGGTTCGCGCGACCTTCTGGATCCGCGTCGTGGAGCGGGCGGAGAGGCCGTGGCGCTGGGCCGAGCGGCGGAGCAGGTCGCGGGCCTCGGCGTCGAAGGCGCCGTGCTCCTCGATGCCGGGCGCGTCGAGCTGGGCGTTCGGCACGGTCTGGCCGCGCTCGGCCTGGCGTCGGCGTGCGGCGACGACGCGGGCGCGGACCTCTGCGGACGACTCGCCGCGCGGGCCGTCCAGCAGCTCGCCCGGCGGGACGGCCGCCATCTCGACGTGCAGGTCGATGCGGTCGAGGATCGGGCCGGACAGCTTGCGGCGGTACGCCTGGACCGCGGCGTCGGAGCACACGCAGGCCTGCTCGGACCCCAGGTGCCCGCACGGGCACGGGTTGCTCGCGAGGACCAGCGTGAGCCGCGCGGGCCACGTCACGTTGCCCATCGCGCGGGTGACGCGGATCTCGCCGTCCTCGAGGGGCTGGCGGAGAACCTCGAGCGCGCTGCGCCGGAACTCCGCGGCCTCGTCGAGGAACAGCACGCCGTGGTGGGCGAGCGCCACTTCGCCCGGGCGCAGGGAGTGGCTGCCGACGAGCCCCGCGACCGTGACGGTGTGGTGGGGCGCGCGGAACGGACGTGCGCCGAGCATCGTGGCGCCGGTGAGGAGACCCGCCGCGCAGTGGACCTGCGTGCACTCCAGCGCCTCGTCGAACGTCAGCGGTGGGAGGATCGAGGGGAGGCGCTGCGCCAGCATGGACTTCCCGCAGCCCGGGGGGCCCACGAGCAGCAGGTGGTGCGCGCCGGCCGCGGCGACCTCGAGCGCCCGGCGGGCCACGATCTGCCCGCGGACGTCGGCCAGATCGGGGACCCGGTCCGCGACGGGTGCGACGGGCTCCGCGATGGCGCGGGGATCGGACGCGGCGGTCAGCCAGTCGACGACCTCGGCGAGGCTCCGCGCGCCCCAGACCGTGGCGCCGGGCACCATGGCCGCCTGAGGGGCGTTGTCCTCGGGGACGACGAGGATGCGGCCCGCGTCACGCGCGGCCATCGCGAGCGACAGTGAGCCCCGGATGGGCCGCAGTCGCCCGTCGAGCGCCAGCTCTCCGGCGGCGAGCACGGTCTGGACGGCGTTCTCCGGCACCACGCCCTCCGCGGCGAGGATGCCGAGCGCCATGGGCAGGTCGAGCGCGGTGCCCTCCTTGCGGAGGTCCGCCGGCGCGAGGTTGATCACGACGCGCTTGCGCGGGAACTCGTGGCCGCTGGCCTCGATCGCGGATCGCACGCGTTCGGCGCTCTCCCGCACGGCGCTCGCGGGGAGCCCCACGATGCACACCGCGGGCAACCGCCGCAGCAGGTCGACCTCGACCTCCACCTGGACCGCGTTCACGCCCTGCAGCGCGGCCGATGCAACGGTCGTCGCCATGCTCACCTCCCGCGGCGCCCTTCAGCGAGGGTCGTGCCAGGAGGTGAGGTTGGGTTAGAGTCAGGCTTGGAGGCGGATCATCCTCGGAATGTGGGGAGGCGGGGTGACGGAGGTCCTCGCCGTCCGGATTTCCGGTGATCCGCGGGCGACGCCGTGCCTGACGGTGACGTCAGGCTGTCGGACGGCGAGGTCGGGTGTCGGGTGCGGGCGAGGGTGGCCGACGGGGGGGGGGCGTGTCCGGAGCAACGGGCCCGGAACGCATCCTCGCTGGAAGCATCGGGGGTCGAACGCATCCCTCGGGTCCCGAGGAGCGCGACTTGGATGCGTTCGTGGTCCGATGCCTCCCATTCCGAGGCGCGCGGGGTCTGAAATCGTCACGCAGGATGCGTTGAACCCCCGATGCTTCCGCGGAGGATGCGTTTCCCGTCCGATGCGCCCGAGACCGAACGTCGCGGGCGGGCGGGGCTCCGAGCGAGCCCGCGCGTTGGACGGTGTCTCCTCGCGACCACTTGACGCGTCAATAAAATAGTAGAGCTCGCGATATGGACCTCGAAAGGCAGGCTCACGCGATGTTCGGGTTCGCTCTGACACCGGATTTGGTGAAGTACGTTACACACGTCCCGCGCCGGGCGATGCAATCCAGGTCGCCGCAGACGCGGACACTCGACACTCGACACTCGACACTCGACACTCGAGGACTCGACGAGCACTCGACACAGGACACCCGACCTCGGCACTCGAAGCCGACGACTGCCGAGGCCCGCGGATCAGTCCTGCCCGACGAGCTTCCCGCCGGGCGCCTTGCCCACGAGCTCGCCGCGCACGGCCACCATCTCGCCGTTCACCATGACGAGATCGGGCTTCGGAGCGGCCTCGCGGTCGAGGTACGGCGACCAGCCCGCACCGGAGAGCAGCGTGTCGCCGCCGACGCGCGTGATCTCGCCCTCGGCGAACAGGATCAGATCGGCGTCGGCGCCCTTCGCGATGCGGCCCTTGTTCTCGAGCCCGAAGATCCGCGCGGGCGCTTCGCTCGTGAGCGACACCAGCATCTCGAGGCTGAGCCGCCCGTACTTCACGGCCGACAGCATCAGCGGGAACAGCAGCTCGCTGCCCGGCACGCCCTCGGAATCCGCGGCGGCCGAGTGGTGGTCGGACGCGACGCAGTCGAGGCGGCCGCGGCGGACGGCGGTCCACAGGGTGCGGCGATCCTGCTCGGGACGGACGGGCGGCACGGTGCGTACGTCGTCTTCTTCGGCCGACAGGAACAGGTGGTGTGGCGTGACGCCCGTGGTGACGGGGAGATCGCCGCGCACCGGGTCGAGCAGGTCGAGCTCGGCGGCCGTGGAGAGGTGCACCCAGTGCACGGGACGCTCGTGCTCGCGCACCGCGCGCATGACTGCGAGCGCCTCGGGGCTGCCCTCGGGCGTGCCGTCGGCGTTGGGGCGCAGCTCGAGCGGGTCGGCCGTGCGCACCTGGACGCCGAGCACGCCGCCGATGGGCACGAAGCTCTCGAGCAGGTCGGGCGCGATGCAGTCGGAGCCGCTGCCGAGGCACGCGAGGGTGCCGACGATGAGGCGCTGCTCGATGGCCTTCGCGAGGGCTTCGCTGTTGTCGGCGGTGGCCTTGCCCCACAGCCCGAAGTTGCACCAGCTGCGGCTGCTCGCGGCGTTCGCACGCTCGCGCGCGCTGTCGGCGTCGGTGACGGGGTGGTCGCCGCTCGGCAGGCCGAGGACGGTGGTGACGCCGCCCGTGACCGCAGCGCGCGACTCGCGCTCCCACACCGAAGGGTCGCCGTTCGGCGAGAACTGCACCGCGGTGTCGATGACGCCCGGCATGAGGAACTTGCCGATGGCGCTGATCTCACGCTTCGCCGAGCGCGGCGGGCGGGGCCCGACGTACGCGAACTTGCCGTTCTTGATCGCCACGTCCGCGACCTGTCGGCCCTGGGAGGTCACGATGGTGGCGTCGCGGATGATGAGGTCGTACACGCTCGACTCCTGGGGTCGAACACGGCTTCCAATCCGTGAATGGCGGGCTACCTAGCCGCTTGGCGCGGGTTCGGCAAAGCGCCATGGGCCACGGGGACCCTGACATGGATGTCGCGGTCTCGTCGATGCTGCTGAAGTGGCGTTAAGCCATCTTGAAAGCTCGATCATCGGCCGGGACGAACAGGCTCCTCACGGCCCGGCGGGACCATCCGATGCCCCCCAATCGCCCCGATTCGGGGCCACCGCGACACGAATGTCGTGGTTTTGCTCTGGAGGGTGTCCGTCATCCTGTGGAATGTGGAATGTGAAATGATAGAACGCCGATAATGGGAATATACGAGCGCTTGGCACGAGGTGTGCATCGTCGCGAGGCAGAGATGCAGAGAACTTGCGGTGAGCCGCCCGGCCCCCACCGCGCATGAAGCCCGGCCCCCGCGGTCGGGCTTCACTGCTTTCGGGACCTGCGTATACTCCCGCCATGACGATTTCCGAGGTGCCGAGCAGCACCGAGATGCTCGACCGCTACGCCGCTTCGCGGGATCTCTGGCCCGGCGGCACCCTCGCGTTCTGGCACGGCGAGTCCGCCCCGCGCCCCGAGCGCGTGTTCTGGCCGGAGACCGACGAGCAGGCCGCCGCCGTGCTGGCCGAGGCGTCGCAGCAGGGCATCCCGGTCGTCCCGTACGGGCTGGGCAGCGGCGTGTGCGGCGGCGCGCGCGGGCGCGAGGGGTCCTGGTCGGTCGACACGAAGCGCCTGATCAAGATGGGCCCGCTCGACGAAGCCCGGTGGACGGTCGAGGTCGAGGCGGGCGTGAACGGGCAGCAGCTCGAGGACGCCCTCACGAGTCGCGGCTTCACGCTCGGGCACAGTCCGTCGTCCATCTCGTGCTCCAGCGTCGGGGGCTGGGCCGCGGCGCGCAGTGCGGGCCAGTTCAGCAGCAAATACGGCGTCTTCGAGGACATGGTGCTCGGGCTGACGGCCGCCACCGCGACCGGCGAGGTCCTGAAGATCGGCACGCACGGTGACGACGACCCTGCGCTGATGCCGCTGTTGCTCGGGTCCGAGGGCACGCTCGGCGTGATCACGCGGTGCAACCTGCGCGTGTGGAAGGCGCCCGAGGCGCGCTGGCTGCGCGGATACCGCTTCTCGACCATCGACGATGCGCTCGATGCGATGCGGCGGCTGATGCAGGCCGAGCTGTGGCCGTCCGTGGTCCGGCTGTACGACCCGATCGACACGCGCATCGGCGGCAAGACGAAGCCGAAGGCGAGCCGGAAGCAGGGCACGAAGCGCTGGTACCGCCGCTGGCTGTCCGAGATCGGCCAGCTCGACCCGATCCGCCGCCGTACGCTGGCCCTGCCGCTCGCGCTCCCCGGGGTCGTGAACCGGCTGTTCGAGGGCATCGCGTCGGGCTGCCTGCTCATCGTGGGCTGGGAGGGCCGTCCCGCCGTGGTCGAAGCGCTCACCGCGGCCGGCCGCTCCATCCTCGAGGAACGCGGCGAGGATCTCGGCGCGGGCCCGGGCAACCGCTGGTACCAGAGCCGGCACGCCGTCTCCTACAAGCTGATGCCGGTCTTCGAGCGCGGTGGGTTCGCCGACACGATGGAGATCGCGGCGCGATGGACGGATCTGCCCCGTGTCTACCGGGCGGTCCGCGAGGCCGTGACGCCGCACGCCGTCGTGCTGGCTCACATGAGCCACGTCTACCCGGAGGGCGGCAGCATCTACTTCTCCTTCGCCGGACGTGGCTCGCGGTCGGTCTACGAAGCCGTGTGGAACGCCGCCCAGGACGCCGTGCTCGCGCAGGGCGCCACCATCACGCACCACCACGGCGTCGGTGCGCTGAAGGCGAAGTGGGCGTCGGCCGAGGTGGGCGCGGCGGTCGAGGGCTGGCGCGAAGCGAAGGCCCGGCTCGACCCGAACGGCGTGATGAACCCGGGCCGCCTGTTCGTCCCGGTCCCGCCGCGCGACGCGGGGCCCGACCCGCGCCTGCACGAGACCGACGGCCTGGTGCGATTCCCGGTGGCCGCCACCCCCGAAGAGCGCGCGGAGGAGTGCACCCGGCTGGGCGTCGAGCAGATGTTCCCCTGGGAGGCCCTGCCCGCGCCGGCGCGGTGGACGCGGTCCCACTGGCAGGTCGGCTGGACCGAGGTCTCCGGGCGGGTGGGCGCGCAGCACGTCCGGCTCGGGCGGGGGCCCCGCTCGGCGACGGGGCCCGATCTGCGTCCGTGGCTCGTGGCGCACGGCGACTGCCGGTGCACGGTGCCGGTCGTCCCCGCCGGTGAGCGCTGGCTCGGCGCCGCGAAGGTCGACCGTCCCTGGGAGGTCGCGCGCGAGCTGCTGCGGAGCGACCTGCGCCCGGCGGTGCTCGACGTGGTCGACGGCGAGCTCCGCGTCGGCTTCCGGGGGCCCGCGTGCCGCCAGCTCGGCGCGGTCGCGAGCCGCTGGGTCCCGGGCGGGCTGACCGAGCGCGACTGGGAGGCCTTCACCCTCCCGTCGGGCCCGCTCGAGCCGTGCGCCACGACCGATGCCGATTGCGTGGCGGTCACCGCCCAGGGCGGCCTGCGGAGGGCGCGGACATGAGCTTCACCACGTGTGCCCTGTGTCCGCGGCTGTGCCGCAGCGCGTGTCCCGTCGCGACCGGATCGGGCCGGGAGGCCGCCGTGCCGGCCGTCATCGCGGGCACGATGCTCGACGCCGAGCGCGGGAACGTCCCGGCAGCCCTGGCCCGTGAGGCGCTCACTCTCTGCACCGACTGCGGCGCGTGCCAGGAGCACTGCCACCTGCACGTCCCGCTCCCCCAGCTCCTCCGCGAGGCGAGGGCCGAGCGGGTGCCCCGTCCCGCGCTCGAGCCGCTCCAGCCCATCCACGGGACGGGCGACTGGATCGCCATCGAGTCCGACGACCGCCCGTTCGCGGAGGCCCTCTCGAAGGCGCTCGGCAAGGACGTCCGGAAGTGGCGCACATCCGACCACCTCGGGGTCGAGACCCTGGCGTACCCGGGCTTCGAAGAGCGGCTGGAGCGCATCCGTGGGCGCATCGGCAACGGGCGGGTCGTCGTGGTGAGCGGTGGCGTGGCGCGGGTCCTCGAGAAGGCGGGCGTCGGCTACCAGTGGCTGCACGAGGTGGTCCGCGATCTGCCCGGCGGAGACGGGTCCTGCGCGCTCGGCGGCAACCGTCCGCTCGCGTGCTGTGGCGCGGCGGGGCCGCTCGCCGCGTTCCATCCCGACGACGCGGAGCGCACGGGTCGCGTGTGGCTCGACCGCTCCGAGGAATGGGTGGTGCGGGACGCCCGCTGCCGGTCGCACCTCAACCGCTGCGGGGGGACCGTCCAGGACCCGCTCGACGCGCTCATCGCGAGGGTGATGCCGTGAACGTGGTCTTCATCGTCAATCCGCGCTCCGCGGGAGGGGCGACCGGGCAGGCGATGGAGAGGATCGGGGAGCTCGCCCGCGCCGCGTTCGACGAGGTCGACGTCCGCGAGACGGAGCGGCCCGAGCACGCCATCGAGCTCGCCGCGGCCTGCGGGGGGGCCGACCTCGTCGTGTCGGTCGGCGGGGACGGAACGGCGAACGAGGTCGTCAACGGCCTCGCGCGGCTCGAGGCGTCCGAGAGGCCCGCGCTGGGCGTGCTCCCCGCGGGTACGGGCTGCGATCTCGTGAAATCGATCGGCATGCCGCGCGACCTCGAAGAGGCGGTCGCGGTGCTCAGAGACGGCGAGCGACGCCCCACCGACTGGATGGTCGTCGGTTTCGACAGAGCCGGCGTTCCAGCGGAACGGATCTGCATCAACGTCGCCGGTTTCGGGATGAACGGCGAAGTGGTCATGCGCGCCAACCAGAGCAGCAAGCGTTTCGGGGGCAAGGCGACTTTCGCCCTCGCGACCGCGCGCACCGCGCTCGCGTGGAAAAGCCCGGTCGCATCCATGGAGTGGGACGGTCCGGACGGGCCCGGGTCGTGGGAGGGGAGGCTCTCCTCGGTGTTCGTGGCGAACGGCCACTACTGCGGCGGCGGCATGTGGGTCGGCCGCGGCGGGCGGATGGACGACGGGTCCGCGGAGATGACGCTCCTTCCAGAGCTTCCGCTGCCTCGGACGATTATCGGCGCTCCCCGCCTGTATTCGGGCACGATCGGAAAAGTGCAGGGGGTGGTGACGGCGCGGATCTCCCAGCTTCGAGCGCGATGTGACGAGCGCGAGGTGCTGATCGACATCGACGGCGAGCAGCCGGGCCGACTGCCGCTGGATCTGCGCGTGGAGCGCCATGCCGTGCATCTCGTGGGGCGGTGGGGCGGATAACCGAGGGATTACGGAAACAAAAATTCCAAAATCCAAATAGTCCTACACGACGGGCGTTCCGAGGGCTTCCCGGGTCCCTCCACGGAAAAAACCGCAAATCTGGCCTTGCATCCTCCCGCGGGGGAACGTACAAAGTCCTCGTCACATCGACGGTTCCATCCATGGATTCGAGTGGTGACATCGCCGGAGCGGCAATCACGCCGCGATGGCATCCCGATGGTCCGGTTTCATAATTTGGATTAATTCGGGAACGCATCGCACGAGAGGAGAGTCCCATGAACAAGGCAGATCTCACCGAGGTCCTCGCGTCCCGCGCCAAGATTCCGAAGGTCAAGGCCGCTGGCTACATCAACCTGCTCACCGAAGCCATCCAGGAGGCGCTCGTGCGCGACGAGAAGGTGACCATCTCCGACTTCGGCACGTTCACCGTGTCCAAGCGCCGCTCCTTCACGGGCCACAACCCGAAGAACGGCAAGGTGATGCAGGTTCCGGCCCGCCGGATCCCCGTCTTCCGCGCTGGCAAGGGCCTCAAGAACGCCCTGAACCAGTAGTTGTCGCAGCGGGAACAATCCCGCTCGACCCCGAGAGGCCGCCGTCTTCGCGACGCGCGGCCTCTCTTCGTCTGGGGGTTGGTGTACGGCGGCGTACAGAATGGGTGCGCGCTCCCTCCGCCGTGCTTAAGGTGAGCAGTGCGTCCGATGGAGCCCAGATGAGCACTCCCGCCGCCCAGCCCGAATCCCGCCGCCGCGCGCGCCTCGTCGCCGAGGCGAACCTGCCGACCCGGTACGGCGAGTTCCGCGTCACCGCGTTCGAAGCGGTCGACGGCAAAGAGTACGGTGCCGTCGTGAAGGGCGATGTCGCCGGGCGCCGGGGCGTGCCGGTCCGCCTGCACAGCGAGTGCTTCACCGGCGACGTGATGGGCAGCGTGAAGTGCGACTGCCGCGACCAGCTCGAAGCCGCGCTCGAGTACATCGGCCAGGCCGACCACGGCGTCGTCGTCTACCTCAGGCAAGAGGGGCGCGGCATCGGTCTCGCCAACAAGATCCGGGCGTACGCGCTCCAGGATGGCGGGCTCGACACGGTGCAGGCCAACCTCGCGCTCGGCTTCGACGACGACGAGCGCCGCTACGACATCGCGGCCGACATCCTCGCCGAGCTCGGCATCGAGTCGGTCCGGATCCTCACGAACAACCCGAACAAGATCGCAGGGCTCGAGTCCGCCGGCATCCGGGTCGAGGGGCGCATCCCCCTCCAGGTCCAGACGCGTCCCGAGAACGTGTTCTACCTGTCGACGAAGGCGCTCAAGTCCGGGCACATGCTCGTCGACCTGCCCGAGCCCGAGTAGCCCTCACGGCACCGGGCGCAGCAGCGCCACCGCCACGACGCACGCCGTCTCGGCGCGGTACACGTGCGGGCCGAGCCCGACGGGCGTGACGTGCGCAGAGAGCCACGCGACCTCGGCGGGGCTGAATCCGCCCTCGGGGCCCACGCACACCGCGCAGGTGCCGGGGGCGCGCTCGGCGAGGGGCCCGCCGGGAAGGGCCGCGTACACGGGGGTCTCGAGACCCTCGACCGCTTCGCGCAGCCGCCGGACCGGGTGGATCACGGGCT
Organism: Alphaproteobacteria bacterium; assembly: GCA_020632875.1. Lineage (GTDB taxonomy): Bacteria > Myxococcota_A > UBA796 > UBA796 > JACKEQ01. The sequence continues at coordinate 61,044 of JACKET010000026.1, forward strand.
CGTCCGCGCGGCCGCACTGGGCGGCGGCGGCGCTCGTGATGCGCTCCCAGCGGTCGGTGCGCTCGCCCTTGGCCACGGAACGCTCGGTGAGCACGGGGTGGATGCCGCGGACGCCGGCTTCGGTGGCCATGCGGATGGCGAGGTCCATCGCCTGGTGCTTGAGGATGGCGACGACGAGGTCGATGCCGCCCTCCGCGGACACCGTGCGCACCGGCCCGGTGGCCCGGGCGATGGCGAGCCCGTCGTGATCCGCGACGAGCTCGGCGGGCTGCTCGGACCCGGCTCCGTCGAACAGGACGAGCGCCAGGCCCGGACGCGCGCGGAGGACGTGGAGGAGGTGGTGCGACACCCCCGCGTCGAGCGGGCCGTCGTGGGGGAGGGACGCGACCCGGACGCGCTTCATGCCGGGCGGAGCTCGAGCGCGATCCACTCGCCGTCGACGAGGCGCTGCGCGACGGGCCACGGAATCGCGGCGCGGACGAGGGGCTCGCGGTCGGCGAGGATGCCCGCCAGCACGAGGTGATGGCGCGTGAGGCGCATCAGGTCGTCTGCGAAGCGCACGATGAGCTCGGCGTGCAGGTTCGCGAGGACGACGTCCGCCGGCGCGAGCGCGTCGGGCGTGCGCGTGTCGAAGGTCGCGGGGAGCCCGTTCAGCGCGGCGTTGTGGACTGCATTCGCCACGGCGGCCTCGTCGATGTCGATGCCGTGGGCCTCGAAGCCCCGCGAAGCCGCGGCCAGCGCGAGGACGCCGGAGCCGCAGCCGATGTCGAGGGCCGTGCGCCCGGTCAGGCCGTCGAGGAGCACGAGCGCCTGGCGCGTCGTCGGGTGGTCGCCGGTGCCGAAGCCGGCGCCCGGCTCGACGAGGATGGCGCCCTCGGGCGCGTCCCAGGGCGGCGCGACGACGAAACCGCCCGCTGCGATGGGCGTGAAGCCCGCGCGGCTCTCGGCCTCCCAGTCCTTCTCCTCCTCCGTCCGCCACACGAGCGTGGTGTCGGCATCGAGCCACGGGCCGAGCGCGCGGATGGCGGCCGGGCGGTCTTCGTGCTCGAACCACGCGGTCAGGACGTGGCGGGCGGGCAGGGGAGGGTACGGGCCCGTGTCCCAGGGCTGGCGAGGCGCGGGTGCGGTGCCGGGGAGCCAGGATTCCTGCACGCCCACGGCGCCGAGCGCGAACAGCGCCGCGGACGCGCCGTCGGTGGCGGACCGGCGCAGCCCCACGATGTCGAGCGCGACCCAGGCCATCCGATCACATCGGGGGGAGGAGCTCGACGCCATCCTGCTTGGACTCGACCAGGACGCGGAGCACTTCGGGGCCCTTCGTGATCTCGACCCACTCGACACCCGGCACGAGGCCGCGGACGTAGAGCGTCGGCGTGCCCTGGACCCCCGCTTCGAAGCCCGCGACCGCGTCGGCCACCACGGCGTCGACCGTGCCCTGGTCGCCCATGCAGGCCTCCCACGCGGCGAAGTCGAGCCCGACCTCCTGCGCCATGAAGGCGAGGTCGTTGTCGGAGTTGTAGCCGAGGTTCTGGAACATCTTGCTCGACATGTCGAAGTAGCGGCCCTGCTTGCCGGCGCACTCGGCGGCCATGGCGGCCTTGCAGCGCTCGACGCCTTCCTGCCCTTCGAGCGCGGGGTTGCACGCACCGGACAGCGGGAACGCCTTGAACCGGAGCTGCAGGCTCGGGAAGTCGTGCACGAGCTGCTTCATGACCGGCGCGGCCTGTGCGCAGTGCGGGCAGCCGTAGTCGGCGTACTCGACGATGAGCACGGGCGCGTCGGAGCTGCCGAGCACGGGCTCGGTGCCGTCGAGCTTGATGGCGCCGCGGGGGCGGGCGTAGAGCGTGGCGAGCTGATCGGCGGAGAACTGGGGCTTCTCGCCATGGGGCGCCGGGTTCGGCTTCAGGCCGGCGACCGGGCTGGAGGACGCCACGTGCTCGCGCCAGGAGCTCGCGCCCACGAGCGTGATGACCGCGAAGGTCGCGGTGATGATCCACAGCGTGCTGGTGCCGAAGATGCGGTCGATGCCCTCGAGCAGCGAGCGGCCCTGCAGCGCGAGCCCGCGCATCGCGGCCCACAGCAGCAGGCCGTTGCACGCGTAGATGGTGATGCACAGCACGCAGAAGGCGCCGAGCTTCTTGGCCTCCCACCCGAGGTACGCCGAGAAGGCGAGGGACGCGAGGGCGAACAGGCCGTTGATCTGGTTGAAGGCCGGGGACTTCTCGTCGTTGCCGAACGAGGCGAACGCGAGGCCCAGGTAGAACGCCAGCCCGTACAGCGTGACGGGCAGCCCGAGGAGCTCGGACGCCGCGGACTGGTTCACGATGTCGCAGTTGATCGTCTGGCTGATGTTGCAGGCGCTGTCGCCCGTCGCCTCGAACTTCCGGTAGAACAGGTACGCGTTGCAGCCGGCGGCGAGGATGGCGGTGGCGAGCGTGCCGTGGCGCGGGTTCGTCAGGATCACCTGGGCGCAGAACGCCACGCCTGCTGCGAGGAACGCCATGAGGTCGTACCCGGCGAAGTCGGCGTTGCCCGAGCTCCCGAAGAACACGCCCGCCGCGGCGAGCAGGCCGGCGACCGTGAGCAGTCCGTAGTTCTTGAGGAAGTCCATGCGTGGTCCGTGGCGATGTGCGGAGCGGACCTATCGCATCGGGATGCGAAAACCACCCGGAAGGGACTCAACGAATCCTGCGGAGTTGCTTCTCGATGTCGCGCTCTTTGATGGACTGTCGCTTGTCGTGCAGCTTCTTGCCCTTCGCGAGCGCGATCTCGACCTTCACGCGGGACCCTTTGAAGTAGACGTGGGTCGGGATGATGGTCATGCCGCGCTCGCGTGTGGCCTTGCGGAGCTTCGACAGCTCGTGCTGGTGGAGCAGCAGCTTGCGCGGGCGGCGGGGCTCGTGGTTCTCGCGGTTCGCGTGGTCGTACGGTGCGATGTAGAAGCCGAGCAGGTATGCGCCGTCGGGCCGGAGCTCGACGTACGCGTCGGAGAGGTTCGCCGAGCCGTCGGTGCGCAGGCTCTTCACCTCGCTGCCCAGCAGGACCATTCCCGCCTCGAACGAATCGGTGAGGATGTACTCGTGCTTCGCCTTCCGGTTGACGACGAGGCTCTTGATGGTGTCCGACACGGCTGCTCCGGGCTTCCCGTGTATCTCTCTCCGGGCGTGCCGGCTTCGCCGTCGGGCCCCCTCCGGGCTCGGCCCTTCGGCCTCGGTCGCTTCGCGACTCCGCTTCGCGGACCCTCCGGTCGCCCTCACGCGGGTTCACGGGCACGTCGCACGTCCACGTCCACGTCCACGTCCACGTCCACGTCCACGCCTCACAGCACGAGCACGTCTCACGAGCACGAGCACGAGCACGTCTCACGAGCACGTCTCACGAGCACGTCTCACGAGCACGTCTCACGAGCACGTCTCACGAGCACGAGCACGAGCACGTCTCACGAGCACGTCTCACGAGCACGCGCCGGGCTGTCCAAATCGGGTCTGACCCAGATGGGACACCCGGTTCTCTCGTGTGGGCAGGCGTTTCGAGGAGGCTCTGGCACAATCGGGACAGGGCAGGACCCCCTGTCCAATTCGGGTCTGACCCAGATGGGACACCCGATTCTCTCGTGTGGGCAGGCGTTTCGAGGAGGCTCTGGCACGATCGGGACAGGCGCGACCGGAAGTATGGACGCCGACCTCTGGGGCTGCGCGCGCAAATTTCGGGCGTCTGATTGTTTGTTTCACGGTTTGCGATGGCGCGGGCGCTCCTCAGCACCTTGCCCAACCGCGCACCTCCTCGTGGTCGTGGACCTCGTGGGACGTGCTCGTGAGACGTGCTCGTGCTCGTGCT
>JACKET010000027.1 GCA_020632875.1 Alphaproteobacteria bacterium
GTCCGGCTGGAGCACGGCTGGATCACCGGCCGGCGCAAGCTCTTCGTCGACGGCGAGCTGAAGCTCGACAGCGGCAACAATCTCGTGGACTTCGGAGGCGGGTTCCGGCACGTGCTCGAGGGGCACGTGCTCGTGTGCACGACGCGCCCGTACAACTTCGTGTACCGGCACCTGCTGCTGGTCGACGGCGTGATCCAGGGCGCCTTCGACGAAGCGCGGCGCGACAAGCACCTGCGCGTGCTCGGGCCCATCGTCGTGGGGGACGCGGAATACCGCACCCACACGCCGTGGGAGGGCTGTCCGTTCCGGATCTGCCAGACCGACCGCGTCGTGTTCACGGCCGGCCTCGACGACGTGCTGGGCTACGAGATCCTGTGGATGGAGGGCGATCCCGACGCGCTCTCGGGGCTGCTGCGAGAGCTCCTCGCCTCGGTCGAGCCGCCGGACGTGACCCAGCCCTTCGAGCTCGGGGGCCGGATGGTCGGGCTCCTCTCGCGCGAGGATCCCGAGTCCCAGGCCGCCGCACAGGCGCTGAAGTGCGGGCTCGTCGACCTCGTCCCGGTCGAGCGGGTGGGTTGAGCTCACTGAGCGTCGCGCTTCGCCATCCGCTCACGGAGCGCGGCCGGCACGTCCTTCTCGGTGCCGCTTCGGCCGCGATTGGCCCGGCCGACCGCGCGGATCGCCTCGGCGATCCACTCCCGCTCGGCGTCGGAGAGCCCGTGTGCGAACGCGGGCTGCGTCGGCACGCGCGCGACCTCGTGCTCGCCGTTCGGGCCGCGCACGCCGAGCGCCATCTCACCGGCCGCCGTCTCCCGCCAGAACACGTCGCGCACGCTGGCGGCGGGGATCTCGAGGTCGCCGCAGCGCACGCCCGCGCTCCCCACCGAGAGCACCTGCGCGTCCTCGCGGCCCGGGCCGGACTCCTCCATCAGCACGCTCGCGAGGAACGCCAGGAACCCGAACACGGGGAGCACCGCCATGACGGGCTCGATCGCGCCGAGACCCAGCGCGAGCGCCGGCAGTACGAGCCCGATGACGAGCCGCCACCTGCGGTACGGGAGGCGACCCACGAGGTGGATGCGCCAGCCGTCCGGCGAGCCGGGCTCCACTCGCAGCGTGTCGGGCGGGGCTCCCGGGTCGGACACCCGCCTGCGGACCCGTTCGGACGCGTGCTTCGGAGCATCCCCCTCCGGTGGGCCCTGCAGCCACGGCGCGGATTCGCGCGCCGCCCAGCGCTTCACGCCCTTCAGGCGCGGCGCGGTGCGGCGCGGACCCTTCCGGCCCATCAGTGCATGTCGACCTGATCGAGCAGGACCCCGGCGAGCTTCTCGGCGTCGAGACCGTCGGCCTCGGCTTCGTACGTCGGCAGGATGCGGTGCCGGAGCACGTCGCGACCGATGGCCTTCACGTCTTCGGGCGTGGCGTAGCCGCGGCCCTCGAGGAACGCGTGGGCACGGGCCGCCGCGGCCATGGCGATCGACGCGCGCGGAGACGCGCCGAACTCGATGGCGTTCGCGAGCTTCTTGTCGATGCGGCCGGGCTCGCGCGTGGCGCGTACGATGTCGACGATGTACCGCATGAGCACGTCGGTGACCTTGATCTGGCGCACGAGCTTCTGTGCGGAGACGAGCTGGTCGACGGTCATCTGGGCGGACAGCGACGGCGGCGCCTCGCTCGACCGGGCGATGATCTCGAGCTCTTCTTCGAGGGTCGGGTAGGTGACCGAGAGCTTCAGGATGAACCGGTCCATCTGGGCTTCGGGAAGCGGGTAGGTGCCCTCCTGCTCGACCGGGTTCTGCGTGGCGAGCACGAGGAACGGGTAGGGCAGCGGGTAGGACTGGTCGCCGAGCGTGACCTGGCGCTCCTGCATGGCCTCGAGGAGCGCCGACTGCACCTTGGGCGGCGCGCGGTTGATCTCGTCGGCGAGCAGGATGTTCGCGAACATCGGCCCGAGCCGCGTCGTGAACTCGCCCGTGGCGGGCTGGTAGATCTGCGTGCCGAGCAGGTCGGCGGGCAGCAGATCCGGGGTGAACTGGATGCGCGAGAACTGCAGCGCCATGGACTCGGCCAGCGCCTTGACCGCGGTGGTCTTGGCGAGGCCCGGCACGCCTTCGATGAGGACGTGGCCGTTGGCGAGCAGCCCGATGAGCAGCCGGTCGACCATGTACTTCTGGCCGACGAGCACGCGGCCCATCTCTCTGCGCGCCGCGTCGAACGCCTCGGCCTGTCGCGCGACCTGTGCCTCGATCTGATGGATGTCCGACACACTCTCTCCGTTGGCGTGGACTCTAACGTCCCGACAGCCCGACGCGGCGATATGTTCCCGACGATGGACCGGTACCTGGAGCCGAACGCCTTCGTCGACTCCGATCACCCCGCGGTGATCGGCTTCACCGAGCAGCACGCGGCGGGGCTCGAGGGCATCGAGGCCGCGACCACGCTGTACCTCGCGGTGCGCGACGGCTGGCGCTACAACCCGTGGCGCGTGCTGTTCACGCGCGAAGACTACCGGGCGAGCGGCGTGGTGCTCCGCGATCCCGACGAGGGCGCGCACTGCATCGACAAGGCGCTGCTCCTCGCGGCGGCGTGCCGCGTGAAGGGCATCCCGAGCCGCCTGCACTTCGCGGATGTCCGCAACCACGTCGGCACCGCGAAGCTCGAGCAGAAGCTCGGCACGGATCTGCTCGTGTTCCACGGCTACGCCGAGCTGTTCCTCGAAGGGCGCTGGGTCGCCGCGACCCCGGCGTTCAACAAGGAGCTCTGCGCCCATCTGGGCGTGCAGCCGCTCGAGTTCGACGGTCGGAACGACAGCATCTTCCAGGAGTACGACCCGGTCGCGGGGCGGTTCATGGAGTACGTCGCCGACCACGGCTCCCACGCCGACATCCCGTTCGAGCGCATGCTCGCCGCGTGGAAGACGCACTACCGGTCGCTCGCGGCCGAGGGGCGCTGGCCGAAACCCTGACGGAGCCCGCCGCGCGAAGCGCCAGGGCGCCGCCCGTTCCCGTTCCCACTCCCGTTCCCGTTCCCGACGGAGCTCGGACCCGAGACACCGCGGACGTCAGCGCCGGAGTCGGACGGCTGCCGACTGAGAGGGCGCCCCCGCCGCCTCGAATCGGGAACGGGAACGGGAACGGGAACGGGAGGAGTGTGGAGCGCGCTCCGCGCGTGACCGGCTCCTACCGGTTCTCCGACATGCCCCCGATCCACGAGCCCGTCCCGGCGTCCCAGCGGTAGCTCGTCGGGCTGCGCGTCCCCACGCGGATGCTGCGCTCGATGCGACCGGCGGTCGCGTGGACCAGCACGATCGTGTGGTCGCCGTGGGGCATCGGGTAGCCGACCATCGGCGTCGTCCCGATCTTCTTGCCATCGAGCTCGACCGTCGCGCCCCACGGGTCCGACACCACGTCCACCAGACGCGTCCGGACCGCGACGGGCTCGGGATCCGGCACTGGCGCCGCGACCGGCTGCGGCGCGGGCTTCACGGGCTCGGGACGCACGGGACGCGGCCGGACCGGCTGCGGAACCGGGTCGGGTTCGGGCTCGGGCTCGGGCTCCGGCTCCGGCTCGGGCTGGACGCCGCACGGCGCGCTGACCGAGAAGTCCCAGCACACGCTGTAGCCCCCGTCGAGGTCGACCTCGAACGTCGCGGGCTCGCTGCCCTCGCGCGTCAGCACGAGCGTGTGGGCGCCCTCCTCGAGATCGCCGGCCCACGGCACCGAGACCGACGCGCCGCCGTCGACCGCCAGCTCGCCATCGGGCAGCGCGAACACCATCACGCGGTGGACCGGCGGGGGTGGCGGCTCGAGCGCGACGGCCGGCTCGACCTCGACGACCTCGGGCTGGCTCGCCCACCACACGGCGAACGCGATGGCGATGCCGAGCACGCCCACCGCAGCGACGGCCGTCGCGCCGAGCAACGTCAGCGCACCGCCGAACATCAGCGTGCGGGAGCGTCCTCCCGTCGGCTCGTCGTCGAGCAGCTCGGTCGGGAGGCCGTGGATCCCGGGCTGCCAGAGCGTCTCGGAGAGCACGGCACCCACGAGGTCGTCCGCTTCTTCGCCGTCTCCGGTCCGGATGCCCTCGGACCACTCGCGCAGCCAGGGCTCGGGCAGGGTCTGGCGCAGCTCGCGGCACCGCCGCTCGACCTCGCGGGCCGTCGGGCGCTTGCGGTGGTCGGGGTGCCGCATGGACGCCGCCAGCGCGAGGACGGCCGCGAGATCTGCGTCCCCGTCGGCCGCTTCGAGCACCTCGTCGGCTTCGATCTCGGCGGGCGGGCGCTGCCCGGCGCGCTCGCCCGTGGCCAGCACCCACAGCACGACGCCGAGGCTGTACACGTCGCCCGCCGGCTCCTCGATCGCCGAGAGCCGTTCGGGCGCCATGTAGCCGGGCGTTCCGGCGATCTGGTTGGTGGTCTTGGACTCGCGCGTGGAGAAGCTCGCGCGCGCGACGCCGAAGTCGAGGAGCCGGATCTCGCCGGTCGGGGTGATCTGGATGTTGCCCGGCTTGATATCGCGGTGGAGGAGCTGGAGCGCTTCGCCCTCGGGCCCCACGAAGTGGAACGCCTTGTCGAGGACGCGCGCGACCTCCCCGACCACCTCGACCGCGACGCCGGGCGGGAAGCGCCGGCGCTGCTTCATCAGCCCGGCGCAGGACTGTCCGTCGACGAAGTCCATCACCACCGCCCAGCGGCCCGCGAGCTGGATGGGCGGATCGACGCTGACGATGGCACGGTCGCGGATCAGCCCGAGGATCCGGGCCTCGTCGCGGAACCGGCGGAGCATGTCGGGCGGCGGGTCGGGGTCGTGCAGGACCTTGATCGCGACGTCCTTGCTGAACTCCGCGGCGCCGTCGAGGCGCGCGCGGTACACGCGCCCGAAGCCGCCGCTGCCCAACACACCCGTGACCTGGTACCGCCGTGACTCCGCCACGGTCAGTCGACGACCTCGAGGTCGCGGGGCTCGACGAACGGCCGCTCGCAGACGAAAGCGCTCGTCGCCCACGGAGCCGGCGGGCCGCCCTCGGCGAGCAGCAGGCACACCGAAGAGGCCTCGGGATCGAGCCGGATGGAGAGGCGCACCGCGTCGAGGTCGTCACGGACGACCTGGGGGAGCTGTGCGGGATCGGGCGCGGCACCCGCGCAGAACGCCAGATCGGGCGCCGTGCCGCCCGGCCACACCCACGCCGAGCCATCCCACGACACGTCGACGAGGCCCTCCCAGGGGCCGGCCGCGAGGGTGTCGGCCGCCGCCAGCATCCGCGACAGGTGCGCATCCTGGTCGGGGACCGCGAGCCCGCCTTCGGGCGACCACCCGACCTCCCCGCAGAACGACTCCACCTGCGCCGTGCTGACGGGCGTGTCGACCTCGGCCAGCAGGAGCTCGACGCCCGCCGCCTGGGTCACGACGAACCGGTCCGCGAACGCCGGCGGACACACGCCGAGCGCGGCGCCGGAGAGCGGGTCCTCGTCGTCGCAGTCGGCGGGATTCCTCACCCAACGCCGCGATTCACTGCTCCCTTCCGGGCACGCGCTCAGCGAAGGTGCCGTGACGGGGAACCAGGTCGGCTCGCCCGGCGCGCCGTAGCCGTCGGCATCGCAGTCGGGCCAGTACCGGAGCAGCGTGGGGGTGAGGCACGACTCCGCCGTGATGGTCTCGGGGTCGATGTCGGCCTCGAGGCCCTGCGCCGCCCACTCCTCGCGGATGTGGTCGATGCACTCCCACTTCTCCTTCTCCTGACGGTGCAGGCCCGGATTCAGGATGCAGCCGGAGAGCAGCAGCGCGATCATCGCTGGCGCGTCGCCCAGAGGATGCCGAAGAGGGCCGACGTGCCGATGGCCGTCACGCTCCCCGTGGCGAACGCCACCTGCCCGGCGAACGCGTTGTCGACGCCCTTCACGCTGGTCGCGTCGCGCATCGCGCCGTTCTGGCGGTCGGCGGCCCAGGCCAGCCCACCGGCAGCCGCGAGCGACGCGCCGGAGAGCACGAGCAGGCCGGGCTGCTTCACGCGGTCGGCACCCGACTCGACGACGTCGATGACATAGGGTGCCGTCTGGATGCCGGTCTCGAGCACGAGCCGCTGATCCGGAGCCAGGTAGATCATCCGCCCGTACAGCACCTCGTTCTGCAGGTCGGTGATCTGGATGGCGTGGACCCCGGCCGGTGCCGTGTTGAGGTCGGGTGCCGGGCCGCCGTCGAGCAGCGCGATGTTGCCGCCGATCTCGGGCACGAGCAGGATCTCGCCCGTTCCGCCGTCGGCCTCGGCCGCAGCGGCGTCGAAGGCCTCGCGAATGCCGGGCCCCCACTGGTCGACGTACCCGCCGGGATCGACGCGGGCCGCCGCGCTGAACGCGTCGTGGGCGCGGGTCTCGTCGCGCGTGACGGTGGCCAGCACGCCCTCGAGCACCCAGAACCGGCCGAGCTGCGCGGGAGACGCGGGCGACCCGCAGCCCAGCGCCGCTTCGGCGAGGAGCAGCGAATCCTCGGCTGCCCGGGTGTGGACCAGCTTCACGTCGCTCTCGACCCGATCGAGGCGGGCGTCGAGGTCGGGACACGCAGCGGACGCGGCGTAGAGGAGCCACAGGAGCATGACCCGATGGTATACCATCGACCCATCGAAAACAGGGGGGCCACGCATGTGGACAGCGCTGCTGCTCGTGCTCGTGGGTCCCGCCCGGGCCGGCTCGACCGAGAGCGACTACGTCTCGTGCCACGACGGCTTCGACAACGACGGCGACGGGTTCACCGACTACCCGTCCGACCCGGGCTGTGCTCCCTTCGACGGGACCGAGAACACCTTCGCCGACTGCACCGACGGATTCGACAACGACGGCGACGGGCTGGTCGACACGGCCGACTCCAACTGCGCTCCCTGGGTCGACAACGACGGCGACGGCTACTGCGAGAACAGCACCCAGTGCGCCGATGGGTCGCTCCCGGGCGACTGCAACGACCTGCAGAGCCAGGCGGCACCCGACCACTCCGAGAACACGTTCGCCCTGTGTGACGACGGAATCGACAACGACTGCGACCTGAATGCAGACGCAGCCGACATGGGGTGCGCCCCCTGGGTCGACAACGACGGCGACGGCTACTGCGAGAGCGCGACCAACTGCGTCGGCGGGTTCGCTCCGAACGACTGCAACGACGCCGACCCCCTGGCGTCGCCCGGCAGCCTCGAGAACACCTTCGCGCGGTGCTCCGACGGGGTCGACAACGACTGCGACGGCGGCGTCGACCCCGACGACTCCAGCTGCAACCCCTGGGTCGACAACGACGGCGATGGCCAGTGCGAGTCGAGCAGCTGCGTCGACGGCTCCCCCTCCAGCACGCCCGACTGCGACGACTCCGACGCCGCCGAGTACGTGCAGCCCGCCGAGCCCGCCGTGCTCTGCAACGACGGGAGGGACAACGACTGCGACGGCAACCCCGACCTCGCCGACAGCGACTGCGGCGGGATCGAAGATCTCGACAACGACGGCTACTGCCCGAACGGGCGCGACATCAACAACGACGGGGTGTGCACCACGGCGGCCGAGACCGCGGCCCAGCCCGACTGCGAAGAGGGCAACCCTGGCCGATTCCCCGGCAACACCGAGGTGGTCGCCGACAACATCGACCAGAACTGCGATGACGGCGACAGCTGCTACTTCGACGGCGACAACGACGACTACGGAACGGCGACGGTCGTCACCGCGACCACGACCGACTGCGCGACCGAGCCCAACGTCTCGAGGTTCAACAACGACTGCGACGACAGCCAGAGCTCCACCTACCCGGGGGCGCCCGAGGTCGCGGGCGACGGGGTCGACCAGGACTGCGACACGCGCGACATGTGCTGGCGCGACAACGACAACGACAACTTCGGCCAGAACGTCCAGCTGAACGGGCTGACGCTGTCGTGCCTGCTCGACGCCGGTCGCGCGCCCGTGAACACCGACTGCAACGACGCGGCGCCGAACAACTACCCGGGCAACGTCGAGGTGTGCGACGGGGTGGACAACAACTGCGTGGGGGGCGCCGACGAGCCGGGCCCACAGATCACGTACGCGTCCTGGTACCGCGACGCCGACGGCGACAGCCACGGCACTCCCGACGACATCCAGAACACCTGCAACGGCGCCCCCCTCGGGTATGTCGCCAGCAGCGACGACTGCGACGATGCCGATGGCATCAACTACCCGGGCAACGCCGAGGTCTGCGACGGTCAGGACAACGACTGCAACGGCCTCGACGACGCCGGCAATCCGGGCACCGACAACTGGGAGACCGACAACGACGGCGATGGGCAGCGCGAGTGCGAGCTCGACTGTGACGACTCGAACCCGAACCGGTTCAACGGGAACCCCGAGATCCCCGCCAACGGCGTCGACAACGACTGCAACAACCGCGAGCTCTGCTACGTCGACGGCGATCAGGACACGTACGGCAACCAGGGCGGCGCCACGGTGCAGTCCGCGAGCGGCGCTCCCGCGTGGTCGTGCCTGGCCAGCGGCCTCTCCCCCGTGGCCACCGACTGCAACGATGCGAACGGCACCGTGCATCCTGGGGCGGCGGAGGGGATCGCCGACAACCTCGACCAGAACTGCGACGGCGTCGAGCTGTGCTACCGCGACCTCGACATGGACGGGCACGGGATCGAGACCGGCCAGACCGTGATCAGCCCCGATCTGCTCTGCCAGCGCCTCCAGGGCGAGAGCGGCATCGCCGACGACTGCAACGACAACAACAACACGATCTACGCCGGGGCACCCGAGATCCTCTTCGACGGAATCGACCAGGACTGCAACGGGGTCGACAGCGTCGAGTGTTTCACGGACTCCGACGGTGACGGGGTCGGAATCCCGGTGTTCTTCGTCGGTGCCGGCCTCGACGGCGACTGCCTCGACGCGAACGAGTCCTATTCCTCCGCGGACTGCAACGACGGCAACGCGAACATCCACCCGGGCTTCGCGCTCCCGGGGGTGATCGCCGTCCAGGCCGCTCCCGAGGTGTGCGGCGACGGCGTCGACTCCGACTGCGACGGCCAGAACGGGCCGAACTGGGACGACGACGGCGACGGGCTCACGTACGCCCAGGAGACCCCGCTCGGGCTCGACGACTGCGACCTCGACGTCGACAACGACGGGCTGAGCGACGGCGTGGAGGTGGCGAACGGCTCGAACCCGAGCAACCCCGACACCGACGGCGACACGATCCCCGACAACATCGAGTACACGGGCGGTGCCAACCCGTCGCCGCGGAACACGGACGGAGACGCCTTCCCGGACTTCGACGACACCGACGACGACAACGACGGCGTCCCGACGGCGGCCGAGGCGCCCCTCGGCAACACCGACAACGACACCGAGCCCGACTACCGCGACACCGACGACGACAACGACGGCATCCCCACCCTCCTCGAGGACCAGGACGCCGATGGCGACCCCCGCAACGACGACACCGACGGGGACGGGCTGCCGGACTACCTCGATCCGGACGACGACAACGACGGCATCCTCACCGCCGTCGAAGCGCAGTTCGGCAACGGCCCGGGCGTCGACTGGGACGGAGACGGGCTCCCGGGGCACCTCGACTACGACTCCGACGACGACGGCGTCCTCGACGGGGTCGAGTGGGTGGCCGGCGGCCACTGTCCCGACCAGCCGCCGAGCGGTCCGTGCAACTTCGACGGCGCAGGCGGTCCCGACATCCAGGACACCGACGACGACAACGACGGGCGCCTCACGCTCGACGAGGGCGATGCGTCCGTCGACACCGACAACGACGGGCTCCCCGACTACCTCGACCTCGACTCCGACGGCGATGGGGTCGACGACGCCGTCGAGGTCGCGACGGGCTGTATGGACCCGGCCAGCGCGGACAGCGACGGCGACACCATCCCCGACGGCGAGGAGTTCGGCTTCGGGCCCGCAGCCGGGAACACCGACGCCATCAACGGGTCCCCGTACTTCGACAGCCTGATCGACCCCTGCGACACCGACGACGACGGCGACACGCTGCCGACCGTGGTGGAGGCCGGGCGCAACACCGACGATCCCTCGGTGCTGACCGCCGATCTCCTCGAAGCAGAGGCGGTCCTCGGATTCGCCATCGGCGACTCCATCCCCGACCACCTCGACGCCGACGACGACGGCGACGGCATCTTCACGTGGTTCGAAGACCGCGATGCCGACCTCGACGCGAGCAACGACGACTCCGACGGCGACGGCATCCCCGACGCCCTCGACATCGACGACGACGACGACGGGATCGAGACCTTCTTCGAGCGCTTCCATGGCTCGAACGCCACGGACGAGGACTCGGACGGCGACACGGTCCGGGACGACGTCGAGTGGGGCTGCACCCTCGGCATCTGTCCCGCGGGCCGGACGAAGCTGCAGCCCAGGAACACCGACGCCGAGGCGAACGGCGGGCTCGGCGCCTGGTCGTGCCAGCGGAATGCGCAGAATCCCGAAGCGTCCGACCTGTGGCTGATCCTCCCGGGGAACGCCGACAACCTCATCGATGCGCTGGACACCGACGACGACAACGACGGCCTCCCGACGGGCTTCATCCCGAGTGGGCCCTTCCTCCCGGAGCTCGGCGCGAGCGTCGACACGGATGGCGACGGGATCCCCGACTACCGCGACCTCGACGCGGACGGTGACTCCTTCGTCGATCTCGACGGCGACGGGCTCGTCGACACCCTGCAGCGGCCCGACGCCTGCGAGTCGTTCGAGGACTGGGACAGCGACACGATCCCGAACTGGATCGACGAGAACGACTTCGACGGCGAGACCGGCGACCCGGACGGCGACAACCTCACCACGGCGCTCGAGCTCCTCCTCGGCATGAACCCCGGCATGCCCGACTCCGACGGAGACGGCGTGCTCGACTGCATCGAGGTCGAGCCCGCGGGATTCGTCCACCCCGACACCACCCAGACCGACATCTGCCCGTCGGCGGTCGGCAACGTGAACCTCGACGCCACGCTGTGGACCACCCAGGGCTGGATGGCCCCCGACCGCGACGGTGACGGCATCATCGACGCGCTCGACACGGACGACGACGGAGACGGCATCCCCACCGAGCGGGAGGTCTACCAGGCGGTGCTCGCCGACGGGACCCTCGGCGTCGACTTCTACTGTCCGAACGCCGCGACCCCGGTCCGGCCGCGGCTCGAGTGGCGCGACCCCGACGGCGACGACGTGTTCGAGCACCTCTACCGGTGCGAGGTATTCGACCCCACCGACCCCGAGAACACCGCAGAGACCGTGAGCATCGACCCCGACGCGGTCGACCGCGACCAGGACGGCCTGCCGAACCGCATCGACCCCGACGACGACGGGGACGGCACGGGCACCCGCCTCGAAGACCGGAACCAGAGCGGCGACTGGTTCGACGACGACGCCGACGGCGACCAGGTCGTCGACTACCTCGACGGGGACGACTTCGACGGCCCGCTGGGCGACGCCGACCGCGACGGCCTCTCGAACGCCGAAGAGCGGCTGGCGTGCGACGCCCTCGAGCTGACCGCAGCCGAGTGCGACCTGCTCCTGGGCTCGCCCGACGTGGATGGCGACGGAATCCTCGACTCCGCCGAGCTCTCCGACCCCTCGAATCCCACCGACTCCGACGGAGACGGCATCCCCGACGTGTTCGACCCCGACGACGACAACGACTGCGTCCCGACGGCTGCGGAGGGCACGGCAGACGGCGACGGGGACGGCCTCGGCGCGCACCTCGACACCGACTCCGACAACGACGGGATCGACGACGGGACCGAGTGGCTCGGCGAGACCCCCGACGAGTGCCCGCCGGCCGAGGGCTTCCCGGATCCCATCGACTCCGACGGAGACGGCGTGCCGGACGTGGTCGACCGCGACGCGGCACCCGGCCCCGACACGGGGGCGCCGACCGACCCGAAGGACTGCGGGTGCGCGAGCCGCGGGGCGATACCCGGCACGGCGCTGGTCCTCCTCGTCCTGGGGCTGGTGCGCACGCGGCGGCGGATCGGCGCATGATCTGGGTCCTCGCGGGCTGCACCCTGCTCGCCCCCGCTCCACCGACGCCCTTCGCGGGCACCGCCGCGTTGCACGTCGAGCTGGAGGGCTCCGGGCCCACCGCGGCGACGGACGGCCCCATCCTCGTGACGCGACTCGAGAAGCTCGGCGCGGCCGCGACCAGCACGGCGCCCGCGCCGGACCGCATCGCGCTCGAGGTCTCCGCGATCCGCGACACGGAAGCGCTGCAGTGGGCCCTGCGCAGGAACCACGTGCAGCTCGTGTTCCCCGACGGGCGCGAGCTCACCGGCGCCGACATCGCGACCGCCGAGGCGTCGATCGACGACTTCGACGGGAGGCCACGCGTCAACGGCCGGTTCACCGACGAGGGCGGGACGCGGTTCTGCGAGTGGACGGGCCAGGCGGTCGGCCAGAAGATCGCCATCGTCCGTGACGGCGTCGAGCTCTCGGCTCCCATCGTCCGCGAGCGGATCTGCGGCGGATCCGTGCAGGTCACGCTCGGCGACGGCGGCACGCTCGACGAGGCCCACGCGCTCGCCGCGGCGCTCTCGACACCCGCGCTCGCCTCGGACTGGACACTCGCCGTCGTGCGCTGAGCGCGTTCCGGCCGCACCGACGCTTCACTCGGCGTCGCGCAGGCTCCGGATCGCTGCCGGCACGTCGCCCTCGGTACCCGACCCCGTGCGGCGCAGGTGCGCGATCTGCGCCTCGAGCGCGTCGCTCTCGAGGTCCGACGCGAGCAGCAGGGCCGTCGGTCCCTCCGGCCCCTCCACGACCAGCGCACGGCGCGCCTCGACGCCGTTCGCACCCTCCATCGTCACCGTGCACACCCCGATCCACTGCACGTCGCGCCAGGAGGTGAGCGCCTCGCCGATCCGGACGCCGCTGCGGTCGATGGCGATGGCAGCTCGCAGGCTCTGCCGGCCGATCGCCATGCCGACCATGGCGCCGCCGAACGTGGCGACGAACGTGCCCGCGTAGATCGCGAAGATCGCGACGGTGCCCCCGAACACCCGCCCGATCACGAGCGATCCGAAGAACCCCAGCGCGGCGCCGAGGCCCGCGCCCACGCGCTCGCCCTCGAACACCTCGACGGACGGCGCCTCTGGGAAGCCCGACACGGGCAGAGGCCCGATGGCGGTGAAGCGGAGCACCGCGGGGAGCTCGATCCCGCTCACCGGCGGGGCCTCAGCCGAACAGCCGCTCCCAGAAGCCCTTCTCGTGCACGCCGACGTCGAGCGTGTCGGCGAGCTTCCGGAGCAGCTCCTCCTGTTCTTCGGTGAGCTTCTTCGGAACGTCGACGACGAGGCGCACGTGGTGGTCGCCCAGGGTGCCGCGTGCGCGGAGCCGCGCCAGGCCCTTGCCGCGGAGCGTCTCGACGTGGCCGCTCTCGGTGCCGTGCTTGAGCTCGAGCTCTTCTTCGCCGTGCACCGTGGGGACGCGGATCTTGCCGCCCAGCGCCATGATCGGGAATGGCACGGGCACGGTGACGTACGTGTCGGACCCGTCGCGCTTGAACAGCTCGTGCGGGCGCACGTCGAGCGTGACGTACAGGTCGCCTGTGGGCGCGCCGGGATCCCCGACCTCGCCGCGACCCGGGTGGCGGATCTGGAGGCCCGAGTACGACCCGGCCGGCACCTTCACGACGATCTGCTCGTTCTCGCGGATGCGGCCGCTGCCGCTGCAGTCGGTGCAGCGGTCGCCGGGGTTCACGCTCTGGCCCTGGCCACGGCACGCCGGACAGGTCGTGCGGATGCGGAGGAAGCCCTGCGCCTGGATGACCTGGCCCGCGCCGCCGCAGGTGGCGCAGGTGTTCTTGGTGGCGCCGGCCTTCAGCCCGCTGCCGGAGCAGGTGTCGCAGTGCACGTGCTTCGGGACGTCGATCGTCTTCTCGACGCCGAGTGCGGCCTCCATGAACTCGAGGCGCAGCGGGTACTCGAGATCGGCCCCGGGACGTGGGCCCCGTCGGCCGCCTCGCCCCCCGCCGAACCCGCCGAACCCGAACAGATCGCCGAAGGCCGAGAAGATGTCGGACAGGTCGGTGAAGTTCGGGTCGAACCCGCGCCCGCGGAGGCCGTCGTGGCCGAACTGGTCGTAGATCTTGCGCTTCTCGTCGTCCGAGAGGACGGAGTACGCCTCCGAGACCTCCTTGAACTTCGATTCGGCGTCGGGATCGTCGGGGTTCCGGTCGGGGTGGTACTGCAGCGCGGCCTTGCGGTAGGCCTTCTTGATGGCCGCCGCATCCGCTCCCTTCTCGATTCCGAGGACCTCGTAGTAGTCGCGCGGCACGGCCGCCTCCTTGAACCGGTTCGGCCCGGCGCTCCGTGGGGAGGCCGGGCCGGGTCACCGGGATCGGGTCGGATCAGGCGTCTTCGTACTCGGCGTCGATCACGTCGTCGCCGCCACCGGAGCTCGAGCCGCCGCTGGGGGCCGCCCCGCCGCCGGGAGCCGCACCACCGGCCGCGCCCTGCTGCTGGTACATGACCTCGGCGAGCTTGTGCGACGCCGCGGTGAGCTCGTCGAACGCCTTCTGGAGGACGTTCGCGTCGTCGGAGTCCTTCGACTCCTTCGCCTTCTCGAGCGCCGACCGGACGTTGGACTTGTCGCCCTCGGAGAGCTTGTCGCCCTGCTCGTTGAGCGTCTTCTCGACCTGGTACATGAGGTTGTCGAGGTTGTTGCGCTTCTCGATGACCTCGCGGCGGCTCTTGTCGTCCGACGCGTTCACCTCGGCCTCCTTCACCATCCGGTCGATCTCGCCTTCGGTGAGGCCGCTGCTCGCCTCGATGGTGATCGAGTGCTCCTTGCCGGTGGCCTTGTCTTGCGCCTTGACCGAGAGGATGCCGTTGGCGTCGATGTCGAAGGTGACCTCGACCTGGGGCATGCCGCGGGGTGCCGGCGGGATCCCGTCGAGGCGGAAGTTGCCGATGAGCTTGTTGTCACGGGCCATCTGGCGCTCGCCCTGGAAGACGTACACGTCCACCGCCGTCTGGTTGTCGGCGGCCGTGCTGAAGATCTCCTTCTTGGAGTGCGGGATGGTCGTGTTGCGCGTGATGAGCGCGGTCATGACGCCACCCAGCGTCTCGATGCCGAGGGAGAGCGGCGTCACGTCGAGCAGCAGCATGCTGGTCACGTCGCCCGCGAGCACGCCACCCTGGATGGCCGCGCCCATGGCGACGACCTCGTCGGGGTTCACGGAGCGGTTGGGCTCCTTGCCGAAGAGGGCCTTCACCTTCTGCTGGACGAGCGGGATGCGGGTGGAGCCGCCGACGAGGATGACCTCGTTGATCTGCGCCTGGGGCACGCCGGAGTCCTTGATCGCCTTGCGGCAGGGCTCGAGGGTGCGCTCGACGATGGGGTCGATCATCCGCTCGAACTCGGCGCGCGTGAGCGTGGTCTGGAGGTGCTTCGGACCCGTCGCGTCGGCCGTGAGGAACGGCAGGTTGATCTCGGTGCTCTGCGCGGCGGAGAGCTCGATCTTCGCGCGCTCGGCCTCCTGCTTGAGGCGCTGGAGCACGATCGTCTGGTTCGACAGGTCGATGCCCGTGTCTTTCTTGAACACGCCCATCAGCCACTGGATGAGGACCTCGTCGACATCGTCGCCACCGAGGTGGGTGTCGCCGTTCGTCGCCTTGACCTCGACCACGTCCTCACCGACCTCGAGGATCGAGATGTCGAACGTGCCGCCACCGAAGTCGTAGACCGCGATGATCTCGTCCTTCTTCTTGTTGAGGCCGTACGCGAGGGCCGCGGCGGTGGGCTCGTTGATGATGCGCTTCACCTCGAGGCCGGCGATCTTGCCGGCATCCTTCGTGGCCTGGCGCTGGCTGTCGTTGAAGTACGCGGGGACCGTGATGACGGCCTCGGTGACGGGCTGACCGAGGTAGGCCTCGGCCTGGCGCTTGAGCTTCTGGAGCACCATCGCGGAGATCTCGGGCGGGCTGTAGTCCTTGCCCTGGATCTGGATGCGGCAGCCGCCCTGCGGGCCGCTGACGACCTTGTACGGGAGGCGCTTGATCTCCTTCTCGGACTCGTCGAAGCGACGGCCGATGAGGCGCTTCGCGGAGTACACCGTGTTCTCTGCGTTGGTGACGGCCTGGCGGCGGGCCACGATGCCCACCATGCGCTCGCCATCCTTCCCGAAGCCGACGACGGACGGGGTCGTGCGCTGGCCCTCTTCGTTCACGATGACGGTGGGCTTGTCGCCCTCCATGACCGCGACGACCGAGTTGGTCGTGCCGAGGTCGATTCCGATGATCTTGCCCATGTCTTGAACTCCTCCCGGCAGGTATGGCCGGTTCGAATCCAGGTTTCTGAAAACCCGCAGGAAGCGTGGCCGCGGCGGACCGCGGGGTCGGCGGAATGGTAAGCCCACGGGTTCGGGCGTCAAGGCCGCACAACGGCCGGGGTCCCGACAACCCAAGCCTTGTGACGAGGGGCCGGGTCGACCAGTGCTTGCGTCGAAGAGTTTCGTGCCTACCAACGGTGGATCGATCCCGCGATCGTTGGTGCGACTGCTGTCGGCTTCGGGCCGCCGTTCGGTGCTCCCGCGCCCTCCTCTGTGTCGGAAGGGACCGAGCTTCGAGCGTCTCGTGGCATCACGCAGATGACGCAGAAGGACGCAGATGACGCAGAAACCAGGCCGTCACGGGTCGAGCGTCTTCGCGTCCCCGGAACGCCGAGTGGGCCTTCTTGCGGACCGGATCCGGGACTCACCAGAGCAGGCCGGGGTTTCGGGCTGCTCCGTTGCGCGGACCCGATTCCAGTTGTTGAAGCGGCGCAAAACGCGGATCCGCATCCAGTGGGGCGAGCGTCTTCGCGTCCCCGGGGCGCCTGAGATGGGGATTGCACCGCCAAGGACGCCGAGGCCCACCCGCAGCTTTCGGGTGTCGCGAGGGACGTGTCGGTTTTCGGGTCGACAGAGTGGGCCTTCCCGCGGACCGGATTCGGGACTCACCAGAGCAGGCCGGTGTTTCGGGCTGCTGCTCGGGTGAACGGACCCGCCAACGACCTCTCCCGGAGGGTTGGGGAGAGGCGCCGTCCGACCCGGCCATCCCGCTCCCAACGCCCCATCGCGCACCCGCACGCCTCCGGCTGGGACGGGTCGGGCCTCGGACGCCCTTTCGATCGTGGCTCCCCTGACTCCTCGATCCCGACAGGCACGTCCGCAGGGTCCGGTTCCCCTTCGCCCCGCCACCGACGCTCGAACCCCACGGGGAACCGGATCCTGGGACTGCCGGGTCTCCGACCGCAAGGCCGCCGCAGGCGAGCCGCGCAGCGCGCGCAGCGCGCGGAGTAGTGGGTAGACGCAAGGCCGCCGCAGGCGAGCCGCGCAGCGCGCGCAGCGCGCGGAGTAACGGGTAGCCGCGCAGCGCGCGGAGCAACGGGTAGCCGCACAGCGCGCGGAGAAAGGGCTCTGGAACCGTCTCGTCAAGACGATGTCAACCGGGCCACCAGGAGGCCCCCCATGCTCACCTTCCTCGCGCTGACCGCCTATGCGCAGCACGATTACTCCGCCGAGGCGAAGTCCCGATTGCAGCTCGACTTCGACCTCGATCAGGTCGAGGCGGAGCTGTCCCAGCCCGCCCGTGCCCGCCCCTCCGCGGCCGAGGCCTACCACGACCCCTACGCCCCTCCCCCGCCGCCTGCCGAGCCGCGCCTGCCGCTCGAGCCGAACAGCACCCTGCGGTCGGTCACCGTGTTCGCCGACCGGGCGCTCGTGACCCGCGAGCAGGACCTCGACGTGAAGCAGGGCACGCACACCGTCGTCTTCGAGGGACTGCCGCACGGCATCCGGTCGGAGGGGCTCTCCGGGCTCGTGGTGTCCGGCGGGGCCCGCATCGTCGGGGTGGAGCTCGTGTCCCCGACGAGCGAGGTCGCCGAGGACGCGCGTTTCGAGGCCATCCGGACCGAAGCCCTCGCGATCACGAAGCAGCTCGGCGAGGTGCGCGATCGCATCGAAGCGCTCCTCGGGCAGCGCGCCTACCTGCGCTTCACCCTGCTCGCCCAGCGCGGGGAGGGCGCGTCCCAGCCGCCGCTCTCCGAGGTCCGCGGGACCCTCGCCTACGTCGGCGAGGCGGAGGCCGACCTCGCCCGCAAGCTCCGCGAGGAGGAGGAGTCCGCGAAGGAGCTGGGCGAGAAGCTCCGCCCGCTGCTCGTCAAGATGAAGAACCCCGTCGCCACCGGGCGCGTCGCGAAGGTCGAGGTCGAGGCGAAGGGCGGGAAGGCCACCGTCGGGCTGCGCTACCAGGTCGACGGCGCCGGGTGGACGCCCGCCTACAACGCCCGCCTGCTCCCCGACGAGAAGGTCGAGATCGAGTACTTCGGCGTCGTCCACCAGGACACGGGCGAGGCGTGGACCGACGCGGAGCTCTCGCTGTCGACCGCCAACGCCGCGAGCAGCGCGACGCTCCCGGCGCTCACGCCCTGGTACCTGGGCCGCGACGACACGACGATCTCGCTCGACACCGGGGCGCTCGTCGCTCCCGTCGCGAACGACGCGGGGCCGAAGGAATCCGGGCTCGTGTCGTCCGAGCTGACCGCGAAGATCGAAGGGGCCGGGGCCGTCGTGTTCGCGATCCAGGGCAAGCGGACCATCGCGGGCGACGGGTCCAGCCAGCGCCTCACGGTGGGACGGCAGACCTTCACGGCGGTGCTGGACTACGCCACCGTGCCGAAGCTCGTGCCCGAGGTCCATCGCCGCGCATCCATCCGGTACGACGGGAAGATCCCCCTGTTCCCGGGCGACCTCTCCACGTTCGTCGCGGGGGACTACCTCGGGAAGGGGTCCACCACGGCGGTCGTGCCGGGCGAAGCGCTGCGGCTCTCCTTCGGGGCCGACGACCGCCTGAAGGTCACGCGTCAGCTCGTCACGCGGCGCCAGGAGTTCATCGGCGCGGGCCAGAAGACCACGCGCTACACGTTCCACTTCCGCATCGTCGTGGCGAACTGGTCGGGCGAGACGCGGCGGGTGGAGCTGCGCGACCAGCTGCCCATCTCCGAGCTCGACAAGGTCTCCGTGAAGTCGCTCGCGATGACGGAGGGCGCGACCGAGGTCCCCGGCGCGGGGCCCGGAATCTACCGGTGGGACCTCGAGATCCCGGACGGACAGGAGAAGACCGTGGACCTGGAGTTCCAGGTCACGGCGCCCACCGAGGTCGCCTACGACGCGCTCCGGAGCATGCAGCTGCTGTTCTGAGCGCGGCCGCTACCGCACGATCTTCTTCACGCCCCGCGCCGTCAGGATCTTCTCCAGGCGGTCGCGCTGGTCGCCCTGCGCCACGAGCAGCTCGCCCTCGACCTTCACCCCGAGTCCCAGCTGCTTCTTCAGCTCGCGCGCCAGCGCATCGTGGCCCGCGAGGACGCCCTGGATCTCGGTCACGGTCTTCCCGCCACGCCCCGCACGGGTCGCGCGCAGCACGACCTTGGCGCCGAAGCTCACGCCCGCCGCGTCCGGAGCGCTGGGCTCGGCGGGCGCCTCGGACTGCGGGCTCGCCGCGAGGCCCGCAGCCTTCAACAGATCACCGAGGTTCTGGGACACGCGTCCTCCCCGACCGAGCATACCCGGCTCGCCATCAAGCCAAAGGGGACGGTTCGTGATTCGTCATGAAGAACCTCGATTCACGAACACGTGCGCATTCGCTGCCACCCGATGGCAGCGATTGCGCACGGATCCGCGCGCACACCCTCCACCCCCCCGGCGGACCGCGTAGGATCTCGAGGTCGCGGCCGCGACGGGCAACGGCCGTCTCCCGCGAGCCGAGATCCCGCGGCCGATACCCGCCACACGGAGCCCTTTACTTCGCGCGCAAGCGCGCTGCGCGGCTCGCCTATGGCGGCCTTGCGGTTTCGAGACCCGGCAGTCCCAGGATCCGGCTTCCCCGGGGGTTCGGGCGTCGTGGCGGGATGTGGGGAAGCCGGACCCTGCGGACGTGCCTGTCGGGACCGGTGGGGCGGTCGGGAGAGGGCTGTCAGAGCGCCAGCTCCAGCTGGAGCCGCCCCCGGAAGCTGCCCACGTCGTCCTCGACCAGGTGCGCGAAGTCGGCCGTCAGGTCGTACGCGTGGCCCTCGATGAACCACGACGTGGCCCCGGCGATCTCGCGTGACTCCGGCAACGAGCTGTTCCCCGCGGGCCGGATCGAGGCGTACCGCCCGGCGACCCCGACCGGCACGCGCGGCAGCATGGCCCCGCCCTGCACCACCCAGCCGAGCCCGTTCCGCGGAGGGTCCTGGTCGTCCAGGGGGACCCCCGCGACCTCGCGCTTCCCGGTCCGGCCGGCCGCGGACGCCTCGAACGAGAGCCCGCGCCAGCGGAGGCCGAGATCGAAGACGTACATCGTCATGTGCGTCGTGCCGCCGTCTGCCGGCGCCTCCCCCACGCCCCCGCGGTCGCGCGGTGCGTTCCACAGGCGCAGGGCACCGGCGCCCAGCCCCACCAGGAAGCGTTGCGAGCGCGCGAGGTCGCCATCCTCGTGGAACGCGAATGCGCCGAGCGGCGTCAGCTCGACGCGCGCCAGGGGTGCGACACCGCCCGTCTGGAACAGCGCGGCATCGCGTCCGTCCCCCTGGAACACCCCCGTGTAGAGGCACGCGCGGGGCCCCCTGCCATCGGGATCCCAGCCCTCGGTCACCACGAGCGCGCCACGGTCGCGATCGAGCGTGAACTCCGCGTCGACCGAGTGCCGGTCGACGAGCTGGAGCGTCGCGGTCGACCCGATGCGGGCGCGGCTCAGCGGGACCTTCATCTGGCCGACCACCAGGCGCACGGGCGCGTCGGGGGCGAGCTCCCACCAGAGGTCGAGCAGCGGCGAGCGCAGGCCGCCCAGATCGCTGTTCGAGAAGCCGAGCTGCATGGCCCAGCGGTTCCACTTGCCGAAGCCGTGCCCCGAGAGGGCCAGCCGCACGCGGCGCAGGTCGAATCCGTGCACCGGAGCGGCATCGTCGAGCGAGCGGACCGTGCCGAGGAGCTGGATTCGCGACCGGACCCGGAGACCGAACCGGCCGTCCTCCGACACCAGCCCGAAGCCCGCACCCGGCGTGTATTCGGCCGCGACTGGAGCCGCGGCGGCGAGGGATACCCAGAACATCCGGGCATCCTACTGCCCTATAGTGGCGCCATGCCATGGACCGCGCGCGTCGTGAAGGTGCACGGAGAAGCGCCAGAGCTCGTCGGACAGACCCGGGTGCTCGCCGACGGCCTCGTGGTCGGGCGCGGCGACACGGCCGATTGGGTGCTGGCGGACTCCCGGGTCTCCCGCGCACACGCCCGCTTCGACGCGCGTGCCGATGGGTGGGCCGTGCTCCCCCTCGCGCGGGGCACCGTCTTCGTGAACGGCGAGCCCGCGGAGCGCGCGACCGCGCTGCGAGACCTCGACCTCGTGCAGCTGGGCCCTGTCCTGCTGCGGGTGTTCGCGAACGCCGAGACCGACCCCTACCGCGGGCCGGTGCTCGGGACGCGCAGCCAGCCACTCCTCCGACTGTCGATGGGCGAGCATCGCGCCTGGCTCGGCTCGACCCCACTCGACCTGCGCCCTGCGGCGTTCCGCACGCTCGCCGCCCTCGCGAGGCGCCCGGGTGCGTGGGTGGAGCGCGACGTCCTCGCTGAGGCGATCTGGGGGGACGACCTGCACTTCGGGAATCCTGCGTACGTCGACAAGTACCTGTCCCAGGTACGCACCGCGCTGCGGGACGCGCTCGCCGCCACGGACGCCGGCGACCCGATCCACGCCGCGCTCGACGCGCTTCGCGACCCCACCGAGGCCGACCCCGTCCGAGCGCTGCTCGAGACGCGGCGGGGCGTCGGGAACCGCCTGGGACTCGAGCCCGATCAGGTGGCCGTGGACGAGGGCGCGTCGTAGACGAGCCGGATCCCGATGAACCCGCTGCGGTGGTGCGGATGCACGCTGCCCCGCGAGCAGATCCGCGCGTAGCGCCCACCGCCGAAGCAGCTGCCTCCCCGCTCGACGTAGCGCCCGGCGTTGCCGATGCGGATCCCGCCGGGGAGCTCGGGGACGTCGTGGTCGTACGGCGCATCGAGGGAGGACGTGTGGCAGCGCACGTTCCCACTCGTGCCGCGCACGCCGTAGACGCTCTCGTCGAGCGGGAAGTCGTGGACCGACGTGGGCATCGAGGGCCCGACCGCGCTCCCGGTGATGCAGGCGAACGCCGGATCCGTCTCGAAGCCCCAGGGATACCAGCGGCCGTCGACGCCGCGCGCCGCCTTCTCCCACTCGACCTCGGTGGGCAGCCGCCACGGCACGCCGTCGCGCGCCGCGAGCCAACGTGCATAGGCCATCGCACACCCGAGGTGCACGTAGATCACGGGCCAGTCGGGCTCCCAGACATCGCCGTCGGCATCGGGACCGAGCGCGAAACGCGCGCCGTCGAACGGCCAGTGCAGCTCGCCGAGCGCGAAGCCCTGGGCCTCCGTCCGCGGTGCGTAGGCCAGGGCCTCCTCGAGACGGCCGCGGGCCACGAGGTCTTCGAGGAACGCGCGATACTCCTCGTTGGTGACCGGGAACCGCTGGATCACGAACCCCCGCAGCGTCGCTGTGGTTCCGGGAAGCCCGGCGAACGCCCCGTCGTCCCCGCCGAACTCGAACGGTCCCGCCGGGACGTAGCAGCCGAACCGACCGTCGTGCCGCACCACGGTCCCGGCATCCCAGTGGGCGCCCCGGTCGATGCGGAACGGGTAGATCGTGCCGTCCAGCACGGCCCGGTAGCTGCCACGTGCCAGGGGGAGGCCCTCCACGGCGCCCAGATGCTCGGACACGGGCTCCGGGACGAGCCTCCGGTCGCGCAGCACGAACCGCTCGACGCGCACGGGACAGGGGGGCTCCGGCGCCAGGGTCAGGCTCCCCTCGCCCACGAGCCACGCATCGAGCGCGGCGCGGTCCGGCCCGTCCGGGAGACGCGCGATCCACTCGGCCAGCGCGGCCTCTTCGCGCGATGCGGCGAGCGCGTCGCCGGTGGCCTCCGCAGCGAGCAGGGCCTCGCGGTGGTGCTCGCACAGGCCCCGCACCGCCTCGGGATGGGCGCGGTCGTGGGTCAAAGCGGCCGCGAGCTGGCGCAGGGCGCGGTCCTCGGCGGCGATGGCCTCCCGCTCGAGCGCCTCCGCGCGGTCGGCGAGCCGCCAGGCCGGGAGCTTCTCCTCCACCGGCCGCCACGACGGCACGCCCGCGAGCAGGCCCTCCGCTTCGGCGCGCAGGCGCTCCGCCTCGGCGCGTGCCTGGCCGGCGAGCCCCCTCAGCGCGACGGCATCGGCGACGAGGGCCTCCGCGCGCTCCCGACTCCGGACACCATCGAGCCAGTCGACGATCTCGCGGTGGAGGGCCGCAGCGGTCGGCCGATCGCTCGGCAGTGCGGAGACGGCGCTCTCCGCCACCTGCCGCAGGTCGCCGAGCGCGGGGCGCGCCGCAACCAGATCCTGGAGCACACGCCCGAGGCCGTAGACGTCGGATGCGGCGTTGCTGGCGCCATACGCCCGCTCGGGTGCCATGTAGCCCGGCGTGCCACCGCGCTCGCCGCGCTCTTCCACGCGCCGCGCGACGCCCCAGTCCAGCAGCCAGGCCCCGTGCTCGCCGAGGAGCACGTTCCCCGGCTTGATGTCGAGGTGCAGGACGCCCCTCGCATGTGCGTGGGCCACGGCGTCGACCACCGAGGCGAGCGCGGCGAGCACGCGCCGTGCGGGCACCCGGTCGGTCGCGAGGACCGCGGGGAGCGGCTCCCCCTCGACGATCGGCATCGTGAAGAACCCACGCCCGTCGGGGAGGAAGCCGGCATCGACCAGCGGTACGATCGCCGGGTGCAGCAGCCGCGCCGTGATGCGGGCCTCGGCGAGGAACGAGGCATCCCCCGCATCGAGCACCTTCATCGCGAGCTCGCGCTCCAGCACCCGGTCGCGCACCCGGAGCACGAGCCCCATCCCGCCCGCGCCGAGCACACCCAGGTGCGCATAGCGCTCCCCGAGCTCCGCCTCGACGGCGAGCGGCCGGCCGTACGGGACGGTGTCGTCGCTCACCGATCCATTCGCTCGATCCGGACACTTCCTCCAGCGTCCTCGATCCAGGCCTTCACGACCTCGACCTCGAGCTCGGTCAGCCCATGCAGCAGCTCCGTCGGCAGGTCGATGATCTCGCGACCCACCCGAGATGGCGTCCACCCCGTGAGCTGCGCCACCGCTTCGGCCACCGCCATCGGCCGCTTGCCGCTCGACTCGAGCACGGCACGCCAGGGGCCGTGGTCGAGCCAGCCCTCTTCGATGGGCGGCTCGGGGCGGTGGAGCTCGGCGACCAGGCCGTCTTCGTCGCGGACCTCGTCGAGGGGCACGAAGGCACGCCGCTCCCTGTCGTAGGCCGTGACCACGCCCGAGCCGATGTCGTAGACCCAGGCGTGCAGCTCGATGCGGCCCTCGGCCTCGGCCCTGGCGACGCTCGGATGCGTGCGGAGATGGGCGAGCTGCTGGAGCGCGTTGACGTGCACGCCTGCCGTGACGCGCGCTTCGCCCTGGAGGTCGGGCCAGCGCCCGTCGACCTCGCCGCGCAGGTCGCCCGCGTGCTCGAGCCAGTCGCCGATGACGCCATCCCCGACGCCCTTCAGCGCGGCCGTGACCGCGCCGCAGCCCGAGTGCCCACAGACGACGATGTGGTGCACCCGCAGCTCGTCGACGGCGTACGCGACGGTCGCCGCCTCGCCGCCCGCGCCGGCGCCCGAGCGCGGCACGATGTTCCCGGCGTTGCGCAGCACGAAGAGCTTGCCGGGCGGCGTCTGGGTGAGGAGCGACGGGTCGACGCGGCTGTCGGCGCACGCGACGAACAGGACCTCCGGGGTCTGCCCGTGCGCGAGGTGCTCGAACATCTCCCGGTGCGGCGGGAACACGCTGCGCTGGAAGCGCTGGACGCCCTCGATCAGGTCCCGCATCGGCTTCGTCTCCTCCACGGACGTCGACCATGGACGCGCCCGCGGGCCGAGGATACCCGCCCCGCCATGCGAAGCACGAAATGGCTGTGGTTCTTCGCCCTGCTCGCGGCGGGGTGCAACGGGTCTACCGAGATCGTCGACGAAGACGGCGACGGCGCGGACGACGCATTCGACACGTGCGTGGGGCTCGCGAATCCCGACCAGCTCGACAGCGACGGCGACGGCCTCGGCGACGCCTGCGACGACGACATCGACGGCGACGCGCTGCCCGACGCCTCCGACAACTGCCCGGGGGTCCCGAATCCCCCGCAGCTCGACAGCGACGGCGACGGTGAGGGCGACGCCTGCGACGACGACCTCGACGGCGACGGCATCGACAACGCCCGCGACAACTGTCCCGAGCAGCCGAACGACCAGTCCGACCTCGATGCGGACGGCCTCGGCGACGCGTGCGACATCGACCGCGACGGCGACCAGGTGCTCGACGCCGACGACAACTGCGCCGACCATGCGAACCCGGATCAGGCCGACCTCGACGGCGACCTCGACGGCGACGCGTGCGACCCCGACCGCGATGGCGACGGGTTCGACGACATCATCGACGCCTTCCCCGAAGACGCGACCGAGTGGGCCGACAGCGACGAAGACGGCACGGGCGACAACCAGGACTGCGACGACGGCGTGATGGCCGGCGACGAGGCCGGCATCGACTGCGGTGGAAGCGTCTGCGCGGCCTGCCCCGCGATCTGACCGACTCCGCTATTCGTTCGATTCCTGATGAAGAATCACACGCACGTGGTTCTTCTTCTTCCGGATGACGTAGGCCAGGCTCGCCGGGTCGAACCCCTCCGCGCGGACCTGGATCTTCATGAGCTGACCCTTCTCGAAGGGTTGCTCGACCTGGTCGGGCGGGACGATTCCGGTCGCCGTCCACAGCGCGGTCTCGCCGTGGACGCGGTGGGCCTCGCCCTCCCCGTCGACCTCGATGGTCGCGGTGGTGACGGGTGCATCGGATTCGTCGAGGACCTCGACGGTGACGGGGACCCCGGCCCAGGCCGGGACGAGAAGGGACGAGACGAGCATCATCATCGGATTCTCCTGTTGCTTCATGATCAATCGCAGGACGAGAACGTCCCCGATGCCGACTTGCAGAGGTCGAAGGCCTGATCGCGGGCGAGCCCGTTCCGATCGCAGAACCGGAGCCAGTCGCGCGCGGTCTCGGCGGCCCGGGTGCGGCTGGACTCGGACCGGGCGAACAGCGTCGGGTCGTCCTGCTCGCCCATCCGGGTCTGCTCGGCGGACACCCACTGCTGATAGGACGCCAGCGCGCGGATCTGCCACGCGCTGTTCTGTTCCTGCAGGCGCGTGGCCGCGGGCCATCGATCCGCCGCACCGAGCGCCTCGCCGGCGAGCAGCTCGGCCGATGCATAGCGATGCTCGCCGTAGGCGCGGCGGGCGTCGCCCAGCAGGGCGGCCGGAGATGCCGGGGCGACCGGCGCAGCCTCTCGCGGCTCCGACACGGGAGCCTCGCCCACCGGCTGCGGGTCGGCGAATGGGGGGACCTCGCGGACCTCCGCTCCACGCGGCGCCGGTGCGGTCTCCGAGCGCTCGGGGAGCATGGGGTCACCCTGCTCGATGGGCTCGGGCGCCGGGGTCGGACCACCGGTCCCCGGGAGCACGGGCTGGCCGAGGATGCCGCGGGCCGCGACCCACAACACCAGGGCTGCCGCGACCCACAGCGCGACGCCGCTCCACCGTGCGGGGCGCGGAGCCTTCGCCCGGACCAGCACCGCGCGGAGGTCTCCGCCGGCCGCGAAGGTGTCGAGGTCGGTGCGCAGGGCTTCCTGTCCGGCGCGGATCGCGTCGGCCTTCGCCCGGCACGACGCGCAGGACGCCAGGTGGTCGAGCTCGACGAACCGCCAGCCCGGGAGCTCGAGCAGCTGGCGCTGGGTGGCTTCGCAGGTCATCCGTCCCCCAGGAGCGACGCGAGGTCCGCCACGTGGGCGCGCAGCGCGGCCCGCGCCTGGTGGAGCAGTGCGCGGGCGGTGCCCGGCGCGATGCCGAGCTGCTCCGCCGCGTCTTTCGGGGCGATGCCCTGGAGCTCGCAGAGGTCGAGGATCTCGCGTTGGCGCGGGCTCAGCGACGCGAACGCCTCGCGGGCGCGACGGCCTGCGCGGTCGAGATCGATCTCGCGGTCGAGATCCGGCGGTGGTGGCGGGGGCAGGAACGGCAGCACGCGACGGAGCCGGCGCCACCGATCGCGTGCCGTGTTCCGCACGATGGCGCGTACCCACGCCTCGAAGGGCCGGGAGACGTCGACCGACGAAAGACTATGAACCAGCTTGATCATCGCGTCCTGCGCGACGTCCTCCGCCGTGGCGAGATCGCCCGTCTCGAGCAGCGCCCACCGGCGCATCGTCGGCCACCAGCGCGCCGCCAGCGCGTCGAGCGCGGCTTCGTCGCCAGCGACCGCCGCGCGGACGAGGTCGGCGTCGGGGGTCTCGGTCACGGGGGAATCCTCGATCATCACCCTCCCTACGCGGGAGGGTGGTCAGCGTTTAGGCGCTGTCGCCGATTCGTTCCGATCGGCTACGCTCGCGCCCGGGAGGGCTCTTGGGGCGCGTCTGGTCGAATGGGGAGATCCACCTCGTGCAGTGGCCGGACGGCGCGGTGTGCCGCTACCGCGAGGAGCACCTCGACTACTGGTACGACGGGGGAGACCCCGTGCGCCGGGAGGTCCTGTGGGACGCGCTGCGCGACCGCGAGCCGGGCGGAGCCGAGGGATGGTCGGGCTGGCGGCTGGTCCCGAGCGAAGCCGGGCACCGGCTCGAGGGGCCCGGGCTGGAGCGCATCCACACCGTCCGGCTCGACCTCGGCGACACGCCCGCCGGCCCCTTCGATCTCCGGGCACTCTCTCCGCGTGCCCGCCTCGAAGGCACGGCCGTCGTCGATCCGGAACAGGGCCTCGTGCTCGACCTCCATGCCGGCTACGGCGTCCGGATCGAGGGGGCGGGGCCCCGAACGGACGTGTGGCTCGGGCACTCCGGGCGCGGCCGCCGCATCTGGGTGAACGGGCCGGAGCGGGCCTTCGTGGTGGATCTCGCGTACTCCGGGCGCCCCGGGGCTCCCACCGCGCTCCCGGGTCGCCTGTTCGGCCCGCCCACGCGCCGAGGCGTCCTGTTGCAGATCGGGGAGTCGGTGGTGCGGTGTACGGTCGAGTCGATGCCCGACACCTTCGCCCACACCCGCGAGGGCACCGTCGAGACCGGCGACGTGATCGCGGTGGCCATGGCCGCCGAGAGCTGGCTCCTGCACCGGGGCGATGCCGTCGAGATCCTCCGATCGGGCGGGGCGTCGCAGTGGTTGGCGCCGCCGACCGAGGCGACCTGGGAAGCCTGGCCGCCCGATCCACGCGTCGTTGCCGAGGGGCCTCTCGAAGCGACCGTGCCTCCGGGCCCGTTCACGGCGGGCACCCGGATCCGCAGCATCGGGAGGAAGCTCGCGGGCCTCGTCCTGAAGGCCGGCGACCTCGGCGACGTGCGCATCACCGCGGCCCACCTGCACGGAGTCGAGGCGCGCCCCGATGCCAACGGCGAGATCCGCTTCCCCCACGCACCGCTGAGCGCGGGGCGCCCGCTGGCCCTGGCCGTCGAGGGCACCGTCGTCGCGTCCGCAGAAGCGTCGATCCCGCTCTTCGTCGCCACGTACGAGCCGATCGCCGTCGAGACCACCGGGCCCGTGGCGGCGCCACGGCGGCACACGGCGGAGGTCGGCGCGCTGCACCTCGTCGTGACCGTGGAGGACGCCGGGCTCGTGCTGGTGCGTGGAGACACCCGGCTCGCTCTGCACCCGGACTGGGTCGCGGCCCTGCGAGAGGCCGGCGCGCTCGACCTCGACGCCACGCCGCCCGACCTCGACCGGTGGGTGCGACGCGCCCTCGCCCGCTGCCGCGTCCAGGCGGTGTCCGACGACCCGCAGGGTGTGCTGGCCGAGTGGCTGCGGATGACCGAGCGCGACCGCGAAGCGAGCGGCCCGAAGCTCCCCGCGTACAAGCTCGCGACGGGCAAGCACTGGGTCGTGACCGCACCCGAGGCGGCGACCATCCGCGCGGCGCTCGGCGCCGACCACCCGCTCGGCGCCTTCGCGACCGGCCCGCTCGTCGTCGAGGGGCCCGACCCGCTCGCTACTCCGTGACCGCCACGTAGAGGTACTCGTCCATCCCCTCCCAGGCGCGCTGGCCATCGACCCGGGCCGTCGGGAAGGCGTGCTGGAGCGCCCAGGCAGCGTCCTCCGAGAGCACGTTCGCCTGCACGTCGAGCGACAGGTGCGCCACGCGCGGACCGGCCGCGATCAGGGCGTTGGCCCCGGCATCGGTGAGCGCACCGAGCGACAGGTCGAGGTGCGTGAGCCGCGCCGGCAGATCGGTGTCGAGCAGCGACGCCACCACCGCGTCCGCGAACCGGCAGTTGCGCACCGCGAGCCGTCGAAGATTCGGTAGATCATGACGAATCAGCGCATCGACATGCGAGGCCTCTGCCACGGGTACGCCGACCGGCACCCGAAACGCCTCGCCCGTCCAGATCTCGAGGTCCTCGAGGCGCGGCAGGGCGCCCCTGGCGAGCTCGACGAGCGGCTCCGCCGACAGGCCGGCCGTCTCGAGCACCAGCTGCTTCAGCCGGGGCGCGCGGACGGGCCCGAGCTCGATGCCACCGCCGATCAGGTGCACCGATTCGAGCCGCGGGCAGAGCTCGAACAGGCCGAAGCGCCCCACGTCCACCCACGAGAGCTCGATGTCCTCGGGCCAGTGGACCGACATCGTGACCCGTCGGAGCCCGCGCGGAGGCGTTTCGCGTAGGGCCTCGAAGAGAGCGGCAGGCCCCGTTCCGTCCTCGAGCACCTCGACGTCGATCTCGCGGAGGAATCGCAGCGCATCGGGCGGGCCGGGAAGCGCCACGCCGCGCACGCGCTCGAAGAAACCGAACCGCGTGCGGATGGACGTCTCGTTCGGTGGTTCCTCGAAGATCCGGCTGCTGAGGCCGGCCCGTTCCGTAGCCATGCCTGGTCGCTCGCCGGACGCGGCGCTCTCGACCTCGAGCGCGACGAGACGGGCGAGCTCGGAGGCCGTGCCGTGCTGCAGCAACATGTCGGCGTAGACCTGCCACCCCTCGAGGTCGTCGGGGTGGTCGTGCAGGCGCTCTTCGAGGGCGGAGTCGCCGACCAGACGCCGGCCGCCTTCCGTGGCGGCCTCGACCTCGACGAATCCCTCCCCGAGGCGTGCGGCCACGGCCCGATCCATCGCCGAACCCGCACGCGTGGGATCGGCGAGCTCGCGGACGGCCTCGCGGGGCTTCTGTCCGACGACGCCGAACCGGGTGATCAGGCAGCAACCGTCGACCCGGACCTCCCAGAACACCCCCTCGCGTTCGTAGCGGCGCACGCCCCCTCCAGCGCCAGGGTACCCCATGGCGGCGGAACGCATCCTCGGCAGAGTTGCCTACCCAACCCTCAGACCTCGCAGGACCGACCGCGGCGTGTCTCCCGCAGTCGGGCCGGTCAGCGCTTCGCGAACGCCGACTTCTCGACCTTCCCGAGGGGTACGAAAGCGCCGTCGGTCATGACGACGAACGGCCGCTCGTCGAAGTGCAGGTGCCCGAGCCCGTCGTGCTCGATGATCTGCAGCTTGCCCATCCCGAATCCCATCGGACCGCGGCTGTAGTAGTGGGCCTGGAGGGTGTACGGGAACGCCTTCGGCGCGTCGATCGCGAAGCACTCGGGCCCGTAGCCCGTCGTGATGTCGGCGTAGAGCGTGCCGCCGCTCTTCAGCTCGCGGTCGGAGTAGTAGGCGTGCCCGCCCCTGCTGTCGAAGATGTGGAAGTCCACGTCGTTCGCGTCGGTCTCCCAGTTCAGCACGAAGCGGAGCGCGGGCCCGGTGGCGGGCTTCACCTCCATCCCCTCGAGGGCCGCGCCGACCTTCGCGCTCGGGTCCGAGGCCTTCCAGGCCGCCGCGATGAGCGCCGCGTCCTCGCGGAGGATGCGGTGTGCGGCCTCGAACCGATCGAACGGCTGGGCGAGCGCGTCCTTGATCACGGCGATCGCCTCGGCGTGCTTCCCGGCCTTCGCGAGGCTCCACGCGAGCATCCGGTGCCCGCTCGGGTGGTCCCCGCGCTGCTCGACGGCCACGCGATAGGTGTCGGTGGCCAGCGGAAGACCTGCATCTCCCAGGGCTTCGAGGCGCTCACCCGCGAGGCGACGCAGGTCGGCTCGTGACGGGAACAGGTCGATGAGCGAGCCATACACCCGCGCGGCCTCGGCGCTGCGGCCCTGGCGCTGCCACACCTCGCCGAGCGCGAGCAGAGCGAGCGGATCGCCCGGCGACCGCTTCCACCACGCGAGGGCGAGCTGCTCCGCCCGGTCGAGCTTCTTCTCCTCGAGCGCGATCATCACCTCGAGGTAGTCGCCGTCCCAGGCGTCGCGCGGATTCGTCGACGCCGGCACCGCCTCTTCCTCCGCCTCGATGCGCCCCTCGAAGTCGTCCGCCGACACATCCGCAGGAGCGGCGCGTGGCGGCGGAGGCGGCTCGCGGCGGCCCCGCGGGCGCGAGTCGCGCGACTCTTCGCGGGCCATGGAGCTCTCGGCCGCCATGTCCGCCTTCTTCTCCTTCGCGTCGGACTCGGGCTCTTCGTCGGACACCCGGTTCTCGTTCACCGGCTCCTCGCCCTCGCCGCCCTCGACGCCGAGGACCGGTGCCTTCCGCTTCAGCCAGGTGAGGTCGCCGTCGTCGACGATGAGGATGTCGGTGAGCGCGTTCCGCGGGATGCCGAAGCGCTCGTAGTCGGCCTCGGTCTCGAGCACGAGGAGGCCCGTGTGGGGCGACAGGACGCGGTTCCGCGTCGACACCTCGACGATCTGCCCGATGATGGCCTCGCGGGCCTCCTTGCTCTCGGCGCGCGCCTCGCGCTCCTGGAGCGCGCCGATCTCGGCCTGGGCCGACGCCCGCTTCAGGAGCGGGCCGTTCGACGTGCGCGTCACGAGCGGGCCGACCGAGCGCCCGTCGAGCAGCACGTCGAGCTTCTTCGCCGCGGGGAGATCCGCGTATACGGTCACGGTGTCGCCGGGCTGGAGGCCCGCCACGTGGCTCGGGTACACCCAGTCGGCGCCGGGCACCGACACCTCCACCACACCCGCGGTGCCGAGCCCGAGCCGGCGCGCGACCTCGGACCGCTCCAATGCGTCGCCGTCGAGCACGACCCCATCGCGCTTGCCGGCCGACACCCACTGGCCCGCGGAGGCCTCGTCGCGCGCGCCGCCCTGGAGCACCACGTCGAGCCGCCCGATTCCAGCGGACTTGACCGCGTCGCGGATGGCAGCGGTCTCCCGGGTGCCCGCCGTCACGACGCCATCCGTGAACAGCACCACGCGATCCGCCGTTCCTGCGGCCTTCAGCGCGGCAGACAGGTCGGAGGCACCGAGCGCCCCGCGCTTGCGGAGCGCATCGAGGTCGGCGGCCTTCAGGCTCTTCGCCGACCCCCTCCAGATCTCCTCGACCGTCTGATCGTAGGCGAGGATCCGAACGTCTCCGCCGAACGTCGGGACGATCTCGGCGAGCGAGGCGATCATCCCGTCGAGCGACAGGGCGCGGGACGCGCTCGTGTCGACGAGCACGGTCGCGCCCTTCACGGCGTCCTTCGAGACCGAGAGCTGCGGGACGACCCGGACCACCGAGGTCTCGGCCCCGCGGAGCGCGAGGTTCTCGGACTTCTCGGGCGGGAGCGCCAGATCCCCTTCGGGCACGGCGTACTCGGTCTGCAGCGCGTACGACTTCCCGTTCGCGCTGACGGTCGCCGTGAGGACGCCGAGCTCGGGCAGCCCGCCGGTCGGCAGCGACCAGGGCTCGCCCGCGTCGAGGTCGTGCGACCAGCTGATGATGATCTCCTTCTTCGCCTTCGCTTCGATCGGGAAGACGCGCGCCCGGAACTCGTTGCCGGCGTCGTACTCGAGGAGCGCGGGGTCGGTCCGGCGATGCAGGAAGTCCTCGTAGGCTCGCCGCGCCGCCTGGAGCTCGACGACCTCGCCCTCCTGCCAATTGTCACCGAGCTTCATGGCGAATCGGCTGACCGCGGCACCCGTGGGGAGCGTGATCTCGAACCGCCCCTCGATGCGCCGATCCTCCGGGTTCTCGAACACCAGGTGGAGCTGCGTGTACGCCAGCGGCTCCTCCACGACGGCATCGACGTGCATCTCGGCCAGGCGGAGCCCCGTGCCGTCGGCGGCGGTGAGCGAGAGCGGCGCCGAACGCTCGGGCACGTCGAGCCAGGTGAGGTCGTCGACCGCGGCGACCGCGGACGGGGGGAGGAAGCAGGCAGAGAGGAAGAGCAGCATCGGACCTCCGGTCGACCGTCCAACGCCAGGACGCGCCGGGACCTTACGCCACGCGCAGCGCGGCGCGATAAACGCCAGGGATGCAGATCGTCCGGCCCATCGTGAGCGGCGTCGGCGGCCTCGGTCGCAGTGTCTCGGATCTCGGCCGCCTCCAGGCCGTGGCGCGCATCCTGATCCGCCACGGGCTCGGGCTGCTGGTCGCCGGCATCGATCTGCCCGGCATGCCCCGCGCCGAGCGCGAGCTCCAGACCACGCCCGAGCGCGCGACCCAGGCGATCACCGAGCTCGGCCCGACGTTCGTGAAGCTCGGCCAGATCCTCTCCACCCGCCCCGACGTGATCCCCGAGGCGTACTGCGAGGCGTTCACCAAGCTCCAGGACGACGTGGGCGCCCTGCCGTTCGCCGAGATCGAAGCCGAGCTCGACAAGAGCCTCGGTCCCGACTGGCGCGACCGGGTGGACGTCGACGAAGAGCCCCTGGCCACCGCATCGATCGCGCAGGTGCACACCGGTCGCCTGAAAGACGGCACCCGCGTCGTGCTCAAGGTCCAGCGCCCGGGCATCGCGCGAATCATCCGCAGCGACCTGAACATCCTGTACTTCCTCGCCCGGCGTCTGCTCGCCGAGGTGCCCGAGGCGCGCAGCTTCGACCCGCTCGGCATGCTGGGCGAGTTCGACCGGTCGATCTCCGCCGAGCTCGACTTCACCATCGAAGCCGGAAACATCACGAAGTTCCAGAAGAACTTCGCAGGCGACCCCGAGGTCCACATCCCGCGGGTCTACGACGCGCTCACGACCGCCGAGGTGCTGTGCCTCGAATTCCTCGACGGCGTCACCCTGCGCGAGGCCCGCGCGGCCGGGTGCGACATGAAGGTCGTCGGCGATCGCTACCTGCGCGTCGCGTACGACATGCTGTTCGTCCACGGCCTGTTCCACGGCGACCTGCACCCGGGCAACGTCATCGTGCTGCCCGGCGACGTCATCGGGCTCGTCGACTTCGGCATGGTCGGCCGCCTCACCGCCGAGATGCGCAACAACGTCATCTCCATCATGTTCGCGCTCCAGCGCGGCGACTACCGCACGATCGCCCGGCTCTTCTACGAGATCGCCATCAAGGATGGGCGGCTCGACTACCCGGCCGTCGAGCGCGAGACCGTCGAGGTCATGCAGGAGCACTGGTCGGGCGGCTCGATCCGCGAGATGAACATGGGCGCGTTCGTCATGGGGCTCGCCGTGCGCGCGGCCCGGCAGGGCTGCCGGATCCCGAGCAACTACACGATGCTGTTCAAGAGCATCATGACGAGCGAAGGCCTCGCGAAGTCGCTCATCGAAGAGGTCGACCCGATCGCCGCGATCCGGCCCTACTTCGAGCGGATGGTCGCCGAGCGCATCTCGCGCGAGTCCCTCGAGAAGGAGGCGTTCTACTACGCCTTCACGATGCAGAGCCTGCTGTCGCGCCTCCCCGTCACCGTGAGCCAGCTGCTCGACGACATGGATGCCCAGCGGCTGCGCTTCTCCGTCCGGAACATCGCCGACCCCGCCGAGATCGCCGCGGCCGACCGCCGCACGAACCGCGTGCTGGCCGGCTCGATGGCAATGACGAGCGCTGTGTGCGGCACGCTGGCGCTGCTGATCGACAGCGCCTGGCTCGGCATCGCGATCGCCCTGTTCTTCTACGCCGTGATGGCGGCCCTCTTCGCCTACACGGTCTGGTCGGTGTTCTGGAACCGCGGGTGACCCGCTACGGGCAGCCTTCGGGGGCTCGAAGCTACTGAATCCTCGCCGCGCGCTCCCGATGCGATAGGCTCTCCCGTCGCTCTTGGGGGACGGATGCGCACAGCGCTGGTGACGGGCGGGAATCGGGGGCTGGGCCTCGAGGTGTGCCGCCAGCTCGCACAGCAGGGATGGCGGGTGCTGCTCGCCGCACGCGACGGGCGGAAGGCCCAGATCGCGAGCCGCGGCTTCGACCCGACCGGCGAGCGGGTGCTGCCGGTGCAGCTCGACGTCACCGACGCAGCTTCCATCGCCGCGGCCGTGGCCCGCGTG
Organism: Alphaproteobacteria bacterium; assembly: GCA_020632875.1. Lineage (GTDB taxonomy): Bacteria > Myxococcota_A > UBA796 > UBA796 > JACKEQ01. The sequence continues at coordinate 35,344 of JACKET010000027.1, forward strand.
CGCGAGATCGTCGGGGCGCACGGGCTCGATGCGCTGGTGTGCAACGCCGGGGTCGCCCTCGCGGGCTTCGGGCGCGACGTCGCCGAAGAGACGCTGGCCGCGAACCTCTACGGCGCGCTCGACGTGACCGAGCCGCTGATCGGTGCGATGGCTCCGGGGGGCAACATCGTCCTCGTGTCGTCCGGGATGGGCGAGATGTACGGCTACCCCGATGCGCTGAAGCGGCGCCTGCTCGCCGCCGACCTCGACACCGACGGGCTCCGCGCGCTCGCGGGGGACTTCGTGGAGGCGGTCGGCGGGAACACGCACGCGAAGCACGGGTGGCCCACGTCGGCCTACCGCGTGTCGAAGACCCTGCTGAACATGTACGCGCGCCTCCGCGCCCCGACGCTCGGCCGCGGCGTGAAGATCAACGCGGTCTGCCCGGGCTGGGTGCGCACCGACATGGGCGGCACCAGCGCGCCCCGAAGCGTCGACGAGGGCGCGCGGGGCATCGTCTGGGCGGCGACCCTGCCTCCGAACGGGCCGACCGGCGGCTTCTTCCGCGACGGGCGGCCCCTCGGCTGGTGAGGATCGGGGCTCAGGGAGCCGCGATCCCGAGCTCGATCAGGTGGGCGAGGAGGTCGGCGAGCTCCTGATCCTCGAGGTCGGCGAACGATGGCATCGAGAACGGCCCGTTGAGCATGGCCGTGACGCAGCGTTCCTGGCTGTGCTCGTGGTCGATCGCCGGGCCCGACGCGCCCGAGCCGTCGGCCGCGTGACACACCACGCAGTTGCCCGCGTACAGCGCCTCGCCCGCGACAGCGTCCCCCTCGAGCGCGAGGACATCGGCCACGCGCGGGTCTTCGCCACACCCCACCAGCAAGAGCCCGGCGAGCAACGGAGCGATGCGCATCAGATCCTCCGCAGGCCGACGACGCCGCGCTGCCAACGCCACAGCACCGCATCGCCCTTGGGCGGGACGACCGCGATGTACAGCGCCCGGCCCTCCGACACGAAGCCGTCGATCATCACGAGCTCTTCCTTCGTGACGGACGGGATGCACTCGGCCGGCTGCTCCATCAGCTTCGCGGCGATGCCGGAGGTGCCCTCGCCGCCACGCACCTTCACGTCGGAGTGCGCGAGCTGCTTGAGGGCCTTCTTGGGGAGCTCGGGCGCCGTGCCGTCCCACTCGAGGACGAGCACGTCGGCGGCCTGATCCTTGAGCCCGCGCGAGACGACGTGGCGCTGGAGGACCTGGAGCCCGGGATCCCACTTCCACAGGCCCATTCCGTCGTCGCCGGTGGTGGCGACCCACAGCTCGGGACGGTCGCTGTGGAGCGCCTTCATCTTCTCGACTTCGTAGTCCTCGACGGACAGCGAGCAGAAGTCGGCGTTGATGGAGAGGAACTCACCGAGATCGAGATCCCCCGGCTCGACGATCTCGAGACCCACCAGGGCGGTCGCCTTCTCGACCTTCGGCAGGGCCTTCGCCCCGTCGGGGCCGAAGACCACGACACCGGGACCTGCGAGCGCGGTCGTCATCAGCCAGAGCATCTGTCCACCTCCACGGCACGGGATAGCACGTGGGAGGACACCGCGCGCCCCGGAGGTCTTCCTGTCTTCCCCCGCTTCCACGCTCGTCGCCTGGCTCCAGGCACACGTCGCTTCGCCGCCGCGCTTCGGCCCTCCGATCGACGACCCCGACGAGGCGGGTCCGCTCGCGCCGCTCTACCGGGGCTTCGACGGGCAGCTCGACGGTCCGCCGCTGGTGGGCGGGCACCGGTTCCTGCCCCTCGAAGAGGCGCGCGCCGAGAAGCGGGCGATGGACCAGCTCGCGCTGGACGAAGGGTGGGAGGCGTCCTGGTGGAGCCCCGACTGGCACCCGTTCGCGTCGGACTTCGCCGGACAGCTGCTCGTCGTGGACGCACCGACGGGACGCGTGCTCGAGTTCCTCCACGACGACGAGGCGCGTCCCGAGATCGCGCCCGACCTCGACCGCCTGATCGAGCGCATCTGGACGGCGCTGCACGCCGGCACCCACGTCTACGACCCGCAGTTCGGCATCGGCACGCCCGACGAGATCGCCGCGTACCACGCGGCCCGCGCGAGCTACGCGCACCGGGCGCCGAAGGGCAGCGCGCGGCCGAACCTCGCCCTGGTGCTGATGCTGATCCCCACGTTCGGCGTGCTCGCGCTCGGCATGGCGCTCGACCTCGGCCCGGGTCCCACGTCGATCGCAGCCGGCGGGGTGGCCCTGATCCTCACCGGCGTGTTCTGGCGCATCGGCTGGATCGAATTCTAGGCGTCAGGCCTCGGGTTCCTCGCACTCTCCATGGGCGCGGCAGAGGTCCTGTACCGCGGGCTCCGGACCCAGCACCACCAGGCGATCCTGCGCGTGCAGCGCGAGGTCGGCGCGCGCCGCGATCCGCCCGTGGCGCCCGCGGTCCGGGTCCCACACGTCGACCGCCACGACCGTCACCCCGAACTTCCCGGGCAGGTCGAGGTCGCGGAGCGTGCGTCCCGCGTAGGCCGCCGTGACCTCCATGACGCCGAGCCGCTGGCCCTCGGGCAGCTCGAGGAAGTCGACGCGCCGCTCGGCGTCCATGCCGGACTCGATCCGCGCGAGCAGGCTCTCCTTCCGGAGCACCTCGCGGTGGTAGGCCGCCACCACGTCGCGCTCGGTGAGCACCCCGACGAGCTTGCCGTGCTCGTCGACCACCGGCAGCTCCTCGAGGTCGTGGCGGAAGAAGTACGGCATCGCCTCGGCGAGCGCGAGATCGGGGAGCAGGCTCGGCACGTCGCGCCGCTCCACGTCGTCCACCGAGAGCTCCTCGTGGGGCTGGCCGAGCAGGCCCTTCACGTCCTGGATGTCGATCAGCCCGTGGTACCGGCCCTCCTCGTCGACGACGAACACGTCGCGAAGCCGGCGCTCGAGGAACTTCCGCGCCAGACGCTCGAACGGCGCGTGCACGGGGAGCGCGACGATCTCGCGCCGCATGACGTCGGCCACGCGCAGCTCGTACATCACGAGCTCTTCGCGCTTCCGGTCGAGCTCGATGCCCGCCCGGCGCAGCTGACCGAGGTAGAGCGAGCGGCCCTCGGCCGCCCGGAACACCACACCGGACACCGCGATGGTCAGGAGCACCGGCAGCACGATCTGGTAGTTCCCGGTCATCTCGAAGAGCATCAGGGCCATGGTGATCGGGGACTGCGCCAGCGCCGCGACCACCGCGCCCATCCCCACCATGCCGTACGCCCCGACCGGCGCGACGTTCCCCGGGAGCAGCGCCTGGGCCGCCATCCCGAACAGCGTGCCCGTGATGGCGCCGACGAACAGGGTCGGCGCGAACACGCCCACGCCCGTGCGCCCGGCCACGGACAGCGCCGTGGTCGCGACCTTCGCCACCAGCACGAGCACGAGCAGCCACGCGGGGCTCGCGTCGCCCTCGAGCATCCGCTCGACGAACGCGTAGCCGTTGCCCATCACGGCGGGCAGCCCGAAGACCGCGAACAACCCGGCCGCGAGCCCCGGAGCCACCGGCCGGAACACGGGCGGCACCGGCATGTCCTGCCAGGCCTCGGCCGCGCGGAGGTAGATCTCCTTCAGGCCGATGGCGACGCCCCCGCAGAGCACGCCGAGCAGCGGGTAGATCAGCAGCTCGACCGGGCTCACGAGGTCGAACGGCGGCAGGTCGAGCGCGAGCCGCTCGCCGAGCAGGGCCTGGCCGACCACCGTGCCCGTGACCGTCGCCGCGACCACCGGTGCGAAACCCTCGAGCGCGAAGCTCCCGAGGAGCAGCTCCATCGCGAAGAACGCGCCGCCGATGGGCGTGTTGAAGCTCGCGGCGATGCCGGCCGCGGCACCCGCTGCGACCAGCACGCGCACCCGACGCGGCGCGATGTCGAGCCGGCGGCACACCGTGCTGGCCAGCGAGCTCGCGAGCTGCACGATGGGGCCTTCGCGGCCCCCGGAGTGACCGCTGCCGATCGCGATGGCAGCGGCCGCCGCGGAGGCGACGCCGTCACGCGACGACACCCGCCCGCCCTGGATGCCGACCGCGGCGATCACGTCCGCGATGCCGCGGGGACGCTGCTCGCGCACGAGCCACGTCACGATCGCGCCGACCACGATGGCTCCGATCACGGGCCCGCCGATCGTCTGGAGCTCGGGCAGGTCGGCCACCGAGGGCTCGGACGTGCCGAGCAGCAGCCGCCCGGTGAGCACGGTGAGACCGTCGAACAGGGCCGCCGACACGCCCCCGAGCGCCCCCACGAGCACGCCGAGCAGCATCAGTCGCGTCTGCTCGTTGCGCCGGATCGCGTCGAGGGCCTGGAGGTCGACGAGGCGGCGCGGGAGGGACTTCTGTGGCTCGGGATCCATGCGGTCTGCCGCTACAGGCGCAAGAGGACACGCCTCGCACACCGTATCGCCAGCCGCGTCCGCCGTCGCGTATCCTGGACCCGTGCAGGACGACCTCGAGGACTGGGCGGAGCGGGTCGAGCGGTCTCCCGCGGACGACGGGCTCCGCGCCGTGTTCCTCGACTGGCTGCTCGAGCACGGCTTCACCGAGCTGGCCGAGTGGGCGCGCCTCTCCGAGCGCGACGGGCCGGATGGGGCGGAGCGCGCCCGGCTCCGCGATGTCGCGACCCGCATCCCGGCACGGCTCCGCGCCCGCCTCGCGCGGGTCCCCGTCGAAGACTGCCGCCCCGCCGTGCCCCTGTCCTTCGAGTGCCCGAAGCGCTGGGAGGGCATGCAGCCCACCGACGTCCCGACCGTGCGGCACTGCCAGGCCTGCGAGAAGCCCGTCTACTGGGTCGACACCGTCGACGAGGCCGTGCAGCACGCGCGCCTCGGGCACTGCGTCGCGGTGGCCCCCGGTCTCGAGCGCCCAGCACCGGCCCCCGCCCCTCCCTGGCCCCGCGACATCGCCTACCCGCCCGGCACCGTCGCCGCGCGACCGCCGATCGACTGGGATCGCTCGCCGCAGCGCCCGCCGCAGCCCGTCCCCGAGCCGGAGCCCCCGAAGCCCTCGTGGTGGAGGCGCCTCTTCGGCTGGTGAGCGCTACAGCATTGCTACAACGCGATGTCCCGCGAGCTGCCGGGCGCGGATCGGATACAAGCGGGGCACCCCAGGGGGACCCATGACCCGAATGCCGCCGCCCACCGTTCCCGCCACGTCCATCGAGCAGGTCGACGCGATGCTCGCGCGCCTCGAGGCCCACCGGACGAAGTGGGTCCAGACGAGCGCGGCCGACCGCGCCGCCCTGCTGCGCCGCTGCATGGAGACGACGGCGGCGCACGCCGACCGCTGGGCCGACATCGCGTGCCGCGTGAAGGGCTACGAGCCCGGCAGCAACGGCCACGGCGAGGAGTACCTCGGCGGCGTGCTGGCGGTGATGCGCAACCTCCGCCTCTTCGCCGAGGGGCTCGAGGCCAACGGGCAGCCGCCGCTCCCGAAGACCTGGAAGCGCCCCGACGGCCAGTGGGTCGCTCGCGTCTTCCCGCAGGGCGCCATCGACAAGGTCCTGTTCACCGGCGTCACGTGCGACGTGTGGATCGAGCCCGGCCACGAGCCGACGCAGGGCCGCATCTACCGCGACGCGACGGCCGCGCCCGAGGGCGGCGTCTCGGTCGTGCTGGGCGCCGGCAACCAGTCGTCGATCCCGCCGATGGACGTGCTCTACAAGCTCGTCGTCGACAACGAGGTCTGCATCCTCAAGATGAACCCGGTCAACGAGGCGATCGGCCCGGCCATCGCCGACGCGCTGCGCCCGCTGATCGACGCCGGCTTCCTCGAGGTCTGCTACGGCGGCATCGACGTGGGCCAGCACCTCACCGACCACCCGACCGTCACGTCCATCCACATCACGGGCTCGGCCCGCGCGCACGACGCCATCCTGTGGGGCCCGGGCGAAGAGGGCGAGAAGCGGCGGAAGGCCGGCACGCCCCGCATCGACAAGCACATCACGTCCGAGCTCGGCTGCGTGTCGCCCGTGCTCGTGGTGCCGGGCGACTGGTCCGACAAGGAGCTCGACCACCACGCCCGCCAGATCGCCTCGATGCTCGCCTACAACTGCGGGTTCAACTGCAACGGCGCCCGCATCGTGCTGTTCGCGAAGGGCTGGACGCACACCGAGCGCCTGAAGAAGCTCGTGCGCGAGAAGCTCGCCGCGACGCCGACCCGCTTCGCGTACTACCCGAGCGCCCAGTCGACCTTCGACACGTTCCTCGGGAAGTACCCCGCGAGCGAGAAGCTCGGCGCGACCGGCGAGGGCCACCTGCCCTGGGCCATCCTCGAAGGCGTCGGCACGGATGCCGGCGAGTTCGCGCTCGAGAACGAGCCGTGGTGCGGGATCTTCACGTTCGTCGATCTCGAGGCGACCACGGCCGCCGAGTTCCTCGACGTCGCCGTGCCCTTCGCCAACGACCGTTGCTGGGGCACGCTGTCGTGCAACGTGCTGATCCACCCGAAGACCGAAGCCGAGCTCGGCGAGGCCCGCGTCGACCGGATGATCGCCGACCTGCGCTACGGCTCGATCGCCATCAACTGCTGGAGCGGCCTGAACTACGGCCTCGTCAACGCGACCTGGGGCGCCTTCCCCGGTCACCCGCTCGAGGACATCCAGTCCGGGCGCGGCGTCGTGCACAACGGCCTGCTGCTCGATCACCCGCAGAAGAACGTGGTCCGCACGCCGTTCGTGATCTCCCCGACGCCCGCGTGGTTCACCGACCACAAGAACAACCTCGCGCTCGGGAAGAAGCTCGTGGCCTTCGAAGCGAGCCCCGGCTGGCTGAAGGTCCCCGGCATCGCGCTCGCCGCCCTCAAGGGGTAGCCGTGTAAGCCGGGCGGGCCGGGGGGCGTTCTGGAGGTGCGGGTCGGAGTAGGATCCGGCCAACAGGAGCTCCCCATGAACCGCACCACCGTCCAGCTCGCCGTGCTCGCCGCCGTCGGCCTCGCCAACGTGGCCCGCGCGGGCATCCCGGACGGCCCCATCCCCGAGGTCACGGACGAGACGACGGAGGCCCCGAAGCCCGACGCGGGATCGATGGCCGAGGTCGTGCGCGAGCGCTGGAAGTCCGTACATCGCCCCTGGGTCCTCGCGAACGCACCGGACGGAGCGAAGCTGGCGCGGTGGATCGAGGACCAGCTCGACGCCGTGCCGTCCCACACCGGCCTTCCGATCCCGGCGAAGCAGCGCACCCGGGACGGCTGGGCCGACCTCTCCACGAAAGAGGGACGCGCCGATTCCGTGCTGGCCTGCCTGAGCGCCGGGTCCGAGCTGGCGGAGTGCAGCCTGAACGGGGTGATGTCCGCCGAGCAGGCCGCTGCGAAGGCCGGTCTCACCGTGCGGACCGAGACGCCCCCATGGCTCGACGAACAGTTCCGCTGGAACGAGCTCGCCGGGGTCTGCGCGAACCCCGAGTGGCTCGGCGGCTGCGGGGGTGTGCAGTACGTCGATGCCCGCACGGGCCAGTGCTACCGCGAGACGATGTGCAAGCGCGGCCGGCCGTTCGAGGACGGGCGGGTCGCCCGGCTCGAAGGCGACGTGCGCACCGCCGCCGGGGAGGCCTGGGCGCGGGTGGCCCTCGACGAGCACGCGTCCGTCGCGTCGTTCGCGCGCCACGTGCTCGAGCTGCTGGCGGTCGGCGCGCCTCCCGACCTGCTGGCCGCCGCGTCCCAGGCCCAGCTCGACGAGGTGCGGCACGCCGCCCTCGCGCTCGACCTCGCGCGACGGTTCGGCGCGGAGGTCGCGTTCGGCCCGATGGACACCGACGTTCCCGTGCGGTCCGACCTCTTCGCCCTCCTGAAGTCCGTCGCGGAGGACGGGTGCATCGGCGAGACGGTCTCCGCGGTGGAGTGCGCCATCGCGCTCGAGCAGACCGAAGACCCCGCCGTGCGCGCCGTGCTCGAGGCCATCGTCGCCGACGAGGCGGCCCACGCGGCGCTCGCGTGGCGAACGCTCGCGTGGGGCCTGCCGAAGCTCGCTCCCGCCGAGCGGGCCGAGGTGCTCGCCGTGTTCCGCGACGCCCGCGTCGGCCCGGCGCCCGCGGTTCCGCCGGGCATCGGCGTGCTCGGCGGCGAGGAGGCCGCGCACGCCCGCCAGTGGGCGCTCTCGGGCGTCGTGGCGCCCGCCCTCGCGGAGCTCGTCGCGTAGGCTAGGGCGCGACCATCGTGAACTCGTCGACCGGGTCGACCATCCCGGAAGCCATGCCGTTCGCGTCGGGCTCGTTCGACGAGCTCCAGAACAGGCCGCCGCGCCACAGGCCCGACGAATAGCTCGCGCCGATGTCGAGGGACGTGTGGTCCCAGTCGTCGGGGTTCCAGCCCGGCTCGAGCGTGCCGTCGACCTCGGACACGTCGAGCGTCGCGCCCACGCTGCCCTCGTCGGGACCGCGGGCCACGAGCGTCGTGTGCACGGTCTCGTCGAGCTCGGGGAGCGAGGTGATCGCCATGATCACGGGGATCTCCCAGTGGAACGCCGGACACATCGTCTGCGGCATGCCGCCGGGCGGGTCGGCGCCGATGCCCACATCCTCTGCGTCGGGGTCGGGCGCGATGAGCACGAGCTCGATGTCGCCGTCGAGCGCGAGGGACATCGCGATGTCCTGCCCGCGCCAGATGCCGACGAACGTGCCGATCTGCGCGTCGAGCACGTCCTGCGCGGAGTGCCCCGCTTCGGGCTGGACGGCGGACGGGTCGGACACCGCGATGCGGTCGACCTCGATGCACATCTCGGGCACGAGGGAGCCGGACTGGCCGCCCTGATCGGGCGTGTCGACGCCACAGGCAGCGAGCTGCGACAGGCCCAGGGCGATGGCGGGGAGCGTTGCGAAGCGGGTCATGGCGGCCTCCTTGCGTGCCTCTCGATCCAAGGATGACCCACCGGCGGACCCCCGACAATCGCGAAGACTGCCGGAACTGCATATTCTGGGTACCAGATCCGCGATCTGTGTTGCAGAATCGTGCACATGGATCCCGTCGAGACCGCAGGACAGCTGATCCGCGCCCTGCGCGGTTCCCGCAGCCAGCGCGCGTTCGCGCGACGCATCGGGTACCGCGGCAACCCGATCGCCAACTGGGAGGCCGGGCGCCGCGCCCCCACGGCCGACGCCGTGCTCGAAGCCGCCGGCCGCGTGGGCATCGATGTTCCCGCGGCGCTGGCCCGGTTCCACCCGACGGCCGCTCCGGCCTACGGCGCCGGGGGCCCCGCGGGGGTCGCGGCGTGGCTCGACGCCCTGCGGGGGCAGCTCTCGCGCGCCGAGGTCGCGCGCAGCGCCGGCCTGTCGCGGTTCGCCGTCACCCGGTGGCTGAACGGCTCCACCCGGCCGCGGCTCCCGGACTTCCTGGTGCTCGTCGACGCCCTCACGGGCCGCCTGCCCGATCTCGTTGCAGAGCTCGTCGACATCGACGCCGTGCCCGCGCTGTCCGGCCGCTACCGCCGGGCCCGCGCGTCCCGCCGGCTGGCCTTCGAGCTCCCGTGGACCGAGGCCGTGGTCCGCGTGCTCGAGGCCTCCGGCCCGCTCGATCGCGACGCCATCGCCGCTGCGCTCGGCCTCGCCGGGCCCGAGGTCGACGCGTGCCTCGCCGGGCTCGCCGAGGCCGGGCTCGTCCGCCGGAGGGGCGACGGCTGGCGCGCGGTCGGCGAGCTCACGGTCGACACCCGCGACGCGCCCGAGGCCATGGTCGACCTCAAGGCGCACTGGGCCTCGCTCGGCGTGCAGCGGGCGCGCGCGCTCCGCCCGGGCGATCTGGTGTCGTACAACGTGATCTCGGTGTCACGCGCCGACCTGGCGCGGATCCGCCAGCTGCACGTCGACTACTTCATGGCGGTGCGCGCCATCGTCGCCGAGTCCGAGCCCGAGGTCGCTGCGCTGGTGAACGTGCAGCTGATCGGGTTCGACCCCGTGGGTCAGGTCCGGCAACACGAGGTCGGCACGGGCGCAAGCGCCCGCACCGCGCAGAAGACGCGGAAGACGCAGAAGAACGCAGAAGAAGGATGGAGAAGGGAGTGACGCCGACACAGCGAGCCAGCGCTCTGTGGCGGAAGGAGTCGAGCTTCGAGCGTCCCGTGGCATCACGCAGATGACGCAGATGGACGCGGATGACGCAGAAAACAGGCCGTCGCAGGTCGCGCGTCCTCGCTTCCCCGGGCTCTCGAGAAACGTCTCGGTGTTCGGTTCGACGGAGAGGGCCTCCCGGCGGACTGGAATCGGAGTTCACCAGAGCAGGCAGGCGTTTCGGGCTGCTCGGTCCTCGGAGTCTCAGGGAGAGGTGCCGAAACCATCTTCTCCTTCGTCGTCGGAAGGAGTCGAGCTTCGAGCGTCCCGTGGCATCACGCAGATGACGCAGATGGACGCGGATGACGCAGAAACCAGGCCGTCGCGGGTCGCGCGTCCTCGTTTCCCCGGCTCTCGAGAAACGTCTCGGTGTTCGGGTCGACGGAGAGGGCCTCCCGGCGGATTGGAATCGGAGTTCACCAGAGCAGGCAGGCGTTTCGGGCTGCTCGGTCCTCGGAGTCTCGGGGAGAGGTGCCGAAACCATCTTCTTCCAGCTGGATGCGGATCCACGTTTTGCGCTGCTTCAAAGAATGAAATCTGTCGACGATTCGGCCTGGGCCGAAGCGAGATCACCCGAGTAGCCCGAAACGCCGTCCTGCTCTGGTGAGCCCCGAATCCGGTCCGCAAGAAGGCCCCCTCTGTCGGGTGGACGCTGGCGGTCTTGGCGGTGCATCCCCATCAGAGGTGCCCGGGGAAACGAGGACGCGCGACCCGCGATGGCCTCGTTTCTGCGTCATCTGCGTCCTTCTGCGTCATCTGCGTGATGCCTCGGGACGCTCGAAGCTCGATCCCTACCACTCGGAGGAGGGCGCACGAATGGATGCGCCGTGCCCCCCTCTGGCTAGAGCTCCGGTGGCGCGTCGCCTTCGGGCTCCGGGCGTGACCGCACGACCCGGAGACCCCAGATCCCCAGTCCCACGACCGCCACGACCACCACGATCCACTTGTGGGCCAGGATCCAGCTCACCCCGGCCAGGATGGGCTCTCCGAGCGCGTAGCCCAGGAGCAGCATCAGCGGCGTCGTGATCGCGAGCCCGAGCAGGTCCCAGAACAGGAAGTCGCGTGGGCGCACGCCCATGGCCCCCGACACGAGGAAGCTCGTCGACCGCACGCCGATCAGGAACCGCGACACCAGCACGGCGCGGCCCCCCTGCTGCTCGACGAGCGCGCGCCCCCGCGCGATCCGCTCGTCTCCGACGAGCCGCTGCACCACCCGCCACCGGAAGACGCCCTCGCCGGCGAAGTGGCCGATGCCGAAGAACGTGGCGTCCCGACACAGCAGGCCCGCGGCGGCCACGAGGACCATCGCGAAGAACCCGAACGGGTCGGTGATCGTCGCCCCGGCGCCCACGAGCGTGACGTCCTCTGGCACGGGGATGGCGGTCCCCGAAAGCGCACAAGCGACGAAGAGGAGGAGATAGTCGCGCATGGACCCCGGATTCACGGACGGATCGACCGGTCCTATAAGACGCGGGACAGGAGTCGGCCCATGGTCAGAATCCGTGGCGGGCCTTAATCGGGGGGGAACGCATCTCGGAAGGAGCGGTCATGTCGGTACACATCGCGACCACCGATCCCAAGTGGGTCCCGAAGGAGCGCCATTCCGCGCTCGAGAAGCTCTTCCTCCCCTTCATGCGCGACGAGCGCGACCTCATCTTCATCAACGTCGCGGCGCTGATGACGGTCACGGTCCTCCCCATGGCCATCGGGATGTTCTTCCTGCCGCCCTGGGTCATCGGCCTCGTCGCCCTGCCCTACCTCGGCTTCGTGTTCCTCGGCTTCGGCGGCCGCTACGGCCTGATGCTGCACGCCACCGGGCACCGGCCGATCTTCAAGCGCGAGTACATGTGGATGCAGAGCTACATCCCGTTCCTCGGCTTCTTCCTCGGTCATACGCCGACCTCGTTCGACGCCCACCACATGTGGATGCACCACGCCGAGAACAACATGCTCGGCGACGGCTCCTCGACCCTGCCGTACGTGCGCGACCGGTTCACGCACTTCCTGCACTACTGGGCCCGGTTCTTCTTCTTCGGCTACGTCCACGTGCCCCGGTACATGCTGCTGCGCGGCCGCACCCGCATCCTGAAGCGCTTCGTGGCGGGCGAGCTCGCGTGGCTCGCGGTCGCCCTGGTCGCCCTCTACCTGAACTGGGCGGCGGCGCTGGTCGTGCTGGTCATCCCGCTGCTCATGATCCGATGGCTCATGATGGCCGGGAACTGGGCCCAGCACGCGTTCATCGACATGACCGACCCCGACAACGGCTTCAAGAACAGCACCTGCCTGACGAACACGAACTACAACCACAAGTGCTACAACGACGGCTACCACATCGTTCACCACAACAAGCCCGGCATGCACTGGACCGAGATGGCGAAGGCCTTCGAAGACAACGTCCAGGACTACATCGACGCCGACTCGCTGGTGTTCGACGGGCTGATGGACAACCAGCAGATCTGGTTCCTGCTGATGACCAGGAACTACGACAAGCTCGCTCGCCACATGCGGAACTTCCACAACCGCACCCACGAGCAGAAGGTCGAGTACCTCAAGACGCGCGTGCGCACGCAGATGGGCCCGATCCCGAGCTTCTTCCACATCGAGACGCCCGAAGACGCCAAGCGCACCGACCGGCACCTGTCGATCTCGGTCGAAGAGGCGCTGGTCCTCGAATAGCGCCTACGGGATGACGCCCTCGGCGCGCAGCCACGCTTCGGAGCGCGCCATGGCCTCGTCGAGCCCGATCCGCGGCGCCCAGCCGAGCCGTTCGCGCGCCTTCGACGTGTCGAACACCAGCTTTCGCTGGCTGAACCGCACGTGCTGCGGGGTGAGCGCGATGCCGAGCGGGAGGTGCGTCGCGAGCCACGCGACCGTGCTCGCCGCCCAGACCGGCGCGGATCGCGGCGGCCGACCGGTCATCCGGCCGTAGTGCTCCATCCAGTCGTGCCACGTGACGCTGCCGTCGACGATGTGGAACGCCTCGCCGCCGACGCCCGGCACGACCCCGGCGAGGAGCAGCGCGTCGAGGAGGTTCTCGACGAACACCGGGAACAGCAGCCCGTCGCCGGACCCGATGAGCGTCGGCGTGCCGTCCCGGTCGAGCTCCGCGAGCTTCCGCGTCCAGTTCCGCGCGCCGGGGCCGTGGATCTGGCCCGGCCGGACGATGACGAGCTCGATGGAGTCGGCTGCCTCGCGGGCCGCTTGCTCGCCGAGGGCCTTCGTCGCGCCGTAGGGGTCGTCCTGGTCGGGCTGCAGCGGCGTGCGCTCGGTGACGACGTCGGCCTCGGGCAGCCCGTACACCGCGACGGTGCTGACGAGCACGAAGCGCCGGACCCCCGCCTCCGCGGCGGCCCGCACGAGGTCGCGCACGGCCGTGACGTTGAGCGCCTCGGCCAGCGTGCGGTCGTCGCCGGGACGCCCGATCCACGCGGCGAGGTGGAAGACCACCGCGCGCCCCTCGAGCACGGCGGGGTACGTCGCCGGGTCGGAGAGGTCGAACAGCGCGGATTCGGCGCCGTCGACGGTGGTGGGCACGCGATCGGCGCCCCGGACGCGGGCGCCCTCCGCCAGCAGCCTCTGGGCGAGGTAGGTGCCGAGGAACCCGGCCGCTCCCGTCACCAGCACATCCGCGCCGCGGTACGCCGAGAAATCCATTCAGCCCCCTCCCCGTTCGCACGATCCGTCATAGGCTCCGAGCGCGGAGGATGGAAGGGATGGACGGCGGAACGTTGCTGGGCCTGCGGATCGACGCACCGTCGGAAGCGCTGAAGACGCGCTTCATCGTCGCCGTGTCCCTGATGTTCCTCCACAAGATCGAGTGCTGGCTCACCGACGAGTGGATCGAGTCCCCCTTCTTCCAGAGCCTCGTCCACAGCGCGTACTGGGCGGGCATGGAGCCCGACGCCATCGTCGGCGAGGCGATCTTCCTGACCTTCATCTTCTGGCTGTTCTGCGGGCTCGTGATGGGCTGGCTCGTGCTCCGCGGCGGCATGTGGCCGACGCTCGCGCTCGGGATCTGGGGGCTCACCTACATCCTCGAGTTCCACCACCTCGGTCGCACCTGGCGGGCGGGCGGCTACTACCCCGGCATCTTCACGGCGATCGCGTACCTCGGCTACGGCTACGCGTTCTACCTGCCGGAGTGGCTCCGGCACATCCACCGCGCGTCGCCCGGGTCCGCGGGAACGGCGTGATCCTCGCGCTCGCGATCGCCGCGGCGTCCGAGCCCGCCGACCTCGAGGGCACGTGGGGGCTGCGGATCGAGGTCGTGACCGCGAACGACGTGCCGGTCGTCGGCTCGCTGCAGAGCACGAGCCACACGTGGGTCCAGGCGCGGATCCGGCGCGACGGCGACGGCTGGGTGCAGGAGCACCGCGTGTGCGACTCGGCCGTGACGGGCGGTCTCGTGAAGTCCCGCGTGCCGCCCGCCTACACGCGGGCGGTACCGGTCAAGACCTACACGGTCGCGCTCGCGAGCGACGGGGACGCGCTCACCTACCGCGCCGACCTCGGGCGCTTCGGGGCCGGGTGGGACCTCGCGTGCGCGTACGTGCCGGCCGAAGCGGGCGATCCGTGCGAGGTGGACTTCGAGAGCGACGGGAAGCCCGGCGCCACCGTCGAGGTGAAGGTGCCGATGTTCGCGTGGGGCGAGGTGTACGTCGCACAGATGAACCACCTCGTCCTCACGGGGCGGACCGTCTCGTCGGACCGCGTGGACGGGTCGATCGACGTGCGGGAGCTGGAGACCCACGTGCTGGGCGCGAGCCGGTCGATGTTCCACCGCGACCCGAAGTCCGACGTGGTGCCCGGAGCGAGCCGCTTCTCGATGGTCCGTCTCGCCGACGACGCCGGTTGCGACGCGGTGATGGCGCTGCCCGACTGAGCGGCTAGAGTGGAGGGCGACACGGAGCTCCTCATGCGCGTCCTCCTCACCAGCCTCGTCTTCGTCGCCGCGTGCAAGGGCGGTCTCGACTCCTACCCGGTCGGGGATCCCGCCGACACCGACACCGACACCGACTCAGACGCAGACGTGGACTCCGACACGGACACCGACACCGATTCGGACGCCGACGCCGATGCCGATGCGGACGCCGATGCCGATGCCGATGCGGACGCCGATGCCGATGCGGACGCCGACGCCGATGCGGACGCCGATGCCGATGCAGACGCCGATGCAGACGCGGACGCCGACGCAGATGCCGATGCGGACTCCGACGCAGACGCCGACGCAGACGCAGACGCAGACGCCGATGCGGACGCCGACGCAGACGCAGACGCAGACGCGGACAGCGACGCGGATGCCGACAGCGACGCAGACGCCGATCCGGCCTGCGACCCCGATGTCTACGACCCGAACGACTCGGCGGGCGCCGCGACCAACCCGCCCGGCACGTCGCTGTTCGGCCTCACGCTCGACGACCTCGACGACGACGAGGACTGGTTCCGCGTGACCCTCGCGCCGAACGACGAGATCTTCGCCGACGCCATCATCAACGGCACCGGCGACCTCGACCTGTACCTGATGGACGGCACGTCGACGGTCGTGAGCTCCAACACCATCGGCCCGGGCGACGAGTCGATCACCTACCTCAACAACACGGGCGCCACGCGGAACCTGTACCTCCGCACGAAGATCTGGGATCCGGGCGAGTGCATCGCCTACTCGCTGTTCTGGGACGTGTTCAACACCGTCACGTGCTCCGACGACGTGTACGAGCCGAACGACACGCGCGCCACGGCGCCGCTCGACCCGCCGTCTCCCACCACCGCCGTGCTCGATGCCGACGGCAGCGACCAGGACTTCTACAACCTGTTCGTCCCGCCCGGTGCGACGATCGACGTGGACGTGACGTTCACCGCCGCCGATGGCGACATCGACCTGCAGCTCCAGGACGACGCGGGAGGCCCGCTCGACACGAGCGGTGGCACGAGCGGCTTCGAGGCGGTGCAGTGGGTCAACACCGGCTCGACGTTCGAGGTCGTGTACGCGCGGGTCTACCTGTACAACGGGGGCGACCCCGGCGAGTGCGTCACGTACGAGCTGAACTACGAGATCACCGACCCGCCCGGCGGCTGCGTCGACGACTCCCGCGAGCCCGACGACAGCTCGCCCACCGCCACGTCGATCGACGTGCCGTTCGGAAGCTCCGAGCTGTACTTCGGGGTGGCCGACGACGCGGACTGGTTCCTCGTGAACGCCTCCAGCGTCGAAGAGCACGACATCGAGCTGTCGTACGACCCGCTGTCCGACATCTCGCTCGAGCTGTACAGCACGACCGACTACACGTGGCAGGCGGGCAGCTACAGCGGGTCGGGCTTCGAGTCGGTCTACGCCGGCATCGGCCAGACCGTGCTCATCCGCGTGGTGCCGAACGGCAGCACCTGCGAGCCCTACACGATCGAGTTCATCTCGTACTGACGGGGCTCACGAGGTGATCTTGCCCCACGGCAGCGCCTCGCCCGGCCGCACGAGCCACGCCCCGAGCGTCATCGCCTCGAGGCGGCCGCGCAGGCACGCCTTGCACGCGAACGTGTCGAGCGCCGCCGTCACCGAGGCCACGCTGTCGGTGGCGTCGCCGCACAGGTCGCACACGGCCGTCTGCTCGGGGTCTGGCGTCACCACGTCGCCGCGCACGCGCCCCTGACCCGCGATCCGTACTTCGATCATCGATCCCTCCTCGCCGCGAGGATGCCACCTCGCTCCTCGCGTGTCGCGGTAGGCTCGCCGCGTGAGCTTCGACGTCACGAGCCCCGACCGCGTCATCTTCGAGGACATCGGCCTCACGAAGGGCGCGCTCGCGGCGTACTTCGAGCACTACGCCGACCGCCTGCTCGCAGAGATCGCGGGGCGCCCGGTGAGCCTGTTCCGCTGCCCCAAGGGGCTCGCCGCGGGCGGCTTCTTCCAGCGCCACCCGCCGAAGGGGAAGATGGGCGAGGGCTTCGTGCCCGTCGACGGCGGGCGGTACACCTGGTTCCGCATCGACGACGCGCGCGGCCTGTTCCGGGCCGCGCAGATCGGCGCGATCGAGATCCATCCGTGGTGCACCGCACCGGGCACGCTCGACCGCGTGGACCGCCTGATCGTCGACCTCGACCCCGACGAGGCCCTCGACTTCGCGGTGGTGGCGGATACGGCGCACGAGGTGCGCGAGTGGCTCGCCGAGCGCGGGCTCGACCCGTGGTGCCGCGCGACCGGCGGGAAGGGCCTGCACGTGGTCGCGAGCGTCGAGCCGACCGACTGGAGCGGGCTCGCCGCGCTGTCGGACGCGCTCGTCGCGCACCTGATCGCGCGCCATCCCGAGCGCTTCGTCACCACGGTGAAGAAGGCCGAGCGGCACGGGCGCATCCTGCTCGACATGGGACGGAGCCTGCCGGGTGCCACCGCCGTCGCGAGCTGGAGCCCGCGGGCGCGACCCGGCGCACCGGTCGCCCACCCGGTCCCCTGGGACCGCGTGGACGGGTCGCTGGACCCGGCCGGGCTCACCGTGCCCGCCCTGCTTCAGAGGATGCCGGACGACGCGAGCGAGCCGAGCAGCAGCAGCCACAGGGCGTAGGCGGCCAGCGGCACGCCGAGCGCGAGCACCGGGAACGCGCCCGCGCCGAGCTGGACGAGCAGCTCCGCCGGGTTCGCGGCCAGGCGCACGGCCCGCGGGATGCGCACGACGCGGGTGACCGACGCGAGGCCCGCCGCGATGACCAGCAGCACGGTGCAGGCGATCATCAGCGTGCCACCCGGGACGAACGCGGCGCCCACGCACAGCATCGGCGCGCCGATGTACACGAAGAGCAGCTGGCTCCACGTCGCGTTGTTGTACTGGCGGGCGAGCGAGCGGTCGAAAGCGGCGTCGTCGATAGCGTGGGCGGCGGGCATCGGGCACTCCGGGGTGAGGGGTGCTCCCCACTCACGCGCCGACGCCGTGGAACCCAGAATCGGACCGTTGCAGGATGTTGCAGTGGCCTCAGGGGGGTCTGACCCCGCTGAGGCCACCCGGGAGTCCCGATGCAGCGCACACTGGTGATCGGAGGCAGCGGACAGCTCGGCCAGGCGCTGGTGCGCGCAGCCGCTGGCGAGGTGCACGCGACCTTCCTCACGCGCCGCCCGGTGCTGGCCGCCGCGTGGCACCCGCTCGATCTGCGCGACCGGGACGCGCTCCGCCGCCTGGTCGAGCGCGTGCGCCCCACGCGCATCGCGTGCTGCGCGTACGTCCAGGGCGGCCCGGACCTGCGCACGATCACGGCCGAGGCGCCCGGCTGGGTCGCCGAGGCCTCCGGGGAGGCGCGGCTGGTGCACCTCTCGTCGGACGTGGTCTTCCCGGGGCACCCGGAACCGGTGGACGAGACCTCCGCGCGGGCCCCGGTCCACGCGTACGGCGACGCGAAGGTCGAGAGCGAGGACCGGGTCCTCGAAGCCCGCCCCGACGCGCTGATCGTGCGCACCTCCCTGCTCTGGGGCGCACCCGAGGGCGTGCAGGAGCGACTCGCCCGCGAGGCGCCCTTCCCGTTCTACGCCGACGAGCTGCGGCGCCCGACGCACGTCGACGACCTCGCGCGCGCCATCCTGCACTGGGCGGACGGGCCCCACGCCGGGCCGCTGCACCTCGCCGGCGCAGACCTCGTCGACCGCGCCGCCTTCGCGCGGCTCCTCGCGGCGCGCCAGGGCGCCGACCCCACGCGCATCCAGGCGGGCCGCGTCCCCCCCGGCCGCCCGAAGCACCTGGACCTCGTCAGCCGCTTCGCCCCTCCGCTCCCCGGTCCGTGAACGCGCGCGACGCACCGTGGGCCGGTGGGTGGAAACGCCCCTTCGACACTCCGCGACCGAGGCCCTTCCACCCCGCACGGCCGGGCGTCGGAAACAACCGGCGGCGGCCAGTGGCGGATCGCGTGGCGGCGGGGGTCGGTGTCTGGCATCCTGCGACTCCCGACAGGACAACCGCGGAGGCTGCTTGCGACCCTTCCTGCCCGCCGACGACCCGAATCCCGAAGCCCGGGCGAAGTCCCTCGCGCGCGACCGGAAGGACTACCGCTTCGACACGTCCCTCGGCGGGCTGCCCCTCGCGGCCGAGGTCCCGCGGGGGCAGGGCTACACCGTCCGGTACATGGCGGAGGCCGTGAAGGTCGAGGCGACCCTCACCGCGAACCGCGTCGGGGCCCGCCGCGACGACCGTCTCGACGACGAGCGGGCGAAGTACCACGACCAGCTCTTCGCCAACGGCTTCATCGCCGGGATGCGCGCCGAGCTGGCCGACACCAAGGCGCGCGGGCTCATCGCCGCTCCACTGGCGTTCCCGAGCCACCTCGGCGACTACGACGCCCTGCTGGATGTCGTCCCGACCCCGGCGAGCCGCGCCCACGCCGACCTCGACGCGTTCTTCGCCTGGCAGCGCATCGCCGGCGCGAACCCCGCCTACCTCCGCCGGTACGACGGGCAGATCCCGCTCGACGGCATCGACGTGGGAGCCGGCGACACCGCGTCGAAGGCCGAGGCCGAAGGGCGCCTGTACGTCCTCGACCACAGCAGCCTCGAAGGCACGCCGACCCGGCCCTCCTTCGGCTTCGAGCGCTACGTCGCGGGGGCCGTCGGGCTGTTCGTCCGCACGCCGGCAGGCCCGCTGATGCCGGCAGCCATCCGCGTGCGCAGCGACCTCCCCGTCGTGCAGCCCGGCGACCAGGCCTGGCAGTCGGCACGCAACGCGCTCGCGGCTGCGGATGGCGCGCGCCAGGGCCTCTCCGAGCACCTCGGGCAGTGCCACGTCTTCGCGAACGCCGTCCTGCTCTGCACCGCGCGCGAGCTCGCCGAGGCCCACCCGCTCCGCATCCTGCTGTGGCCGCACTTCGAGATGACGCTCGCGGCCAACGAGACCATGAAGACCGCGGTCATCGGCGCGGACGGGTACGTCGACCAGCTCCAGGGCCCGACGCTCGATGCGGGCATCGAGATGGCCCGCGCGAGCTGCTGCGACCGCTCGGTGCGCGAGACCTCGCTGCACCGCGACCTCGCGCTGCGCGGGGTCGACGACACCACCGCGCTGCCCGAGTACCCCTACCGCGACGACGCGCTCCTGCTGTGGGAGGCGATCGGCAACTGGGTGCGCCGCTACCTCGGGCTGTACTACGCCGACGACCGCGCGCTGCACGACGACACCGAGCTGCAGGCCTGGTACCGCGCGCTCGGCGAGCACCTCTCCGACCTGCCGTCGATCGCGGATCGGGCCGGGCTGGTCGAGCTCGTCACGATCGTCATCCACCGGATCTGCGTGTACCACGGCGTGATCAACTACGGCAGCTACGACCACTTCGCGTGGTTCCCGAACCTCCCGACGGCGCGGTGGGGCCCCCTCGACACCACCGATCTGCTCCAGATCGTGCCGCCCCTCGGCATCGCCGAGCACATCCTCGACCTGATGCTCCCGCAGCGCGAGCTGAGGGAGAACACCCTCGGCGACTACCCGAAGCACCACTTCGCGGACGACCGCGTCGAGGGCTACCTCGCGCGCTTCCAGGGCGAGCTCGTCTCCGTCGGCACGCGCATCACCGCGCGCGAGCAGGGCCGCGCGTTCCCGTTCCCCTACCTGCTCCCCTCGCGCCTGGCGCAGAGCATCCACGTCTAGGAGAGCGTTTGGTCCAGGAGCTCGAGACCCTGCACGACAGCGCCCGCACGCGGGTGATCCGCGCCCTCGACTCCGACGGGCAGGCGGTCGTGCTGAAGCGTCTGCGCTCCGCGTGGCCCACGCCCGAGGCCCTCGCGCGCCTGCGTCGCGAGCACGACCTCCTCGTCCTGCTCGAAGGCAACGGCGCGCCGCAGGCCGTCCGCGTCGACCACGACCCGCCGCAGCTCGTCACCCGCGACACCCACGGCGTGTCGCTGCTCGACTGGCTCGCGTCCGTCGCGCCCCCCACCGCGATGGCGCTCGACGTGGCGCTCGGCCTCGCGAAGGCCGTAGCGGCCGTGCACGCGCGCGGCGTGCTCCATCGCGACATCAACCCCGCGAACATCGTGCTCGACCCGCGCAGCCGCGAGGTCTGGCTGATCGACTTCGATCTCGCCTCGCCGGTCGCCCACCACTCCGCGAGCGCCCGGCCGGCCGGCCCGCTCGAGGGCACCCCGGCGTACCTCGCGCCCGAGCAGACCGGGCGCACGAACCGCGCGATCGACGCGCGCACCGACCTCTACGGGCTCGGCATCACGCTGTACGAGCTCTTCAGCGGGCGGGTGCCCTTCGAGAGCGACGACGTGCTCGGCTACGCGCACGCCCACCTGGCGCTCGAGCCGCCGCCACTGCCGGGGTCCATCCCGGCGCCCGTGCGCGCGCTGGTGTCCACGCTCATCGCGAAGCGGCCCGAAGACCGCTACCAGAGCGCAGCCGGCGTGGTGCTCGACCTGCAGCGCATCCAGGGCGGCGAGACGGCCCTCGTCGGCCGCACCGTGAGCGAGCGGCCGAGCCTCCCGCAGGATCTCGTCGGCCGCGAGCACGAGCTCCGCGCCCTGACCGACGCGCTCGCCACGGCTCAGGCCGGCGGGCGCGCCATCGCGCTGGTCCACGGCGAGGCCGGCATCGGCAAGACGACCCTCGTCCGCGAGCTCTACCCGCCCGTCACGCTCGTCGGCGGGCGCATCCTCGAGGGCAAGTTCGACCAGTACACCCGCGACCTGCCCTACGCGGCGCTGTCCCAGGTCCTCACGGCGCTCGTCGCCGACGCCCTGTCCGAGTCCACCTCCGAGCTCGAGCGCTGGCGCACGCGGCTGCTCGAGGCCACGGCGCCCAACACCGCGCTGCTCGTCGAGCTCGCGCCCCAGCTCGAGGTGCTGCTGGGCTCGCAGCCCGCCGCCGTCGAGCTCGCCCCGACCGAGGCGCAGGCGCGCCTCCAGGAGACCGTGCGGCGCGCGATCCGCGCCATCGCGCTCCCCCAGAGCCCGCTGGTGCTGTTCCTCGACGATCTGCAGTGGGCCGACCTGCCGTCGCTCAAGGTGCTCGAGGCCCTCCTGCGCGACCCCGAGCTCCGCCACCTGCTGCTCGTGGCCGCATGGCGCGACACCGAGGTCGGCGAGGGCCACGCGCTGCAGCCGGCTCTCGCGTCGCTCACCTCGACCGACGCGAAGGTCGCCCGCCTCGCGCTGGGCCCGCTGAAGCCCGACGACGTGACCCAGCTGCTCGCCTCGGCGCTCCAGCGCGACGACGTCGAGCCGCTCGCCCGGCGCCTCTGGGACAAGACCTCCGGCAACCCGTTCTTCCTGCGCCGCATCGTGCAGGAGGCCGGTGGCGCCATCCACTACGACCTCGCCGCGCTCCGCTGGGTGTGGGACGACGACGGCATCGACCGCCTCGCCGTCGCCGAGAACGTCGTCGCGCTGCTCAAGGCCGAGCTCTCACGGCTGTCGGGCGATGCCCGCACCGCCCTGTCGGCCGCCGCGCTGCTCGGCGATCCGTTCGATCTGGGCGGGCTGAACACGGCCACGGGCCTCGGCGAGGCCGAGCTGGCGCCCGCGGTCGACTCCGCCATCCAGCGCCGCTTCGTGCGTCCGCTCGACCACGACTACTGGGCCGGCGGGAACCGGGCCGCGCGGTTCCGCTTCGCGTTCGTCCACGACCGCGTGCAGCAGGCCGCGCGCGACCTGCTCTCCGACGACGAGCGGGCGCGCCTGCACCTCGCCGTCGCGCGGGGCATGGCGCCCGACGCCAGCGACGACGACCTGTTCCGCGTGGCGGAGCACTACCGGGCCGCGGCCGACCTCGTGGCCGAGCCCACCGAGCGCGACGCCCTCGTGCGCCTGCTCGCCCGCGCCGCCGAGCGCGCGCTGCGCTGTGCGGCCTACCTCCCCGCGCACCGGTTCGCCGAGACCGCCCTGCGCGCGGCGGGCTCCGAGGGTCCCGAGCCGGCCCTGGCCGTCCACCTGCGTCGCATGGCCGCCCGTGCCGCGTGGCTCGTCGGCAACACCGACCTCATGCAAGCCCACGTCGACGCGCTGCACGGCATGGCGACCGGCCTGCCCGATCGCCTGCGCGCCGACGAGATCCGAATCCACGCGATGATCGCGCACGGCGACCTCCACGCCGCGCTCGACACGGCCGTCGAAGGCCTCGCGGCGGCCGGCGTCGCGCTGCCCCGCAAGCCACGCGGGAGCGACGTCCATGCCGCCGTGGGCGCCCTGCTCCCGCGGGCTGCGAGCACGCCGGTCGAGGGCCTGCCCGAGGTCGGCGACGACCCGCTCGAGACCGCGCGCCGCCGGATCCTCGTCCGCATCGCGTCTGCGGCCTACGTCGCCGAGCCGAACCTCCTCCCGCTCATTGCGATCGAGCTGGTCGACCGCACGCTCACCAGCGGGGCGAGCAAGGAGTCCGCCTACGGATACGGCGTGTTCGGGCTCGTCCTCAGCGCGGGCTGGCTGCTCGACCACAGCGCGCAGCAGGGCCGCAACGCGCTCGCGCTGCTCGACCGCTTCCCCGATCGCGTCATCGAAGGCACCGTCCGCCACCTCGTGAACCACTTCGTGCGCGTGTGGAACGAGCCGATGCGTCGGATCTACGACGAGACGGGCGCCGTCTACCGCTCCCTCATGGACGTGGGCGACCTCGAGTATGCGGGCTGGGTCCTCCACATGCGGGTGATCCACGGGTTCTTCTCGGGGGTCCCGCTCGGCGACCTCGACACCGAGATCGAGCACGCGGTCGCCGTCATGAAGCTGCACGACATGCAGGCCGCCATGGCGTGCACGCTCCAGTTCCAGCAGCTCGTGAAGGGCCTGCGCGGCGATTCGGACGACCCCGCCCACCTCGTCGGTCCCGAGTACGACGAGGCGCAGGCGCTCGAGGCGCTGACGGCCATCGACTTCCGGGCCGCGGTGTGCGCCCTCTCGCTGTGCATGCTGTCGGCGCGCACGTTCTGCAACGCGCCCGACGCGGCCGAAGCGGCCGCCACGGCCCTCGCCTTCGCGGACGGCGCGGTCGCGCTGTTCTACCAGGTGCCGCTCCGGGTCTACGCCGCGATCGCCCGGCTCGACGCTGGCGAGCCCCCCGAAGCCGTGCTCGCGCTCCGCGACCCGGTGGCGGCCTGCGCGGCGCACAACCCGCACAACGGCGCCCACCTGCTGGCGCTGTTCGACGCCGAGATCGCCCGCGCGGGCGGGGATCTCGCCGCGGCGATCACCCAGTACGACCGCGCCATCGCCGGCGCCCAGCGCGCCGGGTTCCTGCACGACCAGGCCCTCGCGAACGAGCGCGCCGCCTCGATGCACGAGGCCCGCGGCAACCACCGCATCGCGACGGCCTACCTCCGCGACGCCCGCTACGCCTGGTCCCGCTGGGGTGCATCCGCCAAGGTGCAGGCCCTCGACGAGCGGTACCCCGACCTCGCGGCCCCCGAGCCCGAGGCCTCCGACCGCACGCTCAAGAGCCAGCGCGCCCTGCCCAGCGCCCGCCTCGACCTCATGAGCCTGCTCAAAGCGTCCCAGGCGATCAGCGAAGAGACCCAGCTCGACGCGCTGCTCACGCGCGCCATGCGCATCCTGAACGAGAACGTCGGCGCCCGGCGGGGCGTGCTGCTGCTCGCGCGCCGCGGCGAGCTCCGCCTCGAGGCCGAGGCGCGCACGGGCGGCGAGGTCACCCTGCACGACGGCGCGGCACCGACCGGCGTTCCGCTGCCGCTCGTCCGGCGCGTCTGGCGGACGGGTCAGGCCGAGGTGCAGGAGTCCCCGGCCGTGCTGTGCGCACCGGTCACCCACCAGGGTCGGAACCTCGGCGTGCTGGTGTTCGAGAACGACCTGTCCGGCGCGTTCACGGGCGACCGCCTCCAGATCCTCGAGGTGCTGGCGCCCCAGCTCGCCATCAGCATCCGGAACGTGCGTCTGCAGGAGGCCCAGAGCCGCTTCGTGCCGCGCCAGTTCATCCGGAGCCTCGACCGGGCCGACATCGTGGACGTCGACGTGGGGGACCACAAGCTCACCGAGGTCACCGTCTTCTTCAGCGACATCTGGGGATTCACACCGATCGTCGAGCGCCTCACCGCGAAGGAGGCCCTGGGCTTCATCAACCGGTACCTGTCGTACGCGGAGCCCGCGATCACCGGGAACGGCGGGTTCATCGACACGTACCTGGGCGACGGCATCATGGCGCTGTTCGATGGCGCCACGAACGCGTCGAACGCCGTTGCCGCCTCGATCGCGTTCCACCACGCGCTCGACCGCTTCAACGAGGAGCGCCGTCGCGGCGGGCTCACCCAGGTGCGCACGGGCGTGGGCCTCAACACCGGCACCGTCACCATGGGGACCATCGGCGGCCAGCGCTCGCTCAAGTGCGGCGTCGTCGGCGACCCCGTGAACCTCGCGTCGCGCGTCGAGGGCCTCACCCGCCGCACGGCGACGCGCCTCTTGATCTCGGACAACACGCACGAGCGCCTCCGCCCGGGCTTCCAGGTGCGCCGGGCCGGAAAGGTCATGGTGAAGGGCCGCGACACCCCGCTCACCGTGTACGAGGTGCTCGACGCCGAGCGCCCCGAGGTCCGCGCCGCTCGCCTCGCCACGCGGGACGCCTACGAAGCCGCGCTCGACGCGTGGTTCGCGTGCCGGGTGGACGACGCGATCGACGGCCTCGAGCAGGTCCTCGCCCAGACTCCCGACGACCCCCAGCCCCGCCGGTTCCTCGAGATGGCCCACGCGCTGAAGGCGTCCGGCATCCCCGAGGACTGGGACGGCATCGAGCGCCTCACCGCCAAGAAGTAGGAGCCCCCTTGAACGTCAGCCTCCCCCAGAACGACGGCTCCGCCGCGCGGTCCGCCCAGCTCGAGGGCGCGCGCCGCGTCTACGGCTACACGTACAACTGGCCGCCGGACGTCGCCGTCGCCGCGGCCGTGCCGAAGAGCGACACGTACTCGCCGGCCTACATCGCGAAGCTCGTGCCGCTGGTGTTCGAGCTGTTCGAGAACGCGGTGGCGATGAGCGGTCTGGTGGCGAACGCCGAGAAGCTGGCGGAGCTGATCGCCGCCGAGACCGCGGCCGTCGCGAAGCTCTCCCCGCCCGAGGTCGGGCGCTGGTTCTTCGACGTGCACACGCGCCTCGCCGACCACATCACCCTCGAGAAGGCGAAGAGCGTCGACGACTACGGCAAGCTGTTCGCGAAGATCCCGCCCGTGCCGGTCTGGGCGCAGCACAAGTGGGAGCTCGACGAGACCTTCGGATGGCAGCGGCTCGCGGGCGTGAACCCGATGGTCGTGCAGCGCATCTCCGCAGTGCCCGACCACGTCGCGATCACCGAGGCCCACTGGGCGAAGAGCATCGGCCGCGGCACGCTCGAGGCCGCCGCGAAGGAGGGCCGGCTGTTCGCGTGCGACTACGGCATCCTGCACGGCGTGCCGTGCGGCATCACGAACGAACGCCAGAAGTTCATGCACGGGCCCTACGCCGTGTTCGCGGCCATCGACGGCAAGCTCCGCCCCGTCGCCATCCAGATCGGCGCGACGCCCGACACGCCGGTCTTCACCCCGGAGGACGGCGACGACTGGCGCATCGCCAAGCTCGCCGTCCAGGTCGCCGAGGCGAGCCACCACGAGACCGTGGTCCATCTCGGGCGCACGCACATGGTGATGGAGGCCTGCACGCTCGCCACCCGGCGCCAGCTCGCGGACAACCACCCGCTCCACGTGCTGCTCATGCCGCACTGCGAGTACACGCTGCCCATCAACCACTCCGCGGCGACGAGCCTCATCGCGCCCGGCGGCACCATCGACCAGGCGTTCGGCCCGACCATCTCGGCCTGCGCGGGCCTCGTGCGCGTGGCCATCGACACCTGGCCGCTCGACGCGGCGTCCCCGAAGCACAACACCGATTCGCGCGGCCTCTCGATCGACGTGCTCCCCGAAGCGCCCTACCGGGACGACGGGATCCTCGTATGGGACGCCGTGGAGCGCTTCTGCACGGCCTACGTGAAGCGCTGGTACCCGACGGCCCGCGAGGTCGTCGAGGACACCGAGCTTCAGGCCTGGGTGCGCGAGCTCTCGGGGCCCTGCCGGCTCGCGGGGGTCGGGACGATCGACTCGGTCGAGAAGCTCGCCCACCTCGTCACGACCTTCGTCTTCACGGGGAGCGCCCAGCACTCGGCCGTGAACTTCACCCAGTTCCCGTACATGGGCGCCGTGCCCAACATGGCCGGCGCGTTCTGGGAGAAGTGGCCGGGCGAGGTGCAGATGGTCGACGTGCTGCCGCCGCCGAACATGGCCCTGCTGCAGTTCGACACCGTGTACCAGCTCTCCGGGCTCAGGATGAACTACCTCGGCCAGTACCCCGAGGGGACCTTCGCCGACCTCGAGAGCCAGGCCCTCGTCAAGGAGCTGCAGGCCGACCTGCTGCGCGTCGAAGCCGTCATCACCGAGCGGGAGAAGTCGCGCTGGCTGCCCTACCCGCACCTGTTGCCCTCGACGATCCCGGCGAGCATCCACATCTGATGCCGCTCCTCGTCCACGTGTTCGGCTCCCGCTGGCCCATCACGGGCAGCGCGAGCCCCGCGTGCCTCAAGCTGCTGACCTGGCTGCGGATGGCGGGCATCGACCACGAGGTCGAGGTGCTGCGGTCCGGGCCGCGCTCGAAGACCGGGAAGGTGCCGTACGTCACCACCGAGACGGGCGAGATCGTCGACGACAGCGAGGTGATCATCGCGCAGCTCACGGAGGCCCACGGCGTCGCGCTGGATGCGGGCCGGACGGCACACGAGCGCGCGCTGATGCGGGTGATCCGCAACACCGTCGACAAGAGCCTGTACTTCACGACCCTGCTGCGCCGCTGGGACGAGGGCTGGGACGAGACGAAGCACGCCTACTTCGACGACATGATGCCGGGCGTCGTGCTCGCGCTCGCCGGGTTCATGATCCGCCGCGGCCCGCTGCAGCAGGCGCGCGGCCAGGGCTACGGCCTGCGGAGCCGCGAGGAGGTGTACGCCGAGGCCCTCCGGGACCTCGAAGCCCTCGAAGCGATGCTCGGCACGGACGACTGGTACTTCGGCAGCCCCGGTCTCACGGACGCGCTGGTGTTCGGCACCACCGAGAACATCGCGGGCTGCCCGCTCGAGTGGACGCCGCGGACGCGGGTGCTGGAAGGCCCGCTCGGCGCGCACCGACAGCGCGTGCTCGATCGGTGGTGGAGCGCCTGACCTGGACCGTGGGCCGTGGACCGTGGACCGTGGACCGTGGACCGTGACCACGCGACTGCAGGGACCGGCCGGTCCGACGTCCACGGACGTGCGCAATCACTGCCATCGCATGGCAGCGAATGCGCAGCGATCTCGAGCTACACCCTCGATGTCCGAAGCCCGTTCAACCAGGGGCGGAGTCGAGTCGACGGGTCCGCTCACCGGAGCGACCCGAAACGCCGGCCTGCTCTGGTGAATCCCGATTCCAGTCCGCGGGGAGGCCCTCCCTGTCGACCCGAACACCGAGACGTCCCCCACGATACCCAGACGGTGCGGGTGGACCTTCGGTGTAGCCAGGTCGGACGGCACCTCTCCCCGAAACTCCGAGGACCGGGGTCGGCGAGCCTACTCACCCGAGCGGCCCAGGAACGCCGGCCTGCTCTGGTGAGTCCCGAATCCGGTCCGCAAGAAGGCCCCTCTGTCGACCCGAACACCGATACGTCCCCTCGAGAGCCCTGACGTCACGGGCGGTCCTGGCGGTGCAATCCCCGTCGAAGGTGCCCGGGGAAACGAGGACGCTCGACCCGTGACGGCCCCCACTGGATGCGGA
>JACKET010000028.1 GCA_020632875.1 Alphaproteobacteria bacterium
CGCCACGTCGACCGTGTTGCCGTCGACCTCGTCGACCAGGCCGTCGCAGTCTTCGTCGCCCGGCACGAGGCAGAGCTCTTGCGAGTCGGGGCCGGGGAAGATCGACGGGTTGCTGTCGTCGCAGTCGTCGAGCGCGCCGTCGTCGACGAGCACGAGGCCCTCGGGCGGCGTCTGGCCTTCGCAGAGGAGCTGCTCGCTCTCGGCGGTGCCGTACCCGTCGCCGTCGCCGTCGACCCGGTACCGACCGACGCCCACCGCATCGGGGTCGTTCTGGTCGATGAGCCCGTTGCAGTTGTTGTCGAACCCGTCGCAGACCTCGACGCGGCTGGGCGCGATGTTCGGGTCGCCATCGTTGCAGTCGCCGCCGACCTGGATGTAGTTCGTGCCCGGCTGGAGGCAGCTCTCGATGAGGGAGGCGTTGTCGCCATAGCCGTCGCCGTCGTTGTCCTGGAACCACTGGGCGAACGTCAGGCCGTCATCGACGAGGTTGTTGCAGTTGTTGTCGATGCCGTCGCAGATCTCGGCCGCGTTCGTGCTGATCGCGGGGTTCGAGTCGTTGCAGTCGTCGTTGTTCGCCACCTTGCCGATGGGCGCGGTGCAGGCGAGCTCGAGCGGCGCGTTCACGTCGCCGTCGCCGTCGCCATCCGTGTCGGGGTACCAGACCACGTCGAGGCCATCGTCGACGATGCCGTTGCAGTCGTTGTCGATGAAGTCGCAGCCATCGGTGGCGCCGGGGTGCACCGTGGCGTTGTTGTCGTCGCAGTCGAAGATGTTCTGCACGCCGTCGCCGTCGGTGTCCTTCGCGAACAGGCCGTAGTCGCCGCCGAAGGCGCCGATGTCACAGGCCGGGTCGTTCATCAGCGGCGAGTCGTGGTCGAAGTCGGGCACCGGGCTCGTGTCGACCATGTCGACGCAGTTTCCGGGAATGCCACCGGTGACCGGACCGCCGCCCGCGTTGACCGCGGGGGAGGTGCGCTGCGGGTAGAACGCGTCGGGCGCACAGTTGAACTCGCCGACGCCGGGGTAGACGATCTCGGGGTCGACATCGACCAGGTTGGTCGGGTGGAACGCGATGGAGGCGAAGTCACCCGTGAGGTGGTCGTCCTGGGTGAGCGAGACGCTGTCGTTGTTCGCGTACCAGATGTTGTTGTAGAGCCCGATCTGGTCGCCGATCTGGTAGGCCGGGGGCGGACGGAAGGGCTCGTAGTGGCCCAGCACGCCGCCGCCGAAGCTCTGGTAGGCGACGATGTTGTTGCGGAAGTCGGGGTTGACACCCCAGAACGCCGCACCGCCGCCACCGCCGTAGGCGCAGATCTCGGGGTTGCCGGTGAACGAGTCGCCGCGGCCGCCCTCGTTGCCCACGAAGGTGTTGTTCACGACCGTCACGTCGTTGACGGGCGTGAAGAACGGCTCGTCGATGAACAGGCCGCCGCCGTTGCAGACCGCGCCGTTCTCGGCGAAGACCGAGCCCTGGATGGTGGTGGGGCCCGGATCCTCGGCGTAGACGCCGCCGCCGTAGCCGGCCCACGAGCCACACACGAGGTTGTTGCGGAACAGCAGGCTGTTCGAGTTGCGCACGAGGAGCGCGCCGCCCTGCTGGTTCTGGTAGAAGTTGTCGTTGTTCTGGCGATCCATCACGGAGCGCTCGACCACGACGTCGCCGATGTTCTCGAGCAGCACGGCGCCGGCGCCGAACGACCCGAGGTTCAGGTCGAAGTTCGAGTCGCGGATGTTGACCGCGTAGCCGCTGATCGTGTTGAGGACCGCGCCGCCGAAGTTCGCGTGGTTCCGGAGGAACACGCCGCCGTCGATGTCGAGGCTCGGCGTGGTGAGCGGGCCGAGGTTCGCGTTGCCGTTCAGCATCGCGATGGCCCCACCCTCGCCGTCGGCGGCCTGGTTCGAGTCGAACACCGAGTCGACGATCGTGATCGGCACGCCCTCGGAGTAGATCGCGCCGCCGCGGCTGGCTTCGAGCAGCAGGCTGTTGGCCGGGGCGTCGAGGCACCGGAACGTGGCGTTGTTCAGGGTGAGCGAGCCCGCCGCGTTCTGGGCGGCCGAGTGGCGGACGCCGCGCACCTCGTCACCGAACTCGGAGCACAGCTCGTTGAACTGCGACCCGACGTGGAGCGGGTCTTCGGCGGTGGTGCGGCCGACGAGCACGATGTTCTCGAGCGTCACGCGCGCGCCGGTGTGGAACGTCATCAGGTCGGCAGCGGTGGAGGTGCCCTGCGTCTGGTAGTGGATGTACGCCGGGCCCTGGGCGCCGCGGATGGTGATCGGCGGGAACGTCGCGCCACAGCCGGCCGGCGGGTACTCGAGCAGCGGGCCGTTGATGCCGCCCGGCCCGATGTACCAGTCCTGCTGGTCGGCGGTCTGCAGGTCGATGGTGACCGGGGTGCCGCTCGTACACGCGGTCTGGAGGGCCTGCTGGATCTGCCCACCAGCGCCGACGGTCGCGCCGAACGCCTGGAGGGAGAGCAAAGACACGATGGAAGCCATGAACGGGTCCTCTGCCGCTCCGGGCGCGGAGCAGCCTCCCCCGCATGCTGCCCCACTGGAACCCGCATGTCAACGCGATGCGGGCCGCGGATCGGACGCGATCAGGCGCGGCTCCGGGCCCTGTCGAGCCGTACCTCCCGAGCACGCGCGGCGATCGTCAGGAGTCGGGAATCCCGCTCCCAGGATCCCGCCAGCGGGCCGTCGATCGGGTGAACGGAATTCGCCATCGCATGCGCCCGGATCCCCGCGAGCGCACGGATGGTGGACGCCGCATCCGGGTCGCAGGGCCACAGCGCGAACAGCCCGACCAGCACGGCCATCCAGCCCTCCTGGGCCTCGGGATCCGCGGTGGCGCCGAGCCGTGCGGCCGAGACCGCCGCGAGCACGCCCAGATCCTCGAGGCCGCGGAACGGACGGACGTAGCGCGCCCAGGCGTCGGGGCGGACCTCGGATGCGGGCGCTGCATCGAACCGGATGCGGGAGTGCGGGACGTCGACGAGCCACCCGACCTCGAGCCGCTCGCGCGCGACGCCGGAATCGCCGTCGACCCGCGCCAGGACGAGATCTACACGACCAGCGACCGGCTCGCCTGCGCGCGCCAGCACCCACCCCACGTCGACCTCGTCGAGCGCGAAGGCCTTGGTGCCCGTCACGCTCCGGCCGTCGGATGTCGTGTGGATTTCACGCGGGTGGTTGCCCCCGGCTTCGGTCACGAGCAGGGCCTGGACCGCGCGCACGCCCGTCAGCCGCTCGAGGGCCGCCTGGTACCCCGCGAAGAACGCCTCCCCCACCGTGTGGGCGCCGCGGCCCGCGCGCACGGCGGCGAGAAGCGGGTGCGGCTCGACCGCGCGCGCCGCCTCCCACCGGGCGCGGGGGCCTCGCATCGGGAGGGTCGGAGCATCGAGCGTGGCGAACAGGGCATCCATGCGGCCCCGTATCTCCGCGACGCCCGTATGACAGGGCTTTCGCGACGTGCTACCTCGGATGGCGACGAACCGAGGAGTGCCCGTGCTCTACAAGGCCACGCCCGAATCGCCGCGGATGTTCGAGAACGACTTCATCGACGGGTTCTCCCGCATCCCGGCCTGGGTCGTCCCCGCGATCTACGTGCCTGCGGTCACGGCGTTCGTCGCCGTGGGCGCCTGGTCGGGCGTGGGTCCCCTCGCCCTCGCCGCGCAGCTCGCCGTCGGCTGGCTCGTGTGGACGCTCATGGAGTACTGGCTCCACCGCACGCTGTTCCACTGGGTGCCCGACACGTCGTGGGGCGAGTCGTTCCACTTCTACCTGCACGGCGTGCACCACACGTGGCACCTCGACAAGCTGCGGCTCGTCATGCCTCCGGCCGTGTCGATCAGCCTCGGCATCGCGTTCTTCTCGGTGGCGTGGGGCGTCGCGCAGGCCCTGGCGCCCTGGCTCGACCCCACGTGGGTGTGGGCGTACTTCGCGGGCAAGATGCTGGGGTACATGGTCTACGACCTCGCCCACTACTACGTGCACCACTTCACCCCGCGCACGCGCGTCGGGAAGCTGCTCCGCAAGCACCACATGGCGCACCACCACAATGCGCGCTTCCACGACCGCAAGTACGGCGTGAGCACCACCCTGTGGGACCACGTGTTCGGCACGTACGCGGCATGAGCGACTCCGAGCTCCTCCAGTCCGTGCTCGACGAGATCCCGATCGAGTTCCGCGAGCGCTTCGAGGCCGTCGCGCGTGGCCCCGTCGAGGCCCACGACGCGCTCCGGCGCCAGATCGACGGCTACACCAGCATGGTGCGCCAGGTCGCGGCCTGGGTGACCTCCCTCGACCCCGACGTCGCCGACCGCATCGCGGCCACGTGCCACGGCCTCCTCGACCGGTTCGAGGGCGGCCCGAAGGGCTCCATCGCAGGCGCCACGGCCGTGTACTTCGTCGAGGAAGACGAAGACGACGAGATCACCGGCGTGCTCGGCTTCGACGACGACATCCAGGTGGTGAACGCCGTGTGCCGCGTGCTCGGCGCCGACGACCTGCTGCTCCCCCTGATCCGGTGAGCGCCGAGGCCGTCGAGGCCCTCCTGTCCGATGCGCGAGCGGCCCGTCGCGGAGGGCGTCCAGACGAGGTCCTCGCGCTGCTCGACCGCGCGTGGGAGCAGGCGCAGGGCCTGGGCGAGGAGCATCCCCTCCCCGTGGTGGTGGCGTGGAAGCGCGCGAAGGCCGTGGCCGACTTCGGCGACCGGGCGTCGGTGGCGTCCTGCCTCGCCCCCGTGCTCGAGCGCGAAGACCTCTTCGACGCCTATCCGCACGGCATCTTCGGGGTCGGAAGGCTCTGCCGGGCCCACCAGGACGTGCTCGGCTACGGCGACCCCACGGTACGCCGGCTGTGGGAGCGGCTCGCCGCGCACCATCGTGCGTCGGGCGACCTGTTCCTCGCGGCGCTCACCGACCTCGAGCTCGCCTGGGAGGCCGCGTGCCGCGGCGATGACGTGCGCGGCCCACTGGAGCGCGTCGAAGCCCTCCGTCCCGACGCCCTCGAAGGGAGCCGCAGCTGGCATCCCGACGCACCGGACGGGCCCGGGTCCATCCCGTTCCTCCACGTGGCCGCCGCCCACACCCTGCTCCGCGCAGCCGTCTGGTCCGGCGACGCGGACGAGGTGGGTCCCGCGGCGGCCGAGCTCCTGCAGGCCCAGGCCGAGACGGGGGTCCCTCCCCGCCCCCACGTGCAGCACGCGCTGCTCGAGGCCCGCCACCACGGCCTCGGCGGCCTCGACATCCCGAAGAGCCCCCAGGCGCAGGGGTTCGACGAGGCCTTCATCGCGGCGCTCGAGCGCGGCGCGGGATTCGTCGCCCTCGCGTCGGAAGCCCCGGGCCCGGAGTGGTCCCTCGCGGCCCTGTGGTGTGCCGTGCGCATCGGCGAGGCCTCTGCGGAGCACGTCGTCGGCGAAGCGCGCCGCGTGGGGTGCCTGGCGTTCGTTCAGGCGGCCACGAGGTCGGAGCGCACGGCGCGGTAGGCGAACACGCGGAACCCACCGACGAGGCCGGGCGACAGGAAGGCCCCGACGAACGGGATGTACGCGAGCACGAAGACCATCGAGAACAGGATGAGGGCGTACCCGAGGTGCCAGGCGAGGTGCTGCGAGAAGTGCCGCGCCGACCTGCGGATCGCCTCGACGGGGCTGAGCCCCTCGAGCACGACGAGCGGCCACGCCATGTCGGCGGCCGCGAGGAACGCGATGCCCGGGAGCAGGCAGAACATCGCGAGCACGCCGTACACCACCATCTGCACGACCATGTAGAGCAGCGGACGCCCGGGCTCCTGGGTGTAGGTGCTGAAGCACGCGGCCGGGCCGAGCTTCGCTTCGGTGTCGCCCTCGACGTGGGCCCAGATCGCCCGCAGCATCGACGCGTGCATCGGGATGGTGACGAGGTTCACGAGCGCCGTGAGCGCGAAGATCAGGATCGTCGGCGTCAGGATCATGCCCAGGAACAGGACGTTCTCGTCCTCCATCACGATGCCCGGCACCATGCCGAAGCCCATCGCCAGGTAGACGACGAACACCATGCCCACGCTGTACGGCAGCATCACGAGCGCGATGCCGGCGCCCGCGGTGCCGTAGGCGAAGAAGTCCTGTTTCACGGCTTCGACGTACGACATGAAGATGTCGAGGATGTTGGGCGGCTCGTTCATGGCGTCCTCGTGCGCACCGATATCGCGATGCGGCGGCACACGGTGTAGGCTGGTCCGAACGTGGAGGTTTCAATGACGCGGCTGGTGCTGGCCACGATGCTCCTGGTCGGGTGCTCCAAGGGCCCCAAGATCGACCCGCTCGACCCGAATCAACAGGCCGTCCTCCCGAGCTGGATCCAGAACGCGCTCCAGGGCGAAGAAGATGCCTGCTCGAGCTCGCCGCTGTGGGACGACCCCAACGCGAAGGTCGCGACGACCTTCTTCGCCGGGTACTACGAGTGGGACGCCACCGACCTCGTGGGCAACGAGTTCTGGGTGCTCTACCCCGACCCCGAGCTCGCCGCGACGGGCTTCACCGCGTGTACGGTCGTGTGGGACGTGTACGGCACGCAGTCCGATTCGGTCGGGGCCGCCGACTACTCCATCACGATCAGCGGCTCGGTCGACCTCGCCCAGACCGACTGCATCGAAGACGCCGCGGGCAACCCGGTCTACGCCGACGACGAGAACTTCACCGTCACCTACGACGTGGTCGAGTCGTCGAACGGCACGGTCGACGTGTACTTCACGAGCGGCACGCACCTCGGCCGCGGCGAGTACGACAACGCGTCGATGTCGTGGCTGTCCGACAAAGACTGCGTCCTGCTCTAGGCAGACCGCAGACGCCCGACGCAGCGACGCCCCCGGAGGTTCCCGACCTCCGGGGGCGTCGTGCGTTCGGCGACCACCGGGCGCGCCCGGCGTAGCGCCTAGAGCTTGCCGGTGATGTCGACCACGAACAGCCGGCGGTAGTCGGCACCGCTGCTCGGGAGCGCGGTGTACGCGAGCAGGGTCTTGCCGTTCTGCACGGTGATCGCGGGCTCGCCGCAGGCGTTGTAGGGCGTCTTGATCTCGACGTTCTTCGACCCGTCGACCTTGGAGATCATGATCGAGTCGGACTTCGTGGGATCCTCGAAGCCGTACGCCACCCAGTTGCCGTCGGGCGAGATCGCCGGACGCGCGCGGAGCGGCAGGCGCACCGACTTCGCGAGGACCTTCGCGTTGCCGCCGCTGACGTACTTCACGTCCCAGCTCTGCGAGTCGCGGGAGTTGTCGAAGTACACGACGCCGCCCGCCGCGTAGTTGGGCCGGGTCTGGTCGTTGTTGCCGCCCGTGACCGGGCTCTCGGCACCCGTCGCCAGGGCGAGCTCGAAGATGTCTTCGGTGTTGTTCTGCTTGCGGGTGAACAGGATCTTCGACCCGCCCGCGTCGAACTGCGGGAACATCTCGGCCACGTCGGTCTGCATCGCGACGCTCACCTTCCCCGTGTTCGTGTCGCGGGTGTAGAGGTCGCCGTTGCCGGTCTGGTCGGCCACGAAGATCATCGACGTGCCCTTGTGGTTGATCGCGGGGAACGTGATGTCGCCGGGAACGTCGGTCGTGCTGATCATCTCGGACGCCGCGCCACCGCCGGGCTGGTAGTAGTAGAGCCGGAACTGGCCGCCCGTGTTGGAGCCCTCGAACACCACGATGCCCTGGGGGTGCCAGGCCGGGTTGACGACGACCTGCGAGCCACCGAACGGCCCGCCACCGCCGGGCAGGTTGACCTTCGAGGCATCCTTCGCGATCTCGCCGTTCACGACGGAGATGTGGAGATCGGATCGATCCCCGTAGTTGTTCACCTCGAAGGCGAGGTGCTTTCCGTCGAGCGACCACACCGGGTTGTACGCGTGGCCCTCGCCCGTGAAGCGGACCTCACCCGCAGATGCGGTGCCCACCAGGCCGACGAGCAGCGATACCGACAGGAGCCGTCGAATCATCATGTTGGTGTCTCTCCATACGTGCAGGAACAAACCGGATGCGGCCCGGCGCATTCCCCACCGACCGTGTTCGGTCATCCTTCGAAGCGTTCGATCTTGGGCACGATCCCGAAGCGGATCCCGATCCCCGAGTAGTTGCGCAGGTTGTCGCGCTGCCAGTGCCCGTGGAGCTCGACCAGCCCCTGGAATCCGGCGATCTCGAGCACGCCGTAGCCCGCGCTGCCCGCGAAGCCGCCGCCCATGCCGAAGCCGGGCGCCTCGGCCTGAGACTGCTGCTGCTCGCGGAACACGTCGGACTGGCCCTCGTCGACCCAGTCCGCGAAGCCGGTCGCCGTGCCCGCGACGACGCCCCAGGTCGGGCCCGCCGCGAAGCGGAACGCGCCCGGACGCACCACACCCGCGCCCCAGACCGTGATCTGGTTGAGCCGGCTGCCGAACATCCGGCGGTAGTTCACCGTGGCCGCGACGCCCATCTCGGGCGCCCGGTACGTGAGGCCGACCTCGCCACCCGCCGTGATGTCGATGTTCGGGGTGTTGAACATCGCGATGTCTTTCGGCTGCCGGATGGTCGGCAGGCACGCATCCTGGCCGTTCGCGTCGGTGACGAGCGCGTCGGGATTGCCGTTGCACGGGTAGTCGGGGTCGCTCGGACGGCCGACCACCGGGCCGCGGAGCAGATCCTCGTCGGGCGCGTCGGTGCGGTAGATCGGGCCCTTGGGCGAGCCGGATCCGAAGAAGCCCGTGCCGATGAACGCGATGGGGCCGACCCAGTTGATGAGCCCCTGGTCGGAGAAGTCGTCTCCGCCGCCCGTGCCGCCGGTGGTCTTCGGGCCCTTGCCCTTGCCGACCACGACCTCCTGCCACTCGGGCCCGGCCTCGACCGAGAACTCCTTGTCGGCGACCTTGTACGGACCGCCGATGGGCAGCATGCCCTTGAACGAGCCCGTGCCCTCCATGACCGACTGGGCGTACTCGATGCTCTTGCGCTGATCGGGGGCGAAGGGCATCTGCTCGCGGAGCAGCGCGGCACGACGACGGGCATCGCCGCGGACCTCGACGCGGCCGTAGTTCTCGTTCAGCTGGGACAGCGTGCTGGCGAGCTCTTCCTGCGGATCGATCTTCTGCGCGGCATCGAGACGCTCGTACATCTCGTACGTCTTGCCGAGGTTCTTCGCCGACTCGGCGCCGAGGCTGTACTGCTCGAACTCGAGCGTGCACTTCGTGCGCAGCAGCTCGCCGTACTTCCGCTCGACGCCCGACCACGCATTCTTCTGGGCGAGGTTCGCGATCTCGTCCGCGAGGCGCAACCGCTCGGCCTCGTCACACGCGAACGCCGCACGCGGGGCCAGCCAGGCCAGTGCGATGGCTGCCGTGAGCACTCTCGAGGTTGTGGACATCGGGCCTCCTCGGCTCATTGTGCCGTGGATTGGGAGAGGTCGTGTTCGCCCCAGGGGTCGAACAGCATCTTCGCGTACGGATGGGAGGGTTCCCCTTCCGGCAATTGTAGTTCCTCGATGACGCGTCCTTCCAGCATCACCATCGCACGATTGCACCACTTCCGTGCCTGGGGCATGTCGTGGGTGACGAGGATGCAGCCCGCGCCGTCGGGGAGGTTCTCGATCAGGTCTTCGAGCACGGACTCCTGGCGGTCGGGGTCGAGGCCGCTCGTCGGCTCGTCGGCCACCACCAGGGAGGGGCGAAGCGCGAAGACGCGCGCCAGCGTCACGCGACGCTGCTCGCCGCCGCTCATCTCGCGGGGCAATGCCGCGAGGCGCGCGCCGAGCCCGAGCTTCTCGAGCATCTCGGTCCCCTGCTTCACAGCAGCAGCATGCCCGACCCCACCGAGGACCGTCAGGGATTCGACCACGTGCTCGAGCGCCGTCTGCTGAGGATCGAGGGCGGACAGCGCATCCTGCGGGATGTACTGGTAGCTGCGGCGGAGCGGGCGGCGCCGGGCCTCGGACAGCGACGACCACGGCTTGCCCTCGAGGAGGATCTCGCCGCGGGAGACCTGCTCGAGGCCGAGGATGCAGCGGCTCAGCGTGGTCTTGCCGGACCCGGACTGCCCGACCAGCGCGAGGACCTCGCCCGGGTGGACCTCGAGGCTCACGTCGACCACCGCGTTGACCTCGCGGGACGGCGACCACGGCCACGTGCCCTTCTGCTCGAAGGTCTTGTAGACCCCCTTCACCTCGACCACGGCGGTCACTGCTGGGCCTCGCGATGCTTGATCGGGCGGTCGGACAACGTGGGATCGGGCGCGTCGTGCCCGACGCGGACGACGTGGTCGGCGCACCGGCGGACGGTGTCCATGTTGTGGCTGATGAGCATCAGGCCGACGCCGTGGTACTCCGCGACCTTGAGCATGAGCTCGTTGACCACGCGGCGGAGCACCGGATCGAGGCCGGTCTCGGGCTCGTCGGCGATCATGATGCGCGGCTGGGGCGCGATGGCGATGGCGAGGGCCGCGCGCTGCGCCATGCCGCCGGAGAGCTCGCTCGGCAGGGCCGCGGAGGCCCGCGGAGGCAGGCCGACCTCGGCCAGCACGTCGCGGATGGCGGTGACCACGCTG
This sequence comes from Alphaproteobacteria bacterium, assembly GCA_020632875.1. GTDB lineage: Bacteria > Myxococcota_A > UBA796 > UBA796 > JACKEQ01. The sequence continues at coordinate 10,537 of JACKET010000028.1, forward strand.
TTCGGCTTGTTCTCGCGGCGCGCGATGGCGATGGCGAGCTGATGGCCGATCGTGCGCCCGGGATTGAGCGCGGAGGACGCGGACTGCGGGCTGTAGGTGACGTATCCCCCGCGGTACTTCGCCGTGTGCCGCATCAGCCGGCGCTGAGCGGCCATCCCCTTGCCGTGCACGCCGTCGAAGATGTTCGTCTGGTCGATCTGCGGGTACACGAGCTTGCCCCGCACGAGGCCGGGCTCGACGTCGAGCACGCCCATGCACGCCCGCGCGGACAGCGACTTGCCCGAGCCCGAGTGCCCGACGACCGCGGTGACCTTGCCCGCGTAGACCTCGGCCGCGACGCCATCGACCAGGAACCGATCCGGCGTGCGGATCGCGAGATCCTCGAGCACCAGCAGGGTCTCGTGGCTCATCGGGCCCTCGCAGCGAGGCGGAAGGACTGCGCGATGAACGCGGTGAGCGCGATGAGCGCGAGGCTCAGCACCACCGCGTGGCCCAGGTGCCGGTCGAGGATCCAGGAGTACCCGAGGTAGAGCAGCTCGGCCCACGAGTTGAGGCTCTCGGCGTGGGTGAAGCTCGGCGCATTGGAGGCGAGCGCGAGGTAGGACAGCGCGATCTCCAGGAAGACGACCTGCATCATGACATCGGCGCCCTGCCGCACGATGACCGGACGCAGGTTGAGCCACACCACATGGTAGAGGTAGATGCGCCCCGCAGAGAAGCCGTGTGCGCGCAGCGCTTCGACGAACCGCGCACCGCCGAGGCGCCCTGCGCTGGCGGCCGCCTCGTCCATCGCCGCGGGGCTCGCGAGCAGCGCCCAGACGAGCGCGATGGGCAGCAGGTACTTGTAGTCGTAGGGCAGCAGCAGGGCGATGACGAGCACGACCACCATGCGCGGCAGCGCGCCGGTGATCTCGCCGAACGCCTGGAGCACGGTGTCGAGCCAGCCGATGTCGGCGCAGCGCACGAGACCCGCGAGCGTGGCGAGCGCCATGACCATCAGGCCCGCGATGGCCGACGGGATCGCGACGATCGACGCGCCCTGCAGGGCCAGCTCGTGAAGCGGGATGCCGTACTCGTTCGTGCCGAACGGCGGAGCCTCGAAGAACCCGAGCCCACCGACGGTCTGGCCGAACTCGTCTTTCGCGACCTTCTCGAGGTCGGGCGGCGAGAGGAACTCGGGCGCCATCCACCCCGCGATGACGAGCCCGAGGAACAGCGTGCCGCCGATGATCAGCCAGGGAAGCCGTGCTGCGCGGTTCATGCCACCGCCTCTTCGAGCACGCCCTTCGGGCTGCGGCGGACGTACAGGGCCACCGCGATCTCGGACAGGGCCTGGGTGAGCATCAGGGCGCCGGAGAAGGCCGAGAACGCGAAGGTGGCCGCGAGCACCACGCCGAAGTCCTGCTTCAGCGTGCCATCCCACAGGAGCTGGCCGAGGCCGGGGATGCCGCAGACGACCTCGACCACGACGGCCCCGGAGAGGACGTGCAGCACGCGGCCCCGCATCTGCCCGATCATCGCGGGCAGCACGTTCGGCAGGGCGTTCGCGAGCACGGTCTCGCCGCGGAGGAGCGCGATCTGCACGTACCGCTGCTTCACCTCTTCTTCGAACACCGAGCGCGTGCCGGACACCGCGCCGGCGAACGCACCGTCGGCGACGCCGAGCACCAGACCGCCGAGCAGGACCTTGGTGAGGTCGGCCGTGTCGCCGCCGAACGCGCCCCACGTGATGGTGACGTACGCCGCGACGAGCAGCGCGAGGATGACGGCCGGCGCGACGCCGATGGCGTTCCACACGTAGTCGAGCGCCTTCGGCATCCACCCGAGCGCGGCGAGCACGGTGCCGAGCACCAGGGGCACGAGCGCGACCCCCACGACCATGGCGGTCCAGGGGATGGAGGCGACCATCTCGTCGTACACGGGGCTGCCGGCCATGAGGGTCCAGCTGCGGCCGAAGTCGCCCGTGACGGCCTTCTTCATCCACTCGACGTAGAAGTGGAGGGCGCCCTGGTCGAGGCCCCAGCGAGCGGCGAGCGCGTCGCGGCCGTCACAGGCGCCGGGCGGACAGATGATCGACGCCGGGTCGCCGGGCAGCGCCCACAGGGCGCCGGTGATGAGGGCGGGCACGACGAGAGGCAGCAGGATGGCCGCAATCAGCCGCACCAGCGGACGCATCCACCACTTCAAACCGTCGCTCCTCCTCTCGGTTCCCGGACCGCCGAATCATACAGCAGCAACACGTCCCGTGTCGCGTGGGGACGGGCCTGTCCACGGTGTCGGGCGCCTTTCGCGGCGCTTCGCGGGGCCCCGACGTCGAGAGCCCGGCCGACGACGTCGACCGGGCTCCCTCCGCGGCTCGCTACGGGCCCGTGTGGGCCGCGGCTACAGCCGCCAGCCGTCGAACTCGGTGAAGTAGAAGAACGGCGAGATGGTGTTGTTCCGGACCTCGTTCCGCCAGGCGCTCTTCGTGTCGAGCTTCCAGAGGAAGATGTAGGGCAGGTCGCGGGCGAGGTACTCGTGCAGCTCGTGGTACGCGTCCTGCGCCTCGGTGTCGGTCTTCGCAGCGTCGTACCGGGTGAGGATGCCGTCGACGTCGGCGTTCGAGTAGTTGAAGATGTTGAGGGCACCCTGCCCGCCCGTGCGGGTGTGGAACATCGGGTTGACCTCTTCGACCACGCCGAACGACCACTTGCCGATGAGCGCGTCGAACTGGTCGCTCAGGCGACCCGTGACGGCCCGGGTGACCCAGTCGTCGTAGGGAACACGGAAGACCTGGCGATCGAACCCGCCTTCCTGGAGCTGGTTGCCGATCTGGTTCAGCAGGTCTTTCGCCTCGGAGTCGAGCGGGGCGTTCATGCCGATGCGCAGGGTGATCGGCTCGCCGCCGAGGATCCAGCGACCCGCCTGCTCTTGCGCCCCGGCTTCTTTCATCAGCTCGGCGGCCTTCGCGCGATCCGCCCGCGGACGCGGCTTGATCGAGCGGTTGTAGTACGGCGAGGAGCCGACGAACGGACCGCTGACGAACTCGCAGGGCGAGTTGGCCTCTTCGGCCTTCACGCCGATCGTGAGCTCGCGGAGCTGCGTGCGGTCGACGGTGTGCTCGATGGCCGCGCGCACCTTCTGGCTCGAGAGCGCGCCCTTGTTCGTGTTCAGCGCGATGAACCACCACGACCGCAGGTCGTAGGACTTGAGCGCCACGTCGTCGGACGCGCGGACATCGGGCCGGTGCTGCGGAGCGACCGCGATGACGCCGTGCACGCCGCCCGTGAGCAGCGTACGCACCTGGACGAACGGGTCGCCGCCCTCCTGGGCCTGGGCCTGGAGGATCTTGGCGTTGTGGTGCGCGTTCGGCATCGCCGTGAACGTGACGGCCTGGCGCCCCTTCGCACCCTTCATCGGGCCCGTGCCCACGGGGCGCGAGCTGAAGTCGAGGTCGGGCGAGACCTCGGTGCTGTCGAACATGTGGGCGGGCAGCACGCTGAACGCCACGCGCTCGCGCGGGTTGTGGAACGGCTTCACGAACTTGATGACGGCGCTGTTCTCCTTCTTGAAGGACTCACAGCCGACGATCGACTCCCGGTAGGGCTTCGCGATGGGCGAAGGCGTCTTCGGGTTCAGCATCGCGTCGACCGTGAAGCACACGTCGTCGGGGCCGAAGTTCTTCCCGTCGTGCCACTTGACGCCTTCCTTCAGGTAGATCTTGAGGCCGTTGCCCTCTTCGACCTTCTGCCACTTGGCGACGAGGTTGCTCTTCAGCTCGTTCGTGATGGCGGAGCGGTAGAAGAGACGGTCGAACACGAGCTCGTGGGTGCGCTTGTCGACCATCCCCCGCGAGAACAGCGGGTTCATGGTGGTCGGCAACGACTCCTCGTAGAAGGAGATCGAGCTCCCCGCGAGCATGGTGATCCCGGCACAGAGCCCGATCGCCGAAATCAGGTGGCGTACGCGCGACATGTTCGCGTTCTCCTCACATCCCAGGGGTTTCGACCCGCTCACGACCGACGCGCAGGGCCAGGACATCCAGGCCATACCGGGCGGCTTCGAGAGAGGGATAGAAGTTCGAGTGCGTGTGGATGATCTCCTGGGCTCGCGAAGGATACCGATTTCCCGCATCCCACGCTGCCAGTGACATCAGTGCGACAGCACAACCCGTGTGCTCGTTACTTGCATCCTTCGCGAGAAGGCGCAGCTTTCCGCCTTCCTCGCGGTCGCCTTCGGCCTCGGCCACCAGCGCGAGATTCCGCAGCAGGCCCGTGTAGGCGATGTCGGCGAAGATGCGGTGGTGGCGCTGCACCTCGTTGCCGGTCTTCGCGGAGCTGTGCGACACGATCGCATCGCGGAGCGCGGTGGCGACATCGACGGCCGACTCGGCGTTCACCTTGCCGTCGCGACGCGAGAGGCTCGCGAGGTAGGCAGTGAGCGACGCGTCTTTGTGGGCGTCGACCGCCGCGGCGCCCTTCGCGCCCAGCAGATCCGCGAGGAACAGGCCGTCGGCCGGCACGAGCATGTCGGACGCGTACAGGAAGGGCATCGACAGCTCGCCGCCCTTCACCGCACCCTCGACCGGGAACCGGTACCGCACGGAGTACACGTCGACCATCGGAGCGGCGTCACCCGCCGCGGCCCGAGCGGTCGCCTCGTGCCAGAGCGCCAGCGCGACCAGCGAGCCCGGATCGCCCATCGGCTGGGCGAGGTCGCCCTCGGCGCGGATGGGCAGCTCGTAGTGCGGTGCATCGGCGATCACCGGCCACTGGCCGGGGGTCGGCGGCGGCAGCTCGACGGGCAGCGCGGAGAGGTCGGGCGGCCAGGTGGCGCCCGACGCGAGCCAGGCCTTCCACGGTGCGTGCCACGACGCGGTGACGTCGTCGACGCCATCGAGCCGGGCGCTCGCCTCGCGGGCCTTCTCGAGATCGCCCTGCAGCGCGTAGCCCACCGAGAGGAGGTGCGCGGCACCGACGGGGTCGGTCTCCTGCGGGGTCTTGGCGTAGGTCTCGATCGCAGCGTTCGCCATGAGCAGCGCGGCCTGCTTGAACAGGGACGCCGCTTCGGCGTGGGCGCGCGCGGCCCCCACTCCACTGCCGAGCTGCTCGACGGATTCGCGGTAGTTGCGGCTCTGCACGAGGGTCACCCAGCCCGGGGACTGGTAGTCCGCGAAGGACTCGACCGTTGCGAACTGCACGGGCCAGCTCGCGTCGACACGCTCGGCCGAGAGCTCACCGGAAACGTCGGCGACGGGATCGGGCTTCTCGGCGCTTCCGCCCGTGCAGCCCGAGAGCCACAGGAGCGTCGTGAGCGCGCCCACACCCAGGGTCTTCTTCATCAACCGGCCTCGCAGTAGTCCTTGGTACCCGCGGCCGACATGCACAGATCGAGTGCAGTCGTGACGTCCTTGCCGGCCACCTTGGCGTATTCGTACCATTCACGCGCGAAGACCTTGGTCTGGTTCCGGGCGTCCTTCACCTGCTGGTTCGACTCTTCGGTCGGGTTCGCAGCGTGCTTGTTCTCGAGGTCTTGCCAGATCTTCTGGGCCGCGGCGGCCCGGATCTTGTAGAGGCTGTACACCCGCGAGGTGTACGTGTTGCCCGTCCAGACCGTGCGGTTCTCGAGGGCGACGTTCGACCACTGGATGACGCCGTACGCCGAGCCCGGGCCCTTCTTGGAGAGGTGCAGCGCGTACTTGTAGCAGAGGTCGGGATCCGACTGCTCGATCTCGGTCAGGTGCCGCTTGATCAGCTGCTCCCAGGTCTTCGTGTCGCCGGCGGAGAAGGCGTTCACCATCAGCATGCGGCTGATCTTGCTCTTCTGCGTCATCCGGGTGGAGGCCTTCAGGCTCTCTTCGAGGCACGCGACCTTGTCGCCCGAGAGCTTGCCGAGGATGGCCTCGGTCTCGAGCTGCACGAGGTCGCTGCAGCCCGCACCGCCCGTGGCATCGGCGCTGGCGTCGCCGCCACTCTCGGCCTTCTGCTCGGCGGCGATCTTGGCCTTCTCTTCTTCGAGGCGCTTGCGCTCGGCCTCGGCGCGGAGCCGGGCCTCTTCTTCGGACTTGGCGCGGGCGGCGTCTTCGGCGGCCTTGGCGGCGGCCTCGGCCTTCGCGCGGGCGGCCTCTTCGGCCTTCTTCTGCTCTTCTTCGGCCTTGCGGCGCTCTTCTTCGAGGCGCTTTCGCTCGGCGTCGTCGGCGGCGGCCTTCGCGGCGGCCTCGGCAGCGGCGGCCTTCTTGGCGGCGGCGTCGGCAGCGGCCTTGGCCTCGGCCTCGGCCTTCGCGCGCGCCGCGTCGGCGGCGGCCTTCGCGGCGGCATCGGCCTTCGCGCGCTCGGCCTCTTCGGCCTTGCGGGCCTCTTCGGCCTTGCGTGCCTCTTCGGCCTCGCGCTTCTTGCGCTCGTCTTCGGCGCGCTTCGCGGCAGCGGCGGCATCGGCGGCGCGCTTGGCCTCGGCGGCGGCCTGGGCCTCGCGCTCCTTGCGGAGCCTCTCGGCGTCTTCGGCGGCCTTGCGGGCGCGCTCCTGATCTTCCTTCGCCTTGCGGGCCTGCTCTTCGAGCCGCTGGCGTTCGGCGTCGTTCTGGGCCTTCTGGGCGGCCTTCAGGGCCTCGTCGGCGGCCTTCTGGCGGGCCTCGGCCTCGCGCTTCGCCTGGTCGGCCTGGGCGCGGGCGCGGTCGGCTTCTTCTTTCGCGCGCTGCTCGGCGCGGTTGGCCTCGAGCTCGGCGAGGCGCTTCTTCTCGGACTCGATGCGCGCGCGCTCGGCCTCGGGGTCGAAGAACTCGACGGCGTCGGCCTGACCGTCGTTGCCGTTGCCCTGGTTGCCCGCATCCGGGTCGGTGCCGGCGTTGGCCTGATCGCCGCCCACGCCCGCGTCGGCGACGGGCTCTTCGCCCACGCGCGCGGGCTCTTCGCCCGGGTACTTCGACAGGCCCACGAACGGGCTGAAGTTGTTGGTGGGCTCGAGGTCGAACCAGCCCACGCGCATGTCGGCCGCGACCGGCATCCCCTTCCCGTCGGACTGCACGTCGGGATCGAGCTTCGAGCCGTTCTGGATGCACCCCATCCACCCGTCCTGGCACGGGAACGCGGGGAAGGCCGTCTCGTAGTTGCCCCAGCCGGACTGCGCCCACGCGAGGCTCCCGCCGAGGGTGCCGAGCAGGCTGAGGACGATGATCTTGTTGCGCATGTGCGACTTCCTACTTGTCGAGCGGCTTGTCGCGGCCGAAGTTGATGTTGGGCGACATGTCCTGGTCTTCGGTGAGGTCGAGATCGAGCTTCTCGAGCTGCACGGGGATCAGATTCTTGCGCTTGCGGACGACGTACGTGACCGTCGCGTTCTTGAAGCCGGGAGCCGAGACCTCGAAGGTGAGGATCTCGCCCTTGGCGAAGATGTACTCGGACCCGTCCATCATGTAGAGCACCTTCTCCGTCCAGCGTCCGGTCTCGGTGTTCACCTTGTGCTGTTCCTTCTCGTTCGGATGCCGGACGACCGCAGTGGAGATGATCTCGCCGACCTCGTCCCGCACCTCGACGGTGACGGGGATGCCCTCGTCCTGTGCGAACGCCGTCGTCGGAACGAAGGCGAGCAGCAGCGCGAGCGAGCCCAGGCGTCGGATCATTTGTTCTCCAGGAAGTCCTTCATCTTCGAGCCGGCGGGGACGTGCGTCACGGCCTCGTCGTGGGCACCGGCTTTCTCCAAACACCAGGCGATGGCATTTGATTTCAAATCCCCTGCGATCCGGATCGCGACCTCTTTGTCGGCGGCCAGACCACAGGCCGTGGCCCGCGCGTCGGCGAGCCCGTCGGCAGGGGCGCCGCCTTCGAGCTTCTCGAGCATCTCGATGCCCTTCTCGTACTCCCCTTCGGCGATCGCGATCTGGGCCTTGGTGGCCTGGAGGCGCCACGCCTGATCCTGGGAGGGCAGCTCGAGGATCTCGGACACCAGCGCGTTCGCGACGCCGACCTTGCCGCTCGTGAGCGCGCGGCTGGCCCACAGGAGCTGGAGCTCGGACTTCTCGGGGCCGTCGTCGAGGTCGGGGATGATCTCGGAGGCGTGGTCGCACGCGGTGGCGCGGTCGCCGAGGGCCCAGAGCGCGGTGACCTCGGCGAGGCCTTCCTGCACGGAGCCCTGGTCGAGCATCTCGAGGTACTTCTTGGCGGTCTCGCCCACGATCGTGGGGTCGCCCTGGATCTCCTGGAGGAGCGGACGGGCCGCGTCGGACTCGAGGTCGACGATGTGGACCTCGGCGGCGAGCAGCTTGCCCTCGGGGAGCCCGGACGCCTTCGCGTGCTCGCGGACGGCATCCATGTCGCGCGTGCGCAGGCCGATGAGCGCGCGGCGGAGCCGGATCTCGGGCTTCTGATCCTCGGTGGCGGTGGCCTCGACGTCGGAGAGCGTCTTGTCGGCGGCGGCGTAGTCGCCCGCCATCATCTGGGTGAAGGACAGATACGTAGCGACCTCGACGTCGCCGGGGTTCGCGGCCGCCGCTTCCTGCAGCTTGACCTGCGCGCCCGGCCAGTCACCCTCCTTGATCTGCTGCTCCACACCCTCGGGAAGCCCCCCTCCGCCGGGACCGCCAATGCAGGCGAGCAATCCCACGGCAAGGGTGCCCAGAACGAGCAGTCGGACCCTCAGCATCGATTTGTGCTCCTCGCGGGACGGGCAGCGTCCACGGCCCGACCATAGATGCCACAAGTCCCTGCCACAAAGCAACATGCTACGGTGAGCCCAGGCGGTCCCGACGGAACGCCCGCCAGACCCGAGAGAACCCGGAGCCCACCCCTCCATGACCACGGCCTTGCAGAGCCAGGCTCGCGTCCTGCTGCTCCGCGAGGTCGCGACTTCGCCGGTCGCAGCGACGTTCGTGGCGGAACGGCAGCTCGACGAGGGGTCGCGGCTGGTCGCGGTGAAGGTCCTCAAGCGCGACGCCGATGCGGCCATCATCGTGGGCCTGCAGGAGAACAGCGCCCGCCTGGGTGCGCTGAACCAGCGGCACATCGTCTGTCCGGAGCAGGTGCTCGAGATCGACGGGCACCTCGGCCTCCTCTACCCCTATGTCGACGGCGTCGACCTGCTCGACTGGGTCGAGGTCCTCCGCGAGACCAACACGCGCATGCCGCCGCGGGTGGTCTGCGAGGTGCTGCGGGGCGTCGCGGTCGCGCTCGATGCCGCGCTGAACCGCATCCCGTGGGGCGAGACGCGGGCCCTGCAGATCCTCCACTGCGACCTGAAGCCCAGCAACGTCATGGTCGACCGCGACGGCGAGCTCAAGGTGCTCGACTTCGGCACCGGCACGTCCCGGCTGGGTGGGCGCGACACCGAGTCGGTCCCGCGCAGCGCCCGCGCCTACGTCGCTCCCGAGCGCGAGCTCGGCCGTCCGCCGTCGCATGCCGCCGACATGTACGCGCTCGGCCTGCTCGGCATCGAGCTGCTGGGCGACCGGTGGCTCCGCACCGTCCCGCGGGCGAATCCCGACCACGACCTGTACCTCGGCCAGGCCATCCGCCACGCCGACTTCACCATGCGCAGCGCGGCCGACGAGCAGACCCTGCGCAGCCTCCTCCTGAGGATGTGCGCGTACAGCCCCGCGTCGCGTCCGACGGCCGCGGCTGCAGCCCAGACGTTCCGCCGCCTCGCGGATCGCGCGCCCGGTCCGAGCCTCGAGGCCTTCGCCCACGAGCACGCCCTGCCGTGGGTCACGCACGCGCCCGAAGACCCCGACACGGCGCTCATGGTGCAGGTCACGCCGGTCACGGTCGACGTCACGGGCCAGTACCCGATCCTCCCGCGCGAGACGCCCGAGGAGGACACGAACACCATGAGCCTGGGCGACCTCTCCAGCCTCCTCGAGAACGACCCCACCCACATCTTCATCAAAGACACCGCGTGGGACGACGCCGAGGCGTCCGTCACCGAGTCCATCGCCGAAGAGACCGAGAAGGCGCTGCTCCAGGCCCGCGAGATCCGCGAGGCGACCGGGGCGTTCCAGCGCCGCCAGCGGCCTCGGGACGCCGAGGCCCCGCGGCCCGTCGACCTCACGGGGAGGAGCCAGCGGCCTCAGGAATTGGAGTTCGTGACCGCGACCGAGCCCTCCGTCAAGCCTGTGCCGAGGCCTCCCCTGCCCCGCGACGAGCCCCCGCCGCCCGCCTTCATCGACATCGCCGACGCGGACGTCGAGGTGCTCGGCCCGGTCGACCTGCCGCCGCGCATCTCCGCCGACCCGCCGACCGAGGAAGAGCCGCGTCGGTCGCTGCTGCTCCCCGTGGTCGGGTTCCTGGCGATGCTGACGGGCGCGGGGATCGCGGTGGGCGCGCTGGTCGTCGGCGCGATCGCGGGCGCCCTGCTGGTGCTCTGGACCTGACCGTCAGGCGGCGAAGAACGCCTCGACGTGCTCGACGGCCTCTTCGATGCTCTTGCTCTGCAGGATGGCCGGCCGGAGCGAGTCGCCGTTCGGCACGCCGTCGGTGAAGTGCTTCGCGATGGCCTTGAAGCGCCCCAGCACGCCCTTGTCGCTGCGGAAGTTCGGGCGGATGGCGTCGAGGTAGCCGAGCAGCACGCGCTTCCGCTCGGCGAGATCGACGACCGGCTCGGGCCGACCGGCGAGGTGGGCCTCGATCTTCCGGAAGACCCAGGGGTCGCGCATCGCGCCCCGCCCCACCATGAGCCCGTCGCAGCCGGTCTGCTCGAGGGCGCGCACGGCCGAGGGCACGTCGACGATGTCGCCGTTCGCGAGCACCGGGATGCCGACGGCCGCCTTCACCGCGGCCACCGTCGACCAGTCGAGGGTGCCGCCGTACTTGTCCTCCCGCGTGCGCCAGTGCACGGCGAGCGCGTCGACCCCCTCGTCCTCGCACATCCGCGCGATGTCGGGGGCGTTGCGGTGGTCGGCGTCCCAGCCGGTCCGCATCTTCACCGTGAACGGCAGGTCGACCGCCGCGCGCATGGCCCGCACGATTTCGCGCGCCAGGGCGGGCTCCTTCATCAGGCCGCTGCCCCCGGAGCGCCGGCACACCTTCTTGCTCGGGCAGCCCATGTTGAGGTCGAGGATGTCGGCGCCGAGGTCGGCGACGAGCCGCGCCCCGTCGGCCATCACGTCGGGCTCGTTGCCGTAGATCTGCACCGCGACGGGCCGCTCGTCGGGGTCGAACTCCGCGAGCCCGAGCGCCTGGGGGATCTCGGAGGCCAGGCTGCGCGCGGGGATGAACTCGGTGACCGTGAGCCCACAGCCGCCGATCTGCCGGATGAGGCGACGGAACGTGAGGTCGGTCACGCCCTCCATCGGAGCGAGCACGAGGCCCGGGTCGATTGCGACATCGCGCACGCGGTACTGCATTCAGCCCCTCTGCACCGCCACCTCGGCCAGACGGAGCGCGGCGATCAGGCCGTCTTCGTCGGCGTCGGCCTCGGCGCGGAACCAGTGCCTCACGTAATCGCGGCCCTCGAGCGTCACCAGGTCGGGCGACTCGGGCACGCCGAGCCCCTCGAGCACGTCGCGGAACGCCGGGTCGTCGGGGTAGCAGTAGATCGTGCCGTCGACATCGAGCACGACCTGGTCGTTCATCCCGCCGCGGATCCAGGCCTCGCAGCGGGCGTCGCGGTACAGCAGCCCCCCGAACGCGGCGAGGGCGTCGGCGACCCGGGCCCGCGTGAGCTCGAGCGCCACGAAGTCGCGCCCCGGATGGCCCTGGGGCTTGGGGTCGCGGCGGTCGATCTTCTGGCGGTAGAGGAACGACAGCGGCTCGCCGAGCACCGCGACGAGCGCTGCGTGCACCGCGGGCAGGCGGTCGACCGGGGCCGTCACGACGAGGCGCGTCGCGCCCGTGGGCGTGACCTCGCCGCTGTAGCCGAGCGCGACCTCCCAGCCGTCGAGCTCGCCGGACTGCAGACAGGACGATGCCTTGGCGTTCGCGCTCATCAGCCCTGACTGTCCAGGAAGCGGCCGATGGCGGCGTTGGTGCGCTCGAGGTTCGGCGTGATGAGCGACACGATGAACTTCTCGATCTGCGGAGCGAGCCGTGACCCCAGGAACGCCGGCACGCCGGGGATGTCGCGCAGGTCGAGGTCGAGCGTGCCCTGCAGCACGACCCGGGTGGCATCGCCATCCCCGACCAGCCGCGTGGTGCCGCTGCAGTCGACCGCATCGGTGAACGCGCGCATCTTGATGACCCACTCGCAGTGGTGGTCGCTCGTGTGCCACGTGGCGAAGTCGTCCCACCGCAGGTGCTCGGGCTTCAGGATCTTCGAGGCCACCTTCGGAACGTCGCGATCGCTCACCCACTCGTTGTGCAGCGTCACCGTGTCGCCATCCTCCTTGCGGCTCAACACGTTGATCTCGCGGATGTCGGGCACGAACGCCGCCACTTCGGGCAGGCGGTCGCGGTACGCCTCGAACACCTTGTCGACGCTGTGATGCAGACGGCTCTCGCTGCGGATCTCCATCTCGGCCTCCGGATGTCGGCACGAAGTAACATCCGGGAACGCGGCGGCCGGCCTCCACGCGCCGCCGTCCGGATAGATCCCGACCGTGTCCGTCTTCCTCCTCCATTCCGACGACGAGCCCGCGCTCGAAGAGCTGCTGCTCGAAGACCCGACGCAGAACCTGTTCCTGCTCGGGATGCTCTCGACCGGCGTGGGGCGCGCGAGCTGGTACGCCGTCGCGGAGGGCGACCGGCTGCGGGCCGTGGCGATGGTGCTCGGCAGGCTCTGCGTGCCGTTCGCCCCCCGCCCGAAGGACGCCACGGGGCTCGGGTCGCACCTCGCCACGCGCCACACGCCCGATCTCGTCGTGGGGCCGCGCGAGGCGGTCGATGCCCTGCTCGCCTACTGGACGCCGAAGAAGCCGGGCGTCCGGTACGACCAGCGCCTCTACGTGCTCGACCGGCCGCCCGCGCAGGCGCCCGATCTCGCGGTGAAGCGCGCCGAGCCCGGCCACGCCGACCGGATCGCGCCCCTCGCTGCGGCGATGGAGCGCGAAGACCTCGGCCGCGGCCCCGCGAACCCCGACGTGCACCACGCCGTCGTGCGCGACCGGATCGCCGAGGGACGCACCTGGATCGCCGAAGAGGGCGGCGAGATCGTGTTCCTGATCAATGTCGGCACCCGGCACCCGTTCGGATGCCAGGTGGGCGGCACGTACGTCCCTCCTCCACACCGCGGCCGGGGCCTCGGCACCCGCGGGATGGTGGCCGTCGCGCATCGACTGCTGGCCGAGCACCCGCGGGTCACGCTGCACGTCAACGAGGCGAACACGCCGGCCGTGCGCGCCTACGAGCGCGCGGGCTTCCGTTCCGACGCGCCGTACCGCCTGATCCTGATGGAGACCGCGTGATCCACCGCGACGCCCGCTTCACGAAGGCCGTCGAAGACCTCGTCACCGAGCTCGAAGCGCGCACCGACGCCGAGATCGTCGTGGTCGCGGCGTCCCGCTCGGGCACCTACGACGACGTGCGATACGCCGTGGCCACGGCCGTCACGTTCGTCGCGCTGGCCGTGATCGTCGAGATCCCAGCCAGCGTCCCGCCGTTCTGGATGATGGTCGACCTGCTGCTCACGTGGTTCGCGACCGCCTGGATCTGCAACGCCGACCCCATCCTCCGCCGCATGGTCCGCGCCCGCCGTCGGCTCGACGCCGTGAAGGAGGCCGCCGCAGCGGAGTTCCACGCCGAGTCCGTCCACGGCACTCCGAACCGCACGGGCCTGCTGGTGTACGTGAGCGCGCTGGAGGAGCGGGTCGAGCTCGTCCCCGACCTCGGGCTCGAGGCGCGCATCCCCAAGGGGCGCTGGGCGAAGGCGCTCGAGGCCTTCCACCACGCCGATCTCGATCACTTCCTCACGGGCCTGCGCGAGATCGGAGACGTCCTCGAGCAGCACGTGCCGCGCGTGTCGAACAGCGACTTCGACCTCCCCAACGCCCCGAGGATCCGGACATGAGCGTGCGGAACGCGATGTGGCGCATCCTCGCCCACCCGGCACTCCCGCAGCTCGTCGTGATCGGCTTCGCCCTGCTCGTCGCCGCCGAGGCGGAGGCTCGGGTCGGCGGCGGCCAGGGCTTCTCGTCGGGGCGTCGCAGCAGCGGCGGCGGTGGCGGAGGAGGAGGCGGAGACGGCGAGATCCTCGTCGACATCTTCATCCTCCTCATCCACCTGTGCATCGACTACCCCGCCATCGGCATCCCGCTGCTCATCCTGTTCGTCGCGGGCTTCGCCATCCGCGTGATGTTCTTCTCCGGAGACCGCTCGCACTACGCCGCGCGCGACATCGGCGTCGAGACGCCCTGGGAGCCGCGCGGGGGCGGAGCGACCGGCAGGGCGGGCATGCTCGAGGCCGACCCCGCGTTCAGCGAGCCCGTGTTCCTCGACTTCGCCGGTCTCGTGCACCGCCGCGCGCTCGAGGCGAGCACCACGAAGCGCTGGGGCCCGCTCGAGCCGTTCGCCACCGAAGCCGTACGCGACGCGCTCGTCGCTCAGTTCGGCGTGAAGCGGGTCCGGGACGTCGTGCTCGGGAGCACCCGGCTCGTCCAGCTCGACGCCCGCCCCGACGAGCACCGTGCCGAGGTCGAGTTCGAAGCGAACTACACGGTCGGCGACGGCGAAGGCGAGCAGGTCTACGTCAAGAGCCGCTGGGCCTTCCGCCGGGCCGCGGGCGCCATCTCGCTCGCCCCCGACGAGACCATGGCGATGGGCTGCCCGAGCTGCGGGAACCCCGTCGAGACGACGCCGCTCGGCGAATGCACCACGTGCGGAACGCCCATCACGAAGGGCCAGCTCCAGTGGCAGGCCACGAGCGTCGGCATCCTCGCGTCCCGCCCGGTCCAGCCGCCCCAGCTCTCCCTTTTCGGCGGCGGCGACGAGCCGTCGGTCGGCATGCCGACGGTGCAGCAGTCCGGGCTCGGGGCCCGCCTGCGCCGGTTCAAGGGCCGCCACCCCGAGTTCGAGCCCGACGCGTTCAAGCAGCGCGTGCGCGACGTGTACCTCGCGCTCCAGGCCGCATGGGGCCGCAACCGCTGGGACGACGCCCGTCCGTACGTGACCGACCCGCTCTTCCAGCAGCTGCGCTTCTGGATCGAGGGCTACGTGAAGAACGGCCTGCGCAACCAGCTCGAGGACGTCGAGCTGCACACAGTCCAGATCGTGAAGATCGACGACGACGCCTGGTACGAGAGCATCACCGTGCGGATCTGGGGCTCCATGAGAGACTCCACGGTCGACGCGAGCGGCCGGGTCGTCGCGGGCAACGCCGACAAGCCGCGGCGGTTCAGCGAGTACTGGACCTTCCTCCGCGCTTCGGGAACCGGCGCCGACACCAAGCCTGCCGGCACCTGTCCGAGCTGCGGAGCGCCGCTGGACCGCATCGGGAGCAGCGGCGTCTGCGGGTACTGTGACAGCAAGATCACCACCGGGCGCTTCGACTGGGTCCTCTCGCGGATCGACCAGTGCGACGTGTACCCGGGCTAGCCGAGCGAGGTCGACATGTGCCGGAACATCAAGCGTCTCTACAACTTCGAGCCCCCGGCGACCGAGGAGGAGATGGAGGCCAGTGCGCTCCAGTACGTCCGCAAGCTGTCGGGCATGACGAGCCCGTCCGAGGCGAACCGCGAGGCGTTCGACCGCGCGGTGGCCGAGATCACGGCCATCACGAAGCGCCTGCTGCTCGAAGAGCTCGTGACCACGGCGTCTCCGCGGGATCGCGACGTGGAGGCCGAGCGCGCGCGGGAGCGCGGACGCCAGCGCGAGGCGCGGCTGCTGGAGAAGCTGACGGGCCACTGACGTGCGCCTGCCGGCCTGCTGCGCCGTCGTGCCGGACTTCGAGAGCCTCGTGCGGACGCCATTTCGCGGCGCCGTGAACGCGCTGTGCTGGGAGCGTCGCCTCGACGGGGACTTCGGCGAGATCGCCCGGCGGCTCGCCCCTCCCGACGGCCTCGCGGAGATCGAGCCCGAGGCGCTCGGCGATCTCGCGCTGAGCCCGGCCGGAGCGCGCGCTGCGGCACACCTCCTCGCGGACCTCGAGCGCCTCGACGCGCTCGGCCTCGAGCCGGTTCTGAACGTCATCGCGTCGTACCCGCGCGACACGCGCGGCCTGCCCATCGCGACGGACGTGCATTCGTTCCACGTCGATCGCGCGCCCGTCGAGGTCGACACCTGGGTGTGCACCTACCACGGCGCCAGCACCGAGGGTCTCGCCCCGGACGCCGCCCGGCGGCGCATCGACGACCCCGGCGTGCGGGACGCGCTCCACGCCGCGCTCGGCGAGGTCGACCTCAGCGAAGAGAGCTTCGACCTCCACTACCGCCCCGAGCCCGGCGCGCGGCCCTTCTCCTTCGGGCTCGGGAGCCTGTGGAGGGTGGCGGTCGCCTGGCCGGGCGCCGCGGTTCCGCCGTGCGTCCACCGCGCTCCCCCACCCGCGCCGGGCGATGCGCCGCGCCTGCTGCTGGTGTGCTGATCTCGGCGGAAGAGATGCCGACCGGCGCGGGTTTCGCTACCCTGGTCTCCTGGAGTCCCTCATGATCCTGCTCACCAGCCTCGCGTTCGCCGGCGTCCCCACGCACTCCGCCATGGAGGGCGCGTCCTGGAACCACCTGTCCGACCGCAACCACGACGATGCGGGCACCGTGAAGGTGTTCAACGCGACCGTGTCCGACGTGAGCTGCTTCAAGGCCGTCGCCGAGACGGGCGATGCCGACGGCAAGACCATGCTCGACGTGGTGGTCGACGTGGTGGGCTCGAAGAAGTGGTCGTCCGCCGGGGTCACGCAGGCCGAGGTGCTCGGGCGAAGCGGCAACACCATCACGTACATGCAGTACCTCGACGTCCCCGGCTGGACGATGTCGTCCGACCGGTTCTGGTTCCTCACGTCCGAGATCACCGACGGTGCGGGCACGCGCTCCCTGAAGTGGAACCGCATCGACCCGAGCGGCCCGTACGCCCAGCGCTACAAGGACTTCGCGGCGGCGAACCCCAACGCCGTCGAGCCGCCGATCAACGTGGGCGGCTGGTACTTCCGCGACAACGGCGGCACCGTCGAGATCACGTACCTCATCTGCACCGACGCGGGCGGCTCGATCCCCTACGCCATCCAGAACGCCGCGACGAAGAAGACGCTCCCCGACACCGTCGGCGACGTCGTCCGCGAGGCCAAGCGCCGCCTCGGGAAGGAATGAGCGGAGACCGTCGCCACGCGACGCTGCCCGAGCTCACCGATCTGGTCCGCGAGTTCGCGACCGAGCGCGACTGGGAGCGCTACCACAGCCCCCGAAACCTCGCGATGGCCCTGTCCGTCGAGGCGAACGAGCTGCTCGAGCTGTACCTGTGGTCGGCGGACGACGGCCCGCAGCCGCTGAACCCGGCGCGCGACCCGAAGGTCGCCGACGAGGCCGCCGACGTGCTGATGTGCCTGCTGAACTTCTGCGACCGCGCGGGAGTCGACCTGGAAGCGGCGCTGCGGTCCAAGCTCGAGCGGGCGCGGTTGAAGTACCCGGCGGATCAGGTGCGGGGGAAGGCGCTCAAGTACGACGAGTACTGAGGAGCCGGGAGCCGGGAGCCGGGAGCCAGCCTGGGCCGGGAGCCTGGAGCCTGGAGCCTGGAGCCTGGAGCGTTGGGGGGTTCCGACTCTCCCGAACCCCGATCGCCTCGCATCTCGCAGATGACGCAGATGGACGCGGATGACGCAGAAACGAGGCCGTCCCGGGGTCGAGCGTCCTCGTGTCCCCGGCCGCTGTCGAGCGGGATTGCACCGCCAAGGACACCAGGACGCCAGGGACGCCAGCCCACTGGATGCGGATCCACGTTTTGCGCAGCTTCAACGACTGAAATCTGTCGACATTTCGGCCTGGGACCGAAGCAAGATCACCCGAGCAGGCCCAAAATGCCGGCCTGCTCTGGTGAGTGCCGAATCCGGTCCGCAAGAAGACCCGCTCTGTCGACCCGAACACGGAGACGTCCCTCGACAGCCCTGACGTCACGGGTGGACGCTGGCGGTCTTGGCGGTGCATCCCCATCAGAGGTGCCCGGGGAAACGAGGACGCGCGACCCGTGACGGCCTGGTTTCTGCGTCATCTGCGTCCTTCTGCGTCATCTGCGTGATGCCTCAGGACGCTCGACGCTCGATCCCTTCCACTCGGAGGAGGGCGCAGGAACCGTTGCGTCGTGCCCCCCGTCTGGACATTTCGCGCACGAATCAGCGTCTTCTGAACTCCGTGATCGGCGGATGCGGATCCGGTGGGCCAGGGACGCCAGGGACGCCACGGACTACCCGCAGCGTCGGGTGTCTTGGGAACGTGTCGGTGTTGGGGTCGGCAAAGAGGGCCTTCCCGCGGACCGGAATCGGGATTCACCAGAGCATGCGTGCTTTCGGACCGAGGACCGCCGACGCCATTGCCGTCCGACTCGGCCACCCCAGCTCCCGGCTCCAGGCTCCAGGCTCCCGGCTCCAGGCTCCAGGCTCCAGGCTTGTATCTCCTGAGTGCTCCCTCCCGACTCCGCCACAGGCTCGGTTGAACCCGTCCTGGAGACCGTCTCAGCGGGGGTGAGCGCGAGAGGGGGCAGCCGCCCCCTCTCGCTCATGCTCGGCTCTGAGGTGGAGGGCTCGGCGAGAACACGCAGGGCTTGGTCGTCCGAGGCCGACCCGGAAAGGGTGGTCCCCGTCACCATGTCGAAATCCCGTAGAGCATCTCGGAGCGAATCCGAATTTACAAGCCTGGGAAACGACAGTTGCGGGATCGGGGACCGAGCCCTCCATATCACCGGAGGCATCATGGGAACCCGTAGAGGACAACGAATCGCGTACGTCGGCATCGACGTGTCGAAGGACAAGCTCAACGTCGCCTGGCGCGTGCGCGATGGAGAGCGGCTCGAGTTCGAGATCCCGAACGACGCGGATGGTCACGCCGAGATCATTCGACGTGTCACTGCCGGACGAATCGCCGAGGCGAGGGTCGCGTTCGAGGCCACAGGCCCGTACTCGACGGTCCTTCTGCTCAACCTGAGCAAGGCCCAGAAGGTCCGGGCAGCCCGACTTCGGCCCGCGCAGGCCCGCGCCTATGCGAAGGCAATCGGGCCGCGCGGCAAGACGGACGTGCTCGACGCGCGAATCCTCTGTGACATGGCGGCCCGGCCGGACTTCACCCCGACCGACGTTCCGGAGCTGGAGCGTCTCCAGCTCCAGGCGATGGCTCGGGAGCTCGAGGCCCTCATCAACACCCGTGCCTCGATGAACATGCGCAGGCAGAGCGCGACCGCCGCTGGAGGGCTCTCCGACGCCTTCAATGACCTCCTCGGGGGTGTCCACGCCGCCATCGACGAGGCCATCGCCAAGATGGAGCTCGAACTGGAGCGTCGAATCAAGGCCGACCCCAAGACCGCCGAGTTCTACGACCGTGCTGACTCCTTGCAGGGCTTCGCGCGCCGCTCGCTCGTGCAGATCATTCCCGAGCTCGCCGCCGCGCCCCAGACCCTGACCCCGCGCCAGATGGTCGCGTTTGCCGGATTCGACCCTCGGCCGAAGAAATCTGGCTCTTCCAGGGCTGGTGAGAGTTGGTCCATCAGCAAGATGGGGAGCCGCAGGCTTCGACGGATGCTCTACGTCTGTGCGCGGGTCGCAGTGCGCTGGCACCCGCCATCACGCGCCTACTACGAAGCGATGCTGGCGAGGAACAAGCCGAGGATGGTGGCGCTGGTCGCCGTCGCGCGGAAGCTCCTGGTGGCCTTGTGGGTCATGTGGACCCGCGGCGTCGACTTCGACCCGAGCGCGTTCACCGGCAGATGGTCTCCGGATTCCGCTTGACGTTGAAGAGAGCATCTCCAGGCTCGCTACCGCTTCTTCCGCTTCCGGTCGCGCTTCATCACGATCTCGGTGCCGTCGGCCTCGAACAGCGTGAGCTCGTCGTCGCGGACGTCGAAGGCGTACGTCACCTCGCCGCGATCGGTCTGCATCGAGACCAGGCGACCATCGGCGACCCAGCGGCCATCCGTCGAGCGCTGCCCGACGCTCCAGTCGAACCGCCCGTCGTCGCGGACCGAGAGCTCCATCGAACCGCCCGTCCACCGGCCCACCATGCCGTCTTCGGCGAAAGCAGGGATGGCGGCACCACACAGCAGCAACAGCAGCACGCGCTTCATGGGGGGTTCCTCCTTCTCTCCCCACACGGTGCAGTCGCGAATCACGACCCGCCACAGAAATCAAGCGGCCGTGGATCCTAGGCCAGGGTCACCGCGTCGGCGGGGAGGTGCAGCAGCCCGAAGACCCACGTGAGCGCGGCGTCGATCGCAGAGGGCGGAACGAGGTTCCGGCCTGCGAAGTAGGCGAAGACGACGACGGCGACGAAGAGGGCCAGGTTGCGCATGGGAATGTCCTCCACACGTTGGACACGCGTGGCAAGACGTCCCGTCACCGGGAATCTTCGAAGTTTGTCACGCGCCGCGCGACGTGCGTGCGATCCGCCCGTGCGCGCCGGCGGATGTCAGTCGCTCGGCTCTTTCGCTCGCACCCAGTTCCCGCCTGCGGGAGGCATCGCGGGCTTCGGGGATGCCGCGTACTCGAGCCACTCGCGCCGCTCCTGGACGATCTGGTAGATGACCGGACGGTCGCGGCCCTGCTTCTCGTGGGCCGCGAGCTCGTCGAGGCGCTCGTCGAAGTAGCCGCGCTTCACGGCCGCGCGGATGATCTGGAAGTGCTCGTCGAGCACGTCGAAGTCGGTGCGATCGCTCGCGTGCCACATGGCCGAGCGGTTGGCCATGAGCTTCTGCGGCGACCGGATCACATAGGTCTCGCCGAGCTTCCGGATCCGCCGCCGGTAGGCGTTCGGATTGCTGCCGCGGAGCTCGACCAGCTCCTGGTAGAGGGCTGGATCGGCCTCTTCGATCTGCGCGAGCACCAGGTCGCGCTTGTCGCGATTCCTTCCGCGGCGTCCCATGGGGGGATTCTACTTCCGGAAGGCGAAGGCGTGCTCCCAGCGCACGGTGTTCCGCGCGTGGTCGGGCCGCTCGACGCTCGCGCGGCCGATGACCGCGAGGCCCGCCTCGCGCGCCGCATCCTCGGTGGCCTTCGCCGTGTCGACGCCACCCTGCGGAGTGAGCCCGTCGCCGATGACGACGACGAGGTGGCCGCCGGGCTCGAGCAGCGCGGCCGCGCGGGCGGTCCAGCGCATCGTGTCGCCCGCCCACCGCTTCTTCGCCTCGGCCGCACCGTCGCGCCAGTCGCGCCGGGGCCCGATCTCGGCCTCCCACGAGGGCTGGCGCTCTTCGAGCCAGACGTGACGCAGGTGCTGGAGCGGGAGGTAGTCGTAGGTGGACGGGTACGGCGGCGACGTGACGACGAGCTGCACCTGACGGTCGAGGGACAGCGACCGCGCGTCGGCGAACGCGACATCGGCCTCGGGCGTTCCGGGCGGGACGGCGTCGCGGAGCTCGGCCTCGCGGCGGGCCAGCTCGCGCACCTTCTTGTGGAAGAGGACCGCGGTGGTGCCCGCCGGGCGATGGTGCTTCTCGCGGCGGCCGCTCGTGTCGGACGCGCGCCACGAGACCTTGACGAGGAGGCTGCTGAAGCAGGCCCAGAGCAGGTTCCGGACGCGCGGATCGGCCTCGTGGATGCCCTTGCGGATGGCCTCGAGCTCCCACAGGGCGTGCCGGGCGTACCACTTCTCGACGGCCGTGAGGATGGGCTCGGGCGGAAGGTCGCGGGCGTGCCGTGCGGCCTCGGTGAGCTTGCGGGCCGTGCTGCGGAACAGCGTGAGCAGCTCTTCGTCGGGGGTGGCGGTGCGGGCCTTCGCGACCAGCACGGCGATGGGCGAGATGTCGCGCCCCACCGCGGAACGGCCCGCCACACGGGCTTCGATGAGCGTGGTGCCGCCCCCGCAGAACGGGTCGAGCATGCGCTGGCCCTCGAAGCTCTGCACGAGGTCGCGCGCCGCATCGGGATGGAGGCCCGCCGGGTAGGTGTGGAATCCGTGGGTGAGGCGCGGCTCGCCGCCCTCGTGGAGCAACGCGGCTTCGAGCACGTCGACCACGGCGTCGTCGCCGAAGCGGAAGCGCCCCCGGTGCTGTTGTGCTGCTGCGGTCCTGCGGGCCATGACGGGGCTTATCGAGGGGCAGACCGCGACGCGTGATATTTCTTTTTCTGCTCCGGGAGCCTCGCGGGTCGAAGAGACGAACCCCGAGATGGTGGGTCGTTGGACTTCACGGAAGACGAGCTTCGAGACCTCTACGACCGGTATGCGCCGGTCCTCCTCCAGCGGTGCCGCAGCATCCTGAAGAACGAGGAGGCCGCCCACGACGCGGTCCAGGAGACCTTCGCGCGCGTCATCCGCAACGCCGACACCTTCCGCCAGCAGTCGTCTCCCCTCACCTGGATGTACCGGATCTCCACCAACTACTGCCTCAACCAGATCCGCAACCACGGCACCCGGCAGGGCAAGCTCACGGCGAACCGCGAAGACATCGTGGGCGCGGGCTTCGTCCAGCCGGACTCCGACGAACGGCACGACCACGCCCGCATCATGGGCCTGCTGTCCGAAGCCGACGACGAGACCCGGAAGTGCGTGGTCCACACCTTCTTCGACGACTGCACGCGCGAAGAGGTGGCCCAGTTGGTGGGACTCTCGGTGCCCACGGTGCGCAAGCGCATCAACACCTTCCTCGACCGCGCCCGCCGGGCGTTCGGCGAGGCCGCCGTCGCGAGCGTCACCCTGCTCGTGGCCCTGATCTCCTGGAGCACGCCATGATCCCCGACCCGAACGACGGAAACCGTCCGAGCCACCTGACGCTCGCGCGCTTCGCGACCGGGGAGCTCTCCGCAGGCGAGGCCGCCGAGGTCGAGCAGTACGTCGCGGCCCACCCCGAGGCCCGCGCGCACCTCGACGCCATCGAGGCGGCGCGCTCCGAGGTCCGCCCGTTCGACCTCGCGGCGCTCCGGGCCCGTGCGGCGACCGTGCCCGGCGAGGCCGGCGCGACGCCCGCCCCCGCGAACGACAACCGCGGCTTCTACGCGCTGGTGCCCGTGCTGCTGCTGGCGGCCGTCGCCCTGCTCGCCGCCTGGCCCGTGCTGATGGGTGGTCCGGCCGACCGCGCCGTCGACCCGACGTACACGGGCATCCGCGGCACCGGGGCGCTCGAGGTCTACCACCTCGAGGCCGAGGGGCTGTCGCGGTACGACCACCGGGCGCTCGGCGAAGGCGACGTGGTCGGCTTCAAGGTCGATCCCGCGCAGCACGCCGGCGTGGTGCTGCTCTCGGTCGACGGCAGCGGGCAGGTCAGCGTGTACTGGCCCGCATCCGGCGACGCGCCCGAGCCCCTCGCGGGCAGCGGCATGGTCGCCCTTCCCGGCACGGTGGTGCTCGACGGGGCCCCGGGCCCCGAGATCTTCGTGGCCGTGTTCGACACGAGCGTGGCGGATGCCCGCGCCGACGCCGAGCGGGCGTGGCAGGCTGGGGGTGCGAACGGCCTGCGCGACTGGGCGAAGGCGAAGTCCGAGGTCGATCTCGCGGTGGTGAACCGGAAGTGAGCCGCATCCTGCCCGTCCTCGTCGCCCTCTTCGCCGCGCTGCCCGCGTGGGCCGGCGAGCTGCGCGTCGGGGTGTTCGTCGGGAACAACGCCGGGCGGCCCTCCGAGCAGGAGCTGATCTTCGCGGCCGCCGACGCCCGCAAGATGCGCGATCTGTTCGAGCAGTTCGGCAACGTGCAGGAGGCCGTGCTCCTCGAGAACGAGTCGCGCCGCAACGTCGTCGGCGCCATCTCGGGCCTGCACAAGCGCATCGTCGACGCGCGCAACCAGGGCGACCACACGACCCTGTTCTTCTACTACTCGGGCCACGGAGACAGCGAATCGCTCCACCTCGGCAGCACCGACCTCACCCACGAAGAGTTGCGGAAGATGCTCGACGACAGCGGTGCCGACGTGCGCATCGCGATGCTCGACGCATGCCAGTCGGGCGGCGTGCTCCGCGCGAAGGGCGGCGTTCGCGGCCCGAGCTTCGGCTTCGCGGTCGACGTGAGCCAGGCGAAGGGCACCGCGTTCCTCACGAGCTCCGCGGCGAGCGAGCTGTCCCAGGAATCGGCCGAGGTCGGCGGCGGGTTCTTCACGCACTACCTGCACTCTGCGCTGCTCGGCGCCGGCGACGCGAACCGCGACGGCGAGGTCACGCTGCCCGAGGCCTACCAGTTCGTCTACGGCGAGACCGTGTTCAGCACCCGCGACGCGCAGCGCACCCAGACGCCCGAGTTCGACTTCGACCTGACGGGCGCCGGGGCCATCCCGATGACCACGCTCGAGGCCGCCACCTCGAAGATGTCGTTCCTCGGCGACCTCTCGGGCACCTACTCGGTGTGGGACGAGTCCCGCAAGCGGTACGTCGCCGAGGTCGACGGCAGCCGTCCCATCCAGCTCGCCGTGCGCCCCGGCTCGTACTTCGTGCACAAGCGCATGCCCGGCTGGGTCGACGAAGCGGAGTACCAGGTGCGGCGCGGCGAGACGCGCACGGTCGTCCAGGAGGACTTCGTCAGCGTCCCGTACGAGCAGACAGCCGCCCGCGGCGACCTCGATCGCGTCGTGCGTCGCGCGAAGCTGCCCGACGTGTCGCTGCGCATGATGATCGGCGGCCGCAGCTTCGGCGACGGCACGGTGGTGGGGTCGCAGTACATCCCGCAGCACGGCCTGCTCGGGGTCGAGGCGCGCTTCCAGAACGGCACCAGCGCCACGTACTGGTCGGTCGACTTCCAGACGGGCGGCGGTCCCGGCACGCTGAACTTCGCGGAGCTCGGCCAGGTGCCGGTGATCGTCCAGGCCTACTCCGGCGCCGTGACCTTCGGGTTCACGTCCAAGCCCGCGCTGTTCCAGTTCGGCATGGGCGGGCGCGCGCAGGTCATCGGGTTCACGCGGCACTTCGTCAATGGCACGGTCGAGCCCCAGAGCTCCCTCTCCCTCGCACCGGGAATCCAGGGCTGGGCGGGCATCCATCCCGGGCGGGCGGTCGTCGAGCTCCAGCACCACACGCACATCATGGCGACCTCGTTCACGGACGACCGGCCGCACCCGGCCTACATGGAGCTCTACCTCACCGCGGGGTACCGGTTCTGATGTGGCTCGCCCTGGCGCTGCTCGGCTGCGAGAACCCCATCTCGAACGAGCTCTTCTACGCCGACGAGGAGTTCCTCGCGGTGCTGCCGAGCCAGTCGCGGCTCGGCTTCTCGTCGCTGTACGCCAACACCGCCGTGCAGCCGGGTGACGACCCGCTTCTGGTCGCCGGCTTCGACGCCGCCGCCGAGCTCGACGAGGCGCTGACGATCGTGACGACCGTGGGCGACGTGCTGCGCTCGACACCGCCGCTCGAGCGCAGCGACACGCACCGCACCTGGGGTGAGCGCTCGATCGCCGCGCCAGACGACGTGCCCACCGACCTGTGGTGGATCCGCGCGACCATCGTCCGAGCCGCCCCTGGCGCCGACTTCACGTGGACGATCGAAGGCGCGCCCAGCGCGGACGGCCCCTGGGAGATCGTGGGCTCCGGCCGCCACGACCCCGACGGCATCGGCACGGTGCACTGGGACTTCGCGGCCATGGGCGCCGCGCTGGGCGTCGAGGTCGCGGGCGAGCTGGAGGCCGA
This sequence comes from Alphaproteobacteria bacterium, assembly GCA_020632875.1. GTDB lineage: Bacteria > Myxococcota_A > UBA796 > UBA796 > JACKEQ01. The sequence goes on from JACKET010000028.1 coordinate 36,100, forward strand.
CTACGACGAGACCGGCGCCGACCGCGAAGTGGCGTTCACCCTGCCTCCTCCGGCAGGCATCGGGCTCCCCGCGCAGTACCACCTCGCGGGGCGCACCGTGTTCGGATGGACCGGCGAGCTCGCGCTGACCACCGACGCAGAGGCCTGGCCCGGCGCCGCGCAGATCTTCCTCGACGAGAGCCACGCCGGACGCGGACACGGCATCGTGCAGCGGCCCGACGGCGAGGTCGCGTTCCAGACCTGCTGGAACGCCGAGGGCGCGCAGGTCTTCAGCCTCGGTGACGTCGACTTCCCGGCGGTCGGGGCACCCGCAGACTGCCCCGTGCCGGACGTGTTCGCCGAGCCCTGAGGACGTGTGAGGCGGCTACCAGGCGACCGGGTTGGTCGTGGCGCCCCACCAGCTCACGTTCGCGTCGTTCGACAGCACCTGGGCGTCGACGTAGCCACCGGCGCCCGCGGGGCCGGGGTAGACCGACACCGTCTCGCCGTTGCGGGAGAACCCGAACAGCTGGTCGTCGGCGTAGCCGAGGCCGAACAGCTTCCCGACGGGGATCGTGCCGAGGTAGGTGACCTGCCACGTCTGCGGATCGATGCGGACGAGGCCGTCGCTGGTCTCTTCCTCCCACACGGTCCAGTAGAGGAAGCCGTCGGGGAGGCCGACGAGATCGCCGCTGGTCTCGTAGGGGGTGTTGTAGACGACCGGCGTGGCGGAGCAATCCGCGAGGTCGACGCGCTTGATGACCGTGTCGCCGGCCGCGAGGAGCACGCCGTCGGGCGTGAACGCGAGGCCCATCATCTCGATGTCGGTGTCGCAGATCTTCTCGACCTGAGCGGTCGTGGGGTCGATCTGGTAGAGCGCGTCGAACGTGCCGCCGAACACCTGGCCTTCGTGGTCGATCGCGATGTCGGTCATCTGGGAGACCGAAGCGCCTGCGGCCGTGTGGAACGAGCCGATGAGATCGCGCTGACCCGTGACGGGGTCGACCGTGAACAGGTCGGTGGACGTGTTCGCGTAGACGGGCGCGTCGGCCACCGGAACATCCGGCGGGACATCGGTGTCTTCGACCTGCGGGGGCGGCGGCAGGGACGGGCCCGTCGGAGGCTTCTGGAAGCCGTATTCCTGACAGCCCACCGCGAGTACCAGAGTCACAGAAAACAGAACGCGCATTCGACACCTCGGCGCAGTGAGGCTCCGTAGCACTTCCCCCCCGGCCTGGCAAGGCGCGAAAAGCGCCGAATGAAACGCGCTGGACACTGCGCCCGAGACCCCATGACGTATGCTTCCCGAATGCTGCTGTTGCTGTCCGTGCTCGTCGCACCCCCGGCCCTGGCCGCACCCAATCCCCGCGAGGCCGAGGCCCTCCGTCTGACGGAAGAGATCACCCGGCTCTCCGAGAAGACCGCTTGGGCGGGGGTCGAGCGGAAGTACGAGCAACTCCTCGAGCTCAAGAACGTCGACGTGAACAGCTTCACGCACCTGCAGGCCGCCCACGCGGCACAGGCGCGCGGCGACATCGCCACGGCGAACGTCCGGGCGAACCGCGCCATCAAGGCTGCGAAGTCCGACCCCGACACGCTCGAGAAGGCCTCGGCGTGGGTCGCCGACTTCCTCGTGAACTACGGCGAGGTGCAGATCGAGCTGTCGGTGGCGTACCGCGGCGACGCGATCGTCGAGTCGCGCGATCCGGTGTTCGCGCCGAAGGTCCGCGCCATCCTCGGGTTCGCCACCGAGCGCCTCGCGGCCGACCGCACGTTCACGGGGTACCTCCCGATCGGCCGGTACAAGGTGGGCGACGAGACGTTCGACGTCGACGGCAGCAGCGTGAAGGTCTTCGTGAAGCCCGTGAAGGACGCCCCCGTCACGCAGGCCACGGCTCCAGAGCCGCCCCTCGGCGAGCGCGTCGTCGTGCTCGCGGCGCGGGGCGGCGGCTGGGCGGCGGCCTCGTGGTCCGACACCGCGTCCCGCATCCGCGATGCGCTGTACGAGGCCGACGGGGTGCTCGCGGTCGACGTGAAGGGCCCCGACACGCCATGGGTCGTCGTCCGTCCCAACGTCGACGCGATGAGCAGCCGCGGGCTCACGATGGTGGGGCTCGCCGAGCGCGTGCGCGCCGCCCTCCCCGATGCCCAGGTCGTGTTCTCGGCCGACGAGCTCGCCGTGTCGCCGGGCGTCTCCGCCCCTGCCGTGGCCGCGGTCGTGGTGGTCGACGCCACACCCGAGATCCCCGCCCCCGCGCCGCCGCCGCCCGAGACGCCCGAGGGCTCGCCCGTCGCGCCCGAGGGCTCCCCCGTCGCGCCCGAGGGCTCCCCGAACACGCCCGGGGGCCCTCCGCCCGAAGGCTCCGCCGGGCCCGCGACACCCGAGGGGTCCACCGAGCCCGGCCAGAGCGAGGTGCCGGCTCCGCAACCGATCCCCGCGAAGCCGGCGGTGACACTCGGCGAGGTCGCGCGCGTCGCCCCTGGCGATCCCTCCATCCCCGTGCCCGCCGATGCCGGCACCGTGCCGCGCTACTCGCTGCACGTCCGCACGAACGGCCCCACCGAGGCGCTCACCGCGGCCCTCCAGCGCGTCGAGGGCGCGCAGGGCCTCGGCATCAAGCCGGAGGCGCCCCCATCGCGGTGAGCTCCTTGCGGAGCTCCATCACGCGCGTCGCATGGGTGCGGGCCCCTTCGTCGCCGAGGCTGGCCTCGGCATCCATGTGCCACTTCTCGAACGCCAGCTCGACGAGGGCGTCGCAGCGCTTGCGGAAGCGCCACCAACCCCCGATGTCGCCCGACAGCACGAGCCGGAGCGACTTGAGCGTGCGCCGCCGCGCGGGGACGAGGCTCTCGATGTCGTTCGGGAGCAGGACCGGCGGCTTCTCGCTCGAGAGGTAGCGGGTGATCAGGGACCGCTCGTGCCACAGCGCCAGCGTGCTGACGATGACGACGAGGAGCACGAACGGGATCTGGATGACCAGCACCGCCGCCGGGAGCCCGACGAAGAGGTTGAGCAGGCCGTTGTCGGTGAGGAAGAGCTGCGTGAACGTGTTCCACGAGAAGTGGACGAACATCGCGAGCGCGACGCCCGCGGGAGGGATCGCCCACCGCAGCGCACCCGCACGGCGCACCCGGAACAGGCCGAACGCCACGCCGCTGATCGCGGTGAAGCAGGCGTGGCTGCCGGGCGACGTGATGACGCCCCGCACGCAGACGAGCCCGATGGCCCCGCCCAGATTGCCCGTGTTCACGTAGTAGATGAAGTTCTCGAACACGGCGAAGCCGAGGCCCACCAGCGCGCCGTACACCACGCCGTCGAGCACGTTGTCGAGGTGGTGCCGGAACATCGCGTAGAGCGCCACCATCGCCGTGGCCTTCGACAGCTCTTCGACGAACGGGGCCGAGAAGCTCGCCGTGAGCTGGGCCGCGGACGCCTCGTCTGCGCCGAGCCCGCCCATGACGGCCTGGAACGACATGTTGAAGATGAGCGAGATCATCGTCGCGATCACCGCGCCCCACAGGAACGCGGAGGCCAGCAGCAGCGGAGGCTCGCGCTCGTGCCGGTCGATCCACAGGATCACGAGGCCGTAGGGCACCGCGAGCGCCACGGCGGCCACGGCGCTGAACGTCGTGAGCACGGGATCGGCGAGGAACGAGAGGGACGAGATGAGCCCCGCGCACACCGCCGTCCAGGCGACGGTGACGAGCACGATGAGGCCACACGACACGGCCACCATCCGGCGCCCGCTGTTGTCGGGCGGGGGCAGCATGTCGAGCATCTGGGTGCGGTTCGGGTCCGACATCCCCGGAGCCTAGCATCGAAGATCGCGACGCCATGCAGTAGAACTCGTGCATGGCGGAAGACGGCCCCCAAGTCGGCACGATCCTCGACGACCGGTTCCGGATCTCCCGACTCGTCGCGGAGAACGCGCTGGGGCGGTCGTTCGTGGCGCGGGATCGCGAGACCCGGAAGCAGGTCGCCGTGCGCCTCGTGCGCCCCGACCTGATGCGGGATCACGCCGACCACTTCCTGCAGACCAGCGAGCTCGCCTCCCGCCTCACCGCGCCCACCGCCGTCCACGTGCACACCTGGGGCGTGCAGGAGGGCTGGGGCTACCGGGTGACCGAGTGGGAGTCGAGCGCCCCGCTGGCCGACGCGCTCGACGAGGCCGTGCTGCTCTCGACGGCGGTGTCGTGGATGACCGACGTGGCGCGGGCGCTGGCCGACGCGCACGCGCTGGGCCTCGTGCACGGGGGCCTGTCGCCCCACGTCATCCGGCTGGTCCGGCGGAACGAGCCGCCCGGCCAGACGCGCGTCGACGACTGGGCGCTCGGGCGCATGCTCGAAGGCGGCGACCCGATGTCGAGCACGGGCCTGCTCTACACCGACGGGGCCGCGTGGCTCTCGCCGCAGTACCTGCTCGGGAAGCCCACCGACGCGAAGAGCGACCTCTACGCCGTGGGGTGCCTGCTGTTCCGGTGCATCACGGGGCGCCCGCCGTACACGGGCCCGTCGATGAAGGTGATGGCGGCGCACGTCGGCGAGGCGGTCCCCTCGCCCAGCCAGCACGCGTCGGGCGTGCCGCCGTGGCTCGACGACCTCGTCATCGCGCTGCTCGCGAAGGATCCGGCCGATCGGCCGGAAGACGCCGCGGCGGTGGTCCGGATGCTGACCGAAGGCGCCACGCACCTCGTGGATGGCGCCGCACACCCCGACCGTGTCACCGCCAACCCACCGCCCATGCGGCTCCCGCGGGTCGAGATCCGCGGGGCGGGAGCGGCGCGCACCCCCGAGCTGGTCGACCGACCGTCGCGTGCCACGCCCGTTCCGGCCGCCGGCATCCCGATATGGTTCTTCGCCCTGCTCGCCGGCGTCGGCCTGGCGTCGTTCGCCCTGTCGTTCATCCTGTGCATGGGAGATCCGTGATGCTCGTGCTGCTCGTGGCGGCCTGCTCGTCCGAGGCCCCTGCCCCGCCGCCCGCCGCGCCGGAGCCGGCGGAGGCCGCGAACCCCTGGGCCGCCGACATGCTCGCCCTGAGGCGCGCCATGAGCCGCGCCGCCACCGACGAGGCCGCCGCGTGCGACGCGCTCGACCGGGCCCTCGCGCTCGCGCCGAAGGTCGATGCGGCCGTCGTGAACGGCGAGCTCGACTGGGCCGCCGTCGAGCACGACGCTCCCGGGCTCGTCCTCACGTCGACCGGCATCCGGGCCGACTACCGCGAGCTCGCCATCGCGCTCGGCGAATCCCCGGCCGCGCCCGGCGTCATCACGGTGGGTGGCACGTTCCCCACGGGCTGCGTCGACCCCGTGCGGGTCGACCGGTGGCTCATCCGCCTCCCGACGCTCTCGAAGGCCCCGATGTGCATGAAGGCCACGCTCGAAGCCGAGCTCGACCGCGCGCTCACCGAGGCCTTCGCGGGCTGCCTGTGCGAGGTGCCCGCCACGCCGCCCGATCTCGCGGGTCGCCTGCGGGCCGCCGGTCTCGACGCCACGGCCGCGAAGGCCGAGGCCTGGCCGGCCACGTGGAAGGCCTGCGCGCCCTCAGGGGACTAGCGGGACCGTCGGCGTGCCGTCGCGCACGGCCGTTCCGAGGAACTCGCGCACCTGCACGCGCGTGCGCACGTCGTCGAAGAGCAGCCGGTGCGGATCGGCGCCGCTGTTCACGACCGTGACCGCCGTGGCCGCGCCGATGTTCGACGTGACCGGCGCCGACACCTGGTCGATGTTGTCGAGCGGCACCTGGCCGGACTGCACGACCTGCGTGGTGACGAGGCCGCGCGCGAGGGCGTACTGCGCTTCGTCGGGCGCCCACGGATCGCCGTACGACACGACCTGCAGCACGTGCTTGTCGGGGACCGCCACGTCGGCGTGGATGAAGCGCGCCTGGTTCAGCGGGTCGGTGCGGTCGACGATGCCCTGCCCGAGCGCGAGCAGCGGCTGGAACCGGTCGACGCGGCTGTCGCCCAGCGCGGGAGCGAGGTAGCCGGCGAGCGCGACGGGCGCGGTCGTGTCGGCCACGATGCTGCTCCAGAAGGCCCCGGTGCTCGCGAAGACCCCCGCGTTGACGGCGTCTTCGCGCGACACCACCATGGGCCCCGCCGCCCCGCCGATGCCGTGCCCCACGAAGTACACGTGCGTGAGGTCGAGCGGCGTGGCTTCGCCGGTGGGCGACGCGACGGCGTCGGACCACGGCTGGGTCTCGAGGTACCGCACCACCTGGAACCAGTCCGCGGCGGACTGCGTGAGGTTGTCGCGCGCGGCCATCGGGTTGAGCGGACTGTTGTAGAGGACCGTGGGCTCCCACCCCGCCGGGTCGACCGCGAGCCACGCGGCATCCTCGGCGCCGCGTCGGGGCCCGGTCATCCACGTGTCGATCGACACGACCGCGAACCCGACGTGCGTACCGTTGTCGAGCAGGACGTCGGTGAGCTCGGCGGCGAGGCCGTCTTCGACGAACGACCGGTAGTTCCCGGCGTGGTCGTGGGCGAACAGCACGACCGGCCAGCCGCCCGCGGGAGGCGTGCCGCGCGGCACCGTGACGGAGAACGTGACCGACGCGGTGGACTGGATGGCGGGCTGCCCCGTGCTCCAGTCGGCCGAGCCACCGCGATCGGGCGTCTTGAACGGCGCCGTGCCAATCTGGAAGTGCGGGACGCCGAGCGTGCCCTGGATCTCGTGGAAGTCGGTGGACTCACCGAAGCAGCCGCGCGTGGCGTCGGTCGGGTCGGCGTGCGGGCCGGGGAGCGTCGTGCACTCGACGACCTGGGACGCGACCGGAGCCGCCGAGCCGCGCACCACGTCGCGGATGCGCGTGGCCGAGAGGGACGGATCCATGATGGTGAACACCGCCGCCCCCGCGATGCTCGAGGGCTGGATGCCGGCCGAGGTCAGCCACGAGCGGAACGGCGCATAGGCCGCGTAGGCCGACGAGAGCGCCGAATCGGAGGGTGGGCCCCCGAGCATCGCCGCGAAGTCGGGGTCTTGCACGGGAACGACGCCGGAATCGCCGAGCAGGTCGGTCGTGATGACGGCCGCGTACGTGTGGTTCGCGAGGAACGGACGCCCGACCGAGGGGTAGAGCGAGACCCAGGGGTCGCACATGTAGGGGACGCCGGAGGTGACCTTCCATCCGGTCGGGTGACGCGTGCCGTACTGCGGCGTGCCCTCGGTGATGTCGACGAGCGAAACGCTGCCCTCGCCGGGCAGGCCCACGAGCACGGTGTCGAACGTGGGGTACGTCGCGGTGCGGAGGATGACCGGCTGGTTCGGACCGAAGCCCGGGAACGCCGTACCGTACGACGCGACGATGCCCGCCGAGATGTCGCCCGACCCGAGGAACCCGAAGCCGGAGACCGGGTACTCGGCGATGTCGACCGTGCCGCCCGACACCCGGATGTCGTTGGGGAACGGGAGCCGGAAGTAGTCGAGGTGCCCCGCGGGCCCTCGGGGGACCTCGAAGTGCACGCGGAACGGCGGATCGGAGCCGGGACACTCGATCCCCTCCCACCGCGGCATCTCGAAGCCGATGCACACGTCTTCGTAGCAGGACAGGGCCGACTGGCAGTCGTCGGCCGTCGTACAGGCCTGGCCGATGCCCGACGTGCCGGGCCCCCCCGCCGCAGCGCACGTCTCGCCGTGGTCGCACACGAGGCCGGCCTGGCACTCGGAGGTGGTGAAGCAGTCCTCGCCGAAGGGCGTCGTGCCCGGCGCGTTGGGCTGGGCGCACAGCAGCGCGTTCGAGCAGACGAGCTCGCCGAAGCAGTCGTCGTTCTCCTGGCACGGATCGCCCACGTCACCCGGAGCGACGGGCGTGCCGGTCTCTTCGTCCGAGTCCGTGACGACGACGCCGTCTTTCTTGCATCCGACGAGCGCGACCAGGATTGCGATCAGGCGCATGAGTCCTCCGCGCTCACTCTACAGCGACGGAGGCCCTTTGGGGTCGCGAACGGCGGCGCATCGCGAGCCCGGCGACCGGGAGCAGCCCCAGCACCGCGGACGGCGCACCCACCGCGCTGCAACCGCGCGGCTGCGCTTCGAACGTGAACGGCGCGGCATCGACGTACAGGCGGCCGAGCGTGAAGTCGAAGAGCTCGATGGGCCCGGCGTCGCGGCCCGCCACGGCGATGTAGTACGTCGCTCCCGGCTCGAGCGGCGGATCGGACGTCGCGTCGAACGCGATGTGCGCGGCGGCGCCCTCGCCGTCGACGAGCCAGTCCCATTCCTGGGCCACCGCGAAGCCCAGGCCGAACGCCGCGAGCTCGGTGGGCGCCATGCGCACGGGCTCGCCCTTCCGCACGTACAGCGACCAGGCGAGCCCGTCGTCGACGCCCGTGAAGCCGGACACGTCGATGGTGAGCCGGTCGGCGCCCTGCGGCACGTCGATGGACATCTGCGCCCCGCCGGGGATGCGGAACAGGTCGCCCTCGAGGCCCGCGGAGAGCACGAAGGCCTCGACGGGCTCGTCCGGGACGAGCGGGATGATGCGGGAGCAGTCCGGGAGCCCCGACGCGTCGACGATCTCGCGGATCCGCGACGCGGTCGCAGCATCGACGACGCCCGCGTCCTCGAGGTCGGAGGCGCTGTCGAGGAGCGACTCCCCCGCCTTCTTCCACGACACGTCCGGACCCCACATCGACACCGCGCCGAAGAAGAGGTCGGAGGTGACCTCCCAGCCGACGGCCTCGATGAGGTTCCAGCCCAGGGCGCCGAGCATCTCGCCGTCGCGGTGCACCTCTCCGGCGAGGCCCTGGGGACAGGTCCGATCGGCCTCGAGCGCGCGGATGGGCCCGTCGCGGAAAGCGGATCCGGTGTACTCCCCCACGTCCGGGTCGCCGGTGAGGAGCATGCTGAACACGTCGGCGGCCCCTTCGTTCAGCGAGCCGCCCGCCCACTGGAGGCCGAGCTCGTCGGCCCCGAGCGACGGGATGTTCGCGATGCGCCCGACCACCCAGTGCCCGAACTCGTGGTAGACGACATCCGCGTCGTACGCGAACTGCACGTCGTCGGTGAAGCCGAACGACAGGTCGCCCACGCCGTCGCCGTCGAAGTCGCCGTAGAACGCGTTGGCCATCGGGAAGTTGGCGATGGTGCGGATCGGGGCGGGCGGGCGCAGGCCGTAGCGCTCGTCGAAGAACGACGCGACCTCGGAGACGTGGTGGTAGAGGTTGACCTCGGCGAAGGGGTCGCGGCTCGTGCCCGGGTGCGGAGCGTACGGATAACCGCCGTCGACGGGCCAGGCGTACCGCGTGACGGCGTCGCAGGTGTTCACCGCGAACAGGGCTTCGGAGAGGGTCCAGTCGGTGCAGCTGTAGGCGTCGGAGTAGATCCCGGTGAGCGTCGCGTCGCTCGTGAGGTAGGCGAGATCGAGCGGCTCGGGTGGGCCGAAGGGCGGCGAGACGCCGTAGACCCAGCCCTCGGTCGCGGCGCTGGTCTGGTCGGTGCGCAGCACGACGCCCGTCGTCGCATCGACCCAGCTGACCCAGGTGGTGGGCGGGTCGGAGGTCGCGTGGTCGACGCGCCAGACGTGCCGGAGCGCGCCATCGATCGCGAGCAGGCGGGGCTCGGCGCGGGGCGGCCACAGCTGGCCCCGGCTCGCGGCGATGGGCGCGAGGGCCGCGATGGCATCGTCGGCACCGAGCGTTCCGCGCGCTGGGGCGTGCAGCGCGACCCGTGGACCCACGATGCGGCGCACGCGGCCTTCGGGGTCGAGCGCCACCACGTCGTCGGCGCCGTCGACCACGAGCCCGTCGACCACGGGGGTCACGCGCACCCGGGCCCCGGCGGGCCACCCGAGCACGTCGGTGCGCACGTCGATGTCGGCGGCGGCGCGGCCGACGCGGTCCTGGCGCCAGGCGAGCTCGGCGAGGTCGGCGTACGGAGGAGCGGCGAGGGCGGAGGCGAGCAGTGCGAGCATGCAGTGGTCTATCCGGATACCCCCCGCAGATGTCGTGGACTCCGGACTCCTGGCGCAGCCGCCCGATCGAGCAGCAGCCCGAATACCCCGACGCGGGCGCGCTCGAAGCGGCCCTCGAGCGGGTGCGGGCCCTCCCTCCCCTGGTGGCGCCCTCCGAGGTCGACGCCCTGCGCGAGAAGCTCGGCCGGGCCGGGCGGGGCGAGGCCTTCGTGCTCCAGGGTGGCGACTGTGCCGAGCGGTTCGAGGACTGCGCGCGCAGCCCGATCGAGCGGAAGCTGAAGATCCTCCTCCAGATGAGCCTGGTGCTCACCTGGGGGGCCCGTATCCCGGTCGTGCGGATCGGCCGGATCGCCGGGCAGTACGCGAAGCCGCGGTCGAATCCGACCGAGATCGTCGACGGCATCGAGGTGTCGTCGTACCGCGGCGAGCACGTGAACGGCATCGACCCGTCGCGCCGCACGCCGGATCCCGAGCGCATGGTCACCGCGACCTATCACTCCGCCGCGACGCTCAACTACATCCGGGCCCTGCTGGACGGGGGTTTCGCGGATCTGCACCACCCCCGCCGCTGGGATCTGGGGTCGTTCGGGGGGTCGGCGCGCGTCCCGGAGTACGAGGCCATCGTCGAGCGCATGGTCGACGCGCTGGACTTCGTCGACGCGACGGGCGTGAAGGGGGGCGACGCGCTGCGCAACGTCGACCTGTTCACGAGCCACGAGGGGCTGCTGCTCGCCTGGGAGGAGGCGCACACCGTCGAGATCGACGGGCGCTGGTACAACCTCGGCGCGCACTTCCTGTGGATCGGGAACCGCACGCGCCAGCTCGACGGGGCGCACGTCGAGTACATGCGGGGCCTCGCGAACCCGATCGGCGTGAAGGTCGGGCCGGGGATGTCGCCCCCGGACCTGGTCGCGCTGCTCGATCGGCTCGATCCCGACGACACCCCCGGCCGGATCACGCTCATCTCGCGGTTCGGCGCGAAGGCCATCGCAGCCGGGCTGCCGCCGCTGGTCGACGCCGTCGCGGCGACCGGGCGTACCGTGGTGTGGTCGTGCGACCCGATGCACGGCAACACGACGACCACCGCGAGCGGCCTGAAGACGCGGTCGATGGACGACGTGCTCGCGGAGCTGCGGGTCGCGCTCGAGATCCACGAGGCGCGCGGACGGCGGCTCGGCGGCGTGCACTTCGAGCTCACCGGCGACGACGTGACGGAGTGCACGGGCGGGCCCCAGGGGCTCGGCGAGGCCGACCTGTCGCGCGCGTACGAGACGTACTGCGACCCGCGGCTGAACTACGCACAGAGCCTCGAGCTCGCGTTCCTGCTCGCGCGTCGGCTCGGCGGGCGGATCTGAAGCGTCAGACGGCGGAGCGCACCGTGTCGGCGGCGTGGTGCGCGAGGCCGTAGATGGTCTCGGAGGGATTCACGCCGAGGGCGGTGGGCAGCACGGAGCCGTCGACGACGAACAGCCCGTCGACGCCGCGGAACCGAAGGTCGGTGTCGACCGGATGGCGCGCCGGGTCGGCGCCCATGCACAGGCCGCCCATCTGGTGCGCCGTGAAGATCCCGTGGCGGTGCGTGCCGTAGCGCGCGGCGTCGAGCTTCGGCAGATCGGCTTCGGACGCGAGGGTGACGGACGACGGATGCGTCGTGCGCACCACCTCGGCCCCCGCCGCGAGGTGCACCCGCGCCGCAGCCACGTGGGAATCGCGCATCGCGGCCTCGAGACGCGGGCTGACGGGGTACGCGACCTCCACGCGGCCATCGGGCTTCAGGCCGACCGTGCCGCCTTCGTCGCCGGCGAGCAGGCCGTCGACGTGCAGCGCGATGACCACCGCGAGGTGCGGCAGCCGGTGCATCAGCGCGTCGAGCTCTGCGCCGAACCCCCACCCCGCCGAGGCCGCCAGCATGGGCTGCATGGGCGCCGCCTCGAGGAAGAACCCGTACTGCTCGGTGCCGCGATCGACGTGCTCGTGCGAGCTGACGCTCTGCGGAGCCCCGAAGTACGGGTCGATCCGCTGCGCGTACTCGGCGAGCACCGCGATGACGGGGTGGATGAAGGTTCGCCTCCCCACCCTGCCGCCGCCGTCGAGCCCGCTGCGCAGGAAGAGCGCCGGGCCGTTGATGGCCCCCGCGCTGCTCACCGTGACCTTGGGGCGGATGGTGACGCGCGTGCTCGTCGGACGATCGGCGTCGCGCCGCATCACGACGCCGTGCACGGCCGTGACGCGCCCGCCCGCGACCTCGAGCCGATCGGCGCGGACGTCCGCGTACACGGTGGCTCCATCGGCCACGGCGTCGGCCAGGTACGTGAGGTGCATCGCCTGCTTCGCGTCGACGGGGCACCCGAGCCCGCAGAACCCGGAGTTCGCGCACCCGCGCACGTTGCGCCGGAGCACGTCGTGCTCCCAGCCCAGCGCCTCGCAGCCGCGCCGCAGCACGTCGTTGTTGGCGTTCGGCGGCACGGGCCACGGGTGGATGCCGAGGCGCGCCTCGACGGCCTCGAAGTGCGGGCGAAGCGTCTCGGGGTCGAGCGAGAGCCCGTGGGCGTCGCGCCAGTGCGCGAGGATGCGGTCGGGCGTGCGGAAGCAGGTGGTCCAGTTCACCACGGTGGTTCCGCCCACGGCGCGCCCCTGCAGGATCGTGATGCCGAGGTCGTTCGTCGTGCGGCCGCCGCGCTCCTGGTAGAGCTGCGGGTAGCTCCAGCGCTCGTCGGGCTTCGCGAAGTCCTGCCGGCGGTAGTACCCGCCCTCCTCGAGCACGACGACGTCGAGCCCCGCGGCCGCGAGACGAGCGGCGAGCA
>JACKET010000029.1 GCA_020632875.1 Alphaproteobacteria bacterium
GTGTCCGAATCCGTGTCGGTGTCGGTGTCGGTGTCCGAATCCGTGTCGGTGTCCGAATCCGTGTCGGTGTCGGTGTCCAAATCCGTGTCGGTGTCGGTGTCCGAATCCGTGTCGGTGTCGGTGTCCGAATCGGTGTCGGTGTCGGTGTCCGAATCGGTGTCCGAGTCCGAGTCGGCGTCTGAGTCCGCGTCGGCGTCCGAGTCCGAGTCCGAGTCCGAGTCGGTATCCGAGTCGGCGTCGGTATCCGAGTCCGTATCGGAGTCCGTGTCCGTGTCGGATTCGGCGGGAGGGTCCGTCGGCTGTCGCGTACAGGCCAGGATGAGAAAGAGGATGGAGGGCATCCGATCTCCGAATCCACAGGCATAGCATGCGTCCGGAGATCCTCCGACCCGGTTCTCGCGACCGTCGAGCCGAGATGGCCGTGAAACCACCGGTAAGCGCCCCATCCGGGCTGCCGGGAGATGAGGGCGCATCGGAGGTCCGGATGCTCATCGCTCTCACTTCGGCGCTCGCCGCCCCCCTCGCCCCCAACCAGGTCGCGCTCCACCAGACGGGGCGCGAGACCACCCTCGAGTACAGCTGGGTGAAGCGGGGAGTCGGCTTCTCGTTCGGCCTCCGCAACAGCTTCACCGGCGGCCGCATCGGCACCGAGGGGACGTTCGCGCCCGTCGCCAAGGTCGGCGTCGTGTTCGAGCGCCGCCTGTCGGACCACTGGTCGCTACGGACCGGCGTGGCCACGGCGGGCCCGTCGTACACGGCCGCCGTGCTCCTCCCGCTCGCCGTCACCGGCGGCGAAGCGGGCGTGCTCGTCGCGGCGACCGAGGTGCCCGCCCTCGTCTCGTACCAGCGCGGGAACCTCGTGGTCTCGGCGGGCCTGCGCACCCAGCCGTTCGCGCTCGTGGACTCGATCGAGCGGGGCGCTACCCTCGAGAACATCGGCCCGACCGTAGGCCTCGCGTGGCGCTTCTGACGCCCGCTCGACTCAGCGCCCGAGCCGCAGCTCGATCACGTCCTGGAACTTGAGGTCGGGGAACGGCAGGTCCACCTTCTTCCAGCCGCCGTCGAGCCGGTCCTGGAGCACAACGCGCAGCATCTCGTCGAGGTCCCGGCACGATGGGGGGTCGACGCCATCCAGCCCGTCGCGGGTCTCCGACCAGATCCGCACGGCCTCCTCCACACGACCCGTCCGGGCCGCGATCTCTCCTTCGAGCCAGCCCGCCAGCACGCGATGGTGCTCCGACAGACACGCGCGGTCGACGCGCTCCAGCTCCGCGTGCGCCGCGTGCAGGTCGCCGGTCGACGCGCTCGCCCAGGCCGACATGAGCCGAAGGCCCGGATCCTCCGCGTCCATCCCCCGCAACGTCGCGGCGGCACGCCCGGGCTCGTGCAGGTCGGTGTGCTGGTGCAGCGCCTGGAGGTAGACGGCCATCGGCTCGGCGTCCGCGACAGGCGGCGCCGGGATCTGCGCCCCGCGGCTGCGGCCCGGTGCGAACCCGTCGGCGAACGGGAACGCCGTGAAGCCGGCCAGCGCGGCGGGGGTGAACCCGTCGGCGTGGGGGTCGGCGAGCCACAGCACGTGGGCACCGTCCGGAGACAGCTCGAGCACGACCGACTGCGACGTGTCCGCCGAGAGCACCGAGTTGGCGCTGAGTGTGCGTGACTCTCCCACCGCCGCGTCCCAGCGGTCGCGCAGCAGCTCCGCCGCCTGGGCCACGGTCAGCTCGCCGTCGCCCCGCAGCTCCTCGGCACGGGCGTAGCGCAGCCGCGCCCCTTCGAGCGGGCCGCGGGCCGGGTGCAGCTCGCGCGCGTGCATCGCATCGTCGAGGTAGAAGTTCGTGTTCACCGAGTGGCCGCGGGCGACGTGGATGTCGCTGTAGCTCCGGCCCACCACGGCCCGGTCGCCCGACGGATCGGCGAGCACGAAGCTCCACGCACCCACGGGCTGCGTCGCCTCGAGGATCGCGATGGCCTCGTCGACCGTCGCCGCATCGCGCAGGAGTCGCTCGAACAACACGTAGATGGCGGTCCCGCCGCGAGGGTGGCTGCCGGTCAGCCCCTCCCAGAGCAGCGCGCTGCTCTTCATGCGGGGACGGCCGAAGACGAGCGCGGCGTCGCGGGTGATGTGGAGGTGCGAGGTCACCGCGAGCCCCCGCTCGTTCAGCCCGCTCGAGCCCGCGAAGACCTCGCCCACCGTGCCCACCTGGGCGTAGCGATAGCCATCCGCCTCTCCCTCGGCGTCGAGGGGCTCGACGAAGGTCAGGGTGGCGTGGGGCTGCCAGTACCCCATCCCCCAGAAGTCCAGGTTGCGGGCGAGGAGGGTGTGGTCACCGTCGCGCGCCACGACCGACGTGCATCGGTTCCCCACCGAGCCCGTCACCGGATCGACCTGGACCGTCCGCCCGAGCGCGAGCTGGAGCGCCGGGCCGATGGACGCCAGGTCGGCGAGCCACGCATACCGCTCGATGGTCCCGCCCTCGAGCGCGAGCGCAGCTTCGAGGCCCGCGGCGCGCTCGCGGGCACGGGAGTCGAAGTAGTCCGGGAAGTGCCCGCGGTGTCGCGCGAGGAGCTTCCGGAACACGACGGGCATCCGCCCGAAGTGCATCTCCTCGATCATCGGCACCCAGTCACCGAGGAGCTCGTCCCGCAGCAGCTCGCCGTACGCCCCTCCGATCGCGGCGTCGGTCCCGTGCAGATCGAGCACCCGCCATCCCGCCAGGTCCTGGCGGCACCCGTGACCGCCATCCAGCTCCACGCACCGGGCCAATGCCAGGGACATCCACCACATCGGCTCTCCTCCCGACGCGGAGATGATACCGGCGGCCCCCGTTCGCTACGTCGCGGCGCGCTCGGCCAGGACGGCTCCCAGCGCCGCGAGCACCTCGAGCGCCTCGTCCGGATCGGTCTTCCGCAGCCGCTGGAAGAAGCCGTACCGCAGGATCAGCGTCCGCACGACGTCGACCGTGACCACCGACGCGGAGCGCGCACCGGCGTCCCCGAGGAACGCGACCTCGCCCAGGAGCTCGCCCGGCCCCATCGTGCGGACCACGCGCCCGTCGCGGCGGACCTCGACCACCCCCTCCAGCAGCACGTACAGGTCGCGATCGACGATGCCCTCCGCGAGCATCGTCGTGCCCGCGTCGACCGACACCACCACGCACTGCTGGGCCAGGAGCGTGCGCGTGGCGTCCGACAGGCGGCTGAGGAACCGCTCCGACGGCAGCCCGGCCACCGCGTCCAGATCCGCACGGACCCGCGCCAGATCGGTCTCCACGCCCTCGGCGGCGGCGATGCGGGCGAGCAGCGTGTCGATCGGCCAGTCCGCGATGGCCCCCGACGCCAGGCCCTGCTCGATGACGGGCAGCAGCGGGCTCCGCAGCGCCCGCAGGTGCGCCACGTCCCCCGCGATGGCGACGAGCGGCAGCAGCACGCCCCGGTAGCTCTTCACGGGAGAAGCCCCATACGGACGGAGCCCCAGCCGCAGGTACAGCTTGAGGAGGTTCGGCGCGCAGTCCGCCAGCAGGTACGCCGCGCCGACCTCGCGCACCGCATCCGACGCCGCCTGGACGACCAGCGAGAGGAAGCCCCGACCGCCGCGGATCTCCTTGCTCAGCATCAGCGCGGTCAGCTCCATCCCGGGCATCGCATCGAGCTCGGGCAGCAGGTCGCACCGGTACGTCTCGGTGAGCGGGAGCGGTCGCTCGCCCGACCGCCAGGTCCGCATCCGCAGGCTCCCCTTCACCTGCGACGGATCGCCCATGTAGTAGAGCGTGGTGCCCGGCGCCTCGTCTTCGGGCACGGCGAGGCGGCGACGCGCGTGGTCCACGCCTGGCGCGCTCCGCCGGCCCTGCTCCATCACGTAGACCTCGTAGCGGTGGCGGTAGATCGCCTCGCGCTCGGCTGGGGTGCGCGCCACGCGGCACGCGTTCTCGGCAGGGGCAGTCGATCGATGCATGGGGGGACGCTCGCCACCGAGCGTACCGACGACTCGCGAGCGGGCCAAGACGCCTGTGCGGGCGAGGTCAGAAGCCCTCGGGAAAGCCCGCGGGGTCGAGCAGGCATCGCCGCTGGTACGCTCCGGGTACCGCCCTCCCGGACTCCCCCGTGCCGACCTCCCGCGATGCCAGCCCCGTTCCGCCCCGGTGGGTCCGGGCGGCCGTGTGGGAGCCCGACCCCCTCGCCGGGACCGACGCGACCGAGGCGCTCCTCGCGCAGGTCGAAACGGGCGTCCGCGGCTGGCTGGTCGACAACCTCGACGCCATCGCGGGTGGCCCGCTGCAGCCGACCGACGCGATGGTGGACGCCCTGCGGGCCCTGGTCGCCGTCGACGACGCCGAAGCCCCCGTCGCACGCGAGCGGATCGAGGCCGCGCTCGAGAAGCCGACCGGCGCGGGCAACCTGGTCGTGCGGCTGCAGGCCATCGCACGGCGGCTCACCGAGCTGCCCCCGCTCCCGGACGCGCTCCCGCCCACCCGGCTCCACCTGCTCGTCGTCCACTCCGGGGCCAGCTGTGCCGCGGGTCCCGAGGGGGTCTGGATCCCGCGATCCGCCAATGTCACCCAGTTCTTCCGGCTGGCGGTCGACCACCTGGGACCGACGGGGTGGACCTGGGGACTTCCGGCGCCCTACCGGAGACCGACGAACCTCCGCCGCCGTGTGGACCCGCTGATCGGCCGCGCGGGCCTGCTCTCTCGCATCTCGGACGCGTTCTCGGGCTCACGCTGGGTGACCCTCGTGGGGCCCGCGGGGATCGGGAAGAGCCGCGCGGCCCTCGCGTGGGCCACGGAACCGCGCCGGGAGCACGCGGCGGGCGCGGGAGGCGTGTGGGGCGTCGGCGGCGAGGGGCTCGCCGAGGCCGTGGCGGACGTGCTGGAGGCCCCCGGCGCCTCTGTCGAACGCGTGGGACGGCTCCTCGCCGCGCGGGGCGACACGCTCCTGGTCCTCGATCCGGCGGACGAGGGCGTCGCGCCCACCCTCGAAGCGTGGCTCGCAGCCGCGCCCCGCCTCCGCCTGCTCGTGACGCACCGCACCCCGCTCGGCGCGCCGTCCGAGGCCGTGGTGCCCGTCGAGCCCCTCGCGACCGACGACGCAAGGCGGCTCCTCGCCCTGCGGACGCCCGGCACGGCGCTCGATGGCGGCCCGGCCGATGCCGCGTCCCTCGCCGCGCTGGTCGACCGCCTGGGCGGCAACCCCGGCCGCATCGAAGCCGCCGCGAGCCGACGCGCCGTCCGCACGGTCCGCGAGATCCTCGCCGAGCTCACCGAGCCGGGAGCCTGAGCCAGCCCTTCACCACCCGGGCGCTCGCCCCCGCCGCGAAGGCGCCGATCGCGTCGGCCCGGGCGTCGAGCGCTTCGAGCGGCGCGCCGCGGAGGCGGTCGAACACCAGGGCGTAGAGCGCGCACCGAGGCGCCCGGTCCGGATCGGCCGCGAGCCCCTCGCCCCCGGCGAGCGCGTGGAGCCGGTCTTCGGCGCCGGGATCCCCCTGGAGCCCCGCGATCACGCAGTCGAGCTCGAGCAGCCACTGGATCTGGACGACCTGCCGCATGGTCCGGTACACCGCGACGGCCGCCTCACCGACCGCCCTGGCCTCGGCGAGCCGCCCGACCCCGAGGAGCGCGAGGACGAGGTTGTAGCGGCTGTTCACGGCGCGCCCGGCCCGGCCCAGACGGTCCATGCCCGCCGCCGCCGCCTCCAGCACCGTGACTGCCTCCTCGTACTGCCCGCCATGGACGAGCCCGCGGGAGAGCACGGTCAGCGCGTCGTGGTACCGGAAGCTGTGCGTGCCGAAGGCCGCGGCGGCGATGTCCACCGCGATTCGCGCGTGTGCGATGGAGGTGTCGACGTCGCCGGCCCGGAACGCCGCCAGCGCGCGGAACTGGGACGCGCGGATCGCGCTGGTGGGCCCCGGGAGCGCGCCCAGAAGCTCGGCGGAACGGCGCAGTCGCTCGATCGCCAGCGCCTCGTCCCGGTCCGGATACGGCAGGTAGGCCAGCATCGACCAGGCCATCGCCTCGACCACGACGAGGCCGTGTGCCTCCGCCAGCGCGAGGGCGCGGAAGATGTGGGACTCGCGGGTGGCGAGGTCGACGCTGCGGAGGGCGGGCCGTGCGAAAGCCGCGTGCGCCTCGGCCTGCTGGAGCGGATCCCCGGCGGCCTCGGCGAGCGGCAAGGCCTCGACGCAGTCGCGCAGGCACCCCGCTTCGTCCAGGCGCAGCAGGGCCATGTCGGCCCGCGCCAGGAGCAGCCCCGCGCGGGTGGAGTCGGACACGTCCAGCGCGAGGCTCTCGGCGACCACGGCGAGGATTTCGTCGCCAGCGGCCACCTCCCTCAGCCCCTCCACCCGGACGAGGGCGACCTCACCGGCAGCCATGGCATCCCGCTCGCGCAGGTGCGCCCATGCCGCCTCGAGGTTGCCCACCTCGGCCAGCACCGCGGACAACGGGAGATCGTCGCGCGTGTGCCGGCGGCGGCGCACGTCGCGCGCCCACCCGACGAACCAGCGCGCGTGGCGCTCCCGCTGCGCGGCACCGTCGGTGAGACAGGCCTCTGCGAACGCGTGCACCGCGGGGAGGAACTGGTAGCGGGGCGCGCCTTCGGTCGCGGGCATCCGCCGCAGCAGGTACGACTCGCACAGCCGGTCGAGGCGTTCGGCCACGCCCTCCAGCCCCACGACGGCCTGCGCCGCCGGGGCCGAGAACGAGCCGCGGAACACGCTGCACGCCGCGAGCGTCGCCTGGGCCTCGGGGTCGAGCAGGTCCCACGACCAGCGCAGGGTCGCTTCGAGCGTGGGACGCCCGTGCGGGCCGGGCGCGTGGGAGAGCGGCTCGAAGCCCCGCTCGACCAGCTCGGCGTGGAGCGCCGCGGCGGAACGGCTCGCGCGGCGGGTGGCGGCGAGCTCGAGGAACAGCGGGCGACCGCCCAGGACCTGCACCACCGCGGCATCCTGCGGCTCCCGCTCGACCCGGGCGGGCATGCGGTCCCGCAGCAGGGCGAGGGCCGCGTCCGGGCCCAGCTCCGGGACCTCGATCGCCCACTCCGCCGGATGACCCGTGCGCACGCGGCTCGTGGCGAGGATCCTCAGCCCCGGGGCCGCCCGGAGGAGCGCGTCGAGCACCTCGGTCGCGGCGGGCAGCAGCTGCTCGAGGTTGTCGAGCACCAGCAGCACCCGCCCGCGACGTCCGATCTGCAGCCCCAGCCGGTCGGCGGCCTTCGTCACCGGGCCGTCACCGGGCTCCAGCCCCACGCTCCGCGCGACGCGCGCCAGCAGGTCTTCGGGACGTCGCGCATCGTGGGCCTCCACCGCCCAGACCCCACCGGCCAGCCCGGCGTGCTCGGGGTGGCGACCCAGCCCGTACTGCTCCGCCAGTCGGGTCTTCCCGATGCCGGGCGGGCCCACGAGCGTCACGAGCGGCCCCCGCGCGAAGCCCACCTCGATGGCATCGAGCTCGGCCTGGCGTCCGAGGAAGGCGTCGGCGCGCGCGACCAGGTTCGTCGGTCGCTCGTAGGGGCGGGGCAGTCCCCAGCGCCACGCGCCCCGGTCCAGGTGCCGCACCCCGAGCAGGTAGTGGTGCGGCGTGGTGCGCGCCCGCCGCCGCCACCGGTCGCCGTCGCGCACGCACCCGGAGCCCGCGTACAGCGCGAGGAGCTCGACCCGCAGCGCCGGATAGACGCCCGGCACGGGCCCGGCCTCGCCCAGGTGGGCCTCGATCGCCTTGAGCCGTGCGACGAGGTGCCGGGGCGCGACCTCACCGCCGATCGCGTCGCCGATCACCCGCCGCGGCATGGGCCCCCCCGTGCCGAGCCGCGCCAGCGCGCGTACCACGTCGGCCATGGGCTCCGTCAGCCCGGCCGGGAGCACGCCCGACGCGCCGACGTTGTCGAGCAGCCAGGAGGCCACGGCGTCGCGGCGCAGCGCGTCGACGGCCGCGGTCGCGTCGAGCCCCTCCAGGCCGTCCGCCCGCTCGTTCAGGTCCGCGAACACCCAGGTGGGCACCGGCGCCTCCCGCCGGTCCGTCTAACCTCGCCGCCCTACGGTCCGTGCAACGGCGGGCCGATCCGGCTCCACGCGTGGACCCGGCACTGACCATGCCCGTCGTCCCCCGCGCTCACCACCGTCCCCCCCGCGGTCAGCCCCAGGGTGTGTGCGGCGCCCGCGGCGACGGCGACGATGTCGCGCCACCCGCTCACGTCGCACTGTCCGTACCGATCGTGGCCGGCCGCCAGCACCCTGCCCGACGCCGTGACGCCCACCGTGTGCCGGCTCCCGGCATCCACGGCCACCACGTCCCGCCAGTGCCCCACGGCGCACGCGCCGGGCTCCCCCACCGCGACCACCCGGCCATCCCGCCTCAGCCCGACCGTGTGGAGGTGGCCCGCCGCTACCGCGACCAAGGCGTTCCACCCGGCCACGTCCGTCTGGCCACGGCGGCCATTGCCCACCGCGGTCGCGGTTCCGTCCGCGCGCAGCCCGACCGAGTGCCAGTCGCCGCACGCGATGGCGACGATGTCCCTCCACGCGCCGACGGCGCACGCCCCCTCTGCCGTCCGGCCGGTCGCCAGCACCGTGCCCGCGGCGCGGAGCCCGAGTGTGCGCCGCCAGCCCGCCGCCACGGCGACCACCCCGCTCCATCCGCCCACGTCGCACTGCCCGTCGCCGTTCCAGCCCGCTGCGACCACGGTCCCGTCGCTCGTCAGCCCGACCGTGTGCGAGCGTCCCGTGTTCGCCGCCACGTGGACGTTGCCGGCCGCGACGGCCACCACGCCCCGCCACGACGCCACACCGGGCCCAGCCTCCGGGTCGCCCGCGAGCACCACGGTGCCGTCGGCGCGCACGCCGACCGAGTGGCGCCGACCCGCAGCCAACGCGCCCGCCGGGAGGACGCCGGCCCTGCTCACCGCGACCACATCCGCGTGAGCCGGTGGTGCACGTGGTGTGCCGCGAGCACGTCGTCCTCGGTACCGATCGCGGCGAGACGCGTCGCGAGCATGGCGAGGTCGAACAGGATCTGGCGCTGCTCGGCGGACGGGACGAGGCTCTGGAGCCACGTGATCGCGACGAGCCGCTCCCCGCGGGTCACCGGCGTGACCCGGTGCAGCGTGTCGGACGGGTACACGACGGCATCCCCGGCGCGCCCGCGCAGCCGGCGCTCGCCGCCGGGTGTGCTCACCACCAGCTCGCCGCCGTCGTACGCATCGGGCCCGTTCAGCCACACCGTCACGCTGAGGTCGGTGCGCACGGGGCCCCCCGGCGTGACGAGCACGGGCCGGTCGAGGTGGGTGCCGTACTCCATCCCGGGGAGGTACCGCGCGAAGCACACCGGCAGGATCGTGTGCGGCATCGCCGCCGCGCGGAACACCGGGCTCTGCGACAACGCCGCGAGCACGGTCGCGCCGAGCTCCTGCGACACCGGGTGCTCGCGGTCGAGCTGCTCGTTGTGCTTGGCGCCGCGCGCGGGACCGTGGGCCGTGGCGCGCCCGTCCCCGAAAGGCGCCGTCGCGAGCCGCGAGGCGATGGCCGCCGCCTGCCCGGGATCGAGCAGACCTTCGAGCTCGAGGAGGTGGGCCATCAGGGGTTGGAGAACAGGACCGCGATGTCGTCCGGGAGCCTCGTGGTGACCGCGATGTCGTCGACACCGTCGCCGTTCAGGTCGCCCACCGTGATGCGGTTCGGCTCGGACCCCGCGGCGAGCGCGAGGCTCTGGGCCACGAACGCGCCGGTGCCGTCGTTGAGGAGCACCGTCACCGTGCCGTCGGTCGTGTTCGCCACCGCGACGTCGGTGTCGCCGTCGCCGTCGAGGTCGCCCACGTCGAGGTCGTTGGGACCGCTGCCCACGGCGTAGCTCACGTAGGCCGTGGCCCCTTGCGACACCCAGCCGTTGGCCCCGTCGCTGAACAGGACGTCGACCCGATCCCCCGCCACGATCACCGCGACGTCGTCGAAGGCGTCGCCGTCGAAACGCCCGGCCACGACGCGCTGCCCGTCGCCCTCGAGCGCCGTGAGCGCGGCGGCCTCGTACGTCGTGGCGCCGAGTTCGACGTAGGACGGGATGGTCACGAGCATCCCGGGGTTCGCCGTGCCGGTCGCCACGATGCTGGTGCGGTCGACGGCGGTCTGCGCGAGCGTGCCGTACTCACCGGCATCGACGTAGTCCGTGGTGCTCTCGTACCCCGCCCCGTCGGTGCCCGTCGTGATGGTGATGCGGTCGCTGTAATTCGTCATCACGAGCAGATCGGGCGACGCCCCGGAGCCCGCGACCTGGGCGATGTGCACGTCGAGCACGTCGTCGCCCTCGCCGAACTGCAGCGGGTCGACGAACAGGGGCGCCGTGCCCCCGAACACCGCGGAGCCACAGGCCAGATCGGGCGCCGTGCCGCTGTCGAGATGCCCCGCCACGAGGTCTTCGTTGGGCGTCACCAGGCTGTCGACGTACAGCGTCGCCGGCGCCTGGGCCTGCGGCAGGTACGCGATGCTGCCGTCGCCGCGGGTGAACACCACGTCCGGCCCGCCGCCGTCGAGGTCGGCGATGTCGATGGCCACGCCCGGCGCACCGCCGTCGAGAACCACGGGCGCGCCGAAGCAGAGCACGTCGGCCGCCGGGGTCCCGTCGCCGCAGGCGGCCGGATCGGTGTCGGTGTCGGCATCCGCGTCGGTGTCGGCATCCGCGTCGGTGTCGGCATCGGCATCCGTGTCGACGTCGGCGTCGGCGTCGGCGTCGGTGTCCGTGTCGGTGTCGGTGTCGGCATCCGTCTCGTCGGTGTCGACCTTCTGGCCCTTGCAGCCGGCGACGAAGAGGGGGAGCGCGAAACCGAGGATCAGGGGAGTCTTTGCATTCATGGGCGTAAGGCTACCCGACGATCCCCGGCCACGCCAGCGTCGCTCGCCCGGCAGCCGCGAGCCTGCCGCAGGCGTACAATCCGCCGATGCCCCGACTCCGCGACCTCGGCTTCTCCATCGGCGTGCTCCCCACGGGCCCCGCGAACGCCCTCACCGACGTGCCCGGCGTGCGCGTCGGGCACACCACGCTCGTCGAGGGCCACGGCGCGCTCCGCGTCGGCGAAGGGCCCGTGCGCACGGGCGTCACCGCGATCCATCCCCACGAGGGCTCCGTGTTCCGCGACACCGTGCCCGCGGCCATCGGCATCCTCAACGGCGCCGGCGAGATCACCGGCCGGTCGCAGATCGACGAGTACGGGCTGCTCGAGTCGCCGATCGTCCTCACGAACACCCTGTCGGTCGGGGTCGCGCACCGGGCCACCGTCGACTGGCTCGTCGCGAACGAGGGGATGGCGGACGACTTCGTGATCCCCGTGGTGGCCGAGACCTACGACGGATTCCTGAACGACATCGCCGGCCAGCACGTCCGCGAGGCGCACGTCCACGCCGCGCTCGATTCGGCGACGGGCGGTCCGATCGCCGAGGGCAACGTCGGCGGCGGCACGGGCATGGCCCTGTTCCAGCTCAAGGGCGGGATCGGCACCAGCTCCCGGATCGTGGAGGTCGGGGGCACCGCGCACACCGTGGGCGTGCTGGTCCAGGGCAACTACGGCCGCCGGCACCAGCTCCGCGTCGACGGGGTGCCGGTCGGCCGGTACGTCACCGACCTCCTCCCCGTCCGGAACAGCCCGGAGGCGAAGGAGGGCTCCATCGTCGTCGTCATCGGCACCGACCTCCCGCTCTCCGACCGGCAGCTCGCGCGGCTCGCTCGCCGGGGCATGCTCGGCATCGCGCGCACGGGCTCGGTGGCCGGCCACGGCTCGGGCGATCTGCTGCTCGCCTTCTCGAACGCCCCGTCCGTGCGGGTGCCCCGGCCCGGTCCCGCGTGGGATCGACGCGTCGATCCGTGGGTCGTCGCGCCGCGCCTGCACGACGTGTACATCGACCTCGT
Source organism: Alphaproteobacteria bacterium (assembly GCA_020632875.1). Lineage (GTDB taxonomy): Bacteria > Myxococcota_A > UBA796 > UBA796 > JACKEQ01. The sequence continues at coordinate 11,883 of JACKET010000029.1, forward strand.
GTTCGAGGCCGTGGTCGAGGCGACGGAAGAGGCCATCCTCAACGCCCTCGTCGCCGCCGAGACGATGGTGGGCCGCGACGGCAACACGCTGTTCGGGCTCCCCCACGACCGCCTGCGCGCGGCGATGCAGCGCTACGGGACCGCCTTCAGGTAGAGCGCGTCCTCCCAGGCGAAGACGAGGTGGCTCCCGTCGGGCGAGAACGCCATCGTCCACGGCTCGAACGGATAGGGCGTCGCGTGCGAGCCCGTCTGGAGGGCCCCGATGGTCCGGGTCGCTCCCGAGGCCACGTCGACGAGGACGAGCACGAACTGGTACGTGTCGCAGGCGACTCCGCTGGCGCTCGGCTCGAGGCACCAGCCGCGGAACCACACGGCCGCCTGGCTCCCATCGGGCGACAGCGCCGCCGTCGTGAGCTGGCTGTAGGGCAGATCCCCGTCCGCGGTGACGGCGCGCGTCCCCCCGTCGCCGTCGAGCACGACCAGGCGGAATCCGGGGTCATCGTCCGCGTCGGGAGATGCCTCCGGGATCGGGTCGATCTCCACGAGCTCGACCCGATCGGGCTCCCAGACCAACCCGGCGCTGAAGTACGGGTTCACCTCGGCCCAGGGGGTGGATGCACGCGTGTCGACGTCGAAGAAGAACAGGTCCCCGCCGTAGGCGATCACGAGCTGGGAACCGTCGGGCGCGAAGCGGAGCGGGCGCCCGTCGAAGCCGATGTCCTCGTGCGTCCCGAGCCCGAGGTCGTAGAAGCCCCCGTTCGAGAACGCCACTTGTGCGCCGTCCGGCGAGAGCACGTAGCCGCCCGACCAGGCGTCATCGACGACGTGCTCGGGGGTCCCCCCGTCCAGCGCGACGCGGAAGAGGCCGGTCGGCTCGCCGGGGTTCTGCACGGGATCCACGTGGGTGCCGAAGTAGAGCGCCCCCCCGACCGGGGACACCCGGAGCATCCCCGCGACCCCGAGCCCGCCGGTCACCTCCCGCGTCGCGGCGGTCTCGATGTCGACGGCCCGGATGGCGGTGAGCGTGCCCGACTCCGGCTGGAAGAAGAAGACCTCGCGGGCATCGGGCGACCAGGCGACATGCCCGTGATCCCAGCCTTCGAAGTCGCCTTCCGACGGTCCGACGCCCGTGGCGATCGGCGTGCCGAAGTCGTCCGGGAGCGGCGGGCGGGTCGCGCCTCTGCAGCCAGCGAGCAGCACGGGGACGAAGAGCAGCCATCGCATGGGGGCCTCCCGACCCCCAGGCGACTGCACGACCCGTGCCAGGACGATCGCGCTACGAAGCGGACTTCCGGCGATCTACGTGGGTCGGAACCCACGGAATGCTGTGGCAACCCGCACGCCCCACCCCGTCAGGGCAGCGGGTCGCAGGAGTACGTCGTGTCGCCCGTGGCGTCGATCGTCCCGTCGCCGTCGCTGTCGGACTCGGTGTGGATCGAGCGACCGAACGCGTCGTACGTCGTGGACGAGCTGAAGTCGATCGACCCGTCGCCATCCTCGTCGACGGTCTGGGTCGCGAGCAGGCCGTTCACCCACGTGCTGGTCGTGATGCGCGACGGCATGCCGTTCTGGATCTCGGTCTCGGTCAGGATGTTCCCGTCGGCGTCGACCGTGCGCACGAAGCCCGACGTGATCGTGCCGTCTCCGTCGAGGTCGTCCTCCTGGGAGAGCAGATAGCCCTGCGCGTCGTACGTGTACGTCTGGCGGTCGACCACCACGTTGTCGGAGAGCCGGGTCGTGGTGTGCGTCAGCAGGTTCTGCTGGGCGTCGTAGACGAAGTCCTCCTGCGTGTCGGCCGTGCCGTCGGGGGCGCTGCCGAACCCGTCGTACTGGCACTGCGCGTAGTCGCCCCAGCCCGTGAACGTGTACGTGAACACCTCGTCCTGGAGGCTCGTGTACGTGCCGTCGCCGTCGTTGTCGCGCTCCCACAGGGCGATGAGCTCGGTGGCGGTGAACTCGAGGTGCTGGCCCCGGATCAGGACGCCCGCCACGTACTCCAGGTGGACGTAGCCGCTGGCGGTGTACGCGTACGTCTCGTGGCTCTCGGGCGTTCCGTCGTTGTCGTCGTCGTTCTCGATGAGCGTCGGCTGGCCGTCGGTGTCGTAGACGAAGTTGCGCCGCGAGTCGACGGTGCCGTCGTCGTCGGCGTCGGTCTCGAACACCTGCGTCGCGAGCGCGCCGTTGGGGTGGTAGGTGCGCAGCACGCTCGAGTCGATGTTCCCGTCGGCATCGCTGTCGGTGAGCGTGTCGAGCCGGTTGCCCTGGGCGTCGACACTCGTGGTGATCGTCGACAGCACGACGTTGTCGGACAGGCGCGTGACGGTGCGGGAGAGGAACATGCCGCCCGGCGCGTCGAGGACCATGTCCATGCGCCGGTCGAACGTGCCGTCGCCGTCGTCGTCGAGCTCGATGGTGCGGTTCACGCCGATGTCGGTCGTGACCCGCTGCGAGCTCGGGATGCCGTCGCCGTCGTTGTCGGTGATCTGCGTAGTCACGCACGCCACGACGCCCGTGTCGGTGTCGGTGTCCGCATCGGTGTCCGTGTCCGCATCGGTGTCCGTGTCGGTGTCCGTGTCCGCATCGGTGTCCGTGTCCGCGTCCGTGTCGGCATCGCTGTCGGTGTCGGCATCGCTGTCGGTGTCGGCATCGCTGTCGGTGTCGGCATCGCTGTCGGTGTCGGCATCGCTGTCGGTGTCGGTGTCCGCGTCCGCGTCTGCGTCGGGACCTTCGGAACCCTTGCATCCGACCGCGAGCGCGACCAGGACCAGCCAGGGGGAGATGGCCTTCACCTCACTCCTCCACACAGTCGTAGGACGTGTCCTTCTCCGTCAGCGTGACGGAGAAGCCCGCATAGGTCGCGAGGGCGGTTCCCTTCACGACGAGCACCTCGTCCGCGTCGCACTCGTCCTCGGCGGCCTCTTCGTCCTCCAGCGGCGAGAGATCGAGATCGGACCGGGCGATCTCGGCGCCGTTGCGGCCCGCGGCGATCGAGACCGTGCCGCCATCCACCACGATCGACAGGCTCTCGCCCGGCTCGACCCGGTTGCTGGGACCGAAGTTCTCGAAGCCCGCCTCCACGAGATGGACCGGATCCGCGTCGCCGTTCACGAGGGTGAGCCGGACGGCATCGCTGCGCCCGCAGGCGAGCAGCACGAGCAGGAAGGAGAAGGACATGGGCACCTCGGTCGAGCCGCTTCCGACCCTACCTCAGGCGCCCGACATCCGCACCGGGCGCTCATCGGCGGCGAAGCTGCGAGCGGAGCCCGAGGGAGCAGAGGACGGTCAGCCCCAGTCCGACGACGAACGCGAACGGCCCGTCGCTGGTGGGCGAGAGGACGGTGGCCTCCGCGCCGAGCTCGGACCGGAGCCGATCGCTGTTGTCGGAGGTGGAGAAGAGCCCGCGGTACAGCACGTGGGACGTGGCACCGGGGTCGAAGTCGCCGCCGTCCTCGTCGATCTGCACGAACACCGGAGGGGCCGGGGTCCCGTCCAGCGGCGTGAGCCCGTACAGGGTCTCCTTCTGCCGGTGCGTGAGGCGATTCTCGACGACGTAGGTGTGCATCGGGTTCGTCTCGCACTGCGTCAGCACCACCGCCGTGCGCAGCCCGAGCCCGTTCTGGCCGACCTCCGCACAGGTCATCTGCGCGGGGAGCTGGTTCATCACGGTCGTCGCACCGCCCGTCACCGTGCCGAAGAGCCCCACGAGCACCATGAATCCGAGAGCCAACACCACGCGTCCGTTCGCCAAGCTCACCTCCGAGCGGAGCGCCTCGCCCCGTCACGGAAGACCTGTGCACGGCGGGTCCGCCGGCGACGAAGACTCGGTTGCAGAGTGTTGCGGCGATCTGCAGGTCCCGCAGCCGGGCTGCAGATCCCGCAGCCTGCGCGCGGTCCGCTCGTCGACGGAATCGCCCGGAATGCCCGCCAGCACGGCGCTCCGAGCGACGACGCTGAGGGTCAGAGCGCGTGGAACGGGCCGAACCGGAAGGGCTCCACGCGCGGGTGCGAGCTCACGACGGTCATCCGCTGCACGCCGGCCAGACGCCCCACCACGCCGCGGCGCACCGTGTCGCGGATCGCGCGGAACCCCGCGTCGTCGGGGTCTCCGACGACCAGCGCGCTCGTCAGCCCCGTGGCGGCGAGCGCGTGCGTGAACAGCGCGTCGTACAGCGCGGGAGGGCCCCACCAGTCGTGGAGCATGCCGAACCGGTAGTCGGCCGCCGAGGTGCCGAGCAGCAGCGGGAGCGCCGGGAGCAGGGCCTGCTGCACGCCCGGCAGCCGGACGAGGCGCCAGCGGTGCGGCACGAGCAGCACACCCGCGCTCTGGCCGTCGCGCGTGATCCGGAACCGCGCGCCCTCCGCGGTGCAGCCGGGTGAGCGGCGCGGGAACCGCCGCGACACCGTGAGGATCTCGAGCGGGCTGTGGTGCGGCCACAGGGGCCCCGCCACGTGCAGGCTGCCGCGGTTCGTGGCTTCGATCGTGCCGTGCACGGGCGCGTCGAGCGGGAGGGAGGCGACGTGCTCCGCGAGCAGGCGGCCCACGCCGGTGCCGCGCTGGTCGGGCTCGACGGCGAACAGCAGGCTCAGCCAGGCATCCGGCCGGCGCACGAGCAGGAGGGAACCCACGAGACGCCCGTCCCGCCGGGCCAGGAACAGCCGGTGCTCGCCGAGGGCCCGCTCGGCGCCGTCGATCGGCACGGCCGGGCCGCGTTCGTCCACCGGCTCCGGGACCTGGTACCGCACGCCACCCGGGCTGCCCCACACCACGCGCTGGAGCAGCGCCGTGACCTCGGGGCACGGGAAGCGCGTCTCCTCGACGACGAGCATCAGAGCCAGGACGCCGCGAAGCCCGCGAGGATGAGCCCGAGGGCCAGCCAGCCGACGGCGATGGGCGGATGGCCGGCGGTCTGGCGCCCGATGTTGCGCATCGCGCGCAGCAGCCCGGCGACGTTCACGAGGCCGATGGCGGGCACGGCGAGGCGCGCCCACAGCTCGCCCTGCTGGAGCGGGAAGGCGATCAGCACGAGCTGCGCGGAGGCCAGCGCGGTCCAGCTCGTGCCCAGCAGCCCCACGCTGTTCGAGAGCAGCACGCCGGCACCGGGCGGCAGCTCGGCCAGGGGCGCGCCGAGGGCGTCGAGGTGGTACGGCATGGGCGCGTTGCGCACCGCGAACACGACACCCACGAGCAGGAGCAGCAGGTGCGCCGACGCGTAGAGCACGGCGGCGACGAGGATTCCCGTGGTCATGCCCGCGGGTAACCCGTGTGCGGGCCTCCTTCCCGGAGGAAGGCCAGCGCGCCCATCGCCACCTCGAGGGTGCCGGGCGGGCCGCCGGGCTCGTGCGGGTTCACGCGGATCAGGTCGGCACCCGTCGCGAGCAGGCGCTCTCCCTCCTGGCGGACGTTCGGCACGGCGGTGCCCGCACCGAGCTCGAGCACCACGGGCGGCGCGTCGAGCGAGCCGAGCCAGCGGTCGTACCGCCTGCCCTGGAGGATGCTGGGCACCGCGATCCACCGCCGATCCGCGAACAGGTTGACGTTCGGGCGGGCGACCCCGCCGCAGCGCGGGCACCGCGGCACCCCGCCGGGCGCCGGCGCCTCCCAGGTCTCGCGCGAGCAGGGCGTGGCGCACTGCACGCGGTCGAGGCTCCCGTGGATCTCGACGATGCGCTCCGGATCGACGCCCGCCGCCTGGAAGTGCCCGTCGACATTGGACGTGAACACGAAGCCCCCGCGGGCCACGAAGCCGGCCAGCACCGCGAAGCCCGCGTGGGGCGCCGTCCCGCGGTAGGCCCGTCGGCGCGCGTCGTAGAACGCCCAGGCCTCTTCGGGGTCCTCGTCGAACCACTCGGGCCGCGCGCGCTCCTCGATGCGGCGCCCGTCGCGCCAGAGCCCCCCCGCTCCGCGGAAGTCCGGCAGCCCCGAGTCCACACCGAGCCCCGCTCCGGCCGTGACGAGCACGGGGCGGCCCGATTCGAGGAGGGTCCAGGCATCGCCAAGGGGAGTGCGCATGCGGGTGGGGCGTTACTCTCGGCGCCGGGGGAGATCATGGCGCTCGCCGGGATCGATGGTAGGCCATTCGTCGACTTGAGCGGGCTCGTCGACGATGGCGCGCTCGACGCGCTGCACGTCGAGATCACCTACGCGCTCGCGAAGCTCCCGACCCGGTACACCGGCGGAAGCCACCGCTCCCTCGGGATCTCGCCCGCGGCGCTGCACGACGATCGGCCCGACTACGGCGAGGTGATCGCGGGTCTCGACGAAGCGCGGTTCCAGATGTTCGCGAGCCTCGGCGACCCCGCGCACCCCGTCGACACGCGCGAGGGCCACGTGTTCGGCGAAGACGGCGACGTGCCGCTCACCGCCGCGCAGATGCGCTGGCTCGAGCTCGCCCACGGCGTGTACTTCCCGTGGAAGGTGTACCTCGAGCTCACCCCGTCCACGGGCCGCTGGGCCGACAAGGCCCGGCCGGTGCCGTACACGCGCGACGCGATGCTCCACCTGCCCCGCACGCTCGCGCTCATCGAGCGCCTGCCGTTCGCGGTCCGCGGCACCGTGAAGCTGCTCGGCCTGATGCCGGGCGACGACGGCACCGTCCACCGCGATGGCGACCCCGCCGACCAGACCGAGCCCGACGCCTTCGTCATGCTGGTACCGGGGCGCCCGAAGCGGCTGTTCCTGTACGACGACGCGACCGGCGCGCGCGTCGAGGCGCCGAGCCGGGTGTACTGGTTCAACGACCACGACTGGCACGGCGTCGCGGCCGATCCGTGGTTCCGCTACAGCATCCGCGTCGATGGCGTGTTCGACCCGGCGTTCGCCCGGGAGATCCGGTGAGCGACCGCTTCGCGCTCGCCGACGCGCTGCTGCGCACGGGGCTCGTCAACGACCCGTGGATCGACGGTGAAGACCGGTTCGAGGCCGTGCCCATCGTGCTCTCCCCCGAGCGCCTGCGCGGGCTGCACGCCGCGGCCGAGGCCGTGTTCCGGCTGCACCAGGAGGCCGTCGAGCTCTTCGACGCGCGGCCCGAGCTGCTCGACTTCCTGGGGCTCACGCCCGTCCAGGCGCTGATCTGGAAGGCCGCCGCGCCCCACTGGCACGGGTACGCGCGCGCCGACGTGTTCGAGCTCGAGGATGGCGGCATCGCGGTGTGCGAGCTCAACTGCGACACGCCGACCGGTCACCCCGAGGCCCTCGCGCTCAACCAGGTCGTCGCGCCCGCCCACCCCGGCCTGTCCGACCCGAACACGTCGCTCTCCCCCGCCATGCAGGCGCTGTTCGCGCGGGCCGCGCGCGACCTCGCCCCGGGGCTCCCCCGCCGTGCGGGCCTCGTGTACCCCACCGAGATGTCCGAAGACCTCGGCGCCGTCTTGCTGTTCCAGCGCTGGGCCGAAGCCATCGGCTTCGAGGTGGTGCTGGGCTCGCCGTTCAACCTCGACGTCGATGCCACGGGTCAGCCGACCCTGTGCGGCGCGCCCATCTCGCTCCTGCTCCGGCACTACAAGACCGACTGGTGGACCGAGCGGCTCCCCGTGTGGGAGGACGCCGAGCCCTTCGAAGACAGCGCGCCGCTCGCGCGCGAGCTGCACCTCCTGCTGCGCGCCGAGGCCGAGGGCCGGCTCGTCTCGATGAACCCGTTCGGCGCGGTGGTCCCACAGAACAAGCGCGTGCTCGCGTTCCTCTGGGAGCGCATCGACCTCTTCTCCCCGGCGTCGCGGGCCGACATCCAGCGCTACGTCCCCGAGTCCGTCCGCATGGAGGCCATGCACCCCGAGCAGCTGCTCGCCGAGCGCGAGCTGTGGGTGTTGAAGAGCGACTACGGGTGCGAGGGCGACGAGGTCGTCATCGGCATCCACTGCACGCCGGAGGAGTGGGCGTTGGCCCTGAAGCTCGCGGTCCCCGGGCGGTGGATCGCCCAGCGCCGGTTCGCGCCCCGCATCGAGCGTGACGGGCGCGACGTGAACTGGGGGGTGTTCGGGGTGGCCGGGGTGGCGCACGGTGCGTACGCCAGGCTCCAGCACGGGCACACCGACTACAGCGCGCTGTCCGTGCCCGCCCTCGTAGATGACGGCGCAGTGGAATAGAGTCGCGCACCAGGGAGGGTGGATGTCGGATTTCCGCAAGGTGCAGTCGGTCGACGAGCCAGAGCTCGTGGCCGCCCGGTGGTGGGCCCAGCGCGACCCGTCCGAGGGCCCGAGCCTCTCCCGGCGCAGCGCGCTGCTGGGCCTCGCCGGCATCACCGCCGTGGGCGCGCTCTCCCAGCAGGGCTGCTCCGGCTCGACCTCCGCCGATCTCGGGCCCGTGGGGCAGGAGTCCCTGGCGCTCCAGAAAGAGGCCGGCTGGGACTTCGGTGCCGACGGCAAGGTCCTCGACATGGGGCCGGACGCGGGGCCGCCCGTCGATCCCTACGTGCTGAAAGACCTCTCCACGCGGCTCACCCCGACCAACCCGGCCAACCGGCCCTTCGCGCGGCTCGTGCTGTTCGACTCCGTGCGCCAGGCGACGGCCGCCACCACCGACCTCGGCTCCGCGCTGCGGCCCATCCACAGCCCCGCGATGGACAACGCCGAGCTCGCCGGGCGCGGGCTGTCGACGCTGTTCGAAGGCGCGCCCGCGGGCAAGGTCGTGCTCGTCGACCTGCCCGGGCCCGAGTCCGTGGCCTTCGCCGCCGGCCTCGCGAACCGCTTCGATCCGGTGTTCGTGTTCGACAACTGGCCGCACCCGCGCGGCACGGTCCCCACGCACCTCACGCTCGCCGCCGCCGTCGACCGCCTCGCCACCTTCGAAGAGCTCGCCCCGACGCGCTCCGCGACGGCCCCGCCGGCGTTCGTCCTCGACAGCAACCGGCTCAACACCTTCGCCGAGTCCGAGTTCGACAACCGCTACGTGGCGTACGTCCCGTCGGCCGAGGCGATGAAGAAGCTCGGCGTCACCGGGGTGGTCCTCGTCCGTCCGAAGGGCGGCGACCGGGAGCTCGACGACCTCAACGCATCCGTCCTCGAGTGGAAGGAGGCCGGCATCGACGTGCAGCTCGTCGGGCTCGACAGCTTCCAGCCCGTGCCCGAGGGCGAGAGCGCCGTCGAGTACGGCCCCGAGGTCCCGCCGACCGAGACCACCGCGTCGACCACCGATCACTACGCCACCACGCACCACTACACGCACCACCACCACTACGGCGGCTACGGCTCGCACTGGCTGCTGTGGTCGCACTACGGCTGGGGCTCGCCGCGCTACGGCTACCGCCCGTCGAGCTACGTGCACTCGTCGTACACCCCGTCGCGCCGGGCCACGAGCTTCGGCAAGACCGCGCGCCCCGCGGGCTTCGGCCAGATGAGCGTCGACCGCAGCACCGGGCGTCCCTCGCTGTCCCGCACGCAGTCGAAGAGCTCGGGCAGCTGGGGTCGCGCCCGCAGCGGTGGGTACAGCTGACGTGCCCGGTCCGCAGGTCCTCTTCGCCGTCCAGGTGCTCTACCCGCTCGCGATGACGGGCTCGTTGAGCGAAGACCTCGTCGAGGCCGTGCGGAGCGCGGGCGACTGGATGTCGCCGCACGACAAGACCGACTGGTACGACGGGCTCGCCGACGCGCTGCTCGAGCAGGCGCCGCACCTCCAGTTCGCCTCGTGGGAGTACCTCGACGACCCCGAAGACGCGATGGAGGCGTACTGGGGCTGGGTCGAGGGCACCGCCGAGGATGCAGAGGACGAAGCCGGCATGCCCCACCGCGACGAAGGCCACTACGGCTTCGTCACGGTCCTGATCCTCGCCGAGGAGGGCGGCGCCAGCGCGGGGATGCTCCAGCCGCTCGGCGACATCGAGGACGAGGAGGGCGTGCGCTTCGACCTGCTCGAGCACATGCTGCGCCTGCTCGGCTCGCTCGACTTCGGGTCGGTCACGTCCGATGTGGTCATGGTCCGCCCCGGCGCCGGCGGGCGCGGTGTCAGCGAGACCCGCCTCGGCGACGCGACGTACCACCACCTGGGTCCCGTGCTCTGATGACGCGGCCTCTCGCGCGGATGGCGCCCGAGGCGGTCCGCGCGGCGCCCGGTTCCGTCCTGCGGGCGCTCGACACGGCCGCCGCGGTGGTCCTCCCGGGCTGGTGGGCTCCGGAGCGGGCCCGCGAGGCGGCGGCTGCGGTGCAGGCCGCGCGCGACGCGTGGGTCCCCGACTTCGACGGCAAGCAGTTCTGTCTGGGCCGCGCCTGGTACGCGCACCTCGAGACGGGGCGGGCGGGTGCCTACTTCGCGTCCGCGGAGGCCGGGAATTCCGCGGTCGAGAGCGCGCTGCCCGGCCTGCAGGCGCACCTGAGGGAGGCGCTGGCGGGCTTCGTGGACGCGTCGGTGCACCAGCGCCCGCGCTGGGGTGGGGCCGGTGTCCACGTGTTCCCGGCGGGGGGCGTGTGCGCGACGGACGGGGGCTGCGTGCACTTCGACCACGAGGGGCTCACGCCGGGGCAGCGGGCGAGCCGCCCCGCCGCGCTGTCGCTCGTGCTGTGCCTCCAGCCCCCCGAGAGCGGCGGCGGGCTGTGGCTGTGGGACGTCGAGCTCGGCGAGCCCGAGCGCGCCGTCGGGGAGCCCGTCGAGCACGTGTCGCGCGCGGGCGACCTCGTCGTGTTCTCGAGCTACCGCCTCCACCAGATCCAGCCGTTCGCCGGAGCCGTGCCCCGCATCTCGGCCACCCTGCACGGCGCGGCGACCCCGCTCGGCTGGGAGAGCTGGTTCTAGCTACAGGACCGGGCGATCAGGCGCGATGCAGACCGCCATGTCACCGGCCAGCACGGCTTCGGTCCGCGGCGGGTTGATCAGCACGCGCCCGTCGCGGCGCAGCCCGAGCGGCAGCGCGCCCACGGCATCCAGCGCGACGCGGCAGGCCTCCCAGGTCGCGCCCGGCGGGGGCACCACGTAGAACTCCTGGCCGTACGTGTTGCTCGTGATCTCGTGGACGAGCGCCTTCACGCCGGGGTCGAGGGCCTCCTGGACGAGGAGCTGCGACGCCAGCTCGTCCATGCACACGACCGAGTCGCAGCCGCAGCGCTCGAGGAGCTGGACGTTCGCCGGATCGACGCACTCGGCCACGGTGTGGAGGTCTGGCCAGAGGTGCTCGAGCGTGAGGGTGACTGCGAGGCTCGCGTTGTCGGTGGCCCGGATGTGCGGGTCCTTCGCGAGGATGATGGCCTGCGAGGCCGTGGCCGCCGAGGCGTTGCGCAGGGTCTCCTCGAGGATGGGATTCCCGCGGACGAAGCGGAAGCCGAGCTCGACCAGCTCGGCCGGGAGCTCTTCGAGGTCGGCGTCGATCAGCACCAGGCTCTTGCCCGCCGTGCGTCGGTCGGACCGGAACTGCTCGCAGATCTCGACGAGCCGCGCGACGCCCGGGAAGTGGATGATCAGCAGGTGTTCGGAGAGGTCGACGCGTGCCATGCCCTTGAGCTCCCGGTTGCGCTCTTCGATGAGGAAGGCGGCCACCATGGAGAGCAGGTAGCCGAGGATGCTGATCCCGAAGACCATGGTCGGGATCGCGATGAGGTAGCGCCCGCCGAACGTCTTCGGGAAGAGGTCGCCGTAGCCCACGGTGGTCATCGTGACGAGCGCCCACCAGAGCGCGTCGGACCACTCGAGATCGGGCTGACCGTCGAGCTCGAAGTACATGAACCCGCTGGTCGCGAAGAACAGCAGCGCGAACGACAGCAGCGACACCCGGCGCAGCGCCTGGCCGCTGGTCCGACGGACCCGCGCGAACAGCGTGACGAGGAGGCGGATCACTCTTCGGCCTTCCAGGTGGAGCGCACGAGGCGGGCGCGCTCGGAGGCGCGGGGGCTCGACCACATGCCCCGGTGCTCGCGCTCGGCTTCGGCCTCGAGCTCGAGGTACGCGTCGAGGTCGGGGAACGGGTACTTCGTGTAGACCAGGGCCCAGCCGTCGCGGATGAGCTCGGCTCCGAGGTCGGCCCCGTCGACCTCGACGACGGCGAGCAGGCGGTTGGCCCCGTCGATGTCGTGGGTGTCGAAGCGCACGACCGCTTCGCGCCCTGCGTGGCGGGCCAGGGCGTCGATGGCACGCTGGCCGGGGTTGCCGAGGCCCGGCTCGTTGCTCGGGTCGAACGCCTTCACGCCGAGCAGGCGGACCGTGAACGCGTCGTCGCCCCGCCGCACGGCGAGCTCGTCGCCGTCGAGCGGCTGGTCGATCACCACGGCATCGCCATCCTTCAGGGAGACCTGGCTCGCATCGCCCTGGAGGGCCCAGCGCCGGAGCTCGACGTCGATGGTGAAGTACACCGACAGGCTCAGCATCGATGCGAGCAGCAGGCGAAACGCCGCCGCGGGCGAGATCTCCACCGCACCCCCCTGGACGACGCCCGGTAACGCCGCACATCGGCCGGTGCGAGCGGTGCACGGGCCTGGCGGCGCCATTACGGGACCTGCCCGGAGGTCCCGTGCCCGCGCTCACCCTCGTCAGCTTCGACGCCTGCCCGTACGTCCAGCGCGCCGCCATCCTGCTCCAGGAGCAGGGACGGCCCTACGACATCCGCTACATCGACCTGCGGAGAAAGCCCGACTGGTTCCTCGCGATCTCACCGAACGGCCTCGTCCCGGTGCTGCAGGTCGACGAGACGCCGATCTTCGAGAGCACCGTCATCCTCGAGTACCTCGACGAGACCGCCGAGACGGGCCGTCTGCTGCCGGCCGACCCGCTCGAGCGGGCGCGCCAGCGGATGTGGATCAGCTACATCGCCGGCGTGATGTCGGCGGGCTGGCGCGTGCAGGCGGCCCGCGACGAAGCCGGGGCCCGCGCGGTGGTCACCGAGCTGCGCACCCACTTCGCAGAGCTGGCGAAGAACCTGCCCGACAGCGGGCCCCTGTGGGGCGGCGAGACGCTCACGATGGTCGACGTGGCCATCGCCCCGATCCTGCAGCGGTTCGCCTGGGCCGAGGCCCTCGAGCCCACGCTCGGCCTGTTCGACGGCCTGCCCCGCATCCAGGCCTGGCGCGACGCGCTGCTCGCGCGCCCCTCGCTGACGGCGTCCATCGTGCCCGACCTCGAGCAGCGCAGCGCCCGCATGCTGCACGCCCTGCACTCCTGGGTCGCACGCGACGTCGGCTGAGTCCCGGGGACTCAGCGCCTCGCGGCCTCGACCGCGCCGCGCACGGCGGTCCGAAGCGCCTCGACCTCGAGGCTCGCATCGGCGTGCCCGGTGCCGAGGACCTTCCCGGACTTCACGTCGACGCGCCGCACGTCGATCACCACGCGCCCCGGGAACTCCGCCACGTTGCCGAGCACGAGCTCCTTCGCACCGGCGAGCTTCCCGAGCCGCACCGCGGCGTCCGGGTCGACGTAGGCCGACGCGTTGAGGTCGAGCTCCGCGCGCACGGCGTCGATCCGGGCGCGCTCCACGACGCTCGCGCCGCCCTGCACGAGCTCGGTGACCGCCATCGTCGCGAGCAGGTCGCCGAGGCCCACGCGCGAAACGCTGCCCCCCGCCACGTCGAACGGGAGCACCGCGAGGGTGCCCTTCTTCGAGCCCACCCCGCCGGGCTTCGCGAGCTGGTGCGCCACGACGGGGTCGGTCGGGTCGAGCCCGGCGAGGGTCGACGCCACCCGCGCCCGGTCGTCGAGGGCCGCGAACGCCGCGGCGAGGTTCGACCGCACCGCGGGGTTCTCCTCGAGCTCGAGGGACTTCAGGAAGCTCTGCACCGCGAGCTCGGGCAGGCCCCGCCGCAGGTACGCGAGCCCGAGCCCCGCGTGGGCACCGGGGTGGTCGGGCATCCCCTCGACCACGCCCGTCCAGGCGTGCAGCGCCTCGTCGAGCCGGCCGAGGTCGGCGAGGAGCTCGGCGCGCACGTAGCGGTCGGCGTCCTCCTCGGGCTTCGCGACGGCCTCGAGCGCCGCCTCGAGGTCGCCGGCCAGCCGCAGCCGTGCCGCGCGCTCGTCCGGCCACGGGTCCGAGCCCTCGAGCAGCGCGTCGACCCGCGCCGTGTCGCCACGCGCGACGTACACCCAGAACGCGGCGTCCACCGTCTCGGTGTGGCCCAGGGCTTCGAGCTGCGCCAGCGCGCGCTCGGCCGTGTACGGGCGCCGTCCGGCCGCCGCGAGCCGCACCCGGGCCTCCTGCACGGCCGGCTCCGTCGAGCCCGCGAAGGGCGCGAGCTCCGCGAGGGCCTCGCGGGCGTCCTCGCGCGGGGTGGGCTCGCCCTTCGCGAACAGCGAGCCGCCTCCGCGGATCCGGCGCCGCGTCCAGCGCGACAGCGAGAGCGCCCGCGCCTTCAGCGCCTCCTGGAAGCGCGGATCGTCCGGCGGGTGCTTCTTCCCGGCGGGGATGACCTCGCCCCACCAGCCCGCCGCGGTCCAGGCCTTCATCCGCTCGAGCTCGGCGCCGGCGTCGTCGGGGTGCGCGGCCATCCAGGCCGCCCAGTGCTGCTCGGCCCCCACGAAATCGCCGGCCGCGGCGAGCCGCCGGGCCGCGGCGGGGTCGGCCGCCCCCTTCAGCCGGGGTCGGTAGAGCTGGATGCCGTGCCGCGGCACGACCGCGACGAGCGTGCGCTGATCGAGGGTGCCGAGGAACTCGAGACCGTCGAAGGCCCACGGCCCCGTGCCGTGCGGCGGGGCGTTCGCGGCCGACAGCGGCGTGCCGTTCCGCAGCCACGTCTGCACGGTTCCGTCGCGCGACAGCACCACGCCCTGCGACCAGTACGCGAGCGACACGAGGTCGCCGTCGACCACGCACTGGCGCGGTCTCCACGCCTCGGCCGCCGTCAGCGCCTGCCGCACGGGCCCGCTGCGGGTGTCGAGCGCCATCACCGCGCCCGTGCGCTTCAGCCCGCCGTCCAGGGTCACGAGCTCGAGGGTCTCGAACGCCTTGCTCGTCGCCATCGTGAGCGACGTGCCGTCGGCGAGGGCGCCGCACGGCCCGGCAGAGGCGGGCTTCGGCCACGTGGTGTCGACGTACGCCGGCAGCCGGGCCTGCTGCTGGATGCTCCCGTCGTCCTGGAAGATCGTGATGGTGTCGGTCAGCGACGACCAGCCGAAGAACGAGCCGTCCGCCGTCCGGTACAGCTCGCAGCCCTGGCCGACGTCGACCGGGTCGCCGATGAGCTCCACACCACCGTCGCGGCGGAACTGCACGATGCCCTGCTGCCGGTCGCAGCCCCACAGCCCGTCGGCGTCGACCACGACGTGCCCCCGCAGCCAGGCGTACTGCTTCGGCGTCTTCCAGCGGTCGCGGTCGAGCACGCCGTCGGCGGAGAGGTGCAGGATGTCGCCCTCGCCGACGAGCACGAGCCCACCGGCCGGATCGAGCCCGTACGCGGCGAGGTCCTGGAGGCGGTCGGGCGGATGCGGCCACACGAGCACGCTCGGCTCGAGGGTGATGACGTGCTGCCAGCGCCCCGCGGCATCGATGGGGTCGGCGGCGAGCGCCGCGAGGAGGAAGAGCATGGCGGCGTCTATCCAGGTCGGACCGGCCTCGCCGGCCGTCAGACGAGGAAGACGGGCTCCTGGTCGGCGGGCATGGCCGCGCGCTCGGCGGGCGTGAGGCGAGCGTACACCTCGACCAGGTTGCCGCCCGGGTCGGTGAGCCACAGCTCGTGCAGCGGCGTGCCCCGCCACGTCGTGCGGGCGGGCTTGTGCACGGGCCACCCCGCCGCGACGGCGCGCCGGTGGGCGTCGATGACCGCCGCCCGGTCGGGGACCTCGATGCCGAGGTGGTAGAGCGTGTCGTGGTGCAGCGTCTTCCCGTCCGACACGAGGACGACGAAGTTGGTGCGGAGCGCGGCGCTCACGAACGTCACGTAGCGGTGGGTCCACTCCTTCGGCTCGACGCCGAGCAGCCAGGCGTAGAACCGCGCCGCGGCGGCGAGGTCGGGAACCCGCACGCTCGCGTGGAACTCGCGCGGAGCGAGCGGCTCGGGCCCGTCGCGGAGGGCCTCGAGCACCGCGAGCCGGCCGTCGATGGCGTCGCGCGCGACGCGGAAGTGGTGCAGCCGCTCGTCGTCCGACAGGTCTTCGTGCTTGCGGTCGGGGTCGGGCATCGCCCAGCTCATGCGGCGCGCGTCGCCCAGGAACACGGGGCACGACTCCTCGGCGCACAGCGTGATGACGAGGTCGACCGTGGTGGGGTCGATCGTGTCGACGTGCTTGCTGTGGTGCGGGCCCGCATCGATGCCGACCTCGGCCAGCGCCCGGACCGCGTACGGATTGACGCGGGACGGCGCGCTGCCGGCGGACTGCACGCGCACGCGGTCTCCGAAGCGCTTGCGCGCGAGGCCCTCGGCCATCTGGCTGCGCGCCGAGTTCGCGACGCACAGGAACAGGATGCTGTCGAACCTCACGTGCCCTCCACGGCGGACCGCTAACGCGCCTACCAGCCCTGGGACCGCTGGATCTGCTCGGCGAGCAGGGCGTAGTGGTACGCGCTGATCCACCGCGGCTGGCAGTACCCCATCACGTCGGCCGTGTCGGCCTCCACGAACGTATCGGTGCGGAAGTCCCAGCCGATCGTGCCGATCGACCCGTCGGTCATCGGGAAGTCGGGGTCGGTGTTGGACGCACTCCCACACGGCGCGTGCTCGAGCCCGTGCATGTGGCCGAGCTCGTGGGTGAGCGTGGACTCGGAGAGCGCGTCACCGAAGGCCGCACCTGCGGCGAAGTAGGCCCGCGACGGCCAGCCGTTGCCGCCGTCCTCCGAGGTCCCCGTGACCCCCTGGAAGTCGTCGCGCGACGCCACGCCCGACACGAGCCCGTAGTAGTACACGTCGCTCGGCGCCTGATCGATCGACTCCTGCACGACCCCGACGTCGACGAGGATGTCGCCGAGGTCGTTCGTGGCCCACGGACGCACGGTGCCCACGGTGATCTCGACGCTGGTGGTCGGGTACAGCGCCATCACCGCGTCGCGGAAGCCGTCGATCACGGCGGGCGAGGTGTCGGGCACGAACCCGTCGACCTCGTAGGGCACCATGTGGATGCGGATCGGACCGGTCGCTTCGGCGGCGAGCGCGGCCTCGCCCGACGCCGGGAACCGCGCGGAGGGGTTCTCCTGGCCGGGACGCCACAGCGTGACGCGGTAGGTCGCGTCGGGCTGGACGGCCTCCGCGGGCAGGTCGATGTGGAGCCCCGTCTCCGGCACGTCCATCGCGGAGTCGGCATCGAGCAGGAACGACGCGCTGTATGGCGTGGTCACGCCGCCGACGGTCACCTCGACCCGGGCCTCGACCTCGGCCGTGCTCCAGCCGTCCGGCGCATCGAGGTACACGACGACACGCGCCCCGCGATCGGCCACCACGGGGACCTCGCGGTCGTCGGGGAGCACGGCCTCGCCGCCCTCGAGCAGGGGGACCTTCACGACCTGGAACAGCGAGACGCCGAGCAGGCCCGGACCGCCGGCGTCGAGCGGGAGATCCGGCGTGGGGTCGACCTCCGGATCGAGCTCGGGATCGAGCTCGGGGTCGGACGTGGGGTCGCAGTCTGCGGGGTGCCCGTCGTCGACGGAGAGCCGGGTGCAGCCGATGGCCGGGAGGACGAGCGAGAGAGCGAGAACGGTGCGGGACATGAGAGCTCCAGAGTGAGAGGCAGAGGGCCGTGGACCGTGGACCGTGGCCGTGGAGCTACCGTACCGTCTGTACTCATCTTCGTGCCATGCATGCGGACCCGGAAGTGTTCTCATGCTGAGAACACTCCTCCTGTACGGATCGATACTCGATCTCTCGTGTACTCACATGATGTGAGATACAGTGATTCCATGAGTCTCCCTAGCCCCTACGACTACCTCGACTACCGGCGGTACCTCGCCGAGTGGTTCGCGAAGAAGAAGGAGGCCAACCCGCGCTTCAGCCACCGGCTGTTCGCCAGGCGCGCGGGTCAGCAGAGCCCGTCGCTGCTGCACCACGTCATCGAGGGGCGCCGCAACCTCACGCCCCAGACCACCGAGGGGTTCGTCACCGCGCTCGGGCTGCGTGCCGGCGAGGCGCGGTTCTTCCGGTTGCTCGTCGATCTCGACCAGTCCCGCGAGCCCGAGGCCCGCAACCGCGCGTGGGACGAGATCAGCGCCACCCGGCGCTTCCGCGAGGCCCGCAGCATCGAGCGCGGGGCGTTCGACTACCTCTCGAACTGGGCGCTGCCCGCCATCCGCGAGCTCGCCGCGCGATCCGACTTCCAGCCCGACCCCGAGTGGGTGGCCGACAACCTGCGCCCGCGCATCCAGCCGCGCGACGCGGCCGCGGGCCTGAAGACCCTCGTCGAGCTCGGCATGCTCGTCGAGGATGGCGAGGGCGGCCTCGTCCCCGCCGAGGCGAGCGTCGCGACGCCGCCCGAGGTCGCCGGCCTCGCCGTGCGCAACTACCACCGCGGCATGCTCGAGCGCGCCGCCGAGGCCATCGAGCTGTTCCCGGGCTCCGAGCGGCACCTGCTCGCCGTCACCGTCGGGGTGCCCGAGTCCCTGCTGCCCGTCCTGAAAGAGGAATCGAACGCGTTCCTCCGGCGGATGATGGACCTGTGCGACTCCAGCACCGAGGACGTCGATCGCGTCATGCAGATGAACCTCCAGATCTTCCCCTTGAGCTCCCGTCGGGAGGGCCCCTGATGAACGGTCGAACCGCTCCCCTGCTCGCGTGGCTCGCGGTCCTCGCGTGCACGCGCCCCGCCGAGGGCACGTTCGTCGGCAACCCCGAGCTCACGGCCCGCTACCGGTCGAGCGAGACGCGGATCGCCCGCGGCGGTCGGCTCGTCGCGCCTGAGTCCTTCCTCCTCGAGTGCGACGGCGAGGGCGACACCGCGCTCGGCTCGGCGTCGTTCGAGTTCCGGGGCGAGCGCAGCGACGACTTCGTGCAGATCCCCGAAGGCAGCTACTGCGGCGTCTTCTTCGTCGTGCAGGAGCTCACGGTCGAGTTCGACGACGGCGGGGCCGCGCTCACCTCGGTCACCGCGCGCGACTTCGACCTCGTCGTGCCCGCCGACATCCAGGTCGGGCCCGGCGACACGTTCCTGCTCGACCTCGCCGACGACACGTGGCTCGACGCGCTGGCGCAGTACGCCATCGCCGGCGCGAACGAGGTCGAAGGCGACCCGGATCTCGCCGACGCCTTCTTCGGGGGCCTCGAAGAGAGCACCGTCGCCGACGCGCCCGAGGCGCCCGACACGCCGCTCGAGGGCCGCCTCGACCTCGCCGACTACCCCGTCTCGCCGGCCGGCACGCCCACCTCCGAGCCCGACTGCGGCGCGGGCGTCACGTTCGACCTCGCCTTCCCCGTGCCCCCCGCGGCCATGGCGACGATCGGCGTCGACGGGGTGGGCTGGTGTGAAGCGGGCCTGCAGTTCACGGCCGACCTCGCCCCGCTCACCGCGACGCAGCTCGACTACGCGAGCCTCGGCACGTACACGGTCACGTACAACGGCTGGGGCGAGGGCTGCGGAGCGCTGCACTGCGGCCAGCTCACCGACGACGCGGGCGCGCCCGTGGGGCTGCCGTGCACCGTCCTCGCGTACTGCGATGGCGAGGGCGGGCTCGCGACGGCCACGGGCTACGCCTGGTAGGTCACCAGAAGGCCGGGCGCTCCGGCAGGCCGGCGCCACAGGCGGTGCACGCCCGGTGGTCGTCGCTCACGTCCTCCAGCGCGGCGCATCGCTCGCAGCGCACCCAGATCCGGTTGATGCGCGTGGGCTTCCACACGCTCGTCCACACACTGCCGACGAAGTCGTCGCCGAACAGCTCGCGCATCGCGACCGCGTGGTGCCGGCCGAGCGCGGCCTTCATGGCCTCCTCGGTCTCCCAGGCGGTCACGGTGAATCCGCGCAGCCCGACGAAGCCCGTCACGATGGACAGGAACCCCGGCTCTTCGAGGAAGTCCGCCACGTTCTGGCGGGCGTGCTCGCGGATGCGGTCCCGCTCGGACGGATCGCGCGCCGCGATCCACGTCAGCGCCATGCAGCCGGGCGGGTTGCGGTTGTCGGATGCGACCCGCAGCGAGTAGCCGTACTCGGCCCGCCCTGTGCCGATGGGCTCGGCGAGGGCGAGGGCCACGAAGTCCTCGGGGGTCACGTCAGCGCCCCAGCGCTTCGATGACCAGGCGAGCCGCCTCGGCACCCGAGAACTGCTGCTGGCCGGTCACGAGGTTCCCGTCGCGGACCGCGAAGGGCCGGAACATCTGGTCGACCACGAAGTTCGTGCCCTCCAGGCGCCGCGCCTCCGTCTCGATCCAGAAGGGCTGGATGCGCTGGCCGACGAACGCGTCGGCGTAGGCTTCCTCGGCATCCGCGAAGCCCGTCCAGGTGCGGCCCTTCACGAGCAGCTCGCCGCTCGACAGCCGCGCCCGCAGGAGCACGCTGGTCGCGTGGCACACGAGCGCCGTGACGCGCCCGGCCTCGAAGAACCGCACCACCACGTCGTGCACGCGGGGGTTCTCGGCGAACGTGTACATGGGGGACTGCCCGCCGGCGAGGAACACGGCGTCGTAGCCCGCCGGATCGACGCCCTCGAGGCTCGCGGTGTCGGCGAGCAGGGCGGCGTGACGCGCCGACCGCTTGAAGCCGAGCGAGAGGAGGTCGTCGGCGGAGTACTGGCTCGGATCCTCCGGATCCGAGAACCCGTCCGCGACCAGCGCGCCGCCGTCGGGGCTGCGGATCTCCACCTCGTAGCCCGCCTCGACGAACGCCCAGTACGGGTGCGTGACCTCGGCCCACCAGAAGCCGATGGGCCACCCGGTCTGCGTGCTGGTGGCGGGGTTGGCGACGACGAGGAGGACCTTCTTCTTCCGATCGGGACGCGTGACGTTGAGGTTGCCGCTCATGGGGATGCTCCTTTCCGCCCGACGGCCTCGCCGGGCCCCATCAAGCTAGGGTTCCCCGATGACTGAACCCAGCGCATGATGTTCATCGTCTACATGAACAGGATCGAACAGTGTGCAACCTCACCGCCATCGACCTGAACCTCCTCGTGGCCCTCGACCTGCTGCTCGACGAGGGCTCGGTGCGCGGCGCGGCCCGTCGCGCACACGTGACCCCGTCCGCGATGAGCCACACCCTGGCGCGGCTGCGCGCGTTGCTCGGCGACGACGTGTTGGTGCGCGCCGGGCGCGGCATGGTCCCGACGCCGCGGGCCGAGGCACTCGCGGTGCCCGTGAAGGAGCTGCTGACCGCCGCCCGCGCCGTCCTGACCGACGCGCGGGGCTTCGACCCCGCCTCGTTGCGGCGGCGGTTCCGGCTCGTGTGCACCGACCACGTCTCGACCGTGCTGCTCGGTGCGGTCGAGGCCCTGCTCGCGCGCGAGGCGCCCGGCGTCGACCTCGTCGTCGTGTCGGTGGGCGCCGACACGATGGAGGACCTGCGGCGGGGCCGGGTCGACGCGGCCATCGGCGTGTTCCCCGACGCGGCGCCCGAGATCCGCACCCGGCGCCTGTTCACCGACCGGTTCGTCACCGTGTGCCGTCCCGACCATCCCCGCCTCGGCGACCGGCTCACGCTCGACGCCTTTCTCGCCGAAGCCCACGTGCTCGTCGCGCCGCGGGGCTCCCCCGAGGGCACGGTCGACGCGCTCCTGGCGGAGCGGGGCCTCGAGAGGCGCGTCGCACGGGCCTTCCCGGGGTTCCTGTCCGCCCTGTGGCACGTGGCGGCGAGCGACGCGCTGCTCACGGTGTCCGCCCGCCTCGTCGACGCCGCACGGGAGCGCATCCCGCTCCGGGTGTTCCCGACTCCCCTCCCCGTCGAGCCCTATACGCTCGTGCTGGCGTGGCACCCGCGGGTCGACGGGGCCGTCGACGACGCGTGGTTCCGCTCCGTGCTGATCCGGGCCGCCGACGGCCTCACAGGATGAGCCGCACGCCCCCGAGGTGCTCGATGCGGTGCGGGAACCGGTCGCCCGGCGTGCCGATGAACATGAAGTTCCGCGGCACCCCGAGCCGGTCCGACAGCGCGCCGATCAGCCCGGGCCCGAACTCGCCGTGCACCGCCATGAAGTCGATGCGCAGGTGCGGGTAGAGCCGGTCGATCTCCGAGAGGTGGTGCGCGAGCCCCGCCGGGATGCGGTCTTCGGAGTCGTAGGCGTGCACCACGATCATCCGGTTCGTCTGCTCGTTCTCGAGCACGTACAGCGCCGCGCGGTTGAGCTCCGCGGGGTCGTCGCCCTTCGTGAAGTACACGACCGCCTGGCTGTTGATGCCCTCGATCACGCGGCGCACCTCCTCCCGCACGGCCGAGTTGATCCGGTTGAACGTGTCGGCCACCGACCCGACGACGAACATCAGCACCCGGAGCAGCTGGATGCGCAGGAACATCACGGCCACGATGGTGCCCGCGACGATGAAGTAGCCGCCGAACACCTGCACGTAGTGCGGGTCGAGCAGCACGTTGCCGGCGAGCCCGAGCAGCACCGCGGCCAGCGCCACGACCACGACCGGCCAGCTCGCCTCCGTCTCGCGGGGCAGGCGCGACCGCACCGACTTCAGCAGCATGTTGCCGATGGCGAACAGCGCCATGACCGAGAGGAACGAGATGGTGTACACGCCGGCGAGCGTCTCGACGTCGCCGCCCGTGACCACCATGATCGAGCAGCACACGAAGAAGAAGCCGAGGATGATCCAGTGGTTCGTGTCGCGCCACCGGTTCTTCTCGAGCAGGATCTGCGGCAGCACGTTGTCGAGCGCCATCCGCCGCACGAGGCCCGTGACCCCCACGTAGGACGTCAGCACGGCCCCGGAGAGCACGAGCACCGCGTCGATCGACACCCACGTGCGCAGCACCTTGCCCCACGACAGCAGGCCCATCTGGGCGAGCAGGTCGGGCGGGACCTCCTGGATGTCGGCGAGCGGCAGCATGCCGAGCGCCAGCAGCGCGATGAGCGGGTTGAACACGGCCACCGCGACCCACATGTTGCGCAGGGTCTTCGGGAAGACGCCCTTCTCCTGCTCCTCGATGAAGTTCGCCGACGACTCGAAGCCCGAGATGCCGAGCATCGCGGCCGCGAAGCCGAAGAACAGCGCGGACATGAACGACCGGCGCGACGGCACGGCGAAGTTGTCGAACAGCGTCTGCGGATCCATCGAGATCGCCCAGCAGCACGCGATCGTCAGCGTGATCAGCGTCACGATGTGGAACACGAAGATGCCGAGCGCCACGACCGCCGACTCGCTGATGCCGATGACGTTGAGCAGCGCGAACAGGCCGAGCAGGGCGAGCGTCGCGCCGAACACCGGCAGCCCCGACCACAGGTTGTGGGCGTAGTGGCTCGCCTCACCCGCGCTGATCACGGCCGTCGCGACGTACGACAACAGCGTGAGGACCGCGGCAGCCGCGGCGATCCGCTTGTTCGTGCTGTTGAGCAGCAGCGTGTAGGTGCCGCCGTTGAGGGGCAGCGCGCTGCCGACCTCGGCGTACACGGCGCGGAAGAAGTACAGGATCACCGCCACGAGCCCGAGCACGAGCGGCGCGTAGATCCCCGCCTGCGCTGCGCACAGCGCCGAGACGTACAGGCAGCTCGACGTGATGTCGTTGCCGCAGATGGCCGTCGATGCCCACTCGCCCAGCCGGTGGCCGTGCGTTTCGCCCTCGTCGCGGAGGGTGAGGTCGTCGATCTTCGACGCCACGCCCCAGCCCGCGAACTCCCACGATTCGGGAGATTCACCCTCGTCTTGCATGTGGCCTCCACCCGGCCCTCGTTTCCGCGGGGGTCGGCACGTGCGGAACGTATTTGCGCGGAGGCGCGCCCGCCCGCCCGCGGCGTGCGCCGTGGTACGGTGCGCCATGGTCGAGGTCGGTGAGCCCGTCGGTGAGACCCTGATCGACGCGCTCGAGCGGCATGCCCGCGAGCGCCCCGATGCGCGCGCGCTGATCGCGCTGCACCCCGGCGCAGACCCGGAGATCACGACCTGGTCCGCGCTCCATGCGCGCGTTCGGGCCTTCACCGCGGCGGTGGCAGCGGCCACCGAGCCCGACGCGATCGTGCCGCTGTACGTGCGGCGGACGCCGGAGTGCGTGGCGGCGATGCTCGGGATCCTCGCGGCCGGACGGATGTTCTCGGTGCTGCACCACCAGCTCCGCGGGCCGCAGATCAACGCGGTCCTCGAAGCGAGCGGCGCCCGGCTCGCCCTGATCGACGGCCCCGGCCTGATGACGCTGAAGCGGGAGCTCGAAGGCGCGCTCGCCGGCGTCGACTGGTGGGTGCTCGACGCGACCCACGCGAGCCACCGCAAGCAGCGCGACAAGCTCGTGGCCGACGGGGCGCGCCTGCACGACGTCCCGCAGGTGGGCGTGCCCGTGCCGCCGGGCCCGGGCGGCGGGTGCTGCCTGTTCACGTCCGGCTCCACGGGGGTCCCGAAGGGCGTGTGCATCGCGGCGGACGAGCTCGCGGGCCGCGCGGCGGGCGAGGTCGGGTGGTTCGGCATGCGCGCCGACGACGTCGTGCTGAACGTGCTCCCCTTCTCCTTCGACGTCGGGCTCAACCAGCTCCTCGCGAGCCTCTGGGTGGGCTGCACCCTGGTGCTTTCCCCGTCGTTCCTGCCCGCCGACCTGCTCGCGGCGGTCGAGGCGTGGGGGGTCACCGGCATCTCCGGCGTGCCGTCGCTGTGGACCGGCATGCTCCAGTCCCACCTCGCCTTCGACACGGCCGGGCCGCACAAGACGCTGCGGTTCCTGACGATCTCGGGCGGCGACATGCTGCCGAGCCAGCGCCGGGCCCTCGCCGCCGCGGCTCCCGGCGTGGGCATCTTCAAGACGTACGGCCAGACCGAGACGTTCCGCACGGCGTCGCTGCACCCCGACGACTACGCCACGCACGGCGACTCCGTCGGGCGCGCGTATCCGGGCGTGCGGCTCGCGATCCTCCGCGAAGACGGCTCGCTCGCGGATCCCGGCGAGGAGGGCGAGGTCGTGCACGCGGGCGCGGGGTTGATGCAGGGCTACCTCGGGCAGCCCGAGGCGACCGGCGCGAAGCTGCGGCCCTGCGCGGCGCTCGGCGGGCTCGCCGCCTACACCGGCGACTACGGCCGGCTGGATGCCGAGGGGTACCTCACGCTGCTCGGCCGGCACGACGGGATGGTGAAGATCTCGGGATTCCGGGTGTTCCCAGCCGAGATCCTCGCGCAGATCTCACACCTCGACGGGGTCGTCGAGGCGGTCGTGGTGCCCGCGAAGGACGCCGCGGGCGCGACCCACCTGGTGGCCTTCCTGGTGCCGCGGCAGGGTGCGGTGCTCACGCCGCACGGGGTGCGGATGGCGCTCGGGCGCGTGCTGCCCGCGTACATGGTCCCCGGGCACGTCGAGCTGCGCGACGCCCTGCCCCGCACGAGCAGCGGGAAGCCCGACACCGTCGCGCTGGCCGCGGAGGCCGCCTCCCTCGTGTGAGGTCAGGTCGCGACGGCCTGGCCCGAGCGCAGCACCCGCATGAACGCCGCGAACCCCTGCCCCGGCGGGACGCGCGCGCCGGTGATCAGCTGGCAGCCCCCGACCAGCAGGCTCGCTGGGTCGGGATGCCCGACGAGGTCGAAGTCGAGTGCCGTGCGCACGCGGGTCTCGAACTGCCACGGCTCGGCGGGCGCGGGCTCGGCGCCGCGGATGGGCTCGAAGAACGCGCGAGCCAGCGGCCCGATGCGCGTGGTCAGGGCGTCGGGCGCGACCCGGGCGAGCGCGCGCTTCACGCGCCACCCGAGCGACAGGTCGTCCCACGCGAGGCGGTAGGTCGAGACGGGCCCCGAGAACCCGTCGGGGACGGACGTCTCGGGCGCCTCGCCATCGGGCGAGGGGTCGGCGTGGAAGCACGTGGGGTCGATGCCCACGAACGGGCCGGAGTACACGAACGGGAACTGGCGACACACGGCGGGCTTCGCCTCCGGTGCGAGCTCGGCGTGCAGGCGACAGCCATCCGCGTAGAACACGCAGACGCCGCCCTCCTGGCGGAGCATCCCGCCCTCGAGGGGGTCGGGCACGCCGAGGCGGCGGGCGCTCTCCAGCAGGCCCGCCTGCTCTTCGGGGCGCACGCCCACCCGGAGCCCGTGGCAGCCCTCCCCGCACCGCATGCAGCGGTGGCGCAACGGGCCGGTGCGAACGGCACCCTGGGGGAGCGCGGGCACCTACGGGAGCCGGTGGGGGTCGTCGTAGAGGATGTACCGGATGTCGTCGATCTCCTTCGCCGGCGGCGACTCCGACACCCACCGGAACCACGTCCGGAAGCTCGCCTGGTGGACCAGGTTCCAGGTGAGCGTGATGCTCGTCGACAGCGTGTCGACGTGGTGCAGCCAGGCCATCGGGATGTACGCGATCTCGCCGGGCTCCAGCACGTCGTGCACGGCGGGCACGGCCTGGTGGAAGTCGGGGAACAGCTCGAGGTCGGGGTTCCGGATGTCGACGAGGCGGCGCCCCCCGCTCGTGCCCATCATCGCGGACGCTTCGTCGACGCGCATCAGGTACCGCGAGTCGTCGGGATGGTAGAGCACGACCTCCTTTCGCCCGTGGATCTGCACCAGGAGCGCGTCAGAGCCCCAATAGTCGAGATGCAGGTTCGTCACCGCACCCGCGGGCGACAGGTACAGGGCCTTCGACGGCACCGTCGTGCTGCTGGGGATGTCGAGCTCCTCGCCCGGCCCGACGAACGGGAACAGGTACCCCGAGCGCGGGAGGAAGTACGGGTGCCGCCAGTCGGGCTCGAGGTGCGTGAAGATCGCGTCGGCCCAGGGGAACCGCTCGGCGTTGGGGACGGGCTGGTGCAGCGTGAACCAGCGCGCGTACCGGATGGGCTGCCGGGGCGTGTCGCCGAGGTACCGCTCGACGTAGTCGCGGAGCTTCATGGCGCCCCGGAAGTCGAAATACGTGCCGTACGTCGGGACCTTCTCGTCGCCATGGGTCTCGGCGAGCCACGCCGGGGTCCACTTCTCGAGCGCGGCCCAGCCCTGCATGGCGTCGGTCACGATGACCGGTCGGCCGGGCTTCATGTAGGACCGCGCGAATTCGCTGGCGTCGATGCGCTCGATCCGCTCTGCCCGCTTCACTGCCGCCTCCAGCGCAGGGCCTTGTGCTACGATTCGGCCGTGCAGGACGCGCCAGAGCCAGAATCGACCGCCTTCAGGATGGGCGCCTACCTGCAGGGTATCCTGTTCGGCATCCCGCTGTTCTTCGCCCTCCTCAAGCTGCTCGCGCTGGCCGAGGGGGCCGCGGTGTTCAGGTACCAGGCCTTCTGATCCATGCTGAAGGATCCGTTCTTCTACCTGTGCCTGACACTGGGTCCGCTGGTCTATTGGCGCCTGCCGCAGCAGTGGCGCTCGGCGTTCCTCGCGGTGCTCAGCATCGCCTGGCTCGGGAGCTGGGCGCCCATGGCGACCGCGGCGGTGGTCGCGTGGACGGTCGCGTTCGTGTGGGCCGCGCCGAGCGCCCTCCGCCAGGCGTCGCTGTGGAGCCTCGGGGTGCTCGCGTACCTCGCGGTGTTCAAGTACGTCCCGCCCGTCCTCGACGCGTTCGGCACGAACCCGTTCGAGGCGAAGGTCGTGCTGCCCGTGGGCATCAGCTACTACACGTTCAAGCTGGTGCACTACGCGTTCGAGCGCAGCCGGGCGACGCTCCCGGCGCACTCGATGTGGGATGCCCTCTCGTGGACCACGCTGTTCCCGGCCTTCTCGGCTGGCCCGATCGAGCGGCTCGACCACTTCCTCGCCAACCGCGCCGACGCGTGGGACCCGTCCCACCTCGCCCACGGCGCGACGCGCATCCTCCAGGGCTTCGTGAAGAAGCTGTTCTTCGCCGACACGCTGCTGCTCGCCTACCTCGGCGACACGATGGAGGTGCTCGAGAACGGCACCGCCCACATGACGAGCCCCGAGGCGTGGGCCTACGTCATCGTGCTCTACCTCTACGCCTACCTCGACTTCGCGGCGTACTCCGACATCGCGCTCGGCGGGGCGCGGCTGTTCGGCATCCGGCTCGGCGAGAACTTCGACTGGCCCGTGCTCGCGCCGAACATCAGCCTGTTCTGGAAGCGCTGGCACATGAGTCTCGCGGGCTGGTGCCAGTCGTACGTCTACATGCCGATGGTCGGCCGCACGCGCAATCCGTACATCGCGATCTACGCCACCTTCCTCGCGATGGGCATCTGGCACGGCGCCGCGATCAACTGGCTGTGCTGGGGCCTGTACCACGCCACCGGCATCGCCCTGCACCTCCGCTGGACCATGCTCAAGCGCAAGCGCAAGTGGAACCGCTGGATGGACAAGAGCCGGTGGCGCCACCTCGGCATCGTCCCCACGACCCTGTTCGTCTCGGGCGCGACGGCCTTCAGCTCCACCGCGCCGCTGGGGGCCGGCGCCGGCCTCGCGCTGTTCGCCAAGCTCCTGTTCCTGGCCTGAAGGAGGACCGATGGCGACCCCGCGCGAAGACTTCCTCCACGGCCTGAAGACCCCGTCGATCAGCGCGCTCGCGGGCGCGGCCGCCACGGTCTACGCGCTCGGCGCGCTCTGCGTGGCGACGGTCGGCCCCTCCTGGCTCACCGACGGCAACGTCCGCTGGCTCGCGAGCGGTCCCGAGGACGACTACGCCTACGCCACCGCGGCCGTCCTCGAGATGGACCCGGGCGACGAGACGGTCGTGATCCTCGGCGGCTCGGGCACGCGGGAGTCGCTGTCCACCGAGGCCGACCTCGAGCAGGCGCTCGCCGAACGGCTCGGGCGCCCGATCGACGTCCTCGACATGACCACCGACGCCCAGACGCTCATCGAGGGCGCCGGCCTGCTCGACGAGGTGGGCGCTCCGCCGCACCTGCTGGTCGTCTTCGGCGTGGGCGGCCACACGCTGTCGACCTCGACGGACGACCTGTACGTGCCGTACTCGATGCCGCGCCTCGGCTTCCGGAACGGCGTGATCGACGGGGAGTTCGCGCGCCTCGGCTGGCCGGCGGCTCGCGAGACGGGCTGGCCGCTCGTCGACAACCGGAACTTCTACCTCGTGCGCCTGCCGTTCATCCCGGTGAACCTCCTCCGCGGCGGGACGCAGCGCGCGCAGCACCGGTTCCTGGGCCTGCCGCCGCTCGCGGCCGAGAACATCCACACCGACTGGAGCCACCTGCTCGGCCGGTTCCGCGAGAACCACGCCATGAACCTCGAGATCCTCGGGCGCTCGGTCGACCGTGTGCGCGAGCGGGGCGGGCGTGCCGTCATCCTCGAGGCCCCCGCGTGGGAAGCGTGGTTCGGATCGGACGAGGAGTCCGCCTTCTACGCCGAGGTCCACGGGGCGATCGCGCGCTTCGCGAAGGATCGCGGCCTGCCCGTGTGGACGCTCGATCGCGACGCGGGGCTCGCCCACGCCGACTTCCGCGACCCGGCGCACCTCAACAACACCGACGCGCAGGAGCGGTACGCCCAGGCCCTCGTGGGTCGCCTCGCGCCGCTGCTGTCCGAGCCGTAGCGTCGAGCACCCGAGAGCGCGCCTCCCGCGAGCCCCATGGTTCCCGCCCTGTCCATTTGTCCATTTCCCCCGACCGGGAGCCTTCAGCGGCTTGAAGCCGCTGACTCCTCCCTGTGAATTCGGGTCTGACCCAAACGGGACACCCGATTCTCTCGTGTGGGCAGGCGTCTCGGAGAGGCTCTGGCAGAATCGGGACAGGGGCCGACACGCGCGGTGGCCGTTCTGGGGTCTGACCGGTCTGACCCCACTGAGGCCAGGGCGGTGGCCGTTCTGGGGTCTGACCGGTCTGACCCCACTGAGGCCAGGGCGGTGGCCTCCGCGCGGTCTGACCCCCGCCGACCTGCTGCCACGGCCGACGCAGAGCCCCCCCCTGAACCGCGCCATTTCGACGCAGAGCCCGCCCGAACTGCACCCCCGCGACGCAGAGCCCCCCTGAACCGCGCCGAACCCCCTGCTCCACACGTCGATCGGACCCGCGCTCGTCCGTCGACAACCAGCGAACGCCGACAATCAGTCGAGCGCCGCCGGACCGCCCCGCGGCACGCGCGGTTCGACCCGGCTCTGCGTCCGGCACGCGCGGTTCGACCCGGCTCTGCGTCCGGCATGCGCGGTTCGACCTGCAGTACGCGAGTGGACGGGCCGCACACGGATTACCGGGCAGACCCACCTCGTGATGCCGGCCACGGTCCACCGTTCGGTCCACGGTTCACGGTTCACGGTCCACGGTCCACGGTCCACGATCCACGGTCCACGGTCCACGGTCCACGGGTTCGACCCGGCTCTGCGTGACAGGCGCGGTTCGACATCGCGCTGCGCCGGCACGCGCAGCCCTCGTACCCGTCCGTGGCTCCCGGAGACACGCTCCGCGCCACTCCCTTCAGGGCTCCGGGTCGCCCGCCTTCATCCGCGCCGCGAGCAGCCCGAGCTCGAGCTGGCGCCGCGCCCGGCCCGCCGACTTCTTCGCGGGGACCTTCACCGCGTCGTAGCCGAGCGCGACCAGCAGCGGGTTCGCGAGCTCCGCCAGCTCGCCGCGGGTCGTCGGGTCGAGCGCCGCGTACCGCGCGACGCTGGCCTTCGACACACCGGCCTCCGAGAAGCCCTTCCAGTCGCCGAATCCCGGCGTGGCCGTGCGAACGCCACGCTCCACGAGGGCCGCGACATCGGTCGGGTACCCCAGGAACCCCAGGATCCGCGTCAGCTCGGCCTCCGGGTCGGCCACCAGGTCCTCGTACCGCAGCCGCACGCACTGCTCCGGGCGGTCGGCCTCGAGCTGCAGCATCCGCGCCGTCGCGTCGACCCAGGCCGCCGTGCACGCGTGCAGCGGACGCGGATCCGCCGCCACGTACCGGTGGAGCTCCGCGATCCACCGGTTCATCTGCTGCACCTTCTCGACCGTCGAGATCGCGACGTCGAGCCCGTGCCGGAACATCAGGACGTACTTCACGTCGTCCCCGCACATCCGCTCGACCGCATCCACGTGGAACACGTCGTACGCGGTCTTGTCGGCCCACACGGCCTTGCCCGCCCGGGCGGTGATGCGGTCGAGGATGCCGAAGGCGAAGTCGCGCAGCCCGCCGATCACCTCGTCCTCGCCGACCCCGGAGAACGACAGGGCGTCGACCACCCCCGCCTGGAGCCCGTCTCCAAACGGCTCGTGCTCGAGGAACCGGGCACACGCCCGCATCAGGTAGGTCTCGGGCGGCGCGCAGATGGCGGGGTGCGCGTCCAGCAGGGCGCGCAACAGGGTCGTCCCGCTGCGGGGTGCGCCGAGGACCACGATGCCGCGGCTCATCCGACCTCCGTGATGTCGCGGTGCCCGCCGCCTTCGAGCGCGACCTCGCGCGGCGCCGGGTGGCTGATGAACGCCGTGGGGCTCGACGTGAGCCCGTACGCGCCGCTCGACCCCACGGCGACGAGGTCGCCGGGCGCCAGGGCCCCGAGCTCGACCTTCACGGCGAGCGTGTCGATGGTCGTGCAGAGCGGCCCGACCAGCGTGTACGTCCCGATGGGCTCGTCGGCACCGCGCACCTTGCCCATCGGGTAGTTCCGCCGCACGACCATGCCCATCAGCCCGCACGCGGCGAGGTGGTTGTTCATGCCGCCGTCGCAGATCGCGAGGTCGGTGCCGCGGCTGTGCTTCACCCGCAGCACCTTCACCACGAACCACCCGACCGGCCCCACGAGCCAGCGCCCCATCTCGAGCGTGCAGGACGCCTCCGCGAGGAGGGGGTGGGCGAGGATCCCGTCCAGCACGGGACGCACGCGCTCCGCCACCGCCTCCACGTCGAGCGGCTCGACCCCGTCGCGGTACGGGATGCCGAAGCCCGAGCCGAGGATCAGGCGGTGCAGCGGCCTCCCCCACCGCTCCGCGCAGTGGCGGTAGATGTCGGCGAAGATCGAGAAGTTCTCGGCGATCGCATCCGGGTCGAGGGAGTTGGACCCCGAGTACACGTGGATGCCCACGAGCGTCAGCAGCGGCCAGCGGCCCTCACGCAGCGCGTCGATCACGGCGTCGACGGCCTCCTCGTCGATCCCGAACTGGCTCGCCCCGGACATCTTCGCCCCGAAGCCCTTCGGCATCCGCAGCGGGTTCACGCGGAGCAGCACCGACACCGGCCGACCGAGGGCCTGGAGCGCGTCGAGCTCCTCGACCGACTCGCACACGAGCTCGCCCACGCCCACCTCGACGGCCCGGCGCAGCTCGAAGTCGCGCTTCGCCGGCCCCGAGAACGTCAGGTCTGCCGCAGACCACCCCGCGCGCAGGGCCCGCTCGACCTCGCCGATCGACGACACGTCGAGCGTCGTGACGTGCCCGGAGAGGGCCGCCAGCACGGCGCCGTTCGGGTTCGCCTTCACGGCGTACGAGACCTGCAACCGTCCGTCGAACAGCCGATGCAGCCAGGCCACCCGCGCGCGCAGCCCGTCGAGGTCGTACACGTACGCCGGCGTGCCGAAGGCCTCGGCCGCCGCGGCGATACGCGGGTTCACAGCGGGCTCCGGCCCGCCGTCACGTCACCTTCGCCAGGTAGGCCAGGATGCGGTTCACGGTGTCGAGGTTGTTGAGGTTCACGTCCATCGAGTTCATCTGGATCCCTTCGGAATCCTCGAGGAACGCCATCAACGAGACCATGGAGAAGGAGTCGATCAGCCCGGAGCTGAACAGCTCGTCGTCGGCCGAGAGCCCGTCGGTGTCGACGTCCAGCTCGTCGGCCAGGAAGTCCATGATCTTTCGCTCCGTCAGGACCATCCGCCCTCCCACACAGGGGGGCATTCTACGCGACCGGGTGCGTCACGTCCCCTGTCAGGCGGGTGGCGGCTACTTCCGGCGGGACTTCGCCTTCTTGCCGGACCGCGGTGCCGGCGCGGGCGAGCCGAGGACGACGGACTGCACGTGCACCGGCAGCCCGCAGCTGTCGTCGAACGCACACGCCGCTTCGGCCCCGATGCGCGCGATCGCCTCGACGTCGTCGAGCTGATCGTAGACCGCGTACATCGCGCCGAGCGCGATCGAGTCACCGTTTCCGGCGGCCCAGAACCGGTCGTACTCGGCGACCTCGCGGTAGCTCGACATCCCGAAGATGCCCCAGCCGTTGCAGATCAGCCCGACCAGCTGGTTGGAGTCGTATGGCTGGTCGTCGTCGTCCTCGTCGTCGCGCAGGTAGTAGTCCTCGGTCAGGACCTCCTGGAGATCGAGCAGCGACTCGAAGATCGCATCTTCCGAGGAGAAGTCGAGCAGCTCGGGCTTCTTCCGGGCGATGGACTTCATCACGAGGTGGTGCGTGGTCGAGCCGACGAGCCCCATCCAGCCGTTCGGGATCTCGATGAGCTTCGAGCGCTTGCTCGTGTAGGCGTGGGTGATCCGCAGATCCCCCAGGCTGTACAGGGTGTCCGCGGCGATGGCGGCGCGGTTGCCCTTCCGGACGATGGTGACGACGGACATGGAATTCTCCCGCCGCGGCCCTACCCCCGTGACGCGCGCCCGTCCATCGCGGAAACCGCTATGGTCCCGCCGGGAGGTCGGATGGACCCGCGGCTCGTGTTCCTCGAGGTCGTCGAGCGGGGCTCGTTCACGGCCGCCGCCGACCACCTCGGCATCTCGCTCTCGTACGCCAGCCGCCGCGTGCGCGCGCTCGAAGCCGAGCTCGGCGTGCCGCTGCTCGCGCGGACGACGCGCCGCGTCCAGCCCACGCCCGAGGGCCTGCGCTACGCCGAGCGCCTCGCGCCCCTGCTCCGCGGGCTCATCGAGCTCGAGCGCGAGACCTCCGACCAGCCCGTCGAGCCGTCCGGCACGCTGCGGCTCGCGCTCCCGCTGTCGTTCGGGCTCACCGCGATCCAGCCGCTGATCGTCGCATTCCAGCAGCGGTGGCCCGGGGTCGTGGTCGACGCGAGCTTCTCCGATCGCACCACCGACCCGCTCGACTACGACGTGACCATCCGCGGCGGCATGCTCGACGACAGCTCGCTCGTCGCACGACGGCTGGTCGGGTTCCGCGGCGTGCTCGCGGCGAGCCCGGCCTACCTCGCCGCCCGCGGCACCCCCGTGCGCCCCGAGGACATCGACGGGCACGACGCCGTCGTGTACTCCGGCTTCCGCGACCGGCGCGGGTGGACGATCGGCGGGATCGACGTCTCCCCCCGGGTCCGCCTGCGCTCCGACAACGGCGACGCGCTCGTGACCGCCGCGGCGGGCGGCATCGGGCTCGTGTACCAGCCCGACTTCATCCTCGGCCCCGCGCTCCGCGACGGCCGCCTCGTCCCGCTCCTCGCGGGGCTGGAGACGTTCACCGGCGCGTTCTGGGCGATCCGACGGGCCCGGACACGGACCCGCACCGTCACGGCCTTCATCGACCACCTCGCCGACACTCTGACCGAAGAGGTCACAGTCTCTGACTGATGGTCACCATTGTGGCTCTTCAGGAAAGCTATAGATTGGAGACACGGAGCCGGTGAGACCGCCGAACGGCCGTCCCCGCTCCCTCCACCCACGCTGGCCAGCCCCCTGGCCGAGGAGGACCCGTGCGTCCCATGCTCCTGCTCGCCCCGCTCCTGTGGAGCGCCACCGCCGATGCCGCCACCTGGGAGCTCGATCCCGCGCACTCCCGCGTCGGGTTCGCCGTCACCCACCTCATGGTGAGCACCGTCGAAGGCCAGTTCACCGAGCCGAAGGCCACGCTCGACTACGAGGTCGGCGACCTGAAGGGCCTGAAGGTCACGGTGACCGTCGACATGAAGAGCGTCGACACGCGCAACGACCAGCGCGACGAGCACCTGCGCACGTCGGACTTCCTCGACGTGGAGAAGTACCCGACGATGACCTTCGAGAGCCGCTCCGTCGAAGTCGCGAAGAAGGGCGGGTTCCTGATCCACGGCGACCTCACCCTGCGCGGGGTCACCCGCCCGGTCACGCTCACCGCGTCCGGCCTGACGCAGTCCGTGAAGGACCCGTGGGGCAACGAGCGCGTCGGCGCGAAGGCCACCGCCACGATCGACCGCCAGGAGTTCGGTGTCGCCTGGAACCAGGCACTCGAAGCCGGCGGTATGCTCGTGAGCGACGAAGTCGAGCTCCAGATCGACGCCGAGTTCATCCGCAAGTGACCCGAGACGACCCCACACGCCGCGCCGTCCTCGGCGGCCTCGCCGCCGCCGGGATGGTCGGGTGTGGCCGCA
>JACKET010000003.1 GCA_020632875.1 Alphaproteobacteria bacterium
GACCGCGTTCGCCGAGAAGTTCACGTCCGCACTGGGGTTCCGCCCCATCGACCATCCGTCCAGGAGACCCCGGTCGTCGTACGAGTAGCCGAACTCCGCCTTGAAGAGGTTCCAGGAGGTGACCTGGTCAGAGGACTTCCAGCCCGTGTTCGTATAGAGGCTCCACACGAGCGCGTCGGTGGGCGAGCCCGAGAAGATCTGGCGACCTTCGAAGTCGTAGTCGTATTCGTACCGCATCACCCCATCGAGCGAGGCATCGTTCTCGCGCTCGACCGAGGTCAGACGCCCGAGATCCCCCCACGGGGCGCTCTCGTCGTAGTAGAACCGGGTCTCTCCCGCCGGATCGGTGACCTTGTGTCGGACACCATTCCAGGTCAAGCCGCCCGCACTGTCCCAGACCCACGTGTAGTTCTGCCAGCTCGAGGTGGTGGGATCCCAGACCTCCTTCAGGGTGGTGCGTCCGAGGGCATCGTAGGTCCAACGAACGCGGTCGTGCGCTTCCCCCGCTTCGAAGGCCCGCACGACGCGCGGCCCTTCGTAGGCGTAGGCCCAGTATGGCTCTTCCGCCTGGCCCTGCGGTTGGCGATGCACATCCAGGAGCCGCCCTGCGCCGTCGAACCGGTACCGGTGCGCATCCCCCTTCTTGTCGGCGAATCGGGTGACGCGGCCGCGGCCATCGTACTCGTAGCGACCGGTGACGGCCGTGTTCCCCACGCCATTCTTGCCCTCGCGCACCTCCGTCGTGCGGCCATGCGTGTCGGCCACGACCTCCTTGAAGTACCCCTCGGCATCCGTGGTCCGCTTCACGCCCGGAGCGGGGTTCGTGACGACTGCCGCCTCGGCGAGGTCCGTCCGGGTCCAGATCGGCGTGCCGAAAGCGTCGTAGTACGTCTCCTGGACGTAGTCGCTGAAGTCCAGGACGGGGCCACCCGGAACCTCGGCGGCTAGGCTGGTTCGCGGAGACGACTTCAGGAGCTCGTTGCCGTAGGCGTCGAACAGCGAGTGCTCGATGATGAAGGCGGAACCGGAGAAGTTTGGGCTCCAGGACTGGGCGACATCCCCGAAACCGTTCAGCACGGTGTAGCTCGTGCGGGGTATCGGAATGTGCTGATAGTTCTGCCCATACGTCACGGTCTCGGTGTAGTTCGGGACCGCATCGGTGAAGTAGCTCGTTCGAGAGACGAGCTCCGGCGTCTGCACGTGAGCCCCGATCCTCGACGACTCCGTCTGGCGACCGAAGCTGTCGAGTACGAGCAACTCCTCGATACCGTTGGCGTCGGTCACGCTCACGACGCGACCCTGCTCGTCCAGCGACCGTTCCGTCACGTGGCCGACGGCATTTGCCTCTGCGGTTGCGACCGTCTCCCCGAAGCCGAACCCGTTGATGGTGTTTTCCACGAAAACATACGTGCCGTCCGCACCGACCACGTGCGCTGTGACTCCACGGGACGTACGGTCGAAGGACCACTCGAGCATGTCCGAGGCGGCGCAGAGATCCTGATCCACAGGACCACCGCAGACACGCTGAGCAGTCAGCAGACCCCGCTGATGTGTGGCACCCCCGTATCCGCCGCCGTCGTATGCGAACTGGCCCTCCTCCACCGTCACGAAAGCGGAGAGCTGATGGTCCCACGCGCGGGTCTGCTGCCGGGTGGGAACATAGTGACTGGGCGACTCGTTCCCGCCCACCGAGTTGTAGGCCCACTCGGTGAAGAACTCGATGCGCTCGGTGGTGTCGGAGGGGTTGTGGAGCACCTTGGTCGGCAGACCGACCGGGTTGCGCAACAACTCGACGGACCACTCGCGACTCCCGGTCCCGTCCTCGGCGTACTCGATGAACGCCTGAGACTCGACCCACAGGTTGGGTATTTCGCCCAGCGGAATCGCGAGCGGATCAGACGAGAACGTGGTGGAGCTCTCGAAGGTCGGCTGCAGATCGGCGGGCCCCATGGCTCCGGGTAGGTGCGTCCGCGCGTGGTCCGTTCGGACCACCACGTGATCCGGCACCTGATGATCGCGTGCGAGCACGAACTCTGTGGTGGTCTCGGACCAGAGAACCTCGTCGAGCGGGCCTCCGACAGTCCTCGCGGTCTTGGAGTCCGTCGCCACGATCTGCTCGAAGCCGAGGCACTGCCCGAGCTCACAGACACCATCGCTGTACTCGATGTCGCGGACGGACCCCTGCTGGGTGACGGGATCCTGGATGGCGATGGAGGTCAGGAGGCTGCGACGCTCCACCATCGACTGGTACTGCGGGGAGCGCGCATCAAGGCCTCCGCGAATCCCCGACGGATACATGTACGCCGAGGCGGTGTAGCCGAGGTCTGTCTGCGCTCCGGTCTCAACGGTGATGCGACGCAGCAACCCCGGAGGGGTCTCCTGGCCGAAGGTCACCCCCTTGGGGAAATACTCCTCCGGCTCGCCGAGGTGACTGACGTACCCGGCGTAGGGGACGACGAGGTCGAGCAGCCCGTCGTTGTTCCAGTCCTGTACCCGCCACATCTCCTGGCTGTGGGCCTGGGAGCCCCACACATCCGGGCGGAGGTCGTTGGGGTTCGCGTTGGCATCCTGGATCAGCCACTGGATGCCGTAGAACTCCTGAAGCGCCCGCGGCATCCAGTCCGGGAGCGCTCGGGCTGTCGAGAATCCGTCCCCGAGGTTGCGATACCAGACACCCGCTTGGGCATCCACGAAGTCCACCCGACCATCGGCGTCCCAGTCCACGAGGTTCGAGAGGACGCGCTGGCCCCGGCGGAATGTTGAGTCTCCGGAACACCCACCGCTGATGGTGCCGCCATCCACCCCGACCTGGAAGTCAGGCATTTCGGGGATGTCCCGATCGTACTGGGGCGGACCGTTCTCCACATTCCAAGTCCAACCAGGAAAGTTGAGCTGGTCCCAGTTGTTGGGAGTGCCGAATGGCTCGCCATCGCCGTTGGTGTCATCCTGTTCGTCAGGAATGCCGTCCTTGTCGTTGTCGGGAAGCTCGTCAGGATCCACCGTCACAGTGATGGCATCGCTCCAACCCAGGATTCCATTGATGAGGTCCCCTCCCGAAACAGGATCCTCGAGTACAGGGACGTCGAATCCCGGCGCGCCTCCCGAAACTTGGCACTGCTGGACCTGATTCGCGCCCTCGTCGACCTCCGAGAGGAAGGGCACCGCGCCGCTCGGGATTGTCCAGATGGTCGCCGTGTCCTCGAACCGGGACCCCGTATTGTACCAGACCTGCCAGTTCTCACCCGGGATGCCGGAGGCGTGTTCCTTGATCGAGCCACACCACGAGTAGTCTCCCTCCGGGTACTGCTCTGCCAGATCGCAGGTGCGCACGAAGTCGACCAGCCCGTCGCCGTTCATGTCACGAAGGCCCGAGATGGCCATCGTCTTCACGACCCGGCCGGAATGGAACTCGCCGACATCATCTGGATCGTGAAGCTGGAGTCGTTCGGAGAGTGCGTCCACCACCAAGGAACCCGTTGGATTCCAGGACACGCTCTGTCCCGCCCACTGATGGCCTTCAACCGAGTAGTTGGGACCCTTGAGGTGGACCCGGATCTCACCGCTGGACACCTTGACGACATCCAACCAGCCATCGCCGTTCATGTCGAACAGCTCGATGTCGCCATCCAGCGCCCGCTTCGCCAACGGCACCTGTTCGACGATGTTCCCGTCGTTCACCAGCGTGCGCTCTGGGGAGCCCACCGATGGGAATCCGACCGGCGGAGCGTACTCGACGGTGAATGCGTCTACGCGGCCCGCCCGGTACGTCACGTACCAGTGCGTCGAGAGTGAGCCATTCGCGTTCTGAGAGCAGTAGTCAGGGTTTCCCGCCGAGTACCCGTCCAGGATCACGGGCTGGTGGTCGGAGTCGATGATATCGAGGAGCCCATCCCCATCGACATCGACGTGAACGGACGCCCCGTACCGAGCGGTCTTCCCGTAGGGTTCGCCCGACGTAGCTGCACAGAGGCCCGAGATGGTGGTCGGATGGTCGAGCCCCGTCGTGCCAGCGAAACCACTGCCGTCCAAGCTGTACTTGTACTCCAGTGCCTCAGGAACGGGCCCCGAGGCCTCGTCGCGTACGAGCCAGTTCGTGTGGCTGGGCTCGTACAGTCCCCAGTCCCGCTGGGAGTAGGTGTAGGTGAAATCGGGCAGCCCGTCCCCAGACCGATCCACGACGGGCACGGTCTCCTTTGTCTCTGACAGGGTCACGCTGAAGACCGGATCCAGGTCGTCGTTGATCTGAAGCGGCGTCGTGGAGCGGTAGGAGAGGTGCTTCGGCGCTGCGGCCTCTACGACGGGCGCGACGGCGTTGGGATCCCAGTCCGTGTATTCGAGGGTCACCAGCGTCCGGTCGACGGGGAGCTCGACACTGCCCTCCCAGCGTGTCCCGTGAGCCAACACAGCCGTCAGCAGCCGCCCGCGATCGGCCTCGGCCGTCGCCTCGATCTCGTAGGTGTTGCGCAGCTTGAACGCAGCGGAACCATCGAGGCGACTCTCCACGTGGATGCTGTCCAGCCACTGACCGCGCCAATCAGCAATGCCGTCCGCGAAATCGACGCTCGGATGCTGCCGGGCGACGTACTGAAAACCGACGCGGACCAGATGCGGCTCCGTCATCCCGCCGGCGCAGCCGTCCAGAGTCGCGCATTGACCGCCGAACTCGATCGAGTCCAGGCGGCTTCCCGTCCACGTCAGGTCGATCTGGTTCCCCATCGCGTCGTTCACGCGAGTGGGGTGCCACGTCACCGGAGTCTCACCGGACCAGTCGATCCCGGCCCCCTGCCGGGGCTCGAGAGTCGTTGTCACCCCACCGCGGGAGAGGCGCCACTTGGGCACAGTGCCCTCGGTAAATCGCTCGATCCTGGCCTCGATGCTCCCGGACGAGCTGTAGCGCCATTCCGTTCCCTCGCGCCAGATGTACCCATCCCACCGACACGCGGTGGGGCTCGTCGA
Source organism: Alphaproteobacteria bacterium (assembly GCA_020632875.1). Taxonomy (GTDB): domain Bacteria; phylum Myxococcota_A; class UBA796; order UBA796; genus JACKEQ01. The sequence continues at coordinate 4,957 of JACKET010000003.1, forward strand.
CATCGGCATAGGCCTGCGCAGCCACCTTTCGTGTGATGCGCTCGATGGTGACCTGACCGTGGGTGACGCTCCACCCGCGGGCCACCCAGCTGTGCTCGTTGCCCGTGGATTGGTAGCCGAGGCCGACCGACGGGGCGAGGAGCGCAGCTGGCAGAGGAATGGGGACCGAGTACCCCGCGCCCCCACGGGCGTCCGCGGCAGCCGCGAATCGTGCCTGCTGAGCCCGTCGCTGAGAGGCCTCCAGGAGCTGGGACGCCGAGAGCGTCGTCCCGTCGCCTGTGAAGGAGAGATTGTTGAAGTTCCCGAGGTCATCCGCGACGGCGGAGTCCGTGAGAACCAACGAAAGGCCAGCAAGAAAGACGAACCGCACGGTCCCTCCGGGTCGAACCTCGGCGCAGGTCGCGGGCAGTATCCCGTGCCCACGATCCGCACGAACGCACAGCCTTTTCCACGAGGCCATCGCCGAACGACTCCGCCTAGGCCAGGCCCGTTCGGATCACGTTCGAGAATCCGATGGGGACGTATTGCCACACTCCCCGGCCGATTCGATTCGAGCCGTGCGTCCGCGAAGCTCCGCCACCCGGATACCAGGTGCGGATGTGGACTGTCCTCCTCCTCACCGGTGCGTTGGCCCAGACCCTCGTCGGTGCCGGTCCGGACCTCGGTGATCACCACGTCTCCCTCGACGGGCGGGGTGGCGTCTTCGTCGTCTGGGAGGACCACCTCGTGGGCTCCGCGCTCTTCGTCCAGCGCCTCGACCCGTACGGCGAGCCGTTGTGGGGGCCGGCCGGCATCGAGCTTCAGACCGGAGACCTCCACGCCCCACGAATCACTTCCGACGGCGTCGACGGCGCCCTGGTGGTCTGGGAGGACCACTCCGGAGCGAGCCCGGCTGTCTGGGCGCAGCGAATCGACCCAGACGGGCTCAAGCTATGGGGCGACGTTGGCACCGAAGTCACCGCAGCAGGCCAATACCCGCGCGCAGTGAGCGACTCGACCGCGGGCCTCATCGTGGCGTCCGAGTGGCCCGGTGTGGGTGCAAGACTTCACCACCTGGATTCCAACGGTGCCGCGTCGTGGGCATTCGTCGCAGGTGACGCGTACGCGCCCAGGTCGAATCCGGAGTTGACGACGGACGAAGCCGGCGGCGCGCTGATGCTCTACACGGCCAACAGCACCACCGGCGGTCCTCCCGTCGTTCACGCCCGTCGAGTCGACAGCACCGGTGCCTCGCCGTGGACGGCGGACCTCTACACCACATACGCGGATCGAGCGTCCGACATCGTTCCCGATGGCTCTGGCGGAGCCATCCTGATGCTCGAAGGCATCAGCCTGGGCGCCCGAAGGCTCTCGGCGAACGGCACGGACCTCTGGGGTCGGTCGCCTGGCTTCAACAACCCCGGACCGGAAGTCCACGCCCGCCTTGCGGCGACCGGCAATTCCGCAGGCTGGGCAGTGTGGCAACACACGAACCCGGACAGCGTGTTCATCCAGCGATTCACGGACACCGGGGTCGAGCTGTTCGGTCCGGACGGGCAGCAGCTCGGGCTCGGGGGGGATGAGTCGGACCCCGAGGTTGCCGCGGCATTCGGCGGCGCCGTGGCGGTCTGGTCCGCACAGGGAACAACGACGGTCAGACGATTCGAATCAGACGGGGCTCCCAGCTGGGGGCCGGGATTCACACTCGGCTCCGCGGGTACGGCGACGACGATCCTGGTCGAAGGCACCGACACCGCAGCATTCGTCGCGTGGCGGGAGGAGGGAGCGCTCGACGAGCTCTGGGTCCATCAGCTCAACAGTGACGCCTCCAGTGGCTGCACGTTCATCGACGAGGACGGAGACGGGGTCTCCGCCTGGGACAGCTGCCTCGGCACCCGGGACGACTGCGACGACGCTGACGGCACGGTCTTCCCCGGGGCACCCGAGCTCTGCGACGGGCTCGACAACGACTGCGACGGCCTCGTCCCCACCGAAGAGACCTCGGATGCCGACGGCGACGGCGACGCCACCTGCGCGGACTGCGACGACGCGAATCCCCAGCTCGGGCCTTCGGTCACCGAGCTCTGCGACGGGCTCGACAACGACTGCAATGGCCTCGCCGACTTCGGCGGCGACGTCGCCCGCGAGCTCGACGCGGACGGCGACGGCTTCCGCGCCTGCCAGAACGACTGTGACGACGGCGATCCGCTCGTGGGACCCGGCTTCCCCGAGCTGTGCGACGGCCTCGACAACGCGTGCAACGGCCTCGACGCCGACGAGCGGGACTACGACGGCGACGGGCTCCTCGAGTGCCGGGACGACTGCGACGACGACGACCCCACCATCGGCGAGGGCATGCCCGAGATCTGCGACGGCCTCGACAACGACTGTGACGGCCTCCTCCCCCCCGACGAAACCGACCCCGATGGCGACGGCGCCCTGGCCTGTAACGGCGACTGCGACGACACCGAGGCAATGGTCCACCCGGACCTCGACGAGACCCTCTGCGACGGGCTCGACAACGACTGCGACACCGGGACGCCCGACTCCTCCGACGGCGACGACGACGGGTCCTCGAGCTGTGACGACTGCGACGACGCCGATCCGGCGATCTCGCCCCTCGCCGACGAGGTGTGCGACGGCGTCGACAACGACTGCGACGGGCTCGTGGACCCGCAGTGCGGTGGGACGACGGGGACGACCGGCGACACGGGCGAGCCTGTGGACACCGACCAGCCCGTCGACACCGACGAGCCCGCGGAGGCGCGCGGCTGCGGCTGCGACGCGACCAGCCGCAGTGGGACCCTTTCGTTTGCAGGGTGGTTCGCGCTCGGCCGACGCCGTTGATCGGCGGACGCTCGACCCCACGGGAGCAGAACAGCGGCCTCCGGCCCCGGCGCAGCCCGAGCGGGCTCGCAGGCCGAATGCCGGGCTCGCAGCCTACTTGGCGACGATGAAGTGCACCCGGCGGTTCTTCGCGAGGGCTTCGGGCGTGGTGCCCGGATCGGCGGGCTCCTTCTCGCCACGACCGTCGACGATGAGCCGGTCGGCGGCCACGCCGCTGGCGACCAGCGCGTCGACCACGGCCTGGGCGCGGCGCACGGACAGCGTCTCGTTGTACGGGCCCCAGCCGCGGTAGTCGCCGTGCCCCTCGACCGTCACGCGCGAAAGGTCGGGGTGGTCGCGGAGGTACGCCGACACCGCGCGGACCACCGCCGTGGCGGCCTCGTCGAGCTTCGCGGAGTCGTCGGCGAAGTACACCGTGTCGCCCAGCATCCGGCCGCCGTTCGCGTCGCGGCCGCCGGGGATCGGCATGTCGACGAACACGTCCTGCGGCTCGGCGCCGACGGTGACCTCCATCTTCGTCTTCGCGCCGTTCGGCGTGCGGACGAGCACCGTGTGCGTGCCGCGCCCGAGCCGGACCTTGCCGTACCCGCGCTCGAGCACGGTGTCTTCGGTGGGCGAGCAGCCCGCCGGCTCGGACGAGAGCCACACGAGCTTGGCCGTGTCGACCGACTCGCCGAACGGGTCGCGCACCAGGAAGGTCACGTCGGACGCGAGCGCAGGCTGCATCTTGAGCCGCACCCGCCGGTACTCCTCGTCGATCTCGTACGTGCCGCGCGCGGCGTGGCAGCCGAGCCCGGCGACCACGTCGACCTTCGAGCCCGGCACGAGGTCGTCGATCCGGAGCATGCCCGTGCTGGACCGCTTGGTCTGACCGCCGAACATCGCGACCAGGGTGGCCTGTTCTTCGATCAGGGTGCCCGTGGTGGCGCCGAAGGTGATGCCGGAGAGCTGGTCGGGACAGCCGTCGGAGTCCATGAAGCCGTTCTTCGTCTCGGGGATGCGGACGCACGCGTCGTCGCGGTCGCGGATCCCGTCGTCGTCGAGATCGGTCTGGCCCCACAGCGGCTGCGCCAGGGCGGAGGAGAGAGCGAGGATCATCAGTGACATGGCGCCTGATGTAGCCGCGTGCGGTAGGCTGCGCCATGCTCCTGCTCCTCGCGTCGGCCCTCGCTCAGGTCGTCTCCACCGGCCCGTTCACGGGCGACATGGCCGCCGGCTTCGAAGGCATGCCGCTGAGCGGCACACCCCCGCAGTGCGTCGACACCGCGCTCGGCGATCTGTGCGCCTACGACGCGACGGTCGGCGGCATCCAGGTGCGCGACGAGCTGTTCCTCGGGTGCCTGCTCTCCGCGCGCACGGGCACGCGGATGGCCGGCAGCAACGACGGCGGCGCGCACATCGTGTTCGCCACACCCGTCACGCGGTTCGGCGGGTACATGGCGACCCACGCGAACGACGGCGACGTGACGATCGAGGTGTACGGCACGGGCGACCAGCTGCTCGGCGCGATCACCGAGGCGCTCGGCGGGTCGTGCAACTGGGCCTGGCACGGCGTGTCGGCATCGGGTGCCCTCATCAGCCGCGTCCGCATCCTGCACTCCGAGCACGGCGGGGCGCTCGTCGACCTCGACGACCTCGTCGCCGAGAGCGTCTGCGGTCCGAACGCCCCAGATGGCGACGGAGACGGCGTCCCGACGTGTGCCGACTGCAACGACGCCGACGCGGGCATGTTCCCCGGCGCCATCGACGACTGCGACGGCGTCGACGACGACTGCAACGGCGTGGTCGACGACAGCCCGCCCGGTGCGGGCCTCGCGAGCGTGCAGGCGGGCGTCTGCGCCGGCGCCACGCAGGTCTGCGGTCCGGCCGGCCTCGTCGACCCCGACTACGCGCTGATCCCCGGCTACGAAGCCGTCGAGGTCAGCTGCGACGGGCTCGACAACGACTGCGACGGCCAGACCGACGCCATCGACGACCCGCCCGTCGTGTCCGAGGTCGGCATCTGCGCGACCATCCCGCGCATCTGCGACGGCGCGAACGGCTGGGTCGACCCGCTGCCCGAAGACGTCCAGGGCTGGCAGGAACGCGAGAACGCCTGCGACGGCATCGACAACGACTGCGACGGCCAGGTCGACGAAGACGTGGTCCCGCCGCCTTCTTCGTTCGCCGTGGGGGTGTGCAGCGACCTCGTGAAGGTGTGCGCCGGCGTCGACCGCTGGCAGGAGCCCGAAGACCTGCCGCCCGAGTTCGGCGCCGAGATCTGCAACGGGCTCGACGACGACTGCGACGGGGTGGTCGACGACGACTGCACCGAGCCGAGCCTGCTCTCGAAGTGCGGCTGCCGCTCGGGAGGGCCTGCCTCCGGGCTCGTCGCGCTCCTCGCGGTGCTCGCGCTGCGCCGCCGCCGATGAGGCGCGGGCCACTCCTGATGGTGGCCGCCAGCGCTTCGTTCACCGCGATGATCTCCTTCGTCAAGGTCGCGAGGGGCTGGGACATGCACACGCCGGAGCTGATGACGTGGCGCTCGCTCGCCGCGATCCCCGTGCTGTACCTGTTCTCGGGGCTCGACTGGCGGATCCAGCGGTGGGACCTGCTCTTCGTGCGCTGCGTCTTCGGCTTCTGCGCGATGTTCTGCTTCTTCAGCTCCACGGCCGGCCTCGGCATCGGCGAGCTGAACGTGCTCACGAAGCTCCAGCCGCTGTTCGTCGCCATCCTCGCGCCGCTCGTGCTCGGCCGCAGCGAGCGCGCGGGCCCCGAGGTCGTGGGCGCCCTGGCGCTCGGCATGCTCGGGACCATCGCGCTCGTCTGGCCCGTGCTCGGCGAGACCCCGGTGCGCTTCACGTCCGCGCTGTTCGGCATCGCCGCGGCGGTGTTCAGCGCCGCCGCGCACACCACGCTCCGCAAGCTCGGCGAGACCGAGCGCCCGACCCCGGTGGTCTTCTGGTTCCAGATCGCCGTCGGCATCGGGGCCATCGCGGGGACCTTCGCGTCCACGCCGGGCTACTCGATCCCCACGGTGTCGCGTCTGCCCCTGCTGATCGGCATCGGCCTCACCGCGCTCACCGGGCAGCTGTGGATGACGCGCGCCTACGCGATCGACCGGGCGGCGCGCATCGCGGCGGCGTCGTACGTCACGCCCCTCATGGGGTTCGCGGTCGATGCGGTGTTCTTCGACCTCGTCCCGACGATGTGGACCGCCGTGGGCGCCCTGCTCGTCGTCGCCGCGGGTGGCGTATTGTTGTGGAAGGACCCCGAGGAGGCGACATGAGCGACATCGTCGAGGCCAGCGCGGACGGCGCGACGGTGCGCGTGCACCGGCTCGGCGCGACCGTGCTCTCGTACGTCCGCGGCGGGCGCGACCTGTTGTGGGTGAGCCCCAACGCGACGTACCTCGCGGGGGCCGCGATCCGCGGCGGCATCCCCGTCTGCTGGCCGTGGTTCGCCAACGACCGGCCCGGCACGGCCCACGGCTTCGCGCGCACCCGCCTCTGGACCCCGCTGGACGCCCCCGAGGGCTGCGTCCGCATGGAGCTCCGCGAGGACGACGGGACGCTCGCCCAGTGGCCCCACCCGTTCCGCCTCGAGCTCACGGTCCGCGTCGGCCGCGCGCTCACCGTCACGCTGCGGCACGAGAACCTCTCCACCGCCGAGGTCGTGTGCACCGGCGCGCTCCACACGTACCTCCGCGTCGACGACCTCGGATCCGCCCGCGTCCACGGGCTCGACGGCGCCGGCTACCGCGACAAGGTCCTCCAGGAGCGGTCCGTCCAGAGCGGTCCCCTCGCGATCGATCGCGAGATCGACCGGATCTACGCCGTGGCCGATCCCGTCGAGCTCCACGACGGACGACGCATCGTCCGGGTCGAGCACTCGGGCGCGACCGTGGTGGTGTGGAACCCGGGTCCCGAGGTCGCCGCCGCCAAGGCCGATCTCGGGGAGGGCGCCCACGCGCGGTTCGTGTGCGTCGAGGCCGCGGTCACGGGCGAAGAGGTCGCCACCATCGCACCCGGCGCAGCCTTCGAGCTCGACACCACGCTCTACGGGATAGACGACGCCCCATGACCGAAGCCGATCCGAACGACCTGCACGCCACCGACGTGGTGTGGGACCTCGAACCCCTCCTCCACGGCGAATCGCCCGAGGCGATGCTCGACCGCGCCGAGGCGCTGGCCAACGGGCTCGCCGCGCACCGCGGCACGCTCGCCAGCCTCGACGCGCCCGCGTTCGCGGCGGTCCTCGGCACCCTCGAGGACATCCACGACCTGCTCATCCGGGTCGGGAGCCACGCGAACCTGACCTACTGCATCGACACGACGAAGCCCGAGCACGGCCGCGCGCTGCAGAACGTCGACGAGCGCTCGAACGCCATCGGCAAGGAGCTGCTGTTCATCGAGCTCGAGTGGGCCGCGATGAGCGACGCGCAGGCCGAAGCCCTGCTCTCCCACGACGCGCTCGCGTTCTGCCGGCACTGGCTGCGCTCCGCCCGACGGTACCGGCCCCACCTCCTCACCGAAGCCGAAGAGCGCATCCTCGCCGACAAGGATCTCACCGGCTCCCGTGCGTTCGGGCGTCTGTTCGAAGAGCTCACGGCCCGCATGACGGTCGAGCTGGCGGCCGGCGGCGAGCCCCAGACCCTGCCGCTCGAGGTCGCGCTCTCGAAGATGATGCACGCCGACCGCGCCGTGCGCGACGACGCCGCAGAGGGCGTGTCCGCCGCGCTGAACGCGGGGCTGCACACCCGGGCCTTCATCTACAACACCCTGCTCGCCGACAAGTCGCTCGACGACCGCCTGCGGCACTACCCGACCTGGATCTCGTCGCGGAACCTCTCGAACGAGGCCAGCGACGCGAGCGTCCAGGCCCTCCTCGACGCGGTCCAGGCGCGCTACCCGCTCGCCCAGCGCTGGTATTCGATCAAGGCGAAGCTCCTCGGCATCGAGCAGCTCGGCGAGCACGACCGCTACGCGCCGCTCGCCTCCGTCGAGACCCGCGTGACGTGGCCCGAGGGCAAGCGCCTCGTGCTCGGCGCCTACGCGAGCTTCTCGCCCGCCCTCGCCGACCGCGCGCGGCGGTTCTTCGACGAGCGCCGCATCCACGCGCCCGTGCAGCCGGGCAAGGTGGGCGGGGCGTTCTGCACGTACACCACGCCACGGCTCCATCCGTACGTGCTGCTGAACTGGACGAGCACCGCGAACGACGTGCTGGTCCTCGCGCACGAGCTCGGCCACGCGCTGCACGGCGATCTGGCCCGCGAGCAGGGCGTGTTCCAGCAGAGCACCCCGCTCACGCTCGCCGAGACCGCCTCGGTGTTCGGCGAGACCGTGACGTTCGCCAGCCTGATGGAGGCCGTCGACAGCGACGAAGCGCGCCTCGCGCTGCTGGGCCAGGCCATCGAGGGCAACATGGCGACCGTCTTCCGCCAGGCCGCGATGTGCCGGTTCGAGCACCGCGTGCACACCGAGCGGCGCGAGCAGGGCGAGCTGTCGGTCGACCAGCTGAACGCTGCCTGGCTCGACACCCAGCGCGCGCTCTACGGCGACAGCGTCGCCCTCGGCGACCGGTACGCGGTGTGGTGGTCGTACATCCCCCACTTCTTCCGCACGCCCGGCTACGTCTACGCGTACAGCTACGGCCAGCTCCTCGCCCTGTCGGTCTACCAGCGGTACCTCGAGGGCGGCGAGGCGTTCGTGCCGGCCTACCTCGACATGCTCGCCGCGGGGGGCTCGATGCCGCCGGCCGACATCGCGCGGCTCGTCGACTGCGATCTCGAAGACCCGGGCTTCTGGGACGCCGGGCTCGACCTCATCGCGCACCAGGTCGACGCGGCCGAAGACCTCGCCCGCCAGCTCGGGCGGCTCTGAGGCCGGGCCGGGCTCCCGGCTGACGTCGGGATAGCAGGCGGAGCCGATGGTCTTCAGCTCGCCGACCTTCCTCTTCGCCTTCCTGCCGGTCGCGCTCGCGCTGTACCTCGTGGCGGGGCGTCGCCTCCGGTCGCTCGTGCTGACGCTCGTGAGCTACCTGTTCTATGGCTGGGCGAATCCGGCGTTCGTGCTGCTGATGCTGTTCAGCACGGCCGTCGACTACGCGCTGGGCCGCGCGATGGTGTGGGGCCTGCCGCGCCACGCGGACGGCGGGCTGCCGGCACTCGATCCCGAAGGCCCGCGAACCGCCGGCCAGCGCCGCGCGCTGTGGGCGTCGGTGGCCACGAACCTCGGGCTGCTCGCGTTCTTCAAGTACTTCGACTTCGGCGTCGAGAACTACCGCGCCCTCGCCGACATGACCGGGCTGCCGGGCCTCGACCCGTCGCTCGTCCTGCACGTGACCCTGCCGCTCGGCATCAGCTTCTACACGTTCCAGTCGATGTCGTACTCCATCGACGTGTACCGCGGACACGCCCGTCCCATCGAGCGTTTCGTGGACTTCGCCGCCTACGTGTCGATGTTCCCGCAGCTCGTGGCCGGGCCCATCATCCGGTTCTCGGAGGTCGCCCGGCAGCTCGGCGACCGCACCCACACCCTCGCGAAGACCGCCCGGGGCATCGCGTTCTTCTCGCTCGGCATGGCGAAGAAGGTCGCCATCGCGAACCCGTGCGCCGAGATCGCGGACGCCGTGTTCGACGCCCCCACCACGTCGATGCTGGACGCCTGGTGGGGCACGCTGGCCTACGCGTTCCAGATCTACTTCGACTTCTCGGGCTACTCCGACATGGCCATCGGGCTCGGCCTGGTGCTGGGCTTCGCGTTCCCGCGGAACTTCGACGCGCCCTACCACTCCGCCTCGATCACCGAGTTCTGGCGCCGCTGGCACATCTCGCTGTCGTCGTGGCTCCGCGACTACCTGTACATCCCGCTCGGCGGGAACCGGAAGGGTGAGCGCCGCACGTACGTGAACCTCGCGGCGGTCATGCTGTTCGGGGGCCTGTGGCACGGCGCCTCGTGGAACTTCGTCATCTGGGGCGCCATCCACGGCGGGATGCTCGGCGTCGAGCGCGCGCGCGGCAAGGCCAGCGCGTACGCGCGCCTCCCTCACGCCATCCAGGTCGCGACGACCTTCGCGCTCGTGTGCTTCGCGTGGGTGTTCTTCCGCGCGCCCACCCTCACCGCCGCGGTCGAGCACCTGCAGACGATGGCGGGCATGGGCCCGGGCCTGTCGCGCAACGCGCTCGTGACCGCGCAGATCTGGCAGCCCTGGCACGTCGGCGCGATGGCCGTCGCCGCAGCCATCACGTGGGGCTCGCCGTGGCAGACGTGGGACTTCGCGGCGCGGCTCCCGGCCCCGCGCCTGGTCGCGGTCTCCGCGGCGCTCGTCCTCTCCGTGCTCCTGCTGTTCACCCAGTCCTACAACCCCTTCATCTACTTCCTGTTCTGATGACCGCTCCCCTCTCCCATCGCGAAGAAGAGGCCATCGCCGCCGCCGACTCCACCGAGGTCTCGCGGACGGGAGCGATCGCGCTGACGGCCTTCGCAGTGGGGCTCCTCTGCGTGGTGCCGCTGATCCACCTCGTGCTGGACGGCGCCTCCGTGGCCGAGGCCCTCCGGGGCTTCGCGTCGGCGCGGTCGAACGCGGACCTGAAGGAGGCCATCGCCGGCTTCGACGACGCGATGGAGGACGGGTCGCCCGTGGGAGCGGCGCTGCGTCCGTACGTGCAGGGAGCGCTGACGCGGGGGCTCGGCGCCGGGAACAGCCAGGTGTTCGTGGGGCCGGACGGGTGGATGTTCTTCCGGCCCACCCTGAAGGCCCTGACCGGCCCGGGATTCCTCGCGACGAAGGACCCGCGCCCCGCTGTCCGCCACTTCTACGACGACCTCCGCCGCGCGGGCATCGAGCTCGTCGTGGTGCCCATCCCGCTCAAGGCGTCCGTCCACGGCGACGTACTCGGCGCGCCGTCGCCGGTGCAGGACCGCGATCTGCCCGCCTTCGTCCAGTGGATGCGGCGCCAGGGCATCCGGGTCGTGGACACCCCGGCCCTCGTTCGCCAGGCGCCGGCTCCGCAGTACCTCCAGACCGACACGCACTGGCGCCCCGCCACGATGGACGCGGTCGCGCGGGGCATCGTGCACGAGCTCCAGGCGCTCGGCGTCCCCACGGGGGAGCCCATCGAGACGCACCTCGAGCCGCGCTCCGGCACGGGGGATCTCGTCGGGCTGCTCGGCGTGCCGGGCTTCGCGCCGCCCGAGACCGTCGAGGTGCCCGTCCCCGCGCGCCGTCCGACAGGCGATGCGCAGGTGCTGCTGCTGGGCGACAGCTACGCGAACCTCTACGCCGACCCGTCCCTCGGGTTCGGCGAGGGCTCCGGCCTCCAGGCCGTGCTCGAGGCCCGCCTCGGCATGCCGGTCGACGCGATCCTCCAGAACGCCGGCGGGGCGTCCGGCACGCGAAAGGCCCTCGCCGACGAGCCGGACCGCCTCGACGGGACCCTCGTGGTGGTCTGGGAGCTCACGGCCCGCGAGCTGAACCTCGGCGACTGGGAGGTCGTGCCGCTCGCGCTGGACGCGCCGGTGACCGCCACGACCCTCGCCCCGCCGGAGTCGCCGCGCGAGCTCGAGGTCCGCGTGACGGCCGTGGGTCCGACGCCATCCGTCCAGGCCGCGTACGCCGACCAGGTCGTGACCATCGGCATCACGGTGGACGGCGAGCCCGCCTGGGCGAACCTCTGGGGCATGCAGGAGCGCGTGGTGATGCGTGGCGGACGGCTGCGCGTCGGCGACACGGTGCGCGTGCGGGCGAGCTCCTGGCGCGACGCCCCGCCCGAAGCACGCACGGCGAGCCGCTCGGGGCCCGACAGCCAGCCCCGCGGCGCGCCGCTGTGGTGGCTCGAGGTGCTGGAGTGAGGCGCCTCGCGCTCGTGCTCGCCCTGGCCCTGGGCGTCGGCGCCCATCGGGTCGACGCCACGTGGCAGGCCCGCTCCGGCGAGGCGTTCCGCGCACGGGCCGGCGCGCTGGAGCAGGCGCCGCGCAAGGGCAACGTCATCACGGTCGACGACCGGCACTTCTACTTCCGCGAGCTGCAGACGGTCGGCGCAGAGGCGCTGATCGGGCCGAACGCCTCGCGCGACGCGTCGGTGCGGCCGCTGTACCGCGACCCCATCCCGGTCATCGCGGACTTCCGCGACCGCCTCGCCGAGCGCGACATCGCGCTCCTCGTCGTGCCCGTCCCGGTGCGTCCCTGGATCCACCCGGACGGCCTGTTCGACGACGGCACCCGGCTCCACCCCCAGGGCGCCGCCCAGGCGTGGACGGACTTCGTCGACGCCGTGCGGGCCGAGGGGATCGACGTGATCGACCCGCTGCCGATCCTGCAGTCCGGGGCGAATCGCGACCCCGTGCTGTGGATGTCCCGCGCCGACCAGCACTGGACGAACCTCGGCATGCGCGCCGTGACCTCGGCCATCGCGAAGCGCCTGCGCAAACGCGGGCTCGTGTCCGGCACGCCGCGCGAGACCACGGCCGAGCTGAAGACCGTGACGCGCAAGGCCGCCATCGGCGTGCAGGACGGCATCGATCTCGGCACCGAGACCTTCGAGGTGCGCCGCATCCACGACGCGTCGGGCGATGCCCCGCCCGACCGCGACCCCGCGGCGCCCATCGTCGTGCTCGGCGACAGCAACATCGTCTGGTACTCCGACTGGGACGCACACCTGCTGGCGCAGCTCCAGCACGAGCTCGGCGTGTCGATCGATTCGGTCGTGGTGCACGGGGGCGGCGCGTCGCGCACGCGCGAGGAGCTGGTCCGCGAAGACGCGCTCGATCCGGGCTACCTCGACCGGAAGCGCGTGGTGGTGTGGGTGTTCCACGGCATCGGCGTGCAGAAGCACGAGTGGCAGGTCGTGCCGCTCGAGATGTTCCCGCCGACGCGGCTCGAAGCCCTCGCTGCACCGCCCCGCCTGGCGACGGACCAGGCGCTCTACGACGGCCCCGGCAGCCTCGCGGGGCTCTCGGCGCGCTTCGTCCCCTCGCGCGAGCGCGGGCAGCCCGCGTGGATGAACGGCGTGCTCGGCCTCGTGACCTTCGCGGTCGCCGACGGCACGGCGCCGACGCACCTCGTGTTCGAGCTCCAGTCGCGGCAGAAGGGCCCGCTGCAGGTGGAGCTCGACGGCGAGCCCATCGCGACGCTCGATCTCGTGCCCGGTCCGTCGCGGCACCGCGTCCCGCTGGGCGTGGTGCCCGGTCGCCACCAGCTCGGCCTGCGGTGGAAGGTGCCGACGAACGAGGTGAAGCTCGGCATCCGCTCGCTCCACCTCGTCCAGGGCGAGCCGTTCGCGTCGCTCGACGCCGAGACGCCCGGCCTCGGCGCCCTGCCCGCAGAAGGCGCCATCGCTCTCCCCGACGGGCTGCCGGAGCACGCCGCGCTGCGTCTGCACTGGATGGCCGGCGACAAGCGCTGCGCCCCGACCGTGCGCATCGCGCTCGGCGACCGCACGCTCTACCGCGGGGCACCCGACCCGTGGTGGCACGAGGTCAGCGTGCCGCTCGACGGGGCCGGCGACGGCGCGGTCCTCCGCGTGATGCGGTCCTGTGCCGACGGGTCCGACCGGCCCGCGGCCGTGACGCTCGACCGCATCGAGATCGACGCGATCTGAACGCTGCCTACCGGACGCAGCGGACGCCGGCGCCCTGGCGGTTGTAGTCGACCCCGCGGTGCTGCCGCGCGCGGTTCGTGACGGGCACCTTGGTGTACATGCCGCCCCCGCGGAGCACGCGCTGCGGGGCGCCGTTGTCGATGCGCGGCTTGCCGTTGAGCGGCGCGCCCGTGTACCCGGCCGTGTACGTGTCGAAGACCCACTCGACGGCGTTGCCGGCCATGTCGCACACGCCCTGCTCGGTGTTGCCCGACGGCTTCGAGCACACGGCATGGGGCTTCGCGGAGCACCGCGGCCCGATGGGCCCGGACGTGCGGCTGCAGTCGGCCGGCTCGTCGCCCCAGGGGTACAGCGTGTCCTTGCCGCGGGACCGGGCGGCGAACTCCCACTCCGACTCGCTCGGCAGGCGCCCGCCGACCCACTGGCACGCGACGATGGCCTCGCGGTACGTCAGGCAGAGCATCGGTGCGTCGAGCGCGTCGAGGTCGACGGTGCAGGTGTTGGCGGGCATCACGCAGGCGCCGTCGGTGACGCAGGCCCGGTACTGCCCGACCGTCAGCTCGTTCCGCATGATCTCGAAGTCGGGCACGGTGACATCGTGGACAGGCTGCGCGTCGCGGTGTTTCGGGTCGCGGTTGTCGCCCATCGCGTAGGTGCCGCCCTCGAGGGCGACCCAGTCGACGTGCACCTTGGAGCCTTCGCCCTCGGTGAGGTAGCCGAGCTGCTCGAGGGCGAGGCGGGTCTCGTCGTCGAGCTCCACCTTCGGCGCCGTCGCGTCGGCCGTCGCGTAGTGCGCGTCGAGGTCGGCCCGCAGATCGGCCACGATGCCCGGCTTCTCGGACGCGATGTCCTTCTTCTCGCCGGGGTCGGTCTCGATGTCGTAGAGCTGGGCGGTGTGCTCGCGCAGGTCGACGATGAGCTTGTAGCGGCCCTTCATCACGGCGCGGCGGTTCTTGATGCGGCGGGTCTCGGCGATGACCGGAGCCTTCGGATCGGGTGCGAACCGCCCCTTCTCGAGCGGGAGCGGCCGACCGCCGAACTCGGGGCTCTGCGGCAGGCCCATCAGCTCGACGAGCGTGGGGACGACGTCGACCAGGCCCACCGGGACGCCCACGCGCTGCGGCTCGATCCCGGGGCCCCGCATGATCCACGGCACGTGGATGACCTCTTCCCACAGCTGCACGGTGTGCTGCGTGTCGCCGTGGTCGCGGAACTCGTCGCCATGGTCGGCGACGAACGCCACGACGGTGTCTTCGAGCCGACCGGATTTCTCGAGCTCGGTGAACAGCCGCCCGAGGTGGTCGTCGAGGTACGCGATCTCGCTGTCGTAGCGGTCGACGTCGCGGTCGCCGAAGTCCCACTGGGCGTGCTTGCGGTAGTCGACGTGCGGGTCGAAGTAGTGGAGCATCAGCATCCACCGCGAGTCGGGCGGCTCCTTCAGGAATGCCAGCCCGAGGTCGGTGATGTCTTCGGACGACAGCACCTTGTGCGGGTCGCCCTTCTTCACGACCGTCGTGTCGTAGGTGTCGAAGCCCTGCTCGAACCGGCTGTTCTTCGGCATCAGCGCGTGGTGGCTGATGTAGGCGGTGGTCGAGAACCCCTGGCTCTTCAGGTACTCGGCGAAGGTCTGCTGCTCGGGCGAGAGCACGGCCTCCCACTGGGTCACGCCGTGGTCGCGGGGCACGCGGCTCGTGAGGATCGTGGCGATCGAGGGCTTGGTCCACGGGGCGTGCGCGTAGGCGCGCTCGAACAGCACCCCCTCCTTCGCGAAGCTCGTCAGGTTGGGCGACGTCGGACGGCGGTACCCGTACGCATCGAGGTGATCGGCCCGGAGCGTGTCGGCGATGATGAGGATGACGTTCTTCGCGCCTTTCTGCGGGGGGTCTTCATTCGTCGAAGAACCGCAGGCCACGAGGGCCCACAGCGCGAGCAGCATCCAGCGGAACATCGGTGCCGCATAACCGGTCACCCGGGCGCGAACACGGCGGTCTCCGAGGGCCTGCTACAGATCCGCCGCGCAGCGGGCGCCCATCCCGCCGTACCAGAAATCACGCGGGTGGAACGTGCGCTTTCGCACCCTGACCGGCGCCGCGCTGCCGATGCCGCCGCCGCGCATCACGTTGTACTCGTTCGCCTGGACGACCTGGGCCGAGCCGTCGGCGGGGTGGTCGGTGTAGTCGTTGTGGAACCAGTCCTGGGTCCACTCGAACGCGTTGCCCGCCATGTCGCACAGGCCGAGCGGCGTGTCGCCGAGGGGATGCGTGCACGACAGCCACAGGCCGTTCGCGCCCGGGCACCACGAGATGCCGGGCCCCTGGTTCACGTTCGCGCGATCGCAGTCCGGCGGCTCGTTCCCCCACGGGAACTCGTTGTCCGCACCGCGCGAGCTGGCCGCGAACTCCCACTCCGACTCGGTCGGCAGCCGACCGCCGAACCAGTCGCAGAAGGCCGTGGCCTGGTACCAGTCGATGCAGTTCTGCGGGAGCCCCGCCACCGTGCCGTCGCTGCACAGCGCCGACGCCTCCACCGGCGTGCACACGCCCTCGTCCACGCACTGCCAGTAGTCGGTGCTCTGGATCTCGTGACGCATGAGGTAGAAGCCCGGCATCGTGACGGAGTGCTGCGGCTCCTCCGTCGGCTCGTCGGACGGCGAGGGCGTGCCCATGAGGAACGTTCCGCCCTCGATCACCACCCACGGCTCACCCCGGGGAGGCGCGGTGTCGATCGGCGGGTCGACCGCGGTATCGGCCGGCGGGGCCGTGTCCTCCGCGGTGGGAGGGTCGGAATCGACCGGCGTGACGGGCGCTTTACAGGCCGAGGCCAACAGGACGACGAGCATGCTCCAACCCTACCCGGAAGGAGTATGCTCTGACCATGACGCGATCGCTCGTCCTGCTCACCGTCCTCCTCCTGGGCTGCCCGAAATCGGACTCCGAGACCGCGGAGGAGTCCGACGCCGACACCGATTCCGACGCCGACACCGATTCCGACGCCGACGCCGATTCCGACGCAGACAGCGACACGGACGCCGATTCCGACGCCGACACGGACACCGACGCCGACACGGACACCGACGCCGACACGGACACCGACTCCGACACGGACACCGACTCCGACACGGACACGGACTCCGACACGGACACCGACACGGACACCGACTCCGACACGGACACCGACTCCGACACGGACACCGACTCCGACACGGACACCGACTCCGACACGGATGCCGACTCCGACACGGACACCGACTCCGACACGGATGCCGACTCCGACACAGACCTCGGGACGGGCGATACCGCACGCGCTCCGTCCGACACGGCCGCCGACACGGGGCCCTCGGACACCTCGGCCCGCGGAGACACCGGCGCCGACGCGACCGGCCTGCTCCTCGCCGAGCCGTGGGTCTACATCCCCGGCGGCACCTTCCTCATGGGCACGCCGGCTCCCGCGCCGCCCGAGTACTGGGACGAAGACCCGCAGATCACCGTCACCGTGCCGTCGTTCGCGATCATGCGGTACGAGATCCAGAGCACCGACTACTACGCGTGCATCGCCGACGGGGCCTGCACGCCGCCGGGCGTCAACACGCTGTGCACGGACGGCACGGTGCCCGGCCAGCCGCAGAACTGCCTCGACTGGTCGCAGGTCCACGACTTCTGCGGGTGGTTCGGCGGCCGGATGATCACCGAGGCCGAGTGGGAGTACGCGGCCAGCGGCGGGGGCACCGTGGGCCCGTTCCCGTGGGGCACCGATCCGGAGGACTGCGATCACCGCAACATCGGGATGGGCCCGACGGCGCCGTGGTGCGCGGGCCCGACGCCGCTCTGGGACTCGTGCACCCACCCCCTCGGCGACACGCCGTCCGGCCTGTGCGAGATGGGCGGCAACGTCTTCGAGTGGATCGCGGACTGGTACAAGGACACGTACGTCGACTGGCCGACGGACGGCTCCGCGAACCAGGTCGTCGGCACGTTCCGGAGCATGCGGGGCGGCGGCATCGGCAGCGTCGCCGACACGCGCGTCCGGAACCGCACGTACCACCCGCCCGACTTCTGGTATGGCGGGATGGGCGGGCGCTGCGCGATGGACGTCCAGTAGGCTCGCTACCGCCGAGGCGCCGGGGTCAGAGCCGGAGCTTCTCCTTCTCGACGAGCCGCCCGCCCTCCACCGCGACGCGCACGATGGAGTTCCAGCCGCCGACCCACACGGAGCCGTCGGGCGCGAGCAGCATGTCGCGCATGTACTCGAGGCCCGAGAGGTCGAGGTCGTACGCCTCGCCATGGTCGAGCACCACGAGCCCCTGGGTGTAGTGGAGCAGCCAGACCCGGTCGCGGTCGGCGTCGACCGCCATGGCGCTGGCCTTCGTGTCGACGCCGGGCACGCTGCGGAAGGCGCCGGTCTCGCGGTCGTACGCGAAGAACCCCGACTCGAAGTCGACGACCCACAGGGTTCCGCGGGGGTCGGTGTAGAACCGGCGGGGGTCGCGGCCCGGATAGCCGCCCGACTGCAACGGCCAGGTCTGCTTGCCGTGCCGGACGGCCTGGAGGAAGTCGATGCTCCACACCGAGCCGTCGGGCGCCCACTCGAGGTCGTGGCCCGCGCGCTTCACGCCCGTCGCGGCGAGCTTGCCGTCGTTCAGGCGATGCTCGCGGGCCCCCTGCATCACGACGAGCTCGCCCTCGTGGTCGAGGTACACCGCGAAGGTGCCGCCCTCGCGGGTCTCGGAGTCGAACGACACGGTCGTCCACTCGCCGTCGTACTTCAGCAGGCGGTGGTAGCAGCCGGCGTACAGGGCGCCGCGGTACACGGCGAGCGAGCCGCAGATCATCTCCTCGCGCACGCTCTCGGGTCGGCCGTCCTTCCAGACCACCACGCCGCCCTGGGTGCCCGCCACCAGGCGCCCGTCGTACGTCGCCAGCGTGTAGACCTCGTTCAGCTCGGGCGATTCGGGGCCCGCGACCGCGGGGCCACAGTCGTCTTCGTAGAGCTTCATGTACTCGGTGGCGTGGCTGACGCTCTGCGCCGGCAGGTTGCGCTTGCCGTCGGGGAAGCGCTCGAGCACGGTGCGCCAGCTCGTCCAGACCGCGCACCACGAGCCGTCCATCTTGCCCTGCGCGTCGATCAGCGCGACGGCGGCCTGGGCCGCGAAGTCGTCGGGCAGCGCGTTGGCCCCGCTCGTGGCGAGGGCCAGGGGCGTGGCCCCGCGCAGATCGTCCGAGGAGCCCTTCACCATCGGGCCGAGCTCGAGGTAGTCGTCGTGGGCGAGCAGGTAGCCGAGCAGCACGCGCTCGGCGGGCAGCACGTCGGCCAGCCGCAGATCGTCGGGGCTCTTCCGGCCGCGCTTCTCGGCGATGGCCGCGAGCAGCTGCTGGGCACGGCCCGACCCCTGCCATCCCAGCGCGTCGACGACCGCGATGCGCTCGCCCAGCGGGTGGTCGCCGAGCAGATAGCGCGCGACCGCCGGGCTCATCCCGTCACGGGCGAGCTTCACGCCCTCGGACGCGGGATAGCCGACCGACAGGTCGATCGAGGTGAGCGGAGAATCGGCGAGGGCGGCGGAGAAGAGCAGGGTCAGCATGACCGCAGCCTAACCGCCTACCGGTCGCACCACCGGTGCGCGGCGGGGTTCGTGCGGTACGCGTCGGAGTTGATGTCGGGGCACGCCTGGTAGATCGCGTCCTTCAGGTAGTCGACCTCGCCCTGGGTCAGCGCCATCGGCGTGAACACGATGGGGAAGTCGCCCGTCGGCGCCTGGACCTGCGCGAGCAGGTCGTCGTACATCGCCATGTCGTTCGCGCGGTTCGTCTCCCAGATCGTCTCGAAGTTCAACGCGAACCCCGACACCACCTCGCGGTACTGGCCCGCGTGCAGCATCACGACGTTCTCGAACGTGTCGAACTCGGCGTTCGGCGAGAGGTTGTAGCTGCCGGTGGCCACGATCTCGCGGTCGATCACGAAGTACTTGTGGTGCATCTGGTCGGCGTACGTGTAGTCCCAGCGGTACGCGTAGTACTTGTAGCGAACGTCGATCCCGGCATTCGCGAGCGCGATGCCGAAGTAGTAGCCGGCGTTCGCGCAGTCCTCGAAGTCGGCGTCGTTCGCGGCGGCTTCGATGCACGCCTGGTGCTCGTCCAGCTCCTGCTGGTGGAACCACTGGCTGATGTACTCCTGGCCGTCGAGGTACACGCGGATGTCGATGCTCGGGTCGCGCAGCTTCTTCTCGAGCAGCGCGTCGAAGATCTGGCGGCTGCGCAGGTGCCCGCTCGCGATCCAGATGCTCTGGTCGGCCTGCTGGATGAGCTGCACGAGCTGGTCGCGCACGACGGACTGCCCGTCGAGGTTGCGGTAGGTCGGGCCGTAGCGGCTGCTGTCGTAGGCCTCGAAGTTCGCCGAGGTGAACACGACCCCCGCGCCTTCGGCCGTCGCCACGTCGCTCTCGAGCACGGGGACGCTCGGCTCGTTCTCGATGGCCTCGTTCCACACGACCGGGCGGCCGTTCTCCCACATGCCGTCGAACTCGCGCTGGAACATCAGGTTCAGGCGGGCGTCGCCCTGGATGAAGAGCGTGTTCTCGTCGAAGCGCGTGCCGGCGCCGTTCGACCAGTTGCCGCTGCCCGAGATCAGCGTGCCGGTGCCGGCCTGGGACGCGTGGTCGCGCGGGCCATCCACGATGGCGAACTTGTGGTGCATGATCTTGTTGATCCAGCGCACCTCGATGCCGCGGTCCTCGAACCACGCGGAGGTCGTGCCCTGCGGATCCTTGCGGTCTTCGCTGGCGCCGTCGAACACGATGCGCACCTTCACTCCGCGGCCGGCGGCCCGCACGATGGCCTCCTTCACGCCCGAGTCGCTCATCGAGTACATCGCGATGTCGACGGACCGGCGCGCTTCGTCGAGGCGCTTCGCGACCTCGGCGAGGTGGGATTGCTCGTAGGGCTGCGGGCTGAACACCACGTCGGCCTGGGTCGCGCACTGCGACAGGCCCCACGCGAGCAGGTCGGCGAGGGTCTGGTCGCCCACCTGCGGCACGGCGTCGATGTCGTCGAGGGAGTTGAAGCGCACGTCGTCGAGCGTCGCGGGAACCCCGTCGGGGCCGTTGCGCTTGCGCACGATCTCGGTCGCGGCGCGGCTGTAGACCCCGATCGCCTTCAGGTCCTCTTCGGTCGTGTCGGCGGCCGAGAGGTACTCCGACACGGTGCGCTCCATGCACGCGTACTCGGGGTCGATCACGATGTCGCAGGTGCGGGCGGCGTACCCGTAGAGGCTGTCGATGCTGGACTTCCCGATCCAGGGCACCGCGTCGATGTCGGCGACGGACGTGAAGACGTAGTCGTCGGGTGTGCCGAACACGCCGTCTGCGCCGGCCCGCTTGGCGATCAGGTTGTCGGCGCCGGTCGGGTGGACGCCGATCTCCTTGAGGATTTCGGCCGTCGCGCTGGGCTCGTTCGCGAACCGCACGACCGAGGCGTCTTCGCACGTGGTGCGCGTGGAGGACCGGAAGAACTGGTGCGGATCCGGAGCCGGGCCGAAGGGCCCGTTGCACGCCGTGGCGACGAACGAGGCAGCGAGGACGGCCGCAAAGGGGCGAAGAGACATCCGGTGCTCCACAGAAAGAGGCGTCGGCGGCAGAAAAGAGAACCGCCAGACGCACCGCGATGTAGCCCGTTCGCCCGCCCTGTCAAGGCACGGTGAAGCGGGCGTGCAACCGATCCTTTGCGGAGCGCTTCAGCCCCTCCGGCGTCGCGCCAGGACCGCGCCGAACAGCGCGAGCAGCGAGCCCGCGAACGGCGCCGCGCTGGGGCTGCAGCCGCACTTCTTGCCCACCCCGTCGACCTCGGCCCACGCGTCTTCCGTCATGTCGGCGATCACCTCGGGCTGGCCGTGCTTCGAGGGCTGCTCGATGCGGATGGCCTCGATCGCGGAGCTCCGGTCGAGCCAGAGCTCGGAGTCGGTGCGGCCGCCCAGCTCGCCCGTCGGGGGGAACCGGTAGGCCCGGCCGTCCGACAGCTCCAGGCGGCGGGGCGCGTCGGTGAAGCGCTTGCCGTTGCACTCGATGAACATCGTCGCCTCGTGCCGGTTGTCGACGGGCGCCATGTCGTGGTTCAGCTCGAACACGGGGTCGACGGTCATCTCGTCGGCGTCGAGGCTCGACGACATCCGCGACACCCACGGCGCGTCGAACAGCCGCTCGGCGCGCCGCATGGGCTCCCACACGTAGCGATCCAGATCCGCGTTCAGCGCGGCGAGATTCACGCCGTCGAGCGAGCCCGCGATCTGCCCGAGCTCGGTCAGCTCGACGCCGTGCCCCGCGAATGCGACCGCCGCGTTCGAGCCCACCTGCAGCTGGGAGTCGTTCCAGAGGCTCACGAAGACCGCTGGATCCACGGCGCCCGCCATCGCCTCGGCCCGGGCTTCGATCTGGCCGTTCCACAACAGACCACGCAGCACGTCGGGCGACCCCGCATAGTCCGTCGCGAAGGCGTGCCCGCCGGCCTGATCCGCGGCCCGCGACACCACGTCGTAGTAGTTCGTGCCGCCGCTGAACCAGTCGAGGTTCGCTTCGTTGATCGCGACGTGCAGGTAGCTCGTGGGCACCGCGCGGGCGGCCCCGAACACGCTGACCTCGAGCCGCAGATCCGGCGCCGACGCGATGGACGTGAGCTGGATCGGGATGGACGCCGCGTCGCCGGAGTATCGCCAGCCGAGCGGCGCGATGTCGCCGGCGTCGCGGTCCTTCGAGAGGCGCACGGCCAGGAAGTACGAATCCGCCGCGAGGTATGGCTGCAGGACGCCGGAGAGCCCGTCCGGCACGGCGTAGCTGTTCTCACCGAGCCAGCCGAGCAGCTCGTCGGCCGTGCTCGCCTGGAGCACGACGTAGTCGTACGGCCCGACCTGGCCCTGATCCACGACGTTCGGACCCTCGCCGGCGAACCCCGTGTCCGCGAAGCCGATGTCGTCGAAGGACCGCTTCGCGCATCCGAACGAGATCCGCGGCCCGAACCGGCAGTTCCCCTCCTGCACCTGGTCGAGGCGCACCGTGGGAGCGAGCTCCTCCGCGAGCACGTCGAACAGCCGATCGCTCGACAGGAACACGTCGGGCTGCTTCGCGACGGGCACCACCCAGCCGAACGCGTCGGGCGGGCCCTCGTAGAAGATCTGCACGTGCGCTTCGACCACACCGGCGTCTTCGTCGATGTGGAACGCGACGCGCTCGGCGTTCTGGACGACCTGGACCTCGAGCGGCCCCGGGTCGCAGAACATCCCGCCGCACGCCCATGCGGCCATCAGCTCCATCACCATTCCGTCCTCCGCCGCGCGAGGAGCGCGCCGAACAGCGCGAGCACCGAGCCCGCGAACGGCGCCGCGCTCGGGGTGCAGCCGCACTTGCCGCCGACCCCGTCGACCTCGGCCCACGCGTCTTCCGTCATGTCGGCGATCACCTCGGGCTGGCCGTGCTTCGAGGGCTGCTCGATGCGGATGGCCTCGATCGCCGAACTCCGGGCGAGCCAGAGCTCGGAGTCGGTCCGGCCGCCCAGC
Source organism: Alphaproteobacteria bacterium (assembly GCA_020632875.1). Lineage (GTDB taxonomy): Bacteria > Myxococcota_A > UBA796 > UBA796 > JACKEQ01. The sequence goes on from JACKET010000003.1 coordinate 27,899, forward strand.
TCGCCCGTCGGCGGGAACCGGTACGCCCGTCCGTCCGAGAGCTCCAGCCGGCGCGGCGCCTCGGTGAACTGCTTGCCGTTGCACTCGATGAACATCGTGGCTTCGTGGCGGTTGTCGACCGGCGCCATGTCGGCGTTCAGCTCGAACACCGGATCCACCGTCATCTCGTCGGCATCGAGGCTCGACGACAGCCGCGTGACCCACGGCTGCTCGAACAGGGCCTCGCCGCGGCGGTACGGCGCGAACACGAAGCGCTCGAGATCCGCCGCGAGCAGCGCCAGATCGACCTCCACGAGATCCTGCGCCGTGAGGAGCTGGCCGAAGTCGTCGACCGCGACCCCGTGCCCGGCGAAGGCCGCCACCACGTTCGCGCTACCGCCGAGCTGCAGGTCGTTCCACGCCGTGAAGAAGCTCAGCGGATCGGTCGCCGCGACGACCGCTTCGGCGCCCGCTTCGCGCTGCCCGTTCCACAACGAGCCCGCCAGGAAGCCCACCGGGCCGGCATAGTCGGTCGCGAAGGCGTGCCCGCCGGCCTGATCCGCGGCCCGCGAAACCACGTCGTAGTAGTTCGTGCCGCCGCTGAACCAGTCGAGGTTCGCTTCGTTGATCGCGACGTGCAGGTAGCTCGTGGGCACCGCGCGGGCGGCGCCGAACACGCTGACCTCGAGCCGCAGGTCGGGCGCCGACGCGATGGAGGTGAGCTGGATCGGGATCGACGCCGCGTCACCCGTGTACCGCCAGCCGAGCGGCGCGATGTCGCCGGTGTCGCGGTCCTTCGAGAGGCGCACGGCCAGGAAGTGCGAGTCGCTCGCGAGGTAGGGCTGCAGCACCCCGGAGAGCCCGTCCGGCACGGCGTAGCTGTTCTCGCCGAGCCACGCGAGCAGCGCGTCGGACGTGCTCGCCTGGAGCACCACGTAGTCGTAGGGCCCCACCTGTCCGTCGTCGACGACGCTCACCGGGGCGTCGTCGGTGTCGGCGTCGACGTCGACCTCGCGCGGCGCCGCGTTGAGCGACATCTCCGACGTGCAGCCGATCCCGCCCCCACGACCGAACCGGCAGTTGCCCTCCTGCACCTGGTCGAGGCGGACCGTCGGCGCGAGCTGCTGCGCCAGCACGTCGAACAGCGCGTCGGTCGAGAGGAACACCTCGGGCTGCTTCGCGACGGGGACCACCCAGCCGAACGCGTCGGGCGGACCCTCGTAGAAGATCTGGACGTGTGCCTCGACCGTACCGGCGTCTTCGTCGACGTGGAACGCGATCCGCTCGGCGTTCTGCACGACCTGGACCTCGAGCGGACCGGGATCGCAGAACATCCCGCCACAGGCGAGCGCCGCCCCGGAGACGAGGGAGAAGGTCGGAATCATGTGCGGCTCCTGGGAGCCGTGCCCCGCCCGACTCTACCACGGGATCCGGGCAGCCGCACCGAATGGAGGGACAGAACAATCATCGTTCGACAGGAACGAATGTCGAAACAATTGCTTGACGATCCGCTGACGGCCGATTTACGCTCAGGACGGTCGTGAGACCCCTGGCCAGATGTGGCCGGTTTGTTCGATTGCCATTGCTTTGTCGAGGTGTGTTGTGATCGCACTGCTCGTGTTGTTCGGATGTGGAAGTGTGGGTGGCCTCCAGGGTGAGGACGGCCAGGACCCCGAGAACGTCGGCCCCGGGGCGAAGCCCGAGCTGACCATCGATGCGCCGGCCGCGGCGTCCTACCTGACGACGGCCTCGGTGAGCGTCACCGGCGCGGCGGCGGACATGGAGTCCGTGACCGTGAACGGCGTCCCCGCGACGCTCTCCGGCGGGACCTACAGCGCCAACCAGTCCCTCGTGAAGGGCCTCAACCTGTTCGACGTGCGCGGCACCGACATCGAGGGCAGGCCGCACCGCCGGCTCCGGTCGGCGCTGAAGGGCGAGTTCCACCCGCCCTCGGGCTTCGTCGGGTCCGCGCTCCAGGTGCACCTCGGCGCCTCCGAGCTCGATGCCGTCACCCCGCTCCTCGGCGGAATCGTCGACCCCGCCGCGCTCTCCGACCAGGTGGTCGCGATGAACCCCGTCGTGGACGACGGGTCGATGGTCGCGAACGTGACCGGCGTGACCTTCGCCGAGCCCATCATCATCGCCACGCCCGTCGAGGGCCTGCTCGACGTGGCCATCACGCTCCCGGCCTTCGAGATCCCCATCGAGGTCGAGACCACGGTGCTGTTCTTCCCGATCGGCCTCGACGGCGCCCTGCGCACGGACGAGCTCGTCGTCACCACCAGCGTGGCGCTCGCCCCCGACGGGCAGGGCGGCCTCGACGTGCAGCTCGTCGACACCACGATCGAGATGGTGAACTTCGAGATCGACATCTCCGGCCTCGCCGACTTCATCGAAGACGCCTTCATGTCCGACGAGGAGGCCGAGCTCATGGTGGCCGCCCAGCTCGACGGCGTCGTCGCGAGCCTGCAGACCACGATCGACGAGATGATCGCGGGCCTCGACCTGTCGCTCGAGACCGAGCTGATGGGCCAGCAGCTCGCGCTCGACACGTCGTTCTCGGCGGCCGGCGTGGACTCGACGGGCATCTGGCTCGGCCTCGACGTGCAGGCCGACGTGAGCGGCGCCAGCGTCGCGGGTGCCGGGCACCTCTACCAGGGCGCGCCGACGGCCATGGGCGGCGACACGGTCACCGTGCAGGTCGCCGACGACTTCATGAACCGCTTCCTCCACGAGCTGTGGGGCGCCGGTGCGGTCGACATCGACCTGCCGATCGAGCCCACCGGCCTCGAGAGCGCGCTGCTCCTGATGTTCGGCGGCCAGCAGGGCCAGGCCGGCTCGCTCTCCCTCCGGTCCGCGCTGCCCCCGACCTGGATCGGGCGCGGTGGCGACTCCCGCCTCCAGCTCGGCGAGGTCGTGATGACCGTCGAGACCCCCGGCGGCGAGTACGGCGACGTGGTCGAGCTCGCCATGGCGGTCGACGCGAAGGCCGAATTCGCCATCACCGAGACGGGCGCCGGCATCGTGCTGTCCGACGCCGACATCACGCTCGAGCCGCTCGGCGAGGGCGAGAAGATCGACGCGCTCCGCGCCAAGGTCCCCGAGCTGCAGACCGCGATGGGCATCGGCATCGGCCTGCTCAACGACATGCTGTCCTTCCCCATCGAGGGCTTCGACACGAGCGTGCTCCCCGAGCTCGGCATCGTCCGCGACCCGTCCGACCGGGGCCTCATGCTCCAGATCTCCCTGGCGGACCTCGACCTCGGCGCCCTGCTCGGCGGCACGCCGGTCGAGCCCGATCCCGGAACCGACCCGAACGCCGACCCCAACCCGCCCGCGCCGACGGTGCCGGAGGCCATGGAGGTCGCGATCCCCGACACCGCCGTGGTGTACGACTCCGACGGGACCGTCGACTTCGACGGCGAGACCGGCTGGGTCTGCCGCAACGACGACATCGAGGTGCTCGGGAACGACGGGACCTGGTACGTCGACAACCGCGGCGAGGTCACCCTCGTGGGGACCGGCCACACGGTCTACGCCCACGACAACGCCGACGTGATCCTGCTCTCCACCGGCAACACCGTGTACGCGGACGTGGGCGCCGATGTCGACGACCAGGACGGCACGAACACCATCATCTGGGTCGACCCGATGACGTTCGACACGAGCCTGGCCCCCGCGGACGGCTGCTGATCCGACTGTCGACCCGTCGTATCCTCGCGGGCGGAGGCCGCATGGCGCTGCCCGCGAGAGCGGAGGTCGCAATCGTCGGAGGAGGACCCGTCGGTCTCGCGCTGGCCGCAACGCTGGCGCGGGCCGGCGTCGACGTGTGTGTGCTCGAGAAGCTCGCCGCCCGCGACCCCCGCGCCCGCGCGAGCCACGTACACGGCGGTGTCCTCGACGGGCTCGCGGCCACGGGGCTCTCCGAGGCCGAGCTCGCGTCCGGCAAGCCCAGCTACGGCGCGAAGGTCTGGTTCGACGACACCCTCGCGAGCGAGGTCGACACGCGGAGCCTCCCGTTCCGGCGGCCCTACACGCTCGCCCTCCCCCAGCCCGACCTCGAGGGGCTGCTCGAAGCGCACGCGACGCGCGCGGGAGCCCGGCTGGTGCGCGACGCCGAGGTCACCGCCGTCGACGAGAGCGGGGTGGTCACGGCGCGGGTCGGAGGCGTCGAGGAGCGCGTGTCCGCGGGGTTCGTGGTGGGGTGCGACGGGCCGCAGAGCGTCGTGCGGGAGGCCATCGGCACGAAGCTCTGGGGGTGGACCCAGCAGGGCCTGGCCCTCGCGGACGTCGACGTGCCGAGCGATCTGGAGCACGCCCACCTCCACTGCGGGGCGTACGGCGTGGCGTTCCGGATCCCCCTGCAGCGCGGGGAGCGCTGGGTGACCTCCATCGACGCGGGGCAGGACGAGAGCCACGTCGTGGCGCTGATGCGCGACCGCCTCCCGCTGAGCGCGCCCGCGGAGGTGACGTTCGCATCGCTGTTCCGGCTGCACGCGCGCTGGGCGACCCGGTGGCGGCGGGGTCGCGCGTTCCTCGCGGGCGACGCGGCCCACCTGCACAGCCCGGTCGGCGGCCACGGCATGAACACGGGCCTCCTGGACGCGCTCGACCTCGGATGGAAGCTCGTCCAGGTGCTGCGCCACGGTGCGCCGGACGCGCTGCTCGACAGCTACGAGCGGACGCGGAGGCCCCAGGCCCGGCGCAGCGTGCTCCAGGCGTGGGCGGCGACCGTCGCGTTCCGGATGCAGAACCCGCTGCTGCGCTTCGTGCGCCGCACGTTCGCGCCGTTCACGCCGGGCTTCGTCGATCGCCACATCGCGTGGTGGAGCGTCGCCCAGGACATCGGCGTTCCCGGCCGCGATCGCGCGCGCGGCGGGTGGTGCCGGGCGGGCGGACGGGCCGCGGACCCGGAGGTGGACGGCGGCTACCTGCTCGACGGCGCCCGTGCGCTCCCCACGGTGCTCTCGCGGGTCGCGATCGACGTGCCCCCGTGGGCGGTGCGCGCTCCCCTGCCCCCGACGGAGGCCGTGCGCACGGCCTACGGCGATGCAGAGGCCCTGCTCGTCCGGCCGGACGGGTTCCTCGCGTACCGGGGCCCCGCGGAAGGCGTGCCACAGGCGCTCTCCGCGCTCCGGGGAGGTGAGGCGTGAACCCCTGGCGCTTCCGCTACGCGTGGCTCGAGCTGTCCGACCACCTCATACACATCGCGCCCGGCTCCACCGAGCGCATCCCCGTCTCGCGGGACGCCGTGCTGGCGGCCCTCGAAGCCGAGGGCAACCCGTATGGCGCCGCCATCGTGGGCTCAGTTCCAGTCGAAGACGACGGATGCTTCGTCCCAGAGGCCGTCGACGCGCTCCTCGTCCGCTGCCACCGCGAGCTCCAGCGCCTCGCCCTGGAGCTCCAGCAGGGGCCGCGCACGCGGGACCGCCTGATCCCGCTGATCGCCCGCCTCCGCCGGGACGGACGCCGGATCCGCATCGTCGATGTCGGCTGCGGCATCGGGTACGTGCTGCGGTGGCTGGCGGCGCGCGGAGGGCTCGGCGACGCGGTCGAGCTCGTCGGCTGCGACTTCAACGCGGCGCTGATCGCCGAGGCCCGGCGGCTCGCGCAGGCCGAGCGGCTCGACGTGACGTTCCTCGCGCAGGACGCCTTCACCCTCGACGTGCCAGCGGACATCTACCTGTCGTCCGGCGTGCTGCACCACATCCCGCTCGACGCGCTGCCCGCCTTCTTCGCGGCGCAGGAACGGGCCGGTGCGAGGGCCTGGCTCCACGCGGACTTCCAGGCCTCTCCCCTCGCCGCGCCGGGCTCGTGGGTGTTCCACCGGGCGCGGATGCGCGAGCCGCTGGCCGTGCACGACGGCATCCTGTCGGCCGTGCGCGCCCACCCGACGGACGGCCTGCTCGCCGCGGCGCGGGCCGGCGCGAACGGCGCGCGGGTCGAGCAGCTCGGCGGGCCGGTGTTCTCGTGGCTGCCGATGGCCCGCGCGATGCACACCATCGCGATGGAGCGCGAATGAACGTCGGTTTCGCGCTGGTGGGCCTGATGGTGCTGGACGGCGCCTTCGCCGGGTTCCGCGCGGTGATGGGGCGGACGGGACGCGTGCGGCTCGGCCCGATCGCGGTTCGCTCGGCGCTGCTGGGTGCCGGGTTCGCGGCGATCCTCGGGGGCTGCTTCCTTCAGGCCATGGCGATGGCGGGCGGCCCGTCGGCAGCGCTCGTGACCATCGGCGAGCAGCTGGTGGGCGTCTATTCGGTGTACGCGGCGCTGATCGCGGTGGGCTTCGCCCTGCGCGCCATCCCGAACGTGGACGTCCGCACCCTGACGAGCGTGCTGATCTTCGGCCCGCTGACGCTGCTCCGCCCGTTCGTGATCGTCGGTGGAGCCGCGTGGGCGGCCCTCGCGGCTCCGGAGCCCGCGGCGGTGGGCGTGACGGCGCTCGGCGTGATCTGCGTGTTCTTCGTGGAGCAGTGCTGCGAGCACTGGCTGTGGCGCGGCGTGCTTCACGCACAGGTGCCGTAGGGCGGGAGCCGCTCGGGGCTACGGGAGCCCGAGCTCCACGCCGGCTGTGGCAGCCGCAGCCTCGAGCGCGGCGAGGGCCGCGGCCTCGGGCGCGTAGCGCGGCCACCGCACGTCCAGCCGCGCCAGGCGGCCTCCGGCTCGCGTCAGCAGCCCCGCGAGCTCGGCGAACCGGTCTTCGCGCTTCGCCTTCGGCTTGTAGGTCGCCCGGCCCGACCAGCGCCCGTCGCGCTGCACCTCGAGCTCCCACCCGCTGGCGTGCCGGTAGCCGCTGCCGCACGTCACGATCAGCGCGTCCGGCACGTCCTCCCGGGCGAGCAGGGCCTCCATCCACGGCGTCAGCCCGGCCTCCGACGAGCCCCGGATCTCGAGCGACTCCAGCGCCTGCCCCACGGGGCTCGCGAGGATGCGGTCGAGCCCGGGCTGCGCCGGGTCGTCCCCCGTGATGTACCAGACCGACAGCCGCCGCAGCGCCGGGAGCCCGCGGCCCTCCAGCAGCGCGTCCGCGAAGCCCACGTACTCGAGATCGCCGGAGAGCTGCAGCCGCTCGAGGTCGCGCGGCGCCTCGTCGACGAACCCGGAGAGCACGCTGCCCGCGACGTACGCGAGGTCGCGCAGCCCGAAGAGCGCCTCATCGGCCAACATCTCGGAGTAGCCGGGCGCCGCGCCCCGCACGTTCAGCCACCGGAACGTGCGCCACACATCGCATCCGGTCGCGCTCTGGAGCAGGTCGAGCGGCGTGACCGCCGAGAGCCACCCGCCCACCGGAAACCCGCGCTCGAACGTCAGATCGCGCGCGTCGAAGATCGGCGCGAGCGGGCCCAGCCACCCGAGGCGGTGGGACTGGAGCAGCTCCTCGGCGCGCTTCTTCTGCGCGGCGGCGGGCTTCGCGAGCAACTGCAGCCCGATCAGCTCGCCGCGCGGATCCCCGCGCTGCGTAAGCGCGTCGGCGTAGACCAGGCGGGCCGCGTCGTCGTCGGGGTTCGCGTACACCGCAGCGAGCAGGTCGGCTTCGGTGCGGCTCGCCCGCCCCCCGAGCCCCGCGAGCGCCGCTGCGTCGGCCTCCGGCACCGGTGTGTAGCCGAAATCCACCGCCAACAGGCGCTCGTGCGCCGCGCGCATCCACGCGCGGGTGTCGCGACGCGGAAAGCGCTGGCCGTGCGCCTCGGCATCACCGGGCACGGACTTCGGCGTGCGTGGGTCGCGCAGCCGCTCGAGCAGCGCGTACACCCGCGCCCACGCCTCGCGCGACGGATGGCTGCGGAACGGAGCCGCGCGGAGCAGCCCGCACAGCGCGCCCGCCGTCCGGGGGTCGTCGGGCCAACCCTCGACGACGACGAGCTGATCGGCGAACACCCGCCAGTCCGGCGGGAACCAGCGCGCCAGCAGCTCGCCGCGTCCACGGGCGTCGGCCACGCGGGCCCGCGCCATCCAGGAGTCGGGATCGTGCGGATCGAACGACAGGGTCTCCGACAGGCCCGCCGAGACGGCCTCGATCGCGTCGGCCACGCGCGGGTCGCGCGTCGCGCGCCACGTCTCGAGCAGCCCGTCGAGCTGCTCGGTCGGCCCGCTCATGCGGCCTTTTCCGACGCGTCTTTCTGGCCCCGCTCGGCCTGCTTCCGGCTGGCGTCGCGGTAGGTGAAGAACACGAAGTCCCACAGCGGCCCCGAGATCCCGTGGTTGTACTCGGGGTCGTCGAAGTGGTGCAGCGAGTGCAGCCGGCGCAGCCACTTGCCGAGCGCGGTCTTCGGCTTGGCGTGGTGCTCGTAGAAGTGGGTCCAGTCGTAGGCGAGGTAGCCCATCATCGTGCCGCCGAGCAGCGGCAGCGCGTACGCCCAGCCCAGCACACCCACGTAGATCCCGGTGACGATGAGGGTCACGGGCCACGCCATGATCGGCGGCGCAACGAGGCGCCACGGGTCGTTCGGGTACTCGTGGTGGTAGCCGTGCAGCATGAACATCTGCACCTTGTCGAAGTGCCAGCTCGACGGGCGCCGGTGGAACAGCCAGCGGTGCAGGACGTACTCGAGCAGCGTCCACCCGATGGCGCCGACGACGAAGAGCCCGAGCGTGGCCGCCGCGCCGGCCCACTGCCAGCCGAACCAGGCGCACGCGATGGCGGACGGGATGGTCCACAGGCCGGGGACGATGGGGTGCGCGGTCGCGAACCAGTCCTCGATGAAGCGGTTCTCGAAGACCCGGATCCGCTCGACGCCGCGGGCTTCGGCGCTGGGGCGGCCGACCTCGCCGGACCACCGTTCGATGGCGTCTTCGCACTCGCGCGTCAGCGTGAACAAGCCCATGGGGACCTCCTCGTGCCGGCCCTATTAGCCCGGTCCGGATCGGGGTGGGATGACAGACGCTTACGGAAATCGCGTGCCCCGGGCCCCTGGAGCCGATAAACGCCCACCCACACGGGAGAAATGTTGACAACCGAACACGAGACCAGCTCCTCTTTCGGGGCCCTCGGTCTCGACCCTCGCCTCGTCGAGACCCTCACCTCCATGGGCTTCGAAGAGGCCACCCCGATTCAAGAGGCCGCGATTCCGGTGCTCCTCGAAGGTCGGGACGTGATCGGGCGCGCGCGCACGGGCTCCGGCAAGACCGCCGCGTTCGGCCTGCCGCTCGTCCAGGCGCTCCAGTCCGAGAAGCCTCCGTGCAAGGCGCTCGTGCTGGCCCCCACCCGCGAGCTCGCGCTCCAGGTCAGCAACGCCTTCGCCGAGTTCGCCGGCAACACGCGCATGCAGGTCGCCACCATCTACGGCGGCGCCCCCTACCCCGCGCAGATCGCGGCGCTGAAGAAGTCCTCGATCGTCGTGGGCACGCCCGGCCGCGTCCTCGACCACCTCGAGCGCGGCACGCTCGACCTCTCCGAGCTGCGCAGCTTCGTCCTCGACGAGGCCGACGAGATGCTTCGGATGGGGTTCATCGAAGACGTCGAGAAGATCCTCGAAGCGATGCCCGAGCAGCGCCAGATCGCGCTGTTCTCCGCCACGATGCCCGACCCCATCAAGCGCATCGCCGAGCGCTACCTGCACGACCCGGTCGAGGTCCAGGTCGAAGAGCAGGAGGTCACGGTCGGCCACATCGAGCAGGTGTGGATGCGCGTGCCCCGCCGCCACCGGCTCGACGCGCTGGTGCGCGTGCTCCGTGGCGTCGAGCACGACGCGGTGCTCGTGTTCTGCCGCACCCGCGCCGAGTGTGCCGAGGTGGCCGACGATCTCGCCAAGCGCGGGCTCTCCGTCGACGCCCTGCACGGCGACCTCTCCCAGGGCGCCCGCGAGCGCGTGCTCGCCCGCCTCCGCGCGAAGCACCTCGAGGTCGTCGTCGCGACCGACGTGGCGGCGCGCGGCATCGACGTCGACCACATCACGCACGTCGTCCAGCTCGAGCTGCCCGCCGAAGACGAGGTCTACGTGCACCGCATCGGCCGCACCGGCCGCGTCGGCCGCAAGGGCATGGCCATCACGTTCGCCACGCCGAAGCAGAAGAAGCGCGTGATGGGCCTCGCGCGCTGGCTCGGCACCGAGATCCGCCAGGTCGATCCGCCGTCCGACAGCCGCATCGCGCAGCGCGAGCAGGACGCGCTCCGCGAGCGCATCGAAGACCAGATGGACGACCTCGCCGACGGCCGCGACTGGATCGCGCGCATCGCCGAAGACAGCGGCTGGGACATCGCCGACATCGCCGCCGCCGCGATGCAGGCCCTCGCCGACGAGCTGAACGCCGAGCTCGGCGAGATCGAGAAGTCCGAGGCCCCCGCCTGGTCGCGCCAGCCGAGCGATCGCCCCGTGGGCCGCGACGACGACAGCAACGAGGTCGAGCTGTTCTTCCCGATCGGGCGCCGCGACAACGTGCGCCCGTCCGACTTCGTCGGCGCCATCGCGAACGAGTTCGACGTGCCCGGGAACCGCATCGGGCGCGTGAACATCTTCGACCGGAAGTCGTTCGTGGGCGTCCCGAAGGAGATCGCCGACGCCATCCTCGCCCAGTCCGACCGGCTCGAGATCCGCGGGCACGAAGTGCCCATGTCGCTCGGCTGGGGCAAGCCCGAGAGCGACGACGGCGAAGAGGCCCCCGAGCGGGAGGAGCGGGGCGACGACGACGGGTCCGACCGTGGACGCGGGCGCGGACGCGGCGGATTCCGCGGGCGCGGGCGTGGCGGATTCCGCGGGCGGGGCGCACCCCGCGGCGGGTTCCGCGGGCGCGGCGGGTTCGGCAGCCGCGACGGAGCGGGTCCGCCGCGCGGGCGCGGACGGGGTCGCGGACGCGGCCGTGGCCGTGGGCGCGGCCCGGGTCGTGGACGTGGGCGCGGCGAGGGCTGACGGATGCCGTTGAAGCCGACGCTCACCCCGCCGGCGAACGGCCCGACCTTCGTTCGACACCCGGGTCGCCCGGCGCACGTCGGCGCACCGGTGATGCGGCTGCTCCCCACTGCGGGGCGCCGCACGATCGGGCCGTGGGCCTTCGTCGATCACTTCGGCCCCACCGTGCCCGACGCGCCCATCGACGTGCCGCCGCACCCGCACTGCGGGCTCGCGACCGTCACGTGGCTGTTCGAGGGCGAGGGCCTGCACAAGGACAGCCTCGGCACCGAGCAGCGCATCCTGCCGGGCCAGCTGAACTGGATGACGGCCGCCCACGGCATCGCGCACTCCGAGGAGATGCCCGCGGGGCGGGCGGTGCACGGGCTCCAGCTGTGGCTGGCGCTGCCGCCGGAGCACCGCGACGCGCCGCCGCGATTCGAGCACCACGCCTCCCTGCCCGACTTCGCGGTCGGGGGCGTGAGCGGCACCGTGCTGGCGGGCTCGTTGGCGGGGGCGACCTCGCCGGCCAGCGTGCAGGCGCCGACCCTGGCGGCGATCGTCACGGTCGAGGGCAGCGCGCGCCTCGACGTGCCGCCGGGCTTCGAGCTCGGCGTGGTCCCGGTGTCGGGCGCGCCTTCGGTGGCCGGCGAGCCCGTCCGGCCCGGAGAGCTCGTGTACCTCGGCGTCGGGCGCGACACGCTCGTGCTCGACGGCTCTGGGACGCTCCTGTTGCTCGGCGGGGCGCCCTATCCGGAGCCCCTGCTCGTGTGTGGAACTTCGTCGTCGGCTCGGCTGCGGAGCTGTCGCGCGCAAAGGCGGATTGGGACGCCCACTCGCCGCGATTCGGGCCAGTGCCCCACTACACCGGGCGCCCCCGGCTCGAGGCCCCCGTCCTGCCCTGACGGATGTGGTAGACCGCCGGGGATGCCCATTCCGGAGCCCCGATGAGTCTCGACCGGTCCGTCTGCGACATCCTCGCGCGCCTCGCCGCTGCGGGGACGGCGCGGGAGGTCGCTGCCTGCCTGCACGGCTGGGTCGAAGAGGGCCGCCTGCGCGCATTCGCGTTGTGGACCCTCGACAACGACACCGGGCCCCTGCGCTCGCTCCACGCCGAGGGCATCGACGCCGCCGTCTCCGAGTGGAACGTGCTCCCCCACGACGCCCGCTCGCCGCTGTGGCGCGCGCTCGACAGCGGGGAGGGCCTGCTGCCCGCACCGATGCGTGCCGACCTCGCGCGCGAGGGCGTCGAGCACTGGGACATCCACGTGCTGCGCTCTCCGGCCGGCGAGCGGCTGGGTGTGGTGCTGTGCGGGTGTCCGACCGCCGGGGTCCCCGAGGGCACGCGCATCGTGCTGGGTGCACTGGGCGCCGCCCTCGCCCGCGCGCGGAGGGCCGACGCCGACGCGGTGCGGTCCGGCCTGTTCGCGCACGTCGCCGAGCTCGTCTCCGACGGCTTGATCGTCGCCACGCCCGACGGCGCGGTCCCCGTCTACAACCCGGCCCTGGCGCGCCTCACGGGGTGGTCGCCCGACGACGTCCGCACCCATGGGTGGACGAACCTCGTGTACCCCGACCCCGTCGTGCGGGAGGACCTGCAGCGCGGCATCGTGGCGCTGATGCGCGGCACGCCGTCCGAGGGCATCGTCCGCACGCTGGCGCGCAAGGACGGCACCGAGGTCAGCGCGGCCATCTGGAGCCGCCTGGTCCCCCACCCCTCCGGCTTCGCGCCCGCCATGCTCGGCGTCTTCCGCGACGCGACGGGCGAACGGCTCGCCCGGAAGCGGGCGATCTGGGAGGAGAGCCACGCCCAGCTCGGCAAGCTCGCGGGGGGCATCGCCCACGAGTTCAACAACCTGCTCGCCGCGATCATGGGCCACGCCGACCTCGTCGCCCTGCGCAGCGACGACCCGCAGGTGCGCAGCCACGCCGAGACCATCCTGCGCAGCGCCGAGCGGGGCGCCGACCTGTCCACACAGCTCCTCGCCTTCTCGGGCAGCGGGAACACCAAGACCCGCGCCGTGTCGGTCGCCACGATCGTCGAGCAGGCCGCGGCTCTGTTCGCGCCGCGGGTCCCGCCGGACGTGGCGTTCGATCACGCGATCGACGCGTCCCTGCCGCCGGTCGAGGCCGACCCGGGCCAGCTGCAGCAGGTGCTGATGAACCTGCTGTCCAACGCGATCGACGCGGTGGGCAGGCGCGGCGCCGTCGCCGTGAGCGCCGATCTGGTCCCGATCCCCGAGACCGCGCGGTACCGCTCGCCCTACGCGACCGACGACCGCACCGTGCGGCTCCGGGTCCGCGACGACGGGCCCGGCTTCACCGCGGATGCGCTCGCGAACCTGTTCGTGCCGTTCTTCTCGGGCAAGGACCACGGCCACGGGGTCGGGCTCCCCGCGGTCCGCGGGATCGTCGGTGCGCACGGCGGCGCGATCGACGTGAGCAACGACGGAGGCGCCATCGTCGACGTGTACCTGCCCGTCAGCACGCGGCCCGAGCTCGAGCTGCCCGAGCTCCTGCGCGACGCGAGCGGCCGCGGCGAGCGCATCTGGATCGTCGACGACCAGCCCGCGGTGTTGGAGTTCAGCCGAATCTCGCTCGAAGCGCACGGGTTCGACGTCCGCAGCTTCGACGGCGTGCCCGCGCTGCGCGCCGCCCTCGCGGCCCTCGCGCCCGGCGCGGCGCCGACGGTCGTGGTGCTCGACGTGGTGATGCCCGACGGCGGCGGTGCGGCGGCCTGGGACGCGCTCTCGACCGCCGGTCTGTACCCCCGCGTGGTGTGGACCTCCGGCCACACGCCCGACGACGTGACCCTGCCCGAGGAGGGGGTGTTCCTGCAGAAGCCGTACACGGGCGCGGATCTGGCGGTGGTCGTCCACCGCCTCGCAGGCGCTGGCTCCCGGTAGGCGCTCCGACCTCCTCCCGTGCCCAGCCGAAGGCGGTTCCCGCTCCCGTTCCCGTTCCCGATGGGGCGCCGCGCCCGGCCATCGAAATCCGCCCCTGCGGAAGCGCCCCGGACGCCATCGACTCCACGAGCGACGGGGCACCTCCGGCGTCCCGGGAACGGGAACGGGAACGGGAACGGGAACAGGCTCGGGCGCTACCGTCCCGATTCGAGCTCGCGCACCAGGTCTGCCAGGATCCGCTTCTCGTCGGGCGTGGGCGACGTGATGCCCGAGAGCAGCCGCGCCGCGTCGGCCTCGCCGCGATGGGCACGCTGCCAGACCCGCTGCCGGTCGGCCTCGGAGAGCACCAGGGTCGCGAGGCGATTGACGAGCTTCGCCCACTCGGGATCGTCGCGCCCCTTCTCGGACCGCAGCTCGCGCATCACGTCGCTGGCGGAGGGCCCCTCCGAGGGCTGGGGTTCGAGGCCGAAGAAGCGCTTGATGGAGTCGAGCATTCCCATCTGACGTCCTTACGGCGGATGTCCTTGCCGAGCCACCCCGGAAACAGGCACGATGCGGCATGCGCCGCCTGGGCCCATTCGAGCTGCTCGAGCCTCTCGCAGAGGGTGGGATGGGCGTGGTGTGGCGCGGGATGCACACCGGGCAACGCGTGCCGGTCGGGATCAAGCTCGTCGGCACAGACTCGCGCAAGGCGCGCCTCGCGTTCCGCGACGAGGTCCAGGCGATGGCCGGCCTGCATCATCCCGGCGTGGTCATGGTGTTCGACTACGGCGAGGTGCCCGCCGACTTCCCCGACACGCCGGGCGTGCCGCCGGGCGCGAGCTTCCTCGCGATGGAGTACGCGAGCTTCGGCTCGCTGAAGAGCCGCACCGGCGTCATGCCGTGGAGCCAGATCCGCAGCACGCTGCTCGCGCTCCTCGACGCGCTGGCGCACGCCCACGCGCGCGGCGTGGTCCACCGCGATCTCAAGCCCGGGAACATCCTGCTCGCCGGCCCCGAAGACGTGCGCCCGGGCCTGAAGCTCGCCGACTTCGGGCTGGCGCGCGCGCTCGACCGCACCGACGAGCTCGAGAGCGTGACGGGCACGCCGCTCTACATGGCGCCCGAGCAGATCACGCGGCGCTGGCGCGACTTCGGCCCGTGGACCGACCTCTACGCCCTGGGCATCGTCGCCTGGGAGCTGGCCGCGGGCCAGGCGCCGTTCCAGGGCCAGAGCCTGCCGAACATCGTGAACGGCCACCTCACCGGGCAGCTCCCGCCGTTCCGGCCGCGCGTCGCCGTGCCGCGGCGCTTCCACGCCTGGCTGCTGCGGATGCTGCAGACCGACCTCACGTCGCGGTACCAGCGGGCCGCCGATGCGGCCTGGGAGCTCGCCCAGCTCGGCGATCCCGAAGAGGCGTCGGGCATGGACGAGCCCGTGTTCCAGGCCGTCCTCTCGAACCCCACGCTCACCCTCGACGACACCCTGCTGCTGCTCGCGACGGGCGATGTCCCCGAGCTCCCCGTCCCCGAGCCCGAGCCGGAGGTCGTCGAGGCCGCGCCGCACCCCACGCCCGCAGAGCCGCCTCCGATTCCCCCGTCCTGGTCGAGGCCCAATGCCGACGAGCCGCCCGTCCAGCTGCTCGGCGTCGGGCTCGGCCTGTTCGGACTGCGCACGGTGCCCCTCGTCGACCGGGTCCAGGAGCGCGACCGCATCTGGAAGTCGCTGCGCGAGGTGTACGACACGGGCGAGACGCGGCTCGTGTGCCTGCGCGGGGCGGCCGGCAACGGCAAGTCCCGCCTCGCCGAGTGGATCGCGCAGCGCGCGCACGAGGTGGGCGGCGCGAGCATCGTGAAGGCCGTGCACTCCCCCGACCCCACGCCGGTCGACGGCATCGGGCCCGCCATGGCGCGCTGGTTCCGGTGCGTGGGGCTCGATCGGGCCGCCGTCGCCGAGCGGATCGCGGGGCTATGCCCCTTCGGGCTCGACGCCGACGCGCTCACCGAGCTCGTCCATCCGGGCGACGCCGACGATCCGGGGGTCCGGTTCGGAACGCCCGACGAGCGCTACGAGATCGCGCGCCAGGTCCTCGAAGACGCCGCAGAGACGCGACCCGTCATCCTGTGGCTCGACGACGTGCAGTGGGGCGCCGATGCGCTGGGCTTCGCGGAGTACGTCCTCGACCGCCCGACCCCCGTGCTCCTCCTGCTGACCGCCCAGGAGGAGGCCCTGGCCGAGCGCGACGCCGAGCGCGAGCTGGTCGAGCGCCTCACCGCGCGCGAAGACGGCGCCGACGTGCCGGTCGAGCCCCTCGGAGAGGCCGACAGCGTCGAGCTGGTGCGCGTGCTCCTGGGCCTCGAGGGCGGGCTGGCCGACCGCCTCGCCGACCGCACCGGCGGGAACCCGCTGTTCACGGTGCAGCTCGTCGGGGACTGGGTCGCGCGCGGCATCCTGGTGCCCGGGCGCACGGGCTTCGAGCTCCAGAAGGGCGCCGAGGTCGACCTGCCCGACAGCCTCCACGACGTGTGGGCGGCGCGTCTCGAGCGCGTCCTCGACGGTCAGCACGCCGATGCGCGCGAGAGCCTCGAGATCGCCGCCGCGCTCGGCCAGGAGGTCAGCGCCGCCGACTGGGCGGAGATCTGCGCGCACGCCGGGCTCGCGGCCGATCCCGGGCTGGTCGACGCGATGATCGCGAGCCGCCTCGCCAACCCGACCGACGAGGGCTGGTCGTTCGCCCACGGCATGCTGCGCGAGTCGATCGCGCGCCTGGCCCGCGAGCACGGGCGCTGGGCGACGGCCAACCGCCGGTGTGCCGACGCGCTGATGCTGCGCACGCCGGTGCCCCAGGCACGGCTCGGGCGCCACCTGTTCGCCGCGGGCGATTGGGCCGCCGCCGCAGAGCACGTCGAGGCCGCGCTACAGGCGAGCTTCGACCTCTACATCGACCAGCGCACCATCCGCTCGCTGCTCGATCTCCAGGCCCAGGCGCTGCAGCGCATGGCGCTTCCCGACGACGACCCGCGCTGGGGCGACCTGTGGCTCGCGAGGGCGGCGTTCTACCTCGAGCAGAACGACCCCGACAGCGCGCAGCGCGAGGCACGCCGCACCACCAGCGGGGCCCGGCGGTACAAGTGGGTGTCGCACGGGGCCCGCGCCGAGCTGGCCCTGGCGCGGATCGCCCGTGCCCGCGGCGACGTCTCGCGGGCCTCCGGCATGTTCGCCACGGCGGTGCGGGCGATCGAGCGCACCGGAGACACGCGGCTCCTGCCCCCCGCCCTCCGCGAGATGGCGCACACGCTCATCATGGCCGGCGAGATCGACGCCGCAGAGGAGCCCCTCGCGCGGTCCCGCGCCCTGTACGAAGCGAACGACGACCTGCGCGGCCTCGCCGCGGTCGTGCGCTTCGAAGGCGACATCGCGCGGCTCCGCCTGGAGTACGAGAAGGCGCGGCAGTGCTTCCTCGACGCCACCGCGATGAACGAGCGAGCGGGGCTGCGGTCCAACGCCGCGGCGACGATGCACGGCGTCGCCGAGATGGAGCGGCTGCTCGGGAACCTCGACACCGCCGAGGGGATCTACCGCCGCGTCATCGAGATGGACCGCGCGGTCGGCGAGTCGAGCGACATCCCGCGGCTCAACCTGTGCCTGTGCCTGCTGGCCCGGGCGAAGTGGGCCGACGCGCGGAAGGAGCTGCACGTCCTGCTGGCGCGCTGGGTCGAGCAGCACAAGCCCGGCTACGCGGCCGTGGCGCACGTCACGCTCGTCCCGGCCAACGCTGGACTCGGCGACTGGCAGGCCTACGACCACCACCTCGCCGAAGCGCACCGCCTGTGCAACGAGACCGGCATGATCGACATCGACGTCGCCCTGTGCTGCGAGAAGGCCGGCGGGATCGCGGCGGAAGCGGGCCACGCCAACCGCGCGCTCCGGGCCTACGAGCTCGCCCTGCTGAACTGGGAGCAGCTCGGCGAGATGGGGCGCGCCGACGACCTCCGCGACCGCATGGACGCGCTGTGATCGCGCTCCTGATGGTCGGCTGCGGCCCGTATGCGCGGTGGCCGGAGCCGACCGACGCGTTCCCGCACGTCTTCACGCCCGTCACCGACCTCGAGCCGTACGAGGACGTGCGCTGGGAGACGGAGACCTGGGACACCACCGACCCCACGATGACGGGCCTCTACGTGCAGAAGGCCCTGTTCCATCGGCCCGGCGCGCCGGTCGAGGAGGTCGAGCACTACGCAACCATGCGCGAGGCGCTGCCCCCGCTGGGCGCGGGCGTCCGGCTGGCGTTCGCCGGCGACGTGATGCACATCGACCAGCAGAGCTGGGCCACGTACACGACCCCCGCGCACGGGCTGTTCGAGGGCGCCGACCTGCGCGTCGGGAACCTCGAGACCCCGACCTCGCCCGACCACTCCACCGAGCCGCGTGCGCTCGGGCTCTACGCGTTCAACGCGCCTCCCGAGATGCTCGACGGGCTGCCGTTCGACGTCCTCCAGCTCAACAACAACCACAGCCTCGACGCGGGGGATCTCGGCCTCGAGAACACGGTCGCCGAGGTGGAGGCCCGCGGCTTCGTGCCCACGGGCGTCGACGCGCAGGCCCGGGTCGAGGCGGCCGGGGAGACGGTCGCCCTCCTCGCCTACACGTGGGGGCTCAACGACCAGCGCCGGTCCGACGTGCACGAGCTGTTCATCGTGCCGTTCGGCCACATCGGCGAGGACATCCCGCTCGACCGCATCCGCGAGCAGGTCGCCGAGGCCCGCGACGCGGCGGACCATGTCGTCGTGCTGCTCCACTGGGGCTTCGAGTACGAGTACTACCCGGACCCCCACTTCCTCGTGCTGGCGCGGGAGATCGTGGCGGCGGGCGCGGATCTCGTGGTCGGCGAGGGCCCGCACGTCGTGCAGCCGCCCGAGCTGTGTCACGTGAACCAGCCCGACGTCGTGCCCGGCATCGGCACGTGCAGCCTGCGCACCGACGACGGCGAGCCACGCACGGCGGCGGTGCTCTACTCGCTGGGGAACTTCGGCACCGACATGTTCACGCTGCCCTGCCAGGTGGGCATCGTCGCGACGGTGAGCCTCGATGCGTCCGGTGTGACGGGGCTCGGCTGGGAGGCGGTCGCGTCGATCACCGAGGCGGGCGAGCCGCTCGTGGTGCCCCTGACGACGATGGCCGGCGACCCGGACTACGACGCCGAGGCCGCGCGTCTCGAGGCGCACCTGGGCGCGGGCTGGAAGCGATAGGCGCCTTTCCACGCCGAGCCCCGGGTCTGGGGCGAAAGGGGTCGAGCTTCGAGCGTCCCGAGGCATCACGCAGATGACGCAGAAGAACGCAGATGACGCAGAAACCACGCCCTCACGGGTCCAGCGTCTTCGCGTCCCCGGAGCGCCGAGTGGGCCTTCTTGCGGATCGGATTCGACACTCACCAGAGCAGGCCGGCGTTTCGGGCTGATCGGGTGAGCGCGCCCTCCGAGTCCGCCCGGGAGGTTCGGGGACCCGAGGACGCTTGATGCGCGACGGCGTCGTTTCTGCGTCATCTGCGTCCTTCTGCGTCATCTGCGTGATGCTGAGGCGCTCGGGGAACCGGTGCGCAAGAAGGCGCCGAGGCGGGACGGGAGCGAGCTATGCCGACGGGCGCGGGCGCGATGGCGTCGCCTGCACCCACTGTTTGCCGCGGCGCACGTAGATGCACGCCTCGTCCTGGACGAAGCACAGCTGCCCGTCGGGAGCCAGCGCCCACAGCTCGGCGGCCGTCTCGACAGGCGGGGCCCAGGTACCGGGATCGAACTCGACGGTCCTTGCGTTCGTGCGGTTCATCGGCGCCTCCCTGTCTTCGGTGTACGCATTGGACCCGCGACCCGTTCGTCACGGAATGTCACGCACCCGATTCCGTTCGGACCGGGATAGACGGGGCCATGCGGCGAATCGGGGACTACACCCTCCAGGACGCCCTCGGGCGCGGGGGGATGGCGCGGGTGTGGCGCGCACAGCACGTCCACACGGGCGTGTCCGTGGCCCTGAAGGTGCTCGAGCCCCGCGTGGCGACCCCGCGCGCGGTCGACGCGTTCCTGCTCGAGGTCCGCGCGATGGCCCGCCTGCGCCACCCGCACGTCGCCTGGATCCACGATCACGGCGTCATCGAAGACGATCCCGAGCTCGCGGGCAGCCCGTGGCTCGCCACCGAGCTCTGCAGCGGCGGCGACCTGTACCAGACACGCGATCGGATCACGTCCTGGACGGCCCTGCACGACGTGCTCGTGAAGCTGCTCGAAGCCCTGTCGCACGCGCACGCCGCCGGGGTGCTGCACCGCGATCTGAAGCTCACGAACGTGCTCTTCGCGACCGACCGCGACCTGCGGCCCGGCCTGAAGCTCGCCGACTTCGGCATCGCCAGCGTGGCGGGCGAGCGCAGCGGGCGCTTCGGCACGCCGCTCTACATGCCGCCGGAGATCGACGAGCCCGTCCGGCATGGGCCCCCGGTCGACCTGTTCGCGCTCGGCGTGCTCGCCTGGCGCCTCGCGACGGGGCGCTGGCCGTACCCCGAATCGCCCGTCCAGCTCGTCCGGAAGGCCCGCGAGACCTACGAGCCGTTCCAGCCGCGCTTCGCGGTGCCCGAGGGCCTCGAGGGCTGGCTGAAGACCCTGCTCCGCGCGGATCCCGGCCGCAGGCCGCAGTCCGCGGGGGATGCGCGCGCGATCCTCCCCGAGCCGGGCGTCGCGTGGGCCCCGCCCCCCGACCGACCGCCGCCCCGACCGATCCCCGGCGCGCTCGAGATCGGCGACCCCGTGCTGCCCTCCCCGGTCCTCGGGAGGGCCGGCGCGACCCTGCTCGACGAGCGGCACCTGCCCCTGCTCGCCCGACACGCCGAGCGCGCGCAGCTCTGGCAGATGGCGGTCGACACCGAGCGCACCGGAACCCCCGCGTTCGTCGCCCTGACCGGGCCCTCGGGCGTCGGGCACACCGCGCTGGCGACGTGGTTCGTGCGCACCCTTCGCGAGCGGTCCGGTGCCCGCGTCATCCTGCAGGAACGTGCCGAGCGTCCCGGCATCGCGGTGCTGAGCTCGATGCTCGCCGAGATCCTCGACGTGCCCGACGATGCCGACTGGGCCGACATCGCCGATGCGTTCCCCGAGCTCCGCACGGCGCTGCTCCAGGTCGCGGCCGGGCACCTCGACCTGCTGCCGGGCGCCGTGGTCGCCGCCCTGCGCTGGGCCGCGCGCAGGCAGACGGTCGTGCTGTGGCTCGACGGCGCGCCCGACCCCTCGCTCTCCGACGTGTTCACCATCGCGCGACGCCAGCTCGAAGGGCCCGTGATCGTCGGCCTCAGCGGGGTCACCGAGGCGCCAGAGGGCATGGTGGACGTGCCGCTCGGGCCCCTCGGGATCTCGGAGCTCGGCGCCGCCCTGCGCCATCTGGCACCGCTCGAGAGCGACGCCGCCGCCGCGATCGCAGCGGAGTGTGGGGGGATGCCGGCCACCGCCACGCGGCTCGTTCGGCGGGCGCACCGCCTGGGCGCCCTCGAGCCCGGCCGCACGGGGCACCTGCGCCTGTCGCGGTCCCTGGCGCGCGACGAAGACGCGACGCTCGACCTCACGCCGCGCCAGTGGGCCGTGCTGGAGTGTGCCGCGGCCTACGGCGCGCGCGTCCGGCGCTGGGGCGTCGCGTCGGTGAGCCGTGCGCCTTGGTCCGAGCTGCTCGCCGTACAGGAGAAGCTCGAGACCCTCGGCTGGCTCACCCCCCAGGGCGACGCGTGGATTCTGTCGCCCGCCGTGCGCCAGCTCGCGCTGGCGCGCCCCGACGCGCCCCGCTGGGCTCGGCTGTGGGCCGATCACCTCGACCAGGACGACGATCCGCTGGTGCGCATCGACTGCCTCGTGCGCGCCGGCGACGCTGAGGCCGCAGCCCGCATCTGCCTCGACGAGCGCGGCCGGATCCTCGAGCTGCACGGCACCCTCGCCGAGGCCGCCGCCATCCGCCAGTGCCTCGAGGGCCTCGAGCGCGTCCGCACCCGCCCCGAGCTCCACGGCGCGCTGTGGGCCCGCGAGATCAACAGCCTCTCCGAGCAGGACGACTACACAGCGCTCGCCCGCAGCCGCGCCGAGCAGGCCCGGGCGCGCGGCTGGAACGAGGTCGCCGCCGCGTGCCTGTTCCACGGGGCCTTCCTCCAGGCCACGCCCACGAAGGAGGCGCTGCTGCTCGAGGCCCTCGCGCTCGCGCCCGATGCGACGCTCGTGCGCGGCAAGATCCTCCACTCGCTCGCGTTCCTGCACGCCCGCCTCAACCGCGAGGGCTGGCGCGACGAGGTCGCCGAGGCGCTCGCCATCCTCAGGGGGCTCGACGGCGAGGAGGCCCGGGCCCACCAGCTCGCGCTGGAGCGCTGGATGGCGCGGGTCGACGGCGATCTCGACCGCGCGCTGGCCCTCGCCAAGCAGGTGCTGGCCCACGTCCGCGACGGCGACCCCGGGTCGCTCGACTTCCACCTCGCCCTGCTCGCCGACATCGAGCTCCGGCGCGGCCAGCTCGACGCCGCGGCGTCCTACCTCCGCGAGGCCCTCGAGATCGCCGAGCTCACGACCGGCGGCACCCGCATCGCCATCGTGCTCGGCAACCTGATGGTGATCGCGGGCAAACGCCAGCAGTGGAGCGAGGTCGGCCGCCTGATCGTCCGCCTCGAGGCCTCCACGCGCAACCCGCACCTGCTCGGGATCGCCCGCATCCACCGGCTCCTCGCGTGCCTCGGCACCGGCGACACCGATGCGGCCGGGGCGATCCTGCCCACGGTCCGCGCGTACCTCGACGCCCCGCACGAGTCCGAGATGGACGCCGTCGAGGCCCTCGAGCTCGCATCCGAGCTCGCGTCCGGCCCCATCCGCACCACGCTCGCCGAGCTGGCCGCCCGCGAACGCGCCCGGGCGCGCGTCTGAGGCGAATCGGTCCACGCCGCTGGCGACCGGCCCCAAACGCCGGCATCATGCGTATCGGAGGCCGTGGATGAGGAAGCTGGTCAGCATCGTGGCCATCGGAGCGACCGGGTGCGGGATCTGGATCGGTCCGGGTGAGCACACGCGTCGAAAGGCCGAGCTCGCCGAGGCCGACACCGACACCGACGCGGATGCCGACACCGACACCGACGCCGACACCGACACCGACGCAGATGCCGACACCGACGCCGACACCGACACCGATGCGGGCCTCGGGCTCGCGATCGAGGGCGTCGTGCCGTCCGCGGCGTTCCCGGAGTGCGGGTCCACCTCGGTCAGCGTCCAGGCGACGGTCGACGGGGCCTGGGCCTCCACGGCGCTCGCGCTCGCGCTGTCGGCCGTCGGTCAGGCCAATCCACCCGCCACCGACCACACGATCGCGAGCGTCGCCACGGCCGGCCGCGCGTCCTTCGCCACGCCGATCCCCGACGGGGTGCTCACGCCCGCGTTCGAGGCGTGCTCGACGCCGACCTGCCTCCAGCAGATGCAGCTCGACGCCGATGCCTCCGGCACGACCGATTCCGCCACCTTCGACCTCACCCTCGTCCGCGAGCTCGACCCGTCCGTGGCCGCGACGGCGACTGGCGGCACGGGGAGCAGCGTCGCGACGACCGCCATCCCCCTCCGCTCCGACCAGATCGGCCCCGACGTCACCGTGTGGACGGGCCTCCACGTCGAGCTGACCGACGCGTTCGTCTCCGAAGGGCTCGACACCGCCACGTCCTACGCCGTGGTCGCGTGTGAGGCCGCCGTGGCCGCGCCGTCCGTCACCGAGAGCGGCTGCTTCGTGCTCGGCACGAGCGCCGTGGCCGCCACGACGGGTGACCTCGCCTGGGACGTGCAGACCTCCGCCCTGAGCGCCCTGACGTGCCCGGGCGGCTCTCCCGTGCCGCTGGCCGTCTGGCTGGTGCCCTCGAGCGCCGGTCGCACATGCGACTTCCAGCCCGTCTCCATCGCCCCCGCGTTGGTGTGGCCCTCCACCGACTGCGACGGCGACGGCTCGAGCTGGCCGACCGACTGCGCAGACGACGACGTGGCCGTGTCCCCCGCGGCTCCCGAGCTGTGCAATGACGGTGTCGACAACGACTGCAGCAGCGCGACGCCCGACATCTTCGACGCCGACGCCGACGGCTCGACGTGCGAAGTCGACTGCGACGATGCGAACGCCGCGCGCAGCCCCGGGTTCACCGAGATCGGGTGCGACAGCATCGACAACGACTGCGACGGCGCCACGTCCGACGACCTCGACGGCGACGGTGACGGGGCGACGTGCAGCGTCGACTGCGACGACGCGAACAACGCCGTGAACCCCAGTGCCATCGAAGACTGCGACAACACGATCGACGACGACTGCGACGGGTTCACGCCGCGAGTTCGACGCTTGAACGGCGCCACCGAGCTGGCCGCGTACGCAACGCTCGCCGAAGCGCTCGCCGCCGTGCAGGACGGCAACACCCTCGAGCTCTGCGCGGGCCTCCACACCGGAGTCGCGCTGACGACCTCCGCCGAGATCCACATCACGGGGGGCACGAGCGCCGCCGCCGACACGGTCCTCGAAGGCACCGGCGCCGACCCCGTCGTGCACTACGTGTTCCCGATGCCGAGCGGGGGCCCGCTCCCCGAGATGGACCTGAGCCACCTCACGCTCCGCGATGGCGGTGGGCAGCGGGGCGGCGGCATCTTCATCGAGAACGCCTGGATCCGGATGAACGACCTCGTGGTCGACGGCAACGCCGCGACCGTCGGAGGCGGCGGGGTCTTCGTGCGCGGCGCCACGTCGATGACCGACGTCACCGTGTCGAACAACACCGCGCCGGTCGGCGGCGGCGTGTCGATCGAGGTCGCGGGGCCCATCGTCGACATGATGAACGTGCAGATCACCGGGAACACGGCGTCGGACGAGGCGGGCGGGCTCTACATGGGCCGGGTCAGCGTCGACGGCCACGGGAGCACCGTGATCTCCGGCAACTCCGCGCCGGTCGGGGCGGGCGTGGTGCTCCGCGACACGCAGCCCGCACCTCCGAACTCCAACCCTCCTGCGTTCCAGTCCGCGACCGTCGAGATGAACGAGGGCGGCGGCGTCGCGGTGCTGGAGCTCGAGAGCGGCGAGTCCGCGACGCTCACGGATGTCCTCGTCCAGCAGAACACCGGCGGGTCCGGCGTCCTCGCCGAGGGGACGGGGGGCGCCGTCTCCCTCGTGAACGTCGAGCTGATCGACAACGAGACCGACTCCCTCGGCGGCGGGCTCGCCGTCGACCTCGGCACCGGCGGTGTGATCGTGCAGGGCGGCGTCATCGAGATGAACTCGCCTCCGGTGCCGCCTCCGACGCCGCCTCCGGGGAACGACCGCGGCGGCGGCATCTACCTGCTCTCGGGGTCGGTCGACGTGACGGGAACCCCGATCACGATGAACGACGCCCGCGAAGGCGGCGGGATGTACGTCGGCGGCGGCACGCTGTCCCTCGGCGACGGCGTCACGGTGTCCGGGAACAACGCGGGGCAGTCGGGGGCCGGGGCACGCGTGGCCGGGGGCACGCTCTCGATCTGCAACACCGCGGTCGTGTTCTCGAACGACCTCACGAACGACGTGGGCGTCCAGACGCTCGGCGCGGGCCAGTGCAGCGTCACCACGGCATCGACGTTCCAGGCCGACGTGAGCTGTACCTGCCCGTGAGGGCCCTCAGCGGGCGGAGCACCGTCGCATCTGCGTGATGCAGTTGATCTGGACCGGCTGGGGCGCTGTCACATCGACCACGCCGGCCGGGACGGGCTCGCCGCTGCCGAACACCGCGATGATGTTGTACTTGCCTGACGGCGCGCGCCCTGAGTCGATCCGGGCCCCGCCCCCGCGCGGCTCGAGCCAAAGCTCCGAGGCCCCGGCGAACGCGATCGACGACATCGGCACGGGCGCGGGTTCGGGGACCGGCTCCGGGACCGGATCGGGGACCGGATCGGGCCGGGGGGTCGGACGCGGGTTGGCCGGCACCGGACGCGGCGGCGCGGGCGCGACGGGCTCGGGCCGCACGGGCTCGGGGACCGGCTCCGGGACCGGCTCCGGGACGGGATCGGGCTCCACGACCGGCTCCGGCACAGGGGCGGGATCCGGCCGGACCGGATCGGGCTCGACGACGGCGACGGGCTCGATGGGCTCGATGGGATCGGGCGTGGAGCCGAGCTGGCTGCCGGCGACCAGGCCCATCGCGACCCCGAGGACGGTCACGACCAGCCCGAGCCCCAGCCACGGGAGCAGGCTCGGCCGCGGCGGCGGAGCGCTGAGGCCCTTCGGGGGCGGCGTGTTGTCCTCGTCGGCGCTCGTCGTGGGGAGCACGGTCTCGGCGGTCTGGATGTCGACCGTGACACCCGCGTCCATCATGGGCGGCTCGGTTCGCCGCCGCTTCGACAGGGCCGCTTTCGCGAGGCGCCGGTCGGGAGTCAGGCGAACGACCACGTCGGGCGGCTCGGTCGCGCGGGCGAGCTCGCGGAGAGGCTTGCCGGAAGGGGCGATCGCGTCGATCGAGCCATCGAGGTAGCGGACGATGTCGCCGCAGTCGTCGAGCCGCTTCAGCGGATCGGACACCAGGCAGCCGCAGATGACCTCGGCCACACGGGGCGGCAGGTTCGGGGCGTGGACGAGCGGGTCGACGAAGCGCCCCTCGGCGATCGCGGTGAACAGCGTGAACAGGTCGTCGGCGGCGAACGGCTGCTCGTGGGTGACGAGCTCGTAGAGCATGCAGCCGAGCGCCCAGATGTCGGTGCGCCGGTCGACCGCGCTCGAGTCGCGGATCTGCTCGGGCGACATGTACGCCGGGGTGCCCATCGTCGCGCCGGTGCGGGTCTTCCGGTAGAGGTCGCCATCCTTGCCGAGCGCCTTGGCGAGCCCGAAGTCCGCCACCTTCGGGACCACGACGTTGCCGCGCTCGATCGCCATGAGCACGTTGCCGGGCTTGAGGTCGCGGTGGACCAGGCCTTCGCGGTGCGCCGTGCCGACGCCCACGCAGATGGCGCGGAACACGTCGAGCCCGTCTTCGACGTTGGGCCCGTGCTCGGCGAGCAGATCGCCGAGGTCACAGCCCTCGACGTACTCCATGAGCAGCGCCACCGACCCCTCGACCTCGATCACGTCGGTGACGGCGACGATGTGGGGATGCGAGAGCCCCGCCTGCACCTGGCCCTCGCGGACGAGGCGGCCCTCGTGGTCGGGGTCGGTGGTGGAGAGGATCTTGAGCGCGTGCGGGGTGTTCAGCAGCTGGTGCCGCACGCGGTACACCACGGCCATCCCTCCGACGCCGAGCTGCTCTTCGACGACGTAGCGCCCGATCACCGTGCCGCGGGCGAGCTTCCTCACTCCTGCACCGCGATCCCCGCGACGCCGGCCCCCACACCCAGCGCGAAGGTGACGCCGGAGCAGACGACCAGACCGTTCGTCAGGCTCCGCCGGGCGTCGACGTTGTCGACCGTCGTGTTCGCGCCGTCGTAGGCACTGCGGCTGGCCGCGGCCCCCGCCAGCAGACCGGCCCCCGACAGCACACCCACGCCCCCCGCGACGAGGAGCGGCGTGCGCAGCTTCGGCTTCGTGCGCGGCGGCTCGATCGGGGCCGGGAAGGCCGGCAGCGGGTCGGAGGGCCACAGATACCGCGACGTGCGCACCTCGCCGGCCGCGCCGAGCCACTGGTACACCGTGGGCTGCTCGGTCGGCCGGTCGCGGGTGGGCCGCCCGTCGAAGCGGACGGCACCCGACGGGGGAACGGGCGCGGCCTCGACCGCGGAATCGGGCGACGCCTCGTCGTACAGGTTGCGCGCGGGGTTCCCTTCGGGCGCCCAGGCATCGGGGAACACGAAGTCGGGCTCGATGCGCCGGGCGCTGCCGAACGCCCGCTTCGCCTGCTCGCCGTCGCTCGCGACGAACGCGGCCAGTGCCTCCATCCGGTGCAGCTGGGCCGCGACGCTCGGCGACACCGCCCAGCCGAGGCACGGCACGGCGCGACGCGCGTCGTCGAGCCCGACCTCGAATGCCTTGAGGTCGAGCCCTTCGTAGGCTGCAGACGCGCGCTGGAGCGCCCCCTCGAGGTCATCCCGGGTGGTCTGGACCTCGCAGTCGGCGGCCCGCGCGACCCCGAGCGCGATGAGCAACGAGCCGATCATGGCGCGACCCTACCACGCCAGAAGGCCGTTCGAGGGACCTCAGCGGTCCTTGCCGAACCCCAGCGCGTTGCCCATGCCCTTGAAGAACTCGCCGACCTCGCCGAACGCCTGCTTGAGCCCCGCCCCGGCGACACAACCGCTCGCCTGGGCACACCCCTCGGACTCGAGCACGCACGTCTCGAGACGGGTGACGTCCTCGGGCTTCGCGCTCGCGACGAACTCGTCCATGCCCTGCACGCAGTCGGCGTACGCGTTCACCTGCTCGGGATCGGGCTCGCACACCTCGAGCAGGTGCGTGCACATCGCCTCTGCCGGGCTCGGCGTGCTCGCCTTCCACGCCAGGTACCCACCGCCCGCTCCGAGGACGAGCACAGCACCGATCAGGATCCCCGCCACCAGCTGCTTCATGGGTCGACCTCCGCGGCACCCGCACGAGCGCCGTGCTCGATCCCTACCCACGGCGCGGGCCCGAACAATCGAGCGGCGGCCGTTTTCATGGAGAATCCACGCCGATCAGAAGTCGAGCAGCGCCTGCAGGCCTTCGGTGGGACCGGTGTGGGCGGGCTGGAGCCACGCGATCTCGGCGGCGCGCGGCGCGAGGCGCTTCGCGAGGGCGCGGAGCGACGCCTCGTTCTCGGGCACGTCGTCGCTGAACACCCAGGGCGCGGGCACCAGGTGCCCGGCGGTCTTCCAGCCGGCGCTGTCGCCCACGAACAGGACGCCGTGGGCGAGGAACGCCGCGCTCCCCGCGGTGTGGCCGGGGATCGCGAAGACCTCGATCCGGGTGTCCCCGACCTCGAGCACGTCGCCATCCGCCACCGGCTCGGCGCGGATCCCGCTGTCGTTGGCCCCCATCAGGCCCGGCAGCGGGCCGGCGTACGCCTCGCGACCCTCCATCTCGGGGAGCTCGGCAGCCAGCGCGCGGACCGGCACCGACCATGCCTTCGCAGCGCCCAGGTGGTCGTCGTGCCCGTGGGTCAGCAGGATCATCGACACGTTCGCCGGCGAGGCGCCCCGGGCCGCGAGCGCGGCCTCGACGGGCGCAGCGCTCACGCAGCCGTCGATGAGGACCCACGACCCGTCGCCCGTGTCGACGAGGAAGCACGAGACGTAGGTGTCGAACACCGTGACGACACGCCCGCCCGCGAGCTCCCTGCCGTCCTCGATCTCCACGTTGCCGACGAACGCCGAGCCTACGGCGACCACCGGGACGGCGAGCACCATCAGCAGCAGCGCCAGCGCGCCTCCGCAGCCCATCACCCACTTGCGTTGCACTCGAGCCTCCCGGTCAGAAGTAGTAGCGGGCGCCCGGCCCCGCGGCGATGCCCACCAGCGGGCCTCCGGGGGGTGAGGACAGGAGGAGCACCTGGCCGTTCACCTCGGCGTAGACCTCGACGGGGTAGTCCTTGAAGCGCAGGTCGACGCCGACCCCGGCGTGCGGGCCGATCTGCGCGGTGCCGCGCCAGATGGGGTTGAGCCACGCCCGCGTCGTGAGGCCGCCGTCGACGTAGAGGCCGAAGTCGCCGAACGGCCAGTCGGCGAGCTCGACGAGCCACCGCTCGTACTGCACGCGCCCTTCGAAGTAGTTCGCGAAGTAGAACCCGACGTGCGCCGCGACACCGGACTTCTCGTCGATCCACCACTTCGCGGTGAAGCTGAACGGGACCCCGAGGTGCGCGCCGATCCCGAAGGGCTTGCGCCACGCCACCTCGGTCTTCCGATCCTCGGCGAACGCCGAGAGCAGCAGCAGGAGCCACATCGTCAGACCACGGCCGCGAGGTGCTCGCGCAGCGCCGCGGTCACGAGCGCCGGCTGCTCGAGCGTGGAGGTGTGGCCCGCGTCCGGCACGTCGACCCACTTCGCGTGCGGCACGTGCGTGGCGAGCAGCTGCATCCGCTCCCGGACGATCGCCTTGTCGCCGGTGCCGAAGATCAGCGTCGTGGGGGCGGTGATGCGCGCCAGCTCGTCGATCACGGGCTCGCGCTCGAGCACCCCGCGAACCGCCTTGTAGATCGTGCGCCGGTTCTGCCGGAGCATCGCGTGGAGTGCGTCGACGTCGGCCTTTCGCGAGGGGTCGGACAGGAAGCTGTCGGCGCACATGATGGGCAGCACCTTGTCGGCGAGGAAGCCCGTCACCCCGAAGATCCGCGCCATCCACATCAGGCGCCCGTACTTCGGCAGGTTCTCGGGCGGCTCGGGGTCGGGCGCGGTGTCGAGCAGCGCGAGGCTCTTCACGAGCTCGGGCCGCCGCGCCGCGATGCGCATGCCCACGAACCCGCCCATGCTGAGGCCGACGAAGTGCACCGGCTGCCCGAGGGGCTCGAGCAGCTCGACCGCATCGGACGTGACCTCTTCGATCGTCACGGAGCGACCGGAGGGTACTTCGCTGCGCCCCTGGCCGCGGTGATCCCACGCGATCACCCGGAACTCCGACTTCAGCGCCTCGATCTGGGGCCGGTACATCTCGGCCGACCACAGCAGACCGTGGCTCATGGCGACGATCGGCCCGTCTCCACCGGTGTCCTCGACCCAGATCCCGCACCCGCGGATCTGCCTGATGCCCCCCGCCATCCGCACCTCCCCGGCCGCCCTTAGCCGGGGCGCGGCTCACTCGCGAACGACCGCGCGGAGGCAGTACGAAGCGACGTGCTCGGGCGAGGTCACCAGCGCGTCGCGCAGGCCGAGCTTGCGGAGCTCCGACACCGCGACGTGCACGCGCGCCCGGCCCGAGTCGCCGGTGGGCTTCTCGCCCGGCCAGCCCTCCGCGAGCAGCTCCTCGAGCGTGATCCACTCGCCGGGACGCGACGCGAACGCCTCGAGCACGCGCCGCAGCACGCGCTTCCGACCGAGATCGACGCGCTCGCCCTCGGCCGTGCGGAACCACGTGCCGTCTGCGCCGACCTCGACGCGCACCGCACCCCGCGCCAGCGCCAGCACGAAGCGCGCGTCGACCGAGCGGGCCGTCGCGTCGACGAGGGCCTGCGGAATCACCGCACCCGCCGCGCTCTCGCGCGCGATCTCGTGGGCCACGCGCATCGGCGCGTCGGCCGGCCACCGCGTCGGATCGACCTCCGGCGGTGGGGCGCCCGTCGCGGCGGCGAGCTCGATGTCGACCATCAGGACCTCGTTCGGGAGCATGGCCTCCGCGAAGCGGGAGCGCGCCGCACGCAGCCGTTCGATGGTCGAGTCGAGATCGCCGGCCTGGAAGCGGGCCATCGCGTGCACGATGTTGAGCAGGGCGTCGTTCCGCGGCCCGAGCGGCACCCCCACCTCGTCGAGCAGCCCGTCGAGCCCGGCCGTCTCGCCGCGCTCGAGCTGCATGACGGCCTGCAGCAGCACCATGGTCTGCAGGGTCCACGCGTCGCCGACGTGCTTCGAGAGCCGGACGACGTCCGCGAGGCTGCGCTCGACGTCGGGATGCGCGAGGTCGACGTCGCACTGGGCGAGCAGCGCCAGGATCTGGCTCTCGACGCGTTGGATGCCCGTCTCGCGGATGAGCGCCGCGGCGCGCTGGATCTGCTTGCGCAGCTCGAGGTCGTAGCCGTGCAGGTCGGAGTCCATGAGCGCGAGGTTGGCGAGGAACACGGCCTCGATCCGCCCGGCGCGGCTCGCCCGCGCGAGCTGCAGGCCCTCGCGGTAGGACGCGGCGGCCTCGGCGTGGCGCTCGGACCGCCGCAGCACGACCCCGAGGGAGAGCCGCGTCACCGCGCGGTCGAAGCGGTCTCCGTCGGCATCTGCGAGCACCCGTGCGCGCTCGTACAGCGCGGTCGACGCCGCGAGATCGGAGTCCCGCACGGCCCACGCCCGCAACAGCACCGTGTGGACGGTGTCGGCGAGGCCCTCGAGCCGCTGCAGCGCCTCGTCGTGCCGGCGGAGGTGGATGAGCAGCTCGGCTTCGAAGTGGGCGAGCTCGAGCGCGATGTCGCCGGGCAGCGAGGGGTCGAGTGGCACGCGCCGCACCCACTTCAACGCCGCCGGGACGGGCCCGTGCGCCACGGCGACGGTCGCCAGGGCCAGCGCGGCGCGCGCCGCGACGAGCGGCGGGCCGTCGAGCAGGTGCTCGAGATCGGTCTGGAGCTCGCGGAGCTCTTCGTACGCGCGCCCGGCATCCGGGCCCCGCGTCGCCCTCCGCGCCTCGTCGGACCGCGCCAGCACGACCCGCGCGTAGCGCTCGCGCGCCTCGTCGTCGGCGGGCAGCCGGTCGAGCGCGAAGGCCCGCACGGCGCCCAGCAGCGCGTAGCGGCGGCCCTTGGGCACCGCGACCCACCGCACCAGCGAGGCGTCCATCAGGCGCTCCAGCGCGCCGAGGCCCGACCCGGTCACGTCCTGGAAGCCCTGCTTGCCGAACCAGCCGCACACGAGCGCGATGCGCGAGAGCGCCAGCCGATCCTCGGCGGCGAGCAGGGCCCACGAGCTCTCGAGCGCCGCTTCGAGCGACGCGTGCCGCCCGCGGCGGTTGCGGTCGGCCAGCACCGAGAGCGGGTCTTCCTCGAGCAGCTCGGCGGGCGAGAACAGCCGCACCCGGCTCGCGGCGAGCTCGACGGCGAGGGGCCAGCCGTCGACGCGCTTCACGAGCGCCCCCACGGCCTCGGGGTCGGCGGCGAACCGGTTCGCCGACACCTCGCGGGCCCGCTCCAGGAACAGCGCCACGGCTTCGTCGTGAGGCAGCGGACCGACCTCCAGCACGGGCCCGATCGCCATCCGGCGCTGCGTCGTCACGACGACGCGCGTGCGGACCCCCTTCTGCTTCCAGCCGTCGACGAGCTCCTGCAGCTCTTCTTCGTGGGCCTCGGCCCCGTCGAACACGGCGACCTCGACCGACCCGAGCCCCGCGGCGACCGAGCCCGGGGTGGCCGGCGTGTCGAGGTTCTTCGCGAGCACCGACAGCACGGAGCCCGGCGGCACGGGCTCGAGGGCGATCCACACCGCGGGACGCCCGCCCGCCACGGCGCGCGCGATGGTCGACTTGCCGATGCCGGGGGGCCCGACGAGCTGGCACACCGCACCGGGCGCGGACAAGGTCCGCGCGAGCCAATCCCGTTCCTGGTCGCGCCCGATCACGGGCCGAAGATACCCGAGCGGCGCGCACGGCGGATAGCAGGGCACATGCCCGATGCCCACGCACTGCTCCGGGACGTGCTGTCCCACCCCGACGACCCCGCACGGCGCGGGGTGTACGCCGACCTGCTGATCTCCGAGGGCGATCCACGCGGCACGTTCATCGCCCAGCAATCCGAGCTGGCGCGGTTGTCCGGGATCGAGCCGCAGTACCCGGCGCTGCTCAGGAGCACGCAGCGGCTGCAGGCGAAGCACGAGCGGCAGTGGGTGCGCGAGCACGTCGCGCGGATCGGCATCGACCCCGACAGCTTCGGGCGCATCGAGATCAGCGCCACCCTCAACGCCGTGTTCGACCGGGGTTTCGTGGTCCGCATCGCGATGGGGCTCGACGATCTCGACGCCCAGTACGAAGCGATCGCCGCCACCGAGGCCATCGAGGGGCCCGAGCTGCTCCTGCCGGGCACCGTGGGCTACGGGCCCCATCCCGTCGCGGCGTCCTGGACCCGGCTGAAGATCGCCGTCGACGACTGGGTCACGTCGATCACGCTCGCCGAGGTCCTCAACTGGGATCTCGCGCGGCTCGAGTCCCTCGACCTGTCCGGCCTCGACCTCGGTTCCGAGGGCGCGCGGCTCCTGGCCGGGCTCGACACCCGGCTCGGCGACTGGTTCGAGGACTACCGCCCTCCCCCGCCGTTCGCCGATGGCCAGCTGCGCGAGGTCGTGCTGACGAACTGCGGTCTCGGCGACGAGGGGCTCGCGGTCCTCGTCAGCGCCGCCACGCTCGCGCCCACGCGCCTCGACGTGGCGCAGAACCGGATCGCCGAGCCCGAGAGCCTCGACCACCTCCGCGCCGACCGCCTGTCCCGGCTCGTGTCCCTCGGGCTCTCGGGGAACAACGCGCTGGGGCCGCACCTCGGGCGCCTCGCGGGCTGGGAGACGCTGCGTGGCCTGCGCCATCTCTCGATCCCGCAGTCCACGCCGCCGGAGGCGTTCCGCGCGCTGTTCGACACGCCGTCCGGCGCCCTGCGCGAGCTCGACGCCGCGTCCGCGAAGGCCCTGCTGGCCGACCCCGCCGCGGTGGCCGACGCCGCAGAGGCCTGGCTGCGGCTGAACCTCGGCACGACGTCCCTCGGAGACGCCGGCCTGAAGGCGCTCCTGGCGGCTCCGTCCACGGCTTCGGTCACGGATCTGGCGCTCAACGGGTGCTCCCTGTCCGACAAGGGGCTCGGCACCCTCGTCGGGGCCGGCCTCCAGCGGCTCACGCGCCTCGATGTCTCGTCCAACAAGCTCACCGATGCCGGCATCGCCGCGCTGACCGACTGGGAGGGCCTCGCCGGCCTCGTCCACCTCCGGCTGGGCAACAACCGCAAGGTCACCGCGGCCGGCTACCAGGCGCTGATCGACGCCCCCGGCTTCGACCCGGTCGTGCTCGACGCGGGCAAGGTGTCCGACGCCACCCTCGCGGAGGCCCTCTCCGAGCGGTTCGGCGACGCGCTGCGGATCAGAACGTAGTCCGGTACGGGAACCGGACGTGCAGCAGCACGGTCGCCTGCCCGATGTGCCAGATGCTCTCTCCCGGCGGCCCCCAGCGCAGGATGCTGCCTCCGACCTCCTGGGGCGGGTACAGCTGGCTCGTCCAGCTCATCGAGAGCAGCACGGTGTCGGAGAAAGGGATCTCGAGGTTCGCCCGCACGTCGAGGCCGGGGCGGAGGAAGTGCGTCGGCGACGGGAGCGTCCGGCTGTGGAGGAACGCGTAGGTCACGCGCGGAGCGGCGCTGGTGACGAAGCGGACGGGCTCCTTCACCCACGTGAGCCCGATGGAGACGGGCCGCCAGGTGACCCCGTACATGCCGGTGCCGTCGACGGCGGGTGACACGAAGACGGTCTCGGGGAGCCAGATGAAAGGCGCGTAGCGGACCTCGTCCATCCGCGTGACCATCTGGCGGTACCGCTCGGGGATCCGGCGGCGGTACCGCTTCAGCGTCTTCTGGTCGATGATGGCCTGGACGGAGAGCGAGAGCCCCGTGTGGACGGGCTGATCGCGGAACACGGGCCCCGTGATCAGGTGCGCGCTCGGACCCACCCCCACGTCGATCGGGAGCGTGACCTGCTTCGGACGGGCGAGGGCGCCCGCGACGAGCAGCAGCGGGATCACGGCGCCCCGCAGTCGGAGCGGCCCGCCGTGGCGAGCGAGAACTCGAGGGTCGCGTGATTCACGCCGTGGGTGGCGAGCCTCGCGCGCAGCCGTTCGCGGATCGGCGACAGCTCGGCGAGCGAGAGCCCCCCGTCGACGACGAGCTCGGCGGTGACGACGTGGTTCTCGCCATCCTGCGACCACAGGTGGAAGTGGCGCACCTCCTGGATGGCCGGCTCGGTGTTGAGCTCGCCGCGCACCGTGTCGGAGTCGAGGCCGGGCGGTGTGGCCTGGAGGAGGACCTCGGCCGCGGCGCGCCCGTGCCGCAGGGCATTCACGGACACGAACACCGCGATGCCGACCGACAGGAGCGGGTCGAGCACCGGCACGTCGGCGACCTGCATCACGAGCGCGCCGACGAGCACGGCGACCCAGCCGAGCACGTCTTCGAGCAGGTGCCAGGTGACGACCTTCGAGTTGAGGGAGGTGCCGCCGTCGTGCACGCGCCACGCGGCGATGCCGTTGATCGCGACGCCCATGACCGCGAGCGCGATCATCCCGCCGGTGTGGGGCTCGACGGGGTCCCACAGCCGCGGGACGGCCTCCAGCACGACGAGGCACGAGCCCCCCGCGATGACGCCCGCGTTCACGAGCGCCCCCGCGGCGGTGAGCCTGCGGAAGCCGAAGGTGTAGCGCGACGTCGGGGGGGCATCCGCGGTGCGCTCCATGACCCAGGCGAACGCCAGGGCCAGCGAGTCGCCGAGGTCGTGCACGGCGTCGGCCGCGATGGCCGTGGAGTTCGTGAGCCACGCCCCCACGAGCTCGACGAGGGTGAAGCCGAGGTTCAGGGCGAACGCGGTTCCGAGGCTGCCGGGAGCGCCGTGGTGGTGGTGCCCGAGGCCGTGATGGTGGTCGTGGCCGTGGTCGTGGTGCGCGTGGTCGTGGTGCGCGTGGTCGCCGTGCGCGTGGTCGCCGTGCGCCTGTGCGGCATGCGTGTGGTCGCCGTGCCCGTGGTCGTGGCCATGGGGGTCGTGGTCGTGGTCGTGGTCGTGGTCGTGAGGAGGGGTCATCCCGGCTCCTCGATGTGCGAGAGCGCGTCGCCGACGATGCTGGCGACGTGGTCGTCGGCGAGCGCGTACAGCACGTGCTTCCCTTCGCGTTCGGTGCGCACGAGCCGGCCCTCGCGCAGCACGCGGAGCTGGTGGCTCAGCGCCGTGCGCTCGAGGCCCGTGAGCTCCTGCAGCTCGCTGACGGAGCGGGGCGAGTACCGGCGCAGCAGGTCGAGGACCTCGAGCCGGCCGGGATGGGCGAGGCGCCGGAACAGGTCGGCGCCCAGTCGGAAGCGGTCATCCATGTGAAGACTCTATCACGTGAAAAACTCTTCACGTCGACGACCTCCGTCACCCCGCGCGACGATGGAACGCCGCGAATGCCCGGCACGCCGCATGCAAAGGCGGCCGCCACCCAGGAGGTGTTCCATGATCGTTTCCATCTGGTCGTCCGAGACCCGTACCTTCTCCCTCGAGCGCGAGGGCGAGCGCACCACGCTGCGGGTGGCCGGCAAGCGCGCGCTCGTCGCCACCACCGACGAGCTCGACGCGCTGGTGCGCCACCTCAACCACGTGCTGCACGGCCGGCCGCTGCGGGCCGGGCTGGCCTGGTCCCCCGAAGACGACACGGCGTTGGCGGCGGCGTTCGACGACGGTGCACCCCCGTCCGATCTCGCCGAACAGTTCGGGCGCTCGATCAGCGCGATCGAGGCGCGGCTCGTCCGCCTCGGGCTCATGGCCGACCACGGCGGCTGGCGGGCATTCGTCCCGCGCGGGCCGGCCGCCCGGAACGGCCCGTCCGACGGGGGCGACCCGGGGTGAGAGCCAGCCGACATCGGAACCGGCGCGGCCCGTGATAGCGTGCGGCATGCTCGTCCTGATCGCCTCCGCCCTCGCTGGTCCCTGCGACCAGTCGGTCCTCGGTCCCGCGCTCACCGCCGTCGAGAACGGCTACCTCAACGGCAACGCCGATGCGGTGAACAGCGCGATGCGCACGGCTCGCAAAGAGATCAAGTGCGACGTCACGCCCGACGTCGCGGCCCGCTTCCACCGGGCGAACGCGCTGCAGAAGGCCATCGCGAACGACTGGGCCACTGCCGAGGTCCACCTGCGCGCCTCGATCGCCGCCGCGCCCCTCGCGCGCAGCCCGATCCTCGAGAGCGGCGATCCCCGCATCACCCTCGCCTGGCAGCGCGCACAAGAGACGCCCATCGTCTGGAAGCCCGCGAAGACCGGCATGGTCAACGGCCTCGAGCTCGCCATCCGCCCCGACGTCCCCTACATCGGCGACGGGTCCACGGGGGGCGGCAGCGGCGGCTCGTCGTCCGCGGGGCCGGCGCTGCGCTGGGCCGCGCTCGGCGGGGCCGTGCTCACTGCGGGGCTCTACGGCGGCGCGCTCGCCTCACGGTCGAAGTACGAGCGCGTGAAGGGCGGGCCGTCCTCCGAGGTCCTGCCCGCGTACCACACCACCAACGGGCTGTTCTTCGGTGCCGTGGGCACCGGCATCGCATCGGCGGGCCTGCTCGGCGTCTCGTTCGCGCTCTGAAGGCTCTGCCGGGTTCCGGCGCTTCGCGGCGCTTCCACAGCGCCCGCTATGGCCCGGGCGCTCCGACCCCGCGGGCTATGGCGCGGGCATCTCGGGAGCTTCGGGCTCGGCGGGGGCCTCGGCCGGAGCCTCCGGCGCGGCGGGGGTCTCCTCGACGGCTTCGGTGGGCGGCGGCGCACCCTCGGGCCGCTCGACGTGCACCACGCTGAACTGGAAGCCCTGGGTCACCTGGAAGGGCACGCCGTCGAGCGAGTACTCGCCCGAGGGCAGCAGGCCCACGAAGTACTGCGCGCGCTCGAGCTCCGCTTTCGCGAAGTCCATTGCCGCGCGGAGCGACGGATTGAACGGCAGGACGGTCGAGTCGAGCTTGCCCGGCTGGTCGATGATCACGAGGCGGGTCTGGTGCTCGAAGAGATCGAGGTCGGCCTGGGCCTGGGTGAACTCCGCTGCGCCTTCGGGGATGCGGGACAGCCGCTGGGCCGCGAGCATCAGCTCGCCGCGGTTCTTCGCGGCCTCGGCACCCGCGAGGTGGTGCGCCGGCGCCAGCGTCTGCGGGTGGTTCCGCACGAGCTTGACGTACGCCTTCTCGACGCCGCCCCACTTGTTCTCCTGGAGGTACGACTCGAGCTCGCCCGCGAGCCGGAGCCCCTCCATGTCGGCACCGAAGGCCGTCGCCACGAGCCACATCATTCGTGCACCACCACCCGCCAGGGGCCGTCGTTGCTGCCGCCGGGGTCCGTGACCTCCACCCGGACCGTCCCCGTCTCGGGGCCGGTGTAGGTGGTCTCGAAGTTGTCGACGTAGACGGAGCTGCCGTCGAGGAGGACCCGCATCCGCAGGTCGGTGATGTTGCTGCCCCGGTCGAGTCCATCCCAGGTGCGCGTCTGGCCGGACCCCGTGTACGTGAAGGAGTCGTTGTCGGGGTTCGAGTTCACGCTCCCGCACGCGATGAGCGGTGATCCGAACGCCAGGTTCTCGTCACCCGACACCGACTCGTACGGCACGAAGGCGGGCGAGGTGTCGGAGTCGGACATCACCGAGTCGTCGGTGACCTGCAGCAGCAGCTGCCCGTTGATCTCGGCACATCCGCCGTTGCCCGGCGTCCACGGCACGACGACGGTTCCCGCGCCCGTGCCCACGCTGTAGTCGCCGGCGCTGATGAGGTTCGTGAACGTCGCGTTCACGTCGCCGTCGGGAGACCCGGATGCGACCAGGGACACGAGCGTTCCGTTGCCCTGGGGATCCGTCGCGGTGAAGGCGATCTCGAACGCATCGAGCAGGAACCGGACCGCCGTGATGGTCACGACGGGCGGCGCCTCCACGTCCGTGTCGGCGTCGGTGTCGGCATCCGCGTCGGCGTCCGCATCGGTATCGGCGTCTGCATCGGCGTCCGCGTCCGCGTCGGTATCGGAATCCGCGTCGGCGTCGGCGTCCGCGTCGGTATCCGCGTCCGCATCGGTGTCCGAGTCTGCATCGGTATCGGAGTCCGCATCGGTATCGGAGTCGGCATCCGTGTCCGAGTCCGCGTCGGTATCCGTGTCCGTATCGGCATCCGTGTCGGTGTCGGTGTCGGTGTCGGTATCCGCGTCCGTGTCCGTGTCGGTGTCGGTGTCCGTATCGGCATCCGTGTCGGTGTCGGTGTCGGTATCGGTATCCGCGTCGGTGTCGGTGTCGGTGTCCGCGTCCGTGTCCGTGTCGGTGTCGGCATCCGTGTCCGAATCGGAGTCCGTGTCGGTGTCGGCATCCGCGTCGCTGTCGGCGTCGGTGTCGGTATCGGTCTCGTCGGACACTTCGGGGGGCCCGGCGATGTAGGGGCAGCCCGCGAGGAGCAGGAGCGTCGTGAAGCGCATGGTGCACCATACATCGAGAGGTCGACGGTCGGGTGTCTCCTGCCTCTCAGCCTGCGGCGACCCGGCGTCGCCACCCGAGAATCAGCAGCCCGAGGAGCACCGGAACGGCACCCCCTGCGGCTCCCGGCGACACGTCGCAGGAGCAACCCGTTCCGCGGCGCCCGCCCGTGTCGTCGGTGTCGCAGGCGTCCCCCTCGCACGGGACCTCCTCCTGGCACGCCGCGTCACAGCCGTCGCCCGGCGCCGTGTTCCCGTCGTCGCACTCCTCGTCGCCGCGCATCAGCCCGTCGCCACAGATGGGGTCGCAGCCGTCGGCGTCGCAGTCCCAGCCGTCCTCCGACGCGCAGTTCGCGTCGCAGCCGTCGCCCGGCTCGAGGTTGCCGTCGTCGCACGCCTCACCCGGGTCGATCGCGTCGTTGCCGCAGGTCTCGTTGCACACCGACGGCTCGCCCAGGCACACCCAGCCGGGCTCGATCTGGCAGGTCCCGTCGCAGCCGTCGCCGTCCGCGAGCCCCCCGTCGTCGCAGGACTCCATCGGATCGATCACGCCGTTGCTGCAGGTGAGCTCGCAGACACTGGGCTCTCCGGCGCACGCGTAGCCGTCCTCGACGAGGCAGCCCCCGTCGCAGCCGTCGCCGTCCGCGAGCCCGAGATCGTCGCACTCCTCGTCCGCCCGGACGTATCCGTCGCCGCACACCGCCTCGCACACGGTCGGCGCGGTGTCGGTGCAGTCCCAGCCCACCTCGAGCTGGCAGGCCGCATCGCACCCGTCGTCCTGGTCCTGGTTGCCGTCGTCGCAGTCCTCGAGGCCCGCGATGATGACGCCGTCCCCGCAGACCGTGCCGCAGATGGAGGGCTGGAAGTCGCAGAACCACCCGGCCTCCAGCACACACGCCCCGTCGCAGCCGTCGCCCGGGTCGGTGTCGCCGTCGTCACAGCCCTCGCCCGACACGACCAGCCCGTCCCCACACACCGGCGCGCAGGTGACTCCCGTCCCCTCGTACCCGGCGTTGCACGTGCATTCGTAGCCACCCGGCTCGTTCACGCAGCGCGCGTTCGGGTCGCACACGCTGGTGAGGCACTCGTCGATGTCGACGCAGGTCTCGCCATCGCCCTGGAAGCCCGCATTGCACGTGCACTCGTACGTGCCGGGCCGGTTGGTGCAGCTCGCGTCGGCCGCACACGTGTCGGTGTTCGTGGCGCACTCGTCGAGGTCCACACAGGCCGGGCCGTCGGCCTCGAACCCGATGCGGCAGGGCTCGAGCAGGAGGAGGTCGAGCGCACGGGGCGCCAGCAGCACCGGGTCCGCGCCGAGGACCCCCGTGAGCGGAGACGTGAGCAGCGCGATGTGGCCCGGCTGGGTCGCCCCGGTGGGGATGCGCACGTCGAAGACGAATGTGCAGACCGTCTCGGGCGGCAGGGTTCCGCCGGCGAACGTCGCCACCGAGCTGCCGGTGAGCGAAGAGCCCGCGCCACACGGGGCCGTCGGGAGGCTGGCCGCGACGAGGCCGGGCTGTGCGCTGCCGAGATCGAGGAGGAACGAGACGCCCGTGAGCGTCCGGGCCCGGTCGCGGTTCTGGATGCGGACCGCCAGCGTGGCGGTCTCGCCCGCGTGCGTCGCTTCGCTGATCACGTCGACCGTCCACGCGGCGGGCTGGTAGACCTCGATCGAGACCGCGGTGCCGAAGGTCGAGAACGGAACGCCCAGATAGCTCGCCGTGACGGGCGCGATGGCGTGGCCCACGTGCTCTTCGGGCGTGGAGATGGGGAGCGCGAACGTCGCCGTGAACGTGCACGAGGCGAGCGGGGCGAGCGTGCCCCCGGAGAGAGAGACGCCCGAGCCCGTGTTCACCAGCGTCGTCCCACACGCACTCGGCGTGACGGCGGTGATCATCGCGCCCACGAAGGTGGAGGCGATCTCGTCGGCGAACAGGAGGTCGGTGGCCGTGTCGAACGCGTCGGTGTTCGTGAGGGTGTACGTGAGATCGACCGTATCGCCGGGT
Organism: Alphaproteobacteria bacterium; assembly: GCA_020632875.1. Taxonomy (GTDB): domain Bacteria; phylum Myxococcota_A; class UBA796; order UBA796; genus JACKEQ01. The sequence continues at coordinate 69,359 of JACKET010000003.1, forward strand.
GCGGCGATGGACGGGGTGAACGCGGCGTCGACCGCGACGCCCCCGACCAGGAAGTCCAACGTGGCGGGCCCGGCGGTGGTCGCCTGCCCCTCGACGGTGGCGCCCACGGGGCTGGTGGTCGCCGTGTAGATGCCGGAGGGCGTGGCCGCGGGGACCTCGACGGTCACGGTGAAGGCGCACGACTGGCCGCCCGGCAACGAGGCGCCGGCGAGGGTGAGCTGGGAGATACCGAACACCGTCGAGCCCACGCCACACGGCTCCTGCGGCAGCAGGCCCACCACCGAGAGTCCGGGGAGCGCTGCGTCGAGGTCGAGCGTGAAGCCCACGTCGGTGGCAGCGCTACCGGCCTCGTCGTCGTACAGCAGCACGAACGTGAGGGCCGCGGTGTCGCCGGGGTCGAGACGCACGCCGGAGTACGACATCTGCAGCCCGGGCGCAGAGACCACGTGGACCTCGCCGAAGCCGGCCGTGCCGAACACGGGGTCGCCGGCGAGCAGGCCCGAGAGCGGGCCGGTCACCACGGGCCAGGCGCCGCTCGCGGTGTGCTCGGGGACTGCGTAGTCGAGCGACCAGACACACGCCTCGCCCGGCCCGAGCGCGATGGCCGAGAAGCGCACGCGCGGATCGAGATCGGTGGCCCCCGGCAGGACCGTCGCCGTGCCGCGGGTCGTACACGAGCCGGCGATGGTCTCGGGAGGCAGGCCGAACGGCAGCACGTGGTCGAACGCCAGCTCGGTGAGGGTCTGCGACGTGCTGGAGTTGGTGACCGTGAAGTCGACCGTGACGAGCTCTCCGGGCCCCACGGGGTCGGGGGAGGCCGCCAGGGACACGGTGGGCACGGCCTCGACCTCGAGGCGGGTGCTCGCTGCGGGCCACGTCCGGCCGAGGCCATCGACCACGAACGCCGCGGGACCGGCCGCCAGGACGTGCACGCCCGTGGGGGCCGCGGCGGGCACCACCAGGTCGACCTCGAAGTGACAGATCTCGGCGGAGTCGAGGATGCCCCCGGACAGCGCGAGGACGCCGGAGCCGGTCAGCGACGAGCCCGGCCCGCACGGGTCGGCCGGGAGCGACGCAGCGACGAGCCCCGGCAACGCGGCGCCGAGGTCGAGCGTGAACGCGATGTCGGTGGCGAGCGCGTCGCGCTCGATGTTCGTCACGTCGACCGCGAGGCGCGCCGTGCCGCCCGGCACGACGGGGTCGTCGAGGACCACGAGGTGCACCGGCAGCCATGTGAACTCGACGTCGGCGCTCGCGGCGCCCCCCGTGAACGAGCCGTACTCGAGCGGCGTGGAGGTGACGGTGTTCAGGCCCGCCGTCTCGGCGACCACGTCGACGCGCGCCGTGCACGTCGTGCCGGACGGGATGTCGCCCTCGAACTCGATGCCGGTGCCGAGCGCCAGCCACTCGGCGTTCGCGCAGTCGGTCCAGGCGCGCGGATTCGGCGCGACCCGGAGGTTCCCGGGCAGGATCTGCGAGAAAGTCGCGTCGACGGCGTTGCCGACGACCCCCGTGGCATCGAGCGTGAACACGAGGGTGGTGGTCTCGCCCACGGGGAGAACGGGCGGATCGAACGCGGCGGACAGCGCGGCGACGGCGCCGTCGACGGTGAGCGTGGCGCTGCTGCCGCCCCAGCTCCCGGAGGCCGACGTGAGCGGGCCGGTCGTGAGGACGTGCGGACCGGGCGTGGTGGACGTGACGCCCACCTCGACCGAGCACGGTGAGCCCACGCGGCCCTGGGTCATCGCGAGGGTCGCGCCCTGCGTGGTGACGAAGCCGTCGCAGTCCGTGGTCGCGGGCGTCGCGAAGGTCACGCCGGCGGGCAGGGTCGCGGTGAAGGCGGTGCTCATCTGCGGCGTGTCGGCGTACAGATCGAGCCGCAGCACGCTGACGCCGCCGGGAGCCACCGTGTCGGGGGTGAAGGACGCCGTGAGGGAGGGGTCGACGGCCCAGGCGGGGAGCGAGGCCGCGCAGGCGACCGCGAGGAACAGGGACCGCATTGACACTGTCAACCTCCACTCCGACCATACCGCACGCGCGGACGCCTGTGGAGAGGGATCCGCTCGTGGATGATGCACGCTCGGCGCACGACGTGCAGCAGCATCGCACTGTCATCTCCGTGCCAAGATGGGGTGTGCTGCGCCGCACCGCCGAGATCGCCTCGTTCCTCGCCGAGCCCCACGGCCGCGTGCTCATCGGGCCCGGATGGCTGTACTACGCCGCGCACGCGGGGCTCTTCGGGATCGTGCTGTTCGGCGAGCCCGGCGCCGACGCGATGGATCGCCTCGTTCGCGCGCTGAAGGTCGAGCTGCGCGAAGGGGTGCCGCCCCACGTGTCGCTGGTGGACGCGAGCCGCCTGAAGGGCGCCGACCTCGGCGCGTTCGAGGTGCTGAACCGGTACGTCGTCGAGCACCGCGAGCCGCTGTCGCGCGCGGTGCGGAGGCTGGCGCTCGTCCGACCGGGAGGGCTGGTGGGCGCGATGACCGCGGGATTCTACGAGGTGCTCGAGCGCCCCTACCCCATCGGGATCTTCGCGGATGCCGACGAGGCGATGGCCTGGCTCGGCGAGGATCCCGCGCTGCTCGCCGAGCTCGACGCGCTGGTGCGGGAGGTCGAGGGCAGCACGCCGTTCGTCGAGCGGCTGCGGGCCTGGCTCGGCGACCACCTGCGGGAGGCCCCGCTGGCAGAGGCGTCCCGCGCGCTCGGCGTCTCGGTGCGCACGCTGCAGCGGCGCCTGCGGGATGCCGGCACCTCGTTCGCCGCCGAGCACCTCGCGGCCCGCCTCGAGGCCGCGAAATCCCGCATGCGCCTGACCGACGCGCCGCTGTCGACCATCGCGCTCGAAGCCGGATTCGCGTCCCAGCAGCACTTCAGCACCGCGTTCCGCAAGGCCTACGGGACGCCTCCGAGCACCTGGCGCGAGGGTTGACGCCCTGGGGCAAGCGACTGGCGTCCACGTGAAAGCGACGGTGGGACCGGGCTCGTAGAAGGGGTGCGAAAGGAGGTCGCCATGCCCACCGCGTTCCGCCCCGCCGACAATCCGAGCCCGTTCCGCCGCATCGCCGCGTCGATGTGGGGCCGTCCGGCCGACCCTAGCATCTACGGCTTCGTCGACATCGACGTGTCCGACACGCTGCGGTTCGTCGAGCAGACCCGCGCCCGGACCGGCCAGCGGATCACGATGACGCACATCGTCGCCCGGGCCGTCGCCAACGCGTTCGCGGAGAACCCCGACCTGAACGCCAAGGTGCGCTTCGGCGGGCGGATCGAGCAGCGGGAGACGGTGGATCTCGTCATCTCGGTGATGCGGGACGGCGGCCGCGACCTGTCCGCCGCCCGCGTCGACGCCGCCGACACGCTCGATCTCGCGGGCCTCGTGGACGCGGTGTCCGCCCAGGTCGACCGCAGCCGCAAGGGCGAGGACGAGGACTACGAGAAGTCGCGCGGCCTGCTCGCCTCGCTGCCCTGGTGGCTCGTCCGCCCGCTCCTCTGGCTGACGGACGTGAGCAGCAACGAGCTCCACCTGCACCTGCCGAAGCTCGGCATGCCCCGCGACCCGTTCGGCACCGCCGTGATCACGAACGTCGGGCGCTTCGGCATCGACACGGCCTTCGCGCCGTTCGTCCCCCTGGGGCGGTGTCCGATGCTCGTCCTCGTCACCGAGGTGAAGGACCGCGCCGTCGTGGTGGACGGCCGCGTCGAGGCCCGTCCGATCCTCCGCCTGTGCGCGACGTTCGACCACCGCATCGTCGACGGTGCCGCCGCTGGGCGCCTCGCCCAGCGCATCGTCGCGGACGTGTCCCAGCCGGGCGCCCTCGCCCTCGAAGCCGCGTAGGAGGCGCCGTGTTCGACTACTTCATCGCGCTCGACGGCAACGGGCTCAACGGCTTCGAAGGCCACGCGGGCGTCGCCCGCCTCCGCGCCGACCCGGACGCGGATCGGTACGACGTGGACGTCCGCTTCTTCGACGGGCTCGCCGGGGGCCACGCCACCCAGATCAACGCGGAGGGCACGGTCGGCTTCCTCGGGAACCTCTCCCAGTCGCTCCTGTTCTACGACCCGCGCACGCTCGAGGAGATCCGCCGGTTCTCCACCCTGCGCTTCGTCTCGCCCGAGGTCCTCTACCAGAGCCAGACCCACGTGGTCTGGGTCGGCGAGCGGGACTTCATCGCCGTGCTCGGTCCCGACTTCTACCGCTTCCGCCTCGACGATCTCGAGCACCCCGAGCGCCTGGGACCGCACCGCGTCACCCTGCCCCACGCGCTCAAGCGGTCCCCGTCCGGCCGGTACCTCTTCTACGGAGCGATGGACCACGACCGGCACGGCTACGCCAACCAGGCCGGCATCTTCGACCTCGAGACTGGCGAGGCCCGCGTCGTCGAGCTGCCCGCCACGGTGTGGCACCTCGGCGTGCACCCCACCCGGGACGTGTTCTACGCGCCTTCGCAGCGCTGCCTGCCGCAGGGCGGCGAGTTCGGGGAGTACGTCATCCCGTACTTCAAGAACTACCTCTTCGAGATCGACGGGCCGTCCGCGACGGTGCTCCGGCATGCCGCGATCGCGAAGGAGCTACCCGGCTTCCTGACCTCCGATGTGGTCGTCACGGACACCGAGGTGCTCTACAACGTCTGCGCATCGGGCATGGTCGCGCGCATCGATCTCGAGACGCTGTCGAAGGTCGCGTGGATCGACGAGCGCTCCGGTCCGCTCGGCGAGCTGCTCCACCTGCGCACGGGCCTGTGCAACCTCGCCGAGAGCCTCGCGCGCGCCAACCTGCCCGACGCCGTGCACCTGTTCGTGAAGTCGCTGCGCATCACCGGCGGGCGCCTGCTCGACGGGAGCTACGGGCTGCAGCGGAGCCCGTGCGGCCGGTACGTGCTCTCGGCGCACCGCGGCCGGAACGAGGTCATCGTGTACCGCTATCCGTCGTTCGAGGTGGTGAAGCGCGTCCGCTTCCCGTCCATCCGGCGGTTCTTCCCGGCACACGTGGGTCGACTTGGAGACCCGCGGCTCGGCTTCCACCACACGGCGCTCTCGACGGCGACGTGCTGATCAGAACCCGTTGGCGGACTGCGTCGCGACCCAGCCCGCAGCTTCGTCCGCGTCCATCGCGGCGCCCGTGAGCCAGTCCGCGTACCCGGGCCTCCCGCGCAGCTCGCGCTCGAGGAAGGCCACGAGGTACTTCTGGGTCAGGCCACGCGTGCGGGCCGCCGGGGCCGGGCCGGCCGTGCAGGCCGCGCACACGAAGCCGCAGTTCGGGTCGTCGAGGAACTGCATGTGTCCGGCCGACAGGACCTCGATCTCCAGCACGGGGGCGACGGCACCGGCGTAGAACTGCTGGAAGTTCTCGTCGGCCGGTGCGCACGGCATGCCGAAGGCGCTGGACGCGCTCACGAGCTCCCCCACCACGACGACCGGCACGGACACCGCCGCGACGAGCTCCGGCGCGGCGGACGGGTACGCGACGGGGTCGTTCGAGAACGGCGGCGCGCCGTCGACCGGGTCGATCAGGAACACAGCGCTGGGACGGGAGTCCGCCGCCGCGACCATCGTCGCGAGCTTGCCGCCGAGGCTGTGCCCCGCCACCGCGACGCGCGCCGGATCGAGGTGCCCCGCGAGGGGGTGCGCGGGCTCGGTGGCGCTGGCGTCGATCCAGTCGAGCACCGACACGACGTGATCGCGCAGCTCGACGTGGGTGGACGGATTGAGCACGGAGCCCGGCAGCTGCGGGAGGATCGCGGCATAGCCCCACGACGCGAGCCGCTCGCCGTACGACGCGTAGTCCGCCGGCCCGAGCTGGGTGCCGTGGACGAGGACCACGACCGGCGCCACGCCCGCATCCGGCACGTAGACCCGAGCGGGCATCGCGCCGCCCGCGATGGGCACCTGCGCATCGAGCGCGGTGAACGCCTCCGGACCGGGCTGGTTGGGGTCTTCGAGGACGTCGGTGTCGGCGTCGGCATCCGTGTCGGCGTCGGCGTCCGTGTCGGCATCGGCATCGGCGTCCGTGTCGGCGTCGCCCTCGGTGACGGACACGGAGTCCTTCGCGGCACAGCCGAGCAGCGTGGCCAGGGACAGGGTCGCGATCCAGCGGGTCATGTCGATCCTCGGGTCTGCGAACGCCTCCTATCGTTCACGCGGGCCGAGGGGCGCTGCGATAGGGAGGCACGCACAGGAGGCCCCATGCTGCTGTTCGCCCTGTTGATCGGCTGCACGCCCGAAGAGCCCGCCCCCACGGGCCGGCCGTTCCCCGCGGGGTTCCGCTTCGGCGCCGCGACAGCGGGCTTCCAGGTCGACATGGGCTGCCCCACGTGGTCCGACGCCGAGTGCAACGACACCGCGAGCGATTGGTACCAGTGGGTCACCGACCCCGGGATCATCGGCACCAGCGCGCTGTACGTCAGCGGAGAGCCCGTCTCGCACGGCCCCGGCATGTGGGAGCTCTTCGAGGAGGACGTCGACCGCATGAAGGCCGACGGGATGACCGCCTACCGGATGAGCATCGAGTGGTCGCGCCTCTTCCCCGATGGAGCCGCGGAGTCCGCCACGACCGTCGACGCGCTCGCGCCGCACGCCAACGCCGCCGCGGTCCAGCGCTACCACGCCATGTTCGCCGCGCTGGACGCGGCCGGAATCGAGCCGGTCGTCACGATCAACCACTACGTCCTGCCGCTGTGGGTGCACGACGGCGTCGCATGCCACGACGACATCGACACGTGCCCCGCGCGCGGCTGGGTCGACCGCGACCGCATCGTCCCGCTGATCGGGCTCTACGCGGGGTACGTCGCGCGCGAGTTCGGCGGCGAGGTCGACACCTGGTTCACGCTCAACGAGCCCTTCGCCACGACCGCGTCGGGGTACCTGATGCCGGGCGAGGATCGCTCGTCTCCGCCGGGCCTGTCGTTCGCCGTCCCCGAGACCGTGGCCGTCATGCGCAACCAGATCGACGGCCACGCCGCGATGTACGACGCCGTGAAGGCCGAAGACCCGGGCTCGACGGTCGGCATCGTGATGAACATGGTCGACATCACGCCGAAGGACCCGGAGCGCGAGCTCGACCTCACGGCCGTCGACCACACGGACTACCTGTACCACCGGCTCTACCTCGACGCGGTGACGACCGGCGCCTGGGACGACGACCTCGACGGGGTGCCCGACCGCAACCGGCCCGACCTGGCCGGGCGTCTCGACGTGCTCGGCATCAACTACTACAACGAGCTCGTCGTCTCCGGCCTGCCCTTCGCGCCCGCGCAGGAGGTGCCGGTCTTCGACTTCTACCCAGAGTTCTCGTGGGATCCGCATCCCGAGGGCCTCGGCCACGTCATCGAGCGCGCGCAGGACTGGGGCGTGCCCGTCTGGGTCACCGAGAACGGCACGCCGCACGTCGAGGACCAGGGCGCCGAGATCCTCGACGGGCACCTGGCATCCCTGCTCGACGCGACCGACGCCGGCGCCGACGTGCGCGGCTACCTGTACTGGTCGTACGTCGACAACTACGAGTGGAACCACGGATTCGATCTGAAGTTCGGGCTCTACGGGCTCGATCCCGACACCAAGGCGCGCATCGAGCGTCCGGTGATCGGGCGGTACCGCGAGATCGTCGCGAACGGGCTGTAGGCGCTCGCTCCACGAGTGGAGGCGACGGGATTCGAACCCGTGACCTCCTGCGTGCAAAGCAGGTGCTCTCCCAGTTGAGCTACGCCCCCGTGGCGGGGTGGTGGGCCTGGGCAGACTTGAACTGCCGACCTCACGCTTATCAGGCGTGCGCTCTAACCAGCTGAGCTACAGGCCCCCGCGGGAGAAGCGCTAACCCCTCCCTGACCACGTCTGGAACTAACAACGCCCTCCGGGCCGGTCAAGCCAATGTGACCGGTGGAGGGCGTCGAAAGCGATACCCCGCGTTCTTACTGGAGCGCGAGGATGTCGAAGTAGTGCACCGAGTTCGGCAGCGTGACCGCCAGCACCCGGCCGTTGCCCGACACGTCGAGCGCATCCGCGGAGGACGGGGTGGGCAGGTCGGCTTCGATCTCGCCGGTGAGGCCGTCGATCACGACGAGCTCGCCGCCACTGGAGGTGGAGATCGACACGGCCGCGTTGGCCTCGGAGCCCATGTGGGCGAGTGCCGTGATCTCGCCACCGAGCGCGACCTCCCACCGGAGCGCGCCATCGAGCTCGAGCGCGCGGACGGACGAGCTGCCCAGGGCCGCGAGGTAGAGCGCATCGGCGTCGGCATCCCACGCGAGTCGGGCATTCGCGGTGTCGTCGACGGCCAGGACGGAGCCGTCGGGCTGCACGCGGAACACGCCCGAGTCGGTGCTGACCCAGGTGTTGCCGGCCTGGTCGGTCGCCATGTCGGACTGCTCGTCGCACTCGATGCCGAGCGTGGTGGCGCTGGAGACGATCTGGCCCGTGGCGTCGTACCAGACGACGTTGCAGTCGGACGCCTGGAGCGGCGCCTGGATCGCGACGAAGCCCTCGCCCGCGATCGCGGCGTCGAGGACACCGGTGGCCTCGAAGGTGACGGACAGCGGCCACGCGTTCGGCGTGGTGACGTTGACCTTGCCGGGCGTGATGACGACGGCGGTGAAGCCCTGGCCCGGGACGACGTGCGCGTCGACGACCGTGTCGGTCTCGGACTCGTAGTCGAAGTCGTCTTGCATCATCGCGAACTCGGTCGTGACCTGGCAGGTCGTGCCGAACATGCCGACGTTCGACATGCGACCGTCGTCGTTCAGCTGGACACCGCGGGTCTGCGCGGAGAGCTCGGAGCGATGCTCGAGTGCCACCGAATCCGGGCTCGCACAGCCGACGAGGGCCGTCGCCGCAATTGCTGAACCGATGATCATCCGCATGAGAGCCTCCGAGAGTGTCCTGGACTGAGAATGTAGCGTCTGAATTGGGCGACGTCCGAAAAAATGAAGGGGCTGTGTGCGACGCGCGCCACCGCGGTGGAGTGCGCCCGGATGCGCCCGTGTAAACGGACGCACCCGCGAATCAGTTCTCGATGATGTCGTGGAACCGGACGTCGCTCGTCGTGGCGAGAGCGAGCCGGGTGCCCCCGGCGCTCACCGCGAGGTGCTTCGCCGGGAGGGAGTAGGAGAAGGCTCCGAGCTCGGTGGCATCCGCCGCGTCGAGCATGTGGACCTGGCGCTGGAAGCTGTCGACCGCGGCGAACAGCGCGCCGTTCGCGGGATCGGCGGCGAGCGCCTGGATCGGCGCCCCCATGTCGACCGACCAGCGGACCGCGCCGTCGCTCGCGAGCGACGAGAGGTGGCCATCGACCTCGCCCACGTACAGGGCGTCGCCGTCGTACGCGAGGTGCGCGCCCACGCCGGGATGCACGACGCGCGTGTCGCCAGGCGCGAGCTCGATCACGCCCCGGTCGCTCGCGAGCCACGCGAGCCCGGTGACCGGATCCGCCGCGAACGAGCCGTCGCACAGGCCCGCCTCGAAGTGCACCGTGCCGAGCACGTTGCCCGCGTCGTCGAACCAGCCGGCGAGACACCCCGTGGTGGTGCGGGCGACGGCCACGAAGCCATCCTCGGTGAACCGCGCGTCGGTGACGCCCGCGACGCTGTAGCTCTGGGAGGTCTGGCCCGACCCGACCGGGTGCACGTTCACGAGGCCCGGCGTGATCGCCAGCCATGCCTCGCCGACCCCGACGATGCCCACGTCGACGACGGTGTCGTCGCCCGCATCGTAGTAGTCGCTGCCGATGGAGCCGTAGGTCGTGTAGATGTCGCAGCTGACGGAGCCGAGGCCCGCGTGCGCCATGTCGCCGATGCCGGAGATCGCGACCCCGTCGGCGATGACGCCCGCATCGGAGACGAGGGGCAGCTCGTAGGCGGCGAGCCCCGCCCCGCCCGGATCGACGGGGAGCGTGGGGAGGTCGGGATCCCCCTGGTCGGACGGCGCGGGCTGCGCGGGATCGTCGATCGGCGCGGGCGTCGCGGGGGGCGCGGAGAGATCCGGCGCGGGCCCGGTGGGACGCTCGGAGACCGAACAGGCGGCGAGCAGGACGAGAGCGGGCAACACGCGCATGAATGGACCCCCGGTGCGTATCGGGAGCGTACCACAGTCTCGACGGCCGAGAACGCGGGTCAGAACCCGGAGCCGATGGACAGCGAGAACCGCGGCCCGCCCGGGTTGTCGGGGGTGGGCGCGCCGTAGGCGAAGCGGAAGCCCGAGTCCCAGGCCGAATCCCAGAGGGCCGACGCGACGCGCAGCTCGACCACGCCGTCCGCGAGCAGCGGGGGCCGGTCGTTCACCCACACGACGCCGGCGTGGCCGCCGATCTGGCCGTAGATCGCGTCGACCACGACGGGCCCGATGGTCGTGCCCAGCTCGCGGGCCAGCGGGAAGCGCCACGCGAGCCCGGTGACCGCGAGGTGGCGCCCGGCGCTGCTGTACGGCGCATAGCCGGGCATCGGGGTCGTGCGCTGCACCCACTCCTGCCGCAGCGCGTAGGGGTGATCGCCCCCGATGGGGAGCGCGTCTTCGCGGTGCACCTCGCGATCCGTCAGGCCCACGCTCGCATCCAGCACCCACGCGTGCCCGTCGCCGAACGCCGCGTCGGTGACGGCCTGCCCGCTCCACTCGACGCGGTGGTAGGCGTAGGCCTGCTCGCCCGCCGAGTCGCCCCGCGAGAACAGCAGCCGCGTGGCGATGCCGCGGGCGTCGTTCGAGCGCTGCAGCTCCCAGGCGTCGCCCGTGCGGAACCCCGCGGAGACGACCCGGGAGCTCAGCACGCGCGCGAAGGCGTCGTCCTGCTCCTGGCGGCTCGTGTAGCCCAGCAGCCCGAAGTCGATCGCGAACGCGTCGTTCCAGGGCAGCTCGATGCCCACGCCGCCCGACGAGAGCGTGCGCCGCGACGGATCGCCGGACCGACGCCCCGCCCAGTGGCTGCCGTGCACCGTGATGTCGGGCCAGAACCGGTGCCACTGCCACGACGCGTGTGCGAACGCGTCGGAGCCCAGCCAGAACCACCCGGTGAACGTGTTCACCTCGACCGCGTCGCGCACCTTGAGGTACGCGCCGACCCGCGGGATCACGCGCCCGTCGAAGCCCCGATCGAGCCGCACCATCGGGCTCGCCGCGAGCCCCGTGAGCGAGCGGAGCGGCCGGTACGGGCGCGGAGACGCCGCCTCGGGCGCGGGACCCGGCTCGCCGTCGGGCCCGTCGTCGCCGAAGCGCGCGGTGGCGTCCTCCCAGGCGAGGTGGGCGCGGCGCAGGCCGAACGCCTTCCAGCCGAACCCCGTGAGCTGCGTGTAGATCAGGTTGCCGTCAGGAGTCACGGACGGGCTCTGGGCTCCGGTCGGCACCCGCGTCATCCGGTGGATCCGGCCGTCCGGGGCGCGGCGGAAGATGTCGAAGACCCCGTCGACGTCCGCCGAGAACCACAGGCTGCCGTCTTCGGCCCACCAGGGGTCGACCTCCTCCCAGCGGTCGCGCATCAGCGGCCGGGCCTCGCCCGTCGCGACGTCCGCGACCCACAGGTTCTGCTGGTGATCCGCGTGCAGCCCGAACACCACCTGGGTGCCGTCGGGCGACCAGTCGGTCCCCGCGGCCCACTCCCCCTCCGAATACGTCGTGAGCGCGCGCCGCTCGCTGCCGTCGAGCCGGCTCACCCACACGTTCGAGGAGCCGTCGCGGTACTGCGTGTACGCGACCCACTCCCCGTCGGGCGAGACGCTCGGGTCCATCGCGCGCAGCGTGCCCGGGATGGCCGTCATCCGCGCCCGGCGCCGCGCGTCCGACCCCTCCAGCGTCTCGACCTCTACGCGGCCCCCGCGGTGCCGGCGCTTCTGCGTGGTGGGCGTGAGATCGACCCGGTACAGCTGGGTCCAGGTGAACCGCTCCGGCGTGACCCGCACACGGTCCTCGCCCTCCCAGCCGACCGTGATCACCTCGTCCCGACCGGGCACGAAGTCGAGCCCGCCCGCGTACCGCGACGGGATCCAGGTCGACAGGCGGCGGTCCCGATCGCGCTGCGCGGCCGTCTTCGCGCGGTCGGTCGGCTCGCCCGCGAACGCGCCCCACATCTGCTCGTCGATCGCGCGGATCTCGATCCACCCGGAGCGCTGGCGGCCGAACCACTTCCCGTCCGGCGAGTAGCGCGTCCACAGGTTGAGGGTGCCCGTGCTCTCGCGCTGGTCCTCCCGCTCGTCCTGCGGCTTCAGCGCCCACCAGTCCCGGCTCCAGCCGTCCTCGGCCTCCCACGAGAGCTCCCAGACCGACAGCTCCTCCCCCTCCACGCGACCGCGCGCGCGAAGGCTCTCGAGCTGGGACGCGACCTCGGCCTGGAGATCCGCCTCGAAGGCCTTCTTGAGCTCGGGGAGGGGCACGCCGACCACGTCCTCGAAGATGCCCTCCCACTGGAGGCGGAACCGTTTCCCCGAACGCTCCATCACCTCGCGCCAGGCGGCGTCTCCGTAGCGATCGGCGAACCAGCGATGGAACGCGTAGCCCTGCTGGTAGGCCCGCTCGCCGTCGTACCAGTCCTCGAGGAAGCGCTCGGTCCCCCACTCCTCGTCGCCGAGGAGGCGCTCGCCCATGATCGTGGTCCGGAGCGTCATGTCGCGTGACGGCGTCCACCAGTTCACCCCGATGCGCTCGGACCAGTACTCCGCGGCCCCTTCGCTCCACCAGTGCGGCACGGGGCTCGAGAGATCGACCTCGAAGCCCAGCTGGTTCGGGCCGTCCTCGACGAGCGCGCCGGTCTCGAAGCCGAAGCTCTCGCTCGCTTCGCCGAGCCAGCCCGTCTTCTTCAGGGTGATGACGTGCGCGAGCTCGTGGGCGAGGAGGTCTTCGACCCAGTCGACGCGGCCCCGCATCCGCGCGAGCTCGGGGCCGGGGTTCCCCGAGAACACGATCCAGTCCTGCTGGGTGAGCGTGAAACCCCGCAGCCGGTCGGTGTCTTCGAGGATGACGACGTGGATCCGCTCGTTCGGGAAGTACCCGATCTCGGTGCACAGCCGGAGCCAGGTGTCGTCGGCGACCCGGGCGAGCCGCGTGGCCGTGCTCTCGCCGCTGAGCCAGCGCGGGTGGTCTTCGGAGCGGCGGGACACCGGGTAGTGGATCGCGAAGCGCTCGGTGTCGAGCGTCTCCCAGCGCAGATCCGGGTGGTTGTGGTCCATCGCGTACCGGCCGGCGAGGGCGGTCGCGAGCACGAGCCCTACCACCGCGCCCTCACCGAGGCGCCCGCCGTGTGGGACCTGGCGGGGTGCAGCTCGTCGAGGCGAACGAAGGTGTCGTCCTGGCCGAGCACGGCCCAGCCGAGGCGCCCTTCGAGCTCGGCGCCGCGGGTGAGGTGGACGAGCAGCCGGCCCGCCACGTCGACGTTGGTGCCCGCGCTCCCCCGGACCGGGAACAGCGACTCGCCGGGAGCCGCGGTGCGAACGGGCCCGCGCACGACGCCCCGGGCGGACGGACCGAACGCGATGGGCCCGGCCTGCACGAGCACCTCGGCCTCGGCCGCCGCCTGGTCGCCCGGCTTCACGCGCCCGTCGCGCCACCCGACGCGCCCCGCGAACCGCCGCATCGCCTCGACCCGGCCGCGGAACAGCAGACCGTCCATGCCGCGCCGCGCGTCGACCGCGAGCCGCAGGTCGCCCGTGCCCGTCGCGAACGGCACCTTGCCCGGCGTCTCGAGGCTGCCGCCGTCGAAGCCGATCGGCACGCGCCCCGCCACCTCGAGGCCCACGGAGTGGAAGGGCGCTTCGGACCGCTCCAGCGCGAGCCGACCGCCCACCTCGGCCGTCGCGAAGCCCGTCTGCACGACGTAGCCGCTGGCCCGGCGCCACGGGAGCGTGCCGAACAGCTCGACCCCCGGCGCGACCCCGTAGCGGACGCCCGCTGCGACGGTCTGGGTGCGCCACGGCACCTCGAGCAGCGCGGGCGCCCCGTCGGCGTCCCACGACTTCGTGGCGGACGCGAGATCCGCGGACAGATCGAGCTCCGTCCAGCCCTTCGGGAGCACGACGGACCTCTCGACCTCGCGGGACGGCAGCGGCTCGCGCGACGAGCGCACCCCGAACCCGGCCCAGGCCGTGGCGACGAGCGCAACCCCGATCACGTCGCGGGGTTCGCCTTCACGTCACGCCCCCCGCAGCCACGAGATCACCGACAGCACGGCGCTGCCGAACACCATGACCACGAGCATGCCGAGGGTGCTGCCCCACGCGAGGCCCATCGTCAGGGCCTCGTTGAAGTTCTTCGCCACGACGAAGCACGCCGCCACGCTCACGGCGACCGACAGCAGATAGCACACGGTGATCGTGGCGCATCCCGTGAAACAGCCCGTCATGATGGCCGCGAACTGGTCGAGCCACCACTCCTTGTCCCGCGGGATCTTGTTCCAGAGATCGATGATCTTCTGCACAACGGGAAGCTAGCATGCTGGTCCATGCCTGAACGGAACACCGTGGACTTCGACTCGACCCTGACGCTCTCGTCCGGGGGTCCGGCCGACGACGAGGAGGAGACGCGGTTCGGCATCACGGTGGAGGTGCCCGACCGCCGCCTGCGCATCGGACCGGTGATCGGTGTGGGCGGCATGGGCGAGGTGCGGGAGGCCGAGCAGCAGGCCCTCGCGCGGCGCGTGGCCGTGAAATCGCTCGCCGAGCCGGCCCGCAGCCGGAAGAACACGCGGCTGCTGCTGCAGGAGGCCTGGATCACGGGGGCCCTCGAGCACCCGAACATCGTGCCCATCCACGACATCGACTACGAAGGCGGCGAGCCGCGCATCGTGATGAAGCACGTCGAGGGCATCCCCTGGGGCGACGTGCTCGACGACCCGAGCGCCTACGCGTCCGACGCGCTCGCGTGGAACCTGGGCGTGCTGATCGCGGTGTGCAACGCGGTCGGCTTCGCGCACAGCCGGAAGGTGCTGCACCGCGACCTCAAGCCCGACAACGTCATGATCGGCCGGTTCGGCGAGGTGTACGTGATGGACTGGGGCATCGCGGTGGCGCTGGAGCCCCGGCCGGACGGGCGCATCCCCGTCGCCCGCGAGCAGAAGCGCGCCGCGGGGACGCCCGCCTACATGGCTCCGGAGATGCTCACGGGCCGCGGCGAGCTGCTGACGGAGCGAACGGACGTCTACCTGCTGGGCGGGCTGCTCCACCGCATCGTCGCCGGGCGTCCCCCCCGCGGCGGGGACACGCTCGAGGAGGTGCTGGACCGGGTCGCGAACGAGGACCCCGCGATCGACCCGTCGTGGCCGCTCGCCGAGCTGCTCGAGACGGCGCTGGCCCGCGACCCCGACGACCGGCCCGCATCCGCCGAGGCGTTCCGCGAGGGCATCGAGCTGCACCTGCGCCACCGGGACGCGCGCCGGCTCGCAGGCGCCGGGCTCGCGAAGCTCGACGCGCTCCGGGAGGGCCTCGCGGCCGGGGTGGCCCGACGCCAGCTCTACGATCTGCACAGCGCCGCGCGGTTCGCGCTCGACGAGGCCCGCACGCGCTGGCCCGACGTGCCCGGCGTCGACGGGCCGCTGCGCGACGCGACCCTGGATCTGGTCGCCCACGAGATCGGGCGTGGCGACGACCAGGCCGCCCAGCTCCTGCTCGACCGCATGGAGGACGTGCCTCCCGCCGTGGACGCGGAGGTCGCGCGGCTGCGCCGGGACCGGGAGACCCAGACCGCGCAGCTCGAGCGGTTCCGCGAGGACGTCGACCTGCGCACGGCGATGGTGCCGCGGATCATCGTGGCGTCGACGCTGGCGGCCGCCTGGGTGGCGGTGCCCGCGCTCTCCGTGGTGTTCGGGGTGCCCGCGGGGTACCCGCGCGAGCTCACCGTGTCGGCGGGCATCTTCGTCGCGACCGTCGCGATCATGGCCGGCCTGTGGCCCTGGTTCCTGCGGTCGCGCGTGAACCGCACGCTGCTCGTGATGTTCGTGTGGATGCCGCTGCTCGCGCTGATCTTCCTGACCGGCGCCTGGCTCGCCGGGCTGCCCGCCGCGATCGCCGCGGCCCTCGAGGTGTCGGTCTACTTCACGCTGCTCGTGATGGGCACGTCGCTCGTGGACTGGCGGCTGTCGTTCAGCATCCCGCCGTACCTCGCTGCATTCCTGCTCGGCGCGTGGATGCCGGAGCACTCGCTCACGCTGCTCGGGGCCGCGAATGCCGTGGTGCTGCTGAACGTGATGCTCGTGCTGGTCTCGCCCGTGTTCCGGCGCGACCGACCGCGCTCGGCGGGCTAAATGCAACGCCGATGATCTGGTGGTCCCTCGCTTCGCTCGCCGCGCCCGAGATCCTCGGCGACCCCGCGTTCCGGGCTCCCGACGGCATCGCTGCGGCCGCGGTGACGGACGCCGGCGGCGCCTGGGCCATCAGCACGCGCGGCGAGGTGACCGGCTTCGACGCGTCGGGCGCGGTCGTGCGCACGTTCCAGGCCTGCCCCGACCGCGGGGTCCACCTGCGCATCGCGATCGACCCGGCCGGCACGCGCGCAGGCGTCGACTGCGGCAGTGTCTACCGGGTGTTCGAGCTGCCATCTGGCAAGCCGCTGTTCGATGTCGAGGCCTTCACGACCGACAGCGCGTTCTCACCCGACGGTCGCCGGGTGGCGCTGCTCGGCGAGCGCATCGTCGACGGCGTGTCCGAAGCGAAGTCGTGGCTGCTCGAGCACGACGCGACGACCGGTGCGGCATCCACGCCGCACGCCTCCGACTGGGAGGCGCTCTGGGGCGTGAAGGGCGGGTGGATCGGCGCGACGACCCGCGAGCGGCCCGAGGGCCCGCTGTACGTCGAGGGCCGCATCGACACCGGGCCGGTCGTGCTGTCGTGGCGCTGGCTCGCGCCCGAGGTGCTGCGCACGAGCGGCGACTGGGGCCCGCGCGAGGCGGTCGCGGTGCTCGACGGCGGGAACCGCGTCTGCGTGCAGTACGACTTCGGCGGGGCCTGTCTCGACGGGCGCACCGGCGGCCCCCGCAACTTCTGGAGCGTGCCGGAGGCCGAGCGCACGGCGTCGCGGCGCGCCATCCCCCACCCCGACGGGCTCGCGGTGGGGCGGGCGCTGTGGTTCCAGCGTCCCGACGGGGTGTGGCGCTGGGACATGGACGGGACGCCGGAGCGCCTGCCCGACGCGCTGGGCATCCCGATCTCGAACGCGGCTGGGTCTCCGCGGTTCCGCGTGGAGGCCGCGCGGCTCGTGCCGGTCGACGCGGTGGGCGCCGAGATCGGGGCGGTGTCCTGGGGTCTGCCGGTCTCCGTCGATCGGGCGCCGGGCGGCCGGGTGGTGCTGGCCGACCAGCAGCGGCGCGTGTTCGTGGTCGACGGGGCGGAGGTCCGCGCGGTGCCGGGCGAGGCCGACCGCGTGCGCATCACGCCCGACGGCAGCGCGATCTGGCTGTTCGCGGACGACGCGCCGACGCGCGTGGTGCCCTTCGGGAAGGGCGAAGAAGCGCGCAGTCGGTCGGCGGTCGTGGCGTTCACGGGGGGCGCGGCGCTCGGGATCGACGCGAAGGGCGAGGTACCCCTGCTCGTGAAGCTCGCGGCCGACGAGCGGATCGCGGCGGTGTCCGACGCGCTGGCGGTCACCGGGCTGCAGTCCGTGGGCGACGCCGTGCTCGTCGAGTACGGCGAAGACGACGCGTGGCAGCTCGTCCGCGGCGGCGAGGTCGGGCCGCTCGGCGCGCACCCGTTCTCTCCGCAGACCGACCTGCTGCTCACCGACAGCGGCGTCATCGGCGTCGCAGAGGGCGAGAGCGGCTGGCAGGTCGGCCGGCACACGGTGCCCTGGTCGACGATCGTGCGGTTCCTCCCCGACGGATCGGGGTTCGTCACGCTCGCCGACGATGCCACGTCGTTCGAGATCCGCGACTACCCCTCCGGCACGCTGCGCGAGACCCGCGAGCTGCCGGGGCGCTGGAGCGATGCGTGGGTGCGGGGCGACCGGCTGATCGTCGCGCTGCGCGACGGCCGGCTCGTGGTCGAAGCCCTGTAGATCGACCGGGGTCGGCCTCCAGATTTCCGGTTCCCCTGTCCCGATCGTGCCAGAGCCTCGCGGAGACGCCGGCCAGCACGAGAGGATCGACTGTCCAATTCGGGTCAGACCCGATTCGGACAGGTGTCCCGATCGTGCCAGAGCCTCCCGGAAACGCCGTCCTGCACGAGAGGATCGGGTGTCCAATCCACTCGACCGGGAGCCTTCAGCGGCTTGAAGCCGCTGACTCCTCCCTGTGAATCCGGGCCAGACCCGATTTGGACAGGCTGGCACACCGACTTTCCGCGCGGGGTCCACACGGCGTCCACAATCCCGGCAGAATCTGCGGACATGGAATCCGAAGACCCCACGACCCAGCGCCCGACCAGCGTGCTCCTCGCGACGACCGCCGCGATCTACTTCGCGTTCGCGGTGCTCCCCGCCGTCGGCCTGATGGCCACGTCGGGCGGATGGCTCGCGCGTCGCGCGACGCTCCAGCCGACCGAGCACCTCACGCCCGTCATGGACGGCGTCGGCATGATCGCGCTCGTCGGCGTCGCGCTCACCGCGGTGGTGTCGGTGCTCC
Organism: Alphaproteobacteria bacterium; assembly: GCA_020632875.1. Taxonomy (GTDB): domain Bacteria; phylum Myxococcota_A; class UBA796; order UBA796; genus JACKEQ01. The sequence continues at coordinate 87,870 of JACKET010000003.1, forward strand.
CGGCCTTCGTGCTCGGGGTCCGGCGGCTGCCGAAGAACATCCGGCTCGGTGTGGGCATCGGGCTCCTCGCGCTCCACGTCCTGCTCGTCGTCGTCACGCTCGGCTCGACGACCGCGTTCGGCGTGCTGCCCGTCGTGCTCGACAGCGAGAAGCTCGTGATGCGCGCGAAGGAGCCGAACGGCACGCGCGCCGCTCTGCTCTACCGCGACCGCGGGGAGTGCCGCTGGAACGTGTACGTCAGCGAGCCGCTCGACCCGGTCGCGACCCAGTCGAAGTCCGTGCAGTGCCGGTGCGACGACATGCGTCGAGCCGAGGTGGCCTGGGTGCGCGGCACCCCGGAGCTGTTCGACCCGCAGGGGCAGCCGTTCGCGTGCCCTCCGCCCCCGAGCGGGTGCGCGGCGACGGGCTCGGCGCCCGGCTGGCTCGTGTGGCTCGGCCTCGTCGCGCTGGGGCTCAGGGCCCCTTGCCGGCCTGGGCGATCAGCGCCCAGTCGTACGGGATGTACTCGAGCTTCGCGTCGGCCGGGACCTCGTCCCGATACTTGTGGATGAACGCCGGCACACCACCGGCTCCTTCGAAGTCGTCGGCGTACCACTCGAAGATCTGGCTCACCTCCCACACCCCTTCTTCGCCCGCTTTCGGCCGGACCTTCTCGGGGTGGTTCACGAACTTCGTGGTCTGCTCGTCGAGGAAGTCGTCGAGGCCGTCGGACAGGAACGCCGTCTGCGGGAAGATGGGGCAGCCGCCGGACTGGCAGTTCAGCGCGAAGTGCACGCGCGGATCGTTGAACCGCGGCCGGATCACCTGGTTCTCGAGGCGGTAGAGATCGAGCTTCCGACCGCCGATGTTGTACCGGGTGTAGAAGAAGTACTCGACCTTGATGTCGTCGACGCTCTTCAGGCCGGGCCGGTCGATCACGCCGCGGATGGCGAGCGCGTTGTAGGCGTTGATGTAGTACGCCATCGCGTCCTGCTTCGCGGGGAACAGGTCGGGGTCGGACTCGGGCGAGACCTTGGCGACGTAGCCCAGGAACCGGTCGAGCCCGGCGCGGTCGGCGGCGATCGCGGCGTAGTCGATCTTCCCGTTCTCGTCGACGCGGCCCGCGAGGACCTCGCTGAACAGCTCGTTCGGGAAGGCCCCCGCGGAGGGCGGCTCCGGGACGGTGACGAGCGGCTTCTCGTACTTGAAGCAGCCGGCGACGAGCGGCGAGAGCGTGAGAGCCAGCGCGGTGAGCGCACCGGCGAGCGACGAGCGCATTCGGCCTCCGAGGTGGCGGGACACTAGCACTACGTCGTCGCGGGTTCCGTGGATCTCCCTGGGCGCAGCGCGGTATGCCGGACGGATGACCACGGGCCTGCTCATCGACACGGACCCGGCGCTCGGCCTGCCGCTGTCCGACGTCGACGACGCGATCGCGATCCACTTCGCGGTGCGGGCGGGGCTGCCGGTGGCCGGGCTGACGACGTGCTTCGGGAACGCCCCGGGTCCCGACACGTACGCCGTCGCGCGCGACCTCGGCGAGCGATTCGGCCTGCCCGTGTTCCGCGGCGCGGATGCGCCCGGCCAGGTCGAGAACGACGCGGTCGACGCGCTGCTCGCGCACACCGGCACCGTGCTGGCCCTGGCCCCGATGACGAACATCGCGGCCGCCCTGCTGCGGGGGGCCCGCTGGGAGCGCCTCGTCGTGTTGGGCGGGACCAACCGCACGCTGCCGAACCTCCGCCCGCTGCACACGACGGAGTTCAACCTCGCGATGGACCCGGCTGCCGCGACCGTCGCGCTCGAGCGCACCGACGTGCTGTTCCCGATGGACGTGTGCCGGCAGGTCTGGCTGGACGCCGACGACGTGGCCCGCCTCCCCGCGTGGATGGCCGACCGGTGCGCCCACTGGCTCCAGCTCGCGCCTCTCCTGACCGGCCGCCCGGCGTTCCACCCGTGGGATCTGCTGCCCGCGGTGTGGCTGCGCTTCCCGAGCCTGTTCACGACGACCCGCGCGCGCCCGGTGCCGCGGTTCCTCCCGCTGTACCGGGGCTACGTGCGCTACGAGCCGGGCCAGGCGGAGGTCGCCATCCACGTCGACGCCGAGCGCCTCGTCCGGTTCTGGGCCGAGACGATCAGTCCGGAGTGACGGTCTCCTCGGCGTCGGTCGTGCCGCTGCGGAGGGTGTCGAGCTTCACGAGCGTCTCGAGGGCCGGCGCGTCGAGGGAGTCCGCGAGGGCGCCGAGCCCCTCGGCCACCTCCGCCGCGGACGGGCGGACCTCGACGTCCATCACCAGGCACCGCCGGATCCAGGCGAGCAGCTCTGCGGGGGCGTGAGGCGCCTCGGCCGCGAGGTTCGGCACGGCGTCGCGGGGGCCGCGGAACGGATGCGCACCGGTGAGCGCGTACCAGCCGAGCACGCCGAGCGGGTACACGTCGGAGCGCTCCGTCGTCTCGTGCGGACCGGCGAGCTGCTCTGGGGCCATGTAGCCGGGCGTGCCGATCATCATCCCCGTGCGCGTGAGGGGCTCGTCCGGGGGCAGGGTGTCGAACGCGGTCTGGAGCTCGCGTGTGCGACGGGACTCCTCGAGGGCCTGGCGCAGCTTGGCCACCCCGAAGTCCAGCAGCTTCAGGCCCGGCGCCGTCGGGGTGAGCAGGATGTTGCCCGGCTTCACGTCGCGGTGGACGATGCCGTGGGCGTGCGCTTCGGCCAGCGCCCCGGCGAGGGTGGCGAGCAGGCGGCACGTCACGTCGGGGGCGAGCTTGCCGTGGCGCTCGAGGATCTTCGACAGCGGCTCGCCGTCCACGAGCTCCTGCACCTGGAAGAAGGTGCCGTCGTCGTCGATGTCGACGTGCAGCATCCGGACGATGGCGGGGTGGTCGAGCGACGCGACGGTCTCGGCCTCGCGCAGGAACCGGCGGAGCAGGTGCACCGGCGCCCCGAGGTCGGCGCGGATGACCTTGATCGCGACGCGCTGCCCCGTCGCCTGGTCGAGCCCCTCGTACACGGCCCCCATCCCGCCGATGCCGATGCGGCTCAGGAGCTCGAAACGCCCGCCCAGCACGCGGCCGTGGAAGGACGGGGTGGAGTCGGCGCCCTCGGCGAGCCGCTCGAGCGCGCGGGCCAGCTCGCGGGACCGGTCGCGCACCTGGGCCTGGAGCTGCGCGTTGAGCCGGCCGACCTCTTCGGCGTGGGCCTTGATCTCGTGCACCTGGGCGTCGACGCGGGCCTCGAGGTCGGCGTTCCACGACTCGAGCTGGCGTTGCTGGGCGTCGATGGTGCGGCGCTGGAGGAAGTCGCGCAGGCGGGCCCGGTAGAGGAACACGACCATCGCGATCGACGCGATGGTGATGGACGGGCCGTTCGGCATGAACGTGCGCCGGACCTCGATGTCGGGCTGGAACTGGAGCAGCGCCGCGAAGTAGGCCGCCAGGCCGATCAGGTACGCCACGGCGCCGGGCACGGGCTCGAGCACGAGCAGCATGGCGATCACGATGCAGTACGCCATGTACGGCGTGACCGTGGGCGTGTTGAGCTGATCGACGCCCGCGACGACCGCGCCGTGCAGCAGGTACACGAGCAGCGCGAGCGGCGCGAGCCACCGCATCGACCGGAGCGGGACCGTGAAGGCCGCGATCGTCAGGCCGAGCACGGCGACGATGGTGAGGCCGTGCGTCCACGCGATGGCCTCGCGCCAATACGCGATGGCCGGGTCGAGCCCCTCCGTGGGCCAGAATCCCCAGACGTGCCCCAGGTGCGCGAGCAGCATCACCGGGAGGATGGCGCGGAGCCGCGATCGGTTGGTCTCGGCGCCCTCGCGGTCGAAGGCCTCGCGGGCCTCAGCATCGAGCTGGCCCGCCGGGTCGAGAAGCGCCCGGATGCCGGACGGCGCGGGGCTACTTCCCCTTTCCAATGAGCTTCTTGCCGCCGATGGAGACGCCCTTCTTCATGTCGACCTCGACGCCCTTGTCGCCGCCGACGCGCACGCCCTGGGTGCTGTCGTCCTGCCCGACCACGACGCCGTTGTCGCCGCCGATGCGGACGCCCTGCGTGTGCCCGTCGTCGCCGGCCATCACGCCGTACTCGCCGCCGACGCGAACGCCGTCGACCTCGGACTGATCGCCGATCAGCACGCCGTTGCCGCCGCCCACGCGCACCCCGCGGTTCCCCGCGTCGTCGTGGCCGACCATGTTCGGGTCGCCCCCGCGACGGGCGCCGGTCGCCCCCACCTCGCCTTCTTCCGGCGCTTCGACCTCGACGGGCGTGGGGTCGGTGCCGGCGGAGCGCCCGGCGAACAGGTCGCACCCGGTGAGCAGGAAGGGGATCAGGATGGCGAACGAGCGCAGCATGGCGGAGACCTCCGGACGCGCGTCACTCTATCAGAGCGACTGCCTCACCCGCGCGGCGTCGTCGGCCCGCCCACAGCTGCGGTACTGGGTGTCGGCCAGACGCAGCGCGCGGCCCGCCTCGGGCTCCCACCCGGCCTTGCGCATCAGCATGCCCGCCCGCTCGGCCATCTCGGCCACGTCGGGGTCGACGAGCGAGCTCTGGCCGACGTAGCTCACGAGGCGATTGAGCGATTCGGCCGCCGCGTCGCGGTCGCCGAGGCCCGCGTGCGACACCATGAGCACCATGTGCACGAAGCCCTCGACCAGCGCGTTCGGCCGACGCCGGCAGTGCAGGATCAACGGCTGCATCCGCTGCACGGCGACGTCGTGCGCCCCGCCGGCCACGTCGAGGATGCCGAGGTTCAGCAGCGGGAACGCGAAGTCGGGGCTCTCGATGGCCCGGTAGCGCTCGGCGGCCTCGCGGTAGGCCGACGATGCGGCCTCGTTGTCGCCGGCAGCGCGCGCGAGCTCGCCCTCGATGTTCGCGCAGTTCGCCAGCACCCACTGCAGCCCGAGCGGCTGGGCGTGGTCGCGGCACCGCTCGAGCCACTCGGCGGTCGCGGCCCGATCCCCGCGCCGGTGCTGGAGCTGCACCATCCCGAGCAGCGGGTTGTGCAGGAACTCCCTGCCCTGCTTCTCGAAGACGGCGATCACCTGGAGGAATCGCTGCTGCGCCTCGTCGAGCTGGCCGGTCGCGCTCTGGATCTCGGCGATGGTGTAGCCGCAGTCCGCCGCGCGGAGCCGGTCGCCCAGCGCCAGGAAGGCCTGCTCGGCTTCGGTCGCCCGGGTGAGGGCCCGCCCGAACGCCGCCCGCGCGAACAGCACACGCGCCGACTCGCGCAGCGCGCGCGCCGCCATGAGCTTCCAGCCGTGACGCTGCGCGGCGTAGACGGCGTCCTCGGCCTTCTGCTCGGCCTCCTCGAGCTCGCCCCGCAGCCGGTGGCGCGACGCCCGCAGCACCAGCAGGCGCCCCCACCAGTCGTTGCTCTCGGGCAGCTCGAGCCGCCGGAGCACGTCCTCGAGCCGATCGAGCAGGTCGGCGCTGCGCAGGTCGCCCGAGTCGATCTGGTCCTCGATGGCCCCGGCGAGCGGATCGACGGCCTCGTCCCAGACCTCGGCCTCGAGGAGGTGCCCGGCGAGCCGGACGGCCTTCACGGCCTCGACCTCCTCGCGGAGGTGCACGGCGACGGCGAGGTTGTGGTCGCGCCAGTGCCCGTCGAAGCGGGATCGATCGACGAGCGCCTGCCGGATCAGCCCGTGCGCGAAGTGGATCTGGCGGTCTTCGCTCTCGTCGAGATGCAGGAGGTGGCGGTTGAGCCACGTGGCGAGCAGCCGCTCGGGCATCGGCAGCTCGAGGAGGTGGCACACCTCGGACCACATGTCCGCCGAGAAGTCCATCCCGAGCGCCGCGGCGACCTCCATCGCCTCGATCGCCTCGCCCGACTGGCCGGACAGCGCAGCCTCGACGCGGGCGCGCCAGATGTCGGTGAGGTCGCGCGGGATCTCGGCCGTGCGGCCCTCAGCGAGCTGGAACCCGCGCGGACCGGGCACCAGGATGCCCTGGTCGACCCAGCTCCCGAGAAGTTGGCTCGCGAACAGCGGGTTGCCGGCGGTCTGGTCTTCGATGCGCTGGGCGAGGGCCCCTTCGAGGCCGAGCATGCTGCGCACGAGGCGCTGGCGGGCCTCGCCGTCGAGCGCCTGGAGCACGAGGCTCTGGGCCGCGGGGTCGATCAGCAGGTCGCCGATGAGCTCTTCGCACTCGGGCGTCGCGACGAGCTCTTCGTCCTGCACGGTGGCGAGGATGAGCAGCGGGCGCGACGTGAGCTGCTGCACCGCGAGGATCTGGTCGACGAGCTCGAGCGTGGTGACGTCGCGGTGGGCGTCTTCGAGGACCAGCACGTACGTGCGGTTCTTCGCGAGGGTCATCAGCACGGCGAGCGCGAGCTGCCGGGCCTCGGCGGTCGTCGGAGGTGGGCGGTCGTAGTGCTGGGGCGCGAGGAGGGCCGCCAGGGCGGCGCGATCGAACGGTGGGTCGGGGAAGGTCGCCCCGATCCGCTCCTGCAGCTCGATGGGGTCGAGGCCGTCGGTGCGGAGCTCGTGCTCGAGCAGGCGCACGATGCCCGCACCGGGTGGGTCGCCCTCGCGGTGCTCGGCGCGGATGGTCGATGCGACGCCGACTTCGTGGACGCGGCAGCACAGCCAGTCGGCGAGCCGGGACTTGCCGATGCCCGACGGCCCGCGGAGGATGACGGCCCGTGCGGACCGCTCGGTGCGGACCTGGACGAGCTCCTTCCACAAGGCGTCGCACTCGGCCTCGCGACCGACGAATGGCACCGTGCGCAGGCCGAACAGCGCGAGACCGGCGCCGTGGAGCTGGACGTTCTGGTGCCGCCCGTCTTCGACGAGCCCGTGCTTGGCGAGCCGGCCGCGGGTGCGGGCGCCGTAGGTGCGGCCCGTCGTGACGGCCACGCCGGGACGCGTCTCGGTCTCGGCCTCGAAGTCGTCGGGCAGCGCGGCCGCGCTCGCCGCGACCGTCGCTTCGCCGAGGCCATCGATCGACCGGCGCACCTCGACGGCGAATTCGGGCCGGTCGGTCGGGTCTTTCGCGAGGAGCTCGCGCAGCAGTGCCTCGACGCCGGCCGGCACGTCCATCGTGGGCTCGAACGCAGGCGGCGCGTCGTAGAGGTGCTGCTTGAACACCTTGAACGCCGTGGTGCCGCGGAACGGGTACCGCCCGGTGAGCCAGTACCAGACGAGGACGCCGACCGCGTAGAGGTCGGTCCAGGGGCCCTGGTCGCGCCAGCGGCCCTCGATCTGCTCGGGCGCCATGAACTGCGGTGTGCCGACCGAGTCTTCGGTGCGCAGGGCCGTGAACTCGCGGCGCTCGCTGATGCCGAAGTCGGACAGCACGACCCGCGCGTCGAGAAGGCCCTTCGGGACCGTCGCGACGGACGCCTCGTCGCCCGCGAGCAGCAGGTTGCCGGGCTTGATGTCGCGGTGCACGACGCCGCGCGCGTGGGCGTGCGCGAGGCCCTTCAGCAGCCCCTGGGTGAGGTGGCGCACCTCGGGCCACGTCGCCGGAGCGTGGTCGGCGGCCGTTCCGCCCCCGGCGAGCTCCATCGCGAGCCACCGGGCGCCCTCGCGCAGCTCGCCTTGGCTGTCGCGTTGCGCCGCTTCGGTCACGACGCCGTGGTCGAGGACCATCACGACGTTCGGGTGATCCAGGGCCGCGACGATCTGCACTTCGTGGAGGAAAGCGGCCGTGGACTCGGGCGCCGGTGGGTGCAGATCCACCTTCACCGCGACGGGGACCCGCTGGGTGGTGTGGGTGGCCCTGTAGACCAATCCCATCCCCCCCTTCCCGAGGGTTTCATCGAGCTGAAAGTTCCCGAGCCGGACCGACATCCGCTACACTTATCCCATGCCAGGAGTTCCTCATGTCCGGCTATACGAAGAGCGGTAGCTCCATCAACATCGGGAGCAGCACCCGCAACACGCAGGTGTCCAGCACCGCGAGCGGCGGCGGGTCGCGCGACGACAAGTGGCGCACCTCGAACGGCCAGAACTACGAAGCGTGGAAGTTCCGGATGGAACAGCACGCCCAGCAGATGCGCGAGCGGATCCAGCGCATGCAGGAGCGCAACCAGTACGGCGGCTTCATGGGCGGCATCATGAACTCCATGTGGTCGGCGATGGATACCGTCACCGACGCTCAAGACATGGCGCGCATCGAAGAGCAGGCGAAGGCCATCGAAGACGCGAACCAGCAGACCCAGACCAAGCTCGAAGACGTCGATCCGAAGCTGCTCGAGGGCCTCGACAAAGACACCATCCTCCGCTTCGCGTTCAGCCCCGAAGACATGGCGGCCCTCGACCTCAACGGCGAGCACGACGCGATCGCCGAGGTGGCCTCGGTGCTCACGGTGAACAACCCCACGCCCGAGCTCATGAAGCACCTCATCGGCAGCGGGCAGTTCCAGGATGTCGTGTGGTCCGGCCACGGGTCCGAAGAGGGCATGTGGATCACGAACGCCGAGGGCAAGTCCGAGCTGCTCCCGGCGAAAGACATGGCCGACATGTTCAAGGACAGCTCCGTGCAGGAGATCCTGCTCAACACCTGCGACGGCGGCGCCGCGGTCGACGACGCGCTGAACAAGGCCGGCATCGACACGTTCGCGTACCAGCGCGAGATCGACGACAAGACGGCCATCGAAGACGCGCAGCAGTTCGCCCAGTCCGGCAGCCTCGCCGACATCGACAAGTCCGCCGACGTGAAGGTCGAGAACGGCCAGGTCGACGTGAAGTCGGGCGGCCGGTACCAGCACGGCAGCAACGTCGCGAACCTCGGGGGCCTGATGGCGGCGGGCTTCAACCCGTTCGCCGGCATGGCCCTGAAGCAGGGCCTCGGCGGCCTCGAAGGCAGCGGCATGATCGACCTGTCGGGCCTCGGGATGATGGGGCCCTTCGGACCGATCGGGCCGATCGGGCCGATCAGCCCGGTCGCGGCACCCACGCAGACCGCGACCGCCGCCTTGACCGGTACGGCCTCGGCAGGTGTGTCGAAGGGTCTCACGGGCGTGGCGAAGGCCGTCGCCGACTCCGGCACCGCGCACGCGGCGGTCACGCCGAAGCAAGAGATCCTGGCGAACAAGGGCTCCGCGCTGGCGGGCCTGCGCTACACCGCGCTGCTGTAGTCAGCGGATCGTCGCGCACCCGCCGCGGACGGCGCGCATCCCCGCCATGATCGTCGCGCCCCGGTAGTGGTCCTCACCGCCGGGGTACGCCTGGCGGTAGCTCTTCGTCTGCTCGACGAGGTCGGCCATGGTCTTCTGGCAATCGTCGGGACGGCCGGCACGGAGGCGCTGCGGCATCGTGTCGACCCACGCCAGCGCCTCGGGCAGCGTCGCGATCACGGCCGGCGTGCCGCGGATGCAGCCCGCCAGCCGCAGGCTGTTCGCCCCGACCGCGAGCTCGATGCGCGACCACTCCACGTTGGCTGCCCGGCGCGGATCCTTCCGGTCGCTCTCGAAGCGCGTCCAGGTGTTGGCGAGCTGCGGGACCATGATCTTGCAGGCCGCGTTCTCGAGCTCGACGACCTTGGCGTCGGAAGCCGCGGCAGCCGCGGCGACCCGCTCGATCTCGGCCTCGGAGATCCCGTCTGACACGGCCTGCCAGACGAGCGTGCGCTCGGCGACGCGCACGACCTTCGCGACGTCGGAGCGGATGGCGTAGTCGTCGTCGGAGCTGCCCGTCTTGAAGTCGAGCAGGGCGTTGGTGCGCTGCTGGACGACCGGGCTCATGCCGTCGCGGGCCGCCATCGCCTGGAGCAGCAGGATCTCGACCTCCGTCCAGACCGGACGGTGGCCGTTGGAGTACACCGGCCGGTCGGCGATGCCGTACTTCTTCGAGACCTCCATCACCTTCTCGAGGGCCGTGATTCGCCCGGTGACGTCGGGGCCCGCGCAGGCGACGCTCGCGTTCAGCAGGCTGCCCCCGATGTCTTCGGCGCGGTCGATGCCGTCGGTGATGCCCACCACGAGGTTCGGCATCCACGTCGTCGACGGGGCGCCGTCGACCAGCGAAGACCAGCCGAACGGGGCGGACACCGTGCCGTGCTGCCAGATCTCGGGCCGCTCGTCGTACAGCCCGAGGTCGTACGCCGCCCAGTGCCGGTGGTTGTACGAATCGGGGTGCTTCACGTCGGGCTCCTTGCCCTTGTGCCGCTCGATGTAGTGGTAGAGCTCGTCGACGAGCTGGCACCACCGCCGCTGGTGCTCGAGCAGGCCCCACCGCACCGAGAGCCCGCCCAGGACCTTCGGATCGTTCGTGCGGCCCGTGAGCTTCATCTCGTCGGGGCTCTTCGCGAGCGCGTCGAGGATCATCCGGGTCTCGTCGTCGACCTGCGTCTGCTTCCGGTCGGCCTCGAGCTGCTCCATCTTCTTGCGGGCCGCGGCGGCCCCTTCGGCGGACAGGACGAACTCGGGATCGACCTTCGCGGCCTCCTGGAACTTCTTCAGCGCCTCTTCGTAGCGGCCTTCGAACTCGGCCTGCAGGCCGGCGCCGTAGGTGCTCATCGCCTGGAAGTCCTCGGTGGGTGCGTCGGCGATGATCTTCCGGCGCGCACCCGCGCTGACCGCGACCTGCAGCTTCACGAGGAGGTCTTCGACGAGGGACTTCTCGACCGTCACGAAGTCCGTGACGGTGCCGTTCGCGTCGACCGCGGCGACGATCTTCCCGGACTTCACGTCGACCGCGCGGGCATCCATCAAGAACGTCTCGCCCACCACGGACCACGAGCCGATCACCACCCACTCCGCCCCGACGCCGTTGCCGAGCTTCACGGCGGTCTTGGGGTCGAGGAAGCCGGTCTCGGCGAGCTCGATCTCCTTGAGCACCGCGTCGAGCCGCGCGCGCTCGACGAGCTCGAGCTCCTCGACCTGCGAGAGATCGGAGACCAGCATGCCGGCGAGCGCCCGCCCGAGGCCTTCGTGGCTGTCGCTCTTCGCGGCCTGGTCGAGCGGCAACACCGCCAGGGACCGCGCCGCGGCGGCGGGAAGCGCCAGCAGCAGCGAGAAGAGGAGGAGCACGGCGCGCATCGGATCTCCCGGGTTGGGTCGTCGGACTGCCCACCTCTATCCGGCTCGTTAAAGACCGGCGCCGGCGCACCGTCCGCGCGTCGCCCAGGGAAAACCCGCGTGCCGAAGTCTGTTCCCCTGCTGCTCGTGCTCGTCGCCCTGTCGGGCTGCGTCCGAAAGACCGTCGACCGCTTCACGACCCAGCGCGTGGTGCCGACCGCGCTGCGCACGGGCGACGTCGACCGGGTGTGCAAGATCGGCGAGGCGCTCGGTCACCCGCTCCAGGCCGCGACCGCCGAGAAGAACCCGCCCGACCGCGCGATGATCATCGCCGACGCCGTGGCGGGCATCTGCGACGAGGCGCGGGCCTTCGCGCACCAGGCCGACGGCGTGGTGGCCCAGACGGTGGTCCCGGCCGGTGCGGGCCGCGTGGCCGCGGTGAAGGACGCGCTGGCCCTCGAAGAGCGCTCGCGCGAGCGGGCCGCGCTGCGGTTCCACAGCGCGTGGAAGCGCTCGAACCGGGTGTTCGGCGAGCTCGGCGCCGATTCCTCGTGCCCGCGCGTGCGCGAGAGGGACGAGCTGACCCTGCTCGTGGGTCTGGTGTCCGGAACCATCGCCATGCTCAACGACAAGGCCAGCGGCGGGCGCAATGCCGTCCCCCTCGACACCCTCTCCCGCGTGGGGCGCGTCGCACCGTGCCTCGACGACGCGACGTGGTGGGGCGTGCCGAGCGCGCTGCAGGCGTCGGCCTGGATCGTGGTGCCCGGCTCCGGTCCCGAGGGCGTCGACCCGTGGGCCCAGCTGCGCGAGGCGGCCGAGCGGGGCGAGAAGAGCGGCGTGCGGCTCGGCTGGGCGCTCTACGCCGAGATCGCCGACAACGCCGACGAGCCCGAGCGCGTGCGCGAGGCCGTGAAGGCGTACTTCGCGAGCGAGGCGGCCCACCCGCGCGACCCCGACTACGCCATGCTCGACGAGTACGGGCGCAGCATCGTGCTCCACCAGTCCGACCTGATCTGGGCGGCCGAGCGCGGCCACCGCACCCCCCGGGCCGGCGAGCTGCCCACCGCGCCGTCCGCGCCCCCCACGGGCGACGACCCCTTCGCGCCGGCCGACGACCCGTTCGGCGCCGACCCCTTCGCCGAAGACGCAACCGACGGAGCCGCTCCCGAAGCGCCCGCTCCCACCGAGGCCCCCGAATGAACACCCTGCTGAAGTCCTGTGTGGCCGGCGCGATCGCGCTGTGCTCCCTCCCCGCCTCCGCCGCGACGATCTGCACGTACGACCCCGCCGGGAAGGCCGGCGAGTACTACAAGCTGATGTCGGAGTTCGCGCTCGAGGCGTCCGCGTGGGGCGAGACGATCGAGATCAAGGCGTACACGGACGAAGAGACGGCGAGCAAGGACTACGAGGCCGGCACGTGCGACGGGGTGGTCGCCACGGGCGTCCGCCTGCAGCGCTTCAACCGCTTCCCCTCCACCATCGAGGCGATGGGCGCCCTGCCCGACTACGCCCTCCTGGGCTCGCTGGTGAACACGCTCGCGACCTCCGACGGGGCCGCCTCGAAGCTCGTGAAAGACGGCAACGAGACCGTCGGCTTCATCTCGGTCGGTGCCGTCTACCTGTTCGTCCGCGACCGCAGCGTCGACAGCGTGTCGAAGCTCGCCGGCAAGCGCATCGCGACGATGGACTACGACAAGGCCGCTCCCGCGATGGTCGAGCGGGTCGGCGCCATCACGGTCGCCGCCGACCTCGGCACCATCGGGCCCAAGTTCAACAACGGCGCCGTCGACGCCTGCTACGTGAGCGCGCCGGCCTACGAGCCGTTCGAGCTGCACCGCGGGCTCGGCGACAAGGGCGGCATCCTGCGCTCTCCCCTCGCCCAGGCCACGCTGCAGGTCATGGTGAAGCAGTCGAAGTTCGGCGACGGCTTCGGGAAGAAGGCCCGCACGTGGTTCGCTGGCCGGTTCGACCAGACCGTCGACGTCGCGAAGAAGGCCGAGGCGGCCATCCCGGCGAGCGCGTGGGTCGACATCCCCGCGTCCGAGGCCGACGGCTGGTCGCAGATGTTCCGCGAGGTCCGGATCCGCCTGCGGGACGACGGCTCCTACGACGGCCAGATGCTGAAGGTCATGCGCCAGCTCCGATGCAAGTCCGACGGCGCGCGCGCCGAGTGCGCCGAGAACAAGGAGTAGCCCTCCGCGCGCGGTGGTAGTGTCGCGCGCGTGAAGTCTGCTCCGGGCCCGTTCGACCGCGTCGTCACGGTCGCCACGTTCCTCCTGCTGCTCGTCGCGCTCGTCGTCGGGCTGGGCGCGAACGTCTCGACCGTCGTGGTGCAGCTCGGCGGGCGGATGTGGGCCGACTACGCCGCGGATCTCCGCTCCGACCCGACGGCCCCGGACTGCGTGCTCGAAGAGCTCGAGGCGCAGCTCCAGCAGTGTCCCGCTTACGCGCCGGCCCCCGAGCCCGCCAACGGTGATCCGTTCGGAGGCGACGACCCCTTCGGCGAAGAAGACCCCTTCGGCGAAGAAGACCCCTTCGCGGACGAGGCGCCGAAGCCGGAGCCCGACCCCTTCGCGGACGAGGACCCGTTCGCCGAGCCCGCACCGAAGCCCGAGCCCGACCCCTTCGCCGAGGAAGACCCCTTCGCGGAGGACGCGCCCGCAACGCCCGCCGTGAACTGCGCGGCGCTGAAGGCCCTGCGCGACCGCTGCGCCGAGAACTGGGCGACGCACGACGACATCGAGTCGCGCCTGACGGGCTCCGTGCGGAGGTTCCGCGCCGTCGAGCGGACGATCAGCGAGCTCGCGAAGTTCGCGTACCACAAGCACCTGCTCGTGCTGCTGTTCCTGCTCGGCGGGCTCCAGACCACCCGTCACCGCGCGCACATCGCGCTGCTCGACCCCCAGAGCCTCACCGAGCACCGGGCCTCGCAGGGTGCCCAGCTCCTGGCCCATCTGCTCTGGATGGTGTCGTGCTTCTTCGACTGGCGGGTGCAGCAGGGCTCCGCCGAGGTCGACAATCCGGCGCTCCCCGTGCTGTGGGGGCTCGGGTTCCTCGTGCTGGCGGGCGTGAACGCGATGCACCTCGCGCGGCCCCCCGCGTTCGCCGACCGCCCGACGACCCCGGCACGCGTGCTGATGGCGGTGCCGCTCTACGCCTGGATGGTGCTCATCGGGGCGTTCTGGTTCCACCTCGCCGAGACGCCGTACAATCCGTCGGGTCAGGCGATCTTCCTGCACAAGTTCGTGCAGGTACCGAGCATCTACGTCGGCATCGGCCTGTACATCTGGGCCGGCATGATGCTCGCCCAGACCCGCCTCGCGAAGCTCGCGTTCGCGGTGCTGACCCCCTGGAAGCTCCCGCCGAACCTGCTCGCGTGGCTGGTGGTCGTGCTGGCGGCCCTGCCGACCGCGTACTCCGGGGCGTCGGGCATCTTCGTCATCGCCGCGGGCGCGACGATCTTCGAGAGCCTGCGGGACTACGGCGCGCGGCCCCGCATCGCGCTCGCCGCGACGGCCATGTCCGGGAGCCTCGGCGTGGTGCTGCGACCGTGCCTGGTGGTCGTCCTGGTGGCGGTCCTGAACAAGGAGGTCACCACCGACGCCCTGTTCGCCTGGGGCCGCATCGTCTTCGCGCTGACGGCCTTCCTGTTCCTCGTCGCGATGATCGCGCGGAACGAGCACCGCCTCGAATTCCCCCCGCTGTGGGCCTCGATCGAGGGATCGTGGGCGGGGATCGTGGCGCTCATGCCGTACACCTCGATCGGGGTCCTGGTGCTGCTCGCCTACGCGTACCCGCTGGGCACGCCGGTCACCGAGCACACCGCGCCGTTCGTGCTGCCGGGGATGATGCTCGCGCTCACCCTGTGGGACCGCACGCGTGGAGGCGAGGGCCCGGCGCCGTGGCCGGCGCTGACGAGCGCGACGGGCGAGAGCTCCCACCACATCGGGGCGCTGCTGTTCGTGATGGCGGGGAGCGTCGGGATCGGCGGCGTCGTGGAGCGCTCGGAGGTGATGGCGCTGCTGCCCGAGGACCTCGGCTCGCCCGTGACCGCGATGGCGTTCCTGGTCGTGGTGATGGTGCTCGTCGGGATGACGATGGACGCGCTCGGCGCCGTGATCCTCGTGTCCGTCACGCTGAAGCACGTCGCGCTCGCGAACGGCATCGACCCGGTGCACTTCTGGATGATGGTGCTGTGCGCGTTCGAGCTCGGCTACCTCACGCCGCCGGTGGCGCTGAACCACCTGCTCGCGCGCCAGGTCATCGGCGACGCGGCCGACATGTCCGAGGTGCCGGCCACGAGCTGGTTCCATCGCCACGAGCACGTCGTGCTGCCGATGCTCGTGATGGGCACGGCGCTGCTGCTCGTCGCGTTCGTGCCCCTCTTCGTCTGACCTATGGGGTCGGAAGCGTGACGCCGTAGCGCGACGCGAGGTACGTCTCGACCGCGCCGAGCTCGGTGGAGTCGAGCACGCGGGACCAGACGAGCAGCTCGGCGATCCGGAAGTCCGAGCTCGGCTGGGCGAAGCCGATCGACGAGGTGTCCGCGCTCGAGAA
This sequence comes from Alphaproteobacteria bacterium, assembly GCA_020632875.1. Lineage (GTDB taxonomy): Bacteria > Myxococcota_A > UBA796 > UBA796 > JACKEQ01. Next base: position 103,370 of record JACKET010000003.1, read on the forward strand.
GTCCTCGATGAGGAGGTTGCCCCCCCTCCGATGGTGCGCGTGAGGGCCATGTCCACGCCGTTCACGCGGCTGTGGAGGTGGTCGAGGACGGGGTTGCCGGGCGTCAGGTCGTCCACGTCCCAGACGTGGATCGCCGGATCGGCGTGCGTCGCGATGTCGCCGTCGTACGCGTTGTTCGTGAGTAGGCGCCCCACCGGCTCCCGACGGTGTTGTACGTGTTGGCCTCGGGCCCGAGGTACGTCCTGCGGACCCGGTCCGCCCTGGAAGAAGAACGTCGCGCGGCTCGCGACGTCGTCGAGCTGCACGGCGACGACGATGGTGCGCGCGGAGCTCGCCAGGATGCCCATGACGTCGGGCCGCGTCAGCTGCTGGGACGCGAAGACCTCGACGGCGGGCTGCCCGCCGAGGTGCCGGTCGTCGGACGCGAGGTCGGGACGGCCTGCGCGAGGTGGAAGCCGTTCCCCGAGAGGTCGTCGACGCTGCACACCCGGTCGAGCCCGTCGAGCGAGAGGCCCATGTCCGCGCGGACCCAGGCCACGAGCCCGGTGTCCGGCAGCCCAGCGAGGTCGGGCTCGGCGCGGTGTACGGCGCCGGCGCCACACACAGGTCGGGGTCCGGGGGCGCGGTGTCGACAGGGCTCCCGGTGTCTGCGGTCTGCATGGCGCCTGTGTCACCGGTGCCGGTCGTGCCGGTGTCGCCGGTGGGATCGGCGTCGGAATCCGTGTCCGCGTCGGTGTCCGCGTCCGCGTCGGTGTCAGGTCCGTGTCGCGTCGGTGTCGGTGTCGGTGTCCGCGTCCGGTGTCCGGAGTCCGTGTCCGCGTCCGTGTCGGTGTCCGGAATCCGTGTCCGCATCGGAGTCGGTGTCCGCGTCCGTGTCGGAGTCGGTGTCCGCATCGGAGTCGGTGTCCGCATCGGAGTCCGTGTCCGCGTCGGAGTCGGTGTCCGCGTCGGAGTCGGCGTCGGTGTCGGCGTCGGTCTCGGTGTCGGTGTCGGTGTCGACGGCCTTGCCCTTGCAGGCGACGAGGGCGAGGGCGATCCACAAGGTGCGGGACATGAATCCTCCGGAGCCGCTGGTCTATTCCAACCACGACCTCGCGGTCCACGTCCACGGTCCACGGTCCACGTCCACGGTCCACGGTCCACGGTCCACGGTCCACGGTCCACGGTCCACGGTCCACGGTCCACGGTCCACGGTCCACGGTCCACGGTCCACGGTCTCGGTCCACGGTCCACGGTCCACGGTCCACGGTCCACGGTCCACGGTCCACGGTCCACGGTCCACGGTCCACGGTCCACGGTCCACGGCACCGTCCACGGTTGCGAATCCCATTCACCTGGATACCGAGTCCTCAGTCTGGGGGCAGCATGTGGTTTCTCGCTGCGGCATTCGCCGCCGCGCCGGGCAATCTGGCGGGTACGTGGGTCTACGCGGGCGGCGAGCCCGAGATCGCGGCGCGGGCCGACGTGATCGAGTCCACGGCGCAGACGTTCAACTTCGCATTCCGCGGGATGGCGCGCAGCAAGCTCACCAAGGTGGCCGTCCACGACGAGACGATCACGATCGGGGGCGACGATTCCGCCGTGCGGATGGTGTTCCGCGGCGATTTCGACCGCGAGAGCGAGGGCCCGTCGGACGGGACGCCCGTCGAGCTGCGCGGCGCGAACGTCCGGTTCGATCTCGTCCCGGATCGCAAGCTCGTGATCACGGGCGAGAGCGAGAACGGCGGCAAGGAGTCCACCTACGAGCTCACCCCCGCCGGAACGCTCAAGGTCACGCACAAGGTGTGGAGCGGGATGCTCTCGGCACCGATGGTCTGGACGCTCTCCTACGCGAGGAAGTGATCCGCGCAGAGTGCGCGTCCGTAGCCGTTCGCGCTATCCTCGACAGCCGACCGGAGCGACGATGCACGCCTACGCCGAACACGAGATCACCCACCTCCGCGAGCGCCTGAAAGAGACGTGGGATCGGCTCACGCCCGACTACCAGCGGCGGAACCAGGTCCTCGGCGCCAAGCGCACCATCGGCTGCGTGGCGCTCGAGGTCACCCAGCGCTGCAACCTCGACTGCTCGATCTGCTACCTGTCCGAGAACAGCGAGAGCACGCCCGACATCCCGCTCGACACCATCTTCCGCCGCATCGATCGCATCCGGCAGGACTACGGGGTCGGCACCAACGTGCAGATCACCGGCGGCGACCCCACGCTGCGCGACCACGACGAGCTCGAGCGCATCGTCCGCCACTGCGTCGACAACAAGCTCATGCCGTCGCTGTTCACGAACGGCATCTACGCGACCCGCGAGCTGCTCCAGCGCCTCGCCGAGGCGGGCCTGATGGACGTCGCGTTCCACGTCGACCTCACCGAGAAGCGCAAGGGCTTCAGCCGCGAGGCACAGCTCTGCGAGGTACGCGAGGAGTACATCGAGCGGGCCCGCGGGCTCGGGCTCACGGTCATCTTCAACCAGACGGTGTTCGCGCGGAACTACGACGAGGTGCCGATGCTCGCCGAGTTCTACAAGCGGAACTCCGACGTCGTCGGCATGGCGAGCTTCCAGCTCCAGGCCGACACCGGCCGCGGCCTCACGCGCAAGCGCAAGCAGACGATCTCGATCGACACCGTCAGCCAGCAGATCGAGGCCGGCCTCGGCGCTCCCCTGTCGTGGGACAACGTGCTGTTCGGCCATCCCGAGTGCCACAAGATCGGGTATGCCCTGATCATCGACCCGAAGGGCCCGGCCAAGCCGGTCGACATGTGGGACGACCGGGAGGCGCTGATCGAGATGCTGCACGTGTTCGACGACGTGTACTTCGACCGCCGGAAGATGGGCCGCGCCGTGTTCCAGGGCGTCGAGGCCGCCATCAAGCGCAAGTACGTGAAGAAGGGCGCGCAGTACTGGGGCCGCCGCCTCGTCGAGAACTTCCCCGACATCGTGAAGGCGCGCGGGCGCGTGCGGAAGCTCTCGTTCTTCATGCAGAACTTCCAGGATGCCCAGTCGCTCGACCACGAGCGCATCGACAACTGCAGCTTCCACTGCATGACCGAAGAGGGCGGCGTCTCGATGTGCGTGCACAACGCCTACCGCGACTACTACCTCCAGGGCGGCACCGGGTACCCGCCGCACTACCGCCAGCTCCGCAAGAAGAGCGGCTACAAGCCCGACGGCGCCGGGGCCGAGCCGGCGGCCGCCAAGTGAGGCTCGTCCCGCTGGCGCTGTGCCTCGCGGCGTGCACCGGCGGCGGCTTCGTCTCGGTGCCCGCCCCCGGGCTCTTCGTCGACACGGGCTTCCGCGGCGACGACGACCCGCCCGAGAGCGTCGAGGCGATCCTGCAGAACCCGTGCGCCGTGTGCCACAGCGACCTGTTGGCGGCGGGCCAGCTCAACCTGCTCGTCCAGCCGCGCGAGAACCTCGTGAACGAACGCGCGGTCGGCAACCCGACGATGTTCCGCGTCGTTCCGGGTGATCCGGATGCGTCGTACCTGGTGCACAAGCTGCGCGGCACGCACCTCGAGGTCGGCGGCACCGGCGAGCGCATGCCGGGCCCCGGGTACGCCGATCTCCAGCTGTGGCAGATCCAGATGGTCGAGGAGTGGATCCGCGACGGGGCACCGCCCTTCCAGTGATCACGCCCGACACGCTGACCCCGGCGATCTGCACGGGCCTCACGGGCATCCTGTGCGACATCGACGACACGCTGACCCTCCACGGGCGGCTCCCCGCCGCGTCTTTCGAGGCGCTCTGGCGCCTGCGGGACGCCGGGCTGCGGGTCGTCCCGGTCACGGGGCGCCCGGCCGGGTGGGTCGACCACATCGCGCGGATGTGGCCCGTCGACGGGGTGGTCGGCGAGAACGGCGGTCTGTGGTTCTGGATGGGCGAGCAGAAGCTCGAGCGGCGCTTCCTCCAGGATGCCGACACCCGTGCGGGCAACCGCGAGAAGCTCGCCGACCTCGCGCAGGACATCCTGCGCCGCGTGCCGGGCACGGCCCTCGCGAGCGACCAGCCGTACCGCGAGCTCGACGTGGCCATCGACTTCTGCGAGGACGTGGACCCGCTCGGAGACGACGCAATCGACGCGATCGTCGCGGCGTTCCGCCACGGCGGCGCGACCTGCAAGGTGTCGAGCATCCACGTGAACGGGTGGTACGGCGCGTTCGACAAGCTCTCGGGCTGCCGTAGGCTCGTCGCCGAGCGCTGGGGCGAAGACCTCGACGCCGACCGCGAGCGCTGGCTCTACGTGGGGGATTCCGCGAACGACGAACCGATGTTCGCGCACTTCCCACACACCGTGGGCGTCGCGAACGTGCGCGCCTTCCTGCCCCGCATGCAGTCCCACCCGCGCTGGATCATGGACCGCGAAGGGGGCCACGGATTCGCCGACCTGGCCGCCCTCGTGCTGGAGCGTCGCGCAGCGTCTACAATGCGCGCATGACTGACCAGAATCCCCCGCGCCGTCCCGGAACGGCGCCTCCGCTGCGTGTTCCCGCGAACGTGAAGTTCGGGGGCGCCTCCGACAACGCCGATGCGCCGACGACCCGCGCTCCCACGGTGCCGGCCGCCGCGCGCGCCGCACAGGAACGCGCCGCCGCCGCGATCCGCGTCGGTGAAGACCGCTCGTTCATGCAGCCGGAGACCGAGACGCAGCGCGTCCGCCAGCGCAAGCTGAACAACTTCGTGCCCGTCGAGGCCCGCAGCTGGGACGAGCTCGGCATCGACCCCGAGATGGTCCTCGGGCAGTGCCTGCGGATGCTCGTCGGCCAGTCGAAGGTCAGCGGCAAGCAGATCTCCGAGTGGGCCGACCTGCCGCTCCCGCTCGTCGGCGACGTGCTGAACGCGATGAAGCAGCGCAAGCTCATCGAGTACCTCGGCACGAATGCCATCGGCGATCACCTCGTCCAGCTCACCACCGCGGGCAACGAGGCCGCCCTCGAGTCCAAGAAGGTCACCTCGTACGTCGGCAGCACGCCGGTCCCATACAAGTCGTACCTCCTCTCGATCCGCCAGCAGTCGCTCACCAACGCGAATCCCGGTCCCGAGGATCTCCAGCGCGCCTTCGGCGACATCGACGTGTCCGACGACATGCTCGACCGGCTGGGCCCCGCCATCGCGAGCTGCAAGTCGCTGTTCCTCTACGGTCCGCCGGGCAACGGCAAGACCACCATCGCCGAGCGCATCACGCGCGCGTTCGGCGACGCGATCTGGATTCCCCGCACCCTGTCGATCGGCGGCACGCTCGTGAAGCTGTTCGACCCCGCCGTGCACAAGCCGATCGAGCCGAGCGCCGAGATCCAGCGCCAGTTCCGCATCGATCGGCGCTGGGTGCTCATCGAGCGCCCGACGGTCATCACGGGTGGCGAGCTCACGCTCGACATGCTCGAGCTCCAGTTCGACGCGACCAACAACGTGTGCGAGGCGCCGCTCCAGCTCAAGGCGAACTGCGGAACGCTCGTCATCGACGACTTCGGCCGCGGCCACACGAGCCCGCAAGACCTGCTGAACCGGTGGATCTTCCCGCTCGAGAAGCGCTACGACTTCCTGAAGCTGCCGGACGGCCGCAAGGTCGAGTGCCCGTTCGACTGCCTGCTCGTGTTCTCGACGAACCTCGAGCCGCGCGACCTCGCAGACGAAGCGTTCATGCGGCGGATCCCGTACAAGATCTACGCGAACAACCCCGACGAGGAGGAGTTCAAGGCGCTGATCGAGAAGACGGCCGCGAAGTACGGCGTGTCGCTGATGCCGCACTCGGTGAAGTACCTGATCGACCGGCACTACAAGATGGCGAACCGCGAGTTCCGGTTCTGCCACCCGCGCGACCTGCTCTCCCAGGTGGTGCACTACGCCGAGTACACGAACACCGAGGCGAAGTGCGGCCCGTCGGAGTGGGACCGCGTGGTGTCGAACTACTTCGGGCTCTCGTAGCCTGGAGCCGGGAGCCGGGAGCCGGGAGCCGGGAGCCTGGAGCCCGGAGCCGGGAGCCGGGAGCCTGGAGCCGGGAGCGTTGGCTCGAGCGGGGTCGGACCTCGCGAGCGGTGGCGGGGTGCGAGGCCGGATCCGCATCACGCAGATGACGCAGAAGGACGCGGATGACGCAGAAGGGAGGGCGTCGACCCTACGACGTGGATCCCTCCCCGGAGCCCGATTGGGCCTGGGAGCGGATCCCGAGACGCCGCTCACCAGAGGAGCACACGCGCTGTGGCCCACTGTGGTCGCTGTGCGTGATCGGAGCTTCGGCGTGCTCGCCAGGGGCAGATCGAACCGCGGATCGCACAGCGGTCCACAGAGGGCGGCGCGAGCTCGTCCTGCAGTTCGAGCAGAAGGTCTCGGATCCACGAGCCTGGAATCTGTCGACACTTCGGCCCGGGACCGGCAGTTCCGCTCACCGGAGCAGCCCGAATCGCAGGCCTGCTCTGGTGAGGCCCGAAGCCGGTCCGCAAGAAGGCCCGCTCCGTCGACCCGAACACCGAGACGTTCGTGGCAACACCGGACGCAGCGGGAGGACCTCGGCGTCCTTGGCGGGCGACAGCGCCCGGGGACACGAAGACGCTCCACCCGAGACGGCCTCGTTTCTGCGTCATCTGCGTCCTTCTGCGTCATCTGCGTGATGCAGACGCGCTCGCGAAGTCCGGAGGGCCCGAACCCGCAACCGGCTCCGGGCTCCCGGCTCCAGGCTCCGGGCTCCCGGCTCCAGGCTCCGGGCTCCAGGCTCCCGACTACACCTGATCCGCGGGCACCACGGGGAACGGCAGCTCCCGATCCGCCGCGATCGCCCGAAACGCGGCGCCGACCTCCTGGGCGACGCGGTGCCCGAGGTCCGGTGCGTACCCGGCGCCGTGCGGCATGAGCCAGACGCCCTCGACGGACGCGTGCTCCGCGAGCTGCGGCCAGGGCTCCTTCGGGAACACGTCCACCGCGAGGCCCCGCAATCGCCCCGTCCGGACCGCGTCGACCGCGAAGCCCACGTCCAGCGAGTCGCCCCGCGCGGTGTTCACGACGACCGCGTGCGGCTGGAGGTGAGCCAGGGCCGTCGAATCGAGGAGATTCGCGCTGGACGCCGTGAGCGAGCAGTGCAGGCTGACGGCATCGCAACGCCGGAGGCCCTCTTCGAGCGTCACGGCCTCGACGGGCTCGGGCACGCCGCGCGGATCGAAGCCCAGCACCGTGACGTCGAGCGCCCGGAGCACGTCCGCCAGCTTCCGTCCGATCACGCCGAGCCCCACGAGCAGGACGGTCGAGCCGCGCAGCCCGAGCGGCGCGATCTCAGGGAGCTCGCCGCGCACCCAGCGCCCCTCCGACGCCGCGCGGAGCTGCGCCGGCCACCGCTTGCCGAGGCCGATCAGCGCGCCCAGCGTGGCCTCGACGACCGCGTCGCGCCGCGCGAGCGGACAGCGGCCCACCCGCACGTCCCGGGCAGCGGCCGCAGCGACGTCGATGTGGTCGAAGCCGCTGGTCGTCGTGATCACGTAGCGCCCCGAGAAGCGGCCGAGCACCGCCGCATTCACGCGGGCCTTGCTGTTCACCACGAGGATGTCGACCCCGGCGAGGTCCGGCACCACCTTCGGATCGGGCGCGGACGCCCAGCCGAAGCCCAGGCCGCGCGCATGTGCCGCTTCCATCGCGAGATCCGAATCGCGCTCGTACGCCGAGCGCCCCCACCGCAGCACGTTCAACCGGAAATCCAGAGCGAGAGGACAAATTCTGTCCGCCACCGGGGATACACCCAGCCGCGGAGGCGAGATGGCGAAGCCGAAGACAGTCTATGTGTGCCGCGAGTGCCAGTACCAGTCGGCCAAGCCGCTGGGCCGGTGCTTCCAGTGCAAAGCGTGGGGCTCGTTCGTCGAGCAGGCGCTCGAGGTGGCGCCGCCGGCCCCCAGCCTGTCGAGCAGCGACGCGCCCGTCGCGCTGAAGGATGTCGTCATCGAAGGCGGGGGCGAGGTCCGTCACCGCACGGGCGTCGGCGAGCTCGACAACGTGCTCGGCGGCGGCCTGGTGGCCGGCTCCCTCGTGCTGCTCGGCGGCGACCCCGGCGTGGGCAAGTCCACGCTGCTGCTCATGGCGCTCGACGCGTTCGCGCGCCGCGGGCTGCCCGTGCTCTACGTCACGGGCGAAGAGTCGCTGCGACAGGTCCGCATGCGCGCCGACCGCCTCGGTGTCCGCGGCGACACCATGAAGCTGCTCGCCACCACCGACTTCCCCACGGTCGAGCGCGCGGTGAAGGGCGAGCACCCGCTCGTCGTGGTCGTCGACTCCGTGCAGACCATGGCCATCCCCGAGCTGCAGGCCATCCCCGGCAGCATGAGCCAGATCCGCGAGGTCGCGCACCGGGCGATGGTGCTCGCCAAGTCCGAGAACGTGTCGATCCTGCTCGTGGGCCACGTCACGAAGTCCGGCGAGCTCGCGGGGCCCAAGGTGCTCGAGCACTTCGTCGACACCGTGCTCCAGTTCGAGGGCGACGGGCGCAACACGCTCCGCATCCTCCGCAGCGTGAAGAACCGCTTCGGTCCGGCCGGCGAGCTCGGGATGTTCGAGATGGAGGAGGAGGGCCTGCGCGAGGTGCCCGACGCCAGCGCGCGGCTCCTGTCCGAGCGCCGCGAAGACGCCGCCGGCACTGCGGTGATCGCGACCCTCGAGGGCTCTCGCCCCCTGCTGGTCGAGGTCCAGGCGCTGGTCGGCCGCCCCACGCCGTCCACACCGGGCCGCACGTGCGTCGGCATCGACCGCACCCGCGTGCAGATGCTCATCGCGGTGCTCGAGAAGGCCGGCATGTCGCTGCACGACCGCGACGTGTTCGTGAACGCGGCGGGCGGCGTGCGCCTCGAAGAGACCGCGGCCGACCTCGGTGTCGTGGCCGCCACGGCCAGCTCGCTCACCGAGCAGCCCGTCCGCCGCGACACGCTGGTGTTCGGCGAGGTCGGGCTGGTCGGCGAGGTGCGCGCGGTGTCGCACCCCACGCTTCGCCTGAAAGAAGCCGCCCGGCACGGGTTCTCCCGGGTCATCGCCCCGCCGTCCGTCGCGAAGGAGGCGCCGCGCGGGCTCGACGTCATCGCGGTCCGCTCCGTGCGCGAGGTGCTCGCCGCTCTGTTCTGATGCCGGGGGTCACGACGGCTCGCGCGGCTCCCACAGCTCGAACTTGTTCCCCTCGGGGTCCTTCACCCACGCGAACAGCCCGTTGAAGTGCGACTCCGGGCCCTTGAGCGGCGCGATCCCCGCATCGGCGAGCTGCGCGAGCAGCGCGGTGAGATCGTCGACCCGGTAGTTGATCATCACCGGGCCCTCGAACCAGTCGCCATTCGCGTCCGCGAGGTGCCAGACCGTCGCTGCGGAGTCGGACTGCACCGCCTGGTCGTCGGCCCAGTGGAACACCACGCCGCCCCAGTCTTCGAGCTTCATCCCCAGGTTCTCGGCGTACCACTGCTTCAGGGCAGCCGGGTCCTTCGCCTTGATGAACACGCCGCCGATTCCCGTCACTCTCGCCATCACATCCTCCGTGACCGCGAGACTACCCCCCATGGGTCGGCGCCACCGCGAATCCCTCGAGGTCTTCGTAGGGCTCGGCCTCTTCGACCGCGATGCCCGTGACCCGGATCGGTGCCGGCGGCCCCCCGAGCCACACGACCATCGCGTCCACCGCGTCGTCCTCCCCCTGGACCCACGCCTCGACGCGCCCGTCGCGCAGGTTCCGCACGAACCCGTCCACCCCGAGGCGCACGGCCTCCCGCTGGGTCGCCACGCGACACCCCACGCCCTGCACCCGCCCCGACAGCAACACCCGCAACGCCTTCATGGCGACCTCCGCGCGCATCTTCGCACGCGCCGTGGGCGCCGGCCCGTGCCGAACGACGCCGCCCCACGAGCCCGGGAACGCACCGTCCCTTCCTCGGCAATGACCGTTCCGGTTGCGGACCGCTCCCCACGCGCGCTACGAGATCCATCTACTGAATGATGATTCATTCACAGTGCGGAGGCCCCCATGGGCGCGTTGGATTTCCAGGTCGACCTCGAAGACATCAAGTTCATCCTGTTCGAGCAGCTCAACGTCGACGAACAGCTCTCGAAGATCCCGCGCTACGCGGATTTCGACCGCGACACGTACGAGGCCACGCTCGACGAGGCCGCCCGCCTCGCCCGCGAAGTGCTGAGCCCCATCAACGGCCCCGGCGACCGCCAGGGCTGCACGCTCGACGACGACGGCAACGTGACCACGCCGAAGGGCTTCCAGGAGGCCTGGTCCACGATGGCCGAAGGCGGCTGGTTCGCGATGAACGCGCCCGCCGAGGTCGGCGGCATCGGCCTGCCGGGCGTCATCAACGTCGCCGCCACCGAGATGTTCGCGGGCGCGGCCATGGCGTTCTGGATGTACCCGGGCCTCACGGGCGCCGCGGCGCGCGTCATCCATCGCTACTTCGACCCCGAGCGGAAGGATGCGATCGCCACGAAGCTCTTCACGGGCGAGTGGGCCGGCACCATGTGCCTCACCGAGGCCGGCGCGGGCTCGGACGTGGGCGAGAACCGCTGCAAGGCCACACCGCAGGGCGACGGCACCTACCTGCTCGAAGGCGAGAAGATCTTCATCTCGGGCGGCGACTCCGACCTCGCCGAGAACATCGTGCACCTCGTGCTCGCCCGCACGCCGGGCGCTCCGAACGGCACCAAGGGCCTGTCGCTGTTCGTCGTCCCGAAGTTCTGGTTCGACGCCGACCTCGCGGTCGGTGAGCGCAACGGCGCCCACGTCGTGGGCATCGAGCACAAGATGGGCATCAACGGCTCGGCCACCTGCACGCTCGCGCTCGGCGCGAAGATCCCGTGCCGCGGCTGGCTGCTCGGCGAGGAGTTCGCCGGCATCAAGTACATGTTCACGATGATGAACGAGGCGCGCATCGGCGTCGGCCTCCAGGGCGTCGCCATCTCCGGCGCGGCCTACGAGTACGCGCTGGCCTACGCGAAGGAGCGGCTCCAGGGCTCGCACGTGAAGAACTTCCGCGACCCCGACGCGCCCCGCGTGCCGATCCTCGCGCACGCCGACGTCCGCCGGAACCTGATGACGATGAAGGTCCTCACCGAGACGATGCGCTCGATGCTGTACCGCCTGGCGCACCGCCACGACGTGGTCGAGAACACCGACGACGAGGCGCTGAAGACCAAGTACGAAGGCCGCATCGACCTCCTCGTCCCCGTGCTCAAGGCGCACTGCACCGACCGCGGCTTCGACGTGGCGGTCACGGGCGTCCAGGTGCTCGGCGGCTACGGCTTCATCGGCGAGTACCCGGTCGAGCAGCTCGTGCGCGACGGGAAGATCATGAGCATCTACGAGGGCACGAACGGCATCCAGGCGCTCGACCTGCTGGGCCGCAAGATGCGCGTCCGGGGCGGCCAGCTCTTCATGGAGTGGATGCAGGACGGGCTCAAGGAGTGCGCCATGGCGAAGGCCGATGGCTTCGAGGCCGAGGCCTCCGCGGTCGAGAAGGCCATCAACCACATCGGCGCCACCGCGATGCACCTCGGCCAGGTCGGCATGGGCGGCAACATGGAGGGCACCCTCCTCCAGGCGACGCCGTTCCTCGAGATGTTCGGGACCGTGCACCTGGGGCTCGAGGCCATCCAGCAGGCCCGCGTCGCGAAGCGCGTGATGGAGCGCGACGGCGAGTCCCGCCACCTGAAGGGCAAGATCTCGAACCTGCGGTTCTACGTCGGCAACATCCTCCCGAAGGCCGTGGCCATCGGGAAGATCATCCAGTCCGGCGACGAGACCTGTCTCGAAGCCGGTATCTTCGGCGAGTAGGAGCTCCGATGCGCATCATCGCCGGGTCGGTCGTCCTGGTCCTCGTGGGCTGCAAGAACGACGTCGACCCCGTCGACACCGACGTGGCGGACACCGACACCGACGTGGCGGACACCGACACCGACACCTGCGCCGACGACGCACAGGAGCCGAACGACGCCCTCGACGACGCGATGGCGTCGACGGGAGGAGCGGGGCTCGTCGTGTGCTCCACGTCGGACGACTGGTGGGTCGTGACGGTGCCCGACGGGTACAACCTGACGGCCGAGGTCACGTTCGTGAACGACGACGGCGACATCGACGCCTGGCTCTACGACAGCGCGGGGAGCGTGCTCGACGTGAGCCAGGGCGTCAGCGACTCGGAGATCGTGCTCTGGACGAACGGCGAGGGCGCCGAGACCGACGTCTTCCTCGAGATCTCGCTGTTCGGGGGCGACCGCAACACGTACGATCTCGCGATCGACGTATCGGCCCCCTGACCCGCGCCCGGGGTGCGATGATGGCGGCATGATCGCGCTCGCGCTCCAATCGGCCTTCGCCTGCGGGCAGGTGACCCACGTGTGGACCGCCATCCACGCCGTCGACCACCTGCCCGACGGGCCGCTGAAGCAGCGCCTGAGCGAGCCCGAGGCCCGCCGGGCGCTGATCTCCGGCGCCATGTTCCCGGATGGCGGGTACTCCCCCACCGTGCAGCATCCCTACGGCGAGGCGTCGCACTGGGAGCCGTTCCAGGACCACGTCGTCGCCCGGGTGGCCGCCCAGACGCCGCGCGATCCGCTCGACGAGGCCTTCCTGTTGGGCCTCGCGGCTCACGGGATGGGCGACCAGCTCTACGACGCCGCGTACCTGCACCGATCGGGCGAGGGCCAGGCCTCCGACGAGCACACGGATGTCGTCATCGCGTCGCTGTGGGGCGGGCATCCGATCAACGACCACATCGTGCCGTACGACGCGCTCGTTCCGATGTTCGCGGCGGACGGCATCACGGTCGACCGCGAGACGCTCGAGCGCGGCATGGGAGCGCTCGATCTGGCCGTGTTCTACGTCTCCGCCGCGGGCCAGGACCCCACCCGCGTCGAGGAGAGCCGCGCCGAGGCGCCCTGGGCCACGTCGCACCTCGAAGACGACGCCATCCCGGGCGCTCCCGTGTGCCTCGGCAAGACGCTCGCGCTGTACTGGCAGGCCATCGAGCAGCGCCTCGACGGCACCGCGCCCGACCTCGTGCTGGAGTCCTTCCCCGCGGCCGGCGGCTACGGCCATCCCCGCGAGGGCACCGACGCCATGCTCTCGGTCGTCTTCGCCCGCGCGATGGTCGAGGCGACCGTCGAGGCGCCCGGCCGTGTCGCGCTCGTGGGCCCCGACGGGCCCGTGCCGGTCGACGCCTGGATGTTCTACCGCGACGCGAGCAACGTGCTGAACGTGCTCCCGCTCGAGCCCCTCGCCGAGGACGCCGAGTACACCCTGACCCTCGAGCCTGGCATGGAGAGCATCGGGGGCGACGTGCTGACGGCGCCGTGGTCCGCGACGTTCTCGACCGCTCCGCCGCCCGAGCCCGTGTCGCCACCGCCGATGGAAGAGGCCGACGGCTGCGGCTGTCGGAGCAGCGGAGGGGCCGGATGGCTCGTGCTGGTCGTGCTCCCCGCGATCACTCGCAGGTGGCGAGCGGCACGCACGCGCCCTTGCAGCACTGGTCCCGCGCGTCGCAGTCGAGCGTCGTAGCGCACGTCCGGTCGAGCACGGCCTCGAGGATCAGCGGGTCGTCGACGTTGGCCGCATGGCGCATCTGCAGGTCGAACGCGGCCTTCGGATCGGCCTCCGCGCGCCGGTCGAGCTCCGCGCAAACGGCCGGATCGGGGCAGCCGAACGGCTTGCCGTCCATGAAGCTGCGCCGGTCGGCTCCGAGGAAGGTCGCCGCGCACGCGTGGATCCGGAACGCCTCGCCGGGCGTCTCGACCTCCTCGAGCACCGCGTCGATGCGGCGCGACGTGTGCTGGACGACCGGATCGTAGGTGGACGCGACCCGCACGGTGGTCCGACGGCCCCAACGCACGGCCTCGCGGCCCGTGGGACCGCCCCAGATCTCGTCGTGCGATCCGTCGGCCTCGATGCGCATCAGCGTCAGCTCGGGGTAGCTCGGGTCGCGGCCGCACGCGCGGTGCGACGCGTACGTCTCGGTGGTGAGGGTGGGCGGCCCGCCGAGCACCCCGCAGGCCAGGGAGGCGAAGAACACGGCGCTGATCGGGACCCATCGGTGCACGCCGCGAGCGTAGCCGCTCCTGCGCCGCGGGTCAGCCCTTCAGCAGGCCGCCGCCCCCCGAGCGCCCCGTGACCGGCCGGTGCAGCACGACGCCCGAGCCCGCCGCCTGGCCCGCGTGGAAGTGCGCGTCGACGCGGTACGAGCCCCGCGACTGCACGAGCTTCGGATGGCGCGTGGACCACGCCGCATCGAGCGCGGGATCGCCGACCAGCACCAGGCCCTCGCGGCGCGCTTCGTCCGCCGTGGCCTCGAGCTTCGCGCGGAACCCCAGCACCACGCCCATCAGGAAGCGGTCGCGCGAGCGCGAGGCGCGCGGATGGGCCGCCAGGTGCGCCTCCCACAGCCGCTCGGCCGTGCGCTCGACGAAGGTGTACGCGTACGTGCAGAGGTCGACGTCCTCCGGGCGCCCGGCGATCTCCCACACGCTGCCCCAGTCCGCCTCGGCCGGCAGGAACACGCTCGATCGCACGACCTCGACGAAGAAGTGCGTCGCGACGGTGGAGGCCAGGCTCGACCGCCACCGCGCCTGCCGCCGCCGCGGCTCGCCGAGCTGCCGCCGGACGAAGCCCCGCGCGCCGTCGACCCGCGCGGAGTCGATGCGGTTCCGGATCATGAGCTTCTGGGCCTTCGCCATGGCCAGCTCGGCCTCGTGGCGGTTCGGGCTCTGCGCCAGCGCGAGCAGCTTGCGGACCCGCCCCACGACCGGCGGCTCTTCGCCACTCGCGACCGGGAGCGCGCCGAGCTCGGCCAGCACGCGCTGGAACAGCGGACCGTGCGGCGTGTCGCCGCCCCCGTGCACCTCGTCGACGACCTGGTGCGCGACCTCGTGCCGCAGGGTCTCGACCACGTCGAGCCACGGGTCCTGCAGGCAGTGCTCGCGCGACATCGAGATCGTGCGTTGGCCCCGCATCCACAGGCCCAATCGCGAGCGACCGGCGTGGATGGCGAACCCGGGCGGCTGCAGGCGCAGGTCGTGCTGGAAGCGCAGATCCCTCCACTGCTTCCCCATCGCGTCGATCAGCAGGTCGTCCGCGACCCGCATCAGTACAACAGGCAGCCCGCCCGCTTCGCGAGGAACGCCTGGCGCTCGGGCTCCCACGCGTCGAGCAGCGGGTGGATGGGGTCGCCAGCCTCGAGGGCCTCGCGGTACGCCGCGGAGCCCGTGAGCAGGTCGATCGCGGGCGGGTCGGCGACGAACTCGTAGGGCTCGGCCCGCCAGCCGAACATCTCGGTGTTCTCGAGGTAGCACGCCTCGGTGACGACCATGCCGAGCAGCAGCGCGTTCAGCTTCGTGCGGTCGGTGAGGTGTACCTCGACGCCCTGGCACGGCTTGCGCGCGTGCTTCTGGAAGCCCGGCACGAACGCCGCCGGGCGGAACGCGACGCCCTGCAGGCCCGCGCGCTCGGCACCCTCTTCGCAGAGCCGCACGAGCACCTGCGGGTCGACCCACGGCGCGCCGACGAGGTGGAACGGACGCGTCGTGCCGCGGCCCTCGGAGAGGTTCGTCGCTTCGATGAAGCACATGCCCGGGTAGATCGTGGCCGTCTCGAGCGTCGGCATGTTCGGAGACGGGTAGACCCACGGGAGGCCCGTCTGGTCGAACCACTGGCGTCGATCCCAGCCCTGCACCCCGATGACGTCGTACTCGCACGCCACGCCGCAGTGCTTCAGGAAGAAGTGGCCGAGCTCTCCGACGGTCATGCCGTGGCGGACGGCGATGGGGTACGCCCCCACGAAGCTCGCGAACCCGCGGTTCACGGTGTTGCCCTCGACGGTCACGCCGTCGATCGGGTTCGGCCGGTCGAGCACGACGACCTTGGTGTCGACGCGGCCGGCGACCGCCATCACGAAGCCGAGGGTGGCCTGGTACGTGTAGTACCGGGCGCCGATGTCCTGGATGTCGAACAGCACCACGTCGAGGTCGGCCAGCAGCTCGGGCGCGGGGTGCAGGCTCGCCTCGTCGTCGCCGTACAGCGAGACCGTCGGCAGGCCCGTGACCGGGTCGCGGTGCTCGCCCACCTCCTCCATGTCCTGTGCAGTCGCGCGGACGCCGTGCTCGGGGCCGAACAGCCGCACGAGGTTCACCCCCGCGGCGCTCAGCAGATCGATGGCGTGGCGGTAGCGCGCGTCGACCGCGGTGTGGTTGCAGCAGAACCCCACGCGCAGGCCGTCCAGGCGGGACGGATCGGCGAGGAGGACGTCGAGGCCGGTCTTCATGGGTCACTTCCGGGAGTGGCGCGCGCCGGGGGGCGAGGCGCGCGGGAGGGACCCCCAGCATAGCGACCGCGACGGATCAGGGACAGGCCCAGGACCACTCTTCGCGCGCGGGATTCACCCCGCCCTGGGGGAACTCGCGAAGCCGGGTGAGCAGCCGGCCCTCCCCGTCGAACGTCTCGGTCGCGACCTCTTCGATCGCCCCGTCGCGCCGGTACTCGCGCGTGACCGTGGCCCAGCCGTCGTCCCAGATGCTGTCGATCTCGACGACCGACGACCCGCCGCCGACCGTGCCGGTCTCGGACCGGTAGAACAGCAGGTTGTCGTGGGGCCCGCCCCACGTGTACTCGGTGACCTGGAACGCGTCGCGCTGCTGGATGTCGTCGAGCGTCACGCGGCCCTCGGCGTCGTACTCCAGGGTCCGCACGCGATCCTGGGTGCCGTCGCCCCCCTCGTCGACGATGGCCTCGGCGATGAGCCCCGCCTCGTTCCAGCCGTACGTGGCGTACGCGTCGATCGTGCCGTCGTCGCCGATGTCGGCCTCGGAGGACGTGTACGGGTGGACCCCGTCGTCCGCGTAGGTCGTGCGCGTCACGAGCTGGTCGATCCGCTCGAAGCGCTGGAGGAGGAAGATCCCGTCCCAGTTGCGCTGCTCGTAGGTCTCGGAGTCGTTGCCGTCGAGCTGGTCGACCGTCGTGGACTCGTCGAGCCACTCGCCCCGGTAGGACGCCATGACCTCGTAGAAGGCCGTGCTCTCGGCGTCGTCGACGCGGTCGTGGGAGAGGTTGCCCCACGTGTCGTAGGTCTGGACGCGGTCGTACCACGCCCGCCAGCTGCCGTTCGGGCGCTGGAGCTCGATCGCGGCGAAGACCGAGCAACCGACGTACCGGGGCTCGACCACACGGGGCACCGAGGGATCGAGGCCGTCGTACGGGAGGCAGGCGAGCAGGGTGAGGAGGAGCATGGACGACCCCGGGCTTCGCGACCCGATAGCCGGTCAGAGCCGCGCCTGCTCCATCGCGCGCGCGAGGCCCTCGAGAAGCGCCCTGCCCACGGGCTCGCCGGAGGGCAGCGCCTCGCCGTCGAGCGTCGCGACGGGCGCGAGCCCCCGCGTGGCCGACGCGATGTACAGCCCGTCCCACGGGCCCGCGGCCAGCGCCCCCTGCCGGACGACCGGAATCCCCTGCTCCTCGGCGATCTCGAGCAGCCGGGTGACCGTCGTGGAGGCGAGGATCCGGCCATCGGCGGGTGCGGCGTACACCTTCCCGTCGACCACCGCGATGACGCCGCACGTCGTGCCCTCGGTGAAGCGCCCGTCGGCGTCGACGAACAGCACGTCGTCGACCCCGGCCCGCTCGACCGCCGCCATCCAGCCCGCGCGGCTGCCGTGCTTCACGGCGCCCGACAGGAACGGATCCTCGGCGAGCGGACCGCGCACGCAGCGCACGGGCGCCCCGAAGCGCGCCAGGGACACCGGCTCGGCCATGACCACGCGGACGCCGGTGCCCGACAGCTGCACACGGACCTTCGCGCGCCCGGGGATCCGCCCGGCGACATCGAGGATCTCGTCGGCCAGGCCGGCGGGCATCGGCACCAGCGCCTCGGCACAGCTCGCAGCGAGC
The DNA here is from genome assembly GCA_020632875.1 of Alphaproteobacteria bacterium. Lineage (GTDB taxonomy): Bacteria > Myxococcota_A > UBA796 > UBA796 > JACKEQ01. The sequence continues at coordinate 121,234 of JACKET010000003.1, forward strand.
CGCGCCAGGTGGAGATCCAGGTGAGGGATGCGCCCATCGAGCGCCAGGGCCGTCTCGAACACGGTCCAGCCCGTCTGGAAGCCCCGGTCCGTCGCGGGGATCGCCGCTTCGTCGAGCGGCGACAGCCGCCCGTTCACCCTCGCCCAACCGTCGGTCACGCGCGCTCCGTCGTCATGGTGCGGTGTGACATAGCGGACAGGTTGTTAGAGCGCCGCTCCCGACCCCTGGAGGGCACCGTGGCATACGAAGGCCTGGACTTCTACAACATCGACGACCTGCTCACCGAAGACGAGCGCACCATCCGCGACACCGTGCGCGGCTGGGTCTCCGAGCGCGTCATCCCGATCATCGAGGGTCACTACCAGGCGGGCACGTTCCCGCAGGAGCTCATCCGCGAGATGGGCGAGCTCGGCTTCCTCGGGGCCAACCTCCCCGAAGAGTACGGCTGCGCCGGCCTGAACAACGTCTGCTACGGCCTCATCTGCCAGGAGCTCGAGCGTGGCGACAGCGCCATCCGCTCCTTCGCGAGCGTGCAGGGCAGCCTCGTGATGTACCCGATCTACGCGTTCGGCTCCGAAGAGCAGAAGCGCAAGTGGCTGCCGAAGCTCGCCAGCGGCGAGGCCATCGGCTGCTTCGGCCTCACCGAGCCCGACTTCGGGTCGAACCCGGGCGGCATGGTCACGAAGGCCGAAGACAAGGGCGACCACTACCTGCTGAACGGCGCGAAGATGTGGATCACGAACGGCACCATCGCCGACGTGGCCGTCGTCTGGGCGAAGCTCGACGGGGTCATCCACGGCTTCATCGTCGAGCGCGGGATGGAGGGCTTCACGGCGCCCGAGATGAAGGGCAAGCACAGCCTCCGCGCCAGCATCACGAGCGAGCTCGTGTTCTCCGACGTGCGCGTGCCGAAAGAGAACCTGCTCCCCGGTGTGAAGGGCCTGCGCGGCCCGTTCAGCTGCCTGAACAACGCCCGCTACGGCATCAGCTGGGGCGCGCTGGGCGCGGCGATGGCCTGCTTCGACTCCAGCAAGCAGTACGCCCTGTCGCGCATCCAGTTCGACAAGCCCATCGCGTCGTACCAGCTCGTCCAGAACAAGCTCGCGTGGATGCTCCGCGAGATCACGAAGGGCCAGCTGCTGGCGTGGCGCCTCGCGAAGATGAAAGACGACGGCACCCTGATCCCGCAGCAGATCTCGCTCGCGAAGATGAACAACGTCGACATCGCGCTGCAGATCGCGCGGGTGTCGCGCGACATCCATGGCGCAAACGGCATCCTCGGCGAGTACCCGATCATGCGGCACGCGAACAACCTCGAGTCGGTCTTCACGTACGAGGGCACCCACGACATCCACAACCTGATCATCGGGCGGTGGATCACGGGGATCGCTGCCTTCGAGTAGAGGCAAGGGGTCGAGCTTCGAGCGTCCCGAGGCATCACGCAGATGACGCAGAAGGACGCAGATGACGCAGAAACGAGGCCGTCCAGGGTCGAGCGTCTTCGCGTCCCCGGAGCGCCGAGTGGGCCTTCTTGCGGATCGGATTCGGAACTCACCAGAGCAGGCCGGCGTTTCGGCTGCTCCGGTGAGCGGACCCGCCAACGGGCTACCCGCCTCGCCATGACCGCGGCCTGAAACGCGCCTGCCTGCTCTGGTGAATCCCCAATCCGGTCCGCAAGAAGGCCTGCTCTGTCGACCCGACCATCGAGACGTCCCCCCCAAGACCCGGACGCTGCGGCAATCCCCGTCGACGGTGCCCGGGGAGAGGAGGAGGCTCGACCCGCGACGGCCTGGTTTCTGCGTCATCTGCGTCCTTCTGCGTCATCTGCGTGAGGCCCTGAGGCGCTCGAAGCCCGACGCCTCCCGACACAGGGCGGCTCGCTGGATCGGCAACGGGTCGAAGCCCGCCCTTCTCAGAGGTGCGCGAGGACCTCGTCGCAGACCGAATCGGCCGAACGGGCGCCCGTGTAGACCGTTTGCGTCGCGACCGCCTGGAACGAGCCCTCCTCCATGAAGTACCGCTGCGAGATCCGCAGCGCTTCGTCGTCTGGCGAGCGCGTGCCGAGGATGCGCATCGCGATGTCGGGGTCGGGGTCCGGCAGCAGCAAGACGACGTGGCGGAAGGGTGCGAAGGCAGCCCTGATGCGTTGCCGGACCCACGGGTTCTCGCCGATCGGCATCCCTCCGCCGAGATCGAGCACGCCGCTGTGCTCGGCGAAGAAACGCTCGAGCGCGTGGGGCTGGAACACCTGCCAGTACTGGAACATCGAGCCCCAGCCCTCGGACTCGTAGAGCCGCAGGTTCAGCGCCATGTCGAAGCCGAGCTCTTCGAAATAGGCCCGGCGCAGCGGGTCGAGCGCGACGTACGGCCGCCCGAGGGCCTCCGCGACGAGCCGGGACACGGTGCTCTTCCCGACGTTCGGCGGGCCGATGAACACGGGGTCGTCGCGCATCACGGGCACACGTCCCCGGTGTCGGCCGAGCAGGGCTCCCAGTCGGGCGGGCAGCCGGCGCTCCAGCCCGCGAACCCCTCGCACAGGCCGCTCATCCGCACGCACTGGCCGTCCTGGCCCACCGGCTGGCAGAACCACTCGATGTCGCCGCACGACCACTCGGACTCGAGCACGCACAGCGTCGAGACCGTCGCGTAGTCGCAGTCGCGCAGCGGGTAGACCGCGCAGCCCGCCGTCGTGGCGCAGGTCGCTTCGGCGAGCCCGCCGCAGGGGCCGGAGTCGGTGTCCACGTCGGAATCCGTATCGGTGTCGGCGTCCGTGTCGGCGTCGGAGTCCGTGTCGGAGTCCGTGTCGGCGTCGGAGTCCGTATCTGCGGGGGTCGCGACGGACTTGCAGGCCACGAGGGCCAACAGGAGGGCGGTTCTCACGGCGGCACCTCGAACGGCGCGTCGTACACGAGGTCTTCGACGTAGCCGAGCATCGCGAGATCGAGCGCGTCGTACGCCGCCTGGGCCTCGGGATCGAGCGGCCCCTCGGCGAGCAGGTCGACCGCCTCACCCGCGCCGTCGAGGTCGAACAGCAGCGAGCCCGCGAACGGGCCGCCCTGCACGTCGACGAGCTTGAACCGCCCGTCGGTGACGGCACGGAAGGACTGCTCGTAGGGGCCGGGACCGTTGGGCGTGAAGTACTCGGCGTAGTTGAGCGTGCGCGCGCCCGCTTCGAGATCGGCGAGCACGGGCAGGAAGCTCTTCGAGTCGCGCGGCAGGCCCTCCAGCTCGGCGTCCATGCGGCCGAGGTCGGCGCCGGTCATCGCGGCGATCGTGTCGAACAGATCGACCGTGTTCACCAGGGCGTGCGACACGCCGACCGTCTCGACGCCGTGGCCGTTCACCACGAACGGCACGCGGATGCCCGGCTCGAGCACGCTGCCCTTCGCGAACTCGACCTCGGGCAGGGTGCTCGCCTGCGCCGTGCCGTTGTCGCCGATCACGAACACCGTCGTGCGCTCGCGAACGTCTGCGGGCATGCCGTCGAGGATGTTGCCGATCGCGATGTCCACCGACTCGACCATGGCGCGGAACAGCTCCGGCGAGCTGTCGTCGACGGGCGGCGTGTAGACGTACTCGGCCGGCGGTTCGTGGTACGGCACGTGGGCGCCGTTGAACGGGACGTAGAGGAACCAGGGCTCCGGCATGTTCTCGGTGAGCCCGACGGCCTGCTCGACCGTGTAGTCCGTCGCGTAGCGGTCGCGGTAGACGATCGACCCGTTCGCGTTGTTCTCCCAGTGCCAGTACCCGCGCGGCTCGCCGTCGGGGACGATGGCGCGGCCGAGGTTGTCCATCGAGCCCGTGTGGTACGCGAATCCCGCGCCCGCGCTCGGATGGTCGAGGTACCGCGGGCGGAGCCAGGCGAGGTGCCACTTCCCGGTCATGGCGGTCGCGTAGGCGAGGTCGGAGTACGCGAGCATCTCGGGCACGAAGATCTCTTCGTACGCCAGGATCTGGTTGGGGGCCTCCTCGTCGATGATGCGTCCGAGGCCCGTGCGGCGCCCGTACCGCCCCGTGAGGAGGGTCGCGCGGGTGGGGCTGCACACGGGGGCCGACCAGGCGCGGTGGAAGCGGATGCCGGTGTCGGCGAGGCCGTCGATCACGGGGGTCTGGGGCGGCGCGTCGTCGAGCTGGTCGTACACGGCGACCTTGTCGACGCCGATGTCGTCGATGAGGAACACGAGCACGTTCCCGCCGAGGGGACGCGCCGTGACCGTCGCTTCGACCTTCACGGGGCGGACGTCGGCCACGCACGTCCACTCCCTCCCGAGCCGGGTCGTCTCTGCGGGGACCTCCTTCCCGGACACGGCGGGCACCGGAGCCCCGTCGACGAGCCAGTGGACGCGGGAGGCCGCCGTCTCGCAGACGAGGGCGTCGCGGCCCTGGACGGGCTCGGCGGGGGCGATGGAGACGGTGATCGGCGGGCCGTTCTCGACGGGACCGCAGCCGAGCGCGAGCAGGAGGAGGGTCACCCCCGGACTCTAGCCGGCGCCGTCGGCTTCGTCGCCGCGCCGTTGCCCGTCGAGGGCGGCACGCTGGCGCGTCGCGAACCGGCTGGCGACCTCGGCGCGGACGGGGTCGTGGGCGAGCATCGCCTCGGCCGCGAGCTCGGCGGAAAGGGCGAGATCGCGGTCGAACGCGCCCAGCTCGTCGAAGAGGTCGAGGCACGACACCACCTCGTCCCACTTCGCGAGGTCGCCTTCGCGGGCCGCGATGACCAGCCGGATGATGCGGCCGGACGACGCGAACTGCCGCTGGTCGACGGCATCGAGCTCGGCGATGGCCTCGTCGAGCATGGCCCCGACGCCTTCGGTGCGGTTGCGGAGGATGTCGGCGAGCGCCTGGTTCAGGCGGTACACCCACGCGTGCGTGTTGCCGACGACCCGCGCGGACTGGAACGCCATGGCGTAGTGCGTGGCGGCCTGCTCGAAGTCGCCCATCCGGCGCGCCCGCTCACCGAGCGCGTTCGCGTACGCCGAGCGCGAGACCCAGCCCGCCGTGCCCGCGATGTCGGCGACGGCCTCGAGCTCGCGGCCGGCGCGGTCTTCGTCGCCGATGTGCGCGTAGACGCTCGCCTTGAAGATCGCGCTCGCCACCACGCCCATCGGGTCGGTGCGGCGCTCCTCGGCGGACGCGAGCAGGTCGAGGGCCTCGTCGAACCGCGCCTGGTGGTACCGGATGACGCCCAGGTTCGCTTCGGCCTCGGCGGCGATGGCATCCTGATCCGTGCCGCCGAGCTGGCGCGCGATGGTGAGGTACCGCTCGGCCACCTCGAGCTGGCCGCCCTGGTAGGCCGCGCGGCCCGCGTAGAACGCCGCGGCGCCGTGTGCCGCGGGCCAGGACGCCGAACGCGCCACGAGGGGCTCGGCCCGCTCGAGCACCTCGGCGCTCGGCTTGCGGTACCAGAGCAGCGCGAGCTCGCCGACATCGGCCCAGATCGCCGCTTCGTCGAGGCTCTCGCGCGCCAGGGTCTCGCGCAGCGACCGCACCACGTCTTCGAGCAGCTGCCAGTCGGAGTTCGACACGAGCACGGCGACGGCTTCCTTGAGCGCCAGCAGGGCCGCGCGGGAATCCCCGGCGCGCTCGAGGTGGAACGCGCGCCGGAGCACGGTCTCGGGCTCGACCCGGAACGACAGCGCCGCGGCCCGGTGCAGGCGCGCCACGTCGTTCGCCACCTCTTCCATGATCAGCGAGCGCACGACCGAGCTGACGAAGCGGAAGTCGCCGGAGCCGCCCAGGCCGAGCGGAACCGCGAGCCCCTCGGCGAGCAGCGCGTCGGACAGGCCCTCGTCGAGGGTGACGCGCGCGCGGCGCAGGGTGTCGCGCCACCGGACCGCGTTGACCTCGACCCCGAGCACCGCGGCGCCCGCCAGCGCGAGCTGGGCGTAGCGGTCGCGGCCCTTCAGCACGCGCTTGATGCGCCCGAGCCACACGGCACGCGGATCGACGTGCTCGGGCAGCGCGTCGACCGCGCTGTGGTCGGCCCGGATCCGCCCGGCCGCGCACCAGTCCTCGAACACCTGGCCCGCGAGGATCACGTCGCTGCCGGCTGCCCGGGCGAGCACCCGTGCGGTCTCTGCGTTCCGGATGCCGAGCGAGCGGGTGAGCCGATCGACGGTCACGTCGAGGGGCAGCGGCCCCACCTCGATGACGCGGGCCCCGAGCGACGCGAGCACGTCGTCGATGGCGCCCCCCTCGACGGTGGCGAGCACCAGGAAGCGCCCGCCGCGCTTCCGCAGCCAGTCGAGCCACGCGAGGGTCGCGTGGGCGTGCTGCAGCTGCTCGAGCCACACGAGCGGCACGCGGCGGCCGGCCTCCCGCTCGAGGAAGCGCGCGATGAGCTCGAACCGCTGGTCCTGCGGGCCGAGCGCCACGGGCGGACGCTCGCCGGGGCCGAGGGCCGGCGCCATCATCTTGAGCAGGGCGGCGGCCTCCCAGCCCTCCTGGCCCGAGGCGCGGTGGTGCGGGTGGTCGGCGAGGAAGTGCGTGACGCGCTGGAAGGCCGCGGCGCGGTCGATGTCGAAGCACCGCAGCTCGCGCGCGAGCATCCCGGCGAGCCCGGCGCGGGGCCCCGGGTGCGGCTGGTGCGAGGCGAGATCGACCGACCCCGCGCCCGTCTCGTGCACCTGGTGGCACATCCACATCGCGAGGTCGCGCTTGCCCACGCCCGGACCGCCGCGCAGCGCGACGATCTCGACGTGCCCGGCGAACGCGCGGTGCAGCGCCGCCCACAGCGCGGCCTGCTCGTGCTCGCGACCCAGCAGCCGCGCGGGACGCAGGCGGGCCAGCTCGACACCGCGGCCGCCCGAGGGCTCCGGCGTCGGCAGCGGATTCTCGGGGATGCGGATCGGCCCGATGGGTAGCGGCTCCGGCAGCACCGACAGCACGCGGTCCTCGTCTTCGAAGTACGGCTGGGTGACCGCGAAGTCCGAGTCGGCTGCCGGGCCCACGCCCCCGAGCGCCCCTTCGAGCGGCACGAGCTGGGCACCGTCGAGTGCGCGCAGGTCGTTCAACGCATCGGCGGCCCGCTGGTACCGCTCGGAGAGGCGCTCCTGGCGGAGGCGCGAGATCCAGCCGCCCAGCGCCTCGGGCACCGGGATGGTGCCGCCGCGCGGCAGGCTCACGAGGTCGAGCGCGATGCGGCCCAGCGCGTAGAGGTCGGTCCAGGGGCCGATGTCGCGCCACCGGCCCTGGCGCTGCTCGGGCGGCATGTAGCCGGGCGTGCCGGCCGGCTGCTCGTGCTGGCCGCGCCCGTCGGTCTCGAACGCGCGCGCCAGCCCGAAGTCCGCGATCTTCACGTGCCCGTCGGCCGACAGCAGCACGTTGGCGGGCTTCAGGTCGCGGTGGGTGATGCCCCGCGCGTGGGCGTGGGCGAGGCCCTCGAGCAGCTCGACGAGCCACGTGCGGATCGTGAGCCAGTCGCTGGTCCCGCACTTCGTCACGAGGGAGTCGGGGGCCAGCTCCATCACGACGTACGGCGAGCCCTCCGCCAGGTCGGTGCCCGGCCCCACCACGCCGTAGTCGAGAACCTCGACGATGCACGGGTGCGCGAGCGTCGCCATCGCGCGCACCTCGGTGCGGAACGCCTTGATGTAGGCGGGGTGCGCGGCCTGCTCGCTCGTGAGGACCTTCACGGCCACCGACCGGCCCTCGCGGCTGGCGGCGTACACGGCCCCCATCCCGCCGCGGCCGAGCTCCTTCTCGATGATGAGGCCGTCCAGGCTCATGCCCCGTTCTACCGCATCCTGTCGGGAGCTTGCGAATCGGGGGCCAGGCAATCGACGGACGCCGCCGGCACCCGATCGCCCATGAACGCGGCGACGCGCTCCTGGAACGCGGCGGCCTGCTCCCGGGTGACGGGCCTGTCGCTGACCCGCAGCTCGAAGGTGCCATCGACCGTTCCCCACTGGTACATCACGTGGGAGCACCGCGCGAGGTCGCCCTGGGTGGTCATGCGGTCGACGGGGCCACCGGGCAGGCGATGGAGCTCGACCGTGCCCATGCACGGCTCGGCGCACGCCGCGGTGACCACTGCGGGCTCGACGACCGGCTCGCCCGCGTGGCAGCCCTGGCACGCCTTCAGGGCTGCGGCGAGGCGCGCTTCGGTGCCCTCGGCCGCATCCCACGCGCGGCGCACGTCGCTGTCGTTCTCGCGGGGTGCGCCGTCGCCGCCGAACGCCACGTCGACGGCCATGCGCCGCGCAGCCGCGCGATGCCCCCGCGGCCCGGGCTCGGGCGCGGCCACGGACTGCTCGACGTGGCACGCCGCACACGCCACCGCAGCGGCCGCGAGCCCCTCCGCGAGCTCTTCGCCCTCGGCGAGCTGGAGGAAGCCCACGGCGCTTCCGACCTCCGCGCTGCCGCCCGGCTCGCCCTCCGTGAGATCGCGGGCCATCACGTGCACGGTGTCGACCCGGCCCATCGCCACCGCGTCGACCAGCGGCCCCCACTCCGAGAAGTGCCCACCGGCGGGCCCGTCCTGCGCCACCCCGGGATCGGGGTCGCCGGAGACGGGGGCTCCGGAGCAGGTGCAGCCCCCGCTCCACAGGATGGCTGCGATGGCGAGGCCGCGACGCATCGGCGGAATCCTACACCCGACTGACGCCGGGCTGCGCGACACAGTCCCGCGTGCGCATGGTAGGGACAGGACCCGGTCGAAGGAGGACGCGTGTTCTGCTCCGAAGCGACGTTCCACCACGTCACGAGCCTCTCGCTGGAGAGCGTGCTCGAGGCGACGGGCTGGACCGACGTTCTCCGCGTCGATGTCGAGGACCAGGTGGTTTACGAAGACCGCCGGGGCCTCGCCGACGACCTGCTGCCGGCGCTCGACGCGGTCCGCGACCTCTACCTCGAGGGGCGCGCGACCTACACCGTGAGCCTGGGCCGTTCCGTCGACACCTGGCAGCACGTGAGCCGGATCGCGGTCAATCCGCTCGGCATCCGCTGGCAGAAGAGCGCGCGCGATCTGCGCCTCGACCGCGGGCCCGAAGAGACGGAGCACGCCCACCACGACCGCATCGCGGCGTGGGTCGAGCAGGGCTACCTGCGCGAGGCCGTCGCCACGGTCCGCCAGCAGGTCGAGACCGACATCCGGAACGTCGACGCGGCGGGCCTCCCGTACAACGACGGGTCGCTGCGGGGCCCCTGGCTCCTGCTGCTCGGCGAAGAGCCCACCGACGCGTTCGGCTACCTGCACCACCTGTTCCTGAAGGGCGACGTGCCCCCCGAGGCGAACCGCGTCCTGCTCGACCTGCTCGGGCGCGGCCTCTACCGGCCGGGGCGCGAGGTCGAGGTGCGCGTCGACCACCTCGACACCACGCAGCTGCTGCGCGAGTACCGCGACACCCTCGTGATGCTCGACACCCCGCTCGCTCCCCTCACCTACGACGAGAACGGCGGACTGGAGGCCCGGAAGTGAGCGAAGAACCCGACTTCGTCGACCCCGAGGCGCTCAAGCCCGGCCAGCTCCCGAAGCACCTGCTGAACGGCCCGGAGGTCTCGGCCACGATCTTCCCCGCGCCGCACCGCTGGGCGACGCGCGGCGTGTTCGAGGCGCGCCGGTGGAAGCGGATGCTCGAGCTGCACACCCAGCCCGAGCTGTGGCCGGGCGGCGGCTCCGTCCAGATCGCGTCCGACCGCCTGCCCGCATGGACCTTCGCGAGCTTCCGCGACGACACCCGCGTCGTGACGCGCGACGCGGCGCTGTCCGCCCGCGAGACCAAGGCCCGCGTGCTCGCGGTGCACGGCCTGATGGTCGAGTACGTCGACGAGCCCGCGGTCGACGGTAAGCACGTCGGCGAGTGGTGGGGCGAGCACGCGTTCGTCGCGCACACCACGGGCTTCCACGAGATGGAGTGGGGCGAGCGCCCGCCCGGGCCGCGCTGGCGCGTGCTGCTGCCCTTCGCCGCGCCCGTCGACATGGAGACCGCCCAGCGCGTCGCGCAGTGGGCGCGCCACCCGCGCCACGACGTGGGCATCGTGTCGCCGATCACCGAAGAGGTCTGGCGCGCCGAGCCCGTGCCCGCCGTGGGACCCGGCGGGTACCGCTGGCTCGCGGGCACCGGCAAGCTGCTCGACGCCCACCAGGCCGTGCGCGAGCTCGAGACCTGGAAGGCGCTCGACACCCGGGTCCGCGCCGAGCAGGACCTCGAGGGCACCGCCCTGTCGATCGCCGTCGACCGGTTCGTCGCGCGCCACGCCACGCCGCGCCTGCGTCCCCAGTTCCCGCTGCCCGAGATCCCCGCGCTCCGCGAGAAGCTCGAAGCGCTGTGGCCGGGCCGCGTGCTGGCCATCGTGGGGTCCGGCGGGTCGGGGCGCACGGCGCTGGCGCTGCAGATCGCCGAAGCCAGCGCGCGCGCCGCGCTACCCGTCCTGATCGTGCTGACCCGCATGGGTGGCGACGAAGCCGTGGCCCGGCTCCTCTCGCTCGAGACCGGCATCGCGGCGCGCGACCTGCTCCGCGGCGAGGGCGCCGGGATCGAAGCGGCCGCGCGCGACCTGCGCACGCGGTGCCCGTCGCTGCACCTGTGGGCGCCCACGGCCTCCGACCGCACGCTCGAGGCGCTGTGGAAGAAGGTGCGCGCGACCTCCGACGCGCACGACGGGCGCCCGCCGCTCGTCGTGATCGACGGTGTCGCGGGCTGGGCCGTCGACGACCCCGAGCTCGGCGCGCGCACCGTGATCGGCGGCCTGCGCGATGCGTCGCACGCCGGAACCCTCGCGCCCGACTGGCCCGGCGCGGCGGTGCTCCTCGTCGGGGGTCTGCCCCACGGGCGCCTGGATCCCGACCGCCTCGAGGCCCGGTGGCGCGACGGCACGCTCGAGCCCGGCGCCATCGAGCCCGACTCCGGCGCCGTCGTGGCGCTCGCCATCAAGGGCGCCGAAGCGCGCGCGATCGTGCTGAAGAACCGCGACGGCACGACGGGCCCGCTGCAGATGTCCTTCGATGCGACCCGGATGCGCTTCGGCCCCGCCTGATAGCGTACGGCTCGGATGGCGACCTTCCGCGAGTCCCCGGTCAACCGGTTCCTGCTCTCCGTGCTCTCCCGCTGGCGCGGCGAGGTGGCCGCCATCCAGGACGTGCGCCGGCTGCGCGACGTGCTCCGCTTCGCCAGCGTGTTCGTCATCACCATCCTCCTCCCGGCGTTGTTCCTCGCCTATTTCGCGCTGGCATCCATCCGCTCCGAAGAGCTGGCGCTCGATGCCGACCTCCGGGCGCGCGCCGCGGGCATCGAAGGCCAGGTGCAGCAGGAGCTCGACAGCGTCTTCCGGCGGTTCGAGGAGCGCACGGCCCAGCGACTCGGCGAAGGGGGCTCGCCCCTCGACCGGCTCGGCGAGCTCTCGCCGTTCCTCCGCGTCGCGTTCCGCCTCGACCCGAGCGGCGAGCTCGCCGCGCCGTTCGCTCCGCCCGACCCCCAGCAGGTGCTGCCCGACAACGCGGCCTTCCAGCGGCCCTGGCGCCGCGGCATCACCGCCGAGCGGGAGGACGACTGGGCCACGGCCGCCGAGGCGTTCGCCCTCGCCAGCGTCAACACGCAGAACCCCACGCTGCTCGCCGAGGCCTCGTTCGCGGCGGCGCGCAACCGCGCCCGGCTCGACCCGCGGAACTCGGTGCAGATCCTGTCCGACGTGTACTCGGACTACGCGTCCGTGCGCGACCGGATGGGGTTCCGCGTGGGCGACCTCGTCGTCCTGACACAGGGGCAGCTGCGCATGGCGAGCGACCCCGAGATCGGCGCGGTCACGCTCGAAGCGCTCGTCACCGACATCCTCAACCGCCGGTGGACGCTCGGGCAGCCCGGCGAGCCGACCGTGGCCCGCGCGGCCCTGCGCACCCTGCCCGACACGACCGACCCCGACTGGCTGGCGCGCACGCGCGACCGCCTGAACGAGCGCACGGCTCAGCTGCGCTGGGCCGAGACGGTCGCCGGGGAGCTCGAGCTGCTGTCGAGCCAGCAGCCCGGCGGCCAGGGCCAGTGGAACTACTTCTCCGGCCCGAACAGCCGCGCCCTGTGGGCCACGGTGCGCACCCAGACGGGCGAGCAGTACCTGTTCGCGTTCGCGCTCGACGACGTGGTGAGCCACCTTCGCGAGACAGCCGGGCGGGCGTCGGCGGTCGATGCCGAGCTCGAGGCGCGCCTCGTCCCCGCCGGGCAGCCCGTGGTCGGCGAGCCGCTCGTGCAGCGCCCCCTCGGGGAGCAGATCGCGTTCCTCACGCTCACGGTGAGCCACGCCGACCCCACGTCGCTCGCGGCGCAGAAGGCCAATCGGCGCCGGGCTCGCATCGCGATCGTCCTCCTGTCCGTCTTCCTCGTCTTCGTCGGTGTGCTCGCTTCGGCGCGCCTCGTCGGGCGGGAGGTCGAGAGCGCGCGGATGAAGGCCGACTTCGCCGCGAACGTGTCCCACGAGCTGCGCTCGCCCATCACCCAGATCCGGCTGAAGGCCGAGAGCCTCCAGCTCGACCTCTGCTACGACGACGCCGATCGCCAGGCCCACTACGACGCCATCGTCCACGAGTCCGAGCGCCTCTCGCGCCTCGTCGACAACGTGCTCGACTTCGCGGCGATCGAGCGCGGCGCGAAGCGCTACTCCTTCCGCCAGGACGACATGGCGGCCGTCGTGCTCATCCAGGTCGAGGCGACGCGCTCCACGCTCGAGCAGAAGGGCATGGAGATCGAGCTCACGCTCCCCGACGATCTGCCGCCCGTGTGGATCGACCGCGAAGCGCTCGGCCAGGTGCTCACCAACCTCCTCTCGAACGCCGCGAAGTACGGCTCGGACGGCGGCTGGGTGGGCGTGAAGGTCGAAGGGACGCCGTCTGGCGTGGAGATCTCGGTGTCCGACCGCGGCATCGGCATCTCGGCCGAAGAGCTGCCCCATGTGTTCGACGACTTCTTCCGCAGCAAGGACCCTGCGGTGCGCCGAAAGAAGGGCACCGGGATCGGGCTCGCGATCGTGCGGTACATTGTCGAGGCCCACGGCGGTACGATCTCGGTCGAGTCCGAAGCGGGTGAAGGCACGACATTCACGTTGAGCTTCCCGCTCGAGCCGCCCGAAGGGGCCGGAGGTGTGACCCAACATGCCGCGAATCCTGTTCGTTGAAGACGAGCTCGCCGTCCAGGACACGCTGAAGCGTTTCTTCACGCGGGAGGGCTTCGAGGTCCACACGGCGCAATCGCGCTCCGAGGCGGTCGCTGCGCACGAGCGCTTCCCGCCCGACGCGATCGTGCTCGACGTGATGCTGAACGAAGGCCCCGAGCCCGAGCACGACGGCTTCGCCGTGTGCCGTGCCCTGCGCGACGCCGGCTACGACGGGCCCGTCATCTTCGTGACCGCACGAACCTCCGAAGACGACAAGCTCACGGGCTTCGACCTCGGCGCCGACGACTACGTCACGAAGCCCTTCTCGCTCAAAGAGCTCAAGGCGCGCCTCGGCGCCGTGCTCCGCCGCACGGGCGGCGCGCGCAGCCTCTACAAGTTCGGGCCGGTCGAGGTCGACCTCGACAACTACGTCATCCGCCACGGCGACGAGGAGGAGCGCCTGTCGAACCGCGAGCAGGAGCTGCTCCGCTACCTCATCGAGCACCGCGGCAAGGTGCTGCCGCGCGGCGAGCTGCTCACCGGCATCTGGCGCTACTCGCCGAACGTCACCACGCGCACGGTCGACACGCACATCCTCAACGTCCGCAAGAAGCTCCGCGACGACGCCGGGAATCCGCGGTTCATCGAGACCCTGCACGGCGTCGGCTACCGGTTCATCGCGAACGAGGGGTGATGGTCTTCCTGGCGCTGTTGGCGGCTTCGGCGTCCGACAGCCGCGAAGACCTCGAAGACGCCCTGCTGGCGCGAGCGATGGGCGATCACGCCACCGCGCGGGCCGGGTTCCTCACCCTGTCGCGCAGCCTCGCCGCCGAAGACCCCGTGCGCAGCTGGGCGCTGTACTGGCTCGCCACGACCCGGCTCGAGCGCGACGACTTCGCCGGCGCGCGCGAATCGCTGCGCGAGTGCATCCGGACGGGGCCCGCGCGCCAGGAATGCGTCGAGCTGCTCGGCCGGCTCGAGGTGCAGAGCACCGCCATCACGCAGATCCCGACAGTCTGGGGCTTCGAGGGCGACCACGGCGTCGTGCACTACTGGACGCAGTCCGACCGGGGCTCGATCCGCATCGAAGACGGCTCGGGCGACGCGGCGCTCGTGTGGGTCTCGCGCCACGACGAAGACGTGCCGGGCACCCTGCTCTTCGGCGTGAACGCGCCGACGCCACCGCCTCGGAGGTTCGTCGCCACGATGCTCTCGCAGGGCCGCGACGCCCGCGTGGGCGTGCTGTTCGTCGACGAGTACGGCAACGCGTACCAGCACCCCGCCGCCGTCCGCACGCTGCGGGCCGGCGAGCCCTACGAGATGAGTGTGCCGCTGCGCGAGGCGCGCGGGCCCGCGGGGCTGCTCGACCCCACGCACCTCGAGCGCGTGCTGATCCGCGACCTCACCGCCGAGAAGGACCGCACCGGCGGGAGCACGATCCTCGTGCTCGACGACGTGGGCCTGCAGTAGGTCAGCCGACGAGGCGGTCGTGCACGGCGCGCACCGCAGTCGGCACGTCTGCGGGCTCGACGACCCACCAGCCGACGTCGCCGGACGCGCCGAATTCACAGGCACCCCCTCCGAGCTCGGACGCCATCGCGAACACGTCGGCCACGCGCTCGCCGAACCCCGAGCCCACCGCGGACACCACGCCGATGGCCGGGAGCCGCTCGCCCTGCACCGCGGGGAAGCGCCCGTGGAGGTTCTTGGTGTCGAGCCACACCCCCCCGCCGATCGCCCGACGCGGACGCGCGCCGGCGGCCACGACCCGCGCGAGGTCGTCTGCGGCGGGCCGGATGCGCTCGAGCACGTCGGAGGTCACGGCCACGGCGCCCGACCGCGCAGGCGCCTCGCTGACGATGCGGGTGCCGGACCCCGGGCCGAACGTCGCGCTCGCCTTCAGCTCGACCCCGTGATCGCGGGCGTACTGCACGGCATCCTCGAACAGCACCTTGGCGCCGGCCCGCGCGAGCCCGAGGGCCTCGTCGAGCCCCATGGTGTCGAGCTTCTTCGCCGATGCGACGATCCGCGGGTCGGCCGAGAACACCCCGTCGACGTCCGAGCAGATCTCGCAGTGCTCGGCCTTCAGCGCCGCCGCGAGCACGACCGCCGTGGTGTCGGACCCGCCGCGGCCGAGCGTCGTGACCTCGCGGGCCCGCGACACCCCCTGGAATCCGGCCACGATCACGACCTTGCCGTCGTCGAGGCACTGCTGCACGCGCGCCGGCCGCACCTCGACCACCCGGGCGTCGGCGTGGCTCTCGGTGGTGATGATCCCGGACTGCGACCCCGTGAGCGACACGGCCTGCACGCCGCGATCGCGCAGCGCCATCGCGAGCAGGGCCATCGAGATGCGCTCGCCGACCGAGATCAGCATGTCGAGCTCGCGGCGATCGGGGTCGGGCGACAGCTCGTTCGCCAGCGCGATGAGCTCGTTCGTCGTGTTGCCCATCGCGCTCACGACGACCACCACGCCGACGCCGCCGGCCGCGGTGGCCGCGATCCGGTCCGCCACGGCGCGGATCTTGTCGAGATCCGACACCGACGACCCGCCGTACTTCTGCACCACGACGCGCATGCCGAGCACCTACCCCCGGTCCCGGCCAATTTCACGTCAGGTACACATTCGGGGGGCAAGCTCTTTGCGTCCGGGCCGAGAACGCCCTAGTGTGCAGGACCGGACGGGGGCTGAATTGCTGCGCCACTTCCTCAATCCACCGAACTGGTTCACCGCGGCGTCCATCTTCTGCAGCAGCTACGCGCTGATGCTCATCGCCGGTCCCGGCGAGGTCACGTCCGAGATCCTCCAGCGGGCCTGCGTGCTGGTCGTCTTCGGCGGCATCTTCGACCTGCTCGACGGCCGCGTCGCCCGCATCACCAACCGGTACACCGAGTTCGGCGTCCAGCTCGACTCCATCGCCGACATCATCGGCTTCGGCGTCGCGCCGGCCATCATCGCCTTCACCTGGAAGCTCCACGAGCTCGGCTCCATCGGCGTCGCCGCCGCGTTCTTCTACGTGGTCTGCGCCGCCTTCCGGCTCGCGCGGTTCAACGTCGGCAAGTCCGACAGCAACGAGAACGACAACCCGTGGGAGCTCGAGGGCCACTCCGAGGGCCTCACCAGCACCATGGCCGGCGGAATCCTCGTCACCGCCGTGTGGATCGCGAACGGCTACTTCCACACCGTGCGGGTGCCGGCCTGGGGGCTCGCCGCCTTCGTGCTGCTGCTCGCCCTGCTGATGATCAGCCGGCTCCCGATGCGGAACTTCCGCGACCTCCGCCACAACCACGTGGCCCGCCGCATCCTCGCCGTGTCGCTCGCGGCCTGCGCGGTCGGCGCGGTCGTCCACCCGAGCCTCTGGTGGGGCATCGGCGCGGCGATCTACCTCACGCTCGGCGTGCTCGACGGCATGATCGTCGCCATCCACACGCGCCAGATCAAGAAGGCGCTGATGATGGACGAGCTCGAGAGCGCGCTCGACGGCTCGCTGTACGACGACTACCCCGAAGACGACGAGGCCTCCGAGTCGATCGAGTCGACCCGGTAGCGCGTCCGGGCGCTCAGCCGCCCGTGTTCACGCAGTCGACGAACACCTGGCTGCACGCGGCGGGCGTGGTGAACGACGTGCCGCTGCACTCGGCCACGGGGATGCCGTCGAGGCACGCCTGGGCCTGCGCCTCGTCGAACGTGCACTCGATGATCGTGCTCGCCGGGGGCACCGCGACGGCGTCGCAGTCCTGATCCGTCGAGGCGCACGCGTTGTTCCGCTCGCACACGAGCCGCGCCTGCTCTTCGCGGAACGCGTTCTCGGACAGGCCGCAGCCCGCGACCAGGACCAGGGGCCACCACTTCATTGCTCGTCCTCCTCTTCCTGCTCTTCGGCCTTGCGGCGGACGCGGAGCACCACGTCCTGCAGCGACTCGCGGTACGCCGCGGCCTGGAACTCGTCGGTCGACGCGGCGATGGCCTTCTGCCACGACACCATGGCCCGCGTCGAGTCGCCGCGTGCGTCGTAGGCCTCGGCGAGGTGCGCCCACTCCTCGGCGTCGCGGATGGCCGCGGTGGGCAGCCGGGCATTGCGGAGCATGAACACCATGTTCTCGTCGTGCGTGTCGCGGTGCAGGTTCAGCGGCGCGTTGTACTCGATGCGCATGTTGTCGTCGGTGTTCATCGGGCTGCCTTCGGTGGCGGCCAGGATCTCGTCGCGGTTCATCTGGTACATCGAGACGATCGCGTACGGGTCGGTGATGTCGACCTCCTGCAGCTGGTGGCGCACGTTGCGCTGCGCGAACAGCCACTTCGCCTTGTCGATGTCGGGCACGAGCGGCGCGTCGCTGCCGACGAGCACGAGGTCGGCGTCTTCGATGGTCGCGTACAGGATGACGTGCGGGTACACCGTCGCGAACGTGTGCAGGAGGGACTTCAGGTCGTTGTCGTCCATCCCGTACATCTGCACCCACTGCGACCACACGCCGCCGGGCTTCAGGCGCTTCTTCCCCATCTCCCAGAACTCCCGGGTGAACAGGTTGCTCACGCCGGTGATCCAGGGGTTCGAGGGCTCGCTCACGATGACGTCGTAGGACTGCTCGGGGGTGAGGAGGAGGTGGTTCCGCCCGTCGTTCGCGAGGAGGTGGACCCGCGGGTCGTCGAGGACGTAGTTGTTCCACGAGCCGAACTCGCGCGCGGCGCGCTCGATGGCGGGCTCGAGCTCGACGATGTCGAGGCGGCCGAGGCCTTCGAGCTGGGTGACCGCTCCGGCGGTGATGCCGGACGCGAGCCCGATGACGAGGACCTCGTCGGTGGTCTGCGCGAACTGCATCGGCAGGAGCGAGCACAGCACCTGCGTCGGCATGTCCGTCGTCGTGGACGCGTCGACCTTGCCGTTGTTCGCGAGCCACATGTTCCCGCTCTCTTTGTTGCGGGCGACCGTGACGACCGTGGAGAGGCCCTCCTCGTAGTACACGAGGTCGTACAGCTCGATGGAGTACTCGAGGATGCCGGCGCGGCTGTGGTCCGAGAACTCCGTCACGTAGTGGTACATGCCGCTCGTCATGAGCAGCGGGTCCCACGGGGGCGGGAGGAGGAGGAACGCGAACGTCGCGACGACCATCGAGCCGGGGCCCGCGAGCCAGGCCTCGGACGGCTCGGCGTCGCGCGCGGCGTAGAGCGCGGCCCCCGCGGCGAGGAGGTTGACCATCGCCGCGACGAAGATGGTCGTCTGGACGCCCACGTTCGGCAGCAGCACGAAGCCCGCCGCGAACGCGCCGACCATGCCGCCAACGGTGTTCGCGGCGTACACGTTGCCCACGGGCCCGCCGAGAGCGTCGCTGTCGCCCACCACGGCGCGCACGGCGACGGGGAACGCGATGCCCATGAGCACGGCCGGCGGCGTCATGACGACCCCGCTCACCACCAGCGAGGTCACCCACATCATCGTGGGGCTGTCCTTCGCGCCCAGCAGGTCGAAGGTCCACACGTACCAGAAGGGCAGCTCGGGGAAGACGTACATCAGGCCGTACGACATCACGGCCACGCCGCACTCCACGCCGCCGAGCACCCAGAGCACCCCGTGCGGGCCGACCTTTCCGAGCGCGCGGTCGGCGAGCGGGCCGCCGATCTTGCCGCCGATGGCGATGCCCACGAGGAACGCGAGCAGCATCACGCTGAACGCGTACACGCTCGCGCCGACCATCAGCCCGAGCAGGCGCGTCCAGGCGACCTCGTAGACGAGCGAGCTGAACCCGGCGAGGCCCAGCGCGAGCGCCACGGGGCCCAGGTTCGGCGTGAACGGGCGCTCGAGGTCGTCTTTCACCTCGACGCGCGCGCGGTCTGCACCGGCCCAGACGTCGAGCCCGATGGCCGCGGCGCCGAGGGCCAGGTTCGCCATGGCCGCGCAGATCGTCGTGAGCCACAGCCCCGCGGCGGGGAGCAGCACGAAGCCCGCGAACCACGTGCCGAACACCGCTCCGGCGGTGTTGACCGAGTACAGCGTGCCGATGCGGTCGCCCGCCGCGCCGAGGCGCGAGGTGGCGAACCGGGCCAGCAGCGGGAGCGTGGCGCCCATCGCGGCGGTCGGCAGGAGCAGCGTGACCCCGACGATCGAGAACTGCAGCAGCCCGAAGAGCACGGGGCCCGGTTCGAGCGCGTGCCACGTCGAGAGGTACACCGACCGCGCCACGTCGACGATCCACGGGAACGCCAGGGCGTACAGGCCGATCACGACCTCGAGCCCGCCGTACATCGCGAGCGGCCGCGGCGCGCGGTCGGCGTAGCGCGCCATGACGGCCCCGCCGAGCGCCAGGCCCGCCATGAAGGCCGACAGCACGGTGGCGATCGCGAACGTCGACGTGCCGAACACGAGGTGCAGGTCGCGGTTCCAGAGCGTCTGGTAGACGAGCGCGGTGGCGCCCGACACGAAGAACAGCGGAAGCAGGGCAGTGATGGCCTGTTCGCGCCGGAGGCCTGCGGCGAGGTCGTCCACGATCGCTCCGTAGGAGTCGGCCCCCGCTAACCCACGTGGTACAGGACCGCCCCGCGGGAGGCCGAGGACGTGGACAGCTTCTGGGTGACGCTCGTGCTCCCGTCCCTGCTCGCCGGGCTCGTCGCGGTGCTCGTCACCCTGGCGATCGAGCGTTTCGGCGGCGTGGTCGGGGGCTTCGTGGGCACGCTGCCCAGCACGATCGTGCCCGCCTCGCTCGGGATGTACGCGGGGCTCGAGACCGACGCGTTCCGCGAAGCGCTGTGCACCGTGCCGCCCGGGATGCTGCTGAACGCCGCCTTCCTGTGGCTGTGGCGCGTGCTCCCGCCGCGCCTGCCGGACGCGGCGCTGCCGACGCGCCTCGCGACCATGGTCGTCGTGTCCCTGTCGGCCTGGTCGCTCGGCGCCGTCGCGCTGGTCACGTCGACGCGGGCCCTGCTCGGCGCGGGCACGCCCCCCCTGGGGCTCGGTGCCGTCGGCTGCGGGCTCGTCATCCTGCTCGGGGTGGCGGCGTGCTGGCGCGGTGTGCCGGCGCCCAGGGGCCGCAACCGCGTGCCGCCGGCGGCGATGGTCGCGCGGGGTGTGCTCGCGGCGGGGGCCATCGGCACGGCGCTGTTCGTCGCGAAGGTCGGCAGCCCCCTGCTGGCCGGGGTCGCGAGCGTGTTCCCCGCCATCTTCCTCACCGCGATGGTCTCGCTGTGGTGGTCGCAGGGCGATGCCGTCAGCGGTGGAGCGGTGGGGCCGATGATGCTGGGGAGCGCGGCGGTGGGCGTCTACGCGCTGCTCGCGGCGCTCCTGTTCCCCCTCCTCGGGCCCACGAGCGGACTGGCGTTCGCGTGGCTCGCGGCAGCCCTCGGAATCACCCTCCCGGCGACCCTCTGGTTGCGCCGCCGAACCGTTGGTGACGCGCGATCCGGGCTTTGATACGCTGCCCTTCCTGCCCCGGGATCCCGCCCATGTACCCGCACCACAAGCTCGATTGGCACCTCTCCCGCCTCGAGACCCGCCTCGACGAAGCGCCCGACGACACGAGCACCCGGCTCGACTACGCCGAGCACTGCCTGTCCAAGGCGATGTTCCACGACGGCGGCGAGCCCTGGTACAACCGGGCCCTCACCCAGGCGAAGCGCGTGCTGGGCGCCGACGCGGCGAGCGCGGGCGCGATGGTCATCGCGGGGCTGGCGCTGGTCGGCCTCGAGCGGCTCGAGCCCGCCACCCGCTACCTCGACCAGGCCCTGAAAGAGCACCACGAGCGGGCCGATGTGCACTTCGCGCTCGGCTGCATGTACCGCGAGATGGGCGACCGCCACCAGGCGCTCCGCGAGCTCGAGATCGCGTGCCGCCTCGCGCCCGAGAGCTTCGAGACGCACCACCTGCTCGCCCTGCTCCTGTGGGAGCGCGCGCGCGAGCTCGGCACCCCGGCCCGCCTCGTCGAGCGCAGCCAGTACCACACGACCCAGGCGCTGCAGCTCGACCCCACGCCCACCATCGCGCAAGATCTCTCGTGGCACCTCGCGATGACCGCGCTGCACACGCAGCGCTGGAACGAGGCGCACAAGCTGCTGACGGTGTGCCTCGACTCCGAGCGGCACCGCACGAAGGCCAAGTACTTCCTGGGTCTCGCGAGCTACCACCTCGGCAAGCACAAGAACGCCATCCTGTTCCTGCGCCAGCACCTCGAGGCGTTCCCCGACAACCCCAAGGTCTACGCGCGCATCGGCATGAGCTACCTCCAGCTCGGCGAGATCGCGAAGGCGCGCCAGGCCTGCAACCGGGCCCTCGCCATCGACCCGTCCGACGCCGACGCCCGGTGGACCCTCGGCTGCGCCCTGATGGAAGAAGGCCAGGCCGAAGAGGCCGCCCAGGTCCTCAAAGAGCTGCTGGCCGACCAGCCCGACCACGTCCCGGCGTTCACCGAGCTCGTGCGGCTGCGCTCGGCCGACCGCGACACCGGCTGGATCCGCAAGGCCCTGCGGGCCGAGGTCAGCGGCTTCGACCGGCTGCCCGTGCACGCCGTGCTCGAGGGCCCGGATGGCGAGCGTCGCGTCACGCCACGCACCGCGACGCGCAACCGCGTGTCGATCCTGCTCCAGGCGCTCGGCCAGGCCGACAAAGAGCCCATCGGCCCCATCCTCGGCGCCATGGCGCTGACCACCGACGAAGCGCTGCGCTACCTGCTCTGGGAGGCCGCGCTGCAGTTCGCGAGCATCGTGCGGGCGAAGCGGGCCGTCGCCCACCTCGAGCAGCCGGGCGTCCGCTTCGATGTCGAGGTGGCCAAGGAGGTGATGGCGCTCACCGACCTCATCCCCGAAGAGCTCATCACCGCGGGGCTCAACGTGGGTGAAGAAGACCTCAACCGCGCCGCGGTCGACCGCCACGGCCCCGCGAAGGATCTCGCCGCCCACCGCAAGCGCATCGAAGCCGAGCGCCAGATCGCGCGCGGCTGGCAGGCCCTGCTGCTGCTCGGCATCGGGCAGCGCGGCAGCGCACACGGCCGCTCCCTCCTGCACCGCTGGGCCGCCGAGGCCGACCGCGACCTCGTCGTCGCCGCACGCGCGGCCCTCGCCCTGCGCGGCGAGAAGCACGCCACCGACCTGCTGCGCAACGACGTCCGCCGGTTCGGCGCCGAGCCGCTCGTCGACGCGCTGATCGCGGGGCTCAACCCGGCCGACGAGCGCTCCACGGTGCGCCCGCTCCCCGACGACACCGACGCGCACTGCGCCACGTGCGGCCGCCGCGCGGGCGAGGTCGGGCACCTGCTCGGCAGCACCTCCACCGCCGTGTGCGACCGCTGCATGGGCGAGATCGCCACGCGGCGCCGCGAGCTCGAGATCGACGACCCCGCGCGGGCCTGCCAGCTCTGCGGCAAGTCCAACACGGTCGTGCGCGCCGTCTACGCCTACCAGGGCGTCTGCGTGTGCACCGAGTGCCTCGACCGCAGCCTCGGGCTCGTCGAGCGCGAGGCGGTCGACCGGTACTTCGTCAGCCTGTGAGCGCGGGCGTTACGCTCTGCCCATGGTCTTCCTCGCGCTGCTCGCCCACGCCGAAGTGCCCCTGCCCGACTACCAGGATGCGCTCGTGCAGCGCACCTGGTACCGCGTGAACAGCCTCATCGAGGCCGCGTGCAGCAACGGTCCCGGCGTGATGGCCTGCGCGAAGGAGCCGCTCGACGAAGCCATCGGCCTCGCGTCCACCTTCCAGGCCCAGGTCGTGCAGGACGCGCGGCTCGAGTACCTGCTGGGCCTCGCGTACCTCTCGCGCGGCGACCGCTCCGAGGGCGAGACGCACCTCCGCATCGCGGTCCGCCTCGATCCCGAGCGTTCCGACGCGTGGCACGACCTCGGCGAGATCCTCCTGCAGGACAGCCGGTTCGACGAAGCGGCCGAGGCCTTCGCCCATGTCACCGAGCTCGTCGACACCGGGCCGAAGTCGTGGCTCGGCCCGTGGCGCGAGGCCGAGGTCGCGGCGCACCAGGGCCGTCCCGAGGCCTTCGAGAAGCACATGAAGCTCGCGCTCCAGCGCGGGTTCTCGTTCCGCACCATCCGCGGCCTGCCGAACTGGCGGCAGTTCTACGCCGACCCCGTGATGGGGCCGAGCGTGACGAAGCTCGTCACGGTGTACGGCACGCCCGACATCCTGAAGAGCCTCGAGCCCGAAGAAGCGCCGTGATCGCGCTGCTGCTGGGCACCGCGTTCGCCACGCGGTTCGAGGCCGAGGCGGTCTCGACGTACCGCATCCAGCAGGCCGGCGCCTTCGTCGAAGAGGGCCTGTACGCGTACGTCCCCACCGAGGGGCTCACGTCGGGCGGCCGCCTGCGGCTCGAGTCCGACGACGCGCACCTCGGCGTCGAGATGTTCGGCAACGTCGACAAGGTCGCGGTGGTCGACGGGCGCCGTCCCCAGCGCTGGGGCGGGGCGCGAGCGCTGTTCGGGGTCCGGGGCCGCACGCCGATCTACACGACCCTGACGCACTTCCGCGCCGGCGTCGTCGCCTGGGACGTCCGCGACATCGCCGAAGACGAGCACCAGCCGATGCACCTCGCGACCCTCGGCATCGAGGTGCGGCGCTTCGGCCGGCGCCGCTTCCAGTCCGTCGAGGGCGAGCTCATGTCGAGCACGACGATGATCGCCGGCGAGCTCCGGTCCCGCGCGGGCTACGGCGTCCGCGACACGGGGCTCTACTTCACGCTCGGCGCGGCCACGAGCCGCTTCCAGGCCTACCAGGGCACCGCGCGCCAGGTGACGTACCAGATCGAGACCTCGGTGCTGTGGAGGCCCGGCAACGGGCGTTAGCCCGAGCCGAGATCCCGCGGCCCACACCCGCGACACCGCTGTCTCCCGACCGCCCCATCGATCCCGTCAGGCACGTCCGCAGGGTCCGGTTCCCCCTCGCCACCCCACAGAAGCTCGAAGCCCCCGGGGAACCCGATCCTGGGACTGCCGGGTCTGTGAAACGCAAGGCCGCCATAGGCGAGCCGCGCAGCGCGCTTGCGCGCGTAGCCAAGGGTAGACCGGACGCTCACACCCGCCATCCCCGTCCTCTACGACGAGGCGGGATCCCGCGGCCCACACCCGCGACACCGCTGTCTCCCGACCGCCCCATCGGTCCCGGCAGGCACGTGCGCAGGGTCCGGTTCCCCGCCGCCCTGCGACACCGCCGGCCCCTCCAGGGGAACCGGATCCTGGGACTGCCGTGTCTACGACCGCAAGGCCGCCATAGGCGAGCCGCGCAGCGCGCTTGCGCGCGTAGCAAACGGTAGACGAGCCGGGATCCCGCGGCCCACACCCGCGGCACCGCTGTCTCCCGACCGCCCCATCGATCCCGTCAGGCACGTCCGCAGGGTCCGGTTCCCCCTCGCCACGCCACAGAAGCTCGAAGCCCCCGGGGAACCGGATCCTGGGACTGCCGGGTCTACGAACCGCAAGGCCGCCATAGGCGAGCCGCGCAGCGCGCTCGCGCGCGTAGCCAAGGGTAGGACGACGAAGCCCGCTCGCCCGGCGGGATGCCGGGGGAGCGGGCTCGAAGACACCGATGGGGACGAGAGCTAGAAGCCCATGCCGCCCATACCGCCCATGCCGTCGGCAGGCGGCGGAGCGTTCTTCTCGGGGATCTCGGCGACCATCGCCTCGGTGGTGAGCAGGAGGCTCGACACCGACGCGGCGTTCTGCAGGGCGGAGCGGGTGACCTTGGTCGGGTCCATGACGCCCATCTGCACGAGGTCGCCGTACTCACCGCTGCGCGCGTTGTAGCCGAAGTTGCCGTCGCCGTTGAGGACCTTCTCGACGATCACGGCCGGCTCGAGGCCCGCGTTGGACACGATCATCCGCAGCGGCTCTTCGCAGGCGCGACGGATGATGTCGACGCCGAAGCGCTGCGCGGACGGCACGTCGAGGCTCTCGAGCACCTTCGACGCACGGAGGAGCGCGACACCGCCGCCGGGGAGGATGCCCTCTTCGACCGCGGCCTGCGTGGCGTGGAGCGCGTCTTCGACGCGAGCCTTCTTCTCCTTCATCTCGACTTCGGTGGCCGCGCCGACCTTGATGATCGCGACGCCGCCCGACAGCTTCGCGAGGCGCTCCTGGAGCTTCTCGCGGTCGTAGTCGGAGGTGGACTCTTCGATCTGGCCCTTGATCTGGGCGATGCGGGCCTGGATGTCGGCCTCGGTGCCCTGGCCGTCGATGATCAGCGTCTTCTCTTTGCCGATCACGACCTTCTTGGCCTGGCCCAGGTCGTCGAGCGTGATGTTGTCGAGCTTCATCCCGAGCTCTTCGGCGATCATCTTGCCGCCGGTGAGGGTCGCGATGTCTTCCATCATGCGCTTGCGGCGGTCGCCGAAGCCCGGAGCCTTCACGGCGCAGGCCTGGAGCGTCTTGCGGATGTTGTTCACGACGAGCGCGGCGAGCGCCTCGCCCTCGACGTCCTCGGCGAGGACGAGGATCGGGCGGCCGGCCTGCACGACCTTCTCGAGGAGCTTGAGGAGATCCCGCATCGCGGTGATCTTCTTCTCGTGCACGAGGATGTAGGGGTTCTCGAGCACGACCTCCATGCGCTCCTGATCCGTCACGAAGTACGGGGACAGGTAGCCGCGGTCGAACTGCATGCCCTCGACGACCTCGGAGATGGTCTCGAGGCCCTTGTTCTCCTCGATCGTGATGACGCCTTCCTTGCCGACCTTGTCCATCGCGTCGGAGATGCGCTTGCCGATCTCGTCGTCGCCATTGGCGGAGATGGTGCCGACCTGGGCGATCTCGGCGCTGTCGTTCACGGGCCGGGAGAGCTCGTGGAGACGGGTGATGATCGCCTCGGTGGCCGCGTCGATGCCGCGCTTGAGGTCCATCGGGCTGTGGCCGGCCGCGACGAGCTTGCTGCCCGTGCGGAAGATGGACTGGGCGAGCACGGTGGCGGTCGTGGTGCCGTCACCCGCGATGTCGGAGGTCTTGCTGGCGACCTCCTTCACCATCTGAGCGCCCATGTTCTCGAACTTGTCGGAGAGCTCGACCTCCTTGGCGACCGTGACGCCGTCCTTCGTGACCACGGGGGCCCCCCAGGACTTCTCGATCACGACGTTGCGGCCCTTCGGACCGAGCGTGACCTTCACGGCGTTGGCGAGCGTGTCGACGCCGGCGAGAATCTTGTTCTTCGCCTCGGTGTCGAAGATGATTTCCTTTGCACCCATCGTTTCCTCCGATGTCGGTGTTGGGGTTCTTGGTTCCTGAAGAGTTGGGGAGGATCAGGCTTCGACGATGCCGAGGACTTCGTCCTCGCGGAGCACGAGGCGCTCCTCGCCGTCGATCTTGATCTCGTTGCCGGCGTACTTGCTGAACAGGATGCGGTCGCCGACGCGGACGGCGAGGGGCTTCACCGTGCCGTCTTCGGCGAGGCGGCCCTGGCCGATCGCGATGATCTCACCCTCGCTGGGCTTCTCGGACGCGCTCTCCGGAAGGAAGAGGCCCCCCTTGGACTTGATGGGGTTCTCGACGCGCTTCACGAGGATCCGGTCGTACAGCGGGCGAATGTCCATGGTCGATCTCCTTGCGACTGCTGTGTTGCGGCTGCTACGATTTCCATTGAGATGAAGCGCACTTGCCCGATGAACGGCGAGCGTCCCCATCCCGAGAGGGCGATGAGGTACGCACTGCCTCAGGGCACGTCAAGGGGACAGTGAATGAAACCCACGCTCACCCGTGCGGACAACCTCTTCGACTTCTTCCACGCCCGGGTCGAGGATGCGAAGAACGAAGCTTCTCTCGACATCTCCGACGACACGGCACTGTACCTGGCGAGCCTCCTCACCGACCGCGCGCGGGTCGATCGGCCCATCGACGACAGCGAGACGCTGGCCGAGCTCCATGCCCGCGCCGCGCACGCTCCGCCCGGGCGCCAGGCGTCGACCTACCGCGAGCTCGGCGATCGATCGCTCTACCTGCTCGGCTTCTTCCGCGAGCACCTCGATCGCCGCAGGCGCGTGATCGGGCCCGGCTACTACGAGGAGATGGGCTCGGCGGCGTACCTGAAGGTCGACTTCGTGCTGAAGCGCTGGTTCTCCGACGCCTTCGGGCCGGTGTTCCGCGAGCTCGCCCAGGGGTTCCGCGAGTGCGTCGACCTGCTCGATCGCGTCCGCACGCGCGACGCCGACGAGACCGGGCTGCTCGCTGCCTACGACGCCTGGCTGGTCGACGGCGATCCCGGATCCGCCGCCACGTTGTACGCGGGCGGCCTCCTTCTTCCGAACGATCCGACCGACGAATGCTAGCGCGCTGACGCTGGCGCTTGACTTGCAGCATCCGTGCCATTAGGTCCGAGCGTTCCCTTGTGGATCGGAGGACCTCCCACATGGCTCGGATCACGGTCGAAGACTGTCTCGAGAAGGTCGAAAACCGCTTCTCCCTGGTTCTGGTCGCTGCGGAGCGCACCAAGCAGCTCGTGAAGGGCCGCGACGCCCTGATCATGAACGAAGACGACAACAAGGAAGTCGTCACCGCGCTGCGCGAGATCGCGGCCGGCAAGTTCGAGATCGACGAGTCGGCCGTGCTCAGCGAAGACCGGTGGAAGCCCGTCGACCGCCAGACCGCCCCGATCCTCGACGACGAGCTGCCGCCGGAGGCATGAGATGAACGAAGACCTCAAGTACGACGTCCGCCTGGTGCGCCACCACATGCGCCGCCAGATCCTCGACAAGAAGCAGCTCGACGAGCACCTCGGCAAGCTGCCCGACGATGCCGCGCACGGGGTCGACACCGACACCCGGTTCGTCGGCTACTCCGATCGCGCCCGCAGCGACCGGGAATAATCCGCCGCGACCCGGTGTCAGTCCCGTGTAAGGCCGCGAAGAGCGCGGTCTGACGGGGTCATCCAGAGTCACGACGTGTCATCACCGAGGAGGGGTCCGAAGAAACGCGGACCCCTTTCGTCTGCTGGCTGTCGATCGGGATGAACCCGACGGGGGTGAGCATGAACGCACTTCGAGTCCTCTCCGGCAACGCGCTGCCCGAAGACGAAGAGATCAAGGTCATCGCGCGGAAGGATCGTCGCGCTGCCGCCGATCTCGTGGTCCGCAAGTACCGCGACCGGCTCTTCCACCACGCCTGCTACGTCCTCAAGGACTACCAGGAGGCCACGGATGTCACCCAGGAGGTGTTCATCAAGGCCATGCGGGAGAAGCGGTTCTTCGAAGACGACTTCAAGATGAAGGCGTGGCTCTTCCGCGTCACGAGCAACCTCTGCTTCAACATCCGCCGCGACAAGAAGCGCCGCACCGCGATCCTCGAGACCGTGCCGCGGGCCACCTTCACCGCCGCCGATCAGGTCGATCTCGTCTTCTCGAACGAGAAGCAGGAGCACATCCTGTCCGCGATGGACGCGTTGACCGAGAACCACCGCCAGATCCTGATGCTGCGGTACTACGACGACCTGTCGTACGCCGAGATCGCCCAGGTGCTCGACGTCGCCCTCGGAACCGTCATGAGCCGCCTCTCGCGTGCGAAGGGCCAGCTGATGGAAGTGATGGACGACCTGCGGGTTGTGGAAGAATGAACGCACTCACCTCCCGAGGTCCGGAAATGCACTGCTCCTGGGTCCAGGAACGCCTGGTCGCCTTCGCGGACGGCGAGCTCTCTCCCGGCGAAGCCACCTTCGTCGGTGAGCACCTCGACGGCTGCGAGGAATGTGCGACGCTCGACGCCGCCCTGCGGGACGTGACGCCGGCGCCTTCCCTCGCCGTGCCGCCCGAGGTCCTGGCGCGGATGGCTGCGGCCGTCGACGAGGCCGTGATGGCGGCGCTCGACGAGCCGATCGTGGCCGCCCCGCCGGGGATGGCGGCGCGGTGGGGCCGCTGGCTGCGGCGCGATCGCGACCTCTCCAATGGCGCCATGGTGGGGTACGGCATCCTCCTGGCGGCGTGCGTGGGTTGGGGTGTTTCCAACTGGATCGCGTACCAGGAGCTGCAGCAGGAGATCACGAATGCGCGTCCGGTCGCGGCGGCTGCCCCGAGCAGCCCGGCGACGATCGACAGCGACGACTACGAGCCGGCCTCCTACAGCCCGGACGCGAGCGAAGAGAACTGGCGCTGAGAGCGGGACCATCGGACGGCCGCCGCAGGGGCCGCGATCGCCGAGCCGGCCGGATGGGGTCCGGCGCTTGACCCCCTCCGGCCCCCTTCGCTAGCGTAGGACGCCATCGGTCGGGTCCAAGGAAGGTCGTGAGTACGACAGCTCGGAAAAGCGCCGCCACCAAGGAGCTGCTGAAACAGGTCGCCCAGCGCTCCACCGGCTGCCTGGTGTCCGAATCGGAGAGCACCACGCTCGAGGTGTTCCTGATGAACGGCGACATCATCGGCGCCGTGCGTCCCGACGACGATTTCCTGCTCCTGCGCCGCGTGCGCATGGCCGACGCGCTCGCCGAGATCCGGCTCACGGCGCTCACCAAGGTGGCCGACGCCGGCCAGTCGGTGTTCGGCATCCTGCTCGACGAGGTCGACAACAGCGTCATCGAGCCCATCCTGTTCGAGCGGTTCCGCGACAACCTGGTCGCGTTCCTGGCCTCCGAGACGCCGCCCGACTTCGAGCCCATGGCGGGCGTGTTCGTCGACAACATGCAGATGGGGCACAACGCGGCCCGCCTGATCGACTCGGCCTGCAAGGATGCCGACCTGGCGCGGCGCCACCCGCCCGAGACCCTGCTCACCCAGGGCCCCGCCGGCGCGCGCGACGACGTCGAGACCGCCATCCTGATGGCGCTCGGCGACGACGAGATCTCGATCACCCAGCTCATCGAGCGGTCGCCCGTCGAGTGGTGGGGCGGCCGCGCGATCATCGCGGGCATGCTCGACTCCGGGGCCCTCTCCAAGGTCGGCGATCCCGAAGAGTTCGCCACGGTCGAGCTCGACACCGGTGACATCGAGCCGCTCCCCGAGGTCGACGTCGAGCCCATCGAAGAGCCCGTGGTGCTCGACGAGCCCGAGCTCGTCGAAGAGCCCGAGATCCCCGAAGAGCCCGTGGTGCTCGACGAGCCCGCCCCCTTCGACGATCCGGCGCCGCCCGACGAGCCCGATCCCATCGAAGAGCCCGTTGCGCTCGACGCCATCCCGCCGATCGACCCCGACACGTACGAAGAGGCCGAGACCGTCGAAGAGCTGGCACCCGTCGTCGATCCCGCGCCCCCCGAAGATCCCCTGCTCGACGAAGAGCCCACGCTCCGCCCCGAGCCCGCCGTGCCCCCGCCCGACCTCGAAGACGACGGCGAGCTCGATCCCAGCCTGCTCGACGAGCCTCCCCCCGAAGAAGAGGGCGGCGAGCCCGCGTCCCCCGAAGAGATCGCGCGCTGGCTCGACACCGGCGAGCACATCTCCGACGAAGACATGGCGTTCTTCGAAGACCACGAGAACGACCGCGGTGCGGGCGAAGGCGGGTTCTCCACCGAGCTGCACAACCTCGACAAGGTCGACGTCACCGACGCAGCCGAGATGCCGAACCAGGTCATCGAGGCCGACGAGGCGCCCGCAGCGAAGTTCTCGGCGCCCGTGCTCAGCGAGCGCGAGGCCCTCGAGAAGATCGAGGTGTGCAACGACGTGCTCCGCCGCATCGCCGAGGCGTTCGACGACGCCGCGGGCCCCGGGCGCGGCCGCACCCAGATGCAGCTGCTCGTCGATGGCGCGCCCTCGAAGTACACGGCGCTGCTGCACGACCTCACGGTGCTCGACAATGGCGAGCTGCCCGCCGAAGACCTGCTCGACAACCTCGCGGGCCGTCCGCCGAGCGAGCACCGCCAGCTCATCAACTCCGCGTTGAAGAACGTCATCGAGCGGGCCCTGTCGTCCGCCGCCGACGACCTGCCCGAAGACAGCTTCGACGACGTGTACGAGAGCGTCGCCGGTTACAACAAGCGCCTGGGGCTCTGACGACGTGATGTTCGGGATTCTCGCCCTGTACGCCTGGGCGGGGCCCGGCGAGAGCACGCTGCCCGAGGCCGTTCGCGAGGCGGCCGTCGACAGCCGCAACCTGCCGCTGGCCGAGCGCATCGACCGCGTCAGCGAGTCCATGCTCGGCCACCCGTACGTGAACGACCCGCTGGGCGAGGGGCGCGGGGTCGACCGCGATCCACCCGTCCGCTACGACGCGTACGACTGCCTCACGTTCGTCGAGGAGGTGCTGGCCCTGTCGCTCGGCGGCGACCCCGACCACGCGGCAGAGGTGCGGCTGGCGCTGCGATACGACGAAGGCGAGATCGACTACGCCCGGCGCAACCACTTCATGGAGCTGCAGTGGATCCCGCACGCCATCGCGCGGGGCTGGGTGCGCGACACGACCGCCGACTACGGCACGCCGACCCGCATGGAGCGCGTCGTCGATGAGGCGACCTGGAATGCCTGGCGAAGCCGCGGCAAGTTCGCGCTCACCGACGAAGAGCTGCCGAAGGGCCAGATGCAGCTCGACGTGCTGTCGCTCGACGACGCCATCGCGGCGGCAGGCCGCGTCCGACCCGGCACCCTGCTGCTCACCGTGCGCGCCGACCGGTCGTGGAACCCGATCTGGATCTCCCACCTCGGCATCGTCGTGCCCGGCGACACCCCGACCGTGCGCCACGCGACGAAGATGGGCGAAGGCAGCACCCGCGACCACGGGCTGGTCTGGTACCTCGAGCACCTCAAGACCTACGACAAGTGGCCCGCCGTGGGCGTCGCCATGCTCGAGCCCGTCGAGTACGGCCCCCGGATCTCGCGGCTGCCCCCCGAGCTG
The DNA here is from genome assembly GCA_020632875.1 of Alphaproteobacteria bacterium. GTDB lineage: Bacteria > Myxococcota_A > UBA796 > UBA796 > JACKEQ01. The sequence continues at coordinate 153,026 of JACKET010000003.1, forward strand.
CGTTGAGCCCCCGAACCTGCATTGCAACAGCTTGCAACGGGCCGATCGCGATGGGTCATGCTACCCTCAGACCGATTCCAAGGTGCAGAACATGACGCGGCTCCTCACCCCTGCCCTCGCTCTCGCAGCCGGAACGCTGCTGGCAGGCTGCTCCACCGGGCTCACGGCGCTCGGCGACACCGACCTGATCCCGACCGACCCCGATCTCGACACCGACACCGACGTGCTCGACACCGACGACACCGACGTGCCGGATACCGACGTGCCGCTGCCCAACAACGCGCCCACCGCCGATGCGGGCATCGACCAGACCAGCCTCACGGGTGCCGTCATCGAGCTCGACGGCTCGGGCAGCGTCGATCCCGACGGCGACACGCTGAACTACCTCTGGGTCATGACCAGCAACCCGCCCGGCTGGAGCGGCGCGATCATCAACGACACCCGCGTCGACGCCCAGTTCTTCGCCGATGCACCCGGCACCTACGCCGTCCAGCTCACGGTCGACGACGGCCAGCTCTCCTCGTCCGACAGCGTCACCATCACCGTCGACGAGCCGAACGAGGTGCCCGTCGCCAACGCCGGGTCCGACCAGTACGTCACCGAGGGCGACTCCGTCCAGCTCAACGGCTCCAACAGCTACGACCCCGACAGCGACCCGCTCTCCTACGACTGGACCATCGTCGACGGCCCCGTCGGCAGCGGCGCCACGCTCGACGACCCGTTCAGCCCCCTCCCCCGGTTCACGGCCGATCTCGCGGGCGTCTACAGCGTCGAGCTGATCGTCGAAGACACCGCGGGCAACGTCTCGGCGCCCGACATCGTGCGCATCACGGCCGAGTCCGATGGCAGCGGCGGCAGCGGCGGCGGCGACTGCCTGTCCTGCGTCGCGATGAACGCCCAGCGCCGGTTCAGCGCGGGCAGCTCCGCGGCGATGCCGCTGTTCTTCGCGCTGCTCGCCGTGCCCCTCGCGCGACGCCGCCGCACCCGGTAGCACCCGTCAGAGCATCGCCTTCAGCGCCGCCTCGAGCTCGGCGAGCTGCTTGTCGAGCGCCCGGCCCGGGTAGCCCGGCGGCCCCGAGACCTCGGCGTACACCTTGAGCTTCGGCTCGGTGCCGCTCGGGCGGAAGATCGCCCGCGCGCCGTCGTCGCCGTTGCGCCCCGCGAGGTGGAACACCAGCACGTTGCGCGCCGAGTGGTCGGACGCCGAGCGGATGGGCCCGTGCACACCGGCCTCGTCGCGGTGGTCGAAGAACGCCGTCACCTGCCGGCCCGCCAGGGTCTCGGGCGGCGACGTGCGCAGCCCGTCGAGCAGCGACGCCATCGCCGCGCGCCCCGACACGCCCTCGAAGGTCTTCGGCACCTGGCCGTTGCGGACCGGGCCGTAGACCACGTCGAAGTCCGACAGCACGTCGACCAGCGTGCGCCCCTCGGCGGCCGCTTCGGCCGCGGCGACCGCGAGCCAGAGCGCCCCGCCGCCCGAGTCCTTGTCGCGCATCGTCTCGGAGACCAGAAGACCGTGCGACTCCTCGGCACCCAGGGCGAACCGTGGGCCGTCGGGCGTCAGGTGGTTCATCACGTCGGCGACGTACTTGAAGCCCACGAGCAGATCGTCGCGCACCACGGCCTCGTGCGAGCGCGCCACGCGGGACACGAGCGTCGAGGTCACCTCGGTGAGCACGACCAGCGGTCGCCTCGCGTGCGACCAGCGCTGGAGCACCGCGTCGGTGACGAGCGCCGCGATCTGGTTGCCGTTCAGGAACACCCACCGGTCGTCGTGCTTCACCATCACGCCGATGCGGTCGGCGTCGGGGTCGGTCGCGAACAGCAGCACCTCGTCGTCGAGCTGGGCGAGACCGTGCTCGAAGACCTCGGGCCGCTCGGGGTTCGCGACGGCACCCGGCACCGTCGGGAACGAGCCGTCGGGCGCCATCTGCGTGTCGATGCGACGCACGCGGAAGCCCGCCCCGGCGAGCACCTCGTGCACCCGGCCGGCCCCGTGGAGCGCGGTGTACGCGACCGGCAGCCGCGGCCCCGGCGGACACTCGGCGACCACCGATTCGACGTATTCGCGGTGATGGTCTTCGGTCAGCCACTTCAGGCGAGGCTCCGCTTCCTCCCACGACAGGGCCGTGTAGTCGCGGATGCCGGTCACCTCGTCGAGCAGCTCCTGGTCGTCGGGCGGCACCAGCTGGCCGCCGTGCTCGTCGTAGATCTTTCCGCCGTTGTCGTCGGGCGGATTGTGGGACGCGCTCACGTTCAGCCCGCCCTTCGCACCGAGCCGACGGATCAGGAACGACAGCTCGGGCGTGGCGAAGAACGTGCGCGACGACCGGGGCTGGATCCAGGCCGTGATGCCGTGGGCCGCGTAGACGCGGGCCGCCAGCTCGGCCAGCGTGCGGCTCGTCATCCCGTCGAGCGGGCTCGGCACGCCCTTCGGGTAGCGGTCGCGGACGTCGTCGAACCGGCGGACGTCGTACGTGATCACCACGTCGAACGGCCCGTCGCCGAACCGCCGTCGCAGGTAGCGCACGTGGCCTTCGACGGAGGTGCCGAGGGTCCACGGGTTGAAGCGGTTCGGGCCGACCCCGACGGCACCGCGGCGCCCGCCCGTGCCGAACGGCAGGACCTGCGAGAAGGCGTCGGCGAGCTCGTCGTAGCGGCCCTCTTCGGTCATCTTCTCGATCAGCGCGTGCCACCGGCTGGTCTCGGGCGAGGTCGACCATCGCGCGATCTCGGCGATGGCGGCGTCGGCGTGGTCTCCCAGACGGTCGCGCAGCGCGCGGGCCATCGTCATCTCGGACGCTCCATCGGTGGTTTCGGCTGCGGCCGGGTCATCGGCGCAGGCTGCGGAGCCGGCTTCGGCTTCGGCTCTGGCGTATCCGCGGGCAGGGCGAGCGGCTCGTCGCGCTCGGCCGGGTGCACGGGGCGGCCGGGCTTCGGGGCGGGCGGCGGGGGCGGCGCCATCTGGGCGTTCAGCCGCTGCTCGTCGGCGATGCGGCGGTCGAGGATGCGCACGTACGACCGGGACTGCCCGTTCGCGAGCTGCACGGCGGCCTTCTTCGCGAGCCGGCGCGCCTCGAACAGGTCACCGTCGATCTCGGCGATCAACGCCAGGTTGTACAGGGCCTTGCCCCGCACCCGGCGCTTGTCGTCCTTGACCATCTTCTCCCAGATCCTCTTCGCGCCCTTCCAGTCGTTCGCCTTGGCGTGGCGCTTCGCCTCTTTGAAGCGCGGGTCGCTGCCGCCGTAGTAGATGCGGTCGACCCACACGTAGAGCGGCGCGATGCGCTGGCCGTAGACGCGCCCCGTCGTGCTGCCGACGACGCGCGCGGTGTCGTAGGGATTCGCGAGCGAAGCGGCGGCCGCGGCCCGGGTGCGGCCCGTGGCGGACCACGAACGGCCGTTGCTGTAGTCGCGCACCTCGTCGAGCACGGTGCCGTCTTTCGCGTAGTACAGCCGCCACGACGTGACGACGCGCGTGTCGCGCACGGCATCGTGCACGACCACGTTGATCTCGCGCCCGTGGTCGTCGGTCTCGGTCTGCGTGTGCGAGCTGAAGCTCACGACGGAGTCGGTGTCGAAAGCGTCGAGCGCGACGAGCGCGTCACACTGGTTCTGCCGGCAGATCTGCTTGACCTGGCTGCGGGTCAGCGGCTTGTCGAAGATGTCGGACGGGAACCGGCTCTGGTCGACCAGCGGGATGGCGGCGTCGAACCGGGGACTGTCGCGCAGCACGTCGACCACGCCGTGCACGGCGGCCGTCGAGCCCTCGCGGTCCATTCCCGGAGCCTCGCCCGTGACGATGCCCTCGATCGTGTCGAGCACGCCCTGCCCCGTGTTCCCGGGCCGGGATCGATTGAGCACCGCGATGCGCTGCACGTCGGCTGGCAACGTGACGTCGGCCGGCCGGAGCACGCGGAGATTCACGTCGTGCTGACAGCCGGCCAGCAGCGCGAGCAACATGAACATGCAGGTCTCCCGTCTGTGGCCGGGCCAAGGCTACTACAACCCCGCCCGGCGTCATCGGGTTCCTGACGCGACAGGCGCCGCGCTATTCGAGCGGAACGTGGTTCGAGAGCTTCCACGTCTGAAGACCGCCGTCGTCCCAGAGGGCCCCGACGATCGCGAAGTCGTTGATCACCCAGTACGTGCCGGTGACCTGGTCGGGACCGCCCGACGACGTGACCACGATCTTCGCGCAGCCGGTCCAGTCGAGCAGGACGGGGCAGTCGCCGAACTCTTCGAGGGTCGACGTGTACGTGTTGCCGCCCGCCTCGGAGGTCGTGACGTCGGCGCGCTTCATGTAGCGGTCGATGAACCGCAGGCTCGGCTCGAACACGAGCTCGCCGGCGTCGGTCTCGACCCGGTGCAGGTGGACGCCCAGGTTGCCCTGGAGCGACCAGGTCATGCTGCGGATGGGCTCGCCCTCGACGCACGTGGGGTCGTCGCCGATGCAGTCTTTCACGTACTCGACCGTGAACCGCCGCGTGTCGTCGATCAGCTCTTCGTTCACGATCTCGCCGAGCATCCGGTACGTCAGCGTCACGTCTTCGTTCACGAACTGCCACTGGTAGCCGACGTTCCCGGCCCACGGGAAGTAGTCCTCCATGTCCTCGCCGCGGAAGTCCGGCGGCGCGGTGCCGGTGCAGCCGGCCGCAAGAGCCAGGATGGGGAGCCAACGGGTCATGTGCGCCTCCAGCGTCCGCGCCCCCATAACGTAGCTTCTGGATGGGCGCCCCGCGCCCCGCACGCTCCGCGTGCGGCGCCCGGCGGTCCCCCTCCGGGCTCGCTTGCGCTCGGTCGCTGCGCGACTGCGGCCTGCGGCCGCACCCTCCGGTCGACCTGGCGCGGAGAGGGCCGAACGCCGCGCCTGCGTCGGTCGTCAGAGGGCGGCGAGGTCGTAGGGGTCGAGGGTCGTGCAGCTCGGCCCGCCCCGCAGCGGCTCGCAGCTCGCCGGGTCGATCGTGAAGGTCGACGCGCCGAGGGGGGCGTCGGGCTGCGCGCGGTCGCCCACCACGACCCGGTCGTCGAGCAGGCGGGACGCGGTGTACGCCCAGCCCGTGGGGAACCGGAACTCGCCCTGCCCGTCGGACCGCATGTCGAGGCAGTGCACCCGGCTGCTCGCGCTCGAGTCGACCGTGAGCAGCACGAGGTGGTCGCCGGCCGACGCCGCCGCGAAGAAGTCCTCGCCGTCGCCCGCGTACCGGACCGGCCCCAGCACGCCGGTCACCACGTCGAACACCTGCAGTCGGTCGTCGTCGACGCGGGACTCCGACGCGCCCGGGAACTGGAAGAGGCCCGTCATCACCGCGATCTCGTGGTCTCCGAGCGCTTCGATGCGGGGGTTCGGACCGACCGGGAACGTCGCCGCGACGCCCCCCGCGGCATCGAGCTCGACCAGCAGCCCGCCGTCGCTCTCGAAGAGGATGCCGGGCACCTCGGGGTCGTCGTGGAGCTGCTGCGCCGCGACGAACAGGCGGCCCGCGACGACCACCGCGGCGTCGAGATCGGGGTTCCCGTCGCCCTCGCCGAGCGAGGCGAGGTCGATGCGCGAGAGCACCGCGCCATCCGCCGGGTCGAGCACGAGCACCTCGGGGGTGCCCTGGCACGGGACCCACAGGCGGCCGTCGAACCCCACGAGGTCGTGCGCGTTGGCGCCCTGAGGCAGCGCGGTCTGCCACAGCGGAACGCCCGGATCCGCCCGGTCGATCGCGGTCACCGCGTCGACCGTGCCGCGCTCGACGACGTACACCACGCCGTCGACCGGGCGCACGAGGGTGTCGCCGGACACCGCGAGCACCGATTCGCCCACCTCTCCGAGCGACGAGCCGAACGCCACCTCGCCCACCGTGAAGTCCGACAGCACGGCGACGAACGAGGCCGCCTCCGGCGGCACCCACGCGGGATCGCAGGTGGGCTCGGGCCGACAGGCGAAGAGCAGCAGCGCGATCACCGGGCCTCCTCGAAGCGGACCGTCAACAGGACGGTGCGTCCGGGCAGGGGGTAACCCACGAAGTCCGCGATCGCGGTGTCGACGCGCGGCGACCCCGGATCGAGCGGATTCGCCCGCACGCGCTGCGTCGTGGTGTCGAGCAGGTTCAACACGTCTGCATCGAGCGCGAAGCCCCCGCCCAGCGGGAAGCGGCCGAACAACCCGTGGATCGGCCGTGGCGCCTGGCGATTCACGTTGGCCGCATCGGTCCACACGCCATCGGTGAACGCGAAGGTGTGCCCGACGCGCGCCGAACCGCGCAGGAAGGCCGTGCGCTGGTCGATCTGGACGCGCGGGATGCGCGGCAGCTCGTTGCCCACGTACGGCTCGGCGAGGTTCACCGACTGCATCGCCGTGGCATTCGTCTGCCAGTCGAGCCACCGCACCGCGCGCAGGGTGAAGGCCGCTTCGACGCCGCGCACGACGGTCTTCCCGAGGTTCGTCGGCACGGCGACCTGCTGCGCGTTCTGCACGTACACGATGAGATCGGTGGAGCTCGACTGGAACCCGCCGAGCTCGAGCACGGCATCCGCGGCGTCCACACGGACCCCGACGTCCACCTGCACACCCTGCTCGGGCCGCAGCCCCGGGCGTCCCGCGAAGGCCCCGCGGTCGCCGAACAGCTCGGTGGGATCGGGCGGACGGAAGTACAGACCGGCATTCGCCCGCACCGACACGGGCCCCCCGACGCGCCACAGCGCGCCGGCCCGCGGCAGCACGGCGCCCTTCGTGGTCTGCGTGTCGCCGCGCGTGTCGAGCCGAACGGCGCTCACCACGGGTGCCAACATCCAGCGCCGGCCCGGCCCCCACGCCTCGCCGCCCAGCTGGGCCCGCGCCACCGACCGGCTGCCGGTGTCGCCGAACACGTCGAGCGCCGCGGAGGCCGCGGCGTCGATGCGCCACACCGGGCCCGACGCCCAACTCGACTGCAGGTCGACCCCCACGCGGGTCGTCGCGTACCGCTCGGTGCCGACGCCGAGCTCGCCGCCCGGGTCGCGCAGCGTCTCGGCGCGGTTGCGCACGTGGACCCGCGCCCGCACCGGGATTTCGCCGCCCACGTCGAGCTGCGCCACGCCGAGGTTCTGCGCCGCGCCGTACCGCACCGCCTCGGTCGGCGCCCCCACGAACCCCGGCACGCCCTCCTCGCGGCCCAGCGCGGCATCCAGCAGGGTGAGGCGCCAGCGGCCCCGCTGCCACCGGGCCCGCAGCATGGCCGACCCGATCCGGGTGTCGTTGTTGGCCCGCGCGAGCACGCGGTCGTCGTCGGCGTCGAACCGGGTGCCGCGGTCGTCGAGGTACGGGTAGTCGCCGACCGTCGACAGCACCTGCACCGCGCCCCACACATCGCCCCACGCCGTCGGCCGCGAGACGAGGCCCCGCACGCGGCCCGTGGTCCAGCTCCCCGCGCTGGCCGCCATGGCCGTCGCGTCGCCGTCCCCGGTCACGAGGTTCACGGCGCCGCCCATCGCGGTCCCGCCGAGCGCGACGGGCGCGTTGCCCCGCCACACCTCGACGCGCTCGAAGCTCCGCAGCGGGAGCTCCGAGAGGTCCACCGCGCCGAACCCGTCGGGGTTGAGCGGCACCCCGTCGAGGTGCACCTCGACCTGACGCCCGGTCGAGCCGCGGATCGAGACGCTGGCCCAGTCGCCGAGACCGCCCAGCCGGGTGACCGCCACGCCGCTCGCCTGGCCGACCACTGCGGCGAGATCGGCCGATTCGGGGATCCGCTCGTCCACCGCGATGGTCGTCACGGCGGCAGGGCTCGACGCCTCGGCGTCGGGGGCCACGACCACCACGACCTCCTCGGGCTCTGCGGCCGCGGCGCACAGGGCGAGCGCTACAACCACACCCGCACCCACGCATACAGCCCCGCGAGCGACGGGTGCCGGTACAGGTCCCACAGGTACAGCGCGTAGATCGCCTGCAGCGCGCCCACCGCCGCGACGAGCCCCGAGAAGCCCGCCGCCACGAGCCCGTCGCGCGTGGGGATCGGCTCCGGTGCCACCGTGCTCGCGGTCGCGTCGAACCCGCGGCTGTCGAGGCTCTCGGCGAGCACGCGGGCCCGGCGCAGCGCCCGCACCACGAGAGGCCGCAGCATCGCGAGCTCGGTCGTCACCCAGGCCGCCGGTCCGCGCGCCGACAGCGGGCGACCGCGACGGGCGCGGGCCGTGCGCACGGTCCACCACTCCGAGGCGACGACCGGCACGAAGCGCAGCGCGGTCACCGCGAGGAACGCCAGGCCCCCCGGCACCCGCAGCCTCCGCAGCGCCCCGAGCAGCCGGTCGGGCGTGAAGGTCAGCGCCAGCGCCAGCCCCGCGCTGCTGACGGCCACGAGGCGCGCGCTCTGCACGGCGCCCCACGCGAGCCCCTCCCACCAGAGCGCGACGGGACCGACGCGAATCGCGGCCGTCCGCGGGAGGTCCCCGTAGAACAGGCCCTGGGAGACCATCGTGCTCCACACCACGGCGGCCACGCCGAGCGCGATGCGCCCACGCACCCCGGGCGCCAGCCGGCGCGTCAGAAGCACGCCGAGGCACGCCGCGCCGAGCAACCCGAGCAGGGCGGCCCCGTCCAGCAGCACCGCCAACAGCCCGACCCCGAGGACGGCGGCCATCCCACCCGCCGGCCCCAGCCACGGCTCCGCCGCTCCCGGCTCCACGGGCTCGGGGCGCGGCTCCACCCGACCCTCCTCGCGACCCGACCCGACCGGCCCGTCCCCTGCCGACCCGAGCTGGCGCTCCACGTCCGCGAGGGGCCAACCCCGGGCGGCCTGCTCGCGCTGGAGGGCGGGCAAGGGCCCGTGCAGCAGGGCCTCGTGGGGAGGTCCGTCGGCGACGAGCCCGTCCGGGCCGAGCATCCAGACGCGCGTGGCCCAGCGCAGCGCGAGCTCGACGTCGTGCGTCGCGAACACCACCGCCCCGTCCACCGCGCGGCACGCTGCGGCGAGCGTCGCGTCGACGGCATCGCTGTGCTGGCCGGCGGTCGGCTCGTCGAGGAGCAGGATCCGCGGCCCGATCGCCGTGGCCGCCGCGACCGCGAGGCGCAGGCGCTGCCCCCGCGACAGCCCGTGCGGCGACCGCGCCTCCAGCCCGTCGAGACCGAAGTCCGCGAGGCCCACCACCGGGCTCGCGCCGCGCTCGGCGGGACCATAGGCGAGCTCCTCCGCGACGGTCGTGCAGAAGAGCGAGAGGTCGGGATCCTGCGGGACGTGCACTGCACCCGGCGCCCTCGCGAGGTCGTCGAGCAACGTCGACTTCCCCACGCCGTTCGGCCCCACCACGGCCACCCGCTCCCCCGCGCCGACCACGAGCTCCGGGAGCGCGCACAGCACGCGTCCGTCGCGCTCCAGCGGCCCCGCGGGGCGCGTCAGCACGGGCGCCCCCGCCTCCGGAGCCTCCCAGCGCACCGGCCCCGACAGCCCTCCCGCAGCGGCGATCCGGCGCAGCGGGGGCACCTGCAGGCCGTCCCCGGCGAGCAGCGCGTCCGGCGGGTCGGCGCCGTCGAACGCCACGCGCCCCTCCCGCAGCACGACCACGCGATCCGCCCACTCGAGCGTCGCGTCGAGCCGGTGCTCCACGAGCAGCACCGCGTGGCCCGAGCGCGCCAGCTCGTCTAGCGCCGCGAGGAGCGCGCGGCCGCCGAGCGGATCGAGGTGCGCGAGCGGCTCGTCGAGGAGCAGCAGCCCCGCCCCGCACCCGAGCCCCGCCGCCACCACGAGGCGCTGCTGCTGGCCGCCCGACAGCCGCCGCGGGTCCCGCGCGTCGTCGAGCCCGAGCCCGACCCGCGCGAGCTGAGCCTCCACGTCCACCGAGACGCCGACGGAGGCGGGCGCGAAGCGCACCTCGTCCCCCACGGAGCCCGTCACGAGCTGGTCTCCGGGCTGCTGGAACACGACGCCCACGTTCCGGGCGCGCTCGGCGCCCGTCCAGCCCGCCGGGTCCCGCCCCGCGACCTCGAGGCGACCTTCCGCCCGCCCGAGCCCGTGCTGCTGGAGCAGGCCCGCCGCGAGGCGCACGAGCGTGCTCTTCCCGCAGCCCGACGGACCCGTGAGCAGCACGCGCTCCCCGGGCCGCACCACGAGATCCACGCCGTCGAGACCGCGCGTTCCGTCGGCCCACGTCCACCGGAGCCCGTCGGCGCGCAGGGTGCTCAACCGACCCTCCGCAGCGAGCGCGCGAACGGCACGGCCAGCGCGCACCCGATGGCCGCGTACAACAGCCCCGGGCCGAGCACCGTCGCCGCGACGTACCACTCCGCGTAGTACAGCCGGTACAGCACGACCGACACGGCCAGCGCGACGCCCGTGGCCAGCGCGTTGGGCACGGCCAACCCGCCCGCGAGCCGCGCCCAGGCGAGCCATCCCGGCCCGTCGAGCCAGCGGTCCGACCGGGTCACGCCCGTCGCGAACAGCGCGAGCTCGGTGAGGAACACGGTGTTGCCCAGGTACAGCGCGTCGACCGGGTGCACCGCGCCGAGCGCGAGCGCCCGCATCAGCCAGCCCACCAGCGTCGCCAGCGCGAAGACCCCGACGCGCGGCACGAGCGCGAGCAGCGCCGCCACGAGGCTCATCCGCACGGCGTCGTCGGCGAGCCCGAGCACGAAGGGCGCGAACGGGCCCAGCACGCTGGAGAGGCCCAGCCCGAGCACCTGGCTGGCGGCCCCCACCGTGAACGACAGGCTACCGAACACCGCCACCGTCGTGAGCTGGCCCGTCGAGCGGCCGAGCCAGCGCGACAGCCCGCCCGCGATGCCGAGCCAGCCGAGCAGCATCCCCACGCCCCCGAGCACCAGCGCCGCCGAGGCCCACGGGGTGCCGCGCTCGACGACCAGCGGGAGCCGCGCCTCGTGCAGCACGTCGGAGCTGCCGAGCGCGCGGACGGACAGCTCGACCTCGGCCTCGAGCGGACCGGGGATCGCGGCGCGGTCGACGTACACCGGGAGCGCGGCCGACACGGGCTCGCCGGGCGGCACGCGCACCAGGCGTCGCACGGTGTCGAGGTCGACGGCATCCCGCAGCCGGGGCCGGAACGCCGGGTGCGGCACGCCCTCGTGGAGCACGCGGGCCGTCACGACCGCGTTGATCGGGCGGTCCGAGCGGTTCGCGAGCGTCGCGGCGACGTACGTGCGCGGCGCCTGGTCGTCCCGCGGCCGGAACCCGAGGTGGAACCGGTCGAGGAAGGCGTCCCACCACGGAGCGGCGAGCTGGATCCGCCCGACTGGCGCGGTGCGATCGATGGAGCCGTCGCCGCGCGCCGGCAGCGCGACCCCGACGAGGGCGAGCCGCTCCCGGGCCTCCGCGACCGCCAGCGGCCGGGGCTCCACACGCACGGGGACCTCGAAAGCCCCCGCCCACACGCGGCCCTCGACGGGATGCTCGCCGAGATCGACCGTGAGCACGGCCCGCTCGCCCGCGACCATCGCGCGCTCCCCGGTCTCCGCGCCGAGCGCCCAGTGCAGCGCCAGGTCGCGCTGCGCGGTCACCACGAGCCCCACGCGGACCGCCGTGCCCACGGGCACGTCGACGGGCATGCCGGCCGGCAGGGCGTCCTGGCCGAGCGGAGCCTCGACGTGAAGCGCGAAGGGCCCGGAATCCGGGACCTCGAGTGCGGTGCGCGCGCTCTGGCCGCCCCCGGTGGCCACCACCTCGTACGCCCCCGGCGGCAGCGGCGCACGCACCGACGCCCGCTCGGAGGGGGGCGTGACGTGGCGCGCCACCACGACGGCTCCGGAGGCGTCCTGCACCTCGACGCGGTCGAGCGGGATCGTCGCCTCGACCACGGCGCCGCTGGCGTCGCGCGAAGCCTCGATCTCGAGGACGGGAGGGGCGCAGGCGAGGAGGAACGGGATCATAGGAACAGGGTCACCCGGTATTCCCCCACGACCGCGTCGCCCGCCTTCCGCGGGAACGAGGCGACCGCGAGCCGCCCGTCGGGGGCGATCGCGGTCCGGAAGAACACCGGCTGACCGGTTCCACAGCTCGCGGCGATCCGCTCGACCCCGCTGCCCCCGCGCGTCCGGTCGAGCACGAGGACCCCGTATCGATCGGGCTCGTCGTGCCCGGGCTTCGGGCCCACGCCCACGGCGACCCAGCGATCGCGGACCGTGAGGCCGTGCAGCGCCTCTTCGCCCCGCCACGTCCACAGCGTCGCGAGGGTGGTGGGATCGAGCGCGAAGAGCGTGTCCTCCTGCGGGTGCGCCTCGGGGGGCTGCAGGTCCGGGCGGCTCGCGCTGTACGGGATCGACGTGCCGCTCGTGATCGCGAGGACCACGTCGCCCGCGTCGACGAGGTGCCCGAGCGTCGCGGCGATGGGGACGTCGCCCGCGAGGAGCGGCGTGCCGAGCTCGCGGACGCGGTCGGGGCGCCACACGCGGCCGTCGGCGAGCCCGAGCGTGGTGCGGTCGCCGTGCAGCCCGATGGCCTCCCAGACGAACGCCCGGTCGAACCACGGCTGGAGCGGCTCGGGACGCAGCGCGGCAGTCGGGACGAGGGTCGCCCGGTCGAGCACCGCGACGCCACCCACGGGGATGCCCACCGGGTCGGGCCCTCCGGCGGACCGGCTCACGGACACCGCGACGCGACCGCCCTCTGCAGCGAGCGCGAGGAACGTGGCGTCGGCGGGGGCCTCGGGCCAGGCAGCCACCACGTCGAAGCCCACGTCGGTGCGGGCCAGGCGCCACACCCGCGAGCGGTTCCGCCGGCCCTCGGGCGCGTCCCAGCCGTGTGCGCCGACGAGCACGAGCGTGCCGTCGTCGCCGATGTCGAGGCCGTACGCGCCCGGAAGCGTGTACAGGCCGTACACGTCGTCCGGGCCCGGCGGCGCGGAGCTCTCGAGGTCGTCGGCCATGCGGAAGGTCGCCCGGTCGTCGAGCGTCTCGGGGTCGAGCGCGCGCAGCAGCCCGTCGACGGACTGCTCCACCGCGTACAGCTCGCGCCCGTCGGGGCTCCACGCGACCCGCTTGATCGCGGACTCCGCGACGCGGCGGCGCGCGCGCACCTCGCCGGTCCACCCGTCCAGCACGAGGATCTCGCCGAGGTAGGTGCCCACCGCGAGCCTCCCGCCGTCCCCGTCGAACGCCAGCGCCGTGTCGGGCGCGCTGATCCCGCGCGCCACGAGCTGCGTGAGGTCGCCGAGCCCGACCTCGGCGAGGGCCGTGCACTCCGCCACGCGGGGCGCCACGTCCCCACCCACCCGATCGCCCGGTGCCCAGGCCCGCGCCTCGAACCGCCGCCCGTCGGCGAGCGTCCGCCCCTCCCCGGCGGCCGTCACGAGCCCCGACCGCACGAACACCGGCGGAGACGGGGGCTCGGGGCGGGTGCAGGCCACCAGCGCCAGCAGCACGGCGCTCATCGGGCCAGCAGGACCGAGTCCATCTGCTCCTTCACGAACGCCGCGCCCGCCGGGTCTCCCAGCCGCTCGAGCTGGGTGTGGGCGTGCTTGCCCGCGACGCGCACCACGTTGCGCCAGTCGTTGCGCACGGCGATCGCGGTGATGTCGGTGAGCAGGTACGCGATGTCCTCGTCGACCACGTCCGAGATGCCGAGCTCGGAGGCCGACCAGATCCACCGGTACGTCTGGTTCTCGTCCCCGCGGTGGGCCAGCATGGCCGCCACCACGAGCCGGTACGTCGCCCACAGCCAGTGCGCCGGCATGCCCGCGAGGTAGCGGCTGACGGCGTTGGTGCGCTCGTAGAGGTCGTCGAGGTCGTTGCGCGCCAGCGCGACCATCGCGAGGCCGAGCTCGGCGAAGATCGCGGCCTCGCGCTTCTTGTGCAGAGCCGCCCAGCGCGCGTGGTCGTTGTAGATGCGCACCGCCTGCTCGACCTCGCCGCGGCGCCGGTGCACCTCGGCCTGGCGGTAGCGGGCCTCCATGACGATCTCGGTCGCACCGAGCTCCTCGGCGATCGACAGCGCGCTGGTGAAGTCCTCGAAGGCCTCGTCGAAGCGGCAGCGCTGGCGCTTCACGATGCCCTTGCCGATGAGGCACCACGCCGTGCCGAGGAGGTCGTCGCCCTTCTGGAACGCCTCGATGGCCTCGTCGTAGATCTCGTCGGCCTCGTCGAACTCGCCGCGCCGCATCGACACGAACGCCTGGCCGCGCAGGGCCTCGCCGATGCCGCGCTCCTCGCCGACCTTTCGCCAGCTGTTGCTCGCGCGCGTGAACAGGATCTCGGCGCCGTCGAAGTTCCGCTTCTGCTGCTCGAGCCAAGCGCGGCCCTGCACCACCTCGACCTCGGTGCGCATGTCGTTCGCGTCGCGGGCCGTGGCGAGGGCCTCTCCGTATGCCTCGTCGCACTGCTCGAGCTTGCCCATCTGGAGCAGCGCCCACGCGAGCCCGACCTGGGCCTGGGCCATCCCGCCGAGGTCGCCGCGGCCCTTCAGCGCTTCGACGGCGCGCCGGAAGTGCTCGGCCGCGTGGTCGACCTCGCCGCGCATCTGGAAGCCGCGCCCGCGCCACAGGGCCGCCCAGCCGGCGCGATCCGCGATGCCGGGCGCGCGGTACGTCGCTTCGACGGCGAGCCCGCTCGCTTCGACGAGCTCGTGGGTGTTGCGCTTGCGGTAGCTGTCGGCGCAGCTCGTGAGCAGGTGCGTGATGGCGAGCTCGAAGTCGCGACCCGCCATGGAGTGACGGCCCACCGCGAGGTCGACGTCCTCGCCGGTCAGCTCGCCCACGCGGGCCCACGCGCGCCCGAGCCTGCGGTGCAGGTACTGCGCGTCGCGCCGCTCCTCGGCGTGCCCGCGCACGGCCTGGTGCAGGAGGTTCGACCCGAAGCGGAGCCGATCCTCGCGCTCGATCCACAACCCACAGCCGAGGACGAACTCCTCGAGCTCGTCGCCGGCGAGCAGCAGCACGAGGTCGCGCGGCACGTCGACACCGGCCATGGCGCTCATGTGCACGGTGTCGCGGAACCGACGGTGGTTGCCGCTGGCCTCCGCGAGCCCCTCGACGCGGGCCTGGAGCAGGTCGCCGGCATCCGTCGGCAGCACCTTGCTCGTGTCGACGCCGTCGCGCACCGAGAAGCCGCCCCCCGTGGAGACGAGCCAGTCGCGCGCCGCCCACTCGAGCAGCAGCTGGCGCGCGAACAGCGGGTTGCCCTCGCAGCGCTGGGCGACCTGGTCGGCGAGCGCGGGCTCGAGCGACAGGCTCTCGGCGAGCAGCGCGCGCGTGCCGTCGAAGTCGAGCGGCGCGAGGTCGATGCGCGTGGCGCCGTTCTCGACCATGGCCGCGACGCGGGCCGCGAGCTCGGCGTTGCGCGCGAGCTCTTCGCTGCGGAGCGTGACGATGGCGAGGCACCCCGAGATGGCGACGCCGCGCAGCAGCGACTCGGCGAGCCACAGGCCGTCTCCCTCGTCGAGCGCCCAGTGCGCGTCTTCGACGAGCAGCACCGAGAGCCCCCGCCAGGCGCGCGCCTCGAGGTGGCGGTAGACCTCGCGGAGGCCGAGGCCCTGGGGCACGGGCTCTTCGGACTCGGCGTCCTCGACCCCGCACCAGCGCGTCAGCAGGCTCGCCTCCTCCTTCACGGCGGCGTCGAGCACGCCGCGCTCGCGCGCCAGCCGACGGCGCAGGCGCGACACGAGCGATGCCTTCGACTCCTTCCACGGCCGCAGCAGCGTGCGCGCCGCGCCCTGGTACCCGTCTTCGGCGCCGCGCGGGTTCTGGTGGGTGAACCGGACCCCCTCGGCCCATCCGCCCTCGTGGAGCGACCGGACGACGCTCTCGCACAGGTGCGACTTGCCGGAGCCGCCCGAGCCCACGACCAGCACCACCCGGCACTGGGCGTCGGCGGCGACCGACTTCGCCTGGTCCCAGATCTGCTGTCGATACGCGTCGCGCGCCACGAGAGGCAGCTCGCGGAGCGCGAACAGCTGCAGCGAGCCGCGCGCCGACGTGCCGAATCCGACCTGCGGTGGCGCCGCGGCCGGGACGGCCGACGGGATCGGCCGGTTCCACACGGGGACGTAGGGGTCGAGCCCGGGCGAGGTCTCGGGACCGGCCTCGTTCATCGACATCAGCATCTGCGAGGTGGTCTTCGCCTTCACACCGGGCGTGCCCGCGTCCTTCGCGACCGTGCCGACCCGCTCCTCCGGGCCGTCGAAGCCGCCGCGCGCCGTGTCGGGCGGCCCGAGCGCGAGCAGCTCGGTGCGGAGATCGGCCACGAGGTCGTACCGGGAGAGCGGCTCGGGATCGAGGCAGTTCTTGAGCACGAGCGCCAGATCGCGCGGCACGAGCAGGCCCTCGCGGGGCTCGAGCGTCGGGAGCTGCGCGTTGGCGGACGTGAGGTGGTGCTCGAACGGCAGATCGCCGGTCACGAGCTCCCAGATCAACACGCCGAGCGCGTAGATGTCGGTGTAGGGGCCGTACTCGCGCGGCAGGCCCATGAACTGCTCGGGCGCCATGTAGCCGGGCGTGCCCTCGCGGCGGCCCTTGCGCTTGGCGAGGGCGAGGCTCGCGTTCGCGAGGCCGAGATCCGCGAGCCACACGTGGATCCGGCCGTCGTCGCCCGTGAACAGCAGCACGTTCTCGGGCTTCAGGTCGCGGTGGAGCACGTCCCAGGCGTGGAGGTGCGCCAGCGCGTCGAGCAGCTCGAGGAACAGGCGGAGCAGCTCGTTCCAGTCGGTGGGATTGGAGTCGTTGAGCGTCTTGAAGCTGCCCGCGTCGGCCAGGGCGAGGCCGAGGAACGGCGTGCCGTCGGCGAGCTCGCCGTGATCGTGCAGCGGCACGATGTGCGGGTGGGTGAAGCGCGCCGAGACGCGCACCTCGAGGTCGAACAGCTTGCGGAAGCGCGGATCGGCCGCGAGCTCGGGCCGCACGACCTTGATGGCGACCGGCAGGTCGAGCACGCGGTCGCGCGCCCGGAGGACGCGCCCCATGCCGCCCTGACCGAGCAACGGGTCGTCCGCGAGCTCGTACCGTTCGGGAAGCTCCAGGTCCACGTCGCGCATGATGCCATCCGGGATGCGATGCGGGTAGGCTTCGCGCGGAGGTCACGTGTCGGTGTTCGCGACGTTGGTGGGCCGTTGGACGCCGAAAGCGCCCGCGGTGACGTACGAGGGCACGACCGTGACCTATGGCGACCTCGAGGTCCGCGCGCTGCGGGCCGCGGGGTGGTTGCGGGGGCGCGGTGTCGCGAAGGGCGATGTCGTGGCCGTGAAGCTCGACAAGGAGCTGGTGTTCCTCGACCTGCACCTCGGCGCCCTGGCGATCGGCGCCGTGACCCTGCCCCTGCACACGAACGCCACGCCGCGCGAGGTGGCCGACCTCACCGCGGATGCCGGGGCGAAGCTCCTCGTCGACGACCCCGCGGTGGCCGCGGCGATCGCGGAGCACCCGCCCACCACGCCCGCCGACGTGGGGCCGGACGAGCTCGCCGTGCTCTGCTACACGTCCGGCACCACGGGGCGGCCGAAGGGCGCGTGCATCACGCACCGCAACCTGCTCGCCACCGTCACCGCGCTGCACGAGGCCTGGCGCTGGAGCGCCGACGACGTCCTGGTGCACGCCCTGCCGCTCTTCCACATCCACGGGCTGTTCGTGGCGCAGCACGGCGCGATGTACGCGGGGGCGCACGCGGTCTGGCTCCGGAAGTTCCGGCCCGACGCCGTGCTCGAGGCCCTCCGTCGCGCGACGATCTACATGGGGGTCCCGACGCACTACGCGCGGCTGCTCGAGAGCGACGCCCGCCCCGATCTGGCGCACGTGCGCCTGTTCACCTCGGGCAGCGCGCCGCTCCCGGCCTCGGCGCACACGGCGTTCGAGCAGGCGTTCGGTCACCGCATCGTCGAGCGCTACGGCATGACCGAGGTCGGCATCGTGCTGTCGAACCCCTACGACGGCGAGCGGAGGCCCGGTGCGGTGGGCTTTCCGCTGCCCGGTGTGCGCGCGAAGGTCACCGACGCCGGGGGGGCCGAGGTCCCGCGGAACGCGGTCGGCGAGATCCGGATCGCCGGGCCGAGCGTGTGCGCGGGCTACCTGAACCGCCCAGAGGCGACGGCGGCCGCGCTGGGCGACGGCTGGATGCACACCGGCGATCTCGGCTTCGTCGACGACGACGGGTACTTCCACGTGGTCGGGCGCGAGTCCGACATGATCCTGTCGGGCGGGCTGAACGTGTACCCGAGCGAGGTCGAGGCCGTGCTGGCCGAGGATCCCGCGGTGGCGGAGCCCGCCGTGTTCGGCATCCCCGACGCCGACCTCGGCGAGCGCGTGTGCGTCGCGATCGTCCCGCGTGGGCCGTGGGATCCCGACGCGATCGAAGCGCGCACCCGGGCCCTCGTCAACGCGTACAAGCTGCCGCGCCGCTGGTTCCGCGTCGACGCGCTGCCGCGCAATGCGATGGGCAAGGTGCAGAAGGCCGTCCTGCGCGAGCGCTACGCGGTCTCCGTGCGCGAGGCCCGCCCCGACGAGGCCGAGCGCATCGCCACGTGGAACGAGGCCCTCTGCGCCGAGACCGAGAGCTTCCGCCTCGACCCCGCGACCGTGCGGGCCGGCGTGCAGCGGGTCTTCGAGGGCTCGGTGGGCGCGCGGTACTTCGTGGCCGAGCGGGGCGGCGAGCCCGCGGGCCAGCTGATGATCACGCGCGAGTGGAGCGACTGGCGCGACCGCTTCGTGTGGTGGATCCAGTCAGTATACGTGCCGCCCGACCACCGGCGGGCCGGCGTGTACACGGCGCTCCACGAGCACGCCGTGCGCCAGGCCCGCCTCGAGGGGGCCGGTGGGCTGCGCCTCTACGTCGAGACCGCCAACACGGCGGCGATGCGCACGTACGAGCGCGTGGGCATGACGGCCGAGCACTACCGGATGTACGAGCAGATGCTCACGGAGGAAGGATGACCGAGCGGCTCCCCTACGCCGACGAGATCGCGGCGCTGCGTGCCCGCATCGACGCCGGGCAGCACCTGATGAAGGTCAACCAGCTCGTGAGCACCGCGCTCACGGCGGTGTCCATCGTCGAGGTCCAGCACGGCCAGGGCCTCCCCGTGCCGAAGATGGTCCCCGGCGAAGACGCGGTCGACGAGGCGATCGCCAGCCTCCCCGAGCTCGCCGACCTCGGCGTGATCTTCGATCGCGCCACCGACTACAAGAGCTGCCTCGACGCGCGTCGGCAGCAGCTCCTCCTCGCCTCCCAGCACCTCGAGCCCCGGCTCGGCGAGCTCGAAGAGCTGGCGGGGCGGATGCACCACCTCCAGCACGAGCAGCACCACGAGCTCGCGAAGCCCGAATGGGCCGAGGCCGTCGAGCGCCTGAAGGAGATCGCGCAGGCCCGCGACGCGATCGCCAAGCTCCTCACGCCGCTCCGCACCCAGGTCGCCTACGTCACCCCCGTGCAGGACATGCTCCTCGCGTTCCACCCGCAGCTCCAGGAGGAGCTGATCGCCGCGGCGCGCACGGACGACCCCGACGGGCGGATCGCGTGGCGGGCCGCGATGATCGCGCAGCAGCAGCTCCTCGGGCTCCAGCAGGTGGCCGAGCAGCTCGGGCTGTCGCTCGGGCTGCCCACCGAGCCCCAGGTCCCCGACGCGCCGCACCCCCGCCACCGCCGGCGGCTCCGGCACGAGGCCGGCGACGTCCTCCAGTGGATGGTCGAGCTCTCCCAGGCCCTCGGCGATCACGGGCGGGCGCTGAGAGAGCAGCTCGAAGGCATGGAGAGCGAGCTCGCGAAGTACGAGACCGCGCTCGAGGAGCTGATGGGATGAACGACAGCAACGGCGGAGCCCCGCCGAAGTCCGGCTTCCTCCGCGGAGGATGGTCGCCCGCCATCCGGGATGCGCTCGAGCGGATGGTCGTCGAGCACCGCGGCGGGCTCGCGGCGCTGGACTTCGACGACACCATCATCGACGGCGACGTCTCGGTGGCCCTGCTGCGGGACATGGATCGGAACGACCCGCGCGAGCTGGTGGCCGAGTACGAAGCCGACTGCGCGAAGGACGTCCGGTACGGCTACGCGCGCCTCGTCGAGACGCTGATCGGCGGCCGCACCGAGCTCGAGGTGCGCGACCACGTGCGGGCGGTGCTCGAGCGCGGCCTCGCCGACGGGTCGCTCCGCATCCGGCCCGAGCTGCGCGAGCTGATCTGGGCCCTCCAGCGCTACGGCTGGACGGTGTACGTCGTGACCGCCTCGCCGGCCGTCGTGATCCACGTCGCCGCCCAGCAGGTCGGCGTGCCGAGCGATCACGTGCTCGGGATGTGGTGCGCGCCCGGCCCGGATGGCCGGTTCCTCCGGCCGACGCGCGAGCCGATCACCTACCGCCAGGGCAAGGTCGACGCGCTGCTGGCGGCCACGGGCGGGCGCACCCCCGATTTCGCGGTGGGCGATGCGATGACGGACCTGGAGATGCTGGGTTCAGCTCGATACGCGCTGGTCCTCGACAAGGGGAGCGAGCCCCTGAGGAACGAGGCCACCGCGCGCGGATGGTGGCTGCAGGGAGGCTTGTAGTGCCCGACAGACCGGGAATCATGGTGCTGGACTTCGGGGGTCCCCAGAACCCCGACGAGCTGGTGCCGTTCCTCACCCTCCTGCTCGAAGACGTGCTCCCCTTCCCCGACTGGCTGAACCGGATCGCGGCACCGCGGATCGCGGCCCGGCGGCGCGCGCTGGTCGAGCCGAACTACGCGCAGATCGGCTGGTCTCCCCTCGTGAAGACGCACTTCGAGCAGGTCGCCCTGCTGAAGGCCGAGCTCGGCGACCTGCCCATGGCGAGCGCCATGATGTTCACGCCCCCGTTCGCCGAAGAGGGCCTGAAGTCGCTGCTCGAGCAGGGCGTCGACCACATCGTCGCGCTGCCGATGTTCCCGCACTACAGCTTCGCCACGACCAACGCGGCGTTCAGCTTCCTGTTCGCCGCGATGGAGAAGCTCGGCGTCGGCGACATGCCGGTGCACTGGATCCCGGCGTACTACGACCATCCGCTGTACCTCGACGCGCTCGCCAGCACGATCGTCCAGGGCGTCGAGCGCACGCCCGGCACGGGCCCGACGCACGTGCTGTTCACTCCGCACGGCCTGCCGCTGTCGTTCGTCAAGCGCGCCGACCCGTATCCCGAGCAGATCCGCGAGACCGCGCGCCAGGTGATGCGCAAGCTCGAGTGGGAGCACGAGTGGTCGCTCGGCTGGCAGAGTCGCGTGGGCCCGTCGAAGTGGCTGTCGCCCGGCACGCCCGACGTGCTGCGCGAGCTCGCGGGGCGCGGCGTTCAGCGCGTGACGCTCGTGCCCGTGGCCTTCGTGAGCGAGCACATCGAGACGCTCCACGAGATCGACATCGAGTACGCCGAAGAGGCGCACGGCATGGGCATCCCGCACTTCGGCCGCGCACCGGCCCTCGGCAGCGAGCCCGCGTTCATCCAGTGCCTCGCCACCCTCGTGCGCGACGCGCTCGCCCGCTTCGAGCGCTACTCCTGCGTGCGATGCCTCCACCCGAAGCCCGACAGCCACCGCCGCCAGGCGAGCTGCCCGAACTGCCGGTTCACCTTCCCGGCCTTCCTCACCCGCGGGGTCCAGACGCTCGGATGAGCCACGTCCTCCTCGACGATCCCGCCGCTCTCGACCTCCCCGACGGCCCGATCGCGCTCGACACCGAGTTCCACGCCGAGAAGCGGTACGTCCCGAGCCTCCACCTGATCCAGGTGCGGGGCACGTCGGGCCCGGCGTACCTCGTCGACCCGCACGTGCCCGGGATGCTCGAGGGCGTGCGCGACGCGCTGCTCGCGCACTCCTGGATCGTGCACGCCGGGCGCATCGACCTCGAGCTGCTGCGCATCGCGCTCGGCGCCGTGCCCGAAGAGGTGCTCGACACGCAGATCGCCGCCGGCCTGGTGGCGTCCGACTACCCGAACAGCCTCGCGTACCTCCTCGGTCGGCGGCTCGGCGTGGGGATCGACAAGTCCGAGACCCTGTCCGACTGGAGCCGGCGCCCGCTCGCACCGGCCCAGCTCGAATACGCGGCGTCCGACGTCGAGCACCTGCACGCGCTGTGGGCCGCCATCGACGTCGAGGCCGAGACCCTCGACCGCACGACCGTGATCCGCGCCGCGTGCCGCTGGGCGCGCGACGAGGCGATCGCCGACCGCCCCGTCGACGACGCGTGGCTCGAGATGCCCGGCCGCCAGACGCTGACCGCCGAGCGCGCCGTGGTGCTCCGCGAGCTCGCCGCCTGGCGCGAGGAGACCGCGCGGGCGATCAACCAGCCGGCGACCTCGATCCTCGGGAACCGCGTGTTGTTCGACCTCGCGAAGCGGCGGCCGGTCACGCGCGATTCCCTGCTCGCCGGGCGCCGCGCGCCCCGCGCTGCGCTGTCGAAGCACGCCGACGAGCTCCTCGAGCGCATCGCGCGTGCCGCCGCCCGCCCGGCGTGGGCCCAGCCGCGCACGTTCCCCAAGGGCTCGCTCGAAGAGGCCCGCCTGGCGTGGCTCGACGCGTTCGCCCTCACCCGGGGCCACCGCGATCGCTGGTCCGCCCGCGTCGTGCTCCCCGTGGCGGCGCTCGAGGCGATCGCCCACGGAGACGCGCCGATCGACGTGCTGTCGCCCTGGCAGTTCGAGCTCGCCGGCGCAGAGCTCACCCGGACGCTCGCGTCGGATCGGGGCATCGAATGTCCCGCGATCCCCCTGTAAAAAGTTTTTCGAAAAAAAATTTGCCGCATCTGTTTCGAGTACAAACCTACACTTTCGACACGTCGGGCAAACTTTTTCCAGGGATCACTCTTGCGCACCCCCCGCACAGGTGTGATTCTCAAGCTGCGGGACGGACATGAGCCCCCGCGGGCGTTCACACCACCACCACTTCCCATCAACTGTGGAGCATCCAATGAACCTCATTCACGACGAGAATGGCGCCACCGCCATCGAGTACGGCCTCATCGCGGCCCTCGTTTCCATCATCATCATCACCGGCCTCACCCTCCTGGGTGGCGCCCTGAACACCGCGTTCTCCTCGGTCGGCAACACCGTCCAGAACGCCGCCTGATCGTCCTCCGGACGTGACGGATCGAGAGCCCGGCAGGCTTGCCTGTCGGGCTCTTCGACGTCTGGATACCCGACATCGTCCGTATGCCCGACAGCGCCCTGTCACCGCGCTCGTGGGCTGATCTGTGGACTCGTGACAGGGCCTCGCGATAGACTCCCGAGCGGCCCGGAATCCAACGCGGAGGCGTCATGGCCAAGACCTCGACCGGTGGGCGGCTCAAAGCTGCCATCTTCCTTCTCGTCTCGATGTTCGCGGCGGCCCTCGCGAGCCTCGTGATCTTCACCGTCATCCGCAATTTCCAGACGCAGCTCGCCGAGGCTCAGGCTCCCAAGGAGTACAAGACCATCATCGTGGCGAAGCGCACGCTCTGGCCGGGTGAGACGCTGAAGGAAGAGGATCTCGACATCAAGGAGTTCCCGCCCGACTTCATCCCCGCCGAGGCCCTCACCGTGAAGGAAGAGGCCATCAACCGCGTGCCCCGCGAGCGCATCCTCTCGCAGGAGTTCATCCGCAAGGAGCGCCTCGCCCTCCGCGAAGCCGGCCGCGGCCTCAACGCCATCGTGCCGCGCGGCATGCGCGCCGTGTCGCTCGACATCTCCGGCGGCTCCGCGGTCTCCGGGTTCCTCAACCCGGGCAACTACGTCGACATCCTCGTCACCATCGGCGAGAAGGGCGGCCCGCTCCAGACCGTCACGATGCTCCAGGCCGTCACCGTGCTCGCGGTCAACGACCGCCTCGGCGCCAAGCAGGTCACCAAAGAGAAGGCCAAGGGCGGCAGCAAGGCGAGCGGTCGCCGCAGCAAGCCCAGCGTCACCGTCGCCGTCACGCCCGACCAGGCCGAGAAGATCACGTACGCGCACACCCAGGGCGAAGTCACGCTCACCCTGCGCAACGACATCGACGTCACGAGCGTCGAGACCCACGGCGCCATGAACACCAACCTGATCGGCACGGATGGCCCCGAAGGCACGCGGATCACGGTGAAGGAGTACCAGGAGCGCCTCGCGAAGCAGCAGGATGGAACGCTGATCATCATCAAGGGCAGCAAGAAAACCGAGGATTCGGTGACCCTTCCCTGACCGAACCTGATACCCTCCGCGCCGACCCGCACCGGGAACCTGAAGTACCGGCTGCGGAGCCCTCAACCCCCGCCTCCAACAATCGACGAGGATTCCCGATGCGCCACACCCTGGCACTGCTGGCTGGACTCTCCTTCGCCAGCATGCAAGCGCTGGTCGCGACCCCGGCCTGGGCCCAAGAAGAGCGAGCCGACTGGCTCGATATCGAGCTCGGCAAGTCCGTCGTTCTCGAGACGCCCCAGACCCCCACCGCCATCGCGATCACCGATCCGAAGGTGGCGAACGTCCAGAGCCTCGGCCTCGCCCGCAAGTTCCAGGTCCAGGGCGTGTCGATCGGCACGACCGACCTCGTCGTCCAGTTCGGCCCCGGCATCCCGCCGATGATCTACGAGGTCACGGTGCACCGCGATCTCTCCGAGCTCGTGCGCCGCGTCGACTCCATCGTCGAAGGCGAGCCGCCGCGCGTCTACCCGCTCGAAGACCGCATCGTGGTCGACGGCGCCGTCGACGACCTCGACACCCTCGAGAAGGTCGCCCTCGTGGCGTCGATCTACGACCCCAATTTCGTGAACCTGATGTCGGTCCGTGGCGACCACCAGGTGCAGCTCGAGGTCCTCTTCGCCGAGGTCTCGCGCTCGGCCATCCGCGAAGTCGGCCTCAACGTGCTGTGGGGCACGCCGAACCTCGGCGCCGGCATCAACCCCGGTAACCAGTCCCGGTTCGCGAACTGGGTCCAGCCCCAGCTCGTCGGCGTGAACGGCGGCGAGGTCGCGACCCCCGCGACCAGCAGCTCCGTGTACTCGCTCGGCGCGATCGTCTCGGCCGTCAACCTCGTGGCCGTCGCGCAGCTGCTCGACGAGTACCGCCTCGGCAAGATCCTCGCCCAGCCCGTGCTGGTCAGCCTCTCCGGCCAGAAGGCCGAGTTCCTCGCCGGTGGCGAGGTCCCGCTGCCCCAGCCGTCCTCGCAGGGCCAGATCTCGATCGTCTTCAAGGAGTACGGCGTCAAGCTGCTCTTCGTGCCGACCGTGCTCGCCGGCAACGTCATCGACCTGCGCCTGCTGGTCGAGGTGTCCGAGGTCGACCCCGCCAACGCGCTGCCGATCGCCGGTATCAGCGTTCCGGGCTTCATCACCCGCAAGGCGTCCACCCACCTCCGCATCGAGAGCGGCAAGACGTTCGCCGTCGCCGGCCTCCTGAACGAAGACAGCACCTTCGTGCGCCGCGGCATCCCCGGCCTCGGCCGCCTGCCCATCGTGGGCGCGCTGTTCCGTCAGGTCCGCCACGAGCGCACCGAGACCGAAGTCGTGCTCTACGTGACGCCGCGGCTGGTCCGCCCGCTCGCCGCGGGCGAGGTCCCGCCCGCGCCCGGCACCACCGAGAACAACAACCCCAGCGACATCGAGCTCTTCCTGCTCGGTTCGGCCATGCGGCCGGGCTCCCGCACTGCGGAGCCGACGGGCGTGGTCGGCCTGCAGCGCTGAGCCCTGGAGACCTGACGTGAGGAACCTAGGAAAGTCCGGCGGCGCCGCGAACGTGGTGCTGGTGGGCCTCGACAACGAGGCCATGGGGCAGGTGCGGGAGACCCTCGCGGCCGAGGCCGTGCTCCCGAACGCGTCCATCGGCTTCGGCGATGCGCTCGAGATGGTCCGACAGGACAAGCCCGACGTCGTGATCGTCGGGTACTCCGACGCCATGGACGCATCGATCGAGCTGGCCACGGTGCTCACGAAGGAGTGTCCCGGCGCCGCGCTGATCGCGCTCGCCGACCGCTCCGACGCGCAGGCCATCCTCCAGGCGGTTCGCGCCGGGTACAAAGACTGTGTCGTCCTCCCGCAGGATGCCGGCCGCCTTCGCGAGGTCGTGAAGCAGCAGGCGTACTCGACCGACGACGACGAAGACAAGGGCACCGTGATCGCGATGCTGGGCGCCAAGGGCGGCGTGGGTACCTCGGTGCTCACGACCAACCTCTGCACCGAGCTGGCCGCGATCCACACGGTGCTCTGCCTCGATTTCGACTTCGGCATGGGCGACGTGGCGTCGCTGCTCGACATCAAGCCGCGCGACACGATCGCCGACCTGCTGCCGCGCGCCGACCGCCTCGACGAGCGCGCCCTCACCGCGTCCGTTGCCGTGCACAAGTCCAAGGTGCACGTGCTGCCGGTGCCCGAAGGCATCTCGATGGTCGGCGAGGCCAACGTCGAAGAGCTGTACGCCGTGTTGAACGTGGCGGCGAAGGCCTACCACTACATCTTCATCGACTGCGGCACCTACATGGACGAAGCCGTCTCGCTGGCCTGCCAGGCCGCCGACAGCGTCGTCCTCGTCACCACGCCCGATGTCACCTCCGTTCGCGACGCGTTCCGGCGGCTCCGACTGATCCAGGCGATGGACGTGCCGAAAGAGCGCATCCGCCTTGTCGTCAACCGCCAGCACAAGAACGCCTTCGTGTCTCTCGCCGACATCAAGCAGAACCTCGGGCTCCCCGTGGTCGCGACCGTCGCAGACGACGCGCGCACCGTCGAGCAGGCCGTCAACGAGGGTAAGCTGATCCGCGAGGTCAACCGGAAGAGCGACGTGTCTCGCGACATCAGCGAGCTGGTGGCCGTCCTCACCGAGGATGCTGTGGGAGAATTCAATCCGGAGGACGACGGGGGCAAGAGCAGCGGTGGCGGCGGCTTCTTCTCGCGTCTGTTCGGGTGAAAGGGACGGAGTGAACGATGGGTGGCGGACGACTGATCGATCGGGTTCGGGGAGCACAGGGGCGGTTCAAGGGCGGCCCCGGTGGCGGTGGTGCCGGCGGCGTCGCCGACTTCGAGATGGTGAAGAAGGAGCTCCACAACGAGCTCATCGAGTCCCTCGACTTCGAGCAGGTCGGCAACACGCCCCGTGAAGAGCTCGCGGCTCGCCTGCGCAGCACGCTCACCGAGCGGGTCGACGCGCGGCAGCTGCCCCTCAACCGGATGGAGCGCGAGCGTCTCGTCGACGAGATCCTCGACAACATCCTCGGCCTCGGCCCGCTCGAGCCCCTGCTCCGCGACCCCGAGGTCTCCGACATCATGATCAACGGGCCGAAGGTCGTGTTCGTCGAGCGGAAGGGGCGTCTGGTCAAGACCAACGTCCAGTTCAACGACGACAAGCACCTGCTCCAGATCATCGAACGCATCGTCGCGGCCGTCGGTCGTCGCGTCGACGAGCAGAACCCGATGGTCGACGCCCGTATGGCCGACGGGTCGCGCTTCAACGCGATCATCCCGCCGCTGGCGCTCGATGGCGCCGCGGTCTCCATCCGGCGGTTCGGCACCATCCCGATCACCGCGGAAGACCTCGTGGCGCTGGGCTCGTGCCCCCGCCCCATCATGGAGGTCCTCCGGGGCGCGGTGAAGTCCGCGCTCAACACGATCATCTCGGGTGGTACGGGCTCCGGCAAGACCACGCTGCTGAACGTGCTCTCGTCGTTCATCCCGGATGGCGAGCGGATCATCACCATCGAAGACTCCGCCGAGCTCCAGCTCCAGCAGAGCCACGTCGTGCGCCTCGAGACCCGCCCTGCCAACCTCGAAGGCAAGGGCGAGATCACGCAGCGCGAGCTCGTGAAGAACTGCCTCCGGATGCGCCCCGACCGCATCATCCTCGGCGAGATCCGCGGCGGTGAGGCCATCGACATGCTCACCGCCATGAACACCGGCCACGACGGCTCGCTGGCCACCGTGCACGCGAACAACTCGCGCGACGCGCTCGCCCGCTTCGAGACGATGGTCGGCATCGGCATGCCGAACATGGGCGACAAGGCGATCCGCGAGACCATCGCCCGCGCGCTCGACTGCATCGTGCAGCAGGAACGCCTGACCGACGGCTCGCGCCGCATCATGTCGCTCACCGAGGTGACCGGCATGGAAGGCCCCGTCATCACGACGCAGGACATCTTCGTCTTCGAGCAGCGGACCATCGACGAGTACGGCAAGGTGCGCGGCCGCTTCCGCGCCACCGGCATCCGTCCGCGGTTCGCCACCCGACTCGCCTCGAACGGCATCCGACTCTCCGCAGAGCTGTTCCGGTTCGAGATGGAGGTCTGACGTGCCGAATTGGGTCTTCGTCATTCTCCTGGCCGTGGTCTTCACGGCGGTCCTCGCCATCGGGCAGGGTCTCTACTGGGCCTACGTGTCGCGCGTCGAGCAGCGGCAGGAAGAGCTCAAGCGGCGCCTCGGCCAGACCGGCGAAGAGGCCATCGAGATGGAGAGCCTGTTCCGCGAGGAGGAGGGCGACGTCGCCGCTTCGGCCCTCGGTGGATTCGGCTCCCACATCCGCGCCCTGATCACCCAGGCCGAGGCCGGGTACACCGTCGGTCACTTCGCCGCGCGCGTCATCATCGCGTTCGGCATCGGGATGGTGGGCGGCGGCATCGTGCTGCAGTCGCTCATCGGCCTGATCTTCGGCTTCCCCGCCGCCCTGCTGCCCTACCTGCTGCTCCGCTGGCAGGCCAGCGCGCGCACGGCGCGGCTCGTCGAGCAGCTCCCCGACTCCCTCGAGCTCATGGCCCGCTCCCTCCAGGCCGGTATGGGTCTCTCCGACGCGTTCAAGCTGGTCGCCGAAGAGATGCCGATGCCGATCGCCGGCGAGTTCGGCCGGGTGTTCGAAGAGGTGCGGTTCGGCCGCGACTACCGCGAGGCGTTCGAGAAGATGATCAGCCGGAACCCCGGCGTCTTCGACCTCCGCCTGTTCGTCTCGTCCGTGCTGCTCCAGCGCGAGACCGGCGGTAACCTCATCGAGATCCTGAACAACATCGCGAATACCATCCGCGGCCGCTTCGTGTTCGAAGCGAAGGTCCGCGCGATGACCTCCGAGGCGAAGTTCACCGCCATCCTCCTCGGCTGTCTCCCGCTGTTCGTCATCATGGCCCTGTCGTTCATGAACCCCGACTACCTGACCCCGCTGCTCGACGACATCATCGGCAACATGATCGTCGCCGCCGCGCTGTGCATGTACGGGTTCGGCACGTGGCTCATGTACGAACTCTCGAACGTGGAGGTCTGACATGACCATGAACGCAGTGGTCGTCGGCCTGGCCGTCTTCGTGATGGTCATCTGCCTCGTGGCCGTCTACGGCGTGTACCTCCTCCTCAACCCGACCCGTACGGCCTCCGACCGTCTTCGCGACCTCCAGGGCGATACCGTCGAAGACCCCGTCATGGCCGACATCATCGTCCGTCAGGACGACGACGAGAACCTGCTGAACCGCCTCGGCGGCAACGCCGAAGACCGCAACATCATGCGGCGAAAGCTGGTTCAGGCCGGGTACAAGAACAAGCACGCGCTCGAGATCCTGAACTTCACCCGCATCGCGCTGGCCATCGGCCTGCCGATCATCCTGATCCCCGTCACGTCGACCCTGTCGCCGATGTACGCGCTCGGCATGTCCGGTGCGGCCGTGCTCTTCGGCTACATGGGCCCGTACATGATGATCGAGAACGCGGTGAACAAGCGCAAGGACGAGATCCTGAAGTCCTTCCCCGACGCGCTCGACCTCCTCGTGTCGTCGGTCGAAGCCGGTCTCGGCCTCGATGCCGCGTTCCGCCGGGTGGCTGCCGAGATGGAGCAGGCCGCGCCGACGCTCGCGAAGGAATTCCAGCTCGTGAACAACGAGATCAGCGCGGGCGTGCCGCGTGTCGAGGCCCTGCGCCACCTCGAGAAGCGCACCGGTCTCGACGAGATCCGCAGCCTCGTGAACATGCTCGCCCAGGCCGAGCGGTTCGGTACGTCGGTCGCGAAGTCGCTCCGGGTGCACGCCAACGTGACGCGCCAGAAGCGGATGGCGAAGGCCGAGGAAGAGGCCGCGAAGGTCTCGCCGAAGCTCACGGTCGTCATGATCCTCTTCCTGCTGCCCGTTCTCATGATGGTGCTGATGGGGCCGGCGCTCATCCGGGTGTACCGCCTCTGGACCGCCCGTTCATGATCCGCTCCGCGCTGGTGGGCTCTCTCGTCCTCCTCGCCGCGTGCGGCGGGAGCCATCGCCAGGTGCAGGATGCACCGCGTTGGCAGACCGAGAAGCAGTCCGTGCGCATGGAGATCGTGAAGACCCTCCTCGACTCCGGCGAGAGCGTGCGAGCGCTCGAGCTGATCCGCATGATGCGGGTCGACGGGGTCGACGATCCTCAGCTCGACATGCTGCAGGGCGTGGCGCTGCGCCAGCAGGGCCTGTCCGACGAGGCCGAGCGGCTGCTGCTCAAGGCGCAGACGCGCGACCAGCGCAACCCGGCCGTGTACCGCGAGCTGTGCGTGCTGTACGCCGACGACGAGCGCACGGCCGAGGCCATCGATGCCTGCCACCGCGCCACCGAGCTCAATGCGGCCGACGCGAAGGCATGGAACAACTACGGGTTCCTGCTGCTCACCGCCGGCGAGGATCCGAAGGCGGCACGCGAAGCGCTGCAGAAGGCCGTCGAGATCGACGCCACCGTCGCGCGCTACCGCAACAACCTCGCGTACGCGCAGGCGCTGAGCGGCGACCACCGCGCCGCGCTCAAGACCTTCATGACGACCGGCACCCCAGCCGATGCGCACTACAACGTGGGTACCGCGTTCGAGCGCAACGGCGACGATGCCACCGCCCTCACCTACTACAAGCGCGCCCTGAAGATGGACGCCGAACACCTCTACGCAGACGAGGCCGTCAAGCGCCTCGCCTCGAAGACCACCGAGGAGAACTGATGTCGCGAGCCATTGCCCGAGTCACTGCCGTGCTGGCCCTCGCCGGTGTGGCGGGATGCACCTCGCCGCTGCATCTCACCTACGACCACGGACGCGCGTTCACCGAGGCCTTCACGGCCCAGCCGGACCTCACCCGTCCCGCCATCGCGAACTCGACGTACCAGCTCTACGGCAAAGAAGCCGCCGAGATCCGCCTCCGCGTCCAGGAAGAGACCACGGACGCCGAGACGAACCAGTCCGAGCTCCGGGAGTGATTCGCGAGGAGGCCGGATAGTCCGGCCTCCCGACCCTTCCACGGAGGCTCCATGGTGCGCCGCCCGTCCGCCCTGCTCGTGCTCGGGGTCTATGCGGGCGTGATCGCAGCGATGGCGATCCTCCCCGCCGCGCTCCCGCTGCTCTATCGGCTCGTGTGGGCGGAAGTCCGGGCGAGCCAGGCGGAGTTCTACACGAAGACCGCGCGCATCGGGCAGGCCCTCGACAAGGGCAGCCCGCTGCCCCGTTCCGTGGGCGTGCGGTACCTCAAGGCCGTCCGCACCGACGGGACCACGCTGCATCGAAGCGGTCAGCTCGAGCCCGAGGCTTTCCTCGAAGACCACGTGTGCGGCGAGCCTTCGGGCGTCATGGGTGCCGTCGTGCAGAACGTCCCCCTCACGGCGGTCTGCTACGAGAACCCCCAGCTTCGCGTGTTCGCCCTGTGGGATGCGCCGAGCCGCAGCTACATGGGCATCGGCGCGTTCGTCGTCGCGCTCGCCACGGTCGCCGGGCTCGTCACGGCGCTCGGCGTGCTGCAGGTGCTGCGCCCGCTGTCGAAGATGAACACCGCGCTGTCGGAGGTCGGGCTCGGGCGGCGTGGCGTACGCATGGCGTACACCGGCATCCACGAGATCGACGAGCTCATCAGCCGGCTGAACCAGACCGCGACGGCCGTCGAAGAGCGCGAGTACGCGATCCTCGCGCGGGTCAGCGTCGTTCAGGAGATGGCGCGACTCGTCGCCCACGAGATCCGCAATCCACTCCAGAGCCTCGAGCTGCTCACGAGCCTCGTCGCCGAAGAGGCCGACCAGCACGAGCGCCGGCAGCTCGCCGCCAGCATCCACACCGAGATCCAGGCGCTCGACGACGTGGTCACGCGCCTGCTGCGCGAGGGCGCGACGCGCGGTGCGCTCCGCCTGCAGGCCCGCCCGTGCAACATCGCCGAGCTGCTGCAGCACATCCGCTCCGTGCGCAGCGCCGAGGCCCAGCGCAAGGGCGCCAATCTCGCGCTGTCGATGGCCTTCGAGGGCACCGTGCCCCTCGATCGCGCCCTGTTCTCGCGGTCCGTCGAGAACCTCGTGGCCAACGCCCTCCGCGCCGTGCCGTCGGGCACCGGGGTGGTGCGCATCTCCACCGCGACCGACGGCGACCACCTCGTCCTGACGGTCGACGACAACGGGCCCGGCGTCGATCCGGCCCTCGGCGACCGCGTCTTCGAGCCGAACGTCAGCGGCGAGGCCGGTACCGGGCTCGGGCTCGCGCTCACGAAGGGGGTCGTCGAAGCCCACGGCGGCACCGTGCAGTTCTCGAGCAGCGACCTCGGGGGGGCCCGGTTCCAGGTGCGGGTGCCGCTGCATGCGATCTCCGGTCCTGCGCGGTAGAAGGCACGCATGCTGAAGATCCTCGTCGTCGACGACAACCGCAGCAGCGCCGATGCGATGTCGCGCATCCTGAAGAAGCAGGGGCACGACGTGGTCTCGGTGTACGACGGGGCCACCGCCATCTCGCTCCTGCAGGACGGCGACTTCAAGCTCGTGTTCACCGACCTCAAGATGGAGCCCGTCGACGGGCTGCAGGTCCTGCGCGCGGCCCGTGCGCTCGCCACCCCCGTCGAGGTCATCGTGTTCACGGCCTTCGGCGCGGTCGAGCACGCCGTCGAGGCCATGCAGCTCGGCGCGCGCGACTTCCTCACGAAGCCCGTGTCGGTCGACCAGATCCTCGACCGGGTGCGCCAGATCTCGGGTGACGAGCTTCCCGGCGTCGACGGCGGGCCCATCGTCGCCGAGTCCGCGGTGGCCCGTGCGCTGCTCACCACGCTCGAAGCCGTGGCCGACGTGCCTTCGCCCGTGTGGATCGAAGGCGAGATCGGGTCGGGGCGCCTCCAGGCCGCCGCCCGGCTGCACGCCTTCGCCGGCGACGACCGGCCGTACACCGTCGTCGATCCCGCCGATCCCAGGCCGTGGCCCGACGAGGGCACCATCGTGCTCCCCGCGGTCGACGACCTCTCCGATGCCGACCAGCACGCCGTGGCCCGGCGCCTGAAGACCGTGCCGGCCGGGGTCCGCATCATCGCGACGGCCCGTCCCGGCGGGCGACGACGCGTCGCCGACGGCGAGCTGCGCGGCGACCTCTACTTCGCGCTGGCCGTCGTGATCGTCGAGATGCCTCCGCTGCGCGACCGCATCGAAGACATCGTGCCGCTGTTCCGCCAGGCACTCGCCCAGTTCTGCGAGAAGTACGGCCGTCCCGTCCCCGAGCTCCCGCCCGGCCAGCTCGAGCGCCTGCAGCACCACTCGTGGCCCGGCAACGTGCGCGAGCTGCTCAACCTCGCCGAGCGCACCGCCGTGCTCGGGGCCAAGGGCTTCGAGCTCGATCCCGTCGCACCGACGCGCCCCGGCATGCCGATCCTCGAACCGGGCTTCCGCCTCGCCGCGTACCTCGAGCAGATCGAGCGCGACATCCTCGAAGAGGCGTTGCGCCAGGCCGACGGCGACCGCAACGCCGCGGGCCGCCTGCTCGGCGTCGAGCGCAACACGCTGCGCTACAAGCTCAACAAGTACGACCTGCTCGATTGATGCGCCTGAACCGCGGCGTATCCCTGCTCGTGCTCGCGCCCGTGGCGGCCTACGCGCATCCCGTCGGCGGGCATCCCGTGCTACACGCGCTGGAGTGGCGCCTCGACGACGGGGAGACCCGGGTTCGCTACGACGTCGAGGTCCCGGCGGCCTTCCTGTCGGGCGCCAGCCCCGAAGCCGTCCAGACCGAGCTCGGAGGGGCCCTGAAGCTCGAGATCGACGGCCAGCGCGTGCCGCTCGAGCCCCTCTCGCAGGAGGCGAAGCCCACCGACCACGGCGGGTGGTTCACGCTGACGTTCACCGCTCCCCTCCCCGCCGGCACGCACGACCTCGAGCTCTCGAACGGCAACCTCCCCGACACCACGGGCCTCCACCGCACCACGATGCTCGTCGGCCCCGCGGTGGACGTGCTGGCGAGCTCGCTGCTCGTGGAGCACGACGGCGCCGTCGTGCGCTCCGATTCGGGACGCACGCGCAACGGGGCCGCCGCGCGGGTGACCACGGCGCAGGTGCAGACCCCCACGAACGCCCTGGAGCGGGCCCACCACGCGCTCCAGGCACGCCCGGTCCGCGACCCCGGCGAGGCCCTCCTCCAACCGCTGTACCGGCAGAACCGGACGACGCTCGCCATGGCGCTCGCCGCTCCCCTGCTCGGCCTGCTCGGTGCTCCGGCGCCCCGCCGTCCGAATCCTGCCGTGTGGGCGGGGCTCGCCGCCGTACTGATCGCGGATCTCGCCACTCCCGCGGGCCTCTCCGTGCCGCTCGCGATCGGCGCGCTCGCCGCAGCCCTGGCCGCGCTGCGGTGGCCGGACGCGCTCTGGCTCGTGGCACCCCTGCTCGCGGCGAGCCTCGACGTGCGCGGGCTCTCCATCCCCGTGATCGCGGTTCAGGCCGCGGTCGCGGGGCGGCTCGAGCGCGCACCGGTCGCCATCGCGTCGGGCGCGCTGCTGGGCTTCGCACAGATCGTGCGGGCCAGCGCACCCTGGTAGGCCGCGCGACTACCCCTGCGACAGGCGCTCGGCGAGCAGGTCGGCGACCTCGCGCAGCGCCTTCACGCGATCGGGCTCGAACCGACGGCCCTTGCCGAGGTTCATCAGCTCGAGGACCCCGTAGCAGCGGCCGCCCGCGCGGATGGGGAGCACGGCGATCTGCTCGGTCGTGTAGCCCGTGAGCGCGTCGACCTCACCGCAGTGCCGCGGGTCTTCGTGGGCCTGGTCGAGCACCACGACCCGCTCTTTCTGCATCGCGAAGCCCGCCACGCCCGTGCCGAGCGGCAGGCGCACCCCGATGAGTCGGCGGGCATGGGGCCCCACCACGCTCACGAACCGCAGGTAGCCGCGGTCTTCGAGGATGACGGCGCCGCTCTCGGCCGGCACGTGGTCGCGCGCGAGGGTGAGCGCCAGGGAGGCCGCGCTGGCGGGGCTGTCGGCCTCGCGGATCGCGTGGACCAGCGCCTCGCGCGAATCGACCTCGATCTCCTCTTCGGTGAGCGGCTCGACCTCGACCTCGACCAGCTCTTCGAGGACCTCTTCGTCGACGGCCGGGTCGATGCCCATCACCACGAAGCCCGTACCGGTCTGCACGTCGCGCGCGATGACCGTGCCGTTGGGGAGCACCTCGCAGGCGAGGCGTTCGAGCCCGTCGGCGCGCTGGAGCGCCTCGAGACCCAGGCCGAGCGCCGCGATCCAGTTGGGCGCCTCGACCTCGACCGCCTGCAGACCCCGGGAGCTGATGGAGAACGTGCCCACGCGTACCTCGGCGCCTACCTTAGCAATTCCGGCGCTCCGTGACGCGGGCCGAGTGCGTTCGGTGCGCTTCGAGGCGTCCGACCCATTAAAGGCGGAGCCGGAGGGTGGATGGAGGAAGTCGCCGCCAGGCCCGACGCCTTGCAGAGCTTCCGGAAGTGGGTCGCCATCGCGATCGCGCTCTCGGCGCTCGGCTTCATCGGGTACGGCCTCTACAAAGACCTGCCGGGCACCCTCGAGCAGCTCGCTTCGTTCCGGTGGTCGTTCTACCTGGGTGTGCTGCTGCTCACCCTCGTGAACTACGGCCTGCGGTACGGCAAGTGGCACTTCCTCCTGTACCGCCTCGGCGTGCGCATCCCGCACAGCGCGAACCTGCCGCTGTTCCTGTGCGGCCTCGCCATGGTCATCAGCCCGGCGAAGGCGGGCGAGGTCGTGAAGCCGTACCTCGTCAAGGTCATCACCGGCACCCCGATGCAGCGCACCATTCCGGCGCTCGTCGCCGAGCGCGTCACCGACGGTATCGCGGTGGTGGCGCTGGCCACGCTCGGCGTCACGACCTTCGCGCCCGACCGGATCGACGTCGTGCTGTTCGCCTGCGCCGTGCTGGGCTCGGGGTTCGCGGTGCTGCTGTCGAAGCGCCTGTCGCTCGTGATCATCGGCGTGATGCGCAAGCTCCCCGTCGTGGGGCGGGTCGGCGACAAGCTCGAAGAGGCGTACATGGCGATGCGCGAGTGCCTGTCGCCCGTTCCGCTCGTGATCACGGTCGCCATGAGCCTCGCGGCCTGGTGGGCGGAGTGCCTCGGCCTGTACCTCGTGTACATGGGCCTCGGCGCGCACACCTCGATCGAGGTCTCGACCTTCCTGTACGCCTTCGCGACCACCGCGGGCGGCTTCTCGCCCGGTGGGCTCGGCGTGACCGACCTCGTGCTCGGCGAGCTCGGCCTCGCGCTGATCCCGACGCTCACCGAGGGCCAGGCCGTCGCGGCGTCGTTGCTGATCCGCATCGCCACCCTGTGGTTCGGCGTCGTGCTCGGCGCGCTCGCGCTCCTCCGCATCGAAGGCGTCATCCAGTCGCACACCCGGAGCTCCTGATGTTCCTCGCCGCCGCCGTCCAGCTCACCTGCACCAGCGACGCCGACCGCAACTGGCGCGCCGCCGAGGCCCTGGTCCGACGCGCCGCGGGCTACGGCGCGCGCTTCGTCGCGACGCCCGAGAACACCAACTTCCTCGGCCCGCACACCGACAAGGTCCGCCTGGCCGAGACCCTCGACGGCCCCACCATCGGGCGCTTCGCCGCCCTCGCCGCCGAGCTCGGCATCCACCTGCTCGTCGGCAGCTTCAACGAGAAGGCGCACACCGAGGGCAAGTGCTTCAACACGTCCGTGCTGCTGGGCCCGGATGGGCGTCGCGTCGCGGCGTACCGCAAGCTCCACCTGTTCGATGTCGACGTGTCGGACGACGTGCGGTTCCTCGAGTCGAACACCGTGGTGCCCGGTGACGGGGCCGTCGTCGCGACCACGGCGCTCGGCGACATCGGCCTGACGGTCTGCTACGACCTGCGCTTCCCCGAGCTGTACCGCGCGCTCGTCGACCGCGGCGCCACGATCCTCACCATCCCGAGCGCGTTCACGCTCACCACGGGCAAAGACCACTGGGAGCCGCTGATCCGCGCCCGGGCCATCGAGTGCCAGGCGTGGGTCGTCGCGCCCGGGCAGCACGGAAAGCACGACGACGGCGGCCTGCGCCACTCCTGGGGCCACTCGATGATCGTCGACCCGTGGGGCCACGTGGTCGCCATGGCGTCTGACGGCGAGGGGCTCGCGATCGCCGAGATCGATCCCGGCCTCGTCGAGCGTACCCGGCGCGGAATGCCGGTCGCGAAGCACCGCCGGCTGTAGAATGGGCCGTGGTCCCGGTCCTCTCCATCGCGCTCGCCGAGCAGCCCGTCGAAGTGACGGTGCAGCCGACCTACCGGTCCGCGCGTAGCCGATTCTCCCTCGACAATGCCGGTTCGTCCGACATCAGCGACGGGCACTACGCCGTCCGGGTGCACGTGGCGGGCCACCTCCGTCCGTGGATGACCCTGCACCTCGACGCCACCCAGGCGGTGCTGAACCTGTGGTTCGAGCCCGAGTCCCGGATGCAACGCTACGGCCGCATCCGCCTCACGGCAGGGCCCCTGTGGCAACCCCTGCAGCTCCGGGCCCGGCTGGGATTCGGGCAAGAGGGCATCGCGACGCTCTCGGGCTTCGAGCGCCGCTATCACTACCAGACCGTCTTCGAGACCGGGCTGGAGGGCACGCTCGCCGGGCCCCTCGCGCGCCTGACGCTGGGCGTCACCGCTTTTGGCGTCCCCGGCCGCGGCGGCTCGTCGTTCGACGCCGAGCTCGCGATCCCCGAGGCCACGACGTTCGGGGTGGTCGCCTCGTACAACTACCGGCACCTCGCCGGCGCGTGGGAGATCGACGCCCAGGCGTTCCAGCTCGACGACCGCAACCACAGCGTCTCGGTCGGCATGGCGCTCCGCCCGCGCGTGCGATCAGCGGCCGAGGAGTGACGCGAGCACCTCGACGCCGGCGCGAACGCGCTCCGGCGCCGCGGACGTGAAGCACAGGCGCACGTGGTTCGGATACGGCCCGAACGAGTCGCCCGGCGCCACGAGCAGGCCCCGCTCGACCGCGCGCTCGAGCAGGCCCACGAGCCCCGTCTCGTCGAGGTGGTCGGACACGTCGAGGAACAGGAACGTGCTGCCCTCGGGGGCCTCGACGCCCAGCCGCTCGGCCGCCCACCGCCCGAGCTCGGCGTACTTCGCACGGGCCTGGGCCACCCAGGCGTCACCTGCAGGCCCGAGCGCCGCGAGCGCCGCGAGCTGCGAGGCCGTGGGCGTCGAGTAGAACGTGTGCGTCGTGATCTTCTTCGCGTGGCCGAGGATGTCGGCCGGGCCGACGAGGTAGCCGGCGCGGTTGCCCGCCATCCCGTACGACTTGCTGAAGCTGTGGCACGACACCACGCGCTCGGGCGCGAACGCCCGCGAGTACACGTGCTCCCCCGCGTACACGTACTCCTCGTACACCTCGTCGGAGACGACCCACAGGTCGCGCTCGCGGGCCAGCTCGGCGAGCGCCGCGAGCCAGGGCGCCGGGATGCGGCGACCGGTCGGGTTGTTCGGGGTGTTCCAGTACAGCGCCACCGTGCGGTCGGTCAGCGCGGCGCGCACGACCTCGACGGCGGTCTCGGGCGAGTCGGCGACCCCGATGAAGGGAACGGGCACCGCCACGCCGCCGAACGCCCGCACCATTCCGGCGATGAGCGGCCAGAACGGCGCCAGGATGACGACCTCGTCGCCCGGCTCGACGATGGCGCCCACGAGCCCGCAGAGCCCTCCCGTGGCACCCGCGGCGATCAGCACGTCGTCGAAGCCCGTCGCGACGCCCGTGCGCGCGGAGACCCGCGCCCCCACGGCCTCGATCAGCTCGGGCACCCCCTGCACGCCCGCGTAGCGATGCATCCCGGGGTGGTCGGACACCTCGAGGTCCTGCATCCGGCAGCCCTCGGCCGGCTCCATCCAGGTGTCGCCGATGTGCAGCGGGTACACCGGCCCGCCCTGCTCGTGGAGGCGCTTCGCGAGGTGCGAGTAGACGGACCCCTTCATCCCCAGCACCGACGCGGCGATCTTCGGCATCTTCAGCCTCCGGACAGGTAGCCCCACGCGAGGTAGGTCAGGTAGCCGAGCACCATCAGGCTGCCCTCGACGCGCGACAACGAGCCGCGCAGCACGACGGGCACGAGGATCGTGACGGCGGCGACCGCGAGCGCCATGTCGCGCAGCAGCGTCGGGTCGGAGGTGTCGATCGGCGCGATGATCGACGTGATGCCGAGCACCATGAAGATGTTGAAGATGTTCGAGCCGACCGAGTTGCCCACGGCGAGCTCGACCTCGCCCTGGCGCGCCGCCATCACGGCGGTGGCGGCCTCGGGCGCGCTCGTGCCGAGCGCCACGACGGTGAGCCCGATGAAGCGCTGCGACAGCTCGAGCTTCGTGGCGAGCTCGACGGCCGCCTTCACGAACATGTCGGCGCCGAGCACGAGGATGCCGAGCCCCACGACGAGCATCACGGCGTGCTTCCAGAACGGCTCGTCTTCACCGCCCTCGAGCTCGTCGTCGGGAGGCGGAGCGCGGCCGCGGAACACGTCGTAGATCAGCCACAGGTTGTAGCCGAGACCGCAGGCGACCACGATGATGCCGTCGATGCGGGAGAACTGGCCGTCGAACGCCAGCACCGGCACGAGGATCTGCAGCCCGAGGCACACCGGCACCTCGCGGCGGATCAGGGAGCGCTCGACCACGAGCGGCTGCACGATGGCCGCGAGACCCAGCACGAACGCGATGTTCGCGATGTTGGACCCGTTCACGTTCGAGATCGCCATCTCGGTGCTGGCCTGCACCGCGGCGATCACGCTGACCGTGAGCTCGGGCGCGCTGGTGCCGGCCGCCACGATCGTGAGACCGACCACGAGCGCCGGGATCCGGAGGGCGAGCGCTACGTTCCCACCGCCGCGCACGAGGAGCTCGGCGCCGGTCACGAGCATCACGAGACCGATGAGGAGGAACAGGAGAAACAAGCAGGACCCGGGCGAGGGACCCCACCCGTCTAACCAGCCCCCGCGAATCCGCCCAAGACGCGCGCCGCGACGGTCTGTTGCCCGGACCAACCCCCGCTCCGAACGCCGATTCCGCGCGTCAGGGCGCCCGTGCACCGAGGAGGGCTTCCCGGATCGCCGCCCACAATGCCTCCCGGTCACCGGGGCCCACGACCATCACCCGGCGACCGTCGGGACGGAGGATCGCGACCGTCGTGCCCTTCCCGCACACGTCCATGCAGCCGCCCGCGTGCACCACGAGCTGCGCGCGCACGCCCTCCGCCCTGGCGCGGTCGCGCAGCCACTGGCGCAGCTCGCGGCCGGCCTCCATTCCGCAGGACCCTCGCCGGGATTCGGCCCCGCGCTGGTTCGCGCAGACGACGACGGCGATCGACCAAGTGGGCTCGACTTCTTCCATGGGCGGAACCGTCCGGGTATGAGGGGCGGCACTCTGGGAGGAGTTTCGATGCTGCCCGAAGCCCTGCGCCCGCTGCAAGCGCTCGCGACGAACCTCTGGTGGACCGACCAGGCCGACGCCGTCGACCTGTGGTCGTTCGTCGACCCCGCACGCTGGGAACAGACGCACCACAACCCCGTCGCCCTGCTCCACGACGTCGAGCTGGGGCGCTGGGAAGAGCTCGCCGAGGACGAGGAGTTCGTGCGCGTGGCGCACGAGCTCGAGGCGCAGATGAAGCGCGAGATCGGCGCCAGCACGTGGGTCGACGCCGAAGCGCCCGAGCTGCACGGCCGCTGCGTCGCGTACTTCTCGATGGAGTTCGGCCTGCACGAGTCGATGCGCATCTACTCCGGCGGGCTCGGCGTGCTCGCGGGCGATCACCTGCGGTCGGCGTCCGACCTCGGCGTGCCGCTCGTCGCGGTCGGCTTCCTGTACCGCGAGGGCTACTTCAAGCAGGTCCTCGACGACGGGATCCAGATCGAGGCGTACCCGAAGCACCGCTTCGAGCGCATGCCCGTGCAGCGCGTCGAGGGTCCGAAGGGCCCCGTCGAGATCACCGTGCCCATCGGCACGTTCGAGGCGCGTGCCCAGATCTGGCGCCTCGCCGTCGGGCGCGGCTCGCTGTTCCTGCTCGACACCGACCTCGAGGGCAACTGCAAGGAGGCCCGGGCGCTCACGCACCACCTGTACGGCGGCGACGAGACCACGCGGATCCGGCAGGAGATCCTGCTCGGCATCGGTGGCCTGATGGCCCTGCGCGCCCTCGGCTACGCGCCCGACCTCCTGCACCTCAACGAAGGCCACTGCGCCTTCGCCCCCCTCGTGCTCATGGCCGAGAAAGACGAGGCGTTCGCGCGCAAGCACTGCGTGTTCACCACGCACACCCCCGTGCCCGCGGGCCACGACCGCTTCGGCGCCGCGCTCGTCACCGCCGAGCTCGGCCCGTGGTGCGAGAGCGTCGGGCTCGACGTCGACGACGTGATCGCGCTCGGCCGCGTCGACCCCGAAGACGAGGAGGAGACCGTCTGCATGACGGTCGTGGCGATCCGGCTGTCGTGCAGCACGAACGGCGTCGCCGCCCTGCACGGCGAGGTGTCGCGGGAGATGTGGAAGAGCCTCTGGCCCGAGAAGAAGGTCGAGGACGTCCCGATCCACCACATCACGAACGGCGTGCACCCGGTGTTCTGGATGGCCCCGGCCGCCCGCGCCCTGTTCGACCAGGAGATCCCCGGCTGGCGCCAGCGCCCGTGGGATCCGGCCGTCTGGGAGGGCGTCTACGGCATCGAGGCCTCGGCGCTGTGGATGCTGCGGAGCCACCTGCGCATGCGGCTCCTCGAAGAGGTCGCGCGCCGCACCGGCCGCGAGCTCGACCCCGACGCCCTGACCATCGGCTTCGCCCGCCGCTTCGCGCCCTACAAGCGCGGCGATCTCATCTTCACCGACCCCGAGCGGCTGTGGATGATCCTCAACGGCGAGCAGCCCGTGAACCTGCTGTTCGCGGGCAAGGCCCACCCGCGTGACGACGCCGGCAAGAAGATCGTCGCCAACGTGCTCGACTGGGCCACGCACTCCGAGTTCCGCGACCGCGTCGTGCTGCTGGAAGACTACGACATCCACCTCGGCGGCCTGCTCACCTCGGGCAGCGACGTGTGGCTCAACAACCCGCGCCGGCCGCGCGAAGCATCGGGCACGAGCGGCCAGAAGGTCATCCTGAACGGCGGCCTGAACCTGTCGATCCTCGATGGCTGGTGGCCCGAGGGCTACGACGGGAAGAACGGCTGGCAGATCGGCGAAGGCCGCGTGTGGGACGACGAGGCCGCGCACGACGCCCACGACGTGGGCGAGCTGTACGAGATCCTCGAGAACCAGGTGCTGCCGCTGTGGGCCGACCGCGACGCGCTCGACATCCCGCGCGGCTGGATCGACTCCGTGAAGCACAGCATCGCGACCTGCGCACCGAAGTTCAGCAGTCACCGGATGGTGCGCGACTACGTGCGCGAGGTGTACATCCCGGCGATCACGGCCAGGTGAGCTGCGCGGTAGCATGACGTGACCGCGGGGCACCGCGGGACGGAGGTGCCCTGCTCGGCCTGTGGCCCGCACTGTGGAGCGCTGCGCACGCGGGCGTCGTCGTGGACACCGAGGGGTGGCCCGAAGACGTGAGCGTGCCCGTTCTGTCGGGGTGCCCCGAGGTCGCCTGGCCCGTCGGCACGGTCGGAGAGGCCTTCGAGGCGCGGGCCCACGCCACCCTGACCGCCGAGGGCGCCCTGCGGGACGGGCACATCGAGAGCCCCTACCCCGAGCTCGACGGCGCGATCGCCGAAGCGCTCGCCGGGTGCACCGTCGTGCCGGCCACGTTCCAGGGCGAGCCCGCCGACGTGCGCGTCACCTTCGTGGTGGCGGTCGACGCGCCGCCCGTGTCGCTGCGCGCGACCGTCCGCCTGCGCGGCGAGGGGTTCGTGCTGCCGGGCTTCGACCTCGTCGTGGCGGGCCAGGTGGCGCGCACGGACGACGATGGCGTCGCGGTCCTGCGGAACCTGGCACCTGGCGAAGCGCCCGTGTCGACGGGGGATCCGCGCTACCGCGTCACCAGCGACCCCACCGTGACGATCGGATCGGAGCCCTCGACCGCGGACGTCTGGGTGGCGGCGGACGAGGGCTGGGAGATCGTGGCCCGCTACAGCAAGGAGACCGATCGGCCCGGCACGCACACCATCACGCAGGAGGAGATCCGCATCACACCGGGCTCCCTGTCGGATCCCGTGCGCGGCGTCTCGGCCCGGCCCGGCCTGGTGCGCACGCCCTTCGACTCGGGTTGGCTGCTGGTGCGCGGCGGCGACCCCGGAGACACGGGGCTGTACCTCGACGGTGTGCGGATCCCGCTGCTCTACCACCTCGGCGGGTTCACGAGCGCCGTCCACCCCCAGATGGTCCAGGAGGTCCGCTTCTGGCCGGGCAGCACGCCGGCCCGCTACGGACGCCAGCTCTCGGGGGCCGTCGACGTGATCGGGCGCGACCTCGGCGAGCGGCCCCAGATCATCGCCGGAGCGAACCTGGCGTTCACCCATGCGTTCGTCGAGATCCCCACGAAGGGGGGAGGCTTCGCCGCGGCGTTCCGACGCTCCTATCTCGACGCCGTGCTCGCCCTGGCGATCGGGGCCGACCGCGCGCGCATCGCCCCGCGCTTCTGGGACGTGCAGGCCCGCCTGACGGGCGAGCGCTACAGCCTCATGTTCATCGGCCTCTCCGACGGGATCGACGCGCCCACGGGCTCCGGCACGAACACCGTCGAGATCGTCCAGCGCGCCGGGCAGCTCCAGGGCCGCCTGGACGTGCCGATCCGCAACCTGCGCCTCCGGATCAGCCCATGGGTGGCGAGCTGGCGGCGCGGCATCGACGGCAGCCAGGAGCCGCAGTCCACCGTCGAGTTCTTCCCCGGCGCGCGGATCGAGCTCTCGCCCACGGGCCGCGGGCTGCAGTGGCGGGCCGGGGTCGAGGGCGAGTACCGCACGTACGCGATCAGCCAGGGCACGGCGGCACGGCGGCGCCCCGCGCAGCTGATCGACCCCTACGTCGACGTGCGCATCGGCAAGGGCGTGCAGGCCGACATCGGGGTGCGCGCCGACTCGCTGTTCGTCGAGGGCCAGCTGCCGAGGGCCGAGGTCTCGCCCCGCGGCGTGCTCCGGTGGACGGCCACCGACTGGCTCACGCTCTCCGCCGAAGCGGGGCGCAGCCACAAGCCGCCCGACGGCGCGCTGCTGATCGGGCTCCCCGACGGCGCGTACCTCGACCTCGAGCGGTCGGACCAGGCGGGTGTCGGGCTGACGCTGCGGCGCGGCGTGGCGACGCTCGACTCGAACGTCTGGACTCGGCGGATGAGCCGGCTCGCCGGCTTCGAGCGCGACAACAGCGTGGGCGGGCTCTTCGGCCGCGCGGACGGCATCGAGAACCAGGTCACCGTCGCTTGGCCCGACCTCACGGTGCGCGCGATCTACCAGTACACGCGCAGCACGCGCTGGGAGGATCCGGGCGGCCAGCTCGAGCGCAACCCCACCCCGTGGGACCAGCCCCACCGCGTGCAGGTCGTCGCGCTCGGCCAGCTCCCGCGCGACTGGGCGATCTCCGGGCGCCTCCGCTACAACAGCGGGTTCCCGGCGCCCCGCACGAGCACCACGGCGTACGACCTGCTCACCGACGTGACGACCGAGCTCGGCCCCGAGCTCGGCCGGCTGCAGCCGTTCGCCAGCCTCGACCTGAAGATCAACCACCGGTTCCTGCTGCGCACCTGGCAGATCGACGCCTACATCGACTTCGAGAACATCGGCCCGCGCGTCTTCGAGCCGATCATCACGGGCTTCGACGACACCGACCCCGCGTACAGCAAGGGCCTGCCGTTCCTCCCCG
Organism: Alphaproteobacteria bacterium; assembly: GCA_020632875.1. Lineage (GTDB taxonomy): Bacteria > Myxococcota_A > UBA796 > UBA796 > JACKEQ01. The sequence goes on from JACKET010000003.1 coordinate 197,835, forward strand.
TGTTCGGCGTCGACGGCGTGTTCTGGCCGCGCGGGAAGAAGGACGCCGCGGCTATCCCACCCGGCCTGTAGCGAGCCAGCGGTCGAGGGCCGCCGCGAACCGGTGCTTGTCCTTGTCGGAGTAGGCCTTCGGGCCACCGACCGCCTCGCCGCTCTCGCGCATCGTCTCCATGAAGTCGCGCATCGCCAGGCGCGCGTTCGCGTTCGTGGCGTCGATCACGTTGCCGCGCGGGTCGAGGCAGACGGCGCCGCGCTCGACGACCGCCGCGGCGAGCGGGATGTCGGCGGAGATGACGAGGTCGCCCGAAGAGACGTTCTCGGCGATGTACTCGTCGGCCACGTCGAAGCCCTTGCCCACGACCTCGAGCCGGATCTGAGGCGACTTCGGGATCTGGAGCCAGGAGTTGGCGACGAGCACCAGCTGGATGCCCCGGCGCTGCGCGGCCCGGTAGAGCATCTCTTTCACGGCGCGCGGCGTCGCGTCGGCATCGACCCAGATCATGGGGCCTCCGGTACTCCCGCTCTAACCGGATCGACGAGAAGGCAAGCCGCATCCGGAGCCGCCCCCACGGAGCAGTACGCGTCGATCAGCGCAGCGACCGCGTCGTGCACGGCGCGATCGCGAAGCACCGTCGCGAGGACCCCGGCGTCGAGATGCCGCCCGATGGACGCCGTGCAGAGCAGCACGCGCTCGCCGGGCCGCAGCACGAGGTCGGTGCGCTCGAATCCCCCCTCGCTCCCCACGCCCAGCGAGCCCACCAGCATGGGCGCCGCCACCGAATCCACGTCGTCGGGCTCGCCGCCGGGCGGCAGCGTGTGGTCGACCGTGAGCAGGCGGACGCGGTCGGCGGAGACGGCCCAGGCCTGCGCCTCCCCGAGCCAGGCCAGCGTGAAGCGCGTGCCCTCGCGGGAGAGCGCGACCATCGACGCCGCACCGAACTGCTCCCACGGCCGCTCGAGCGCATCGGCGAGGAGGTCGTCGAGCGGGCTCGGCGCCTCGGCGACCAGGCGATCGACGAGCGCGCCGACCGTGCCCTCGCGGGACCAGGGAGAGTCGGCCTCGACGAGCGCCCACGTCGAGGGACGCGCGATCAGCCCCGTCTCGTCGGGCGCTCCGCGGGGACCCCGCACGGACAGACCGGCCCAGCCGGCGCCTCCGCGGAGCTCGAGCGCAGGAGGGAGCCGGCCGTCGGCGGGGCGCTCGGGCGGAGCGACCACGGTCAGCGAGCCGTCGGCGCGTCGGAACAGCTGGGACAGCGTGCCGGACCGGTCGAGTGGACCGTCGGCCGCGAGCTGGACGCGGGACACGAGATCGGAGGCCAATGCGCGCTGGGAGGGCGTCCACGGACGTGGCCCGAGGGGCTCGAGGTCGGGCGGGTAGAGCTCGATCTCGGGCTCCTGGCCGATCACGGCGATCGGGCGGAGGGTGTCGGCGGTCACCGGCGCCCGGCTCCCCTCCACGATGGCTGCGGTCGCCGCGGTGCCCGTGCGGGTGTCGTGGACGAGCCACAGCCGGCGGTTCGCTCCCCTCCCCACCTGGCGGACGGGCAGGAGGTGCGCCGGCAGGCCGCGGGGGTGCGACCACGGACGCGGCAGGGGCGGCACGGGGCCGTCCGCGCCCCAGTGCCCGCCGCGCCACACGTAGCGCTCGAGCGTCGGGTGCTGCGCGAGGCGCTTGCGCAGGTCGGGGTCCGGGGGGACGTGCGTGTGCACGCGCAGCTCGCGCAGCGGCGAGTCGAGCAGCCGCACCACCACGTCGCGCGCGGGCTCGACGCCGCGCAGGGCGAGCGTGTCGAAGCGCACCTCGGGTACCCGGTCCGGGAGGCCCGTCGCGTCGAGCACCACGCGGCGGACCACGCTCTCCGGAGCCGCCGCGAGCGCCTCGAACGCCGGCCAGCCCACGACGTGGAACGACGGCACCCACCGCGCCAGCGCCCCGCAGACCGCGGGCTCGACGGCCTGCACGTGCCGCACGGCGCTCCACTGCGGGTGGGCCAGCAGGTCCGGTCGCCCGCCGGCGACGAAGCCCTCGACGGGCAGGCCCCACGCGAACGCCCACGGCCGGAAGACGGGCGCGAGGTCCCCGAGCACCCGGGGCAGCAGCTCCGCGTAGCGCCGATCGACCGCCCAGCACGGGCCGAGCGCGAGCTCGAGGTTGATCAGCTCGCCGAGCGGGTCGGCCTGCTCGACGAGCCAGTCCGCGTAGACCGCGCGGCGCTCGGCGCTGTCGGGGGCGTCCAGCACGGCCGCGAGCAGGACGGGCAGCTCCCCGGCCCGCCAGCGCGGGTCCTCCGCGCCATCGGCGACCTCGCCCAGCCATGCCCGCAGCCGCTCCCACATACGGGGAGCATAGCGGTCAGGCCCGGCGTCGGCGGAGCCCCAGCAGTCCGAGCAGCGCGAGCGCTCCCGACGCTCCGGGCCCGGTGCCCGAGCAGCCGCAGCCGCTCCCGCCCATCAGGCCGTTGAAGCCGTCCACCTGATCCGCCACGACACCCGTGAGGTCGACGAGGACCTCCGGCGCGCCCGACCCGGTCTGCTCGATGCGAACGGCGCCGAGCTCGCCGAGATCCGCGAGGTACTCCGACTCGGTCATGCCGTGCTTCTCGAACCAGCGCTGAGACGGGAGCGCGACGGCGAGCCCGTTCGGCAGCTCGAGGCGGCGATCCGCCTTCCGCCGGTACTTCCCGTTGCACTCGAACACCAGGCTCGCCGAGCGCACCAGCGGCACGTCCGCCATCCCGTCGTTGAACACGAACGTCGGGTCGACGGTCATCTCGGAGGCCGAGATCGACGAGGTGAGCCGGGTGACGTACGGGTAGCGGCGGATCATCGCGTCGACCTGCTCACGCGGCTCCACCACGAGCTGCACGAGCAGCTGGGTCGCGGCCGCGGCGTCCCAGGCCTCGCCTGCGTACCACCCGTCCTGACAGCTCGGGCAGTTGTACACGCTGATCTCGTCGAAGCCCGGCGCCACGGGCGCGGCGAGGCGCAGGGCCTCGAGCACGTCCTGCGTGCCGGAGAATCCGGACGCCTGGACGGCGTTCACCCAGTCCGTCGGGGTCGGCGCGGCGCTCAGGTCCGCCACGTCCACGTCGACGGCGAAGGCCGGGAACAACGCGTCTTCGGTGGGTCCGGCATAGTCCGTCGCGAATGCGTGTCCGCCCGCCTCGTCCGCCGCCCGCGTGATGACGTCGAGGTAGTTCGAGCCGCCGGTGAACCAGTCGATCGCCGCCTCGTTCAGCTCGACGTGCAGGTACGACTCGGGCACGGCGCGCCGGGCGCCGAAGATGGTCACCTCGAGCCGGAGGTCGGGTGCGGCGGCCACGGCGGTGAGCTGGATGGGGATCGCGGGACGGTCACCGGCGTAGCGCATGCCGAGCGGCTTCAGGTCGCCCGTGTCCGCGCCCTTCCGGAGCTTGAGGGCCACGAAGTAGCCGTTCGCGGAGACGTAGGGTGCGATCGATCCGGCGGCCTCGGAGGGCACGTCGAATTCGTTGAGGTCGAGCCACGCCATGAGCGCTTCGATCGAGTCCGCCTGGATCGTCGCCGTCTCGTACGGCCCGACGACGTCCGTCGCGATCACGTCGACCCCGCGGAACGCCCCGTTCTCTGCGTCCAGAAACGTGTCGTAGCTGCACCCCAGGCACGGGAACGAGATCGAGATGGGCTCGCGGCAGCGCCCCTCGTCGACCCGGACCATCTGGTGCACGGGCTGGAGCTGGAAGCCGACCGTGTCGAACAGCACGTCCGTCGACAGGAACAGCTCCGGAGCCGCCTGCACCGGCACGATCCAGGCGAACTCCTCGGAGGGGCCCTCGTACTCGACCTGCACGTGGGTCTCGACGAACCCCGCGTCCTCGTCGACGGCGAACACGATGCGCTCCGCCTTCTGCACGACCGGGGCGGAGTTGTTGCAGAAGAACCCGCCACAGGCGTGAGCGGGTGAGAGCGACGAGAGGACGAGGGCAGCGAGCATGGCAATCTCCAAGGATGCGCACCCGCTGTGCATCAGCCGTGCCACCTCGCGAGAGGCCCGCCCACACGGGACCGCCGCGGTGCGCGGGGCCGGGATCGCGACATCCGTGTCAGGGGCGCTTCGGGGCCGGGGGATGCGGTAAGGTGCGCCATGCTCACCCTGCTCGCCTCGCTCGCCACCGCCGCGGACCGTCCGCCCATCGCGCTCGAGCCGGGCGTTCCGTGGGCGGTACCGGAGCGCGAGCGCTGGACGGGCCCCTGGCCCACGGCGACCCCCGAAGAGAGCGGCATCGATCCCGCCGCGCTCGAGGCGCTCGCCGCCTACACGTTCCGGCGGACGGGCGACGAGGTCGACCGCAAGGGCTCCCGCACGAACGCGCTGGTCATCGTGCGCCACGGCAAGCTCGTGTACGAGGGCTACGGCCGCGAGACCACCGCGAAGACGCCCCTCCTCGCGTGGTCGGTGACGAAGAGCTTCGGCAACACGGTGTACGGCGCGGCCGTGCACGAGGGGCTGATCTCGCTCGACGACCCGGTCTGCAAGCACTACGCGCCCATGTGCGGCCCCGGCCACGATCAGGTCCGCGTGACCGACATGATGCGCATGTCGTCGGGCCTGCACTGGGTCGAGACCTACGAGGCGTCGCCCATCTTCTCGAGCGTCACCGCGATGCTCTATTCGCGCGGCTCGGCCGACATGGCCGCGTTCACGGCGGCCCAGCCGATGTCCCACCCGCCCGGCGCCTTCTGGCTGTACAGCTCGGGCGACAGCAACGTGCTGTCGGCGGCGCTGAAGGGCCCGCTCGGCGCGCGCTACGACGACTACCCGTGGACGGCGCTGTTCGAGCCGCTCGGCATGGAATCGGCGGTGTACGAGCAGGATGCCGCGGGCACGTTCGTCGCCAGCAGCTACCTGTACGCGAGCGCGCCGGATCTGGCCCGGTGGGCGCAGATGGTGCTCGACGACGGCACGTGGCAGGGCCAGCGGCTGCTCGCCGAGGGCTGGGTTCGGTACAGCACGACCATCGCGCCGGCGTTCTACACGACCGCGCTGAGCTACGAGCACGTCAGCAGCAACCCAGGCGCGCAGTGGTACGTGAACCTCGGCGACCCGAACCGCAGCCTCGACCCGCCGTGGCCGTCGCTCCCGCCCGATGCGTTCGGCGCGTCCGGGCACTGGGGCAAGTTCGTGTGGATCGTACCGAGCTGGGATCTGGTGGTGGTCCGGATGGGCGACGACCGCGAGTACGGGTGCAGCTACCCGGGGCAGCCCGAGTGCGTCGAGGATCCCGAGGCGGCCTTCACGAAGCACCGGTTCCTCGAGCTGCTCGCCGAGGCCGTGAAGCCCCACGCGCCGCCGCCCGTGGCGCCGCCCGAGCCTGCCGAAGCACCGGCCGAGGGGGCGCCGTGAAGCCGTGGATGTGGATCGTGGGCGGCGTCGGATCGCTCGTGGCGTTCGGCGGGATCACGTTCGTGGCGCTGAACTGGGCCGCCCTGTCGACGTTCCCGGCGATGCCCTCGTCGTACGAGGCGAAGGAGTACTGCTCGTGCCGCTGGGTCTCGGGGCGCGACGACGCGTTCTGCGAGCGGTTCGTCGCGCAGTCCACGGTGCCGATGCAGGGCCGGGAGGTCGACGAGGTGAACCGTCGGGTCACGTCCCGCGCGCTGTGGACGAGCAACAGCGCGCGCTACGTCGACGCGCGACGCGGCTGCGTTCTGGAGAAGTAGCTACTCGCTCCGCCAGGCCCGCGAGAGCGCGACCTCGGCGCGATAGGCCTCGATCTCGGCCTGCGTGCGCGTGTCGTCCCACCCGAGGATCGTCTGGAGCCGCCGCCCGACCGTCTCGGCGCACGACAGGCCCTGGTCGCCGTCGCGGTAGTAGACCTGGGTGCGGCGGATGAGGACGTCGCTGACGGACGCCGCCATCTCCTCCTTCGCGGCCCAGTCGACCGCCGCCAGGATCTCGGGCCGACCCTCGATCAGCGGCGCGGCGAGCGCCGGATCCTGGACGGTCGACCGCGCGACCTCGATGCCGCGCATCCCGTAGGTGTTGGCCAGCAGGCGCGCCGACTCCATCGAGAGCTTGCCGCCCGCCGCCTCGTGCACGCGCTTCGCGACGGCCTCGTGGTCGTCGTCTTCGGGCCAGCCGACCGCACCGGGCAGCGGCTCGACGTCGGTGTGCGCGGCGTGGAGGCGCTGCGCGCTTCCCGACTTCATCCGGAGCAGCTGGACGGCCTTGTCGACGACCTCGGCCGCCATGCGCCGGTACGTGGTGAGCTTGCCGCCGGCGATGGTGATCATCGTGTCCTGACCGACGACGATCTGGTGCTCGCGGCTGACGGACGACTCGTCGATCTCGCCGTCTTCGTTGGTGGGCGACATCAGCGGACGGAGGCCCGCCCACGTCGCGATGACGTCGTCGTGGGTGAGCGGGTGGTTCGGGAAGTAGTGCCCGCACGCCTCGATGAGGTAGTCGACATCCTCGCGGGTCGCGGCGACCTCGGACGGATCGCCCTCGTAGTCGGTGTCGGTCGTGCCGATGTAGGTCTGCTCGCCCCACGGGATGGCGAACAGCACGCGCCCGTCTTCGGGGTGCAGGCAGACCACCGCGTGGTTGACGTGCAGCTTGTGGCTGTCGACGACGATGTGCACGCCCTTCGTCGGCCGCAGCAGGTGCTGGTTGAGCGGCTTGCTCATCGCGACCGTGCGCTCGGTCCACGGGCCCGTGGCGTTGATCACGACCTTGGCCGCGACCTCCTTCAGCTCGCCGGTCTTCGCGCACTCGACGACCGCGCCGACGATCTGGCCGTTCTCGTCCTTCAGGAAGGACTTGCAGCGCGTCCAGCTCGCGACCATCGCGCCCTGGTGGGCCGCGTCCATCGCGTTCTCGAGCGTGAGCCGCGCGTCGTCGGTGCTGCAGTCGTAGTACAGCGGAGCCCCGGTGAGCTCTTCGAGGCGCACGGCGGGCTCTTCCTTCTCGATCTCGCCGGGCTTGAGCGACCGGTGCCGCCGTGGCGAGCGGAACAGCGAGAGCCCCTCGTACACCCACATCCCCGCGTTGATGAACCACAGCGGACGCCGGCTGGACTTGTAGATCGGGAACAGGAAGCCGAGCGGGTTCACGAGGTGCGGGGCGATGTCGAGCAGGATGCGGCGCTCGGAGACGGCCTCGAACACGAGCGAGAACTCGTACTGCTCGAGGTACCGCAGCCCGCCGTGCACGAGCTTGCTCGACCGCGAGCTGGTGCCGTAGGCGAAGTCGTTCTGCTCGACCAGGGCGACGTTCAGGCCGCGCCGCGCGGCGTCGCGCGCGATGCCGCAGCCGGTGATGCCGCCCCCGATGACCAGGACGTCCACCTCGCCGCCAAGGGCGCTCCACATCTGCTCGCGAGTCGGCATGGCTCCTCCGGAACCTTCGCCTATCCGATGCGCGGCCCCCAGTCCGGGCGCGCACCGTCGAGGATCGCCTGGAACGCCGCGCGGCCGATCGCCGCTTCCCCGGCGTCGACGCACAGGTCGTACGCGACGGCCTCGGCAGCGACGCGCTCTTCGGGATCGCGACCGACGCTGTGCAGCACGGCGCGCTTGAACGCGCCGAGCGCCGTGGGCGACTTCTTCGCGACCATCGCGGCCATCGACCGGGCCCGGGCGAGCCCGGCGTCGACGTCGGCGGCGACCTCCTGCACGAGCCCGATGCGCGCGGCCTCTTCGGCGCCGATCCGCTCGCCCGTCATGCCGAGCCGTAGCGTCTGAGCCACGCCGATGTGGGCCCACAGGTCGGCGCTGCCGCCCGCCCCCGGGAGGATCCCGAGGCCCGTCTCGGGAAGACCGAAGGTCGCTTCGGACGCCGCGATCCGCCAGTCGCAGCACAGCATGTACTCCGTGCCCCACCCGAGCGCGACGCCGTTCACGACGGCCACGTGGAACACGGGCGCGGCCTTCAGCCCCTGCAGCACGGACCGCTGCCACGCGACGTGCTCCTTCACGCGGTGCTCGTCCCAGCCCACGCGCTCGCCCACGTTCGCCCCCGAGACGAAGATCGGCGTGCCGCGCTTCGAGGTGCGCCGCGAGTACGTGATCGCCGCCACGGCGCCGCTCTCCGCGAGCCAGCCGGTGAGCTTCTCGAGGTCGCGCAGCACCGCCGTGCCCACCTCGTTCGCCTTGCCGTGGTCGAGCTCGACGACCGCCAGCAGGCCGTCCATCTCGGTGGTCACCTTCAGGGCTTCGAACATCACGCCTCCATCAGGGCCTGCACCCGCTGGAGCTCGGGCGCCATCCCGGCGGCGCGGAGATCCCCGAGCAGCCTCTGGGCCGCTGTAACGCCCGCGGGGCGGGAGACGCCCGCCAGGGTCTCGGCATGGAGCAGCCGCGCCCGGAGGACGTAGGGCACGTCGCCCTCGAGCAGCGCGATCGCCCGCTGCAGCGGCGCCATCCGCGCCATCCCGTCGAGCAGGGCGGCGCGCGCGAGCTCTGCCCGCCCTGCCCTGCGCTTCAGCCCGATCTGCTCGGCGCGATCGCGCACCTGGGAGAGGCGCACGGCGTCGCCCTTCGCGATGCCCTCGGCAAGCCCGAGATCGATGCCGAGCGTCGCGAGCTGGCGGGCCCCGGCCCAGGCGAGGCCCTGGTCGAGGCGGTTCGGGAACGGCGCCAGCCCCGCTTCGACGAGGCACCGCACCCGGCCCGCCTCGCAGCGCCACGCCAGGCTCGTGCGCCCGGCCGCCTCGTGATCGGCGCCCGCGGCGGCCCAGGCTTCGGCCGAGCCCTGCGGATCGCCCTGGAGCGCGGCGATCTCCGCGCGCTCGCCGCGCACGCCGCCGAGCCCGGCCTCGGCGCCCGGCACGCCTTCGAGCACCGCCTCGACCGCGGCGAACCGGGCGTCGGCCTCGTCGAGACGCCCCGCCATGCGCAGCCACTGGCCCATCCGGACGTCGTGGGCCCAGGCGTTGGGCTCGAGCGGCGCGAGCTCCGGCTCGATCGCCGCGATGTCGCCCCAGCCGAGCAGGGTGCCGACGCGCGCGTCCTGTACCAGCACGAACACCGGCGAGCCCGGGCCCACGCCGTCGAGCGCGCTGTCGAGCAGCTGCATCGCCGCGTCGCCGTTGCCGAGCTCGGTGAGGCACGCCGAGAGCCGCACCGCGAGCAGGGCGCGCTCCTCTGCCGACATCGCGCCCTGCGCGAGGGCCACGCGCAGCGCGTCGCGCGCCTCGACCACGCGATCCGCCCGCCGGAACGCCTCGCCCGCTTCGCCCCACGCGAGCCGCGCCGGCGCCTCGGCCCCGTGCGCGACCGCCATCGCGCCGGCCCGGGCGTACGCGTGCCCCGCCTCTTCGAAGCGGCCCGCCTCGCGGAGCCCACGCGCATGCTCGACGGCCTCGCGGAACTCTGCCTCGGGCGAGGTCACGTCAGTTGCAGCCGCCGGTCCACTCCCCGGTGCCCACGTCGAAGCTGAAGCTGCACTTCTTCTTCTTCGGGTCGACCGTGAGCGTGGGGCGGAACGTGTCGTCGCCCGCCTTCACCACGGTGCGGTACCGGCCGTCTTTCAGGTCGAGCTCGGCGGGCTCTTTGCCATCCCACTTCGCAGAGAACGACTGCGGGCCCTTGATGATGATCTCGGCGCCCGCGGGGTCGGGGTACTGCAGGGTGACCTTGGCGCCGCCGTCGTTGGCCTTCTCGATCACGAGAGGCTCCATCGGCTCGGGCTTCGGCGTGGGGATGGGCTGGAGCGGCGTGGGCTTCGGCGTGGGCGTGCTGGTGCCCACGGTCGGCTGGTTCATGAAGTAGATGCCGACCACGAGCAGGATCAGCAGCACCGCGACCACGCCGACCAGCACGAGCGCTGCGAAGCTGCCGCCGAACAACAGGGCCACGAGACCGCCGCCCCCGCCGCCCTCGTCGGGAGGCGCGGGCGCCTGGACGGCCGGCACGGCCTTCGCGGCGGCCTGCTTCGGCTTGTTCTTCACGAGCGACGGGTCGACCGGCATCCGCATCGTGGGCGTGTTGCCGTCTTCGCTCTCGCCGAAGTTCTCGTTCGTGATGCGGGCGATGTCGCTCGCCTTCATCCGCTCGGTGGGCGGCGCGGCGAGGTCGTCTTCTTCGTCGACGAAGGTGGTCGACATGTTCTTGCTGCCGCTGAACGACGCCGACTTGTCTTCTTCGACGATGCGGCCGGTGAGCGGATCGCCGGTGTCGAGGTCGGGCAGGTTGGCCTTCGCCTCGGCGACGAGCGTGCGGCAGAACCGGCGCAGGCCCATGTCGTTCGCGTCTTGCGCGAGCAGCTCCATGATCTCGACGAGCTGCGCGGCCGTGGGGCGCTCGCTGGCCTCGTACGAGAGCATCAGGCGGAGCGTGTCGCGGACCTGATCGCACCACTCGGGATCGCCCGACAGCGGCAGGGAGCGCACGCGCTCTTCGACCTTGGTGGCGAACTTGTTGGGGCGGGGCGGGATGCGGCCGAAGCTCTCGAGCGAGAGGATCTCGTACAGCGCGATGCCGAGCGAGAACACGTCGGCCGCGGGCGTGTCTTCCTCGCCGAGCATCCGCTCGGGCGCCATGTAGCCCTGGGAGCCGAACGCCAGCGCCTGGGTCTTGGCCTCGCGCTCGGCGAAGTTGGCGCGCGCGGTGCCGAAGTCGAGCACCTTCACGCCCCCTGCGACCGTGACGAAGATGTTCGACGGCTTGATGTCGCGGTGGATCACGCGGAGCGGCTGGCCGCCCTGGAGCGGCACGCCGTTGTACGCGGCGTCGAGCGCGCTCGCGACGGCGAGGACGATCTCGAACAGCGCGGCGCGCGGGAAGTCGAGGCCCCGCTCCTGCAGGAACGAGATCATCCACTTGAGATCGCAGCCCTCGAGGTACTCCATGACGATGGCGCACTTGCCGTCGATGGAGGTGAGATCCTCGACCTTCACGATGTGCTGGTGACGGATCAGCCCGAGCAGACGGGCCTCGTCGCGGGTTCGCATCACGACTTCGTCGTGGCTCGACCACTTCGCGTGGAGCAGCTTCACCGCGACGATTCGGGAGAACCCGTCACTCGAGATCTGCTCGGCCAGGTACACCTTGCCGAACCCGCCCTCGGCGATCTCCTTGATGATTCGGAAGCGACGCCGCCCGGCGCTCATGGACCCTCTGTCCGGTGTGACACGGCGGCGACTATACCAATTGTCATCGGCAGATGCCGTCCTGTTCGTTGGCGAGCTCGGTGAGGTAGTGCATGAGCGCGAAGTATTCGGCGGTCATCTGACGGATCCCCGCGCTCTCGGACTCGAGCGTCGTGAAGCTGCCACCGCCGAGGAAGCCGGTCGACCACGGTCCGCGCTCGGTCACGGCCTCCTGCTCGCGGCCGAGCAGGACCGCCGCGACGCCCATCACCGTGGCGTCCTGGCGGCGACCCGCGCGGCGCTCGAGGGTGTTGTAGACGGGCGCCGCGCCGCCCTCCTTCTCGAACCACGCCTGCTCTTCGAAGGCGAACAGCGAGTTGTGCCCGTCGATCACGTCGCGGCGCCCGCCCTCCTGCACCACGAGGTAGCGCATCGCCGCGTAGGGCTGGGGCAGCTTGCTGGAGCTCGGGCAGAACGCGTCGCCCACGTCGATCGCCTGATCCTCGAGCATCTTGAGGTACCGCTGCCGGTTGGACTGCAGCCCCGCAGCGAGGTTCGCGGCGCGCTGGGCGAGCTCGTCGTCCATCCCCATCTCGGTGAAGTTCTGCATCCGCGTGTTCGGCGCGTAGGTCATGTGGCGCAGCGGCTCGTCTTCGAGCGAGACCTGCTCGCGCACCTCGAGGTCGGGGATCCGCTCGTTGCCGATGAGCGCCGCGTTGACGATCAGCGCGACGACCAGGGCGAGCACGACGATGTAGGGGCGCCAGTTCATTCGGACTTCGGGGCCCCCCAGGACTTCACCTCGGCCTTGCTGGGGATCTTGAACTGCTCGCAGTACGAGTCGTCGATCACCCACTGGCGCCAGGGCTCGAAGGCGGCTTCTTCGCCGTACTCCTTGGCGTAGTAGCAGACCGCCAGGAAGTGCTGCGCCACGATGTTGTAGGCGTAGTGCTGGGTCTCGGGCTGGAGCAGGCTGCCGCACCGCTCGTTGCCGAGGTGATCCTTGCAGAGGATGTTGTCGCCGTAGAAGTGCGGGCCGCGCGCGAGGCCGTTCTTCGTGACGTACTTCTGCAGGGCCGGGTGGATGTTCGACATCCGCTTCTTGCCGCCGCGGTAGGGCTGGTCGTCGAGGCCGGCGTTGTGCGACAGGATCGTGGCCTGCACCGCGGAGCCGCTGGCCCGCAGGTCGGGGTCGTTCCAGGCCTTCGAGAGCGTCCACATCGCGGCGGACGTGGACTTGCGGAGGTCGGTGCGGTCGTCGACGCTGCAGGACACGATGAGGCACTGCTTGTCTTCGATGTACGGCGACTCGTTGGTGTTCGGAGGCGCGAGGCCCTCGGGGTTCCAGGTGGTCTCGTTGCGGCCCTTCAGGCGGCAGCCGCGCACGCGGAACTCGAGGTCGGAGAGCGTGTCGACGCGGTGCGCGACCTCGGGCATGAACTGCCAGTAGCCCTTCGCGCACGCCCAAGAGGTCATGTTCGAGTTGTACCGGGACTCCTGGTACGGGATCGCGGCGAAGACCTCGGGGAGCTTGGCGCGCCGGAGCTCCATCGTGACCTGGGCGTACTCGACGCGCTTGTTGTCGAGCTGCCGGAACAGGCCCTTCTGCCGGACGTGCATCTCGACGGACTTCGTGACGTACCGGTAGAAGCGCTGATCCCAGTTCTCGGGGTTGTCGAGGCCCTTCTGGTTGCCGCCCGCTGCGGCGAGGTTCGGCTCCATCACGAAGGCGTACATCGGCTGCTCGAGCCCGCGGAGCAGATCCATCGACGGCGGCTTCGAGATGTCGACGCTCTTGAAGAACTCGTACTGGTCTTCGATCGGGCCGAGCGCCTCGACCGGGCGGTACAGGAAGAACGCCGCCGTGGGGATGACCATCAGCGTGACGGCGGTCGACGTGAGGATGAGGGTCAGGCAGCCGATGAGCCACGGCGGCACCATCGACGCGCGGACCTTGCCCACCTTGCGCGCGTCGTAGGCGACGGGCACGGCGCCCACGCCGACCCCGGTGCCGTAGCCCCGCCCCCCGGCCATCTGCTGGCCGAGCTTCGAGGTGCCCGCCACGACGCCATCGGCCACGTCAGACCGGATGTCGCCGGCCTCCCACATGCCGAGGCGGCGGCACTCGACGAAACGCAGGGTCGCGCCCCGGTTCACGGGACCGATGTGCAGGGCGCAGCCCTCGGAGAGGTACTCGGGGCCCGTGATCGGATCGATGTCCTTCCAGTTCACGTTCGCGTGCGGCGCGAGGCGCACCTGGTTCGTGCCGACGGGGCTGACGGCCGCCGTGCCCCCGGTGTAGGCGGTGATCGTGCACTGCCGCGCGTCGAGCCCGCGGTACCCTTGGAGGATCACGCCGCCGGGCCCCGGGTTGGCGCCGATCCGCACGGTGGGGCCGCGGTAGACCTGCTCGCCCATGGCCATGAGCGGCCCGTCGAGCACCTGGAGGACGACGTCCCACCGTTCCTGCTGGCTCATCGCTCTACCCGGATGCGGAGCTCGCCGTCTCCGCTGTGATCCCCTAGCAAGGCGTCATCGTCGAGGACGGCGCCCCCGACGGCGAGCTTCACGGGGCCCGTGAGCTGGAGCAGATCGGTCAGCGCGCGCTTGATGCGCCGCACCGGGATGGCGGTGCCCACCGGCGTGCGGACGCGCGTCGCCGGATCGCCGGGCACCTCGACCAGGGCCATGCGCACGGCGTTCTCGACGCGCACGAGCCGCGCCGAGCCGTTCACGACGCCCCCGTGCGCGCCGTCGAGCCGGTAGTAGCAGACCTGGCGGCCGAGAACGTCGGTCTCGGAGAGGCCGAGGGCGTCGAGGGCCGCCTCGCGCACCACGAGCGCCGGGCCCGACGGCACCGTGGCGGTGCGCCCGGCGAACTCGACGCGCACGCCCTGCTCGGTCGGCGCGTGTGGCACGGCGCTGACGACGTTCGGCGGAGGGATCGGGGGCTTCGTGGCGACGACGGTGGCCTCGAAGTCGGGCACGACGAGCGGCTCGGCCCCACCGCGCACCTCGGGGGGCAGCGCCTCGACGGGGATCACCGCAGTCTCGAGCTCTTCGTCGTCGGTCGCGCCATCCGCGTCGTCTTCGGGGGGGAGCGGCGGGGCGGCGGGCTTCGGCAACGCCGTGACGGTGGCGTCTTCGGCCGCCGGACGCCGGACCTCGGGCTCGGGCTCGGGCGGAGGAGGCGGCATCGGCTCGGCCGGCGGCTCGTCTTCGTCGGACGGCATGGACGAGGTCGTGTGGCCACCCGACGTGGACCGGAGGCGCTCGAGCAGGGCCGCGGCGCGCCCGCCCGGACGGCGCCGACGCGTGGTGTCGGAGAGCGTGTCGTTCTCGCGGGAGGTGAGCGTGTCGACCTTCGCCTCGCGCGCTTCGGCCTTGGCGAGCACGGCGGACGTCTCGAGCGACGGCGGCGGCTCCTGCACCTGCGTCGCCTCGTCGTCTTCGTCGACCTCGAGCGGCTTCGTGCGGGGCGTGCGATCGAGCGGCTCGCGCTCGGGCCGGCCGCGCCGGCGCGGGCGATCCGGGATCGTCGCGTCTTCGCCCTCGGCCGTGGGGCGCCGGCGCCGCGTGCGGGTGTCGTCGCCCCCGGCCGACGGCGTGGGGCCGCGATCGCGCAGGCGGCGGAGCAGGCGCTCGCGGGCATCGCCGGATGTGCCGGACGCGCCGGCACCGCCGTCGTCGTCGCGGCCCCGACGGGCACGCGGCGAGGCGGGCTCGGGCTCGGGTGCGTTGTTGCCGCGGGAGGCCCTGCGCCAGCGGGGCTTCTCGGCGCCCTCGTCTTCGTCGTCGCTGCCGTCGGGGCGGGGGCGGCGCGGCTCGGGGAGCCGGGTGGCCACGCCCGCTTCGTCGATGTCGGCGGCCAGCTCGGCGAGCTCGGCCATCGTGAGGGCGCCGGTGTTGCCGCCGACCACGGCGCGACCGCGCTTCTGGCGGGAGCGGACGCGGGTGACGACTTCGCGCAGCGACGGGCCGTCGCCGGCGTCGATGCCGCCGAGCAGGTCGTGCACGCTGTAGACGAAGTCGAGCCCGTCGCGGTAGCGGATGTCGGGATCGGGCTTGAGCGCCTTTCCGAGCACCTCGCGCACGGTCTCGGGGATGCGGTCGCGCCACTGGTAGAGCCGCCGCACGGCCTCGCCGCGCTGGGCCTGCTTGCGCACATCGGCCACGAGGCCGTCGTAGACGGGGCGGCCGACCATGAGCTCGAGCGCCACGAGGGTCAGCGAGAACAGGTCGGAGCTGATGTCGGCGGAGGGCTCTTCGGCGAGCGTCTCGGGCGCGCAGTACCGCAGGCTGTCTTCGCTCGGCAGCCGGTTCTCGTCTTCGAGGAAGACCTCGACCTCGGGCCGGGGGAGGCCGTAGCCGAGCAGCAGGACCTGGCCATCGGCCTTGAGCAGGAGCTTCCAGGGATCGAGGCTGCCATGGCCATCGAGCCCGCTGTGGACGGCCTTGTCGGCGGCCTCGACCAGGATCTCACCGGTCATGAAGCAGAGCTCGAGCGCCGCCTTGACGCCGCCGACCTCGCCCATGCTGGCGAGCTCGCGCACGACCTCGGCCACCGACCACACCGTGCCGGTCGGGTAGACGAAGGCCCCCTCTTCGGGCGTGTGGGCGACCATGCGCGCCAGGCCGGTGACCTCGGGCGCCTCCATGAAGCCGATGCGCTGCTCGAGATCGCCGTTCAGACACGGATGATCGCGATACGCCGGGTCGAACACGACCGCCATGTGCTTGAGGTCGCGATCGTCGGTGAGCTCGACCAGACTCCCGCCTGGACCTGCCAGCAGGCGCCCCGTGCTCTTCATCCCCGCAATCGACTCCATACGGTCCCGTGGCTGCAAGAGTTCTGGAACCAGACCCTGGGCGATCCCAAGCCCCGGCAGGCGCGCAAGGAGGAGCGGCGAAGCGCAGCGTCATCTTACAATGGGGAGGGAGGGATGGAAACCGGATGGCGAAGCCGAGCGACCCCGACAACCGGTACATCCAGAAGAAGGCCGACCCTGCGAAAGACACCGCGCAGGAGCAGGAGGAGGAGGGCGCCCAGAAAGAGACGCAGGAGCCCGAGCACGCCCGCGCGCAGAACACGCTCGGCAACGAGGCCCTGCAGAACCAGATGATCACCTCCGGCAACACCGGAGGCGGCGGGGGCGGCGGAGGCGGCGGCGGCCTCGCGATGCGGAAGGCCTCGACCGAGAAGGAGGACCGCGACTACGGCGGCGACGGAGACGCGGCCGACGACCTCCCCCTCACCCTCGAGGATCTGGTCCGGAGCTGGAATCCCGGCACCCACAAGACCCAGGACCGCGCGTCGTGGCTCGAGCCGATGCCGGACGACGAGCTGCCCCCCGAGGATCCCGACTTCCTGGCGGCGGTGAAGAGCGGCGATCCGGTGTTCCGCGTGCAGGGCGGATTCACGCTCGACGCGCAGCTGCAGCCCTCCGCCGCGGTCGTCGCGGCCAGCCTGCTCGACTGGACCCGCGCCGTGCAGCGCTGGTCGCGGAACAGCCTGTTGCATCGCGCGATCTCGCGGGCGTACGTGCCGCCGCAGACCTTCCTGCAGGACGCGGACGGCCGGATCCTGCTGTCCCGCGCGCGCGCCGCGGCCATCGGGAGCTGGATGCTGCTCGACGCGCCCGTGCTCGACGGCGTCGCTGCGACGCCCGACGTGGCGTTCGTGGGCTTCTCGCTCGAGCTCGAGGGGCACCGCCGCCACCAGGAGGCCGTGCGCATCGACCCCGGCGTCGAGGGCAAGCAGATGCCGAAGGCCGTCGAGGTCTTCCAGCGGGCCTTCGCCCACGGCTCCGGCGCGGTCGAGCCCCGCGAGCTGCCCGAGCCCGCGCGCACCCGGATGAGCGACCTGCTCACCGAGATGATCGACCTCGAGGATCCGGCCGTGTACCTTCCGGCCCTGATCGCGGCGCCCGACCCCGAAGACGAGGAGGAGGACGACGATCCGCTCGGCATCGACGCCCTCCTGTGGGAGCTCACGGGCGCCCAGAAGGACCCCGACGCGCCGCTGTACTACGCCGCCATCCAGGCCGCCGAGAAGCTCGCGGCGGCCACGGCGCGATCGCGCATCCACGTCGCGTCGACGGGCGTGGCCGTCGCGCAGTGCTCGCGGATGTGGAGCTCGGGTCCGCCGGTGCGCACGCTGCTGCGCGTGTGCGAGCAGCTCGACGCCGAGACCGACCGGAACCTCCGCCTGCTCGTCGAGATCGCGCGCGCGGCGCAGCGGCGGTCGGTCCCGCCGAAGGGCCTGAAGGCGGGCCTGAAGCGCGCCTCGCGCGCCCTGAAGACCGCCCAGCGCGCCTCGATGAGCCAGCTGGCCGACATCGTGGGCGGCGTGCTGCCCGGCCCCGAGCAGGTGCCCGAAGGCCTCGCGCCGATCGACGACCCGCTCGACCAGGCCTGGCTCGACGGGAACCCGGTCCACGCGCTGCCCTGGCTGCGCTCGCTGCCCGAGACCCCCGAGAACACGGCGGTCCTGCACCTCACGCGCGCGTGCATCGGCGATCGCGACCCCGGCATCGCCGCGGCGCTGCTCCACGCCGCGGATCACCTCGAGAGCCCCTACCTGGCCGAGATCCTGCGGATCTGCGCCGGTCCGCTGCTGCTCGCGGCGGGCGCGCTCGACGCGGCCCTCGCCCTGTCGACGTCGCAGATGGAGCTCGGCGCGTCGCGGCGCAACGGCATGGTGCTCGCGAACGGCACGCTCCTCGGCGTCGAAGCGCACCGCCTCCGCGGCGAGCCCGAGCGCGCCGAGGCGCTTCGGCTCGATGGCGGGCGGCTGGCCTGGCGCATCGGGGCTCCCGGCGCCCTGTCCCTGCTCGCCCGGTACACGACCGAGAACGAAGCGCGCCCCGGCGAAGAGCCCGTGTACGTCGAAGAAGAGGACGCCGACGAGGCGTCCGAGGGCGTCAGCGCGGGTTGATCGCGGCCTTCATGGCGCGCGCCGTCGCGAAGCGCGCGGCCGGGTCGGTCCGCAGCGCACGCAGCACGGCGGCCTCCAGCACGGGCGGGAGCCCCGCGGGCAGAGCCTCCACCTCGTTCGCGTCCCGCCAGGTCAGGCGCTCCACGGCCGTCTTCCCGGGGAACGGCCATCGCCCCGTCCCCGCGCGGCAGAGCAGCACCGCGAGCTGGTAGAGGTCCGACCGCTCGTCCAGCACACGCCCGCGCGACTGCTCCGGGCTCATGTACGAGGGGGTGCCCGCGACCCGGGTGCGCCCGCCGTCCATCTCGAGGGCCACCCCGAAGTCGATGACGACGGGGCCGCTCTCGGTGCAGATCACGTTGTCCGGCTTCAGATCGCGGTGCACCACTCCGGCGTCATGGATCGCTGCGAGCCCGTCCAGCAGGCCGTTCGCGAGATCCGTCACGGCCGCGTGGTCGAGCACGCCCTCCTCCTTCAACCGCTTCGTGAGCGTGGGCCCGTGCAGCGGCACCATCGTGAGGAACAGCACCCGGCGCGCCGTGTCGACGCCCCAGTCGAGGACCCGCTCCACCCGGGGGTGATCGACCGCCCAGGCGAGCCGGGCCTCACGGTAGAAGGCGGCCGCGTACTTGAAGTCGCGCGCGTACTCCTCGTGGAGGACCTTGAGGACGACGGGCTGGCCGCCGTCGCGGTGGCGCGCCCGGTAGACCGAGCCCATGCCGCCCTGCCCGAGGTGCTCGAGCAGCTCGAACGGGCCGACGCGGCGCTCGTCGATCTCGACGTCCTCGTCGACGTGCTTCACGTGGCCGCGCGCGGCGAGCTCTGTGAAGCGCAGCAGCGCGGGACGGGCGCCCCACCCCTCCACGACCTCCATGCGGCCGCGGAACTGCTCGAGGGTGCGCGGAAAGCCCGGCGCGAGCGCGAGCTCCGGATCGACGGCGGTGCGCCCCCAGCCGATGCCGCGGAGCACGGTCAACGCGCGGTCCACGGCGGTCCCCACGACGACCTCGCCCGCGGGGCCCTCGAGCGCCAGCAGCCCTCCCCCCGCGATCGCGACGGCCCGGTCGGGCCCCGAGAGCCGCTCGGCGAGCCGGAGCGCCTGGGCGAGCTGCTCGACGACGCCGATCACCCGGCCGTTCGCGACCTGGCAGTTGGTGGCCTTCAGGCGCTCCATGTCGGCGAGCACCGCAGAGAGGCGCTTCGCGACGCCGCGATCCCACGGGTCGGACACCGCGACGACCACCGCGAAGCCGTCCCGCGCGGCCCCCACGACGTCGAGGTTCTCGTACGCCCAGCGCGATGCGACCGGGCTCGCGAGGAACGCCGAGACGCTCAACACGTGGGTGGGCCGCCAGCGCTCGGCGACCGAGACGGTGCACTCGCGGTGCACGCGGCTGCGCACCTGGAACACGACCTCCCCTGCCCCGACCTCGACCCGCCGCGGGAACGCGCCGCGCTCGGTGATGTCGACGACCACGCGGGACGGCCCCTCCGGCACGGCCTCGATGTGCAACGCACCGCGGACGGGCGCGGCTTCGAGCCGGAAGCAGCCGGGCTCGAGCGACAGGGCCACCTCGGTGCTCTCGCCCGGGCCCACGGCCTTCTGGGCCAGCACGTGCGGCGTGCGCGAGGGCGACTGCACGCAGTCGACCGGAACGTCGAGCTCGCGCACCCGGTCGCTCGGGCGGAACGCGACCTCGATGTTGTCGACGAGGGCCCCGTCGTAGCCGATGTTGCAGCTCGCGCAGTGCACGGGGCGCAGCGTGAAGTCGAGCGACGCGAGCTCTTCCTTGGCGCCGAGGCAGATCGGGCACAGCACGAGGAACCGAAGCTCGAGCGCCCCCGCCGTGACGGCCTGCAGGCAGCCCGCGAGCGAAGCCTCGGTGTCGATGCCGAGCTGCTGGGCCAGGCGGAGCGGCTGGATGCGCGACTGCACGGGGAGCGGCGCGTTCGCCACCAGGGCCTGCAGCGCGCCGCGCACGGGCTCGTCGACCCCCTCGAGACCCGCCTCGAGGCTCGCCACCTGCCAGTCTTCGAGCGCTGGCGCGGGATCGAAGTCCGGCGCGTCGCCCTCGACGGAGCGCACGACCTGGTCGAGCGCCCGGCGAATCGCGCCCGCGGTCGTCATGCGCGCATCGGCCGCCACCACCGGCCGCGCGATGCGGTACCGCGGCATCAGCGAGACGGTGTACTCCAGCGTCGTGGCGCTCGCGGTCTCGGCGATCCGGAACCGCGCCGTCGCCGTGGCCAGCGGCCCGCTCTCGAAGATCCGCACCGACTCGAAGCTCTCGGGCGCGACGAACACGAAGGGCCGCTCCTCCCACTGGAGCAGCTGGCCGAAGCGCCGCACGCGCCCCCACCGGCGAACGGAGCCGTCCGGCCGGGGCTCTTCGCCGAACTCGAAGCCGAACCCGGCGACGCGGTTGAAGGCGTCGGTGTTCGACATCGCGCGCCACACGACGTCGGCAGGCGCCCGGAACTCCCGCGTGAAGCGCAGCTCGACGGGCTCCATCAGGCTGGCTGGTACCCGCAGACCGCGCACTTCGACGCGTCACCCAGCGCGCGCTTGTGCTGGTAGCAGCCGACGTGGAACACGCGCCCGCAGCCGAACACGCAGTCGGCCTTCACGTCCTGGGTGACGGTGCCGCCGCAGATCCCGCAGGGGAACGTGACGTTCGCCACGGCATCCTCGACCTCGCGACGCGTGACCTTCGGGAGGGGCTCGACGGCGCCGTACCAGGCGAGCCACCCGAGCATGATGCCGATCGTGCCGGCGATGAACGCGGGGCCCATCGCGATGGCGAGCTGCTGCCAGCCCGTCGACATGAGCACGACGGTGGGGACGGGCGTGAGCAACCACAGCGGCACGAACATCGCGAAGCCGGTGATCGGGATGCGCACCGAGCTGCCGAGACCGCCCCACAGGTGCCGCGCGAGCGACGTGCAGATGAGCGAGAGCCCGAGGCCCGGGAACAGGCCGGTGATCCAGCCCTGGTCGACGGTGAGCGCCAGCGCCCACGCGCCCGTCCAGCCGAGCATCACCGCGAGGCCGGCCGCGACGTTGAGGTTGCCGGCCCCCGCGTAGCCCTTGTTCGGCGGGTACTCGGGCGGACGCTCGAGGACGCCGGGCTCGGGGGGCTCGGGCAGGATGTGCAGCAGCTCGTACGGCACCACGCCGAGATCCTGGAGGCGCTCGGTGGGCTGCATGAGGCGGCCGCGCGCCCGGAGGTAGAAGATGCGCCGCTTGCCGTCGGGCCAGAAGGCCTCGAGATCGGCGTCGCGGGCGATGCGCTGCGTGAGATCGCTGGCGGGCAGGTAGGCCGGCAGGATCAGGTCGAGCGCCTTCGGCGTCATGTCGATGACCTGCACGTTCACCGGCACGGTCTGGGCGTCGCGCGGGGCCTGGGCGATGTGCTGCATCCCCGAAAGCCTAACAGAGCATCAGCGCCGCAGCGCACCCGCCGTGGTCATCGCGAGCAGGGCGAGGGTCAGGACGGGCCCCAGCTGCAGGCCGGTCGCGTGCTGCAGCGGCACGATGACGACGGGGATGAGCGCGGCGAGACCCCACAGCTCGCGCTCGCCGGGCAGCCAGCCGTGCTCCTGGCGATCGACGAACACGAAGGCGGCCCCACCCGACAGCAGGACGAGGTCGTAGTCGTAGAAGTACGGCGAGCACAGCGTGGTGCCGACGATCACGACCGCCATCGCGGCGGCCGGCCGGCCCCGCCGCACCGCGAGGAACACGGCGCACGCCGCGCCGATGGAGCACACGGTCTGCACGGGCCAGGCGAGCGCGTCGAGCCCCGCGGTCTTCATCGCGACGTACGGCGTGACGAGCTTGGCGTACGGCAGCTGACCGCCGTCGATCGCGGCCTGCACGGTGTCGAGGTTCGCGACGAACCGGCGCCAGTACTCCACGCCGAACACCGCCGTGCTCGCTGCGATCCAGGCGACCAGCGAGACGGCCGTCGCGAAGAACGCGCGGGGGTTGAGGCGCGCGAAGAACGCGACGGGCAACAGCACGCCGAAGTGCGGCTTCACCGCGAGGCACCCGAGCAACAGGCCGCCCCACACGGGCCGATCGCGGATCACGAGCCACAGGCCGCCCGCCATCACAGCGGTGAGCAGGAACCCGTTCTGGCCGTGCGCGAGGTTCAGCAGCGCGGCCGAGCCCGCGAGCGCGACGAGGGGGGCCTCGGGGCGCCGCACGATCGCGGTGATCACCGCGAGGTACAGCGGGATCGTGACCGCCCACCAGAGCCAGGTCGCGGTGACGAGATCGACCGTCGCGAACGGCAGCACGAGCAGGTGGAAGGTGGGCGGGTAGTTCCAGAGGAACCGGGCTTCGTTGCCCGGCAGGGCCTCGGCCTGCACGGCGTAGAACGTCGGCGGGTCGAAGGCCTCGATGGCGTGCCCGTCGAGCGCCATGCGGCTCGCCGACCAGAAGGTCACGAAGTCGCCGCCGAACGGCATGTGGTTCGCGTCGAGCCAGCCGCCCCGCCACAGCTCGTACGTCCGGCTGCCCCACGCCAGCGCGTACAGCGCGACGAGCAGCGCGGAGAGCCCGACCACGACGGGCCGGCGCAGCCAGTGCTCCGAGGACATCGGCGCGATGCTACCCCGAGGTCGGGACGCGCCGCCCGAGCAGGGCGTGGAGCGCAGCGGGCGCGGGCGCGGCGTCGGTGTCGTCGTCGGGCATCAGGCCGAGCGCACCGCAGATCTCGTCGGCGTGCACGAGCGCCTCGGCGGGCAGGGCCCGGCTGTGGATCGGCGGGCCGCTCCACCGCTCGACGCGCAGGCACTGGCCCTCGATCGAGAGGAACGCGATGTCGGACCGCGGGATGCGCCGCCCGTCGAGCTCGCAGCCGCCCGTGTGGACGTGGAGCTCGAGGGGCTCGGCGGCGCGCTGCAGGCGCCGGTGCACGACGAGCACGAACAGCCAGATGCCGAGCAGCGCGGGCAGCCAGAGCGGCACGGTGTTCTGCAGCACGTCGCGCACGAACGAGGCGCGCTCGAAGGCCTCACGAGCGGCGGTGGTCTCGCGCTCGACGCGGGCGGTCCAGTACGCCTGCTCGATGCCGACGAGCACGTCCCACTCGCGCTCGGCCTGGTCGCGCCACAGCGACGACTCGAGCGGGCAGGCCCCCGACTGGTGCGCCGCCATCCGGAGGAAGTCGAGGTTGCCGATCCAGGCGACCCCCGCGTGGGCCCGGGTCTGGGTGACGAGCTCGGCGCCGTCGAGCTCGGGGCCGAGCGAGCAGGCGCGGGCATGGACGTACTGGTCGAGCGTCTGGAAGTCCCAGGTCTCGAAGGACGGCCGGATCGCCTCGCACTGGGCGAGGTGGCGGTTGGCGCGCCCCACGCAGGCCGCGTAGTCCGGGACGGGCGTGGGCTCCGCGAGCTGGGCGAAGAAGACCGCGGTGAGCACGGCGCAAACGCCGAGCAGGGCCCTGCCCAGGCGCTTCAGCCCGAGCGCGTTCCGCACGGGCGCGCGCAGCGAGACCCCCTCGTGGCTCCAGCGCATCTCCATGTGGAAAGCGTAGCTGGGTCGTGCGGGATTCGCCTGGCCGCGAGTCGGGTCAGGCGAACGGAGCTACCGCATCGCTTCGATCGTGCGCTCGAGCTCGTCGCTGATGCGGGCGAGGGGCTGGAGCAGACGCTCGAACTGCTGGAACCACCGCAGCCACGTCTCGTCGGTCTGGTCGGGCCCGGGGACCTCGGCGTTCACGCGACGGATGAACTCGGTGAACTGCTCGATGCGGTCGGTGGTCGCGGGCAGCGGATTGTAGAAGTCGTGCCCGTACGTGATGAGCGTGCCGGCGGTGCGGTACAGCACGCGATCCGACGTGCCCTCTTCGATGAGCAGGAACTCGCTCGAGATCAGCGAGCCGTAGAACGCCACCATGCCGATCGACTGCTCGGCGAGGGTCTGCGTGCGGTACAGCGCCGAGATGATCTTCTTGTTCAGGCGGATGAACTCGACGACGCGCGGCTTGAGGTACGACTCGGCGGCGCGGGCCTGACGGCCGGCGCGCGGCACGGGCAGCTGCACCTGGATCATGCGGCCGAGGCGCACGTTGACGCGACAGAGCGCGATCGCGTCGCGGTGCTCCTGGTCGGCGGGCAGCAGCTTCGGCGCGGCGGACTCGAGGATGCGCGACTCGCGCTTCTCGGCCGTGTCGAACACGGGACGCGAGCTGTCGGGGTCGGGCCGCTCGACGTGGAACAGCCACAGCATGTACTCGCCGTCGGACTTCGGCACCTCGAGGGGCACCGCGACATCCTGTGGGAGCTGCACGCCCTGGCCGTCGCGCGTGATGCCGTACCCGGCCTTGATGATGGCGGTGTACTTCTTCTTCTTCTGCTCGAGCTCGACCTGGAGCCCCTGCACGATGCCGAACCCGTGCATGAACAGCGAGTGCCGATGCAGGGTGCGGCGGTGGTACACCTGCTCGTCGAGCAGGTCGTGGGACGTGAGGCACAGTCCCTCGAAGGGGTTGAGTCGGCTGAGTTGATGCTCGAAGCTCATGAAAGACCTAGCGTCTGTCGTCGAAGATGACGGTGAAACCGACGTGCGTGGGCCGTTCCTGGCTCACGACGTTCACGATCCGCTTCAGCACTTGCGTGGCGCGCTCGCCGAAGCGGTTGTGGAAGCGCTCCTTGGGCTCCAACATGAGCTGGAAGAAGCTGGTGTCCTTCCGCTCCGTCGGCTCCATGAGGTAGCACCCGAGAGGCTCGTTGCGATGGAATCGCTCGGTGACGTCGCGGCCCCCGATGAGGCTGGCCTTGCCGAGCGCGGCCGGCGCGGGGCGGACGCGCTCCCTCACCCGGACGGGCGCCGAGGTGAGCACGCGGACCATCTCTTCGATGCCGATCCGCGTGCCGCGGGTGCGCATGAGGCGGATGGCGCGGCGCACGAGCTCGCGCTGCTGGTGGACCGGCAGCGACTCGTCGAGCTCGAAGCCGACCCAGCTCGCGAGCCAGGGCAGGAACTTGGGCTCGCACACCAGCGGGTCGGTGAGGTCGACGATGTGGTCGATCTTCTCGGTGACCGTGGTCATGACGTGCTGGAAGATGAACAGGAACCGACGCATCGGGTCTTCGTCGACGATGATGTCGTTGGTGCGCACGTCGTGCATGTCGGCGCCCATGTACCGCTGCACCTCGGTGGTGCGGGTCATGGCGGTGGTCTGGGCGTGCACGGGGCCCTCGCCCTGGAACAGCTCCGGCAGGAACCGCAGGTAGCCGCGCACGGGCACGTAGAGGACGATGTCGTCTTCGACCGACAGGTTGCGGCTGCGCTGCGCGGCGCCCTCGACGATCGGCCGCACCTGCACGAGGTGATCGGGCACGAAGAAGCTCGCCGGCATGCCGTTCGCGAGCACCCGCTCGCCGTAGATCCACGTGCGGTCACCGCCGTTCGCGTGGCGGATCTCGACGGCGCGCACCACGCCGATCGCCTCGCCCCGACGGGCTTCGACGAGCTGGTAGCGCACCTGGTTGCCCATGTTGCGCTGGATGTACGCCTTCGCCGAGCGGATCGGGAACTGGATGGTCACGACCTGCTCGAGGTAGCGGAGATCGGTCGAAGCCGCGCGGAGGACGAGCTCGTTCTCGCGCTTGGTCCGCCGCGCCGGGAGGCGACGCCTTCTCATAGATCCTCGCTCACGACGCGCACGTGGCGCACGACGAAGAGGTCGTGCTTGTCGAGCGGGACGACCGTGGCGCCCTGGCTCTTCTCCCAGCCGGGTGCGGGATCCTGCGCGTCGGACATGTCGTAGACGAAGACCTCGACGACGTGCCGCACCTCGGGGATGTCGGTGACCATCCGCCCGAAATCCTGCCCGTAGAGCGTGGCGTTGAACGGCCAGCCCTCGATGTCGAGCCCGCCGACGTACGGGTCGAGGAAGCGCCGGATCCACTGCTGCGCCGTCTCGCGCACCTGGAGGAAGTTGGCGTTCGGACGGAGCCGGATGACGATCGACACGTCGATGGTCTTGAACGTCGCGAGCCGCACGCGGGGCTGGATGTTCACGAGGCAGCGGCGACCGAGGTAGCGCTGGACGTGCTCTTTGAGGCCGGTCGACAGGAACGGATCGGGGACGATCTCGTTCGGCCGCTTCTGCGGGAGCACGATGACCTCGATCACGCCGTCGTCGCTCATCGAGCCGTCGCAGGCCGCGCGGGCGACCTCGGCGGACGCCTCTTTCGCGATGACCTCGAAGTCGAGCCGGGTGACGGCCCGGTCGCGGCTCGTGAGCACCGACGGGGCGCGGCGGATGATCTCTTCGATCGACTCGGCGTTCCGGCCGCCCGTGGCGGGCAGGATGTTCGTGACCTTCACGACGTCCGAGTAGCCCTCGGCGCGGTCGATGGCGCCGGGCCCGACGTTCCCGACGGCGCCGGGCACCGTGTAGTACGTCTCGACCGCGATGTTGTAGTTGCCGACCGGCGTGAGCTTGCCGCGGATTCCGTTGCCGAACTTCAGCGTGCCGTCGACGGGATCGACGATGAACACGCGGTCGTCCTTGCTGGCGGTGAGCAGGCTGTTGCCCGGTGCGCGGCGCCACTCGCGGCGCTCGCCGTCGTCTTCGGTGACGAACACGCGCAGATCGGGGAACTGGTCGGGGTGCCGGAAGACCGCGCGCTCTTCGCCCTCGGGGTGCAGGAACACCGGGAAGCGACGGAGCTGGATGGACTGGTGCGGCACCCCCTCGCCGTTGAACTTCTCCATCCGGAACTGGTGGAGGTTGATGGCGTCGACGGTGTTCAGCAGCAGGTGCGAGATCGGCGGGAGATCCGGCATCGGCGTGTCGGCGGGCGGCCGGAACACGGCGCGGATCCAGTTGCCGGCCTCTTCGGGCTCGGGGATCGGGTCGGGGTACGCGAACTCGAGCACGCCGGTGCGGTTCATCCGGTAGACGTTCGCGCCCTCGTCGTCGTCGCCCACGAGCCGGCGCCACTTGATCTGCTTGGCCTGGCCGCTGACGAGCTGCTCCCAGTTCACGTTCATGCCGTGCGGCAGGAAGGTCTCGCCGCGGCACCGGAACATGAAGGCGTGGCGCGAGCCGACGGGCAGGGGCTTGTCGAGCTTGAGGTACACGGCGTGGTGGCCGGCCGCCTGGAGGTCTTTGTCCTTGCCGGCGGCGACGTCCTCGGTGTCGATGAAGGGGTCGAACGGGTGCTGCTCGTACAGGCGCCCCGCCGAGCGCACGACGCTGCGCGAGAGCCGGCGGTTGTTCGCGCGGTACTCGACGGTCGCGGACCGGATGCCCGGCATGGGCTGCTCGTACACGTCCTTCCCGACGACCCCGTCGACGCCGAGCTTCACGGAGAAGACCTTGATCGACATGGGCAGCGGCAGGGTCTTCTTGTCCTTCTGGTAGGACATGGTGGCCCGGGTGACCTCGAAGCGCAGCCAGCACGTCTCCTGCGCGGCGATGATCGCGCGGAAGACGCCCTTCAGCTGGGTCTTCGGGTCGAGGAGGATCCGGATGCGCCGCCGGTCGGGCATCTTCGCGCCCTCGGGGTCGAGGTCGGCGAAGGTGAAGTCGGAGAACGTGCCCTCTTCGGTGTGCACGACGCGCCAGGTGTCGGCGGCGCGGTACGTGAGCTGGAGCTGGTAGTCCTCCTTCGGCTCGGGGATGGGCTTGCCCTCCATCTCGAAGCCGATCTCGAGCTCGAGCACGACGGCCTTCTGGGCGCGGTTCTCGAACAGGTCGGACCCGACGAAGAACTTCATGCCGAGCAGCGGAGGCAGGGTGGTGGCGGGCTGCCACGGCACCTGCGGGAGCTGGTGGGTGTAGAAGTAGTTCGCGGCGTCGGTCTCGGGGCCCGCGGCGAGGTGCACGACCACCGGGCGGAGCCACGTGAGCTCGAGCTCGAGGTTCGGCACGAGGCCGCGCATGTGCACGGTCTCGATGCGCTCGGCGCGCAGGTTGTAGCCGTCGGTGGCCATCTCGGTGAACGGCCCGGTGAGCACGATGGCGGTGCCCTGGTAGCGCACGCGCTCGTCCGGCAGGACCTCCCACGCGTCGCCGCGGCGGTACGACCAGCGGTACCGCGGGAAGTACGCGTTGCGCCCGGCGGGCAGGCTGCGGTCGACCATCGTGAAACGCACGGTCCAGCCGGCCCGGATGGGCGGCATGTCCTGGATGAAGAACTCGAGGTTCCGCCCGGTCGCGCGCACGTCCCAGTTGCTGATCAGGCGCTCTTCGCCGCCGCGATCGTCACGCCAGGTGATCTCGAGGTCGGAGTTCATCCGGTCGGCGAGCCACGGCTCGTAGTTCACGACGCCGCGGATCCAGTACTGGTCGGGCTCGACCACGGCCGGCAGCGGGAACGGATCCTCTTCGTTGCCGAACTCGTTCACGGTGAGGATGTGCGGCATGAGCGCCTTGAGCGAGTACTCGGGCAGGCCGAGCACCTCTTCCTCTTCGCGCTCGATGGTGAGCGGCCTCCAGCCGTTGACGGTGCGGTACTCCCACCGGAACATCGACGTGACCGGCAGGTTCTCGTCACTCGCCGTGCGGATGCGCACGCGGCCGAGCGGCTGCGGGTTCTTCTCGTCGAGCTCGATGTTCATGAGCCGGAAGTCGTCGTGCGCCAGGTACATGTACTGGTACGGCGAGTACGCGCGGGGCCCGTGCTCGACCGGGTCCATCTTGAACGCCTGCACGCCCGAGCCCCCGCCGAACACACAGACCTTGTGCTCGTCGTCTTCACCCGGCGAGGTGAACGGGATCTCGCGCACCATGGGGTTCGGGCCCGAGCGCACCGAGACGATCCGCTCGATGTTGCAGTCGTGGACGGTGATCGCCTCGTTCGTGAGGTAGTGCAGCGCGTCGCGGCCCTGCCCCGAGCGCGTGGCGGTGCGCGTGTAGGCGGGCACCTCGACGTGGTCGACGGCCGTGGTGTGCAGCGTGAACGTGAGCGGAACGCGCGCCGGCCGGGCCTGGCGGCGCTCTTCGCCGATGAAGTTCAGGAAGTGCACGTACGTCTTGTCGGGCACCCGGTTGAGCCGGAAGATCGTCATCTCGGTCATCCAGGCGAACAGCTGGACGAGCGTGATGCCGGGATCGGCGTCGCCGAGGTTGGTCCACTCGGGCGTGTACTGGGGGATCAACGCGCGCGCTTCGCGAACGATGTCCGCGTAGCGCCGATCGTCGAGGTTCGGAGGCTTGATGGGCATGGAACTCGCCTAGCCACCGGTCAGCAGGAGGGTGAGCTCCTGCTCGGTGAGCGTGGATCGGATCTTGTAGTGGACCTGCACCTGCATGGCGCCCTGGGTGTCGGGCCAGGCCTCGACCTTCTCGACCTCGATGCGCGGCTCCCACCGCACGAGGGCCTCCCTGACGTAGGACGCCACGGAGTTGGCCGTCGCCTGGGTGTTCGCCGAGAACATGAGCTCGTGCATCCGGCAGCCGAACTCCGGCAGCATCTGCCGCTCGCCCGGCTTGGTGCCCAGAATCACGGTGATGCACTCCTTGATGTTCTGCTCGTACTCCGAGTAGGCCACCCCACCCGTCGCGCGGTCGAACTGAAAGGGGAACTTCCACCCGCGTCCCAGAAACTCCTTGCGCATGCCACCCCTGCAGAAGGAGGGCATTGCAACACAGGATCGGCTCCGGGGTCCACTGCCCTCCGCGAGCCTCGGGACAACGCCGCCTATCGAGCACTCTCCAGACGCACGAACGCCCCGCGGTGGGCATCGCGGGGCGCGTCGGGGGTCGGAGCCCCGCCGAACGGCGAGGCGGTCGATCGCGACCTACTTCGGCTTGGTGTTGCCGCAGAAGGTCAGCTCGCTGACGAAGCCGGACTTGTTGGACACGCGGTGACGGGAGCTCACCGTGAAGACCTCGGGGTTGAACCCGGCCTTCTGGTCTGCGAAGTTGACGGGCTTGCCACCGTGGAGGTCGCCGCTGCCCATGACGGTCGCGCGACCCTGCACGCCCATGCGGGCGAGCCGGTTCATCTCGGCCGTGGCCATGCGCTTGGCGGCCTCCTGCGAATTGACCCACACGTCGGAGATGACCGCATCACCGGCGAACGTCTGGCCACCGCCCGCGACCATGTTCTGGCCGCCACCGATGCCCTGGATGTCGCCCGCGCCCGCCTGGGCCTCGACCTTCTTCTTCGTGTTGTAGTCCCAGCCGATCACCTTCACGTTCTGGGGGATCTGCCGGGTCGACTGGTTGTAGTCGAGGCTGATGACCTGATCGCGGGTGATCTCCTGGCCGCCGCCGAACTGCGGCTTCTTGAAGTCGATCTTCCCCTCGTTCGCCGTGAGGATGTAGCCGTTCCGCGCCGCGAGCCGGCGCAGGTAGTGGTAGTCGGACTCGTTCCGCTGGAAGGCGTAGGGGTTCTCGCCCTCGGTGCTGTCGATCGTTCCGACCGCACCGTACTTGCCGAGGATCTCGTTCACGATGTCGGCGTCGGTCTTGCCCTCGAAGGTCTGGGTCGACCGGGAGGCCATGACCTTCGCGAGCGGATCCATGCACTTCAACGTGAGGGTGTCGCGGCCCTTCGCGTGCCCGTGCTTGGTGCCGATGATGGTGCCCTTGAAGGCCTTCCGGGCGCTGCCACCGAGCGACATCTCGACGTCGGCGCCCATCTGGAACTTGTCCCAGGGCGTCTGGCTACCGCCCTGACCGCCTTCCGGAGCCTTGAACGACATCTCGGCCACACCGATCATGTCGATGTGGTCCTCGACCATCGTGTAGTCCATGCCACCCGGCTCGTCGTGGGTGAGCTGCCCCACGCCGCCGATGTTCATGTCGTACGTCGGCGCGGCCCATCTTCTCTGTTCTTCTACGCCCATCACAATCTCCGGATGAGAGGCTGTGGTTCAAGCAAAGCTCGGGTGCTACTCGCGCTCGGGAGCCTGGAAGTCGTCGTCGCCAGCGGCGTGGTGCACGGCTTCCTGAGCCGTGTCGATCCCGTCGTGCGCTTCGCCCGCGCCATCGGAGATCGCCTCGCCCGCCTTGCCCTTCAGCCCCTGGACCTGGTCGCCGAGCCCGACCTTGTCGGCCACGCCGGCCACCTTGTCGATCGCCTTGTCGGCGACGGACTGGGCCTTGTTCTCGACCTTGTCGACGACCTCGTGCGCCTTCTCCGCGGCCTTGTCGACCAGGGGGAGGGCCTTGCCCGCGAGCCCGGACGACGAGAACGCCGAGAGGTCGTTGTCGATGCCGGACAGATCGCCGAGGCCACCCAGCGGCCCGCCCGCATCCTGCGAGAACGGGTTCAGGTCGGAGTCGGGCGCGAAGTTCGCCGGGCTCTGCCCGAGCGCCTGGTTCGCGAGGACCTCGGCCAGCTGGTTGTTCCCGGGGACCACGAGCTGCGTGCCGGCCGGCACGTTCATCGGGTCGGTGATCTGCGGGTTCGCCTTGGCGAGCGTGCGCACGTCGGTGTTCGCCGCCGCAGCCGCCTGGGACAGCGTCTGGTTCGGCCCGACCGTGGTCGTGGTCGCCGCGACGCCGGCACCGCTGAACATCGAGCCCATCGACGAGAGCGTGACGCCCGAGCCGGCGCTGATGCTGGTGGAGCCGTTGCCACTCTCGACCTGGCGCTCCTTGAGCGTCACGGTGACCTTGGCGCGCACCGGAGTGCCGTCAGCCTTGAACATCAGGATCGACGCCGCGATCTTCTCGCAGACCCCCTGGAAGTGGAAGCTCTTCCAGTGGAAGTCGATGTACGGCGGACGCTTGGACTGCCCACCGGCGTTCTGCACCGGGATGGACGTGTTCAAGAACGCACGCAGCGCATCGATCCGGGGCTGGATGCTGCTCCCGCCCTGATCCGTTGTGTCGAAGATGAGGTCCATGGTCAGAGCCGCGGCCTCGCCCTTCTCGTAGGTGAGAAGCGGCTGGGGCTTGCCCTGCTCGTCGGACGACTTCCACGACGCGGTGTCTTCGAGCTTCAGTTCCTTGGGATTGAACTGAACGAAGAACTTCTGTCCACGACGGTCGGCGTTCTCGAAGTACGCCTTACCACCACTTGTTACGCCCATCTGGGTCCTCCCGGCGACTGTCGAGTTCCTCGAAGTACTCCATCACGGAGTTCAACACGTTCTTCTGCAGCGCTTCGATGTTCATCTCCATGTCCTCGACGGACATGCCGGGGACCTTGATGCCCCCTTCAGCGCGTGCCTCGTTGCTGTCTTCGGCCATCCGCACCTGCTCGCGGGCTTCGCGCCCCCTCGCGTTCTCGGCGAGGTGGATGAGCCCCATGAGCTTGTCGGCCAGCTTCATGATCTTGTTGGCGCCGACGCCCTCCTTCCCAGCCGACAGCTGGTGGAGGTCGGGTGCGCCGGTCTGCGCCCGCGAGGTGCGGGTGCCGGACATCGCCTGCCCGAGCTGGGCCGGCTGGATGCGCCGACCGCTGCGGAGGAACGCGGATTCCTCGGGCCCGAGGTTCACGATCGTATCGACGATCTGCACCGCCTCGCCCGGCAGCTCGTTGCGCAGCGACTGCGCCTCGCGCTGACCGCGCTCGAGGATGAGCTGGACGAGATCCTCGGGCCGCTCGGTGCGGGCCAGGGCGCCCATCAGCGAGCTCGGCTCGTAGGCGGGAGCTTCGGGCTTCGCCTCGGGACGCGCGCCCGCGGCTTCGGCCACGGTGCCCTCGGGAGCCTCGCGCTCGGGAGCGCGGGCCGAGGTGCCCTTCACGGCGCGACGGGCCCACGCCGGAGCGTCTTCGGGAACGTCGGGGATCGTGGAGAACTCGGCATCGGCGAGGGTCGGAGCGAGCACGCCGAGCTCGGCGGCCATGCTGCGACGCTGCCAGGCGCGGCGGCGCACCAGCGGACGGCGATCGAACGACGGCGCGGCCTCGGGGCGCTCGGAGCTGACGAGCGAGTCGAGCGTGCTGTCGAGCGCGGACCACGTGCCCTCGGGACGGGCGCCCACCGGTGCATCGACATCCACGGCGCCGAGCGTCGGGACGAAGGTGCCACCGGCATCCTGGGCGGCGCGACGCGACGGACGCGCGCGGCGCTCGGACGGAACGGCGCGGGCCTCGCGATCCTCGGCCCACGCGGCGGAGCTCGGACGCTCGGGCAGCGCGAGGGTGGCGCCGGAGACGACATCCTCGATCTCGCCGCGGACCACGCGGCCCTCGTCGTCGAGGTGCACCCGCGCCTGGAACTGGCGGGGAGCCGCGTCTTCGAGCTGGCGCTGCGGAGCCGGGAGCGTGAGCACGGACTCGGTGGCCCGGGCCGACGCGCTGGTGGTGGCGGCGCGGAGGGCCCGCTGGAGGCGGGACCGCGACGGTGCACCGGGGCGCGGCGCCACGGCGTGCACGCCGCCGGCGATCGAGGTGGGCTCGGGCGCGGAGGGCATCGCGAGCGTCATGCCGTCGGTGACCCCGGCCATCGGCGACAGACGGCGCTCGGCGCGAGCCACCGTGGCGGTCGCGGCCGTGTCGCCGATCGCGCCGATCTCGCGGGTCGCCGGAGCGGCCTCGGCTCCACGAACGCGGATGGGCCGCTGCGAGCGGACGGACGCCGCGGGGATCGCCACGTCACCGTCGAGGATCACGCCCTCGGGTGCCGCGAAGACCTGATCGGGACCGGCGAGCATGCGCGTCGCGGCCTGGTCGGTCTGGGCGGACCCCACGGGGTGCGGGACCAGGGAGCCGGCGTCGCGACGGACCGCGGTGCGGCCGAGCGCGCGGCTCGTCTGACCGACGGCCTCGACCGGCGCGTCGCGCTTCTCGAGCCAGGACAGGGCCGAGTCGGCGACGGCGGTGCGCGAGGCCTCGACGCGACGCGACGCGCGGACGACGGCCCCTTCGGGATCGACCTCGTGTGCGAGCTGCGCGGCATCGGGCGTGACGAACGACTCGTCGGCGAGCGGCGCGCTGCCCTGTACGGCCGGACGGCTGCCCGTGCGGAACGCCTGGCTGCGCTCGACCCGCCCGGTCGCGGTGCGGACCGCCTCGGAGATCACGGTCTCGGAGTCGGGCGTACGCGTCGCGATGGTGCGGGCGACGAAGCTGCGCGGCGTGCGCCAGGCGAGCGAGCGCTCGGTCGCGCCGACGTCGGTGCGCAGGGCATTCGAGGGCACGACCCGACCGGACTCGGTGCGGACCGGCTGGCTGGTGCCGACGGCCGATGCGGCCTGGCGCTCGTGGGCCTTCGCGATCTCGGGGGTCGCGTCGGGCACCACGCTGCGGCGGGAGGCCGGCGGCGTGGCGCGCTTCGCGGCGCGGGACACGAGCCCGGAGCGCGCTTCTTCGATGGCTTCGGGCGCGGCCTCGGGCAGCGCCAGGGTGAGCTCGGCGGGCGCGATGCCCACGTGCGCACGCCCCTCGGCGGTACGGGCGACCGGCGCGCTGAGGGACGCATCGGCCGGTGCGCGGCGCGTCTCGCCGAGACGGGTCTCGGCGCGCTGTGCCACGGGCGCCACGTCGAGGCGGGCGGCCTGGGCCAGCGTCTGCACGACCGGCGCGGCGTCGACGAACGGCGCGACCACGCGGGGCGCGATCAGCGAGCCGGTGGTGCCGACGCGCTCGCGTCCGACCTGGCGCTCGGAGGCGCGGGCCACCGGGCCGATCCGCTGCTCGGGCGCCGACTCGACGGAAGCGGCACGCACGGGGCGGCGCGGAGCCGCGGAGCGCGTGGGCACAGCCGTCGGAGCGGTGGGCTCGGGCGGGAGATCCGGGAGATCCTCACGGGACGCGAGGGTCGTGAGCGGCTCGGCGAACGGCGTGCGCTCGCGCGCCGGGGCCGTGGCGAGCCGGTCGAGCGCCGGCACGTCGGCGCGGGCCGCGGCCTGCGTCGCGACACCGGTGCGGACCGGCGCGTGCGCCAGGGCCTGGCCGGGCTCGGTGACATCGAGGTGCGCGGTGGAGGAGGGGCTGAGGAGTCTTCCCCTCACTCCAAGGCGCTCCTGCGCCAGCGCGCGGCTCGCGGCACGAACGGTCGGCAGGGCGCGCGAGCGCCTCGACGGACCGGTGCCCACGACGGCGCGCTGCGCCGAATCGGACTCGGTGGAAGCCGCCGGAGCTTCCGGGATCGCGACCCGCATCTCGGGAGCGGTCGACCCGGTGGCCGCAGCGCGCAGGGTGCGCTCGCCATCGGCGACGGAACGCGGCGCACCGGAAGCGCCGGTGCGCGCATCGGCGAGCACGGCGGTCGGTGAAGCGGCGCGGGCCTCGCGGGCCACGGCCGCGGCGAGCTGGCGGGACAGGCCCACCTCGCGCCGATCGACCTTCTGCGCGGCCTTGATCGGGGCCTGGGCGAGCGCGACGCGCGACGCGGGGGCCTCGGCGGAGCGGTGAACCGCACGCGCCATGGGCGGGAGCGCGCCAGCGACGGTGCGACGGCTGCCGTGGGCGGGCGAACGGCGCGCGGCGGGCGTGCGCCACAGGTGCGACGTGGCGGTCTCGCCCGTCGGGGTGCGCACGGTGCCCGACACCGACGTGGAGGAGGACGGCGTACGGAACGCGGTGCTCGCCTCGGTGCGGGTCGACGGGGTGCGGTGGGTCTGCGTGCGGCGCGAGGGCCCACGCGTAGAGGTGGACGCCGGCGACGCGGAGGGCGTGGCGCCCACGGTCGGCTCGGAGGCCTCGGGAGCCGGCGGAGCGGCGTGCGCGATCGGCGCCATCACCGGGACGCTGTCGGCCAGCGCCATGGTGCGAGTGACCTTGCCCTCTTCGGAGAGGGCCATCGCCATCGGGCGTGCCTCGCGGACATAGCCCGTGGTGCTCGTGACGCGGCCCGCCTCGTCGGGCAGACCGGCCTCGGCGCGGGCTGCGACGCGGCGCTCGAGCGCGACCGCCGGCGAGCCGGGCTCGACAGGGGTGCGCAGCGCGGCGGCGAGGCCACGACGGGTATCGGTGAGGGGCGCGATCTCTTCGAGGCGCATGGCTCGCGCGATCCGTTCCGTCGGACGCGAGCTGGCCGCGGGCTGATCACGCCGTTGGGCGCGATCCGCCGTCGGCGGGCCCGCTCGGCCGGTGGAGGCCTGGGTGCGCGCCTCGCGCGCCACCGTGGCGACCGGGACCTCGCGGTGTGCACGGGCACGGGTGACCGGGCGGCGCGTGGCGGTCTGCACGGCCGGCGCGGCCTCGACCTCGGGCGCCACTTCGGGCTGCTCGAGGGTCATGACGATCGGCGAGTCTTCGGTGACCCGGCGCAGCCCCTTGGGCTTGAAGAAGTCGTCGCGGGCCTGCGCCACGGCGAGCGGGCGATCGCCGAGCTCGGTGGTGCCGCGGTCGAGACGGGTGGCGCGCGCCGCGATCGCCGCGGTGCCCTTCAGGCCACGGGTGATGCGACGGGCCGCCGCCGGCTGACGGCGCGCGGGGAGGTTGGCGATGCGCTGCGTCTCTTCGGCGATCTCGCGCTTCTGCGGGCCGGCCGCGACGTGGGCCACCGACTCGAGGTTCGCGAGCACGTCGGATGCGCTGGCGATCTCGGCGCGGAGGGCGCGCTCGGCGGCGGTCTGGCGGCGCTCGGGGGCACG
Source organism: Alphaproteobacteria bacterium (assembly GCA_020632875.1). Lineage (GTDB taxonomy): Bacteria > Myxococcota_A > UBA796 > UBA796 > JACKEQ01. The sequence goes on from JACKET010000003.1 coordinate 234,313, forward strand.
CATGCGGCGCGCCGCGGCCATCACCGAGGTCGACTCGGCCTCTTCGATGCCCGCCTCTTCGAGATCGAGCTGCGTGGACCAGTCGATGAACGACGGATCGAACGCCCCCATCATCGCGGCGCGCACGGCGTTGGTGGCGACCGCGGTGCGGAGCGCCTCGCCGACCCGGATGCGCTGACGCGCCGCCGAGATCCGCCACAGCAGGTGACGCCGCATGGCCGAGAGGCCCCGCAGCTCGTCGAAGTAGGCCTTCGAGCTCAGGTAGGAGAACTTCTCCGCCTGGGTGGTCGCCTCGCCTACGGCTCCGCCCTCGTAGGGGCTCTCGAGGCCGAAGCGTTCGAACAGCCCCTTGCGGGAACCGATCCGTGACGCCCGGGAGGAACGCTCCATCAGGCGTTCCGCGAGGCTCGAGCCGTTTTCGCTGGTGGTGGCCATGGGCCTTCCCCCGACGCAGGTTTTCAGAACAGAAGAAAAGACAGGTCGCAGCTCAGTAGACTACGACCCGCGACGACCGTCAAGCGACAGTGAGACCTTCGTGTGCGATCTCGAGGGTCTCGATCGCGAGCTCGGACGCGCCGGACTTGAGGGACGGGCCCTCCCAGCTGACGGGCCAGGCACTCTTGAAGTTCCACTGCCGGACCGGCTCACCCGCGTTGTTCATCAGGGTGATCGATCCGTCCATCCGCTCGCCGAAGCGATCCTGGATGAACATGTCGCGCCACTGGAGCAGACGCATGCTCGTGTTTGTGGCGTAGCGGAGAACGATGTTCTCCCAGCGGGACTGACCGGGGCGCTTGTGCGTGCGCCCGTTGAGGCCCCCCTCTTCGATCTCGAAGACCTGGGCCGCGCTCTTCAGCCCCGAGCACTCCATGAAGTGACCGACCTCGGTGTTGTCGATCTCGAGCACGAAGTAGTAGTTCCCGTACGGGTTGGGATCATTCGCCATGAGAATACCTCTACAACCAGATCACCGTGACGTTTCCCGAGGAGGCGGGTGCGGCACGACTTCATTGTCTCACTGACCGAGTCGAAGGTCTACAACAATGAATTCAGCGGTCGAGATCGGGCGGACGGTGACACGCACGTTGACCTGCCCGGCGTCCCGTACTTCCGGGGGATTCAGCTCGGCGTCGCACTGCACGACGTACTCTTCTCCGGCCTGATCGCCGGTGAGCAACCCGGCGACCCACATGTCGTCGAGGCGGTTGCGCACGCCGCGCTCGAGCAGCGCCCAGAGCTCGGGGCGCTGGTTCTCGAACACCACCCACTCGCTGTCGCGCCGCAGCTGCTCCGCGATCAGCGAGACGATCCTCCGCGAGTTGATGTGCATCCACCGCTCCTCCATCGAGAGCGTGCGGGCGCCCCAGATCACGACGCCCCGCGCCGGCTGGGTGAGGATCGGGTTCACGCGCTCGTCGAGGTAGCGATCCGTCTCGCTCCACTTGATCTCGACGGCGGGGTGCGTGACGCCGCGCAACACGCGGTTGGCGGGCGGGTTCTTCACGCCGAACTGGCTGTCTTCGCTCTCGACGCGCGCGTAGATCCCCGCGACGCACCCCGAGGGCGGGAACATCGTGTCGCCGCGCATCAGCCACGGGTAGTACAGCGCCGCGTAGCTCGCGAAGCTCCGGTTCTGATCACGGAACCGCCCCACCCACTCGAAGAGCGCCTCTTCGTGCAGATCCTTCGGGGTGTCGAGGATCAGGAACCGGTTGTTCATCTCGCAGCAGTGCTCGAGCAACAGCTCGATCGTGGGCTGACACGGGACGATCGCGCGGCCACGCGGGTCGAACGCGATCGGGAGGTACGCGAGCACGGGCATCGCGAGCAGGCCCACGTCCTCGCGCTCGCGCAGGCGGTCGATGATGTCGTGCCACAGCACGCTGAACGGGTCGGTGTTGGTGAGGTCGTCCTCCGACTCGATGCACAGGCCGAACAGCTTGGCCTCACGGCCGCCGTTCTCGAAGAAGTGCTGCACCGCGCGGAGGGTGACGGGATCCACCAGGCGCGCGGCCGCGTGCGCATGCAGGTCGGCGAGGCTGGTGAGGGGGAGCTCGAGGAAGTCGCCCCGCCGCACGCCGGCAGGCCAGCGCGCTTGCGGGATCACTCCGATGAAGCCGGTGAGATCGCTGCGAACGATGTCGGTGCTGCGCTCGACATCGCGGGAGTGGCGGATGGTGATGCCAGGACGCAATCGATCTCCAGGGAGGACAGGTCAGCGGCTGCTGTTGATCTTGTCGTTGATCGTCGAGATCTCTTTGACCCAGAGGTGCCGCTCCTTGTGCGACATCTCCATGACGCTGTCCTTGCTCCAGTGGAAGTGGTAGGCGACGAACGCTACCTCCTTGAAGATATTCTCCAGGGGGTAGCTTACTATTCCCCCAGGCGACCGAACTCCTTCTCGAACCGGGCACCGCATTCGGGGCAGGTCACCGTGACCATGGCCTCGTCTTCGTTGATGCGGTTGTACATCTCTTCGAGGAAGCGGAGATCGCCGGCGAAGAGGTTCTCGATCACCTGGGCGTTGACCTCGTCGAGCGTGCCGAGCTCGGTGATCACGCGCGCGAGCAGCACGATGATCAGGTAGGCGCGGTTCCGCTGCACGCGGAGGTCGTTGAGCGGGATGATCTCGTCCTTCGCGTTCGCGAGGCGCATGACGCCTTCGCGGTGCACGTTGCCCTCGGCATCGACGTACCCGCGCGGGAGGACGAACTCGTACTCGGTCTTGAAGCTGCTCATAGCCCTTCCATTCACTGTCCGGCGCCGGTGCCGGGGAATCAGGAGGGCGTTATCGCATCGCGCCGTCCACGCGGTCAACCGGCACCGTCAAACGGCGTTCGAGGCGGGCATCTGGCCAGTCGACCCAACCGCCTCCACACTCAGGGGGGCGGGAGCGCCAGCCAACGGCTCCGGACCCGGATTCCAGACCCCAGAACGACGAAAGCCGGCGAGGGGGACCCCTCACCGGCTCGTCGCTGTCGACCCCGAAGGGCCGTCAGAAGTATCAGGCGCGCTCGACCTTCTCGACCGCGATCTCCACCTTCTCGATGGCCATCGCGCTCTTGTCCGAGTCGACCTCGGGGACGTACCACTTGCACGGCCATCCCTCGTAGAAGTTGTACTGGGCCACGATGGTCTCGAGGTCCTGGTCGAGGATGGTAATCGTGCCGGAGCGCCGGTCGATGATGCCGTCCTCGATGTTCTTGCGCCACTTCCAGAGGTCGTCGGTCGCGGTGAAGCCACGCTCGAGGACGATGTTGGCGTAGGTGGTACGACCCGGCTTCTTACGGACGACCTTGTCGTTGCCCTGCTTGAACTCGATGATCTCGGTCTCGGAGTCCATACCGCTCATGGACTTGAAGCCACCGATGATGGTGGTCTGGCTGGCGGTGATGCCCGAGACCTCGAGCAGGAAGTGGTAGGCGCCAAAGAGTTCTTCGGTCGGCATTGGAGTACCTCTTGTTGTCTAGGGTTTATCCCGCGCGGTGGCAACGAGGGATGGTCGCAGTCCGAGGGTGATCGATCCTCATGAAAGAGGTTGCCACCCACCCCCGGTGCGAAGTGTCAGGCAACACCGAAAGACTACAGACTCCCCATCCCGCGTGTCACCAGAATTCGAGAAAAAATTTTGAACCTCGCTCGAACCTGAATTTTTCGCGATCGATCGCGCTTCGCGATCGCCTCCGACGCGTGGCGCGCGCGGGCGGCTCCCCTCCCCTCCCCGATTCCAGACGCGCAGAACACGGCCCCCAGACGCAGAAAACCCCCGGTCCGGAGACCAGGGGCCTGCCCCCGACGCCGGAGCGCCGGGGAGTGGAGAGCGCGGACTACTCCTCGATGAGGCCGCCGCCGTCCCACTGACCGATCGAGAAGATGACGAACTCGGCCGGCTTCACCGGGCAGATGCCCACCTGCACGTTCACCTGGCCGGCGTCGATGAGGTAGCGGGGGTTCGTCTCTTCGTCGCACTTGACGTAGAAGGCCTCTTCCGGCGTCTTGCCGAAGAGCGCGCCCGAGCGCCACACGCGCATCAGGTACGCGCGCACGTCACGGGTGAGCTTGCTCCAGAGGAACTTGTCGTTCGGCTCGAAGACGGCCCACTGCATGCCCTGCATGATCGACTGCTCGACCATGATGAACAGGCGGCGGACGTTGACGTACTTCCAGGAGGGGTCGGACTTCGTCGCGAGGGTACGGGCACCCCACACGCGGATGCCGCGGTCCTTGAAGATCCGGATGACGTTGATGCCGCGGTCGTTGTACTGACCCTGCTCGATCCGGTTGATGTTCTGCGACAGGCCGGTGATGCCCTGCACGATCTCGTTCGCGGGCGCCTTGTGCACGCCGCGCTCGGTGTCGACGCGGGCGAACACGCCGGCGACGTGGCCGGACGGCGGCACGAACAGCTCGTTGCGCTCGGTCTTGATGAGCTTGCGGCGGAGCGCGCTCGGGACCTTGATGTGATCCTGGTTGCCCACGAACCAGCTCGGCTTCGTGATCTTGAGCCACGGCACGTAGATGGCGCCGTAGCCCTTGTCGGAGGCCGGGATGTCCATGTCGCCGGTCGAGACGATCGGCCCGTCGAGGATGGCGAAGCGATCCTTGCGGGTCTCGCAGTGCTCGAGCATCTCGCGCTGCTGGTTCAGCGACAGGCCCGGTGCGACGTGGATGGCCATGTCGTCGGTGTCGTCGAACGCGTACAGCCCGAGCTTGTCGGCCTGGTTCTCGCGGATGGAGCAGTCGAGATCCTTCACGCCCATGATGTAGACGTAGGACTTCCCACCGCCGTTGTCGTAGAAGCCGTTGACGCCCGCGACGAAGTTGAAGATCGAGGGCTGCGAGAGCCACTGACGGAACTCGTCCTTCAGGTTCTCGTCGCTCGTGAGGGCCTCGAACACCGCGTCGGCGGCGTCGTCGGGATCGTCGATGCTGCGGCCGACGAGATCCTCGATCGAGCGGGTCTCGACCAGGAACTGCGCGAAGTAGCTCTGCAGCCAGCGGAAGAACTCGGACTTGTTGGTGACCGGGAACGGCGGGACCGAGTACTCGGACATCATCGCCGTGCCTTCGACCGACTTGAACTCGAAGCCGTAGACCTCGAGGAGCTCCTTCGCGGTCTTGGGCTGGGGCTTGTCGAGCGAGAACTGCTCGTGCACCTGGTTGAGGAGATCCTCGACCGCCGCGTCGTCTTCGGTGATGACCTTGCCCTGGGCGTCGAGCATCTCGTCGGAGACCTCGACACTGGCCTTGCCGACCGTGATCTTGGTCTTGCCGGCGCCGCCCTTGCCGATGGAGGGCTTGTGGCCGTTGAGCTCGAGGAGCGCCTTCACGTCGCGCACCGCACCGCGCTTGAGGCGGAAGGCGTGCGTGAGGGCGGTGACCGCCTGCTCGGTGGACTTGGCCGGGATCGTTCCGCGGGTGTCGACCAGCTGGGGGACGACCTTGCCGCGGATCGCGCGGGTGCCGTCGCTCGCGCTGATGGCGACCGCGTCGATGTTCGGCTCGTACTTGAAGATGCCGATGAAGCCCGGGACGGAGGTTGCGACCGACGCAATCGGCTTCGCGCCGGAGTCGACTTCACGGATGTAAACGCCTGGAGTGTGGTATTCCATTTCCTACCTATTCCTCGCTTTCACTTGAGCTCTCGTCGTCGATCCGACGGGGATTGTGGCCCTGGGGGCCGAAGGGTGACTTGAAGCGCCCGGAGCCGGACGCGGGGGCCTCGCGCGGAGGCAGGCGACCGGAGGGACGGGCGGGGCCCGACTCGCGGTGCGTGGGAGCGGCCCCCATGGAGCGGACGGTCGTGGGATCGGCCGCCACCAGGGAACCCTCCATCGAGCAGCGCGCACAGTACGTCAGGTACGGCCGGTACGGCGCTTCGTGGATGGTGAAGAAGTTGATCGCATCACCGATCGACAGGTCGTCCTCGAGGGAGAGGGAGACCTTCTCGATGATGATGTTCTCGTCGTCCTGGTCGAATTCCTCCGTCCACGGGTCGCCGTTGGAGTTCACGATCTCTCCACCGGGGAGGATGTAGCGGCGGGGACGGTACAGCAGATGGGTGGACTCGTGCATCGCGAGGAGCACGAAACCGAGCAATCGCTCGGCGTCGGACCGGAACTTGCTGTGAACGGCGATCAGGTAGAAGAGGTCGAGGTAGAGCGGGGCGCGCTCGTAGAACACGCGGCCGAGCTCGGGCTTGTTGAACTTCGCGCCGCGGAAGCGCTTGGAGTTCAGCAGCGCCGTGTTCTGGACCGCCTTGTACATGTAGACGTAGACGACCTCTTCGCGATCCTTCGGGACGAACGAGAGATCTTCTTCGATGCGGGGCGGCGCGCGGTCGAACTCCCAGTTGTCCATCAGGTGGCGATGCAGCGCCTCGGTGACCTGACCGATCAGGTCGACACCCTGCATGGGCCCCCGTTCGGTGCCGGGAGCGAGCGGACGGTTGGTCGTGATCATCGGCGGGCGGCCTCCTCGCGATCCCGGGCCGCGCGGCGTGCGCGCAGGAACGGGAGCGGGATGGGCTCGGGACCGAGATCGAGGTCGGCGATGGGGCTGCGGGCGCTGCGGGCCTCGGCGTTCTCGCGGAACACCATGGGCACGCGGTCGACCGAGGGACGGGAGAGGTGCTGGCGGGAGCCGTCGAAGACCTGCTCGCGCTTCGGACCCTCGGGCTCCATCGAGATCGGGTACCGGATGACGCGCTTCAGCAGCGGGGCGTTCGGACCCGCCTCGGGCATGCGGAACTGCGACATCGGCACTGGGCGGTGATCCCACACCATCGTGCTCGAGTCGCCGAGATCGAACTCCTCCCAGGGAGTGCGGTCTTCGTTGCGACCCTGCAGGCGCTGCAGGAGCGGGCGCTCGACGGTCACGACCTGACCGACGACCTCGCGCTCCAGGCGCATCTGCGCGACGTGGCGGGGCTTGACCCTCAGAGAACCTCCCCCGGTGGTGGGTTGGCAGGTTTCCCACCTGGCGAGGCAAAGATCAAGACCCTCGGCGCAGTTTTTCGGGACGCCACAGGGGAAGTACGGCCGCACCGGGCACCATGATAGGCTCGGTCCATGTCGAACGGCTCGGATCAGGCGCGCACCACCACGGTCTCGGAGGTGCTCGACCGCAGCAAGAAACCAGCCAGCTCCCGCGGCACCGGCCTGTCGGGGCTCGCCGGAAAGCTCGGCAACGACGAGCTCATGGCGCGCCTCGAGCAGGGGAACGGCAGCCGCGACGACCTCCTCGAGCTGCTGGCTTCCCGCCTCGACACCATGCGTCAGGCGCAGGAGGCCGAGGTCGAGCTCACCAAGCGGATGGACAACCACTTCCGCACCGCGCTCGGCGAGAGCCACAACCGGGGCAACGAGCCCCAGCCGAAGCGGTGGATCGAGGCCGCGCGCCTCTACGAGGCCGCCGCGAAGGCCCTGTGCTCGGGCCAGCTCCAGAAGGGCAATGCCCTGGTCGAGCAGGCCTCGAAGGCCGACAAGAAGGCCTTCGACGAGGTGCAGGGGCTCGTCGAGTACGACAAGCGCCTCGAAGACAGCAGCGCCGAGCAGGCCGCGGCGGCCATGCCCCAGATCTCGGGGGACGTCGCGTGCACCGACTGCCCCCTGCCCGAGGGCATCGCGCGCCTCGCCCACGAGATCCAGGAGGTCACGAACACCGGCCTCTCCGCCATCAAGGGCGAGCGTCGCGAGCTCGATCCCTGGTGGGGCGAAGAGGAGGAAGAAGAGGAGGAAGGCGCCGAAGGCGGGGGCGGCGGTGGCTGAGCCCGCGGTCGTCGGCCTGCTCCGCCGGCTCGTCGCCCACCCCACGATCTCGAGCCGCCCGATCCTCGAGTGTGCGGCCGACGTGGCCCAGCGCTGCGCCGATCTCGGGTTCCGCGTCGAGCGGTTCGTCGACCCGCGCGACGCGCAGAAGGCCTCGGTCATCGCGTCGATCGGGCCCGAGGGCACCGACGGGCTCGTGATCTCGGGCCACATGGACGTCGTGCCCGTCGAAGGCCAGCCCTGGACCACCGATCCGTTCGTGCTGACCGAGCGCGACGGCAGGCTGCACGCCCGCGGGTCGGCCGACATGAAGGGCTTCATCGCCGCGACCCTCGTGGCGCTCGCCCGCATCGCACCCGGCGAGTACCGCCGCGAGCTCGTGCTGATCTGGACGCACGACGAAGAGGTCGGGTGTCTCGGCAGCGCGGCCCTCGCGACGCACCTCGCCGCGATCGCCCGGCCCCTGCCGACCGACGCGCTCATCGGCGAGCCCACGAGCTTCCAGATCCTCCGCATGCACCCCGGGCACGTCGCGATCGAGGTCGACGTCCACGGGAAGGCCGCGCACTCGAGCCGTCCCGACCTCGGCATCAACGCGATCGAGGGCATCGCGAAGGTCGTGCGAGCCGTCGAGCAGGTCGCGGCCGAGCTGGCCCGCGAGCCCGCCGACCTGCCCGAGCTGCCGCGCCCGATCGTCGCGGTGAACGTCGCCGAGATCACGGGGGGCACGGCGATCAACATCGTGCCCGACCACGCGCGCGTGCGCGTCGGCTACCGCCCGCTGCCGGGCCAGGATCCGCACGCCGTGTTCGAGCGGATCCGGGCACGCGTCGCGGATCTCGCCCTGCCCGGCGGGTTCGACGCGCGGGTGCTGCGCGTCACCCCCGCCATGCTCACGCCGCGCCACACGCCCCTCGAGCACTGCCTCGCCGAGCACGCCCACACGCACGAGGTGGGGGCGGCGAGCTTCGCGACCGACGGCGGCAACCTCGCGAAGCTCGGGATGCGCCCGCTGGTTTTCGGGCCCGGCGACATCGACGTGGCGCACAAGGCCGACGAGTTCGTCCCCACGGCCGAGCTCGTGCGGGCGGTCGACATCGTCGAGCAGGTCGTGCGCCGCCACTGCTGCGGCCAGTGAGCCATCTCGGCGGGGGCATCGACTGTTCTCGGCGCGGTGACCAGCGGAACGTTCTCGTCGCGGCGCATCGAACGTGCGACCCGAGCGCCGCCGCCGGCCTGATAGGGAACGGGAGCGGGAACGGGAGCGGGAACGGGCGGAGTCCGCCGCGCATTGCGCGATGGGCGCCTACCTATGTCTCCGTCCCCTTCCCGCGCAGCTGCTGCAGCGCCGCGGGCGGCGGCACGTCGGGCTCCGGCTCGGATGCGCGGGCCTTCGCCGTGTGGAGCAGCTGCACCACCCGATCGAGCTCGGCCGACTGCCCGCCCCAGAGGATCCGGTGCTCCTCGTCGCCGATCCGGAGGTGGAGCGTCGGCACCAGGCCCCGCCGGACGTGGGCCGAGACCTCGCTCCAGGGTGCGCGGATCGTGATCGGCACGCCGAGGCGCTGCGTTTCGAGCACGAGCTGCTTCGGATCGAGGTGCAGCGTGCACCGGCGCCCGTCGCGCGCCAGGGCCCCCATCGCCACGAGCCCGAACGCCGTGGCCAGCAGCGCCGGGATCGGGATCGGATCCCCCACGAACACCGGTGCGAGGAAGGAGGCGAGCAGGAACAGGATCCAGGAAGCCGTGCGACGAACGGGGAGCTCGATGCGGGCGGAGTACAGCTCCTCGGTCGCGCCGAGGGGGGCCGTGGGGACGTGCGAGGCCGTGCCCTCGAGCTGCGACGCCGCGATGCCCAGCACGGTGGCGGCGACGAGAGACACCCAGCCGACCGCCCCCATCCACGCCGCCGCAGGCATCACCAGCACGGCGGCGATCAACACCACCCGCAGCGCATCGCCGAACGCGAGCTGGAGTGGATCCGCCCAGCGCCGGGCGAGGATCAGCGCGATGGCGAAGGCCGTCGGCAGGACCGTCCAGGCCCCGCCGTACAGCGCGACGACGAGCAGCTGGGGAACCGCCACGAGGGCCGCTTCGACCGCCGGAGCCAGATGCAGTGCCGGGGGCGCCTCTTCGGTCACTGACGGTAGTGCGTCCATCCGCGCTTGTAGTACTTCGCGAGCACCGCGTCGCCGAGGCGGTTCACCTCGACCGGGCGCCGCTGCATGTCGCGCGGGAACGTCCACATGGCGGCGAGCGCGGGGGCGTCGAGGAACCGGGTGCCCGCCGGCACCGGGAGGGTGGCGGGGTCGACGCCCGCCGGCATCACGACGGCGAAGCCCCACTCCCCGAACGACGGCACCTGCACGTGCGATGCGTGCACCGAACGCGCAACGGGCCCATCCTGGACGGCCTCCTCGAGGGTGGCGACGATGCACCAGAACGCCTCGGGCGCGTAGTACGGGCTGGTCGCCTGGGTGACCAGGGCGCCACCGTCCCGGAGCCGCCGCAGCGCGAGGCGGTACGTCGACACCGCGTAGAGCCGCGCCAGGTCGGCGTCGTTCGGGTCGGGCAGGTCGAGGATCACGACGTCGTAGCGGTCGGTCGTGCGCTCGAGGAACTTCACGGCATCCTCGTGGTGCACGACCACCCGCGGATCGGCGAGCGCGCCGCCCGAGAGGGCCGCGAGCGCGGAGTTCTCGGTGAAGATCCGGGTGACGGCCGGGTCGAGGTCGACGAGATCGACCACGCGCGGGTCGGCGAAGTCGAGCACCCGGCGCACCGCGAGGCCGTCGCCCCCGCCCAGGATCAGCACGCGCTCGGCGCGCGTCGCGAGCAGCGGCGGCAGGACGAGGGCCTCGTGGTAGCGGTACTCGTCGATGCTCGAGAACTGCAGGTTCCCGTTCAGGTACAGGCGCACGTCGTCGTGCCAGCGCGTGACCACCATGCGCTGGTAGCCCGTGTCGGCCGCGAAGATCACCTCGTCCTGGTAGAGCTGGTCCTCGAGCCACCGCGTCGTCCCGGCCCCCGTGACGAGCACGCCGAACAGCCCGACGGCGATCGCGCCGCTCGCGGCCGTCCACGGCTTCCAGTCGGGGATCCCCCGACGCAGCACGGCGATCGCCATCCACGCGACCCCCACGTTCAGCAGCCCCAGCAGGGCCGCCGCCCGCACGGCACCGAGCCACGGCAGCAGCACGAGCGGGAAGGCGATCGAGCCGGCCAGCGCACCGAGGTAGTCGAGCGCGAGGACGTGGCTCACCGCGATCCGCAGGTCGACGTGCTGCTTCAGGATGCGGAGGATCAACGGGATCTCCACGCCCACGAGCGCCCCGACCGCCAGGGTCACGAGCGCGAGGACGAAGACGTACCCCTCCCCCACCACCGCGAAGGCCGTGAAGAGCGCGAGGGCCGACGTGCCGCCGACCGCCGCGACCGCGATCTCGGCGACGACGAACGCGCGCGCCTCGTGCCGCTCGGGCACGTACTGCGCGACGAACGCGCCCATGCCCATCGCGAACAGGAACCAGCCGATGACCAGGGAGAACACGGTGACCGACGCGCCGAGCAGGTACGTCGAGAGCGTGCCCGCGACGAGCTCGTAGACGAGGCCCGCGAGCGCCACGCCGAACACCGACGCGAGCAGGACGAGCTCCCGCGCCCCCGGACGCCCCCCGGGCGCAGCGTCGCTACTTCCCACCGTGCAGGCCGCCCCCGATGAACACGCGCCCCGAGCCCGCGGAGCCGTTGCGCAGCGACACCTGCTGCGAGAGCGAGTCGTCGGCCCCCCATCCGCTCGCCCCGGCCATCGCGGCGGCCGCCGTGAGGCCGCCCCCGAGACAGAGCACGACGACCGCGACGGCGAGGCTCAGCGTGCCCTTCATGCGTCCTCCACCCGCTGGTGCTCGAACCGGAAGTACCCGAACAGCAGCAGAACCCCGGCGAGCCCGAACGGCAACATCAGACAGAGGTTGTACCGCGACAACATCTGCCCCTGGACGATCGTCACCCGGACCGGCGTGGGCAGGTCGTACTCGAGCCCGCCAGACAACAGGTACGTGCCCTTGGGCGGGCAGCGGAGCCACTTCGTCGCGCTCTGGGCGCCCTCGGACCAGTAGCCGTCGTCGTACCCGTGGTAGAACTCGACCTCGTTGCCGACGTACCCGACGGCCTCGTCCTCGACGGCGTCTTCGAGCTCGAGGTCGACGTAGACCCAGGAGTTGTCGGCCTGGGTGTCGTACCGGATGCCGATCACCGAGCCGTTCGCGGGGTCGAGAACGAAGGCCTGGCTGTCGACCTCGCTGCCCTCGAGCGCGTGGGACGGGATGGTGAAGGAGACGACCTCGTGGCCGGGCCACATCCCCGCGATGCCCGCGACGAAGACGTTCATCGCCGCCACGAGGAGGGCCGCGAAGGCCGCGAGCCGCCAGCCCGCCCACGGGTTGGGCTGCGCGAAGTGCACGGCCCACGGCCGCTCGATCCGCCCTCCGAGGCCGAACGCCTCTTCGATGGCCCCCGCGGGCAACCAGGCGCCGCGGAACACCTCGAGCTCGGTCGGGCTCTCCTCGACGGAGAGGAGCGCGGGGGGATCCGCGAGATCCCAGGTCTTCTGCTGGTCGCCGCGCGTCGCCTCCCACGGGAGCGCGCCGTCGACGTAGTCGAGCCGCGACCATCCACGCCCGACGAGGCGGTACGTGACGCCCTCGAGCGTCACCTTGGTGCCGCGGCCCGCGCTGCGCAGCGCGGCCACCGGAAGGCCCCGCTCCAGCGGACGCGTCCAGCTGTAGTGCCCGTTGTCGTACTCGAGCCACAGGTAGCCGCCGGTGTCGGACCAGCAGAGGTACTCGTGCGTCCAGTACCCCTCGTCGTCGACGTACCGCATCCGACCGACGACCTCCCAGACGTCGTCGAGCAGCGACCCGCGCGCGCCGATGTCGAGGTGGAAGCCGACCTCGTCGGTGTTGTGGTCGAGAACGCGGCTCGCCGCGCCATCCAGCGCGAGCACGGCGCCGCAGCTCGGGCACGTCGCGGTCTTCGCGGTCTGGCCCTGCTTCGGGAGCGGGAACGGCGCGCCGCAGCCGGCGCAGCTGATGGTGCTCGCCTCGACCGCGCGCTTCAGGCGGGGTCGGCCGGGATCGCCGAACCTCACGTCACCCGGGTCGACCGCCTCGCCGAGGAAGGCCTCGCACGACCCGTCTTCGTCGATCTCGACCGTGAGCACGCGGTTCCCGCCGATCTCGATCAGATCCGCGTAGCGGAACGTCGCGCCGGGCGCGATCCGCCGCGGCAGCTGGCCCTCGCCCCCGTCGCACGTCGCGTCGCCGATCTCGCGGACCTCGAAGCGCACGCCCGCAACGACCACCGGGTCGCCGAGCTGCAGCCCGCGGTGCACGCCCTCCGGCACGCCGGGCAGGGCGTCTTCGAGCGCGTAGTCCTTCTCGTCCTCGACGAGCCACCGCTCGCGCCCGTCGGCCGTCACGACGTACCACTCGTCCCACGCACCCCGGCCGTGACGCAGGCGCACCCGCCCGACGACCCGCACCCCGATGCCCGACACGCGCCCCTCGGCGCCGACCTCGACATTGCTGCGGGGCTCGCCGACGATCGACTTCGCACCGCGCCGCAGCACGCCGTCTTCGAGGTACAGCGTGCTGTCGCAGCGATCGCAGACGATCACGACGATGCCGGGGTTGGACGGCTCGTGCACCGCCCCGCAGTTCGGGCAGGACAGTGCCGCCACTACCCGATGGCCGCCGCGACGATGATGGCGATGCCGATGAACATCGCGCCGAGGATGATGCCGAGGGCCGTGTTCTGGTCCTCCTCGATCTCCTTCTGGATCGAGAAGGGCGCCACCTTCGTCGCGATCCACAGGCTGCCGCCGAAGAGCGCCAGGCCGAGGGCGGTGTAGACGACGCTGGCCAGGAGGATCTCGGGATGAAGGTCGGGCATGCTCACTCCAGCACGGCCCAGCCGAGGGCGGCGACGCGCGCGGCCAGGTCGGAAGACGCCGCACCATAGCCGTCTACGGTGGCGATGCCCCGCTCGGGCCAGGTGTGCACGGCGATCGTCGCCTCGGTGCCGAGGCGCACCACGCTGTAGCCATGCGGCTCGAAGTGGTGCGTGCACGTCGTGCCGTCGGGGAGCAGGGCATCCACGAGCGCGTCGACGTCCCCCGTCAGGGCGACGCGGAGTCCGATGTGCGACCAGAGCGTGTCCACGTCGGACACGTAAGCGCGATGCAGCAGACGGCCATGTCGATCGGCCCGGAATGTGCCACAATCCGCGCATGTGGGCCTTGATTGCCGCGGCGTGGAGCGCGCCGACCATCCTCGACTTCTCGCCGGGTTTCTGCGGCTCGCAGAGTCAGTGGGTGTTCGTCGGCACCACGACGTTCGACGCCGGCGGCACCTGCGAGCTCGACCTCACCGAGGTCGGCACCGACGACCTCGGCGCGGCGTGGTACGGCCAGCGCGTCGAGTGGAGCGCCTTCCACGCGTTCCGCGCCCACGTCGAGTTCGACATCGACGGCGGGAACCTCGGCGGCGAGGGCCTCGCGCTCGTGCTGCAGGACGTGGGCACCTCGGCGCTCGGCAGCGCCAACGGCCCGGGGCACTTCGGGATCACGCCGAGCGTCGTCGTCGAGCTCGACACCCTGATCTCGGGCGCCTGGGATCCCGACGGCAACCACATCGGGATCTACGCCGACTCCGTCTCGCTCGACAGCGTGCAGGTCGGCACCGCGTTCAACAACGGCGACCCCCAGCACTTCTGGGTCGACTACGACGAGCAGTCGAACCTGCTCGAGGTCTACTGGACGAGCGGATCGCCCACCAAGCCGGGCTCCCCGCGGATCACCGAGAGCGTCAGCCTCGCGTCGCGCTTCCCGAACGGCTTCTGGATCGGCTTCACGGCCGCGTCGGGCTCGACGAACGCCCACGACATCATGGAGCTCGACTGGGCCTCCGACTTCGACCGCGACGGCGACGGGCTGCTGGCGTTCGAAGACCCCTGCGACGGCGATGCCGCGGGAGACAGCGACGGCGACGGCCTCCCCGACGGGTGCGACGTGTGTCCCACGGTGGCCGACCCCGGCCAGGCCGACTCGGATGGCGATGGCGTCGGCGACGCCTGCGACAACTGCCCGTCCGTGCCGAACCCCACCCAGGCCGACAGCGACGCCGACGGCGTCGGCACCGCCTGCGACAACTGCCCCACGGTGGGCAACGCCGGGCAGGGCGACAGCGACGCGGATGGCGTGGGCAACGCCTGCGACGCGTGTCCCGCCGACCCGCCCGTCGAAGACCTCGACGGAGACGGCGTCTGCAACAGCGACGACGTGTGCCCCGGCGGCGACGACGACGACGACCTCGACGGCGACGGGGTGCCCGACGACTGCGACGGGTGCCCGGCCGACTTCGACCCCACGCCGGTCGACACCGACGGAGACGGCACGAACGACGCCTGCGACGTCTGCCCCACCCTCCCCGGTCCCCAGACCGACTCCGACAACGACGGCTTCGGCAACGCCTGCGACAACTGCCCGAACACGCCGAACCCGAGCCAGCAGGACAGCGACGGCGACGGCAGCGGCGACGCGTGCGACGCCTGCGACACGGTGAACGGCCCCGACTCCGACGGGGATGGCGACGTCGACTGCGCCGACAACTGTCCCAACGTCGCCAACCCGAGCCAGGCCGATGCCGACAACGACGGCGTCGGCGACGCGTGCGACACCTGCCCCGCGGTGCCGGGTGCCCAGACCGACTCCGACAACGACGGCATCGGGAACGCCTGCGACAACTGCCCGAACACGTCGAATGCGCTGCAGCTCGACGACGACGGCGACGGGGTGGGCAACCTCTGTGACGCCTGCCCGGACGACGCCCCGAACGACTCCGACGGCGACTCGGTCTGCGACTCCGACGACCAGTGCCCGGGCGCCGACGACACCCTCGACCCCGACGGCGACGGTGTGCCGAGCTGCCTCGATCCCTGCCCGGCCGACAATCCGAACGACCCCGACGGAGACGGCGTCTGCACGTCCGCCGACATCTGCCCCGGCACCGACGACAACCTCGACACCGACGGCGACGGCGTCCCCGACTGCGTCGATGTCTGTCCCCTCGACGACCCCGACGACTCCGACGGAGACGGGGTCTGTGACGCCGACGACGCCTGCCCCGGCTCCGACGACGCCGACGATGCCGACGGTGACGGCCTGCCCGACCTCTGTGATGCCTGCCCGGCGGACAATCCGAACGACCCCGACGGCGACGGCATCTGCACGTCGTCCGACATCTGTCCGGCGGCGGACGACAACCTCGACACCGACGGCGACGGCACGCCCGACTGCCTCGACCCGTGCCCCCTCGACGATCCCGACGACTCAGACGGCGATTCGGTCTGCGACTCCGTCGATCTCTGCCCGGGTGCCTCGGATCTCCAGGAGCAGGACGGGGACGGCGTGCCCGACGGCTGCGACAACTGCCCCACGACCTCCAACCCCGGCCAGGTCGACTCCGACGGCGACGGCATCGGCAACGCCTGCGACACGTGCTCGTCTCCCCAGGACGCCGACGGCGACGGGCTCCCCGACGACTGCGACCCCTGCCCCATCGGCCCCGAGAGCGACGACCTCGACGGGGACGGCGTGGCCGACGCGTGCGATCTCTGCCAGGGCTACGTCGACGCCGTCGATTCCGATGGCGACGGCGTGCCGAACGGCTGCGACACCTGCCCCGGGGCCGACGACTCGCTCGACTCCGACGGCGACCTCGTGCCGGACGCATGCGACCAGTGCGTCGGGCCCGACGACGATCTCGACGGCGACGGGATCGCCGACTGCTTCGACGACTGCGTGTTCTGCGTCGACACCGCCGACACGGGCGACACCGCATCCGAAGGCGACGTCGACACCGACGCCGATGCCGACACCGATGCCGACGCCGATGCCGACACCGACTCCGACGCCGATACCGACACCGACACCGTCTGCGGCGGGCCCGATGCCGACTGCGACAACGACGGCGTGACCACGGCGGGCGGCGACTGCAACGACTACGACCCGACCATCCGGCCCGGCGCGCCCGAGCAGGACGACCCGATCGACCACGACTGCGACGGCGATCCCACGGCCGCGCGGATCGCGAACGGGTGTGGCTGCGACCATCGCGCCGGGGCGAGCTGGGGGATCGTCGGGCTCCTCGCGCTGCTCGCGCGCCGGTAGCTACCGCTCGACGAGCCGAGCCGTCGCCCACGAGGTGACAGCGTTGCCGATCCCCGGTCTCGCACAGCGACCACAGGGGGCCACAGCGCTGTGCGTCGGAAGGAGTCGAGCTTCGAGCGTCTCAGGGCCTCACGCAGATGACGCAGAAGGACGCAGATGACGCAGAAACCAGGCCGTCACGGGTCGAGCGTCCTCGTTTCCCCGGCACCTTCGACGGGCACCGCCAAGACCGCCCGTGACGTCAGGGCTCTCGAGGGACGTCTCGGTGTTGGGTCGAAGGAGCGGGCCTTCTTGCGGATTGGATTCGGGACTCACCAGAGCAGGCCGGCGTTTCGGGCTGCGCAGGGTGATCTCGCTCCGGTCCGGGGCCAGACATCAACAGATTCACCAAGATCGCCAAGACCACCAAGACCGCCAAGACCGCCAAGACCGGGTCGGACGGTGCCTCTCCCCAAGACTCAGAGGTGGACGGGGCGGCCGTTGGCGGGTGCGCTCACCGGATCAGCAGAAACGCCGGCTTGCTCTGGTGAGTCGCGAATCCGTTCCGCTACAAGGCCCACTCGGCACTCCGGGGACGCGAAGACGCTGGACCCGGGTCAGCCTCGTTTCTGCGTCATCTGCGCCCTTCTGCGTCATCTGCGTGATGCCTTGGGACGCTCGAAGCTCGATCCCTTCCACACGGAGGAGGGCGCAGGAACGGATGCGTCGTGCCCCCTCTGGACGTTTCGTGCACGAATCAGCGTCTTCTGAACTCCGTGATCGACGGATGCGGATCCGGTGGGACCACATCTTCTTCTGCGTCTTCTGCGTTTTCTGCGTAGGCACGGGCTCGCCCGTGCCGACCCCCGATGTGGCGAAGACGTTCCAACCAGAGCGAGCGCCCCCGAGTGCTACCGCTCGACCAGGCGCCAGCGCACGTCGGACGCGCCGAGCTCGCGTCGCACGAACGCCTCCGCGCGCAGCGGGTCGAGCGTGGTGCAGCTGAACACGTCGACGAGCGCGACGGCGCGCTCCGGGACCGTGTGGATCGAGGCGTGGCTCTCGCCGAGCAGCACGACGCCCGCCATCCCGCCCTTCACGGCGTGCACGCGGGGCGCGTCCATGAGGGTCAGGCCCAGGTCGACCGCGAGGCCCTCGAGGAAGGCCGCGATCCGCGCGGGCTCGACGAGCGCCGCGGGTTCACAGCCCCGCGCCTCGCCGAGCCAGTGCAGCCCGAGCGTCATCCGGCGACCTGCCGCAGGTACGGAGCGGCGGCGGCGAGCACCCGGTCGCGCGCGGGATGGCGCCCGTCGACCACGACGTGCTGCCCACCGACCCACACGTCGGACACCCACTCGGGCGTGCCCGCGAACACGGCGGCTTCGAGCGGTGGCACCCCGAAGGCCGCCGGGCGGTCGAGGTCGATCGCCACGAGGTCGGCCGGAGCCCCGACGCGCACGGCTCCGCCGGGCAGCCCCAGCGCGCGGGCCCCTTCGACGGTGAGCGCGCGCAGCAGGCGCTCGGCCAGGCCGTGGCGATCGCCGGGCGGCGACATCACGTTGCGCCGTCCCGCGAGGGCGCGCGCGTGCATCTCGAGCGAACGGGCCTCCTCGAGCGCGTCGATCCGCGCGTGGCTGTCGGTGCCCAGGCACAGGCCGATGCCCTCGCGCGCCTCGACCGGCAGCAGGCCGTCGCCGAGGTCGAGCTCGGTGGTCGGGCACACACAGATCCGCGCGCCTCCGCGCCGCATGCGGGCGAGGTCGTCGGGCGTGGGGTGCGTGAGGTGCACCGCGGTGAACCGGTCGGTGACGAGGCCATGGGCGTCGAGCAGGGCCAGCGGGGTGAGGCCCGTGGCCGCGAGCGTGTCGCGCACCTCGGCGGGCTGCTCGCTGACGTGCGCGTGCACGGGCCCCGCGAAGGTGGCGAGCTCGGAGAGCCAGTCGCGGGGCACCGCGCGGACCGAGTGCGGCGCGAGGCCGGCCGTCACGCGTGGATCGGGGTGCGAAGCGAGGCGCGCCACGGCCGCCAGGGCCTCGTCGGGCGTGTCGGTGCGGAACCGCTGCTGCGTCGGGCCGAGCGGCACGTCGATGCCGCCGCGCGCGTACACCACGCGGAGCAGCGCGATCCGGATGCCCACGTCGAGGGCCGCGGCGATCACGCGTCGCGCCAGCTCGTCGGGGTCTGCGTAGGGCGTGCCATCGGCCTGGCGGTGCAGGTAGTGGAACTCGCCGACGGTCGTGAAGCCCGCCTCGAGCATCTCGAGGAACGCCAGCCGGCTGACCGCCTCGATGCCCTCCGGCGACAGCCCGTTCGCCGCGGCGTACATGCGATCCCGCCACGTCCAGAAGTCGCTGGCCGCATCGCGCGTCCACTGCACGTGCCCCCGGATCGCCCGCTGGAACGCGTGGCTGTGGGCATTCACGAAGCCCGGCAGCAGCAGCTTGCCGGACAGTCGCACCGCACGGGGGTGGTCAACGGCGCTCGACAGCTGTACGATTTCATTGGTGAGCACCACACTCACGCCGCTGCGCGGGCCTTCCTCGGTCCACACCCAATCCGGGTGGAGCACGGTCTCGATTTCTCGCATCTGTCTTTCGGAGGTCTCGTGTCTCGCAATCGCAACGACGAAGGCAGGCCCTCTCTAACCCAGCGGCTCTCCGCGCGGTCCTCTGCAGGCCTGTCGCGCAAGGTGATGCCCGACGGGGGCGAGGTCTACTCCGGTGCCCTGTCGAGCCAGGCCCTGAAGGCCGTCGGCGCGCGCGCCATGACGATGGATGGCGACATCTTCGTGCACGAGGGGTTCGGCAGCAATCCCGAGGATCAGGCCCTCTACGCGCACGAGTCGGTCCACAAGCAGGGCAGCGGCGGCAAAGAGAAGGGCGACCACAACCACGGCAACGACCCCGAAGAGATGGCGGCCCGCGCGGTCGAGCGGATGGTGCTGCACAAGGCCCGCGCCGGCGAGGATTTCGGCGAGACCCTGCAGAACATCCGCAGCAACATGCCGTCGAACAACGCCGAGGCCGAGAAGCAGATCAAGAAGGCCATGCGCGCCGACAACGACGGCGACGAACGCGAGCAGACGATGATGGGCTACTGGGCGATGCGCGCGCAGGGCCTCAAAGAGCACGACATCAACCGGATGCTCTCCGACTTCGTCCAGCAGGCCATGCAGGAGGTCGAAGAGAACCAGAACTTCCGTACCTCCGATCAGAACAAGTTCTAGACGCAGATGGGGGCCTCCGGGCCCCGTTCGCCCCAGGCTTCCAGCCACGCGCCGGGGCTCGCTGCTAGAATCGGCCCATGGAAGAGACTCAGATCTTCGCCGACCTCGCGCGTCGGCTCCGTCGCACCGATCTCCTGCTGCTCCGCGCCGTCCGGCGCCAGCGCGCCCGCCCGGCGATGCGCGCGAAAGGCCAGTTCTGGGGCTCGGTCATCACCGATGACGAAGTCGACGGCCTGCTCCGCGCCCACGGTGAGATCGACTACCCGATCGGCGCCGACGGGCTCGACGACGCCATCGCGGCCAGCGCTGCGTACCGCGACGTGCCCGGCGGGCGGTTCTCCCAGCTCCGCGAGGCGTTCGCGCTCGACGGCGACGACATGGATCTCGTGCTCATGGCGATCGCGCCCGAGATCAGCGCCGGGTACGGCAAGATCTTCGCGTACCTGAACGACAACCTGAACCAGGCCTACCTCACGGTCGATCTCGCGACCCGCGTGCTCCGCCAGGAACGCCGCCAGCGCCTGGTCCTGCAGAGCCGCCTGCTGCCCGGCTCGCCGCTCATCACGAACCGCCTGCTCCTGCTCAACCCGCCCGACGGGATGGACACGCACACGAGCCGCCGCGTGCACCCGTCGCCACGGCTGCTGCGCTGGATGCTGAAGGGCGACGCGGTGTCGATGTCCGACGGCGCCAAGCGCCTCGACACGAACCTGAAGCCGTTCGTGCCGGCCCAGACGCGCGTGCGGCTCGAGAAGCTCGTCGACTCGCTGCAGACCGCGGTCACCGTGGCCATCGTCGGCGGCACGGTCGGCATGCGCGAGGGCGTCGCGATGGAGGTCGCACGTCAGGCAGACCGGCCGCTCGTGCGCGTCGACATGGAGCGCAGCAAGTCGTACATGCAGGAGCCGTACGACCTCGTGCGCGACCTGATGCTCGACGGCGCCATCCCGTTCATCATCAACGTGCCCGACACCGACGAAGAGCCGCAGATCCGGCTGCAGATGATGCAGGTGGGCACGGCACTCTCCACCCTGCCCTACGCGGTGATCGTCGGCGGCAACGACCGGCGCGCGGTCGCCACGATGCTCGGCAGCGATCGGCCCAACGTCACCGTGCCCGTCGGGCGATCCACCAACGCCGAGCGCGTCGCGGCGTGGGGCGATGCCCTCGAGCGGCGCGGCTGGGCGCGCGAGAAGGCCCCCGAGATCGCCGAGCGGTTCTACAGCATCGGCGGCACGACCATCGAGCGCGTGCTCGAGCGCAGCCTGGCCGAGGCGGGCGGCAAAGAGCCCGAGCTCGAGACCATCTGGTCGGCGGCCCGCGAGGCGGCGCGTCCCGAGGTGTCGAGCCACGCGCAGCGCATCGTGCCCAAGTACACGTGGGAAGACCTCATCCTGCCGCCCAAGATCATGGGTCAGCTCAAGCACATCGAGCAGTACCTGGCGCAGCAGGAGACCGTCATGCACAACTGGGGCGCGTCCAAGATCCGCCCCCGTGGCTACGGCATCAAGGCGCTGTTCTCCGGCGGTCCGGGCACCGGGAAGACCATGTGCGCCGAGGTGATCGCGGGGTCGCTGGGCCTCGACCTGTTCAAGGTCGACCTCTCGTCGGTCATCAGCCGGTGGGTCGGTGAGACCGAGAAGAACCTCAAGGAGATCTTCGACGCGGCCGAAGGCGGGTCGTCGATCATCCTGTTCGACGAGGGCGACGCGCTGTTCGGCAGCCGCGGCGAGACCAAGTCCGCCCAGGACAAGTTCGCCAACCAGGAGGTCGCGTTCCTGCTCCAGCGCCTCGAGGTCTTCGAGGGCTGCGCGGTCGTCACGACGAACCTCCAGGAGAACATCGACGAGGCGTTCCTCCGGCGCTTCGGCACGGTCGTCGAGTTCCCGGCCCCGCGTCCGCCCGAGCGCCTGCTCCTGTGGAAGCGCGCGATCCCCGAGCACGCGCCGCGCGACCCGGATCTCGACATCGACTACCTCGCCGAGCAGTTCATCCTCGCTGGCGGCGCCATCATCAACGCGAGCATCAACGCGTGCATCGTGGCGGCCGCCGAGGGCAAGCCGATCGCGATGAAGCACTGCGTCAACGCCATCGCGCGCGAGCTCCACAAGAACGGCAAGCAGATCAACCGCGTCCACTTCGGCGACTACTACGACCACGTGAAAGACCTGTTCTGAACCGAGGAGTTTCGCCGTGGCGCTCGCCCGGATCCGGGATCTCGACCTCTCGCTGATCGACAACCGCGTGCTGCTGCGTGCGCCCGGGCGGGGCATCGGCGCGAAGGTGCCCACCCTCGCCGTCGCGGTGCTGTCGTTCTGCGATCAGCCGCGCACGCGCGAGCAGGTCGTGCAGGCCTTCGGGCCGCCGGGCGGGCAGCTCTACGACGGCCTGGCCGAGCTCGGCGTCCTCGTCGACCCCGACGCGGCGCTCGACACGCCGGTGTTCTTCCAGAACTTCGCGAGCCTCGACACGCACCGCCGGATGCTCGCCGACCGCCTGCGCCTCGACGCCTACCGCGACGGGCTGAACGAGGTCGTGACGCCCGATTCCGTTGTCGTGGACGCCGGAACCGGCAGCGGGGTGCTCGCGATGCTGGCGGCGCGCGCGGGTGCGAAGCGGGTCTACGGCATCGACAATGCCGAGGTGCTGGAGCATGCCCGCGCCGTGGTCGAAGCGAACGGCCTCGCCGAGACGATCGCGCTGCACGCCGGCGACTTCCGCACGGCGAAGCTGCCCGAGCCCGCGCAGGTGCTCGTCACCGAGACGTTCGGCGCGCTGGCCTACGCCGAGGGCGCCACACCCGATCTCCAGGCCTGTCTCGCGAACAACGGCGCCGACGCCGTGGTGGTGCCGTCGCACGTCGAGCTGTGGGTGGCGCCGGTGGGTCCGGCGAC
This sequence comes from Alphaproteobacteria bacterium, assembly GCA_020632875.1. Taxonomy (GTDB): domain Bacteria; phylum Myxococcota_A; class UBA796; order UBA796; genus JACKEQ01. The sequence continues at coordinate 257,410 of JACKET010000003.1, forward strand.
GCGTCAGGCGGCGTTCGCGGGCTTCGCGACGTACGGCGACCTGTCGTTCGCGCCCCTCGAAGAGGCGAGCCGGCACCGCGGGATCATGACCGAGGTGCCCGCCGACGCCCTGCTGGCCGAGCCCGTGCGGCTGTCGCGGCGCGAGTGGCCGCGCGACTCCGATGCCTTCACGGCCACCGCGCGCTTCGACATCGAAGGGGCGATCGGCGGGCTGTGCGCGTGGTTCGACCTGCAGATGTCGCCGGGTGTGCGCCTGTCGACGGGGCCGCGCGCTCCCCTCACCCACTGGAAGCACACCTTCCTGCCGCTCGATCCGCTCGAGGTGCGCGGCGCGCTGGAGCTCGTGCTCCGCTTCGGCCCGCCAGCGAACGACCGGCGCGGCTACGAGGTCGAAGGCGAGATCCGGACCGCGCAGGGCGTCGTCCCCGTGAGCTGGCGCGTCCGGTAGGCCCTACGCTTCGCGCACCGAGAGGCACGTGATCGAGCCGTCGCCCTTCCGGATCTCGGACAGGTCGAGCAGGCGGACCTCGAACCCCGCGCGGTCGAGCGCCTCGGCGGTGCGCGGGAACCCGGCCGCACACAGCACGCGGCCGTCGCGCGCGACGCAGTTCGCCGCGTAGCTCTCGTCGTCGGGCACGATCACCGCGGGCAGCCCGATGCGTGCAGCGAGCGCGGCCGTCGCGAGGATGCGCCCGTCGCCGAGGGGGCTCGTCGCGCACTTCAGGTGCAGCACGTCGTCGGGGAGCGCGACGACCTCGACGGGGATGCCGAGCAGCGCGCCCAGCGCGGCCGCCCCGGCGCGGTTCGTGCGCGACGAGAGGCCGACCCAGGCGCGCCCGTCGACGATCATCACGTCTCCGCCGTCCATCCGCGCCTCGCCCGTCATCGGGGCGATCGCAAGGCCCCAGCTCTCGAGCACCGGCAGCAGCCGCGGCCCCTCGAGCGCCCGGACCGGATGCGCCGACTGGAGCATCGCGGCCCGCCCCGCGTGGACCACGACGGGATCCTCGACGAACACGGCGTCGGGGCCGGCCCCCTCGGTACCGAGCACGGTGGGCGCGAACCCGAGCCACTCCATGCCCGCGATCACCGCGGCGTGCTGGGCCCGCGCGAGGTTCAGGTCGATGGGCGCCGTGCCCGCGTCGAAGAACCCGACCGTCGCATCGACGTAGGTGTCGGGCACTGCCTGGAACAGAGCGCGCGCCATGCTCACCGCTCGATCATCTCGTTGGCAGGCAGCGGATCGAGCGTCGCGTCGAGCGCGACGTGCTCGACCTTCAGCGCCTGGACGTACGGCGACACGTTGGTGCCGGATGCGAGCCGCGACGACGGCGTGATGGTGCCCTCGGCGAGCAGCTCGGACTTCACGAGCTCGCCGTGCTCGGTGTCGAAGGTGGAGCGCGTGAAGACCTTCATGTCCCAGAGGTTGGCGATGCGATCCTGCTGGTCGAAGATCGCGGGCCCGCGCGTGCCGTTGCCCCCGGCCTCGACCACGACCTTGCTGCTGCCCTCGCGGGACACCTGGGCATTGACCTCGAGGCCGCCCGTGGTGCCCTTGAGGCTCGGGAAGTCCATGATCAGCGGGTCGCGGACGGGCCAAGGCTTGCCCTTGTCGTCGCCCTTCTTGGGGAGCTGGAGCTCGAGCCCGGCGAACGCGCGAACGAGCATCAGCCGCATCGTCTCCTGCACCTGACGCGTGCGGTCGTTGCTGCGGGTGTGCTTCACGTCTTCGAGGTCGATGGTCTCGACCCGCCCGTCGGAGCTCATCTTCATGACCACCCGGGCGCCCGTGATCTTCTCGTCGTACTCGTCGAGGATCTGGACGACCTTCTCGTCGTCGTCACCCCGGTTCGGCAGGACCGCGAACGCGATGTCGTCGATGGTGCACGACACGCTCCACGCCGTCTTGCCGATGGGCTCGGTCGCGGTGCAGGTCGTGACGATGTTGAGCTTCCACTCGAGGATGCGGCGATCGAGGTTGTCCTGGGCCTTGATCCAGAACTGCTCGGACACCTGGGTCTGGCTGTTGATCACGTACCGGCGCTGCTGGCCTTCGGACCACTTCCACTCGAGGCCCGTGGTGGCGTGCGCGAAGGTGGGAGCCGCGAGCAGGACGGCGGTGAGCAGGGTGCGGAACATGGCGTCTCCGGGTCAGGACGGTGCCTTAACGTCCCGATGGCGACGAGGATTCCGCGTGCCGACCCGCGGGGTCAGAAACGGGCTGCAATCCCGCTGCGCGCGTAGAGCAGCACGAGCGACGTGCGATCCGACCCCTCGTCCCACATCGACTGCGGGAACCCGGAGCCACCGATGGTGAGCTTGATCCAGGTGCCGCCGTCGGGCTCGAACGGGAGGCCCAGCGAGATGCGCCCGCCGACCGCGTGATGCGCGGGGTGGTGCCAGCTGTAGAAGCCCTCGACGAGCGCCGTGGTCGACCGGCCCGTGGGCCGGAGCAGGTACACGCCCGCCCCCGCGTACGGATGCACGTACACCGAGGTGTCGACGTTCTCGGTCGTGGAGTCGCCCTTCGCGTGGGTGATCGTGTTGCCCGGCGTCATGACGAGGTCGGTGCCGCCCACGATGGCGAAATTGTAGAGACCGAGCTCGAAGCCGAGGCTGCCCATCCCCATGGGCGCGACGGCCTGATCCCCCGTCTCGCGCGCCTTGTCGAACAGCGACGTGGACATGAGTCCACCGCCCAGCTCGCCGATGCCGACGAAGGTGACCGCGCGCTGCTTGAGCAGCGAGGCGCCGTGCGCGTAGGGCAGCACCACGGTGTTGCCGTCGATGTTCGAGGCGACGAAGATCTGCCCGCCGTAGTGGCGCGACAGGGCTTCGAGCGACGACTTCACGCTCTCGGGGAAGCCCGTGGTCGTCTCCTGGTCGACGCGGGCGCGCGCGGCGGCGAGATCCTCGAGGCTGACGCGGGGCATCATCTCGGACTCGCGGCCCTCTTCGACGAGGACCACCTGGCGACCGCTGATGACGCCGTCGCGCACGAGGTGGATGAAGTGGCGGCCGGGCGGCACCTCGAGCGCCGTGCCGTCGGCATCGACCTCGACCTCGGTGCCGTCGACGAACATCTTCACGCCCTCGTCGACCCGGGCGAGCTTCAGCGTGCCCTTGGGACGCTTGGCGACCTCTTCGAACTCGGTGAGGAGGTTCGGGTACGTCGCGCCGTCGGCCACGTCGGAGGCGAGCGGATCGCGGCCCGGCATGAGCGCGTAGGCGTCGGACCACGGCCGGTTGCCCACGCCGCCCGTGCGGGTGTAGCGGAAGGGCGCGGCGAGCTTGTCGTTGCCGAGCTGATCCTCGAAGGCCACCTGCACGGCGGCGCCCTGGAACAGGAGCGCGGCGACGAGCTCGTCCATGTCGCGCTTCGAGCGGATGACGTCGAGCTGGGTGATGAGCGCCTCGAGGTCGTTCGCGATCTCGTACTCGACCTCGAACTCGTCCCAGCGCTTCTTGCCGTCGGAGACGGCCTGACGGAGGGCTTCCCACTCTTCGTCGTCGGCGGGGCCGTTCGGCTGAGGCGGATACGCGAGGTCGTAGTACGCGTAGTGCTTCGTGCCGCCGGTCTTGTTGTCGGCGCGGGTGGTCACCTTCTCGTCGGGCACCTCCTCGTCCATCCACACCACGATCCCGGCGCGCGCCACGTTCGCGGCGAGCATGGAGAGGATCAGGGCAACGAGGAATCGCATGACAGTGCTTCTCCCGACTTGCGACAGGTATTGGTCCCGCGCAGGGTAACCCGCAGAGCCCCAGAAGCGGAGCCCCCACCTTCGAGCTCTGCGGTGACCGCGCAGGGAGCCCGTCCAGCAAGGGCGATCCGAGGACCCTCGGCCCGACCCTCGTAACCGGTGCAGCGCACGGTCACCGCGCGGGCGCCCGGAACGTAGACCGAAGCGGGCTCTGCCCCCGAGAACAACATCCAGCCCGACGCCAGGCCGAGGAACCAGGTCAGCAGGCCGACGCGGGCGAGATGCCATTTGGTGGGGGGCTGCAAGCGATCAGAACGTCAGGCCGGCCTTGATCGTGAAGCCGATCGCCGGGAGCGGCGGCCCCAGGCGGCGGAACTTGCAGGTCGCGTCGATGCAGGCCTCGCTGCCACCGCCCGCGGCGAGCGGCGCCCACACCGAGCCCTCGGCCGAGCCGTCGGGCGTGCGGAGGTAGTCGTAGCCCTGCCCGTCGTCGCCAGGCGAGCCGCCGGGCGCGGCCTGCTTGTTCGACAGCAGGAAGATCGAGTCGCGGAACGGCATCGCGATACCGCCGAAGATGTCGGTGTCGATCACGGGGTAGACGCGGCTGTCGGTCTTGTCGTTCTTGCCGAGCGGCGGCTTGATCGACCAGCCCACGTGCGCGGTCATGTCGACGGCGTGCGGCGCGTTGTACCAGCCGGTACGGGCCGCGACGCGGGGGCCGAACCCGTAGGCCGCATCCTTGCCGAACACCACGCCCGTCGTGAGGAACGCACCGCGCTGCCACTGGCGCTCGATGACCACGGGCGTCGTGACGGTGATGGTCTGGCTCGGCGTGTTCTCGACGAGGATCCGGTCGCCCTGGCCGTCTTCGACGAAGGTCGTGTCGTTCTCGACCTCGAACCGCGGATCCTCGGGGGTACCGACCTGGCGGATGACCTGGTTTCGCGTGCGGGACTGCGGGATCTCGCGCCACACGCCATCCTGGAGGTTGACCGCGAAGTCGAGCCCGATGCCGACCATCAGGCGGCCCCAGTGCCCGCGCAGCTCGTAGCTGATGGGCAGGCTCGAGGCCTTCGGCTTGAGCGCCTGCTCGGCGAGCGACTGGAGCTCTTCGCCCGCGTCCTGCAGCGCCTGCGCCTCGTCGGGGTTGAGCGTGGGGTCTTCGAGCGGGTTCGAGACCGTGAGGCCCGAGAACGTGAGCCCGGAGCCGATGAGGGCGACGAACCGCACGGGGAACCCGCCGGTGTTGTCGTTGATGCGGATGAGCGTGCCCTGCTCGGGCACCCACCGCCACAGGAGGATCTTGTGGACCGAACCGCCCACCGGGATGGCGATGTAGATCTCGGCGCCCGGGTGGAGCTTCTGGTAGATCGCCAGGTAGTTCAGGATGTCGCCGTCGACCTCGGGGATGCACTGCTCGGGGTTCTTCATCAGCTGCTTGATGAAGTCGAGGCCCATCCGCTTGCGCGCCTGATCGCGCACGCCGTAGATCTCTTCCTTGTCGAGCTTGACCGCCTCGACCCGGACCGACATCGAGTGGCCGTCGGCGCGCTGCAGGTACACGTCCATCATGCCGGGGGGCACGTCGTAGAGCGCTTCCTGGTTCGTGATCTGGTCTTCGAGGCCGTTGAAGAAGACCTTGTACTCGTTGGTGAACAGCTCGGCGTTGAACTTGCCGGCCACCTCGAAGTTGAGGGTCATGGGGTCGAACTGACCGCCCTCGATCTGCTGCTTGATGTTGTCGACGTTCTGGTACATGTCGGGGTCGGTGAGCTCGGCCATCAGGCTCGGCTCGCGCGACGCCATCGCAGCGGCCAGGTACCAGTAGTAGTTCACGCCCACGCCCGCGACCTCTTCGAAGAACGGCGGCGTCGGGTTGTTCGAGTTCTCGGCGGCACGCCCGATCTGGACGTAGAGCAGGAACAGCGGCTGGCGGAGCTCGACGCGGTCGACGAACCAGATCTCGTTCGTGAGATCCTTCAGCTCGTAGGCCTTGATGCCCCAGTCGGTCTCGGAGAGCGCGTTCCACGGGATGGCCTCGACCTGGCGCACCGCGGCCATGACCGTGTCGATGGACTCGGCGGGCACGGTGGCGCGCTGATCGAGCGGGCGCAGCGTGGCGTCGGGCTCTTTCCGGCCGGCCTGGTAGAGGTCGACGTCGGGGTAGAACTTGCCGGTGGGACGCGCGATGCGGGTCTTGATGTTCCGCCGCAGGGTCTCGTTCCGGTAGTCGACGTCGGAGTCCTGCCACTGGAGGACGACCACGCGCGCCTGCTTCTCGGACTGGGCGGCGCGGAGCTTCTCGAGGCGCGCTTCGCGCTCGAGCTCCTCCTGGGACTTCTTCTCCTCGATCTTGTCCTTGGCGGCCTCGATGGGATCGGCCTTACCGAACGGCCCCGCGCTCTCCGGCGCTTCGCTGGGCGGAGCCGCGCTGGCTCCCCCCACGAACAGGCCGACGACGACCACCAACGCTCTCCACATGTCCACTCCCTCGTGCGGGCCGTCGCCCGCACGCATTCCGGTCGGTGCCGGAGCATAGCCCATCCGGGCTGGTGTCAGAAGGTGAGACCCGCCTTCAGCGTGAAGCCGAACGCGGGGATGGGGGAACCGATGCGCCGGGTCTTGCACGGCGCGACGTCGACGAGACAGGCCTCCGGAACGTCCCCGGTGTCGCGGGCGAGTGGCGCCCAGATCAGGTGGTTCGGGTGGTCGCGATCCTCGAGCGGGACCAGTTCGCCGTCCTCGTCGCGCCACTGGTTCGACAGGAGCAGGATCGAGTCGCGGAACGGAAGCGCCACGCCGGCGAACAGATCCGTGTCGATCACGGGGAACACCCGCGTGTCCGCGCGATCCTTCGCCTTCAGCGGCGGCTTCACGGCCCAGCCGACGTGGCCCGTGAGATCGACGGCGCGCGGCGCGTTGTACCAGCCCGTGCGGGCCGCGAAGCGGGGGCCGAACCCGTAGGCCGCGTCGGGGCCTAGCACGCCGCCCAGCACGGCGAACGCGCCGCGCTGCCAGTCGAGCTCCCTCACCGACGGCGTGCTGAACGTGGCGACGTTCCCCTCGAGCGCGTTGGTCGACGTGTTGAAGTCGCGGCTGATGGTGGTTCCGCCCGGGGTGTGGGGCTCGTAGAACAGGCCCGTCGTCTCGTCGCGCAGCACGACGTGGTCCGCCTGTCCCGTCCGCGGCACCTCCCGCCAGACGCCATCGTCGAGGTTGGCCGCGAAGTCGAGCTGCAGCCCGACCATCAGGCGGCTCCAGTGCCCACGCAGCTCGAACGACACCGGAAGCCCCGAGAGCTCGGGCCGCAGGGCGTCCTGGAGCAGCGAGGCCGCCTTCTTCCCGTCCGGCACGGGGGCGTTGGGGTTGATGTCGGGGTCGTCGAGGGGGCTCTGCAGGCTCAGGCCCGAGAACGTCAGCCCCGAGCCCGCGAGGGCCACGAAGCGGACCGGGAAGCCGCCCGTGTTGTCGTTGATCCGCACCAGGCGGGCCTGCTCGGGTACCCACTTCCACAGCAGCACGTCGTGCACGGAGCCGAGGCGCGGCACGGCGACGTACAGCTCGCTGCCCGGGTGCAGCTTCTGGTAGATGGCGAGGTAGTCGACGATGTCGCCGTCGATGTCGGGAAGGCACTGCTCCGGGTTCTTCATCAGCTGGTTGATGAAGTCGAGGCCCATGCGCTTCCGCGCCTGCTCGCGGACGCCGTAGATCTCCTGATCGTCGAGCCGCACGGCCTCCACGCGCACCGACATGCCGTGCCCGTCGTCCCGCTGGAGGTACACGTCCATCAGGCCCGCGGGGACCGCGTAGAGCGCCTCTCCGTTCGTGATCTCGTCCGAGATCCCGTTGAACCACACGGTGTACTCGGACGTGAACGCCTGGGCGTCGAAGCTCCCGCCGATGTCGAAGTGCAGCATCATCGGCCGGATCTCGCCCGAGTCGATCATCTGCTTGATCGTGTCGACGCTGTCGTAGCGCTCGCTGTTCGTCAGCTTGCTCATGAGCGACGGGTCGCGGGAGGCCATCGCGGCGGCGAGGTAGAAGTAGTAGTTCACGCCGACGCCCGCGACCTCCTCGTAGTACGGCGGCATCGCGTTGTTCGCGTTCTCGGCGGCGTACCCGATCTCGGCGTACATCCTGAACACGGGCTCCCGAAGCTCGGGGCGGTCGATGAACCACGCGTTCTCCTCGACGAGCATCTTGAGCTCGTGGGCCTTGATGCCCCAGTCGGTCTCGGACAGGGCGCTCCACGGGATGGCTTCGACCTCGTGGACGGCCGCCATCAGTGTCGCGATGGCGTCGTCCGGGACGCGGGCGCGCTGATCCAGCGGCCGCAGCGTGCGATCGGGCTCCTTGCGGCCGTCCTGGTACAGGTCGACGTCCGGGTAGAACCGCGCGTTCGGGCGGCTGATGCGGGCCTCGACGTTCCGGCGGAGCAGCTCGTTGCGGTAGTCGACCTCGGTCTCCTGCCACTGCAGGACGACGACCCGCGCGGCGATCTCACCCTGCGCGGCGCGGAGGCGGGCGAGCCGGGCTTCGCGGTCCTTCTCGGCCTGGGACTTCTCCTCCTCCCGCGTCTCCAGGGCCTCCTCGACGGGCGTACCGCCGAACGGCCCCGCCAGCGCGGCGCGCGCGAAGGTCAGCCCGATCCATGCCGCCAGCCACCAGGCCCACCGTCGTCCCACCGCACCCTCCCGTCATCACCTCTCGGACGGGCGGGAGAGCGGGAACGTTGGAAACTACTTGCAGGCGAGCTGCGAGGTACTGAGTGCCGTGCAGTTGTAGGACTTGCCGGGACGCGCCGTGAACGTCGTGGAGATCGTGCCGCCCTTGAACGAGACCTTGCAGTCTTCGGCCGGCACGTCGTCGAGCGCGGCGGTCGTGCCCACGAACTTGCCGCGGTTGCGGTAGCCGCTCGGGCAGCTGGCCTCGAAGTACGTGACGCGCACGTCGGACGGGACGGTGATCTGGAGCCGGCCGGGCGCCCCCGCGGGACCGCCGCCGTTCGACTCTTCGGGCTCGGCCTTGGGCTTCGGCGGCGGCTTCGGCCCGGTGGGCTTCGGCACGGTGGGCTTCGGCGTGGACGGCTTGATGGGCTTCGGCCCCCCGACCCCCGCGCCGCCGGTGTCGGCGTCGATCGGGACCTGGGGACGGAGCGGCGCCTCGTTCACGATCTCGGGCAGCGGCTCGGGCTGGTTCGCGTTGATCACCGCGACCACCACCAACAGCACGGTGACGACGAGCGCCACGCACACCATGAGCACGAGCGCGATCACGACGCCGAAGACGCGGTACGACTGGGTGCGGCCCTCGTCGGGGTTCGGCGGCGCGATGTTGTACGGGTTGCCGCCCACCGGGCCCGACATGGGCCCCTGGATGCCGACGACCGGCGGAGGGCCGACCGGCATGGGCCCCACGGCGTGCTGCACGGGCATCGGCGCGGCCATGGGCGGAGCGGCGGGCGGCGCGCGCCCGGCGGCGGCGGGAGGCCCGTCGCTCTTCTGCCGGTTGGCGTGGGGGATCGCGAAGAACTCGGTGGACGAGCCGGGCCGCTTGCCGTCGTCGTAGGTGCCGTCGGACTGCGCCGACAGCGGCACCATCTGCAGGTGGTCGTCGTCGTCGCCCTTCGGCGCCGAAACGGCCGAGGACACGGCGGTCGGCGGCGGCTCGGGCTTCGGCGGGGACGAGGTCGCCGTGGACGGCTTCCAGCTCGCTCCCCCCTGCTTCGGCCGTGGTCGACCGGACGGCCGCGCAGGCTTGGATGCACCCGCGGGCCGAGGCGGACCCGAGGGCCGGGGGGGATTGGAGTTGTTCGCCATCCGTGGCTCTCCGCGGGGACTGTGCCCCCGTGATTGTTGCAGAATTCGCGGCCGGTTGCTCGTCGGGACCTTCGCCATCCGCGCCTCCCGCGTCTCCAACGGGCGCGTCCGGGCCGGGCTTACAGCGGAATGTCACTAGTTGCGACGACGGGGCTTGGCCCTCCGGAACACTGCGCGACGCGCGTTGAAGGTCGCCGCGCCGAGGTAGTTGAGGAACACGAGGATGCCGAGCACGGGCATGAGCACGGTGAGCGTGTGGTTCAGCGAGGTGAGCTCGGTCCAGGCGGCGCCGGGCGGCTTCTTCCCCGTCGGACCGTCGAACCAGGGGTTCGGGTGGATCGAGACCTCGGTGCTCGACCGGTAGCCCTGCAGCAGGCTGAAGCTCACGTCGAAGCTCTGGCGGTGGTAGATCGGGTCGGGCGTGCGGTACTTCAGCTCGAACCACTCGTACCGCTTGGCCGCCGCTGTGAGGAAGACCTCGGCCAGGCCCTTGTAGTTCTGCTTCACGAACGACACGCCGCCGCCGGCTTCGGCGAGCCAGGCGAGCGAGATGTGGTCGATGCCGAAGACCTCGAGGTTGCTGTCGATGCGCTCGTCGAGGTACTTCCCGCACAATCCGCTCGGCGTCACGCTCTGGTTGAGGCCCTCGGGCTTCTCGCCGGGACGGTAGCGCTTGCCGAGGCCGACCGTGTACATCATCGGCTTCGCGGTCCCGCCGGCCCGGCGGGCTTTCTTCACGACGTCGAGGGTCTCGGTGAGGCGGCTGACGTTGCTGCCGCAGGTGTCCGACCCCTCCTCGTTGTTGAAGCCGTCGGTCAGCACGATGAGCGTGGGCTGGGCGTTGCGGCTGGCGATGAACTGGCGCACGTCCTTGTCGACGAGGAGCTTCGTCATCCCGTCGCGCACGGCGCCGTAGAGGTGCGTGAAGCCGCCGCTGCGCGTGAGCAGGTGGTCTTTCACGAGCTGGCGGTACTCGGCCTTGTTCGTGATGACCTTGGGCTCGCCGCCCCCGAGCTGGTGCAGGTCGTTCGAGAACTGCATCAGCAGGACGCCGGTCTTGCCGTCTTCGCCGGGGAAGAACGCGTCGGCGACCTCGCGGCTGAGCAGCGCGCGGTTCACCTTCCGGATGCGCTCGCCGTCGTTGTCGTACATCGACGACGACCCGTCGATGATCACGACGTAGAGCTGGCCCGAGGTGCGCGGGTTGTGTGGGATGAGCTCGTAGCTCTCCTGCCGGGCGCGGTCGTGGCGGACCATGATCTGGTCGCGCGAGAGCGGGATGAAGAACGGCTGGCTCGTGTCCCGGTCGCGGAACATGAACGACAGGTGGACCTCGCCCGCAGCCCGATCGACCATCGGGCGGCAGATGTCGGTCTCGTCGATCTTCGCGCGCGCGCATTCCTCGGCGGTCGTGAAGACGTCGAGGAACAGCTCGGACTCCGGGTCGGGCTTGTCGTTGTCGATCCGGTAGGAGGAGCCCACGATGGGGGCCGGGTGCACGTCGGTCTGGCACGCGACGACCAGCGCGACGACAGCGGTGAGCGCGGCCAGCACGCGCGTGCGGATCACCGCTCCTCCTTCGGGAGCAGGAGGAACTCGACCTCGGAGTAGTCCTTGCCCACGCCCATCAGGATGCGGTCGCCCATCTTCAGCTGGGTCTCGAGCGGAGCCGGCCGGCGCGGGTCGTAGCCGAGGTTGATGCGCTCGAGGAAGCGCTTCACGACCGTCGGCTGGATGGAGAGCCCGCGGACCGCGTAGTGGTGGCTGCGATCGACCACGAAGGACGTGTGGAGCTCGGCGACGCCGTGCTCGGCGGGCATGTACATGTCGAGCCCGCGCGGGAAGTGCCCGACGAACCGCTCGGACGGCGTGCCGTCGACCTTGTCGATCGGGATGCGCAACCCGTACCGCTCGGCCGACAGGATGCGGATCCAGCCGGCGTAGAGGTCGTCGGGGATGCCCCAGGTCAACAACCCGTGGCCGAAGCCCCAGATGAACGCGGCGGCGGCGGACGCGAGGTACAGGTCGCCGCCCCACTCGCGGTACTGGCCCATCAGCTGCCATGCGGCGGCGCCGAACACCGCTGCCGCGAAGCCCCCGCCCGTGTGGAAGAAGAGCTCGGCGAAGCGGACGGACCACGGGTTCGCAATCGGGCGGACCGCGCCGTCGACGGCGAAGCCGAACGCGCGGGCGGCGAAGCGCTGGATCTTCCGCGCCGCGTAGGGCCCGAGCCCGCTCATCACCCCTGCGAGCGCCCACAGCGCCAGCGTGTAGCGCAGGGTCACGAGCGAGGCGTCTTCGACGACCTCGACGTAGTCCTCGGTGCTCATGTACGGCACGAGCATCCGGAAGAACAGGTAGGTCGCGACGGTGCCGAAGAACGTGAGGCCGCCGCCGAGCACCGCGTACATCATCCGCCACGTCATCGCGCGGCGCCGCAGCGACCCCTCGGCCAGCACGCTCGTGAACGCGATCATCCCGCCGATGCCGGACAGGAACATCGTGCCTTCGAACGCCTGGTTCCAGTACAGGCCGATGCCGTGGAAGGTCGGGGCGAGCCCGATGATCCAGATCTGGATGGCGTACCACGTGAGCAGGGCCGCGCCGCCCGTGTTGAGCGCGACCACCACGTGCCGGATCCAGGTGTACGGGACGAGGAAGATGTTCACGTCCCAGAGCATAGCGCGAGCGGCGGACGACGTTTGTTGACGGAGGCCGGCTTCGCGGATGCGGTAGCATGCACGCATGACGCTCGTGACCTACCTGCAGCTCTCACCCGAGTTCGGCGGGATGCGCTTCGGCCCCTTCAAGGGCGTCGAGATCCGGCTCGGGTCCGACCCCGAGGCGAACGACATCTCGCTCCCCGAGACCCTGGGCGTGTCGCCGCAGCACGTGAAGGTGCTCCAGCAGGGCGAGTCCAGCTTCATCATCGCGCCGGTCGACCGCACCGCCACGGTGTTCATCTGGCGCGAGAACTCCAACAAGCCGAAGCAGATCACCACCCCGATGGCGGTGAAGACGGGCGACGGGTTCTCGCTCGTCACCCCCGAGGGCCCGCGGTTCTACATCCAGCAGGAGCAGCCCGAGAAGCAACGCGACCAGCTCGGCGGCAGCTTCGCCGACCGCGCGATGAAGAAGATGCCGACGTCCAAGGGCCTGTTGGACGAGATCAAGCGCCGCGGCCTCGCCAAGGTCATGTCGACGCGCATCGGCAACATGTTCCAATACGGCTACCGGTTCGTCGTCTCGGGGCAGATCTTCAACCCGGTCTACATCGTCGCCGGCATCATGATGGTCAGCGGCTGGTTCTTCGCGAGCGGCGCGAGCTGTGCGGCCCTGTCGCAGAACTCCAGCAAGAAGGTCTACCAGGAGAAGTGGAAGGTCTGCGAAGACCAGCGCGCCGGCGTGCAGGGCGACGAGAACCGGCCCACGGTGCCGATCCTCACGCGAAACATCCTGCAGGACAACGAGTGGAAGCCCACGCTCCGCGACGACCGCGAGCTCTACTCGGCCTTCGCCACCGAGCTCCAGCTCGCGTTCGGCAACGCCGACACGTACAAGTGGGCGTACCGCAACGACAAGACCGAGCCGGTGAAGTTCCGGCGCCAGATCGGGGCCCTGCCGCCGAACCTGGTCGAGACCCTCGCCTTCGCGGCGGCGGCGCCGAGCCGCTCGGGCGCGCGCGACTGGCGCATCATCGTCGACAGCGAGGGCAACGAGGTCTGTGGCCGCGGGCCGCTCGGGCTCACGTACCGCCAGGCGGTCCGGCTCGGGCTCGACAACGTGCAGCTCGACGCGCTCGTGTCGAACTCGGTCGCGCTCTCGCAGGACGTCGACAAGAAGCGCGAGCTGTTGCTCGACACCGCGAACTTCCTGCCCGAGCCGCCGCGGCTCGAGGGCACCGTCATCGCTGACGCCGGCGGCGCCGTGGCGCAGGGCGGGCGCGAGTGCATGCACGTCGACGGCCCCGACGACCGCGACGACCTCAACGCGATCGCGCAGCGCTTCCGGGTGCACTTCGGCACGGGCGTGCGCGGGCTGCCCGACGAGGCCCAGCCCTACTGGATCGCGAACCGCCTCGTGAAGCTCGCCGCGATGGACTTCAAGTACGGCTACGACGAGCTGAAGTTCAACGCGACGAACAAGACGCCCATCCAGAACCTCGCCACGCAGGACATCCCGCAGAAGCGCCGCGAGTTCGCCGCGAAGTACGCCGCCGAGATCATGAGCAACGCCATCGTCGTGCGGTGCATGGCGGTGCTCGACAAAGACAACGTCGACGCGCCGCCCGAGTTCCTGGGCACCCTGCCCGACCTCTCCCAGTGCGCGGTGATCAAGGCGTTCGTCGAGTACGGGCGACTGTAGCAGCCCGGCCTGAAGGCCTGCGAGAGCGGAACCGAGCGTGGGCGACAGTGTCCCAGCGGCTGTGATGCCCGTGTCTGTCGTCGTGATCGCCCTGTCGGGCGAGCCGGATGCCTTTCGGCTCGCGTGGGAGCGGCTCGGGCACGACCCGGAGCGCGTGGAGCAGGTGGCGCCTCGGCCCGGCCGGATCCGCCGCGCGGTGCGGTCGGTCGACGGCCCCGTGTGGGTCTACGTGCTGGGGACCGACGAGCGGTGGCCCGAGCATCGCTGGAGGCGGTGGCGAGAGAGGCTCGCGCCCGACGTGATGATCTTCGACCTCCACGGGGACGTGGCGCGGGCCCTCGACTTCGGGGCGGACGGCGCGCTCGGCCGTCCGGATGGCGTGTTGTTCGCGGAGGAGGTGTCTCGCGGTCTGCACGTCATCGGTGACGAGGTCTGGGCGGAGCCGTGCACGGTCCTCGCGGTGCGGGAGGGCGCGGATCGGGAGTGGGCGGGGAAGGTCTGCGTCGTCGAGACGAGGCTCGCTCGGCTCGAGTCACTGATGAGGCACGGATGGAGCATCGACACGGCGCTGCACCACATCAGCAACCTGGCCTCGCGTGCCGCGCTCTACCGAGTGGTCGATCCCTCGCAGTCCTCGGCCTCGCTCGAGGCCGCGTGGGAGGGGATCCACGCGATCGAGCGCGCGTTCCCGGGCCAGCGGCAGGAACACGTCGGGGGACTGCGGGAACGCCTCGAAGCGCTGGGCCCAGACCCGACGCGGTGATGCGGCACGCACGACTTCAAACGACCGACCGATGTCTATGTGGGGTCAGACCCCAGAGAGACATCGGTCCGCCGCGGACCCCTGTCCCAGGAGGGTCTGACCCGAATTGGACACCCGATCCTCCCGTGTGGGTCGCCGTTTCCGGGAGGCTCTGGCACGATCGGGACACCCTCCGGCGCGCGGTGGGCCCGGTCCCGAACGATCGACTGATGTCTCTGTAGGGTCAGACCCCAGGGAGACGTCAGGGGACGCAGCGCACCGTCACCGGCTCGGCGACCGGGAGCCCGAGACCCTCCGAGAGGCCCGCAGCCACCGGGCGATACCGGACACACACCTCGAATTCCCCCACCTCGAAGGGCTCGAACCGCACCCCACCCGGGGGAACCCCCCGGAACACCGTCTCGTCCGCGGTCACCGGGTCCCACGTGGGGACCCCGGCCCTCCGCAGCTCGGCGTGCAGCGGCCGCCGGTCGCCCGTCCAGCCCGCCGCGTCGCGGCTCTCGACCCACAGCTCGCGCGTGAAGGACGCCCCGTCCGGGAGCCCGTGACCCGCGAGGTTCACGAGCTCCACCCCGCCCTCCGCTACCCGCAGCTCGAGCCCGCGCGAAAGCAGGTCCACCGCATCGGCCTGGAGCCCCACGAACGCATGGCTCGACCGCGACCGCGCCTCCCCGCCCTCCGCGACGGGCGCCACATCGCGCGGCACGTCCACCCCGGGCTCCGGCGACATGTGGCAGTCCTGGCAGCGCAGCCCGTCCGCCGCCGCGGGGCTCTCAGCCCACGCCGTGTACGGATGCTCGTCGAACCCCGCGAGCCCGTCGACCTCGTGGCACGTGCCGCACAGCGCGCTGTCCGTCAGCAATGCGCCCAGCGCCGATGCGTGCGGGCCCACCGTATCCCCCCAGGGACCCCGCACCGGCCCCGTGGGGTCCGCGATCAGCGCGCCGTTCGCCGTCTCCTGGTTGGCCGCGGCGGCGTGGCACGTCACGCACGTCACGGCGTCCGGCAGGTGGCACCGGTCGCAGGGCGCCGCCGTGCCGAGCTCCGCGGCCGCATGCGCGCGCAGGGCCGTGAACACGGGCGACTCCGCGGGACGCGCGTGGCGCGAGGCCTCCCACTCGGCCGCCGCGTCCGCATGGCACTCGGCACACCGGTCCGCATGGGCCGCGACGCTGCGCTCCCCGAGGTCCGGCAGGCACCCCGCCAGCAGCACCAGCGCGGCGACCCTCACAGGCGGTAGTTGATCGAGCCCAGAAACTGCCCCACTGCCGACGTGTGCAGCTTGTTCGAGGCGCCCGCCGTCCAGTCGCCCGTCCCGATGGCGTTGCCGACGTACGCGAAGGCCAGCGCGTCCAGCTCGAGGCTCCACCCGCGCCCGAGCGCCATCTCCGCCATCGCGCCCGCGTGTGCGCCGAACAGCACGTCGGTGTTGGAGGGCAGCCGGTCCGCGAAGGGCGTGTCCACGCGGAAGTCCACGCACGCCCCAATCGTCGGCGAGATGTAGGACCACTCGTTCCCGAGGAGCTTCGGCGTGTACGCGCTGAAGCCGATGACGTGGTCGTGCCGCGCCACGCCGGACGCCACCACGAGCGTGTGGTCCATGAACCCCTCGAGCCCCACGGCCTCGCTCGCGGCGATCTTGATGTGCCCACCCACGGCCGGCGCGCTGTACGGGCCCGTCCACGCGCCCGCACGGCTTCCGAGCTTGAAGGGCCGCTGCGGATCGTGGACGTCGCGCGACTCGGCGCGCGAAGCGGTCGGCGTCGCGGGGGCT
Organism: Alphaproteobacteria bacterium; assembly: GCA_020632875.1. GTDB lineage: Bacteria > Myxococcota_A > UBA796 > UBA796 > JACKEQ01. Next base: position 273,832 of record JACKET010000003.1, read on the forward strand.
TCGGTGTCCGCGGCCGCGGCGAGGGGGAGCAGGAGCAGGGCGCACGGCGCCATCCGGTGCAGCATGGGGGAACCTCCGTCGTCCGGAGTGCGACACCAGAAGCCGCGGTGCGTGTCACCTCAGGGATACGGCGGCGTCAGCACCGATTCGCAGAGCCAGGTCACGGCCAGCTCCCGGACGTCGCCGTAGAGCGGGCGCCCGTCCGCCCGGGTGATCACCACGCTCTCCTGCACGCGCGTGATCTCGTCGTACTGACGGGCCTGGTGGAGGATCATCGACTCCACGGGCCTCGCCATCGGCGCCGAGTCCGGCCAGCCCGTTGCGTAGGTGTAGGTCGCGGAGCCCACCTCCCTCCCGTCCACGTACAGGACGACCCCGCCCGTGATCAGGTCCGGCGGCGGCGGCGCCCCACCGACGTAGGAGGACGTGATCATCGCGACGTCGGGGTCCTTCGAGCGGCACCGGCGCGACCCCTCCGCGGGGAGACCCTCGAACAGGGCGGCCACGTCGACCTTCTCGGCCTTCTCGGCCTTCTCGGCCTTCTCCGACTTCTCGGTCTTCTCGACCTCCTCCGACTTCTCGGGCTTCTCGGGCTTCGGGTGCGGCTTCGCGAAGGCGAGCGCGACGAGAACGAGCATGGGGACCTCCTCGGTGCGCCGGGTGAACGGCGCACGACGCCAGAGCTTTCACCAGGCCGGCGGGAGCCCGGCCCACTCGCGACACTCGGCGAGCGCTTCGCGAGGCTCGCCGTACCAGGACCACGGGATCTCGTCGAACCGCGCCCAGATGTGCTCCAGGGCTTCACGAGCCGGAAGCTCCATCTCCGCGAGGCACAGCGCGAAGGCGAAGTGGTTCCAGGCGTGGAGGGAGCGGTTGTCGCTGTCGCGGAACGCCGTCCATGCGGTCGCGAGCTCGCGTCGGACGGCGGGGTCGTCGAAGTGGTGCTCCCCTCCCGCGAGCCAGATCTCCAGGTGGGCCCGGACGATCAGCATCTCGAGGCCCGGCGGGGCCGACCGCGCCAGGGCGAACATCGCGTCGTCCGAGCCGAACCACTTCGCGCAGCGCGCGCTCAACATCGAGATCCAGGCCATCTCGTCGGTCGGATCGCGCTCCGTCGCAGCGCGGAACGCCCGCTCGGCGGCCTCCGGATCGACGGCCGCCAGCGTCTGGCACGCCAGCGCGTGGGGCTCGGCGGCATCCGGCCGCAGCTCGGCCGCCCGCGCGAACACCTCCAGCGCCCGCCGGAGGTGCGTCTGGAAGCGCTGGGCCCCCTCCTCGGTGACCGTGTCGGCGTACCCGCTCCCACGCGCCCGCCATGCCCGGTCGAGCTGCGCGTAGCCGAGCGCGATGACGCCGTCGTAGTCGTCCGACGCGGCCCAGGCCTCGACGACCGCATCGGGCAGGCAGGGCGCGAGGGTCGACAGCGTGATGGTCCGCTCGTGGGGGACCTCCGCGAGCCGCGACACGACGACGTCGCGCCGGCCCGCGCGGGCTTCCGCCACCATGCGCTGCGCACCCTCGCCGAGGATGGCGAGCGTCGGGTCGATCCTCGTCGAACCCTCGAAATCCGAGACGACCTCCCCCACCGCGCGACCGACCGACCCCACGAACCAGAGCGTCCCCGCCGCCAGCGCGCCGGTCTCCAGCCATCCCGCGCCCCGCGCGAGGCCCAGGCCCAGCAGGGACAGCGCCACCACCGCGACCAGCGCCAGGCTCGCACCCGCGATGCCGGCGTTGCGCGGAGGCCGGCCGCGGAACGGGGCGGCGCGCTTCACCCACGGGTACACGAGCCGAACGAACGGCATCGCGCCGAACAGCAGGGTGCCGATCAACACGGCCTCCCCCACCGCGACGTACCGGTACGGGACGTCCAACAGCCCCGAAACGATCAGCGCGAGCATGCCGGACAGGCCGAGCCATCCGATGGCCAGCATCCCGCGCGCCCCGCTCACGCGGCGACACGCGATGTCGTGCTGCATCGCCCGCTCGAGGAGGGGGATGTGGCTCTCGAGCCCGTGCAGGATGGGGCGCGCGCGGCCCGCGACCCTCGCGAGATGGGCCCGGTGGGCGGCGAGCAGCGCGGCGGGCTCGAGCGCGTGGACCTCGATCGAGCGCCCGGTCTCGGGCGTGTGGGACCGGAGCATGTCGAACGGGAGGCCGGGATCGACCTCGAACGGGCCGCGCGCGAGCTTCCGCAGCGTCTCGACGAGGGACCCGTCGTCCAGCTCCGTCCGGAAGCGCAGGCTCGCCTCGCCCCCGAACCACTCCGACACCTCGACGAGGAGCGTGCGCTCCGGGTCGGAGAGCAACGTGCTCGGTCGCATGGCGTTCTCGCGGAACCAGGAGGCGTCGGGCTCGTCGTAGCCCGCCGCGGCGCCGGCGATGTCGGGCAGCTCGCACTGGAGCCGCGCGAGGACCTCCAGCCCGGCGGCCCGGAGCGCCTCCACCTCGTGCTCGCGTCCCGCCCGGCCGGCGCTGCCCGGCTCCGCGGTCACGTCGTGGTACGTGAGCATCCCAGTCCCCCCCTGGTCTTTGGTCACATCGACCCGGGAGACTACCGCAGACCCGGCGTGCCGGTGATACCCGGCGCGCATGATCGCCTTCCGCTCCGTGACCAAGCAGTACGGGCCCCAGGTCCTGTTCGTCGACGCCTCGTTCCAGCTCGATCCCGGCGAGAAGGTCGGGCTCGTCGGGCCGAACGGCGCGGGCAAGTCCACCGTCTTCCGCCTGATCGCCGAGGAGGAGCAGCCCGACGAGGGCAGCATCGAGAAGCCGAAGCGCCTGACCCTCGGCATCTTCCGGCAGGACGTGGGCGACTGGCGGGACGGCACCGTGCTCGAGGTCACGCTCGCCGGCGCCGGCGAGGTGGGAGAGCTGGGCCGCGAGCTCGCGACGCTCGAAGCGCGCCTCGAGGACTACGAGGCCGCCGACTACGACCAGGTCCTCGAGCGCTACGGCGAGGTGCAGGAGCGCTTCGGCGCCCTCGGCGGCTACGACCTCGAGCCCCGCGCCGCCAAGATCCTCGCGGGTCTCGGCCTGACCCAGGGCCAGATCACGGGCGACATCGCGGCGCTCTCCGGCGGCTGGAAGATGCGCGTGGCCCTCGCCCGCATCCTGCTCCAGGCGCCCGACGTGATGCTCCTCGACGAGCCCACGAACCACCTCGACATCGAGTCGATCGTCTGGCTCGAGGGCTTCCTCCGCGACTATCCGGGCACCGTCGTCATGACGTGCCACGACCGCGACGTGCTGAACCGCGTGGTGAAGCGCATCCTCGAGATCGACGGCGGCCAGGTGCGCAGCTGGACGGGCGACTACGACGCCTACGAGCGCATGCGGAAGGAGGTCGCGGCCCAGCTCGAGGCCGAGTACGAGCGCCAGCAGGCGATGCTCGCGAAGGAGATCCGGTTCATCGAGCGCTTCAAGGCGCAGCCCTCCAAGGCGAGCCAGGTGCAGAGCCGCGCGCGAAAGCTCGAGAAGATCGAGAAGATCGAGCCGCCGAAGCGGATCATCGAGCGCGACTTCACGTTCCGGAAGTGCAGCCGATCGGGCGACGAGGTCATCAAGGTCCGCGAGGTGACCAAGGGCTACGGCGACCACGTCGTGCACGACGCCGTCGACCTGCTGGTCCGCCGCGGCGAGCGCTGGGCCATCATGGGCGAGAACGGCGCGGGCAAGACCACGCTCCTCTCGATGATGGCGGGCCGCCTGAAGCCCGACGCCGGCACCGTCGAGCTCGGAGCGTCCGTCGAGATGGGCTACTTCGCGCAGCACCACGTCGAGAACCTCGACGAGACGCGCACCGTCCTCGAAGAGCTCACCGCGACCTTCCCCGTCACCGGCATCGGCACGCTGAAGTCGCTGGCCGGCGCGTTCCAGTTCTCCGGAGACGACGTCGAGAAGCCGATCCACATCCTGTCCGGCGGCGAGAAGACCCGGCTGGCGCTGGCGAAGCTGCTGTACGCGAACCCCAACCTCCTCGTGCTCGACGAGCCCACGAACCACCTCGATCTCGCGACGAAGCGGGCGCTCATCCGTGCGCTGTCGGCGTTCGAGGGCACGCTCGTGTTCGTGTCCCACGACCGCGCGTTCCTCCGCGCGCTGTCGAACCGCGTGCTCGAGCTCACCGTGGGCGGCCCGCCGCGCCTCTACCCCGGCACGTACGTCGAGTACGTCCAGCAGTCGGGCCACGAGGCGCCGGGCCTGCGGGCCTGAGCGCGGGCTCGATCAGCCGAGGAGCCGGGCCAGCCGGGCCCGCGCCTCGCGGACGGACTCGCGGTACACGTCGGAGCGCGTGAGCGCGCGCTGGTGGTCGCCGCTCTCGGACAGCCAGCGGCCGTTCACCATCATCCGGTCGATCGCGGGCGTCACGTCCTGCAGGGCGAGCGCGCGAAGCACGTCGTTGCCCGGCCAGAAGCTCGGGTGGTCGGCGTCGAGCACGAGCAGGTTGGCCCGCGCGCCCACCTCGATGCGCCCGCACGGCAGGCCCGGGTGCAGGCGGCCGGGGACGCCCCAGACCGACGCCAGCAGCGCCGCCGGGTCGAGCTCGCCCTCGGCGCGCCTCGCCTCGCGCACCCGCGAGATCGTGCCGGCGGGCACGGCGTCTCCGCGCCAGAAGTCGCGGTATGCCGAGTCGGCCGGCACGCCGAACAGCGGGCCCGCCGCGACGAGCTTCAGCTCCTGCTGCACGTTCATGCCGTCGTTGCACGCGCCGCAGTCGGTGCCGACCGCCACGTCGAACCCGGCGGCGCGCCAGGCCGCGTACCAGGCCGGGAAGCAGTACTGGATCTGGCTGCCGGGGCAGTAGCCCAGCACCACGCGGGACGGGTCGAGGGCCGCGAGGTCGCCGGTGCCGACGAACAGGCCGTGCACCAGCAGCGACGACGGCGCCGCGTCGAGCCAGCCGCCCGACGCGAGCCACCGGATCGGGCTCGACCCGTGCCGGTCGACCGCGCGGTCGTGCTCTTCGCGGCTCTGGGCGCAGTGGAAGTGCAGCGGCAAATCGTGCTTCGCGGCGAGGTCGGCGATGCGGCCCCACAGGGCCTCGCTCACGGTGTCGGTCGCGTGGGGGCCGAGTGCCGCGACGATTCCGGCATCCGCGAGCGCCCTGTCTCCCGCGATGGCCAGCGTGCCCTCGATCTGACGCTCGAGGTCGGGCACGCCGGGGCCTTCGAGGTCTTGCAGGGTGGGCGCGATCACCGCACCGATGCCCACGTCGCGGCAGGCGCGCGCGACCTCTGCAGCGGCGTAGTAGTGGTCCCACACCACGGCCGCCCCGGTGAGCAGGGCCTCGATCGCGGCGACCCGCACGAACGCCTCGATGTCGCCGGGCTGGTAGCGCGACTCGAGCTCGAAGTAGAGGTCTTCGACGACGTTGCCGCCGAGCGCCTCGAGGCCGATGCCGCGGAACGCCGACATCGACAGGTGGGTGTGGGCGTTCACGAACGCCGGTGCCAGCACCTTCGAGCCCAGCGCCAGGCACCCGTCGGGCGCGGGACCCGGGCGCACCTCGGCGATGGTGTGCCCGTCGATCACGACGGCGGCGGGCTCGATCGACAGCGCCCTGTCAGACGGGAGGACGACGGCGTCGGAATGCACGGTGAAGCGGGACACGGGACCCCCGGCCGCATGTAATCGCCCGCGGGGCCGCGCTCACCCCGCCCGGGCCACTTGACGCCGGGCCCTCCAGTGCGTCCAATACTGCTTCGCATTGGGCGGGCCGCTGCGCTATGCTCTCGCCCCTTCAGGAGTACCGATGTCCGAAGCGACCTTTCCGCCTGACGAGTACCTCACGCCCGACGAGGTCGAGACCCTGCACGACATGCTGACCGAGCAGCTCAACGGCCTGCTCAAGCAGTCGAAGGAAGCGCTGCACGACCTCACCGACGTCCGTCCGGCCGACGCCGATGCCCTCGATCTGGCGGTCAGCGAGTCGAATCGCGACTTCTCCCTCCGTCTCGCCGACCGCGAGCGCCGCCTCATGAGCAAGATCCGCCTGGCGCTCGCCCGCATCCAAGAGGGCGAGTACGGCGTGTGCGAGTCCTGCGGCGCGCCCATCACCTACAAGCGCCTGCTGGCGCGGCCCGTCGCCACGCTCTGCATCGACTGCAAGACCGAAGCCGAGCAGCTCGAGCGCAAGAAGCGCGTCTTCTAGATCCGCGTGGCCCCGCGCCCGGGCCACTCCCACGGGTGCACGAGCCCGGCGTAGAACGCGAGGCTCACGAGCGAGAAGGGCCCCACGTCGAGCAGCACGAGCAGCGAGGCGTGGAACACGAGCCCGATGACCGCGAAGACCTCGCGGACGCGCCACCGGTTCGCCAGCTCGCGCGCGACGCCGGGACGGTCGGGCGTCTCCGACCAGAAGAACGCGAGCAGCCAGAAGGGCGCGAGCACCTCCCAGAACCACGAGATCGCCGTCGCGATCTGCGTGATCGGGAACACGTACGCGACCCACGACATGTCGAAGCGGTGCCAGCTCGGCTGCTGGAGGATGTAGTACAACGCCGAGAAGTCGCCGCCCGGCACCCAGTACGACGAGACCTTCTGGTACCCGGTCGACGCGTACATCAGCACGAGCTGGAACACGACGAGGTACCGCGCCCACACGCCCACGCCCTCTTCGCTGGTCCACTGGCCCGTGCGCAGGCGGCAGTCGAGCGAGAGCGTCGTCGTGGTGGGCCCGAGCACGCACAGCCAGACGGCGTTCTCGAGCAGCTCGTCGTAGCTCCCGCCCGCGTCGCCGTTGATGTCGACCGTCGCCATCAGGAGCTGCAGCGCCACGAACGCCATCACGCGCCCGCCGAGCCCCATCGCCAGGCACCCGCCGGCCAGCACCGCCGCCCACGAGAGCCCGTTCATCACGGGGAGCGTCGGCCCGCCGAGCGCGCTCACGATGCGCCCGGAGCCCACGGTCCCGATGCCTCCCGACGCCTGGTCGACCCAGATCACGCCGACGAGATCGGCCCCCATCACCCAGCCCACCGTGATCATCACGCACAGGCCGACCCCGATGCGGAACACGGCGAGCGACACGCCCGGCTCGGTGCGCGTGCAGAACCCGACCCACCGGCCCCACATCAGCGCCCCGCCTTCGGCGCGCCCGGGCACTCGCCCTCGGGGCACCTGTAGTGCGCGAGGTCGAGCAGCAGCTCGTTGGTCCACTCGCCTTCGGGCTCGGTGTGGCTGCGGACCTCGACGGGCGTGGCCGTGCGGTACTTGTAGAACCTCAGGCGCACCTGCTCGGCGTCCGGGCGCTCGCGGGCGACGTGGATGGCGACCCACCGCCCGAACTTCGCGTAGTGGCGGCGGTAGTGGCGCCAGGCGTACCGGAAGATCGACGCGCGCATCCGGTCGTGGTCGAGCTGCCGGCGATGCCAGTCGTGCTCTGCCGAACGCGCGACGTACAGCGGGGCCCACGCGCCGCGCTCGTACACGTCGATGTGCAGGCGGCTCGGGTAGCGATGCGGCGCGATGAACATCTTCCAGCTCTGCCACGTGCCGCAGTACCGGTAGTACGGCTGGAACGGCGTGAGCACGGCCGTCCGCACGTCGACGTACCCGACGGCGAGGTCCCAGACGCGCTGCTCGAGCTCGGTGCGCGTGATGCCGATGCCGACGGCGTTCAGGCGGGACGTCCACGCGGCGAGCTCGCCCTGCACGGTCGGATCGCGCCACGCCGCCCGGTTCATCCCGCCATCCGGCGACGGCACCGCCATCAGCGTGATCGCCAGGATGTGCAGTGCGACGAGCGCAGCGCGGACGTGGGGCCAGGCGTTCTTCAGGTGCGCCTCACAGCGAGCGGATCGTCAGCCCCGGCACGTACACGCCCTCGATGTCGCGCACCGACACCGGCAGGCAGTACGGCTCGCCGTCGGTCGGGCACGCCATGCACTGCACGCCGAGGCCGGCGGCCGTGGTGCACACGGTGTCCTCGTCGGAGCTGCCGAGCAGCGGCCCGGCGAAGCGCGTGTCGCCGATGCCCTCGACCGTGCCGCCCCCGATCCGGTCGCCCGTCGGGCTGAACGTGCCGGAGAAGGCGAATTCGTAGACGGGGATGCGGACGCCGGAGAAGTCGAGGTCGACGGTCGGCGCCTCGGCCTCGAAGTACGGCTGCTGGTCGAAGGCCACGAGCGGGAACGGCACCGCGTCTTCGACGGAGTCCTGGCGGAGGTTGCCCTCGTCGTCCTCCACGCCGAGCGCGAGGTTGAGGTGCAGGGTGCCGGCCTGGGACAGCGGGACGCCGATGAGCACGGGCGCGTTGAAGAACAGCGTGAGCAGGGGCGCCACGCCGCCGGGCTCGAGCCACGTCGCCCCGCCGATGTCGAGGGAGTACGCGCGGCCCTCGAGCATCTCGGCGCCCCCGACGAGCGCACCACCGAACACGGACGTGGTGAACGGCACCTCGCGCGTGCCGTTGCAGTCGACGACGCGGAGCACGTGGTCGGTGTTGGCGGCGAGCGGCGCGTCGAGGACGACGTCGAAGCGCAGGCTCTCGTCGTCCCACACGAGCCCGGAGCCGAGCCGGTACCCGTCGGCGTCGAGCACGTAGGCGTCGTAGGCCTCGATCTCGCGGTTCGCTGTGAAGATGCGCGGCATCGTGCGCCAGTACCAGTCGTCCTCGCCGCCCGCGGGCACCGTCGCTTCGATGCGGTTGGCGCAGCCCTCCTCGGACCAGCCGTCGGTGTCCTCGAACCACCCGGTGTCGAGCAGCTTCTCGGGCTCGGCGCGCTTGCAGCCGACCAGGGCGAGCAGGACGAGGGCGCGCGTCACGGGCTCTCCCCTTCGAGGGTCACGTCGAGCACGTACCAGTGCACCGGTGACCCGTACGCGTCTTCGGGACGGACGCGCAGGTAGAGCGTCTCGTCGCCTTCGCTCGTGAATTCGAGCCACGGGTCGAGCTCGAAGCCGACCTGGCCGCGCGGGAAGGCGCAGTTGCTGTTGCCCGCGCCGCAGTCGGGCGAGAGGCCCGCGGCGTTCTGGAGGTAGACGATGGTGTCGGCCGGCGAGCCCAGGTCGAACGCCGAGATCGAAGCGACGAGGGTGTGGCGGCCGACCGGCACGTCGATGCGGTAGTAGTCGCCGTCGTCGCTGTCTTCGATGAGCCCGAACACCTGGTCGCCGTCGAACACGACCATGGCGTCGGCGCGCAGGTCGTTCGGCTCGACCTCGGTGCGCGTCCACTCGCGCGGAGCCTTCTGCACGGTGGCGATGAGGTCGTAGAAGTACCGGCGGCCCGTGTCGCCCTGCTGGTTCTGCTCGAGCACGAGGAGGGTGAAGTCGCGCGCGTCGGTCGGGAACAGGAGGTGCACGTCGGCCGTGTCGCTGCCGTCGGCGCGGAGGACGGCGAGGCCGTCGCTGGCGGACAGGACGGCGGCAGGGTTCGCGAACGAGCCGTTCTCGCGGGCGTCGATGCGGATGCCGAGCCACGTGGGCTCGTCGACCGCGAACGACCAGAAGTCGCTGTCGCCGGGCGCCCGGAAGTCGCCGCAGGCCTTCGCCTCGAGCGGGAGCACGTTCGCTTCGACGTTGCTGTTGTTGGGCTCGATCTCGGGGAAGGCGCACGCGGGCTCGGGACCGGTGTCGAGCGGCGCGGTGTCGACCGGACGGGACGTGTCGTCGGGGTCGGTGTCGGAGTCGGGATTGCTCGGATCGGGCCGGCAGTGGCAGCCGGCGACGAGCGCGCCCAGCGCGACGAAGATGGCGAGATCGCGGGTCACCCCGCGACCATAGCCGCACGCGCGCGGATGCGCAGCATGGTCACCAGCCGTAGGGCTCGCAGACCGTCGCGGTGCCACCGGACCACTGGCTCACGGTCGACGCCACGGTGCCGGGCACGTCGAAGCACTGGCCGTTGAGCGGGCTGACCTCGCCGAGGCAGTAGCCGAGGCTGCCGGGACCCGTGTTCGCGCACACGAGCGGCGCGGTGCCGTCGCGATCGATGCAGCGCAGAGTGCTGTCGCACGGGAGCACGCACACGCCGGCATCGGCGGGCTGGCCGGGTGCGTTCGTCGTTTCGCACCAGCTGCTCCACTCGACCTGCCAGCACGTGTCGTTGGACACCGAGCAGGCCTCGCCCATCCACGGGAAGTCGTAGGGATTGTCGGCGTTCAGACGCGGGAACGCAGTGAGGTCGGACAGGTGGTGGAACGTGTAGCCCTGGCCCTCGAGGGCCGTGAGCAGCGCGTCGAGGTTGTTGGCCGTGTACTGGTGGATGTCGTGCATGAGCACGATGCCGCCGTCGAAGTCGTCGAACTGATCGAGCGTGTAGCCGAGCATGTTCGTCTGGTAGGCCGCGGGCACGCGCCAGTACTCGGAGGTCGGGCACGAGCCGCCGCTCGCGTAGCACCAGTCGGCCGTGTCGGCGTGCCAGCCGACCACGAGGTGGCCGTAGTCGTCGCGCACGATGTCGGCGGTCTGGCACGTGCTGTCGCCGTACGGGAACCGGAAGTACTCCGGATCGACGCCGAACGTCGCGAGCAGGTCGTTCGTGCTGACGATCTCGTCGTGCACGTCGGTCGTCTGCAGGGTCGCCATGTCGGCGTGGTCCCAGCTGTGGTTGCCGATCGTGAACAGCGGATCGTCGCGGATCTCTTCGACGAGCGACCAGTTCGCGGGGTCGGCGATCTGCACGCCCAGCATGAAGAACGTCGCGGGCGCGTTGTGTGCGCGCAGGGTCGCCAGGATCTGCGGCGTGACGGTCGTGTGGGGCCCGTCGTCGAACGTCAGCCCGATGCGCCCACCCATCGGCGCCGGATCCGCCGGGTCCATGCCCGAGCAGCGGTCGCGGCGCCCATACGACACGCCGGAGTCGAGGTCGGTGCACCCGAGCGGCGCGTAGTAGGACGGGTCGTGGCCCCAGGACCAGCAGTGGCCCTGGTTGTCGTCGAGGTAGTACGTGAGGTCGAGGTTCGACCACAGCAGGCTGGTCTGCCCCGGCACCACCGCGGCGGGCGTCGACACCTGGGTCAGCTGCAGCGAGGTGCCGTTGATCGGGTGGCACAGGTTGAACGCGCCCGTGCCGAGCCAGCAGTCTTCGCCGTACCAGCCGTTCACGCCCGCCGGGGTCTCGGCGATGCCGAAGTCCCAGCTCGTGCGGCCCTGAGGGTCGCTGATCGCGACGTTGATCATCGAAGACGGCGAGCCGCCCGTCCAGGTCACCGTGACGACCGGGTCGGCGTCGGCGTCGGAGTCGGCATCGCTGTCCGCATCCGCGTCGCTGTCCGCATCCGCGTCGCTGTCCGCATCCGCGTCGCTGTCCGCATCCGCGTCGCTGTCCGCATCCGCGTCGGCATCGGCATCGGCATCCGCATCGGCGTCGCTGTCGGCGTCGGAATCCGCGTCGGCGTCGCTGTCGGCATCGGCATCGGCATCGCTGTCGGAATCCGCGTCGGCGTCGGTGTCGGCGTCACCTTCGGGGCCCACGGGGGGCGCGAGGTTCGTACGGCATCCCATCACGAGAACGAGCCAACCCGTCAGTACCATTTCGACGACCCCCGACGAACCGCAATAGCATGTCCTGGTAACGCCTGAGAGAGAGGTCTCCCCGTGAACGCCAACCGAGCCATCCTCGCCGGAGTCGTCGCCCTCGCCGCGCTGGGCCTGCTCGCCCTCGGAATGAGCGGCGGCGACACCGGTCCCGAGATCAAGGACCACGAACGCACCGCCGAGGTCGCGCCCGCCAGGCAGAAGGAGCGCCGCCCGGCCCCGTCCCCCACCACGTCGGGCAGCAAGAAGCTCGGTGCCAACGGGCAGTCCGTCGAAGAGACCCTGAAGACGCTCCGCCAGCAGGGCCTCCCCGAGCGTCCGCCCGAGGGCAGCCCCCTCGACGAGGGCAGCTGGCAGCAGATGCGGCGCGAAGCCGACGAGGTCTGGCACGACGGCATGATGGAAGGCGTCGAGCAGTGGGCGTCGAAGAACGGCTACGACCGCCAGCAGGGCGAGCAGATCATGAACGAGATGGCCCGCTTCACGAAGCGCGTGGTCACCATCCGCGACAACATGCGCGCCGGTCGCACCTCGCCCGACGAGGGCCGCGATTCGCTCGAGAACCTCCGGATGGAGGTCGCCGCCGAGATGATCTCGCTGGTCGGCGAGAAGGAAGCCGACGATCTGAACGGCTACCTCGCGACCGTCACGACGGGCGGCGGCTGGTAGCGGGTCGGAGCCGGGAGCCCGGGAGCCGGGAGCCCGGAGCCTGGAGCCGGGAGCCGGGAGCCGGGAGCCGGGAGCCTGGAGCCGGGAGCCGGGAGCCCGCTCGGAGCGAGCGGGGCGCGCTCGGCCTGCCGCACGTGCGCCTGGCTCCCGACGTGTGGGCCTCGTGCCTGCGAGCCCGAGAGGCTGTCCCGTTCGGGTCTGACCCAGATTGGACACCCGATTCTCTCGTGCTGGTCGTCGTTTCGAGGAGGCTCTGGCACAATCGGGACACCCTGCCCCCGGTTGCTCCGGACAGGCCAACACCTGTTTGCGACCGCCAACGTCGGGTCAGCTCACCGAGCAGCCCGGAACGCGCGCCTGCTCTGGTGAGTCCCGATTCCAGTCCGCGGGAAGGCCCTCTCTGTCGACCGGACCGCCGAGGTGACCCGCGAGAACCCTGACGCTTCGGGTGGACCCCCGGAGTCCTAGGCGGTGCCGAGCACCAGCGAGCACGTCTCACGAGCACGAGCACGAGCACATCTCACGAGCACGAGCACGAGCACGAGCACGAGCACGTCTCACGAGCACGAGCACGAGCACGAGCACGACTCACGAGCACGAGCACCAGCACGTCTCACGAGCACGAGCACGTCTCACGAGCACGAGCACGAGCACGTCTCACGAGCACGAGCACGTCTCACGAGCACGAGCACGAGCACGAGCACGAGCACGTCTCACGAGCACGAGCACGAGCACGACTCACGAGCACGAGCACGTCTCACGAGCACGAGCACGTCTCACGAGCACGAGCACGAGCACGAGCACGTCTCACGAGCGCGACCGCCAAGGCTTGGTGGACGGGGAGGTCGTTGGCGGGTCCGCTCACCGGAGCAGCCGAAATGCCGGCCTGCTCTGGTGAGTCCTCGACTCCGGTCCGCAAGAAGGCCCGCTCTGTCGGCCCGAACCATCGAGACGTCCCTCGCAACACCCGGACGCTACGTGGACCTCGGCGTCGCTGGCGTCCTCGACGGCCTTGGCGGTGCAATCCCTGTCGACGGCGCCCCGGGGACGCGAAGACGCTCGACCCGCGACGGCCTGGTTTCTGCGTCATCTGCGTCCTTCTGCGTCATCTGCGTGAGGCCCTGAGACGCTCGGAGCCCGACCGCTTCCGGGGGAATACCGGGTAGCCGGTCCTCGTGTCGGACACGCCTCGGTCGTCGTGCGTGATTCGGGCGAACCGCGCGCTACGGCGTGCAGGTGCGGTCGGGCGAGTCGTAGTTGTTCACGCTGTACGACCCGAACGTGCCGTCGGGCCAGTTCACCTGGCCCACGTCCCACACCTCGTTCCGCTGCATCGCGCGCTGGCCCGTGTACACCTCGACGCCGTAGGTGAAGACGCGCACCGTCGCGACCACCACGTCGTCGCCGTGCTCCTCCCAGTAGTGCACCCGAACGACGTAGTCCCCATCGGCCGGCGTGAGGATGTTGATGTTCTCGGGGCCGAAGCCGCCCTGGTCGTCGAGGTCGAGCCGCGGGTCGTCGTCGCTGCCCGCCACGCCCCAGTTCGGGCTGCCGTTGCAGAAGCTGCAGTCGTCGGTGGGCGTGAAGATGTCGGCCCCGTTGCGCGCCAGGTGCAGATCGAGGTCCGCCGCGGGCGTGTCCCAGGTCAGCTCGACGTGGAGCTCGTCGGCCGGGATGGCGTCGATCGTGCAGCGGTCGGGCGCCGAGACCGTGCCCACCGCGTTCGTCACGACCAGCTGCACCTCGTAGGGCCCCGCCACGTCGGTGAACAGGCGCGTCGTGTCGGACACGAGGTTCGTGAGATCCTCCTGGCTGCCGTCGGGCCGCGAGGAGAGGGTCCACGCGTAGGTGAGCGGGAGGAAGCCCTCGGGGTCGTACGAGCCGGAACCGTCGAGATCGACCCAGATCGGCGGGGCACTCGTGCCGGGGCAGTCGATCTGGGCCACCGGGTACGCGTAGTCGCCGCCCCCGTTGCCGAGGAGGACGACGCGGACCTCGGGCTCGTCGGGGTCGCTGCTCGGGAACACGAGCTCGCCGGAGTCGCCGAGATCGCCGAACGGCGCGTACTGGATGATGACCGGGACGTCGGAGTGCGGACCGACCACGTCGTTGCTCGGGTCGGTCTGGAGGACGAAGGCCCCCGACCCCTCCTGGCCCACCGTGCCGAGCTCGAGCGGCGCGTCGCCGACGTTGCGCAGGAGCAGGAACTCCGTGCTGTTCGACCCCATCGCCACGGTGCCGAAATCGACGGTGAGCCGGTCGATCTCGATGTCGGGCATGGGCGCGTCGACACCGGTGCCGGACAGCGGGATGCGGACCTCGGGCGTGAGGTCGTCGTTCGACGTGATCACGATCTCGGCCGCGTAGTCGAGGAAGCTGCCCGGCGCGAAGGTCACGTCGAGCTCGATGGTCTCGTCGACCCCCACGACCTCGGCCGGCACGTCGACCGTGAACGCGTCGTCGCCCTGGATGGCGACCTGCATCTCGAGCCGCGCCCGCCCGGCGTTCGTGACGAAGAGCTGCTGGTGCCCGTCGAGCGGGACGGCGATCTCGCCGAACGCGAGCTCTTCCGGTGCCGTCGCGATGCGCGGATAGAGCTGCTGGAAGTCGGTGTCCTGCTTGCAGCCCACGAGGGCGACGAGAAGCGCGAGCGTCATGCGCGCACCATACGTCCCGATCGGCGCGATCGCCACCAGCGCGTCAGGACAGGGGCAGGTGCAGCTCGACCTCGCGGTGGCGCTTCGCATCCTTGAGGGCCCGGGTGGCCGCGAACACGGTGACGTAGTCGTCGCTCGCGAGGGACCCGAGCTCGCGCACCTTCGCGACCAGCGTCGGCGAGCCACCGCGCACGAAGGGGTTCGTGGCGCGCTCTTCTTCGATGGTGGACGGCACGGAGCAGCCGCCGTCGGCGCGGATGGCCCACACCCTGCGGATCCGCTCGGCCAGCGCGGCGTTGTCGGGCTCGACCATCCACGCGAACCGGAGGTTGTCTTCGGTGTACTCGTGGGCACAGCACACCAGCGTGTCGCCGGGCAGCTCGCACAGGCGCTGGAGCGAGCGGGCCATCTTCGCGGGGGGGCCGTCGAACAGGTAGCCGCAGCCGCCCGCGAACAGCGTGTCGCCGCAGAACACGGCGCCGTCGACGACGTACGAGACGTGCCCGTCGATGTGGCCCTCGGTGAGCATCACGCGCACCGGCACCCCGAACAGCTCGAAGGTGTCGCCCTCGCCGACCGCTTCGGTGATGCCGGGCACCTCGGCGCGCTTCGCCGCGGCCCCGACCACGCGCATGCCCGCGAGCAGGCCGCGCTTCTCGAGGTCCTGGTTCACGCCGATGTGGTCCCAGTGGGTGTGCGTGTTGAGCACGGTGGTCAGCGCGACGCCGAGGCGCTCGCACAGGGCCAGCACGGGCCCGGCATCCGGCGGACCGTCGACGACCGCGGCCTCGCCGCGCGCGTGGCTCACGAGCAGCCACACGAGGTTGTCGCTCGCGACGGGGATCTGGTGGACCTCGAGGAGGCCGTGGGCGACGGGGAACGGATCGCGCGGACGGGTGACGGCGTGCATGGGGACCTACCAGTGCGGAGGGGGTGGGTTGTCGAGCGGCGCCTGGCTCGCGGCCTGCTCGGCGATGGCCTCTTCGATGCGCCTCTCGAGCACCTCGACCTTCTGCGCGAGCATGCGGACGACCTCGTCGAGCTCGGCGATGGTGTGCTCCTGGAAGGCCAGCTTGACCTCGAGATCGGTGATGCGATCGTCCACGGTTCACCTCAGGGGTCCTGACGTAATCCGCCCCGGAGCCCCGGGCCGCGATGCCATCGGGTGCACCATCGCGGTGGCCGTCCTCGCACCCGATCCGTTACATCCGAGGATCCCCTCAGAGCCGGAGTGTCGTGTTGGACCCTCTGCATCCCGTGGTCACGGACGAGCTCGTCCAGCTGGATTCCGTCACGCGTCTCCTCCAGGAGAACCCGTACGAGACGCCGCCTTCCGAGAAGTCCATCGTGGCCGAGCTCGTGCGCCTGCGCGAAGAGCTGCCCAAAGCGAAAGAGGAGGATCGCGGCGCGCTCCTCACCCAATACGACCAGCACCACGCGCTGCTCCAGCAGCTGCGCGCGACCCGTGATCGGCCCCAGGTCGACCCCGACAGCCCGTACTTCGCGCACGTGCGCCTCGAGGAGGAGGGGCGTCGGCGCGACGTGTTCCTCGGCAAGGCGACGCGGATCGACAACGGCATCCGCATCGTCGACTGGCGGAACGCGCCGATCAGCAAGATCTTCTACCGGTACCAGCAGGGCGAGGAGTACGAGGAGGAGCTCGGCGGGCGCCTGCTCGAAGGCCGCGTGGTCGCCCGTCGCACCGTGACGATCGAGCGCGGCGAGCTGCACCGGATCGACGCGCCCGAAGGCACGTTCTCGCTCGATGGCCAGGGCTGGCGCTCCGACCGCAAGGAGCCGCCGCGCATGGCGGGCGGCGAGGGCTCCGCGCTCCGCGCGCACGCGGCGGGCGAAGGCACCGAGCGCCGCCTCGGCACCGACCTCGAGGGCAACCGGCGGCGCTCCGACAAGCGCCTGCCCGACATCGCCGGGCTCATCGACGCCGAGCAGTTCGAGCTCATCACGCGCCCGCGCTCGGGCTTCGTGGTCATCCGCGGCACGGCCGGGTCCGGCAAGACCACCGTGGCGCTGCACCGCATCGCGTGGCTCGCGTACGAGAGCCCCGAGTACGACACGCCGCTCACGGTGTTCCTCGTGTTCAGCAAGGCGCTGAAGGACTACGTCGGGCACGTCCTGCCGGCCCTCGGCGTGAGCCAGGTCGCCGTGCAGACGTTCCGCGATTGGGCGCACGGCATGCGCAAGCGCCACTTCGCCCGCATCCCCCACAAGATGCGCGAGACCGCACCCGCCGTGGTGGTGCGCCTCAAGCAGCACCCGGCGATGCTCCACGTGCTCGAGGCCCAGGTCGCGCGCGTCGAGGGCCCCGCGACGGGCGAGCAGGCGTTCGACGACTGGATGAGCGCCATCACGGGCCTCCCGCTGCTGCTCGAGATCTTCGGCCGGCACGCGCCTGGCGCCTTCACCGAGAGCGAGCTCGCGAAGGCGGCCACCTGGTGCCGCGACCGCACGAACGACCTCGTGGCCCGGCTCGACGGCGACAAGGAGGTCGAGGCGGCCATCGAGCCCGAAGACGAGCCGCTCCTGCTGCGCGCCTGGCAGCTCCGCGTGGGCCCGCTGCGCAACAAGAGCAAGCGTCCCGTGCGGTACCGCCACCTCGCGATCGACGAGGTGCAGGACTTCTCGCCGACCGAGGTGCGCGTGCTGCTCGAGTGCCTCGACGAGAAGCGCAGCATCACGCTCGCCGGCGACACCCAGCAGCACGTGATGCAGGACAGCGGCTTCACCAGCTGGACCGACTTCTTCCGGCATCTCGGCGTCGAAGGCACCGCGGTGAACACGCTGCGCGTCAGCTACCGGTCGAGCGCGCCCATCGTCGAGTTCGCGCTCCAGCTGCTCGGCCCGCTGCGCGAAGACGACGAGCCGCCGATGGTCACGCGGTCCGGCCCGCCCGTCGAGCTGTTCCGCTTCACCGACCACGGCGCCGCGGTCGCGTTCCTCTCCGACGCGCTCAAGGATCTCATCCGCGCCGAGCCCCTCGCGTCGATCGTGCTGCTCACGCCCGACCAGAACGTCTCCGGCACGTACTACGCGGGCCTGAAGGCCGGCGAGGTGCCGCGGCTGCGCCGCATCGCCAACCAGGACTTCACCTTCGCGCCCGGCGTCGAGATCACCGAGCTCGACCAGGTGAAGGGCCTCGAGTTCGACTACGTCATCCTGGTCGAGGCGAGCGCCATGCACTTCCCCGACGACGCCGCCGCGCGGCGCCTGCTGCACGTGGGCGCCACGCGCGCCGTGCACCAGCTCTGGGTCACGTCGGTCGGCACGGTGTCGCCCGTCATCCGCGAAGCGCTGCCGTAGCCCGCGCGAGCAGCGCATCGGCCGCATCGAGCACGGCGGTCTGGGTGAACGGCTTCGTGAGCAGCGTCGTGCCCGCGGGCCAGGAGGCCTGCAGGATCTCCGGCGCGTGCGCGGAGATCGCGGCCACCGGCGCCACGACGCCCTGCGAAGCCAGCGCGTCGACGAGCTCGGGGCCCGTCGTGTCGGGCAGCTCGTGGTCGACGAACAGCCCGTCGAACGGGCCCGTCGCGGCGAGCGCGGTGGCCCGGTCGCCCGCGAGCACCACGTCCGCACCGGCCCGCTCGAGCCAGAGCCGCAACAGGAGCTGCGACTCGCCGGAGTCGTCGATCACCAGGAACCGGGGCGCGCGCCCGTAGCGCAGCACCTCCTCTTCGAGGGTCGCCCCGCGCACGGGCTTCGTGAGGAACCCGTCCATCCCCGCCGCCGCGCAGGACTCGGCGACGTCGGGGGTCGCGTGTGCGGTGAGCGCGACGATGGGCCGCGTGTACCCGGCCGCACGGAGGCGGCGCGCCGTCTCGAGCCCGTCGAGCCCGGGCATGTGGACGTCCATCAGCACCACGTCGAACGCGTCTACAGCGGCGGCGATCGCCTCCTCGCCGGACGTGGCGGCCCGGACCCGATGCCCGGCGCGCTCGAGCAGGGCCGCCGTGACCGTGCGGTTGTCGGCGCTGTCGTCGACCACCAGGATGTCGAGCGCCCGCGCGAGCCGCCGCAGGTGCGGCGCGATCCGCCCCTCCTCCTTCTGCCAGCGCACGACCGTCAGGGGCAGCACCACGCGGAAGGCGGTCCCCTCGCCCACCTCCGACCGCAGCGTGATCTCGCCGCCCATCCGCTGCACGAGGTCGAGGGTGATGGCGAGCCCCAGCCCGGCCCCCGCCACGCCGCGCGGGCCGTCCGAGCCACGCTGGAAGCGCTCGAAGATCCTCGCCTGCTCGGCCCGTGGGATGCCCCAGCCCGTGTCGGCCACCCCGAGCACGACGTGGTCGCCGTCGACCCCGAGCGACACGACCACCCGGCCCGCGTCGGTGTACTTGATCGCGTTGTCGACGAGGTTGACGACGATCTGGCGCAGCCGCTGCTCGTCGCCCATCACGCGGGCCGGGAAGCCCTCCGCGATCTCGACGATCACGGCGAGCCCCTTGTCGCGCGCCGCCGGACGCAGCGTGTCGACGGCCTCCTCGACCGTCGAGGCGAGATCGATCGGCGCGAACTGGATCTCCATCCGTCCCGCTTCGATGCGCGAGAAGTCGAGGATGCCGCTCACCAGGTGGAGCAGGGCGTTCGAGCTGGTCTTCACCTTGGCGAGCATGTCGCGCTGGGCCGCCGTGAGCTCGGTGCCCAGCACGAGGTCGGTCAGCCCGACGATGGCGTTCAGCGGCGTGCGGATCTCGTGGCTCATCTGGGCGAGGAACGCGCTCTTCGCGCGGTTGGCCTGCTCGGCTTCGTCCTTCGCGCGCCGGAGCAGCGCCGCCGCGCGCTGGCGCTCGGTGACGTCCCGGGCGTACACCGCGACGCCGACGGTCTCGTCGCCCACCTGGATCGGGCGCAGCGACACCGCGAACACGCGCGAGCGGTCGGGCGTCGTCCAGTCGATGTGCATCTCGCCCTTGTCGAGCACGCGCCGATACAGCCGCTCGTGCCGCGTGCGGTGCGGCTCCGGCAGCCGGTCGAGTCGATCGCCGTAGCGCGGGGAGATGTCGAACCCCTGCTCCATCATCTCGACGAACGCGGGGTTGAACGCCGTGAGCCGCAGGTCGCGATCGAGCGCCCAGACGGGGTCGGTGGTGCTGCCGAACAGCGCGAGGATCGTGGCCTCGGACCCCTCGAGCTTCTTCGTCACGCGCTGGTGGCGGCGCTGCAGGCGCTCGACCTGCTCGAGCGACATCCTCCCGAGCTCGGAGAGCGGGCCCGCCAGCTCGAGGTGGGTGTCGTCGACCGCGGGGAAGCCCGCCCACGCGAGCTGATGGCCGTGGAGCGTCAGTGCCACCGCCGGCCCCACCGAGGCGCCGTCGATCAGGAGGTCGGGCACCGCGGACACGCCGTCCCCCTCGGGCAATCCGTTGACGTGCATCCCGACGAGGCCGTGTGGACGGGCGTGGATGACCACTCCCCCGTCGATCACCATCGCGCTGCCGGACAGGAGCAGCTCCGCCCCTGCGCCAGAGAGCGCGAGGAGGACCTCCTCCGTCGACGCGGCGACGCCCAGACCGGCGATGGCCTTGAGGACCTCGGCGCGGCGCTCGGCCTCGTGGGGCTCGCTCATGCCGTCGTCGTCCGCTGGACGTCGCGCCCGAGCACGAGCACACCGGCCCACACGACCGCGGGGAGCAGCGAGCCCACGCCGAGACCGGCCAGCACGGTGCGCGGGTCGACGCCCGCGTCGACGAGCGCCCCGGTCGCGAGGCTCGCCGCCGAGCTCGCCAGCATCGTCAGCCCGAACTCCATCGCGAACAGACGCCCGCGGACCTCGCGGGTCGTCGCCATCTGGCCGAGCGTGTCGCTGAAGGTCCAGACCATCCCCGTGCCCACGGCCGAGAAGCCGAGACACACGGCCACGCCGGGGAACGAGGGCGCCTGGGACATGAGCACGTACATCGTGCCCAGGATCCCAAATCCGAGCACGATGCTCCACTGGAGAGTGCGCAGGGCGTCGCCGAGCACGAGCCGGACGCCCATCGTCCCCCCGAGCGCACCCACGCCGCGTGCCGCGTACAGGAGCCCGAGGAACAGGGGCCCCTGGGCGTCCGCGAAGATCCCGCCCGCGAACAGGGGCAGCAGCACGAGCACCCCGCCCGACAGCGCGTTGGCCGACTTCAGGAGCAGCAGCACGGGCAGGTAGATTCGCCCCCGCAGGTGGCGCAGGCCGTCGACGAAGGTCGCGCGCCCCACGGTCTCGTGGTCGTGCGGCGGCAGGGCCGGCAGGCCCCACAAGAGCGCGGCGGAGCCCATGAACGTGGCCGCGTCGATCAGGAGCGCGCCCGTGATGCCGACCCAGGCCGTGAGCACGCCACCGAGCGCGGCGCCGATCGCGAGCATCACCGACCAGGTGCCGCCCATCAGCGCGACTGCGGCCGGCAGCTCCTCGTCGGCCGCCAGATCCGGGATCGCGGCGGTGCGCGCCGGGATGAACACGCCGCCGACGAGCGTGCGGGCCGTCAGCACCACCAGCAGGAGCTCGACGCTGCGCGCCCACCAGCACGCGATCATCGCGAGCACGAGCACGGCGCGGATCACGTCGGTCGCGATCATCAGGGTCTTGCGGTCGTGCTGGTCGGCGAGCGGACCGGCGACGGGCGAGATCAGGAAGATCGGCAGGGTCTTCGCGATGAGCACGCCCGCGATGACCAGGGCCGAGTCCGAGAGCTCGCCCACCATCGTGAGCACGGCGACGGTCGTGAGCCAGTCGCCGAGGAAGCTGACGACCGTGCCGCCCCAGAGCAGCCGGAAGCCGCGGTTCTCGCGCAGCAGCTGGAGGTAGCCGGGCTTCGCGGCCACCTACTCCGCCGTCCGCGCGACGGCCTCCACGGCCGCGCCGAGCCGGTTCACGTCGGCGCCGAGGAGGTAGGCCGCCACCCGGTTGTCGCGGTCGACCACGAACAGCGACGGCACGCCGGCGATGCCGAGCAGCTCGTACGGGCTGTCTTCGGCGTTCCACCAGCCGAGCGGGACCGCCGGGCGCTGGGTGCCCTCGAAGAACGCGTCGACGGCGGTGGGCTTGTCGTCGACCGACACCGCGAGGAACCGCACGTTCGGGTACTTGCCCGCGAGGCGCTCGACCTCGGGCAGGGCCTCGATGCATGGCCGGCACCACGTGGCCCACACGTCGACCACCGCCGGGCCCTTCACCTCCGAGAGCACGACGGGCTGCCCGGCGACCAGCACGGCCACCTCGGGCAGCGTGCGCCCGACGAGGTCGCTGGGGTCGGTGAGCTGCGCGGCGGGCGGAGGCTCGCCCGACACGTCGGCGACCCAGCCCTCGAGGCCGCCCGCGTGCCACAGGCCCGCGTCGGCCCACCATGCGCGCAGGGCCTTCCAGCCGCGCTCGACCGTGGGGAGCTCGCCGGGATCGCGCTCGCGCGTGCCGCGGGCGAGGTGCACCGCCGCGGCGTCGGGGTCGCCGAGCGCGGTGAGCACGAACCCCACGTGCAGGTCGATCACCGGCACGTCGACGAGGCGGGACGCCTGCAGCAGGTCGGGCAGCGCGTCGGCGTCGCGGCCCAGCAGGTGCAGCGCCCAGCCCCGCGTGTCGAGGGCCTCGCCCACGCGCTCGGCGCTGCGCACGCGCCACTCTTCGAAGGTCTCGCCGGCCCACGGCCGGTCGTCGAACCGCTCGGACTGGAAGCCCCGGACCGCAGCCGTGGCGGCCTGCAGGGCATCTTCGAGGTCGGAGGCCGACAGCGTGGCGTGGTACGCGAAGAAGTTCGCCCGCTCGGCGTGCTCGGGCGTCGCCTGCCACGCGGCCTTGTACGCCGCCGTGGCGCCCGGCAGGTCGCCCGCCTTGCGCAGCAGATCGCCGCGCGCCGTGTGGAAGCGGGCCCGCACCTCGGGGTCGTCGGGCAGGCGCGGTGCCAGCGCATCGACCTGGGCGAGCGCGCGCATCGGGTCGGCGTGGCGGCGGGCGCGGCTGATCTCGCGCGCGAAGCCGAACCGGTGCGGATCCGGGTGGATGGCCGCCAGCCGCGCGTCGGCCTCGTTCGCCCGCGGATCGCCCGCCGCCTCGAGCACCTCGGCGGCCGCGTAGAGCGCCGGGAGGTCGCCGCTCATCGCGTCGCGCGCGGCCTTCAGCACGGCCTTCTGCGCCTTGCTGGCGCCGGGCCCGCTGGCCTCGAACACCGGCACGAGACGGCCCAGCAGCGCGGGCTCTTCGCCGAGCGCGTACCGGATCCACTCGGCCTCGCCGGCATCGATGCCGTCTTCGATCGCGATGGGCAGCGCGAGCGACGCGCCGCCGTCGACCTCGGACGACAGGGCGATCGCCTGGGCGGCGTCAGCATCCGCGTCGCCGCGGCACCGGCGGGTGCGCACCCAGTGCCGCACCGCGTGGGTCCAGAAGCGGGTGTCGGCGTCGGTGGGCGTGACCGCGAGGAGCTGCTCGATCTCGTCGCACCAGGCGGCGTCGAAGCGCCACGCGCCCGCCAGGGTGTCGGCGAGCAGCACCCGTCGGCCCGGATCGTCGGGCGCGTCGGCGAGCCACCGGCGGTACTGCCCGATCACGGCGCGATCGCCGTCGATCCGGGCCCTGCTGCGGGCATACAGGCGCTGCCAGCCCATGCTGGACGGGTCTTTCTCGAGCTCGCCGGCCGCCAGGGCCGACGCGCCGCCGTAGTCGCCCACGCGGTAGAGGGCCCATCCGGACTCCACCGAGGGACCCGCAGAAGCGACCGCGAGCAGCAGGGACCACGTCATCGGGCAGGTACCTTAGCGGGATCGTGAGCGCGGAGTGCACACAACGTTCCCCTTGCGCGCTCCCGCCACGCGGACGACGCTACCGGGATGCTGTCTCTCGTCGTCGCGGTCGCCGCTGCTGCCGACTCGGTGTCCGTCGGCCCGGCGGCGGGCGGGGTGCGCGTCGACGGGGTGCTCGACGAGCCCGCGTGGGCCGCGACGCAGATGGTGAGTGGCTTCCTCCGCTTCCAGCCGCTCGAGGGCGGGCCTCCGCCCGGGCGCACCGAGGTCCGCTTCCTCCAGGATGCGAAGAACCTGTACGTCGGCATCCGCGTCGTCGACGCCGACTACCGCCTGCGGGCGCGGGTCTCCCAGCGCGAGGACATCAACGCCGACGACCAGATCGGCGTCTACCTCGACACGTTCTCCGACCGGATCTCGGGGTACATCTTCTACTTCAACGCGATCGGGATCCAGCAGGACATCCGGCACAACGCGGGCCGCTGGAACGTGTCGTGGGACACCGTCATCCGCAGCAAGGGCCACCTGACCGACGACGGCTTCGAGCTCGAGATCGCGTTCCCCTGGCGCTCGCTGAAGTTCCCGCCGTCCGAGACCCAGGACTGGGGGGTCATCGTCACGCGCAAGGTCCCCCACGAGGGCGCGAAGTACAGCTGGCCCCAGCTCGAGCGGGGCGATCCGCGGATCTTCGCCTCGGCGAACCGGCTCGTCGGCGTGAAGCCCCCGTCGCGGGGCAGCGGCCTCGAGATCGTGCCGAGCATCACGGGCGCGTGGACCGATCCGACCGACACGCCGCCGGGTCCGCTCGACGTGGTCCGGCCGTCGCTCGACGGGCGCTTCGGCATCACGCCCGACCTCGGGCTCGCCGCCACGTTGAACCCCGACTTCAGCCAGGTCGAGGCCGACGTGAGCGACATCCGGCTCAACGCGCGCTTCGCGTTCGACTTCCCCGAGCGGCGTCCGTTCTTCCTCGATGGCGTCGACTGGTTCGAGGACCGCGGCAACACGCTCTACACGCGCTCGATGAACCAGCCGCTCTACGGCGTGAAGATCGGCGGGCGCGAGGGTCCCCTGACGATCGGCGCGCTGCACGTCCTCGATCGGTCCCCCCTCCCCACCTTCACCGAGGGCGGCACGCCCGGGTTCGACGCCCCCGACGTCGAGGGCTCCGTCGCGTCCAACACGCTCGTGCGGGCGCGGACGGACGCGTTCGGCCTCGGCTACGCGGGCGTCGTGCTCGGCGACAAGCGCATCCTCGGCGGTGGGACGCACCAGATCGGCGGCGTCGACTTCGAGGTGCCGCTCGGCGACCGGTGGTTCGCGGGCTCGAGCGTGCTCACGAGCTTCACGGGCGACGGCGTGCAGCAGCTCTGGGGCCTGCAGGAGAGCCTCTCGATCTCGCGCGCCAGCGGCATCGGCACGGGATTCAGCGCGTACTACACGAACCGGTCGCCGGGGTTCCGGAAGGAGCTCGGCTTCAACACCCAGTCCGACATCACCTACGCCGGCGCCACCCTCGATCACACGTTCACCCCGCCCGGAGTGCTCGACACGTGGCAGCCCGTGGTGTGGGTCGACGGCCAGCAGGAGGGCAACGGCGACCGCTACGCGACCGTCGGGCACGGGCAGAACTTCCTCCTGAACGGCATCCACACGCTGTCGTTCGGCGGCTGGATGCACACGTTCACCGAGCAGGGCGAGCAGGTCGACGGTGCCGGCGGGCGCTTCGCGTGGGCGAGCAACCTCGGGCGCGCGCTCGACGTCGTGGTGAACGCGAGCGGGGGCCGCACGATCGACTACGGCCGCCGCGTGCCCGCCAACAACGGGACCGCGTCGGTCGTCATGACCGTCCGGCCGACTCCCGGCATCCGCAACGACACGACCGCCACCGTCCAGATGCACCACCCGAAGGGCGCGGATCTCCAGCGCACCCAGCTCGTCCGCAACCGGCTGAACTGGCAGTTCACCCCCGAGCTCGGGATGCGCTGGGTGCTCGACTACAGCGACGGCACGGCGCGCGACCCGCGGGTGTACAACGCGCTGCTGCTCACCTGGCTCCGGAACCCCGGAACGGCCGTGTGGCTGGGCGGGAGCGTCGTGTCGGTGGCCGACCTGGGCCTCGTCGAGAAGACCGTGTTCGCGAAGGCGACGCTGTTGTTGCGTCCCTGACATTCTCCTGGGTCGATCCACCAGGTCACAAGCGCTAAGCTGTCGGGCCTCACGGGAGAGCGCATGCTGACCGCCCTGTTCCTCACCGCCGCCGCCAACGAGGGCATGTGGATGCCCGATCAGATCCCCGATCTCGCGGAAGAGCTGAAGGAGCTGGGGATCGAGACGCCCCCCGCCGAGCTGATGCGCATGGATGCCGCGCCGCTCGGGGCGATCGTGGATCTCGATCACTGCTCGGGCGCCTTCGTGAGCGAAGACGGGCTGATCGTCACCGCGTACCACTGCGTCGGCGACGCGATGCGCCACGCGAGCAAACGCGGCGAGAACCTCTTCGAGACGGGCTTCCACGCCGCGAGCCGCACCGAAGAGCGCTGGGCCGGGTCGACCTTCGAGGTGAAGGTCACCGAGCAGATGGAGGATGTCACCACGCTCGTGCTGGCCGGCACGAAGAAGCTCGAGGGCCGCGACCGCTCCGCCCGCATCGACAACAACATCAAGGCGCTGGTGAAGCGCTGCGAGAAGCCCGGTCTGCACTGCGAGGTCGTGTCGTTCGACTACGGCGCCGAGTACCAGCTCATCGCGCAGCGCCAGTTCAAGGACGTGCGGGTCGTCTACGTGCCGCCGCGCGCGGTCGGCTACTACGGCGGCGACAACGACAACTGGCAGTGGCCGCGGCACTCCGGCGACTTCGCGTTCCTCCGGGCCTACGCCGACGCCGACAACCACCCCGTCGCCTTCCGGTCCGACAACAAGCCGTACAAGCCGCCCGCCTGGCTGAAGACCGCCGCGACCTCGCCCGACGTCGACGAGTTCGTGATGGTCGCGGGCTACCCGGCCGGCACGTACCGCTGGCTCACGGCCGCCGAGATCGACTACGCCCGCGACTCCGACTACCCGCGGCGCATCGCGACCCTCGCCGACCTGCTCGAGGTGATGCACCGGTTCGCGGCCCAGGATGCCGACACCGCCAACAAGGTGGGCCCGCGCATCCTGTCGCTGAACAACCAGCTCCAGTACCTGCAGGGCAACCTCGCCGCCTTCGGCCGCATCAAGGCCAACCGCCGCAAGTGGGAGTTCGAGACCGACCTCGCGCGGTGGATCGCCGAAGACCCCACCCGGCAGGCGAAGTTCGGCAGCGTGCTCGACAAGATGCACCAGCTGCAGGCCACCGAGGCCGCCACCGCCGCGCGCGACCACGTCGCCACCGAGTTCGTGCGCCAGTCCAACATGTTCGAGGTCGCGCACAAGCTCTACAAGCTCGCCCAGGAGTCGAAGGAGAAGGATGCCGACCGCGACACGGGCTACCAGGAGCGCGACCGGCCCGACTTCGCCGACTGGCTCGACGCCGTCGACGAGGAGTACGAGTTCAAGGTCGACATGGTCGTCACGCGGTACTTCCTCGACCGGATGCTCCGCCTGCCCGAAGACGTCCGGGTGCCCGAGCTCGACGTGTGGTTCGAGGGCCAGCGCGGCAAGACGCACGATGAGAAGCTGTCGAACGCGATCCACAAGCTCTACACGGCCGGCAGCGACCTGGCCGACGCGTCCCGGCGCCGCGCGCTGATGGACACCAGCCCCTGGTACCTCGAGGCCTCGGGCAACCCCTGGTTCGACCTCGCCAAGGCGCTGCACCCGTTCTACGAGCGCATGCACGACGACCGCGGGGCCCGCGAGGCGCAGTGGGCCAAGGTCCGCCCGCTCTACCTCGAGGCCATCCAGGACTTCATCCCCGAGCACCGCCCGCGCTACCTCGCGAAGGAGCGGCAGGTGCGGCCCGGCCTGTTCTACCCCGATGCCAACAGCACGCTGCGCGTCACGATCGGCAAGGTCGACGGGTACTTCCCGCGCGACGGGCTCATCGCCGCCGCGAAGACCCGCCTGCCCGGCATCGTCGAGAAGTCCGGAGACGAGCCGTACGACGCGCCCATCGAGCTCGTCGACGCGATCGAGAAGGGCGTCTACGGTCCCTACGAGTCCGAGGGCTCCGTCGAGGTGAACTACCTCTCGACCGCCGACACCACGCTCGGCAACTCGGGCTCCGCGACGATCAACGCGAAGGGCGAGTTCTGCGGCGTGCTGTTCGACGGCAACTACGAGTCGATGGCGACCGACTGGATGTTCGAAGAGGCCGTCACCCGCTCGATCCACACGGATGTCGCCTTCATCCTGTGGTACCTCGACGCCGTGGCCGGGGCCGACACGCTCTTGAAAGAGCTCGGCCACACCCCGGCCATCGACACCGACAGCGCCGCCAGCACCGACGCGCCCTGACGGTGGGTCCCCGCGGCCGTGCACTGGTCACGGGCGCGAGCGCCGGCATCGGAGAGGCCTTCGCCCGCGAGCTCGCGCGTCGCGGCTGGAGCCTCGTGCTCGTCGCCCGCCGCGAGAGCCGCCTGGCCTCGCTGCGCGCGACGCTCGAGCGCGATCACGGCGTCTCCGTCGAGGTCCTCGCGGCCGACCTGCTGGATCCCGCCGCCTGCGCGGAGGTCGAGGCGCGCCTGGCCCGCGACGACATCGAGCTGCTGGTGAACAGCGCGGGATTCGGGCCGCCCGGGGTCTTCGCCGACCAGGACCCCGCCCACCTGACCCGCGTGATCCGGCTGAACACCGAGGTGCTCATGCGCCTGACGCACGCCGCGCTCGGGCCGATGCGGGCGCGCCGCTCGGGGCGCATCGTGCAGCTCGGCAGCACCGCCGGCTTCCAGCCCGACCCGTACTTCGCGGTCTACGGCGCGACGAAGGCGTTCGTGCTGTCGTTCTCGCAGGCCGTCCACGAAGAGTGCCGCGGGCACGGGGTGCAGGTGCTCGCGTTGTGCCCCGGCCTCACGCGGTCCGAGTTCCAGGACACGAACGACGCCCACGCAGAAGACCTGCCCGCCTGGATGTGGAGCGAGCCCGACGCGATCGTCCAGGCCGCCCTGCGGAGCCTCGAGCGCGACGACGCCGTGCTGGTGCCGCGCTGGCACGACTGGCTCGCCGCGACCCTCGCCACGCTGGGCCCGAGGAAGTGGGTGCGCCGCGTCACCGCGTGGGCGACGGGCCGGATGTAGCCTACGGAGGCGTGCAGTCGCCCTCGTCGTAGTTGAACTGCGCACAATTGAAGTTCGCCGCGAAGAACGAGGCGTCGTCGCAGTAGCCGTCGCCGAGCCAGACCGCGGGCGCGCAGTCGCCGTCGCAGTCGAAGATGCCCGGGCTGCCGGACTGCTGCGTCTGCACGCACTCGCCGCCGGTGTCGACCGTGCCACCCGAGTCGGACGTGCCCCCCGAGTCGGACGGAGTGGGGTCGGTATCGGTGTCGGTGTCGAACAGCCCGGAGTCGAAGCCCGAGCCGCCGAACAGCCCCGAATCGAACAGGCCGGAGTCGAGTAGATCGGTGTCGATGCCCGAATCGCCCGGGAAGCCCGAGTCGCTGTCGGTATCGGAGTCGGAGTCGGCGTCGGAGTCGGCATCCGAGTCGGCGTCCGCATCCGCATCCGCGTCGGCGTCCGCATCCGCGTCGGCATCCGAATCCGAGTCGGAATCGGAATCCGAGTCGGAATCGGCGTCGGAGTCGGCATCGACATCCGTGTCGGTGTCGGTGTCGGTGTCGGTGTCGGTGTCGGTGTCGGACTCGGGGACGTCGGGCTTGCGGTCCTGGTAGGACAGGCAACCCGAGAGACCGGCGAGGAGGAGGAGAACGGTCCGCATCGCCAGACTCTAGCCCGGGCCCCCGCGGTCCGCTACGGCGTGCAGTCCCCGTTGTCGTTGCTGAACTGAGCGCAGTTGAAGTTCGCGCCGAAGAAGCCGTCGTCGCAGATGGTGTCGCCGAGCCAGCTCTCGGGCGCGCAGGTCCCGTCGCAGTCGTAGATGCCAGGGGACGTGGGATCGAGCGTCTGCACGCAGTCGCCGGACGTGTCGGCTCCACCGCCGCCGGAGTCGCCGAGGTCGGTGTCGGAGTCGGCGTCGGTGTCCGAATCGGAGTCCGCGTCGGCATCCGCATCCGCGTCGGCATCCGCATCCGCGTCCGAATCGGCGTCCGCGTCTGCGTCCGAATCGGAGTCGGCGTCGGCATCCGCGTCGGTGTCCGAATCGGCGTCGGTGTCGGCATCCGCTTCGGTGCCGGCGACCACGGGCTTCGCGGCGATGCCGCCACAGGCGAACAGACCACAGACCAGGCCAGCCCCGAGGGCCAGCTGCACGACAACTTTCATCACAGACCTCAAACAGAAAATCAAAAGGTGAACAGGCAAAGCGGCACGCCGCAGGACGAGTATACCGCCCGGCGACCCGCGCGGGTTGTCAACGGGATGCCAACCCCATCGCGTCGAGCAGGGCGTCGACGAGCGCTTCGCCCTCGGAGAGCCACGGGCGGCGCGCGCGGTGGCGGCGCAGGTCGGTCGCCTGGACGTGCCCGACGAAGGCGGGCGGCGGCGTGCCGTCGAGGCTGACGACCCGGCAGGGCTTGCCGAGCGCGAGGGCCTGGCCCACCTCGAACGCGCAGTACGTCGACGCGAACGCGGCGGCCGACCCCACGAGCACGAACACCTCGCTGTCGCGCAGGGCCCGGTCGATCGCCTCGCGCCAGCCCTCGCCCACCGCGATCGAGTCGGCGCACAGGAAGATCTCGGCGCCCGCCCAGCGACGCAGGTAGTCGATCACCGGCTGCAGGACGGGCTCGTCGGCGACCGCATGGCTCACGAAGGCCCGCGGCAGCGCCGCCGGAGCGTCGACCTCGCCCTCGAGCGCGGCCAGCACGGAGCGCCAGAGGTGGAGCGGGTCGTCGGGGGCCGCATGGTGAACGCGGAATCCGCGCCCGAGCCGCGCTGCGCAGGCCACGGGCGCCTCGACCACGACCAGGTCGCACGCCCGACCCGTCAACCGCGCGAGCTCGGGCTGGAGCGCGTCGAGATCGGTGCCGTCGGTCAGCACGATCAGGCGCTCGGCGGTGATGCCGCCCTCGAGCCGGTGGGCCGCGATCCCGCCCTCGCGATGCGCCAGGCGCTCGCCGAGGCTGGCGAGGTGGGGCCCCGCGAGCACACAGGTGCCGACGGACCGCGCGGTCGCGGCGCACTCCCAGCCGTCGCCGTGCGACCCGTCGCACAGCGGGAAGCGCGCGGAGCGGCCGCACACGCAGCGCTTCTGCGACACCCCGCTCACCCGGGCGCGACGAACGGCGTGACGGGACAGGCATCGCCCACGCAGCAGTCGGCGATCAGCGCGTCGAGCACGGCCTGGAGGCCCTCGGTGCTGCCCGTGACCCGCGCGAGCAGCGCGACGTGCTCGGCCGCCTTCACCTCGCACCAGCCGCGGTTGTGGTCGTAGCCCGTGCGGCCGTACCAGCCCTTGCAGGCGTCGACGAGCCGCGGGGCCGCCAGCGCGGCACGCTCGCCGCGGAGCACCGTGTCGCCGCCGCCCTCGAGCACGCCCTTCACCCCGGCGCGCACCTCGGCGAGCGCGTCGTTCATCCCGTCGCGGCAGGCCTGCG
Organism: Alphaproteobacteria bacterium; assembly: GCA_020632875.1. GTDB lineage: Bacteria > Myxococcota_A > UBA796 > UBA796 > JACKEQ01. Next base: position 304,999 of record JACKET010000003.1, read on the forward strand.
GCTCGTCGGACGACACGCGGTGCGGGAGCACCTGCACACGCCCGGGGATCTCGAGCCTCGACCCGTCGAGGCACGGCGCGTCGCCGGGCCCGGCGCAGATCTGCAGCGGCCCCTCGGGCCCCTCGGCATAGCAGCGGAACCGCGCATCGAGCCCGCACCGGACGGCGATCTCGCCGCTCTCGTGCCGGATGAGCGCGACCGCGACGGGCGTCTCGGAGCGCACGACGTCGGCGAGCGGCGGCGCACCCTCGGCGAGGCGCACGGCCACGGGCTTCTCGAGGCGACCGACGGCCATCGGCCACACGTCGGCACCCCACGCAGGGAACAGCAGAGCGAAGACCCCCAACATCCGGCCTCCCGGCACGGTTCTAGTTAAGTGCGGGCCGATGCGCATCCCGCTCGGTCCCTTCGATCTCGTGAAGCCGCTCGCGAAGGGCGGGATGGGAGAGGTGTGGGCCGCCGAGCACCGGGCTCAGGAGCTCGAGGTCGCGATCAAGGTGATCACGGCGGACTACGCCCGGCATCCGGGGTTCGTCGCCAGCCTGCGCCACGAGGTCCGCGCGATGGCCACGCTGTCGCACCCGCACATCGTGCGCATCCTCGACCAGGGCGAGGTCGATGGCGAGGCCGCGCGCGCGTCGGGCTACCAGATCGTCGAGGGCAGCCCGTACATCGCGATGGAGATGGTGCGCGGCGAGACCCTCGCGGCCCACGTGCTGAAGCTGCCCTGGGAAGACGTGCGCGAGATCCTCGTGAAGCTGCTCGGCGCCCTGGCGCACGCGCACGCGCGGCGGGTGCTGCACCGCGATCTCAAGCCCGCGAACCTGCTGCTGCCCGAGGGCGGCACCACGTGGCAGGTGAAGCTCACCGACTTCGGCATCGCCCACCCGCTCTCGGCCGAGCGACGCGAGGGGCCGCGGGTCGCCGGCACGCCGCACTTCATGGCGCCCGAGCAGCGCCGCGGCGACTGGCGCAAGTACAGGCCCGCCACCGACCTCTACGCGGTCGGACGCATGGCGAGCGCGCTGCTCGCGCGCGACGAAGAGGGCCGGGCCTACGTGCCGCCGGGCTTCAACGACTGGATGGCGCGCATCCTCGCGGCCACGCCGCAGCACCGCTTCGCGTTCGCCGCCGATGCGGCCTGGGCGCTGAAGCGCCTCGGCGACCCCACCGACGTGCTCGACGACTACTTCGACCCCGGCCGTCCCGCGACCACCGCGCGCACCACGCAGCAGGGCCTGAACACGTACGAGTTCGTGAAGCAGGAGGCCGAGAAGGACGAGCGGCCCCTGTGCACCACGACCTTCGACCAGGCCGAGCGCCCGCCGATGCCGCCGAGCTGGCGCATGCCCACCCCCACCCCGCCGACGCGGCAGTTCAAGAACGCCGGCGCCGGGCTCTTCGGCATCCGCACCATCGAGATCGTGGGCCGGGTGCAGGAGCGCAACCACCTGTGGAGCCTGCTGCACCGGGTGCATCGCGAGGGTCGCATCCACGTCGCCCTGCTGCGCGGGCCCGAGGGCATGGGCAAGGGCACGCTGCTCCGGTGGCTGTCCGAGCGGGGCTACGAGGTCGGCGCGTCGTGGCCGATGCACGCCGCCTTCTCTCCCGTGCCCGGCGGGGCCTCCCCGATGGCCACCATGATGGCCAACGAGCTCAACACGCTCGGCCTCCCGCACGACGAGGCCGCGCCGCTCGTGAAAGAGCTGGCCGAGCTGTTCGGCACGACGGCACCCGGCGACATCGACGCGCTCACCGAGCTCGCGAACCCCGCCGGCCCGAAGGATGCCTCGAAGTTCCGTTTCTCGAACGCCGAAGAGCGCCTGGTCGCCCTCGTCCGCTACCTGCGCTGGCTCGCGGCGCGACGCCCGGTGCTCGTGCACCTCGAAGAGGTCCAGTGGGGCCTCGAGGGCATCGAGCTCGTGCAGAAGGCGCTCGAGCTCGAAGGCGACGAGCCGCTGCCGATGTTCTTCGTGCTGTCGGTCGACGACCAGTCGCTCGCGACCTGCCCGATGGAGCGCATGGCGCTCGAGCGGCTCGGGTCCCTCGCGGGGGATGCGTTCCACGACATCGAGCTCGGTCCGCTGCCGCCCACCGACCAGCGCGCGCTCGTCGCGAGCCTGCTGGGCCTCGACCCCACGCTCGTGGCGCGCACGGCCGAGAGCACCGAGGGCAACCCGCTCCACGCGGTCCAGCAGGTCGCGCGCTGGCTCGAGTCCGGCATGCTGGTCGAGGGCGCGAACGGCCTGGTGCAGTCGGGGGGCGAAGGGGTCTCCACGAGCGTCGAAGACCTCTGGAAGCACCGCCTGGCCGCCTTCCTCGAAGACAAGCCCGCGAACGACGCCATCGCGCTCGAGCTGCTCGCCGTGCTCGGTCACGAGGTGCCGCGCCTCGACTGGGCCCGGCTGACGCGCCGCGCGGGGTTCCAGCCGTCCCAGTGGCTGGTCGACGGGCTCGTCGAGAACGGCATGCTCAAGGTGAGCCAGACCGGCTCCTACAGCTTCGCGCACGCGAGCCTCCGCCAGGCCGTGCTCGATCAGGCCGAGCGGGCCGGGCGCCTGCAGTCGCACCACCAGAACTGCGCCGACCTCGTGAAGCGCTACGCCACGGGCGGCGACCGCGACGGGCGCGTCGGCGAGCACCTGCTCTACGGCGGGCGCGCGCAGGCCGCGCTGCACTACCTCTTCCGCGGGGCCGAGCACGCGATGCAGGAGGGCGACGCGAGCCGCGTGCGCGAGCTGCTGGTGCTGTGGAACCGCGCGCTCGACGAGCTCGGCCTGCCCGACAACGACTCGCGGCACGGCGACGGCCTGTACCTCGAGGGCCGCGCGGCCCAGCGGGCCTTCCAGACCGACCGCGCCGAGCGCCTCGCCGAGCGGCTCCGCAACCGCGCCCGCGCGCACGACTGGCCGAAGCACCACGCACGCGCACAGGCGCTGCTGGGCAAGGTCGCGCTGCTGAAGGGCGAGGTCCGCGAAGCCCAGATGTTGCTCGGAGAGTCGGCGATCGAAGCCGAAGAGGCGCGCGACCCGCTCACCCAGGCCGAAGCGCTCTACGACCTCGCGCAGCTCTACACGCAGCAGGGCGAGATCCAGCGCGCCGCCCGCAAGCTCGCCGCGGCCCGTGGGCTGTTCGTCGCGGCACGTAGCCTCAAGGGCGAGACGCAGTGCCTCCTCTCGGCGTCCGTCATCGCGCGGCTCGAGGGCAGGCCCGACGAGGCGCTCACCCTCGCCGACGCCGCGCGTCAGCTCGCCGCGCAGGATGGCTCGCGCGTGCGCCAGGCCGACGCGCTCACCATCGCGGGCGAGGTGCACCGGATGGAGGGTCGCCCCGAGCTCGCCGAGAAGGCCTACCGCATCGCGATGCAGATCCTCCGCAGCACCCAGGGCCCGTACCGCTCCATCGTGTGCGAGCTGAACATCGCGCAGCTCCAGCAGGAGCGCGGCGAGCACGACGCGGCGCTCGACCTGATCGGCTCGTGCATCGAGCGGCTCCACAAGTCCGGGCGACGCGGGCACCAGGCCATCGCCCACACGCTGATGCTCCCCTCGCTCGCCCACGCGAAGAACCGCATCGGCTTCGAGCGCCACCTGTCCGCCGCGCAAGACCTCTACACCGAGACCGGCCTCACCGACGAAGACGCGTGCCGCGCGCTCGATACCGCCTCGAAGGCCGCGCGCGACAACGGCTGGACGCGAGAGGCCAACCAGGCCACCCTGCTCTACCGGCGCATGAAGAACGTCGCGGCGAGCCCGCCCACGCTTCCCCCGCCCGTGTAGTCCGAGGGCTGAGGCCGTCACGGGCCTCGTTTCCCGGGCAGATGACGCCCAAGGACGCAGATGGTGGACGACAGTGGGGGGGAGGCCGTTGGCGGGTCCGCTCACCGGAGCAGCCGAAACGCCGGCCTGCTCTGGTGAGTCTCGAATCCGGTCCGCAAGAAGGCCCACTCGGCGTTCCGGGAACGCGAAGGCGCTCGACCCGTGACGGCCTGGTTTCTGCGTCATCTGCGTCCTTCTGCGTCATCTGCGTGATGCCACGAGACGCTCGAAGCTCGATCCCTTCCGACGCAGAGGAGGGCGCAGGAACCGTTGCGTCGTGATGCCTCGGGACGCTCGAAGCGCGATCCCTTCCGACACAGTCCATGTCGGAGGCGCAGGTCCCGTCGGACGGATCAGGGCGTCGTGACCGGCTCGATGCAGACGATGCGATTGGCCGTGCGGTCCGCGACGAACATCACCATGCCGTCGCTCGACACGGCCAGCACGTTGCCGTCGTAGTTCGAGAGGACGAGGCCCGACGCGAGCTCGGTGATGGTCCCGGCCGGGTCGATCTCCAGGAGCGTGCCCGCCGACCAGCTCGCGACGAACATCCGCTGCCCGAAGGCCCCGCCCGTCGAGAACGTGACGCCGTGCACGCCGCCGAGGCCCGTCGCCAGGGGCGTCCCGGCCACGCCGGTGGCATCGATCGGGGTGACGGAGCCGTCGCCCGCGTAGCCGCCGCCATTGGGACGGGAGGCCCACATCCCGCCGTAGAGGCCCGTCGGATCGAAGGCGATGCCCTCCGAGCCCGCGACCTCGGAGAAGTCCGTCACGGCGCCGGTGCTGTCGACCACGCCCCAGTCGACGCCCGACCCATCCGTGTCACCCGTCACGAGCAGACCGGTCGGATAGGCCGTCCCAGGCGGGCTGAACGCGAGCCCGTAGATGTCGTCGAGGCCGGCTCCCGGCGCCATGGCGAACACCGAGACCGTCCCGCCCGGCTCGACCCGGTAGACGCGGCTGTCCCCATCGCTGTCGGTGCCCTGGTCGCCCACGTAGAGGCTCCCGTCGAACACGCCGTCCCCGTCCCAGATCACGGTGGTGAGCAGCGCGGGCGTGGTGCTCCAGGAGGCCGCGTCCACGCGGGTCGTCACGTCGCCCGTGGCGATGTCGACCTCCCGCAGCGAGTCGTCGCCCTGGTTGACCACGAACAGCTTGCCGCCGAAGCCGCCCTCCGCGAAGGTCAATGCGACGGGGAGCGAGATCCCGTCCGTGCTGTCGGCCACGACGACGGCGCGGTAGCCGGCGCGCACCGTCCAGCCGGGGTCCACGGAGAACGAGCCGCAGTTGTAGCTGTAGACGGGATCGGTGTCCGTGTCGGTGTCGGTATCCGCGTCGGTGTCCGTGTCGGAATCGGTGTCCGTGTCGGCATCCGTGTCCGCGTCGGTGTCGGTGTCGGTGTCGGAGTCGGAGTCGGAGTCCGCGTCCGTGTCCGTGTCGGAGTCGGCATCGGTGTCCGAGTCCGCGTCGGTGTCCGCGTCGGAGTCGGCGTCGGCATCGGTGTCCGCGTCGGCGTCGGTGTCCGCGTCGGTGTCGGTGTCGGACGCACCCATGGTGTCGGTGACGCCGTTCTTGCAGGCGATCAGGGCGAACAGGGCGAGGACGGTGGCATTGCGCATGGAGCCTCCAGCGCCATGGCCGTATCTCCGGATCGCGCCGTCAGCCCGCGCGCTCGAGCGGCTCTTCGCGGAACTGGCGCTCGACGAGCTTCCGGTAGAGCCCGTCGCGCGCCACGAGCTCGGCATGGGACCCGCGCTCGACCACCTTCCCGTCTTGCAGGACCACCACCTCGTCGGCGTCGCGGACCGTCGAGAGCCGGTGTGCGATCACCAGCGTGGTGCGGCCCTGCATGAGGCGATCGAGGGCCTCCTGCACGAGGTGCTCGCTCTCGGAGTCGAGGGCGCTCGTGGCCTCGTCGAGGATGAGGACGCGCGGATCCTTCAGCAGCGCCCGGGCGATGGCGATGCGCTGCTTCTGACCGCCGGAGAGCCGAACGCCGCGCTCGCCGACGAGCGTGTCGAAGCCGTCGGGGAACTGGTCGATGAAGCCCTCGGCGTTCGCGGCGCGAGCCGCCGCACGGACCTCGTCGATCGTCGCCTCGGGCTTTCCGTACCGGATGTTGTCGGCGATGGACGTGGCGAAGAGCATGGGCTCCTGCGCGACGACACCGATGTGGCGGCGCAGGGTCTGGCCGTCGAGGCCCACGAGGTCGCGCCCGTCGAGCTCGATGACGCCGCGCTGGGGGTCGTAGAACCGGGTGAGCAGCGCGGCCACGGTGCTCTTGCCGGATCCGGACGGCCCCACGAGGGCCACCACGCGGCCCGGCTCGATCTCGAGGTCGAGCTCGTCGAGGACGGTGACGTCGGGGCGGCTGGGGTACGCGAACCCGACGCCCGCGAACCGCACGCGGCCCTCGACCGACTCGACCGGCTCGCCGCCCCGCTCGACCGTGCTGACGCGATCCAGCAGCTGGAACACGCGCTGGCTCGCGCCCGTCGCCCGCATGAAGTCGCTGTAGAGGTTCGACAGCGCGCCGAGCGAGAACGCGACCATCAGGGTGTAGAGGAGGAACGCGGTGAGCTCGCCCGTCGACATCAGGCCGTCGATGACGAGGTTGCCGCCGTACCAGACGACCAGCGCGATGGCGCCGTAGCCCGCGAAGCCGACCCAGCCGTTGAACACGCCCATCGCCAGCGCGCGGAAGGCCGCGAGCTTGTAGCTGCGCTCGACCGCGTCGCCGTAGCGCTCGACCTCGGCATCCTCGCGAGCGAAGGCGCGGACGGTGCGCACGCCCGCCAGGGCCTCTTCGGCGACCGTGGTGGACTCGGCCAGGGCATCCTGCACCTGCTTCGAGAGGCGGCGCACGAGACGCCCGTAGAGCGCCGCCGAGATCGCGACGAGCGGCACGACGGCGAGCGCCACCCCCGACAGGGACGGGCTCGTGTAGACGAGCAGCCCCATCGCGCCCAGCGCGGACACGCCGAACCGCAGCGCCATGCTGACGTTCACGGTCACCGCGTTCTGCAGCACCGTCGTGTCGGACGCGAGGCGGTTCGTGAGCTCACCCGTGCGGGACTGGTCGAAGAAGCTGATCTCCTGCGCGATGATCGAGCGGAAGAGATCCTTGCGGAGCCGCGCCACGACGCGCTCGCCGGCCACCGTGAACAGCCAGGCCCGAATCATGGCGAACACGGACTGGATCGTGAAGACGAGCAGCAGGCCGAGCGCCATCTGGTTGAACGTGAGCTCGCCCACCACGGGGAGCGACCGCTCCTCGCCGCCGACCGCGTCGACCATCCACGACACGGCCTGGGGGTACGCGAGCGACATGCCCGAGCTGATCACGAGCGCGATGGTGGCCATGACCAGCAGCCCCAGCTCGGGCTTCGCGAGGGCCACGATGCGCCACAGGGAGACCGGCTGGCTGTCGTCTTCGTGTCGGGTCGCGTCCTGCATCGCCACCCTCTAGCGCGCTGATCGCAATAGGGACGTCGTACGGACCGTAGATCCGGCGAGGTGCCCGTGAGCTTCTACAAGATCGTCGCCGCTTTCGCCGCCGTCGCCACGCTCGTCCAGCTCGTGCTGGTCGCGGTGGTGGGGGCCCACTTCCTGACCCTCGACGGCAACACCCTGCGGATCGTCGCTTTCGTCATCGCCCTGGTCCTCGCGATCGGGCTGCCGCTCGCCCTGTCGCTCGGCGCGATCCGAAGCCTCGAGGGGCGCGGACGCCAGCCGCGGCGCGGGGCGCTCGCCGCGGGCATCTTCGCGCTCGTGAACGGCCTCGGCGCGACGGGCCTCCTGTGGTCCCTCGAGTCGCCGGTCGCGTCGCTGTGGTCCGGCACCACGCGGCTGGTCACGTTCGAAGCCGCCGCTCCCGAGGCGACGGGCGGCGACGAGGTGGCGCCGAAGCCCGAGACGGCCCCGCCGAAGGGCTCCGACGCGGTCGAGGGCGCGCGGAAGGCCGTGCGCGCGGTGCTCTCCGGCGACGACCCGAAAGAGCTCCCCGCCGCGCTGTCCGACGAGAGCGCCGCCGCGCTCGGCACGCTGTGGATGGGCTTCCTCGTCGAGAACATGGGTCCCGACCTCGCCACGACCGCGGGGCCCGAGCTGTGGGCCTCCGTGCACCAGGGCCTCCCCGACCAGCCGGGGCTGTGGGGCGATCCCGCGGCCCTCGAAGAGATCCTCGTCCCGCGCGGGCGCGCGTTCCTCGGCGACGTGCTCGAGCTCGCCGATGCCGCGACCGACGGCCACGGCACGGGTCCGATGAGCTGGCCGGTCCTGCCCGAGGCGGTGGTGGCGCAGACGCTCGCGCACGGCGCCGACACCGCGTGGAAGGCCGAGTACACCGAGGTCGCGATGAACCGGGTCCAGGCGAAGGTGTCCGACGCCGCGTGGGACGTGCGCTACGAAGACCACGGATGGCGCGTCCACCTCGGTGACTACGGCGATCTCGCGACGCGGCGGATCGCCCCTCGCACGATGATGATCGCCCTGCGCCCCTGAGGTCTCCCCTCGCCCTCGATCCGTCCGACCCGATCCGCGTATACTCGCCGCCCGACGCGGCCAGCGGTCGGCAACCGAGGTGGGAATGGGTATCGAAGCGGAGCGCGCGAAGGCACTGAAGGGCAGCGCGGGCCTCGAGACGGTGAAGAAGGGGTTCTGCTTCGAGCCCGACTACGACGATCTCTTCGCGCTCGGGTGGCCGCACATCCGCTTCCTGACGGACGTGAACGTCGAGCCCTACAAGCCCGCGCTCTACCACCTGATGCAGACGGAGTTCGACCTCCGCCTGAAGTGGCCGCGCAGCCTGGCGCTCGCGCTGGTGCGCGCGTGGGGCATCGGGCGTCTGTACGACATCAGCCCGGGCATGCGCGAGATCCGCGAAGAGGCCCAGGAAGCCCTGTGGAACATCGATCCGCTGACCGACAAAGAGGTCACCGAGCTCGTGCAGACGCGGATGGAGGCCACGCCCCAGTGGGTCGGCGAGCGCTCCACCGAGAGCTTCGTGCTCATGGCCGAGGCCCTCACGAGCCCGCAGGTCATCGCGAAGGCCATCGTCGGTGCGCTCGAGGGCATGGATCAGGCGCTGCTCAACGACATGCTCGCGATGCCCGCGATCGTGACGTACCAGCTCGGCTACCTGCTGCTCCGCATGCCCAAGGCCGAAGCCGACGCGATCCGGGCGCGGCTCGAGAACGTGCTCTACGGCACCGCCGACCTCCATCCCGGCAGCGACACCCGCGCGCCGCGGGCGCCCTGCCACGCGCGCTCGATCATGCTGGTGCTCCAGGGCCACGAGGCCGCGCACGTCACGACCGACCACGACCTGCGCTGGTACACGCACGCCACCGATCCGGTCGCGGTGCGGATGCGCGCGTCCATCAACCGCTCGTTCACGCTGCCCGACGCGCGCCTCGTGTGGATCGGCGGCCCGCGCATCCTCGAGACCCGCTTCGGCGGGTGGCACAAGAAGCTCTCCAGCACCGACCAGCGCTGGTTCCTCGAGCAGATCGCGCCCATCAAGGCGGTCGAGGTGGTGCCGCTGATGCTCGCCCTCGCCGACGACTCGACGGTCCGTGCGCACGCGCGCAACTGGATCCTCGACCACAAGGAGTTCGCGATGCCGATCGTCGACCGCCTCGCGAGCGTGCACAACCCGAACGCCGAGTACGCGAAGGCCTTCCTCAAGTCCCTCGAGGAGTGAGGCCCGCGACGAAGCGCTCCAGCACGGCCTGATCGCCCTCCACCCCCACGGAGTGCAGGGGCGCGCGGCCGAGCAGCGCCATGGCCACGCGGTCGCCGCGGATGGAGACATCCGCGTGCTCGACGCCGTCGCGCGTGTGCAGTGATCGCCCGTCCCACCAGGCATGGACCGCGACCCCGCCCTGCTCGAGCTGGACGCGGAACGGCCGCGGATCATCGGAGCGGAACCGCCGGCGCAGGCTCACCGCGAACCACCGGAAGTCGACCCGATCGTCGCCCGGCGCCACCAGGTACTGCTCGCCGAACCGACCGAGCGCGAGGATCACGTCTTCGAGGGCCTGACCGCGCGGCGTGAGCGCGTACACCGCGGAGCCCGCGGGCGCCGGGAGGGTGCGCTTCTCGATCAGCCCCGCGGACACGAGCTCTCTCAGCCGATCGGCGAGCAGGTTCGTGGTGATGCCGGGGAGCGCGTCGAGCAGGTCGGAGTACCGCCGCGGACCGGGGAGCAGGTCGCGGACGATCAACAGCGTCCACCGGCCGCCGAGCACGTCGAGTGCCTTCGCCACACCACAGAATTGTTTATAGGAGCGCATACTTTAGTTTACCATAGTCGAGTGGAGGCTCCCATGGTCGCCAGCCCCCTGCCCTGGATTCCCCCGTCGTCCGCGTCGCTCGGCGTGTTCCTCGCCATCGTCGCGTTCGTTTGCGGCACGTTCCTGTGGGTCGCGCACCACTCGCACGGTCGGGCAGGCCTGGTGCGCGGCGGGCTCGGGCTCGCCGCCTGGCTCGGCCTGACTGTGCTCGCGGCGGAGTCCGGCGCCCTCGAAGCGGGGCTGCCCTTCACCATCGGGCTCTTCATGGGCACGCTGGCCCTCGTGGCGATCGGGCTCACGCTGTCGCCCGCCGGGCGCGTGGCGTCCGGGGCGCCACTGGCGGTGCTCGTGGGGTTCCAGGGCTTCCGGCTGCCGCTCGAGCTCGTGCTCCACCGGTGGGCCGAGGCCGGCGTGATCCCGGTGTCGATGTCGTGGAGCGGGCAGAACCTCGACGTCGTGGCGGGGGTCACGTGTGCGGCGTGTGGCGTGGCCATCGCGGTCCTGCCGGCGCGGGCCCGGGCCATCGCGTGGGTCGGGAACGTCGTGGGGTTCGTCCTCCTGCTGAACGTGATGCGCGTCGCCGTGCAGTCTTCGCCCGGTCCATTGCGGATCTTCGGCGATCCGCCCCTCATGCTGGTGTTCCATGCACCCACGGTGTGGATCGCGAGCGTGTGCGTCTGCGGCGCCTTGCTCGGGCACCTCGTCACGTTCCGGAGGCTGCTCGGGCGGTAGAATCGCCCGATGCTGGCGTTCGCTCCGATTCCCGTCCGCGTGGCCACGTCCGTCGTGCCGGACGGGAAGCAGCCGCGACGCACGTCCGGGCTGATGGGGTTCCCCGGCGCGAAGCGTGGGTGCTCGAGGTGACTCCGGACGGGATCGGGCTCGAAGGTGCGGCGCTGGGCTGGACGTGGAATGCGGTGCGCGGCGTACGGGTCTTCGGGGGTCGCGGGCCCACGACCCTCGAGATCACCCTGTCCGACGGGCGTATCGAGGCGTTCGGCAGCTTCCTGCCGCCCACGGCGTCGGATGCGTGGTCCCAGGCGCGGGTGCGGCGGCTCGCGGAGGGCCTGGCGGAGCGGGCGGGTGTGGCGTTGGTCGACGAGAACCCGCCCGTGGAGGAGCTGCTCGCGCGGGCCGTCGAGAGCCTCAGGGCGCTCGCCGAGCCCACGCGCGCCAGCCACCGAGCGGTGTTCGTGTCGGACCGCTACCCCGCGGAACCGACGCTCGAAGAAACCCCCGAAGGCACGGTGATCCTCATGGACGACCTCCGGATTCGCGTCACCCGCACGCACGTCTATGTGGGTCAGTCGGCCTGGGCGCTCTCGGACATCGCGGCGGTGGACCTGATGGTCGTCCAGGAGCAGATCCGCCAGACCCGCAAGGACCCGCCGACCCAGACGAACGGGGTGATCTGCGCGGTCCACAAGGGCAGGAGGGAGGTCCTCCTCACCTGCGACATCTCGCGCCACGGTGCGCTCCAGACCCACTGGCTCGCCCAACAGCTCGACCGTGCCGCAGCGGCGGTGCCGTTCGACGCCGGGCTCGAAGAGGTCCCGGATTCGGTCCTCCGATTGGTGTCAGAGCGAATCCGAACATCGCGATAATCTCGCCATTGCGTCCTTTTCTTGAATTCCGTTATTCCGGAGCCTGCCGAGATCGCTCCCCACCAGGCCAGATCAACGCCAGCCACTCTGGTGCCAGAGCGAACCCGAACATCGCGATAATGTCGCCTTTCCGGGATTATCGGCCGTTCTACTTTTCAGGTCGCATCGTCGGGTCGCCGGCTCCACGCAACGCGCTCGAGCACGTCGGCCGTCGACTCACGAGTACAAATCGAGCTTTATACTCGACTTCGTCCACACCTCGCGGCCCATCGAGAGCTGGCGACCTCCTCGGCCGAACCGGGTGCATCACCTGAGTAGAAATCTCGATAATCTGCCATATATGCATCTTTCCAAGATGTTCGGGTTCGCTCTGACACCAAAGGGGCTCCGGGGAGCTACGAATCCCCGATGTGGCTCGTGCCCCTCGCACTCGCGATCGAAGACCCCGAAGCCCTCGTCCACCGCGTCCAGCCCGACGTCGCCGCGCTGCGCGGCCTCGAGTTCGCGGGCGAGGTCCCCGTCCGGGTCTGGCCGCGGCACATCGCTCTCCCCGAGCTCCGCACCCGCATGCAGGCCTCCGTCCCGCCCGAGCGGTGGAAGGCCGAAGGCCTCGCGCTCCGCGCGTTCGGGCTCGCGGATCCCGACTACGACCACCTCGAAGCCCTGCTCGGCAGCCTCGGCGAGCACATCGGCGGGTTCTGGGAGCCGCAGGACCAGCTCCTCGTCATCGTCCCCCGCGAGACCGGCTTCCCGCTCGACAGCGTCGTGCGCCACGAGCTCGTCCACGCCCTGCAGGACACGCACTTCGACATCGGCATCAAGACCGACCCGACCCTGCGGGAGGACGACCTCCTCCTCGCCTTCGAGTGCCTGATGGAGGGCGACGCCTCGTTCGCCGACCTGCTCGCCACCGATCCCGCCATCGCGACGGCCGACCTGCGCGAGACCCTGCACGGCGTGTGGCCCGAGAGCCCCGTGTTCACGGGCGATCATCTCCCGCCCAGCGCCGTGGAGAGCGCCATGGCGCCCTACACGCTCGGCACCCGCTTCGTGCAGCAGCTCCACCGCGAGTCCGGCTGGCACGGCGTGAATGCGGCCTTACAGAGCCCCCCGCTCTCCACCGAGAACATCCTGCACCCCGAGCGGCCCGACCGGCCCACGCGGGTCCGGCTCGCCATCGGGAACGCCGCCGGGCCGGGCTTCACCGAGGTCTACGACAACACCCAGGGCGAGCTGCGCATCGCGCTCTTCTTCCGTCAGGCCGGGTTCGCGCGCGAGGCCTGGGACGCCGCGTCCGGGTGGGATGGCGACCGGTATGCCGTGCTCGAGGGCCCGGACGGCGCGGTGGCCGCGGTCTGGCGCACGGTCTGGGACACCCCGCAGGACGCCGCGGAGTTCGCCGCCCTCGCCGAGCGCGCGTTCGCCGCCCTCCACCGCGACGCCGTCATCGACACCCGCGGCGACGGCGTCGTCGTCGTGCTGGGCGCGCCCCCCGGCACCAGCGCGAAGCTCGTGAAGCGCGCCTGGAAGGCCCGCCTCGCCGAGGTCGGGGACGTCGAGGCCCTCGTGGGCCGCCGGCCTACGGAGGCCCGCCCGCCTTCCACAGCGCCGTGACGCGCTCCTGCAGCAGCTCGGCCGTCACCTGCTCGGCCGGCACGGGCTCGCCGAGCGTGATGGTGATCTTCGTGAGCCAGCCGCGCGGCGGCTTCACGTGGGGCGTCCCATCTTTCCGGGAGAACATCGAGCCCCACAGCCCGTTGATCGCCATCGGCACCACCGGGCACGGGTCGCGCTTCACGATGTGCTCGATCCCCGCCTTGAACTCGTTGATCTCCCCGGACTTCGTGATCTGGCCCTCGGGGAAGATGCCGACCACCCAGTCTCCCTTGAGCTCCTCGGAGATCTGGTCGAACGCGGCCTCGAAGACCTCGGGGTTCTCGGACTTCCCGGCGATGGGGATGACCTTCGCCTGCCGGCAGAGCCAGCCGAACGGGCCCTTGTAGAAGCCGTGGTACATGACGAAGCGGATGGGCCGCTGGATGGCGCCGCCCACGACGAGCCAGTCCACGAACGACACGTGGTTCCCCACGATCACGGCGGCCGTCTCGCGGGGCAGGTTCTCGATGCCCTTGAGCTCGACCCGGTACATCACGTTCGACAGCAGCCACGCGCCCATGCGCAGCAGGAACTCCGGCACGATGGTGTAGACGTAGATGGCGACGAGCGCGTTGAACACGGCGAGCACAAGGAACACCTGGGGGATCGTGAGCCCGAAGGACATCAGCCCGATGAGCGCGACGTTCGCGAACACCATGAACGCGGAGTTGATGATGTTGTTGCCGGCGATGACGCGGCTGCGCTCCGAGTCGTCGGACCGCTGCTGGATCATCGTGTAGAGCGGCACGATGTAGAGGCCGCCGCTCGCCGAGATGCCGACGAGGCCGACGAGGATGAGGATTCCGAGCGGTCGCGTGCAGAAGTCGACGAGCCCGATGAGGTTCTCGGGGTCGACCTCCCACGGCTGGCCGATGACCCAGAGCAGCAGCGTGAAGAACGTCAGGCCGATCGACCCGATGGGCACGAGCCCGAGCTCGAGGCGGTGCCGGCTGAAGCGCTCGCAGGCCATGGAGCCGAGCCCGATCCCCACCGAGAACACCGCGAGGAACAGCGTGGCGATGTGCTCGTCGCCGCCGAGGATGTCCTTCGTGTAGCCGGGGAACAGCGACAGGAAGCAGGCGCCGAAGCCCCAGAACCAGGTGATGCCGAGGATCGAGAGCCACACCGGGCGCTTCGCCCGCGTGATGCGGATGATGTCGAGCGTCGGGCGAACCGGGTCGAGCTGGAGCTGCAGATCCGGCGTCGTGGCCGGGCAGTCCACCACCTGGCCCGCCACGGCGCGCCCGATGATGGCCACGAGCACCACGCCGACCGCCACCAGCCACACGCCGTACGGCTGGCCGTCGGCCGTCTCGAGGTTGACGAGCACCCCGCCGAGGATCGTGCCGCCGAGGATGGCGAGGTACGTCGCGGTCTCGACCAGCGCGTTGCCGCCGACGAGGTTCTCCTTGTCGAGGAGCTGCGGGAGGATGCCGTACTTCACGGGCCCGAAGAACGCCGACTGCGTGCCCATCAGGAACAGCACCAGCACGAGCAGCTCGACCTGGGCGAGGGCCAGGGCCACGCCCCCGAGCAGCATGATGCCGATCTCGGCCAGCTTGATGAGCTTGATGAGGTGCGACTTCTCGTACTTGTCGGCCATCTGGCCGCCCAGCGCCGAGAACACGAAGAACGGGAGGATGAACACGGCGCTGGCGAGCGGCGCGAAAGCGTCCTTGCCGAGCCCGAAAGCGACCGGTGCGCCCTCGGGCAGGGCCCCGGCGATCTTGTAGACCACGAGGATGACGAGCGCGTTCTTGAAGAAGTTGTCGTTGAACGCACCCGAGAACTGGGTCCAGAACATCGGGCCGAAGCGGCGGTCCGTGACGAGCGAGGAGCTCAAGGGTTGGCCTCCAGGAGCGCAGGGTCCCTCAGAATCGGGCCGGGTTCCACAGCCACCCGGAGTACAACCTCCGCATGGACGGCACCCGGTTCGAGTTCGACCATCCGTGGTACGGCCCGCTGAGCATGGCGCCGTGGGTCCTCGCGGCCGCATTGGCGTTCGGCACGCTCGGCGCGGTGATCGACGGCTACACCGCGCTGTGGCTGCCGTTCGTGGCCGTCGGGCTCGTGACGGCCTGGGGGCTGCGGCGCATCGCGCGCTGGTTCGCTCCCGTCGTCGTGACCATCAGCCGGCACCGGGTGCGCATCGAGCAGGCCGGCGTGCTCCACGGTGACCTGCTGATCGAGCGACTCGACGGCGGCGCCATCCACGACGTCGTGCTGTACGTCCTGCGGGCCGGGCACGGCGGCAACCGGCACGGCTTCGCGGACGCCCTCCAGGAGCGGCTGGAGGCCACGCGAGACGGCAAGCCGCTCGACAAGAGCGTCCTGCGTCAGCTCGCGCAGCTCCGGGAGTAGCGCGTCAGTCCTTGAGGCCCTTGTAGTCGAAGCTCACCCAGAGCCGCTCGTCGAGCGCGATGAGCTTCTCGAAGTGCAGCTGCTGCCCGTCGAGCGGCAGGTTCACCTCGACCGGCGCGGCGCCCTGCCCGAGCGCGCCCGCGTCGGCCTGCATCCCGGCATTGCTCTGCACGGGGGCGTTCTGGGCGTCGAACTGGAGCACGGTCTGCGTGCGGACCGGCCGCGACAGCCCACCCACGTCGCGCAGGCTGCCGTCGAACGACTTCGACTTCACCTTGGCGTCCCAGGGCGCGTAGACCGTCCAGGCGACGTAGGTCGTCGGGGCGTCGGCCTTCGGCATCTCTGCCTCGAAGCTCCCCTTCCCTGCGGAGTCTGGACCGGCGCCGGTCTCGACGTACACGACCTCGACGTTGAACGCCGCGAGCGCACCGCCCGAAGCCTGCGACCGGACGAGCGGGATCAGGAGGCGGTCGTCGGACTGGGCCGGCTGCACGGCGCGACCGGCGACCGACGCGCTCCACAGCTCGGCGCCCTTGGGCAATTCGAGTCGGAGGAACTGACGGCGGTTGTTCCGCACCTGGTACCGGACGCTGGTGAGCCGGCGCCCGTCGGTCGTGAACATCGTGGTCGCCTCGGCCTGGTCGAGCAGGGTGACGAGGACGTCGACCTCGTCGTGCTCGCTGACCGCCAGCGGGATCTCGGGGTTCGACGCGAGGTACTTGTACCCGAGCAGGACGGGCGTGCCGGTGACACCGAGGATCGAAGCGGGCAGCGTGCGCACGTCGACCGGAGCGGCGTTCTTCACGCCGGTGTCGGTGATCTCGAGCGCGCCGAGCGCCGTGACGCCGAGCCAGCCCTTCGACCGCTCCACGCCGAGGGGCTGGACGATGGGTGCGTTCACCTTGCCGTCGGCGAGCACCTTCTCCATGTCGATGACCAGCTGGTAGCTGCCCTCGGCCTCGTAGTTCAGCAGGGCCGTGAGCGTGCCGTCGTCCGCCATGCTCCAGTCGCGCAGGCCGTTCCCGCGCACGTCGAGCACGGTCATGTCGCTCGGGACCTTGACCTTCAGCTCGTCGACGCCTGCGAACAGGATGGTCTCGTTCACCGTGGCCGTCGCGCGCAGCAGCCCGTCGCCGACGCCCACGAGCGTGTGGACCTCGCTGTAGAGCCGCGCCTCCTGCTTCTCGGCCTCCTGGATCTCGCGCTGCCACGACACCGCGAGCGAGCCGGTGGCGGGGAGCGTCGCTTCGACCACGCGGTTGCCGCCCTGCACCCGGTCCTGCTTCAGGCGGGCGTTCGCCACCGTGAAGTCGAGGTCCTGGTCGCTCGGCACGGAGAGCGTGAGCTCGGTCGCGCCGGAGGGCTGCAGCGGGAAGCTGAACCCGGAGCTGCCACGGTCGGTCGACACCGACACCGCGAAGTCCACGTCGATCTCGAAGCGCCCGACCCGGTCGGTGACGAGCGTGTAGGCGCCGTTCTCGAGCACGAGCGCGGCATCCGTGCCGCCCACGCGGGCCCGCTGCACGGCGACGCCCGCGTCGAGCACGGGGATGCGCGCCCAGCCGTCCTTCTTCAGCACCTCGACCGAGAACTTCGCGTTGAACACGGCCGACGTGGGCTCGTCGTCGTCGAACACGACGCGGCCCGTGTAGCTGGCGTGGGAGAGCGCGAAGCTGCGCGGCGCCTTCTCGGGCTTGTCGGGGCGGTTCTTCGTCGCCTCGTACATCTGGAGGAATTCCGAGAGCGTGATGGTCACGCGGTCGGGCTTCGTGTCCTGGGCGAAGGCCGGCGCGCCGAGCGCGAGGGCCAGGACGGGTGCGAGCATCCTCATCGGTTTCCTCTCTTCTTGTTCTTCTTCGCCCGCACGACGACGGCGTGGGCCTGACCGGCGGGCAGCAGCAGGTGTTGGTAGCGAACGGTCTCGCCGTACGTCGGGATGACGACGTCCAGCGTGGAAGCGGTGACGTCGAGGGGCGCGAACCCCTCGGGCTCGGGCTTCGGGATGCGGTCGAGGACGAGGCCCCCCTGGGGCTTCGCGAGCTCGCCCTGGATGTCGACCCCGTCGAAGTCCATGTAGGTGTTCTGGTCGTACGTCGCGCCGGACATCTCGGGCGAAGGCTCGCCCGCGACGCCGCCGATCTGTTGGGCCGACGACTCGAACGTCCGTCCGCTCGGGACCTGCTGGAGGAACTCCTTCGACAGGACCTGGCCCTGGGAGGTGCCGTACGTCGAGTCGTAGGTCTCGATGACGGGCGGCGGGGCCGGCGGAGGCGGCGGCGGGGCGGCTGGACCGGCCTTCTTCTTCGCACCGAGGCTGACGTTCACGGTCGGGCGGGACCGCTTCAGGACCCCGCTGTCGGCGGTCGGTGCGGCGGACGGCTCGGTCGGGTAGCGCGCGCGCATGTCCTCTTCGGCGCGTCGGCGCTCTTCTTCGTAGCGGGCCCGCTCGGCGGCCTCGGATTTCGCGGCGGCCGAAGCCTCCGCGGCGCGGCGCTCCTCTTCGGCGTACCGACGCGCGGCGGCTTCCTGCGCGGCCTTGCTCGCGGCCTCCTCCGCCTGACGACGCGCGACTGCCTCGGCCTCGAGGCGCTTCCGCTCCTCGTCCTTCCGCGCCTCCTGCGCGACGAGCGCATCGAGGCCCGGCGACTGCTTGCCCGTGGTGACGGGCACCTCGCCCCCGGCCAGGAACTCCGCCTTCGGTGGCGGACGGTCCCCGTCGTAGTCGACGAGCTCCTCCTCCTCGTCCGAGAAGTCGATCTCGACGAAGCCCGAGAGCCCGTTCAGCTCGTTCAGCTCGCTCGGCTTGTCGTCTTTCTTGCCCTTCTTCTTCGACTCGGCCTTCGCGAGCTTCTCGCGGACCTGGACGTTGCTGTACGACTGCTCGACGGACTCCTCCTGCTCGAGCCGCTCGAGGTTCTCGCCGATGTCGAGCGCCTTGTTGTAGGCCTCTTCGGCCTTGGAGTAGTCACCCGAGAGGTACGCCTCGTCGGCTTCTTCGAGGAGCTGCGCCTGGAACTCCTTGTCCTTGCCGGCCCGGGCCTGCGCCTGCTCCTTCACGCGCCGCTGGAGCGCGACCGCCTGCCCGCCTCCGCCCTCGGAGGCCCCGTCGTTGCCGAAGACGAGGTCGATGTTGGACTGCAGGCGATTGATGTTCTCGTTGTCGGCGCCGATCGAGCGCAGATCCTCGAGCGCCTGCTGGGCGCGGTCGAAGTCGTTCTCCATCCAGGCGCCCACCGCGTCCTGGAACAGCGCGTCGGCCTTCGCCACGTTGTCGTCGCCCGCGGCGAAGCCGTACGTGATGCCCGTGCCCTCGGTGAAGTCCGCCACCGTGCCGCTCTCGCCGTCGTCCAGCCGGTTGTCCCAGCCCACCGGCAACGAGAGGGTCACGCGGCTCACCGCGACCTCGGCGTCGACCACGGGGAGCGGGATCCGCCGCTCGTCCTTGTCCGCGAAGGGCGTTCCGTCCGAGAGGATCAGCAGATCGACCGGGAAGTTCAGCAGCCCCTGGACCGTCTCGACCGACTTCAGCAGCGGGACCAGCCAGGAATCCCCGTCCCGCGCGATGCTCGCGGGCTCGCCGCCCACGCGCGCCCCGACGATACGGGTGCCGGGAGGCGGCGTCACGCGGAGGAACGCGCCGCGGTCGTTGCGGACCGTGTAGTGCGCGCGCATCAACAGCCGCCCGTCCTGCGAGAGCGCGCCGTCGTACGCGGCCACGTCGACGATGGTGGGCGGACCCGACACCGGCGAGAACCGCAGCAGGCCGAGCGACGGGCGCGAGCTGTCGGTGATCCGCCACGCGCTCGCGGGCGTCCCCACGATCAGGTCGCGCGCGATCTCCGGGAGGGAGGCCGTGGGGATGGGCTCCCAGGATCCGAGGTCGGCCACCACCTCGCGGTCGCCGTCGCGCCCGATCTGGACGGAGCGCTCGGTGCGGAAGACGCCCTGGGGCTCGACGACCGGGAATGGGACCTTCGCCTCGTCGGCATCCGGCAGGCTCGACGACCAGCGCACCTCGAGCTCGACGGCGGCCTTCTGGGGCTCGAGCAGCTCGGCGGTGACGAGGTCTCCGGAGCGCGTCCACTTCGCGAGGATAGGCCCGGTGACCGCGAGGTCGGCCCCGGCTCCGGGCGCGGTGAAGCTCACGGTGGCGAGCGAGCCGCGCACGACCCGCCAGCGCAGGCGCGCGCGCACGTCCATCGCGCCGTCGCTCACCGTCACGCCCATCCCGACGGCCCCGACCGCGAGCTGGCCCGTCTTCGCGGCCGGCTTCTCGGACGTGGACGAGACCACCGTCGAGCTCGCCCCGGTCCAGAAGCGCCCGTCGAGCTCGATGACCTCGGCGCTCCCGGCCGCGACCTTCACGACGGGATCCTTCGTCTCGACGCGCATCCGGCCCACGGGGGCCGGGAGGAGCGCGAGGGTGACGCCGCGGCGCAGCTCGCCGACGATCTCGCCCTCGACCACCAGCGTCGTGGGCTTCTCGATCCAGGCGACCAGGTGCCGGCGCCCGTCGTTCAGGGCCTTCAGCGGCACCCCGGCCCCGCCGAGCGTGGCGCGGTCGAGGCGCACCGAGGCATCCACGATGGGCAGGTCGACCCAGCCCG
Source organism: Alphaproteobacteria bacterium (assembly GCA_020632875.1). GTDB lineage: Bacteria > Myxococcota_A > UBA796 > UBA796 > JACKEQ01. Next base: position 325,341 of record JACKET010000003.1, read on the forward strand.
GCTCGACGGCTTCGATCCGCCACGCCGCCTGGATCCGCACCGCGTCTTCGGCCTCGGTGAGCACCACGTCGCGCCCGCTGACCCAGGGGAACGGGCCCTGCTCGGGCTTCTCGGCATCCGGCGGCAGCATCGCGCGCAGCCACACCGTCGACATCTCCACCTCGGAGGCGGTCGCGGGCTGGAGCAGGAGTGACAGGAGGAGCGGGATGGCCATGCGTGGGCACGAACGTCGGAGTTGGGCGGACCTTACACCGGCATGGGTGTGTGCGACGCGCCCACCTGCTAAGTGTCGCGCCCGGAGACGTCATGACCATCGATCTGCAGCCGTGGTTCCAGAACGTGGGCGATCTGCCCGCACGCACCCCCAACCAGATCGTCGGCGCGATGCAGGGCAGCGACATCCTGCGCATCGCGTCCGAGATCCAGCAGCGCCAGGCCGAGGGCCACCCGGTCTCGAACTTCACCATCGGCGACTTCGACCCCAAGATCTTCCCCATCCCCCCGCAGTTCATGGACGCCATCGAGGCGGCCCTGCGCGAGGGGCAGACGAACTACCCGCCCGCCATCGGCATCCCCGAGCTGCGTTCGGCGATCCGGGCCTTCTACAAAGAGCGGCTCGGCATCGACTACCCCGAGGGCTCCGTCCAGGTGGGCGCCGGCGCGCGTCCCCCGATCTACGCGGCGTTCCGGTCGCTGCTCGATCCCGGCGACCTCGTCGTGTACCCCGTGCCGACCTGGAACGTCCGGTACTACGTCCAGATGAACGACGCGCGCGAGGCGGTCGTCCAGACGGGCCCCGAGACGGGCTTCATGCCCACGGCCGAAGACATCCTGCCGCACCTGCGCGAAGCCCGCATCGTGCTGCTCAACAGCCCGCTCAACCCCGCGGGCACGGTGATCGCCGAGGATCTGCTCCGCGAGATCACCCAGGCCATCGTCGACGAGAACAACCGCCGCGCGAAGACCGGCGAGCGTGCGCTCTACCTCGTGTTCGACCAGGTGTACTGGCAGCTCACGTTCGGCCGCGAGCACGTCAGCCCCGTGAAGCTCGTGCCCGAGTCGGCCCGCTACGTCATCCACATCGACGCCATCTCGAAGTGCTGGGCGGCGACCGGCCTCCGCGTGGGCTGGGCCGTGGTCCCGCCGTGGGTCCGGGGCCGGATGCAGCCGCTGATCGGGCACATGGGCGCGTGGGCCGCGCGGGCCGAGCAGAAGGCCACGGCGCAGATGCTCGCGAAGCCGGCGCTGCTCGACCCCTGGATGGACGACTTCAAGGGCCGCGTCGAAGGCCTGCTCACCCAGTTCTCGTCGGGGCTGCGCAGCATGCGCGACGAGGGCCTGCCGGTCGACTGCCTCGACGCCGAGGGCGCGATCTACCTGTCCGCGCGCTTCGATCTCATGGGGCGCGCCGGGATCCACGACGACGAGGGGCTCCGCGCGTTCCTGCTCACCGAGGCCGGTGTGGGCGTGGTGCCGTTCACCGCCTTCGGGATGCCCGACGGCACGGGCTGGCTGCGCGTGTCGGTCGGCACGGCGACGCCGGATTCGGTGTCCGCGGCGCTCGAGCGGCTGCGGGGCGCGCTGAAGAAGGTGTGAGCGTGCGGCTGTTCGCGCTCTCCGACCTGCACGTCAACCACGCGGTGAACCGCGAGACGCTCCAGGCGCTGCCTGCGCATCCGCACGACTGGCTCGTGCTGGCCGGCGATCTCGGCGAGAAGGAGGACCACCTCCGCTGGGTGTTCGAGACCCTCGGCCCGAAGTGGGAGCGGCTCGTCTGGGTGCCGGGCAACCACGAGCTGTACACGGTCCCCTCCGACGGGCCCGACGGGCTGCGCGGCGTGGCGCGCTACGAGGCGCTGTGCGCGCTGGCCGACCGGTACGGCGTGCTGCACCCCGAAGCGCCCTACGAGACGTGGCCCGACGACGACGGGCTCGTGATCTGCCCGTTGTTCCTGCTCTACGACTACAGCTTCGCGCCCGACGGCCTGTCACCCCGCGAGGCCGTGAAGTGGGCGGCGGCGTCGCGGATCATGGCGTCCGACGAGACCTACCTGCACCCCGACCCCTACCCGACCCGCGAGGACTGGTGTCGCGCGCGCCTCGCCGCGACCGAAGCCCGGCTCGCCGCGCTGAAGGGCAAGCGCACGGTGCTGATCAACCACTGGCCGCTGCGGCTCGATCTCGTGCGGTTGTTCCGCATCCCGCGGTTCGCGCCGTGGTGCGGGACCCGCGCGACGCACGACTGGCACGTGCGGTTCGACGCCGAGGTGGTGATCAGCGGCCACCTCCACATGCGGGCGACCGACTGGCGCGACGGCCGCCGCTTCGAAGAGGTCTCGCTGGGCTACCCGCGCCACTGGCGCACCGAGGTGGGCGCGACGGGCTACCTGCGCGAGATCCTGCCCGGTCCCGCAGCGCCGGAGCTGCGGCATGCCGGTCCGGTCTGGCATCGGTAGCCGGGAGCCCGGAGCCCGGAGCCTGGCGTGCGTTCGGGTTCGGACGCTCCGGATCCCCGGGCGCCTCTGCATCACGCAGATGACGCAGATGGACGCGGATGACGCAGAAACCACGGGACCGGCGAGCCGCGTGGAGTCGAGTCCCCGGTGATCCTGTGGCGGTGGACGCTTCCGGGTCCGTTGTTGGGCCCGACACAGAGCCCGGCTGAATTTAGTAGTGCCCGTCAAGTTGGTGTACGAACAGGAGCCTGGCCCTGCTGCCGATCCGGTTGAGCGTGAAGCGCCGCGTGAACGGCGCTGTCTTCCTTGCGGCACCCCGTACGCGGCGCAACTGCCGGTCCGTTTCGCGCACAGCGGGCCACAGGGATCACAGCGCAACGCGGCGGCGGCGCTGGCTGGTGAGGGCGGCAAGCGGTCTGTTCTGGCTCACACCTGGTTGCCGCCGGCCACCGCCCGCAAGCGGGTGTCGTCCCGACGGAATCTCGACCATGGAACGTCTCGACGGGACCCAGGTACCCCCTGTGAACGCGGCTGAAACGCCGCGTTCCGGGGACACAGAGGTCGTGACCGTCAAAGGCGTTCTCCCGCCGAGGCGGGGTGGCCGGGTCCGATGGCACCTCTCCCCGATCCGCCGAAGCGGACTGCGTCGGTTCCCCGAGCGGCCCGAAAACCCTGTCCTGCTCTTGTGAATCCCGATTCGGTCCGCGGGGAGGACGGCGAGCAGGCAGACGCGGACGTGGGTGAGCATGGCGATGGTCCATGCGCCGGACATCAGTTCGAACGCCGGATTCGCGAGGTCGGCTTCCCGATTTCCGGTCGTTCCGAGGGAGATCGAGGTTCTTCCACCATGATGGCGGCATCCGACGCGACGTCCGCCTGTCCCGATCGTGCCAGAGCCTCCGCGAAACGCCGGCCAGCACGGGAGAATCGGGTGTCCCTCTGGGGTCAGACCCGAAATGGACAGGGGAGTGGCTGCGGCGTCTGGTCCCGACCGGGATGGGCGGGGAGCCACGCGGTGTGGACGCTGTCGACTCGACCATCCGTCCCTCACGACGCCCGGACGCTGGTGTGGACCGCGCTTCGCACGCGGATGACGCAGAGGGATGCGCACGACACAGAAACGAGGCCGTCGTCCTCGTATCCCTGGGCCGCCGTCGAAAAGCCGCTGTGGCTCGCTGTGGTCGCTGTGCGAGACCCGGGGATCGGCGCCGCTGTCGCTTTGCGGGCACTCCGCGCACGAATCAGCGTCGGCGCCCGGGGCCCGAAGTGGCTCGCTTCGCCGGTCCCCTCCCCTCTGCGTCATCCGCGTCCATCTGCGTCATCTGCGTGATGCAGAGGCGCCCGGGGATCCGGCGCGTCCGAACCCGAACGCACGCCAGGCTCCGGGCTCCGGGCTCCGGGCTCCACCGCAGGGCTCCACCGCGCTAGGAGGCTCGTACACCGAGGGACCCATGAACGAAGCCACCCGTACCGAAGTCGAAGCCGCCGTGTTCCGCCGCCTGATCGCGCACCTGCAGGAGCACACCGAAGCGCAGAACATCGACCTCATGATCCTCGCGGACTTCTGCCGGAACTGCCTCGCCAAGTGGTACGACGCGGCCGCCGCGGAGCGCGGGGAGACCGTCGGGTACGAAGCGGCGCGCGAGGTCGTCTACGGCATGCCGTACGCCGAGTGGAAGGACCGCTTCCAGCTCCCCGCCACGCCCGAGCAGCTCGCGGCGTACGAGGCGCGCGGCAAGAAGTGAAAGATCCGCGGGGCGCCGCGCGTTGGAGGGTGGCCCACCGGGGACGCGCCCGTCCGCAGGGCCCGGAGCCCCCCGTGCAGCCATTCTGGGTTAGAACTGCATCCGAGGATCGAGCTTGAGCGACTTCCACTACGTCCGCACGACCGGGCCCGATGGCGGGGTGGATGCCGCCGAGGGTTCGGCCATCGGGCTGGACCTCGAGGCGGTGCTGGACTCTGGATTGCCCCCGTTCAACGTGGCGATCCAGATCATCTCGGCCGTCGCTGAGATCCTCGCCATCGCCGAGGAAGACCACGTCGTGCACGGCGATCTCGACCTCGGAGACGTGTTCGTCGACGACACCGGGGCCGTGTCCGTCGAGGGTTTCGGGCAGCGCGAGACCCTGGCGCCCGAGCGCGAGCCCGTGGGTCCGGCCACGGATCGCTACGGCCTCGGGATGGTCGCCTACGCGCTGTTCTCGCCCCGCGATCTGCCCGAGCTGCCCGAGGGCGACGAAGCCCACGAGAACGCCGCGATCGACGCGATCCTCGCGCTGAACTTCGAGGGCCTGCCCGAAGAGGTCATCAGCGACCTGCAGTGGTACCTCGCCCGCCTGCTGGCCCACGACCCGAGCGACCGCCCCACGGCCCTCGAGGCGTGGCGCTCGTTCGGCGGCATGGTCGAGCTCGTCGAGGGGCCCGACTTCGTGCAGTGGTGCAACGCCGCGCTCGATGGCGGTGGCGAGCGCCGCGACGAGGATGCCGCGTCCCGGCCGATGAGCCGCGGTCCGCTGTCGGGCCTCGACGACACCACGGTCACCGGGGGTCCGCTGCCCGCCGGCGCCGTGAACTTCGAGGGCGTCGAAGACCAGGGCCGCTCGACCGCCCACTGGACGCGCCAGGGCATGAAGCAGGCCCTCCAGCGGGTGATGAACTCGGACTACATGGCGGATCCCGACACCGACTGGATGCCGGGAACCCCCATCCCTCCGATGGATCGCCACACGGGCCCCGGCACCGCGCAGAAGTGGGAGGGGCCCGCGCCCGTCCCCAAGCGCAAGCCCGGCGAAGGCACGCGCCGTCGCACCAAGCCGGCCGAAGACCCGATCTCCCGCCCGCTCCCGTCCGACTTCGATCTGGTGGATCCCCCCGAGAAGCCCGAAGACGACGAGCGCACCGAGGTCGGCGAGATGGTGGTGCCGACCAACAAGCCCCCCACGCCGAAGCCGCGGCCCGCACGCAAGTACGCGCCCCCGAAGGATTCGCCGACGGTCCCCTCGCCCGGCATGGTCCACACGCCGCCGCCGGCCCCCGTGGCGCCGACGCGCCCGCAGCGCCGTCCCCAGGGCCCCGCACCCGACCCCGACACGATCCCGCCGCAGCTGGTCAAGCGTCCGCCCTCCCCGACGAAGCCCCCGATCGAGTCCGAGCCCACGCCGGCTCCGGTCGTCGGCGGCGACATGGGGTCGATCTCGCCGGCCGCCGAGTCCGCTCCGGTCGCGATGCAGGCCCAGCCACCGGTCGTCCAGCAGCAGGCCCCGATGGCCCGCCCCGACCAGCCCATCCCCGAGTACGTGCCGCGGGGTCCCGATCCGTTCGCCGACGTCGAAGAGGAATCGGGCTCGAACGCCATCCTGATCGGCGGCATCGCCATGGTGCTGGTGGTGTCGATCGTGTTCTGCGTCGGCGTCGGTGGCGTCGGCGGCCTGGCCGCCATCATGGGCATGCCGACCGCGAGCACGCCGCAGCCCGCGCCGCGCACCCGCATCGTGAAGGCCGAGCCCGAGCCCGGCAACGTCGCGGTGGCGACCGAGCCGTCGCCCGACCCCTCGCCGCGCATGCCGACGCTCCCCGGCCGCCCCACGTCGCGCCCCTCCCCCTCACCGGTCTCCGCGCCGGTGCCGAGCAGCCCGCGGCCCTCCCCGTCGCCTGCGCCCCAGCCGAGCCCGTCGCCCGTGGGCTCCCCGAGCCTCCCGAGCCTGCCGGGCCCGTCCGCACAGCCCTCGAGCGTCCGCCCCTCGAGCGTGCGTCCGTCGAGCGTCCGCCCGTCGTCGCCGGTGCCGTCTCCGATGCCCTTCCCTTCACCGGTGCCGTCCCCGATGCCCTCGCCGATGCCGTTCCCGGCGCCGAGCGGCCCGTCCAGCACGTCGTATCCGCCGCCGTCGCTCCCTCCGCTCCCGATCGACAACGGCGACTCGATCCTCCCCTACCTGGTGCCCGAGCCCGGCCCGCGCCCCGACGGCTCCGGGCCCTCGATGCTCCAGAACAACATGCGGGCGCACCTCACCACGGCCACGGCCGCGCGCAACGCCGTCATCGCGGGCGACGCGGCCGGCGCGAAGGCCGCGGCCCAGGGCCTCGAGTTCATCAACCCGCCCGACGCGCTCCCCCCCGACTGGCTGCCCTACGTCGTCGACCTGAAGATGGAGGCGTGGCTGATGGAGAACAGCCCCGACATCGCGGCGGCCGGCTTCAAGGTGGCCCAGATCGGCCAGGCGTGCGCGACGTGCCACGAGGGCGTCCGCGCCGGCCCCACCGTCACGCCCACCGCCGTGCCGGCCCGCCTGTTCGACGAGCAGGAGGTCATGAAGCGGCACGCCTGGGCGGTCGACTGGATGTGGGTCGGGCTGCTCGCGAACGACCAGGCCGCATGGAGCAAGGGCGCGAACGAGCTCGCCGAAGCCCCGTTCCCATCGGTGATCCTGCAGGACTTCCCCGACCAGCGCTTCATGGATCTCGAAGACAAGCTCCACGACCTCGCCGTCGAGGGCCAGGCCGCGACGAACCCCGACAAGCGCGCCCTGGTCTTCGGCAAGATGCTGTCGACCTGCGCGCGCTGCCACGCGGTCTACCGCCAGAACAAGTAGGCTTCCGCACCAGGGCGTTATCTGGCCTCCGGAGGTGCCTGTGTCGGATCCGCTGGTCGCGAGCTTCATGGAGGCGCTGCGGGCCCGGAACCCCGGCGAGGTCGAGTTCCACCAGGCCGTCGAAGAGCTCGTCGCGTCGACCGCGGGCTGGCTGCGCGACCATCCGGCCGCGGTGAAGGCGAGGATCCTCGAGCGCCTCACCGAGCCCGAGCGCACCGTCGTGTTCCGCGTCGTGTGGGAGGACGACCGGGGCGAGGTGCACGTCAACCGCGGGTACCGCGTGCAGTTCAACAGCGCGATCGGGCCGTACAAGGGCGGGCTGCGGTTTCATCCGAGCGTGAACCTGTCGATCCTGAAGTTCCTCGGTTTCGAGCAGATCTTCAAGAACGCGCTGACCGGCCTGCCCATGGGCGGCGGCAAGGGCGGGTCGGACTTCGACCCCAAGGGCCGCAGCGACGCCGAGGTGATGCGGTTCTGCCAGAGCTTCATGACCGAGCTGTCGCGTCACATCGGGCCCGACACCGACGTGCCCGCGGGCGACATCGGCGTGGGCGCGCGCGAGATCGGCTTCCTGTTCGGCCAGTACAAGCGGCTCGCGAACGCGTGGACGGGGACCCTCACGGGCAAGGGCTTCGCGTACGGCGGCTCGCGGATCCGCCCGGAGGCCACGGGCTACGGCGCGGTGTACTTCACGCGCGAGATGCTCGGGCGGGCGGGGCGCGAGATCGCCGGGCTCACGGCCGCGGTGAGCGGCGCGGGCAACGTCGCGCAGTACACCGTCGAGAAGCTGCTCGAGCTCGGCGCGAAGGTCGTCACGCTGTCGGACTCGGGGGGCTTCGTGCACGACCCCGACGGGATCGACGCGGCGAAGCTCGCGTGGGTGATGGAGCTGAAGAACGTCCGGCGCCGCCGGATCTCCGAGTACGTCGAGGCGTTCCCGAACGCGACGTGGCACCCGGGCGAGCGGCCGTGGCGCGTGCCGGTCGACCTCGCGTTCCCGTGTGCGACGCAGAACGAGGTCGACGGCGACGACGCCCGGGCGCTCGTGGCGAACGGCGTCCTCGCGCTGACCGAGGGCGCGAACATGCCGTGCACCCTCGAGGCCGTCGGGGTCCTCCAGGCGGCGGGCGTACTGTTCGCGCCGGCGAAGGCCGCGAACGCCGGCGGGGTCGCCGTGTCGGGCCTCGAGATGAGCCAGAACAGCATCCGGCTGCGGTGGACGCGCGAGGAGGTCGACGCGCGCCTGGCGTCCATCATGCACGGCATCCACGCGCAGTGCGTCGAGCACGGGGCCACCGCAGACGGCGTCGACTACGTGAAGGGCGCGAACACCGCCGGGATGGCGCGGGTCGTCGAAGCGATGCTCGCGTACGGCGTGTGCTGATCCGCGTCCTGCCGCTGCTGGCCCTCGCGTGCCGGCCCGACCCGACGCTGCCGGGGTATTCCGGCGCGCCGCTGTGGGACGCGCCCGACCTCGCGCTCGCCGTCGACCTCGGGCACGTGCCGGCACAGGTGCCGCTCGCCGGCGGCCCGCTGACGTTCGAGCGGGCCGTGGGGATCGGGCTCGACGCCGTGGTCGGCGGGGGCAACACGCACGGCGTCGCGCTCGGTGTGCTCGACCTCGACGGCGACGGCGCGCCCGAGATCCTGGTGGCGAACGGCCGCTCCAACAACGACGGCACGCTGCACGCCTCGACCCTCTGGCACAACCGCGGCGACGGCACGTTCGAGGATGCGACCGCCTCGAGCGGGCTCGCCGCCATCCTCGACGGGTCCGACCTGTACTCCGTGGCCGCGGGGGACTTCGACGACGACGGCGACCCCGACCTCTACCTGGCCCGCCAGCCCACGAACGTGCTGCTCGAGAACCTCGGCGGGCTCGTGTTCGCCGAGGTGACCGATGCCCGGGGAGCCGCCGCGACGCCGTCGGACCCGGCTGCCGTCCGCGATGGGCGCAGCAAGCTCGTGACCATGGGCGACTTCGACCGGGATGGCCGGCTCGACCTCGTCAGCGCGACCTCGACGCAGCCTTCGCCGGGCGCCACGGTGCTCCGCAACGCAGGCGACGCGTTCGAGGACGTGACGGACGACGCGAACATCCGCATCGACAACACCGGGCACCCCTGCGCGATGATGTTCACGGACTACGACAACGACGGGTGGTCCGACCTCTGGGTGTGGAACGACCGCGGCGGGCACACGCTCCTCCACCACACGGGCGAGCGCTGGCAGCCGCTCGGCAACGGCGCCGACCGCACGACCGTCGGGAACCCCATGGGCATCGACGCCGCCGACATCGATCACGACGGCGACCTCGACTACTACGTGTCGAACATCGGCACCCACCCGCTCCTCGTGAACGACGGCAACGGCCGGTTCGAGCAGCAGTCCGAGTCCTGGGGCACCGTCGGGGACTTCGGGTGGGGCCTGGGCTTCGAGGACTTCGACCGCGACGGCTGGGCCGACCTGTTCGTCACCCAGGAGGACGAGCGCCCGTGGCTCGCCTACCGCAACACGGGCGAAGCGTCGTTCGAGCGGAGCGAGTGGGGCCACGCGGCGATCCTGTCCGGGGGCGCGGCCCACAACGTGCCCGCGGCCTTCGCGGACCTCGATGGCGACGGGCGGATCGACGTGGTCGGCGCGAACACCGACGGCGCGGCGCTCACGGTGCTCATGAACCGAACCGAGCCCGCGGGGCACTGGCTCGACGTGGTCGTGCGCGCGGCTCCCGAGACGGGTCAGTACGGCGGCGTCGGCGCGCGGGTCGCGGTGGTCACGGGCGACCTCGTGCAGTTCCGCGACATCACGGGCGGCGCGAGCCGGGCGTCCCAGAGCGAGCTCTCCGCGCGCTTCGGCCTCGGCGACTGGGACGGCGCCGATCAGGTCGTCGTCCTGTGGCCCGACGGCCGGCAGATCGTGCGCACGGGCGTGCCCGGGGACCGGAGGCTGGTGCTGCCCGAGTGAAATCTCTTGAGGTTCACCCGCAGCATGCGCTACGCTTCTACTGTCCTCATCTGTTGTTGGAGTGTGCTCTATGTCCGGCAAATCCACGCGTCCGCCCGCGAAGCTCCCCCCGAAGAAGGCCCCGCCGCCCAAGAAGGCGCCCGCACCGAAGCCGGGTGGCAAGCAGTTCGGCACCAGCTCGTCGGATCAAGAGAACCACGTGCACGTCCCGCCCGAGCTCATGCCCGACATCTACGGCAACGAGTTCATGAAGACGATGCTCGCCTGATCCGGGCGTAGCTCGACTCTCCCTGTGAAAGCCGCCGGTCATCGGCGGCTTTTCTCGTTGGATCGCCGAAGATTCGACGACTGCCGGGAATCTGCGGAACCGCTTCGAGCCTCCACGGTCAAGAGCACGTGAACGAGCGGCGGCACGCGGAGACGGCCGCCCACACGGGAGGTTCGTATGACCGCAGGGGGTCGTGCGCAGGCAGTGCTGCGCGTCGGAATCGCGAAGTCGGGGACGCTCGCCATGGAGCGGCGGCTGCCCCTCGACCGCAGTGTGACCATCGGGGGCTCGCGCACCGACAGCATCGTCGTCGCGGGCCTGTCGGAGTCGCGGACCGTGTTCGTGAAGGGGCCGCACGGCCTCTCGCTCGCCCCGGAGGTGCGCCGCCGCGCGAAGGTCCGCCGCGGCGACCCCGAAGCGACGCTCACCCTCGGAGACCGCGGCCGCATCGACCTCGGTGAGGTCACGGTGCTCTACCAGCTCGTCCTGGCACCCCCGATGGCCGCACGGGCTCCGCTGTCCGCGGCCGACTTCCGGCCCCGCTGGATCGAGGACGACGACCCCGTGTTCCTGCAGTCGCTCGCGACCTGGTCCGCGCTCGGGCTGCTGCTCGGCATCTACGTGGCGACGGCCCCCGCGCCGCAGAACACCGGTATCGACCTGCTCGCCGACCGCCTCGCGACGCTGCCCACGCCCGTGTACGTCGACCTGCCCCCTCCGACTCCCGAGCCCGAGGTCGAGCGCCCCACCGTCGCGACCGTGACGAAGCCCGAGCGCCAGATCGACCGGGTCGCCGAGCCCGAGGTCGCGCCCCGCACCGCAGAGCGCCGGGCCACCGACATCGCCGCGGCCCGCCGGGGCATCGAGGAGCGGCTCCAGCGTTCCGGGCTCATCGCCACGTCCGGCGACACGTCCTGGGCCATCGACGCCCAAGACGCCGTGGCCATCGACAGCCTCGAGGCCCGCTCGCACTGGGACGGCGACGACGACGCGCCGCGCGTCGCGCAGGCGGGACTGCCGATGGGTGCCGGCAGGGACATCGAGATCGAGGAGGTCGGCGGTGGAGAAGCGGGCCTCCGCAACATCCCCATCGTCTCGCAGCCGCCGACCTTCGGCACGGGCGACGAGGAGCCGTCCGACCCCGTCGTCGTGGGGCGCGAGCTGAAGCGCTACGCCTCGCAGATCCGCTACTGCTTCGAGAAGGAGCTGAAGCGCGACCCGAGCCTGTCCGGGCGGGTCGAGCTCGGCGGGCGCCTCGAGTCCGGGCGGTTCGTGTCGGTCTGGACCGAGGACGAGACCGTGGGCAGCGCGGCGCTGGAGGCCTGCATGCACGAGCGGGTGCGCGCGTGGGCGCTCCCGAAGGGCTCGAGCGGCAGCGTGTACTGGGCCTACGTCTTCTCCGCGAAGGAATAGCGGCGCACGCGCAGCGGTTCCGGTCGTGCCAGAATGCGCGCCGGAGGCCCGATGCTGTTCCTGCTCCCCCTCGCCCTCGCGAATCCCGACGACCCCGAGAAGCTGAAGGCCATCGCGCTGCAGCTCGACGAGGTCGACGGGCGGGTGGCGGAGGCCTTGATGCTCTATGGCCTCGTCGGGGCCGAGCCCGAAGCGGCGGCCAAGGTCGAGCCGCTCCGCGAGGCGCTGCGCGCCGATGCGTCCGAGGCGCGCAAGCTGAACCTCGCGGTCGGCGCGATCAAGGGCCGGCTCGCAGCGGGTCCGAAGGAGGAGCAGGAGCACCTGCCCGAGGCCGAGGCCCTGATCGAGCGGATCAAGTCCCAGAACCGCACGCGCTTCACGGCCATCAGCCTGCTCGACGCCGCCGCGGCGTTCCCGAGGATCGAAGGCGGCGACGCGACGGGCTTCGCCACGGTGAACAACTCGCTCTACGGCGTGGCGCAGAGCCCACCCGAGGGCGCCGACATCGACCTGTGGATGAAGCGGCCCATCGCGCTCGCCGTCGAGAAAGAGCGCTGGGACATGGTCTTCAGCTGGGCGACCTACTGCGCGAAGGCCTGCAAGGACCCGTCCGAAGCGAAGGCCGCGCTCGAGAAGGTCCCCGCGCGCCACGCAAAGGATGCCCGCTGGCTCACGCTCTGATCCAGAGCCGGAGCTACAGCTGGAACCCGACCGAGAGGCGCCCGAGGAGCTGGGTGTCCTCGAGCTGGCCGAACTCGGTGCGTGACGTGTCGCCTTCGACGAGCAGCCGGCGGAAGACCATGGCCCCACCGAGGTCGACGAACACGTTGTCGTGCACCTCGAAGCCGATGTCGGCGTCGACGCCCGTGCGGTACCCGACGGTCCCGAACGCGAAGCCGCGGGACACGTTGCCCACGAAGAACAGCGGGCCGACCTCGGCGCCGATCTCGGCCCCCAGCTCGAGGCCGGGAAGCGTGAGCGGCTCGTAGTCGACGTTGCAGCCGGGCTCGAGGCAGCCCTTGAACACGATGAAGTCGTCGACCTGGAGGCCCGCCGCCGCGCCGATCCAGAACTGGTCGGAGCCCACGTCGAACGGGTACCGCCCGTTCACGTCGGCCCGGAAGTGGTACAGCCAGTCGCCGGCATCGTCGCTGAACGTAGGAGCCGTGATCGAGTAGCCGGTGCCCCGGAAGCCCACGTGGGCGCCGACGTACTTCAGGAACCACGCGCGCGCGTCGGCCTCGAGGCCCACGAGCGGCGCGGGACGCCCGCCATCCGGGCCTCCCACGACGAGGGCCGCCGGGAGCAGCGGGCCCGGCGTGGCGGATGGGCGCTGGGCGTACTTGTACGAGCCGCCCGCGCCGCCGAGACGCACGCGGACCATCGGCACCTCGGCGGGCTCCTTCGCGGCCTTGTCGGGACGCGGCTTCGGCACGGGCTTCACCGCGGCGACCGCGCCCGGATCGATGGCCAGCGTGGCGCGCCCCATGACGCCCGACTCCGCGACGACCGAGATCTTCAGCTCGCCGGTCGCCTTCTTCGGGACGTCGAGGTCGGCGGTGTAGATGCCATCGCCGCTCTCGGACACCGCGCCGAACGTGCCGGCGTTCGTGAGGAAGTCGAGCTTCTGGCCCGTGACGCCGAGGCCGTCGTCGGTCTTCGCGGTGGCGACGACCGTGATCGTGGAGCCCGGGGGCACGGAGTCGGGCAGCTCGACCTCGATCGTCGAGATGGCCGCGCCGGCCGCGGCGGTGCCCGTGGACTTCGGCTCGGGCGCGGGGGCCGGCTCGGGCGTGGTGGTGTCGCCGGTGGGCGGGACCGAGGGCGCCACGGAGGGTAGCCGGGCCTCCCACTCGCCCTGGACCCCGGCGGAGCGCGGCCAGACGAGCTCGGGGGCCGCGGAGGACGCGACCAGCGCGGCCTCGGTGGCCATCTCGCCACTCGTGGCGCCGATGCGGACGAAGCGGCCGTCGCCCGGTGCCGTGAAGGTCACCGTGGCCACGCCGGACGCGTTCGTGGTGACGGAGCCCGGAATCGAGCCGGAGCTCGCGGTGAGCGCGACCTTCTGGTTGGGCACGGGGTAGCCGTTCGCGTCGACCACAGCGACGAACAGCTTCGTCTTCGCGCCCGTCGCGGTGACGTGGGACTGGGGCACGACGACGATCGACGACGCGGACCCGACGCTCGCGGGCACCGAGCCGAGCGCGTCCCACGCGACGGTGGCCGGCAGCGGCCCCAGCACGTCGAGCGCGAGCTGCGTCTCGTTCTTCTTCGTGCCCGGGATGTCGGCCGTGAGCGTCGCGGCACCCGCGCCGGCCGGCGTGTAGTCGACGACGTACACGCCGTCGCCGAGATGGCGGGCCGCGCCCACGCTGCCCTTGTCGGCGGAGACCTTCAGGCCCGCGCCGCCATCGGGCGTTCCGTCGGCCTTCAGCGCGACGATGCGCACCGCGTGGGCCTTGCCGTCGGCGGGGACGCCGGCGACCACGGGCATGAACGCGACGCGGCGGGTCTCGGGGATCTGAAGGTCGAACGGGGACTCTTCGCGCTTGCCGCTCTGCACGACGACCTTCGTGGCCTCGTTGACGCCGGGCGACACGATGATCGGCACCTTGCCCTTGCCGTCGGCGTCCATCTTCACGGGGCCGTAGTCCTTGCCCGCGATCTTGAGCACGACCGAGCTGCCGGCCGGCGCGGTGACCGGGAAGTCGACCGCGCCCTGCAGCCGCACCACCGCCGACGCGACGAGATCCGGGTGATCCTTCGCCACGGCCGAGATGATCGCGAGGTGCGGGTAGTTGACCGCGGGCGGCTGGTACCGCGCCGTGTACTGGCCCCCGCCCATGTCGGTGAGGTCGGTCACCTCGCCAGACGACGCCTCGATCTGGAGGTCGGCGGACGGGATGCCCTCGGCCAGCTGGAAGGTCAGCGTCGCGGTCTCGGACCGGCCGAGCACCAGGGACGGCGGGTTCACCTGGACCGTCGCGCCGCCACGGCCCGCCGGCACCACGGGGATCTCGGCCTCGGACTTCAGCGAGCCCGCCTGCACCGTGACCTTGACCTTCACGGGCCGCGTCGTGGTGGGCGGCGTGAACTGGAAGCTGTACCAGCCGTCGCCCGCCGCCTGGAAGCCGTCGACCGTTCCCTCGGTGGCGAGCAGACGGCCCTTGAGACCCGACAGCGCGGAGCCGTCGGCCTTGCGCGCGAGCACCCGCACCGTCACGGGCGTCTTGCCGTCGCCGGCGACGGCGCCGACGGGGACGATCTCCATGATGTCGCTGGCGAAGACATCGGCGGCGACGGCGTCCTGGGCGATTCCGCAGACCAGGGCGGCGACGATCGCGACCGGGGTGTGGCGCATCATGGCGAGTCCTCCATCCCGCCCGGCTATCCGGTCCGTCGGGACCGCGTCAAAGCAGGCGCCGGGCCTTGATCTCGAGGTACCGCGCGAGGAGGGCCGGAGTGAGCTGGTCGACGGGGGCATCCACGACGAGCGCGCCGCGGCGGCGGAGGGACGCGAGCTCGTGATCCCGCCACGCGGCGATCTCGGCGGCGGCCCCGCGCATCCAGGGGTGGAGGGGGTCGGTCGTCGGACGCTCGAGACACGCATCGACGGCCGGGTCGCGCACCCAGACGGTCAGCGCGAGGTGGCGCTTGCCGAGGCCGCGCACCAGGTTCCGCGCGAGCTCGGCGTTCACTTCGTCGACCACCGACGTGAAGAGCACGACGAGGCTCCGTCGCCGCACGTTCGTCGACAGGTGGCGGAACGCGAGCGCGTAGTCGGGCTCGGCGAGCGACGGGAACACGTCGTACGTCGTGCGGATGAGGCGCGAGCCCGACCGCGCCCCGCCGCGCGGAGGCAGCCAGGCCCGCACGCGGTCGTCGAATGCGAGCAGGCCCACGCGGTCGCCGTGGCGGAGCGCGACCTGGCCCATCATCAGCGCGGCGTTCAACGCATGGTCGAACGCGGTGAGGCCGCCCTCCCCGTCTTCACGGGCCGAGAGCTCGGCGCTCATCATCCGGCCGGCGTCGAGCAGGAAGATGACGTTCTGGTTCGACTCCTGGCCGAACTCGCGGGTGACGAACTCGCGCTTGCGGGCCGTCGCCTTCCAGTCGATGTGGCGGTACGGGTCGCCCGCGACGTACGGGCGGAGGCGCTGGAACTCGTTCTCGCCGCCCTGGCGCCGGCGCGAGCGCACGGGAACCCGCTCCTCCTGGAGCCGCGCGTCGACGCCCCAGCTCCGCAGCTGCGCGAAGTCGGGGTACACGCGCACGCCGTCGTCGACCGCGAAGCGCCTCTGCCGCTCCCACAGGCCGAACGGCGAGCGCCACCGCAGCGTGATGGGCCCGAAGGCGTGCTGCCCGCGGCGGTCGACCGTCGCCGTGTACTCGAGGTCGGCCTCGGACCCCGGCGGCACGACGCAGGCCAGCGGCAGGCCCTCGGCGTCGCCGGGCGGGCTGTCCATCACGCGCACCACCCGCGTGGCCCGACCCCGGTTCAGCACGGCCAGGCGCACGTCGAACGCGCGCCCGACCGACTGCACCGCGCCGACCTCGCGCTTCGGCTCGAGCTTCGCCCCCGACGCCAGCGCGTCGAGCACGAGCGCCCCCACGAGCAGCAGGTCCCACGCCACCATCGGCGCGAGCAGCAGGGGCGTCGCGATCGAGCCGATGGCGAGCAGGATGGGCACGGCCCAGAGGGCCACCTGCAGTCGGGTGGGGACGAACGTCACGCCGCCTGGCCCCCCGGGACCGGCACGTCGTCGAGGATCTCGTCGATCACGCGATCGGTCGTGACGCCTTCGAGCTCGGCGTCGGGCTGGAGGATGAAGCGGTGGCGGAGGACCGGGTGGGTCATCTCCTTCACGTCGTCGGGCACGACGTACGCGCGGCCCGCGACCGCCGCGACGACCTGGGCGCACCGGAGCAGGCCGATGCTGGCGCGTGGCGATGCGCCGAGGTCGACCGCGGGGTGGGCGCGGGTGCGGCCGACCAGCGCGGCGATGTAGTCGAGGATCTCGTCGTCGACGCGGATGGCGCGCGCCTCGGCCTGGCAACGGGCGATGCCGTCGGCGTGCAGCACCGTCTGGAGGCCCGCCGCGTCGAGGTCTGCCGCGTCGAAGCCGCGCACCGTCGAGCGGAGAAGGGCGACCTCGACCGCCATGTCGGGGTGCCCCACCAGCGTCTTCACGAGGAACCGGTCGAGCTGGGCCTCGGGGAGCGGGTACGTGCCCTCGCTCTCGACGGGGTTCTGGGTCGCCATCACGAAGAACGGCGCGGGCAGCTCGCGGGTCTCGCCGTCGACCGACACCTGGCGGTCGCTCATGGCCTCGAGCAGCGCGGCCTGGGTCTTCGCCGGGGCGCGGTTGATCTCGTCGGCGAGCAGGACCTGCGTGAACACGGGCCCCGCGCGGAACACGAAGTCGTCGGCGCGCTGGTTGAACACGTTCCCGCCGGTCACGTCGCTCGGCATCAGGTCGGGCGTGAACTGGATGCGCTTGAAGTCGACGCCCAGCGCACACGACAGCGACCGCGCGAGCAGCGTCTTGCCGAGGCCCGGCGGGCCCTCCAGCAGGACGTGCCCCGAGGCGAACATCGCGATCAGCACCGTGCGCACGACCTCGTCCTGCCCGAGCACCACGCGGGTGACCTCGTGCACGACGCGGTCGAAGCTCTCCTTCAGGCCTCCGCTCACCGGGGCCGCGTCACCTTCCACAGTTCCTCCATCAGCTCGAAGTCCGAGCGGCTGCTCGGCCCCTCGGGGTTCTCGGCGAGCTCGACCGCGCGCCGGGCCAGCGCGTCGGCCTGGGCCGCCGTCATTCCGTGCCGCCGTGCGGCGAGCGCGAGCCCGCTCTGGCGGTGCCGCTCGACCATCAGCCGCGCGAACGCGGACGCGACGAAGCGGCTGTCGCGCGCCTGCCGGTACCGCCGGGCCAGCGCGTCGAGGTGCTCGACGAAGCTCCGCCGGCCCCGCGAGGGCGGGTCGGCGAGCGGTGCGAACGGCCAGCCCCGCCACGCGACCAACACCAGCCAGAACACCAGCACCTGCAGCACGAACGGGAGCAGGCGCAGGTTCCGCACCGACTGCGCGGGGTTGTCGGAGGACTCGCTCGCGGCCATCGTGGCCAGATGCACGCGCGGGCGGTCGGCCATCGGCCAGCCCCGGGCCTGCCCGCGGTACAGCACGTCGCCGAGGAACGCCTCGTTCCGCGGGTCGACGAGCGACCCGTTCCACAGCAGCACGGGGTCGGCGACCGCGAGCACCCAGCCCGCCCCGACGGGCGCGACCACGACCGGGTCTGCCCCTTCCGCCACGACCCACCCGGTGCCGCCGTCGAACCCCATGTCCGGACCGCCCGGCCACACGGGCAGGACGAGGCCGTCGTCCACGAGATCGTCGGCCAGCACGGGCTCGCCGCTCGTCGACACGCGGCTGCCGAGCTCGGGGAAGCCCTTCGGAGACCCGGCGATCCAGAGCACGTGCCCCTGCTGGACCCACGCGCGGATGTCGGCCCAGCCCTCTTCGGTCGGCGAGAGCCCGGAGGTGTCGATCACCAACACGTCGAGGTCGCTGCCGTCCTCGTCGATGCCCTCGAGCCCGCGAAGGCGGAACGACACGTCGAAGCCGTGCCGGTCGAGGACGCGCTGGAGGCCGGCGTCGCCGGCGGGCCCGTAGCGCTCGTTCGCACCGTGGGCGCCCGGCACCCAGAGCAGGAGCACCGCGACCGCCGCGAGCAGCCGCCCCGCCGCGTCGAGCGCGCCCTCGACCCGCGGGCCGTCGAGCGGGATGCGGCCCCAGCGGTGCTGCTCGGCCACGTCGAACACGGTGGAGAGGTCGGGGCGGTGGGCGCCGGACTGGCGGAGGTATTCGCGATCGGTGCGTGCGCGGTGGAGCTTCAGCACGCGGCGCTCGCCGAGCCTGCGGAGGACGGCGCCCCGCGCGAGCACGGCCGCCTCGCCGAACCGCTGCTCGGCGAGGGCGCGACGGGCGGCGGCGAGCAGGTCGTCGCTCGGGAGGTCCGGCACGTCCTGCACGGCCTCGGCGAAGCTCTGCTCCTCTTCTTCGATCTTCGCGACCCGCACCATCGGCGTCGGCGCGTCGGGCCTGAGGCCGAGGTGCCGGAGCAGGGCGATGCCGATGGCGCCGATGGCACCGGCCACGAGAAGCGCGAACATCCAGCCGAGCACGGGCCCGGCGCCGAGGGACGGAGCCTGCAGATCGCAGCCCTTGAATTCGGGCGTGTCCCACTCGGGCTCGGGCTCCGAGAGCCCCGCCGGGTCGGAGCCCGGATCGCCCTCGCCGACCACCTGGCTCGCGTTGCAGCCGCGCGACGGGGCCTCGGAGGGCGCCGCGCAGAAGGCCCGCAGCCCGGGGCAGCGGTCTTCGGGCACGTCGTCGAGCAGCGCGCAGAAGACCTCGTTGTACTCGTGGTCGGCATTGCGATGACAGAACGCGAAGTCCGCGTCGTCGAGCACGGTCGGCGCGTTGGCGAACGCTGCGGCGAGGAGCGCGATCAACGGCGTGCCCTCCGCGCCAGGCCCGCCGCCCGCAGGCCCACCTGGAGGTCCCACCCCTCGACGCGGGTGCGCACGTCGACGTAGAGCAGCAGGCGGTAGATCGCGTGGAGCGGCTGCGCGAGCAGCATCCCGAACAGGAAGAACGGCGTGATCTGGCCCGTCCACAACGAGCCGAACGGCTGACCGAGCTGCAGCGTCGTGTCGAGCACGGCCTGGCCGAAGCCCTCGCACACGAGCGCCATCCACACGGTGAGGAAGACGCGGGCTCCGGCGCCGGCCATCGCGATGCCGACGTGGCCCCCGGCCAGGCGCAGCGAGCGCCGCAGGCCCCGCTGCACGCCGACCCGCTCGAGCAGGGCGGTCTCGGGGACGTAGAGCAGCACGGCGAGCAGCGGCAGGTAGCCGACCCCGCAGCTCGCCGCGGCGAGCACCGTGGCCACCGCTCCGACGAGCCCCACGCCCAGCAGGCGCGGCACGGCGGCAACGAGCTCGCGGAGCGTCGAGCCCACCGTGGTGTCGTCGCGGAACAGGAGGCGCCCGCCGAGCAGCGTGAACGGCGCCTGCACGAGCGGAGAGAGCGGCAGCGGGAGGAGCGCCACCCAGGG
Source organism: Alphaproteobacteria bacterium (assembly GCA_020632875.1). GTDB lineage: Bacteria > Myxococcota_A > UBA796 > UBA796 > JACKEQ01. The sequence continues at coordinate 345,155 of JACKET010000003.1, forward strand.
CGCGCCCTCGGCCCACAGCCCGATCGGCGCGATCAGGAGGAACGGCAGGCCGACCGCGAGCACGGCCATCCGCAGCAGCACGCCCAGGTTGACGCGCACGAACCGCACGACGAGGTCGAACACCTCGAGCGAGCCGCGGGGGCGGAGCGCGACGCGGCAGAGGTTCGGGTTCACGCGGGCCGCCAGCGACGGCCGCCGAGGGCGAGCCACAGCACGACGATCACGAGCTGCACGGCGGCGAACGGCAGCTTCACGAACCACGGGATCGGGCTCGCGCTCCAGAAGCCCTCGATGGCCGCGGCGACGAACAACATCGCCGCGCAGCCCGACACGAGCCGGAAGAGCACGGGCCCCGCGGCCGCCAGCGACGCCGCGCGCGTGCGCCCGCCGGTCACGAGCAGGGCCCAGCCGAGCCGCAGCCCGGCGGTGCCGGCCACGACGATGCCCGTCAGCTCCCACGCCGAGTGGCCGCAGGTGAAGAGGAGCAGGTTCCAGCCCTTGCCCTGGGCCACGAGGTAGCCCTCGATCGTCCCCAGCACGGCGCCGTTGTACACGAGGAAGAACAGGCTGCCGAGCCCGGCGAATGCGCCCGTCGCGAAGCAGCGGAACGCGATGCCCACGTTGTTGTTGACGTAGAAGCCGGCCATCCCGGCGTCTTCGCCCGATCCTCCCCGCCCGATGGCGTCGGAGTACATCGTCTCCATCATCTCGAGCTGGGACTCGGGCAGCACGCGCGCGGCGAGCGACGGGTCGAGCAGGCAGCCGACCGTGCCGACGACGAATGGCCCGTAGAACAGGATCGAGGCGGCGAGGAAGAACACCCAGGAGGCCCGCAGCTCACGCGGGAACTCGACGGCCAGGAGCCGGAGCGGGTCGAGCCCGCCGAGGCGGCGCGTGCCGTAGAGCGCGTTGTGGGCGCGGCTGGCGAGGTCGTCGAGGTAGGCGACGATGTCGGCGGGCTGGTCGGTGCTCTGGGCGCTCGCGAGGTCGGCCGCCACGGCCCGGTAGAGCCGGGCGAGCTCGCTCGACCCGCGCGCGTCGTGCTTCCGCCGGCGGAGGTTGGTCTCCAACGCCTTCCACCGGTCCTGCCGCGCGGCGACGAACTCCTCGCGACGCTGGGGCGGACGGCTCATTGCGGCCCCTCGAGGACCCGGTCGCGGCCCGTCGCCCGCGCGTAGGCGAGCACGAGCACGCGCTCGGGCGTCTCGGCCTCGACCCCGCTGGCCGTCGTGAGCGCGGGTGCCAGCAGCTCGGCGAGCTCGTTCGCCCGCTCGTCCGACATCCGGGCGCGGCGGCGGAGGAACTCCTCGATCACGCCGAGCTCGTCGCGCGTGAGGTCGACGCGGGCCGGCAGCCCCCGCCGCTCCTCGTCGGTGACGGGAGGCTCGATGGGCGCGCTGCCCAGCATGGTGCCGAGGGTCTCGTCGACCACGACGGTGCCGGCGACCAGGTCGCCGATGCGCCGCAGGCGCTCGTCGAACAGCATGACGAGCACGCCGACCCCGTAGAGCACGGGCAGGAAGTCGGCGCCCTTGAGCAGGTTCCGCAGCACGAGCTGGGGGACGCGGGCCGGTGCGCCGCTGTCGGTCACGACCCGCAGCGAGAGCGCCAGCTTCCCGGGCGTCTGACCGGCCAGCACGGACTCGAAGAACGACCCGTAGAACCACTGCAGGAGGAAGATCGTGACGAGCAACGCGCCCGTCCCGAATCCCTCGAGCCCGACCGCGCCGAGGGCGCCGACGATCGACGCCAGGGCGACCAGCACCATGGACTGGACGAACGCGTCGAGCGCCCAGGCCGCGAAGCGCCGCCCGGGCCCCGCGACGCGGTGCCGGAAGCGCACCCGCTCGGGGGTCGCGATGGAAGTGGTGGTATCGAGCAGCACGGCGACCGACGCGTAACCGGACCCTCCCGGAAATTCCCTCCAGACGGGGCGGCGGATCCCCCTGGACCGGTGCTAGAGTGCAGCCGACCACGTTTCAGGACGGATTCCACCATGCGCCGCCCCAACGCCCGCATCGCCATCCCCATCGGTGTCGCCTCCGTGGCGTCGCTCGCCGTCGCCTACGCCGCGACCGTGAGCCACGTCGTGACCGCCGACTTCGCCGACGCCCAAGATCCGAGCAGCACGAACGTCACCACGGCCGGCGCCGGGGTCGAGGTCGCCACGCTCACGAACCTCAACGGGCGGTGGTACCGCGGCTACTACGACGGCGGCACCACGTGGCAGCTCGAGCTCGAGAAAGACGAGCCCGAAGACGCGTCCTGGGTGGGCGACGCCTGTCTCACCACCGCGGCGAACAGCTGGTCGAACTCCGAGTTCGCCACGGTCAACGGCACGATCTTCCGCACCGGCCTCGCCGACGACGACACGGGCAACCTCGAGCTCACGGTCGCCGACAACGAGGTCATCGACATGCCGGGCGCGAGCCTGCGCACGAGCACCATCAAGATCCTCACGCACGGCGCCCGCGGCAGCGGGGCCGACGCGAACTACACGTTCATCATCGACCGCGCGACCGGCGCGAACCTCAACGTCGTCGTGCCCGTGGCCGGCGCCGACGTCACGGGCGCGGCCCGGAACGACGCCGGCACGTCCGACGGCGTGGCGTGGTCGACCCAGAACGCGTCGGGGTTCGTGGGCAACGTCGGCGGCGACGCGAACTGCCTCGGCAACGGCGGCGACGTCATCACCCTCACGCTGCCGGCGAACACCGACGTCGTCGACATCACCGTGCAGTACCCGCTCGAGACCGATGGCGGCTCGCCCACCGAGTGGCTCGGCGGCCCCCTCGCCATGACCGTCAACACGACCGAGACCGAGGTCGAGACCGAGTACACCTGGCGCGGCACCTACATCACGTCCGACTCGGCCACGCCGTCGGGCGACACCGCCATCTCGGCCTCGCCGTTCGAGTCGAACGCCATCTGGTACCAGGTCGACTGGACCGACGACTTCACCGGGTCCGGCGCGTCCGACGTGTTCCTGTACGTGCGCTGCGGCAGCGACACGAACAACAACAACACGATCGAGAACTCCGAGTGGCGCGCCGACGACGGCTCCGCGGGCGGCACGTGGCAGGGCCCGATCGACGTCGCGACCGCTTCGCCCCCCATCGACATCGCCGACTGTACCGGCGACTTCTTCCAGTACCGGCTCGAGTTCTACCCCGAGTTCGACATCTCGCCGTTCATCGACGACTTCTTCATCGACTACCTGCCCGACGTCGACGGCGACGGCTACCCGGCCGAGGCCGGCCCCGGCTACCCGACCGTCGACTGCAACGACAACGACGCGAACCTCACCCCGGCCGACGCCGACGGCGACGGCTTCTCGACCTGCGCCAACGACTGCAACGACACCCCCGGCGCCGGCGCGTCGATCTTCCCGGGCGCGCTGCTCGCGAACGCCGACGTCGACGACGGCATCGACCGCGACTGCGACGGCTTCGACGAGTGCTTCCGCGACCAGGATGGCGACGGATACGGCTCGACCACGATCGTCCCCGACACCGACAACGACGGGCTCTGTCTGTCGGCGAACAACCAGTCCACGGTCTTCAACGACTGCAACGACACCCCCGGCTCCGGCGCGAGCATCTTCCCGAACAAGCCGCTCGGCGCGCCCGACGTGGGCAACGGCGTCGACAACGACTGCAACGGCCGCGAAGAGTGCTGGCGCAACCTCGACGGCGACCTGTTCGGCACGAACAACATCATCGACGAGAGCAACGACGCCGGCCTCACCTGTGAGCCGGCCGACGGCGAAGCCGTCACCCAGCCCCCGGTGAACGGCGTCTCGTTCGACTGCAACGACAGCCGGAACGACATCTTCCCGGGCGCCCCGATCAGCCAGGCCGACATCAACGACGGGCTCGACAGCAACTGCAGCTCGCTCTCCGGCGGCACCGACGAGTGCTGGCTCGACAACGACATGGATGGCCAGGGCGTGGCCACGTTCGTCGAGAACCCGTCCGGCGGGTGTACCGCGGGTGCCCAGGAATCCACGAACACCAACGACTGCAACGACAACAACCCGAACATCTACCAGGGTGCGCCGATCGTCCAGGCCGACATCCAGAACGGCGTCGACGACGACTGCGACGGCAGCAACCGCGACGAGTGCTGGCTCGACAACGACGGCGACAACCAGGGCAACAACTCCGGCATCGTCCGCCAGGACAGCGGCGACGGCGTCTGCAACGACGCACAGGAGTCCACGACCGCCCTCGACTGCAACGACAACAACCCGAACGCCTACTTCGGCCGCATCATCGTGCTCGGCGACATCGAGAACGGCGTCGACAACGACTGCGACGGCGCGAACCTCGACGAGTGCTTCCGCAACATCGACGGCGATGCCTTCGGCGTGAACACCATCGTCCAGGACGTGGGGAACAACGGCTGTCTCCCCGGCCAGCAGCAGGCCGACCAGAGCGGCGACTGCAACGACAACAACCCCTCGATCTACCCGAACGCTCCCCTCAACGGCACGCACATCAACGACGGCGTCGACCAGGACTGTGACGGCCGCGAGGAGTGCTACCGCAACGACGACGGCGACGCCTGGGGCGTGAACCAGATCATCGACGACGACGGCGACGGCAACTGCATCCCCGGCGACAACGAGGCCGTCCAGATCCTCGACTGCAACGACGCGAACCCGGCGATCAACCCCGATGCGACCGAGATCGTCGGCAACAACACCGACGAAGACTGCTCGGGCGACATCACCTGCTACGCCGACGGCGACGGCGACGGGTACGGCGACGACACCCCCGGCGTCACGGTCATCGACGACGGCGACAACAACTGCAACGAGCCGGGCGCAGGCGAAGCGAACGACCGCAACGACTGCGACGACGGCAACGGCAACGTGAACCCCGGCGAGAACGACACCTGCGCGGGCTTCGGCGGCGACGGCATCGACAACGACTGCTCGGGCAACACCACCTTCGACGACGACGGCGACGGCCTGCAGTGGGCCACCGAGCAGGCGTTCGGCACCGACGACTGCGACAGCGACTCCGACAACGACGGGCTGTCCGACCAGCTCGAGTACAACTACGACTGCGACACGAACACCCCGGGCATCCAGCGACTCCCCGGCAACAACCCCGACGCCGACGGCGACGGCATCCCCGACGGGATGGAGCTCGACGAAGACCGCGACGGCGACGGCCTCCGCAACCGGTGCGACCCCGACGACGACAACGACGGCGTCCTCACCGAGTTCGAGGACTGGAACAACGACGGCAACTACACGAACGACAACTCCGACAGCGACGGCATCCCCGACTACCTCGACCCCGACGACGACAACGACGGGATCCCGACCATCATGGAAGATCTCGGTCCGGGGGATGCGCGCAGCACGAACACCGACGGCGACGCGCTGCCCGACTACCGCGACCCCGACGACGACAACGACACGATCCCCACGGCGTACGAGAACGCCCGTCCGAACGGCGACGGCGACGCCCTGCCGAACTACCGCGACCCCGACTCCGACAACGACGGGTTCACCGACCAGCACGAGTGGTCCACCGGTCCCGACTCCGACTTCGACAACGACGGCACCGACGACTTCCTCGACCTCGACTCCGACAACGACACGGTGCCCGACGCGAGCGAGCTCCACGCCAACACCGACGGCGACGCGCGCGAGAACCGCATCGACACCGACGACGACGGCGACTCCGTGCTCACGGCGAACGAAGACGTGGGCGGCGCCGCGGGCCCCCTCGACGACAACACCGACGGCGACGCGCTGCTGAACTACCTCGATCCCGACGACGACAACGACGGTCTGCCGACGATCCAGGAGAACTACAACGGCGGCGACCCGCGCAACGACAACACCGACGGCGACGCCCTGGCCGACTACCTCGACCCCGACGACGACAACGACGGCATCCTCACGATCAACGAAGATCTCGACGGCGACGGGAACTACACCGAGCACAACGCCGACGGCGACGCCCTGCCCGACTACCGCGACGCCGACGACGACAACGACGGCATCCTCACGATCGACGAGAACCTCGACGGTGTCGGCGACGCGCGCAACGACAACACCGACGGCGACGCGCTGCCGAACTACCGCGACCCCGACGACGACAACGACACCATCCTCACGTCGTACGAGAACGCGCTGCCGAACGGCGATGCCGACCCGCTGCCGAACTACCTCGACACCGACTCCGACAACGACGGCTACAGCGATCAGCACGAGTGGACCGTCGGTCCGAACCGCAACTTCGACGGCGACGCGTTCGACGACTTCCTCGACACCGACTCCGACAACGACACCGTTCCGGACGTGAACGAGCTGATGGAAGACCGCGACAACGACGGTCGCGAGAACCGGATCGACGCCGACGACGACAACGACACCGTGCCGACGGCCAGCGAGAACCCGAACGGTACGGGCACGCCGACCGACGACGACACCGACAACGACGGCACGCCGAACTACCTCGACACCGACGACGACGGCGACGGCATCCTCACGAGCTACGAGGGCACCGGGAACCCCGACAACGACGGCCTCCCGAACTACCTCGACACCGACTCCGACGCCGACGGCTGGGACGACTCCTACGAGTGGGCGAACGCCTCCGCGGGCCGCGACTCCGACGGCGACAACATCGACGACTTCCTCGACACCGACTCCGACAACGACACGGTCACCGACAACAACGAGCTCGGCACCGAGACCGCGCCGGGCAACACCGACGGAGACGCGCTCGAGAACCGCCTCGACAACGACGACGACGGCGACGGCATCCCGACGCGCAACGAGCACCCCGACAACGGGCAGGGCCCCGGCACCAACCGCCCCGTCGGCGCCGACTTCGACAGCGACGGCACGGCCAACTACCTCGACACCGACTCCGACAACGACGGTTGGACCGACAACCACGAGTGGACGGTGACGGTCACGGGCCGCGACTCCGACGGCGACGGGATGCGCGACTTCCTCGACCTCGACTCCGACAACGACGAGGTCCGCGACATCGACGAGCTCGACGAAGACCGCGACTCCGACAGCTTCGAGAACCGCATCGACTCCGACGACGACGGCGACCTCATCCCCACGGCCGACGAAGAGCCCGAGTCGAACAACGGCAACCCGCTCGACGACGACTGGGACAACGACGGCACGCCCGACTTCCTCGACGCCGACGACGACAACGACACGGCGCTCACCCGCAACGAGGACTACGACGGCGACGGCGATCCCCGTACCGACGACTCCGACAACGACGGCACGCCGAACTACCTCGACACCGACGACGACAACGACGGCGTGCTCACGGCCGACGAAGACGTCGACGGCAGCGGCACGCCCGTCAACGACGACACCGACAACGACGGCATCCCGAACCCGATCGACACCGACGACGACAACGACACCATCCCGACGCTGCAGGAGATCACCGACGGCCCCGGCCCGACGTTCCCCCGCAACCAGGATGGCGACGGCCTGCCGAACCACCTCGACACCGATTCCGACGGCGACGGCCGCAGCGATCAGCACGAGTGGCAGACGGTGTTCAACTACAACGGCACGCGCGACTACGACGGCGACGGGCTGAACGACTACCTCGACACCGACTCCGACAACGACACGGTGCTCGACACCAACGAGCGTCCCAACAACAGCGACACCGACGGCGACGGTCACGAGAACCGCATCGACGAGGACGACGACGGCGACGGCGTTCCGACCGCCCAGGAGCAGGCCGGCACGACGGGCCAGCTCACGATCTTCCAGTGCGCGAACGGCGGCCCGCAGGGCTGTGTGAGCACGGCAGACGGCAACGCCCGCAACGACGACTGGGACGGCGACGGCACGGCGAACTTCCTCGATGCCGACGACGATGGCGACAACGTGCCCACGCGCGTCGAAGACATCGACGGCAACGGCGACCCGCGCGGCGACGACAGCGAAGGCGACGGCATCTTCGACTTCCTCGACACCGACGACGACGGCGACTCCGTGCCCACGCGGAACGAGATCGCCTGCACCGGCGGCGCCCCGGCGAACGACCCCACGCAGTCCGACACCGACGGCGACTCGGCGGGCTGCAACGGCAGCCTCGACTGTGGCCCGAACTACCTCGACATCGACGACGACGACGACACGATCCCCACGATCATCGAGTTCGCCGTCCCGAACGCCGACAACGACGGGTGCGACAACCACCTCGACCTCGACTCCGACGGCGACACGTGGTCGGACGAGCACGAGTGGAATGTCACGTTCTCGATGTTCAACACGCACGACTTCGACGGTGACGGGCTCGACGACTACGTCGACCTCGACTCCGACGGCGACAACGTGCCCGACAGCGCCGAGGGCAGCTCGACCGCGCCGCGCGAGACCGACGGCGACGGCATCGAAGACCGCCTCGACACCGACGACGACGGCGACCTCGTGCCGACCCGCGACGAGGAGTACCTCTGCGCCGGCCCCGGCCTCGCCCCCGCCGGCTGCACGGGCACTGCGAACAGCAACCCACGCAACGACGACTGGGACGCCGACGGCATCGCGAACTACCTCGACGACGACGACGACGGCGACAACGTCCGCACGATCGACGAGGACTGGGATGCCAGCGCCGACCCCCGTGACAACGACACCGACGGCGACGGCGCGCCCGACTTCCTCGACCGCGACGACGACAACGACTCCGTCCTCACGATCAACGAGGACTGGCTGTCGCCTGGCGAGCCGCTGAACACGAACACCGACGCGCCCGACCTCGGCCCCGACGGGCTGCCGGGCACCGGCGACGAGGATCCCCTCGACATGTTCGAGGCCTACGGCGACGACCTGCCCGACTACCGCGACGCCGACGACGACGGCGACACAGTGCTCACGATCGACGAAGACCGCGACCAGGACGGCGACCCGCTCACCGACAACTTCGACATGGCGCTCGGCCTGCCGCTCTGTGCGCCCGGCCAGCGGGTGCTGTGCTCCGACACGCGCCCCGACTTCCTCGATCCCGACGACGAGGGTGACGGCGCACCGACGTGGGCCGAGCTCGCCTTCTTCACGGACGAGCTGGCGACCGACAGCGACGGCGACGGCTTCGCCGACGGGCGCGAGTGGATCAACTTCCTCGATCCCACCGAGGTCCGTCCCGAGGATTGGGTCGACCTGGCGCTGCCCTGTGGCGACGTGAGCATCACCGACCCCGACGGGCTGCCCCGTTCCAGCGGCAAGCGCTGGGGCATCCCCTGGGATCGCGACTGCGACACGATCATCAACGCGCTCGACACCGACGACGACGGCGACGGCCTCGGCACCGGGTTCTACGGTGCGGGCGAGAGCAACGCCGACCTCGACTGTCTGCCCGGAACCGGCATCGTGGTGGGTGACGGCATCCCGAACTGGCTCGACATCGACTCCGACAACCAGGCGCAGACCGTCGCGGGTGGCACGCACCCGAACTGCCCGGCGGGCGGCCCCGACTGCATCCTGACGACCGACCTCGAAGAGACCGACTTCTTCGACAGCGACGGCGACACCTTCCCCGACGCGTACGACTGCGACAACACCGGCCCCGAGGGCGATCCCGACCTCGACGGCATCTCGAACCAGGTCGAGAACGCCCTGTGTCCGCCCGATCCCGACGGCCCCGGCCCGATGGTGCGCGCGGGCCTCGAGAACTGCTCGCCGGACTACCCGTTCTTCGAGAACCCCTGCGCGAACAACCCCGACAGCGACTGTGACGGTGTGCTCGACTGCCTCGAGGCCGGTGTGCCCTGCCCGACCGCCGTGGCGAGCACGCCCATCCAGACGGTGCCGGCGAACCTGCCCGACACCGACGGCGACCTGCGCCCCGATCTCTACGATCCGGACGACGACGGCGACGGCATCGTGACCGAGCGCGAGCTCGACTTCACCTGCCCCGCGGGCTACCACGCCGGCCCGGCCGACATCCAGCCGGTCGACACCAGCGGTGACGGCACGCCGAACGAGTGGCAGTACTTCTGCATCGAAGACTGCCCGATGCCGCCGGCGCCCTGTCTGACCAACCTGGGCGTGCCGCTCGACCCGACTGCCCAGAACACCGACGCCGTCGGTGGCTTCTCGGCACCGTTCCCGCTGCATCCGGACGACATCCCGGACTACCTCGACATGAACGACGACGGCGACGACCGCGACACGCTGGTCGAAGGCGAGCTCGACGACGATGGCGACGGTCTGGTGAACTACCTCGACCCGAACGACTACGACGGCGCCATCGCCGATGCCGACCTCGACGGCATCGACAACGGCACCGAGACCGACCTCGGCCTGTCGCCGTACAACGACGACAGCGACGGCGACGGCATCCCCGACAACCTCGAGATCGGCGACCTGTCGAACCCGAACGACTTCGACGACGACGGGCTGATCGACGCTCTCGACCCCGACGACGACAACGACGGGCTCGCGACGGCCGACGAGGGCTTCGCCGACATCGACGGCGACGGGCTGCCCAACCACCTCGACACCGACTCCGATGGCGACGGCCTGTCGGACGGCGAAGAGAACCCGGGTGGCGACGCGACGCTCGACGGCGACTGCGACGGCCTCCCGAACTACGCCGATGCCAACAACGACGACGGCCCCTGCGCCATCCCCGACACCAACGACACGGGTGGCGAGGACAACAAGGGCTGCAAGTGCGCCACGGGCAACAGCCCGCTGGGTGGCTGGCTCGCCGGCGCCCTGGCGCTGGTCGCCCTGCGCCGGCGGCGCGCCGCCTGATCGGGTGCCCCCGCATCGCGGGGGACGCCGGGTTCTTCCAAGCGCCGCGGGGCCTCGTCCCGCGGCGCTTTGTCTTGGTGTGTCATGACCTCTTCTCGCGGCGCGAACGGCGATTAGGTTCGACGGCAGGAGGATTCCATGGCTGGAATCAAGGTCGGTGCTCACCCCATGGTCGTCGCGGTCGCGATGGGTCTGCTGGGTCCGGGCGCGCTGTTCGACGAGTCCGACGAGCTCGAGAACGACCGCACCTCCTCCAGTGCGCGCGAGAACGACGAGCAGATCCCCGAGCCCCCCAGCGCCGAAGAGTTCGCGCGGGTCGAGGATCTCTGGCACACGGTGCGCTGCTCGGTCTGATCGTGTGGGGCGCGGCTCAGAACCAGCCGTGCAGGAACCACAGCGTGTCGTTCTCGAAGATCCACGCGCTGCGCCCCGCGATGCGCACCACCCAGTAGCTCCGCTCCCACGCGAGCTGCGGGCGCCACCACTCCCCGGACAGGCACTCGGGGCCCTCGCAGGCCTCGACGTGCGCCCAGCCCTTCTCGAGCAGCACGCTGACGGGCCTGCCGCGCTCGACGCGCACCTGGATGGGCTCGGGCGTCTTGAGGAGCTGCGTGGGCCGCGCCCACCGCAGGCTGGTCTCCCAGCGTTCCTGGACCGCGACGGGGTCGTCGGACGGCGGGTCGGGGCGGCGGAGGGGGGGAACCAGGCGCAGCTTCACGGGACGCCAGGAGGCCTCGGGACGCCACGTGTCGACCGGCTCGGCGGCGAACACGGCGGCTTCGCCCAGCGCGTCGGTGAGGCGGGCGAGCACGTCGGGCAGCGGCTCGGTCGCTTCGGCGCGGTCGGTGAGCCCCGGCTGCCAGCCCTGCTCGGGCACGGCCTCACCGACCTCGATCACCCATTCTTCGACGGGTGCCGTGAGCCGGAGCCCATCGAGGCGGGTGCGCACGAGGCGCTCGAGCGTGTCGACATCGCGCGTGGGCCGCCCGACGCGGACGCCGAACGTCACCGGTGGGGGCCGCTCGAGGTTCAGGGTGCAGCGCAGGTGGACGACGGCGAGGTCGCGATCGGCGAGGGCCGTGCACAGCTGGGCGAGCAGGCCGGGCAGGACGAACGCGAGCTGCAGCGAGCTCGTCGCGCCGGCGAGGTGCGCGCTGACGCGGGGCATCGCGTCGCCCACCCAGGCCACGACGCTCTCGGTGGTGAGCGCCGCGGAGCCGCTCGCGATGCGGTGGATCTGCGCTCCCTCGACGCCGAAGCGGCCGGACACCGACGCGGCGTCGAGCTCGGCCAGCTCGCCGAGGCACGAGATGCCCAGCGCGCGCAGGCTCGTCGCGAGGTCGGCCGTGGGCTGCAGCGCCGTGACGGGCAGCGGCGCGAGCGCGTCGGCCATCGCGCCAGCCGGCACGACCTCGCGCGCTTCGGGCGTGTACCGCGCGAGCGCCAGGGCTGCGAGCGGGTCGTCGGTGATCGCGACGGACACCCGGTGCCCGAGGCCCCCGGCGAGCTCGACGGCGCGCTCGACCACCCCGGGCTCGCCGCCGAGTGCGGTGGACGTGCGCGAGACCTCGGCCACGAAGTCCTGCTCGCCCATCGCCTGGACCCGGTCGGAGAGCCGCTCGAGCACGCGCAGCAGCTCGCCGCGATCCCGCGCTTCTTCGGCGAGGTCGAGTGGATCGAGCTGGACGTCGGGCACGAGCGACCGGGCCTGAGCGACGGTCATCCCGCGCTGGAGGCCGGCGGCGCGGGCGCCTGGCGTGAGGGTGATGAGGCGCATCGCGCTCTTCTCTTCGGCGATCAGCGCGACGATGTCGTCGGCGTCGTACCCGCAGCGCTCGAGGCGGAAGGCCGGCAGGTGGACGGCCAGGTAGCGGGCGCTCACGGGACCCCCGGCTCCCACGGGTCGATGTGCGTGCCGACGGGTGGGAGCATCGCGATCGCCCCGGCCTGACCGGCGCGATCGCGGGTGACGGTGAGGCGGCCCGGCTCGACGAGCAGGCGGACGTCGGGCTGCAGCGCGCGCCCCGCGTTGCGATCGCGGGTGAGGATCAGCGCGGTGGAATTGCCCTTCTCGGCCGCCTGCCGCCAGCGGGTGCCCGCGAAGCGGTGCTCGGGCATGGCGGGATCGCTCGTGACCACGACGAGCGGGAAGCACCCCGAGCGCAGCAGCTGCTCGACGGCCCAGGTGCCCGCGTGGCGCCCCCCTTCGGCGCCCCCGGCGGGCGGCTGGACGATGAGCATGCGGTCGAGATCCACGCCGATCGCGAGGGCGGCCGGCGGGTGCAGCGTGCGCTCGCGGTCGACCCAGGCGACCCAGCGCCGGCGACGGGTCTCGTCGGCGACCATCTGCAGCGCGAGGCGGACGGCACCGCACCCCGGCGGCCCGTGCAGCTCGAACAGCCCGGGTCGCGGCAGCCCGCCCACGAGCCCGTCGAGCGCCGGGCTGCCAGACGGCACCCGTGCCCGCTCGACCCGCGGCCCCCCTTCGAGAGCCCGGATCTGCGCCCGCAGATCGGCGATGGACACCACGCTCCCCATACACTGAACGTTAGTTCAGGGCGTTCAGGGTGGCAATGGCGATCGCAGGAGGCGGACAGATTCTGGTAGCCGGGAGCCGGGAGCCAGGAGCCAGGAGCCAGGAGCCAGGAGCCAGGAGCTCACTCCCAGGCCAGCGGGATCTGCATCACGCAGATGACGCAGATGGCCGCAGATGACGCAGAAAGCACGGGATCGACGGGCCTTGCGGAGTCCCGTCCCCGTCTTCCGAGGGACACTGGACAGACTGCTGCGGCTCCCCACGCACCAGAGCAGGCGAGCGCGAAGGGCCCCTGAGCGCCCGAAGCGCAGGACTGCTCTGGTGAAGCCCGATGCCGATCCGCCCGAAGGCAGCACTGGAAGGCCGGGGACCGACACCGCGCGGCCCGCCGATCCCCTCCCCTCTGCGTCATCCGCGTCCTTCTGCGTCATCTGCGTGATGCAGAGGCGCTCCGGACGTCGATACGCTCGGCCCGATCGAGAGAGCTCCCGCCTCCAGGCTCAAGGCTCAAGGCTAGTTCCCCGCGGCGTCCGCCAGCGCGAGCCAGTAGTCGTACAGCCCGAGATCCTCGCCCACCGCGCGGAGCCGCGACATCTGCCGGCCGTACGGCGCGAGCGGCTCGAAGATCTCGGGCGCCAGGCGGACCGTGGCCGCCACGCGCTGTGCGCCCTTTGCGACGACCGCGCGCTTCTTCGACCACACCGCAGCCGCGACCAGATCGTCGAAGTCGAAGAACACCTCTTCGAGCTCGTCTTCGTCGGCGTTCGCGCCGAGCAGGCCCTCGACGTCCTCGACCAGCGTCTCGACGTCGGCTTCTTCCCAGAGCTCGGCCAGCAGCGGGCCGCCGGGACCGGCGCGCCAGGCCTCGGCCGCCGCCAGGACCACCGGATCGGCGCCCATGCGCTCGGCAAGGCCCGCGCAGGTCGCGATCTCGAGCGCGTCGCTCGTGTCGACCGCCCCTTCACCCAGGAGCTCGTCGAGCTGCGCGATCAGCACGTCCAGTTCGTCCACGCGAACCTCCAGGCCCCCGCTTACGTCGTGTCCCACGCGCCGTCCATCGGTGTGACACAATTCACGCCCGCCGGGAGCCCTCCGCCGCATGCAGCTCATCTTCGCGACGAACAACGCGCACAAGGTGTCCGAGGTCCGCGCGATCCTCGACGGCACCGGCGTATCCGTGGTCACCCTCGCCGAAGCCGGGCTGGACGTCGATCCGCCCGAGACCGGCGACACCTTCGAGGACAACGCGCTCCAGAAGGCCCGCTTCGTCCACGCGCTGACGCAGGGCTGGGTCGTGGCGGACGACAGCGGCATCGAGGTCGACGCGCTCGGCGGTCGTCCCGGCGTGCACAGCAAGCGCTTCAGCCCCGAGGCCACGACCGACGCGAACAACCGCCTGCTGCTCGCGGAGCTCGAGGGCACCGAGGGGCGCACGGCGCGCTTCCGCTGCGTGCTGGCGCTCGTGGGGCCCGGGCACGAGGCGACCGTGTCGGGGTCCTGCGAGGGGCGCATCGCGCACGCGCCCCGCGGGGCCGACGGCTTCGGCTACGACCCGCTGTTCCTGCCCGACGAGACGCCCGGCCGCACCATGGCCGAGCTGTCGAGCGCCGAGAAGAACGCCATCAGCCATCGCGGGCGGTGCTTCGGCCGTCTGCCGGAGCTCCTCCCATGACGAGCGCGACCCACATCGACCTGTACCAGCTCACCTCGATGGTCGAGCACCACGCGGCCGGGCTCACCGACACGCCCGTCACCATGGCGTTCTTCTCGCGTGCGCTGCCGAAGAGCCCGCACGACGGGAGCCCCGTGCGCGCATGGCTGCTGTGGGCCGGCCTGCAGCGGGCGCTCGACCACCTCGAGCACGCGCGGTTCAGCGAGCAGGACCTCGACGCGCTCCAGGCCCACGCTGCACTCGGCCCGCCGCTACGGGCCCAGCCCGACCTCGTGCAGCGGCTGCGCGACTGGCGGTTCACCGGGCGCGTCCGGGCGCCGCGCGAGGGCTCGCTGCTGTACGCCGGCCAGGCCGTGCGCCGCGACGGCACGCTGCTGGACGTCGACGGCGTGCGGCCCGCCGCGTACTGCCCGTACCTCGAGGTCGAGACGGACCTGCTGAGCGCGAAGCTCATCGAGACGCCCCTGCTCTCCGTCATCAACCACATGACCATGGTGTCCACCAAGGCCGCGCAGGTCGTGCGGGCCGCGCGTAGCCTCGGCGACCGGGCGGTCCTCGAGTTCGGACAGCGCCGCACGCACATCGAGGCCGCGGTGGACGGCGCGCTCGCCGCGTACATCGCCGGCTGCGCGGCCACGTCGAACGTCGCGGCGCACGTGCGGCACGGCGTGCCGATGTCCGGCACGATGGACCACTTCGCCATCCAGGCGTGGGAGAAGCCCGGCGTGCCGCGCTGGGAGACGGAGCGCGCGTTCTTCGCGTCCTTCGCGGAGCGGTTCGCCGGCGTCGACGTGCTGCTGGTCGACACGTACGACACGTACGGCGAGCAGACGGGCATCCGGAACGCCGTCCGGGCCACGAAGGGCGGGCCGTACGGCATCCGCATCGACTCGGGCATCACCCGCGAGAACCTGTTCCGGGCGCGCCAGATCCTCGACGAGGAGGGTGCGCTGCGCACGAAGATCTTCGTGAGCGGCGGGATGGACGAGCACGCCATCCTCGCGCTCGGCGACGCGCCCGTGGATGGCTACGGCGTCGGGGAGCGCATCGTCACGAGCCCGGACGCGCCCGTGGGCGTCGGCGCGGTGGGCAAGCTGTCGATGGTCGGGGGGCGCCCGACCATGAAGCTGTCGCGCGGGTCCGGGAAGGCCACGCTGCCGGGCCGGTTGCAGGTGTGGCGGTCGGACGACGGCGATCTCGTGGGCCTCGCCGACGAGTCGCACCCCGGAGAGCCCCTGCTGCACGAGGTCTGGGGGGCCGACGGTCGGCTGCCCGCTCCGCCGTGGCGCGAGGTCCGCGCGCACGCGCTGCAGAGCCTCGACGCGCTCCCGGCAGACCGGCACGCGCCGCAGCAGGTCCGGGTCCCCGTGACCGACGCGCTCGCCGCGCTGGTCGAAGCCCAGGTCCGCTCGGCGGGGTGAATCGTCGCAGGCGCGCGTGCCGCCCCTCCCCGCGTCAGCGGGGCCGGAGGGGGCGGCGCAGCCGCAGTCGCGCAGCGACCGAGTCCACCGGCAACCGGGAGCCTTCAGCGTCCTGAGGCCGCTGACTCCTCCCTTGGTCGCGAGCCCGGAGGACACGCGCCGGCACCGGGCTCGCCCCGGTGCCGGGACGCCCGGAGCTACTCCTCGTCGGCGGAGCGACGCTCGCGGATCATGCCGAAGATGGCGAACGCGAGGGTCGCGACCCCCAGCCCGGCGAGGATGGCGACCGTGAGCTCGCCCTGGGCGTAGGGGCTCGGCGTGATGCGGTCGAGCAGCGGGAACACGATCTGGGCGTCGCGCCGCTGGTTGTAGACGAAGACGCCCCCGGCCACCGCGAGGAACAACCCCGGGGTGACGAACCGGCTCAGAGCTCGACCGCGAGTCGGATCCGCGCCGTGTAGACGGAGCCGTAGCGCCCCGCGGGCTTCACGTCGGGGATCTCTTTGATCGGCTTGGAGTAGCCGCCCGGCGCGCCGTAGAACTCGGCGCCGAAGCGGAACCGCTCCTTCACGAGGCCGTCGACGCCGGCCGAGAAGGTCGGCCCGAAGTACGGGTGCAGGTTGTTCGTCACGACGGCGTCGTCGCCGATGTAGAAGAACGTCGAGGCGTCCATGTAGCCGCCGGCCACGTACGGCACGACCTCGCCGAGGTCGAAGCCCACGATGGCGTCGAGGCCGAACGTGGAGCCGATGTAGATGTCCTCGTACGGGGTGTCGCCCTCGACGAACGGCGTGGCGATCTCGCCGACGGTCTTGCCGAGCGTGTAGTGGAACCGGCCGCCGACCTGGAAGATCTCGCCGATCGGGATGCCCGCGCCGAGCTCGCCGGACACGATGACGTTCGTGGTGCCGAGCAGCTTCACGGGCGGGATGTACGCGGCGCCCGCGTACGGGACGACGCGCCCGATGGACGGGAACGCGAAGGTCGCGCGGAACCGCGGCGCCACGGGGGTCTTGTTGGTGTCTTCGGTCTTCGTGCCCTGGAGCACGAGCCGGCGCTTGCACGACAGCGGCGGGATGAAGCCGAGGTCGAGGCCGATGGCGCCGTGACCGGGCTTGTGCGGGATGGGCCCGTGCACCGGCGAGTACGACGTGGCGAGCGCCACGTAGTTGGCCAGGAAGTCGGCCTGGGCCTGCTCGTCGTAGTTGGACGGGAGCACGGTGTCGGCGCACTTGGGGTCGATGTACCCGTAGGCGAGGCTGGGGAACATCAATGCGAGGAGGGCTGTTCGCACGGGGGTCCTCATTCGAGTGGGGCACCGGCGGCGATCCAGTCCGAGATGGGCTGGATGACGTCGATCGGGAGTGGGGTGGAGCCGAGCGGCATCACGGCGGTCTGCTGGGACTGGCCGGTGATCACGAGCCACAGCTCGGACGATTCGGGGTCGCCGGGGACGACCAGGCGGCCGGTGCCGTTGACGATGTCGTCGGCCACGTCGCCGGGGAAGTCGGGGGCGTTGAGCGAGGGGTGGCAGCTCTCGCAGTGGTCGGACAGGAAGTCCTGGGTGCCGGACCAGGTGGGCGCGTAGCCGACCTGCCCGTTCTCGCCGACCGTGGGGAAGGTGTGGTCGTCACAGGAAGCCAGGACCAGGAGCCCGGCCCACAACGCACGTCGCATCGTTCCTCCGCGGTGCAGCTTACCTGAAATCCAGGTGTCATTGCGGTGCGCGCCCGCAACGGTCCGGTCGCGCTGCGCCGGGATCGGCGGGAAGGCGCGATCGAGCGTGAAGACCGGCGACCGTGCATCGATCCGCGGCACTCGGCCGGGCGGCACGGCGACTCCGCGGGACAGGCGGCGCGGACGGGCCGTCCGACGGGTTGCCCGCGGGAGAGCGGGCGGATACGCCCGATGGCACGGGGTGTAGCGCAGTCTGGTAGCGCACCTGCTTTGGGAGCAGGGGGCCGTCAGTTCGAATCTGACCACCCCGACTTCGCACCTCCGGTGTTGCCCTGTGTTGCAGTTCCCCGCGGTCGGCCACCGTACGATCGGTGCGTGGGGGAACCATGTGGATGCTCGTACTCCTGGCCTGCGTGGCCGTGCCCGAGTGGGCCGTCACTCCGCCATCGGGCCCGTTCGCCGTCCGGGTCCTGACCGAGACCACCTGTCCCTCGGGCTCGATGGACTGCGGCCCGTTCGTCGACCCGAGAGGCCGTGTGGAGCTCCTCTTCGAGGTCGTCGACGGGCACGGACACGCCGTCCCCCTCGCGCTCGACAGCGAGGCGCTGCAGGTCACCGTCCACGGCGCTGCACAGCAGGTCCTCCGGCTCGAGAGTGTGTCCGCGGAGCCCCCGCTCGTCGGCCTGGTCGTGGACCCCGCGCTCCTCACTGAGCCGGTCCGCGCCCAGATCGGGGAGCTGGCCACTGCGGACCGTCCGTTCCGGGTCCGCGGAGTCGGCTGGGGCGACGTGCCCTCGGTCCTGGCGCCGGACGCGGCCACCTTCGCCGAGGCCCTCGACACGCCGGCGGCCGCACCCGATCTGCATGCTGCCGTGGGACACATGCTCGACGAGCTCTCCGAAGGCCCGGACCAGCCGAAGCTGCTGTTGGTCGTCGCGTCCGGGTTCTACGGCGAGGGTACCTGCGGAGACGAGGTACCCCGTCTGTCCTCGACCCTCTCCCGCATCGGGAGCGCCCGGGAACGCGGCGTCCAGGTCGCGACGATCGGGGTCGGCGTCCCCTATCGGCCGGCCTCGATCACCACGGCCCCGCCGACGACGCAGTCCCTGTGTGGTCCCTACGCGGATCGACCTGTCGCAGATCTCCGGGAGTCCGGGTTCGACCACCTCTCTCTCGGATGGATGGCGCTCGCGGGCGCCGACCGGACGTGGGGAGTCCGCGAGCGCGTCGGCGACACGGTGAGAGAGGCCCTGCGTCCCCGCGCGTCCGTCCACCGGCTCGTCGTCGCGGTCCCAGAGGAGGTGCAGGTTCCGTACCCCCTCGAGATCGAGGTCCGCGACCTCCAGGCCACAGGCGTCGTGACCCGCGTCCGCTGAGCCTCAGCGAGCCGGCCGGGTCGCCTCGTCCACGGCCGAAAGCACGGGAGCCAGGAGCCCGAACAGCGGCACGTCCGGGAGCATCAGGCGATCCCGCTTCTCGATCACGACGGGCTTCGAGCCCGGGTACGCCAGCTCCAGCCGGACGTCGGTCAGATCCATGGACGCCCCCGAGAACCCCGGCGGCATCGTTCGGGACACCGCGCGCGCATCCATGGCCGCAGCCGCCGCGAACAAGCGCTTCGCGAGGTCGGCGTCGATCCGGCCCTCGCGGCGCGTCTTCTCACGGTCCTTCACGACGTGGACGTAGCTGCCGTCGGGGCTGAGCGTGGTCGTCGCGCACCGCTGGAGCCGAGCGCAGCCGCCTGTGGTGTCGAGCACGATGGTCGTCGGCGCCGGACCGTCCCGCGCCTCGAGCGGCTCGCCCGCGACCCGCATCGCCGAGAGCGCCGCGCTCAAGGCGGGGAACGGAGCCTCCGGGCGCGAGATGAACGGCCCATACCCGAGCTTGCACGAGATGATCGCCGCCGTCGGCTTTCCCGGGGTGAACAGCACCATCTGGAGGTCGGTCCCGTCTGCGGGCGCCGTGCACGGAAGCGACGGGACCGCGTCGAGCGCGGCAGGCAGGTCGGACTGCTCGACGGCGTCGAAGGCCGCGCGTGCGACCGCCGCGTCGATGCGCCCCGCCGCGGCGATCGCCGTGCCGTCCTTGCGCCCGGTCACCGAGAAGGACCCGTCCTCCACGAGGTGGTAGGTCGCACAGCCCCACCCATCCCCCCGGATTCCACACCCGCCGTCCTCGGCGAGCGTGATCCCACTGGGTCGGCCGGGATGCGCGAATCGCATTCGAGGCACCTGCGCCACCTCCGCGTCCGGCACGTCCACGACCGGTGGGTCCGCGACCGGTGGGTCCGCAACGGGAGGTTCGGCGGCGACGCCGCAGCCGGAGAGGAGGAGCGACACGAGCAGGGGGAGCTGGGACATTCAGTGGCCTCCGGGATCCGAACGCGTGTGCTGCGCGGAGCCTACACCCGACGTGACACGAGACCACGGGGCGCGTAGGGTGGCCCACCGCGCGGACCGCGCGAAGGAGGAGATTCCCATGCTCACGCTGTTCCTCGCGCTCTCGGCCCACGCCCAGGATGCGGCTCCCGACACCGAGACCGATGCTCCGATGGACGAAACCGCGGAAGTGGCCCCGATGGAGGAGGCTCCCGCGCCCGAGCCCGCTCCGGAGCCCGCAGGGCCGGCCGCATTCGAGTCGCCGCTGAAGTCGCTCATGGGCCCCGAAGGCATCGCCATCCTCGCCGACGGCTCAGAGCTGAAGGGCAAGCCCTACGTCATCCCGAAGGGCATCGGCAACATCAAGAAGCTCACCATCAAGACCGACGACGGCGCCAAGCACAAGCTCGGCCCGGCCGACATCCAGAGCTTCGCGCTCAAGCCGAACGGGCTCGCGAAGATGGCGAGCACCGGCGGCTCGGTCGTGGCCATGTCGACCAACACGGACGTGCTGAGCAAGGAGTACGCGTACTTCGTCCCCGCCCCGCTCCCGAACGGCAAGATGGCCATCCTCCAGCACCTGAACCGCGGGATGGACAGCAAGATCCAGATCTTCGCCGACCCCGCGGGTCGCGAGACGAGCGGCGTGGGCGTCGGGGGCGTCCAGATCACCGGGGGGATGCTGAAGTCGTACCTCGTCTACAAGGTCGGCTCCGACGCGTCCTTCCTCGTGAAGAAGGGCACGTACGACAAGCTGTGGCCCGAGATCTACGGCGACTGCGCCGGCCTCACGCAGCCCGAGAAGCCGGAGTTCGACGACTTCGCCACGCACGTCCAGATGTACGAAGCGAAGTGCGGCGGCTGAACGGCGGCTGAGCTCGGGCGGGCCTACTTCGCGGCCTGCTCGAGCTCCGCGAGACGCGCCTCGAGCGCGGGACGGCGCTCACGGATGCCGACGTGGTACTCCGGGTACCTCTCTTCGTAGTGGATGGCGATCCGGCACAGCTCGGCATCCCCGCCGTGGCATGCCCGAGTGGCGGCGACGAAGGCCATCCACGGCTCGTTCACCTCGACTTCGTATGCGTAGGAGAGCTGACAGGAGTCCTTGTAGTGCCCCTCGCAGGCGCGACCGAGGGCGACCCCTCTTAGAACCATGTCCTTGGAGTTCCGCAGGCTGTAGCAGTGGTGGAGCTCGCCATAGTCCATGCACCGATTCCCGCGATCCCACTCGGTCTCCGTGGGATTCAACGCACTCCCCGGAGGCGCCGACGCCCCGCAACCGATGCACAGCAGGAGCCACATCAGCGGGCTCATGGCGCCACCCCACTCGACTCGAGCTCCGCCAGGCGGGCCTCCAGGGCGGGACGGCGTTCCTCGAGGTCTTCTGCGTACTTCGGGTACCGCTCGCCGAAGTGGATCGCGATTCGGCAGAGCTCCCCGTTCCCCGCTCGACAGGCGGTCTCGGCGGCCACGAACGCCATCCAGGGCGAGCCGTGCGCGAGCTCGTGCTCATACATCAGCTGGCACGAGTCCAGGTAGTTCGCCTCGCATGCCCGGCCGAGCGCGTTCCCACGGCGAACGAGGTCTTTCGAGTCCCGAAGGCTGTAGCAGTGCTGGACCTCCCGGTAGTCCATGCATCGAATCCTTCGATCCCACTCCGTTTCGGTCGGATTCAGGTTCGACGGTGGCGCACCAACGCACGCCACCAGCGCGAGTAGCAGCCAACTCAAATCTCACCCCGCAGTCGCTTGAGGTTGTTTTCGGTCCGCATGACTTCTTCGTTCCGGAGCACTTCGGGCACCTCTGGATAGGCCCGATGATCCATCAGGCGTTCCAGTCGAGCTCCCTCCGACACGAGGGCCTCCGAGAGCTCCGTCCTTCCGCCATGCTCGAGCAGCCGCTCGATTCGGTCGTGTCCCTCTCGCCCGATCCAGGTGTCGTCGCCTTCGAGCTTCAAGTACCGGTCGACGTGCTCCTCCCCGGCCATCTCGCGCACGCCCTCCGCCGCATCCGCGCCACCCACCGCGGCCAGCTCCGCCAGAGCGTACGCCAGCGCACCCGCCGTGTCCCCGG
Source organism: Alphaproteobacteria bacterium (assembly GCA_020632875.1). Lineage (GTDB taxonomy): Bacteria > Myxococcota_A > UBA796 > UBA796 > JACKEQ01. The sequence continues at coordinate 367,683 of JACKET010000003.1, forward strand.
AGCCGCGCAGGGACTCCCGGATCGGCGCCAGGTGCTTCGCCGCACCGAACTCGAAGGGCAGCCCGTCTTCGCTCCGCATCCCCTCGCGCACGTTCTGCGTCCCCTCGGCGTCGATCAGCGTCTCGAGCTCGAAGGCCCGGTCGGTGCGGCCGTGCGCGGGGAGCTTCGCGACATCCACGTCCTCGGCGTCGACGTTCCGCGTCACCTCGTCGTGGAGCTTGCGCGCGTTCTGCTGCTGGTCGTCGAACGCGATGCGCTGCACCTGCCGGATGGTCGCCTGGGCATCACGCTCCTCGGCGGTGCCCTCGAGGGGCGCCTGCATCGTCATCTGCACGCTCTCCGAGCCATTGCCCGAGCCCCCGGCGAGGAGCTGCTGCTCGCGACCCCACTCGCCGTACCGCGTCCAGCCCTGCGCGCCCTTCTCGAGCTTCGAGGACCCCGTGAGCGACGCCAGGCTGCCGAGCCCGCTGCCGATGATGACCGGGATGTCGTACCGGCTGCCCGTGTACATCCGGTCCGCCGACTCGCCGCGGACGGCGCCGTACGCCTTGCCGTCCTCGGTGACCGTGCCGTGCGTGACGGACGCCTCCTGATCGAGGTTCGACCCCGGCGCATGGAAGCTGGAGGTCCGCTGCGCACCCCGCATGTCCTCGCCCGAGCGTGGCTGGATGCCCGCCGGCATCTCGCCCGTCTCCTGGAAGGTGTCGAACGCGCTGCGCTGGACGGGGTCGGACAGATCGAGCTCGAACTCCTGGTGGACCGCGCGCACGAGGCCGCGGCCCCCGCTCGCACCCACCCACCCGTTGTCGACGGACGCCGAGAGCTCCTGGTCGAGCGCCATCTCCGTGCGGACGACCACGCCGGACGCGCCGACGCGCTCCATCTCGACGGACCGCTGGCCTCCGATCTCGTTCCCGACGGATGCGACGACGCTGAGGACTCCGCCGACGGACGCGTGCTGGCTGCGGTCGATGCGCGTGCCGGCCGGCATCGCGAGCATCGCGTCGCTCCCGATCGACGCGGTGCCCGCATCCCTCGCCTGGTCCGTGAGCTGCGCCTCGAACGCCCGCGCCTCGGCTTCGCTCTGGAAGGTGATGGCGTCGCTCGAGCCCATCTCGGCGTGCGTCCCTCCCCCCACACCCGCGTACTCGCCCTTCAGCGACGCGCTCGCACCCGAGCTCCAGCGGACCGTGTTCCCGTCCCGCTCCACGTGCTCGAAGCGGACGTTGGCCCCGGCCGCGACCTTGGCCCCCTGCCCGCCCGCCGAGACGTTGGCGCCGACCGCCTGGACCGAGCCATCCGCCGCGAAGTCGACCGAGCCCTGCGCAGCGACCTCCCCGCCGAGGACCTTCACGTCCCCACCGGCGGTGACGACCCCGTTCGTGTCGACCATGCCTCCGATGGATCCGCCGAGGTCCCCGTCGAGCTCGGTCCGCTGGTGCCGGAAGCCCACCTTCGTCGAGCCATCCGCGCCGACGCCCCCGATCACCCGCGAGGTCTGGGACGCAGCGCCGAACAGGGGCGCCTTCTCGCGCCGGGTGTCGCCCATCTCGATGGTGAGGCCATCCGGCGTGAGCGCGATGGAGCCCGTGTCGTCGTTCCCGCGGAAGTCGGGGAGCTCGATGTCACGGTAGTCGCTGACGTGCTGGTCCTGCTCCGTCGCGTCGGCCTCGGGCGTGCTCCAGTCGTAGAGTTCCGGGATGCTCGTGAGCGACGGGCCGCCGTCGAAGGCGAGCAGGTAGCCGCCATCCTCTTCGACCGGCGCCATGGCTTCGATGGCCGCGGCGTTGCCGGCCATCTGGGTCTCGCCATTGGGCGCCTCGGGAGTGCAGAGGCTCCGGGTCTCTTCGGCCTTCGTCTTCGTCCAGTCGCGCATCGCTCACCTCGGACCGGAGGAAGAGCAAGCCCGAGGCCAATGGACGAACCTCATCAATCATCGAGATCGGGCGACGTCCGTCGGTCGGACCGACGGACGTCCGTCACCCTCTGACCACCGCGCGCGGCCATGCGCGGCCATGCGCGGCCATGCGCGGTCGCGCACCCGGGAGCCCGTCCGCCGTCTCGACGTTCGCACACGTTCGAGAGCTTCGACCGAAACTCTCCGGGATCAGCCTCCAGCGCCCGCTGCCGGCACACCGGTTGCTTCTCCTCCGGCCATCCAGGAGGAACCCATGAACCCCATCATCCGCACCCTGTCGCTCCTCGCCCTCGTCGCCACCGTCGCGTGCAAGGCGTCCGCGCCCTCGCCCCTGCCGTCGGACACCGACCCCGTCGACACCGACACCGACGTGGACACCGACACCGACGAGCCCGTCGACACCACCGCACCGACGGTCGTCTCCACGACGCCGACCGACGGAGCCGTGGGGCAGCGCGACGACGTGTCCGTCGAGATCGCGTTCAGCGAGCCCATGGACCCCACCACCCTCGAAGCCTCGCTCGACGCGTCGGACCTCGGCGCCGTGACCGTGAGCTGGAACGAGGCCGGCGACACCGTCACGATCACGCCCGTCGAGCCGCTCGCCTATGCCCAGGGGCCCGGCGAGGACGACTCCATCCAGCCGCTGTCGTACGTCGTCGTCCTCGGGACCGGCGTCACCGACCTCGCCGGGAACCCCGTCGAGCAGGGCGTGCAGGTCCAGTTCTCGACGTACACCGACCGTTGGTACGTCTTCGTGCCGGACGACACGATGACGCGCTCCCTCACGCCGTCGGAGCTGCTCTACCAGACGAACGACCCGCTCGTGGTGGGCGACGACACCGACGACATCGGGATCCGCTCGGTCATCACGTTCGATCTGAGCGCCCTGCCCGCGGAGGCGGAGATCGTCACCGAAGCGGTCCTCGCGACCCGCCAGATGCCCGGCGACACCTGGGGCACGCCGTGGCTGGACCTCGGCGACGAGGTGCTGATCGACCACGTCACCTTCGGCCCGATGGTCGACGAGAACAGCATCAACGCCGCGTTCAACGCGAACCAGACGGCCCTCGCGAGCCACACCGGCTTCTGCGTCGAAGACCAGGTGATCATCCAGTACGACGTGACGGACGATGTGGACGACGACGTGGCGAATCGCGCGTCCCGGTCGGACCGGAGCCAGTTCCTGCTGCGCTTCGACGGCCCCACGGACCTCGACGGCGAGAACGACCGAGCGGTCATCAGCCGCGACCTCGTCGAGCTCCAGATGACCTACCTCGCGCGCTGACGAACCCCGCAGATCCCTCGAGCGCGGCGGTCCATCCCCCCCGGACCGTCGCGCTCTCGTCTATCCGCGGCCGCGCACCTTGAGGCCGTGGCGCTTCACCAGGCGGGCCAGGACGTGGCGGCTCGCGAGCCCGAGCTCGCGCCAGACCGGGTCCTGGCGGCCGGCGTGGCGGTCGAGCGCCTCCTGGATGGTCTGCGGATCGAGCAGCAGCGGGTCGGTGGCGCCGCTCTGGACCCGCGGCAAGGGCGTATCGACGGGACCGGGCGCGACGACGAAGCCGTCGGGCGGGACCTCGAGCCGGTCGCCCGTGGACGCCGCGATGGACTGCCACAGGAGGCTCGTGAGCTCGCGGACGTGCGTGGTGTAGGGGTGGGCGACGAGGCGTGCGAGGAGCTCGACGTCGAGCCGGGGGAACGCGGGAGCGCCGCCCTGCGCGGGCTCGAAGAACCGGTCGCGGATCTCGGGGTCGCCCTTCGCGATGCCGCGGAGCAGGTGGACCGCGAGCAGCGGCACGTCTTCGCGTCGGTCGCCGAGCGGAGGGACCTCGAGGCGGAGCGGGAACCGCGCGAGCACGTCGTGCTTGAGGGACTCGGGCGCCCGGTTCGTCGCGCCCACGACGCGCAGATCCGACGTGCGGGGACGGGCTTCGCCGAGCCGCGTGTACTCGCCCGAGTCCATCACGCGCAGCATCCGGGCCTGCTGCTCTTCGGGGAGCTCGCCGAACTCGTCGAGGAACAGCGTGGTGCCGTCGGCTTCGCCCACGAGGCCGGGACGCGCGGGCATGCCCGGGTTCGGGTAGCCCGCCAGGTTCCCGAAGAGCTCGGCGTCGGCGAGCGAATCCGGGATGGTCGCCGCGTTGCGCGAGACCAGCGGCTTGCCGGAGCGCGCCGACAGCGCGTGGAGCCCCTGCGCCACGAGCTCTTTGCCGGTACCGCTCTCGCCGAGGACCAGCACGTGCTGGCCACGACGCGCGAAGAACGCGACGCGCTCGCGCAGCTGCCAGGCCGCCTCGGACTCGCCGAGGATGCCCTGCGCATCGGCCTCTCCGAACCGATGCCGCGGCGCGACCTGCCCGGGCAGCGCCTCGGGACGCGTGGTGACGAGCAGGAGCACGCGGTCGGCCACCTGGAGCAGGTCGCCCGGCGCAGCGATGCAGGTCGAGACGGGATGCCCGTCGTGGCGCAGCGGGAGCCGCCCGAGGTTCTCGACCTCGATGCGGTCGCCGCGCCGCGTCAGCTTCAGCTGCTGGCGCGACAGGTGCGGGTCGTCGAGCGGACCGCGCCGCCGCACGTCGGACGGCCGCTGCTGCACCCAGTCGAGTGTGCCGTGACGCCCGAGCACGCGCTCGCCCTGCTCGAGCCGCGCCACCTCGCCCATCCGCGCCGGGTCGGACGGGAACCCCACCAGCACGACGGCCGGGCAGCGTTCGTCTGCGGGGCGGTCGGCCGACGCGGGTTGCCAGGTCGCGGTCGCTTCGTCCATCGCGGCGCAGCTTAACCGAGCCGGTACAGCCCGCGGAACGACACGTCGAAGTCGCGGAGCCACCGCACCGCGCGGCCCCGTGCGGACAGCAGGGCGCTCGAGGCGTGCCACGCGCCCCCGCGGACCGGGAGGTACGCGTCGGGGCCGGGATCCACGGCGTCTCCGACGCGGTCCGTGCGGCGGCCGGAGTCGTCCCAGCCGTCGAAGCACCAGTCCTGCACGTTGCCGCCCGCACCGCGCATGCCGTAGGGGCTCGTGTCGACCGGGTAGCTGTCGATCACGGCGCACATCCGCCGCCCGACGTGCGAGTCGGCCATGCAGCACCACGACGGGTCGATGTGGGCCCCGCCCCACGGGACGTCCCGCCCGTCGACGCCGCGCGCCGCCTTCTCCCACTCGAGCTCGAGCGGGAGGCGCCAGGCGTGGCCCGTCTTCGCGGCGAGCCAGTCCAGATAGGCCTGCGCGCCGTCGCGGTCCGTCATCAGCACGGGCCACTCGGGCAACCAGACGTCCCCGTCCGCGTCGACCCCGAGGCCGAAGCGCCCGCCCTCGTAGCTCAGGATCAGGCGGCCCGGCTGGTCGCTCCCCGACCGCTCGCGGGGGGCGTGGCGCAGGGCTTCCCCCTCGCGGCCCGCCGCCACGAGATCGTCGAGGAAGGCCACGTACTGCCGGTTGGTGATCTGGAACCGGTGCACCACGAAGCCCGGACACCACACCCGACCGGGCGGCAGCGCCTGAGCCCCCGCCCCCCCGGCCCGGAACCAGCCGGCCGGCACGTACACCGCATCGTCCGGCAGCGAGCCGCGCGGGGGCAGGAACACCGGTGCGGGCTCGGTGGCACCGGGCGGGACCCCGTCCCAGTGGCCCTGGCGCGTGATCTCCATCGGGTAGCGCACCGGCTCGCAGTCGGCGTGCACGACGCGGCACAGGTACGAGCCGCGCGCGACGGGGACGGCGTGGAGCGGGGTGCGCCCGAGCGAGCGCTCGAACACCTCGACCATGCGGAGGTTCTGCTCGACGTACCGGTACAGCTCGACCTCGGCACCGGGAGGTTCGGTCACCAGCGTGAGCGCGCCGTCTCCGACGATCCACGCCTCGGTCGACGTGCGAACGGGGTGCCGCTCGGGGAGGGCGCGCGCGTGGGCCTCCAGCAGCGCCACGGCGCGCGCGGCGGCGTCTTCGTCCTGCGCGTCCTCCGCGTGTGCGTGGCGGAGGCGGTACCGCTCGACCAGCGCCACGTGGGCCTCGTCGAGGTCGGGAGCGATGCGCAGCGCGGCCTGGAGACCCTGCTCCACGCGGAGCTCGGCGAGCTCCGCCTCCCGCCGGAGCAGCCGCGCCTCGGAGGACTTCGCCCAGGACGGCGCCTTCTCGGCCTCGGGCGCCCACTTCGGCACGTCGACGAGCAGCGCGTCGGCCTCGCTCGCGAGGACTTCCGCCCGGCGCTCGAGGGCTTCGGCCTCGCCCACCCCTGCCAGCGCGCGCTCCACGACGGCCAGCGCCTCCTCGCGGCGTCGTGCGCCGTCGAGCCAGTCCTGCAGGTCGCGCGCGAGCTCGGCGGCCGTGGGGTGGCGGTCTTCGGGACGCAGCGCCATGGCGCGGTCGCAGACGCGCACGAGGGCCGCGGGGAGCCCCTGCCCGCCGGGCCCGACGAGCGGGTCGCGGTCGCCCATCACGACGCGCGCGAGGATCTTCCGGGGTGGACCCGAGAAGGGCGGATGCCCGCCGAGGATCTCGAACAGGATCGCACCGAGCGCGTACACGTCGGACCGCGCGTCGATCGCATCGACCCGACCCATGGCCTGCTCGGGCGGCATGTACGCGGGGGTGCCGGTGACCTGGCCCATCCGCGTCGCGTGCTGCGCCGCGCGACCGGTGTGGACGGGCTCAGGGACCTCCGCGGCACCCAGGACCTTCGCGATGCCCCAGTCGAGCACGTACACCTCGCCGTGCTCCCCCACCATCGCGTTCTGCGGCTTCAGATCGCGGTGGACCACGCCGCGGCCGTGCGCGTAGGCGACGGCGTTGCACACGGCGACGAAGGCCGTGAGCAGCCGGCGGAGCGTCCAGTCGCTCGCGGTACCCGCGCGCATCGCCTCGTGGACATCGCGGATCCGGTCGCCGAGCGTGTGCCCGCGCACCTCGCGCATGGTGAACCACACCCGGCCGTCCGCGAGGCGCCCGGCGTCGTGGACCGGGACGATGTTGGGGTGCTGGAGCTGCGCCGTGGTGCGGGCCTCCGCGAGGAACCGGTCGATCCAGGCGTCGGACAGGTCCGCGGCCCGCACGATCTTCATCGCCAGGACGCGGTCGAGCTCTCGGTCGTGCACCCGGTGGACGACCGCCATGCCGCCCACCCCGATCGAGCCGAGATCGGCGTAGCGCTCCCCGAGGTCGAGCTCCGCTTCGTCCATGCGCAGAGCTTAGTCGGTCGTCAGGCGCCGGTGCGCCACGACCCCGGCGGGACGCCGACCACGCGCTTGAAGGCGCGCGAGAAGCTCGCTTCGGACGCGTATCCCGCGCGCTCCGCCGCACGCGCGACGTCCGCCCCGTCGCGCAGCGCCCGTCGTGCCACGGCGATCCGCCACTCCGTGAGCCACGTTCCCGGCGCCGTGCCGAGCCGGTCCCGGAAGCGCGCCGCGAAGCGCGTGCGCGACATGCGCCGGGACATCGTGTCCAGGCTCCAGTCCCCCGCCGGGTCGGAGTGCACCGCCGACATCACCTGGGCCAGCTGCGGGTCGGCCATCCCCGCGAACCACCCCGCTCCCGGCCCGTCCGCAGAGCGCGCCCACTCGCGGAGGAAGTGGATCACCAGCACCTCCACGAGGCGGTTCGACAGGACGGTCGAGCCGAGGCCGTGGGTCGCGAGCTCGCCCTCCAGCAGCCCGAGCGTGGCCCGCACGAACGCCGAGGCGCCCTCCGCGCGGACCACGAACACGTCCGGCAGCGGGTCGAGCAGCCAGCGCCGGGCGGGCTCCCCGAGCGAGAACGTGCCGCAGAGCAGGTCGAGCGCGGGCTCCGGCGCGTCGTCGACCACCGTGGGGAGCCGGTCGTCGCTCGTCTCGACGCGGTGGCTGCGCAGCGGCCGGCACACCCGCGACGGTGCGTCCATCACGTCGTGCGCCGACCCACGCGGCAGCACGGCCACGTCCCCGACCTCCACGCGCTCCACCGTCCCGCCCGAGCGCACCCACGCGGCGCCGATCACCGGCGCGTGGAAGATGGCGTTCGGAGCGCCGGTCGACGCAACGCCGAAGGGGCAGCCGAGCCGCGCCCGGCTGATCAGGGAGCCCTGCACGCCAGCGACCGACAGCAGCTCGGAGAGCGGGTCCGTCACGGCGTCACGCGGGCTTCCAGCAATCCGACCTCCTGGTACGCATCGTTGGCGAACGCCGTGTTCAGCACGAACACGCTCGCGAACATCGGCCAGAACGCGGCATGGTCGGGCCCGAGCGCGACCTGCTCGACGTACGTGAACCCGATGGCCGCGATCAGCCAGAGCACGCCGTGCGCGCGCTTGTGCGGGACCGCGATCAGGTACCCGAGCCCGGGGAAGAAGAAGTTTCCGGCAACGGCGAGCCACTTCATGACGACCTCCTGTGTGTCATGAGAGTAGGGTTTCATCGCCGATCGACCCATCTCAGGCCGTGCCGGTTTCCTGTCCGATCGTCCCGCTTCAGCGCTCGAGGGCACCGAGGTCGGGCGACCCGTCGTCGGGACGGGCCTCCCCGTCGCGCTCGTCGACGTACTGCCGGTCGACCGGGTGCGCCGCCATACCGGCCTGCAGGGGCCCTCCGGCGTCCACCGCCGCGGAGCCCGCCGTCAGCGCGAGATCCCGGTTCGCCTGGTCCACGAAGCCCGGGCTGGTGCCCGTGATCACGCCGCTCGTCGTGATCGTGCCCGTCGCCCCGGAGAACGAGTCGCTCCAGCCCTGCGTGAGCCAGCTGTCCTCGACGTTCACATCGCCGTCGGTGTTCACCAGTGCCAGGTTGCCGACCGCGTGCACGATGCAGTTCTCGACCTGCGCCACGTGGCCCGGCGCAGAGAGGCGGAACAACGTCGTGTTCCCCGTCCGCTCCGAGAGGACCGTGTTGTGCGCGAAGTAGAGCGTCCCGTTGCGGTAGTCGGCGGTCGTCCCGTTGTCCCCGCCGTAGTGGACGATCTGCGAGTTGCCGTCACCGTCGGGCTCCACGAGCAGGTTCCCGTACACGTACGTCGTGTCGTAGCTCGGGTCGTCGATGAGCTCGGCGTGGTCGGACTCGACGAGGTCGAGCTGCCGGTTGCCCCCGACGATGCGGTTGTACCGGATGACCGTGCCCGCCGAGCGATCCTTGAGGTTGTTCCCCGGACAGCCCGCGCACAGCGGGCCGTAGAGGTTGTACTCGAAGGTGATGCCGAGCGCCTCGGTGTAGCTGTTGTGCTCGTAGATCGAGCCGACGACGCCGTTCCCGTAGACGTGGTTGGACGCGATCGTGACGTTCGAGGCGGCCCAGGCGACGAACAGGCCGTTGCCGTTGTCGGTGAAGACGTTGCCGCGCAGGGTGATGTGGTCGCCCTCCTCGACGAACACGCCCGCCGCGTTGTTCGGGTAGGACTGGACCGTGCCGGCGTCGTCCGTGTACGTGCGCGGCGCGCGGGCGCCCCGGAGCTCGAGGTCTTCGAGGTAGATCCAGCTCGCCGGCCCCGCGGGCGTGGACGCGCCGCCGATCTTCACGATGCCGCGGCCCTCGCTCCAGTACGACTGCGCGGTGTTCGTCGTCGCGTTCTCGCCGGTGATGACGGGGAGCTCGCCCGTGACGGGGTCGCACACGCCGATGACGACGACGGGGTCGGCCTGCGTACCCGGTGCGTTCAGCACCCACTTCGCCGCATAGGGCGTCGGGGACGGCCAGATCCGCACGAGGGTGTCCGCGCCGACCGTGTGCCACGGCACGTCGTTCGGGTGGGCGTACGCCTGGCCCGGGCCCACGTCGTAGACGGTCGCGAAGTCCGCCGGGTCCCAGCGATCGAACGCGCAGCCCTGGGCGGCGGGGTCGGTGTCGGTGTCCGCATCCGTGTCGGAGTCCGCGTCCGTGTCGGAGTCCGCGTCCGTGTCCGAGTCCGCGTCCGTGTCCGCGTCGGTGTCCGTGTCCGTGTCCGTGTCCGCGTCCGTGTCGGTGTCGGTGTCGGAGTCGGAGTCCGCGTCCGAGTCGGCGTCGGTATCGGAGTCCGCGTCGGTATCGGAGTCGGTGTCCGCATCGGAGTCGGTGTCCGCGTCGGAGTCGGTGTCCGCGTCGGAGTCGGTGTCCGCATCGGAGTCCGTGTCGGCGTCCGAATCCGTGTCGGTGTCCGTGTCCGCTTCGGTGGGCTCGGTGTCCTTCCCCGCCGTGCACGCAGCGAGCAGGATCAACGGGAGCAGATGGCGCATTCGGACCTCCGTCCCGGAGGTGTACCGCACTTCACGAGCACGTGCGCATCCACTGCCACCCGATGGCAGCGATTGCGCAGCGATCCGAACGAAGGCATCCCATGCCGAATGCACGTCCCGCGGAGGCAACGGACGACGAGTGCACGTTCTTCGGCCAAGGCGCGCCCTCGCGTGCCCATCATCGTCGATTATCGGCGTTCTCTCGTCGAGCCTACAGGCCCGACGTGCAGTCGGACCCCGTTGCCTCCCGCCGCCGTGCACTCGAACCCCGTTGCCTCCCGCCGCCGTGCACTCGGACCTCGTTGCCTCCCGCCGCTCGGCCCCCGTTGCGTCCCAGCAGGAAGCATCCGAGCTACTCGCTGCGGAAGCCGTTCGTCCGGTGGGTGCCGTCACAGAAGGGCTTGTTCTGCGAGCCACCGCAGCGGCACAGCGCGCACTTCTGCTTCTTCGCGAACGTGCGACCCGTGCCGGAGCACAGCTCGAGGTTGCCGGACACCATCAGCGGGCCGTCCTTCGCGGGCCGGACCTCGAGCACGCCGCTGCGCACCTCGAGCGCCGTCACGTCGCCCGTCGCGGGCTCGCCCGTCGCCGTGAAGCCGATGTCGTGGTGCGACCCGTCGCAGTAGGGCTTCCGCTTCGACGCGCCGCACCGGCAGAGCGTGGCGCGCAGGCGCGGCGCCTCGCCTTCGATGCGCAGGTCGGCGTTCACCGCATAGGGCCCGTCCTGACGGACGTACAGCGTGTTGACGCTGGGCGGGGCCTCGTCGGGACGCCCATCCTTGCGGGTGTACGTGATGGCGCCCGAGGGACAGCGGTGCGCGATGCCCGCCAGCGCTTCGGCGTCGATGGCGTCGGGCCGGATCCACGGGCCCTGCACGTTGCCCACGAACACCTCGGGGGCACCGAGCACGCAGAACCGCGCGTGGATGCAGCGCTTTCCGTCGAAGCGCAGCGTGAGGTGCTCGCCCTCGATCACCTCGACGCCATCGACCATGCGCCGCGGCGGGATGGACGGATCGGCGGAGTACTCGAGGTCGCCCTCGACCCGCGGCGCAGCAGCGACGGGCGCCGGCGCCGCAGCAACCGCCGAGGCGCCGTGCACGGCGATCCGGCCGAGCCCGGCGCGATCGAGGCGGTCGGCCATCTGCGCGAGCTGCCCGGAGATGCGCGTCAGCACCGGGTCGACCGCCGCGAGCCGCGCCGCCCCGTCCGCCAGGCGACGCGTGCGCTCGATCAGCACGCCCGCCGCGACCGGCTCGGGGACCCGGATCTCCCGCGTGACCGCGAACGACATCCCCGCCGCGACGTCGGGCCGCTCGGCCTGCGGGGGCATGCGCGTGAGGACCTCGTTCACCGGCACCAGTGCCTGCATCAGCGCAATGGCCTCGTCGACCAGCGCCGCGCGGACGCCCGCCGGGACGGGGCTCCACGCGACCCCCAGCATCCGCAGCATGTGGTTGTACAGGGCGTTCGCGAGGTCGAGGACGCCCGCCGCGCGCGGCTCGCCGACCCACGTCTTGCCCGCCGGCGTCGGGGGCTTCCGCTGCACGGGACTCCGAACGACCGGCCGCGACGGCTCGAACTCGGCGTCGGCCCCGAGCAGCGCGGCGTACTCGTCGCGGACCGCGGAGAACCGGCGGAAGTGCGAGCTCTCGGGGTTGTCGACGTTCCCCTCGCCCTGCTCGACGATGTTGTCGATGGCCTGCAGCGCGCTGGCGAGGTCGCGGACGCCGATCAGCCCGTCGAGCTGCACGACCCGCTCGTCGATCTGGCAGGCCGGGTCGCCGACGAACAGCGCGTCTTCGCCGAGCACGGCCGCGAGGTGCCGGAAGCCCGCCTGGATGCCGCGGTACAGGTGCCCCACCGTGCCGTAGTCCTGCGCGGTGGGCATCAGCAGGTCGGGCGTCACACCGCGCTCGTACCGGGGCGCTTCGAAGCCCGCTCCGTCGGGCAGCTCCACGCCCTCGGGCCGCTCGAGGAACACGAAGTGGTCGATGGTCGACCGCTCGAACCGGCGCAGCTCCACGACCACGCCGGCCGGGTGGTAGCCGGGCGACACGGGGAAGTTCGGCCGACCGAGGTGCGGACGCCCGCCGATCGCGACCAGCAGGTTGTTCGCGAGGGCGAAGTGCGTCATCTCGTCGATGGCGACGTGCACCAGCGCCGCGCGCCACCGCGCCACCGCCTGCGCCTGCTCGTCGGTGAGGCCCTCGTGGGTGCCGGACTTCAGCGACCACGCGGCGAACAGGTAGCAGCACATCAGGTTGTGCTCGACCTCGACGGCCTCGGTGAGCAGCTCCGCGAGCTCTTCGCGGTCCTGGACGACGATCTCGGGCTCGGTCATGGACCCTCCGGCCGCCCCTCTAACGACTCCGCGGCCGGGCATTCGGGTGTACCCTCGCCGAGGAGGCCGAGATGCGCCTGTTCGTGAGCTGTGGAGCCCTGCTGCTCGTGGCCTGCACGCCCCCACCGACGCTCGACGGGGGCTGGGGCGGACGCGCGATCTGCGAGAACGACGAGGTCATCGACACCGATGCCATCCTCGATGCCACGCCGGCCACAGGGGCTCTCGAAGGCGTCTTCTTCCTCGACCTGCACGTCGATCTCGGCCTGTTCGGCACCCTCGACACCGTCCAGCGCGGCACGATCCGCGACGGCACCGTGAGCGAGGACGGCACGACGGTCGCCGGCGCCCTCGACCGCGACCCCGAGGATGCCGGCGGGAACACCCGCAACTACGCGTTCGAAGCGACCGTCGACGACGAGTGGCTCGTGCTGGAGGGCACGCTGGACTGGGTGAACGGCGACGGCGACAGCGTGCTCGCCTGCGATCTGGAGCTCGAACGCCTGCACACGGAGGATTGAGATGTCCCGCACCCTGCTCCTGCTCCTGCTGGTCGCCTGCAAGGGCGGCACGCCCACGCCCTCCGAGACCGACACCGACACCGACGCGGATGCCGACTCCGACACGGATTCCGACGCCGACACGGACTCGGATGCCGACACCGACGCGGACACCGACACCGACTTCGCCGACTGCAAGGCCGCCGGGGGCATCTGCCTCGGCTCCGGGACCTGTGCGCCCCAGGGCGGCACGCCCCTCCCCTCCTTCGCCGGCGACTGCGTCTTCGACGACGGGCCGGGCGTGTGCTGCCGTCCGCCCGCCGAGCAGCCCACCGGGGACACGTGTACCGAGCGCGGCGGCCTCTGCGCGCCCATCTCGGGCTGCTTCTTCGTGGACGGCGCCCTCTCCGTCGCGAGCGACACCTGCGGCTCGGTCATCGAGGCCTGCTGCGTCCCGGAGACCGTGTGCGGCGTCGAGGACAGCGTCTGCTGCGGCGACACGGTCGCCTACCGCACCGCTTGCGACCGCGGCGACTGGACCTGCGACCTGTTCCCGGGGACGAGCCTGGTGCTCGAGCAGGATTGCCCTATCTAGCGTTCATCCGGCTCGCGACGCTCGCCGGTCGGGTGTTGGGTGTCGGGTGTCGGGTGTCGGGTGTCGTCCTACCGGCACACGCGTGAAAGTGCCGTTCGAAACCAAATATCCAATACCCAATACCCAATACCCAATACCCGCCTTCGAGAGCGCCCGCCGGTCCACGAACGCTCACCCACGAGAGCGCCTATCGCTCCACCAACAGCGCCTCGTAGATGTCCCGCCGATTCAGGATGTCCTCGACGTAGGCGACGGGCTCGGTGCCGCGGCAATAGCCGTTGCGGACCACGGGATGCCGGTTCCAGGTGCGGTCGGCGAGGGCGAGCATCCACGGCGCGACGGCGTCCCACGAGGCGGAGTCGTGGCCGTTGGCCTCGGCGAGGCGGCGGGCGTCGTCGACGTGGCCCATGCCGGCGTTGTACGCCGCGAGCACGAACGGGAGGCGGGCGTCGGGGTCGTCGAGCTGCTTCGCGTAGTAGCGGTCGAGGCGCCGAAGGTAGCTCGCCGCGCCGCGGACCGACTGCTCGGGGTCGCCGGGGTCTTCGATGCCGAGCTCGCCCGCGGTGGCCGGCATGATCTGCATCAGGCCGAGCGCGCCGGCCGGTGAGCGGGCGCCGGGCTCGAAGCGGGACTCCTTCCAGGCCTGCGCGGCGAGCAGGGTCCAGCTCCAGTCGATGCGGGTCGCATGGCTTCGGAAGAGCGGGTCGTACGCCGAGACCTGCGGACGGCGGGGGCGGACACGCGCTTCGATGTACCGCTCGCGCGCCCGCTCGACGGTGCGCTCGTTGGCCTCGAGCCAGTTCTCGAGGCTGTAGCGCAGCGCCAGCGCGCCTTCGCGGACGCCGAGCTGGGCACCCGAGACGCCCGGCAGCGCGGGGCCGATCACGAGGTTGTGCTCGTCGACGAGCGGCTCGACGAGGTCGGCGCGGGCGACCAGCGCTCCGCCCTCCTGGACCAGGTCGTCGACCAGGGTCTCGAGCAGCGTGCCGTCGGCGTAGACCTCGAGATCGACGCCGAGGCCGAGATCCTGCACGGCCACGCGGTTCCCCGACAGGTCGACCACGCGCACCACGTGCAGCACGAGGTCTTCGGGGTCTTCGACCGCGAGGCCCGCGTTCACGTCCTCGACGGTCTGCACCACGACGCGGCGGCTCTCGGAGACCGGGACGTACGCGATACCCGGCTCGGCGAGCGCCTGCAGCCGACCCGCGACCACGTCGTACCGGCCCTCGCGCAGGCCCGCGAGCCGCCCTTCGACCGTGGGCTCGGCGAACAGCTGCAGCTCGAGGCCCTTCGAGCGCGCGAAGCCCGCGAGCAGGTCGTGCTCGAAGCCGCGCACGCGGCTGCCGTCGAGGAACCACGACGTGGGGTCGCTCGCGAGCGCCACGCGCAGCTTGCCGGTCTCGACGATCCAGTCGAGGTCGTAGGCGTCGCCGTCACAGACGTCGAGCTGCAGCTCGGTCGAGCACTCGCCGAGCGGGTCGACGGCTTCGCCCGCGCCGCCGCAGGCGACCGGGAAGAGGAGCAGGAATCCAGCGATCCGGCGAACCAGGCTCTGAACGCGCCTCCGACCGTGCAACCGGCGGAATGCATCCTAACACGCCCGTGTGGAGTACCGGATTCGACCGTTCACCCGCGCTTTCTGCGCCGAGGCTCCAGCGCGCCCGACCGGATGAGCTCGCGGCTGGGCTCCCCCACGGCGAACCCGTCCAGGCGGTGTGGTCGCAACAGGTAGCTCCCCGAGTCGTGCCACACGAGCTTCCAGCCCATCCGGCCGCCGAGCGCCACCGAGGCCTCCTCCAGGAAGGCACGGGCGGGACGGGTTCCCGCGGTCAGCACGGCGTCATCGACCCAGAAGGGCTCCGTGGCGGCCGTGGCGTGCCCTGCGCGGGTGAGCGCATGGGCGAGGAGGCCCGCGAGATCGACCTGGTCGGCCCGAACGAACGCCGCACGGTCTGCGGGGACCGTGATCGCCGCATCGAGCACGGGGACGACCGGCTGCCAGGTTCCGTGCTCGCGGCGCTCGCGGGGAACGATCGCGAAGCCGGGCCCCATCGGGCGGACCTCGAAACGCACGCACGCGTCGGGGGCGGCGTTCACCTGCCGGACGAGGCGCTCGACCCCGCGCCGCGACGGGCGCGCGCCGGGCGCCGGCATCCGGACCCGCGCGCCAGGCCAGGCGTGGCGACCGGGCCACGGCTCCGCGTCGTGGGGGTCGTCGTCGGGAGGCGCGTGGTGCTCGAGCGCCACCGGCACGCCCCACTCGCCTTCGAGGAGCTTCGACCCCTGCAGCAATCCCGAGGTCTCGAAGGCGAACACCTCGCCCGCAGCCTCGCGGAGCCGCGCCTCGCCGTCGGGTGGAGGTGCAGCCAGGGCGGTGAGCAGCAGGGCGAAGAGCATCGAGGCTCCCGTATCACGCCGGGCGCAGCACCCAGATCCGCCCCTGAATCCAGTCCCCCCGCTCTTTTCGCAGGGGTGCCGCGTCGGACGAGGCCACCGCGAAGCCCGCCGCCGCCGCGGCGTCACGGACGTACCGCTCGGCGTGCGCGTAGCGGCCGGACGGGAGCAGACGGAACCCTTCGCCCTCCAGCGTCTCGGTCGTGAACACGAAGGCGCCCGCGCACACCGGGCGGACCGCGGCGAACAGCGACTCCAGCGCGCCGACGTACACGAGCACGTCCGCGGCGAGGACCGTGTCGAAGGACCCCGGATCCTGCGCGAGCCATTCCTCGATGCCGGCGCAGCTCACGGACGCGTAGAGCCCGCTGGACCGGGCGATCGCGACCATGCGTGGCGACAGGTCCACGCCGACGGCCCGCTCCACGCGGTCGCCGAGCGCACGCACCGCCATGCCCGTGCCGCAGCCGAGGTCGAGCACCGACCCGCCGAGCCCCGGGATCGCCGCCACCAGCGCCGGCACGCGGGTCTCGAGCACGTCGGCCAGGTGGTGGTCGTACCCCTCGGCGAACGCGTCGAACAGGTCGGCGACGAAGCGGTCCGGAGGCCGCGCGGCCCCGTCCCCGCGCACCGAGGCGAGCATGTGCGTCGCGATGGCGTCGTCCGGGTCGTCGACGAGGGCCCCCGCGAGCATGGCCGCGCCCACGGTCGCGTTGCCGTACAGCACCTGGAGCACGCCGAGCCGGCACCGGACCTTCGCCAGCGGCCCGTGGTCCGCGAGGATGCGGGTGAGCTCCTGGATCGCCCGGTCGGGACGGCCCAGCAGCTCCTCGACGGCCGCGAGCGCCGAGCGGGCCGGATAGAACCCGGCGTCGTGCTCCAGGGCGCGCTGCAGCGCGGACCGCGCGGGCTCGAGCTCGCCGAGCTGCTGGTGGACGACGCCGAGCCCGTAGAGCGCGTGGACCGACGGCTCCCGGGCGGCCAGCGCCGCGAACACGTCGCGCGCCGACGGGAGCTGGCCCAGCTCCCGGTACGTGTGGCCGAGGTTGTTGAGGATCGAGGGGTCTTCCGGGAGGAGCGCCGCGGCGGCCTGGAGGTGCGGCAGGGCGTCGTCGAAGCGGCTGGACTGGGCGAGCAGCCCGCCGAGCTGGGTGTGCGCTCCGGCGTGGTCGCGCCGCTTCGCGAGGGCCTGGCGGTACAGCGCCTCGGCGCCGGCCACATCGCCCTTCTCCTCGCGGCGGAGGCCGCGCTCGACGAGGGTGTCGGGATCGACGCGCTTCGCCATCAGAGCCCGCCGAGCACCTGCTGGAGGGCGTCCTTGCGGGCTTCGGCGTCGAGCCGTGTGGTGCCGTCGAGCGACTTCATGTCGATGAGCCTCAGACCGAGCGGAAGCGCGAAAGCCCCGTCGTGGAAGGCCTGGACGGCGGACCGCGCCTGGTCGTACGCCTCGCCCTTCCCGTCACCGGAGTGGCAGCCGAGCTTCGCGCCGAGCGGTGAGATCAGGCAGATCCGCCCGCCGTTCACGTCCACCACGAAGCCCGACCGGTCGTTGCGGAGCCGCGGCGAGCGCCGGAGCATCGCGGCGGCTTCGCGGTCCACGGCGGATCCGCTGTCCTGGACGGTCGCCGGCAGTGCGAGCCCGAGGCGCCGCATCGAGCTCGGGTCGAGCTGCAGCGCCCGCTCGTACAGCCCGAAGGACGACGGGTCGCCGCGGCCCCACGCATGGTCCGCCGCGAGGGCCGCCACGCGGGCCCTGAGCAGCACCTCCTCCTTGGGCAGGCCGTCCAGCGCGCGCTGCGCGAGCTCGAGGGTGCGGGACTGCCCCCGCGCCCAGGCGACCTCCGTCTCGATCGCGTCGTAGTAGGCCTGCACGGCGGGGAACGCGTCGAGCGTGCGCCCGCGGTCGACGGCCGCCTGCATCACGCCGGGCCCGAGGACCCCGACCAGATCCCCGATCATCCACGGCGCCGGCGACAGGCCGTCGTCCTCGTAGGGCGCGAGCGAGCGTTCCAGCAGCTCGCGGTCCGTGAGGAGCCCGCCGAGCGTCGTGTGGTCCTCCCAGATCGCCGGATCGGGCAGCCAGGAGCCCGTCCAGTGCCACGTCCGCGCGACGAAGCCGTCCAGCGCGGCCTGCTCGGCGGCCCGCTCCGCGGCGAGCCTGCGCATGGCGAGATGGATGAGCGTGTGCGCGCCCAGCGTCGCGCCGTGCGAGGTCGACGTGGCGGCGCGGCGGTCCGGGTGCTTCAGGGCGCGCTCGATGACCTCCATCCCCTTGTCGGCCTCCCCCGCGACGAGCAGCACCATCGCGAGCGTCGCGTCGGCGCCGGCGCGCGACTGGGCGCGGTCGGGCGGCTTCTGGGCGTGGCGCCAGGCCTGCATGCTCTGGATCGCGCCGACCGCCTCGGCCCCGCGTCCCTCCGACAGGTAGAGCGCGGCGAGGGCGTTGTACGGGCTCGTCGTGCGGCCCGTCCCGCTGCGCGCCGACTCCTTCAGCAGCGCCTCGGTCGTCTCGAAGTCGAACACCGCGATCGTCGTCGTGCTGGCGTTGTACGCGTCGACCACCACGTCCCCCGACGTGGAGCGACCGTGCTCCAGGCTCGCCATGCACGCGTCCTTCGCGGCCTCGCGGTTCCGGATCTTCGCCTCGAGCGCGCAGAGCACGTTGTAGCCGAGCGACTGCTGCCACTCGTCGTCCGACGCCAGCGCGGCCTCCGCGACCGCCCGCGACTCCGCGAAGCGCTCCTCCTTCATCAGCACCCAGCCCGTCTCGCCCGCCAGCTTGGGGCTGTAGAGCCGGTTGTACTCCTCCACCGTGTCGAGGAAGAGGTCCGCCTCCTCCATGCTCTCCGCGACGAACGCCTTGCCGCGCAGCACGTACCAGTGGGTCCGCCAGGCCTCGGCGTCGAGCGAGTCCTTGTTCCGCGTGTAGAGCCGGTCCGCCCGCTCGAAGTGGTGGAGCGCGCGCGGCAGGTTCCCGTCCTCGTTCCAGTACACCTCGGCGACGACGTAGTGCGCGACGAAGTCGTCCGGATCCGCTGCCAGCGCCTCTTCGGCCAGGCGCCGCGCCGTGAGCGACTTCTCGGCACGCAGGCTCTCGAGCGCCTCCGCGGAGGTGGCCATCGCCGGGGCCGACGCGGTCAGCGCTGCGGCGAAGAGCGCGACGGCGAAGGGGAGCGTTGTGGAAGGGGCGAGCGCTCTCCGACGTGGACCGTGGACCGTGGACCGTGGACCCGTGCACATCGTGGAAGGGGCGAGCGCTCTCCTACGTGGACCGTGGACCGTGGACCGTGGACCGATGGAGGCCTCCGAAGGGGCACGCTCTTTCCCCCCCCCGGTGCGGGGATCGGAAGAGACGGGCCCACCAGGAGCGCCCTCCGGTCCACGGTCTACGGTCCACGGTCCACCCGCCCCTGCAACACCGACCGCGCCGGCGAGCGCGCTCCTTCCCCGATCCCCTCTCATCGCTTCAACGTCTTCCGCGACAGGGACTCGAGGGGCTTCGCGCAGCACTCGGCCACCACGTCCTCGGCGGAACCGCTGCCCGGCGCGAGCTCGATGCGGTGGGCGAAGACGAACGGGGCGAGCGCCTGGATGTCGTCGCTGCTGACGTAGTCGCGGCCCTGGGCCAGCGCGCGGGCCTGCAGCGCGGGCAGCATCAGCACGAGGGCGCGCGTGGAGACGCCCTGGACGGCGCGATCGTTGTTGCGCGTCGCTTCGGCGATGTCGACGAGCGCCTCGTGGATCTCGCGGGCGATGTGGACCTTCTCCTTCAGCGTCGCGCGGGCGTCGAGGACCTCGGTGCGGGTGATGCGCGGCAGGTCGCTGGCCGCGCCGCGCGTGACGTTCTTGAGGTTCGTGAGGAGATCGAGCTCGGCCTGACGGGAGATGTGGGTCATCCGGATCTTGAACAGGAACCGGTCGAGCTGGGCGGCGGGGAGCGGGAACGTGCCGGACAGGTCGAGCGGGTTCTGCGTCGCGATGACGAAGAAGAACGCATCGAGCTTGCGGGTGCGGTTGTCGACCGTGGTCTGCTTCTCGGCCATCGCCTCGAGCAGGGCGGACTGGACCTTCGGGGAGGTCCGGTTGATCTCGTCGGCGAGCACGATGTGCGCGAAGATCGGCCCCGGACGGAAGAAGAACCGGTTCGTGTTCGGGTCGAAGATCGTCGTGCCCGTCACGTCGCCGGGCAGCAGGTCGGGCGTGAACTGGATGCGCCGGATGGTGACGATGTCGTCGTCGGGCATGTCGTCGACGATGCAGTCGCCGAGCGCCTTGGCGAGCGTGGTCTTCCCGGAGCCCGGGAAGTCCTCGAGGAGCACGTGCCCATCGGCCAACAGGGCCGTGATCACGAGGTCGATCACGTCGTCGCGACCGACGACCGACTTCACGAGCCTCGCGCGGAAGCGGTCGACGACCCCCTTCGCACCGTCGAGATCCGTGATGCGAGCCGCCTTCTCGTGCGTGACGTGCTCGCTCTGGTCGAAGTCCTGATCCACTCTGCCTCCCTAGCGTGTCCGGTAGACGCTCGTGGGGTCGACGAACCCCAGCCACCGCCGCCACCACGGCCGCGCAGCGGCGATCTCGACGCGAAGCCGCGCCAGCAGTCCGGTCCACTCGGCCCGGCTCCGTCCCATCTCGTCGGCGGCACCGGGAGCGCCGAGCGCTCCGCGCAGGTGCATCGCCGTCATCTGCTCGAGCGCCGGCATCGACAGCCGCCGCGCGAACGCCTCGCGGGTCTCGCCCGCTTCGCGCACCAGGCCCGCCTCGGCGAGCAGGTCGAGCGCGGCGCGATAGCCCACGCGCGACAGGGCCTTCCGCCCCGCCCACAGCGGCCGGGTGCGCCGCCAGGCCTTGGCCGCCCAGTGCACGACCAGCAGCACCACCACGAACGTCGAGAGCAGCCCGCCGGTCCCGTAGCCGAGCACCCGCCAGATCCAGGAGTAGTCCGGACGCGGGCCCTGGGGCTGGTCGGGCTGGTGGCGCGCCATCTCGCCGAGCATCTGGCTCTCGTCCTCGTCGGGGGGCTGGCCGCCCTCGTCGAGGTTCTCGGCGGGCGTCACGTCGAGCGGCACCCAGCCGACGCCCGTGACGTACAGCTCGCTCCACGCGTGGGCGTCGCCCGAGCGCACGACCATCGTGGAGCCGCGCCGGTTGGTCTCCTCGACCGCGTAGCCCGTCGCGACCCGCGCGGGGATGCCGAGCTCGCGCCACAGGTACACGCTCGCGTGGGCCGTGTGCACGCAGTAGCCGATGCGGTTGCCGAACAGGAAGTCCGCGGTGGGGTCGTCCACGTCGGCGTGGCGCTCCTTCTTCGAGTACTTCATGTTCTCGCCGATCCAGAGCGTGATTCCCGCGGCCTGCACGAACGGATCGTCGTGCAGCTCCTCGGGGACGCCGGCGAGGAAGTCGGTGCGGATCTGCTCGGCGAGCTCGGCGTAGCGCGGGTCTTCGGGGGTCTCGAGGTAGAGCGCGCGCAGCTCGTCGGACCAGGCGGGGTCGCCGACGCCGAGCCCCACGAAGTCCTTGTACTCGCCCGTGAGGGCGTGGCTCACGAAGCTGTAGCTGCGGTCGAAGCGCGCCGGGTTGGGGTTGGCGCGCGGCGCGTACTGCACCGCGGCCTCCGGAGCGAACGGGTTCGGGTGCTCGACGAGCAGCGAGACCGAGCCGTGCACGACGGCGCGATGGTCGATCGGCGCCTGGTACGCGAGGTCTTCGACGCCCACCGCGAAGTGGTCGAGGATGTCGTCGTCGACGCCGGGCAGCGTGGACTCGACGAGCCGCGAGCCGTTGTAGTCGACCAGCACGCCCTGGCGCAGGTACCAGTACCCGGTCGGCGGGACGTAGTCGTCGTCGACCAGCACGACCGCGACGGGGCTGTTGCCACTCGACCCCCCTCCGCCCTCGAGCGGATCGGGCGGCTCGTCGGGGGGCTTCGCTCCGGATGCGTCGTCCTCGCCCTCCTGGGGCTGGCCGGACGTCGGGTCGCCGGACGTCGGGTCGCCGTCGGGGGGCGGCTGACCGTTGGGGTCGTTCGCGTCGGGCTGCCCGCCCTGCTCGCCCTGTTCGGGCTTCGGCGCGTCGGGACCCTCGCCGGGCTCGGGCTTCGGAGCGTCGGGACCCTCGCCGGGCTCGGGCTTCGGCGCGTCGGGACCCTCGCCGGGCTCGGGCTTCGGCGCGTCGGGACCCTCGCCGGGCTTCGGCTTCGGAGCGGGACCTTCGCCGGGCTTCGGCTTCGGGGCGGGACCCTCGCCGGGCTTCGGCTTCGGTGCGTCTCCGATTTCGTCGCCGCCGCCGCCCTGGCCCTCCTCGCCACCGGCCTCCGCGAAGAGCTGCTCCGGATCGGGCGGTT
Organism: Alphaproteobacteria bacterium; assembly: GCA_020632875.1. GTDB lineage: Bacteria > Myxococcota_A > UBA796 > UBA796 > JACKEQ01. Next base: position 389,960 of record JACKET010000003.1, read on the forward strand.
CGAGCGTGGGGAGGTGGCTCGCCAGGAACCACGCGAGGACCGCGAACACGGGGAGCGCGAGCAGCCCGGGACCGGGCTTGCGCCGCGTCGCACCGAGCAGGAGCAGGGCGGCGAGGAGGCCCGTGAGCACGGCCCCTCCCGCGAGGAGCACGCGGCCGGGGTCGACCCCGAACGACCACGCGAGGTCGGACAGCCACAGCGGACGGGCGATGGACCCGTCGCGGTGGGACGCCACGGCGTTGGCGAGCAGCGCGCCCAGCCCGAAGAGCTCGACCGCCTGGTACGCCGGGCCGCGGAGCCCGAGCACGCGCAGCATCGCGAGGCCCACGGCCACCACGGTGCCGAGGCCGAGCAGCAGGCTCGCCCACAGCGTGAACGCCGGGCCGAAGATGCCGGGGACGAGCGCGAAGGTCGTCAGGATCCAGCGGAGCACGAGGCTCACGAGCACGACGCCGACGGCGGAGCCCACCAGCCACGGCGTCCGTACGCGCCCCCGCCCGAGGACCTCGCCCGCGACGAGCCCGACGACCACGGCCATCGCGCCGATCACGACCCACGAGAAACCGCCGATCGGGCCGGCGGCCGTGCCGATGGCGATCATCCAGGCCACCCCGCGCACGGGGTGCGCGAGGCCCGCCACGACGCGGTCCCAGCCCGACGAAGCCAGCTCGCGGTCGGTCACGCGGCCCCCGTCAGGCGCGAGAGGTGCGCGGCGCCGAACACGTGGCCGGATCGGCGGTCGACCACGCGCACCGTGCCCACCCCGCCGAGCCGCTTCACGAGGGCCGCGAGCGCGTCGCGCGACACCACGACCGAGCCGGCCTTCGGGGGCTCGCCGGGCTTCAGCAGCAGGCCCGTGAGCCCGAAGCCCGTCGACGGCACCACGTCGTCTGCACACAGGACCAGCTCGAGCTTCGTCGTGCGCGCGACATCCAGCACCCGATCGACCCACGGCCCCGCCACGGCGGGCGCGAACACGACGACCCGGCGCGGATTGTCGGACGCGGCGATGAACCGCGCCAGGCCGTCACCCGACGCCGCCGCGCTGCCCGCCGCCGAGGACATCACGACCTCGAGGGCGCCGCGCCGCTCGTTCGCGACCTCGTGGCAGGCGTCGGCCCCGAAGCGCCACTCGTCGCCGAGGGCCCCGCACTCGAACGCGGTCTTCGCGGTGCCGGCCGCGGCCTGATCGCCCTCGCCGGCCACGAGGTAGGCAGCGGTCCGCCGCACCGGCGAGAGCGCCCGCTCGGGCGAGCGCACCACGAGCGTGCGGGACTTCGCGAACACCTTCCACAGCACGTAGCGGATCGGATCTCCGTCCCCGTAGGCGCGGATGTCCATCAGGTCGCCTTCCGGACGGCCCTCCGGATGCGCGATCTGGTCGCCCGAAGCGAGCCCGCGCACCACCTCGACCTGGCGCAGCGCGCCCTCGTCCGGCACGAAGCGGATGGCCTGGCGGCTCTCGACGGGGAACGACAGCGACGTGAGCCCGAAGGCATCCCCGGCGGTGAACCAGCGCACGACGCGCTCCGGACGGCCCCGGCGCCGCGCCGTCCACTGCTCGACGAGCGCCCGGCCACGCGCGACGAGGCGGAGCTCGACGTCCGGCGCCTCCATCGTCCACCGCACGTCGACGAGCGGCAGCCAGAGGGGCGTCCACAGCTCGAAGCCCGTTCGGCCGGGGCTCCCGACGCGCAGCTCGAGCGGCGGCGGCTCGCTCGCCCGCGTGTGCAGGAACGTCCACACGGCCGCCACGAGCGTGAGCGCGAGGCAGACGGCGAGCAGCAACAGCCCCGCGACCCCGGCCACGAGCAGCACGCGGTCCTCCCGCCACATCCCGAACGGCACGAGCGCCGCGACCGAGCCGAAGAGCACGACGAAGCCCGTGGCGGTGAGGGGGAACAGGCCGTTCAGACGAGCGGCGATGGCACGGAGACGCGCCAGGAGACCTCCGGCCGGTGTTTATAGACGGACATCGGTCTTGTAAGGAAGTTTCAGGACCGTGGGCTCTCCAGAACGCGTACATCGACCGTCGCCTGGAGGACCCATGAGTCTGTTGCTTGCCCTGTCTCTCACCGCTTGCTCCGAATACGGCCTCGACGCCGATCCGTCCCGCAACAACCCGCTCGACGACGGCGACGACGCCGCGGCGGACGGCACGTTCGGCGGGCCGACGTGGCAGGCGTCCGAAGACCACGACGCCCCCCCGTCCATCCACGTCGACATCGCGAATCCCGGCGGCACGGGCGGCACGGCCACCGACGGCGGAAACGGCGGAAACGGCGGAAACGGCGGAAACGGCGGAAACGGCGGAAACGGCGGAAACGGCGGAAACCGCGGCGAGGACGGGACCTGGTCCAACGGCGATCCCGAGGACCCGCCCCCGGGCGACCTCCCCGAAGAGCACCCTACGAGCGAGTGCGACGCGAACGACATCGCCACGTTCGACTCGGCGGAGATCTGGGTCGGCGCCAACGGCTCCGCGCCCACCGAGGCCTCCGGGATCCTCGAGGCCCCCGCGGCCGGCTGGTACGACGTGTTCAACACGCCCATCGTCGAGTCGGGCGCCAACCAGCACAACGAGAGCGCGTTCTTCCGCGTCCAGAACGCGACGAGCCCCGACGGCCTGCCGCTCGTCGGCAACTGTGGCGACGAGTGGGTCGTCGTGGACGCCGACAACTCCGGCTCGCCGCCGGGCGCGCGCACCTACCTCGGCACGTTCTGGCTCGACGCCGGCCCCAACACGCTCGTGATGACGCACTACTGCGAGATCTGGACGACCTGCCCGCAGCTCCACAACGACCTGCCCGCCGACCAGACGTGCGACTCGAACAACATCAACAGCGTGCACTTCCTGGGCGACGGCGTCTGCCTCGAGCGCATCGACGATTAGGAGCCCGTCGCGCGTAGCGCGTACGAGGCTCCTCCCGTGCGCGTGCGCGTGCGCGTTCCCATTCCCGCTTCGGGTCGTCGGGAGCGCGCTCTCAGCGGGCACCTAGACGGCCGGACACCGCTGCCGCCAGATCGGGCACGCGCACGCGCACGCGCACCGCCTTCGGCTGGGCACGGGGGAGGCCGCCGCTGGCCTCTACGGCTCCAGAAAGCGCGCCACCAACAGGTGGATCTCCCGCCTGAGGTCTGGCGCCTGGAGCAGGTCGGGGCGGTGCGCGACGACATCGCGCATCACGCCCCAGATCGCACCGACGAGCAGGGTCGCCATGAGGTCGACGTTGCCGGGTCGGATGCGGTCGGTGCCCGAATAGAGCGCGGCGCGCACGAGCTGGATCATGCGCTCCTTCCAGATGCGGTCGATCTGGAGGAAGTCCGGCGAGGGGGCGTCGAGGATGAGGATCCGCACCAGGCCGGGACGGACGCCCACGACGGCGAACACCGTGTCGACGAGGCGCTCGATGGCGTCGTCGAAGTCGGGACGCGTCTGGAGCACCTGGGACGACACCTCGGCGACCGCGGCGAGCTGTTCCTGCATCACGCGGTCGCGGACGGCCTCCAGCACGGCCTCGCGGTTGGCGAAGTACTGGTAGAGCGTGCCGACGCTGACCCCCGCGCGCTCGGCGATGTGGTTCGTGGTCGTGGCTTCCCACCCGTGCTGCACCAGAACCTGAGCACAGGCCTCGACGATCGCGTCGACGGACTCTTTCGCGCGGCGCTGACTCGGCGTTCTACGGTCGCTCTTGCGCGGCACTGCGGCGCCTCCGAAACCTGAGACCAGGGCGAGTACCCTACCCCATCGCGACGCCCTACGTTGAGAGCAGATCCCAGGAGGCTCCGATGGTCCAGGCCCACTCCCGCTCCGCACAGGTCGATGCCGTCCCCGGTCCGAAGGGCCTGCCCGTCGTCGGCAGCCCGTGGATGGTGGGGTACGACCCGCTCGTCTCCCTGCCGCGGATCGCGCGCAGCTACGGGGATCTCGCGCGGTTCAAGGTGGGGCGGCGGCGCGTGTACGTCGTGAGCCGGCCCGACCTCATCGAAGAGGTCTGGGTCCGGCAGCGCGACAAGACCCGGAAGGACACCGTGACCCGCGAGCTCTCCGGCGTGCTCGGCAACGGCCTGCTCACGAGCGAAGGCGCGCACTGGAAGCGCCAGCGGCGGGCCATCGCGCCTTCGTTCCAGCCGCGCCACCTCGCCGGATACGCCGATGCGATGGTGCGCAGCACGGCCGAGCGGATGCCGGAGCCCGGAACGCTCGACGTGCACGAGCTCTCCGCGGCCATCACGCTCGACATCGTCATCCGCACGCTGTTCGGCGCCGAGCCGAGCGGCGAGGCCGGCCGCGTGGGGTCGCTGCTCGCAGACCTCATGGGCGCGTTCGAGGTCGAGCAGCGCACCTTCTGGCGCTTCGTCCCCGACTGGCTGCCGGGCCCGCACCGCGCGAAGGTCGAGCGCGTGCGCACCGAGCTCGACGCGCTCGTGATGCACCTCGTCGACCAGGGCCGCACGCGCGGCGATGCCGACGACCTCCTGTGCCGCCTGCTCGCCGCGCGGGACGACCAGGGCCACGGCATGAGCGACCTCGAGCTGCGCGACGAGCTCGTCACGCTGTTCCTCGCCGGCCACGAGACCACCGCGCTCGCCGTGTCGTTCGCGCTGTGGATGCTGGCCGAGCACCCGGAGGTCCAGGAGCGCGTGCTGGCCGAGGTCGACGCGCTCGACGGCACGCCGACGATGGCCGACCTCCGCCGCATGCCGCAGCTCGACGCCGTCCTGAAGGAGACCCTGCGGCTCTACCCGCCCGCCTGGGCCACGGGCCGCGAAGCGCTCGAGGACATCGAGCTCTCGGAGGGCGTGATCCCCGCGGGGGCCCAGGCCGTCGCGTCGCAGTGGGTGGTGCACCGCGATCCGCGCTGGTGGACGGGCGCCTCGCGCTTCCGTCCGGAGCGGTGGACGAACGGCGAGACCGCCGATCTGCCGCGCATGGCGTACTTCCCGTTCGGCGGCGGAGAGCGCGTGTGCGTGGGGAACCACTTCGCGAACATGGAGGCGATGCTGGTGCTCGCGACGTTCCTCCAGCAGCGCTGGGTCGCCGCGGTCCCCGGCTACGCGCCGGATCTGGTGCCCGCCGTCACGCTGCGCCCGCGGAACGGCGTCGTGCTCCAGGTGCAGGGTCGGTAGCCGGGAGCCCGGAGCCCGGAGCCCGGAGCCTGGAGCCCGGAGCCCGGAGCCCGGAGCCTGGAGCCTGGAGCCTGGAGCCCGGAGGCACGCGCGGGAGCGAGCGGGATCCGCATCACGCAGATGACGCAGAAGGACGCGGATGACGCAGAAACGAGGGCGTCGCGGGTCGAGCGTCTTCGCGTCCCCAAGGCACCGTAGAGTCCACCCGCAGCGTCCGGGCGTTGTGAGGGGCGACTCGGTGTTCGGGTCGGCAGAGCGGGCCTCCTTGCGGACCGGATCCGGGATTCACCAGAGCAGGCCGTCGTTTCGGGCTGCTCGGGTGAGTGGACCGGCCAACATCCTTCCGTCCACCTCGGTGGGTCGGGGAGAGGTGCCGACCGACCCGGCCAGCCCAGACACAGAGCCCGGCTGAATTTCACAGTCCGGACGCAGAGCCTCGGTGAGTTTCACACCGAGCCGTCGGCGGGCAGACTCCCTCACGGATGAACGCCGAGAAAGTCTTGGTCGGAGTCGCGGCGTTCCCCGTTCCGGGTGGTCGCACACCCCGAGGTGTGAAACTCGCAGACACTCTGTGCGCCGGATGTGAAGTTCGACCGGGCTCTATGCTTCGCCATCGCGTGCTGCCACCACCATCAAGGCGCGTAACCGGAGACGGATCGGCAGGTCGATCGCGCACAGCGGTCCACAGAGATCCACAGCGCAGGACGGCGGCGGTTCGGGCTGCTCTGGTGAGCCCCCGCTTACCGGTCGGGTTCCAGGACCCCTCCCACGATCGGGGCACGGCGAGAGCCCGCCCCGCCGGTGGCCTTCCCTCCGCGTCATCTGCGTCCATCTGCGTCATCTGCGAGATGCCAAGCGATCGGGGATCGAGAGAGCCCGAAGCTCCACAGCTCAAGGCTCCCGGCTCCCGGCTCCCGGCTCCGGCTCCGGCTCGAGAGCTACGCCGGACGCTCCTTCCGGCCGTTCGCGTGCGCCGCGAAGCGCCCGTCGTCACGGCCGTGGATGGGGTCGTTGCGATCCCACGGCCAGCCGCCGAACCGCGTCCGCCGGTAGTCGTCGAACGCCTGCTCGAGCTCGGCCCGCGTGTTCATCACGAACGGCCCGTAGTGCGCGACCGGCTCGCCGATCGGACGGCCCTGCAGCACCAGCACCTCGCTCGGTGTGGCGCCGTTCACCAGCTCGTTCGCCACCTCGGGCCGGACCCGCGCCGCGTAGCCCTTCTTCAGCGACGCGCCGTCAATCTTCACCTCGCCGCCCGTGACGAAGTACAGCGTGCGGTTCACGCCCTTCGACGCGGTCGGGAGCGTCACGCGCGCGCCGGCCTCCATCGAGACCGTCCAGATCGCGACCTCGGCATCCGGGCGCGACGCCCAGCTGTTCGGGGGCGGGGCGGGCACGGCGAGACCGTCGAAAGCGCCCGCGATCACGGTGATGTCGGTGTGGTTGCCCGCCGCGTCGGTCTTCGTGACGCGCGGGATCGAGTGCGCCCAGAACATCGTGAAGTACGGGTCGACCATCTTGTCGCTGGCCGGCAGGTTCATCCAGATCTGGAACAGCTCGACGGGATTGGGCTTGTCCTGGTCGAGCAGCGGGAACATCTCGCAGTGCACGATGCCCTTGCCGGCCGTCATCCACTGCACGTCGCCGCGGCCGAACCGCGCCCGGGCGCCGAGCGAGTCGGAGTGGTCGATGAACCCGCGCCGGGCGAGCGTGATCGTCTCGAACCCGCGGTGCGGATGGGCCGGGAACCCCGGTACCACGTCACCGTGGTACATGTTCCAGCCGTCTTTGCCCGCGAAGTCCTGCCCGATGTTGCGGCCGGAGAGCGACGCATTCGGGCCGCAGTTCGCGTTGCCCGTCGGGTACCCGTCGTCGTGGTGCACGCAGAACAGGAAGGGGTCGAACGTCTGCCACGGCGGGCCGCCGAGCTTCAGGACCTCGATGACGGAGTCGGCCATGATTGCCTCCAGACCCATGGCCTTATCGCGGGATTCAGCGCCTTGCGGACGGTGCACTGTTCCTCCGGGTGCAACGAACGCACGAGGGATACGCTGCCCTCGTGAACCCACCCCCGCCGATCGAGGGCTACCGCTGGGTCGCGCCCGCCGGCGCCGGTGCGATGGGCGAGGTGTGGCGCGGCGAGCACGTCTCCACCGGCGCTCCCGTGGCCATCAAGCGCCTGCCGCACCACGAGAACCCCCGCATCCAGGCCTTCCACGACGCGGAGATCCGGGCCACCGCGACCCTCGACCACCCGAACATCGTGCGCATCGTCGACACGGGGGTGCTCGACGGGGGCGACCGGTGGCTCGCCCTGGAGTGGTGTGGAGGCGGCACGCTCGAGGGCGTCACCGACTGGCCGACGCTCGACCGGGCGCTGCGCGAGGTGCTCGCAGCGCTCGCCCACGCCCACGCGCGCAAGGTCCTCCACCGCGACATCAAGCCGGGCAACGTGCTCTTCGACGACGCGGGCATCGCGAAGCTCGCCGACTTCGGGGTCGCGCGCGTCGGGGCGTCGAGCTCCCGTGTCCTCGTCGGATCGCCCGGGTTCATCGCGCCCGAGGTCGTGCAGCGACAGCCCGAGAAGCAGGGCCCGCCCACCGACCTGTACAGCCTCGGCTGCATGATCTGGGAGCTCGCGACCGGCTTCCAGCCCTTCTTCGGCGAGCCGTCCGAGCTCTTCGTGGCCCACGTCGAAGCGCCGTTGCCGCCGTTCCAGCCGCGCTTCGCGGTCCCCGAGGGGCTCGAGGGGCTGGTGCGCGACCTGCTCCGCAAGGAGCCGTCGGAGCGCCCGCAGAGCGCCGCCGAGGCGCTGCACCGGCTCGTCCATCTCGCGGATGGCGCGCCGTGGGACCCGACCCCCGCCGCCTGGGTGCCCGAAGCGGCACCGGGGCGGGACGTGCGCTTCCTCGACGCCGGGCTCGCGCTCCTCCCCCACCGCGAGCCCCGTCTCGTCGGGCGTTCCGCGATGCTCGCGTCCCTGTGGGAGCGCTTCGGCGAGGTCGTCCGGACGGGCGCTCCGTACGTGGTGGTCCTGACGGGGGAGTCCGGCGTGGGGCGGAGCCGGATCGCCCACACCCTCGGACAGGAGGTCGCGCGGCTCGGGCTCGGCCGGTGGGACGCCGCGACGCTCGACCTCACCGGGCTCGCCGCGGTGGAGGCCGTCTGGGGAGGCGCCTCGACCGACGCGATCGCGCGGTGGCGCGGTGACGGCCCCGCCGTGATGGTGCTGGACGACGTGGACGACCCGCTGACCGCGTCGGCGCTCGGGGACCTCGTCGCCGGGCACGTGGGGCCGCTGCTCTGGCTCGTCACCGCAGAGGCGGTCCCGCAGCGGTTGGTGCGACGCCTGCCCGAGGACCTCTGGGAGGAATTGGTCGTCCGCGCGCTCGGGACCGGCGACGTCGGCAACCTGCTCCGCCAGCTCCTCGGCCTGCACGTGGAGCTCAACGCCCGCGTCGTCCACGATGCGGACGGCATGCCGGGACGCGCTGTCGGGCAGGTGCGGGGCTGGGTCGCGGCCGACCGCCTGCACCATGGGCCGCTGGGATTCGAGTTGGTCCCGGGCGAGCCGCCTCCCGCGGACCCGGATCTCCAGCGGGCCCTCCAGCTCGTCGCCCTCGCGGGTGGGAGGCTCGACGCGACGCTCTGGGAGCGGGCGTGCGCCCAGGGCGGCGTCCGCCTGGACTGGGCATCGGTCTTCCGACTCGTCGACACGGGCGCCGTGGAGCTCGAGACCCGCGACGACCGCGCCACCATCGTCCTCCACCCGACCGTCGGGCCCGATGCCCTCGTCGACGACGCGCTCCGCGGCGGCATCCGCGACGCGGCACGCGCGCTCCTCGCCCTGCTCCCGGCCGATCACCGCTGGCGGGGGTTGCTCCTCCACGCCGCCGGAGAGCCCCGCGCCGGTGCGGTGGCCCTGATCGAGGCCGCCACCGCGGCCCGGGCCGTTGCCGACTACGGGACCGCGCTCCAGCTCGTCCGCCGCGCCGAGGCCGCCACGGAGGGCCTCGAAGATGCGTGGGACATCCGCTGGAACGCCTGGAATCACCTCTCGATGCTTCACGTCGACACGTGGCAGGTCGACGAAGCGCTCGCGCTGATCCAGCGGTGCCGACCCGCCCTCCCCCATGCGAGCCCTTCCCACCGCGCCGAGTTCTGGATCCGCGTCGCCACGGCCTACCGGTACAAAGGCGACCACGACCGCACGCGGGAGGCGCTGGAGCGGGCCCAGGCGGTCATCGAGCGCTCCGGAGACGCCGCGGGGCGCGCCTCCACGCTCCAGGCCTGCGCGAGCCAGCTCGTGTCGATCGGGGACCCCGCTGCTGCGCTCCCCCTGGCCCGACGCGCGCTCGAACTCTCGCAGGGCGACGAGAACCGGGGCTACGCGTACCTGACGATCGGGCGGATCCACTCCTACCGGCAGGAGCTGGACGCGGCAGTCGAGGCGCTCACTGCGGGGATCGCGGTCTGCCCGCGCCCTGCGGTCGAAGTCGCGCTCGAGGCGATGCTCGGCGAGACGCTGAGCCGCCACGGCGACCCCGAGCAGGCCCGCGTGCACCTCGACCGGGCCCGCGCGATCGCGGCGGAGCTGCCGAACTACGACATGGTGATGCTCGACGTGAACGTGCTGGCCAACGACCTCCGCGGCGGCGCGTGGGCCTCGGCGCTCTCCGAGGCGCAGCGCATCGCGTTCGACCCGCGGGTCCGTCGCCTCGCCATCGCCCGCCTCGCCGTCGAGCAGATGCGCATCACCGCGCTCGCGGGACTCGGTCGCTGGGACGAGCTCGCGACCCGCGCGAACGCCCTCCACGACGAGCTGGAAGCGATCGAAGGCTTCACGGACCCCGATTTCGCGGCCTTCTCGGCCCTCGCCGCAGACCTCGCCACGGAGGCGCCGTCCTCCACACGAGCCGCGGTCGGGCGGCTCCGCGACCTGTGTGCAGGGCGCCTCGCCGCCCTCGGGTGACTACCCGACCGCGCAGCCCGCGGGAACGGCCGCCAGGACGGCGTCCCGCTCGAAGTCCTCGATGGGGCGCGTGCGGCCCTGGTAGCGCACGAATCCGGGCAGCGGACCGAGATCCGTGAAGCGGAACGCCGTGAGGCGCCCCGCGAGCGCACCGAGCGCAGCGACCACCGGAGCCGTCGGCCAGGCGCGGATCGGCGGACGCCCGCCCGCGTACATGGGGCTCACCTCGAGCACCGAGAGGCGCCCGTCCGCTCCGCGCGTGAAGCGCCACTCCGCCTCGGCACGCCCCTGCGTCGGAGCCGGCAGCAGCACCGCCACGTCGGTGGGATCGAGGTGTTCGAGCCACTGTGCGAGGTCGTGGGGCGTCTGGACCGCCAGGCTGCGCACGCCGCGGAGCGCCTCGTGCGGCAGGTCGGTGGGCGCCAGGACGCACTGCATCAGGTCGAGGTGCGCGGCGCGAGCGGCCTCCAGGAAGGCCGCCAGGCGCGGGCCCGCACCGAGGTCGACGCCGAGATCGCCCACGCCCACCGCGTCGAGCCGGAGCCCAGCCTCGACCAGGGGCTCCAGCACGGCCAGCCCGGGCCCCCGAAGCACGCGGAGGGAGCGCATCACCGGATGGCCCAGCACCTCGCGGAGCACCGGCACGAAGGGGGTCTCGGCGGCAGGGCCGGCGTGCACCTCGCGCACCGTCGCCCACTCCGCCCGGCCGATGGACCGCGGCACGCTCGGGTTCGTGGCCCACAGGCCCACGGCGTCCGCGAAGCCGTTCGCGAACGTCGCCCACGTCACGGTCCCCGCGAGGCCGCCGAGCACGCGGTTCCGGAGCGCCGAGTCCACCGCGGTCTCGCGGATCTCCGGGGCGGTCCCGGCCGCGAGCTGCGCGGACATCCACGCCCCGCGCGGGTCCTCGCGCTCGAGCAGCCAGTCGCAGTAGACCGCCCGCGCGCCCGGGTCGTCGGGGCTCGCGTACACGGCGCCCAGCAGATCCGCCTCGATCGCGGCGGCATCCGCGCCGTCCCGCCGCGCCACGCGCAGTCTCCGCAGCGCCTCGCGCAGGCGCACCTCCACGGGCACCAGCGCCGCCGGCAGCGATCCGTCCTCCCGCGAGGGGACCTGGCCCGCCGCCCTCTCGCACCGGTCCGCCAGCCAGACGCCCATCCTGCCGGGCACGCTCGCGGCCACCTGCTCCGCGGCGCCCTCCAGGACGGGCCGCACGCGCGCCTCCCTCACGTCCACCAGGTGCTCGAGCACGGCGGTCCAGAACCGCTTCCCGTGCGGGGTCCGGAACGGCGGGTCCCGAAGCAGGCCCATCAGCGCAGTCGTCACGCGTGGATCGAACGGCAATGCGCCCACGCGGGCGGCCGCCTGGCGGGGCTCGCAGTCCACCAGCACGGCCAGCAGGCGCGGGATGTCGAGAGGGTCGCGCTCCGCCGCCACGCGGTGCCACTCCCCGTCCGCCCCGGGCGACGGGCCACCCGGCAGCGGCTCACGGTCCGGTGTGGGTAGGACCTCGATCAGGTCGGCGATCCGCGCGCTCCCCGACGCCCACCACGCCTCGAGCAGCACGCGCAGGGCTCCTCCGGCATCCCCGCGCGCCACGGCCGCGTCCACGGCCTCCAGGTCCATTCGCCCTCCCGCGCCCCGCAGGATATCCCGCCCGGATGCGTACTCTCCTGCTCCTGGGCCTCGTGGCCTGCAAGTCCGGCACCGCGCCGTTCCCCGACTCCGACACCGACACGGCCGCCGACACCGACGTGCCGGTGGCGCCGCTCGTGGCCCCCGAGGCCGATGGCCCGTACGGCTTCGAGCTCACGCTGATCGACATCCCGGGCGAGGATCGGCCCATGCCCACGCGGGTCTACGTGCCCGATGGCCCGCTCGGCCCCGTGGCCATGGTGTTCCCGGGCTACCTCATCCCCGCCGACATGTACGACTCGTACGGCGCGCACCTCGCGACCCACGGCTACACCACGTTCGTGGTCGACCTGCCGGGCGGTGTCGGCAACCTGCGCCGCACCCACCGCCAGATGGCTGTCGACGTGGCGTACGCGATGAACTTCGTCGAGGCGCAGACCCGCATCGAGGGCATCGACCCGTACAACGTGTACGTCGTCGCGCACTCGCAGGGCGCCAAGGTCACGCTGCTCCGCGCCACCGAAGACCAGCGCATCCGCGCGGTCGTCGCGCTCGACCCGGTCGATGTCGCGCCTGCCGAGGATCCGGTCGAGTACCCCTCGGTGACGCCCGAGCGCATGGGCGCGATCACGATCCCCGTCGCGTACGTCGGCGAGCAGAACAACACCGCCGACTGCGCGCCCGCGGCCGAGAGCTTCACCGCCTTCTACGCCGCGGCGGCCGGCCCCGCGCTGATGGTCGACGTGCTCGGCGCCGATCACACGTCCTGGCTCGATCAGCCCGACTGCGGGTTCCTCTGCAACACCTGCACGCCCGGCACCGACGACCCGCTCGTCACGAAGCAGATCAGCCGCGGCATCGCGATTTCGTTCTTCGAGCACGTGCGCCTCGCCCGCCCGGGCGCCCGCGAGCACTTCACGACCCTCACCGACCGCGTGAACGCCGGCCTCGTCACCGTCGAGAGCAAGAACGGCCTCTGATCCCGTCCACCGGGGCGAATTCCCACGACCGGGAGCCTTCAGCGGCTTGAAGCCGCTGACTCCTCCCTGTGAAATGAACCGGTGACGGTGGCCGTACATCCCGGTGTTACGGGATGGGTGGAGGGTCGATGGGTGAGCTCGTGAAGCGCGAGGTGCAGTGGGTCCCGGTGCTGCTGGAGCTGCTGCCCGGCTGGTTCCAGGTGTTCGGCCTCGGCCACATCTACCAGGGCCGAATCGGCATGGGCCTGTTCATCATGTTCTCGTACTGGGGCCTGCAGTTCGTGAACGCGCTGCTCTCGATGGTGCTCATCGGGTTCCTGACCGGTCCGCTCACGTGGCTGTTCTACATGGTCACGGCGCCGATGAACGCGAACGACTACAAGGGCGAGTGACCCGGCCGGCCTGACCGCGCGGGGTCGTGGAGGGCCCGGTGCAGCTGCTGGCGTTCGTCCTGGTCGTCGCGTACTCCGCGGCTGCTGCGGTGATCGTGCTGTACGCCGCGAGCCAGGCGCACCTGTTGTGGACGTGGGCGCGGTCCCGCGTGCCCGCCGTGCCCGCCGTGCCGCGCGAGCGTCCGAAGGTGACGGTCCAGCTGCCCATCTACAACGAGCGGCGCGTCGTGAAGCACCTGCTCGACGCGGTCGCCGCGCTGGACTGGCCGCGGGAGTCGCTCGAGATCCAGCTCCTCGACGACAGCACCGACGACACGGTGTCGATCGCCGCGGAGGCCATCGCGGCCCTGGTGGCGCGGGGTCTCGACGCGAAGCACCTGCGGAGACCCGACCGCACGGGCTTCAAGGCCGGTGCCCTCGCGTGGGGCCTGGAGCGCGCGGAGGGCGAGCTGATCGCGATCTTCGACGCGGACTTCCGGCCGCGCCCCGACTTCCTGATCCGCGCGGTCGCGGCGCTCGAGGAGCACCCGGAGTGGGGCCTGGTCCAGGCGCGCTGGGGCCACCTGAACCGCGACACGTCCGTGTTCACGGCCGCCCAGGCGTTCCACCTCGACGCGCACTTCTCCATCGAGCAGCAGGCGCGGAGCCAGGCACCACTCCTGATGGGCTTCAACGGGACGGCGGGCGTGTGGCGCCGGGCGGCGATCGACGCGGCGGGCGGGTGGTCGGCGGACACGCTGACCGAGGACCTCGACCTCGCGATGCGCGCGCAGCTGGCCGGCTGGACGCTCGGGTACGTCGACACGATCGAGGCGCCCGCCGAGCTCCCGGAGGAGGTGCCCGCGGTGCGGAGCCAGCAGCACCGCTGGATGAAGGGCGGCGCGCAGGTCGGCCGCAAGCTGCTGCCCGTGCTGTGGGCGGCGGACCGGCCGCTCGTCACGCGCCTCCAGGCGACGGTGCACATCGCGGGGGGTGCGCTGTTCGCGTGCGTGCTGGCGCTCTGCGTGCTGTCGCCGCTCGTCGGGCCGCTGCAGTCGGCGGTCCCGTGGCTCCGGGTCGCGCTGACTCCGGCTGGCGTGGGCCTGCAGGCCGCCCTGGTCGTGCTGGTGCTGTTCTACGCGGCGATGTGCGTGCAGCGCGAGGGCGGCGTGGTGCCGGGGCTGGCGCGGTTCGTGACGACCTTCCCGTTCTTCATGGCGTTGTCGGCGGGGTTGTCGCTGCACAACACGCTGGCGGTGATCGAGGGCTGGCGCGGCAAGCCGTCGCCGTTCGTGCGGACGCCGAAGCGCGGCGAGGCCACGGCGCTGGCGCTGTACGCGCCGGAGCGCGTGGGCACGGTGGTGTGGGCCGAGCTTGCGATCGCGGCGTGGGGCGCGCTGGGGCTCGTGTGGGCCGTGAGCCAGGCGCAGTGGGTGTTGGCGGTGTTCCTGCTCTCTCAGGCGGCGGGGTTCGCGGGGGTCGGGCTGGCGAGCGTCTCCCGGCGGTGAATCACCGCTTCGACAGGGCGTCCGCGCAGCCCGTGGCCTGCGGCTCGGTGGGTGCAGGGTCCTTCGCGACCAGCAGGCACCGCACGGCGACCGCGGAGCCGAACGCATGGGCGAGGTTGGTGCGCACGTACTCGCGGCGGTCGGTGGGCACGGCCTGGTTCGCGAGCGTGTCCCACACGGGCTCGCCGCGGTCGAACGCGAGGGACGCGAACCCGTCGGGGAAGTCGGCCGCGTAGAGCTTTGCGAGGCGGGCGGGGATGGCGCGCGGGTCGCCGGTCGGGGGCAGGCCGGGCGCGTCGGGACCCAGCGCCCGCGTCAGGGCCTCGGCGACGCGCGTGATGTCGGTGCGGTCGTCGGGCCCCTCGACGAACACGCAGGCGCGCCCGCCGATCTCGGTGGACACGGCGAGGGTGCCCGTGACCTCGGGCGTCTCGCCGTCCATCGCGACGGCCTTCGCGAGGGCGGCCTTCTTCGCGTCTTCGTCCTCCGCCTGGTCGGCGCGGATGGGGCCCGCGGGCTGGACGTTCGCGAGGCCCAGGCGCCGGGCCTGGCGGTAGGTGAGCTTCGCGGGACCCCGCCCACACGCGCGCTCGCCGGTGCTGTCGAGCGCGATGCCCCACTCGCCGGTGTCCTCGCCGCGCACGGCTGCGTACGCGACGATGTCGGCGAGCACGGGGTCGAGCCCGGAGAGCGCGTCGTGCAGCCCGCTCACGTCGGACCCGTCGATGGCCCAGTCCAGCTCGTCCAGCGCCTTCATCCGCTGGTTGAGCCGGATGTGCGCGTCTTCTTCGATCTTCGACTCCTCGCGGAGCGCTTCGGACACGAGCGGCGAGCCGAGCGCCATGCCCATGCGGATGGCGTTGTCGGGCTCGGAGGGCGGCTCGCAGCCCGGGGTGCCGGCCGGGCACGCGGAGTACGCCGTCCAGTCGGTGGGCGCGGGGCCTCCGAGCCCTCCGCAGGCGAGGGTCGCGAGCGACGCGGCGATCGCGGCGAGGATCAGGGGGTTTCGGGGTTCCGACATGCCCCGTCATACCAGGGACTGCGCTCGGAGAGAACGACCGCGTCGGAGTCGAGGGTCAGGGTCGAGGGTCGGGGGTCGAGGGTCGAGGGTCGAGGGTCGAGGGTCGAGGGTCGAGGGTCGAGGGTCGACTCGACGTCCATCGCGAATATCTTGCTTTGACGCCGCACCTCGACAGAATCGTTCCAAATTTCCGGTCCTATCGCTGAAAGCCTGGGTACTCTCGTCAGAATGGCGTCATCAGAGCTCTCCCTGGCCTGTCCCGATTGTGCCAGAGCCTCCTCGAAACGCCTGCCCACACGAGAGAATCGGGTGTCCAATTCGGGTCAGACCCGAATTGGACAGGCGCGGGGGCTTGGCCGATCTGCGAGCCCCGCCGGCAGCGGACCCTGCCGCCTCGACCGCCGTCCCTCCGGCGCGCCTTCACCGACGGCGCCCGCGACCTCGGAGCCGCTCATCGCACGAACACTCGACACTCGACACTCGACACTCGACCCACCGGAAACCCGACCCGACCCCGACCCCGGCTGCGACACCGGAGGTGGCGCATTCCGCGGCGGTCCGCTACGCTCTGAGCAGTTCCGCTCCTGCGACCTGGAGGCTGGGCCCGTGGACAACTCGAACTTCCTCTGATGCCGCGTTCCGGCCGGGCGATTCGCCCGTAGCCGTCCGAACGCCCCGTCCAGCCGGCACGTCGCCGCTGGATTCCCCCGTCGCGGCCGATGCCGTCGGCCAGGAAGTGCGAATGCGAATCCAATCGAAGCCCGTCGAGGAGCACGCCGAAGTGCCCCTCGCCGACGAAGGCCGCCTCGAAGCGGTCACCGAACAGTGGAATAACGCCGGGATCCGCGAGTCCCACGCGGGGGCGGCCTGCTGGGTCGTGTCCTGCGGGACCCGCCGGACCCCGGTCGAAGAGCAGGCCCAGCTCGCAGAGATCCTCGGCCTCGTCGAAGCCCACGGCGACACCGTCGTGGGCCACGAGACCGTCAACATCCGCCGGCCGGACCCGAAGACCTACCTGGGCCCCGGCACCTGCGCGGCCATCGCGGCCCGCGCGAAGGAGGCCGGCGCGACGCTGCTCGTCGTCGACGTGCAGCTGAGCCCGTCCCAGACGCGCAATCTCGAGGACGCCACCGGTCTGCCCATCAGCGACCGCGAGATCGTCATCCTAGGCGTGTTCGAGCGCCACGCGCGGTCCCGCGCGGCCCGCATCCAGATCGAGCTCGCGCACCTCGCGTGGCTCCGGCCCCGCATCCGCGGGCTCGGGCTCGACATGGACCAGCAGGCCGGCGGCGTGATGGGCAGCCGGGGCTCCGGCGACACGGCCTCCGAGCTGCTCGCCCGCCAGCTCGACGACCGGATGGTCCACCTCCGCCGTGCGGCCGCGAAGCTGGAGCGTGCCGCGGCGCTGCGGCGCCAGGGACGCGACGGATGCGAGCGCATCGCGCTGGTCGGCTACACGAACGCCGGCAAGACGAGCCTGATGAACGCCCTGACCGGCGCGGACCTCAGCGCGCGCTCCCGCCCGTTCGAGACCCTCGACACCACGTCGCGCAGCCTGACGCGACGCGGGGGCGAGGTCCTGCTGTCCGACACGGTCGGCTTCATCCGCGACCTGCCCGAGCGGCTGCTCGCGAGCTTCGCCACCACGCTGGCCGAAGCGCGCGAAGCGTCCCTGCTGGTGCGGGTCGTCGATCTGTCCGACCCCGAGTGGCGCCTGCACCTCGAGACCACCGAGGCCCAGATCGAAGCCCTCGGCGCCGGCGGCATCCCGAGGTTCTACGCGCTGAACAAGCTCGACGGTGCCGTGGTCCCCGTGGAGGACGTCGTCGCCGAGCTCGACGGGCACCCGTTCCGGGCCCTGTCGAGCTTCGATGCCGATGCGGTGGACGCGCTGCGGACGGCGCTGATCGAGGCCGTCCGCGCGGGGTCCCACGCGATGCAGACGCTGTTCGTGCCGTACAGCGCGAGCGCCGTGACGGCCGAGGTCTACCGCAGCACGACCGTGTGCTCCGCGGAGGCCACCGACACCGGGTTGCAGCTCGTCGTGGAGGGCCCGAAGCACGTGCTGGCGCGCCTCGCGTCGATGGTGGAGGGCGCATGAGTCCCCTGCTCCTCGACGTTCGCGGCGTGGACCTCGACACCTTCGAGGGCCGCCCGCTGGTACGCGATCTCACGCTGCAGCTCGGACGCGAGCGGGTCGCGGTGGTCGGGCGGAACGGCGTCGGCAAGAGCACGCTGCTCCGCGCCCTCGCCGGCGAGGACCGCCCCACGCGTGGAACCGTCCGTCTGGGCGGGCCCGTCGCGTGGGTCCCCCAGGATCCGGGCGGCCCGGACGCGGCGAGCGGCGGGGAGCGTCGACGCGCCGCGCTGGAGGCCGCGTTCCGGAGCCGTCCGGCACTCCTCCTGCTCGACGAGCCCACCGAGGATCTCGACGCCGCCGCCCGCGCCTGGCTGCTCGCCCAGCTGGCGCGTTGGCGCGGCGGGCTGGTCGTGGTGTCGCACGATGCCGAGCTGCTGGACGGGTTCTCGGACTTCTTCGTGATCGCGGAGTCCGGCTGCCGGCACGTGCACGGGACCCACGCCGAGCTGCGCGAGAACCTCGCGGCGGACGACGCGCGGCAGCAGCAGCAGTACGCGCGGTCCCTCTCGACGCTCGAGCAGGCGGAGGCCCACGACCACCGCGTCCGCCAGCGCCGCAAGCGCAAGAAGGCCGTGGGTCGGCTGCACGAGCTCGACCGCAGCCAGTCGCGGCTCCGGCTGAACCAGCGGCGCGGCACGGCCCAGGTGAGCCAGGCGAAGGTCGCGGCGCGCCAGGAGTCCCGCATCGACGCCCGACGCGCGTGGGCCAAGGCCATGCGGCGCGCGCTGCGCGTGTCGCTGCCCCTCGATGTCGTCGTCCCCACGCCGCCGCCGCCGCAGGGCCCGGTGATCGCGCTCGATCGCGCGTCCTTCGCGTGGGGCGACCGCGAGATCGTGGCGCCCGTCACCCTCGAGGTGACGCGCGAGCGGGTGGCGATCGTCGGTCCCAACGGCTCCGGCAAGACCACGCTGCTCCGCCTGATGACGGGCGAGCTCGCGCCCACCACGGGCCGGGCGCGCTGCGATACCGCACGCATCGGCGTGATCGGGCAGGGCGCCGAGGACTGGCGCACGGACGAGGCGCTGATCGAGCGGCTCGCCCGGACGTCCGACACCGCCGACCCCGATGCGCTGGCCGCGAAGCTGGTGGCCCACCGCTTCCCGCTCCCCCTGGCCGCGCGTCCCCTCGCGTCCCTGAGCCCCGGAGAGCGCACCCGCGCCGCGCTGATCGCGCTCTTCGAGCAGCCGGGCCTCGAGGTGGTCGCCCTGGACGAACCCACCTGGTGCCTCGATCCCGTAGGCGTCGCCGCGCTGGGGGACGCGCTCGCCGCGTGGACGGGGGGTCTCGTCGTCGTGAGCCACGACCGCGAATTCCTCGATCGGATCGGGGTCTCGGGGGTCCTGGCGATGGGAGCTGATGCGTAGGGCGCGGGCCGTGGGGGGCCGTGGACCGTGGACCGTGGACCGTGGACCGTGGACCGTGGACCGTGGACCGTGGACCGTGGACCGCAGACCGTGGATTGTCGCAGAGTAGACAGGGCGATACCGAACCCCCGACACGGGGATCCGGCGGCGCCCGAGGCTGCGGAGGCCCCGTTCGGTCCACGGCCCACGGTCCACGGTCCACGCCGCTGCGCAAGCGCCGGTCCACGCCGCTGCGAGGCCCACGGCCCACGTTCCACAGGCGGCGAACCGAGGAGATCCCGATGCGACTCGATCTGGACGACTGGGAGCGCGAGGCGCTCGAGCGGCTCGACCCGATGGCGGGCGACTACTACCGTTCGGGCGCGCGGAGCGAAGCCACGCTGGCCGAGAACCGCGCGGCCTTCGCGCGCGTGCGCCTCCGGCACCGCGTCCTGGTCGACGTTTCGCAGCGCTCGACCGCGACGACCCTGTTGGGCCACCGCGTCCCGTTCCCCGTCGTCGTGGCGCCCACGGCGTTCCACAAGCTCGCCCACCCGGAGGGCGAGGCGGCCACCGCGCGTGGGACACCCACGCTGTTCACTCTGTCGACGCTGTCGAACACGGCGATCGAGGAGGTCGTTCCGGCCGCGGGGTGTCCGGTGCTGTTCCAGCTCTATGTCTACAAGGACCGCGGGGCCTGCCGCGCCCTCGTCGATCGCGTCGTGGCGGCGGGGGCGAAGGCCATCGTGCTGACCGCCGACGCCGCCATCCTCGGGATGCGGAAGCGGGACGTGCGGAACCGGTTCCGATTGCCGCCCGGGCTGGCCATGCCGAACGTCAGCGGCGCCCAGCTCGGCACGGCCGCGACGGACTCGGCGCTGGCGACCTGGGTGCGCGACAGCCTCGACCCGTCGCTGGGCTGGCGGGGCCTGGAGTGGCTCGCGGGCATCGCGGGCGTCCCCATCGTGTTGAAGGGCGTCGTGCGCGGCGACGACGCGCGGCGGGCCGTCGAGCACGGCGTGGCGGCGGTGCAGGTCTCCAACCACGGCGGTCGCCAGCTCGATGGCGGAATCGCGACGCTCGACGCGCTCCCCGACGTGGCCGAAGCCGCAGACGGGAGGTGCGAGGTCTGGCTGGACGGCGGCGTCCGCAGCGGGACCGACGTGCTCAAGGCGCTCGCCCGGGGTGCGAACGCCGTGGCCGTCGGGCGTCCCGCGCTGTGGGGGCTCACGCTGGGCGGTGCGGAGGGCGTATCCGAGGTCCTCGAGCTGCTTCGGGCCGAGCTGGACGAAGCGATGGCGCTGGCCGGCTGCCCCGATCTCGCGTCGATCGACGCGTCCCTGCTCGCGTGAGCGCCTACTCGACCCCGGCGAGCTGCCAGACGTCCGTGCCGAACGAGTAGACGCCCACCGCGACCTGCGTGCCGTCGGGCGACGCCAGGAGCGTGTGGAAGTTGTCGTTCATGGACGACCGGAGGACCTCGACCGACCCGTCCGGGCCGAGCCGACCGACCTGGTACGGGCGCTGGGACGCGTGGGCGAGCCCCGACGCGATCACGTCGCCGCTCGGCAGCCAGACGAGCGACAGCGGGATGTCGAGCCCGGAAGCGCTCTCGACCGCCTCGCCCGTGGCGAGGTCGATGTCGACGCGCACCGCGGGGTCGCCGAGGAGCGCGACGACGTGGCTCGCGTCCGGCGACAGCGTCCACGTCACGGTGCGGCCGCCGATCGGCGTCGACGCGACCGGGTCCGAGAGCTGGCCGTCCCCCGGATCGACCCAGCGGAACTGGAGCGTCCCCTGCTCCGGCACGCTGACGAGACACCGCCCCGTGTGCGTGCAGCGGAGCGCGTGTGCGGGCGACGACGAGCCGAGCGGCTCCAGCACGGGCAGATCGACGAGGGTGCGCGCCTCGCCCCCGTCGTAGCGCTCGATCCGGAAGACGGGCTCGGCGCGGGTCCCGTCGTCGCGCTCGGGCCGGAACAGCTTGCCGGCGACGATCCCGCCGTCCACGCCGAACGCGCTCAGCGGGAAGCCCGGCGGGTGGAACACGGGACGCGCCTCCGTGGGCGCGTCGGGACGCAGCGCGAACAGGCCCCCGGCACCGCGGTCCGACATGAGCAGCACGCCCTCGTCGGTCCAGCCGATCGGCCGGTCGGCCCAGTCCTCGGGGGTGAGCAAGGTGTACGCGTCGGGGTCCGCGGGATCGAGCAGCCAGACGTCCTTCACGGCGGTGCCGCGCGACGCGATCAGCCCGTCTCCGCCGGCGCGGATGCGGATCATCGCGTAGCCGTCCCAGGTGCGGAGGAGCTGGCGGCCCTCGGCGTCGGGGACGGTGCTCGCGTCGTCGAGGGCGTACAGCGCCGCGGGCGATTCGTAGCCGTCCGTGACCGCGAACAGCAGGCGGTCGGGGCCCACCCACTCGAGCGCGCTGAGGCCGAGCGCCACGAGGCGCTGCTCCTCCAGGAGCACGGACACGGCGCCATCTTCGACGCGGATGCGCTCGAGGCGCGGCTTGCCGGCGGAGCGTCCCTGCACGACGGTCGCGAGGAAGGCGCCATCCGGGGACCAGGCCAGGGCCGAGGCGTGCTGGCCGTCGCCCAGGGGCCGCACGGCGCGCTCGCCGGTCCCGTCCAGCGCGCTGACGAGGATGGCGTCGTCGTCGGCCCAGGCCACGCGCTCTCCGTCGGGCGAGACGCGCTGGTAGCCCCCGGCCCGCGGGAAGAGCTCCGAGACCTGGCCCGTCTCGCCGTCGAACAGGAGGGTCGCCTTGTGCCCGTCGTGCACGCCCGACACGAGCGCGCCCGAGCCGTCGGGAAGCCAGTCGACGCTGTGGAACGGGCCCCCTTCGATGCGGAGCCGCGCTTCCCCGGTCTTCAGCGACTGGTGCCACAGGCCGCGTCCGTCGGTGAACAGGAGCTCGGAGTCGTCCGGCGACAGCGCGACCGCGAAGATCTGGAAGTCCGACGGGATGGCCGTGAGCCGGCGATCGGCCCGGTCGGTGCCCACGACCACGGGCGCGGGCGGAGGTGCCGGACGGCTCAGCGCGACGAGGCCCAGCGCGCCGAGCGCCACGATGCCGAGCACGAAGGCGACCGCCGGTGCGTACGGGACGCGCCGCGGGACCGGCGGCGCCGCGACGGGCGGCACGGGGATCGGCGGCACCGGACGCGGGATCTCCTCGGTGAGCATGCGCCCGCCGCGCCAGGACGCGAGCAGGGCCTGGCAGTCCGGGAACCGGTCGTCCGGATCGACCTCCAGCGCCCGCGCGATGGTGTCGCACATGGGCTCGGGCAGGTCGGGGCGGTGGACCTCGGGCGCGGTGTAGCGGCCCTCCCCGATGCGCGACCAGACCTCGAGCAGGTCGGGAGCCTCGAATGCGCGTCGGCCCGTGGCGAGCTCGTACAGCACGGCACCGAGCGAGAAGATGTCGCTGCGCGCGTCGACCCGGCTCGCGTCGCGGATCTGCTCCGGCGCCATGTAGCCGGGCGTCCCGAGCGGCCCGGCCCGGCCCTCCTCCCCTTCGGCGCGCCAGAGCGCGAGGCCGAAGTCGCACACCTTGGCCGTCGGGCCCTCGTCGGTCTCGGCGATCAGCACGTTCCGCGGCTTGAGATCGCGGTGGACGATGCCCGCCGCGTGGGCGGCCGCCACGGCGCGGATGATCTGCTCGCCGAGCCGCGCGACGATCGGCAGCGGCGGAGGCCCGTGGGCGTCGAGCCAGGCCGACAGCGACGGGCCGTCCACGAGCTCCATGATGAGCCCGGGCGACCCGTCGACGTCGACGACATCGGTGACCGGCACGACATTGGCGTGCTGCAGACGGCTCTGGGCCTGGCCCTCGCGGATCAGGCGCCCCCGCACGGACGGCGAGGTCTGGTGCAGGACCTTCAGCGCGTGCCGCGAGCCGAGCTGCACGTGCTCGACGCGGTAGAGCGCGCCCATCGCACCCATGCCGATGCGGTCGCGCACCACGTAGCGGTCGAGCACGCGGCCCGACTCGAGATCCGGCGGGGGAGCGACGTCCTCGCGGAGCGGGTCGGTGTCCCACGTGTGCCCGATCGACATGGACGCGAGGCGCCGGGTGTCGGCCAGCGCGCGCCGGGCGTCGTCGAAGCCCGGCAGGACCTCGCCGTCGCGGCCCGCGAGCATGAGCGCGCGGGCGCCGCAGATGGCGCAGTCCGCGAGATGGTCGCGGATCGAGGGCTCGTCGCTTCGATCGACGAGATCGAGCAGGGTCGGGTGCGCCGTCATTCGACACTCTCCCGGAAGAGCGAGCTGCCCTGCCCGATCTCCTCGAGCCGGCGCCGCAGCTCGCGCTGGAGCTTGCGCTTGCAGCGCTGGAGGATCCCGCGGGCCCCGCTCGCCGACGCCGTGCCGAGCAGGGCCTCGATCTGCTCCAGCGGCAGGTTCTCGCCGTAGCGCAGCCAGACGACCTGCTGCTCTTCGGCGTCGAGCACGGACTCCGCGGCCTGCTGGAGCAAGAGCTCCCGCTCCTGCCTGCGCAGCGACGCGAGCACGGACGCGCTGCCGTCCTCGCGGTCGACCACGCCGTCGGTCGTTAGCGTCTCGCCCTGCTTGCGGAGCGCGTTCAGGCACTCGTAGCGGGCGATGGCCGCGAGCCAGGTCGAGAACTTCGCGTCGCCCCGGAACGACGGGAGCTTGCGATACGCCTTCAGCAGCGTGTCCTGGGCGAGGTCGCGCGCCATCTGGGGCTCTCCGACGTACCGGAGGCAGGTCGCGTACACGAGCCGCTCGTGGGCCGCGAACAGCCGATCGAGCCGCCCGAGGAGCTGCTCGACCTCGGGCGCGGGCGTCTGCGGCGTCACGCTCGCCAGAGCGCGCGCCAGCTCGACGGCATCCGGGAGGGTGGAGTCCATGCCCTCCTGGATGTAGCACGGGGACGGGCTCGCTCGGTTCTGCACCTGCCTCCAGGCCAGCCGCGGGGGCACCGCGGGAGCGGGTCAGTTGTTGACGGTCGTGGGCGGGGAGATCTCGCCGGGCAGGCTGCCGTTCGGACGGCAGTTCGGATCGGTGATCTCGGAGCGCGACTGGTTGGACGTGTACTCGGTCTTCGAGGACGGACGGGTCTGCGCGGCCTGCTGCGGCACGTCGAAGCCGAGGCCGTTGCTGATCCGGGCCAGGTCGAGGAGCTCGCCGAGACGGGCGTACGCGAGGCGGGTGTAGTCGATCCGCGTGGCGGCCGCGTCGAGCGGTGCGTCGCAGTCACCGGCGAACGCGGGGGTGGCGAGGGTCAGGGCAGAGAGTGCGATCAGGGCGCGCATGGTGCCTCCGTTTCAGAGTCGTGGGACCGGGATTGGCCCCCTGCACCTGATCCGCGTCCCGAGTCGGCCCGGGATCACACGGGACCCCGATCTTTTTTCACAGGGGTGCGATCTCGCCCGCTGCGACGCGCCTCTCGAGCGGCTACCCTCGCGCAGGAGCCGCCATGAAGTACCTGCCGATGCTCGCCCTGCTCGCCGTGGCCTGCAAGAAGACGCCGACCGAGACCGACACCGAGACGGACACCGACACCGACACGGATTCCGACGCCGACACCGACGCCGACACCGACACCGACGCCGACACCGACACGGACTCCGATGCCGACACCGACTCCGACACGGATGCCGACACCGACACGGACACCGGCGGGTCGCTCGTGGCCATCGATGGCACCACCTGCCCGATGGACACGCGGATCGGGCTCGTCCACGTGGGCAGCGGGTTCGTCACCGGCGACGTGTGGCAGTCCCCCGATCCCTGGGTGGGGCCGGCCACGCAGACCACCGCCGACTGCGCGTACCACGTGTTCGATTCGTCCGGATGCAGCGGGATCATGTGCGCTCCTGGCTTCACGTGCGGGTACGACGACCTCGTGGGCGGTGCCGACTGTGTCCCGGTGCGCGAGCGCTTTGCGAGCGCGTCCCTGGCCGTGTCCGACGGCGTCTCCACGCAGACGCTCGTCGCGCAGCCCGATGGCCTGTTCAGCTCCGCGCTCGACGCCGGGCTGACGGGCCAGTCGCTGACGTTCTCGCTGACGATCGACGGGCAGTCGGTGACGACGAACGCGCACCTGGTGCCCACGACCGACGTGAGCCCCGCGACCGCGGCGCTCCAGTCCGGCGACACCTGCGCGCCCGGCGACCTCGCGTTGACCTGGACCGACCCCGGTGTGGGCGGCGTCGTGCACTCGTTCACGAACAACAACCACCACCTGCCGCAGGACCGCTTCACCACGTGCACCACCGCGGCGACCGCGGGGGCCACCACCATCCCCGGCGCCATGCTGGTGCCGCTGTCGGGCGTCACGTGCCTCGAGTGGCAGGGGCTGCAGCACTTCGCGGTGGCGTCGGTGACCACGCCACAGGGCTGCATCGAGTTCCGGTGGGAAGGCCCGCAGACCTACGTGTTCCCCTAGGCGCCCTTCCACGGCGCGTGCCGGTGCGCTAAGTCCTCCGCTCGTGGAGGCTGCTTGTCGATCCTGCTCTTCGCCCTGATGGGGTGCGACACCGGGGGCTGCCTGACCGGCGAGGAGGGCTGCCGCGTCGAGCCGGCCTGCACCTCGCTGGCGTTCGAGTGCTCCGGCGGGGTCGCGACGTTCTCGCGCGTCCAGCCCGGCGGGGTCGAGCTGTTCGGCAACACCATCGTGCAGTCGCCCGGCGACTGGGTGCTCCAGAACGGCCAGGTCTACGTCGTCATCAGCGACCTCGACCACCCGCACTTCATCGCGCCGACGGGCGGGAACCTCGTCGACGTCGCGACGTTCGCGCCCGACGGCACGCTCCGGCAGGACGACAGCCTGCGGAACCTGTACCAGGTCGGCGGCCTGCTCCCGACCGAGGCCGCGAACTGGCAGCGCATCGAGGCCTTCATGGACGGTGAGAACGCCGTCGTGCAGGTCGTGGGCACCTACGACGACGACCCCGACGTGGCGCTCGCGACCCGCTACGAGCTCGGTCCGTGCGACCCCGGGCTGCGCATCCGCACCGAGCTGCTGAACGGCCACCACGAGCCCGAGAGCGTGTTCCTCGCCGATGGGCTGTACATCGGCGGGCGCGAGAGCATCGGGTTCACGCCGGGCCTCGGGCTGACCCACCCGAGCTTCGGGCTCTCCACGCTGCTCGACGGCATCGTCGACGTGCCGTGGATGGTGTCTGGCGCCCACGAAGAGCCCGGCTCCGCACACGCCCTCGTGGCCTGCGACCAGGAGAGCATCTCCGGCATCCTCTCGGAGGAGATCATCGCGTTCGGAGCGGAGCCGAGGCTGCTCCAGCCGGGCGACTTCATCAGCCACGAGCGGTTCTTCGGCGTCGCGCACGGCTCGTCGATCGCGGCCGGGGCCGACCTCGCGCTCGAGGTCCGACGGCAGCTGTTCGGCGAGGCGTACACCACGGTCACCGGCACGGTCACCACGCCGGGCGACGACGCGCCCGACTTCCGCGCCGGACGGCCCCACGTGGTCGTCTGGAAGGGCGACATCACGCCCGATCCCGAAGACCCCTCGCAAGAGGCATGGACCCACGTCGAGCCCGGCCCCGACGGTGCGTTCTCGTTCCGCGTGCCCACGGGCGGCACGTACACGGCCCAGGTCGAGCGGTTCGGTCTCCCCTGGGGCCGCGCGACGTTCGACGCGTCCGGGGATGCCGCGACCCTCACCGTGCCCATGGAGCCGCCGGGGCGTGTCACGCTCGACGTGACCGTCGACGGCGAGGCGGACTATGCGCTCGTCGTCGTCTACCCCGCCGACGAGGCGACGCTCGCTGCGACGCAGACGAAGTACCTCGGCCACTTCGAGACGTGCGCGCCGATGCTGGGCCACCCGTTCGGCGCGGCTCCCTCGTGCAACCGGGTCGTCGTGAACGGTCCCACCACGCTGTCCCTCCCGCCGGGGACCTACGACTTCTTCGCTGCCGCCGGGCCCTTCGCGAGCATCGACGTCGCGCGGGGCGTGTCGGTCGGCGCGGTCGAGCCCGGCACGTCTCCGCAGGACCTGCCGCTGGCCCTCGAGTCGCTGCCCATCCTCGACCCGGGCATGCTCACGGCCGACTTCCACGTGCACGGGTCCGCGAGCTTCGACTCTTCGATCCCGGACGGCGACCGCGTGCGCGCGTTCCTCGCGAGCCGGCTCGACGTCATCGCAGCGACC
Organism: Alphaproteobacteria bacterium; assembly: GCA_020632875.1. GTDB lineage: Bacteria > Myxococcota_A > UBA796 > UBA796 > JACKEQ01. The sequence goes on from JACKET010000003.1 coordinate 417,203, forward strand.
GACCACGACAAGGTGCACGACTACGCCGAGACGCTCGCCGCGCTGGACGCGGGGCGGCGCCTCCAGGTCCTCGTCGGGCTCGAGACGACGGGTCACATCCTCCAGCCGCTGCTCGACAGCTCGCTGTTCCCGAAGGTCGTGGGCCACTGGATCGTGTGGCCGCTGCCGATGGACCCCGAGGGCCCTTGGCGCGGCGCCCCGTGGGACGAGAAGGCCCAGCCCGGCATGCTGTTCACGCGATTCGAAGACCAGGGCTGGCCCCGCGAGACCGGCGTCATCCAGCTCAACCACCCGTGGGGCGGGCTGCAGTTCGGGCGCGACTTCGGCTGGGCCACGGCGCTGGAGATGGACCTCACCAAGCCGCTGGACGGGCCGGATGCGCCGGAGGGTCACCGCCTGTTCTCGTCGACGCCCATGGGCTCGCGGTTCGCGAACTCCGACTACCACGTGCAGGAGGTCATGAACGGCACGAACAACGGCCAGTTCCTCCAGTACCGCGCGGTGTGGCACTACCTGCTGAACCAGGGCGTGCCGCACGGCGGCACCGCGAACTCCGACTCGCACACGCTCGGCGGCAACGTGCTCGGCTTCCCGCTGAACGTCGTCACGACGGATCAGGCCGTGGGCACGGGGTTCCAGCAGGCCACGTTCAACGCGTCGGTGAAGCGCGGCGAGATGTTCGGCACCAACGGGCCCGTCGTGCTGGCGCGGGTCGTCGACGGCGACGTGGCGCACCGCCCGCGCGTCGATGTCGCGATTCCCCCGACCGGCACGCTCGAGGTCGAGCTGCGCGCCGCGAGCTGGGTGCCGGTCACCGAGGTCCGGATCTACGTCGACGGCGAGCTGGTCGAGACGTTCGACCCCGGAATGGCGGACGACGCGGCGCGTCCGGGCGTGCGCTCCGCGACGTTCAGCCGGCCGATGGCGTCGCTCGTGTCGAGCGGGTCGGACCACTGGGTGGTCGTCGAGGCCGGCGGTCCCCTGCTGCCGTTCGCGGACTTCGACTGCGACGGCATCCCCGACACCGACGACAACGACGGTGATGGCGTCGTCACGCCCGCCGACATCGAGGTGGACGAGGGCGACCCGCGCCCCGAGCCCGACGACGACGGGTGTTTCGAGACGACGGGCCCGCTCGACGGCATCATCGACACACTGGCGCTGCCCGCGGACGACTTCGCGGCCGTGGTCCCCGGCGGGTACCCGCTGAGCTTCACCAACCCGTTCCTCGTGGATGGCGACGGGAACGGCACCTTCGAGGGGGTGGCCCGATGATCGCGCTCGTCTCGGCGGCCCTCGCGGGCGCCTGCACCGATACGCCTCTCCCCCAGGGGCCGCTCACCGCGGCGCTCCAGCCCGGCGACCTCGGGCGGGCGCGCACGGCCTGCCTGCGCAGCGAGGTCGGGCTCGGCGGCGGCGCGGCGCTCGTGATCGACACGGCGGACTTCTACGGCCGCATCCAGCTCATGGGCACGGTCGACGGCCGCATCGCGCTGCCGGACGTGAACCTCTCGATCGACCTCGGCGTGGAGCCGTACCGGTCGGACAGCGTGATCGCGCCGATCTCGGTGGGTGCGGCGGGCCTCGGGGCGTCCTGGGTGGGTGCGACGTGGCAGTTCGAGGAGGCCGACCGCTCGGTGTTGGCGCTGACCTCGCGTGTGGTGCTCCCGACCGCGAGCGGCGCGCAGAACGCCCGTCCGCTGGCCGCGGACATCGGGCTCGTCGGGCAGTACCAGTGGACCGAGAAGACCTCGGTGCACGGCGGGCTGACGCTGTACGGCAATCGGATGGTGGGGCCGGGTCCCGCGGTGCCGCGCACGGCGATGTCCGGGCTCGTGGGGCTCGCGTTCCAGCCGACCGGGGGGTTCGCGCTGGTGCTCGACGTGCCGATGTCCGTCGCGTGGTCTGCGCCGGTCGACTACCTGGCGCTGTCGCCGGGTGTCCGCGTGGGCACGGGCCCGTGGGCCCTCGAGCTGGGTGTGATGAAGCCGCTGGCGGGTGGCGACCGCACGTTGCTCGCCGCCGACCTCCGCACCTCGATACGCTTCGACTGAGTGCTGGAGGGCCCATGGTCACGATCGAATACTGCGTCTCTTGAAGCTACCTCCCCCGGGCCACCCGTGTGGCGGCCCACCTGAAGAGCGAGCTGGGTGTGGACGTGGAGCTGATCAAGGGCTCCCGAGGGGTGTTCGTGGTCCGGGTCGACGGCGTGATCGTGGCGCAGAAGTCCCTCGACCACGGGTTCCCGACGCCCGAGCAGTGTGAAGAGGCGGTGCGGGGCGCGCTGTAGCCCCCCGCCATCCCCGGTGTCAGAGCGAACCCGAACATCCGCATTGCAGAGCTGATACCGATGGTATCGCGCGCTCTACTCCTCCGCGCGGCGTCTGGAACGCCCTGCAGAGGGCACCGACGACGCCGCTCGACGCGAGCATGGCGCGAACTCCCAGGCGGCGCGCCACGAGTCCCTGCACCGCGTTTGGCCCGGCGACGCGGGCCATTCTGCAAGTCCGGTGAGGCGGGCGTCTGCTGGGCGACGAGGCCTGGACTTCGGTTATTGACGCGTCAATAATAGAATAGAACGCCCTGTAGTCAGCCTGATAGCGCCACTATCGAGATGTTCGGGTTTGCTCTGACACCGGATTTGGTAAGGTACGTCACACTATCGGATGCCGTCCCACGTCAGCTCCTCCTCGACCGCCGCGTCCGCCAGCCAGCGCGCGTTACGCTCGCGCCGTGCGAGGCGGTCGAGCAGCCGGTGGCCCGCCCACATCAACGCGAGGACGCCGAGCAGCACGAGGCCCACGCCGATCGTCACCGCCTCCGACGCTGCCTTGCGGCCGACCCGCCCGGGAATCCCGCCCCGGCCGACCTGCGCAGGGTCGACGTACAGCCCGCCCCCGCGCACGCCGATCCGGCGGCCCATGAGGTCCCGGTCGACCTGGCGACGCAGCGACCGCCCCACGCCGGGCGACGCGTACGACAGCGTCCCCTTGTCCAGGCCCTCCGGGAGCAGCACGGCCTTCTTCACGTGGACGCGCTGGACCGGCCCCACCGCGAGCGGCGGGCGGATGACGTCGTCCGGGAAGGGCTGGCGCGACTGGACGACGAGGAGCGGCTGGCGGTCCCGGTCCGCGCAGACCTCGGCTCCGAGGGGCGTGTCGACGGCGAGCGCGACACACCGCTCGCCCGGCTCCAGGTGGTAGATGGAGGTCCACACGAGCTCGTCCCCGACGGGCTCCCCGGAGTGGTCCGCGACCACGACGGCCTGCGCGGCCGCGAGCAGGGCGAGGATCATCGGTCCACCAGCCCGTCGACGCCGAGGTCGAAGAACGTCTGCTCCGGCAGGATGGGGCTCGCGATGTGCGTGAACTGCAGCAGGGCGAGCATCTGCACGACCGCGAGCACCCCGAACGGCAGCCGGGCCGACCCCGCGCGGAGCATCAGGCGCCACGCGCTGAACAGCCCCACCACGAGGGCCAGCGCGACGGTCCCCATCGCGAGCGGACCGCCCCAGTAGGCGCTCGAGTTGTAGTACAGCGCCACGAGCGGCGAGAGCGCCGCCAGCACCAGCGTCGCGGCAAAGTTGCCCGCAGCCACCCCGACGACCAGCTTGCTCGCGCCGTCCGAAGCCCCCGACAGCTTCCAGGCCAGCAGGCCGGCCGGGAGCGAGCACAGCGTCGAGAGCACCACGAGCATCGGCAGCTTCCACAGGTTCCCGAGCGCGAGCGCCATGTCGGTGCTGCCCGCCGCGAGCCCGTAGACCGCCGCGAACAGCACCGCCGCACCCGCCGCGCGGATCGCCATCTGCAGCCGCTCCGCGGTCCCCTGTTCCTCCATGGGCCATCGCCCACCCACGAGCTCGAAGAGCTCCGTCCATCCAGCCATCCGGCACCTCCTGACCCGAGGAGCTTCACCGGAGGGTGCGAACCGCGCGGAGAACGGGCGTGAAAGGGTTGTGACTGCACGACGCGAGCACGTCCTCACCGGGTAGAATGCAGCATGGCCCACGACGTCGCCGCCGCCCGCGAAGCGTTCACCGAGCCCGCCGAGCGGCACGTGCTGGACTTCGACGAGAGCCTGCTCCAGGCGGTCTACGTCCACGACGTGCACGGCCCCTGGTACGTGTTCGCGCTCCCCTCCGAGTCGGTGCACGACCGCGTGTACTGCATCCGCCCCCTGGCGGACGTTTCGGTCGTGGCGCGCATCGAAGGGCTCCAGACCCTCGACGAAGCCGACTGGCTCGTGCGTCTCGCGCACGACGTGCTGCTGCCGGCCTGTGCCGACGTGGGCTTCAGGGTGCAGACCGTCCGCGGGTCGCTGACCGTCGAGCCCATGGACGCCGAGGCGCTCGCGGCCGCCGCGCCCACCGGCTGACCGAGTGGGCGCTCACCGGCACTGGAGGTGCTGCCGCAGCGCCACGAGCAGCGCGCGCTCGTGGTCGGCGGTCTCGCCGTAGCTCATGTGGATGCGACGGATGTCGAGCTCCGTCTGGAGCGCCGTGGCATCGCACTCGCCGGACCGCGCCGCACCTTCGGCAGCCGCCACGACCGCCTTCGCGTCGGGGTACTGGCCACCGCGGTCCCGGAGGCAGCCGCGCTTCGCGTAGAGCCACGCCGTCTCGCCGAGCATCTCGACCTCGAACCGCTCGATGCCGCCCTCCTTCATGCGCGGCAGCTGCTGCTGCAGGTACCGCGCGTCGCCCGTCGCCCATATGGCGCACGTGCGGTCGGAGAGCTTCAGGCGCTTGCCGTCGCCCCGCGTGATGGCCTCGGCGAGCGCGACGAGCTCGGCGTCGGTGAAGCTGCCGCGGAGCTCGAAGTCCCGCGCGGCCTCGGCGACCTCCTCGCCGCGCCCGACCGCCGCGCGCGTGCCGACCCGGTCGACCGCTTCGGTGAACGACCGCGGAACTGTCCCCGTGTGGCGGGCCACGAGCCACGCATGGCCCGCCTGGAGCTCGAGCTGGAGGGGCTCTCCGTCGACCTTGCCCGGACCGACGCCTTCGATGGCGCGCTCCCAGGCCCCGAGGACCGGACCGAGCGAGGCCTCGCACGCCTGGACCGCGGAGAGCCAGCCGTCGTGCACGTCGATGGGGTCTGGACCGTAGAGGAGCTGCGGGGTGTCGGGCGCATCGAAGCCGAAGCGGCCGAGCACCGGGTCGTCGTCGAGGCCCAGCGCCTTGCGACGCCGCTCCAGCGCGGACCGCGACACGTTCGGCGCGCGCCAGCCGTTCCGGGCGAGCCAGTGCTCCTGCTCCGCCGCGAGCGCACAGTGCTTGCCCTCGGCGGCCAGCACCCCCCAGCGGAGCACGGCATCCACGCCCTGGGCCGCTGTGGGACGCCCGGAATGCGCCGTGTCGGGCGGGAGCTGCTCGAGCGCTGCCTTCCGCCAGCGGTCCTGGATGGCGTCGAGCTCCGCCCGCTTCGTGGTGAGCGTCGCATCGAGGTCGGCGAGGCGTGCGTCCGCGAAGCGCCAGCCCGCGGCGACCTCGAACGCCTCGCGGGCGCTCTCCACGTCGCCCCGCCGCTCGGCATCGAGCCCGCGTCCGTAGGCGGCGACCTGAACGAGCGGCGCGTCCTCCACGTCCACGTCCGCGGACGTGCCGAGCTGGGACGCGAGCTTCGCCACGACGGCCTCGCTCGCGGTCGTCCAGTCGTCCAGGGCCGAACGCGCGGTGCCGGCGACGACGATCTCGCCCGTCTCCACGCGCACGACGCGCCCGTCCATGAGGAACCCGTCCGGCAGCACGCTGTACGAGCCGACCACGACCAGCTCCGCCCCGACGCCCCGCCCCATCCGCTGTGCGGTCGAGGCATCGAGAAACCCCGATCCGCCGAGCGCGACCTCGGCCAGCAGCGCATCGAGCCGCGCCCGTTCGACGAGCGTGATGCCCTCGACCGACGACAGCTCCGACGTGACCACGCCGGCGAGGCCCGGCCCCAGGCCCGACCAGTCCTCCCCTCCCGCGGACTGCTGCCACGGAAGCACGGCCACGGTGGGCTCCGCAGAGACCGAGGCATCGGGGAGCCCCGTCACCGCGGGGATGGGGGAACCCGAGCCGCACGCGAGCGCGAAGACGACAGCGGGCCCGCAGGCGAGCAGAGCGGGGCGCACCTCAGTCGTAGGTGACGGCGATGTCGTACGTGTTGCAGTCGCCCGCGCCCGGCAGGAAGTGGTACACGTTCACGTAGACCAGCCGCGTATCGGCGAAATCGTTGCGCCAGACGACCTGCTCGTCGTCGCTCACCGTGAGCGAGCTGTCGAGCTGGTTGCCCCGGTCGTCGTAGATCCGCATGTCGAGGTCGCCGTTCACGTGCGTGAACAGCGCGTCGACCGTGACGGTCTCCCCCGGGAACACGATGGTGCTGAACCAGTCGGACGACACGCCGTTGACGACGAGGTCGGTGTAGTCCCCGAGCCCCGTGGCGTACTTCGGGGACTCGTTCGGCTCGAACGCGTCGTCTGCGCAGATGGCGCCGAACGTGTACTTGTTGCAGGTACCGGAGAACCTGTAGACGCTCGCGTGGTAGGTGACCGCGCCGCCCGTGGCGTTCGTCACCCGGACGACCTCGCCGTCCGACACGCCCGTCGAGTCGTCGACCAGCAACGTGCCCTCGTACACGTCGAGGTCGAGGTCGCCCTGGTCGTCGTCGAAGGCGATCTGCACGTCGATCGACTCGCCGGGATCGAGCGTGAACGCGTACCAGTCGTCGTCGTCGCACGTCGCGGCGAGGAACTCGGTGGCGTACGCGGAGCCCTGGGCGTCGTTCTCTTCACCCGCGTCGGCGGCACAGGCGGCCGCCGTGTTCAGCGTGAAGGTCCACGGCGAGCAGGTCGACGACGAGCTCGTGAGCTTCGCGCGGAACGTCTGGGCGACGCCCGAGGCGCCGAGCGGCGCCGTCACGACGCGGCCCTCGGCATCGTAGAACGTGACCGACGCGCCCGTGAGCGTGTAGTCGAGGAGCCCGCCGGCGGGCACCGTGACCCGCAGCCACTCGACGTCGCCGCTCGCGATCGACCCGGTGACCGTGCCGGAGACGGAGACCGGGATCTCCCAGCTGGAGTTCGGCTCGTGCGCGTCGTCGCACACGGTGTGGGCGGCGAGCGCGTACTGCGTGCAGTCGTCGGCCTCGATGCGCACCACGACCGTGGCGGCGTTCGCCGACCCGACGTTCGACACGTACACGCTGCCGGCGTCGGTGAGGCCCATGGTCGTGGAGTCGACGACGCCGTTCACGTAGACGGTCACGTCGAGCGCGCCGCCGACGATGTCGGTGAAGTCGAAGGTCCGGTCCTGCCCGGCCGGCACGGAGATGGAGAAGAAGTCGGGAGCCCCGGGGGCGGCCCACTTGTCGGTGCCGTTCACGAGGGCCACGGCCGATGCGAGCGTGTCGTTCGGCTCGGCGGCGTCTTCGTGGCACTCGACCGCGTAGTCGTAGGTCGTGCAGATGTCTTCGGCGACGACCCGCGCGGTCCAGACCTCCCAGCCGTTGCCGGCGCTGGTCGCGGTGAGGGTGGCGCCGACCACGTCGGTCGCGGAGTCGCGCACGGTGCCCGCCTCGTCGTAGAGCTCGACGGAGACGATGCCCCCGCCCGAGCTGAACGTGACGTCACGCGTGGCGCCCTGTGCGACCGCGAAGCTGTACCAGTCGTCGTCGCCGGGCACGCCGACCGCCGTGACGCCGTCGGACGGGAACGCGGTGTTGCGCAGGTCGTTGTCTTCGAAGCCGTCTTCGACACACGCCGCCGAGTCGTCGATGACGGAGAAGTCGTAGGTGTTGCACTCGCCGGCCCAGAGGTCGGCCTCGACGAAGAAGGTCTGCGTGGCGCCCGTGTTGTTGCGGAACACCACCAGCTCGTCGTCGGTGAGCGAGAGGGACTGGTCGACCAGGGCGAGCGTGCTGTCGTAGGCGCGGAGGTCGATGTCTCCGTTGGCATCGACGAACGTGGCGAGCGCGGCGACCTGGACGCCGGCGGGCACCGAGATCGACCACCAGTCGGGCGAGGTCGCGGTGACCACGCGCGCCGAGAGGCCCGAGTCGATCGCGACGGCCATCGCCTGACCGCTGGTGTCGTTGGGCTCGGCGTCGTCGTCGGGGCACACGTCGGTGTCGGTGTCGGCATCCGTGTCGGCGTCGGTGTCGGCATCCGCGTCGGCATCGGCATCCGCGTCGGTGTCGGCATCCGCGTCGGCGTCCGCATCCGCATCGGTGTCCGCGTCGGCATCGGCATCCGCGTCGGCGTCGGTATCGGCATCCGCGTCGGTGTCGGCGTCGGCGTCCGTATCGGCGTCGGCATCGGAGTCCGCGTCGCTGTCGGCATCCGAGTCGGCGTCGCTGTCGGCGTCGGAATCGCTGTCGGCATCGGAGTCGGTGTCGGCATCGGAGTCGGTGTCGGCGTCGGAGTCCGTGTCCGCGTCGGAGTCGGTGTCGGAGTCCGTGTCCGCGTCGGTGTCGGCGTCGCCCCCGGTGTCGCCGGTGTCGACCACGGGACCCGCGGCGAAGTCGTACGACGCGCAGCCCACGTCCTGCAGCGTGACCTGCACGAAGAAGCTGTAGTTGCCGGCATTGGTGTTGTTCACGACGACGCGCTCGTCGTCGGTCGTGCTGTTCGACTCGGTGATCACGGTGCCGAAGTTGTCGGTGACGCGCAGGTCGATGTTCCCGAGGGCGTGCTGGAACGTCGCCGTGATCTCCCACATCTGGCCGCCCGGCACGGACACGAGCCACCAGTCGGGCGACGTGTCGCTGACGACCAGGCCGGAGCCCACGAGCCGCGGGCGGGCCTGCCCGAGCGCGTCGTTCGGCTCGTCGATGTCGTCGACGCACGTGGTGGTGTCGGTGTCGGTGTCGGCATCCGTGTCGGCGTCGGTGTCGGTATCCGCGTCGGCGTCGGCATCCGCGTCGGCGTCGGCATCCGCGTCGGCGTCGGCGTCGGCATCCGCGTCGGAGTCGGTGTCGGCGTCGGCATCCGTGTCGGCGTCGCTGTCGGCATCGGCATCGGCGTCGGCCTCGACGGGCCGCAACCCCTGGTTCTTGCAGGCGACGAGGGCGAGGACGAGGAGGAGGTTGTAGCGCATCGTCACATCCCGGGAATCGTCCACTGCTATTCGAGAATGCCCCGCCGGGCCAGCGGGCTTGATAGGGTGCAATCGTGAGCGATGCACCCACCGATTCCGCGCTTCGCGCGCAGCTGCGCCGGTCCGGGCTCCGGGCGACCCGGTCCCGCCTGACCGTGCTGCGCCTGCTGCACGGGGCCGAAGCGCCGACGAGCCACCCCGAGCTCACCGAGCGGCTCGCCGACGACGGGTGGGACCGCGCCACGCTCTACCGCAACCTCGTCGACATGACCGAAGCGGGCCTGCTCCGCCGTGTCGATCTCGGCGACCACGTCTGGCGGTTCGAGCTCGCGGGCCGTCCCCACGACTCCAACGCCCATCCCCACTTCCTCTGCACGTCCTGCGGCGACGTGTCGTGCCTCCCCGATCTCCCGCTCGCGCTCGAGGGCTCCGGCCTGCCGCGCGCCGTGGTCGACGGGCAGGTGTCGATCCAGCTCCGCGGGCTCTGCGACGAGTGCGCCTCTCCATGACCCTGCTGCTGGCAGGCCTCTGGGCCTGCACCGAACCGGCGCCGAAGCCGGCCTCCAATCGCTTCGAAGACCTCACCGAAGCGCCGAAGCCCACGCCCGCGCCCGCGCCCGCGCCCGAGGGCGCGAACGACGACACCCCGGCGTCCCCGGAGCCCGCCGAGGTCGAGCCCGACGACACCGACGCGGGCGGCGTGCAGCTCGGCCATGCGGGCCCCATCCCGGGGCTCACCGATGCCGAGAAGTCCGACTACCGCAAGCGCGGCACGCTCACGAACGTCAGCCAGCCGCGCATGCTCGAGCCGCTGATCACGCCCGACCAGTGCGAGGATCTGACGGATGGCGGCCCCCTGAAGGGCGGTGACTCCTGCGTCACGGCGGTGGTCGAGTGCGACAGCCGCACCATCGGGCACACGGTCGGCGGCATCGACCTCTACACGTCGCGCTTCTACGAGAAGAAGCAGTGCTGGCCGGCCACCAAGAACCACGACAGCGGCAACGAGCGCGTCTACAAGCTCGTGATGCCCGAGGGCGAGTGGCGCGCGTGGGCCACGCTCTACACGCCGTGCGCCGACCTCGACATCGCCGCCGTCCGCCACGACTTCGGGGGCTGCCCCACGCTCGCGAGCAACGTGGGGCCGTGCGAGATGTCCGTCCAGAACGGCTTCTACGCCGAGCGCATCGAGCTGACCACCCAGACCAAGCGCGCCGGCGAGCGGCCCGTCTGGTACATCATCGTCGAGGGCAAGGACGACGCCGAAGGCATGTTCGAGCTCGACATCCAGTGCCGACCGGGCGTCGGCGGGCCGGTCGACCCGTAGCTACAGCGCGGCGACCCACTTCTCGGTCTCTTCCCAGAGCCGGGCGGCGAGCGCGGCATCGCGGCCGGGCTTCGAGGGCGTCGCGACGTTGCAGTCGGCCCAGTACTCGCCGTTGTGCTTCGCCGCGTCGGGGTGCGTGGCGACGTACACCTCGGTGGCGCTGCCCTGCGGCACGGTCTTCAGCGCGATCGCAGTGCCCAGCGACTTCCCGAGCACGCTCACGAACCGTGGCCAGTGGCGCGCGAGGTTCGTCATGATCACGCCCGGGTGGACCGAGTTGGCGGTCTGCGTCGGCTGCGGAAGGCGGGTCGCGAGGTGCTTCGCGAACAGCAGGTTCGCGAGCTTGCTCTGCCCGTACGAGGCCCAGGGCGAGTAGCCCTTCTCGAACGACACGTCGTCGAACCGGATGCCTTCGGGCGGCGCCTGCATGTGCGCCGTGCTCGAGAGCATGACGACGCGCCCGTCGGCGTCGAGCTGCTCGAGCAAGCCCGTGACGAGGAGGTAGTGCCCGATGTGGTTCGTGAGGAACTGCAGCTCGTGGCCGTGCTTCACCGTGCGCTGGGGCAGCGCCATGATGCCAGCGTTCGCGATGATGCCTGCGAGCGGGTGCCCGAGGTCGATCACCTGCTTCACCGCAGCGCGCACGCTGTCGGGCTCGGAGAGCTCGCACGCCAGCGGCACCCCGTCGCCACCGAGGCCCGCGATGGCCGCGGCCGCCTTCTCTTCGGTGCGCGCGGTCGCGATCACCCGTGCGCCGCGCCCGAGGAGCACCCGGAGCGCATCCTCGCCGAGGCCCGAGTTGCACCCCGTGAGGAGGTACGTGCGCCCCGCGAGGTCGAGGCCGTCGACGACCTCGTCGGCGGTGGAGTTGTAGCCGAAGCCGCTCGGGCCGGGCCCCTGGAACCATCCGTAGATCGACATGCCCGATGCCGTAACGCGCCGGATGGAATCGGAGACGGTTTTCGGGTATGCTCTCCGTGGCGGTGAGACCACCGTCTTTGCAAGTTGATGCGGCCCGTAAGGGCTCTTGAATTGTGGTGGAACAATGCGGAACTTCTTTCGCGGCGCAGTGTGCGCGGCGGCGCTCGTGGGCTGTGGGCCCGAGCGCGACGCCCTTCTCGTGGACACGACTCCCGGCGAGACCCTCGACGGCGAGATCCTGATCGACCAGGATCTGACACCCGACGAAGCGGCTGCGCTCGGGCTCTCGGCCGTCGAGTTCGACAAGGACCTCGGCTTCGGCCTCTACCGCGTGACCGACGGTCGCTCGGTGAGCGAGGTGCAGCAGGCGCTGTTCGACCGCCTGCCCGGCGCGCGCGTCGAGCCGAACGTGGTCCGCCGCATCCTGTCGAACGACCCGCAGTTCCCGCGCCAGTGGAACCTGAAGATGCTGGGCGTCGAGCAGTGCTGGGACACGACGCGCGGCGCGGGGATCACGGTCGCCGTGGTCGACACCGGCGTGCACCCGTTCGGCCAGGACACCCCCGTGAACCTGCTGCCCGGCATCGATCTCGTCGACGGCGACTCGGATGCCGACGACCCCCACGGCCACGGCACGCACGTCGCGGGGACCATCGCGCAGGCGACCGACAACGGCGTCGGCGTCGCGGGCATGGCGCCCGACGTGAACATCCTCCCGGTCCGCGTGATCAACGAGAACGGCGGCGGCTCGTCGTTCGCCATCGCGCGCGGCATCATCTGGGCCGTCCAGGCCGGCGCGGACGTGATCAACCTCTCCATCGGCAGCGACAACGGCGCGGGCGCCGAGATGCAGGCCATCGAATACGCCCTGTCGCAGGGCGTCGTGGTCGTGGCGGCCGCGGGGAACGACGGGCGCGACCAGCTCTCCTTCCCCGCCGCCTACGCCGGGGTCATCGCGGTGGGCGCCGTGGACGCGCTGGGCGAGGTCACCGAGTACTCGAACTACGGCTTCGGGCTCGACGTGGTGGCGCCGGGCGGTCTCGTCGCGCGCGACGACGACAACGACAACTCGCCCGACGGCATCCTCCAGGAGACCGTGAACGCCGACGGGCAGACGGGCTTCGCGTTCCTGCAGGGCACCTCGATGGCCGCGCCGCACGTCTCCGCGACGGCCGCGCTGCTGCTCGCTGCAGGCGCCCGTCCCGCCGAGATCGAGACGCTCCTCAAGGGCACCGCGCGCGACGTGGGCGAGCCCGGCTTCGACGACCGTTCCGGCTTCGGGCTCATCGACCCGGTCGCGGCCCTCGCGGCCATCCCGCAGCCCAACGCACCGGCTCCGCCGCCGGCCGATCCGCAGCAGCCCGATCCGCAGACCGACCCGCAGCAGCCGGCCGATCCGCAGCCCACCCCGACGCCGTCCGCGGGCATCTCGAACATCGACATCGACCGCTTCGGCTCGATCCTCGTGATGCGCTGGGACACCGACGTGCCCGCCACGTCCCAGGCGCAGTTCCTGGGCTACGGCCTGATCGGCGAGGAGTCCCTCACGACGGACCACGAGCTGCAGATCTCCGTCGACTTCTGGGAGACGTACTTCGTGTTCCTCCACTCCACCGACGCGAACGGGAACACGATGACCTCGGGCCTCGAGGTCGTGTTCCCGTTCGAGTAGGGAGCGCGAGGGTCCGTCGCGAAGCGCGGCGGACCCGCCCCGTGGCTACGGACAGCCGCGGTCGACGCCGAATGCCGTGGCGTCGTCTGCGGTGCCGGCCACCCACTCGACGCTCGGGTCGAAGGCGTCGGCGCCGTTCGTGTCGCCCTGCGTGATGGCGCAGTCGCGGACGATGTGCTGGTCCTTCGTGGACAGACCGCCGCCCGTCCACTCGGAGCCCGGGTCGAAGCCGATCTGGCCGATCACGTCCATCGTGCCGCCGCAGTCGAGCTCGACGGCGTCGTTGCCGTTGAACCCGAGCGAGCCGCTCGTCTGGTCGCACACCCCGCCGGGGAGGCCCGTCGGGTAGGTGCTGGACGAGTTGCAGAGCACGAAGACGTCGCCCTGGGCGAGCGTCACGGCGTCGAGCGGGATGTTCGAGCCGGCCGTGGAGTTGCCGTTCGAGTACACGCGGACCGTGCAGGTCGACAGGTCGATGCCCGCCGGGTCGAGCGTGAGTATCTCGAGGTACTTGTTCGTACCGCTAGACCCCTCGAGGTAGCGGCTGAAGAACGCGCCCGTGCCGACGGCCCCGGCCGAGATGGTGATGTCGGCCGTGACCGCGCCGTTCAGCGTGGCCGTCACGACCTCGGCGCCTTCGGTGGCCCCGCTGGTCACGTCGAACGTCGCGGAGAGGTCGCCCTGGAGCACCATCACGTCGGTCGGCACGGTGACGAGGCCGTTCTGCGCGGACAAAGTCACGAGCGAGCCGCCCGTGGGGGCCGGCAGGTCGAGGCTGACCGTGAGCTGCTCGGTGGTGCTGATACGCATCGACAGGTCGGCGGGCTCGAGCGCCGCGACCGACCGCGTGCTGCTGTCGTCGTACACGAACACGTCGGCAGCGAGCATGCTGGTGTTGAGCGTCGCGGTGACGGTCGCGGCGTTCACGTCGGCCGCCACACCCGTCAGCTCGATGCCCTTCACCTGCTCACCCACGTCGAACACCACGCTGGCCGGGCACGTCAGCGCCGTGGTCGGCTGGCAGTCGAGGGTCACGGTCTCCTGGGCGCCGGCCGGACGGGCCAGGCTCAGGGCGAGCAGCGCGTCGGTGGTCACGCCGGCCGGGAGGTAGACCACGGCGGGCGTGAGGCTCGCGAGGGTCGGGGCGCCGGCGAGGGCGTCCTGGGCGTCGCGGGGCTCGACCTTGCTGTTGGACTGGTGCCAGCGCAGCACGCCCGAGAGGGTGGCGAAGGTCTCGCCGACCAGCGGGGGCGGCGTGATCAGGTAGTACCCGTCGTTCACGCGCAGCGCGCCGTCGAGCTCGAACTCGTTGGTGGGCGCCGTGTCGGCACCGCCCGGCGGGAGGTCGACGGCCGTGACCGTGGTGTCCGTCAGCGCGACGACCACGCTCTCGAGGGCCGTGGCGCGCGTGCCGCCGGTGGCGACCTCGGCCGCGGTGACCGCGATGGGCGCGGGGTCGGGGTTGCCCGTGCTGACGACGACGTAGCCCGTCACGTCGCTGAGCTGGATCTGGCCGAAGTACTCGTCGACCGTGCCGAACACGTCGACGATGTCGCCGCGCTGCGGACGCGTCGCGTTGTAGCGCATGAAGGCGTACAGGCCGGAGTTGTTCTCGTCGACGTACCCGATCTGGCCGGGGACGCGCTGGAGGTAGGCGCCGTCGTCGTCGGACAGCGTGACCAGCATGTTCGACAGCACGACCGGCGTGCCGAGCGGCACCACGCCCGTCTTCACGTCGTAGACCGTGACGGGACAGGCCCCACCGGGCGAGTAGAACGCCGGGCACGCGTCGCACGCGTCGCCGATGTAGTCGCCGTCGCCGTCGGCCTGGTTGGCGTTGTCGACCGTGGGGCAGTTGTCGTCGAGGTCGACCACGCCGTCGAGGTCGGCGTCGCGCCAGGTGCACGTGACGCCGCTCTGGAGCGGGCACGGGTCGCAGGCGTCGCCGATGCCGTCGCTGTCGGCGTCGCCCTGCACGAACCCGTCGACCGGGCGGCCCGGGTTGAACACGTTCGGGCAGTTGTCGATGGCGTTGTCGATGCCGTCTTCGTCGAAGTCGTTCGTGGAGCTGGTCGGGTAGATGATGCCGTCGCCGTCTTCGTTGTCGCGGAACGGCTCGCAGCTCGGCTCGTCGGACGGCGGCGCGCAGATGTAGAGCTCGTACGCCGAGCTGCCCACGGACGACTCGATGGCCGCGAGCGTGAGGCCCGCGTCGTCGCTGACGCACAGGGAGTGGTCGGAGACGCAGCTGCCGAGCGCGTCACAGCTGGCCGACGCGGCGCCGAGGAGCCCGGCGAGCAGGTCGGTGTCGCCCGTCAGCGGACGGCTGCCGCGGAACACGAGCTCGACGTCGCTCACGTCGGCGTCGATGATCGCGCGGTGGAGCGGGCTCGTCGTGCCGTCGAAGATGGTGATGTCGGCGACCATCCCGGGGCGCAGGCTGCCGATCTGGCTCTCGGCGCCCATCGCGATGGCGGCCCAGCGCGTGACCATGAGCCAGAGCTCGCGGTCGCTGAACTTGCTGTCGTAGTAGGCCTGGTTCAGCGTGTCGGCGCAGGCGAGCTCGCGGAGCATGTTCGCGGAGCCCGACGGCACCCAGTCGGTGCCGAGCGCGATCGGCACGCCGAACGCGCGGTACGTCCGCACGTGCGCGGTCTCGCCGTAGAGCGAGATGTTCGAGCGCGGCGACCACACCAGGTGGGCGCCGGCGTCCGCCACCTCGGCGATGTCCGCGGGGAGCAGGCCGACGCCGTGGATGATGGAGGTGTTGTCCTCGAGGAGGTCCTCCCCGCCGTTCGCGGTGGTCCAGAAGCACTGGAACTCGTTGTTCGCGAAGTCGTTGATGCCCTCGGCGATGTGCGGCAGGTAGATGCGGTCGGACAGCGCGAAGCCGGGGCTCTCGATGTTGTAGGCGGTGCAGCCGGATGCCGCCTGCGTGCCGTCGGAGTCGCCCATCGGGAAGGTCGAGTAGTTGACCTCCCACCCGCCGAGGCCCTCGTTGTACTCGGCCTTGTCGAGGTTGCGCATCAGGCCGCCCGCGTTCACGCTCGAGATCGAGCCCGCGATGCTGGTCGCGCCGCCGAGCAGCATGCGGATCTCGCCCATCAGCAGGCCCTCGCGGGAGCTGTCGCTGAACGTGTTGAGCTCGGTGTGCCCGTTCTCGCCGGTGCGCCAGTCGTTGCGGTGGTCGTACCGCTCGGTGCCGTGGTCGATCGGGGAGAAGTTGTTGTACCGGATGTGGTCGTGCGCGTTGATGAGGCCCGGCGACACGACGCCGTCGGGGCAGCTCAGCGTGAGGGTCGTGGTGGGCGCCTGGACGGCACAGTCGCAGCCCACGCACTCGATCAGGCCGTTGTCGCCGAGCGCGAACAACAGCTCGCCGTCTTCGTAGGCGACGAGGTCGTTGAGGATGTCGCCCTGGACCAGCACGTGCGTGGCGGTCGCGGGGTCGCCGGAGACGCTGCACAGCTCGCCCGAAGGAGGCGCGGGGATGGTGTTGTTGCAGGTCTGGACCACCGCCACGTCGGCGTCGGTGTCGGCATCCGTGTCGGCGTCGGCATCCGCGTCGGAGTCGGTGTCGGCGTCTGCATCCGTGTCCGTGTCGGCATCCGCGTCGGTGTCGGAATCCGTGTCGGTGTCGGTGTCGGTGTCGGTCTCGACGGGCGGATCGTCGCCCTTCTTGCAGCCGGGCGACAGCACGAGAGCAGTGAGCATGAGGGCGAACAGGGCGCGCATCGGGCCTCCAGGCCCGCACGGGTATCATCCCGTCTCACCGCTCGTGTGCCGAGATTGTCACGAACCCGGGGCACTCAGTGGGCGCGAACGCCGTTCGACACGATGCCTGCGCCCTGGATCCCCGTGTACACCGTGGGGTCGAACAGACCGAGCCACGGATCGGACGCCGGCGTCGCGAAGATCTCGGCGTAGAGCCGCTGGTTCAGGCCTTCGAAATCAGCCGTCCAGCCCGTCGCGAACCACTGGTGGATCCGCGCGTGGAGCACGTGCCGGTTCCAGGTGGAGTCCTCCTGGACCGTGCGGGTGAACTTCGCGATCAGCGCGTCCACCGTGGCGGGATCGGCCTCGGGACCGGACGGCTGCTGGGACCGGATCAGGGCGACGCTGCGCGGGTGGAGGGTGCCCGTGTCGGTCACCACCAGATCCTCGATGCCGAACGTCTCGCCGATGGTGCCGCCACCGAACGTGAACTGGGCGAAAGGCTGCTCTACCCTGCCCTTCCCGATGGCGATCGGGATCGCCATCAGCGCCGGGACCGCGTCGTCGGCGTGGCGCGGCTCGACGGGGTCCCCGATCATCGACGCGAACAGGACCGTGTTCGTCGGGTCGGGGTTCTGCTTCGCGAACTGCACGGCCAGGATGGCCTCGTCCCGGCGGGCCGCGTGGCGGGACGCCAGCAGGGTGGCGCGTTCTTCGGGGCTCGCCTCGATCGCAGCGTGCAGGTCGTGCGCCCAGCCGAGCTCGTCGAGGAAGGCCTCGGGCGTGAGCAGGCCGGGGATCACGTCGAGCGGCCGGCCCTCCGCGTCGAGCACGTAGTGCGCGCTGTTGCCGGTGATGGTGCTGTGGAGCTCGCGTCCGTCGCCGTACCGGATGGTGATCTGCGGCACTTCGCGCTCGCTCGACCAGTGCAGCACGAAGCCGTCGTCCATCCGCGCCGCCACCTCGGGGCTCGCGTACAGTACGGTGCGAAAGAAGCGGCTGTTGGCGCAGCTCGTGGCCTCCCGCAGATCGCCGAGCATGCGGAGGGACAGGATGGGCTTGCCTTCGGCGCGCGCCTGGGCCTTCGCGGCTTCGAGGTCGGTGTGCCAGAAGAGCTCGGACCAGCTCGCGTCGCGCTGGGCGGCGACCTGGTCGATGGCGTGGCTCCACTGGTGGTCGGTGGCGCGGATGCGGCCGGCGTCCCTGGCTGCGATCAGGGCGTCCAGACCGGGCTCTCCGGCGGCGCGGAGCGCGCGGATGCCGGCGACCTGCTCGCCCGGGTCGTCCGACACGGCCTGGCGGATGGCGCGGTGCTGCGGGTCCTCCAGGCTGCCCGCCCAGGCGGCGGTGGCGAGGAGGGCGGTGAGGGCGACGGCGGAAGCGGTGCGGGTCATGGGTCCTCCGAGAGATGCCCAGAACGTACGATTCGCCCGTCCTCATCGGGGTAAATGCATGTGCACGGGTCGGTAACGGGAGCGTAAACCCCTGGACCGTGGACCGTGGACCGTGGACCGTGGACCGTGGACCGGGGACCGTGGACCGGGGACCGTGGACCGGGGACGCCCGTGCGCCCGACGGCCTTCGAGCGTTCCCGGGCATCACGCAGATGACGCAGAAGGACGCAGATGACGCAGAAACGAGGCCATCGCCGGTCGGGCCTCCCCTCTCCCCGGTCGCCGTCGGGAGGGATTGAACGGCCAAGGACGCCGAGGTCCACGCGCAGCGTCCGGGCTCGTGAAAGAGGGACTGGAGACGGATTGGGAACGGTGCTCACCAGAGCATGCGGACTCCGTGCAGCGAGCCGGACCCGCTGCCCACACCCGCACCCGCGTTCTCTCCCGCCGCCCCCCGGATCGATCCGACAGGCACGTCCGCAGGGTCCGGCTTCCCCACGCCCCGCCAGGACGCTGCAACCCGGGGGAAGCCGGATCCTGGGACTCCGCAAGGCCGCCATAGGCGAGCCGCGCAGCGCGCGCAGCGCGCGAAGTAAAAGGTAGATCGGACGCCGACACCCGCCATCCCCGTCCTCTACGACGAGCCGGGATCCCGCGGCCGACACCCAAGACACCGCCGTCTCCGACGAGCCGGGATCCCGCTGTCTCCCACCGCCGCGCCAGTCCCGCCCTCTCCCGACCGCCCGCGCCGGTCCGGACAGGCACGTCCGCAGGGTCCGGCTTCCCCACGCCCCGCCACGACGCTGGAACCCGGGGGAAGCCGGATCCTGGGACTGCCGGGTCTCCAACCGCAAGGCCGCCATAGGCGAGCCGCGCAGCGCGCTTGCGCGCGAAGTAAAAGGTAGACCGGACGTTCTCACCCGCCATCCCCGCGGTCTCCGACGAGCCGGGATCCCGCGGCCGACACCCAAGACACCGCTGTCTCCTACGAGCCGGGATCCCGCTCTCTCCCAACCGCCGCGCCGGTCCCGCCCTCTCCCGACGGCCCCGCCGGTCCTGCCACGGCAGCGCGCTCCGCGCGCGAAGCAGGGGTTACGTTCGAGGCAGCCCCACCGGAGACACCATGATCTGGCTCTTCCCGCTCGCCCTCGCCGGCGAGCCGCAGTCCATCGAGGTCACGTACACCGCGACCTTCGAGATGGACCAGCGCGGCGACCAGCTCTGCAACCTCACGCAGCTCTGCGACTGCGCCACGACCTACAAGGGGGCCGGCAAGCTCGTCGAGAAGGCCGACGACCACCTCACCTTCCAGGGCACGTGGGCGGTCGAGGCCAACACGTGCTCGGACAAGCTCACCGTGTGGGTCCCGAAGGACGGCGCGGCCTTCCACACGATCCGGCGCAGCGGCGACGGGCTCGAGGAGTGGATCGTCCACCGCACGGCGGCCGGCAATGTCCGGTTGAACCAGGGCATGAAGCAGAACGGGCAGTACTGGATCAACGAGCTCGGCCAGCCGTGGAAGCAGACGTCCTGGGCCATCCACCAGGAAGACGGCACGACGCTCGCGATGGGCGTGAAGCTCGCCGGCCGCCACGACCTCGCCATCGCGCTCGGCGAGTAACGAGTCGGTAAACCCGTTGTCGCCGGGCCTGCAGCGCACCATGATCGCTGCATGGCCGACATCCTCGTGATCGAAGACGAAGAGGCGATCCGGCGCGGGCTCTGCGACCTGCTCGCCTACCACGGGCACAGCCCGACGCCCGTTCCCGACGGGGAGCTCGGCCTGCAGAAGGCCCTGTCCGGACAGTACGATCTGTGCATCGTCGACGTGATGTTGCCCGGCGTCGACGGGTTCACGATCTGCCGACGCACTCGGGGCGCGCTGCCGGGCCAGGCCATCCTCATGCTGACCGCACGCAGCCGCGAAGAAGACGTGCTGGAGGGCTTCCGCGCGGGCTGCGACGACTACGTCGCGAAGCCGTTCAGCGTCGCGCAGCTCATGGCGCGGGTCGACGCCCTCCTCCGGCGGAGCGAGGCGAACCGCCCGCGCACCCTGACCAACGGGCCGCTCGAGATCGACGCCGACAACCTCGAGATCCGGTGTGGACGCCGCGCCCGCACGGTCACCCGGCGCGACATCGAGGTCCTGCAGTACCTGTGGCAGGAGCGGCACCGCATCGTGCCGCGCAACGACCTGCTCCAGGCCGTGTGGGGCTACGCGAAGCCCGAAGCCGTCGAGACCCGCGCAGTCGACATGCACATGGTGAAGCTGCGCCGGAAGCTCGAGGACGTCCTCGACCGCGAGGTCATCGAGACCATCCGCGGCGCCGGCTACCGCCTGGTCGAGCTCGGCACATGACGCGCGAGCGGCTGCTCCTGCTCGCGGTGGGGCTCGCGATGGTGGGGCTGCTCGGAGCCCTGCTGGACCGGGCGCTTCGGACGGTCGAGCGCGAGGAGGCCCTGCGGCACGCGATGATCGCGGACCGCGTCTTCGACGAGCTCGAGCGGGGCCTGCAGGAGCTGGTGGATCGCGAGGAAGCCCGTCCCTTCCTGCACTACAGCTACGCCTACGTGCCCGACAACGACGCGGGGCCCGTGGGGGTGAGCCGGTCGCCGCTCGCCGAGCTGCCGGAGGGCGAGCTGGTCGGGTACTTCCAGATCAGCCCGGACGGCTCGCTCTCCACGCCGTACCGGCCGGCCACCGGGAGCACGGTCAACCCGTCCGAGGTGGTCGATCGCATCGAGGCGCGCCTCGCGACCGCGACGGCCGGGCTCGCGGAGCTGGCCCGCAAGGCACCCGACCGGTCGGACCGCGACGAGGCAGCGAAGAAGGCGCGCGCCGAGGCCGAGCGCGAGCAGGCCGAGAAGCGCCGCAAGCAGCGGAAGCCCGCGCCCGCGCCCGTCCCGCGGCCGGTCCCGACGCCCGACGCCACGCTGGGCTCGCTGAACCGCGGCCTGAACACGTCCACCGCGCGGGTCTCGAAGACCGAGACCGTCCCGCTGCTCCAGGCCGGGAACTTCGTGAGCAACAGCGCTCCCGAGGACTTCCTCCAGGTCCAGACGGCCGTGCAGGCCACGCTCGACAACGCGAATCCCGGCACGCCCCCGCGTCCCCAGCAGGCCACGATGGACGCCGACATCGCGTCGCTGCCGGCTCGGAGCGAGGTCGAGGTGCTCGTCGAGCCGTTCGCCGTCGATGCGCGCGACGCGGAGCTCGTGCTCTACCGCACCGTGCTGCTCGGGCAGAACCGGTGGGTGCAGGGCCTGGTGCTCGACCGGGCCGGGCTCCTGGAGCGGCTCGAGGGCCGCGTGCTCACGGACGAGCTCGCGTCCGTCGCCACGCTCTCGTGGGCGGGCGACGGGCCGTATCACCACACGTTCCGCACGCCGTTCGACAGCCTCGCGGTCGGGCTCGACCTCGCGGGGTTGCCGGCGCGCCAGTCCACCCGGCCGTTCTGGATGCTGGCGCTCGTCCTGCTCGCGGTGGTCGGCATCGCAGCGGCCCTGGCGTCGCGCTGGCTCGCGGAGACCGCGCTGCTCGCCCGTCAGCGCGCGGACTTCGTCGCGGCCGTGTCCCACGAGCTGCGCTCCCCGCTCACGTCGATCCGCATGTACAGCGAGATGCTCGAGCACGGCATGGTCCCCGGCGAGGACACGAAGCTCGGGTACTACCGCACGATCCGCCAGGAGTCCGAGCGCCTCTCGCGGCTCGTGGAGGACGTCCTGGCCTTCTCGAAGCTCGAGCGCGGGCAGGACCGCGCGGGCACCGCGGGGAAGCTCGGCGAGGTCGTGGACGAGGTGGGGCGCCTGTTCCGCCCGATCACCGAGCGGGACGGGTTCGATCTCGAGGTCCGGGTGCAGGCCGACGCGCGCGACCTCGCGGTGTCCGACCGCGACGCGCTCGTGCAGGTCCTCACGAACCTCGTCGACAACGCGCTGAAGTTCTCGCGCGACCGCGAGGTGCGGCGGGTCGCGGTCTCCGCGCAGCGCAGCGACGCCGGCGTCGAGCTGGCCGTGCGCGACAGCGGGCCGGGCGTCGATCCGTCCTTCCTGCCGCGCATCTTCGACGCCTTCACGCGCGGCGAGGCCGAGCTCACCCGGAAGACGAAGGGCACCGGCATCGGGCTCGCGCTGGTACGGGGGCTGGTCGCGGAGCTCGGCGGCCAGGTCCGGGCGCACAACCTGGCGGACGGCTTCGAGGTGGTCGTGTCGTTGCCGGCGTAGCGGCGTTGGATGTCGGGTGGCGGGTTTGGGTGTTGGGTGTTGGGTGTTGGTGTTGGGTGTCCGGACCGGCGGGGCGGTCGGCCCACGCTCCACGGTCCACGGTCCACGGTCCACGGTCCACGGTCCACGGTCCAACAGGCACGTCCGCAGGGTCCGGTTCCCCATCGCCCCGCCGCAGGTGCCCGAACCGCATGGGGAACCGGATCCTGGGACTGCCGGGTCTGCGAACCGCAAGGCCGCCATAGGCGAGCCGCGCAGCGCGCTCCGCGCGCGAAGTAAAGGGTAGACCGGACGTTCTCACCCGCCGTCCCCGCCGTCTACCACGAGCCGGGATCCCGCGGCGGACACCCGCAATACCGCCTCCTCGGCCCCGACCACCCAACACCGTCCACGGTCCGGACAGGCACGTCCGCAGGGTCCGGTTCCCCATCGCCCCGCCACAGATGCCCGAACCCCATGGGGAACCGGATCCTGGGACTGCCGGGTCTGCGAACCGCAAGGCCGCCATAGGCGAGCCGCGCAGCGCGCTCCGCGCGCGAAGCAAAGGGTAGACCGTGGTAGAACCGCACCCATGAAGCGTGCGCTCCTGTCGGTCGCAGTCCTGACGCTCGTGGCCGTGCTCGGCCTCGGTGCGCTCGATGCACTCCTCGACCACCACTACCGGGTGACCCGCGAGGTCGTGGTCCCGGCGCCCGTGGCGGTGGTGTGGCCGCTCGTCACCGACCTCCCGCAGACCGAGCAGTGGTCGCCGTTCCTCGCGGCGGAGCCGAGCTTCCGGCACACGTACGGCCCCGAGACGTCCGGCGTGGGCGCGTCGTACGTGTGGACCGGCGACCCCGGCTGGGGGCGCTACGAGGTCCTCGAGGTCGAGCCGGAGGCGAAGCAGGTCGCGCACCTGTTCTCACCGGGCATGGGCGACACGACGGAGACGTGGACGTTCGCCGAAGACCCCGCGGGCACGCGGGTCTCGTGGACGTTCGAGGGCACGGCGGCGGGCGTGGGCAGCGGGTTCGTCGCGACGTTCATGGATCGCCTGCTCGGCCCGATGTTCGACGACGGGCTCGCCCGCCTCGCCACGGCCGCCGAGAAGGCACGAGACGCGGAGAAGCCGGCGATGCAGTTCGATCAGTACGCGTTCGTCCTGCTGAAGCAGGGCCCGAAGTGGTCGGCCGACGACACCGACGAGAACCGGGCGCTGCAGATGGCCCACCTCGAGTACCTGGCCTCGATGGAGGCCGCCGGGAAGATGAAGATGGCGGGGCCCTTCTCCGACCAGCAGGACGAGTCGCTCCGCGGGCTGTGCATCTACGCGACCGATCTCGACGAGGCGCGAGCGCTGGCGTCCGCGGATCCGCGCGTCCAGGCGGGCCAGCTCGTGGTCGAGGTCATGACGCTCTGGACGCGCCACGAGGCGCTGGCGTTCCCCCGCGTCGACGGCCGATGAAACCGATCCCCGCTTTCGCCCGTAGACGGGTGTAGCATCCGCGGCGGAGGTCCCTTGGCGGTTCCGGACATTGCGAAGATCTCGTTCGAGTTCAGCCCGAAGCTCGGCATCCGCGAGCTCCCCCAGCTCGACGGCAAGCATCAGTCGAACGTGCCCGGGCTGTACGTCGTGGGCGACCTGGCCGACGCGCCGATCATCAAGGTCGCGCTGAACCAGGGCTACGAAGTCGCTTCGACCGTCTGCGCCGAGCTCGGCGCGCCGTCGAGCGACCCCGACCTGCTCGACGTCGTGATCGTCGGCGCCGGGCCCGCCGGCATCGGCGCCGCGCTGGCCCTGCAGGAGAAGGGCTACCGCTACGTGCTGCTCGAGAAGGAGCGGCCCTTCAACACGATCCAGAACTTCCCCAAGGCGAAGCTCATCTTCAGCGAGCCGCGCACGCTCGAGAACAAGGGCTCCTTCTGGTTCGAGGACGCCACGAAGGAAGAGCTCGTCGACCGGTGGGGCGAGGCGCTCGAGTCGCGCCAGCTCGTGCTGCACCAGCCCGAAGAGGTGGTCGACATCCCGAAGAACGGCGGGGTGTTCGAGGTCCGCACGAAGGTCGGCGCGGGCGGGCTGATGGGCGAGTACACCCGTCACGGCGGGGCGCACGACGCGTCGGCCGGCGCGCAGAACACGTACCGGGCGAAGCGCATCATCCTCGCCATCGGGCGGCGCGCCGACGTGAACCGGCTCGACATCCCGGGCGAAGAGCTCGACAAGGTCGCGTACGTGCTGCGCGACCCCGACCTGCACAAGGGCCGCAAGGTCCTCGTGGTGGGCGGCGGCGACTCGGCGGTCGAGGCGGCCATCGCGTGTGCCGAGTCCGGCGCCGAGGTGACGATCAGCTACCGGCAGAACGGCTTCCACCGCGCGAAGGCCGGCAACCAGGAGAAGATCGGCAAGCTCATCGAAGCGGGCCGCATCCGCGCCGAGCTGGGCACCGCGCCCGTCGAGATCACCGAAGACAGCGTGAAGCTGAAGCGTGGCGACACGGTGGTCGACATCCCGAACGACGACGTGATGGTGTTCATCGGCACGAAGCTCGCGAAGGGCTTCCTGCAGCGCGTCGGCATCCGCATGGCCGGCGAGATGACGCTCCAGCGCGGCGCGTGGATCGCCACCTTCATGGTGCTGACCTACCTGTTCTACCTGATGAAGGGCGGGATGAAGGGCGACCACCCGAAGTGGGACTTCTGGCCCATGGGCACGGGCCAGCCGCTCGAGTTCGTGCACCACCTGCTCCAGCTCGACCTCGGGTTCCGCTCGATCGACGGGGCCTTCTGGGGCACCGCGTTCTACTCGCTGCTCATCACGGTGTTCGGGATCCGGGCGTACATGCGGTACCCGAGCCCGACCCAGAAGAAGCGGTACATGAGCCTGATCGGCTTCCAGCTGCTGTTCCTCTTCGGGATCCCCGAGATCATCGCGCCGCTCGTGATCAAGGGCAGCCCGTTCGTCGCCGACCTGTTCGGGGGCGACCGCGGCTGGCGGTTCTACGGCATCTCCGTGCCGTGGCCCCTCAACATCTGGGCGCTGATCGACGGGCAGTACTGGCCCACGGTCAGCGAGAGCTCGCCGTTCTCGCAGACCACCGTGGCCATCGGATGGATCCTGGTGGGTGCGTTCGTCTCGTTCGTGCTGATGCCGCTGTTCGTGTGGCGGAACAACGAGAAGTTCTGCAGCTACCTGTGCGGCTGTGGCGGGCTCGCCGAGACGGTCGGTGACTTCTGGCGCCACCTCGCGCCGCGCGGCCGGACCGCCGTCCAGGCCGAGTGGATGGGGCGGATCGTGTTCCTCGCCGCCATCCCGGTCACCCTGCTCATCCTGAACGACGCGTGGGGTTTCTTCGCGAAGGACGCGCTCTACAGCACGAAGGCCTTCGCCGAGCACTGGTACGGCCTGATGGTCGACTTCTGGCTCGCTTCCGTCATCGGCGTCGCGTTCTACCCGTACCTCGGGAACCGCGTGTGGTGCCGATTCTTCTGCCCGCTCCGGGCGTACATGGAGATGCTGTCGAAGTACATCGGCCGCCTCGCCATCCACGCGAACGACAAGTGCATCGGATGCGGCGAGTGCACGCGGTTCTGCCAGATGGGCATCCCGGTGCAGGAGTTCGCCCAGAAGAAGGAGGCCTTCGACAACCAGACCTCCGCCTGCATCCAGTGCGGCATCTGCGTCGAGGTCTGCCCCATGGAGGTGCTGGAGCTGCGCCCGAAGGAGCCCGTGAAGCTCGCGGGTTGAACCCCGATCCTCCGAAAGGCCCGTGCGGGTCGGCGCCGCGCATGCGATCGTGATGCACTCCTCCTCCTCGGGAGATGCCATGTCCGATCGCACCCGCAAGCCCGCTGCCGGAACCGACGTCCAGAAGCTCCCGGTCGCGTCCGTCGACCCCTCGAAGGCGACGGCCCCGTCGAACAGCGCCATCCAGGACGAGCTGAAGGGCGGCAACGCCTACACCGACGCATTCGGCGACAAGGCGGGCGGCTTCCTGTACGACCTCGTCGAAGACAACGCGTCGCCCGAGAAGATCGACGGGTACGCGGCCAAGGGCCTCGGGTCGGTGGGCAGCTGGATCGGCGACAAGGCGACCGACGCCGCGTCCCCCGAAGACAAAGAGGCCGCGGCGATGTTCAAGGCGCACATCACCGACGCCTTCAAGAAGGGGTACGGCGGGCAGCTCGCCGAGAGCGGATTCGGCGAATCCATCAGCGACTGGGCGAAAGACAGCCCCTGGACGGTCGCCGGCCTCGGCGCCGCGGGGGCCGCCGCGTACGTCCTGAGCGACCAGAAGCTCGACGACATCGACACGAAGGTGAAGCTCGGCGGCGGCACGTCGCTCCTGCTCGGCGGCGACTTCGGCAGCACGCTGCACCCCGGGATCGACGCGCTGCGCGCGGGCGCGATGTACAAGGATGGCAGCCAGGAGTTCGGGCTCAAGGGCGAGAACCGGTTCGACGCGCCCGAGTGGTCGCTCGGCGCCTGGTACAAGACCCAGGGCGACTGGGGCAAGCTCGCCGCGAACGCCGACTGGCACAAGCAGGGCGACCGCAACCTCGCCGCGGCGGGGCTGTCGTTCCAGAACGACAAGCTCGCGGCGAACCTGAAGGGCAGCTACGACAGCCTCGATGGAGGCGTGGGCGCGCTGCACGGCGACCTGCGCACGCTCGGCGAAGGCCCCAGGTGGACCGCCGGCTTCGACGCCAACACCAAGGGCCAGTGGAACGTCGAAGGCGGCGTGTCGCACAAGACCGGCGATCTCGAGTGGTTCGCGAAGGGCTTCGGTGGCCGCGGCGAAGACGGGAAGACCGATTTCGGCGCGCGCGCGGGGCTCTCGTACAGGTTCTGACGCGGTCCTCACGGCGGGTCGCTGCGGAACAGGGTACATGGCCCCGTTCGAACGCGATTCGAGGCGGAGGGCGTATGCGGTGGATCTCCCTGGCACTGCTCGCAGGGTGCGGCGGCGGGCTCAGCTCGTACTCCGACCTCGAGTCCGACGCGGATACCGACGCCGACACGGATAGCGACACCGACGCCGACACCGATGCAGACGCGGACACCGACGCCGACGCGGATGCAGACGCCGACGCCGACGCGGATGCGGATGCCGATGCCGATGCCGATGCCGACGCGGATGCAGACGCCGACGCGGATGCAGACGCCGACGCAGACTCCGATGCCGACGCGGATGCCGATGCCGACACCGACGCATGCCCCGCGCCCGACGGCGATCTCGGCAGCGCGACGGGCGTCGCCGTGGCGAGCGGGAACACCTGCGGCGCGGGCGACGACTACTCCCCGACCTGCGGCAGCGCGGCGAACAACGTCGACTATGCGTACCGCTGGGTCGCGCCCTTCCCGGGCAACTGGCGCTTCGACCTCTCCGGCTCGACCTACGACACGGTGATGGCGCTCGAGAGCGCGTGTCCGTCGGGGGCCGAGCTGGCCTGCGACGACGACGGCGGCACGGGCAATCAGTCGACCATCGATCGCCAGATGTTCAACGGCGAAGAGGTCGTGGTCGTGGTCTCCGGGTACAACGCCAACTGCGGCGACTACACGCTGGCCATCGATCTCGCCGACACCGACACCGACACCGACTCCGACAGCGACGCGGATGCCGACGCCGATGCCGACTCCGACGCCGATGCCGACGCGGATGCCGATGCCGACGCGGATTCCGACACCGACGCCGACTCCGACGCCGACACCGATCCCTGCGCCGACGACGGAAGCGAGCCCAACGACGACGCGCAGAACGCCGACCCGCTGCCGAACCCGGGCACCGGCCTCGTCGCGACGCTCGCCAGCCCCGACTGGTGGTTCTTCAGCATCCCGCCCGGCGAGCGCGGCATGGTCGACATCCAGTTCACCGACGCCGATGGCGACCTCGACCTGCGGCTGTACGACGCCAACCAGGTGCAGCTCGACACCAGCCTCACCGCGTCCGACGACGAGCACGTCGAGTGGGCCAACACCGCGCCCTTCACGCAGTCGTACTTCGCCGAGGTCGAGGTCTACTCGAGCTCGCAGTGCAACACCTACGACATCTCGATGAACACGGGCTGCTCCGACGACACGGTCAACAACCACTCGTTCTCGTCGGCCACCGTGCACGGCCTCGACACGCGCACCAACGGCCACGGGGTCGCCGGCACCACCCAGGACTACTTCGAGATCAACGTCCCCGGGAACTCGTATCGCCGCGTCACCGTGCACTTCGCCGACGCGCCCGGCGACATCGACATCAGCGTGTACGACGAGAACGAAGACTTCATGATCACGGTCAACAGCTCGACCGACAACGAGGTCGTGATCCTGAACAACCCGAACAGCTCGTCGTTCACCTTCTACGTCAAGGTGTTCCTGTTCGGCGGCACGGGCTGCAACGTCTACGACGTCGAGGTCCGCCCCTACACGCCGCCGTAGGAGCCGCTCGCGCGCGGGCCGGCCGAATCGCCGGTCAGCGCCTGCGCATCAGCGCGCCGAACCCCGGGAGCCCCGCCGCGCCGGCGTTCTCGCAGCCACAGTTGCCGCCCGTGAACACCCCGTCGGTGTCGGTATCGCTGTCGGTGTCGGCATCGCTGTCGGAGTCGGCGTCGCTGTCGGCGTCACTGTCGGTGTCGGCATCGCTGTCGGAGTCGGCATCGCTGTCGGAGTCGGTGTCGGCGTCGGTATCGCTGTCGCTGTCGGCATCGGTGTCGGCGTCGGCGGCCGTGTCGCCGGTGGAGGGCTGCGCCGTGTCGCCCGTGGGCACGGGCGGATCCGTGTCGCCCGTGTCGCCCTGGGCCGTGTCGGCCGTGCTGGGGACTGCCGCGCCCGTCTCGCCCGTGTCGCCGGTCGCCTGTACGGCCGTGTCGACCATGTCGGCCGTGTCAGCGGTGTCGCCCGGAGCCTGCGCCGTGTCGGCCTGGCCCGTGTCGCCCGTCGCCGCAACGGCGGGAGCCGCGAGGACCCCCACCAGCCATGCACCGACCGCCCAGCTCTGCAACCGCATCCGACCTCCGACCGCCACCGTAGCCGGCCACCGGGCATCC
Organism: Alphaproteobacteria bacterium; assembly: GCA_020632875.1. GTDB lineage: Bacteria > Myxococcota_A > UBA796 > UBA796 > JACKEQ01. The sequence continues at coordinate 446,548 of JACKET010000003.1, forward strand.
GGCAGCTGCTCCCGTTACCCGGAGCCATGGCCCACCTCCCCTACCGCCCCGAACGCCTGCCGCACGAAGAGAGCCTCGCCCGCGGAGAGGCCTTGTACGCCGAGCTCGATGCGCGTCGGTCCGTCCGGTTCTTCAGCGACGCGCCCGTCCCGCGCGCGCTCGTCGAGATCGCCATCCGCACCGCGTCGACGGCGCCATCCGGTGCGCACATGCAGCCCTGGACGTTCGTGGCCGTCTCGGACCCCGCGCTGAAGGCCCGCATCCGCGAGGCCGCCGAGCGCGAGGAGAAGGAGTCGTACGAGACGCGCATGTCCGACGAGTGGCGCGAGGCGCTCGCCCCGCTCGGCACCGACTGGCGCAAGCCGTACCTCGAGACCGTGCCCTGGATCGTGGTCCTCTTCGCCCAGATGTGGGGCACCGCGCCCGACGGCCGCCGCGTGAAGCACTACTACGTGCCCGAGAGCTGCGGAATCGCCGCCGGGCTCTTCATCGCGTCGCTCCACCGCATGGGGCTGTCGACGCTCACACACACCCCGTCACCCATGGGCTTCCTGTCGGAGCTCCTCGAGCGTCCGGCCAACGAGAAGCCGATGATCCTGTTCCCCATCGGGTTCGCGGCCCCGGACGCCACGGTCCCGGACCTCACCCGCAAGCCCCTGGACGCGATCAGCGTCTGGCGCTGACCCGGCGGCGGGCGAGCAGGCCCGCGAGGCCGAGCACGAACAGCCCCGAGCCGGGCGCCGGCGTCGCGCAGCCGCACTTCTTGCCGTCGTCGTCGTCGGTATCGGTGTCGGGCGGCGCATCGGAGTCGGTGTCGGCGTCGGTATCCGCGTCGGTGTCGCTGTCGGCATCCGTGTCGGCGTCGCTGTCGGAGTCGGCGTCGCTGTCGGCGTCGCTGTCCGTATCGGTGTCGCTGTCGGAGTCGGTGTCGGTGTCGGTGTCGGCCACCCCGGTGTCGTTCGTGTCGGGAGGCGGCACCGCGCCCGTGTCGGCACCGCCCGTCTCGGCGCCGGTGTCCGAGTCCGTGTCGGAGTCGGTGTCCGAATCGCTGTCCGCGTCGGTGTCGGAGTCGGTGTCGGAGTCGGTGTCCGAATCGCTGTCGGCGTCGGTATCGCTGTCGGTATCGGCGTCGGTGTCCGAGTCGGCGTCGCTGTCGGAGTCCGAGTCGGCGTCGCTGTCGGTGTCGGCATCCGTGTCGCTGTCGGTGTCGGCATCCGTGTCGCTGTCGGCGTCGGCATCGGTGTCGGAATCGGCGTCGGTGTCGCTGTCGGCGTCCGCATCCGCGTCGGCATCGGTGTCGGCGTCGGCGTCGGTGTCGGAGTCGGCATCGGCGTCGGTGTCGGCGTCGCCTCCGCCGCCCTGCGTCTGGATCTGCACGTCGTCGATGTACAGCCACTGGCCGTAGCCGCTGACGTTCGCGAACACGACCTGGATCGAGCTGCCCGCGTAGGCCGACACGTCGATGGTCTGGGTCTCCCAGTCGTTCGGGCCGGGCACGAACGTGCCGGCGAGGTCGGGGGCGGTCGCGAGGGCCGTGCCCTCCTCGTCGAACAGGACGTCGAAGGTGTTCAGGCAGTCGTCGGACACCGCCACGATGAGGCGGTCGAAGAACTGCCCGCTGTAGCGCGCGTAGGCGAGCTCGAACGTCAGCTCGGTCGTGCCGGCCGGGATGTCGACGAACTCGGTGACGAGCCAGTCCTCCTCGCCCGAGAAGTTCGTGTCGAGGTTGTTGATCGCGACGCTGGACGTGCCACTGGCGGCCGCCACGCTCGTCTTCTCCCACGTCTCGACCTGGTCGAAGTCGAAGAGCAGCCACCGGTTCGGCAGGAACGCGCCCTCGAAGCCCTGGTCGAGCGGGAACGTGGGCGTGTCGTCGATGACCTCGAGCGTGATGGTGGAGCTGTCGTTGCCGGGATTCGTGTCGGCGGTGCCGTTCGGGTTCTGCGAGCGGACCTGGAGGTCGTGGGTGCCGACGGGGAGCGTGGCCGTGAACGCGACGGTGTCGCTGCCCTGGCTCGGGAGCGAGCCGGTCCAGGAGGTGCCGGGCTGGTACGCGCCGTTGTCTACACGCCAGCGGATGTTCGCGCTGGTGAGCGTGTTGGAGCCGCGGTTCGTGAGCTGCGCCGACACGTCGACCTGCGGGCACACGATCTCGCCGTCGAGCGGTGCGAGGATGGCGGCGATCGAGGCGTCGTCCGGACCGGTCGGAGCGTTCGGGTCGAACCCGTCGATGCCCGTGCCGCTGATGCCGCCGGGATCGAGCCAGTCCTCGAGGCGGGTGGCCGCATTGTTCCCGGCGTCCCAGCTCATCGAGAGCTTGCCGTAGTAGTCCGTCACGTTGCAGCCGAACTCGCCGCCGTGGAGCTGCCCGATGATGCGGTGCGAGGTCTGGTCGAACAGCGGCGAGCCCGAGCTGCCGCCTTCGGTCGTGCCGTCGTCCCAGTCGTTGATGCGCCAGTGCGAGTTCGTGCCCGTTCCGTAGCTCACGCTCGTCAGCGGGCTGTTCTCGATGCTGATCTTCTTGATGTCGCCGCTCGGATGGTGGATGCCGACAGCGGACTGCGGGGTGGAGCCGGAGTGGTCCCAGCCCGCGAAGTACGCGTCGTACGAGGCGGGTACCGCGTCGTCGAGGAGCAGCAGCGCGAAGTCGGACTGCGGGCGCGTGGCGACCACCTGCCCACCGACCAGGGAGTTGAACGGGCCCGGCAGCGTCGCGGGATTCGAGCAGGTCGGCGCTTCGAAGTCGAATCGGAAGACCCAGTTCGACTCCTGCCCCGTGAGGCAGTGGTTGGCCGTGAGGAAGTACGGCAGGCCCGGCGTCTGCGTGTTGTTCACGAGCGCGCCGGTGCACCAGCCGTCGCCGTTCACGAGCGTCATCAGCACCGCGTGCTTCTCGGTCTGCCAGGGCGCGCCTTCGGGGCAGTTGATGTTGTTGTTGCAGGTGAACGAGTCGTTGAGGGCCTTGTCGCCGGCCTCCCACGGGGCCTGGCGGTAGCCGTGGGTGAGCGTGGAGAGGTGGATGTCGCCCCGGAACGCGGCGTCCGCTGGCTCGAGGTACTCGAGCACGACCTCGTCGCCGGGGACGAGATCCGTGGCGAACGTGCCGGACCGACGGACGTTCTCGATGCCGAAGGCGCCCAGCACGTACTGCCCGTCGGGCGTGCGGACCCAGAGCTGCGCGCCCTCGGGCACGTCGTAGCGGTCGAAGATCAGGTTGATCGACACCGCGCCGGGCGAGCGGATCGCCTGGCGCCACACCCAGTCGCCGTTCGGCAGCACCGACCACTCGCCGCTGTTCTGGAGGTCGAAGTCGACGTCGCGCTTCGCACCGAAGCGGTACGGCCCCTGCTTCCCGGCGTTCCGCGCGTCTTCGTCGAGCCACGGCTGCAGATCGAGCAGAGGGAGGCGGTGACGCGGCGCCGACGCGAGCCGGTTCGCGTCGACGAGGCCGGGCGGCGTGCCCCCCGCAGACACCTGCGCAAGAGCGGCGCCGGGGGCGAACGAGGCGCACAGAACGGCCCACAGCGCGGCCCTGCGGAGGTTGGAACGGCGGTGCGGGTACGGAGTCGAGAGTCGCATGATCACCCCTGGGGGCGTCAGCTTACCGACCCGGGGCGCCACTGGATACAGCGCGTCACCGGAGGTCGCGTGAACGGACAGCTCCAGCGTACCGTCGGGCTGGGCGGGGCCGTGCTGCTCGGCCTCGGGAGCATCGTGGGCACGGGCGTCTTCGTGAGCCTCGCCATCGGAGCCGGCGCCACCGGGCCGTCGGTCGTGCTCGCCCTCGGACTGGCCGGGATCCTCGCCGGGCTCAACGGGATGTCGAGCGCCCAGCTGGCCGCCGCGTGGCCGGTCAGCGGAGGGACGTACGAGTACGGGTACCGCGCGCTCGGCCCCTTCGCGGGCTTCACGGCCGGCTGGATGTTCCTCGCCGCGAAGAGCGCGAGCGCCGCGACCGCCGCGCTGGGCCTGGCGGGCTATGCGGCGCGCGTCCTCGGCCTGCCCGATGCGGTGCGCACGCCCCTGGCCTTCGTCTCGGTGTGCGCCGTGACCGGGCTCGTCGTGCTCGGCATGCGGCGCTCGAACGCCGTGAACACCGTGCTCGTGGGCTTCACGCTGCTCGTGCTCGCCGCACTGGCCATCGCGGGGGCGCCGCACGTCGACCCCGCGCGGCTCACGCCGTTCTTCGGGGGCGGCTCGCTCGGCTTCCTCGAGGCGACCGCGCTGATGTTCGTCGCGTACACGGGCTACGGCCGCATCGCGACCCTCGGCGAGGAGGTCGTCGACCCCCGGCGCACCATCCCCCGCGCCATCTGGGCCACGTTGTTCGTGGTCGTGGTCCTGTACGTCGGCGTGGGCGCCGTGGCGGTCGGGGTCCTCGGGGCCCCGGCCTTCGCGGGCGGAGGCCCGGCACCCCTCGAGCCCCTCGCGGCCGAGGTGGGAGGGCCGGCCCTGCGCTGGGCCGTCACGCTCGCCGCCGGGACCGCGATGGCCGGCGTGCTGCTGAACCTCGTGCTCGGCCTGTCGCGGGTGCTGCTCGCGATGGCGCGCCGCGGCGACATGCCGGCGCGCTTCGCCGTGCTCGATGCGGCCGGCACGACGCCCGTTCCCGCCGTGCTCGGTGTGGGCGCCCTGATCGCCCTGCTCACGCTGATCGGCGACGTGAAGGCGACCTGGAGCTTCAGTGCGTTCACGGTCCTCGTGTACTACGCGCTGACGAACCTGTGCGCGACGCGCCTCGAGGGCGCGGATCGCCTGTACCCACGGGCCTTCGCGTGGGCTGGATTCGCCGCGTGCCTCGGGCTCGCGTTCTGGGTCGAGCCCGCCGCGTGGGGGGCCGGGCTCGCCCTGCTGGCGGCCGGCCACGCCCTGCGCGCGGTGTCGAAGTGATGCAGGAGACGGGGCTCGAACCCGCATAGCGAGGATGACCCAGGCATTACCCCGGGTGTTCCGTCCCCTTGGAAACGCGCTTCCCTACTCGGCCTCCCGGCGGTTTCGGTGCATCCGCAACCATGCGGGTCGGGACTCTGACGCCTCGCCCCCTCTCGGGGCACCCTCAGCCAATCGTTTTCGGTGTGCCTTAGTCCATTAGGCGACTCCTGCTCACCCGGGACATCTGCGAGCCCCATGCCACGTCGACCACGAGGGACCCGCTCCGTCTGTACACCGCATTCCACGCCGACGATCCCGACGAGGGACCACGCGACGACGCCCCGACACGGCAGCGTTCACGCGCCAGACGTCTCGTCGCCTATCCAGGCATATCGTCAAGCCGCGAGCGCTTCCTCCAGCCGCTCGACGACCCCCGCGTCTGCCACCGCGGAGAGCTCGGACTGCAGCAGCTCGCGCGCCCGCTCGAACATCGTGCGCTCGCCGAACGACAGGGTCTTCTCCTGACGCACCGAGGCGAGCTCGCCGACGAGCTGCGCGAGCTGCATCGGGTCGTTGCTCATCAGCTGCTCGCGGTAGCGCCGCTGGCGCCGGTTCCAGTTGAGCCGCGTGGCCGGAGGCACCGTGTCGCGGACGGCGGCGAGCACGGCCTCGACGGCGTCGGGCCCGATGGGGGGACGCAGCCCCTCGGCCCCGGCCCGCGCGACCGGAACCCACATCTGCATGCCGTTCGCCTCGAGCACGATCCTGTACATCTCGACCGAGTCACCGCCCAGTTCGACACCCTGGACGTCCTCGATGTGCCCCACACCACAACCCGGCGCCACCACCACATCTCCCGCAGAAAAACCCAAATCACCCTCCCAGGTCAGATTTCACCGGAGCATCTGCCACATCACCCGACGACGGACGCCCGGCGGAGAAGGAGACCCTCCTGACACTCAACGTAGACACCGAATCTACGATCGTCCATCGCGGGCTCGACCCCGATCCCGCCCCGTCCACGCGTCCGATGGTTCCCGAGACCTCCAGCACCCGCTATGGTCGGCGAGGAGCGTTCGCGTGGACCCGTTCGAGACCCGACTGACCACCACCGCCCAGCGGCTCGGCTGGGACGAAGAAGTCGCGCGCGAAGTGCGCCGTCGCCGGGGCCAGCTCGTGAGCGAGCCCGCGCTCACCGCGTCCGAGATCGCGAAGAAGTTCGAGCTGCCCGAGTCCGAGGAGTTCGAGCTGCGTGTGCTCGGCATGCGCGGAACGCCGCCTCCCCAGCCAGACGGCACGCACTTCGAGATGGACGTGCGGCACCCCGTCGAGCCCCACGCTCCGCAGCCCGACGACCCCACGCTCGGCGACAGCAAGGCGATGCCGAAGCCCCCGCCGACGCCGCCGTCCCGCAAGCCCGCGCCGCACGTCACGTACCCGCCCACGCAGGTCGCGAGCGCGCGGGAGTCCGAGCGCGCCCTCTCGGGCACCACGTTCCGCGAAGCAGTGCGCGTGGCGCACGCCGCGTCGGGCGAAGAGGGCGCGCTGAACGCCCTCGTCGCGAAGGTCGCGGCCATCGCCAGCCTCGTCGGCAACGCGCACCGCCAGGGCATCGTCGTCCGCAACCTCGCCCCGGACAACGTCCTGTTCGGCGAGGCCGGCGAGGTCGCGTACGTCGATCCGCGCCAGATCCCCACCCCCGCGTACTGCTCGCCCGAGCAGGCGCGCGACCCGAACGGCGCGCTGTCGCCGGCGAGCGACGTGTTCGCGCTCGGCTGCCTGCTGTTCGAGGCGCTCACCGGCACGGCGCTGTTCGCCCAGGTCGGCCGCGAAGCGACGCTCAAGGCCATCGTCGACGACGACCGACGGCCGCTCGAGTCGCCGTGGCCCGTCGACGACGCGCTGAAGGCCGTGCTCCGCCGCGCCACCGCGGGCTCCCCGGGGTCACGGCACGCCAACGGCGCCCTGCTGGCGGCGGATCTCGACCTCTGGCTGTCCGACACCCCGTCCGACCACCCGCCCCTCGCCGACTTCGAGAGCCACCCGGGCGAAGCCGAGGCGCTGCGCAACGCGGCGGCGGTCCACCGCGCCGAAGCCGCCGTGCTCCTCGCGCAGGTCCCCCCGGGCGCCCGCATCGAAGACAAGCAGCCCGCATGGACGCTGCAGGACACCGCCGTCGTCGAAGACCGCGAAGCGGCGCGCCTCGAGCGCGAGTACGTCGCGGCCCTCGAGCGCGAGCTCGTGCTCCAGCCCGGCGACGCGGGGGCGCGAAAGCAGCTCGGCGACCACCTGCTCCGCGCGCACAAGGCCCTCGAAGACGCCGGTGAAGACGGCATCGCGCTCGAGGAGCGCATGCGCGCGCTCGACCCCGAGCGGTTCCAGTCGTACCTCGACGGCGTCGGGCGCCTGACCCTCATCACGGAGCCGGCGGGTGCCACCGTCGACCTGTACCGCTACGAGCTCAAGGATCGGCGGCTGTGGCCCACGCACGTCCGCACGCTCGGCAAGACCCCGATCGTCGACCTGCGCCTCGAGATGGGCAGCTACGTCTGCATCGTGCGGCACCCCGACTGCGCCGACGTGCGGTACCCCGTGCTCATCCGGCGCCGCACGCACTGGCACGGCCGGCTGCCCGACGCGTCGGAGCCCGGCCCCGTCGTGCTGCCCGGGAAGGCCGCGCTCGACGAGGGCGACGTCTACGTGCCGGCAGGCTGGTTCCGCTGTGGCGGGCCGGCGGAGGCCAACGCGATGCCGCGCGCCTGGACGTGGTCGGCGGGCTTCGTCATCCGCCGCGACCCGGTGTGGACCCGCGACTACCTGACGTTCCTCGACGATCTCGAGCGCGCCGAGGATCCCGAGGTCGAGCAGCTGATCCCCCGCACGCCCGACGGTCGCCCGCTCGTCTCGAACGCCGGCGGCACCTACGCCGTCCTGCCCGACTCGGGGCTCGCGCCCGACCGCCCCATCACGGGGATCCCGTGGCGGGCGGCCTCGTGGTACGCGCGCTGGTACGGCACGCTCACCGGCCAACCCTGGCGCCTGCCCGAGGATCTCGAGTGGGAGAAGGCCGCGCGCGGCGTCGATGGGCGCATCTACCCCTGGGGCAACGCGCTCGATCCGCTGTTCGCCTGCTACGAGCAGAGCCACGCAGGGCTCCCGCATGCGGTCGACGCGACGATGTACCCGGCCGATTCGAGCCCGTACGGCGTGCGCGGGATGGCGGGCAACGTCCGCGACTGGTGCCGCGATTCGTGGCAATCGCGCGAAGGCATCGCGGCTGGCGAAGCGCCGCCCGTGATCGCGCCGACGGGGCCGAAGGTCGTGCGGGGCGGGCACTACGCCATGACCGGGCCGGGGCTGGTGACCTGGATGCGCAGCCGGGTCGATGCCGCGACGTGCGCGCCGACCCTGGGGTTCCGCCTCGTCCGCCGGTTCCCTGCCTAAATCCGCTCGCGCAATGCCTCGGCCAGGCGCTCGAGCGCCTCGATGGGGGCGCGGGTCAGGTACGGCTCGCGCGTGCCGTCGATGTCGAGCACCAGGGCACCCAGCTCGCCGCCGCGCTCGCCGAGCACCGTGCGGATCTCGGCCTTCTCGACCGTGACCGCGCGGAGGCTCGACCAGGGGACCGTCCGGTCGCCCAGCCGGAGGCCCGCATCTTCGATGCCGAGCGTGAAGCTGCGGTTCTCGTTCTTCGTGAACAGCGCGGTCGTACCGAGCGCCAGCGCGAGGATGCCCACGTGGATGCCGTACTGCACGGGCGCGGGGACGAGCCAGAACACGGCACCCCCGGCGATGGCGTAGGCCACCAGGAAGAACGCGAGCCGGCGGTCCTGCTGCAGGCACCACACGCCGGCCCCCGCGTCCCACGAGACCTGCCCGTTCGCGAAGAACGCCACGTCGTTCAATGCAGCTCCCCGAGCGCGAGCAGCGCGTCGACGGCCTCGGGGTCGGGCCGGATGTCGAGCGCCGCGAGCGGCGCGAGGATGTCGTCGCGGACCGTCTGCCGCGCCGTACGCGCGTATGTCGCCGCCTCGGCCCAGCCGAGCTCGTTGACGTGCTGGATCGAGAAACCCTCGGTGGTCACGCCGTCGACGGTGCGGCTCGTGAGCTTCGCCCAGAACGGCGCGTACATCCGCAGCATGTCGAGCGCGACGCCCGCCAGCCGCTCGCGCTCTGCGGCGTCCATGTGGTTCGCGGCCCACTCGAGGTAGGTCCAGCCGAACTGCCCGTGGGGCGCCTCGTCCTTCACGATCTGCGTCAGCACGGCCTTCGTCAGCGGGTGGAGCGCCGACTTCATGCACGTCGCGAGCATCGGCACGCTGAACGCCTCGGCCACGCAGCACGTGCGGATCACCTCTTCGTTCGCGCGCTGGAGCGGCGTGAGCCCGGGCGTCGACGGCAGGGTGAGCTTCTCGAAGTCGACGCGGTACGGCGCGCCGCCGCCGAGCTCCATCGCGATGCGCGAGGTGAGCTCGACGTGCAGCATCTCGTCGACCACGAAGTCGCTCGCCATGCCCGTCAGATCGATGGGCGCCCGCGCCTCGAGCAGCGCGCGCAGCAGGCTCGTGAACGCAGCGGCGGTGCAGTACTCGTTCCAGGCGGCCTCGGTCCACGAGAGGCGCGCGCGGTCGACCAGCACGGGCGGATAGCGCGACGGATCGAGCGTGCCCCACGGGAACGCGTCGATCCCGGGCCTCAGCGCGCGGAACGCCCGCTCGGACCGGCCTCCCAGCCACTCGAGCTCGAACGGCTCGCGCGTCACTCGTCGGTCTTGGGCTTCGGCATGCCTTCGTCGTACATCGAGCCCTTCGGATTGCCGGGGAGCGGCACGAAGCTCGCGAGCTGGATCTCGACGCCCGTGTCGCCGCGCGTCTGCTGCCCCTCCCACTTCGGCAGGTCTTCGTCGGTCATGGCGTCGCCGTCGCCGTCGATGCGCGCGGTGACGTTCAGCACCGCGCGCAGCGGCTTGCCCGCGTGCATCGGGAGCACGTCGGCCGTGGTGATCGTGAAGTCCATGGGGAAAGGCCCGACCGGCAGCTTCTTCGCTGCGATCGGAGGCCCCTCGTCGGCGAGGATGGCGACGAACACGGCCTTGGCGCCCTCGGGCGGCGGCGGCCCGTACAGGGTGAGCTTCCCGGAGAGCAGCACGTCGTTCGTCGCGTTCTCGTCGAAGTGGCTGCCCTTCGGGTTGCCGGGGAGCGGCTGTGGGCCGTCGCCTCCGCAGGCGGAGAGCACGGCGCCCGCGGTGAGCGCGGCGACGCGGAGGAGAGGCCGGGAGCTGCGGGTGTTCTTCTTCATGGCGCGCAGCATACCAGGGCGGAGGCCGCTCAACGCGTCCGGATCGCCGTGTCCGGCAGCCACGCGGCCAGGGCGTCCGCGTGCGCGTCCCAGTCCGAGTACGCGACCTCCAGCGTCTCGAGCGATGCCCATCCCGCGACCCGGGCGTCGGGCGGTGGCATCCGGCAGCCCACGACCGAGAGGGACCGGAGCGTCGACAGCGCGAAGAACCCGTCCGGCAGGGCCCGGAAGTCGTGATTGCGCAGGTGCAGCTCGCGCAGTCGGAGCTCGCCGACCCAGTCCGGCAATCCCCGCATCCGCACCCCGGTGTCGCTGTCGGCCGAGATCTCGAGCGTGTGGAGCGCCGGCAGCGTGCGGAGCCCGTCCGGGAGGGCCGTGAAGCGGTTCCGCGACACGTCGAGCGCCGCGAGCGCCGTGAGCGCGGACAGATCGGGCAGCGCGGCGAGCTGGTTCTCCGACAGGTCGAGCGTGCGCAGGCCGCGCATCCGCCCCACGACTGCCGGGACCTCGCGCAGGCCGAGCCAGTGCAGCCGGAGCTCCGTCACGTCGAGGTCGGCCATGGCCTCCGGGAAGATCGCGATCCCCGACGCGCCGAGGTCGAGCACGCCGTCGCGGACGTTCGCCGACAACAAACGGCGGACCTCGGCGTCGTCGGCGCGCTCGAAGATCAGCGTCCACGCGCAGCCGGCCCGCTCGCACAGGGCGATCGAGAAGGTCAGCCCGTCGAACTCCGGAGCCGCGGCCTCGATGGCGCGGATGCGCGCGACCCGCTTCTCCTCGCCCGAGGCGAGCGGGGACTGCTTGAGCTGCGCGGCGGCCGCCACCTGGAGCGCCTCGCTCGCGGACACGGAGAACAGCTTCTTCGCCGCGTTCCGGACCTTCTTCGCCATCTCCACGTCGTGGACGACCGCGAGGACGTCGGCGACGAGCGCGGCGTCGAGCACCCCGTGGGAGAGCGCGTCGAGCGCCGCCAGCGTGCGGTCGGGGTCGCGAGAACGGAGGGCCGCCTGGACCCCCGCGTCGGCCGCCTCCACGGGCGCGTCCCGCAAGGCGAGGACGTCGCGCTCGAGCCCGATGGGAAGGCCCGCCCGGAGCGCCTGGAGCTGGAGGCCCTTCGGGCTCTGGGCGACGAGGACGGCCCGTGTGGACGGGCCGATCTTCGCTTTCACCTTCGCACCGACGGCGTCGAGGAGCGCCTTCGCCTCCGCCTTCTTCAGGTCGAACGACCCGGCCAGCACGACCTCGCCGGACGGTCGCAGCGGCGGGAGGCGCTCGGAGAGGACCCGGATGGCGCCCTGCCGCACCGCGGCCATGTTCGCGTCGAGCGCGCGGAGCAGGTCCTCGTCGGACACGTGCGCGGCGTCCCGGCCCAGCTGGAGGCTCAGCTCGACCCGGCGTTGCCGCGGGCTCGTGTGGGTTCGCTCCCAGCCGGCGAGGAGCTGGTTCAGGCGGAGCATCTCGTAGCCCGCGGCCTGCAGCCCGACGCAGTCGTACATCGTGAGGTGGGCGAAGCTCGGGTTCGCGAAGAGCCCGTCTGGCAGGCTCTGGAGGCGGCGGGACCAGCTCACGGACAGCCGGCGCAGGGCGGGCAGGTCACCGAGCGCCTCGGGCAGCGACTCCGCGTGCCCGTGGTACTCGAGCACCTCGAGATTCACGAGCTTCTCAGCGTGCTCTGCGAGCACGGCCAGCGACGCGTCGGAGCGGATGTCCGCCCAGACGATCGACGCGGGCTCCTGGAGCACCGACTGCACGAAGACGTCCTCGTCGGCGCAGCCCGACCATCGGAAGCGCTCGAACCCGGGGCGTCCGAACAGCCCGAGCCTCGCGGAGAGCCCGTCGGGGAGGGCCTCGCTCCGCATCACGACCAGCTCGCGCAGGACCCGACAGGACGGGTGGTCGACCAGCCCGCGAAGCATCGCCTCCAGCGACGCGCCCTCCTCGAAGCGGACCCACCGCGGGAGGCGCACGCTCATCCGCTCGACGAACCCGTCCCGCCAGCGCAGGTCGAGCAGATCGGGCTCGCTCTCGAACACGGCATCGGTCGGAAGGAGCTCGGGATGCTGGCGCAGGATCCGCGCCACGGCTTCGCGCATCGGCACGTCGTCGGGGTCGGTGCGCACGGCGTGCTGCGCGACGATGAGCGTCCCGCGCGGGTCGCCCTCGGACTGGAGCAGGTCGGCGAGCACGAGGCGCGGTGCCGGGTCTTCGGGGCTCGCCTCGATGGCGCGATACAGGTCGTCCATCCGCGAACCCTACCCCGGAGCGCCCGTGTCGAACGACCTGCAGATCACCCACGACGAAGCCGTGCCCGGGCTCGTCTGGCTCACGCTCGACCGGCCCGACGCGCGGAACGCGTACTCCGACGCCATGGTCGTCGGCATCGTCGAGGCGCTCGACCGCTTCGAGGCCGACGACGCGGTGCGGGTCGTGGCGGTCACCGGCTCGGGAAGCGCGTTCTCGGCGGGCGGCGACCTCAAGCGGATGCTGGCCCACGACGGCATGTTCGCGGGCGACGCGCTGGGCCTGCGCGACCGGTACATGCGCGGCATCCAGCAGGTGCCCCGCCGGTTCGCCCGGTTCGACAAGCCCGTCATCGCCGCGGTGAACGGCGCGGCCATCGGTGCCGGGCTCGATCTCGCCTGCATGTGCGACTTCCGGGTCGCCTCCGCGCGCGCGAAGCTCGGCTCGACCTTCGCCGCCGTGGGCCTGGTCCCCGGAGACGGCGGCGCGTACCTCCTCGCGCGCACCATCGGGTTCCCGAAGGCGCTCGACCTGATCCTCACCGCGCGCGTCATCGGCGCCGAAGAGGCCCTGTCCATCGGGCTCGTGCACGAGGTGGTCGCCGAAGACGCCCTCCACGACGCCGTCCTCCGCCGTGCGGCCGTGCTCGCCCGCCTCCCGCCGGTCGCGCTGCGGCTCGCGAAGTCCGCGGCCTACCGGTCCTGGGACCTCCCGCTCGATGCGGCGCTGGAGCTGGCCGCCACGTACCAGGGCATCGCGCAGAACACGTCCGACCACGACGAGGCGGTGCGCGCGTTCCTCGAGAAGCGCGACCCGGCGTTCACCGGTCGCTGAAGACCGCTCGGGTGATACGGGTGAGCATGCACGCATTCAGCAGCGACACCTCCCCCGAGGCCCACGAGGTCTACGTCCGTTTGCTCCGGAAGAAGACCCTGGGCGAGCGCGTCCGGATGGTGGCGCGCCTGAACGACGCGGCTGACACGATGGCCCTTGCACGCCTGCGACGCGACTACCCCGACGACACCGCCCGCCAACGCCGGCTCAGACTCCAGGCCTTGAAGTACGGCGACGAGCTGATGAAGCGTGTGTTCGGCTGGGATCCGTCCGTCGAAGGCCGATGAGCGGGCTGCCGAGTCAGCTCGAGGTCGCCCTCCAGGTCGGTCGAGCACTGGAGGCTGCCGGCTGCGAGTGGATGATTGGCGGCTCCATCGCCACATCCGCGTACGGCGAGCCGCGAGCGACGAATGACGTCGACCTGGTCGCGAACCTTCGTCCGGGTGTTTGTGCCGCCTTCGTCGAACGCCTGGGCGACGCGTTCTACGTGGATCTGGATGTCGTACGCGATGCGGCCCGTCGGGGAACGTCCTTCAACGTCATCCACTTCGACAGCGTCGAGAAGATCGACGTGTTCTGCGTTCGAGACGCCTTCGCTGCAGACGGGTTGAAGAAGCGCGTCGATTGGGATCTGGGAGACGGATTGGTCGCTCCCGTCGCGCCCCCTGGGCACATGGTGGTCGAGAAGCTCCGGTGGTACCGCCGCGGAGGCGAGGTGTCGGATCGCCAGTTGCGAGACGTCCAGGGCGTTCTCCAGACCTCCGGAGACGTATTGGACCTCGACGAGCTCCGTCGATGGGCAGGGGAGCTCGGCCTGTCGGACCTCCTGGAGGACGCGCTCGTGAAGGCCGGACTCGGTGAGCGCTAGGGGGTGCCCTGGAGGAAGAACACCGTCACCTTCACCGTGCCCTTCCCCTCGCCGCTGCCGACCGCCGGCTCGGACTCGACGCCGTTCACCAGGAACACCGCGTCGTCCCAGTCCTCGGGGCTCGGGCCGCGCCGGAGCCGCTTCTGGAGCTCGGCGGTGACGGGGACCTCGATCTCCCACACGTTCGTCGACCCCGCCGGACGACACGTCGCGTCGGGGAGGGCCTCGAAGCGGCCCTTGTTCAGCACCTGCACGTCCATCAGATCCCCTCGAGCGTGTGCTCGGCGATCACCTCGCCCGTGTCGCCCACGAACTTCACGGTGATGGTGCCGAGGCCGGGGTCGAAGTCCATCACGGAGAACGACCACGTCTCGACCAGCGTCTCGTACTGCGCCGGGAGCTCGCCGCCCCCGATCTGCGCCAGATCGGTGACCGGGAACAGCGTGCTGCCCGCCGGACCGACCGCCACCTCGAACAGGCCGGCGCCCGGCCCGCCCTCCGGATCGACCCGCTGCACCGCGCCGAAGTGCATGTCGCCGGTGACGAAGAACGTGCCGGGGACCGCGGCCGCCGCGGCGATCAGCGTGGCGCGCTCTTCCGGGTAGCCCTGCCAGCGGTCGTCGTCCTGGATGACGCCGATCAGCTCGAAGTGATCGGTCGCGTGGATGGACGTCAGCACGACCTTGAAGTGCGCCTCGCTGCCCTGGAGCGCGTCGACGAGCCACGCGAGCTGGGTGTCGGACATCATCCGGCCGATGGCGCGCTCGCCGCGGCAGTCGAGCACGAACAGCTCGACCGTGGCGCCGTACCGCATGCGTCGCCACACGCCCGAGCCGCCGGGACCGGGCCGCATCGGCACGCAGTCGCGCCACACCTCCGTCGCGGCCGCGACCTGGGCCTCGGTGACCTGCTCGTAGAGGTTGTTGGGCGGCTCGCCGAGGATCCAGTTGTTCTCGACCTCGTGGTCGTCCCACGTCGCGACGACCGCACACGCCGCGAACATGTCGCGACACCGCGGGTGGCGGAGGTGCTGGTCCCACGCGTCCCGGTAGTCTTCGAGGGTCACGTTGCCGTCGGCGTAGATCGTGTCGCCGAGCAGCAGCAGGGCGTCCGCGTCCCACTCGGCCATGAACGCCAGGTTGAAGAGCTCGGGGCTCGCGTTGCCGAGGCACGACGTGCCGAGCAGGCGGACCTGGCGGAGCGAGCCCCGCTCGGGCGCCGTCCGGAAGTGGGTCACCCGGCTGCGGACGCCGTCGACCTCGGCCCACACGGCGTACGGCGCGTCGGCGTCGAGCCCGGACACGTCGACCACGTGCGTCCACCCGTCGGTGTCGCGCCCGACCAGGCGGCCCGCCTCGGCCCACTGGCCCTCGGAGAACCGCGCCAGGACGGCCTCGACGGTGGCCGCCGTCGATCGGATGGAGAGCCGCACGCCATCGGGGATGGGGTCGCCCACCGCGATGCTCCAGGGGAACACGGCGAGATCCTCGGTTCCGGGCGCTTCGTACGGCGGAGGCCCCGGATCGCGCGTCGGCGCGGCCTGGACGCCCGGATCGGTGTCGGCGTCGTCGCCGGTCTTGCAGGCGACCGCCACGGCGCTCGCACCGATGAGGAACTCACGTCGGTCGATGGGCATGACGCATGTTAGCCAGCCCCGGAGCGCCCGGCCGCACCGAGGCCCGGCGCCTGCCGTCGAACCGCGGAGGGGCGCGTGCCGCACTGGTTGATCGCCTGGCTGATCACGCCGGCCGCCTTCGCCGCGGTGTGCACCCCGGTGCTCGTGCTCGCCGGGATCGACCTCGTGCAACGGCGCCGTGACGTGTCCGGGTGGTTCGCCGCCGCGCCCGTCGTGACGTTCCTGCTCGGGTTCGTGCCGCTGTGGTCGGCGTGGTCCAACCCGTGGATGCCGGCCGTCGCGCGTTGGTTCGACGTGCTCGAGAAGTGTTGGCGCAGCTTCTGGCCCGCGGCCTTCGCGGGAGGCCTGTGTGCGCTGGCTCTCGCGGGGTCCCGCGCGCTGCGTCCCTGGTCGCCGATCGCGTGGCGCCGGGTGGCGCCGGGCCTCGTCGTCGCCGGGCTCCTCGGGGTCTTCGGACAGGTGAGCGCGACGGGGTACCACGCCGTCGCCGTCGGTCTCGGCGCGGGCGGGACGGGCCTCATCGCCCTCCTGCTCGCCCGCGAGCCCACCGAGCGGCTCCAGCACGCCGTGGGTCCGGTCGTGGGGCTCCACGCCTGCGGGGTCTTCCTCATCGTCTGGTGCGGCTGGCTGGAGGACGTCCACAACCGCATCGCGCTGGTCTACGGCTTCGGGGTCGAGCGCGGCGAGTACTGGCAGGTCGCCCTGCCCGTCGCCCTGCTCCCGCTGGTGCTTGTGTTCGCGGACGTGTGGCCGGACGAGCGCAGCCTGGCGTTCTTCTGGCGCATCCCGGTCCTCGCCCTCGTCGTCACGCTCGCCCTGGCCGCCGGGTTCGCGTGGGTGGTGCACCCATGACGCAGGGTGGCCGCTCTGGGGTCTGACCCCACTGAGGCCGGCCGCTCTGGGGTCTGACCCCACTGAGGCCACCGGTCAGAATGCGTGGCCGAACGTCAGGTAGAACCCGGTGGTCCACTCGCGGGTGACCGAGCCGTCGGCCTCGAGGACGGGGTCCTCCGCAGCGGCGTAGTCGACGCGGCCCACGAACGTCCCGTCGAGGATGAGGCGGAGCCCGCCGCCTGCGCCCGGATGCACGGGGACCCGCGGAGGCGGCGCGGTGGCCGTGTCGCCCGCACCCCAGACCGTGCCGAGGTCGAAGAACGGCGCGAGCTCCCAGCCGAGGCGGCGCGACCCCAGCTTGTGCTCCACCACGACCCACCGCACCTCGGCGTTCGCGATGGCCTTGCCCGGCGCACGGAAGCGCCCGAAACGCACGCCCCGCAGGGTCTCGAAGCCCCCGAAGCCCGCGATGGGCACGAGCCCGCCCCAGTGCACCTGCTCGTAGAACGGCACCGCGCCGAACAGCCACTCGCCCACGACGCGCCCGGCGAACGTCACGGGCCCGACCGACGCGAAGCCCCGCGCCGACGCCATCGGGCCGAACCACCCGCCCGCCTCGCCGCCGAGCGGGGGCGCGACGCGGGCCGAGAGCTCGAGGAACACCCCGGAGCGCGGCGCGATCTCGGGCTCCCGGGTGTCGTACAGCACGCCGGCGGTGAGCGGCGTCGTGAAGCCGCCCTCCATGCCGCGCGGTCGCTGCTCTTCGAGCACGCTGCCGGGCCAGGGCTCCACCGCGCTGTACTTCGCGGAGACCGCCCCGAACACGTCGATGCGGTCGGTGATCGGGTAGCGCAGCGCCACGTGCACGTACGGGCTCGTCAGCGTGTAGCGGTACCGCTTGCGGCGCGGGTCGTCGGCGTCGAACGTGCCCACGAACTCCCGCTCGCGCAGCGTGCCGTTGCCGATGCCCCAGTAGCCGTCGTTCTTCCACTGCCGCCAGAGGATCTGCCCGGTGAGGCGGGCCTTCCCGACCTGCGTGTGGTCGAGCGTCAGGCGGAGGAACTGGTAGCCCTTGAAGCTCGCAAACCCCTGCGCGGTGACGGCCCACAGGTAGGGGTCGGCCCCCTCGCGCAGCCGGGCGATCTCCGCGCGCGCACCGAACCCCAGCCCATCGTCGGAGTCGTAGGCGGCGTTCGGGATCGCGTACCACGAGAGGTCGCCCGCGACCGCGGACGCCAGGAGTCCCCACCACATCGGCCGCAGTGTACGGGGTCGCGGGCGGTTAAGCCCGAACAGATGTCGTTCGCCTGGGTCGCCGCTGCGCTCGCAGGCGTCGAGGTGGCCGACCCACACGGCTGCGTCGACGCGGATCGCCTCGACGACGAGCTCCGGCTGCAGCTCGGCGACCCGATGGTCGACCACCTCGGCATCCGCGTCGAAGCCGAAGAGGCGAGCGAAGGCGTGCGCTTCCGCACGACCGTGCGCGAGGGCGACACCACGCTCTGGGCCCGCACCACGGGCTTCGCCGAGGCCGACTGCCCCGCCGTCCCCGAGGCCATCGCGCTCTCGGTGTCCCAGGGGCTCGCCGCGCTGCCGGGCTGGTCGTTCGAGCCCCGCGCCTCCGGGACTTGGCTCTCGCCCACCGTCCACCTGGCCCTGTCGGCGGGCGTCCCGGTCGACGCGCGGTTCGGCGCCCACGTCGGCGTCCGCGTCCGCGGCCCGGGGCCGTCGGCGTTCTGGGTCCAGGCCCGCGTGCAGACCGGTCCGCCGTTCGAGGTCGGCTCGGGCGCCGCGACCATCGTGCAGCCCGCCCTCGCCGCGGGGCCGGTCCTCACGTCGCGCGCGCGGCTCGCTCCCGAGGCGTGGGTGCTCGTGGCGGGAGGTCCGCTGTTCGCGTTCGGCAGCCGCTTCGACACCGACGCCGTTGCGGTGCTCCCCCGCCTCACCGCCGAGGTCGGCGCGGGCCTGCATCCCGGCGGTCCCGCGCAGGTCGGGCTGTTCGCAGAGGTCCCGCTCGTCCGCGTCCGCCTGGAGGAGGCCGGCGGCGAGGGGCGCACGGAAGCCCCCGTCCGCGTGGGGCTCACGGTGGGTCTCGTGCTCGGCGACGACGGCCGCCGCACGGCCGCGCGATGAAATTCACCCGACCGGGAGCCTTCAGCGGCTTGAAGCCGCTGACTCCTCCCTGTGAAATCCGACCCGGGAGTGAAGGTCCCGGAGGGGCCCGGGCATCATGGGGTGCGATGTCGCGCGACCCCGCCAACTCCTTCGAAGCTCAGGACGCCGTGGTCGTCCCCTTCCCCGGTCGACCCGTGCCTCCCCTCGATCTCGGCGAGCTATTCGACGCCCATGCGCCCTACCTGCTGCGCGTCGTGCACCGGCTGACGGGGCGGGCCGATCTCGCCGAAGACCTCGTCCAGGAGGTGTTCCTCGTGGCGTGGCGCCGGCGTGACGAGCTCACCGACCCGACCGCGATCCGCACCTGGCTGTACCGGGTCGCGGTGAACGTCGTGCGGCACCGGTTCCGCAGCGAGTCGCGCTACGGCGCCGTGCTGGAGCGGTTCACCCACGTCTTCCGCCGCACGTCGGCCGGCCCCGACGTGGGTCTCGAGCGGTACGAGCGCGGCCAGCGCGTGCACGCCGTGATCCAGCACCTCTCCCCGAAGCAGCGCGAGGTGTTCGTGCTGTTCGAGCTCGAGGAGCTCGACGGGGCCGAGATCGCCGAGATCCTCGACATCCCGCTGAACACCGTGTGGAGCCGGCTGCGGCTGGCACGCGAGGCGTTCCGGAAGCACTGGGAGGCGAGCCCATGAACGATCCACGCCGCCTCAAGGACGATCCTGACTCCACCGATCTCGGACGCGCGCTCCGAGACGAACCGATGGTCGTGGGAAACTACGACTTGCAGCGGCTCCGGGCACGGGTGGTCGGGGGATCCCCCGTGCCCGCGAGCCCATCGTGGTGGAAGATCGCCGCAGTGTCCGGCGCCACGGCGGCCATCGTCACGTTCGCCATCCTGAAGCTCCAGTCCCCTCCCCAGGCGCCGATCGCGCCGCCCAGCACGCCCCGGATCGAGGTCCTCGACCCGTCCGACGCCGAGGGGGCCCCCCGGACGACCGAGCCGTCCGCAGACGACGACGCGGTGGCCGCGATCGAGCCGTCCCGGCCGAGCGATCCGGTGGTTCCTCCCGCCCGTTCGGGGTCCGATGCGGACGCGCCCGTCGAGCCCGCTCCGCCCGCCGTGGACGAGGGCACGGCCGAAGCGCCCGCACCCGAAGCACCCACCTCCGCCACGCCGAGCGCGCTGGTCGCCGAGCTGGCGGACTACAATGTCGGTGTGGAGCTCGACGCCGCCGGTCGCTGGATGGACGCGCACGCCGCCTGGTCGCAGTACCTGGCGCGCTGGCCGTCCGGTCGCCTGCGCACCGAGGCGCGCCTCGGCATGCTCCGCGCGCTCGTCAACGCCGATCGGCCCGGCGATGTCGAGCGCCTCGCGGGCGAGCTGCTCGCGACGCCCGACCTCGGCGCCCACCGCGACGACCTCCGCCTGATCCGGGCCGAGGCCCTGGTGAAGCTCGACCGCTGCTCCGAAGCCGTGGCGCTGCTCGAGAGCGCCCGTCGAAGCCCGCGGGTGTCCGCCGTCCGCTCCACGTGCCGGAAGGCCGCCACGCCGTGAGGTGGCTGCCCGTGCTGCTGGTGGCCTGCGTCACGCCCGCCACGGTCGGTGAGAACGACCCGCCCGACATCGACGGCGACGGCAGCCACCAGGGCGACGACTGCGACGACCTCGAGCCGCGCGCGGCGCCGGGCCTCGACGAGATCTGCGACGGCATCGACAACGACTGCGACGGCGGCATCGACCGCGAAGACTGCATGCGCCTCGAAGAGCACATCCAGACCATGCGGCTCGACCTGCTCGTCGTCGTCGACAACACCCACTCGATGCAGCCGTACCAGGCCGCCGTGGCGGCGAGCTTCGACGACCTGCTCCAGTGGATCGTGGGCACCGACCGCGACGCACACGTCGGCGTGACCACGATGGACATGTGGAACGAGGACGCCCAGGGTCGCCTGCTCACGGCGAACGGCCGCCGGTTCATCGACCCGTCGCTCGAGTACGCCGATGCGCTGGCGTGGGCCGCCGAGGCCATCCAGGTCGAGACCGACGACGATCTGTTCGGCGAGTGGGCGTTCGACGCGGCCCACGCGGCGATGACGCGGTACGACACGGCCGAGAACACGGGCTTCCGACGCGAAGACGCCCACCTCGCCGTGCTGTTCGTCACGAACGGCGACGACGAGCAGAGCGACCTCGACGCGCTCGGCTTCGTGACCGCGATGCGCGCCCTGCCCGGGGCCGCCGACTTCGCTGCACATGCCGTGGTGTCCGACGGCCCCGAGTGCGCGAGCATCCCGGGCGTGCAGTACCTCGCGGCCGCCCAGCTCACGGGCGGCCTGACCGAGTCCATCTGCGCGTCCCCGGACTTCGGGCAGTTCCTGAGCGCCGTCGGCCAGGTGAGCGCCCAGCACGGCCTGCTCGACCGGTTCCCCCTCGCGGAGCCCGCGCTGCCGGGCTCCCTGCAGGTGTCGTACACCGTCGCGGAGGGCGTGGTGATCGCGCTCACCGACGAAGAGGTCCTGCTCACGCGCGACCAGCGCACCGTGGTGCTGCTGGCGCCCCCGCCGCCGAACGGCGCGAAGGTCCGCGTGGAGTACCGCCTCGACGAGAGCGCGCTCTGACGACCTCGATGGGCCTCCGTGCGACCCGGTAGCGCCGTGGGCGCCGCGCTCGCCGTCGGCGCGGCCGTCGCGCTGGGGCTGCTCGCGTGGCAGGTGTTCACAGGCCCGCGCCCCGACCCGGTCCACCGGATGGCGGAGCAGCTCGAGGCGCCCGCGCCGAAGCCCCCTCCGAAGCGCACCGTCTTCGTACGCCCCGCTCCGGAAGCAGCCGAGGTCCCCGAGCCCCCCGCCGTGCAGGGCCTCGACGCCCTGCCGCGCGACGAGCAGCTCGCCGCGAAGAACGCCGCGGCGATGGCGCTCGGCGAGGCCGTCGAAGCGTGCGACGCGTCCACGCCGCCGGGCTTCTCGATCATCTCCGTCGTCACGCTCGACGAGGGCGGGCTGTTCGAGCTCGAGGTCCGCGACGGGGCCGGCGCGCCGCTCGATCTGCCGGACCTCCAGGCGTGCCTCGGCAGCGTGCTCTGGGAGCAGGACTGGCCCGCGACCTCGGGCCCCACGCGCTTCGGCCTGCACTACGCGGGGAGCGTGCAGCCGCCGGAACAGTAGGGCGCGTCGCGCGCAACGCCCGACGCGCTAGGAGGATGCGTGGCCTCGGAGGGCGCGTGCAACCGGTCTTCTACATCCCCCACGGCGGCGGTCCGTGCTTCTTCATGGAGTGGACGATGGGCCCGCCCGACACCTGGAAGCGCATGGAGCTGTGGCTGCGGCAGCTGGTGTCCGGGCTGCCCGAGCGCCCGAAGGCCCTCGTCGTGATCAGCGCGCACTGGGAAGAGCCCGTCGTCACGGTGCAGTCGGGCGCGCGCCCGCCGATGCTCTACGACTACGGCGGGTTCCCGCCGCACACCTACGAGCTGCAGTGGCCGGCCCCCGGAGACCCCGCGCTGGCCGAGCGGATCGCGGGGCTGCTGCGCAACGCCGGCATCGACGTCGGTGCGAACGACCGCCGGGGCTTCGATCACGGCGTGTTCGTGCCGCTGCTCCTCGCCGTGCCGGATGCCGACATCCCCACCGTGCAGGTGTCGCTGCGGCGCGACCTCGACGCCGCGTTCCACCTGGCGCTCGGCCGGGCCCTGGCGCCGCTGCGCGAAGAGGGCGTGCTGATCGTCGGATCCGGCATGAGCTACCACAACTTCGGCGGGTTCATGCGCCCCGCGGGCGACGCCGACTCGAAGGCGTTCGACGCGTGGATGCAGCAGACCGTCGGGCTCGACGCGGAGGCGCGGGACGCCCGGCTGGCGCGGTGGGCCGAGTCGCCGAAGGGGCGTGCGTCGCACCCGCGCGAAGAGCACCTGCTGCCGCTGATGGTCTGCGCCGGCGCGGCGGGGTCCGATGGCGGGCAGACCGTGTTCACCGACCGCGTGATGGGCGTGACGGTGTCGGGCGTCCGCTTCGGCTGAGCCGTGATAGACGGGCCTCCCCCCGGGAGGCCGCCATGCACGTCAGCTCGAACTTCGACGCCGGAAACATCGAGGTGCTCGACGCCTCCGACCCCACGAACGTGCGCCTCGCCATCCGCAACGATGCGGGCGACGAGCACAAGCAGTGGTTCTTCTTCCGGGCGGTCGGGGTGCGCGACATCGACTGCGTGTTCCGCATCGAGAACGCGAAGGACTGCAGCTACCCGAAGGCCTGGGACGGCTACCGCGCGGTGGCGTCGTACGACCGCGAGGAGTGGTTCCGCGTGCCCACCGCGTACGTCGACGGGCAGCTCGTGATCCGCCACACGCCGCTCACCGACTCCGTGTGGCTCGCGTACTTCGCGCCCTACTCCCGCGAGCGGCACCACGACCTCATCGCGAGCTGCCAGGCCGCCGGCGCCACCCACGAGGTGCTCGGCCAGACCCTCGACGGCGACGACATGGATCTCCTCACCATCGGCGACGGGCCCGCGCCCATCTGGGTGATCGCACGCCAGCACCCCGGCGAGACGATGGCCGAGTGGTGGATGGAGGGCTTCCTCGGCCGCCTGCTCGACCCCGACGACGCGCTCGCGAAGAAGATGCTCGCGAAGGCCACGTTCCACGTCGTCCCCAACATGAACCCCGACGGCAGCCGCCGCGGCCACCTGCGCGTCAACGCGTGCGGCGCGAACCTGAACCGCGAGTGGGAGACGCCGACGATGGAGCGGTCGCCCGAGGTGAAGCTCGTGCGCGACCGGATGGACGCGACGGGCGTGAAGCTCTGCCTCGACGTGCACGGCGACGAGGAGCTGCCGTACAACTTCATCGCGGGGCCCGAGGGCACCCCCTCGTGGACGGACGCGCGCGAGGCGGTGCGCCAGCGGTTCGCCGAGGTGTACGAGACGGTGAACCCGGACTTCCAGCGCGTCCACGGCTACGGGCGCGACGAGCCGGGCAAGGCGAACATGACGATGTGCACGAGCCAGACGGCCGAGCGCTACGGCTGCCTCGGGATGACGCTCGAGATGCCGTTCAAGGACAACGCCGATGCGCCGGACGAGATCTTCGGCTGGTCGCCCGAGCGGTGCCGGATGCTCGGCGGCGCCGCGCTGAACGCGATGGCCGCGGTGATCGACGCTCTGTAGGCGGTCCGCTTGCCGCTCCGGCGTGGCTGGTGAATCGCGGCCGGAGTCGGCCCCGGGGAAGGCACGGACGCAAGCGTCCATGCCTCGCAGAAGGCGCAGAAGACGCAGAAGACGCAGAAGATTGGGTGGTGGGAGCCGCTCGTCGTGGGGACCCCTCCCGAACCGCCGAGGTGGACGGGTCCGCTCACCGAGCAGCCCGAAACGCCCGACTGCTCTGGTGAGTCCGGAATCCGGTCCGCAGGAAGGCCCGCTCTGTCGACCCGACGGCGCCCGGGGACACGAGGACGCCGGACCCGCGACGGCCTCGTTTCTGCGTCATCCGCGTCCTTCTGCGTCATCTGCGTGATGCTCCGGACGCTCGAAGCTCGATCCCTTCCGCTCTGTGGGAGACCTCGGCCTTCCTCTTCTGCGTTCTTCCGCGGCTTCTGCGTCTTCTGCGCGGTGCGGGCGCTTGCGCCCGTGCCGATTCCGGGAGCACCCGGAGCGCTGTGGAGGCCAGAGCGCTCGGGGTCGACCCGAGCGCGGCGGAGCCCTACTTCACCGCGTCGACCGACTGGCTCATCTCGACCGAGAAGTCCGTGCGAACGCGAAACAGAATCGTGAAATCGTCCAGCGCCGTGAGCCCATCGACAGGCGTGAGCTCCGGCCTGGTCACCGTCCCGTCCACACGGACCGCGTCGAAGTCGAGCTCCGTCCGCTCCTTGAACTTCACCCGCTGCTTCGTGGGCTCGGGCTCGACATCCTGAGCGAGGGCGGGGGTGGCGACGAGCAGGACGAGCAGGAGCTTCTTCATGGGGTCCTCCGGAGTTCGGTGGGGGACCCGTTGAGACCTCAGCGCTCGGGGTCGGTTCCGCGCAACCGCGCCTTCACGTCGGGCGGGAGGTCGAGGTCGTCGAGGATCGCGGACCGCTCGCGGCGGCGCGCCATCGCGAGCAGCCCGAGCGCCGGCACGATCCAGGCCCCCGACTCGGCGCCCGTCTCGCAGGTGCACAAGCACGTCTGCACCCCGAGGCACGGGCCCGCATCCGTGTCGACCTGCGCGGTGTCGCCCGTCGCATCGCACGTGTCGGAGCCCCGGAGCTGACGCATGGCATCGGCCTCGACCGGGGCCTCGTCCGCGCAGCCGGTCAGGCCGAGGGCGAGCAGGATCTGGGGAGGGAGCGGCATGGGGGAAGCGTAGCCCGCTACGCGAGGTGGATCGCGCCGTCCCTCGCCGTCAGGTGGACCTCGGTGCCCAGGCGCCCCGCGACGAGCGCCCGTGCGAGCGGCTGCACCACGAGGCGATCGAGCGCGCGCTTCATCGGCCGCGCGCCGTACCGGGCGTCGCTGCCCTGCTCGACGAGCACGTCCAGCACGCCGGGCTCCCACCGGACCGCGACCCCGCGCCGCGCCAGGCCCTCCCGCTCGAGCGCCTCTTCGAGCAGGACCCGCGCGATGCGGCGGAGCGCGTCGTCGGAGAGGGGGCCGTACGGGACGACCCGACCGATGCGGTTCACGAACTCCGGCCGGAAGAAGCCCTCCACGGCGGCCCGGTAGCGCTTCGCCGTGTCTTCGGGACCCACGGGGCCGATGGGACGCGAGCGCGTGGCGCCGAGGTTGCTCGTCATCAGGACGATGGTGTGGCGGAACGAGGTGAGCCGGCCCGCGTGGTCCGTGAGGCGACCCTCGTCGAGCACCTGGAGCAGGACGTCGAACACGCTCGGGTCGGCCTTCTCGATCTCGTCGAGCAACACCACGCCGAACGGCCGCTCGCGGATGCGCGTCGTGAGGCTCTGCGGGCCCTCGAGCAGCCGCCAGGCCGCGCCGGTGCCGGCGTACTCGGACATGTCCAGCCGCACGAGCCGCCCCGCATCGCCGAACAGCCACTCCGCGAGGGCCTTGGCGCTCTCGGTCTTCCCGACGCCCGTGGGCCCCGCGAGCAGGAAGCTGCCCAGCGGACGCCCGGGGTCCGCGAGGCCCGCCTTGATCACGAGGATCAGGTCGACCAGCGCGTTCGTCGCCTCGGGCTGGCCCACGACGCGCTCGGCGAACCACGCGCGCACGGCGGGCTCGTCGAGCTTCTGCGCGGGATCGACGAGCACCTCGGGGAAGCCCGTGGTGCGCGAGAACGCCGCGACGGCATCGGCCGGCGTGAGCGTGCGGCCGGGCGCCAGGCGGATCATCCGGTCCAGCAGGGCCAGTCCGGAGCCTGGCAGCGAATCCGCCCCGCCGAACCGGGCCAGGAGCTCGAAGGCCCGGGCGAGCGAGTCGTCCGTGACGACCGTGCCCTGCTTGCGGCCCATGCGGCCGCCGAGGGTGACGAGCACGCGCACGGCGTCGTCCGCGCCCATCCCCGCGATGTCGACGCGGCGCAGGATGCGGCAGAGCCCGGGTGCGAGGCGCTCGGCGAGCAGCCAGGCGTCGTCCGTCGACTCGACGACCATGCGGATGGCGTCGTCGCGCACGAACCCCTCGAACAGCGTGGCGGCGCTCGACCCCTCCTCGTCCCACCCGGCCATCGCGAGCTCGAGCAGGCTGTCGCCGAACAGGATGCCGCCCGACTCCCGCAGCTCGCGGGCCACGTCGAGCACGCGCTCCTGCCACTGGCCGAGGAACGGGAGCCCGGCGAGCAGGCGGTTCCCCGTGACGTGCCACACCTTCAGGTCGGCGAGCGCCTCGGGGCACCGCCCGGTCGCGATGCGATGCGCCAGCTCGTGCACCAGGGCGGTCTTCCCCACCCCGGCCGGGCCGCGCAGCGCGACGCTGCGGCCCGAGCGCTCCGCCAGCATCGCCATGAGCCGCCGCACCTCGTCGTCGCGGCCGAGCGCCCGCGGGATCCGCCCACGGCGGGCCTCCTCGACGAGCTCGATGCCGGCGGTGGCGAGCGCCCCGCCGACCACGCTGCGCTCCGCCTCGATCCGCGCCTCGCGCGCCTGCTTCGCCTTGAGCGCGTCCTTGTAGCGCCCGGGCCCGTGGTACGTGACCAGCAGCGTCTCCACGCGCTCGTGCTTGGCGAACCGGTGCGCGACGAGCTTCTGGACGGTCGCGAGGTGGAAGTGCCCGCGGATGCGCTCCTCCGTCCACACGAGCCGCTCCTCGTGGCCCTGCACGCGGAACCGCAGGTCGAGGTTCGGCACGAAGACCTCGGTGACGCCGTCGTCGGTCGCCCGGTGGAGCACCAGGAAGCGCATGGGCACGCGGATCAGGCGCTCGTGCTGGACCGCACGCAGCTCCAGATCGAGCGTCTCGGCCTCGAGGTCGTTCCAGTGCTCGTGCTCGTTCACGCGCAGGCTCTCGAGCGCGAGCTCGCGGGCCAGGACCTCGCGCAGCTCGTCGCGGCAGACCTTCAGCTTGTCGCCGTACACGGTGTAGCGGGGGTGCGTGAGCACCGACATCGTGTAGCGACCGTCGCGGTACCGCCGGACGTAGACGTGGAACCGCTGCTGCATCAGCCCACCACCCGGCGCAGCGCCAGGCGCCGCAGGTCGACCCCGAGGGTCTCGCCGAGCTTCGGCGCCCAGTCGCCCTCGGGACGCAGCGCGCCGAAGCGGTACGCCACGGGCGGGAGGCCGTCGGGCTCGCGCTCTCCGCGGCGGACGGCCTCGCGAAGCGCCAGCAGGTCGTCGTCGCGGGCCGTGAGCAGCGCGACGGCATCGGGCCCTTCGAGCACCTCGACGCGGACCAGGCGCAGCAGGCGGTCGGCGCCGAAGTCGTTCGCGTCGAGCCAGCAGCCGACCAGCGGCTCCATCAGCGTGGCCAGGCCGGGCGAGTCGTACGCCAGCGCGCACGGCCCCGGTGCGGGGATCCCCTCCACCCATCCCCCCTCGCCGCGGACGAGCCGGTGGGGCGTCTGCCACTCCCCCCAGGCGGCCGAGATGCCGAGCGCGATCTCCACGGCGAACGAGCCGGCCTCTTCGTGCAGCGGCTCGATCCGGACGACGAGGGGCTCGGGAGGCCCGAAGCTGCGGGCCCGATGCACGACGGCCCCAACACCGAGCTCGAGGGCCTGGAGCTGGGCGCGCGCGAGCCCGAGGCCGCGCACGCGGTCGACCGGGATCGGCACGCCCTCGGTGACGAGCTGGCGCTTCGGCATGCCGTCCCAGGAGCGCTCGACGTACTCGAAGCCGACCTTCGCCCAGCTGTCTTCGTAGCGGTACCGCGCGAGCCACTCGGCGGCGTAGTCCTCGAGCTCGGAGACCAGCTGGGTGCGCTGCTCCACCACGGCCGAGGTCGTCTCGAGCCGATCGAGCTCCGCGTCGGTGAGGCCGGCGCCGAGCCGATCCATGAGCGACGAGCGCTCGTCGAGGATCTCGGCCAGCTTCGGGTCGTCCTGGAGGTCGACGAGCCGGTCCGTGAGCCGCCCGTGGAGCGCCGAGAGCGCGGCCCAGTCGGGCAGATCGTCGATCTCGGCGGGGTCGTGGTCGCGGTCGACGAGGCGGTCGACGTGCATCCGGAGCTCGGTGCCCTCCCCCGCCGCCTGGCGCCACAGGTCGATGTACGCGCCGCGCTCGGTGGGCGGCTGATCCACGAGCAGGCGGGCCAGCGGCACGGTGAGCTCGCGCTCGACCACGCGCTGCAGCGAGCGCGCGCCGTACAGCGGGTCGAAGCCCACGGTCGCGATCCAGTCCCGCATCGGCGCGTCGAGGTGCACGACCACCCCCGAGCGCCGCAGCCCGCGACGGTTCAGCACGCGCCCGACGATGCGCTGCACCAGCGGCTCCACGTCGTGCTGGCCGAGCTCCCGGAACGGCACGACGCGGTCGATGCGGTTGTAGAACTCGGGCCGGAAGAAGCCCTCCGCGGCCTTGCGGTAGTGCGTGGCGTCGGCGGGCGTGTCGGCCTGGCCGAAGCCCGTGCGGCGCCGCGCCGCGCTCACGCCGAGGTTGCTGGTCATCACGACGACGGTGTTCCGGAAGTCGGTCGTGCGTCCGACGGCGTTCGTCAGCCGGCCCTCGCCGAGCACCTGGAGCAGCAGGTCGAACACCTCGGGCCCGGCCTTCTCGATCTCGTCGAGCAGCACGACGGAGAAGGGCTGGTTGGCGACGGCGCGCGTGAGATCCCCGTCGGGACGGCCCGCTCCACCGACGAGCCTCTGGAGCGCGCCCGGGCCCCGCACCTCGCTCATGTCGAAGCGCAGCAGGCGGCTCGCGTCGCCGAAGAGGTACTTCGCGAGGGCCTTCGCGGTCTCGGTCTTGCCCACGCCCGTCGGACCCACGAACAGCATCGTGGCCACGGGGCGATCGGGGTCGTCGAGGCCCTGCTGCAGGGTCGCGACCACGTCGGTCACGGCGTCGATCGCGTCCTCCTGACCGACGATGTGGCGCTGGAACCAGGCCTGGATCTCGTGGACGGCGCGCCCGGTGCCGGGCTCGAGCACGAAGCGCGGCAGCCCGGTGGCCGCCGCGAAGTGCTCCAGCACGTCGGTCGCGGCGAGGATGCCGCGCTCGTAGCGGTCGGTCTTCTCGGTGCGCGCCTCGCCGAGGAACCGGCGTGCGATCGTGACGGACCGGCCGGGCTCCGCCATGCGCGGGCCGAACCGCCGCGCCAGGCCCATCACGGTCTCGAGCAGCTCGGGGCGGCTCGTGAGGTCGCGGTCGTCCTCGACCTTGCGGAGGTGCTGGAGCAGCACGCGGTACGTCGCGAGCGCATCGAGCGGCCCGACCTGCACGACCCGGAAGTTGGCGAAGAAGCCCGGGTAGCGCTGGCGCCCGGCCTCGAGGCGCTCCGGGGTGCACTCGGCGAGGATGCGGAGCTCGCCGCGCTGGAGGTGCGGCAGCAGGAACCCCGCCATGGTCGTCTCGGACTGCGCGGAGCGGCCGGTCCAGGCGAGGCTCGGCAGATCGTCGACGACCAGCACGTCGTCGCGCTGGTGGATCTCCTCGACGATGCGCGCCAACCGCGCCTCCCAGCCGCCGACGTAGCTCATCCCGGAGATCAGCCGGCCGCCGTCGACGCGCCAGAGGTCGGTGCGCTCCTGCATCGTGACGTTCGGGTTCGCGAACCGCTGCGCGACGGCCTCGATGATGGCGGTCTTCCCGACGCCCGGCTCCCCGACGAGCAGGATGCAGGCGCCCTCGGAGGCGAGCTGCATCGTCAGATCGTCGATCAGTGCGTCGCGCCCGTAGGCGGGCTGGAGGCGCCCGTCCATCGCGCGATGGACGAGGTTGATCCCCACCTTGCGGAGCTCGTACGCCGGGATCCAGGTCTTCTTCTCCTCGGGCTTCTTCTCCTCGGGAGCCTCCTTGGGATCCTTCTTCTTCTTCCGCTTCTTCTTGGGCTTCCGGCTGGGCAGCACGCTCGGGAGCTCGACCTCGACGTCCACGAGCTGCAGGTGCTCGTCGTGCAGCGGCGCGGCGGCCTCGAGCGCCGCCCTCGAGCCGGTCTTCGCCCACCGCTCGAGCCACGCGGCGAGGGCCTCGTCGAGGGCTCCGAGCCCGGACACCGCCAGCTCTCCGCCGCCGAGGCGCGGCACGCTGACGATCCAGAAGCCGTCGTCGGGCCAGCGCGTGCAGAAGCAGGTGAGGCGGGCCTTCACGTCCTGCTTCTTCTTCGAGCCGCCGAACGCGAGGCCCGTCTCGACCGTCACCTTCCGAAGGCGCACCTCGGGGTTGAGGATCAGCCGGTGCAGACGGGTCGGTTCCCACTTCGGCACGTGCTCCATCAGGTGGAGCGCGGCGTCGTCGAGCAGCTCGGCGATGCCCGGGCCCCGGAACACCGACGACGTGAGGCCGGGAAGACGCACCTCGACCCGCTCGTTCTTGTCGGTCCCCACCATGGCCGCGACCGTCACCTCCATCAGGTCGCCCCCTTCCACAGGCGCTTTCCGCGCTCGGGACCGTGCATGCGCACGTACAGCTCGAGCTGCATCAGCGCGAGGATGGACCGGCTGGCGCGCGCGTGGAGTGTCGTCGTGACGCCATGGCGGTTGGACTTCAGCTGGTCGTTGCGGGGATCGAAGACCCGCGCGGTGGCGACGTGCATGTCCATCGCCTTCGACGGGTGGACGTCGGAGGCCTCGACCACGACCCGCTTGGGGTCGTTCGGATCCTTGCGGACCACGCCTCCGCCCTCGCCCGCCAGCAGCGTGGCGGCGTGGGGACCCTCGAAGCGGAGCTGCCACGGGTCGCCGCCCACGGCCTTGCGCAGCTTGTGGACGAACGCGTCGAGCGACGTGGACGCGCTCGCCGGCCACTCGAGCTTCGCGCCGGAGGTCGGGCGGATCTCGACCTTCCATCCGCGCTCGTCGGCCAGCATGACGTAGTCGCCGACGAGATCGCGGAGCAGCTCCCGATCGCCCGCGAGCCGCAGCCAGCCGACCTCGGGCTTCGGGTGCCGCGCCCCGGCGAGCCGGTAGCCGGCCTCGACCAGCTGGGCCTCGACCTCGGCGAGCTGCCCTTCGATCGCGTGCACGACGGACGCGTCGCGGTGCTGCCAGGCCTCGTGGGCGAGCTCTTCGGCGGCGAAGATCTGCGCCCGCGCGTCGTCGAGCGCCGCGAGGGCCTCGGAGACGGGCTGGAGCGCCTCGGCGCGCGCGCGGGCCGCCCGCTCGTCGG
Source organism: Alphaproteobacteria bacterium (assembly GCA_020632875.1). Taxonomy (GTDB): domain Bacteria; phylum Myxococcota_A; class UBA796; order UBA796; genus JACKEQ01. Next base: position 477,945 of record JACKET010000003.1, read on the forward strand.
CCCAGAATCGCTTCGCGGACATGAGCCGCTCGACGAGCCGCACCTCGTGTCGCGCCTGGCGACACGCCGAGGTCTGAAGCCAGCAGCTCACCCGGTACCGCAGCTCGCTCGCCCGCTCGAGCAGTGTCTTGAGCTGGAGGTGCTTCGGCGCCTTCGTGCCCGCTTCGGCATTGGCGAATGCCAGGCGGTCGCCCTCGACCCGCACCTGGATGCGCGGCGGCATGCCCGTGCCGGACAGGTGGCGCGCGAGGGGCGCCACGAGGTCGGCCCCGACGGCCCGCTTCAGCGGTCGCGCCCCGTACTGCACGTCGACGCCGCGCGCAGCGAGCCAGGGCACCACGCGCGCGTCGAGGTCCAGCTCGACGCCGCGGCCCTTCAGCCCCTCGCGGCGGGCCACCGCGGCGACCTCGCGCTCGGCGATGCCCGCGATGGCGTCGGCGCCGAGCGAAGCGAACGGGACCACGCGGTCGATGCGGTTGAAGAGCTCGGGCCGGAAGAACCGCTCGACCTCCTTCAGCACGTGGTCCTGCAGGGATGCGGCGAGATCCGAGCCGAACCCCGTGGGCCGCCGGAACGAGCCCACGCCGAGGTTGCTCGTCATCAGCACGACCGCGTTGCGGAAGTCGGCGGTGCGCCCGTCGGCGTCGGAGAGGCGAGCCTCGCCGAGCACCTGGAGCAGCAGGTCGAACACGGCCCCGTGCGCTTTCTCGATCTCGTCGAGCAGCACGACGCAGAACGGGGTCTGGCGCACCTTCGCAACCAGCCCGGCCTCGCGGTCGAGCAGGCGCTGGAGGCAGTCGGGCCCGGAGTACTCCGACATGTCGAACCGCAGCAGCCGGTCGGCCCTCCCGAAGAGCCACTCGGCGAGGGCCTTCGCCGTCTCGGTCTTCCCGACGCCCGTCGGGCCGACGAAGAGGAATGACCCGAGCGGACGGCCCAGATCGCTCATCCCGCCCTTGATCACCGCGATGAGGTCGACCATGTGGTCGAGCGCGGGATCCTGGCCCACGAGACGCGCGCGGAACGCCTCGCGCACGGCGGCGGGCTCGAGCGGCACCTCGTCGCGCACCAGCAGCTCGGGCAGCCCGGTCTCGGCGCAGAACCGGCGGATCACCGCGAGACGCCCGAGCGGGCCGGCCTCGCCGCGCGCGCGGGCCTCGGCGGTGAGCCGGCGCAGGAAGTGGCACGCGGAGCCCAGGAGGGCCTCGGCGGGCCCGTAGCGGCGCGCCAGCCCCAGCGCGGCGTCGATCCCGTCGGGCGCGACGGACACGGGCAGATCGCCGGCGACCGCGTCGAGGATGCCGCGCACGCGCTCGGCGGGCGGCTCGACCATGCGGTAGGGCGTGAACAGGCGCGCGAAGCCGGCGTCCCGCGCTTCGAGCCTGCCCCACGTGGCCTCCGAGCACTCGGCGAGCACCCGCACCTGCCCGTTCGAGAGGAACGGCTTGATCAGCTGCGCGACGTTCATCTCGCTGCCGACGTGCTTGCCGGCGTCCAGCAGGTCGACGGGCTCGCCGCACATCCAGATGCCCTCGACCTCCACCAGCTCGCCCAGCAGATCGAGCGTCTGCTGGCGCCACCCCGTGAACAGGCCGGCGTTCACGAGCCGCGACGCGTCGCAGAACCACGCGCGGCGCTTCTCGAGCTCGCGCGCCACCTGGTCGATCAGCGCGGACTTCCCGCTGCCGTCGGGGCCCACGACCGCCACCACGGCGCCCGGCTGCTCGAGCATCCGCAACAGGTCGGCGACCTCGGTCTCGCGGCCGTGCGCCCGGACGAGCGCGTCCTTGTCGGCCGTGACCTCGATCCCGATGCTGTCGAGCGTCGGCGTCGGGACCTTCTTCTTCTCCTGTTCCTCGGCCTCCTTCTCCTCCTCGGGTCGCGGCTCCGGCAGCATCATCGTGTTCGCGTGGTCGCCCGTGAACGCGACGAGCGGGGCGGGCTCGACGACCAGCTCGAGCTCGACGAGCTCCATGCCGTTCTCGGGGCGCAGGGCGAGGCGGCGCGCGGTGTCGGCCTTCTTCAGCACCTTGTCGACGTGGTCCTGCACACGCGCATCGAGCGCCTCGCCCTCGGCGATCCACAGGCGCGCGTCGAGCTCGGGGATCCAGGCGTTCTGCCACTCGCCCTCGGGCTCCACGAGCACGTCGATCACGGCTTCGCGGAGCGCGCGGTCCGCGTCGACGGCCGCCACGTCCATCAGCTCGATCACGCGCTGCACGGCGAGCCCGACGCGCTCGCGCCCGCGCGGCGCCTGGTAGCGGTGCAGCAGGGAGGGGTGCGAGCGCTCGATCCGGTCGATCAGCGCGAGCTCGAGGTCTTCGCGCACGTCTTCCAGCGCCGGACCCCACGCCACGAGGTCGTCGGACCCCAGCACCCGCGCGGTGACCGTCCCGTTCGCGTGGCGCTTCACCAGCACCGACACCGTGAACGTCAGACTCATGGGCGGCAGCCTACCCCAGGTTAGAGGGCGGCCGGAGGCGCCTCGAAATGGACCTGTTCACCGTCGAGAACCTGTTCACGCTCGCCATGCTGGTGTTCCTGCAGGCGGTGCTCGGCTTCGACAACCTGCTCTACATCTCGATCGAGTCGAAGCGGGTGCCGGAGGAGAAGCAGCAGCTGGTCCGGCGGCTGGGCATCGGGCTCGCGATCTTCCTCCGGATCGGGCTGCTCTTCGCGGTCGTGAACCTGATCGGCGCGTTCCAGGACCCCTTCTTCAGCCCCCACATCGGCGAGCTGTTCGCGGCGAAGTTCAACATCCACTCGGTGATCGTCCTCGCCGGCGGCGTCTTCATCATCTACACGGCGTTCAAGGAGATCACGCACATGCTCTCCATCCACGACCCGGGCGCCCATTCCGAAGAGGCCCACCGCAGCGTGCCCGTCGCCGTCGCGTGGATCGTAGCCATGAACCTCGTGTTCTCGTTCGACTCGATCCTGTCGGCCATCGCGCTCACCGACTCGATCCCCGTCATGGCCACCGCCATCGTGATCTCGGGCTTCGGGATGATGGCCCTCTCCGACACCGTGTCCGACTTCCTCAAGCGCAACCGGATGTACGAGGTGCTCGGCCTGTTCATCCTGCTGATCGTCGGCGTGATGCTGGTCGGCGAGGGCGGGCACATCGCGCACATCCACTTCGGCGAGTACGCGGTCGAGCCGATGGCGAAGACCACCTTCTACTTCTCGATCGGCATCCTCGTGATCGTCGACATCGCGCAGGGCCGCTACCAGAAGAAGCTCGACTCCGAGCGGGCCCAGGGCGCGCACTGACGGGTGACGCCGGTTCGCCACTATGCGTGGACCGGTTCCGGATTATCCTACAGACGTGGTCCGCAGCACTCCCGACACCGTGACCCGAGACGCGCTCGACGACTACCTCGCGCGCGGCTGGTTCCGATTCGGCGGCACGATGCGCACGACGCGCTTCACCGTCTGGGAAGAGCGCCACCTCCGCTCGACCATCTGGACGCGCACCGACATCCCCGCGCTGCAGTGGTCGCGCAGCAACCGGCGCCTGCTCGCACGGGTCCGCCGCGACTACGACATCCAGGTGCACCCGCTCGACGTGGGCCCCGAGCACGAGGCGCTCTACCGCGCCTACTGCGAGCACGTCGGCGGCGAGCGCCCCGCCAACCTCACCGACTTCCTCGGCGGCGAAGAGGCGATCGACTGCTACGACACCCAGCAGATCACCATCCGGCGCGATGGCCGACTCGCCGGATTCAGCCTGTTCGACGCGGGCAACCGCTCGATCATGAGCCTGCTCGGCGCGTTCGATCCCACGCACTCGCGCCAGAGCCTCGGCATGGCGTCGATGCTGCTCGAGGTCGAGCACGGCCGCGAGCGGGGGCTCGCGTGGCACTACTCCGGCTACGTGCTGCCCGGCGAGCCGCGCATGGACTACAAGCTCCGCGTCGGCGCGATGCAGTTCCTGCACCCCGACAGCGACGTGTGGCAGCCCATCGAATCGCTCGAGCACACCGTGCTGCCCGACCAGCGCATGCGCAACGCGCTCGACCGCATCGGGCGGGGGCTCGGGCGCGCCGGCGTGCGCTGCCGCCGGATGCTGAACCCGCTGTTCGAGCTCGCCGAGAGCCCCGTCATCAGCGAGCGCATGGTCGCCGAGCCCATGCTCGTGATGGTGAACAGCAACCGCGCGCCGTTCCCCATCATCACGTGGAACGATCCGGATCGCGTCTACGAATTGTGGACGGGGCTGCCCGCCGTGATCCGCCACCGCCGCACGTGGGATGGTCCCGAGCGCAGCACCGGAACCGCCCTCATCCAGGGTGAGGTCGGGCGTTTCCACACGGCTTCCGAGCTCTCCGAGGCGGTGAAGGGCCTGTTGGCCTGATGCTTGCTTGGTCCCCTGCAGCCCGGGTGGGCGCCGGAGGTCGGGGATGATCGCGTGGATCGCATGGGCGTGGGCCGCACCGGATGCGGCATCGATGGCGAAGGAGCTGGCGGAGGTCGAAGCGAAGCTGCGCGACCCGGGGCTCGCGCCGGACGAGGTCAAGCGCGTGGGGATGCGCCAGCAGGCCCTGTACCGCGCGCTCTCCGGTGAGAGAGACCTCCAACAGGCCGTGCTGGCCGGCCTCGACGCCGACACGCGCTGGGTGGTCGAGACGAACATCGGTGCCGGCGAGCGCATCGCGCACACCGTCACGAACCTGAAGTCCACGGTCCCCGCGTGGACCATCGGCGTTCCGCCGGCCGTCGACACGCTGCTCGGGTACTACCGGGAGGCGGAAGAGAAACACGGCGTCCCGTGGGAGGTCCTGGCCGCCATCCACCTCGTCGAGACGCGGATGGGCCGACTGCAGGGCACGAGCTGGGCGGGTGCCCAGGGCCCCATGCAGTTCATGCCGAAGACCTGGGAGGCCTACGGGCAGGGCGACGTCACCGACCCGCACGACGCCATCCTCGGCGCCGGCAACTACCTCGCGAAGATGGGTGCAGCGAAAGACCTCGACAAGGCCATCTGGCACTACAACCACAGCGACCACTACGTCCGGTCGGTGCGGGCGTACGCCTCGGTGCTCGAGAAGGACCCGCTGGCGTACCGCGGGTACTGGGGGTGGCAGGTGTTCTACCGCACGCAGTCCGGCGTGGTGATGCTGCCCGAGGGCTACGTGCAGGCCGAGCCCGTCGAGGTGGGGGCGTGGTGCGAGGCGAATCGCGAGCACTGCCCCTTCCTGGACGCGCCGTGATCTGGGCCAAGCGCTTGCTGATCGTCGTCGGGAGCGCGCTGGTCGGGGTCTACGTGCTGTGGGCCGGCCTGATGTACGGGCTGCAGGACACCATCCTGTTCCACCCGGGCGGCGAGAGCCGCGAGCAGCTGGACGCGTGGGCGACGCGGCTCGGGGTGCGTCCGTTCCGCGTGGTCGCGTCGGACGGCGTCGAGCTCTACGGCTGGCATGCGCCCGGCGACGGGCGCCACGCGCTGCTCTACTTCCACGGGAACGGCGGGAGCATCACGGCGGTGCCGTGGCTCGCCGAGCAGCTGCCCGGCGTCGACGTGCTGTGCGTGTCGTACCGCGGGTACCCGGGCAGCGAGGGCGCGCCGTCCGAGGCGGGCATGAAGCTCGACGCGCTGGCGCTGTGGGCGTACGCCACCGAGACGCTCGGCTTCGCGCCCGATCACATCGTCGTACAGGGGCAGTCGCTCGGCGGCGGGGTGGCGCACCACCTGCTGATGGAGGCCCACCCCGCGGGTGCGGTGTTCGACTCGACCTTCAGCTCCATCGAGGAGCTCGCGTCCGCGAGCCAGCCGCTCCTGCCGGTCTCTCTGCTGCTGAAGCACCCGTTCCGCTCGTACGAGCGGGCGCCCCGCATCGACGTGCCGACCCTCGTGATGCACGGCGACGACGACCACCTGATCCCCGTCGAGCACGGCCGCAAGCTCGCGAAGCTCCAGCCGAACGCCACGTACGTCGAGATCCCGAACCACGGCCACGACGCCTGGACCCTGGATCGCCCCGAGGCGCAGGCCGCCTGGAGGGCCTTCCTCACGCGCGTCTGGGGCATCGACATCCCCGCCCCGCCCCGATAGCCCGGCGCTCCGCACCAGGAGGAGCCCCGTGCCCGTCATCGCGATGAAGGCGACCGAGAAGCGCGCCCACGAGAAGACCGATTCGCTGTTCATCTACACGTTCGAGAGCCCTGAGCTCGGCGCGAAGACGATCGTCGCGAACCTCACGAACGTCTACGAGGTCGGCGACGTCGCCGCGATCGCGCAGCTCGGCACCCTGCTCCCCGACGGCGAGATCAAGCCCCGCAAGGTGTTCGGCATCGACTCCGAGGGCATGGCGCTCGGCCCCGTCGACGCGGCTCCCGACACCGACCTCACTGCGCAGTTCGACGCCGACGCGCCGAAGCGCCTGTTCAAGCTGACCTTCGAGATCGAGGTCGAGGCCTGCTACCCGGCCGACGCCGAGGCCACCGCCCGCAAGCTCTTCAAGGGCGGAGAGGGCAAGCTGGTCGCCGCCGACTGACGATCGGCACCACACCGTGGCAACCCGCAGCCGTTCGAGGCACTGCGGTGACATTCCCGTGCCACAGCGCAGATTCCCCTTTCCACCGTCAATGTGGGCGACCTTCCTCATTCGTGGCCAACCCAGGGGTACCCCCCCGCGTGGAAAAACACGATGCTCGCCCCCGAACACGTTCCGGAGACCACCCGCATGCCGTTCCGGCCCTCCATCGCCCTCGTCCTGCTCGCGCTCGCAGGCGTCGCCACCCCGGCGTACGCCCAATCCATCGCCGACGAGGCCGACACGCTGTTCAGGATGGGCACCGACGCGTACGACAAGTTCGACTACGAGACCGCCCTCATCCACTTCATGCAGTCGAACCGGCTTTCGCCGAACGCCATCACGGCAGGCAACGTCGGCCACACGTACGTCTCGATGCAGAAGTACCCCGAGGCGTACCGGTGGTACGCGCTGGCCTCGAGCCTCGCCGACGGCAAGGACGAGTCGATCCTCGACGCGATGGACTCGATCAAGAAGAACGTCGTGCTCGTCGAGCTGGCCTCGAACCCCGAAGGCGCCACGGTCTACCTCGACCGCAAGAGCCTCGGCGCCGTCGCGACCACCCCGGCCACCATCGCCCTGCCCGCGGGTGAGTACACGTTCATCATGGAGCGCGAGGGCCACCAGGACTTCACGTCCGAGAAGGTCTCGATGCGCAAGCTCGGCCAGAAGGTCGACGTGAAGGGCGAGCTCGAGCGCATCACCGGCCTCCTGTCGGTGTCGGGCCAGGATGGCGCCGAGGTGCGCCTGGGCGCCGAAGACGCCGACGTGCTCTGCGTCACGCCCTGCGAAACGCCCGTCCCCATCGGCCAGCAGATCGTGTACTTCCGCAAGGAGGGCTTCCGGAGCCAGCCTGCGCTGCTCACCGTCGAGGCCGACAAGACCGCGTCGGTGCCGGTCAACCTGATCCAGGTCACGGGCTCGGTCGCGGTGAGCGCCACCGAGCGCGGCGCGGCCGTCGAGATCGACGGCGTGCGGGTCGGGTACACGCCGATGGTCGCCCAGGCCGTGCCTGCCGGCTCCCGCAAGCTCCGCGTCGCGCTGCGTGGCTTCGAGCCCGTCGAGCAGACCATCGAGGTTCCGCCCGACGGCCAGCTCTCGCTCGAGCGTGTCGAGCTCATCCCGATCAGCGAGGTCACGGCCGTGTCGCGGCGCGCCGAGTCCGTGGCCCAGGCGCCGTCCTCCGTCACCCTGATCTCGCGCGACGAGCTGCAGGCCTTCCGCTACCCCACGATCTACGAAGCGCTCCGCGGCGTCCGCGGCATCTCGCTCACGTACGACTCGATCTACGGCAGCGCGGCCGTCCGCGGCCTCGGCCAGGCCAACGACTTCGGCAACCGGCTGCTCATCCTGTCCGACGGCGCCACGCTGAACGACCCCATCCTGTACCAGTCGTTCATCAGCTACGACGGTCGCGTCGACCTCGGCGGCATCGAACGGATCGAGATCGTGCGGGGCCCGGGCTCCGTCCTCTACGGTACGGGCGCCGTGTCGGGTGTCGTCAACCTCATCGGCGAGGGCATCGACGCGCCCGAGACCGCCGAGCTCACGGTGGGCACGTTCGACAACCACGTGTACCGCGCCCGCGCCGCGGCCCACTACAACCTCACCGACAAGATCGGGTTCCGCGCGAGCGTCAGCGCCGCAGGCTCGCAGGGTCGCAGCGAGACGCTCAATCCCCGCGGGCCCGACAACGACCTCACGGTGAAGGGCTTCGACCGCTTCAAGGGCGCGACCACCACGGGCCGCCTGTGGCTCGGTGACGCGACCTTCCAGTGGTACCACGCCTACCGCACGATCAACATCCCCACGGGCGTATACGACACCGACCTGAACGTGCCGAACGACAACTACTGGGTCGACAACCGCACCATGGCCGAGCTCCGGTACGAGCCGAAGCTCTCCGAGAAGGTGCGCCTGCTCACCCGTGCGTACTTCAACCGCTACCAGTACGACGGATTCCTGCCGTACGGCGACTTCACGAGCGTCGAGAAGTACGTGGTGCTCTCGGGCGGCGCCGAAGCGCGCGTCATCGCCGAGCCCGCCGACATCTTCCGCATCCAGGCCGGCGCCGTCATCGACGCCAGCCCCCGACTCACGCTCGACGGCGAAGACCGCTACGAAGACGGCACCGCCGAGTCGTACCTCGAAGAGTCGCAGCCCTACCAGATCGCCGCCGGCTACGCCGTCATCGACTTCATCCCGATCCCCGAGATCCGGATCACGGCCGGCGCCCGCGCCGACTACTGGTCGACCTTCGGCGGCCTCGCGCTGTCGCCGCGCTTCGCGATGGTCCTCGAGCCGCGCGACGGCGACGTGATCAAGCTGCTCGCCGGTCGCGCGTTCCGGGCGCCGTCGACCTACGAGCTCTACTACAACATCCCGGGCGTCCAGCTCCGCCCCGACACGCAGGGCATCGACATCGAGCCCGAGACCGTCTGGTCGACCGAGCTCGAGTACAGCCACGCGTTCGACTCCGTCTGGACGGGCCTGATCTCGGGTCACTACAGCGTCGCGAACAAGCTGATCGAGACCATCGAGGCTCCGCTCGAGCCCGAGGCGGTCACCTACGGCAACAGCGCCGAGGCCGTGCGGATCGTCGGCGCCGACGTCGAGCTCCGGCGCGAGTTCCGCGGCGGCTGGATGCTCTCGGGCTTCTACAGCGCGCTCGACTCCCGCTACGCCGACAGCAACCAGCTCGTGCCGAACGTGCCGACCCACAACGCCGGCGGCAAGTTCATCATGCCCATCGCCGGCCCCGTGGCCCGCGTCGCGTACCGCGCCAACCTCGAGGCCCCGCGCCGCATCGACCTCGTGAACGACAACAAGACCGGCTGGGCCATCGTCTCCGACCTCGTGCTCTCCGGCACGGCGCCCGATCAGGGCTTCGACTACGCGGTCGGCGTCTACAACCTGTTCAACCAGTCCTACAGCCAGCCGCTCTCCGACACCTTCCCCTTCCGGACGATGCCGCAGCAGGGCCGCAGCCTGATGGCCGAGGTCACGCTGCGCCTCTGATCCGATCCGACGCCGTCAGCGCTCGCGGCCGATGTTCGGGCGGGCGCCGTCGGGGTCGTCTTCGGAGGGCTCGCCGGACGCGTCGGGAGCCGCCCCATCGGGTGGTACCGCCTCGGTGGGATCGGGAGTGGGGGCCTCTACGGGGACCGGAGCGGGCTCGACGGGAGCGGGCTCGGCGGGCGCCGCGGGCTCGGGCGCGACGGGCGTCTCGGAGGCCATCGGCTCGGCAGGGGCGGGCTCGACGGGCTCGGGAGCGGGTGCGACGGGCGGAGGCTCGGACGCAGCCGGCTCGGTGGAGGCCGGCTCGGACGCGTCGGGAGTCGGCGTGGGTGCGGGAGTCGGCGTGGGTGCGGCGACGGGTGCGGGAGTCGGCGTGGGCACCGCAACGGGCGCGGCGACGGGTGCGGGAGCTGGCGTGGGCACCGCGACGGGTGCGGGCGCCGCGCGCTCGGGGAGGGGCGGCGCGACCACCTCGTCTCGCGGAGAGGCGTGGAGCGGCGGCTTCTCGGGCATGCGCAGCGAGGCCGGCGAGGGATCGGTCTCGACCACCACGGGGGCAGACGACTCACCCCCACCCTGGGTGGTGGTGGCGTAGATCGCGGCTGCGCCCACCGCCGAGAGCCCGACGATGGCCACCATGCCGGCACCCAGGAGCAGCAGGGGCCACGACGATCGCGACGTGCCCCCTGATTCGGCCGCCGTGCGCTCCTGCACCGGCGGCGCCGTGCCGACGACGGCGGCCCAGTTCCCCGCGCGCGCGAGCGTCTGGTAGACCTCGTTGTCGTCGACGATCGAGTGGATGTCGATCGGCGTGGGCAACAGGCTCACCCCCGAGCCCTCGGGGTCGATGTCGGGCTCGGCAGTGTCGGGGAAGACGACGAAGGCGTAGGTGCAGACCGGGCATTCGATCTGCGCCCCGACGAACGTGATCAGGCGCGTTTCCACGCGGTAGGCCTGGGCGCACGAGGGGCAATGGACGACGCGCAGCTCGCCCGCCGGATCGGAATCCGGTGCATCCGAGGCCGACGTGAGACGACCCGGATCGCCCCCCGAATCGACCGGAATCGCACCCGCCGCACCGGTCGAGTCGTCGCCAGTGCGCGCCAATCGTGCTCCTCATCTGTGCAATGCCATTGTATCGCAGGATTGCAGCGTGGCAAAGACGGGTCGGCCTCCCGACCCGACGCGTTCGGTCAGCCGCGCCAGTGCGATCCCACAACGCTCGCTCGAACGCGGCAGTACCATCGGCCCGTCCAGCACGCGCGAACAGCGAGGGGGCCTTCGGAAAGATTCCCTTCAAACTGGATTCTACGGCGACGGCTTGAGGGCGTCGCCGGCGCGCCCCCGTCGGGACAGCCGGAAGTCATCCACCACGTTTCCACCCTCGACTATAAAGAGCGCCGAGCCCCCGGCCGAGATCGGGGCCCGTCGAACTCACAGGGAGGAGTCAGCGCCGCTTCCGGTCGTGTGATTCCAGAGAGTGTCCGTCCCCATGAAGATCTGTCCGGAATGCGGTACCGAGTACGAGGATCACGTGCCGCTCTGCCTCGCAGACGGCGTCGAGCTCGTCGCGGTCGTGGCACCCGTCGCGCCGCCGCCCGCCAGCGCGACGCCTGCGCCCGCCCCGCCGCCGCCCGCGCGGTCCGGCACTCCGTTCCTCCTCCTGCTGATCCCGCTCTTCCTCATCGGCGTCGTGGTCGTCGCCGGCATCGCGGTGGTCGCGATGTCCAGCGGGGGCACGCCGGCCCCCGAGCCCGTGCCGGTCCCCGTGCCGGTCCCGCTCCCCGCCCCTCCGCCCCCTCCGCCCGCTCCCGACCCCGTGCCGGTCACCCGAGACGTGGCGTTCGTGACGATCCCCGAGGGCGCCGAGCTCTTCGAGAACGACCAGCTCGTGTGTCGCGCCCTGCACGGTGCCCCACCCCGAGCACGCGCCCCTGCCCCGCAAGTTCGTCGCGAAGGCGCCGGGGTACCGCGACACGACCTTCGACATGGAAGCCGCCGAGGGTCCGTACCTGATCGAGCTGCAGAAGATCCGCACCGCCGCGCCCCGCCCGGCGCCGCCACCCCGCCCGACGGCACCCGCCCCGGGCCCCCAGCTTCCTCGCCCGTCGATCGGCCGCGATCGGGGGAAGGACGGAGAGTGACCCATGTCGGGAGATCGTGAGAAGCCCTCGACCACGGGCGGAGAAGGCCAGAACCCCTCCGACGAGCTGACCCTCGTCCAACGCACCGAGGCCCTGGCGCTCGACGACGACAGCCAGGCCGACACCGGTTTCGACTACGCGAAGTTCGAAGAGAGCCTCGACGACCTCGACGCCGAGACCACCGACGATCCCGCCACCGATCCCGGCTCGACGATCCCCATCGTCCACGAGCGGTTCACGCTCGACACCCGCCGGTTCCCGAAAGACGACGCCACGACCGACATCCGCGAGCTCGGCGACTACACGGTCATCACGATCCGCGGCCGGATCAACGAGTCGTTCGAGGGGCAGGAGCTCGGCCGGCGCCTCAGGGGCCGCGTGGTCTTCGACCTCACCGAGGTCGACCGCGTCACGTCGTTCGGCGTGCGCGCGTGGCTCCAGATGCTCGACGTGGCCCGCCTGAAGGAGGCCGTGTTCGTGCGCGCCAGCCCCGCCATCGTGAACCAGGTCACGATGATGCGGAACTTCTGCGGCCCGGCGACCATCCACTCGATCGTCGCACCGTACGCCTGCGGCGCGTGTGGTGCCGAGTTCGGCGTTCCCTACGAGGCCGCCACCGACCGCACGCCGATGCGCGCGCGCAACCCGCTCAAGGTCGCGTGCCCCGAGTGCCACGCCTCGGCCGAGATGGACGAAGACCCCTGGGTGTTCTTCGCGCTCGACGAGGTGCTGATGGAGACCGTCTCTCCCGACCTCGCCCGCGTGATCCAGAACATCGGCGATCGCCCGCGCCACGCGCCCATCGAGAAGGCGATCGTCGGCGACGCGACCCGGGTCCGGTTCAACGGCTCCGTGTCGGGCGACACCCGGTTCCAGCGCGCGTTCGGCGGGCTCGAGGGGCACGTCACCGTCGACCTGCGCACCGCGAACGAGGTCGACAACGAAGGCGTGAACGGCCTGCTCGACCAGCTCACCCGACTCCCGCAGGAGGTGAAGCAGGTCATCGTCGAGGGCGCACCGCCCGCGCTGCTCCGCGGCCTGCTGAGCGCCTCGCCGCGCAAGGTGTTCGTGGCCTCGGCGCTGGTGACCGCACGGGCGACCAGCCGCCCGATGCACCGCGAGGTGCTCGTCGATCTGAAGCGCGACCGCGCGTCGATCACGGCGGGCACGTTCGTCCCCGACGTGCCGTGGACCGATCCGTCCACCGTGGATGGGCTCGAGGTCCTGGCCGAGGCCGTGGCCCGGCTGCTGCCTCCCGACAAGCAGCCCACCCCGGTCCCCGCGCAGCGCGTGCAGGCCGCGCCGCCCGCGCAGACGCCCGCTCCGGCTCCAGCACCTGCGCCCGCCGCGAACAACAACACCATGATGCTCGTCGGCGTCGGTGTGGTGTCGCTCGCGGTCGTCGCGCTGCTGCTCGGCTCGGTCGGGCTCGGCGTGGTGTTCGGCGGCGACGACATGGCAAAGGTCACCCAGGCTCCCGCCCCCATCGAAGCGCCCGCGCCCGTCGCCGAGGTCGCGCCCGGCCAGTGGAGCCCCGGCGGGGCGCTGCCGCCGTCGTGGAGCGAGATCGGGGTCAGCAAGAACGGCGATCAGCTCCTGCTGGTGGGCCACGGCGCGGGCAGCTCGGCGCCCGACGCCTCCGTGGCGGCCCGACGCGCGGCGCTCGACCGCCTGCTGCTGCACGTCAGCACCGCGGTCACCACGCCGTTCGAAGACGAGGCGCTGCCCTCCGAGGGTCCCGAGCGCGAGCGTGCGCTGGCGGCCTTCGAGCTCGCGACGTCCGCGCTGAACCTCACGCGGGCGCAGGAGTCGGTGAAGATCGACGGCGACCGCGTCGAGCTGGTCTCGCAGTACGCCGTCGACGCCAGTGCCGTCGACGCGTTCGTCGCGGGCTACACCCGGTCGTCCGAGTTCCGCGGCATCGTCCTGCGCGAGAGCCCCCCCTGGGTCGCGCCGCGCGTGCGGCTCGTCGAGCGCGAGAGCTTCATCCGGAACGTCGCGCCCGGCGACCGTCTCGTGAGCGTCGCCGGCCGCGCCGTCGACACGCTCGCCGCATTCGACGCCACCGCCGCCGAGGTGTTCGCCGGCCTCGAGCCGGGCGGCGCCCTGTCGCTCGAGTTCGACCGCGACGGCCGCCCCGTGCAGACCAGCGTCTACAAGCCGAACCGCCCGAACCCCGATCGGCCGGTCGCCCCGTCCCAGACGGCACCGGTGCCCCGCCCCACGCTGTTCAAGAAGGATTGATGACGGAAGCCCGGTCTTCCGCGACGACGGCATCCGGCGTCTCCCGCTACCGGTTCGTCCGGCGGCTGGCGAAGGGCGGCATGGCCGAGGTGTTCGTCGCGGATGCCGCGGGGGCGGCGGGCGTCACGCGGCGCGTCGCGGTGAAGCGGATCCTGCCGAAGCACGCGACCGAGAAGGTGTTCTCGGACATGTTCGTGCACGAGGCGCGGGTCGCGTCGACGCTGCAGCACCCGAACATCGTGCAGACGTACGACGTCATCGAGCACGGCGGCACGCACTACATCGTGATGGAGCTGCTCGAGGGTGCCAACCTGCTCCACGTGCACCGGCTCGCGCGGGGCCTCGACCCCGGGCTCGACGTGCGCTGCGCGCTGTACATCGTCGACCGCGTGCTGGCCGGGCTGCACTACGCACACGAGCGCCGCACGCACGACGGCACGCCTCTGCACATCGTCCACCGCGACGTGTCGCCGCACAACATCTTCCTCTCGGTCGACGGGGGCGTGAAGCTCCTCGACTTCGGCGTGTCGAAGGCCGAAGCGCTGCTCGAGGAGCGCGGAACCGAGTCGGGCGTGGTGAAGGGCAAGGTCACCTACATGCCGCCCGAGCAGTGCCAGGGCCTCGAGATCGACCGGCGCGCGGACATCTGGGCGGTCGGCGTGCTGCTCTACTCCCTGCTGACCGGGACCGTGCCGTTCAAGGGCAAGAATCCGTACGACACGATGCGGGCCATCATCCACGAGTACCCGCCCTCCCCGTCGATGGTCGTCCCCTCGCTGCCGGCCGAGGTCGACGTCATCGTGCGGCAGGCCCTCTCGAAGGATCCGGAGGGGCGCTTCGCCTCCGCCCGTCACATGCAGCGCGCGATCGGCGAGGTCATCCGCGCGTTCCAGTGGTACCTCACCGAGCTCGAGTTCACGGGCTTCGTCGAGCAGGCGCTCCGCGGGTCGATCGACAACCCGCCCGACACGACCGACCTGCCCCCCGACCTCGTCATCTCCGAGGGCGACACCCAGCAGCTCAACACGTTCGTCACCAAGCGCCCGAAAGAGAACGGCCCCCTCGCCGAGAGCGAGCACGCCGTGGTCGAGAGCGTCGGCGGGCTCACGATCGTCCGCCTGCGCGGCACCATCGACGAGCGGTTCCGCCCGACCGACCTGCTCCCGCACCTCGAGGGCGTGGTCATCATCGACAGCGAGGCCGTCGGACGCATCACGTCCTACGGCATCCGCGGCCTGCTCACGCTCTTCGAGGGCGCCGCCGACAAGCTCGCGGGCGTGTTCCACATGCGGTGCTCGGTCGCGATGATCCAGCAGGTCGGGATGATCCGCCGCATGCTCGCCGGCGGGAAGGTCATCAGCTTCCAGCTCCCCTACGTCGACCCGGTGAGCGGCCACACCTTCAACACGCTCGTGGCGGGCGAAGAGGCGCGCTCGATCCTCGCGTCGCGGAAGGCGCCCGTCCTGCCCTGCCCCGGCTTCCCCGACCGCACCGCCCGGTTCGACGACGACGAGGAGGCCTACCTGTGCTTCCTCGACGACTTCATCGCGGAGCCGCCGCCCCACATCGCCTCCGTGGTCGACGCCCTCGCGGTCGAGGAGCGCCGCCGCCAGGTGGAGAAGGGCGTCTCGGCCGGAGGCACCGAGATCTGGATCCGGCGCCCCGTGGACGAGGCCTACCGGTGGGCGAGCGTGGTCGCCGGGGTGGAAGGCGTCCTGGTGGTGGACCTCTCGGCCACGCCCTCGTGGACGGACGCCGGGCTGGCGCAGCTCGTCGACGCCCTGCGTCGCGAAGCCGATGCGGTCACCGAGCTCGTGCTGGTGCACTCCCCCGCGCCGCTCTTCGAGAAGCTGCGGAAGAGCCCGCTCCGCGACATCCTGAGCGCCGGGTCGACCGTGCGGGTGCACTGCCACTGCGCGATCTGCCAGGCGCCCCGCCGCGTCGGGCTCCCCATCATGCACCTCGACGAGGCGGCGCCGGGCGTCGAGCTCACCTCGACCGAGTGCCCGACCTGCGGCGCCGGCGTCACGTGCGTCGAGGATCTCCGGCCGCTCGTCGCCACCGACGGGAAGACGCCGGGGCCCACCGGCATCGCCGCCACCCCGCCTCCGCCCCGACCGACGCGCGTCGCGGCGAACCGGCGGAACGGACGGCTCTGGCTCGGGCTTCTCGTGGGCTTCCTGTTCGTGTTAGGAGCGATGGCCCTGCTGGCCTTCGTCCTCCTGGTCCTCCTCTCGCTCTAGGAACCCGTCCTTGTCGATCCTGATCCACGGCCTCGAGCAGCAGCGCCAGTCGATCGTGCGGTGCGCACGTTCCGCGGCTCCCGGTCGGCCCGTGACGACGACCACGACCCTCGACGAGCTCACGGCCCGCGCTGCCGAGCAGCAGCTGGCCTTCGTCGACGGGCAGGATGCCGCACCGGTGCTCGAGATCCTCCGCAGCACGCAGTCCCGCGCGCGGGTCGTGCTGATCGACCGGAAGGTCGAGACCCACGTGCTGCGCCTCGCCATCGCCTCGGCCCGCGTCGTGGGGGTGCTGGCGTGCGACAGCGGCCATCCCGCGCCGTGGGAGATCAACTACATCACGCGCCGCGTGGTCTCCACGACCGACCCGATCCCCTGGGTCTCCGACATGGTGCCGTGGGGCTCCACCAACATCTCGTGGACCCCGAAGACCACGCGCGATCTGCGCCGCATCGTCGAGCAGATCGAGGGCATGGCGAAGACGCTCGGCTGCGAGCGGCGCGAGTCCACCACGGTGTCCACGGCCGCCCACGAGCTGCTGATGAACGCGATGTACGACGCGCCCGTCGACGACTCGGGCAAGCCGATCTACGCGCTGCAGCGGTCCCGCGAGATCGAGCTCCCCGACCACATGGCGCCGCGCTTCCGCTTCACGCTCGGGTCCGACTACCTCGGGCTCGACGCCAGCGACCCGTTCGGCCGGCTGCCCCGCAACCGGTTCTTCGAGGGCGTGCTCCGCGGCCACCTGAACATGATCGGCGCCGAGGCCCCGCTGCTCGACACGTCGCACGGCGGCGCCGGGCTCGGGCTCCACACGCTCTACAGCAGCGGCACCATCCTCCGGGCCGAGCTGCACCCGCTCAAGCGCACCCACGTCTCGTGGATGCTCCGCCGCCACGGCACCGAAGGGCCCAGCACCCGCTCCCTCTACTTCGCCCCCGTCAAGGTGACCGAATGACCGAAGCCAGCCACCCCGCGGTGCTTCAGCTCCTCGACGACCTCGAGGCCGGGCGCGTCACCCGCGACGAGTTCGCCGCCCGGGTGGTCGAGCGGGCCGCTCCCGCCGACGCGCTCGACGACGTGGCGAACACGGTCGAGGGCCTGATCGCCGGCATCGAAGAGTTCAAGGGCGTGCTCGGCCGGTCCTCCGACGAGACCGCCGGCCTCGTCCTCGCAGCCCAGCGCCGCTTCGCCATCCAGCTCTCCGCGACGATGCTCGACGCCGAGCCCGAGTCCGACACGCAGGGCAGCCCCACCACCTCCTACAAGCGCCTGCGCGAAGAGCTGATCCGCCTCTCCGACCGCGTGGCCGACCTCGTGCAGAGCACCATCCGCGACGCGCAGCTCCGGCAGGAGCTCGAGATCGCGGGGGCCGTGCAGCGCATGCTCGTCCCGCCCACGGTCGTCGAGATGCCCGGCCTGCGGGCCGCTTCGTGGTTCCTGCCCGCCGAGCAGTGCAGCGGCGACTGGTGGAACATCGCCCGGCTCGGCAAGGAAGACGTCATCCTCATGGTCGGCGACGTCACCGGCCATGGCGCCTCGGCGGCCATCATCGCCGGCACGGCGAAGGGCGCGCTCGACATGGCCCGTGTGGGCATGCGCGAAGCGCTCAAGCCCTACATGGCGATGAACATGATGAACTTCATCCTGATGGAGAGCATGAAGGGCGAGTACTTCATGTCCGGCGTGCTCGCGCGCTACGAGCCGTCCGCGAAGGCGCTGCGCATCGCGAACGCCGGCCACCGCCCGCCCTGGATCTTCCGCCGCTCCGGCACCCAGACCCTCCCGGGCGATCGCAGCCCGCCGCTCGGCACCAGCCGCGGCACGAAGTACGCCGAGCAGCTGGTCGCGTTCGAGAGCGGCGACATCCTCGTCGTCTACACCGACGGCATCCCCGAGGCCGAAGACGCCGAGGGCAACCAGCTCGGCGAGCGCGCGCTGCGCGACGTCTGCGAGAAGGCCAGCGTCGACGGGCCCGAAGCCGTGTGCGAGGCCGTCCGCCGCAAGGTCGTCGAGCACGCCGGCTCGCTGAACCACCTCGGCGACGATGTCACGCTGCTCGCCGTCCAGGCCCTCTGACAGGGGTCCGACACCGGCCTGACATTCCGTCCTGGCGGCCGTTTCCGGTATCCTCGCGCGACCAACAGGGGGTTCCGATGGGTCGTACGATGTGGATGCGCCAGCTTCGTCAGACGATGGCACTCGCGCACATGGCGCACTTCACCGGCACGAGCGTCGACGAGGCCCGCGAGCGGGTCCGCGCCTTCCGCTCCCAGCGCCGGGAGGCCATCGAGCGCAAGAACGCGCGGTCTGCCGAGGCGACCCGTCGCGGGTTCCTGCAGGGCGTCGGGGCGCTCGGCCTCGTCGGCCTGGCGGGCACGTCGTCCCGCGCGTGGGCGCTCCGCCAGTCCGATGCGCGCATCGCCGTCATCGGGGCGGGCATCGGCGGCCTGTCGTGCGCCGACTTCCTCGCGTCGAAGGGCTTCCCCTGCGACGTGTTCGACGCCGCGGAGCGGGTGGGCGGCCGGATGCACTCGCTCGGCGGGGCGTTCCCGGGCCCCATCGCGCTCGGCAACCAGGTCACCGAGCTCGGCGGCGAGTTCATCGACACCAGCCACACGATGATGAAGGCCTACGCCCGCGAGTTCGGCTTCGAGATGGAGGACGTGCTGGCCATCGAAGAGGGCGACCCGATCTTCTACCTCTCCGGCCAGTACTACACCGAAGACGACATCATCGAGGACTACCGCGACTTCGTGGCGGCGATGAAGGCCGACCTGCGCATCCTCGGCGGCCCGACGGCCGACGCGTTCACGCCCGAAGACGAGATCCTCGACTACACCAGCCTCGAGGAGTACCTCGTCACGCGCGGCGCGAGCCCCATGCTGACCGACCTCATCCGCGAGACGTACCGCAACGAGTACGGCCGCGACATCGATCAGCAGAGCTGCCTGAACTTCCTGTACCTGATCCACGCCGACCGCAGCTCGAACTGGCGTCCGTGGGGCGTGTTCAGCGACGAGCGGTACCACGTGATCGGCGGCAACCAGCAGATCCCCGTCGCCATCGCCAACCGCCTGCCGAACGGCGTCGAGCTCGGGCATCGCCTGGTCGCCGCCCGCCGGCTGGCGACGGGCACGTACCGGCTCACGTTCTCGGTCGCGGGCGGTCCGACGGTCGACCGCGACTACGACTACGTCGTGTTCGCCACGCCGTTCTCGACGCTGCGCAACGTCGCGCTCGACGCCTCGCTCGGCCTCCCCTCGTGGAAGCACTACGCGATCGACGAGCTGCAGTACGGCACGAACGCCAAGATGATCCTCGCGTTCGACGGGCGCCCGTGGCACGACGCCGGCAGCTCCGGGAACATGGTGACCTACGGCGACCCCGACCTGAACTCGGGCTGGGAGTCGAACCCGAGCCTCGCGACCGACACGTCCGCCGTGTACATCGACTACTCGGGCGGCGCGCGCGGCGCGAACCTCGACCCGAACGACCCCGCCGGCGAGGCCACGCGCTGGCTCGCGGCCTTCGATCGCATCGTGCCGGGCGCGTCCGCGGCCATCCGGCGCGATACGAACGGTGCGCCCGTGGCGACCATCCGCCACTGGCCGTCCGACCCGAACCACCTCGGCGCGTACACGTGCAACCAGCCCGGCTACTTCACCACCATCTGCGACAACGAGGGCAAGCGCGTCGACAACCTGCTGTTCGCAGGCGAGCACGCGAACAGCTTCTACGAGTTCCAGGGCTGGATGGAGGGCGGCGCGCTCTCCGGGGCCGCCGCAGGCAAGGCGATCTGGCAGGACTGACGCACGCGGGTGCCCGCGGATGATCCGCCTCGTGCCGCTCGGCGTGGCGGAGCTGCCGGACTTCGCGGCCCTGCACGCGGGGTTCGGCGGCTGCTACTGCGCCGTGTGGACGCGCTTCGGGCCCGACTGGGCGGAGCGCTGCGCGAAGGGCACGAACCTCGCGGCCACCGAAGCGGACGTGCGCGCCGGGCGGAAGCCGGGGTTCCTCGTCTACGAGGGCGACGCGCTCGTCGGGTGGACGGGCGCCGGGCCGCGCGCCGAGCTGCCGTCCATGGCGACGCGGCTCGGGTCCCGCCTGGGGCGGCCGGACGCGTGGGCCATCGGCTGCCTGGCCTTCCCGGCCGAGGCCCGCGGGCGGGGTCTCGCGGACGCCACCGTGGAGGCCGTCGTCGCAGAGGCACGGGCCGCGGGAGCCGCGTTCATCGAGGCGTTCCCCACCCGCCCGTGGGACGAGCCGCGCAGCTACCGGGGCAGCGAGCGGCTGTACGCGCGGCACGGGTTCACGGTGGTGGCGAGCGACCCGGACGGCGGGTCCGAGATCCTGCTGATGAGGCGCTACTGCGGCTAACCCTCGCGTCCGTCGCTGAACTTCAGCTTGTTGACGCGGAGATCCTCGTCATAGTCCACAATCCCGCTCTCGCCATCAACGAGGCGCGCGAGCGCGACGGATGGGATGGCGCGCTGGTGGACCCAGGAGAGGGGCACGGTCCGGGTTCCTACCCCAAACGACCGGACCCTCTGCCCCTCCGCCACGTCGCAGTGAACGTCCACGGTGCCCCGAAACCCGCCGATCGAGGTGATCTGGACGATGACGGGGTCTGCGATGCCAAGCGCACGCCCGTACATCTCATAGCTCGAAGGCAGGGGACCGCAGAGCCAGGACGGCAGACCGGAAGCTGTGAGCCGCTCTACCTCAGGGACATCGAGGAACTCGTGCACTGCGTCCAACAGCTCGGCCATCACCTTCGAGGCGACGAGCCGGAGCATCGAACCACAAGCGGATTCGACAGTCGCCCCTCCCCCGAAGTAATGCTCCATTCCGTGAACCAGGTCCTGAACACCGCCATCCGTGGCCGCCATCAGGCGTCGGCAATCCGACAGCTTGGAGCGCGCCCAGCGTAGGTGGAACAGGCGAGCATCCCCATCGAGCCGAGCGATTGACGCCCGAGGGTCACTCCCGCCAAGCTCCTCCACGATGCACTGTGCCACGTCGAAGGCGAGCGACACACAACCCGCCCATCGGATCTCGATACTCTGATTGCGTCGGATGGCCTCCACCGAAGTACAGATCCGCAGCGGGTCGGGCTCGTTCCACGAAACGAAGGACAGAACACGGCTCGGTTCGACCTCCCTGTACCGGGCGAAGAGCTCATCGAGCGAGCATCCCAGCTTCGACGCCACCTCCACAAGTGTCGCAGTGGTGGCACGCCCGTTGCGAAGTCGCTTGAACGTGCTTTCGCCGAAGGAGAACGAGCTCGCGTTCAGGCCGTTCGTCACGAGCGCCTGAGCGATCTTCTTTGAATCGAGAGCGTGCATCCAGGGCCTCCATCAGTGACGTCTCGATGCCCGACTCCGAGGGAGTTGGGTAGGTGCTGGACCCGTTTGGACCGAATTGGACTGAGTTGGACTCGATGGTCGGTCAGCGCTCGCTGCGCGGCGGTGGATTCCACACGACGGAGGGATCGACGTTCCACGGCCCGTCCGACGCGCGGTTCATGACGTACTCCGAGGCCGTCCACACGAGCCCGGTGCGCGGCACCTCGCGCGCGTGCTCCGGCAGGACACCCGCGAACGCGTCCCCCTCCACGAGCCCGTCTGCGCCGAGCGCCCAGCGCACGGGCTCCTGACGGAGCACCACCTCCGGCCGGACGTGGGCGCGCTCCTCGATGCGCCCGATGTCCCAGCGCCCGTCGATGTCCACGTCTCCCACGAGGAAAGTCTGGGTCAGCCCCCACACGTCCCCACCCCGCAGCCGCCACATCGTCACGCCACCTGCGCCGGGCGCGAGGACGCGCTCCACGCGGTCGCCGGAGAGCCGGACGAACAGATCGACGCCGCCAGCGGCATCCATCGAGCCGCCGTCGCTGATGGCGTAGGCGTAGAGGTGGACGAGCGTGGCGTCGCCGAGGTCGACGGAGACCGTGACCCGGAACGCGGACGGGCGGATCTCGAACGCGTCGCCGTACTCCACGGCCATCCAGTCCGCCGGGAGGCTCCAGGTGCGGCCGTCGCCCACGAGCGCGCAGGTGCGGCGGCACTCCCAGCGGAACCGCCCCTCCTCGAACGGCGGGGGCGCCGCCACGTCGGGCCCATCGGGGATCTCCGGGAGCCCGGCGAGCGCGGGGGCCAACAGGATCATCGGGCTTCGAACTGGGCCTGTGCGAGGGCGACGAGGTCGTCCATCGCGAGGTTCACGTCGATCACGTGCAGGCCCCAGCCCGGGAAGAAGTCGCCGTCGACGTCGTCGAATCGCACGTCGCTCGGGTCGTCGGGCACCTCGACGGACAGGTAGCCGAAGTCGCCGGCCGTCCGGCACTCGGCCTGGACGAGCCCGGGGACCGCGAAGAACGGCGTGTCGATGGCCGGATGCGAGGACGGGTCCTGCCAGGGAGTGAGGTTGCCGGCGAGCATGTCGGCGATCCCGCCCGGCGCGGTGGTCGGGAACACGCCGTCGAGCGGTCCGGAGCCCGCCGCGATGGCGCCTGGATGCGTGCAGGGGACCTCGCGCCCGGGGAACGGCTGGCCCACGAACACGTCGGGACCGGGCGGGTCGTCGGGCCGGAAGCTCAGGTACGTCGTCACGCAGCCCCACTCCGCGTCGGACGTGCAGAGCGGCGTGCTGGCGAGGTCGCCGCCGACGAGCGCGCCCGGCGGCACCTGGACGGTCATCCCGATCAGGTGCGCGCCGACGATGCGTTCGTGCACGTCGGGCTGGGGCTCGATGGCGGTGCCGAGCAGCGTGCGCAGCATGATCGAGCCCTGCGAGTGCCCCACGAGCAGGACGGGCCGGCCGTCGTTGTGCTGCGCGAGGTAGTGGCGCCACGCGTCGTCGACATCCGCGTAGGCCATCGCGAAACCCTCGACGGGATCGGCCCCGGAGAACAGCGACGACAGGGTGAGCTGCCGGTAGACGGGCGCGAACTGGCGGCACACCGCGCCGTAGCGGGCGAACTGGACGAGGGTGGTGAACTCCTCTTCGACGCCGGGCTCGAGGTCGCTGTTGACGGTCGTGTCACCGCTGACCGTCGGGTAGACGTAGAAGCAGTCGAAGGGCGGGTCGGCGGCCGGCACGTGCGGGCGG
Organism: Alphaproteobacteria bacterium; assembly: GCA_020632875.1. Taxonomy (GTDB): domain Bacteria; phylum Myxococcota_A; class UBA796; order UBA796; genus JACKEQ01. The sequence goes on from JACKET010000003.1 coordinate 501,243, forward strand.
AGCTCGGTGGTGCCGTCGGCGTGCACGACGGTGGTGTCGAGGTTCTCTGCGCAGATCGAGCCGGGCTTGTCGGGGTGGCACAGCCAGTGGTCGAGCTCGGCGTAGATGTCGCTGGTGTACCCGGTGTCGGTGTCGGCGGGCGTCGGGGTGTCGGTGCAGGCCAGGAGCGCGAAGAGGAGCATGACGGCTGGTATCCCGTGAGGAACTCGGGTGTTGCATTCGACGTTGCGGCTGGTGGCGACGTTCCGGCTGGTTCGGCGTTCCGGCTGGTGTCAGAGCGAACCCGAACATCGAAATAGTCTTCCTTCTTCGTCGTGTTTTTCGAATTCTACTCTCGAGATGTGCGCGCTGGCACCGTCTCGGACCGCGAACGCGGGCGATGCGGGGGCCCGCGACGCGCCGGGTATGAAGCCGTGTTCCGCCTGGTGTCAGAGCGAACCCGAACATCGAAACGGTTTGCCTTCTTCCTGGTATTTTTCGAATTCCGTTCTCGAGGTGTGCGCGCGGGCGCCGTCTCAGACCGCGAGCGCGGGTGACGTGGGGGCCGGCGACGCGGCGGGTCTGAAGCCGAACGGGGCCGTGCTGGCGGGGCGATCGCGGTGTCCGGCGCCCGGACCTCGAAGGGCGCCAGAGCGCAGGGGACCAGGCGACCGTCGGACTCCGCGGAGAGTAGAAATCTCGAGAATTACGCATATCCTACATCATTCCGATGTTCGGGTTCGCTCTGACACCGATGTCCCGACGGCCGGCGGGGGCTACGATGGCCGACACCGATGTTGGCGACGGCAACGACGGCCGAATGCACGGTCGCCCGAAGCATCGGCATGCGAATGCACACCGGAATGACCACCCGAAACGACGAACGCCGACAATCCGCCGAGGCCGGCCCTCGAACCGTCCGGATCCGGCGGGAACCGTGCACTCGGACCCCGATGCCTCCGCACGACGTGCACTCGGATCCCGATGCCCCTGCACGACGTGCGTTCGGACCCCGATGCCCCTGCACGACGTGCGTTCGGACCCCGATGCCTCCGCACGACGTGCACTCGGACCCCGATGCCCCCGCGACCCGCCCCGACTACCGACTCCAGCGCGGCAGCCAGTCCGCCGCAGGATCCGTCGTGATGCGCGTCAGCCCCTTCCCGTCGCGGTCGACCCGGTACAGGTCGGGCTGCGCCTGCCCGTCGTGCGTCCCCGTGAACGCGAGCCACTGCGAATCCGGTGACCACGTCGGGTGCTCGTCCGACCCCGGACCGTCGATGCGCGCCACCACCCGGCCCTGCGCGTCGAGCAGGTCGATCGCCACGTCCGTCGGACCGAACTGCACCGTCACCGCGAGCCGCGTGCCGTCCGGCGACCACGCCTGGGCGAGCGCGATCTGTTGCGCGACGGGCTCCGCGCGGAACGGCCGCGCATTCTGCCCGTCCGGGTCCATCCGCCACGTCTGCACCGTGAGATCCCGCCGCGCCAGCCACGTGATCGTCGCGCCGTCCGGCGACCAGGCCGGCTGCATGTCGTCGCCCGGCACCGACGTGAGCCGCGTCGGGCTCGAGCCGCGCGGGCCCATCACGTAGATCTCGGCGTCCCCGTCCCGGCTGCTCACGAACGCCACGCGCCCGTTCGGGCCGACCGCGGGCTCGAACGAGCCATGGGGTGCGTCCGTCAGCCGGCCCGTCTCGCCGGTCCGCTCCACGCGGTACAGGTCCCGGAAGCTCTCGTGGCTGCTCTCCACGACGAGGAAGGACCCGTCCGGCGCCCAGGAGGGATTGCGCACCTGCGGCGCTTCGGGCCCGACGCGACGGGGCTCTCCCCCACCCACGGGCGCCACCCAGAGCGTCTCGAGGTGCGGGTCTTCGACGCTGCGCACGAACAGCGCGAGGTCGCCGCGCGGATCGGGCTCGCCGGGGAACACGGCTCCATCGAGGCCCACGGCGTCGACCGGATCCGCGCCGTCTGCCGCGGCGCGCACCGCCCGCGGCGCTCCCGTGCGCTCGGAGATCCACGTGAGACGCCCGGGGAGCGGAGGAATCTCCACTTCCCGGGCGTCAGGGCGCTCCTCGACCGCAGGGGGGGCCGGCGAGGAGCATGCCGTCAGGAGGACGATCAGTTGCACTGCGTGGACGGGGTGAGCCGGACGGCGTCGGCGACGACGTACGTTCCAGCCGCGGTCCACCGGGACAGGGCGACGGTGTTCCAGCCGGAACCGAACTCCCAGTGGCCCAGCGTGTTCCACTGGCCACCGTTCACCTTCTGGCTCACGGTCTGGCGGCCGACTTCGGAGTCGTCGCTGTTCCAGCCGATGTACGTCGCGCTGGACGGACGGTCGGAGCCGGAGGTCCACCAGGCCTCGACCTGGTAGCAGCCGGAGCCCTGGAACTTGAAGCGCGCGGGGTCGGAGATCGAGCCGGTCGCAGCGACCCAGTAGCCCGTGTTGTAGTACCCGCTGACGTTGGCGGAGGACCACCAGTCGCCCGACACCTCGATGAAGTGCGTGGCCGGGTTGTTCGCGCTGTTGTTCGAGTCGATGACGATCTGCGTCGCGCCGGGCGTGGAGGTCCCGCCGCTCGTGCCGCCGCTCGACCCGCCGGAGCTACCACCGCTCGACCCGCCGGAGCTGCCGCCGCTCGACCCGCCGGAGCTGCCGCCGCTCGACCCGCCGGAGCTGCCGCCGTTCGAGCCGCAGGCCGCGTTCACCTGGGAGAGGTAGCTCGTCCAGGGCCAGGCGGCGCCGGGGTCGCTGCGGTTCCAGGGCTGGAGCTGGCCGTGCCCGACGATGTGGTACTGGTCGCGCGGGATGCCGTGGCGTTGCGTGATGCCGCAGGTCAGCTCGGCCGACCGCGAGATGAGGCCGCTGTTCCAGCTCGTCTGGGAGCCGTAGCCCGCGTGCTCGATGCCGATCGAGTAGCTGTTCATCGCCACGCCGTTGAGCTGGCACTCCTGGCTGGAGTTCCGGCTGCAGCTGTAGTCGGCCGAGATGTGCCAGGCCTTGCGGTCTTCGTCGACCAGGTGGCGGACCTCGGAGCCGGTGCTGTTCACGACGTAGTGCGCGCTGACGCCGGCCGAGGAGTTCCGCAGCCACGACCAGCAGCCGCTGTAGCTGCCTTCGCAGGTGTGGATGATGACGAACTCGGGACTGGCGCTGCCGCGGCTCGAGTGGTTCGGGGACGGCGACCAGATGGCCGAGCTGTCACCCGTGCGGTTGCCGTGGCGGGACGGGAGCGGGTAGTCCGGCGAGACATCCTCGGACTTGAGGTCGAAGCCCTCGAGGGCGACGCCTTCCTGGATGGCCTCGTAGACCTCGTAGTGGACGTACTCGGCGAGGGCGTCGTCGTCGTCGACGATGCCGGAGTAGCGCGCGACCACGGGGGCCCAGGCGTTCACGTCGTCCTGGTCGATGCCGGCCTCGAACGCCCACTCGGCGAGCAGCGCGGCGGCGGCCAGCACGTTGGCGGTGCGGTCGGTCTTCACGAGCTCCACGTCCTGACCGGACAGCTCGGCAGCCAGCTCGATGTTCTCGCCGCGGAGGCCCATCAGGCCGTAGGCGACCGCCTGACCTTCGAACTCCGACTCGCCGGTGACCATCTGGAAGTTGGTCTCGGCCTTGGAGATGGCCAGCAGGATCTCGAGGGGGACCGTCTCCTGCGCCACGGCTTCGGCGAACCCACTCGGGATCGTGCCCTCGACGAACGGCTCGTCGTGGTCGGGGGCGTCGCCGTCAGGGGCGATGACCACGGAGGGGGCACCGAGCTGCTGGCTGCATCCGGACAGGGCGAAGGCGATCGACAGCGCAAGGAAGCGCTTCGTGTAGCTGGTCATGGTCACACTCAATGAAAGGGCAATCAACAGGGCGGTGCAGCCCAGATGGCATCCGCACGCCATAAGTACCGCAGTCGATCCGTCGCGGGAGAACGGCGGCTCCGGTTTTAGAGTTCTTTTAGAGGCTGAAGGATTCTGAGGAGTCGCCCAGAATCCGCCTCGAACGTCATGCTTTCGCGGCAGTCATCTCGAGCTTGCGCCGTTCTCTGCGCGCGAATCTCGAAGCTTGCGTGGCCACGCCAGGCAGGGATCGCTCGGCGACGGAAGCGAGCGTTTCGAGCAGGAAAGCGGCGTCGGGCTCGGGCTTGCGGACGGAGTCGAGCACCGGGCGGAGGAGATCGAACATCTTCTCGGCTTCGGTCGTGCGGTTCCGCTTGGCGGCCACCACGACGAGGACGAGGTCCGCGAACATGCGCAGGTCGCGACCGTCGAGGACCTGGAGTGCCGACATCGCGTTCTGCTCGGCCGCGGTCCACGCGTTCAGCCGGACGTCCGTGACCGCGAGGTTGACGAGCGACAGCCCCGAGAAGAACGGCGATCCCGCGAGGCTCGCGCGCTCCGCGGCCTCCTGGAAGGCCTTTCGGCCCTCGCGCACCGCGCCGACGCGGATGGCGGCCTCTCCGAAGAGGATCAGGGTGGACAGGTACTCCGTGGGCTGGTGCTCGCGGACCCGCTCCACCGCGCTCCTGCCGAGCGCGTACGCCGCCTGGTGATCCCCCGCGAGGCCCGCGAGGTAGCACTGCATGCGGGCCGAGGCCGCGCCGGACGCGCCGTCCTCGGCCCCCTCGAGCAGGCGGACCGCTTCACGCCACGCGTTCGCGCCGTCGGCCACCCGCCCCGCACCGAAGAGCGTGGAGCCGCGGCGCTCGAGGATCTCGGCCCGCTGCACGCTCGCGTTCGCGTCGACCAGCTTCTCGGCCAGCGCCAGCCACTTCAGCGCCTCGTCGACATCGCCGATCGACAGCTTCCCGAGGGACAGCGCCAGGCGCGACGCGATGCGCTTCCACCCGAGCGTGCGGGCCATCTCCATGGCGCGCTCCGCCACGTCGCGGCACTCGTCGTCGCGGTGGAGCAGGCGGAGCAGCTCGGCCTCCCACCACCACAGCTCTCCGTGCAGCCGCTCCTGGAGCGCCAGGGTCGACTCCATCGCCGCGTTCAGCCCGTCGCGGACGACGGTGAGCGCGGTCTCGCGGCTCTCGGTCTCCCGGATGCGGGCCACGTCGCGGACGATGCGCTGGAGCCCGTTCTTCACGTCCCCGCCGGCCGCGAGCACCTGCCCGACGAGGAAGTCCGGCTCGCCCTCCGCGTCCAGGGCCATCGCGGCGGACTCGTGGAGCGCGAACCAGTCGAGCGTCCCCCGCGCGTAGTCCAGCATCGCGGCGCGGATCTGGGGCGAGCGGAACCGCCATCCCCGCGGCGCCGCCTCGAACATCCCGCGCCGGGACATCCGCTCGACCATCTCGAGGGCCGCGGGCCGGACGCCCAGATCGCCGCACGCGCGGAGGTACGCCGCCCGGGGGACGACCTCGCCGATCACGGCCGCCAGCAGCACGGCGCGGCGCTCCTCGTTGTCGAGGTCCTCGATGAACCGCTCGGTCTCGCGCTCGCGCGACAGGCTGGCGCGGGCCTTCAGGGTCCACTCCCCGTCGACGATCTCCAGATCGCCTCGCGCCGCCAGCTCGCGGAGCGCGTCGACCGCGAAGCGCGGCCGTCCCTGGGCGCGCCGCGCGAGGTCCGCCGCCAGCCGGTCGGTGATGGGCAGCAGCTCGCGGAGGACGGCGATGACGCCCTCGTCCGGCATCGTGTCGAGCCCGATGGTGCGGACGTCGAGGTCCGCCACGGGCTGTGCGGCGGTCGCGACCCACAGCACGCGGCCGTGGCCCTCGAGCCCCCGCTTCATGAGCGTGTGCAGCGCCATCCGCTCGTCCAGCGAGTCGAGCACCACGATGACGGGCCGCTGGCGCGCCACCGCGCCGAGGATCTGGAGCACCAGCCCCCGCCGGAGCTTCCCGTCCTCCACACGGCGCGACATCAGCTCGGAGAGCGCGGCCGTCGCCGAGCCGTAGTCCGCGCCGAGCAGCCGCAGCCGCGCCGTGGCGCGCGACTCGCTGTCGAGCGCGTCGAGCTTCAGCAGGCGCTCGAGCAGCGCGTCCGCCGGGTCCTCGCCGCTCTCGCGCCCGTCGAGCCACACCGTGATGACCCCTGCCGACTCGTCGGCGGTCGTCGCGAGCCAGCGCGCGAGGGCCGAGGCGCCGACGCCCTCCTCGCCGTGGAGCACGACCCCGATGGGCTGCATGCCGCGGGACACCTCGACGAGCGCGCCCCACAGGGCGTCCCGCTGCTCTTCGCGCGCGACGATGGGCGGGTCGCGCAGGCCCAGCAGCGCCAGGCCCGCGCCCTGGACGACCGGCGAGGCGACCGGTGCAGCCGCCCCGCGCCACGAGGTCGGGAGCGTCGCGCTCCGCAGCAGCCGGTGGACCTCGAGCTCGCGGTCCGGCGGCAGGGTCACCTCTTCGGAGGGCTGCACGAACACCGGCGCCCGCCGCAGCGCCAGCAGGCCCGCACGCGCGTCGGCGGCCGAGCGGAACCGGTCGACCGGGTCGGCGACCATCAGCGTGCGGAGCCATGGCTCGAGGCGCGGCGGCACGTCGATGCGCGGCTGGAAGCGCGCCGTGCAGCCGGCGAGCTTGTGCTTCAGCAGGGCGGCCACGTCGTCTTCGTTCGGGAAGGGGCGCTGGCCGGTGACCATCGTCCACGCGAGCACGCCCAGCGCGTACAGGTCGCTCCAGGGCCCGACCGCGCGGCCTCCGAGCGCGTGGAACTGCTCGGGGGCCATGTGGCTCGGGGTCCCGCGGGCCTCGCCGCGCTCGCCGGCGAACAGCGCGATGCCGAAGTCGCAGAGCTTCAGGCCGGGGCGCTGGTCGACGCGGGTGGCGTACAGGACGTTGTCGATCTTCAGGTCGCAGTGCACGACGCCGCGGGCGTGCGCGTGGGCCAGCGCTTCGAGCAGGTGGACGAGGATGGCGGCGAGGTCGTCCCACCCGGTCAGCGACATGAGGCGCTCGCGCAGGGTCTCGGAGCAGTACTCCATCACGAGGTACGGCAGGCCGGGCTCGAGGGACGCGTGCCCCGCGAAGTGCTCGGGCAGCACGCCGTGGTCGTACACCCAGATGACGTGCGGATGCGTCAGGCGCGCGGTCGCGCGGATCTCGCGCTGGAAGAACTCGAGGAAGTCGGCGTCGTCGGCGAGGTCCCGCGCCATGATCTTCACGGCGACCGGCACCCCGAGCGTGCGGTGGCGGCCGCTCCACACGGTGCCCATGCCGCCCTGGCCGATCTCCTTGACGAGCTCGAACGGACCCAGCTGCACGCCGTTCCCTCCCGGACGGGATGTTACGCGATCCGGGTCGCGCGGATCGGTGCTCGGGTCGGTGGGCGGTGGAGTCCAGGGTTCGAGCCGGATCCCCTCCTTCGTGTCGGAAGGGATCGAGCTTCGAGCGTGTCGAGGCATCACGCAGATGACGCAGATGGACGCGGATGACGCAGAAACGAGGCCGTCCCGCGTCGAGCGTCTCGGCGTCCCCGGAGGTGGACTGGGAAGGCGACGTGGGGACTCCTCACCAGAGCAGTCTGGACGCTTCGTTCGCCAGCTCGCACAGCGACCACAGCGGGCCACAGCGCGTCGTCGGAATCGGCAGGACGATCGAACGCAATCTGCGATCGTCGCTGTGGATCGCGGCTGGATGCACGGTGAGCGCGAGCCGGCGCGAGGCATCGGGGTCCGAGTGCACGCCTGCGCGAGGCATCGGGGGCCGAGTGCACGCCTGCGCGAGGCATCGGGGTCCGAGTGCACGGCGTCCCGCCGGGCCGGATGGATGAACGCCGAGAATCTACGAGCCAGGCTGCAGCGGCCGTCCCGAACGGCCAGAAACCGTGCATTCGCGGGCCGTTGCCTCGGGGCGGCGTGCATTCGCGGGCCGATGCCTTGCCACGACCCCAGAGCCGCGAATGGCTCCCCGATCTCCTCTCCGGGCCGGAACCGGTGGAGGTGGAAGTGTTGGTTCGAGCGCCGCACGCTCACCTCCACCTCACCCCTGAAGCGCTGGCGGGAGGTCGAGGTCCGGGGTCGCCCGATCCGCCGAGCTGACCAGCGAGCTGGACGATTCGGCTCGACGACGTCGGACCAACCGAAGCGTGCCGCGGGCTCCGGGCTCCGGGCTCCAGCTCACCGGGCTCCCGGCCCCCGGCCGGTTAGACCGTCCCGCATGGCGTCCCGGCGATTCCTCACCCAGCTCACCCGCACCCTCGAGAACGCGCGCCACGCGTCCGAGTGGCACGAAGCCGCCGCGGAGTTCGACCGCGTCACCGGTGCCGAGGACTGGCGCGCCGAGGACGACAGCCCGTACTACGACGCGCGGGCGCTGCGCTCCGACATCCTCACGCTGCGGGCGCTCCACGAGCGCGGCGACGCGGAGGCCCTCGCCAGCGCGCTCACCGAGAGCCTGTACCGCCACCAGGGCGAGCTGGCCGAGCCCGCGCTGTACCAGGTCGCGCTGGTCGGCACGAAGCACCTCGTCGACCGCTACCTCGCGGCCTGCGAGACCGCGATGTACTGGCTCGCCGAGACGGAGCACCGCGAGGTCCCCTTCTCGGCGAAGCTCCTCCGCTTCCAGGTGGCCTGGAAGGTGTACGGCCGCAGCGCGCTGCTGCTCTCCGGCGGCGCGACGCTCGGGTTCCACCACCTGGGCGTGGTGAAAGCGCTGTTCGAGCACGACCTGCTGCCCGACATCCTCTCTGGGGCGAGCACGGGCGCCATGATCGCGGCGGGCATCGGCGCCCGCAACGACGCCGAGGTCGCCGACCTCTACGCGAACACCGACCAGATGCGGCTCGACGGGCTCGCGCCCGTGGGGCTCGGCAAGCTGCGCAGCAACGGCGGGTTCCTCGACCCCGCGCGGCTCTACGCCGTGCTCCGGCACAACATCGGCGACCGCACGTTCGCCGAGGCCCACGCGCACTCCGGGCGCACGCTGAACATCTCGGTCTCCGCGACCCGCTCGAACCAGAAACCCCGCCTGCTCACCCACCTCACCGCACCCCAGGTGCTCGTCGCGAGCGCGGCCCTCGCGAGCTCCGCGCTGCCCGGGCTCTTCCCGCCGGTCGAGCTCGAGATGCGCGACCGACACGGGCGGATCGTGCCCTACATCGACGGAGAGCGCTGGACGGACGGCTCGCTCGACGGCGACCTGCCGAAGTCCCGCATGTCGCGCCTGCACAACGTGAACCACTTCATCGTCAGCCAGACCAACCCGCACGTCCTGCCGTTCGTGGCGCACCACGGCCGCCAGGGCGTCGTGCCCATCGTGGGCGGGCTCGTCAGCGCGGCGGCCCGCACGCAGGGGGCCTACGCGACCGACCTGCTCCGGCGCGCGACCCAGCGCAGCCCCGAGACCCTCCGTATGGTCGCCGCCCAGGCCCACACGGCGCTGACGCAGGACTACCGCGGGAACATCGACATCCACCCGCGGTTCCACTGGGCGCTCTACAAGAAGGTCGTCCGGAACCCCACGCGCGGCGACCTGGCGCGCTTCATCCTCGAAGGCGAGCGCTCGGTCTGGCCGCTGCTGGCGCGCATCCGGAACGACACCCGCATCGGCCGGGCGTTCCAGGAGTGCGTCGCTATTCTCGAGAAGCGGGCTCGGCGCGCATCGTAGGGCTCACGGCGCGAGCCGCGCCCGCTCCTCGGGCAGGACCGCGAGCACGACGTCGGCCTGGAGCTTCGACCATCCCACGAGGTCCGGACCGAACAGCGCGCCGAACTCCTCCTCCCGCCCGCCGCGGATCCAGGCCGCGATGTCGTCGGCGAGGGGAGCCGGAGTGGCGTAGGCACGGCCGTTCCGGGCGATGTCGCCGAGCAGCTGCCTCCGGAACGCATCCCGGCGACGCGAGAGCGCCTCGAGGTCGGGCAGCACGGCTACGTCCCCGCCGGGGCGCGAGGTCGGCGGAGGCACGAGCATCCGGAGGGCGACGCGCTGGCGGTTCTCGCTGTCCCGATCCGCGGGCCGGTCGACGGACACCCGGAGGGACGGGTCGACCGGGTCCGGGCGATTCACCAGCATCGCGCATCCCTCGCAGTCGAGGGCCTGATGCAGGAATACCCGCATCGACACCGGGGCGTCGGGGATCTCCATCTCGCGGCGCGCGCCGAGCGGCGCCACCACGCCCCAGCCCGTCTGCGCGTGGAACGCCTCGGCGACCGCGAGCCAGCTCGTTCGACCGCCCTGGAACGGCAGGCTCGCGTCGAGCGGCGATTCGTACGGGACCCACGCGTCGCCGCTCCGCAGGCTCACGGGAGCCACCCGGATCGGCTGGGCATCGGCGTCGACCCCGTAGCGGACGCGGTCCTGACCCCCATGGACGGCAGCGACGAGCGCGACCAGCGACGACTGCAGGTCCGGGCCGAGCGGGACCTCGAAAGCCCGGTGGTCCAACCGGCCGTCGACGACGGGCACGCTCTCGCACGCGACGGGAGCCCCGAAGTACCAGCCCAGGGTGCCGCAGCCTGCATGGATCGGGTCCGCCCCGTCGAGCCGCAGCGTGGGGGCCTGGGCGAGCGCGGCGCTGACGACGAACCACATGACGCGCTCCCGAGAGGCCTGGAGCTATCGTAGCGGGACGGCGCGCATCGTGGGGATCGGCATCCGCTCCGCCGCGCACTCCTCGTCGAGGCGGTCACACGCCGTGCGCAGCTGGGCCGCGTCGTCGGGGCGCCGGTGGTCGAGCCAGGCGTCGAGCGCCCCGTCGGCACGGGGATCCTCGAGATCCTGCAGCGCGAGCGCCCGGCTGCGCAGCAGATCCGGGTCCCGCGGCTGGAATGCCAGCCCTTCGTCCGCCGCCTCGAGCGCACCTTCGGCATCCCCGGCGCTCCCGAGGGCCCGCGCCAGGCTCGCCCAGCTCGCCGGGTTCTCGGGCGTGCGCTGCACCATCTCGCGGTACGCCTTCACCGCCGGCTCCCAGCGCCACACCGCGGCCAGCGCGTCGCCGCGCATCCGCCACACGGCCGGGTGGTCGGGCAGGCCCTCGAGCTCGGCCAGCGCCTCGTCGACTCGCCCCTGGCGACCGAGGATGCGGGCGCGCACGACGCGGGCGCGCGGGTCGTCGAGCCCGGCGAGGCTGTCGAGACCCGCGCCGATCTCCTCCTGGAGCCCGCGCGACATCCCGAGCGCGTGCTCGTACAGCGCGGCCCCGTCGGGCGCTTCGAGGGTGCCGACCGCGATGGTGCGCGGGGTCTCGGGTGCACAGCCATCCAGGGTGAAGTCGGTCGTCGCGCGGCACGCGGCCTCGGCGAGCTCGGCGCGGTGCGACCGGTGGACGACCTCTGCGCGCACGTCGAGCGGCCCGCCCGGCGCCGTGAAGGCGACCCGCACGAGCTGGACCTCGCCCGGCGGGATGGTGTGGTCGAACGCCTTGGACGCGATGTGCCGCGTGTGGTGCGCCCGCACCGGACGCCCCTCCTCGTCGACCGGGAGCCCGCGGAAGTGCACCGCGTCGTCCGTCCCCTCGCCCGCCACGAGGACGGCCTTCGCGCCCTCTACGGTCACGCGCAGCCAGCTGTCCTGGGTGTCTTCCGTCCCGCCCGGGAAGGAGTGCCCGGCGCCCACGTTGCGGACCGTCACGTCCAGCACGACCTCGCTGCCCGCTTCCGGCGCGAAGCCCCCGTCCAGACGGGCCCGCTCGCCATCGACCCACGCCACGGGGATTCGCACCTTCAGCGCCTTCGCGAGCATCGCCTCGACCGCGTCGAGCCCGCCCGTCTGCGCCGCCAGCGCGGCCCGGCCGCCCGGCACGCCGTGCCCCTTCTCCATGTGGCAGTCGATGCACCGGACCGGCTCGTCCCGTGGAGGATCGAAGCGCGACGTGGGAACGCCCGCCCAGCCGGACACCTCCCACTCCCCCCAGTCGTCGAAGCCCGGCAGCACGCTGCGGTTGCCGGTGTCGGGCGTGAGGAACCCGCGGTGACAGCCGCGGCAGACGGTGCCGTCTTCGAGGGGCGCAGGCCGCATCCGCTGCCGGTGGCGCTTCACGCTGTCGATCGGGTCGGGCAGATCGGCGAGATCGACGACGTAGTCGCCGTTCCCGCGGGTCCCTGTCTCGCGGATGCCGTGGCACACGAGGCACGCGACGCCCTGTGTGGCGAGCGGGTGCTCCGCGGTGATGGGCTCCTCGACGAGGCCGTTCGCCAGCAGCACCGGGTCGTGACAGCCCGCGCAGTGCCGGCTCGCGTCGACTCCGACGTTCTCGCGCAGGTCCTCGAAGGCCTGTGCGTACCAGGGATTGTCGAGCGAGCTGTGCGCGTGGGCGCTCGTGGCCCACTGGGCATGCTCCTCCTCGTGGCAGACCGCGCAGTCGGCCGCGCGCCCGAACGCCTCGACCGGGCCCTCGTAGCGGGCCTGGCTCGGCAGGTTCGGGGCCGCGGCCGTCGCGAGCGACAGCGCGACCACGAAGAGGGGGAGCACGCGCAGCATCAGTTGCCGCCGACCTCGGGGATCATCCCGGGATTGCCCTTGGGCTTCGGCTTGTCGCCTTCGGGCTTCACGCCCGGCACCGGGTCGAGCAGCACCTTCGCGAGCTCGAGCCTCGGCTTCTCCTTCTTCGCCATGGAGTCGCCGGCGCCCTTGATCGGCGGGCGGTCCTCGCCGTCGGGGCCGCCCCAGATGCCGCGCTGCGGGTTCTGGCACGCGAGCGTGCCCTCCCAGCGGTGGAGGATGGCGTAGCGACCCTGGAACTGGTTCACCGAGGAGTCCTGCGGCTTCTCGTTGAAGTTGCCCTCCTGGTCCGGGGTCCCCCGGCCGCCGATGATCGCCTTCGCCTCCTTGAAGACGAGGTCTTCGTCGAGACCGTCCTTGCCGTAGCGGTAGTGGAGGCGGGTGAGCGTCCACGACATCGGGTTCGCGTCGCCGAGCACGTCGCCGCCGAGCGTCTGGATGTCGTTGGCCTGGAGCGTGGGGCCCGGGCACGGGTCGCAGCTGCCGGACTGCCAGCTGTACTCGGTGACCACGGCGCCGGGCGAATCCTCGATGGTGTTGCGGAACAGCGCCTCGTAGAAGGCCCCGAAGTCGTCGCGCACGGCGTTCGTCACGCGCAGGTTGGTCGGGATGAGGACGTTCTCGTAGTTGGCGACCTCGTAGCGCTTGTTCTTGCCGAGGATGTGCACGAGGAGGTCTTGCTCGCCCTTGCTGTTGATCAGGCCGAGGCGCACGGGCAGCGCGAACTCCTTGCTGTCGTAGGCGACTTCGTGCCCTGCTGGACGTACGGGCGCAGCGCCGTGGACGCGCCTTCGGGGATGTTGTACCGCTCCTGGCGCAGCCAGGTCTCGAGGCCCGAGCTGTCCTTCGCGGAGAGCACGACGATGTCGTACTCGGCGACCGAGAACTGCGCTTCGATGGTCACGCCGAGGTCCTTCGCACCCGCGGGACGCCCCGAGCCCTTGCGGACGGCCATCATGGGCGCCTCTGCGGCCATCAGCTCGTCGTACTTGTACGGATTGCAGGGGTCGCGCTCCCAGTACTCGACGAGGCGGGGCGCCGAGAGACGGTCGACGCTGGCGAACACCTCGCGCGGCAGGGTCTTCACGTCCTCTTTCTTCAGGACCACGGGCACCGGGACCACGAGCGCGAAGTCCTCGGGGGGACCTGCGTAGGAGTTCTGCATCGACAGCACGGTCTTCGACTGGTCGCGCATCATCACGACGAGCGTGGCGTCGTTGTAGAGCTGCTGATCGGCGCCGCCGACGTAGAAGCCGCAGAACGCCTGGGCGGTGGAGAGCAGGAACGGGATCATGGAAGCTCCGAGGGGTGGGACCGGGAGGGACGCGGTACAGACGTCGCTCGCTGTATCCGCTTACACCGGCGGGTGGACACCGGAGGAACCTTGAGACTTCCCCAATCCTGGGCCGCGGCGCTGGGCGGCGACCCGCTCGGCGGAGCGGACTTCGACGGGCTGCGCGCCTTCCTCGCTGCCGAAGAGGCCGAGCACACCGTGCTGCCCCCGGCCGAGGAGCGCTTCGCGGCCTTCGAGCACACGCCGTTCGACGCGGTCCGCGTGGTGCTGCTCGGCCAGGACCCCTACCACGGCAACGGCCAGGCCCACGGCCTCTCGTTCTCGGTGAAGAAGCCGCGAAAGCCGCCGCCCTCGCTGAAGAACATCTTCCAGGAGCTCGCCGACGACGTGGGCTTCACGCGTCCCGACCATGGCGAGCTGACCGCGTGGGCCGACCGCGGCGTGCTGCTGCTGAACGCCGTGCTGACCGTGCGCCACAAGAAGGCCGGCTCGCACCGAAAGAAGGGCTGGGAGCCCTTCACCGACGCCGTTATCGACGCCCTGTCCGCGCGAGAGGCGCCCCTCGCGTTCCTGTTGTGGGGCAAGGCCGCGCAGGAGAAGGCCGAGCGCATCGCCGAGCGCCACCTCGTGCTGACGGCGCCGCACCCCTCCCCCTACTCCGCGGAGACGGGGTTCTTCGGGTGCAAGCACTTCAGCCAGGTGAACACGTGGCTCGTGGAGCAGGGCCAGGCGCCGATCGACTGGAGCCTGGACTGAGCCCTACTCCGCGGGCTTCTCCTTCCGGCGGGGCTTGACCTCGGCCGGCGGGAGCGGGTCGAGCAGGACCTTCGAGAGCTCGATGGCCTCGGAGGTGCGCTTCGCCATCGAGTCTCCCGCGCCCTTCGGCGTGGGGAGCTCGTCGCCGTCGGGACCGCCCCAGATGCCGCGCTGCGGCTCCTTGCACGCCATCTTGCCCTCCCAGGGATGGAGGATGGCGTACCGGCCCTGGAACTGGCTCGACGACGACTTCTGGACCTCCTCCGTGAAGTGGCCCTCGGCGTCGGGCGTTCCGCGGCCCCCGATCACGGGAGCGGCCTTGCGGAACACGAGATCCTCGTCGAGGCCGTTCGTGCCGTAGCGGTAGTGCAGGCGGGTCAGCGTCCAGCTCATCGGGTTCGTGTCGCCCACGAGGTCGCCGCCGAGCGTCGCCACGTCTTCGTCGGTGAGCGTGGGGCCGGGACACGGATCGCACGAGCCGGCCTGCCAGGCGTACTCCGTGACGACCGCGCCGGGATTGTCCTCGATCGTGTTCCGGAACAAGGCCTCGTAGAAGGCGCCGAACCGCTCGCGCACGTCGTTCGTCACGCGCAGGTTGGTCGGGATGTACGTGTTCGGGTAGTTCGCGACCTCGTAGCGCTGGTCACGGCCGAGGATGTGGACGAGCAGGTCCTGCTCGCCCTTGCTGTTCAGCAGGCCGAGGCGCACGGGGAGCGCGAGCTGCTCGGTGTCGTAGGCCACGCGCAGCGGGCTCAGGACCGCCCGGTCGCCCTCGAACGTCACCCGCTTCGGGTCGACCTTCGCGACGAAGAACTTCGTGCCGCTCTCGACGTACGGCCGCAGGGAGGACGAGGCGCCCGCGGGGATGGCGTACTTCTCGCGGATCAGCCACTTCTCGAGGCCCGAGCTGTCTTTCGCGGACAGGATGACGATGTCGTACTCGGCGACCGAGAACTGCGCCTCGACCTTCACGCCGAGGTCGTCGTCGGGCGCGGACCCCGACTCCATGTCGATCCCGGCGCCCCGCATCGCGACCATGCCCTTCTGGACGTCGTACTTGTATGGGTCGCACGGGTCGCGCTCCCAGTACTCGACGAGCCGCGGCGCCGCGAGCCGGTCGATGCGCGAGAAGACCTCGGGCGGCAGGGTCTTCACGTCCTCCTTCTGGATGACGGTCGGCACGGGGACCACGAGCGCGAAGCCCTCGGGCGGGCCCTGGTAGCTGTTCTGCATGGACAGCGCGGTCTTCGTGCCGTCGCGCAGCAGCACGACGAGCGTGGCGTCGTTGTAGAGCTGCGCGTCCGCGCCGCCGACGTAGAAACCGCAGAAGGCCGAAGCGGCCGAGACGAGCAGGCTGATCATGGCGGGGTTCTCCCTGGGCGGCGGGAGCATACCGACGGCGGTCGACACCTGTCGCCTGGCGAAGCGCGAAAACCAGCCTTCATCCGTGTGGGACGGCTGGCGCACGCGATGCAGGGGCGCGGCGCGGAGGTGTCCCATGCTGCTGCTCCTGCTCGCCTGTTCGTCCGAATCCCCCGTGTCCGCGGGGTCGCCCGCGCCAGTCCCGCTGATCGGGGACGTGCTGGTCGACCTCACCGAGGTCCACCGCTGGGAGGCCCATCCCGGCGCGGGGACCGCGCAGTGCGCGTTCGGCCCGGAGGGCTGGTCGGTGCGCCAGATGCCCGGTGCGAGCGGGCCCGCGTACTGCTGGCTCGGGCTCCGCGAGCCGCTCGAGGTGCCCGAGGGAACCGACGTGCTGGCGATCCGCGCCGGGTGGACGGGCGCGCCGCCCGAGGCGGAGGCCCGCGTTCAGGCCGAGCTGGAGGGCGCTTCGACGGACGCCTGGGCGGACTGGCCCGTGTCGGCGGAGTCCGACGGAGGGTCGCACCTCTTCACGGCCGACGAGAGCTTCACGGTGGCGGTCCGGATGGCGATGGGCTGCCCGGGCTGCGACCTGCCCGACGGGTTCCGGGTGGAGCGGCTCGAGGTCGTGGCACTCGGGCGCTGAGGTCCGACGGACGACGCACGCGACGAGGTGGAAGAGGGTGCCTCCGCGCGGACGGGAGTCGGGATTCACGAGAGCAGGCGAACGTTGCAGCGCTTTGGGGCGGAATTGGTCGGGCTTCGAGCGTTCCATGGCATCACGCAGATGACGCAGAAGGACGCAGATGACGCAGAAAGGAGGCCGTCGCGGGGTCGAGCGGCCTCGTGTCCCCGGCCGCCGAAGAGGAGGCCTGCACCGCCGAGCCCGCCAGGTCCGGGCGTCGGGAGGGACCTCTCGATGGTCGGGGGCCGCCGTGCGCTCGGGCCGCCGATGACTCCCCACCGACGTGCGATTCACTGCCATCGGTTGGCAGCGATTGCGCAGCGATCGGGTGGGGCATCGGGGTCCGAACGCACGCTGTCGGGAGCCTGGGCCGGAGTATCGGCCTGCCGATGCACGCCGCCCGGAGGCATCGGCCAGCGCAGTCTCGCCTCGGCGTCATCCGCGGGCGGCACGACGAACGGCGGCATCCGCACGCGAACCCACGACATCTCCTGGCGAGCCGGGACCCTCCGCGACCCGCGCCACCCGTAGCCTCCCCCGATGGAGCCGATCCGCCACAAGCCCGAAATCGCCGCGTTGGGCGCGCTCCTCGTGGTGCTGGGGCTGGCGCCGATCGCGGCGCTCCCGCTACTCCCGAGCTGCGGTCGGCTGGTGATCGCGGCGGCGCTCGTGGTCCAGATCGCCGCGGCGCGCTGCTTCGCCGCCATGGGCCCCGGCCCCCGCGGCCACCCCCGGCTCCCGACCGACGCGG
The DNA here is from genome assembly GCA_020632875.1 of Alphaproteobacteria bacterium. Lineage (GTDB taxonomy): Bacteria > Myxococcota_A > UBA796 > UBA796 > JACKEQ01. The sequence continues at coordinate 518,453 of JACKET010000003.1, forward strand.
TCCCGACGATCGACGGCTGGTCCCTCCGCCTCTCCGGCTTCGGGCGGCCGCGCTTCCTCAAGATGACAGTCGTGGCGTACGCGCTGCTGTCCGTGGTCCCGGCGACCTGGGTGAAGTGGGAATGGGCGCGAGTCCCCTCGCCGCAATCCTGCGGAAACGCCTACGACACCGCGCGACTCGCGACCTGGCTGTTCGTCACGTGGACGGTCCTGTGGCTCGTCGGGTGGCTCGCGGTGCACGCCGCGGCGTCCCGGCCCGTCACCGTCCGCCTACGCGGCCGGGTGCTCGATGTCGGGCGGCGCACCCTGATCCTCGACGGGCGCCACACGCTCGACCTCGGACCGACTCACGAGACCCTCGGGATCCGCACACCCGACGGACAGGCGGAGCTCCACGCGCACGCCGATCGGATCGCCTGGGTACACCGCGCGCTCGCTGCCGTCCCGACCCGCGGAGGTCGGGGCGACGTGCCGCCCTCACTCCGCCGGAAGCGAGGCCGGACTACCAGTTGTCGGCGTTGTGGTTGTGGTTGTGGCAGGTGCCGTCGCAGGTCGTGCCGTTGATGGTGAGCGAGTTGCTCAGCACATCTTTGTAGTTGTTGACGTGGTACGTCGCGCCGACGATCGCATTGTTCGCATCGACCGTATTGGCGTGGCACTCGTAGCAGACCGCACCCTCGTTCAGGTGCAGGTTGTGCCGGCCCGACATCTGAGGCCAGCCATTCGGGTCGCCGAGGTTCGGGTGGCAGCTCGTGCAGCCGAGCGGCCCGTCGCCATCGGTCACGGTGCCGTCGTCGTAGCGGCCCGACCCGTGGCAGTAGAGGTTCGAGCACGTGCCGTTCGCGGCGTTGTAGGTGCCGACCACCGAGTAGCCGCGGGTGTAGTCGACCTCGCCGTAGCCCGGCGTGATGTCGCCGAAGATGTGCCCGTTCTGGAGCACGTCGGTCGGCTTGTAGTGGCACTGCTCGCAGCTGTAGCCCTCGTCGACCACGTGCGCGGTGTGCGCCGTGAACGAGATGAGGTTCGGATCGTCGATGCCGTCGATGTCTTTCGGCGGAGCGCCCGACGCGTTGAGCGTGCCGCCGTGGCAGAACGTGCAGTCGGTGCGCCAGCCCGGGTCGTGGCACTGGTCGCAGCTGACCGTGGACGTGCCGCCCTGGCCGTCGAGGTTGGCGCCATGGCAGCTGCGGCAGTCGCCGTCGGTCTGCATGTTGGCGGCCACGCCGTGGTACTCGGGCTGGGCCCAGTTCGGCGGGTGGTGCGGCTCGTTCGGGTCGGCCTCGGGATCGGGCGGCGGAGGCGGCGGCGGAGGCGGCGGGGCACCGCCGATCGGCGGGATGTCGCAGTCGTTCGGCGCGCCGTTGTCGATCCAGGTCTTCACGAGGTCGGTGACGAACGGATCGAGCGCGCCCTCGGGCGGCATGACGCCCCCCTCGCCCTGCGCGATGAGGTTCACCATCTTCCGGTAGAGGAACGAGTCGACCGCGCTGCTGGGCGTGACGAGCGGGCCGCTGCCCGCCTGGGACGGCCGGTTCACGAGCGCCGTGTACGGGTCGGACTGGAGATCGAGGCCCCCGCCCTCGACGACCGCCGAGTGGCAGCCCGTCACGCACGACACCTCGAACACGGTGCGCACGAGGCAGAACTCACCCGTGAGGAAGCCCTCGGGCACGACGTTCTGCGGCACATCGGTGTCGGTGTCGGTGTCGGTGTCTGCCGGCTCGTTCTTGCAGGCCGTCAGGAAAGACAAGAGCAAAAGGGACACAACGCCTCCAAAAAGCACGCTCGGCGGAGCATAGCACGCAGGTCCCGAAGTGCCGAGGGTGATTTCCGACAGCGGCGGTGAAGCTGACGCGGCGGCGCGGGCATTCCCTGTCGAAACGCCCCGGAGGCCCCATGTCCCGCCATCTCCTCGTCCTCGCCACCCTGCTCTCCGCCTGCAGCGACTGGGTGATCGAGCCCATCGGTGCCGATCGGGACAGGTCGGTTCCCCCTCCCCCGGTGAACCCCGTCCAGCTGGACCGCGTCGTGCAGGTCCCCGAGCCCGCGGTGGACGTGCTGTTCGTCGTCGACAACAGCTGCTCGATGGAGGAGGAGCAGAACGCCCTGGCGCAGAACTTCCCCGCGTTCATGAGCTTCTTCGAGGGCAGTGGGCTCGACTGGCACATCGGCGTCGTGTCGACCGACATGTGGGACCCGAACCACTCCGGCAAGCTGCGCCAGATCTCCGGCTTCAACTACATCGACTCCAGCACGCCGAACCCCTACCAGGTGTTCTCGCAGATGGCGGTGATGGGCACGGGCGGCGACTCCGAGGAGCAGGGGCGCGCCGCGGCCTACACGGCCCTCGAGCTCCGCGTCGACGGGCCCCGCAACGCCGGGTTCTACCGCGAGGACGCCGCGCTCCACATGGTCTTCATCTCCGACGAGGACGACCAGTCCGGCGCCAATCCCATCACGCGGTCCGAGTTCCAGGAGTGGATGGCCACGAAGAAGGCCTCGCCCGAGATGGTCACGGCCCACGCGATCATCTGGAAGCCCCAGACCGCCTGCAGCGACGCCATGGAGATCGGCGGGACCTACGCCAACTACGCGAACACGACGGGCGGCATCCTCTTCGACATCTGCGAGGACGACTGGCTGCCGTTCATGGAGGAGCTCGGGCTCCAGACGAGCGGCCTGAAGCGCGAGTTCTTCCTGTCGAAGATCCCGATCGTCGACACCCTCGACGTGAAGGTCGTGGTGCCGGACGCGAACGGGTCCGGCGCGCCCGTGACGATCGGCTTCGAGACGTGCCCGATCGGCGAGGGCTGCGAGACGGCGTACCTGCCCGGGCGCAACAGCGTCGTGTTCCTCGACTACGTGCCGCCGAGCCTCGCACAGGTGCAGATCTCGTACGCCATCGCGGAGCAGTACTCCGCCCAGTAGGCGCAGCACGCTCCGCTGTGGCGTGGGCTCACTCCGCGGGGGGCGCGGCCTCGGGCACCGGAGCGGCGGCTTCGGCGGCCTTCTTCTCGATCGCCTCGACCGTCGCGGCCGGGGCGAGCTCGCCGAGCACCGTGATGCTCTTCGCCGGACCGGGCAGGTAGGCGTCGAGCTTGCCGATGTACCAGCCGAAGACCAGCGCGAGGAGCGCGACGACGGTGATGTAGAGCCACACCGGGCGCTTCTTCTCGGCGTACGGGTCGCGGCGGTCGGACACCGTGCCCGCGGGCAGGGCCGCCACGGAGGTGAGGGACTTCCCGAGGGGGACGTTGATCTTCGCCTGCGCGTTCACCGCCCAGCCGTTCGCGTCGAGGATGGGGCCGAGGTTGCGCTGGCGGAGCTTGAGCCACGCCACGACCATCGACGGCCCGGAGATGATCGCGACCAGCCCGACGACGCCGAGCGGCATCCAGATGCCGAGGCCGAAGAACGCCTGGAGCAGGGCCCCGATGGCGGCCGTGATGCCGCCGACGGCGACGCCGAGGGCCGCGATCATGCCGACGTCCAGGGGCTTCGGGGGCTCGACGCCCGCACCGGACGCCGCATCGCCGGTGCTCGCCGCGGCGGCCGCGACGCGGGCCTGCGAGTCGGCCTCGGACTTCTGGGCGCGAGCCGCGATCATGTCCTCGATCGCACGGACGAACCGCTTGTACGGGGACCAGAACGCCTGCCGGACGCTGATGGGGTTCTCGACGATCTTCGTGACCGTCGCGTCCCAGTCGTTGCCCTTGCGGTCGTAGAACACGCCGTTGCGGCCGACCATGAGGTTGTCGACGTCCCCGTCGGTCATCGCGGCAACGATGGACATCGCGCCGCCCTTCGCGTTCTTCACGTCGCAGTACAGCAGGTAGGCGGCGGACTTCGGGGCCATCGTGGCGTGGCGCCCCGCGTCGTTCACCCGCACGCACAGCGAGCAGGCCCGCTGGTCGAGGTACAGCGTGCCGACCTGGAAGGTCGCGCCCTCGCGGGCGTAGAAGTGGTGGAACGACACGAAGTTGTTCGCGAGCGCCATCAGGTCGCGGCAGTACCGCACCAGCCGCTCGACGGACTCGATCGCGTCGGCGACGGGCTTCTCGGCCAGGTCTTGCGCCACGGCCGCATCGACGGCCTCGCGGTGCTCGCCGGTGGCCAGGGCGCGGACGCGCTCCTCGCCGAGCCCGGCGACCGCCTGGCCCGCTTCGGCCCCGACCCAGCCCTCGTACGCGGCGAAGCGCCCGCACACGTCGCGCCAGCCGGCCTCGTCGAGTGTGTCGCCCGTGAAGCCCAGCGGTGCGAGGACCTTCTCGCGGAGGGCCGCCACGGCGCCGGCCCAGGCCGGGTTGATGCCGGAGGTCAGCGGCAGGGCCCGGTCGGGCTCGACCATGGCGATCGGGAAGTGCGCGATCTCGTCGGCACTGACGTGCAGGTCGCCCGCCGCGATCTGGAGGTACTCCTCCTGCTGGCGGTTCACCGCCTGGAGCGCGCGCGGGTCGAACGCCGCGACCTGGCAGCGCCCGAAGAAGTCGTCGATCTTCGCGCGGACCGCGCCGAGCGCCGCGTGCGCGTCGGCCGTCGCATCACCCAGCGGGCGGACCGCCGCGTCGGCACCGGCGTCGAGCCACGCCACCCGCGCGGCGAGCGCGTCCCAGAAGGCCGTGAGCGCGTCGGCGTCGACGCCGGGGGCGTTGCTGCGGTCGGTCTTCGGGGCGGCCGTGCAGGCCAGCGCGTCGGCGATGACCTGCTGCACCGCCTCGTCCGCCGCGGAGGCCGGCACGATGATGCCGTCGCCGTTGTGCGGCTGGGCCTCGAAGGCCGCGAGTGCCGCCATCGCGTCGTCGACGCCGATGCGGTCGGTCGGCTTGCCGAGGTCTTCGAGCAGGGCGACGGCGGACTGGCGGATCTGCTTGCCCTCGTCGCTCGCCTCGGAGATGGCGGAGACCGGGATCGACGCCGGACCCGACGCGAGCAGCTCGACGTCGTTCAGAAGCCCGCCCGCCCACTTCGTGGCCGCGATGAGCTCGTTGGCGCGGACGCGGCCATCCTTGTCGGAGTCGATGAGCGCCAGCGTGCGCTCGTCGAACTCGAGCCCGAGCACGGGGCACGCGAGCGCGACCCACAGCTTCTGGTCGAGCTGGTCGAGCGCGACGAGATCGGCGCCCCGCTCGAGCTTCACCTGATCGAATCCACCGACGCGAACGAACTTCCACGGATGCGCCATCAGTCCCCCATTCCGGATGGCCCGACCTCTATCCCGGGTTTCCGCTCCCGCATCCCGGGGGACTGTCAGGTCGCTCACACACGGTGCGGCCTCCGGTCGCTGCGAGCCCGCGCCCGCTGGCCGCGCTCCTCCGGGACCCGCGCGAGGCGGGCCGGAGGGGGCGGCGCAGCCGCAGTCCCGGGCCGGAACGGCCCGGACCGAGCGTCAGCGAGCCCGGAGGACAGCCGACGGCGAAGCCGGCGCGCCCGGACGAACCCACGCCCGACGGGGAGCGCGTCCGAAGCCATGGCCTGGCTGCGCGGGACCCATGGCGATAAGCGCGGCGGGGCGGGGGTGGATTGAAGGTCGAGCTGCTGGAGGGCCGGGCGGGAACGGTCGCGAGCACCCTGGGCGCCGCGATGCTCCTGCTGCAGACCGCTGCTTTCAACCGCACGCCGCTGCTCTTCTTCGGCGACTCGGCCGGCTACCTCCGCGCGGCGATGAGCCCGGCGTACGAGCCGCATTCGTACATGTACTCCCTGTTCGTGCGCTATGCGTCGCTCGGGTACAGCACCTGGGCGGTCGTCGGGCTCCAGGCCCTGCTCCTCGCGGGGTCGATGCGCCTGTTCCTCAAGGCGTGCTCCGACCACACGCGAGCGACGCGGAACGCCCTGCTGCTCGGGCTGTCGGCGATCCTGGCGCTCGTCACGCCCCTGTCGAAGCTCGCGGGGCGCATGACCCCGGATGCCTTCGCGCCCATCCTGCTGTTCCTCTTCCTCGCCGTGCTGCACGGGCGTGAGCGGCTGCACGTCGCCGAGCGCGTCGTCGCGGGCGTCCTTCTCGTGGTGTTGTTCTTCACGCACACGTCGCACTGGATGGTGTTCATCGTCGCGGCGCTCGGCATCGCCGCGGGGAACCTGGTGTGGAGCGAGGGCCCCGTCCGCGACAAGCTCGCGCCGCTCGGGCTCCTGGCGGGGGTCCTGCCGCTGGCGATGGGCTTCCAGCTCGTGATGAACCTCGCGCACGAGCGCGAGCACCGCTTCTCGCCGGGCAGCCACGTCATGCTGGCCGCGGTGTTCTCCGAGACCGGCGCCCTCAAGCAGCACCTCGATGCGCACTGCGCCGAGCGCCACTACGCGCTGTGCGACACGTACACGATGCCCGTGTACGACTCCGGCTACTTCCTGTGGAGCTTCGAGGAGAGCCCGTTCTACGCCGCGTACACGCCGTCCGACGGCAAGCGCATGAAGGCCTGGGACGCGAGCAAGCCCGAGCTGACCGAGATCAACCGCGCGCTGCTGCTGAGGCCGGGCACGTGGGCGGGCCTCGCGTTCCGCGGCGCGAAGAACGGGGTCGTGCTGCTGAACCGCACCTTCCACTACGAATCCGACTACCGGAAGGAGCTCCCGCGCTGGGAGATGTACGACCGCCTCCTGTTGCGGTACCTGCCGATCGACGCCGGCAACTTCGAGCGGATCAAGCAGGGATCCGACGTGTTCTCGCGCTTCGAGGCCCAGACGCACGCGTTCTTCCGGGTCTCGCTGACGCTCGCGTACCTCGTGCTGCTCGGCCTGGCGGTGACCGGGCGCCTGGTCCCGAAGCGCGCGACGCTCGAGGTCGCCGCGTTCGTGGGTGCGAACGCGCTCGTGTGCGGCGCGCTCTCGGGCATCGCGGCCCGCTACAACGAGCGGTTCGTCTGGGTGTTCGTGCTCCTCGCGCTGCTCGCGTGCTTCGAGGCCGCGCGGGCCCGGTGGGGCGAGCCGATCGGGTAGGCTCGGCGCGGAGGTCCCATGCCCCGCTACGAGTACAGCGCCGGAGGCTCCCACAAGTTCTGGGAGATCGAGGTCCACGGCAGCGAATACACCGTCACGTACGGCCGCATCGGGACGGTCGGCCAGACGAGCACGAAGTCCTTCGCGGATGCCGCCACCGCGAAGGCGAAGGCGGATGCCGCCGCGAAGTCCAAGGCCGCCAAGGGCTACGTCCTGGTCGCAGCCGAGGCCGTCGCCAGCGAGCGGGCCGAGGTGGAGGAGCGCCTGGTCGTCGCGGACCGGCTCCAGGAGGAGGGCGACCCGCGCGGCCGGCTCATCCCGCTGCACCACGGAATGGCCACGAAGTCCGGGAAGGACCGGTCCGAGCTGAAGAAGCAGGAGACCGCGCTGCTCCAGGAGCACGCCGGGGCGCTGCTCGGTCCCCTCTCGGAGGAGGCCGCCGGGGCGTGCGCGAAGGTCGAGTGGAAGCTCGGCTACTGGGACCGGCTGAAGATCGCATCGGACTACGACCACCAGGACGTGGAGACGGGCGAGCTCGTGAAGCGCTGCCTCTCGCACCCGAGCGCCGCCCGGCTCGACCACCTCCACATCGGCATCCCCGACGGCGTGTGGGACGGAGAGTCCCGCTGGCAGGACGCGATCGACGCGATCGCCAGTGTCGGCGCCCCCTCGCTCACGTCCCTCGAGCTGGCCGACCACGACGACTACGCCGAGGTCTCGTGGTGCGACATCGGCGACCTCACGCGCCTGTGGAAGGCGTGCCCGAACCTCGAGAAGCTCGTGATCCGCGGCGTCGGCATCGCGCTCGGCGAGATCCACGCGCCGCGGCTCCGGCACCTGGTGCTGATGTCGGGCGGCCTGCCCGCGGAGCCCGTCCGCCGGATCAGCGCGGCGAAGCTGCCCGCCTTGAAGCACCTCGAGATCTACTTCGGCACGCCCGACTACGGCGCGAGCGCCGACATCGACGACTGCGCCGGGATCCTCGCCGGCACGGGCCTCCCCGCGCTCGAGGTGCTGGGCCTGAAGAACGGCACGTTCATGGGCGACGTCGTGGCGTCCGTGTGCATCGCGCCGATCGTGAAGCAGCTCCGCGTGCTCGACCTGTCGATGGGCACGATGACCGACGACCAGGCCGCGCCGCTCGTCCCGAGCGCGCCGGCCTTCCGGCACCTCGCGAAGCTCGACCTGTCCGACAACTACCTCTCGCCCGCCACGTGCGGCGCGATCGAGCGCGCCATCCCGGGTGCGGTGGTGAACGGGCAGAAGACCGCGGACGAGTACGGCGGCGAGGCGTACTACTACACGTCGATCTCCGAATAGGCCCTACTGCACGCCCCCGGCGACGACGACCTCGGGGAAGTGCGGCCGGCTCGCGTCCATCGCGAGGATGAGGCGCTCGTACTCCACGTCCGCCTCCGCCACGAGCGTCATGCGTCCGCTGGACCGATGCCCCGCGCGGAGCTCCGCGAGGTAGTGGCCCATGCCCTCCAGATCGCTCCCTTCGAAGCTCCGCTCTCCGTCCTCCGTCGAGACGGTCAGCCCGCCCGACGTGACGAGGACGGTGGGGACGAGATCCGGATGGTCCTCCCCGCCGTGGCAGTCGCACATGGCCGGCGCGGACACGTCGATGGCGGCGAAGGACACCCCCTGCCCCAGCAGGAGCAGCGGGATGAGCAGCGAAGCGAGCCCCATCACGGGGACGAGATCGAGCGGTGGCGTGGAATGACGGCGCATGGAAACCCTCCTTCCAGAGTCGACCCACGCGCCGCGATCCGGTTCGTCAAGCGCACGTCACGGAGTTAGCTCGTGCCGCCCCGCGGACCCATCGCCGGCGGGACGGAGCCCCCGATGCAGCACGTCATCTTCCTCGAGCCCGCCTTCCCCGCGAACCAGCGCGAGTTCGTCCGCGCGCTCCACGCCGTCGGCGCCGTCATCAGCGGCATCGGCACCGCTCCGGTCGAGGCCTACGACAGCGAGCTGCGCTCGTGGATGCACAGCTACGAGCAGGTCGGCTCCACCGCCAGCGTCAACGCGATCGTCGAGGCCGTGAAGAAGATCCAGCAGCGCGGCCCGTGGGTCCACCAGCTCGTCTCGACCATCGAGGCGCTCATGCTCCCCGCCGCCGAAGCGCGCCAGCTCACGGGCATCCCGGGCATGTCGGTCGAGCAGACGCTCCTCGTCCGCGACAAGTACATGATGAAGCAGTACCTCATGGCCCGCGGCATCCGGTGCGCGAAGAACGCCGAGGTCGGCACGGTCGACGAGGCGCTCGCGTTCGTGAAGGAGGTCGGGTTCCCCGTCATCCTCAAGCCGCTCGCCGCCGCCGGGGCCGCCGGCACGTGGCGCGCCGACGACAAGGCCGGTCTCGCCCGGGCGATCGAAGAGTCCGGCATGAGCCCCCACCGCAAGATGACGATGGAGGAGTTCATCACGGGCCACGAGGGCTTCTGGGACACGCTGACCGTCAACGGCCGCGTCGCGTACGAGCAGATCTGCCACTACTACCCGAACGTGCTCGACGCGATGCGCACCCGCGACTGCTCGCCCATCGTGATGGTCACGAACCGGATGGACGCCGAGGGCTACACCAAGCTCAAGGTGTTCGGCCGCCAGGTGCTCACGGCGCTCCAGATCGACACCGCGCCCACGCACATGGAGTGGTTCATCGGGCCGAAGGGCCTGTTCTTCTCCGAGATCGGCGCGCGTCCGCCCGGCGTGCGCGTGTGGGACCTGTACTGCGCCGCGAACGACATGGACCTCTACGTGGAGTGGGCCAAGGCGCTGGTGCACGGCGACTGCAATCCGGCCCCGTCGCGGCGGTGGTCTGCGGGCATGGTCGCGCTGCGGCCCAACAAGGACGGGCGGATCGCGGGCTACACCGGCGTCGAGGCCATCAAGCAGCGCTACGGCGACTTCATCCTCCGGATGCACCTGCCGCCGAAGGGCTCGCGCACCCAGCCCGTCGAGTCGGGCTACATGGGCAACGCCTGGGTCTGGGGCCGTCACCCCGACTACGACCTGTGCAAGTACATGCTCGAGGACGTCGGGCGTACCATCAAGGTCTGGGCCGAGTAGCATCGGGCCCTGGGAGGGCCGATGAGCTGGATGAGCGTCTTGAAGTGGGGGCGGCCGCGCCTGACGGAGGGCCCCCACATCCCCGGAACGCTGCGCCGGCGCGACCGGATCACCTGGCAGGACGTGCTGCGGACCGTGGCGAACTGCGAGATGGAGGTCCGGCGGCTGCACGCCAGCGGGCTGTACGACCGCGGCATGCCGGCCGACGGCACGATCACCATGAAGCTGCAGATCGGCCCGCACAGCGAGTCCAAGGTCCTCGAGGTCACGAGCGATCCGGCGCTCGACAGCATCAAGGACCAGGTGGCCCACCTCGTCGCGAACGCCGGGTTCCCCGACTCGGGCACGGCGATGGTCGTCGAGATCGACTGCACCTTCGAGAGCCAGACCGAGACGGGCTGGGGCGACGACGACTTCGGCGGGCCGAGCCGTGGGCGCGGCGGCTTCGGAGACCCCTTCTGATGCGCATCGTCGTCCACCACCTCGACAACTCCCGGTCCCAGCGCGTGCTCTGGCTGCTCGAAGAGCTCGGCCTCGAGTACGACATCACCGAGTGGAAGCGCGACCCCGTCACGATGCGCCACGCCGGCCTGCGCGAGGTGCACCCGCTCGGCAAGGCGCCGGTCGTGCAGATCGGCGACGAGGTGCTCGCCGAGTCGGGCGCCATCCTCGAGAGCCTGCTCGAGCGCTACGGCGAGGGCCGCCTGGTGCCCGCCGACCGCGCGGGGCGCGAGCAGCTGCGGTACTGGATGCACTTCGCCGAGGGCTCGCTGATGCCGCCGCTGCTCGTGAAGCTCATCACGTCGCGGCTCCGCGGGAAGGCCGTCCCCTTCCTCGTGCGGCCCGTCGCGAAGGGCATCGCGAGCCAGGTCGACGGCACGTTCACCGACCCGGAGCTCGAGCGCACGCTGGGCTTCATCGAGCAGCACCTGTCGGAGCGCGAGTGGTTCTGCGGCGAGTTCAGCGCCGCCGACATCCAGATGAGCTTCCCGCTCGAAGCGGCCCTGTCGCGCGGAGGGGCCGACCAGCGGCCCGCGATCGCGGCGCACCTCGCGCGCAGCCGCGCCCGGCCGGCCTACCAGCGCGCCACGGAGCGCGGCGGCTCGTTCAGCGCGCTCGGGTAGGGCGTCGCCCACCGGGCAGGCACCACGCGTCGGGCGTCGGCTCGAACCCGGAGCCGTCGACCTCGACCTGGAGGGTGCCGGCGAGCATCCCCAGCTCCACGACCGCCGGCTCGCCCGGCCGGAACAGGACGGTGGGTCGGGTCTCGACGCGCCGGCTGTCCGCGTGCCACTCGAGCTCCAGCTCGACGTAGAGCTGGCCCTTCTCGGGCGACGCGGCACGCGCCTTCGCGCGGAGCTCGGAGGACGCGTCGCCGAGCCGCACCTCCTGGGTGTCGCAGGTGCCGAGCCCGGTCAGGTGGAGCTCGGCGGTCTCGTCGCCGAACGTGGCGACGACGTCGAGCTCGCCGGCGAAGGCGGGAGAGAGGAGCGAGAAGAGCAGCATGGACGACCTCCTGGGTGGTGCCCCGCCGTGAAGCAAGCGGCGTGCCGTCCGGAGAGGCCCGTCCACACGGGCGGTTCGCGTCGTCCTCCGCCAACCTGTCGCGGGGTGGGGGCGCGGGGCAGGGGTGGGCGGAAATCCTGTCAGCGCGGACGCTGGAGCGAGCCACAGCGGAAGGGGATCGAGCTTCGAGCGTCTCAGGGCATCACGCAGATGACGCAGAAGGACGCAGATGACGCAGAAACGAGGGCGTCTCGGGTCGAGCGTCCTCGTTTCCCCGGGCACCTTCGACGGGGATGCATCGCCCGTGACGTCAGGGCTCTCGCGGGACGTCTCGAGTTCCGGTCGTGTACTGGGGGGCCTTCTTGCGGACCGGATTCGGGACTCACCAGAGCAGGCCGGCGTTTCGGGCTGCTCGGGGTGATCTCGTCGGACGTCCTCGTGTCCCGGCTTCGCGCCCTGCCGATCCGGGGCTCTCCCGACCTCCTCGATCGCGACAGGCAGAGCCCGAAGGGTCCGGTTTCCCCACGCCCTGCCGCGGCGCGGGACCCACCCGGGGAACCGGATCCTGGGACTGCCGGGTCTACCGACCCCGCAAGGCCGCCACAGGCGAGCCGCGCAGCGCGCTCCGCGCGCGGAGTAAGGGTAGACAGGACGCTCTCAGCCGCCGTCCCCGTCCTCTACGACGAGCCGGGATCCCGCGACCTGGTCGAGGCCTTAGAGGGCTACATCAGCGCGTCCCACACGGGCTCGCCGGCCGGCAGGTCGACGCAGAACGCGCTCCCCTGCCCCACCCGGCTCCGCACCGTGATCCGCCCGCCCATCATCCGCGCGAACGCCAGCGCGATCGACAGCCCGAGCCCGGTGCCGCCGTACGACCGCGACGTCGTGTCGTCGGCCTGCACGAACGGCTCGAACACCCGCTCGAGCTCTTCGTCGTGCATGCCGATGCCGGTGTCGGTCACCTCGAACTGGACCCACGGCGTGCCGTCGCGCTGGTACCGCTCGACCGCGAGCACCACCTGGCCCTCGCTCGTGAACTTGATCGCGTTGCTCATCAGGTTCAGCAGGATCTGACGGGTCTTCGCCTCGTCGATGCGCGCCTTGCCGGTGTCGTCCGGGACCTCGACCCGGATCGCGAGGCCCTTGCGGTCGGCGTGCGGCCGGACCGTCGCCACCACGTCGTCGACGAGGGACCGCAGCGGCACGTCCTCCAGGAAGATGTGCAGCTTGCCCGCCTCGATCTTCGACAGGTCGAGGATGCCGTTGATCAGCCCGAGCAGGTGCTTGCCGGCGCCCTGGATACGGCGCAAATCCTCGAGCATCTCGGACCCGGGCTCGACCTGGTCCTCGACCAGCTCGGCGTACCCGATGATCGCGTTGAGCGGCGTGCGCAGCTCGTGGCTCATCGTCGCGAGGAACCGGCTCTTCGCCTGGTTCGCCTCTTCGGCCTGGGAGTGGGAGCGGCGGATCGCCTCCATCGCGGCCTGCTGGACCGAGATGTCGCTGACGGCCCACACGAGCCCGGCATCGCCCTCGAGGCGCCCGCGCGACAGGAGGACCGAGAAGAACCGCCCGTCGGCGTGGCGCATCTTGGACGCGTAGCCCTCGAGCTCCGACTCCTCGAACGACCCGGTGCCCTGGATGAGCTCCATGACGTTCTGCCCGACCAGCTCGGACCGGCTGTACCCCGTTCGCTCCGCGGCGGCGGGGTTGCAGTCGAGCACCACGCCCTTCATGTCGGTCACGAGGATCATGTCGCGCACGCCGCGCAGGACCTTGTCGACGTACGCCTTGCTCACCGACGTCTTCGCGAGCTGGCCGAGCGCTTCGCCGAGCTCGGCCTCACGCGCCCGGGCGTGGTCAGTCCACCGCTTCACCAGCACGAGCCCCGCGAGCCCCGCTACCAGCGCGATGCCGGAGCCCACGAGCCCCGCGACGTCGGCGCTCTGCGTCGCTGCGACGGCCGACACCCCCGCCGCAGCGGAGCCCGCCGCGAGCACGCCAGCCAGAACGCCCGCCCTGACGGGCTCAGAGCGCTGTCTGCCGGTGGCGGGACGAACCGCCGGATGCTGCACCCCGGTCGACATCGGCCGGCATTCTATGCTGGACACCCGCGGGAAGCGACCCGACCGGAATTCCCCGACCGGGAGCCTTCAGCGGCTTGAAGCCGCTGACTCCTCCCTGTGAATCGCCCCGTGCGCACCAGGCCCACCGGAAACACGACGCGCGGGAAGCCCGTGGGAATGGGCTCTATCGTCCCGCCGTTGCGCACTGGACGCCGCTTCGCCTAGCGTCCATGGAAACACTCCGGGGAGGGAATCATGCCGTTCGTTCAGGAAATCGGGTCGGGCACCGAGGCCATCATCAAGGTCGGGACCTCGTCCGTGGGACTCTTCGAAGCCACGCAGACGCAGGACCGCTGGAAGTGGACCTCGGGGAGCTGGTTCCCATCTGGCGGGTTCGCGCTCTGGATCCAGAGCAGCGGGAGCGTCGAGAATCCGTCGGTGATCCTGCCCGCCTATGATTTCCTCACCTCGACCCAGGTTCCCACTCAGATGTGGCAGGGAAGCTCGCTCTTCGAGATGAAGCTGAACACGACCTTGGTAGGGTGGGCGGAGGTGCTCGTCAGCGGCTCGAACGTGAAGATGATGTGGTGGTCGAACGGCTCGAACCTGGTCGACAACCGGATCAAGTGCAGCCCGGGGCAGATCCTGAGCTACATCCCCGCGGCCCTCCCCACGAAGCCCCAGCGCCCGCTGGCCCAGCCGCAAGTCAACTGAGCGGACGCACCAGGCGGAACGACACCTCCTGCATCGTCCGGTCACCGCGCTGGGCCAGGCGGTTCGTGGCGCGGGACAAATGTGCCATCGCGGAGAAGATCCCGCCGCGAATCACCCAGAGATCCGTCGCATTCGGTCGTTCGAAAACCAGAGTCTCGGGCGGACGGGACGGGCGATGCCAACGCGTGTCGCAGAACTCCCGGATGTTGCCGCCCTGACCGCGAACGCCGTACGGGCTCACGTCGGTCGGGAACAATTCGTTGGGGCCGACCGCCGGCACGCCCTGCATGCTGGAGATCACGTGGGCGAGCGCCGGATCGAACCCGTCGCCCCACGGGTAGATCCGCCCGTCCACCCCACGCGCGGCCTTCTCCCACTCGAGCTCGTGCGGTAGCCGCCAGGCCCGCCCGGTTCGCTCGGAGAGCCAGCCCGCGTAGTCCCGCGCGGCGAGCCCCGACACGAGGAACACGGGGATGTCGTCCAGGTCCGTCGAGGGGCGCTCCCAGCGCCCTCCCCGCCAGGCCCAGCGGGCGCGCTCCACGCCGTTCATCTCGCGCGGGACCCACGGCTCCGCGTCGGGCCCGTGGGCGTCGACGAACCGCGCCCACTCGCCCATCGTGACCGGGAACCGCTGGATGCAGAACCCATCGACCCACACCCGGCCCGCCAGCAGCCCGTCGATGGCGTCGGGATCCCCGCCCGCCGGGAACCAGCCCGCGGGCACGTACACCTCGCCGTCGTCGAGATCGGCGGGCAGCGCGATGGGGAACGGCTCGGTGCCGTCGGGCGGAACGCCGTCCCAGTGCTCCGAGCGCCGCACGCGCACGGGGTAGATCACGTCCCTCCGCCCGGGCGAGCGGACGACGAGGCGCCAGTTGCCGTGGGGGAGCGGCGCGGCGTGCAGCGGCGTCGTGCCGAGCGCCACGGCCTCGGCGACCTGCCACCGCATGGAGCGATGCACGAGCCGCTCCGCGATCACGGTGGCGCCGGGCGGATCCGTGATCAGCGTCACCGCCGCGACCCCCGAGAGGTACGCGGCGTGCTCGCCCCGGTCGTGGGCCCGCAGCCCCTCTTCGTGGACGAGCTCCTGCTCCTCGTCGTGCACCGCCTCGGCCTGCTCGAGCGAGCGGCGGTGGTGCGTCGCCAGGCGGCGGTGGGCCTCGTCGCAGTCGGGGTCCTGCTCGAGCGCGGCCTGGAGCTGCTGGAGGTAGCGCGTCTCGCGCCGCATCACGTCGAGCAGCACGGCGCGCGCTTCGGCCTCGAGGGCCCAGGCGGGCTCCTTGTCCTCGAGAGGGGCGTACGTCGGGAGGGGCGCCAGCATGGCCCGGGCGCGCTCGTCGAGCGCCGCGGCCCGCGCCCGGAGGACCCCCACCTCGGCGGCGAGCGGCTCCGCCTCGCGGAGGATCTGGAGGGCGCGCTGCCTGCGCTCCTCGCCGTCGAGCCAGCTGCGCAGGCGGTCGGCCAGGGCGAGCGCGTCGGGGCGCCCGGCGGGGTCGCGGCGCATGGCGTCGCGCACGAGCTGGAGCAGCGCCGGCGGGGCCTCGCGGCCCTCGACCACCCGCTCGGCGGGATCGGGAGGGGGGCCCTCGATGATCTGGTGCCACACCTGGATGCCGCCGCCCTCGTACGGCAGGCTGCCCGTCACGATCTCGTAGAGCAGCACGCCGAGCGCGTACACGTCGATCGCGGCGTTGCACGAGGCGACCTCGCCCCGCGCCTGCTCCGGCGCCATGTAGAGCGGCGTGCCGACCACCGCGTCGTCGAGATCCCGGTCGGGTGCCCGCAGATCGAGCGCGACGCCGAAGTCCATGATGCGCACGTCGCCGAAGCGCCCGAGCATCAGGTTCTGCGGCTTCACGTCGCGGTGGACGACGCCCTCGGAGTGGGCGTACGCCAGCGCGCGCGCCACGCCCTCCACGAGCTCGACGAGCCGCCGAAGCGGGACGTCCACGCCATCCATGACCTCGCGCAGCGTCTTGCCGCGCACCTCGGGCATGGTGAACCACGGCGTGCCGTTCGCGAGCGTGCCGAGATCGAGCGCCGGCACGATGTTCGGGTGGTGCAGGCGCGCGGTCAGGCGGGCCTCGCGCTCGAAGCGGCGGCGCAGGGTCTCGCCGGCGCCCCGCCGCTGGAGCTTCATCACGAGCTCGGTGTCGAGCTTCGTGTCGCGCACGCGGCGGACCTCGCCGATCCCTCCGGTCGCGAAATGGCCGAGATCGACGTATCTCTCGGGCAGCACGGGCCCGCGCGCCACACGCGCGGGGGGCGCGTCGTCCGGCACCACCGGCGTGCCATCCGGACCGAGCACCGTGCGCCACGTGCCATCCATGCCGTCCCCTCCGCGCTCTCGCGCCGTCGGAGGATAGCGCTCCATGTGGCGTCCGCCACCTCAGTGTTCCGAGGGGGTGCCGATCGTGTCAGGAACAGGTAAAAGGGGAGCGATTTTCCAACGGCCGGGTGCCTCCAGGTGCCCGGCTTTCCCCCGAAAGCCAAGAGAAGATCATGCGAATTTGGACTCTCCCCCTGATTTTTGCGCTCGCTCTCAGCTGTAAGAAAAGCGACACTCCCGAGACGGAGACCGACGCCGACACCGACACCGACTCCGACGCCGACACGGATTCCGACGCGGATACCGACTCCGACGCGGATACCGACTCCGACACGGATGCCGACACCGACACCGACACCAGCGACAGCGGCATCACCACGATCTGTGTCGACGACGCACAGGAGCCGAACGACGACATCGCTACCGCCATCGCGAGCACGGGCGGCACCGGCCTCGTGGTCTGCGAGGTCAGCGAAGACTACTGGGCCATCGACCTCGCGGCGAACGACTACCTGATGATCGACGTCACCTTCATCGACGCGAACGGCGACATCGACATCCAGCTCCTCGACGCGGCGGGCGACCTGCTCGACGGGTCCGGCGGCGTCACCGACATGGAGCACGTGGAGTGGGTCAACGGCACGGGCGCCGCCACCACGGTGTACCTGCGGATCCATCTGTTCGGTACCTCCTACGTCGCCAACGACTACGACTGGACCACGAGCATCACCTCGTGCACCGACGACGCGAGCGAGCCGAACGACGACCTGGCCACCGCGACGGCCACGGCGAACGCTGCGGGTCAGATCCTGGTGAGCGGCAACGAGGACTGGTACTCCTTCAGCGTCGCGCCGAGCAACCTGCTCACCGTCGATGTCATCTCGACCTACGCCGACGGTGACATGGAGCTCCAGCTGGTCGACGCCGCGGGCACCGTGATCGACACCTCCGCCACCATCAACGACACCGAGACCGTCGAGTACTTCAACGCGGGTGCGGCGGCCGAGACGGTCTACGCGCGCGTCTACCCCGACGCGTTCAGCGGCGGCGCGTGCCAGACGTACGACCTCGCCTCTTCGCAGGACCTGCTCGTCTGCAACGAGGACGCGTTCGAAGACAACGACAACCTCGTGCAGTCCGTGGCCACCACCGGCGCCGCCGGCCTCGGCATCGTGCAGAACGACAACGACTGGTGGGCCGTCACCGTCCCCGCGGGCACCATCAGCCAGATCCGCGTCGACTTCGACCCCGCAGACATCGACCTCGACCTGCGGATCGTCGATGGAAGCGGCAACACCCTCGATTCCGGCAACCCTGTGGTCTACGGCAACGGCGGCATCGCCGACGCGACCGTCTACGCCGAAGTCGAGCTCGCCGACGGCATCTGCGGCGACTACGACCTCGTCATCGAAGACGTGACGCCGGTCTGCACGCCCGACGGCCACGAAGACGACGACGACCTCCTGAGCGCCGGCGCGTTCACGGCGGGCGCCTACACCGTCGACTCGGCCGACGCCGACTTCTTCACGTTCGACATCGCAGACACCCACCGGTTCGGCGTCCGGGTGTCCTACGACGACACGTACGGCGACGCCCTCGCGACGCTGTACGACGACGGCGGAACGTCGATCGGCTCCGGTGCCACCGGCGTCAACAGCGAGAACACCTCGGGCGGCACGCTGAGCTACACGGTCGGCGTCTCGACGGCGGCCTCGCCCTTCGGCTGCATCCCCTACGAGGTCAGCCTGTACGACGTCGACTGCACCACCGACGACGGGAACGAGCCGAACGACGACATCGCGGGCGCCACCACGGGCGTCACGAGCGCCAACGGTCTCCTCGCCATCTCCGCGAACGACGACTTCTTCAACATCGGAACCGTCGCCGACGGGCAGACCGCTGCCGCCACCATCGAGTTCCTCCACGCGCTCGGCGATGTCGACGCGCAGTTCCAGGACGTGAACGGCACCCTGCTCGACACGAGCGGCTCGGTGTCGAACGACGAGTTCCTCGAGTGGACGAACGACACGGGGGCCCCCGTCGACGTCTACCTGCGCGTGTTCCTCTACACGTTCTCCACGGCGTGCGGGAACGCGTACGACTTCGAGAGCACCATCCAGTAGTAGCCGCGACGCCGGCACGTCCGGCTCGCGTCCACGGCCCGCCCCGCTCCACCGAGCGCGGCGGGCCGTCGCTTTTTCAGGATCCGTCTCGACCGCCGGCATTCTTCATGTAAGATCTCGAAGTCAGACTTGACGTCGCAAGAGATGGAGAACGCCATGCGCCTGGCCACGACCCGCTGGAACCGTGCCGAGAGGTCCCTGCCCCCCACGAAGTCCCTGCCGAAGGGCGACAAGCAGGCCACCATCGTGGCGGTCGCCGCGCAGAAGGGCGGTGTCGGCAAGACCACCACGACGGTCTCGCTGGCGTCGGCGTGGGCGCGGTACCACGGCAAGCGCGTGCTCGTCGTCGACCTCGACCCGCAGAACCACGTGACGCTCGCGCTCCGCGAGCAGATCGGCATCGGCGGCGGCCCGCTCTCCGAGCTGCTCACCGACCCCGCGAACACGCTCGAGGTCGAGGAGATCCGCACGGGCACCGAGGTCCCCGAGCTGTACGTCACGCCGCCCGACCCCGACCTGCTCAACGCCGAAGACGGCATGGCGCACCGCATCGGCAAGGAGCTCGTGCTCCGCAAGGCCCTCGAGATCACCCGCACGCACTACGACATCATCCTGCTCGACTGCCCGCCGAACATGGGCACGCTCACGGTGAACGGGCTCGTCGCGGCCGACACCGTGCTCGTCCCGGCCCAGGCGAGCATGCTCGCGGTGTCGGGCATCGACGGGCTGTTCCGCACGCTCGACGAGGTGGGCGGCCAGCTCAACCCGTCGCTCGATCTGCTCGGCGTCGTGCTCACGCGCGTCGACGGCCGCACGCGCAAGTCGAACGAAGCCGTGCGCGACCTCGTGAAGTCGAGCTGGGGGGACGTCGTGCTGCCCGTGCACATCGGCGCGAACGACACGCTGGCGCAGGCGCAGCTCGCGGGGCGCGACATCTTCGGGTTCGCCCCGAGCAGCCGCGGCGCCCAGCAGTACCGCGAGCTGGCGGCCGACCTGCTCGACCGCTTCCCGAAGTAGCTACCGGCCCTCGTAGCGCAGGCGCGCCTTCCAGCGATCGAGCTCGGCGAGCAGCGCGTCGTGGGCCGCCTGGTCTTCGGGGGACAGGGGCGCGGACATCAGGTCGTTGCCCTCCCACAGCCCCTCGATGCGGAACAACCCGTACGCCGAGCCGCGCTGCATGAGCTTGTGCGTGCCGTTGCGCACGGCGCGCAGGTCTTGCGTGTAGGGGCCGGGCCCATTGGGCTCGAAGCCCTCGGTGTAGAGGTACTCCCGCGTGCCCGGACGCCCCTGGAGCAGCGGCAGCAGGCTGCGCCCGTCGACCTCGACGGTCTGGTCGCCGAGCTGCCACGCGTCGACGCGCCCCTCGGCCCGCGGGAGCCCCGCGATGTCGACGACCGTCGGGAACAGGTCGGCGATGTGGACCAGCGAATCGTCCGTCGTGCCCGGGCTCTTCACGAGCGGACCGGTCACCACGAGCGGGATGCGCACGCCCCCCTCGAACACGGAGTGCTTCGCACGGCTCGCGCCGGGGCCGCGGTTCTTCGGCATCCCCCACTTGCTCGTGCCGTTGTCGCCCAGCAGGAAGACCGTCGTACGGCCGAGCATCGCGGGGTCGATGCCGTCGACGAGGCGCCCGATCTCGGTGTCGAGCGGCCTCGAGCATGGCGTCGTACTTCTGCAGCGTGCTCGGCTTCTTCGGGATGCCGCCGGGGACCAGCGCCGGCGGCGGCTCGTGGATCGGCACGTGCGGCGCGTTGAACGCGACGTACATGAACCACGGCTCCGGCATCACCTTCACCTGGCGGAGCGCGTCGTCGACCGTGGCGGTGGTCATGTACGTGTCGGAGTCGGCGATGACGCCGTTCACGTTGCGTGCCAGTGGAAGTACCCGCGGCCCTCCTTGTACTCGGGGTTGCCGCGCGTGCCGACGAACCAGTCGAAGCCCTGGCGGTTCGGGTGGGTCTTCCAGTCGGCCGCGGCGGGCCCC
This sequence comes from Alphaproteobacteria bacterium, assembly GCA_020632875.1. Classification (GTDB taxonomy): domain Bacteria; phylum Myxococcota_A; class UBA796; order UBA796; genus JACKEQ01. The sequence continues at coordinate 539,185 of JACKET010000003.1, forward strand.
GCGAGGTGCCACTTGCCGATGGCGGCGTTCGTCCACGTCGCGCCGGTCGCGAAGTCGAGGGCCTCGGGGATCGTGACGGCGTCGAGCGGGAGCTCGGACCCGTTGCTCTCCTTCTCGGTGATCGTGCCGATGCCGGTGCGGCGCCCGTACCGGCCGGTGAGGAGGATGGCCCGTGACGGCGAGCACATCGGCGCCGCGTACGCGTTGGTGAACCGGATGCCCTGGGACGCGAGCGCGTCGATGCGCGGCGTGCGGGCCGCGTAGCCCCCGCCGTACGCGCCGACCTTGTCGACCCCGACGTCGTCGATCAGCAGCACCAGCACGTTGCCGCCGCGCGGGAGGGGCTCTTCGGGCTCCGGCGGGACGGGCGCCTCGACCGGGACGGGCGCGACCGACAGCTCGGGCGTGGGCTCGACCTCGGGAGAGGGAGCCCCGCATCCCCACAGCAGGACGACCCAGGCGAGCATGACGACCTCGACGCACGCCCCTATCCCGCTAAGCTCTGGATGGGCGCCCTGCGCTGGAGGTCCCCTGGTCTGGCTGCTCGCCACCGCCGCTGCCGCTCCGCCGGCCGATGCGCTCAGAGAGGCGTGGGAGGCGTCCGACCACACGAGCTGGGTGCACCGTCCGACGTTCGACGCGAAGGAGTGGGAGAAGCTCGCGGAGGGCAAGACCGTCCGCCGCCGCGAGCGGCTCGACGGGCCCGACCGGGTGCTCGCGGCGCTGTGGTCGCCCGCGAGCCGCGATCAGCTCTGGCTCGCGATCCAGGACGAGCAGCACTACGAGGTCGTCGCGGGCTACGCGGACGAGGACCTGCCCGGCAGCACGTTCGCGAAGCGTACGCTCTACCAGCGGATCGACCTGCCCTGGCCGTTCGCCGCGCGCCAGTGGGTCATCGAGCTCGAGAGCAACCGCGACCTGCTCGCCGCTTCGCAGGGCACCATCTGGGAGCGGCACTGGCGCATCTCGGAGCGGCGCGGCGCGAGCATCGAGGACCCCGATGCGGTGTGGGTCCCCGAGACCACGGGCGGCTGGACGCTCGTGGAGATCGCCGGGGGGAACCTCGTCATCTACCACACGCGCGCCAGCGTCGGCGGGAACATCCCGGACGAAGCCGGGACCCAGTGGGCGCTGATGACGGTGTCCGGCATGGTCGAGGAGATGGACCGCCGCGCCCGGGACGAGGTCGACGCGCACTACCTCGACGGGCACGCGCCGATCGAGCGTCCCGACGGCACGTTCGTCCCGTTCCGATCGCGGTGATAGCGGGCGGCATGCCCTACCCCACGCTGCTCGGTCTCGTCGTCCTGCTCGCCCTGCTCACCTGGTGCCTGTCGGTGATCACCAGGGAGTACTCGTGGGTCGACCGGCTGTGGTCGATCGCGCCCCCCGTCTACGCCGTGATGATGGCGTACGCCGCGGGCTTCGCGGACGGGCGCATGAACCTGGTCGCGGGCCTCGTCTGCGCCTGGGGCGCCCGGCTCACGTTCAACTTCTGGCGGCGCGGCGGGTACGCGCGCGGCGGCGAGGACTACCGCTGGGCCGTGCTCCGCGAGCGCCTCGGCCCCGTGGGCTTCGCGCTGTTCAACGCGACGTTCATCTCGCCGTACCAGATGTTCCTCGTCTACCTGCTGGTCGCGCCGATGCACACGATGTGGCTCCACCCCACGCGGCTCGGCTGGGCCGATGCGGTCCTGGCACTGGTGTTCGTGGGGCTGCTCGTGGGCGAGACCATCGCCGACCAGCAGCAGTACGACTTCCAGACCGCCAAGCACGCGGCGCTCGGCCGCGGCGAGCAGGTTCCGCACAACTTCCGGGTCGACGGGCTGTTCCGCTACTCGCGGCACCCGAACTACTTCTTCGAGATCAGCCAGTGGTGGGTGGTGTTCGCGTTCGCCGTGGTGGCGAGCGGCTCGCCGCTCCAGTGGACGGTCCTCGGCGCGTTCCTGCTCACGTTGCTGTTCATCGGGTCCACGCGGTTCACCGAAGAGCTCACCCTCGCGAAGTACCCCGAGTACGCCGCGTACCAGAAGGTGACCTCGGCCATCGTGCCCCTGCCGCCCCGCGCACGCTGAGCGGGGATTCCGGTCCGGGTGGCGGGTGCCGCGCCCCTGTCCAAATCGGGTCTGACCCGAATGGGACACCCGATCCTCTCGTGTGGGCCGACGTTTCGCGGAGGCTCTGGCACTTTCGGGACAGGGGGCCGACGGCACGAATGCCGTCACGCACGGGCCGCTCGCGATGTCTCGACGAATCGTGTCGGTTCTTCCGAATCTATCTGCCGAGCCCGATCGAAGCCACCGGCCGAGGTGCGCCACGCTGGCTGTCCAAATCGGGTCTGACCCGAATGGGACACCCGACCCACTCGTGTGGGACGGCGTTTCGAGGAGGCTCTGGCACTTTCGGGACAGGGGCCGAGCACGCCACAGGAGGTCGTCGCCCACCGGACCGTGCACAGCGCGGGATGTGAAATCCAGGTCGACTCTGCGCTCTGCCCCTGACTCCGCCAGGCCGCCTCATTCTATGGATAATTTTTGAACAGCTCTTGAACAAGATCGGTTACGGATCGGACGTTGACCCGGAGCCCCCATGTCCGCACGCATCGATCCCCTGCCGGCCAGCCCTCTCCTCCGCCCGCTCGCCACGGCGGCGCTCCCGTCGGAGTTCGGCGACTTCCGCATCGTGGCGTTCGACAATCCCATCGACGGCCGCGAGCACATCGCGCTCGTGATGGGCGACGTGGAGGACGCGGACGACGTGCTCGTCCGGATGCACAGCGAGTGCCTCACGGGCGACGTCCTGGGCTCGCTGCGCTGCGACTGCCGGGCCCAGCTCCACGCCGCGCTCGAGCGGATCGCCGAGGCCGGCCGCGGCGTGCTGCTCTACCTCCGGCAGGAGGGGCGCGGGATCGGGCTCACGAACAAGGTCCGCGCGTACGCGCTGCAGGACGGCGGGCTCGACACGGTCGACGCGAACCACGCGCTCGGCTTCCCCGACGACCTCCGCGACTACCGCGCGGCCGCCGCGATGCTCGACGCCCTCGGCGTGAAGAGCGTGGCGCTGATGACGAACAACCCCAACAAGCTCGCCGCGCTCGAGCGGTACGGCGTCGCGCTCTCGGGCCGCGTCGAGCACGAGATGCCCGCGACGGCCCACAACGTCCACTACCTGCAGACCAAGCGCGACCGTTCGGGGCACCTGCTCGACGTCGGCTAGCAGATCTCGGGAAAATCCCATTGTTCCGGTCGTTCGATCGGAATCGAGGGCTGCTCGACGGCGCGGGTGGATGGCGACCGGTGAGTGTGTGATCGCTGAAGTGCGACCAACAACCACCACAGACCCACTGGCGCCATCGATGTGATCACCCGCTCGGGCTCCATCGGCAATGCCGTGGAGGGCCCATGCCGGTCATGCACTTCGCCCAGCGTTCTCTCTTCGATCCGCAGAACATCGCGCCGGGCGTGCTTTCGCCGGGCTCGCTCGCCCACCTTCTCCACGCCTTGGGAGACGATCTCGTGCCCGGATTCCTGCGGGCGGAGTGGCGTGGGGCTGGGAAGCGGGGACGCCCGGCCTGGCCGGCCGCCAGGCTTCTCGCGCTCCAGCTGCTGCGGTGGAGCGACGGAGGCGGGGGTCGGCTTGGCGCGTGCGAGCGGGCCAAGACCGATCTGGCGTGGCGCGCGGCGATGCGGTTGCCGGCGTTCGGTCCGTCGCCCACGGAGAAGACCCTCCGCGAGTTCGAGCACTGGCTGATGGGGAGGACCGACTCCTGCGACCTGCGCCGCTACGAGGTGCTCTTCGAGGGCCTCACCCTCCGCGCGAGTGGGGTGTTGAGCGAGGCGACCTGGGTGATGGACGGGACGCCGATGTACTGCTTCGGCGCATTGCAAGGGACGGTGCGGATGCTCGGGGACGGGCTGCGAGGCCTCCTCAAGCGCTGGGGTCGCGTCCGCGGCGGGACGCTCGCGCAGGTGGCTCAGCGGCTGGACGTGCCCTGGGTGGTGGCAAAGTCCATCAAGGGCGGGCTCGCTGCCGACTGGTCGGACCCGGAATCGCGACGCGCTGCGCTGGGCCGCCTCGTCCGTGATGTCATCCGCATCGTCGCGCATGTCGAGAGCGAGATTCACGAGATATCGCGAGCGAACCGGACCTTCCTGCTTCATAGGTGTCGCGACCTCCTGCGAGTCATCGAGAAGGACATCCGGGTCGACGACGATGGGCACTACTTCGTGCAGTGGAAGGCGGGCGACGACCGCCTGGTGAGCATCACCGAGCCGGAAGCCCGGTCGGGCCACAAGTCGAAGCAGAGCAAGTTCAAGGGGTTCAAGCTCACGATGCTGGGCGATCTGGTCTCTGGCCTCATCGCCGCGGTGAAGGTCTTCGAGGGCAACCAGGCCGAGGGCCGCCATGGAGTCGAGCTCCTGGAACGAGCGAAGCGACTCGAGCTGTCCATCGACCGCGCCCTGGGGGACTCGGCCTACGGCGGCACGCCGACCCGGATGGCCATTCAGCGGCTGGGGATCGAGCTGGTCGCGCCTCCGCCGGCGGTCCAGCTCAAAGACGATGCGCCGCTCCAGAAACACGAGTTCGATGTCGACTTCGAATCTCAGACAGCGACCTGCCCGGCCGGAGTCACCACCGCCGACCATCGGATGGGTCCCTTCGAAGGCGAGCTTCGCTCCGTGTACGAGTGGCCCGTGGACGCCTGCCGGGGGTGTCACCTCCGCGGCGCGTGCGTGCCGAAGATGAGGGACGACGTGAAGCCTCGAGGCCAACGACCCAAGGGAAGACGGCTCAAGCTCGATGTGAACGAGCGGGAGCTACGACGGGCGCGAGCCGAGTGGCCTGGCCTCCGGGAGGAATACCGGCGCAGAGGCCAGGGCGAGCGGCTCGTTGCGCGAATGGTCCGGCTCGGAAGCCGTCAGGCGCGCGCGTTCGGTCTCGAGGCTGCGAACCTGCAGGTCCATCTGATCGCCATCACCAACAATCTCTCCCTCCTCGCGACCCACCTCCAGGGGCGCGCACCGGAACAGCCCACGTTGCCGCTCTGGGGGACGATGTAGGGCACTTCGAACGACACGAGCCAGGTTGTTCCTGAACGATGTCGCGATCGCGGCGCGCGAGAACCCCGCGCCCGCGAACCGCGACCATGCCCACCATCCGCGAGAACAACCAGCGCAGACCGGACTTTTCCCGATGTCTGCTAGAGCCGTGAACCGCTACCGCGGCTCACACCTCTAGACACCCCTTGGTTCGCCGGTTTCCGGGCGTGACTGTCCCGCCCGGACCCTCCGGCGAACAACGAGAGAAGCTCCACTTGCTGCGCAAGCGGACCATCTCTCTAGAAACCGACGACGAGCCCCGACTTCAGCGCGAGGTCCACCGGCTCGACGCCCGTCGGCGGCGACGAGTCGCGCTCCACGCGGAAGAGCACGTTCCAGTCGAGGTGCTCGCTGATGTCGATCGTCATCGACACCTCCTCCAGGAACCGCCAGTTCGACCACCGGTCGAGGCGCGGCTGCACGAACGTCGTGCTCGCGAGCACCACGGTCTCCGTCTTCACGGCCACCGTGAAGTAGTCGCTCATCCGCGCGTGCAGCCCGGCGTCGTCGTCCTCGAAGCCCTCGCTGTGCAGCTGGTACTCCCCCATCACCGTCAGCCCGAGGTGGGCCTCGGTCCACTCCGCGCGGAACAGCCGGAAATCCAGGCCCGCGCCGGCCAGATCGCGCATCGCCAGGCCGCGGAACGCGTTGTGGTCGATCTGCACGAACTCCACCGTCGAGACCGGGTCCGCGAAGAGCCAGCGGTGGCGGAGGTTCGCGAACGCCCGCTGGGACACCTTGTCGCCGAAGGCCCGCGCCACGTCGCCGGACGCCTTGAGCGCCACGAGGTGCGTGCTCCGCTTGTACTGCAGGCCCGACGCGAGGTCGGCCCCGATCCGCTTCTCGTTGCCGTCCAGCACGGTGATGCCGGCCTTCACCGAGCCGTGCCAGCCGTCCTCGAGCACGCCGACGCTCGGCGTCAGCACGTTCACGATGGTCGCCCGGGCATCCGACAGCCCGAGCAGCATCCAGATCATCGGCCCTCCTGTTCCCGGGCGACTATGGTGGCCCGGCATGCGCGACCAGATGGCCATGTTCGGAGCGCCGGAGGTGGAGCCCGCGACCTGGGATCCCGGCCTCGTCGCGCTCGGCGGGCGCGTGCCGGACGGCGTGTTCTTCGGCACGTCGAGCTGGTCGTTCCCGGGCTGGGCCGGACGCGTGTGGAAGCGCGAGCTGCCGGACACCCTGCTGTCGGAGCGCGGGCTCGCGGCCTACGCGCAGCACCCGCTGTTCCGCTCGGTCAGCGTGGACCGCACCTACTACCGGGTCCCCGAGCCGGGCCTCTACGCGGACTACGCGAGCCAGGTGCCGGACGGCTTCCGCTTCGTCGTGAAGGCCCCGCAGGTCTGCACCGCGGCGCGCATCCGCGGCGAGGCGAATCCCCTCGCCCTCGACCCGGGCTGGGCCGAAGCCGAGTTCCTCGGACCGCTGCGCGGCGGGCTCGGCGCGAAGCTCGGGCTCGTGTTGCTCCAGTTCCCCCCGCAGCCGCCCGACGCGCTCGGGCCCTTCTACGACCGGCTCGCGCGCTTCCTCGAGCTCGACGCGTCCTTCGCCGTCGAGGTCCGCACGCCCGCATGGCTCGACGGCCCCCTCGCAGCCGTGCTCGCCGACCGCGGCGCCAGCCCGTGCCTCACGATCCACCCGACGATGCCCGACCTCCGCACCCAGTGGAAGCGCACGAATGCCGGTGAGGCGCCCGACCTCGTCCTCCGCTGGAACCTCGGCGGCGGGCGGGCCTACGACGATGCCAAGGCCCGCTACGCGCCGTTCGACCGCATCGTGGACCCCGACCCCGCGCTGCGCGGCGCCGTGGCCAACGCCGTCCGCTGGGCCGTGGAGCGCGGACGGCGCGTGTGGGTCACGGCGAACAACAAGGCCGAGGGCTGCGCGCCGGGGACCCTGGAGGCCATCGCCGCGCTGGCCTTCGGGGACCAGGGAACGTCTTGACGGGACCGTCGAGGCGTCGAGTCAACCCGCGAGGGCCAGCGCGAGCCGCGCCCGCACCACCTCGACCCTCGCGGCCTCGAGAGCCGCGCGCTGGGACGCGCGGGTCGCTTCGGCGTCGAGCACGTCGGTGAGCGTCGCGAGCTGCTCGGCGTAGCGGTCGGCCAGGATGCCGGCTGCGGCGTCGGCCTGGGCCAGCGAGGCCTCGCGCACGGCGATCTCCGCGGACCGCGCCTCGAGCAGGGCCGTGCTGGCTGCCCGCTCGGCGACCGCACCGCGCTGGAGGGCCTCCGACCGGGACCGGACCGCGGAGAGCCGCGCCGAAGCCGCGTCGACGTCGGCCAGCCGACCGGCGCCGAGCGCCCAGGTCGCCGTGACCCCTACCTGGCTCCAGCTCGACTTCACGAGCGTCGCGTTGTCGGTGCCCTGCCAGCCGAGGTCCGCCGTGACGCGCGGGAGCATGGACGTGGCGATGGCGATGCGCTCCGCCTGGACCGCGCGTGCCGCGGAGTCGAGCGCCTGGAGGTCCGGCCGGGACGAGGTCGCGAAGCCCTGGGTCGCGTCGAACACGGGCTGCACGGGCTCGTCGAGGCCGAGGCGCGCGGCGAGGCCCCAGGCGAGCGCCTCGCGCTGGGCGCCGAGCAGCGCGATGCCCTGCTCTACCTCGGCGAGGGCGACCCGGGCGCGCATCGCGTCCGACTCGAGCGCGAGCCCCGCGGACATGAGGTCCTCCGCCTGCCCGACCGTGCGGGACAGCGCGTCCCGCTGGGTGCCGAGCGCGGCCACGCGCGCGTCGATCACCACGAGGTCGAGGAACCCGTCCACCGCGGCCCCCACGAGCTCTTCGCGCGTCCGCGCCGCCTGGAGCCGCTCCGCGCGGGCCCCGTGCGACCGCGCGGTCGCCGCAGCCCAGCCCGACGGGTCGAACAGCGGCTGCTGCACGCTCGCACCGAGCGTCGCGAGCTGCTTCGGGGTCTGCACGAACGGGCCGAGCGGCGTGTCGAGCGCCACGTCGTCCTCGAGCCAGCGGTCGGACGCCTGGGCGACGAGCCGGGGCGTCGTCGCGTCCAGCCAGGCCGCCGTCGCGCCACGCGACGCCGCGTCCGCGTCCGACTCCGCCGCCATGACCAACGGAGCCGTCTCCGCCGCATCGATCACGGCATCGAGGTTCATCGGGGCCGCGCTGGCCGCCGCCGGGAAGAGCAACGCGAGCGGGAGCCACCGACGGCGCGGGGCCGCCGGGCGGTCTCCGAACAGGACGGTGTAGAGCGCAGGCACGGCGACCAGGGTGAGCGCGGTGGACGCGAGCAGGCCCGAGATCATGGCCCACGCGAGCGGGGGCCACAGCGCCGAGTCCGACACGGCGAGCGGCACCATGCCGGCCACCGTCGTGAGCGTGGTGAGCAGGATGGGCCGGAGCCGGAGCTGGATGGCGTCCGACACGGCGTCCGGAACGGAGGCCCCCTCCGACCGCCGCTGCTCGACGACGTTCAGCAGCACGATGGCGTTGTTCACCACGATGCCGACGAGCGCGATGACGCCGAGCATCGACATGAAGCCGAACGGCTGACCCGTGAGCGCGAGCCCCGGCACCACGCCGGTCGCGGCGAGTGGCACGGTCGTGAGGATGATGCCCAGCCGCCGGAAGCTGTCGAACTCGAGCAGCAGGAAGAACACGAGCAGGCCGAGGCCGAGCGGCAGGGTCTGCAGGAGCGCCGTGTTCGCCTCGCCCGAGCCCTCGGCCTCGCCGCCGTACGACAGCGTCACGCCGGCCGGCAGGTCGAGGTCGGCGCGCTCGAAGCCCGCGAGCACCGAGCCGAACGTCGCACCGGGGGCGAGCTCGGCCGACACCACGACCTCGCGGACGCCGTCGCGGTGGTGCACGGCGGCGGGTGCCCAGCGCGGCACCACGTCGGCCACCTGCATCAGCGGGACCGGGCCCGCGGGGGTCGTCACGGGCACGGTGCCCAGACGGTCCGGCGCGGTGCGCTCGCCGGCCGGGGTGGTCACGCGGATGCCGATGGGATCGGACCCGTTGCGGATGACGCCCGCGTCGAGCCCGTGGGTCTGGGCCAGCGTCGCCATGGGGACGGCGCCGCGGCCCACGCCGAGGCGCCCGGTCCACGCGTCGTCGATCGCGAGCTCGAGCGTGGGGAGGCCGGTGCCGAGGTCGTGGCGCACGTCGCGGGCGCCGGGCACGCCGCGGAGGGTGGCGGTGACGGCCTCGACCGCGTCGCGGAGGGCGCCCGGATCGGTGCCGTGCAGGCGGATCTGGACGGGCGCACCGACGGGCGGGCCCTGCTGGAGGCGCTTCGGGACGACCGTGGCGTCGGGCCAGCGGCGGGAAGCCGTGCGGATGCGCTCGACGAGGCCGTCGAGGTCGGCGTCGGGCGCGGTGAGGACGATCTCGGCGCGGTGCGGGCTGCCTGGGTTGTCGTTCAGGTTGTAGTAGAAGCGCGGCAGCCCGCCGCCCACGAACGCCGTGCCCGTCGAGACGGCCGGGTCGGCGCGGAACGCGGCGAGCATCTGCGCCGCACGGGCTTCGGTCTCGGTCGCGTGGGTGCCCTCGGGCAGCGCCACGCTGACGACGACGCGGTCGCGGTCGGACATCGGGAAGAACTCGGCGGGCACGAGCGCGGTGAGGGCCCCGGCCGCGAGGACGCCCGCAGCGACGAGCGCGAGCAGCGGACGCGGACGGCGCACGGTCAGCGACGCGAGCCGGCCGCCGACCCGCTCGAGCCAGCCGGCCCCGCCGGTGGAGGGGCGCAGCATCCGGGTCGCGAGCGACGGCGTGACGACGAGCGCGTACACGTACGACAGGACGAGCGCGAGGATGACGACCAGCGGGATGGTGCGCGTGAAGTCCGCCGTCCCGCCGGACGCGAGGAGCATCGGGACGAACGCGGCGACCGTCGTTCCCGTCGCGGTCCCGAGCGGCAGGGCGAGCTCGCGGACCGCGGCGGAGCCCGGGTCGGGGTGCCCGGCGTCGAGGTGCTGCTGCACCGACTCCGCCACGACGATGGCGTTGTCGACGAGCAGCCCGAGCGCCAGGACGAGCGCGGCGATGGAGATCTGGTGCAGCACGCCGCCACCGAGCGCGTAGATCGCGATGGTGCCGATGGCCACGAGCGGGACGATGGCGCTGACCACGACGCCCATGCGCGGCCCCATCGCCACGAACAGCACGCCGGCCACCACGAGCACGCCGAGCAGCAGCGAGGTCGTCAGGCCGCCGATGCGGTCGCGCACGAGGGTGGGCTGGAACGCGAAGACCTCGACGCGCAGGGGTGCCAGGGCCGCGGACGACTCGGCGATGGCGGCCTCGAGGCGCTCGCCGAGGCCCACGAGGTCCTGCTCGGGCACCGGGACCACCGACACGCCCACCGCGGGCGCGCCGTCGTGGAGGATGCGCGCGGTGCGCGGGACCTCGGTGGCCTCGTTCACGTCGGCGACCGACGACAGCGGAACGGTCGCGCCAGACGGGAGGACGACGGGGAGGGCGCGGATATGCGCGACGTCGTCGAGCTCGCCGAGGTGTCGCAGCACGAGGCTGCGCCCGTCGACCACCACGCTGCCCCCGGGCACCGTGACGTTGCGGGCGCGGAGCTGCTGCGCGAGGTCGGGCGCGGAGAGGCCGAGCCGGTCGGCCATCTCGGGCGCCATGGCGACCTCGATGCGGCGGCCGGGGTCGCCGAGCAGGGTGACCCGCTCGACACCCGGCACGCGCTGCAGGCGGTCTTCGAGCTGCTTGGCGGCCGCGCGCAGGCGCAGCGCGTCGCCCGACCCGGTGACCAGCACCACGGCCGTCGCGGGGTCGCCGACCGACGTGTCGAGCCGCGGCTCGAGCGCTTCGGCGGGCAGATCGGGCGTCGCGAGATCCACGGCGCGCCGGACCTCGTCCCACGCCGCGTCGGTCGCGTCGGGCGCCGTGGCGTCGACGAGGCGGAGCTGGAACACGCCGATGCCGGGGCGTGCCGTCGCGCGGACCTCGCGCAGCTCGGTCACCTCTTCGAGGCGCTCTTCGATGGGCGCGAGCACCAGCCGCTCGACGTCGAGCGCGCTGGAGCCGGGGAACGGCACGATGAGCGTCGCGAAGCGCTCGGCGAACGAGGGATCCTCCTGGCGCGGCATGGTGAGCCAGCTCGCCAGGCCGACGAAGGTGAGCAGCGCCACGAGCGTGGCGACGAGCCGGGTGCGGCGGAGGATGGCCTCAATCACGGATCACCTCGACCGGCTGCCCGTCGAGCAGCTGCGCGTGGCCGGCCACGACGACCTCGGCGCCCGGCGCGACCCCTTCGACGACCACGGCGTCGCCCCGGAGCGCGCCGAGCGACACGGGCTGGCGATGCGCGCGCCCCTCGTCGACCACGAAGACGGCCGGCGCGTCGCCGGTGGGGTCGACCACCGCGCGGATGGGCGCGACCAGGCCCGCCTCGACGGGCATGGCGAAGCGCACCTCGGCGGTGAGGCCCGCCACGCGGTGCTCGCCGGGCGGCACCGCCACGACGACCGGGAACAGGCCGCCGCGCCCGCCGCCCGCCTGCGCGAGGTCGGTGACCGTGCCGTCGGTCTCGACGCCCAGCGCGGGCAGTCGCACCCGGACCGGAGTCTCGTCGCCCAGCCGCACCCAAGCGGCCTCGGGGACCTCGACGGCCACCTCGACCCCCTCGCCCGCCAGCTCGATCAGCGGCACGCCGGGCGCCACGGTCTCGCCGGGCTCGGCGTGCACGGCGACGACGACCCCCGCGAACGGCGCGTGCAGGGCGCTCTCGGCGAGCTGGCGGCGGGTCTCGGCGAGCTGCACGGCGAGCGCCGCGCTGCCCGATGCCGCGGCATCCCGCTCGGCCTGCACGCGCTCGCGCTCGACCGCGACCACCGAGCCCTTCGCCTCGAGCCGCTGGAGCCGGCCGAGCTCGCGGTCGAGCTGCGCGATGCGCTCGTCGAGCTCGCCGACCCGCGCGACCTGGGCCGCGACCCCATTGCGCCAGGGCGCGGCATCGAGGCGGGCCAGCACGGCGCCCCGCTCGACGCGATCCCCGACGCGCACCGGGCGCTCCTGCAGGCGGCCCCCCACCTGGAGCGCCAGCCGGGCGCGGTCGGCCGCGCGCGTCACGCCCTGCAGCGTGAGCGGGGCCACCGGCTCGGCGACCTCGACGGGAGCGACGCGTACGACCTGCGTGGGCGGCGGCTCGAGGCCTTCGGCGTGGGTCGGCATGCACCCGGTGAACAGCGCAGCAGCGAGGAAGAACGGCCATCGCAGCGACATGGGGACCTCCTGACGCGACCCCGGCCCGCCGATCTGCGGACCTCGGGGTCGACCATCTTGACGTCGTTAAGTTAGGCGAGCATCTTAACAGCGTCAAGAAAAATCTGAACTGCGTTAAGATGACTGCGGCGGCACGCGCCGCGCGTCGACGAGGGAGGGCCGGATGACGGACCGCGCGGATATACTCGACCCCATGGCCGACCATCGGGACCACTACCACCACGGCAACCTGCGCGAGGCGCTGCTCGACGCGGCCGAGTGCATGATCGTCGAGTCCGGCGTGGCCGGGCTGTCGCTCCGCCAGGTGGCGAAGCACGCCGGTGTGTCCCAGGCCGCCCCCTACCACCACTTCGCGAGCAAAGAGGCCCTGCTGGCCGAGGTCGCCCGCCGCGGCTTCGCGAAGCTCGTCGCCGGGCTCTCCGCCGCCGCCACCGAGCCCGACCCCATCGCGCGGATGGCCGGCCTCGGTGCGGCCTACGTGCAGTTCGGCCTCGAGAACCCCGCGGTCTACCGGCTCATGTTCGGCGCCGAGTTCTGCCCCACCGAGGTGTTCCCCGAGCTCAAGGAGTCGGGCGACCGCGCCTTCTCGATCCTCATGGAGGCGGTGGCCCACGGCCAGGCGCTCGGGGTGTTCTGGGGCGACGAGCCCAGCACGCCCAGCTTCGCCGTGTGGTCGAGCGTGCACGGCCTGGTGTCGCTGCTGATGGCGCGCGTGCCGCCCGAGAAGGTGATGCACGGCGTGCCGATGACCCACGAGTCGATGATGGCGGCGACGATGGCGTTCATCATCGCCGGGCTGCGCGGCGAGCGCGTGCTCGCGCCCTGAGCCGCATCAGCGGGCCCACGCCTCGCGGATGACGGCCTCGACCTCGGGACGCGTGAGGCGGAAGTCGCCGTGCGCGACCTCGCCCGGGAACCACTTCCACAGGAACGCGCCGCGGACGTTGCCGTCTGCCGCGATGCGCCGCAGGGCCACGCGCAGCGCGAGCTCCTGCAGCGCCTCGCCGCCCGAGCCCGACGCCCAGGGCTCGTGGGCCGCCGTGATCGAGGCGTCGTAGCCGAGCTCGGTGAAGATCACGGGCTTGCCCGTGCGCTCGGAGACCTCGGCCATCCGCGCGAGCACGCGGTCCCAGCCGCCTTCGAGCTGCTCGGCCGTGGGGGCCCGCCCCCGCGGCACGCCCGGCGCCGACACCAGCGGGAAGTACGCCTGGACGCCGATGGCGTCGAGCGCGTCCCAGAACGGCACCCGGTCGTACCGGTCCCAGTTCGACGCGAACGTCAGGTGCCCCGGATAGACCGCGCGCACCGACGCGATCACGTCGCGCCACGCGGCCTCGTTCGACGTCGTGCCGTCGAGCTCGGTGCCCACCACGAACCCGTCCGCCTCGCGACACGCCTCGGCCAGCGCCGTGATCCACGCGCCGTACTCGCGGAAGAAGCGCGCCTCGACCTCTGGATCGTCGAAGTGGATGTCGCCCCGCCACGCGAAGCTGCCCCAGTGCGCGAGGTGCGGCTTCACGAGCACCTTGATGCCCCGCTCGTGCGCCATCCGGATGGGAGCCGTCACCCAACCCGGCAGCTCGCTGCCCCCGCGCGCCCCGACGGAGCCGTCGGTGCCGACCCGCGCATACGGGTGGTACGCGATCCAGTTCACCCCGAGGGCCGCCAGCCGATCGAGCGTGCGCTCCATGTCGGCGGACCCCCACTCGGGGCCGTAGGTCGGCGTCGACACCGTGATCCCACGGACCCGCGTGTGGTCGTCGTCTGCGTGGGCCAGGCCGAGCATCGCGAGCAGCATCCACATGTCCGGGTTCTAACTCGCCCGAAGTCCGGCACGGATCCTGCAGCTCCCTGGACAGGGAGGGTTGCATGCAGGGTCGCCACGAGCTGATCGCGAGGTACGGAGGCCCGGCGCCGCGCTACACGTCCTACCCGACCGCGAACCTCTTCGGTCCCATCGAGCCGGGCGACACGCGCGAAGCGCTCCGCACGGCCGGGCCCGACTTCCGCGTGTACGTGCACACGCCGTTCTGCCAGAAGCTGTGCTGGTACTGCGGGTGCAACACCGTCATCCGGCGCGACCTCGACGTGGGCGAATCGCACGTCGATCACCTGCTCGCCGAGCTCGACCTCCTGCGTCCCGATCTGCCCGCGGGCGCGCGCATCCGCCGCCTCGACATGGGTGGCGGCACGCCGAACTTCCTGCGCCCCGACGCGCTCGAGCGCCTCGTGCACGGCATCGAGGCCGTGCTCGAGCCCTCCGACGACCGCGAGTACGCGTCCGAGATCGACCCGCGCACCGTGAAGAACGCGCACCTGCAGACGTTCCTCGACCTCGGGTTCCGGCGCTTCTCGCTGGGCGTGCAGACCCTCGAGCCCGTCGTCCAGGAGGCCGTGAACCGGCAGATGCCCCGTGATCGGCCCGGCGAGATCGTGCGTTTCCTGCGACGTGGCGGCGCGACCTCCATCAACTTCGACCTCATGGTGGGCCTGCCGCTGCAGACGACCGAGACGCTCGATCGCACGCTGGGCACCGTCCTCGACATCGCGCCCGACCGGCTCGCCGTCTTCCAGTACGCCCACATCCCCTCCATGCGGCCCGCGCAGAAGCTGCTGGAGCGGGTCGGCCTGCCCGACATGGCCGCGCGCGACGCGCTGATGCAGCACGCCGTCGAGCGGCTGACCCAGGCCGGGTACACGCGCATCGGGTTCGACCACTTCGCGCAGAAGTCCGACCCGCTCGCCGTCGCCCAGCGCGAAGGCCGCCTCGGCCGCGACTTCCAGGGCTTCACGACCGACGACCACATGGATCTGATCGCGCTCGGTCCCAGCGCCATCGGCCGCCTCGGCGACCTGTACACCCAGAACCAGCGCGATCCGGGGCTGTGGGCCGAGCACGTCGCCGCCGGTCGCCTGCCGGTGCTGCGCGGGTGGCACCTCTCGGCCGACGACAAGCGGCACGCCGCGCTCATCCACGCCCTGATGTGCCGCCACCGCGTGCGCTGGGCGGACGTCGGGTTCACCGCAGCCGAGCTGTCCGACCGGCTCGAGCGGCTCGCCCCGTTCCTCGAAGACGGGCTGGTCGCGCTCTCGGAGGAGGGGCTCGACGTCCTTCCGGCAGGGCGCGACTTCGTGCGGCAGATCGCCGCGATCTTCGACTTCTACCTCACGAATCCGAACGCACACGCCTCTGTGGCATAAGACACACAAGGCGTGTGTGATATCACACATCTACGAAGCGGGAGAATCCAATGAAGAGCACCATCGTGGTGTGCGACGACGAAGAGCTGATCCGGTGGTCCTTGACGGCCCACCTGGAGTCCGAAGGCTACGTCGCGGTCCCCGCCGAGAACGGGAAGGAAGCCATCGAGCTCGTCGCGAAGCACGGCGCCGACCTGCTGCTCACCGACCTCAAGATGCCCGTGATGGACGGCCTCAGCGCGATCCGTGAGCTCCGCCGCACCGGCAGCACCATCCCGGTGCTCGTCCTCACCGCCCACGGGGCCGTCGACTCGGCGGTCGAAGCGACCCGACTCGGCGCCTCCGGGTACCTCCAGAAGCCCTTCGACGTCCGCGAGGTCACGCTCGCCATCGAGAAGGCGCTCGAGACCGACAAGCTCCGCCAGGAGGTCCACTACCTCCGGCGCCGCGCGAAAGAGGGCTACGGCGACTTCGTCGGCGGCGCCCCGGTGCTCGACCCGCTCTTCGACACCCTCCGCCGCCTCGAGAACGTCGACGCCCCGACCGTCCTCCTCACGGGCGAGAGCGGCACCGGCAAGGACGTGCTCGCCCGCGCCATCCACGCACGGGGGCCCCGCTCCGAGCGGCCATTCGTCGCGGTCGACTGCGCGTCCCTGCCCGAGAACCTCATCGAGAGCGAGCTCTTCGGGCACGAGCGCGGCTCCTTCACCGATGCGAAGACCACGAAGCGCGGCCTGTTCGAGATCGCCGACAACGGCATCGCCTTCCTCGACGAGATCGGCGAGCTGCCGCTGGGAACGCAGGCCAAGCTGCTCCGCGCCCTCGAAGACCGCACGTTCAAGCGCGTCGGCGGCGTGAAGCGCACCCCCCTCGACGTCGGCATCATCGCGGCGACGAACCGCGACCTGAAAGCAGAGGTCGAAGCGGGTCGATTCCGCGAAGACCTCTATTTCCGCCTCAACGTCATCGCGGTCCGGATCCCCTCGCTGCGCGACCGCCGCGGCGACATCCCGCTGCTCGTCCAGACGTTCCTGGAGACGTACAACCAGCGGTTCAACCGCCACATCGAGGGGGTCGACGGCGAGGCGATGGAGCGTCTCCAGTCCTACAACTGGCCGGGCAACGTGCGCGAGCTCCGCAACGTGCTCGAGCGCCTCGTCCTGCTCACGCCCGAGAACATCATCCGCGTCGGCCACCTGCCTGCGGAGATCCAGTACGCCCGTGCCGGGCAACCCGCGTCGGGCGCCTGCCCGTTCATGCTGCCGGACGATGGCGTCGATCTCGAGGCCGTCGAGCGGGGCCTGATCCTCCAGGCCCTCGAGCGCACCAGCTTCAACCAGTCCGCCAGCGCGCGCCTGCTCGGCATCAGCCGCTACGCCCTGCGCTACCGGATGGAGAAGTACGACCTCAAGGCATGAGGCGCAGCTCGAAGCAGGCGCCCCGCAGCGGGCCCTCGACGATGCGGAGGCTGCCGTTCATCGCCTCGGCGGACCGCTGGCTGATCGCGAGGCCGAGCCCCGTGCCCCGGGTCTTGGTCGTGACGAACGGCTCGAAGATCTCCTCGCGCTTCTCGGGCGGCACGCCCGGGCCGCTGTCGCTCACCGAGAGCGTCGCGTCGGCCACGGACACGAGCACCTCGCCCTTCCCGTCGACCGCGTCGACCGCGTTGCGCACGAGGTTGTGGAGGATCTGGCGGAGCAGGTTCGGGTCGGCCTGGGCCGAGCCCGTGCCCTGGATCCGCACCGTGACGGCCTTGTGGTCGGACTGGACGAGCTCGACGACCTCGGAGCAGATGTAGGCGAGATCGACCTTCTGCAGCGCCGCGGAGCCCGGGCGCGCGAACGCGAGCAGGTCGGTGACGAGGGAGTTCAGCCGCCGCACCTCGCTCTCGACCTTCATCAGGATGCGGTGCTGGGACGACTCGGCGTCCATCGTGCGGGTGATGACCTGGAGCGCGCCGGAGATCCCGGCCAGCGGGTTGCGCAGCTCGTGGGCGACGGCCGCCGACAGGGCGCCCAGCTGGGCGAGGGCCTCGGACCGGCGCAGGCGCGACTCCATGTCGACGGCGTCGGTGAGCTCCTCGATCTGGATGAGGAACGTCGCGAGCTCGTGTCGCAGCGGCACGACGTACACGCGGAAGCTGCGCCCTTCGGCGTCTCCGCCCACGTCGACGCGCGGGAGCGTCACCTCGCGGTGGTGCGCGAGCGCCCGCTCGACCTGGGTGTCGAGGGCGCTGGCCTCGAGGAGGCCCGGCGGCAGGGCCTCCTGCCACGGTCGCCCCGTGACCTCGGCGCCGGCGACGAGCTGCGCGGAGGGTCGGGTCGCGGAGCGGACCACGCCGTTCTCGTCGACGAGGAGCACGGCCACGCGGAGGTGCTCGACGAGCAGCTCGTGCAGCGTGTCGAGCTGCAGACGGCCGTGGCTCGACACGTACGTGCCGCTCATCAGCGCGAGATCGATGCAGAGCACGCGATGCAGGCTGTCGATCGCGGGGAACGGGTCGTCGCACCGGGCGCGCAGCAGCCGGCCGACCTCGGTCTCGATGACGTGCATCGCGGTGACCATGTAGCGGTTCGGCAGCCCGACCTTCACGTGGCGGTGCCCGATCGCGCGCCGCCGCTCGGCGTACGCCTCGTCGTGCGGGCCGCGGAACACCTCGTACAGCCACTGGCGCAGCGTCTTCTTCAGCCGCTCGACCTGCTCGGGCCCGGTGAGCACGTCGCGGGACCCGGGGTGCCGCTGCACCTCGTCGTAGAACCGGTCGATGATGCGCGCGAGCTCGGGCTCGATCACGGGCAGACAGGCCGAGAGCCTGCCGGCGTCATCGGGCTCGTACTGCACCCATTCCTTGAGCTCTGCGAGGGCGTCGTCCTGCATGGCGCCCATGCTCGCTCAGTCGTCGTGCAGGATGCGCGTCGCAGGGTCATCGAGGTCTTCGAACTGACCGTTCTTCGCCGCGAACACGAAGAAGGTCGCGAACACCGCACCGAGCGCGATGGCGAGCGGAATCAGGATCAGGAGGATGTCCATCGGGCCTCCACGGCACGCAGCCGGCGATCGACGGAGAGCGCGCCGGCCACGACCATCGCGCTCGACAGCGGCATGAGCACCGCTGCCACGAGGGGGTTGACGAAGCCGAGCACCGCGGCGGCCACCGCGACGCCGTTGTACACGAGGGCCCTGCGGAGGTTGCTCCGCACGGCGGCCCGCGTGGCGTGGGCCGCGGCCACGGCCGCCACGACGGGGCGGAGCGCGGGCTGGGTGACGACCCCGTCGGCCACGAGCAGGCTGCTCGTGACGCCCGAGCCCATCGCCAGCCCGATGTCGGCCGCGGCGAGGGCGCTGCCGTCGTTCAGCCCGTCTCCGACGAACACCACGGGGCCTTCGAGGGCCCGGACCCGCTCGGCCTTCTGCTCGGGAGCGAGGCCGCCCACCGCGACATCCACGCCCACCACGGCGCCGATGCGGGCCGTGGCGTCTGCGTGGTCGCCCGACAGGAGCAGGGTGCGGAGCCCGGCCTTCGACAGCATCGCGACCGCGTCACGCGCGTCTTCGCGGGGCTCGTCGCCGAGGCGGATCAGTCCGAGCGGCTGGCCCTCCTCTTCGAGCACCACGCAGCCGGGACCGCCGCTGCGGAGCACGAGCGAGCGGCCGAGCACCTCGCCCCGCATCCCGACACCCGGCACCTCCTCCACGTGCGTGGGGATGGCGAGCGGCAGGCCGCGCCGGTCGGACTCGGCGAGCAGGGCGCGGGCGATGGGGTGCCGGCTCGATCGGTCGAGCGCCGCGGCGAGCTGGAGGACCTCGTCGGACGCCGCGAGCACGACGGGCTGCCCACCGGTGACCGTGCCGGTCTTGTCCATCGCGAGGGTCTTCGCGTCGGCGAGGGCCAGCAGCTGGCCACCGTCGCGCAGCACGACCCCGCGCCGCGCGACCGCGCCGAGCCCGCTGGCCACGGCGAGGGGCACCGAGAGGCCCAGCGCGCAGGGGCACGCGACGACGAGCACGGCCACGGCGACCTCGATGCCCTGCCCGACGCCCACGAGGGCCGTCCAGGCCCAGCCGGCGAGCAGGGCCACCACCACCGTCGCGACGGTGAACGCGGGAGCGAGGCGGTCCGCCGGGTTCGGCGGCATGGGGCGCGACGTGGCCTCGCGCACGGCCTCGGCCATCCGCATCGCCACGGTGTCCTGCCCCACGCGCTCTACGCGCAGGCCCACCGAGCCCGCCTCGACCGACGCGCCGGCGACGAGCGCGGCGCCCGCCTCGACCGCGACCGGCTCGGCCTCGCCGGTGACCAGCGCCATCTGCACCGACGCGCGCCCGTCCACGACGGTCCCGTCGGCCGGCACTTCTTCGCCCGCCCCGATCTCGACGATGTCGCCGGGCTCCAGCACCGCGACGGGCACGTCCTCGACGCCCTGCTCGGTCCGGCGGCGCGCGCTGATCGGGAGCGCCGCGGCGATGGCCGCGCTGGCCTCGGCCGCCGCGCGTCGGCCGCGCCGCTCGAGCACACGCCCGGCCAGCAGCAGCGTGACGAGCATCCCGAGGCTGTCGAGGTACCCCTCGGCGCCGAGCAGCGTCTGTGCGACGCCGTGCCCGTAGAGCACCGTCACCGCGAGGGCGATGGGCACGTCCATGCCGATGGCGCCCACACGCAGACCGCGCCAGGCTCCCTGGAAGAAGGGCGCGGCGGCGTAGAGCGCCACCGGCGTGGCGAGTGCGAGGGCCCCCCATTGGAACAGCGCCTGGAAGCGCACCTCCATGCCGTCGGCCCAGCCCGCGTAGAGGCTGGCGGAGAGCAGCATGAGGTTCGCCGTGCAGAACGCCGCCACACCGAGGCGACCCAGCAGATCATCCGACGGCGCGGGGGCATCCAGCGGTCGGGGCGAGTACCCGACCGTCGAGATGACCTCCGCGAGGTCGCGGACCGTCGTCTTCGCGGGGTCGAACACGACCCGCGTGCGGCCCGTGGCGTACGACACCGTGGCCTCCTGCACGCCGTCGGTGCGCTCGAGCAGCCGCTCGACCACCCACGTGCACGACGCGCAGCGCAGCCCGTCGACCACCAGCGAGACCTCGCAGGCGTTCTCGCCCTGCGGGCGGGCCTCCACGGCCTCCCAGGCCCCGGAGAGGCCCGACGGGCGCACCCCGGCGACCGCCCGCTTCGCGTAGTACGCCTCGAGCCCCGCCTCGTGCACGAGGTTCCAGGCCACCTCGCAGCCCGTGCAGCAGAACGCATCCGTGGCCGAGAGCACGGGTGCGTCGCAGTGCGGACAGCGACCGGTGGCCGGGGCCTCCACGGCTCAGCGCTCCTTCGCGTGCGTGTAGCCGGGGTCGACGTCGGGTGCCGTCGCGATGGCCTGGTACACGAAGAAGATGTTCCAGAGCACCATCAGGCCGAGCCCGACCGCGATGCCCAGCGGGAACCACAGCCCCCGCTCGGTGAAGCTCTTCGGCTGGTCGGTCATCCCTGCCCCCCGTGCGCCGGCCCCTTGAAGGTCGTGTGCACCGTGCGCTCCTCGCCATCCGTGTGGACCACGATGTCGAAGCTGCGCGTGTTCTCGACCTTGTCGGTCGGTACGCGGACGACGAGCGGCACGGTGCGGTCTTCGCCGGGCTCGAGGATCAGGGGCGGCACCGACACCTTCACGTCGGGCAGGCCCTGCACGCCGATGGCGAACGCGTGCTTCTTCACGGGGTCGTTGTTCACGACCTTGAGCATGTAGGTGTTCCGCACGTGCCCGTCGGCATCGATCTGGAACAGCGTGCCGGGGCTGCGGTTGACCGTGACCTCGATGGGGTTGTGGAGCAGGATGCTGCCGAGCAGGACGGCCGCGATGCCCGTGACGATCGTGCCGTACACCACGGTGCGCGGGCGCACGATCTTCATCGGCTTGCCCTCGTCCATCGCGATGGTCGTGTAGCGGACGAGCGTGGGCTTGCCGAGCTTGCCCATCACGTCGACGCACGCATCGACACAGCGGGCGCAGTTGATGCACTCGAGCTGGAAGCCGTCGCGGATGTCGATGCCCATCGGGCACACCGTCACGCACTTCTTGCAGTCGATGCAGTTGCCGTGCTCGGCCGCGTCGCGCCCCTTCTCGATCTTCGCCTCGGGGTTGAACCCGACCATCAGCGAGTTCTCGTCGGTCAGCGCGCTCTGGAAGCGGGCGTAGGGGCACAGGTAGATGCAGAGCTGCTCGCGGAACCACAGCCAGTCGGCGAGCGCACCCGCGACGATGACCCCGACCATCGTGTAGTCCGCCGCACCGGCCGCACCGGTCCAGAGGTTCCAGGCGCCCGCGAAGTAGCTCAGCACGGTCATGCCGAGCGCGAACGCGAGAGCGGCCAGGATGACCACTTTTGCACTCTTCCGAGCGATCTTGTCGGCGTTCCAGGGCCCCTCGTCACGCCGCCAGCGCGTGGGACCGTCGCCCTCGACGAGGTTCTCGACGCGCCGCACCCATTCTTCGAGGAACACGGTCTGGGGGCAGAAGTAGCCGCACCACAGCCGCCCGAAGAGCGCCGAGACGAAGAACAGCATGAACGCGGCGAGCAGACCGGTCAGGGCGATCAGGAACCCGTCCGACGCCGTGAAGATCTGCCCGACGAGGTAGAGGCGGCGCGCGGGGAGGTCGATCCGCACGAGCGGATGGCCTCCCCACGACAGCCACGGCGCGACGAAGAGGAACGCGATGAGCGCCCGCCCGCTCCACCGGTGGAGCTTCTGGTACCGACCCGCGATGTTGCGGGTGTAGATCCACTTCCGGGTACCGCTGAAAACGCTCATCTTCGTCGTTCCTTCTGGAGGGGGGCGCGCGGACAGTTCAGTCCTGGAGCCCCGCCCCCTGCGATTGCACGTACCGTGCCACGATGTCGATCTGCGCCTCGCCGAGGATCGGACCCCAGGCGACCATCCCCTTCTCGGGCACGCCATTGGTGATGGTGTGCTTGATGGAGTCGATGTCGCCGCCGTGGATCCACTCCGCGTCGGTGAGGTTCGGGCCGACGAGGCCCTTCATCTCCGGCCCGTGGCAGGCAGCGCAGTTGGTCGCGTAGATGGTCGGACCGTCGGGGAGCTGCGCAGCATCGCCGCTGCCTTCACCCGATGCGGCCGCGTCGCCGCCCTGGCCCTCGCCCGTCGTGGCGTGGGTCGGGTCGGTCGCCGGAGCGCTGCCCTGCTTCGACAGGACGAACGCCGTGACGGCCTGCACCTTCTTCGGACCGAGCACGGGCCCCCACGCCGGCATCCCCTTGTCGGACACGCCGTTCGTGACGGTCGCCAGCACCTGCTCCGGCGCGTTGCCGTGGATCCAGGTGTCGTCGATCAGGTTGGGACCGATACCCCCCGTGAGGTTCGCGTTGTGGCAACTCGCACAGGTCTGCGCGAACACCCCTTCGCCTTCGGCCACGAGCTCGTCGGTGATCGTGAAGGACGCGGGCCCCTCTGGCGTCGGCCACCGGATCTCGGCTTCGGCCATCTGCGCGAGGTACCGCTTCTCCTGCGAGTCGTGCGAGATGAAGTGGTAGTTGATCGTGTACCCGATGCCGTAGACGATGCACAGGATGAACAGCCCGAGCCACCAGTCGGGGAGCGGGTTGTCGTATTCCTCGATTCCATCGGCTTCGTCGCCGTGTCCGAGGATCTCGTTGGTCTCCTTGGCCATCTCAGTCCTCCTCGAGCGGGAGCCGGGAAGCGGCTTCCAGCTGGGCGTGGCGCGACGGCCACCAGGTCCACACGATCCAGGCCGTCATGACGGCCATGAAGATGACGGTCATGGCGCCCATGACCCAGCCGAGGCCGGCCATGGAGGCGCCTTCCTTGAGCACGGTCATTCCGCACCGCCTTTCGCCATCGGGCCCTTCGGCCGATCGGTGCCGAGGCGCTGAAGATAGGCGGTCATCGCGACGATCTCGTCGTCCCAGGACGCCTCGATGCCCGCGACCTTCATCCGGTCGACGATGCCCTGGCCCTGGGTCTGCATCGAGCCCGCGACGTTCCCGAGGTCTTCGTCGGTGTAGGGCGTGCCCACGCGCGACAGAGCGACCATCGAGGCGTGCACGTCGTCGGGGTCGACCTTCCACTCGAGCAGCCAGGCGTACGCGGGCATGACGCTGCCCGGCGACGTGGACCGCGGGTCCTTCATGTGCTCGTAGTGCCACGCGTCGGGGTACTTCCCGCCCACGCGGTGCAGGTCGGGGCCGATGCGGCGGGAGCCCAGCTGGAACGGGCGGTCCCAGGAGTACTCGACGGCGTGCGACCACTCGCCGTAGCGCAGGGTCTCGTCGCGGAAGGGCCGCACCATCTGCGAGTGGCACGTGTAGCACCCCTCGCGGACGTAGATGTCGCGCCCGGCCACCTCGAGCGCCGTGTAGGGCTCGGGGAGGACCTCGTCGTGGCCGACGCCGACCGTGAACATCGGGATGATCTCGGCGAGACCGCCGATGGAGATGCAGACGGTGGTGAGGCCGGCGAAGAGCGCGGAGCGGTGCTCGAGCACCCGGCGATGCCAGTGTTCAGCCATGGTTCACCTCACTTCGCAGGAGAGGGTTCGGGGGAGGAGACAGGGGCCGACGTGATGGTCATCGTGAGGTTGAAGGCCATCATGTAGACGCCGACCACGTAGAGCCCGCCGCCGAGGAGACGCACCCAGTAGAAGGGCTGCATCTGGGCGACGATGTCGAGGAAGATCGGGTACTGCAGCTGGCCGTTCGCATCGACGGCACGCCACATCAGACCCTCGGTGAGGCCGGCGCCCCACATCGCGACCGTGTAGAGCACGACGCCGATGGTGGCGAGCCAGAAGTGCGCGGTGGCGAGCTGGAGGCTGTAGATCTCGCGCTTCCACAGGCGCGGCGTCAGCCAGTACAGCGTGCCGAAGCCCATCATGCCGACCCAGCCGAGCGCCCCGGAGTGCACGTGGCCCACGACCCAGTTCGTGTAGTGCGACAGGGCGCTGACCGCGCGGATGGACATCATCGGGCCCTCGAACGTGCTCATCCCGTAGAAGCTGACGGCGACCGCCATGAACTTCAGGACCGGGTCGGTGCGCACCTTGTCCCAGGCGCCGCGCAGCGTGAGCAGGCCGTTGAGCATGCCGCCCCAGGAGGGCGCGATGAGCATGACGCTGAACACCATGCCGAGGGTCTGCGCCCAGTCCGGCAGCGCCGAGTACAGCAGGTGGTGGGGGCCCGCCCAGATGTACAGGAAGACCAGCGCCCAGAAGTGCACGATCGACAGCCGGTAGCTGTAGACGGGCCGCTCGGCGGCGCGCGGCAGGAAGTAGTACATCAGGCCGAGGATCGGCGTCGTGAGCAGGAAACCCACGGCGTTGTGGCCGTACCACCACTGCACCAGCGCGTCGGTCATGCCCGAGTAGATCGGGTAGCTGCGCCACAGGTTCGCGGGGATGACGAGGTTGTTCACCACGTGCAGCACCGGGATGGTGATGACGAAGCTGATGTAGAACCACAGCGCGACGTAGAGGTGCTTCACGCGCCGGTTCGCGATGGTCATCGCGAAGTTCAGCACGAACGACAGGAACACCACCGCGATGGCCACGTCGATCGGCCAGATCATCTCGGCGTACTCCTTGCCCTGGGTCATCCCCATGGGCAGCGTGAGCACGACGGAGACGATGATGGCCTGCCAACCCCAGAAGTGGAACTGCGACACGAGGTCGTTCCACATGCGGGTCTTCAGGAGCCGCTGCGAGGAGTAGTAGATGCCGCCGAACACGAAGTTGCCCGTGAACGCGAAGATGACGCCGTTCGTGTGAACGGGGCGGAGACGCCCGAAGGTCAGCTGGGGGATGCCCATGTTGGCCGGCCACCAGGCGAGCTGCAGCGCGAGGATGAAGCCGATCGTCATGGCAGCCATTGCCCAGATGACGGTCGCGATTACGAATTGTTTGACGATGCGGTCGTCGTACTCGACAGACCGGTCGGGGAGCGTGGTCGGTGACATCCGTCCTCCTTCCACGGGCCCTAGGCAAATCACGTGCCAGGTGAAAAACCGGCATTGCTCTGGACGTGACTCAGCAGGCTGTGTGATAACACACACGCAGCTGTCGCCTTTTGCCACACAGACCCCCCCCGATCCGCGTCTGAACGCGGATCCACGGCATGGCACGGGAGTTGCTTGACGCCCCCCAGGAGGTGTGTGTGACCCCCGATCTGGCCCGACCCCTGCTGGACCTCGTCGCCGAACAGCTTCGGCGACTGGAGTCGCGCGCCGGCAGGCGTGCCGTCCGCATCTCGGTCGCCATCCCGACCGAGCTGGATCGGGTACGCGCGCAGGAGCTACTCGAAGCGGCGCTGGCCCCCGAGCGAACACAGCCCGTGGAGATCGAGCTCGTCACGACCGAAGGGCGCACCCGCCTGCTCACCGTCGACTTCGAGCTGGCGGTGCCGTGAGCCTCGCCGTCGCCGTCGCGTTCGCCGCGCTGGCCGGAACGCCGCACTGCCTCGGCATGTGCGGGTCGCTGGCGGTCGCCGGCAGCTCCGAGGGCGGCTGGCTCCCCTACCAGTCCGGGCGCGTCGCGGTCTACGCCACGCTCGGAGCCCTGGCGGGCGCCTTCGGCTCCGCCATCCCCGGCCCCGGATGGGTCCCCACGGCCGTGAGCGCTATCCTCCTCGTGGGCTTCGCCGCCGCGCTGGCCGGCCTGGTGCCCGAGCCGCGCGTCGCGATTCCCGGGCTCGCGCGCGCAGGGGCCCTGTTCGCCCGTCAGCGCGGTCCTCTCGCCCGTTTCGGCTTCGGAATCGTCAACGGCCTGCTGCCCTGCGGTCTGTTGTACGCCACGCTGGCCGTGCCGGTCTCCTCCGGAAGTGCTACATCAGGCGCTGCCTTGATGGTGCTCTTCGGCCTCATCACGGCGGTCCCCCTCACGGCGGCAGCCCTCGGGCTCCGCGCGCTCCTCAACGGGCGGCGAACCCGCCTCCTGATGGCGGGCGTCGTCTTGATCACCGGCCTTTCGAGCCTCGCCAACCGAGGCGGCTGGCTCAGCGAGGAACCCCCGGCATGTCATCACAGTCCATGAGATCCGGAGCCGAGCTCGTCCGCGCCACGTTCCCCTATGCCGTCGAAGACCGTCGCCTCACCTGGTACCACACGGGCATCACCCTGGTGTTGATGGCGTTCTCCGAGACGCTCGCCCTCGTGGGCCCCTGGTGGTCGCGCTCGGTGGGGATGGTGCTCACCGGGCTCCTGCTGGTGCGCCTGTTCATCATCTACCACGACGCCCTGCACGGCGCGGTGTTCAAGGGCTCGGTCTGGGGCCAGCGGCTGATGTCGGTCGTCGGCATCCTCACGCTCTCGCCGCGGTCGGTCTGGCGCGAGACGCACGACTACCACCACCGCAACAACTGCAAGCTCCCGAGCACGGCCATCGGCAGCTTCCCGGTGGTCACCACGCGGCACTGGCGCCGCATGCCCGAGAACGAGAAGCGGCGCTACGCCTTCGTGCGCCACCCGTTCACCATCCTGTTCGGCTACTTCTTCCTGTTCCTGTTCGGGATGTGCGCGGCGTCGTTCGTCCGCGACCCCAAGCAGCACTGGGCCAGCGGCGTCGCCCCCATCGTGCACTTCGCGCTGGCGGGCCTCGCGGCGTTCCTGTTCGGCTGGGGCTCCGCCATCACGGGCGTCATCGGCGTGCTGTTCATCGCCTGCGCGCTCGGCGGCTACCTGTTCTACGCCCAGCACAACTACCCGGGCGTCACCTTCCAGAAGCGCACCGAGTGGAGCTACCACGACGCCGCGCTGAAGAGCTCCTCCTACTTCAAGATGTCGCCCGTGATGCACTTCTTCACCGGCAACATCGGCTACCACCACGTCCACCACCTCAACCACAAGATCCCGTTCTACCGGCTCAAAGAGGCGATGGAGAACATCCCCGAGCTGCAGGCTCCGGGCGAGACGAGCTGGCATCCGCGCGACGTGTGGGGCGCTCTGCGCCTGAAGCTGTGGGATCCCACGAAGAACGAGATGGTGCCCTTCCCCAAGGCCTGAGCAGAGGTCGAGACCAACGGCGACCGTTCGCGACGACTCCGAGCCCCCTCCGCCGCGTCCGAGACGCACCTTGTCTTGGAGGGTCCATGCTCGCTCTGTTGTCCGTCCTCTCCGCCGCCCAGGCGGCCACCGACCACGACGTGCCCCGCACCACGGTGAGCGTCTCCGCTGCATCGTGGGGCTACCGCGAAGGGCTCGGAACGCGCTTCGAGCTCGCGCGCGGCGCGTCGATCACGACCAGCCTCGACCCGTTCCGGTTCGGCGTGGGCTTCGTGTCGAACACCGGCTTCGAGCTGCACCCGGTGTCGCTCTACCTCGGCGGGCACGGGTGGATCGTGCCCACCGTCGGTATCGGGGCCTTCGCCACCGGGGGGATTCCGCGGGTGCACGCGGATCCGATCACCAGCGCCGGGCTCTACGCCGCTCCCGGGCTCCGGTGGACCGGGCCGAAGGGCCGCTCGTCCACGATGCTCGGCGTGACCGGCCGGTACACCCTGCAGGGCGAGCAGGCGCTCGACGACATCGCGCTGACCTTCGGCATCGAGTACGCGCTCGGACGGCCGCGCCGCGGGCGCCCCGAGCTCCCCGCGGCCGACGACCTGCCCGAGGGCTGACGCCTACTGCAGCGGCGCGCCCGCGAGGATCCAGTCCGACAGCAGGGCGGTCTCGTCGGCGTCGAGCGGCGCCGTGTCGAGCGGCATCCGCTCGCCGTCGCCGCCCACCTCGTGGTGGGTGTCCTCGATCTTGTGCCAGACGTAGCTGTCTTCGAGCGAGCCGGGCGTGATGTACGCCATGCCCGTGCTCGACGGCACGTCGACGAGGTCGCCGCGTGTGTTCACCTGCACGCCGCCGAAGTCGTAGCCCGTGTGGCAGGGCGCACACCGCACCGCGAACATCGCTTGCACGCCGTCTCTCCAGACCGGCTGCAGCGGCACGTCCGTGTCGGTGTCGACCACCGGGTCGGTGTCGGTCTCCACGGGCTCCCCACCCGCGCATCCGATCAGGAGCAGGAGCCATCCCGCGTGCTTCATCCTCGCCTCCATCAGCGACACCAGTGGAAGGGACGGGGGCCGGGCGGCCCCTCGAGCCCGTACGCGCGGTGGCGGAACGCGTGCCGCACCTCGTCGTCGTCGAACCAGCAGGTCAGGTGCTCCTCGAGGTCGGCGGAGCGGTACGAGCGGCCGGCCCACGCGACGTAGAAGGCCCCGAGCGCCTCGACGGTCGCGTCGACCCCGTGCGCATCGGCGATTCCGGCGAAGATCGACGAGCCGAACACGTACTGCCCGACGCCGAGCTCGGGCCCGGCCCACTCGTCGTCGCCCACCTGCAGCACCATGGGGTCGGTGTCGTACGGGATGGGCACGGCGCGGTACGGCAGGATGTCGGTGACCCACGACGTGACGGCCTCGTCGACCCAGCCGTGCAGATCGGCGACCGGTGCAGCCCCGCGGGCGAACCACGAGTGCATGATCTCGTGCTCGATGGCGCCCATCGCGGTCAGCGTGGCCCCGTCGTACTCCATCGAGCTCTGCTGCTCGTCGCGGATCCAGACGAGGTACCGGTCGCCGTGGTGGTAGGGCCCGAATGCCGCGGAGAACTCGGTCAGCGCGGCCTCGGCGCGCTCGGCGGCCTCTTCGACATCGGCCCCGTCGTCCATGGAGAGCGCGCGGACCTCGACCGTCACGGGCCCGTCCTCCAGCGCGGCGACGCGGGATGCCCGCACCGTGAGGGCGGTGGGCGATATCACCCAGTAGGGAGAATGGGCGAGCGTCCGGTCCCATTCGAGCGACCACCCCGCGTCCGTCTCGACCGTCGTGCCGGTCGCCAGGATCTCGTGGGGCCCGGCCAGGGCGGACACGTCGATGTCGAGGGCCACGTCGAACCGATCGAACAGCAGGTTCGACGGCATCCACATCGACAGGAACTTGCCGGGCGCGTCGTCTTCGAGGCCGGCGGCCCAGAACACGCCTTCGCCGTAGACCTCCATCCGCGTCTGGTCGCCCTCGCCGAGCAGCCAGTCGGGGGCGAGCGTGTAGGACAGCTCGAGGACGTGCTCGGTGCACGGATCGAGTGCCGGGAGGACCACGACCTCGCGGCCGGGACGGCTGACGGTCACGCGCTCGAGGGCGACGGGCGCGCCGTCGAGCCGCGCCTCGGCAGGGTCGGGACGCAGCTCGAGGACCGGGCGCGCGTCGCGTTCGCCCACGAGCAGCGTCGCCGTGCTCGTCACCTCGAGGCCGCCCGTCGTGACCCGCACCTGCGTGTGGACGCTCTGCAGATCGACCGGTGCCACCGGCCCGAGCGCCGAGTCGACCGGCGGCGGCGCCTGGGGGAGGTCGCCCGATCCGCAGAACCCCGAGGGCTCGCGGCGGTCGGGATCGGGCCCGGGACAGCCGAGCAACAGCAGTGGCAACACGCGTCGCACGACGGGGACGTATCCGACGCACGCGCGTCGGGTAGAGTACGCGCGGAGGTGATGGATGGGTGTGCTGGAGTCCGTGGACGGCCAGACCAGGCACGTGCTCCTCCCCACGACCACGGTGGGGCGCAGCCCGAAGTCCGATCTGCGCCTGACCGACGGCGACGTCTCGACCCACCAGGCCGAGCTCAAGTGGACGGGCGATCACTGGCAGCTGCGCGACGCGGGCAGCAAGAACGGCACGATGGTCGACGGGCGTGTGCTGCGCGAAGGCGATGTCGCGTCGCTCTCGGCAGGCGCCATGGTCGTCTTCGCGACCGAGCAGGCCTGGACGCTCGTCGATGCGGGCCCCCCGGGGTTCCCGATGGCGATGCCGCTCGCCGGCGGCGGGCCGATCCAGGCGGTGAACGGGGTGCTGAGCCTGCCCCCCGGCGGCCCCGAAGAGGTGCGGATCACCCGCGACGGCGCGCACTTCCTCGCCCAGTCGGGCGACGGCCCGGCGCGCGTCGACGACGGCGAGATCGTCGTCGCGGCGGGGCGCTCGTACCGCATCCGCCTACGGTAGCTCGACCCCGTCGCCCTCGACGCCCACCCAGAACGTCTCGGCGCCGAGCCGGCGCGACCGCGAGCGCACCTCGATCCTCGTGCCCGCGGGCAGCGTGCACAGCGGCTCGCCCTCCTCCTTCGCCTCGGGCCACACCGTCGCGGCCGCTTCGAGCACGTAGGGCGACGGAATCGGCGTGAAGGACGGGCTGCTGCCCTTCACCCAGCCGATCCGCCCTTCCGCGCCGAGCTCGCAGTCGGTCCCACCGCCCAGCGACGCCAGCGTCACGACGGCCAGCGCCAGCACGACGAAGCCCGTCAGCCCGCCGATGGCCAGCATCGCGCCCGCCCCGAGCCCGAGCCACGCCGCCCGGCCCGGACCCTGCGAGAGCCCGCTATCGAGCGTCGGATTCGCGGCTGTGCGTTTCGACACACCCGGGTCGTCCAGCGCCTTCACGAGCGCGCCGGCATCCGGGAAGCGCGCGTCGGCGTCCTGCGCGAGGGCCTTCTCGACTACGGCGTGCAGGGGGTCGTCGGCCGGCAGCCCGTTGTGCTCGCCCGCCGCGACCTTCGCGAACAGGTCGAGCATCGTGTCGCCCTCGAACGCATCGCGGCCCGTCAGCAGCCACACGAGGATGCAGCCCAGGCTGTAAACGTCCGCGCGGGCATCCACGCCGGCGGCGCTCTGGATCTGCTCGGGCGCCATGTAGCCCGGCGTGCCCATCGGAATCCCCTGGCGCGTCGCCGGCCCGTCGTGGGGCTGATCCCCCACCACCGCCTTCACGAGGCCGAAGTCCGCGACCTTCGGCTGCCACGTGTCCCCGACCCGCTTCATGAGCAGGTTCGCGGGCTTCAGGTCGCGGTGCACCCACCCCTTCGCGTGGGCCGAGGCCACGGCCTCGCACGCCGCGCGGAACACGGCCAGGCGCACCTCCCGCGAGGGCGACTCGCGGGCCACCCACTCGTCGAGCGTCCCGCCGTCGACGTACTCCATGACGAGGCCCGGCTGCCCGTCGACCTCGATCACGTCGGTGACCGTCAGCGCATTGGGGTGGTCGAGCCCCGCCTGGACGCGCCCTTCCGCGAGCAGGCGCTCGGTGATGCCGCGCCCTTCGACGTGCAGCACCTTCAGGGCGTGGACGGAGCCGAGCGTGGCGTGCCGGACGCGGTACACGGTCGCCATGCCGCCCACGCCGAGCTCCGCCTCCACCCGGTACCGGTCCACGAGCTCGTCGACCTTCGGCACGCCGCCTCCCCGCGCACCCTACCCCGGCGCTACGATGGACGGATGGACGACACACTGCCGTGGGCCTGGTGGCGCGACAGCGAGGCCGGGCCCGATGGGCTCGCCGCCGTCCTCGCGGACTGGATGGAGCAGCGGGGCGATCTCACGTGGGCGCGCTGGTTCCGCGACCCCGCCGCGTCCAGCGAGCGGATCCTGCAGTTCTACGGCCCCGACGCACCCGGGCCCGCGCCAGACGCCATGTCGTGGCGGGTGCTCGTGGGGTCGGAGCCCGTCGTCACGCCGCTCACGCGCTGCGACGGCCCGTGGTTCGAGACCGTTCACGTCGTGCTCGACGACGACCCGGACCTCCCCGACCTCGGCGAGCTCGGCGACGTCCCGTGCATGGCGCGCCTGCGCCACCTCGTCGTGCACCGCCACGCGATGCGGCCCGACGTGGCGCCCGTCCCCCGCGCGCGGCCGTTCCGGTTCGCCGATGCTGCGGCGCTGGGTCGCACGCTCCACGGGCTCTGGCTGCTGGACGCTCCCGAGGGTCCCGACGATCTGTGCGATCTGCCGCACCTGACGCACCTCCAGTGCCGGATCGGCCCGGGCACGTGGCGCCATCCGCGCGTCCACACGCTGCACACGTGGGGCGCGGCCGACGTCGGCACGCTCGACCTGCCGGCCCTGCGGTTCCTCGACATCGAGGACGACGGGCCGTCCGCGTGGCCCTTCCTCACACACGCCCGCAACGTCGAGGTGCTCGAGATCGACGCCCGCTACGGCGAAGAGGTCGTGCGGGCGCAGCGGGACGGCCTGCTCCCCGCCCTCCGCCGTCTGCGCGTGTGGGGCGAGGCCCCGCATCCCCCCGATGTCGCGGTCGAGGTCGCGGCCCCGTGGTCGCGCGAGTCGATCCGGCGCACGAGCGACTGGCGCCTCGACCGTGCCCTCCGCATGCGCCCCGGCACGCTGCGCAATCCTGTTGGATAGGCACGAAACGCCCGTCCGGCAAGGGCTTTTCGCGCGCTCGTCCCGTGCCCAGCTTCCCGTCGAGGAGGCGAGATGCGCCCACACTACACCCATGCCCAGCGACCCACGGTCGACCAGGTGCTCTCCGAAGCCCGGCAGGCCGTCGCCAGCGCCCGCGCCCAGCGCGACCAGCTCGAGGCGGCGCTGCGGGACGCGCAGGCCGACAACGAAGCCCTGCGCCGCAAGCTCCAGGCGCACGAGATGTCGCGCTCCGACCGGCTGCAGGCCGATCTCGACAACATCCGCCGCCAGCACGCCGCCGAGGTGCGACGGGCGCGGCACCAGGGGCTCGCCGAGGCCGTCGCCCCGCTCGCCGAGGTGATGGACCACCTCGGCCGCGCGCTCGCCGCCCAGCCCGACCCCGAAGACCCGTGGTTCCGGGGAACGGCCGCCATCCTGGCGCGCACGCGGGCCAGCCTCGCGGCCCTCGGCGTGGAGCCGGTGGGCGCCATGGGCGACCGCTTCGACCCCGCCCTGCACGATGCGGTGGGCACGGTCCGCACGGACGAGGTCCCCGCTGGGTCCATCGTCGACGTGCTGAAGACCGGGCTCCGCCTCACCGAGACCGGAACCCTCGTGCGCCCGGCCAGCGTGGTCGTGGCCGAAGGAGGTGCCTGATGCGCTCTCTCTACGACATCCTGGGCGTCCCGAAGACCGCGTCGGACGCCGATATCAAGAAGGCCTTCCGCAAGCTCGCCCGCGAGTGGCACCCCGACCGCAACAAGGCGCCCGACGCCGAGACGCGGTTCAAGGAGATCAACCGCGCGAACGAGGTCCTGTCGGACCCCGAGAAGCGCAGGCTCTACGACGAGTTCGGGGACGCCGGGCTGCAGTCGGGGTTCGACCCCGAGGCGGCACGCGCCTACAGCCGCGGCGGATTCGCGGGCAACGCGCAGGGCTTCGACGTGGAGGACCTGCTGGGCAGCCTGTTCGGCGGCGGCCTCGGCGGACGTGGGCGCGGAGGGTTCCGCCAGGGCCCCGCGCCGATGCGGGCGGACCTGTCCATCGACTTCCGCACGGCGGCGACGGGCGGCGAGCGCGAGCTCTCGTTCGGCGACGGCCGGAGCATGAAGGTGCGCATCCCGGCCGGTGTGAACGACGGCGGCACGCTGCGCCTGCGCGGCCAGGCCCCCGGCGGCGGCGACCTCCTGCTGCACCTGCACGTGGCGGACGACCCGATGTTCCAGCGCGACGGCGACGATCTGTACGTCACCGTGCCCGTGACCATCGGAGAGGCCCTGCTCGGCGGGCGGATCGACGTGCCCACCCTCGACGGTACCGTGAAGCTCACAGTCCCCGAGGGCAGCCAGAACGGCCAGAAGCTCCGCCTGCGCGGCAAGGGCATCGACCGGAAGAACCGCCCGTCCGGCGACCTCTACGTCACGCTCGACGTGAGGCTGCCCGAGCGCCTCGACGCCGAAGCGCGCCGCGCGGTCGAGACGCTCGAGAAGGCCTATGGGCGCAGCGTGCGGGGGCACGTGGCGGCCTGACGGCCGTGGGCCGATACGCGGTGTTAGCCTCCGTCCCTGGAGGTCCCGTGCCCGACGTGCTGTTCGATCAACCCCGCCGCCCCCGCCGGCTGCGCAGCTCGGCCACGCTGCGGGCCTCCGTCCGCGAGCACGTGCTCTTCCGCGAAGACCTGATCATGCCCGTGTTCGTCGACCCGAACCCGGCGACCCGGCGCGAGATCCCCAGCATGCCGGGCATCTTCAACCTCGGCTTCGAGAACCTGCCCGCCGAGATCGACCGGATCCTCGAGAACGGCATCGACAAGGTCATCCTGTTCGGCGTCCCCGTGCAGAAGGATGCCGTCGGGTCCGACACCTGGCACGACCACGGCATCATCCAGAGCGCCACCCGCATGCTGAAGGAGCGGTGGCCCGAGCTCTTCGTCATCACCGACGTGTGCTTCTGCGAGTACACCACGCACGGCCACTGCGGCGTGCTCGGCGACGACGGGCGCCTGCTGAACGACCCGACGCTCGCGAACCTCCAGAAGCAGGCCGTCTCGCACGCCGATGCCGGCGCCGACATGGTCGCGCCGAGCGGCATGATCGACGGGATGATCGGCGCGATGCGCACCGCCCTCGACGAGCACGGCCACACCGACACGACCATCATGAGCTACGCGGTGAAGTACGCGAGCGCGTTCTACGGGCCCTTCCGCGACGCCGTCGACTCGGCGCCCCAGTCCGGCGACCGCAAGACCTACCAGATGGACCCGGCGAACGCCCGCGAGGCGCTGATCGAAGCCGAGCTCGACTTCGAGCAGGGCGCCGACATCCTCATGGTGAAGCCCGCGCTGTCGTACCTCGACATCATCCGCACCGTGCGCGACCGGTTCGACGTGCCGATCGCCGCGTACAACGTCAGCGGCGAGTACGCGATGGTGAAGGCCGCGGCCGCGAACGGCTGGATCGACGGCGACGCCGTGGCGAAGGAGATGCTCCTCTCCATGAAGCGCGCCGGCACCGACCTGATCCTCACCTACTTCGCGCGCGACCTCGCCCCGTCGCTGCCGAGCAAGCGGTGATGCGCCCGACGCTCGCCGTGATCGACCCGGGCACGCGGGTGCCCGAGCTCGACTGCTACAACCGGATCAGCCGGAACAGCCCGCTCCCCACGACCTACCACCTGCCCGCCCAGCACGGCATGGACAGTCTCGAGCGCGTCCAGGGACACACGGCCGGCGTCGTCATCCTCGGCAGCGGAGCCTCCGTGAACGACCGCGAGCCGTGGCAGGTCGCGCTCAACGCATGGCTCACCGCGCGCCTCGACACCCTGCCCATGCTCGGCCTGTGCTACGGCCACCAGCTGCTCGCCCACCTGCTCGGTGGCGAGGTCGGCTGGCTCTACGAAGACCGCACGAAGCTCAAGGGAGTCCGCCAGGTCCCGCTGATGGCCGACCGGCTGTGGGGCGACGCGCAGACGGGCCCGATGATCGTGTCGCACGCCGAGGTCGTGAAGCGCCTGCCCGACGGCTGCGCGCTGCGCGGCGCCAGCGACGTGTGCCCGGTCGAGGCCTTCGCGCACCAGCGCCTGCCGCTGTGGGGCTTCCAGCCGCACCCCGAGGCCACCCCGGCGTTCGCCGCGAACAACAACGTCCCGTTCACCGAAGACCCCGCCATCCTGGCGTTCGGGCACGGCATCGTCGATCGCTTCTCGGCGTTCGTGGCGGATCGGTAGCCGGGAGCCCGGCCTACTCGCAGTCCGCCGGGTCGGTCGCAGCGGACAGGCAGAGCGCCTGGGGGACGGAGGCGTCCTTGGGGGTGGTGCGCGTGAAGTCGAGCCACTCGCGGGCGAAGCGCTTCGTCCGGACCCGGGCGACCGAGGCGTCGCTGCGCGTCGCGTCGGACGGCGTGCGCGCCTGGGCGTCCTCTGCCGCCTGCCACAGCTTCTGGGCCGCGCCCGCGCGGATCTTGTAGAGGCTGTACACGCGGGCCATGTACGTGTTGCCGGTCCACTTCGCGCGACGGTCGAGGGCCACGTCCGACCACCGGATGACGTCCTCTGCCACGGCGACGCCCTTCTTCGAGAGGTGCAGCGCGTACTTGTAGGCGAGGTCGGGGTCGTCGTCCGGGAGGGTCGTCAGGTGCCGGTGGACGAGCCGCTCCCACTCGACCGTCTGGCCCGCCGCGAACGCGTTCACGATGAGCATCCGGCTCGCCCGGTCGCGGTCGTTCGGCGGGGTCGCCATGTCCTCCACCCAGGCGTCGAGCGTCGCCACGTCCTCCGCCGCCAGGCTCCCCAGGAGGGCGACCGGCTCCAGGGGCGTGAGATCCGCGCCATCGGACGCCAGCGCGCGTTCGTCCGCCAGCCGGCGCGCCTCGTCCACGGCTGCCCGCGCCCGCTCCCGAGCGCGATCCGCCTCTTCGACCGCCGCCTTCCCGGGA
The DNA here is from genome assembly GCA_020632875.1 of Alphaproteobacteria bacterium. GTDB lineage: Bacteria > Myxococcota_A > UBA796 > UBA796 > JACKEQ01. Next base: position 575,814 of record JACKET010000003.1, read on the forward strand.
TCCGGGGGCAGCGCGGATGCAGCGGGCTCGGCCACGTCCTCGACGGACACGTCCTCCACCGCGGTGGGTAGGGCGCGGGACACCACGATGGCGACGGCCGCAGCGGCGAGGCCCGCGGCCGCCACCCAGCTCCACCGGGATCGCAGCGCTGGCGGGGCGTCCGCACGGTCGACCTGCGCGACGGCCTGCTGGAACGCCGCATCGAAGCCCTCGCGCCTGGCGAAGCCGTCGAGCGCGCGTCCGATCGTCGCGTCGTGCGCGCGGATGCGGTCCGCGAGGGCACGGCACTCCACGCACGTGGCGAGGTGGGGCTCCAGCGCGTCGATCTCGTCCATACCGCCCTCCAGCAGGGCCTCCCGGGTCTCTTCGCAGGTCATGATCCCCTCACGAGGTCGGCCACATCGGGGCTTCCGGACAGCAGGTGGGCGCGCAGGGCCCGGCGGGCCTGGCGCAGCAGCACGCGGACCGTGCTGGCTTCGATCCCCAGCGCCTCGGACGCCTCGGTGGAGTCGAGGCCCTGGCGGTCGCACAGGTCGAAGACCTCGCGCTGGCGGGTCGTGAGGGACCCGAAGGCGTCGAGCGCCCGGCGGGACGCGCGGGAGAGGTCGAGCACCCGCTCGGCGTCCCGCGTGTCGGGGACATCGTGCAGCGCGCCTTCCCGCTCCGCGCGGCGGGACTGTCGCGCGGCCAGATCGCGGCACGCGTTCCGCGCCAGGTGCCGGATCCATGGGCTGAACGGGCGCTCCGGGTCGTACTGGCCGATGAAGCGCACGAGGCGCACGAGGGCTTCCTGGCTGGCGTCTTCGGCGAGGACCGGGTCACCGAGCTGGAGCAGGCACCAGCGCCGGACCTCGGGCCACCAGGCCCGGGCGACGGATTCGAGCGCCGACCGGTCGCCGGCGACCGCGGCGATCAGCAGCTCGTGCTGGGTGGGAGCGAGCATCGCGGGAGAGTGTGCCATCGACTCCCCTACTGGAGGGGCGGCACAGGTGTTTATGGGTTTCCACGGGTGTTCGGTGTTCGGTGGTCGGTGGTCGGTGGTCGGTGGTCGGTGGTCGGTGGTCGGTGGTCGGTGGTCGGTGGTCGGTGTGTGCGAACGCGGACAGATCGACAGAATCAAGTACGAACAGCCAATTTCCAAATGCCGAATACCCAACACCCGCTTGCCAGCGCCGGGCGCCCGCTCCACTTCGGCCATCGCTACGTCGACGAACTGGCCTATTGGTTTACTTTCGTGCAAACTCGGCCGTCCGGACTTCGGGCACCGATCACCAATGATCCAAGAAAAATCGAATATGTAGACGAACTATTGGATACAATCAACGAATGACTGCCAAGAATACAGATCAACCTGAGGTTGACAATTCTTCCTCACCGTCGTGGACTGAGCTCCACGTTCTGGCCGAGAGCCAGCAGGGCGTGTTCTCCGTCGACCAGGCCGCCCACGCGGGATTCTCGAATCAGCTGCTCCACAAACACGTGCGCGCGGGCAACCTCCAGCGTGTCCAGCGCGGGATCTACCGGCTCACTCGGTTTCCCGAAGCCGCGCGCGAGCAGGAAGACCTCGTCGTCGCCTGGCTCTGGTCGGGCCGCGAGGGGGTGGTGTCCCACGAGAGTGCGCTGGCGCTCCAGGGCCTCTCCGATGCGCTACCGTCGAACATCCACCTGACCGTCCCGCTCTCCTGGGCGTCGCGACGGATACGGGTGCCAGAGGGCGTCGTGCTCTCGATGGCAGACGTCGCCCCCGACGAACGCGTCTGGGTCGGGGCGGTTCCCGTCACCACTCCCGTCCGCACCATCCTCGACCTCGCAGCTGCCCACGGTGATGCCTCGATCATCGACTCGGCGATCCGTGAAGGGCTCCCGCGTGGTCTGGTCACCCTCGCCGAGGTCGCGCCGGCCGTGACCTACCTCGCGAATGGGCGTGGTGGTTGGACACGCGTGCGCCCGGATGCCATCGAAGGCCTCGGCGATTCGTACCGAATCCACCACTTCTCGGGAATCTGCCGACGACGCCCGCCATCGGATTGGCGCATCGAGGCCGAACGACTCGCCGCCAGGCACGGGGCTCGGCTGCGCGCCGCAGATTGTACGTCGGACACCCGATCGATGACGCTGGACCTCGTCTGGCCGATCAGCGTCGAGCCGCCGCCACCTGAGCTCGTGCAGCGAGATGCCGCGGAGAGTCTCGGATGGATGTGAGGTCCTATGCGACGCCAGCCGCCTTCAAGGTCGCGCTCGACGCACGCGTCAGGGCATTCGCCACCGTGCACCGGCGCCCGATGGACCGGGTGCGCACGATCCTGGTGATGGAGCGCTATCTGGCGCGAATTCAGCACGTGCTCCCCACCGCCGCCGTGCTGAAAGGTGGTCTCGCTCTCGAGCTGCGACTCGACCGGGCTCGTACGACGAAGGACATGGATCTCAGACTGCTCGGCGACCCCGCACAGGGAACGGGGGCGCTGAAGCGAGCCGCAGCGCTGGTCCCCGACCCAGACGACTTCCTTCGTTTCTCGATCGAGGCCGACCCGGTGAACCCGAGGGTGGAGGGGGAGGGCGTGGTCTACGACGGGTTCCGGTTCGTCGCCACGGCGTTCCTCGCATCCAGGCGCTACGGACTCCCGTTCGGGGTCGATGTGGTCTACGGCGACGTCCTGCACGGCGAACCGGACGAGCTCGTCGGGACCGACATCCTCGCGTTCATCGGGGTGCCTCCGGTGCGCGTTCCCGCCTATCCACCCGCATCTCACCTCGCCGAGAAGCTCCACGCGTACACGCTGCCCCGACCGACGCCGAACAGCCGGGTGAAGGACCTCGCCGACATCGCCCTGCTCGCGACACTCGATGGCCACCGCGCTTCCGATGTTCGCGCGGCAATCGAAGCGACCTTCGCGTTCCGGGGCAGCCACCCTGTCCCCACCGCTCTACCCGACCCACACGAGAGCTGGGTCGACCGCTACCGCCGCTTGGCACGAGAAGAGGTTCTGCCCTGGCCGGAGCTGGCGGACGTCCTGTCCGCGAGCAGGGCGTTCGTCGAACCCGTGCTGGCGGGCGTGGAGGGCAAGTGGGACGCTCGCAGGTGGGCCTGGGACGAGCCCGACCGTTCGTGAGTCGACCGGGGAACGTGTCGGTTCAGAATACCGAGTCCCACGGGCTCTCCGCGATTCCGTCGCCTCCCGGAGCCGGATCGGGCTCCGGCTCCACCTCGGCCATCTCGACGGCCATCGGAGTCCACGGGGTGCGGGGCTTCTGGAAGAGCGGCTCGGCCAGCGGCAGGAGCGCCGCGGCCAGCGCGGGATTCCGCTCGCCTCCGACGTACTCCCAGTGCCAGGGCTCGCTGCGGACCGTCGCCGCGAAGCCGAACTCGCGCCCGCGGCTGCGCAGCCACTTCCGGACCGCGGGGACGTGCGTGTTGAGGTCGAGCGCGAGGCCGCTCTGGTGGTTCGAGAAGCCCGGCGGTGCCGCGAGGTTCCCGTCGTTGCAGTCCCCCGAGAGGTAGCAGTCGTACAGCACCTGCTGTTCGGCGAACGTCCGGAATCCGCTCACGACGCCGAGGGTGACCCCGTCGTCCTTCGCCGCGCGCTCCATCTTCCGGAACGCGCGCGCCGTCGCCACCTCGACGGGCTCGCCGTGCAGGTCCTCGACCTCGAGCTCGCGCGGCGTCCCGGCCTCGTAGCCCTGCACCTTCCGCGTGCCGTCCTTCCCCACGACCGCGTCCCACGACTCGCGGACCGCCTTCCCGCCCGCCAGCGGGACCTGCCACACCTGCACGCCGTGCGACCCCTCCCCCGCGACGAGTCGGACGCCGGACTCCGCGACGGTGACATGGCTCACCTGGCCCGTCCCGGGCAGCGTCGCGAGCTTCTGCTCCCCACGCGGCCCGCGCAGCCAGACCTCCCGCCCGCAGAGGTCCACGATCCGCCCGTCTCCGATGGGCCAGATGCGGTTCCCGTCCGCGCACACGTCCCACTCTCCGAGCGAGCCGCCGTCCCGGGTCCCGAGGATGCGGCCGATGCGCTTGTCCTCGCCGATGAACACGAGGCCGAGCTCGCGCCCGTCGGGGGAGAGGCGGCGCTCGCCGTAGTCCGGCGCGTCCACGACGAACCGCACGCGGCCGTCCTCGTCCCACACCACGGCGTGACCGCGGTTTCCGCCCACCACCGTGCCGCCGCGCCAGCGCACGTCGGTCACCTCGAGCTCGCCGAGCGGGACGATCTGCTGGCGCCAGGTGTCGAGCACGATGTCGGGACGACCGGAGAACGCGACCTTGTCGGCGTGCAGCGCGATCGGGCCGTGCCCGGCGGAGATCGCGTAGAGCTTCACGTCGCCGTCCTTCGGCACGTGCATCGCGGTCTTGCCGTCGTACAGCACCACCATCGTGGAGTCGAACACGACCTGGGTGTGCCGATCGCCCCACCAGGACGGGATGTCGGCGCGCCACATCCGCATGCCGTGCCAGAACAGCTTCACGGTGCTGTCCTGCCGCACGACGCAGTACCCGTCGCGCTCCGCGAGCACCCTGGCCTTCGCGGGCGTCTGGGAGAGGCACGGCGTGTCGTCGCGAGGGGCAGGTGGCCCGTACTCCGCCTCCAGATCCGACCAGGCCCCGCCGGCGACGATGCGCTTCGACCACATGTCGAGCACCACGGCGTCGGGTCCGTCACGCCACACCATCTCGCCGCGGGTGCTGAAGTGCACGGTGCCCGCGAGCGCTGTCGTCAACAGCAGGAGCATGGGCGCGTAGACGCGCGGTGTCCGCCCGCATTCGAGCGATTCGTCTTCAGCTCAGTAGGGCACGTCCATAGGCTCGTACGGGCCCGAGCCGTGCGAGAAGTGCCACCACTCCTTCGAGTAGCCGCGGAACCCGCCGGCCTGCATGATCTCGGCGAGCGCCCGGCGGTTCCCGGCCACCGCACCCGTCGCGTTCGCCGTGTGGGCGGCCTCGGCGAACGTGTCGTACGGCGTGCCCATGTCGAGCGGGCCGTGCGCCCCGCGCAGCGTGAGATCGACGGTGTGCCCCTTGTTGTGGCCCGACCGCGCCGCGACGTAGCCGTCTCGCAGGAGGGACGTGTTCCCGGTGGTCTCGGCCCACGCCACCATGTCGCGGCTCGCGCGCTCCGGACGGTACGCGTCGAACACGACCAGCACGTACCCGCGCGCCTTCGCCTCCGCGGCGGCCTTCTGCAGGCCCTCCCACGGGACCTCGCGCAGCCACGCGCCCGGCGCGCCGTACCCGTCGAGCGGGCGGCCCACGAAGTTGTCGTCGGTGGCGTAGCGCACGTCGAGCGCGACGTTCTCGATGGACGCAACGTCCCGCCAGCCCTCGGGCACCGCCGCGAAGGCCGCGAAGAGCGCCGGGATCACGGCTCGTAGATCCGGATGTCCATGTACTGGTCGAACTGGTGGTCGACGATCTCGACCGTGTAGCCCTCGAGCACGAACTGCCGCGTGCGATGCAGCGGGACCGTGATCTTCCGCGGGGCCTCGCCCGTGCCCGGGATGCGGACGAGGAAGTCGATCACGAGCGAAGGCGGGTCGCCCGGCTGGGTCGGCTGCTGGCTCTGGTGGCCGTTCCACACCACGGTCGTCTTGTTCGTGAGGTAGAAGTCGCCACCCTTCTTGATCTTGCCCTCGAAGAACGGCTGCTGGAACTTCACGGGGCCCGTGCGCTGGGTCAGCGGGCTGTAGATGTCGGGGCCGCCATCCTTCCACTTCACCGTGAAGTACGTGTACGGCACCTCGGGCAGGTCGAAGACCTCTTTCAGGTCGACGGTCATCGACACCACGCCGTTCGGCTTCACCTTGGCGCTCGGCGCGTCGCAGCCACCCTCGGGGAGCGGCTTCATGGTGATCGGCGGATTCGCCTCGATCTCGGCGAACTTGTGGATGAAGCACGCGGGGATGGTGTGCTGCTCGAACCACAGCACCTCGTCCGTACGATTCTCCATCGCGAGGAAGATGTTCACCGGATCGCCCGGTTTGAGGATGGTCTTCGGCATGAGCGCGGTGGTCTTGAGGGCCGCGCGCGGAGGACCAGCGAGAGCAGAGACCAGGAGTGCAGTCCAGAACATGGCGAGGAGTATACCCGCAGCGCAGGATCGCTATTCCGCCGCCAGACCGGCGCGCGTGAGACCCCTGCGGATCCCGTCCAGGAGCGCGATCGCGTTGATCCCGAGATCGGGCGTGTGGTACCCGCCCTCCTGGACCGCGACGACGGGCACGCCGAGGCCTCCGATCCGCTCGCCCACGTCGGCCAGATCCCCCGTGTCGAGCGCGAACCGCCCCACCGGGTCGAGGCGGTAGGTGTCGAGCCCCGCTGAGAGCACCAGCACGTCGGGCCGGAATGCCCGCAGCGCCGGGAGCGCGTGGCGGTCGAGCAGCTCGGCGTAGCGACGGCCGTCGCACCCCGCCCCCTCGGTGACGTTCAGGTTGGCGCCGCGCCCCGCCCCGCCGCCGATCTCGGACGGATGGCCCGCGAAGAACGGGAAGCACGTGTCGGGGTGCTCGTGCACGGAGACGACGAGCACGCGTGGATCCCGCCAGAACAGCGCCTGGGTGCCGTTGCCGTGGTGCACGTCGATGTCGAGCACCGCGACGCGGCGCCCCCGCTTCAGCGCGCGGACCGCGAGGGCGGCGTTGTTCACGTAGCAGTAGCCGCCGAACGACGCGCGACCGGCGTGGTGCCCGGGCGGGCGGGACAGGGCGTACGCGAGCGGAGCCCCGGAACGCACCGCCAGCGCGGCCTCGTGCGCGCAGGCTGCGCTCCACCGCACGGCGTCGCGGGTCTCGCGGGCCAGCGGCGTCGCCGTGTCGAACGCGAAGGCCCCGGCGTTCGCGAGGCGCGACGGATCGGGCGCAGTCACGGCATCGCGCGCGAACACGGCCGGGTAGCAGGCCTCTCCGGCGGGCAGGGCCGCGGCCGTGTCGTACAGGGCGAGCAGCGCGGGCGCGTGCAGGGCCCGGATGGCCGCGTCGGGCACGCGCTCAGGGGCGCGCAGCGCGAAGGATCCGTCCTCCCGAAGCGCTTCGACGATGCTCTCCGCGCGCAGGGCGGTCTCGGGGTGCGCGATGGCCTCCCCGCCGAACCACTCGAGCTCCGGGGCGAACGCGAGCTGCGCGGGATGGAAGAACACCGGGACCCTCACGCGTGGCGCTCCCAGAGGACGAGGGGCTCGCCGAAGTCGGCCTCCTCCACCATGTCGAAGCCCGCGTTCCGGAGCGGCTTCCGGAAGGCGAAGTCGCTGCGGCCGCGCATCTCGATCGCCTGCACCGGCACGCGGCCGAGGAAGGCGACGAGCGGCCCGTGGGAGACCTCGGCCCAGCTCGCGCTCGTGAGCTCGAGCCGCGCGACGGCGGCGGGCGCGAGGTGGTCGAGCAGGTCGAGCCGGTCGCCGCGCACGTCGACGGCGAGCTCGTCGAGCGCCGGCAGCTTCACCGTGCCGGACCAGTCGAACGCCAGCGCGGTGAGCCCGAGGACCTTCAATCCATCGAAGCCCTCGAGCCACGCCGGGTCGACGTCGGCGCCGAGGCGGAGCGTGCGCAGATCGGCGAGGTGCTCGCGCACGTGGGGCATCCAGGCACGGGCGCTCGGCCCGTCCGGCACGTTCGCACCGACGAGCCCCAGCGCAAGCGGCAGCTCTGCGAGCACCCGGCACGTGCGGGCCGCGTGTGCATCGAAGCCCTGGGGCACGCGCAGCGTGCGGATGAGGCCGTGCCGCAGCCCGAGCCAGCGCGGGTCGATCGCGCCGAGCAGATCGGGCTCGGGCGCGCTCCGCTCGCGGAAGACCCCGGCCATGCCGTGCAGGTGGTCCTGCAGCCACTCGGCCTCTGCCGCTTCGCCCTGCTCTTCGAGCCAGTCGGCGAGGATCCCGATCGCCTGCAGGTCGTCGGGGTCGGCGCGCAGCATGTCGACGAGGCCGGGGTGCAGATCAGCCCTTTGCACGCGGCCTCCTGGCGTTAGGAGGGCCGCGATGGGCGTCGATCGCTGGATCTGGACGGACTGGAGCGGGCTGACGCGCGACGCGCTCTACGACCTCGTGCGCCTGCGCCAGGCCGTGTTCGTCGTCGAGCAGGCGTGCGCCTACCCCGATCTCGACGGGCGCGACCCCGAGGCGCACCACCTGCTCGGGTACGACGCCGACGGGCTCGTCGCGTACCTGCGCGTGTTCGGGCCCGGCGTGGTGGGGCCCGATCCGGTGATCGGCCGCGTCATCGTCGCCCCCCGCGCGCGCGGCACGGGCCTCGGCCACGTGCTGATGGACGAAGGCCGGCGACGGCTGTGGGCGCTGCATGGCGAAGGCCCCGTGTGGATCGGGGCGCAGGCGCGGCTCGAGCGGTTCTACGGCGCGCTCGGATACCGCGTGTGCGGGCCCGGCTACGACGAAGACGGCATCCCGCACCTGCCGATGCGGCTCGTGCCGGGCGTCTGACACGGTCAGTCGCAGCGCAGCTCGGTGCCGCTGATCCGGCACTCGGCGACCTGGGTGGCCCCGAACGCGTACGTGACGATGCACCCGTCGATCCGGCCGCTGCTGTCGGGGAACGCCTGCAGCACCTGGGCCTCGAACGCCGCGCACTCGGGGGTGTCGTGCAGCACCCACTCGAGCTCGACCGACGCGTCGAGGTGCTGCTCGCCGTCGTCGAGCGTCATCGTCCACGTGGAGGTGAGGTCGGCGCCGGAGCAATCGGTCTCGGTGAAGGTGACGGGCACCGAGCCCACGCCGGTGACCACGTTGGCGTCGATCTCGAGCGGGATCTCGGGGTCGAGCACGCCGCAGGACTGGACCGAGGAGCCCTCGAGATCGCAGGTGGCGAGGCGCGCCGTCTGCTGGTCGGACGCGATGTCGAACGCGATCGACTCGGTGGGGCCGAGCGAGAGCCGGAGCCCCGCCCCCACGATGCAGCGGTCGCGATCGAGCGTGCCCTCGGGCTCGCCGTCGTCGAACGCGTAGACGAGCGTGCGCGGGCCGGCCGGCACGCAGGCGGCGGCGAGAGCGAGTACGGCGGCGACGATGGACAACCTCACGGCAGCACTCTAACGCCGCGCGCCGCCGACCGTCAGACCGGCACGACCTCGTAGCCACCCGCCTTCGCGGCGCGGGCGTGGAAGGCGCACCAACGCTCGAGCCAGGCGGCCTGCTCGTCGGTGTCCTTCTTGCGCTTGAGCTTCCGGTTGGCCGCCTCGGCCGCGATGTAGACGCACTCCTCGGGCGTCACGATCCAGTGGCTCCCGTCGCGGAACTTGAAGGCGCCCACGAGGTGGCTCTCCATGTCCGCCGCGCGATCGCGCACCGACAGCTCGCGCATCCGCCCGACCCACTCGTCGTAGCCGGGGCTCGCGGGCGTCGGCTCGGCGTCGAGCCCGAGCTGGCGCCACGCGCGGTAGCCCCAGCGCGACAGGTCGGGCGGGGTGCGGTGGCGGTCGAACAGCTGCACCTCGACCATCCGCCACAGCAGGTACTTCATCGCGGCCCCGTCGAATGCCTCGGCCTTCGAGCCGTCGAGCGGACGCAGCGACACGGCGCGCTCGTCGAAGTCGGCGAGCGGCTCGCTCGGTGCGGCGACCTCGACCCAGCCGTCGCGGCGCTTCGCGTGGATCTGCTTGTCGAAGTCGACCTCGGCCGCCATGTCGTCGACGAACGACTTCTCGCGCTCGCGGGCCGCTTTGCCGATGATGCCCGATCGGGTCACGACCACGTCGCCGTCGTGGTCGATCTCCCAATATTCGGCTTTGTTGCCTTCGATCTTCTCGAACCGACGCATGGCACCTCCCGCGCGGAGCCGACGGGGAGCGGGTCGGCCCGGGCGGGCGGGATAACGGAACGAACGGGTATGCGTCGAGCGCGGCCCGACGCCATCCCCCCGGACCTGGGATTCGACGATGCTCTTCCTGATCCAGATCGCCGCCGCCCTCGACCCGGTGGCCCTGCCGAAGGTGGGGGCCTGCCCCTCCGGCTACACGACCTCCGGCGACTACTGCCATCCATCGGGCGGCGCGAACTTCGCGGTCGTGAAGGTGGGCGCGTGCCCGTCGGGGTACACGACCTCGGGCGACTACTGCCTCGCCAGCAGCTCCGATGCTCCGCATGCCGTGGCGAAGGGCGGCGCGTGTGCGTCGGGCTACACGAGCTCGGGCGACTACTGCCTCGCGAGCAGCGCGTCCGCGCCGAGCGGGAAGTCGGCACCGCCCGCTTCGGCCGTGCGCAAGGTCGGGGCGTGCCCCTCCGGCTACACGACCTCGGGCGACTACTGCGCGCCCGGCGGCTCGGCCCGCTTCGCCGTCGAGAAGGTCGGCGCGTGCCCCAGCGGCTACACCACCTCGGGCGACTACTGCCTCGCGAGCTCGGACTCCGCCGGCCACGCCCTGCCGAAGACCGGGGGATGCCCGTCGGGCTACACGACCTCTGGCGACTACTGCCTCTCGAACTGATGCTGATCCTCGCGCTGCTGGCCTGTGGCGGGGAGGTCGCTCCCACGACGCGTCGGGCGCTCCCGACCCCCGACGACCTGGAGCGTCGCTGCGGCGTCGTCGGGGAGCCGCGGGTCGAGGAGCCCAGCCCCGGCGTGTTCGTCGCCCGGGGCTTCGATCTCGCGAACACCGTCGTCGTGCAGACCGCCGACGGACGGGTGGTGATCGACGCCGGGATGAGCCCGGCGCGGTCGGAGGCCACGCGAGCCGCGCTGGACGCCGTCACGAGCGGGCCCGTCCGGGCGCTGATCTTCACGCACAGCCACATCGACCACGTGGGCGGGGCGTCCGTGTGGGCCGAGCCGAACACCGAGATCTGGGCCACCGACGCCTTCACGACGCGCTTCTTCGCGCAGTACGGCGTGTTCCTCCCGGCGGAGTCGACCCGCGCGGCGCGCCAGTTCGGCGTGGGGCTCGACCCGGCCGACCTCCCCTGCTCGTCGATCGGGCACACGGCCGACGTCCGCGCGGCGATGCAGAGCGGCGCGCGGATGCCGACCCACACGTTCTCCGGCACGCACACGCTCGAGGTCGGGGGCGTGACCCTCGAGCTCGTCGAGGCGCACGGCGAGACCGACGACCAATTGTTCGTGCACCTGCCCGACGCCGGCGTCCTGCTGCCCGGAGACAACGTCTACGCGGCCTTCCCGAACCTCTACACCATCCGCGGCACGCGTCCGCGCCCGACCGACGAGTGGGTGGCGAGCCTCGACGCGATGCGGGCCCGCGACCCGGCGCTGCTCGTGCCGTCGCACACCGAGCCCGTCGAGGGCCGCGAGAGCGTGCGCGCGCGCCTCACGGCGTACCGCGACGCGATCCAGTGGGTGCGCGACAGCGTGGTGCGCGCGGCGAACGCGGGAACGCCGCTCGACGCCATCGGTGCCGCCGAAGCCCTCGCCGGCGACCCCGCCCTCGCGGAGCTCTACGGCCAGCTCGACTGGTCGGCCCGCGCGATCTACACGAACGAGCTCGGGTGGTTCGACGGGCGCGCCTCGCAGCTGTACCCGCTGCCTCCCGACGACCGCGCGAAGCGCCTGATCGGCGCGATGGGCGGGCGCGAGGCCGTCCTCGCGGCGCTCGACGCGTCCGACGACCCGCGGTGGGCGCTCGAGCTCCTCGAGCTGCTCGAAGCGTCCGGCGAGCAGGGCCTGAACACGCGGTTCGCCGATGCCTACGAGGCCCTCGCCGCGACCACCGCCAACACGAACGGCCGCGCCTACCTGCTCGTGTCGGCCCGCGAGCGCCGGGCCGGCAGGGTCGAGGGCGTCGGAGAGCCCACGCTGGCCGAGGACTTCGTCGAAGGCCTGCCGATCGTCCAGGTGATGCAGAGCACGGCCGCGCGCCTGCGCCCCGGCGCCGCGCAGGGTGTGCACGAGACGGTGGTGCTGGCGTTCACCGACCACGACCCGGCCGTGCTCACCGTGCGGAACGGCGTGCTCGAGGTGGTCTGGGGCACGCCCCTGCCCGGTACGCCCGAGCCGCTCGCGACCGCCCACGTGAGCACGCGGGCGTGGAAGGACCTCGCGCTCCAGCGCCGCAGCGCCGCGGGTGCACTGGCCGACGGGTCCCTCGGCATCGAGGGCAGCGCGCTCGGCTTCCGGGCGTTCATGGACCGGTTCGAGCAGGGCCTGGCGCCGCCGGCGGAGCGTCTTCCGTGACGAGCAGCACGCCGGAGTAGCGCCCACCCGGCATCCCGCGCCGCCCGTCCTCCGTCCACAGCGCCGACACGGTCCCATCGAGGAACAGCGCGTCGTCGCACCCCAGCGCGTCGCGGAACAGCGTGGCGAAGTCGTGGAACCGCACGGGCTCGAGCGACAGCGCGAGCACCACGTGCCCCGCGTCCGCCACCCCCACGCCGCTCCGGAGCTTCAGGCTCGTTCCCGCCGGGTCGAAGCGGGGGTGCACCTCGCCGTCGATCACGAGCATCGGGCCGCTCTGGGTGGCGAGCCACGTCGAGCCGGACGTCGCGGTCCACTCGGGCGTCGTCACCACACTCGCCCCCGCGCCGTCCACCGCGAAGACCCCGTTCGGAAGCAGCCCGAAGTTCCCTCCGCGCGCGTTCCGCACCACGGGTGCGCGCTCCACGCCCCGCTGCACGTGCAGGCCCACGGGGCTGCGGTCGGCGTGGTACATCCCCGCGTTCGTGGCCGCCCGCACGACCCGCCCCTCCTTCCGCGCCGCCTCGACGGCCTCCTCGAGGCTCCCCTCGCCCACCAGGTCGATGCGGGCGCGCGCGAGGTCGACCTCGACCACCGAGAAGCGCGCGCCGAGGTGCTCGACCTCGCGCACGACCACCGCTTCTGCCCCGAGCGCCACCGCCATCCACCACATCGGGCCTCCCTGCACCCACCGTAGCGCCGCGGGCGCGCCGTCCCCGTGCAGATGTCGCGCAGAGTACGCTGCGCCATGCGCATCGAGAGTGGACGCGGGTTCGTGTTGGAGCACGCCGTCACCGGCCGGAGCCGGTGCCGCGGCTGCCGCAAGCCCATCGACCAGGGCGCGCCGCGGTTCGGGGCTCCGGAGGAGCTCGGCGCGACGAACCTCGGCTGGTTCCACCCGAAGTGCGTGAAGCGCGACACGCTCGACGCCGCCGAGCTGTTCGAGCGCTGGGAGGCGCCTCTGCCAGAGGTGGCGAAGCTGCTGGCGAAGCTACGCGCCCCCTACGAAGCGCCCTGCCCCACCGCCACCGAGGTGGCCCGTGCCGCCGACCGCAACGACTGGGACGCCGTGGCGACGGGCCTGCGCGACCTCTGGTGGGCCACCCGCGACCCCCTGCCGGCCGGGCTCCTCTCCGAGCTCACCGCGCTCGACATCGAGGACCACCCGGTCCCCGCGAAGCCCGAGGATGCCTGGCTCGCGGCGCTCGACCCCGGCGACGCGCGGCAGAACGGGCGCCGCATCCTCGGCGTGACGCGGATGACCAAGGACCCGCTGTCCCGCGCGGTCTACACCGCGTGCACCGACCCGCCCGATCCACGCTGGGTCGACCTGGTCCTCGGGTGGTTCGACGACCCGCCGTACTCCAGCGCCATCTACCTCTGGTACGGCGTGCTCGCGCTGCTCGACCGCCTCGCCGATCCGCGGGTCCTCACCCGCGCCCACGTCCTCGCGACCGACCCCGACCTCGCCACGCGACTCGGCGGGTACACGGCGCGCATCGTGTCGACCTGGGCGGGCATCCGCGCCTCACATGGCTACGCGCGCGTCACCGCGGCCTCCGCGCGCCTCGATGCCTCCGATCGGGAAGCCCTGGAGGGCATCCGCGAGGCCCTCGAGCGCCGCGGCTCGGGCCAGGCGCGCGAAGCTCGCACCCGCGCCGACCTGTTCCACGCTGCTGCGGCAGGGGACGACGGCGCGCTGCTCGTGCTGGCCGACCTACTGGTGTCGGCGGGCGACCCGCGCGGCGAGCTCGTCCAGCTCGCGCTGGCGGGCAACACGCGCACCCCCGCGCAGCGCAAGCGGCAGAAGGCCCTCGAGAAGCGGTGGCGCGAGGTCGTCGGCGAGCTCGGCCCCGCGCTCCTGCGCGACGGCCTGCGGTTCCGGCGCGGCCTCGTGGTGGGTGCGGTCGCGACGCCCGTGGGGGCTGCCGACCTCGAGCGCGTCGTCCAGAGCGTCGACTGGGCGTCGGTCGAGCGGCTCGAGCTGCGGTTCGACGCCCGCCACCGCATCGAGCCACGGCTCGTCTACGCGCCCCATGCGCGCCGGCTGCGTTCGCTGGTGCTCCCGAACGTCGAGGCGTTCGAGGACGTCCTCGACGCAGGCGGCGTCCAGCCCGGCATCCGAGAGCTCGAGCTCGCGAACGCGGCAGGGCGCGGCGCCGGGACGAACCGACCCTACGGCCTGTCCGCCCTCCCGGGGCTCACGCGCGTCGTGCTCCACGGCCACGACGGCCACGTCGCCCACCGGTTCCCGGGACTCGAGATCGTCGAGTCCTAGCGAAGCTAGAAGTTGATCTCGGCGCCGAAGGACGCGTAGGGCGTGCCGACCCGCCCGATGAGCGCGACGCCGTTCGACATGTGGTACCGCCCGCCGATGGCCGCGCCGACCCAGTAGGGCGTGTAGATGCCGTTGCCGTCGAAGAAGTACGAGTCGAGGTAGGGGTTGATGCCGGCCTCGCCGAACGCCGACCACTCGTCGGTGAAGTAGAAGTTCCACTGCAGCATCACGGGCACACCGATGCCGACACCGCCGCCGGTGCCGTACCCCGGCACCCGGCCGAGCAGGTAGAAGTCGGCGCCGATCGTGATGTAGACCGAGTTGTTGATCGGCCCGATGAACCCGTTGTCCACGATGGGGATGCCGAACCGCAGCCCGCCGGCGAGCCCGTACCCGTAATAGGCGAAGCCGCCGTGGAACTCGAGGGTGTTGGGGCGCTTGCCGCTGAACGGCTCGCGGATGTCGGTGGCGAGCGCCGGAGCAGCTGCGAGCAGCGCGGCGGCGACGACGATGGGCTTCATGGTTTCCTCCACGGGCGGGACCGTACCCCAGGCGGGCGCTGCGCGCGATTACCCCGGGCCTGCACCTCGCCCGGAACGCGGGTCGACCCACCGCGATCCCGCCGGGATCGAGGACTGCGATCAAATTGTCGCAAACCAGATGTCAAATCGGCGTCCAGGGCCGTTGGACGGATGGCACGGGGATTGCTAGAGGACCTGGGCGAATCTTCTCCTTTTCTTGCATTGGTGTGTGATGACCTCGATTCTCCTGTCGTTCCTGCTCTCTGGCTGCTCCGAGTACGGTCTGGCCAACGATCCCGCGAAGCTCGACCTGACCGACCTCGAGCCGAATGTCGACACCGACGGTGACGGCATCCCCGACGTGAACCTCGACACCGACGGCGACGGCGTGGCCGACCTCGACATCGACCTCGATGGCGACGGCGTGCCCGACCTCAACATCGACCTCGATGGCGACGGGCAGCCCGACCTCAACATCGACATCGACGGCGACGCCACGCCCGACCTCGACATCGACACGAACGGCGACCAGGTGCCCGACGTGAACATCGACATCGACAGCGACGGCGAGCCCGAGATCAACATCGACACCGACGGCGACGGCGTGCCGAACATCAACATCGACACCGATGGCGACGGCCTGCCCGACATCGACCTCACCGACACCTTCGTGGTGCCCGAGATCTCCGATGTCGACATCATCTTCTTCGGCGACACCAGCGGCTCGATGGAAGAAGAGCTCTCGCAGATCGGCTACCGCATCGCCGAGTTCACGAGCCGCCTCCAGGCCGCGGGTGGCGACTGGCAGCTCATCTCCGTGAACGGCGACCAGGGCTGCGCCATCGACACCATCTTCACGCCCGACACCCCCGACTGGGCGAACCGCTTCGCCGATGCCGTGCTCGTCCAGCCGCAAGACGAAGAGACCGACGAGCGCGGCCTCGTCACGGTCGCGCGCGCCGTCGGCAAGACCGGCCCGGGCGAGTGCAACGAGGGCCTCGTGCGCCCGAACGCGATGCTGCACGCCATCTTCCTCTCCGACGAGAACGACGAGTCGCCCGGCTTCGACAGCGGCGACCCGAACTACTGGCAGCAGTTCGTCGACCGCATCGTCGACGCCAAGTTCGGCGTGCAGGGCCTCACCCGCCTCTCGGCCATCACCGGCCCGACGCCCGACGGCTGCAACGGCTCCGACCCCGGCTTCGGCTACGTCGAGGCGATGCAGGGCACCGGCGGCACGTTCCTCTCGATCTGCGACGCGTGGGAAGAGCAGCTCGACCTGCTCGCCCAGGCCTCCGTCGTGCTCGACACCTTCCCGCTCTCCGTGCCCGCCGACCCCGCCACGATCAACGTGTCGGTGAACCTGCAGCCGGTCCCGGCGTCCGACTGGGTCTACGACCCGGTCACGAACTCCGTCGAGTTCGTCGCGAACGCCCCCGAGGTCGGTGAGGTCGTGCGCATCGAGTACGAAGCGCTCTGATCGACGCCCTCGCCGCCGCGGCGCAGGCCCGCCAGCTCGATCTCGCAGACGCCCTCCGCATGCACGTGCTGGAGGGCGTGTTGCGTCGGCTCCCCTGGGACGCGCACGTGCTGCGGGGCAGCCTGCTGACGCGCCAGTGGGTCGCCCCCTTCCCGAGGCGCGCAGGCGACCTCGACCTCGCGGGGAAGGGCGACGACCGCGTGGAAGCGACGGCCGACGCGCTGCTCCCCCCGCTCGCGGCGGACGTCGGAGACGGGGTGGCCTTCCGGGTGGAGGCCTGCCGCGCGACGGGGATCTGGCGGGAGACGCCGGGATTCCCGGGCGTGCGGCTGGCCCTGCGCGCCGTGGCGTTCGACCGGCCCGTCGCGGTCACGGTGGACGTGGGCTTCGGCGACCCCCTCGTGCCTCCAGCGGAGCCGTTCACGTACGCGCCGCTCGTCGGGACGCCCATCGACGTGCGCGCCGTCGCCCGCACCACGATGGTCGCCTGGAAGCTGCACGGCCTCGCGGAGTGGGGCGAGGTGCGCTGGCGCCCGAAGGACCTGCTCGACCTCTGGCTGCTCACCCCACTCGACGACGACCCCGACACCGTCGCCGGAGCCCTGCGCGCCGCGTTCACGAGCCGCGGCTTCGATCCGCGCGATGCCGAGCGGGTGCTCGCGGGCGCCTGGTGGGCCGGCCCCGCTGCGCAGATGCGATGGCGCCGGTTCCTCGCCGACGACCCGAGGATCGATCCGCCGCGCAATCCGGCTACGCTCCGCGACGCGGTGCGCGAGCGCCTCGCCCCCGCCTTCGCGCGCCTCTGATCCGGAGCCCTCCGATGTCTCATCAGGCCCTGCTCGACGCCGTCCTCGCCGATCCCGACGCCGATACGCCCCGGCTCGTCTACGCCGACTGGTTCGAAGAGAACGGCGACCCCGATCGGGCGACGCTCATCCGCTCCCAGTGCGAGCTCAACCGCCTCCCGACGTGGTCTGCACGGGCGGCCGTGCTGCGGCACGTCGTGCGGGTCCTGCTCGCGCGCCACGGCGAACGCTGGGCGCGGCACCTCCCGCAGGTCGACGGCGTGCGGCTCACGCGGTTCGACCGTGGCTTCCCCAACGCCGTGCTGCTCGATTCCCCGCAGCGCCTGCTCGACCTCGCGCCCCTCCGGGCGCTGGTCCCGCTCGACTCCGTCGACCTGGCCGTCGACGAGGAGGGCGCCCTCCCACCCGGTGACCACGGCTGGGTGCGCCGGTTCGAGCTCTCCGGGGCCTACGCCTTCGAAGCCGACCACCTGGACACCCTGCTCGACAGCTCGATCGTCGAGGGGCTGCGGTACCTGTCGCTCGCCCAGGCGGGCATCGAGAACGAAGGCGCCGTGCGGCTCGCCCGCAGCGGCATCGTGAAACAGCTCGACACCCTCGACCTCACGAACTGCTTCGTGGGCGCCGAGGGCTTCACGCAGCTCGTCGACGCGGGGCTCGGTCGGATCCGCTCGATCGGCATGGGCTCGTACGGGTCGGGGTACGTCGCCGACCCGTTCGTGACCGACGCCGCGCTCGCCCACCTCGCGGAGGTCGGCTCCGACACGCTGCAGGAGCTGTTCCTCGACGGGAGCCTCGTGGGCACGGAGGGCATCCGCGCGCTGCTCGGCTCCCAGCGCCTGCCAGCCCTGGAGTCGCTGAGCCTGCGGTACTGCGAGGTGACCGGAGAGGCGTTCGAGTCCGGACCGGCCCGGCTGCGCTCCCTCGACCTCGAGGGCACCTCGTTCGGGGACGTGGACACGGGCGGCTTCACGACGCTCGCGCGCATCGAGCAGCTCCGCCTGCCGGGGGCCCACGCGGGCCGCACGACCCTCGGGTCCCTCGCGAACGGGCCCATGGCGAAGACCCTGCAGGTGCTGCACGTCGCGCACTGCCAGCTCGACGCCGAGGCCGTGGACGCACTGGCCGCAGGCAGCTGGGACGCGCTGCACACGCTCGTCCTGCGCGGGAACCGCTTCGGGCAGGAGGCCGGCCCGGCGCTCGGGCGCGCGCGATTCCCGGCGCTCCGCCACGTCGACCTGTGCGAGACCGACCTCGGCGAAGGGGTCCGGGCGCTCGCGAACGCGGCCTGGCTGCCCGGCCTCACCCGGCTCGAGCTGGGCGAGACGGGCGTGCAGGGCGAGGCCCTGGCGACCCTCCCGCTCCCGCGCGGCGCCACGCACGTGAACGTCCGGCGCAACCCGCTGGGGCCGGCGGGGATGCGCTGGCTCGCGCAGCTCGACCCGTCGGTGCTGACGGATCTCGACGTGTCGGCCACGGCGCCCGGCGAAGACGGGCTCGCCGCGCTCGGCTCCCGCGAGTGGCCGGCGCTGCTGAAGCTCGAGCTGTTCAACCTCGAGGCGGGCTTCGCGGCCCTCGAAGGCCTGTTGCGTCGCCTGCCGCGCGTCGAGATCCTCGACCTGCAGATGAACCCGATCGAAGCTCCGCGGGCCGTCGACGTGCTGGCCGCGATGCCCGCGCTGCGCGACCTGCGCATCACGCGGTGCGGGTTCGACGACGACGCGATGCTGGCCGTGCTCGACGGCCCGCTCGGCGAGCAGCTCGTGAGCCTCGAGGCCTGGGGCAACAAGTGCTCGCCCGAGGTGTGGCGCCGGGTGCAGGACTTCGGGCGGAGCTGGGGCCCGTCCCGGTTCGACGAGGACGTCGCCGACCCGGGGATCTGAGGCTCAGCGCCGGAGGACGAGCACCGGGACGGTCGCCGACCGGACCACGCGCTCGGCCACGGAGCCGAGCAGCAGCCGCTGGAGGCCCGACCGGCCGTGCGTGCAGACCGCGAGCAGCGCGGCCTCGCGGGCCTCGGCGAGCTCGGTGATCGGCGAGATGGCCGCCCCGGCGTTGCCCGCCCGGTAGAGCTTCTCGCCGCGGATGTCGTCGGGCAGCTTCGCCGCGAGGGCGTCGAGCGCTTCGAGCCGCTGCTGCTCGAGGTGTTTCAGCCAGCTCTCGGGAGGCGCGGGGTGCTCGAGCACCCGCGCGTGCTGGAACGGGTCGATGTAGACGAGGTCGACCCGGGTGCCGAGCAGGCGGGCCCACCGCGCCGCGCCCTTCAGGGCCGCGTCGGGCGTGCCGTGCTCGACGTCGACGCCGAGGATGACGCGACCGGTGCCGGGCGGCGCGGGGTCGTCGTGGCGCAGGACGAGCACCGGGCACTCCGCCCGGCGCACGACGCGCTCGCTGACCGAGCCCTCCCACAGGCGGCGCAGGCCGTGACGGCCGTGGGTCGCGAGGATCAGGGCGTCGTACTCGCCCGACCGCTCGACCAGCGCGTCGTCGGGGGCGCCGACGAGCCCGTGCACACGGCCCCGCACGCCCTCGGGCACGCGCTGGAGCGCGGCCTTCGCGGCCTCGCCGTGCTTCTGCTGCACGATCTCCCACTGGCGCTCGAACTCGGCGTACAGCGTGGGGTCGTCGGCCACGGAGAGCCCGAAGGGGTAGGTCTCGGCGTACGCGAGATCGAGCGTCGCGCCGAGCCGCTCGCACCACTTCACCGCCGTTTCGATGAGGGGCCCGGCCTCGTCGTTCACATCGAGGGCAAGCAGCATTCGCATGGGGGTTCCTTCGGTCAGTGGGAGGGGGTGACGAAGCGCGCGAAGGCGCGCGCCCGGGCGTCACCGGCGGGAGTCTCGGCGATATCGGCGCGGCCCGCCAGCTCAGCGCCAAGCGTCCAGGCCTCGTTGGACTCTGTCAACAGGGCGAGCCACATCAGGTCGGCGCCGTCGCCCGGGGTGCCCTCGAGATCCTCGCGGCGCGGGACCGCCGGGCCCGCTTCGACCGCGGTGTGGCAGGCGCCGCAGCTCGACGCGACGCGAGCCGTGGCCACCGCGGCGTCGTAGACCGTCTTCGCCTCGGCGAGCTCGGCGGCCCGGGCGCGCACGTCGACGACCCACGGCCGCCAGGGGCGCAGCGGCAGCCCCGTGGGCGGCGGGAGGTCGAGCAGCGCCGTGCCCTCGGCCTTCGCGGCTTCGAGATCGCCCTTCTCGACGGCCGCGCGCGCCTTCGCGAGCGTGGCGAAGCGCTCGTGCATCTCGGACACCAGCGGCGCGTCGCCCGGCACCTTCGCGAGGCCCGCATCGCCGGGACCGCCATGCGTGAGCTGGTGGCAGGTGGCGCAGGTGCCGAGCATCTTCCCGTACAGCCGGGCCTGCTCTGCCGGGTCTTTCGAGCGGCGCGCCCGCGCGGCCGTGTCCTGCACCTGCATCTCGAGCTCCCCCGCCGTGCGCTCGAGCTCGGTGCCCGAGGGCAACCCGTCGACGGCGAGGTTCCCGGAGGCCAGGGTGCTGGCGCCCGCCTCGAACAGCGGCCGCGAGTTGGCGATCAGCCCCGCCCACATGAACTCGGCACCAGCGCGATGGTGCTGCATGGCGGACTTCGACTTCGGCGGCGTCGGAGGCTCGTAGCTACGGTCGGTGCGCGCCTCGGCGTGGCACGCGCCACAGGCGCCGGCCAGGGCGCCCACGCCCACGCCCGCCTCGGCCACCGTCTTCGCGTCGGCGATCTGCGTGAACGGGCCCTTCAGGCGGTCGCGCGCGTCGCGCAGGAGCGGGTCGTCCGGCGCCTCGCGATCGAGCCACGCACGCGCGACGCGACGCGCGAACTCGGCGTTCCCGGCGATCACCGCGTCACGCGCGGACTCGGCGGCCGTCCAGTGCGCCGCCATCCCGTCCCGCACCGACTCCTCGTCGGCGGGAGCGGCCAGCGCCACGCTCAGCAACATCCACATCGGTCCTCCATCGGGTCGGGTGACAGCACAAACCGTGCCGGTGGGGAAAAGTCCTGCGCAGGCGGCTCTCGTGCCACAGGGTGTGCGAGACCGCACACGTCGACTGTGTGCTCTCGCGCGGGTGGACGCGACCCACCCCGATGGGCGACAATCCCCGGGTTCCATCCTGGAGTCCTCATGAACGCCCCGCGCCTCCTACCCGTTGCCTTGCTCGTGCTTGCCGCATGCGACCCCGGGCCCGACGACACCGATCCGCTCGATACGCCCATCGTGTCGAACCCGGCCTTCGACGTCACCACGCCCACCACGATCCCGTACGACGACTACGCGACGTACACGATCACGGGCGTCGACGACCGGCAGGCCTACCGGATCACGCTCGTCCACGCCGACTACGTGAGCGCGGGGGGCGACGGGTCGGGCACGTTCCAGGACAACGACGCCAACGGGGCCGCGGATCCGGGCGCTTCCGAGGCCGTCGCGCTGATCACCAACGTCAACGGCGGCGACTGGATCCCCGGCTACAAGACGGTGCCCGGCGTCAGCGACGACCCGGCCAACCCCACGGGCATCTGGCCCGAAGGCGGCCAGATCACGCTCCAGATCACCGGGATCGGCAGCGGCACGATCTACCCGGTCGTCTACCACAACGGCGGTGCCTCCACGTTCCTCGAGGTCGGCGCCGACGGCACGCCCATCGAGACCTACGCGGTCGGTGGCTCGCTCACGGTCGAGGGCCCCGACCCGGTCGGGCCGGTCATCTCGCCCGACTCGCCCCAGTCCGTCGCCGTCGACGGCTACTACGACTACACGATCAGCGGCCTGTCCGACACGCAGGCGTACCGCATCACGCTCGTCCACGCCGACAACCTCACCACCGGGCCCGACCAGACGGGCACGTTCATCGACGAAGACGCGAACGGCGCGGCCGACGCGGGCCCGTCCGAGAACGTCGCGAGCATCACCCAGGTCAACGGCGCCGACGTGCCCCCGGCCAAGACGGTGCCCGCGGGCACCGACGACCCGGCCAGCCCGACGGGCGTGTTCCCCGTGGGCGGCCAGATCACGGTCCGGCTCACGGGCGTCGGCGAAGGCACGGTGTACCCGGTCGCCTACTACAACGGCGGCGCGTCCACGTTCCTCGAGATCGACACGGCGGGCTCGCCCATCGAGACCTACGCAGTCGGCGGGTCGTTCTCCGTCACTCCCTGACGCGCACGACCTCGCCGTCGACGAGACCGAGGCCCGTGCGGGCCTCGAGCTCGGCGCGGAGCGTCGCCGGGTCCGCGTCGAGCGCGCCGAGATCCCAGCGGCGGATCTCCCCGTCCCAGCCGTGGGAGTACAGGGTTCGCCCCACGACGTGGAGCTTGCCGATGCGCCGCGTGTGACCGCGGAGCTCGGCGACGGTGGGGCAGCCGTCTTCGAGGCCGACCACCGAGATCACCCCGTCCGCACGGGGCAGGAGCAGCCGGTCGCCCGCGAAGGTCGGTGGGCCCGTGACCGAGCCGAGCGCACACCGCACGTCCCCCGCCCCGCTGCGGTACTCCGCCAGCTGGCCGTGACGGGCGACGTAGCCCACGTCGGACACCGCGAGGAACCGCTCGTCGGCGCCCATCCGATGGACCACCGGGCCGAGGTCGCCCTCCGGGAGCCGCACCTCGCGCAGGCCCTCGGGGTCCTGGAGCCACACCCGCCCGCTGTCCTCGGTGACGAACGAGACCTCGGGCAGATCGCGCCGGCGGCCGTCGACGCTGTTCTCGAGCACCCAGTGCGCGGCGTCGGCCGGTGGGCGCAGCACCCACCCCCCCTCTGCGGTGAGCGCGACCCCACCGCGCACGCCCGGCTGCAGGTGCCCCACCGGTGCCCCGGTGGCAGCATCGCGGACTCCGGGGGTCTCGCGCTCGGGGCCCGCGTAGATCCGGGTCCCGTCCACCCAGCCGCACAGATCGGTGTCGGTGCCCCGATCCGAGGCCTCGAGCCACAGGACGTCGAACGGCTCGAGCGCGAGCACCGCGAGGAACCCGTGCTGGCCGCACGCCACGGCGCGCGTGCCGTCGGGCGAGAGCGCGAGCTGCTTCGAGCGGACGCCGATGTCGATCACGTCGGGCATCCCGGGCTCCACCCGCCACCGCCGCAGCCCGTCGACGTCGCCCACCCAGAGGGTGTCGTCGGACGTGAACACGGCCGAGCCGGGCCCGGCGTGCGTCCGGGAGCGCGCGTGCAGGATGCCCTCCGCGGGGGCCCACAGCGCGAGGCCGCCGCCGACGTCGAGCACCGCGACCCGCTCCCCACGAGGGGCCACCGAGAAGGAGGTCTGGGTCGACGGGAGCGTCGCCACGACGTGGCCATCGGCATCGAGCGCCTCGACCGTCTCCCCCACGACCACGGAGAGCGCGCCCACGAAGTCGAAGTCGAAGCTCTGCTGGCGCGCGGAGCGAACCGTCGTCCGCGCGCCGGAGGGGTCGAACCGGTAGAGGTTGCCGGACACCGTGAGCCCGTACATCGCGCCGTCGTGGACGCGGAACCGCGTCATCAGCGACCCGGGCCCTGCCTGCTCCACGGTCTCGGAGGCCCCCCGGATGACGAGCCGCTCGCGGCCCGCAGCCCAGACGGACCCGTCGGGGCCGAGCCCGCCCGTGGGTGCGCCCGCGATCTGCCACAGCTCGCGGCCATCGCCGTCCGACAGCGCCGCGAGGAGGCTGCGGTCGACGTCGCTCACGAGGACCAGGCCGGAACCGGCCTCGAGCACACGCCCCTCGTGCTCGACCTTCCACTGGACGGCGCCCTCGCGATCGAGCCGGGTGATCCACCCGTCCCCGCTGCAGACGAAGTCCTCGCCGGCTTCGACGAGCCGGGTGCACGCGGTCTCGATCGTGGCCTCGAACGCGAGCTGGGGCGTCTGGCGGAACCGGGCCAGAACCCCGCGCGAGTCGGGGTCTTCGCGGGTCTCGAGGGCCGCCGCCGCGAGGAGCATCGCTTCGAGGCCGAAGCCCTCGTCCTGCGCCGTGGACGCCCGCGCCTGGTACGAGGTCGCGAGCGCCCGCTCGGCGTCGGCCCGCGCCTGGACGGCGGCGTCTCGCTGCTGCGCCGTGGTGTACCAGCCCGCGGAGCCCGTGCCGGCCGTGACCACGAGCCCGAGCGCGAGCACGGCGAGCGGTGCGCGATATGCAGCGGCGAAGCGCTGGAGCAGCTCGCGGGACGTGTAGGTGTGCGCGCCGACACGGCGGCCCTGCTGCCAGGCCACCAGATCGGCGGCCATCTCGCCCGCGGTCGCGTACCGCGCCGCGACGTCGGGCTGGAGGGCCTTCTCGGCGATCGCGGCGAGCTCGGGAGGCGCGTCGGGCTGCACGTCGCGCACCGGCCGCCAGACGCCCTTCGCGGCGCGTCGCAGGATCTCGATGGCCGCGCCGCGCCCGTACGGCGGAGCGCCCGTGAGCATCTCGTACAGGATGGCGCCGAGCCCGAAGACGTCCGACGCGGGCGAGAGGATCTCGCCCTTCGCCTGCTCGGGCGCCATGTACGACGGCGTTCCGGAGATGCCGCCCTGCACGGTCTGCGCGGAGTCGCCGAGGTCGAGCGGGCGGTCGGGCGGGGACTCGTCGGTCGGGTCGCGGTCGTCGAGGTCGTCGAGCGCCCGCGCCAGGCCCCAGTCCACGACGAGCGACTCGCCGAACTCCCCGACCATCAGGTTGTCGGGCTTGAGGTCGCGGTGGATGACGCCGCGGCTGTGGGCGTAGGCCATCGCCTGCACGGCATCCACGAGGCTGTCGACCCACCGCAGCCGGTCGGCGAGCCCGTGTGCGTCGGCCAGCGCGTCGCCGAGCGACCGGCCGCGCACGTACTTCATCGTGTAGTAGTGCCGCCCGTCGGCATCCACGCCGGCGTCGTGGACCGGCACGATGCCGGGGTGCTCGAGCTGGGCGGTGACGCGCGCCTCGCGGAGGAACCGCCGCAGCGTGCGGTGCGACGCGCCGGGCTTCAGCTCCTTGCGCGCGACCTCGCGCCCGAGGCGGCTGTCGTGCATCGCGAACACCGCGCCGATGCCGCCTTCGCCCAGGAGCCGCGGGGGCCCGTAGCGCGGCGCGTCGGTCGTGGGCTTCGCGCGCTCTGTCGGACCGCCGAGATCGACCGTCGAATCCGCGGTGTCCGACGGCTCGTTGTCGTCGCTCCAGGTGTCGGAGGGCCCGCCCATGGGCGCCATTCAACCACGAATGGCGCACGTGGCGGCGCTACGGCCGCTCGCGGGTCTCCTTGGCCCGCTGCCGGGCGACGACGTCGGCGAGCTTGCCGAGCTGCCCGATGTAGTGCTGCATCAGGTCGTCGAGCGTGACGATCCCGAGCAGCCGGCCGTTCCCGTCGGTCACGGGCAGGCGCCGCACGCCGTGCGCGCGGATGAGCTCGACGGCCTCTTCGAGGTCGGCGTCTTCGTCGATCGTCACGAGCTCGTGGGTCGAGAGCACGTCACCGCACGTGAGGCCGCCCACCACGTCCGCAGCGGGCCCGACGATGCCGATGGCGATGTCGCGGTCGGTGAGGATGCCCACGGGGCGCTTCCGCGCGCCGTCGGCCTCGGTGACCACCACGTCACCCACGTGGAAGCGGCGCATCCGCAGCGCGGCATCGACGACGGGCGTGTCGCGATCGACGGTGACGGGCGCGGGCTGGGCGAGGTCCTGGATTCGCATGCGAGGTCTCCTGTCCGGGAGCCGTCCGACAGTGCAATCGCCGGGCCAGCCTCAGCCCGGTTCGCGGGCCCGCGCCGCCCTGAGCCTCGCGAGGCCCTCCGGCACGGCCTCCTCACCCACGTCCTCGACAGGCAGCGCGTTCAGAGCGGACTCGAGCCACACGAGCTCCGCGTGACGCCCGCGAATCGTGGAGCGCTCGCGGTCGCTCTCGAGGACGAGGACCGATCCGGAGCCGTCCCAGTCGAGGTGCACGCGCCGCCCGGGCGCCGCGAGGTGGAAGCGCTGATCTCCCCACGAGAGGATGCGGCCCTCGAGCTCCACCCGCGTGGCGGTCCCGTCCTTTCGGAGGAGGCCCAGGCCGAGCGCGGTGAGGAGGTGGTACGGGATCATGAGGATCGCGAGCGCCACGCTCGCGCAGAACGCGCCCACCAGGCTCGTGATCCCGGTCTGGAACAGCAACCCGACCACGTCCTCCCCCGCGGCCGCGGCGCCCAGCGCCACGTGGAGCCCGGGCCCCAGCTCCAGCAGCCCGTTGCTCACGAGCGTGCCGCCGAGGAGCACGAGCAGGGCGAAGACCTGGAGCGCCCGGTGGGCGGTCCCGACCACCCACTGGGCCTCGGGCAGACGCCGCGCCGGAGCGGGCACGTCGAGCACGAAGCCCGCGAGGGTCGGCTGCGGCTCGACCTCCGCGCTGGTCCACGTGGTCAGCTCGCGTGCGGTCGCCGCGTCCACCCACACGGTCTCGTCGCCGATCTCGGCCCAGTGGTGGCCGAGGCTGTACCCCACCTCGTGGACGGGCCCCTCCGGGATGCGCTTCGTGGGGCGGAGGAACGCGGCCAGCAACACCGGGAACAGCGGCAGGAGGAGCACGACGCCCCACCACGGCCGTTCGAAGGCCAGCCCGAGCCCGAGCGGCACGGCGGGCGCCATCCCGAAGGCCATCGCGACCTTCACCATCGCGGTGAACATCCACGAGCGGCTGCGGACCTTGCGCCCGACCCGGACGGCCATCTCGGCTACGGCACGGGCGGGAGCGCGTCGTCGGGCAGCCACACCGCGAGGGTCGCGCCCGGGAAGTCGAGCACCGGCGCCTCGACGTTCGCGCGGAACACCTTCGCGCCGGCCCCGCTGTACTCGGTGCCGACGAGCACCAGGTCGCCCCGGGGCGCGATGCCCACGAGGTCTCCGACGGTCGCCCACGCGACGCGTTGTGCACAGCCCGCGTCGTGACAGTACGTCACCGGCGCCTGGGCGTGGGGCGTGTCGCCGAACACCACCTCGAACCACACGGCCCCCGTGCCCACCGGCAGCGAGCCCACCGACTCGGGGCTCTTCAGGCCGACGGCGGCGGGCTCGGTGCCCGGATCGTCGATCGCGCAGTCCTGGCCGCACGCGCAGCACGCCTGCAGCTCGGGGGTCGAGACGAACCCCTTCGCCTCGTCGAGGAAGGGATCGAGCACCGAGGTGCCCGGCGTGTCGCCGGCGTCGGTGCGGGTCGGGAGCGCGGCGAGGCGCTTCCACGCGCCTCCGTCGAGCTCGTAGAGCGCGGCGAACGCGTCGAGGCCCCACGGCACGAGATGGATGTCGGCATCGTCGCCACGCGGCGGCACGACGTTCATCCCGTCGAGGCCGTAGGCCGTCCACCCCTCGACGGAACCCACCGGGACGGGCTTCCCGTCGAGCATCCAGCCCTCTCCGGCCGGCAGGCTGCAGACGCGCCGGAGCTTCCCCGTCGCCGCGGGGTACGGCACGAGGCAGTCGGCGCCCGGGATCTCGGGCACCGGCGTGGCGCCCCCGCCGCTCCACGGCACGGACAGCGTGGCCTCGCCGACCTTCGCGAGCAGCAGCTCGCGGCTCCACACGACGGCGCCCGGGCACTCGGCCGACCGCGCGAGCTCGACGGTGCCGCTCGGCGAAGCGACCTTCCAGACGCACCCATCGGCCTCCGCGATCGTGACGAGGAGCCTCGGCCCGGCCGGCCACTGCGGTGCCCTCGCGGTGATCGCGAGCGGCGCGTCCGAAGCGGGCGCGGGCTCTGCGGGTGCCGGCTCCGGAGGCGTCGACGCCGCCGGAGCGGGTGGTGCGGGAGGGGTGGATGCGGGACCCGCGGGCAGGCAGCACGCGGCGAGCAGGAACGCGATCATGCGCGGGAGACTACTCCACGAACACGCACCGACCCTCGTCGCTGCACGTCGGGTCGGGCGGGGCGATGCAGTCGTACTCGCAGGTGCGCCCCACCCGCTCGTATGCCGCGACGATGCGACGGGCCTCTTCGAGCGACGCCTCTTCGTGCTCGGCGGCGACGGTCGTCGCGCAGCCGAGCGGGCATCCGGGGAAGATCACCACGCAATCGCTCGTCTGCTCGCAGTCGGCGTGCGTGTCGACCCACGTGTCCCACCGCTCGGCCGCACGCTCGGAGCTGATCGGACACCCGGCCAGCAGCACCAGCGGGAGCGCGCGCATCAGAACAGCCGCCGGTGGTCGGCGAGCGTGCAGCGATCCTGCACCACCTCGATGCCCTCGGCGCGGAGCCGCTCGGCCACGGCATCGTTGCGGATGCCGAGCTGGAACCAGACCACCGCCGGCCGCAGCGCGAGCAGGTCGTCGACGTGTGCGGGCAGCTGGTCGGGACGGCGGAACACGTCGACGAGGTCGACGGGCTCGTCGATCTCGGCGAGGGTCGCGCGAACGGGCTGGCTGTGGAGCGTCTCGCCCACGTGCATCGGATTCACCGGCAGCACGCGGTAGCCGTGCTCGACGAGGTACGCGGGCACGTAGAACCCGGCCCGGTGGCGGTGCGTGCTCGCGCCGAGGACCGCGACGGTGCGGGCCTTCTCGAGGATCGGACGAACGGATTCGAGCGTGTGGGACATGGCGCCTCCTAACCGCTCGTCGGGAGGCCCGAACGCGGATCCGACCGATGAACGGTCCCCGCGACCGGTGAGCGGTCGCCGCCTGTCCGGGGCCGCCGCACGTGGCGATGCTCTTCGTGCGGGACGGAACCACCGTCCCCGAGAAGGAGCCCCGAAGATGACCCGTTTCATGGCCGCCGCCTACGCCCTCGCCCTCGCCCTCTCGTGGACCACGGCGCCCGCGCAGCCGATGCCGGAGATGGACGTGACCGTCGTGGCCGAGGCCGCGACCCCCGAAGCCGCCATCGAAGCCGCGTGGAGCCGCGCGGACACGGTCCTCGACCACAAGTGCCAGAAGCTCGGCATCGGTGGCGCCCACACCGACGGCGGCACCGAGCAGGTCGCTCCCACGGCGACCGGCTTCAGCGCCAAGGTCTGGGCCAGCGGCACCTGCCGCTGACCCGCTGCCGGGCTAGCCTCCCGGCATGCTCCTGCTCGCCGCCGCGCTCGCCGCCCCGCCCCTCGATGCCGACGGGGCGTACCTGCACGTCGCCACGGTGCCCGTGCACTCGCTGCGCTCGCCGAGCCCGATCCAGCGCTCGATGTCGGTGCTGGCGTGGTCGGCCGACGCCGATGCCGTGTGGATCGTCCACGGGACCGGCGAGCTCGCCCGCATCACGCGCGAGGGGGTGCTGGAGCGCGACGCCTGGCAGCACGTCCAGCTCGGCACGATGGGCGTCTCCGGCCACTTCGTCGCGGAGGGGGGCGCGCTGACGTACTACGAGATGCCCTTCGGCGTGAAGCGCGCCGACCTCGTGAGCGGCGCCATCACCCCGGCGCTCGGGCCCGTCGACCCGCCCACGCCGTCCGGCGTGTACCACCTGCCCGACGGCACCTGGTGGCTCGCGTCGAGCCAGCGCGACCGCGTGCGCCGCTTCGACGGGCGCGAGTGGGGGCCTCCAGAAGCGGCGGACACCCTGCGTCGCGGGGAGTTCGGGGCCGGTGAGAAGCGGGCCGTCCCGTGCGGGACGGACGAGAAGGGCACCCCGGTCGTGTCGTGGATCGACATCGAGGCGCGCACGGTGACGCTCTCGACCGTGACCCCGGACCTGCGGGTCGGCGAGGCGCTCTGGTCGAGGCCCATGGAGTTCGACGTGTGGAGCGGGCGCCGCTACGACGAGCCGCGCGCGTGTGCGAAGCGCGGAGACCTCGTGCTGCTCGGGCTCGATCGCGAGCTGCTCGTCTTCGAGGGAGACGCGTTGATCGCCGCCATCCGCGGCGGGGCGACCGAGAAGGCCTATCCGCGCGACGGCACGGGGCCCTACGCCCCGCAGAACCTCGACGGCTCGGCCCTGCTCGGGCAGGACCTGCTCGTGGGGCTGGAGCGCGGAGCCGAGCTGCGCCTCTACGCGCGCCGGTCGACCGTGCCGCTGGCGAAGGCGAAGGCCGGCGGCGACTGGCTCGGCGTGCTGCGGGCCGGCGCGAAGGGCGCCGACCGGTTCGACGCCCTGTGGGCGCTCGGCTGGTGGGAGCTGCTCGAGACCGAGGCGCGGGCCGCGGGCGACGAGGCGTGGCGGTCCCGCGCGCGGGCGCGCCAGATCGTGCACTGGGCGCTCGGCGGGCCCGCCGGGAAGACCTACCTGGCGCCGGGCCGCGTGGAGCAGCTCGACGAGACGTACCTCTCCGAGGTCGAGGCCGATCTGCGCGCCCGGCCCGACTCTCCGTGGCTCCTGTACGCCCAGGCGCTGCTGCTCGAGCGGATGGGCCGCGAGGCGCAGGCCCACGCCGCGCTCGCTTCGCTCCAGCAGGCGCTGCCCGGCGACGGCCTCACGGCGGCCGACGTGACGCAGCTCTTCGCGCTGGCGGCGGCCCGCGGCGACCTCGACGCCAT
>JACKET010000030.1 GCA_020632875.1 Alphaproteobacteria bacterium
CGGTCCACGCTCCGCACCGACGGGGCCCGCAACACGGTCGCCGCGATGGAGGGCGCGGGCGTGCGCCGGATCGTGGCGATGAGCGGTCTCGGCGCGGGCGACAGCCGCCAGGCCCTGCCGTTCCCGGTGCGGTTCTTCGTCGCCCCCGTGATCCTGGGCCGGCTGCTCGCCGACCAGGACGGCCTCGAAGCGGCGCTGGCCGCCAGTGGGGTCGCGTGGACGGCCGTGCGCGCGGGCGAGCTCAAGGACGAGCCGGCACGCGGGGGCTGGCGCGTGGCGCTCGACGGGCGGGTGTCCACGGCCGTGGCGCGGGCGGACGTCGCGCGGTTCCTCGTCGAGCAGCTCACCGACGACACGTACGTCGGGAAGACCCCGGCCATCGGATACCCGTGAACGGCGCGCGCCTGCGCGTGGCCCTCGCGGTCGGTACGGCGGTCTGGGCGGTCCTGCTGATGCTGCTCTTTCCGGAGGTCGAGGGGCTCTCACGAGGCTACGGCGGCGCCATCCTGGGCCTCGAGCTCGCGACGGAGCCCGCCCACGTGGCGCCGATCGCGGGTCCCGACGCGGCGACGGCCCGGGCGGCCCTCGACCGCGGACACGCCTTCGACATGGCGTTCCCGTTCTTCTACGGCGGGCTGCTGTGCGCGCTCCTGTGGCCGTTCGGGCATGCGTCGACCCCGCTCCACCGATGGACGGCACGCACCGGGATGGCGGCCGCGCTGCTCACGATCCCCACCGACATCCGCGAGAACCTCGTGCTGCTCGACCTGACCTCGGAGCTCGGCCGCGGCGGCTCGGGCGCAGACGTCCTCGCCGCGCTTCCCCTCGCGACGTGGTCGAAGTGGGCGTGCCTCGCCGTGGCGCTCGGCGCCGTGGGCGTCACGGGGATCCGCGAGCACCGGGTGCTCGGCGGCGCCGCGCTCCTCGCGGCCGCATCGATCGCGCTGCTCGGAATCACGGGCGCTCCTGCCTTCTCGGTGGCCATGTCGCTCGGCCTCGTGGCGTTCTACGCGTCTGCCGTCGCGGTGACCCTGCGGGCCCTCATCCGAACGCGAGCCACGCCGTGACCGCGGCGATCGCCGCCCATACTCCGACGAAGATCGGCACGATCTGCGGCCAGCACAGCGGGGCGTCCGCCAGGCGGTAGCTCGTGCCGCCGCCGTGCATCGTTCGCTCGTGCTCGACCTCCTGCAGCACGACGTACGACCGGAGGGGCACGAGCGGCACGAACATCGCGACGAGCCAGGCCGTACCGACCTTCCCGGCCGGGCTGTCGCGCCGGCCGTAGATGGCGACCCCGAGGCCGTTCATCGTCCCGAGGCCCCCGCCCCACCGGGCCAGCGCGGCCGTGGCGCCGAGCCAGGCCGCCGTGATCGCGGCCATCGCGGCGGGGTGGACGATGGGCTGCCCGTCGGCGAGCCCGAACAGGAACACGAATCCGAAGAGCACCCAGAGCAGCAGCGACATCGGCACGCCGAGCGCCGCGACGAACGGCTGTCGGTCGGCCGCCGTCGCCATCAACGTGGCCTCGGAGATCCGCGTGGCGAGCACCTCGATGACGCTCAACGGGTCGATCTCGTCGGACCCGGCGCCCGACCGCAGCCGGCCCTCGGCGAGGAGCTTCCGGACGCCTGCTGCATCGGTGGACAGTCGCTCTGCGGCCTCGTCGATCGTCATTCGCGCTCCGGGAGACCGCTAGCGTCGCATGCCGGGCAGGGCAGAAGCCACGTAGAGCGCGACGCCGAGCGCGATGACGCGCGTGAAGCCGAGGTTCACGACGGCCGCCATCGCGAACGCGCTGCCGAGCACCGAGGCCAGCGTGGTGAGCCCGTAGGTCATCGGGATGGCCGCCTCGCGGCCCTGGCGCGTCAGCTCGCTCACGCACCAGGGGTAGAACATGCCCATAACGAACGCCACGGGGCCCACGAACAGGGCGACGCAGGCGATCTTCACCACGAGCGGCGTCGACAGCAGCGCCCCGACCGTCGCCGACATCGCGAGCAGCGCGCCCGCGGTCGCCACCGCCACGGCTCCGGCGAGGACGAAGGCCTGGCGCGGCCGACGCGTCTCGAACGCCCGCGCGCCGAGCGCGTTGAAGACCAGGAACACCGCGAGGTTGACGGACACGGCGTACAGCGGGTTGCCGACGAGCAGCTCGGTCTTCGCGATGAGCGGGATCTGCACGCACATGTACCCGACGCCGGACAGCAGCAGGTACACCACCCATCGTGCCGGGACCCGCTGCTCCGGCGTGCCGATGCCCGCGGCCACCAGGGCCACGACGGCGCTCACCAGCGCGAACAGCACCACCGTGAAGATCTTGGCCCAGCCGCTCACGTACACGGGGCTCGCGACCCGGTCGGGGTCCGGCAGGATGCGGAACGAGCGCCAGTCGATCGCCTGCGTGAAGGGCCGGTCGTCGGTGGTGGCCGGCAGCTCGCGCAGCGGGGCGTGCAGGATGCGCTCGATGCGAGGCACCCCGTGGCCGTTCGGCAGCATCAGCGGCGCGAGGCCCCAGCCCGTCGCCGCCTCGGCCACCACGGCCCGGTCGGCCATCGACATCGCGTCGGGCTTGAACAGGAGCGTGTCCATCATCGGCTGGGCATCGTCGCCGAAGATCGAGACGCAGTTCGTGAAGTCGCGCCGGCCCTGACGCTGCCAGATCGCGCGGAGCGAGCGGAGCTTCTCCATCACCGGCTGGTTCATGAACATGAGCATGCCGCCGGGCTTCAGGCGCGCGAGGTAGGCCTCCATCGCCTCCTCGGTGTCGAGGAACTTGCGCGTGTGGCCCGTGCGGCCCGCGTGGACCGCGCCGTTGTTGGCGACGAAGATCAGGTCGTACTGCCCGGCGTCGGTGTTCAGGAAGTCACGGCCCTCGCGGGCGAGCAGCCGGATGCCGGGCCGCGCGAGGAACGCGGGCAGACGGGTGTGCGCGAGGTCGGGTCGGCTGGCCCACGCGACGACGGTCGGGTTCAGCTCGACCCCCGTGATTCGAGCCGTCCCGCCCGCCAGCTCGTCCATCATCACCATGTCGCGGCCCATCCCGGCGAACGTGACGAGGATGTCCTCGGGCTCGAGGCCCATCCGCCAGGGCAGGGCGCGCTGGCCGTTGTGGATCAGCGCCTCCGGCCGCGGCTCCTCGCGCCACGGCGTCACCTGGACGTTCGAGAGGCCGTTGTCCTGGACCACGACGTACCGCCCGCTCTCGCGTCCGGCGTGCGTGAGCAGCGAGGTGCGCGCGATGGCGTTCCAGCGCACGTCGGCCTCGCGGGCCCCCTGGCGCACGAGGTCGCCGAAGACGCTGGCGAGGACCGTGGGATTGACGTGCTCGCGGAAGCCGATCCCGGTCGCCACCATGATCAGCAGCACCGCGAGGAGGCCCGTCAGGCGGGCCCGGATGCGCGTCGACCCCGCTCGCGCGACGCCCAGGGCGAACGCGGCGAGTAGCACGCCCGCGATCGCTGCGGGCAGGCCGAGCCAGGTGAGCAGCACGGGCAGCAGGGCGCAGCCGATGGCGGCCCCCGCCAGGTCAGCGAAGTACAGGCCGCCGATGTGCTCGGGGTGGGAGGCGAACAGCGTCGACAGCAGCGCCCCGAACAGCACGTACGGCGGAAGGCCCACCAGCCCGTAGACGGCGATCTTCGCCGCCTCGGTGCCCGGGGTCGCGTACGCCACGTGCACGTTCGGGAACAGGAGGTTCGCGGCGGCGAACAGCGCGAGCAGGCTGACGGCGGCCACGGGCAGTGTCGCCACCGACGCGCGGTCGAGCAGCACCCGCGGGTCGCCGCGCCACGCGAAGTGCCGGAACATCGACCCGATCGCGAGCCCGAGCAGGGCGATCGGGATGGCGAGCACGTCCATGCTCTTGCCGATGAAGAACGAGAGCAGCTTCACCTGGAGCAGCTCGAACATCAGGCTCACCACCCCCGCGAGCAGGGCGGTGGCGACGACGTTTCGGGGGAGGCCTTGCATGGGACCCGGGGGTAACCGGGACTCAGCGCCTCCGCCGGACGAACGCCGATCCGAACGCGAGCCCGCCGGAGGCCCCGACCGTTGCGCACCCGCCCCGGTCGCCCGGATCGCGCCCGGCCAGCACGGCGTCGATCCAGTCGGCGAAGCGCGAGAGGCGCGTCTGGTAGTCGTGGGCGCCGTACTCGCCCACGCCGGTCCCACCGTCTCCGCCGTCGCCGAACGAGTTGAGGCCGACGAGGACAGGCTCTCCGTCGACGTCCATGAGCACGGGACCCCCGCTGTCGCCGGACGCTCCGACCCCCTCGAGGTCGGTGACGCCGGGCTCGCCGGGCCGATCGAACACGAGCTCGAGGTTCTGGTCGTCGACCGCCACCACGACGTTCGTGGCACGCCGGAGCCGCCCGTCGCTGCTCGCCCCCTCCTCGCCGACGAGGCCGGTGGCGGTGAGGCCGCGCCCGAGCAGCGCGACGATCGCGCCCCGCTCGGCGTCCCCGCGGTAGATGGGGAGCGGGAGGACGCCCTCGACGGGCGTTTCGAGCTCCACCATCGCGATGTCCCAGGTGTCGCGGTCCCGCCAGCGACCGTGCAGGCGGACCGCCTCGATCGCGTACGGCGTGCCCGCCACGTCGAGCGTTCCGCCCACCTCCAGATCGACGGCGCAGTGCGCGACGGTGAGCAGGTGCCGCGGATCGACGAGGGTCCCGAGGCAGTCGTCGGGCTCGAACAGGGTCACCAGCGCGGGCCAGTCCGCGTCGTCCACGATGTAGTCGGCGTCCAGCACGTCGTCGCGGACGATGATCGCCCGGGCGGGCAGGGCGAGCAGGAGAGCAGCGAGCGCGGCGAGGCGGCGGTCCACGCGCCTACTCGTACGACGGGAAGGTGTAGCGCTCGGTCGACCGGTCGATGTCCTCGCTGAACCCGAGCCCGACGAGGCTCGTGACCCAGAGCGCCGCGAGCCCGGTCCACGACCCGGGCACGTGGGGTGCCGCTGCGCCCAGCTCTTCGTGCAGCGAGCCCTCGAGGGCGCGGAGCTGGTGCGCGAGGGTGCCCTGCAGCACGGCCGGATCGTCGCGCTCGAGCGCGCTGGCGACCATCCCGTCGAGCGCGCGGTCCATGGCCACGGCGATCTCGGTGCACACGCTGGCCGCCGTCATGAGCTGGCCTTCGCGCTCGGGGTCGCTGGCGCGCGGGCGCAGCGCGAGGAGCATGGCGATCGACCAACCGCTCCCGCGGTGATCCGCGGGGTCGGGCACGGACACCCCCACCGGGGCGAGGGCATCGGAGAGCAGGCGCGCGGCGAGTCGGCACGCCCGCTGCTCGAAAGCCGCCGCGGCCGGCTCGCACAGCTCGACGAGGGGCCGATCGACCGCCGAGACCCGCAGCGCCGAGCGCCACAGCCCGGTCACGACGAACGTGCGCACGGGGGCCGCGAGCTTCTCGGCCAGTGCCGGCTCGAGCTCGTCCCAGCGCCAGTCGAAGCGCTGGGCGTGCATGGCGACGCGCAGGGCCTTGAGGAGCTGGTCGCGGGCCTGGAACCGCAGTGCGCGCGGCATCCGGCGCACGGCATCGCCGATCGGGTCGGGCAGCAGGGCCTCGACGAGGTGGATGCGGTCGCCGAGCCCGCGCTCGCAGGCCGCGCGCCACGCCTGGGCGCGCAGCGTCGAGCCCGGCGTCATCTCCGACAGGTCGGTGCGCTCGCCGTCGAGCTCGGCGATGCACGCGCGCCGCACCTCGTCGTCGACGCGGTGCTCGACCGCCACCCGGTGGGGCGGGTCTTCGAGCTCGACCTCGAACCGCTCCTGGAGCACCGGGGCCCGCGCCAGCACCGAGCCCTCGGCCCAGACGAGGCACTCGCCCGCGGAGTGGGGCAGGGGACCGGCGATGACGTGGCGCATGAGGCCGCTCCCTCGGCTCAGGCCGAGTAGTGCTCGGTGGTGGAGTCGTTCTCGAGATCGCCGAGCGACACGAGCGACGCGACCCATAGCAGGGCGAGGGCCGCCTGACCGCCGGGGAGCCCGTCGGCCCACGCGCCCTGGAGGATGGACGCCGTTGCGGTGAGGTGCGCGGTGAACATCTCCATCGGCGCCTGGCGGCCGTCGCCCGCCTCGCGGATGGCCGTCTCGAGCCGGGTGGCCGCGATTCGGCACGCCCCGGACGCCTCGAACAGCGCGTCGGTCTCGGAGACCTCGGACGCGAGGGCGCGCAGCACCACGTTCGGGAGCGCGTGCAGATCGATGCCGTCGAGGCGCTTCGCGATGCCGACCCCCGTGTCGCCGAGCGCTTCGAGGAGCTCGAGCGCGGTCTTGCGGGTGAGCAGATCCTGGGAGCGCTCGAGGGCGGGATCGTCCGTCCGGTGGAGGCGGGCGTAGGCCGTCGCGATCTGGAGTCGCTCGAAGCGCCGGACGGCGCGGGCGAGGTTCTGGTGCAGCCCGTCCCACAGGGGGCTCTCGGCGTTCGCCAGCTCGAGGTAGTCGACCGCGCGCTCCCGGAGGAGGGGATCGGGGAGGAGTGAGGCGATCAACCGCTCATCGGCCTTCGACATGGGCGCACTCTACCTCTGGGCGACCTCGTGGCGCCACTTGCCGCCCATGGGTCCGATTCTGGCGGTATCATCGGAGCGAGGAGCCCTCCATTGATCGTCCTCGGTCTCGCGCTCACCGCCTCCGCCGCCGACCTCGCCGTGCCGGGCGGCTATCCGTCCGTGTCCGCCGCGCTCTCGGCGGCCGCCCCGGGCGACCGGATCCTCGTCGGGCCCGGCACGTGGGTCGGGCAGCTCACCGTCAACACGCCCGACATCACCATCGAGGGGGCGGGCGTCGGGCTCACGGTGCTCGAGTGCAACGGCTCCGCCGCGCTCCGCATCAACGGCGACGACGTGCGGGTGAGCGATCTCACGCTCGACGGCGCGGGCCAGGGCCGCGCGCTCCGGATCACCGGCGAAGACGCGCGCATCGAAGACGTCGAGCTCGTGAACGGCGCCGGCTCGCCGTCCAGCAGCGAGGGCTTCACGGTCGCCGTGATCAACGGGGGCAGCGCGCGTTTCGAGCGCGTGCGGATGGAGACGCCCACGGGCAACCCGGGATCCACCGGTGGGGCGCACATCCTCGTCGAGTACGCGGGGCTCGAGGCGACCGACATGGTCGTGGGCCGCGGCCGGGCGCTCTACGGCGGCGCCGCCCACATCCACGAGGGGTACTTCGACT
Source organism: Alphaproteobacteria bacterium (assembly GCA_020632875.1). GTDB lineage: Bacteria > Myxococcota_A > UBA796 > UBA796 > JACKEQ01. Next base: position 7,176 of record JACKET010000030.1, read on the forward strand.
GCACCCGGTGCACGTTCTACGACAACGTGGCCACCGCCGACGACTGGGGCGGCGGCGCCATCGACTCGTACATGTCCTACATCGAGCTCCACGACTCGACGTTCGAGGACAACCTGGCCACCGGGTGGCCGTCGTACGGGGGCGCCGTGCTCGCGTACGACGGCGGCGACGTGTTCGTCGAGGGGTCGCGCTTCGTCCGGAACGCGGTCAACGTCAACGGCGGTGCCCTGAACACGTACTGGGTCGACCTCGTCGTGCTGAACTCGTCCTTCACCGACAACAGCGCGCAGTACGGCGGCGCGATCGACGTCGAGGAATGCTACGCGGCCGTCGAGGACTGCACGTTCCACGACAACTACGCGGGCGAGATCGGGGGCGGGCTCGCGGGCTACCACACGACCACCGAGGTGCACCGCAGCCTGTTCTGCGGCAACTACGCCGACAACGGGGGTGGGGGCAGCGGGTTCGCCGAGGCGGACTGGTGGATCACGAACTCGGTCTACTCCAACAACGGCGCGCAGTGGTACGCCGACGCCCACTCCTCGTGGCAGACGACGGGTGACTTCGAGTTCAACGACGTCCTGAGCCACGGGCCCCACGAGGCGCTCGACCTCGACGACAGCACGATCGACCTGCACCACAACGTGTTCGCCTACAACGACACGGCCGTCTGGGCCGGGTCGAGCTCGATCGACGCCGACTACAACGCGTACTGGAACAACGACGACGACACCGCTGGTTTCTCGATGGGGTCGAACAGCTTCTCGGGGCAGGACCCGCTGTTCACGTCGTTCAATCCCCTCGCCGGCTCGTGCGAGCCCGTCGCGGGCCTCGTGCCCCAGGCGGGCTCCCCCCTGATCGACGCGGGCGACCCGTTCGTGCTCGACCCGGACGGGTCCACCGCAGACATCGGGGCGTTCGGCGGTCCCGAGGCGGGCGAGAGCATCGACCTCGACGGCGACGGCTATCTGGCCGGGCCCGACTGTGACGACTCCGATCCCGACATCCGGCCCGGCGTGGTCGACGACACCTGCGACGGCGTGGACCAGGACTGCGACGGCCGCATCGACGAAGACTCCACGGGGACGGGCTCCGACTGGTACGCGGACGTGGATGGCGACGGGTTCGGGGCGGGGTCTCCCATCACGGCCTGCATCCAGCCCCCCGGAACCGTCGACGACGACACCGACTGCGATGACGACGACTCCGCGATCAACCCCGACGCGGTCGAGACCTGCGATGGGGTCGACGAGGACTGCGACGGGGTGCCCGACGACGGGGTGCCGACGGGCGACTGGTACACCGACGCCGACGGCGACGGCTACGGCACGGGCACGCCCACCACGTCGTGTGCGCAGCCTCCCGGAACGGCGGGCCAGGGCGGCGACTGCAACGACGCGGTCGCGAGCATCCGGCCCGGTGCAGCCGAGGCCTGTGACGGCATCGACAACGACTGCGACGGCATGACCGACGAGGGCACCGTCAGCCAGGACTGGTACGCGGACGACGACGGCGACGGCTTCGGGGCCGGGCCCTCCACGGGCAACGACTGCCAGGCGCCGAACCCGGGCGACGTCGCGAACCACGCCGACTGCGACGACTCCGACAGCGGCATCCGACCCGGCGCGTCCGAGGTGTGCGACGGCGTCGACCAGGACTGCGACGGGCAGATCGACGAGGGGGTGCCCGTCTCGAGCTGGTACCCGGACGTCGACGGCGACGGCTACGGGGCCGGCACGGCCGTGCAGGCCTGCGCGCAGCCTCCCGCCACCGCGGGCGTCGCGGGCGACTGCAACGACGGGAACCCCGGCATCCACCCCGGCGCGACCGAGGTGTGCGACGGGGTCGACCAGGACTGTGTGGGTGGGGCCGACAACGGCGTCCCGACGAGCAACTGGTACCTCGACGGGGATGCAGACGGCTACGGCGGCGGGCAGGCCGTCGTCTCGTGCCAGCAGCCCGTCGGCCGCATCTCCCAGGGCGGCGACTGCAACGACACGAACGCCGGCATCCATCCCGGAGCGACCGAGGTCTGCGACAACCTCGACCAGGACTGCGACGGCACGGCCGACGAGGGCCTCGCGACGACCGACTGGTACCCCGACCTCGACAACGACGGGTACGGTGCCGGCACCGCGGTGGCCGACTGTTCCCAGCCGCCGGGCACCGAGGCCACCGACACCGACTGCGACGACGGCGACCCCAACACCTACCCGGGCGCCGGAGAGGCCTGTGACGGCCTCGACAACGACTGCAACGGCGTGGCCGACGACAACACCGTCGATCTCGACTGGTACGTCGATGGCGACGACGACGGGTTCGGCGCCGGCACCCCCACGTCGAGCTGTGCGCCCATCCCGGGCAGCGTGCAGGCGTCCGGCGACTGCGACGATGGCGACCCCGACGCGTACCCCGACAACTTCGAGGTGTGCGACGGCATCGACAACGACTGCGACGGTGTGGCGGACAACGGTGCGAGCGACGAGGGCGCGTGGTTCCCCGACGACGACGGCGACGGGTTCGGGAATGGGGCCGTGGCGCCGTTCTACGCCTGTGCTCCGCCGAGCGGCATGGTGCCGAACACCTCCGACTGCGACGACACCAACGAGGTCGTGCACCCCGGCAACCCCGAGGTGTGCGACGGCTACGACAACGACTGCAACGGGCGCGTCGACGACGATGCGTCCGACGCGGTGCTGCTGTACGTCGATGCCGACGAGGACGGCTTCGGCGTCGCGGGCACCGCGGTGGTCGCGTGCCCCGGCGATGGTGCGGCCGACCAGGCGGGCGACTGCAACGACGCCGACGCCGGCATCCATCCGGGAGCGCCCGAGACGTGCGACGGCGTCGACGAGGACTGCGCGGGCGACGGTGATGCCGGCGCGACCGACACGACCACCTGGTACAAGGACTCCGACGGCGACGGGTACGGCGACCCCGACTCCCCGTTCGAGCGCTGCCTGCCGGAGCCCGGCGAGGTCGCGAACGACACCGATTGCGACGACACCGATGCGGACGTGTACCCGGGGGCCGAAGAGGTCTGGTACGACGGCGTCGACCAGTCCTGCGACGGCAACGACCTCGACCAGGACGAAGACGGCTTCGTGCTGGCGAACGACTGCGACGACACGGATCCCGACGTGAACCCCGACGCCGAGGAGATCCCCGGCAACGGCATCGACGACGACTGTGCGGATGGCGACGCCCTGGGCGGCGACCCCGTTCCGCTGCCCACCACGCAGAGCGGCCCAGCGCTGTGGTTCTGCAGCTCGACGGGGGGCGCGGCGCCCGCGTGGCTCGGCCTGCTGCCGCTGTGGCTCGCTCTGCGGCGGCGCCGTCAGGGCGCGAAGGTCATCGGGTAGCGCACGATCACGATGCACCCGGGCGCCGGGTGCTCCAGCGAGGCGATGACGTCGTGCACGCAGGCATCGAGGGCCTCGCCATGGCCGAGGTCGACCTCGATGTCCGCGACGGTGCCGTCCTCCCGCACGGTCCAGCCGAGCTTCGCGGGCACCGCCGTGGTCGAGACGGTCGCGCCACACGCCCGGAAGGCGTCGAGCCGCGCGCGGATCGGCGCTTCGATGGCGTCGCGGCTCGGGCAGCACGTGATGTGCGGCGCGTCGTCTTCGTAGACGGGCAGCTCGCCTTCGGGTTTGTCCTGCGCGAGTGCCGCGAGCCACCACATGCCCGTTCGGACAGCGCTGGAGCCCGGGGGTTCCGTCAGCTGCAGATCATCGACCACACGTCGGCGCAGGCGTAGACGTCGAGCTCGGGATCCGTGTCGCACGCGTGGTCCCAGTAGCGCCGCAGCTCCTCGGCACACGCCGGCGCCGCCGACGGGACGAAGTCGAGCGTGCATCCCGAGTTCTCGGCGCTCTCGACCACGCTCTCCTCGAAGTCCCTCCGACGGTCGTCGATGCAGTCGCGCTTCGAGCCCAGCGAGACCCAGCCCGAGCCGTCGTCGCAGCGCCACAGGTGGTCGCACTCCTGCTCGGCGGCGTACTCCATCAGCCGTTCCTCGGTCCATGGCTGGCAGCCCACGAGCAGCGCGAGCGTCAACGTCGTACGCATCTTCCCTCCACGAGCCCAGGCTCGCGCGCGCGGCGGAACGCCGCCATTACGCCGCGTTACGCCGCCGCAGGCCCAGCAGGGCGAGCAGCGCGAGCAGGCCGAGGCCCGACGGCACCGGCGTGCTGTCGCAGTTGCAGCCCGTCTTCCCGCGGGTGGTCGTCTCGCAGTCGAGGTTCAGCTCGGCGTCTGCGGGGTCGCAGTCGTCGTCGTTGTCGACGAAGCCCGGCGGCACGTCACACGCCTCGGTGGTCTCGGCCGGGTCGCCGTACCCGTCGCCATCTTCGTCGGCCCACGACGTGACGAGCACCTCGACCGTCGACGGGTCGCAGTCGTCGTCGATGCCGTTGCAGACCTCGGCGGCACCGGGGAACACGTCGCCGTCGCCGTCGTCGCAGTCGGTCGCATCGTCGACGTACCCGATGGGCTGGTCGCACGCGTCGAGGGGGTTCGCGATCGCTCCGAAGCCGTCCTGGTCGGCGTCGAGCCACCAGGTCGTCGTCGTGAGCTCGGTGCCGTCGCAGTCGTTGTCGACCCCGTCGTCGCAGACCTCGACGGCCGCGGGGTGGATGGTGGGCTCGCTGTCGTCGCAGTCGTCGCCGTTCTCCACGAGCCCGAAGGCCAGCGATGGGTCGCAGACCTCGAGAGGCGTGAAGAAGGCATCGCCGTAGCCATCGTCGTCCGCGTCGGGCCAGTACGGATTCGTCGCGAAGCCCTCGTCCACGACGTTGTCGCAGTCGTTGTCGAGCCCGTCGCACACCTCGACCTGGCCGGGGTGCGTCGCGAACTCCCCGTCGTTGCAGTCGAGCCCGACGGTCGGCGGCACGTACCCGAGCGGCGCGTCGCCCGAGCAGGCCTCGACGGTCAGCGAGGGCGTACCGTACCCGTCGCCGTCCTGGTCGAACCAGTACGTCACGGGGCTGTCGGTGTAGTTCGGGTCGTCCGCGTCGATCAGACCGTCGCAGTCGTTGTCGATGCCGTCCGGGCACGCCTCGACGGCAACGGGATTGATGGTGCGGTTCCCGTCGGCGCAGTCGAGCCGGTTGCCCACGTACCCGGGCGGCGCGCTGCACGCGTTCAGGCCGGGCACGAGCGAGCTGCCGAACCCGTCCTGATCGGAGTCCGGGTAGTAGAGGTTGCCGTCGAGATCGGGGTCGTCGTCGTCGATGTCGCCGTCGCAGTCGTTGTCGATGCCGTCGCAGATCTCGGTGGCGGCCGGGTTCACGTCGGGGCCCGTGGTCGGGTCGTCGTCGCAGTCGAGCCGGTTGGCGACGGTGCCCGGGGGCTGCAGGCAGTCCGCGGTCGCGACGCCGTTCTCGTCGCCGAATCCGTCGTCGTCCGCGTCGACGAACCAGTCGGTGGTCGCCACGTTGTCGTCGACGAGCCCGTTGCAGTTGTTGTCGAGCTGGTCGCACTGCTCGACGGCGCCCGGGTAGATCGTGTCGTCGCCATCGTCGCAGTCGCCCGAGACATCCGACGTGCCCGCCGGCGGCTCGCAGGCCTGACCCGCGGGGGCGCCGAGCCCGCCGAATCCGTCGTCGTCCACGTCGTCCCAGTACGACACTTCCGGGAGCCCGTCGTCCGGGATGCCGCTGCAGTCGTTGTCGACGCCGTCGCACTCCTCGAGCTGGCCCGGGTTCACGGACGGGTCGGACTCGTCGCAGTCGCCGAACAGCGACACGAGTCCCGGAACCGGCGCACAGGACTCCACGCCCGGGTCGGTCGCGTCGCCCCATCCGTCGCCGTCGGGGTCGTCGTAGTAGGTCTGCGACGGCAGGCCGTCGTCGAGGTCGATCAGCGTGTCGCAGTCGTTGTCGATCCCGTCGCAGATCTCGGCGGCGTTCGGGCGGATGGACGCGAGCGCGTCGTTGCAGTCGCCGTTGTTGCCGACCATGCCGGGCGGCGCCGCGCAGGCCTGGATGGCCATCACGGCGGCGCTGCCGAACGTGTCGCCGTCGACGTCCGGCCACCAGCTCGACTGCGGCAGGCCGTTCTCGGGGTTCGTGTCGCAGTCGTGGTCGACGGCGTCGCAGACCTCCTGCTCGCCGGGGTTCACGTTCGCATCGGCATCGTTGCAGTCGGTGTCGTTCGGCACGTCGCCGGGGTTCGGGGGCTGGCAGTCGTTGCCCGTGCTCGGGCCCGCGCCGTAGCCGTCGCCGTCGGCATCGGCGTAGTAGTCGCGGTTCGTGATGCCGTCGTCGACCTGGCCGTTGCAGTCGTTGTCGATGCCGTCGCAGGCCTCGCCGGCCCCGGGGTGGATGCCGTTGTCGCCGTCGTCGCAGTCGGTGTCGTTGTCGGCGGTGCCCGGAGGCTGCTGGCAGGCGCTCGTGGGGCTCGCCGTCTCGTCGCCGTAGTCGTCGCCGTCCACGTCGACCCAGTAGTCGGTGAACAGCAGCCCGTCGTCGGGGCCGCCGAAGCAGTCGTTGTCGACGCCGTCGCACACCTCGGGGTTGCCCGGGTAGCGGTCGGAGTCGGCATCGTCGCAGTCGCCGCCGTCGATCGAGGTGTTCGCGCCGACCCAGTTGGCGCACTCGACGTACGAGTCGTTGTCGTTGTCGACCTCGTCGGGCGTGACGACGCCGTTGTTGCTGCAGTCGTTGTCCTTGCCGTCGCAGACCTCGGTCGCACCGGGGTGGATGGCCGCATCCGTGTCGCGGCAGTCGCCTTCGCAGCGCAGGTAGGTGTCGTTGTCGGCATCGACCTCCTGCCCGCCGCCGCCGAAGTCCGCGGCGCCGTTGCAGTCGTTGTCGATGCCGTCGCAGAGCTCGGTCGCACCGGGATGGATGGCGGATCCCGCGCCGGGCGTGTCGTTGCAGTCGCCCGCGACCGTCGCGCCGGGGAGCACGGTGCAGGCGCTCGTGCCCGTGCCGTTCACGCCGTACCCGTCGGAGTCGAGGTCGGTGTAGTACGTCACGAACGTCAGCCCCTCCTCGGACTGCCCGTTGCAGTTGTTGTCGATGCCGTCGCAGATCTCGGGGTTGCCCGGGAACCGCGCCGGGTCGGCGTCGTTGCAGTCGGTGCACATCCCCACGCCGTCTCCGTCGCCGTCGGGGCTGTCGGGGGTCGCGGCGGAGCAGTCGTTGTCGACGCTGTCGCACGTGATCTCGTTGGCCGCGGGGTTCACGGCCGCCACGGTGTCGTTGCAGTCGCCCGTGCGGGTGGCGCTGTTCGCGGGCGGGCTGCACGCCGGGGTCGCCGCAACGTTCGCGCCCCACGTGTCGCCGTCGGCGTCCGGCCAGTAGTCGACCACTGCCAGCCCGTCGTCGATCGCGCCGTCGCAGTCGTCGTCGACGCCGTTGCAGACCTCGCTCGCGCTGGTACGGATAGCGGCGTCGCCGTCGTCGCAGTCGAGGCCGTTCGTCACGTGCCCCGACGGAGCGGAGCAGGCGTTGGTCGGGGTCGCCTGATCGTCGCCCTCGCCGTCGCCGTCGGAGTCCGGCCAGTAGTTCGCGAACGCGAGCCCGTTGTCGGCGCCCCCGGCGCAGTCGTTGTCGATGCCGTCGCAGATCTCGGCGGCTCCGGGGTGGATGGCGGCTCCGGCGCCCGGCGTGTCGTTGCAGTCGCCGTCGTCGGTGGTGGACTCGCCGCCCTGGTTGCAGTTGTTGTTGGACGAGCTGATGATCCCGCCCGTGTAGCCGTCGCCGTCGGCGTCGGTGTAGCACTCCTCGCTGTCGCCCGAGCAGTCGTTGTCGAGCCCGTCACCGACGATGATCGGGGCCCCCGGGTACACGTTGGGGTTGCTGTCGTTGCAGTCGCCCTCGGCGATCGTGTAGCCGTCGTTGTCGCTGTCGTTGCAGTTCAGGCCCTCGTCGACCAGGCCGTCACAGTCGTTGTCCTCGAGGTCGCAGATCTCCGTCGCGCCGTCGTGGGTGAGCGCATTGGTGTCGTCGCAGTCGAAGATGCGCATGTAGCCGTCGGAATCGGCGTCGTCCCAGGCGCCTCCAGTCGCGTCGGGACCCATGAACGGGCCCGCGAACCGCGGGTTGTTCGCGAGCGCGAACAGGGACGGGTCGCAGCTGCCGGGCTCGGTGATGCCCGGGTCGGCGGACGTACTGTTGTTGCCGAGCGCGGGCGGAGAGCACCCGGAGGGGTTCGGGGTGTTCTGGTACCAGTGGTTCGCGTTCAGCTCGTTCTGGGCCGGCCCGTCGATCATGCAGCTGGCGGTGGTGTTCCAGGCGATGAAGTTCCTGTCGTAGTTCTCGGTGCCGTTGCCGTTGACGAACAACAGCTCGTCGCCCGTGGTGGTGTTGGACACGACCGCGTTCTGCTCGAAGTCGAGCACGTACGGGTTGGCGCTCAGGTAGAACAGCCCGCCGTCGTCCCCCCCGGTGGTGTCGAAGAAGATGTTGTTGTGGATCACGCCGTCGTGATTGGCGTTCTGGGCGTACCAGATGCCCCCGCGCCCGGTGGCCGTGTTCCCGCAGAACAGGCTGCGCGTCATCGTGATGTCGCCCGAGCCGTAGATCACGCCGCCCTGGCCCGAGGTCGAGTTGTCGTGGATGTACGAGTCGCGGATGGTGACGACGCCCGCGGAGACGTTGAAGAGGGCGCCCTGGCTCGCGCTGCAGCCGGTCACCTCCATCCAGTCGAGCTCGATCGTGTTCCCGCCGTTCACGGTGCCGAGGTTGCCGGCTCCGTTGCAGTCGAAGGTGAAGCCCTCGAAGGCGAAGGTGCCCCCGTTGAAGTTGAAGAGGTTGCCCGAGCCTGTGTAGCGGACGACCGCGCCCGGAACGGTGGCCGTGACCGTGAAGCCGGACTGGGAGATGGTGCTCCCTTCGCTCCACACCCCCGGCCCCTGGATGATCACCGTGCCCCCCGAGCCCGCCGCGCTCACGGCGTTCGAGAAGTCGTTGTGGTTGCACCCCGAGGCACAGAGCGTGACGGTCGCGGCTTCGGCGGCGCCGAGGAGACCGGTGAACAGGAGGGTCAGCATCGAGGCTCCGGCAGACGCCACGAGCATAGACGGTGCGCAGGCGGCCCGCGTGGGCTGTCAGCGGCGGAGGACGTCGCCCGACCCTCGGATACCGGCCGTCAGACCGGACGCGCGAGCACGTTCCCGTACACCGCCTCGTAGAGCGCGGCCGATCGATCCCAGCTCGAATCGCGGAGCATCGCGTTGCGCTGCATCTTCGCCCAGGCCGCCGGGTAGCGGGTGAGCGTGAGCAGCGCCCAGCCGACGGCCTGCTGGAACGCGTCGACCTCGTGGGGGCGGAACACCCAGCCTGTCGCGTCGTCGCGGCCCGGGCTCGCATTCGTCACGGTGTCGACCAGGCCGCCGGTGCCGTGCACGACCGGCAGCGTGCCGTACCGCATCGAGTAGAGCTGGTTCAGGCCGCACGGCTCGAACCGCGAGGGCATCAGGAACACGTCGGCGGCGGCTTCGATGCGGTGCGCCAGCGCTTCGTTGAAGCCCACCCAACCGCGCGCCTGACGCGGCCACCGCTGCTCGGCGCGACGGAAGAAGGCCTCGTACTCCTTGCTGCCCGAGCCCAACATCACGAGCTGCACGTCGTTCGAGAGCAGCCACGGGGTGATGGACTGCACGAGATCGACGCCCTTCTGGTAGTCGAGCCGCGAGATCATCGAGAACATCGGCACGTCGCGGACGGGCAGCCCGAGCTCGCGCTGCAGGGCGGCCTTGCAGGCCTTCTTGCCCTCGAGGTGGTCGACGTCGAAGTGCGCCGGCAGGTGGGTGTCGTTCGCCGGGTCCCACTCGGGCCCGATGCCGTTCGGGATGCCGATGAGGTCGGTACGGCGGGCGCGGAGCACGCTCTCCAGCCCGAAGCCCTGGTCGTGCATGATCTGCTTCGCGTACGTCGGCGACACCGCGACCAGCGCGTCGGACGTGACGACGCCGGCCTTCAGCGGGTTCAGGTAGCCGTGGAAGTCGAGGTGGCCCCACCAGCGCCCGGCGAGGTCGAGCCCGCCGAACTCCTCGGCGTGCGTGGTGCCCTGGTGGCCGAGGTTGTGCAGGCCGAGCACGACACGGGCCCGCCGCAGCACGCCCGCCGGACGGTACAGCGCGTGGAGGTACACGGGCAGCAGGCCGGTGTGCCAGTCGTTCGCGTGGAACACGACGTCGTCTCCGAGCCACTGCCCGTCGAGCCCCGGCACGAAGCGCGCGGCCTCGAGGGCGGCCCGCGAGAGCAGCGCATAGCGGAACAGGTTGTCGCCGTACGCACCCTTGCTGTCGCCGTAGATCCCCTCGCGGCGGAAGCTCGAGTGGGCGACCAGCACCCACCGCACGCCGTCGCGGTCGACCGCGAAGTACCGGACGAGGTGGTCGTGCCCGAACAGGTGCACGATGACCTTGATGCCCGTGTCGACGGCCTCGGGCACGTCCTTGTACATCGGCGAGACCGCCAGCACGCGGTGTCCGCGGCCCGCGAGCGCTTTCGGCAGGGCCCCCGCCACGTCGGCCAGGCCCCCGGTCTTGCTGAAAGGCGCCATCTCGGAGGCGACCCAAACGATGTCCATGCCCGCTCCTGTCGCGCGCATCTATGTCCGTTGTGAGGGGTGTGCACGGGGCCGTAGAATTCCGTCCTCGAGGTGTCCGATGGCCCTGTCCCTGGTCGAGATCGAGCCGATTCCGCCGCGCTATCCGGGGGTCGCGGCGATCCTCGGCACGCCGGTGTGGTCGACCGAGCACGCGCTCCGCGAGAGCGCCGCCGGTCGGCGGGTGATGGTGAAGAGCGGCCGGCGACCGGCTCTGCTCGTGCTCGAGCCCGGCGCCGACGCGCCCCGCGAGCTGCCGGTCGAGCACTTCGTCGAGCCGTCGTTCGCGGGGCTGGCGGACGTGGCGGTGCACCCGACCCGCGAGCTCGCCGCGGTGCTCGCGAAGGACCTGCACGGCCCGCAGATCGTGCTGCTGGACCTCGAGACCGACGCCATCGTGCGTCGGATCCGCATCGAGGCGGGGCGCAGCGCCGTGTGGCTGGACGATTCGCACCTCGTCGCGTGCGGCGTGCCGGGTGCGGTGGTGCTCGAGATCACCGACGACGACGTGCGCTGGGTCGGCACCGCGAAGCTCTCCTGCCAGCGGCTGTGGTCGGTCGCGGGCGGTCGGGTGCTAGTGGGCCTCGACGGGAAGCAGTGGCGCGTCGCGGCCGTGAAGGACGGGCGGATCGGCTTCCCGGTCCGCTCGACGAAGTGGAGCGTGGCGGACGACCACGCCTCGGTCGAGGAGCGCGACGGCTTCGTGATCATCCGGACCGACGACCGGACCTGGCGCCTCGACGGGGCCACGGACGACGTCGCGACCTTCGACCCTCACGCCCAGATCGAGAAGGAGCTGAAGGGCCTCGCGAAGAAGAAGAACGAGACGTACGGCTTCGCGCGGGTCGACGCGCTGCGGCCAGCGTCGCGCCAGCCCGTCGAGGTCGCGCGGCCCGAGACGCAGCGGGCCGCGCTCGAGGCCTGGCGCATGGACGACGGGCGCACGGTCGTGCGCAGCGTCGACTACGTCGAGATCCTCGATGCAGGCGGGGCGAAGGCCTTCGAGACCCTGTGCTCGGGCGTGGTCGCGGTGCACCCGCAGCCCGGCTGCCCGAGCCTGGTGTGGGCCGTGAGCCGCGACCCGGAGGGGGCGAAGAAGGGCGTGCCGCACGGTCGGATCACGGCCTACGACCTCTCGCAGGGCTTCCTGCGTACGTTCAACAGCTACGAGGTGCCGTTCGCCGAGCCGCGCCTGCACGTGCACGCCGACGCGCTGTACGCGGACGGGGGCGACGTGCTGCTGGAGATCGAGGGCTTCGCGGCGATGCTCGCGTTCTACCGGGAGGCCTGGGCGCGATGATCGCCGTTCTCGCCGCGTGGGCCGGGATGCCGGAGGGGTTCGAGGTCACTCGTCAGTCGATGATGAGCTGACGCCAGTCCATACCGGGTTCCAGCCCGGCGCCACGGAGCGTCCAGCGCCTTGCGGGTCGCGGCCCCGGCGGGCATGATGAATGCTCGTGTCGGAGGCTCCGTGACCCGAAACTCCTTCGAGCTCCGCCTGCTCGCCCTGATGGGCGTCGTCGGCTGCAGCACCCCCGAGATCCCGGCCCAGCCCCATGCGCAGCGGCCCGAGGGTCCGGTGCCCGAGCACCCCGCCGAGGCGATCGTGGCCGCGGGCCAGCTCATGGTGCTCGAGGCTCCGCACGAGTGGGGTACGGCGAAGGTGCAGCTCGAGGGGCTCCCGAGCGACGGCACCCGGGTGTTCGTCCTGGCCTCCACCCGACGGGGGGCCGGCCGCGTCGAGTCCGTGCCGACGGGCCTCCACAACCCCGTGGTCGTGGGCCTGGCCGGCGGTGAGGAGAAGATCGTCGAAGGGCCACACGGTCTCGCGGCCGAGGTCGGCCGGCCGGTCTACCTCCAGGCCGTGGCCGTCGACGGGTCGTGGCGCACCGAGGTGGTCGCCTCGCAGATGCAGCGCCTCGACACGGTCTGCGGTGCCGGCGTGATGGCCTACGAGTTCCCCGAAGGCCATCTCGACGGGGGCAACGTCGTGGCCTGCAACACCGTCTTCGTCCCCGGGATGTGCCCGACGCTCGACGAGGTGGGCCCGGGCCGGCCCATCCTCGAAGCGGCCGGTGCGAACGTAAACGACTACGTCGTCTCCGGCGGTTGTGCCGAGCCGAACGCGGTGAGCGCGTGCTGCTACGCCTTCTCCGCGACGGCCGTGAACGACTCCGGGCTGTTCGACTCGGGCTGGCCCGGTGATTCGGGGCCCTGGGGTGGCGGTGGCGGTGGCGGCTGGATGGGCCGCCCGTTCCGCGTCGACGACGCGGTGCGCGTGGCGGGCGTGCACACGGGCGACGCGGTCGAGGCCCTGCCGTGCCCCGATGCCGTGCGCGAGCGCGTGGCCGGCGCCTGGGCGCGCATGGCCCTCGAAGAGCACTCGGCCATCGCGGCCTTCGCGCGCTTCTCGCTCGAGCTGATGTCCCTCGGTGCCCCGCTCGATCTGCTCGAGGCATGCGCCGCCGCGCAGCTCGACGAGGTGCGGCATGCCCGGGTGGCTTTCGACCTCGCGAGCCGGCTGGCGGGCCAGCGGGTCGAGCCGACCGCGATGCCCATGGGCGGTGCGCTCGACGGCCGCGATCTGCGCGCCATCACGCTCGACGTGGTGCGCGAGGGCTGCCTGAACGAGACGATCAGCACGCTCGTGGTGCTCGAGGCGCGCGACGCGGCGATCGATCCGCAGATCCGCGCCGCACTGTCCGACATCGCCGACGACGAGGCGCGCCACGCCGAGCTCGCCTGGCGGTTCGTGCGGTGGGTGCTCGCGCAGCCCGGCACCGAGAGCCTGAAGGCCGAGGTGCTGGCCATCCTACAGGGCTTCGAGCCGGGCGAGGTGCCCCCCGAGTCCGCGGATGCCGACGTGCTCGCGGCGTTCGGGGTGCTCACGCCCCACCGCAGGGCGAAGGTCGGCGTCCGCGCGGCCTCGATGATCGCACGCCTCACCGACGCGCTCGCCTGATGCGCTGGCTGCCGGTCCTCGGGCTGGTCGCCTGCACGCCGGAAGCTCCGCTCGTCCCGCTCCAGCAGCAGCTCCACACGACGGGTGACGTGTTCGAGCAGGTCTTCGTGGCCGCCGACGTGCCGCCGCAGGTCGACCTCGTGCTGTCCCAGCTCGCGCTGCAGGACCTCCGGGACGAGCCGCGGGAGTGGGTCGCCGGCGTCGTGGTGCTCGAAGGCATCGCGTACGACGCCGAGATCCGGCTCAAAGGGCACGGGTCCTTCGAGCCCGTCGACGACAAGCCGAGCTTCAAGATCGCGCTCGACACGCCATTCCACGGCATGCGCACCCTGATCCTGAACAACGCGCACTCCGATCCGACGCACATCCACGAGCGCCTCGCTTCCGAGGTCTTCCGGTCGCTCGATCTGCCGGCGGCCCGCGCGGGCAACACCTGGGTCGCGGTGAACGGCCAGTCCCGCGGGATGTACACCATCCTCGAGGATGTCGACGACCGCATGCTGCACCGCTGGTTCGGCGACCCCGACGGCACCCTCTACGAGCTCTTCGACGGCGACTTCACCACCGAGCTGCTCGGTGGCTTCGAGCTCGAGAGCGGGCCCGACGACCCTGCGCTGCTCGAGCACATCGCCGCCGACCTGGCGCTCGGCGACATCGTGGGGTTCGACGTCGCGAGCGAGCACTTCGACCTCGACCGGTTCTTCCGGTTCTGGGCGGTCACCGCCGTGCTCGCCCAGACCGACGCGTGGCCGTACGCGGTGCCGGGCGACGACGTGTACCTCTACGTCGACCCGCAGACCTCGCTCGTCACGTACCTGCCGCACGGCCTCGACGAGGCGTTCTTCCCGCGCGGCCGGACGATCGCGCAGACCCAGGGCGTCATGCCGCGCCGGTGCCTCGTCAGCGCGCCGTGCCGCGACCGGTTCTACGCGTCGATCGACGAGGTCTTCGCCGCGCTCGAAGCGGGCGGCTTCTCCGCCCGCATGGACGAGCTTCTCGCCCGGTCGTTCTCGTGGCGCGCCGACCCGCGCCACCGCCCCCCGTCGGTCGAGCTCCCCGAGGGACACATCGACGATCTGCGCGACTGGCTCGCGGTGCGCGAGGCTCAGCTCGACGCCGAGCGGTAGCTACCCGTTCGGCTCGAGCGGCGTCGGTGTGTCGTCCTCGAACCAGGTGCCGTCGTCGAGCCGCGCCCAGCTGTGGTCCGCGCGGATCGGCGGCCAGGCCACGCCGTCGACCTCGATGCCGTCGGCATCGAACAGGCGCAGCACCCCGGTCTCCAGGCGCACGGGGGTGTGGATCTCGGCGTTCACCGTGAGCGTCTCGTCGGCGAAGACCAGCAGCGGGCTGTCGGCCCCGATCACCGTGCCCTCCGGGAACGTCCACAGCACCGGGTTCTCGGGGTGGTTCGTCAGCCCCATCCCTCCGAGGTCGACGTGGAACGGCGAGGCGTTCCACAGCTCGAACCAGTCCGCGCTCTCGCCTTCGTAGTCGACGAGCCCTCCGCCCGCGGTCGTGTTCTCGGGCAGGATCTCGTTGATCCGGATCTCGGGCACCTCGGGCGGATCGGCACAGGCCAGCAGCCACAGCAGCATGGCCCACCTTGCCCAGCACGGCGACGGCTGGCAACTCAGCTCGCCAGCACCGCCCTCCGCACGCCGCGTGCCTGCACGATGAGCGCCCGGCTGTCCTCGATGTCGACGCGGGCCTGCCGGACGAGGTGCAGCAGCGCGACATCGCCGGTGAGCGCGCGGACGTAGCGGTCGAGCAGCCCGTGCACACGGCGCTTCATGCGCACGACCTCCTCCGCGCGGTCGAGCGTCCCGTCGGGCCCGCCCGCGCTCGCGACGGAAAGGCAGTCGAGCAGCAGCCGGTCGAGCCCGTTCAGCAGGTCGGTCGCCACGTCGATGCCGACGTCCATCGGCACGTCGTCGACCGCGAGGCGCACGAGCTCGCTCCACACCAGGTTCACCCGCTGCTGGAGCCCGTCGAACCGCTTCCGTCCCCCGGGGACCCCCGTCCAGTCGCTCGCCATGAGACACCTCCCGCGGCGAGGCGTTTCAAGCGGCGTGCCCTCGCGGGAACCCCGTGTCGACGGGTCTCTCGGGGGTCTGGGGGTGACGGACGTCCGACAGTCGTCGGTCGTTCGGGCGGTGGCGGGATATCCGGCGCGGCCGGAGGACCGCCGTGCGCATCGATCTGCCCCTCGAGGACTTCCTCGCCCTGCCCGACACCGAGAAGGTCGCGTACATCGGGGATCGCGGCATCCTCTACGCCCAGCAGTTCCGCCGCGCGGACCTCGATCGGTACAACGAGGTCGCGGACGCGGCACGCAAGCTCGCCCGGCGCCCCCAGGGCTCCGCGTTCATGAGCGGCCTGCTGAAGCACCGGATGGCCCTGAACTTCTTCGTGCAGCCGAGCTCGCGTACGTTCATGTCGTTCAACGCGGCCGAAGCGCTCCTCGGGCTCAACCGCATGAGTGTGCGGGATCCCGCGATCAGCTCGATGTCGAAGGGCGAGACGCTCGTCGACAGCGTCCGCACGTTCATCAGCTACGTCGACCTCATCGTGATGCGGCACGCCGACGACGACGCGGCGGCCACGGCCTTCTGGACGGCCAGCCGCGCGCACCGCCGCATCACGCTGCCCGGCGGCGAGAAGGTGCCGGTGCCCATCGTGTCGGGGGGCTCGGGCACCACGCAGCACCCGACCCAGGCGCTGCTCGACGTGTACACGCTCGAGCGCTCGCTCCGCCCGGTGGGCGGGATCGACGGGAAGACCCTGCTCCTCGTCGGCGACCTCGCGCGCGGCCGCACCACCCGCAGCCTCGCGTTCCTGATGCCCGAGTACCGCGACGTGAAGCTCGTGTTCGCGGCCCCCGAGAAGTTCCGGATGGGGCAGGACGTGCGGGACTTCCTCGACGCGCGCGGCGTCCCCTGGTCCGAGGTGGAGAGCCTGGATGCCGGCATCGAGCGGGCCGACGCCATCTACATGACGCGCATCCAGGACGAGCACGACGCCGGCAAGCAGAAGGGCGTGCACGAGAAGGCCGAGGACCGCTTCCGGTTCACCCTCGACCACCTCGACGCCATGAAGCCGCACGCGGCGTTGCTCCACCCGCTCCCGAAGCGCGACGAGATCGACCCGGCGGTCGACGACGTCGAGGACCGTCGGGTCGCCTACTGGCGCCAGGAGCGCAACGGCATGTGGATGCGCGTCGCCATCCTCGCCCACCTGTTCCGGGTGGACGGGCTGCTCCTGGACGCCGCGTCGGCCCCTGTCGGGGGGTGAGGGGACCGGCGGTGAGGGACCGGCCTGGGAACGGTGCGGAGCAGACGACGGTGTCGGTGCGACCGTGGACCGTAGACCGTAGACCGTGGACCGAGGGACGTTCTCGGGGGATCGAGCTCGATTTCTCTCCGCGGGGGCGGGGGACGGGGCTGGACCTCTCGCTGGCGTGAGCCGGTCCACGGTCTACGGTCCACGGTCCACGGTCCACGGTCCACGCGGCCCGGTGGAGACTTCGCCCCCACCCAGACCGCAGACGGCTCGATGGATCACTCCGCGAACGGATCCGCGAACCGCTCGTCGAGCGCGGGCGTGGGGTCGGTGAGGGTCTTCAGGAACGCGACCAGCGCGGCCTTGTCGGCGGGCGACAGGTTCAGCCGACGCGGGCCACCGTTCGGATTGCGGAGCACGGGGTCGAGGTTCGGCACGTCCTGGATGCCGTCGCTGTAGAAGTCGACCACCGCCTCGAGCGTCGCGAATCGCCCGTCGTGCATGTACGGAGCGCGCAGCTCGACGTTGCGCAGGCTCGGCGACTTGAAGCGGCCCGTGTCGCCGGGGACGCCCGTGCGGGCACCCACGCCGCGGTCCTCGGCGTCCACGAGCCCGTTCACGCGCGGCCCGGGCATGAAGAAGATGCCGGGATTCGCGGGCGGCGGCGGCGCATTCGGCGGCGGAGGCGGGCCGGCCGGGAGGTGGCAGGCGTTGCACAGCGGCCCGTTCGGCCCGTCGGGCTGGATGCGGCCGAAGAAGATGTCCTTCCCGCGGTTCTCCTGGGCGCTGTAGTTCGGGAACGGCTGCGCTGCGTCGCCGGTGGCGGCGAAACCCACGTCCCACGCGGAGTCGAAGCTGGTCATGGACCGCACGAACTGCGCCAGCGCGTCGCTGATCCGATCGTCCGTCACCTCGCGGTCGCCGAACGCGGCCTCGAACAGCGGCCCGTAGTACGGCGCGTCCGAGACGCGGCTCACGAGCTCGTCGAGCGAGAGGCCCATCTCCACGTCGTCCTGGATGGGCATGAGCACCTGTTCCTCGATGGAGTCGGCGCGCTCGTCCCAGAACATCCGTCCCGGCCGGTAGTACCGGAGGTTCACGAGGGGCATCGACTTCCGGCCCGTCAGCCCGCCGTCGAAGCCCTCCGACAGCGGCACGTCGTCGGCGAAGCCCACCACGTCGACGTGGCAGGACGCGCACGCGAGTGACCGGTTCGCCGACAGCTCGTGGTCCCAGAACAGCACGCGCCCCAGCGTCGCCCCGGAGGTCGTGATCGGGTTGTCGCCGGGGGTGTTGTCGGCGCGGTCGAGGGCATCCTCGAGGTGCGCCGGGACGGGCGGATCGTAGTCGTACGCCTGCAGGTCGAGCCCGTCGAGCGCCGTGTCGTCGAGCGCGTCGTGGATCGGGTCGTCGAGGGGGACGCCCTCTCCGGGGATGCAGGCGGACAGCAGCAGGGCGAGGGAGATGGTGCGCATGGGGACTCCGGGAGCATAGCGGTTTCGAGGGGATGGACGGCTTTCAGCGGGGCGTCTCAGCGCTCCGGCGGCGGGATCGGAGGGAGCCCGTTCCGGAAGCGGTCGCGGACCTCGTCGCGCGCGACACGTCGCTCGGCGGCGGACAGCGTGCGGTCGTGATCGGCGTCGAAGGCGCGGATCAGGGGAGGAGGCAGGCGGTCCTCGGGGGGGCGGGAGGGCGGCGGCGGGGGAGGCGGTCCGAACAGGGCCTGGAGGCCCTCGTGGCGTTCGGTGGGCGTGATCGTCCCGTCTCCGTCGGCGTCCAGCGCATCGGCGATGGACTCGAGCGCATCGCAGCGGAGCGCCACGTCGCGGTCGAGCCGGGCGCGCTCCGAGTCGTCGAGGGTGCCGTCGTCGTTCGCGTCCCAGGCGAACTCGAGGAGGGGACGCAGGGGCGGCGGCCGGTGCGGCATGCCGTCCGGGAACACGCGAGAGAAGAACGCCTCGTCACAGCGCTCCGGCGGCGCGGCGAAGGCGGTGAAGGAGAGCAGGGCGAGCAGCATGGGACCTCCGGGTTCTGGAAGAGGAGTACCCGCCGCCCCCCGGACACACCGTCGCCGCTTCGCACCCGTGTGTATCGGACGGAACACGGCCGATACGAACGGATACCGAACGCGTCCCGGCACCGGGTTACCGCAGGGGCATGTCGCAGATCCTGCTCGTCGAGGACGATCCCCAGCTCGTGGAGCTCGTGGGGGAGTTCCTCCGCAGCCACGCCTACTCCGTCGAGGTCGAGACCCGCGGGGACACGGCCGTGTCGCGCATCCTGGCGCTCGACCCCGAGCTCGTGCTGCTCGACCTCATGCTCCCCGGCCTCGACGGGATGGAGGTGTGTCGACAGGCCCGTGAGCGCGGCTACCACGGGGCGATCGTGATGCTCACCGCGCGCGGCGACGCCATCGACGAGATCCTCGGGCTGCAGGTCGGCGCCGACGACTACCTCGCGAAGCCCGTGCGTCCGCGCGTCCTGCTGGCCCACGTCCAGGCGGTGCTCCGCCGCACCCAGCCCCCGAAGCGCACCGTCCAGCGCGGCCGTCTCGAGCTCGACCACGCGTCGCGCACCGTCCGGCTCGACGGGAATCCCGTCGACCTCACCACGGCGGAGTTCGAGCTCCTCGCGGTGATGGCCGCACGCGCCGGCGAGATCCTGTCGCGCGACGACCTGTCCCTCGCCCTGCGCGGATTCGAGTGGGACGGCGTCGACCGCAGCATCGACCTCCGCGTGAGCCGCCTGCGCAAGAAGCTCGACGACGACGGCGCCATCATCAAGTCGGTGCGCGGCTCGGGGTACCTCCTCGTGCCGGAGGTCTGATGCGCGCGCTGTTCCTCCGGCTGCTCGCGGGCGCGCTGGCCGCGCTCGTCGCGGTGCAGGTGCTCGGCGGGCTGTGGGCCGGGCAGGACCGGCACCTGATGCACGTCCAGGAGGAGCTGGTCGACGTGAAGCTCGATTGGGCCGCGGAGCGCCTGCGCGCCGTGCCCCCGGCAGAGTGGGACGCCGAGCTCCACGCGCTGCGGCCCTCGCTGGCCGTCCACCTCACGATCGTGCCGCCCCACGCGCCGTATCTGCCGCACGAGCGCTCGGTCCGACTCACCGACGGCGCCCGCCTCGTCGCCGACCCGGTGGGTCACCTCCCGCCCCCGCTCCGGTGGATCGTCGCCCAGGTCGTGTTGGGCGCGCTGGCGATGGGCGGCGTCTTCTGGTGGCTCGGTCGTCCGGTGCTGAAGGACCTCGAAGCGCTGGAGGCCGCGTCGCGCCGGATCGCCGGCGGCGAGCTCGGGGCCCGCGCGCGCCTGGGAGACGGGCCCGTGGGCGACCTGGGTGCGCAGTTCGACACGATGGCCGAGCGGGTCGAGGGCCTGATCGACGGGCAGAAGCAGCTCCTGGCCGCCGTGTCGCACGAGATCCGCACGCCGCTCGCGCGGATGCGCTTCCAGCTCGAGACCCTCCGCGACACGGCCGGAGACACCGCGGTCGACCGCCTGGATCGCGAGCTCGACGCCATCGACGACCTGCTCGGCGAGCTGCTCGAGATGGCGCGCACCGAGCAGCCGCCGCTCGAGGCGCCGGAGCCCGGGGCCACCGTCGAGGTGGTGAACGCGGTGTGCCGTCGGATGGAGGGCCTGTCGACGGCAGCCCTGGAGGTCGACGCCGCGGAGGGCCTGCCCATCGGCACGAAAGACCTCGCCCGCATCGTCGAGAACCTCGTGTCGAACGCGCAGCGCCACGCGGGCTCGAAGGTCCGCGTGACGGTCGCCGCCGGGCGTCTCGTCGTCGAGGACGACGGCCCGGGTGTGCCGTACGAGCTGCGCGAGCGCGTGTTCGAGCCGTTCCACACGGGCGAGAAGAGCCGGAACCGCGCGCTCGGGGGCGTGGGGCTGGGCCTGGCGCTGGTGAAGCGCGCGGCGGAGCGCTGGGGCGCGACGGTCGGTGTCGACGAGAGCCCGCTCGGAGGGGCGCGGTTCACCGTCGCGTTCTGAGCCGTCTCAGACCGAGGTGTCGATCCGCGCGTCGGGACGGAGGCGGTAGCCGCCGTCGGCCTTCTCGATGAGGCTGCGCAGGCCCCAGCGGCGCAGCGTCGACAGCGCGGTGTACACGCGGGCCGCCCCGGCCTCCGCGAGCACCTGCTCGTCGGGCCACCCGGCTTCGAGCAGCCCCTCGAGCGACACGGCCGCACCGGGGCTCTCGCGGTGTGCACGCACGAGGCGCTCGAGGATCCGGCGGTTCGCGTGGTGCCGGACGAGCGAGCGGCGCGAGCTGCCGGGCACCTCGACCCAGGCGGTCGCTTCGCCGAGGCGAAGGTCGGCGACGCCGTCGGAGGCTTCGAGCAGCCGCTCGATCCAGCGCGCGAGGATGCGGGCCTCGGCGGCCCAGCCGGAGCGGTCGAGCGCGGCGAGCCGGGCGCGGCGGGCATCGGGAGGGTCGCGCTCGACGGCGAGGCTCGCGAGCGCGCGCAGGTGGCCGGTCTTGGGGGACGGGTCGGTCGCTTCGGCGAGGAGCGCGCGGGCTTCGTCGGGATGCCCCGCCACGGCGGCGCTCGTCGCGGCCCAGGCGGCGATGACGCCCTGCTGGCGGGCGGTGTCGTGCTTGCGGGCCTCGGTCAGCGCGAGGCGGAAGGCCTCCCGCGCGCCCCCGGTGTCACCGCCCAGGGCCCGGGCCATCGCGCGTCCCGCGAGGCAGTAGCTGCGCCAGCGGGGCTCGCCGACGGACTCCAGGCGCGCGAGGGCGTCCGCGAAGGCCCGATCGGCCTCGTCGAGCGCCCCGGCATCGAGGGAGATCTCGCCCAGCACCTGCGCCAGGACGGCCGCCCGGCGCGTCTCGCCGAGCGCATCGAGGGCGTCGATCGCGCGGCGGGCGTGGCGCCCGGCGGCCGGCCCGTCGCCGAGATCGTGCTCCGACATCGCGAGGAACCCGAGCACTGCGGCCTCGTCGCGCCGGGCGTGCCGGTGCTCGGCCGCGGCCAGGGCGCGGTGGTAGGCGCGGACGGCATCGACCCGCTCGCCGCGCAGCGCATGGACCTCGGCGAGGGCCACGAGGTTCCGGGGCTCTCCCGGGTCGAGCGCCACGGCGCGCTCGGCCAACGCGATGGCGTCGTGTCCGGCGCCCGTGGCGGCGAGCTCACGTGCGATGGACCGCAGCGCCCATGCGCGTTCGCGCGCTTCGCCCCGCTCGGCGATCGCGTGGACCCGCGGGTCGTCCGGGGGGACCACGCGCGCGTCGATGGCCGTCAGGATCAGCGCGTCCCCGTGGGGCCCGCCGAGGTGCACGGCCCGCTCGAGCAGCGCCCGTCGGGCGTCTCCGGGGCCCCGCGTCTTGTACAGCACGTCGAGGGCGAGCGCCGCGGCCCCGGCAATCGCCGGGTCGCCGCGGTCGAACGCCGCGCGCAGGTCGCCCGCGTACATCGCGAGGCTCTCGAGCGCGGGGCGGGGCTCAGGGCCGCCCGTCCGCCCGGCGAGCTCCAGCCCGTGCGCCGCGACCCAGGCGTCGGGCAGCGGGCCGCCGGGCTCGCGGAGCAGCTCGCGTACCGAGTCGTACAGCGCGTACCACCGCACGCCGGGCAGCGCGGGGCCCTCCCACGCGCGGACCAGCGAGTGTGCGGTGAACGCCTCGATCCGCGCGATGGCATCGGCGATCCCGGCGACGCCCTCCATCGCGGCGACCGCTTCGATCCCGAAGCCGCCGTGGAACGCCGCGAGGCGGCGGAGCAGGGCGCGGTCGTCGCCGGCCAGCAGGGCGAGGCTCGACTCCAGCACCGCCGCGAGGGACGTGTCGCCGTCGCGCAGCAGCGCGAAGCGCTCGCCGAGGTGCTCGAGCAGCTGGCGCGTGCCCAGCGTGGCGAGGCGGGCAGCGGCGAGCTCCAGCGCCAGCGGCAGCCCATCGAGCCGCCGCAGGAGCGCCGCGATCGCGGGTGCCTCCGCGGCGTGCGGCGCCCACCGCGGGTTGGCACGCCTCCCCCGCTCGACGAACAGCGCGCCCGCCGCGCACGCCAGCACGGCTTCGAGGGTGTCCGCGGTCGGCATGCCCAGGGGACCGACCTCCACGACCTCCCAGCCGCGCGGCCGGATCCGCGTGGTGAGGACGACCCGGGCGTCCCACGCGGCGACGATGTCGATCACGCCATCCAGCACGGCCTCGCAGCCGTCCAACACCACGATCCGGCCTTCCCGGCCGAGCAGGCGCCCGAGGCGCTCGGCGTCGTCCCCGGCGAGCGGGGTTCCGAGCGCTCCGGCGATGCGCTCGAGCACGTCGGTCGGGGCGGCACAGCCCGTCAGGTCCACCCTCCACGCGCTCTCCAGCACGTGGCGGACGAGCGCGGACTTGCCCGCTCCACCGGGCCCCACGACGGCCACGCGGTCGTGTTTGCGCACGGCTTCTCGCAGCGTGCGCGCTTCGCGGTCGCGTCCGACGACTTCCGAAGGGAGCATGGGCGCATCGTAGCGCCCGTCCGGCGTTCAGGGGCAGTAGTCGACGCGCGGGCCCGCCTCCGTCGCGATGGTCGTGGCGAGCTGCGCGGTCGCGGGCTCCGCGGTCCACGTGTACCAGTCGGCGGGGTCGAAGACCTGGGAGGGCTCGTTCTCGTGGGCGAGGGCGCCGTTCAGGAGCAGGTCGCCGACGCTCTTCGCGTAGCCGGGACCGTTCGCGTCCCACTCGAACACGAGGCCCTCCTTCGACACCACGAAGTCGTCGTCGCCGCACGGGTTGGGGTCGGGGCAGCCGAGCACGCAGAACTGCCCGGGACGGGCCTCGTACACGTTGGATTCGCTGTAGAGCTGCGCCCCGCCGAGGCTCGCGGCCCCGTACTCGTACCAGCGGTCCTGGTAGTTGTTGAAGAAGTGCGCCTTGCCGTACACGAGCTGCGGGCCGCGGAGGCTGATGCGGTCGAAGTGGTTGTGGTGCCACGTGACGTGCATGCCCGGCGCCGGGTCGCCGTCGGCGGTCTGCCACGCGAGCGAGGCCTTCTTGTGGGTGTGGAGGTGGGTCCAGCTGACCGTGATCCGGGAGCCGCCCCGGATGTCGAGCAGGCCGTCCCCGCCGTCGAACAGCTCGAGGTGGTGGAACCACAGATCGCGGGACGAGTAGCCCGCCGGGTCGGTCCCTCCGGACCCCATGATGGTGATCACGTCGCCCGACTGCCCGCAGTTGCCCTCCGTGTCGTTCGTGAGCCGGAGGTCGGTGAGGATGACGTTGCGCGTGTCTTCGAAGCGCAGGTTCCCGTCGATCGTCACGTCCCGACCGCGCCCGTCGACGGTCTTGTCGTCGCGGACGTCGATGCGGCTGTCGAGCACGATGGTGCCGTCGACATCGAACACCACCCACCAGTCCTGGCCGCTCTCGAGGGCCGTGCGCAGGGATCCGGGCCCGTCGTCGGCGAGCGTGGTGACGTGGTACACGAGCGACGGGTCGCCGCCGGTCGCGGCTGCGCCGAACCCGACGCGCTCCGCGAGCAGGGCCGCCGGGTCGTACGGCAGGGTGGAGCAGTCGACGACGGGGTCCGCATCGGCGTCCGTATCCGCATCCGCGTCGGTGTCGGCATCGGCGTCCGTGTCGGCATCCGCGTCGGTGTCGGTGTCGGCGTCGGCGTCGGTGTCGGCATCCGTGTCCGCGTCGGTGTCGGCGTCGGTGTCTGCATCGGCTTCGGCGCCCACCACGGTGATGGAGCCGGGCGCACAGCCCGCGAGAGCGGCGAGGATCAGGGTTCGCATCAGGACCTCCGCGCGCCCGGTACCGCGCGACCCCGGTGCGGAGTCCTGAAACGACCTGAAGCCGGGAGGCTCAGCCCTCGACGCTCGGCGCCAGTGCGTGGGGCTCGGCCTCGTAGCGGGGCACCCCGTCGTGGAACCGAACGCGCGCGGTGCACGTGGCACAGGTCCGGAACCGTTCGTCGGGCCCGGGCTCGAGCGCCGACCAGTCGCCGGGACACCCGCTCCTGCGGCACCCGCGCAGGGGGGCCCGCGCGAGGCGCGCACGGAGCCGGGCCCCGAGCTTCTCGGCCACCGCCCGGAACCCCGGGACCCTCGTGCCCGCGTGGGTCTCCCGCTCCATCCGCAGCCAATCGGCGAGCGTCTCGCGCCCGTTCTCGCGCAGCCAGTCCTCGGCCACGCGCCGGCAGCCCTCGTCGTCGGGGGTGGCGGCGATGGCCGCGAGCAGGCGCTCCTCCTCGTCGGCGTCGGGCCGATCCAGGGACAGGTCGAGGCGCCCCGTGCGGGTCGTCACCATCTGGCTGCGCCAGGCCGCGAACGAGTTGCTCGTGTCGTGGTGCCAGCGCTCCGTCCCGCGGCGGAAGCGCAGCACGGTCGAGCCCACGTCGCGGAGCACGAGCACGTCGCCGACCTCGGCGGTGTAGTCGAAGTCGAACGCGGTCCCCGCGTCGAGGGCGGCGAGCACGGCGTCGATCTGCAGGTGATCGCGCTCGGTCCAGCTCGCCCGGGCCGCCCGCCCCCGCCGGGTATGCACCGGACGCCCGCGGTCGTGCCGCTGCAGGGCCCAGTCGGCCTCGACCAGGGTGTCGGGGTCACAGGTACACAGCTTGAAGCCTTCGGTCACGTCGCACATCGCGCCCTCCGTCGCGAGGCTACCCGTCGCAGAAGGCGGGGTCGCGCTCGTAGGCCGTGCGGGTCTTGGTGCGCGCGTCGGGTGCGACCCACGGGTGCGCCTGCATCGCCTCGAACAGCGTGAGGGCCCGCGCTGCGCTGCGCTCGTCGAAGCCCTCGTCTTCGGCCTCGACCTTGTACGACAGCTCGACGACGACGGGCTCGTCGCCGACGCGCCAGATCGTCAGCGAGGCTTCGGCGTCGAGCGGGCCGAGGTCGATGCCCGCAGGGCCGAACACGCGCTCGGCGTACGTGGTGCCGCCGACGACCGCGATGGCGGTGTGGTCGTCGAGATCGGCGAAGTACGGGGCCATCCCGGGCACCAGGCGGAAGGGATCGTCGAGCCGGTTGAGGTTCTTCGATGCGGCGACCGGCAGTGTCGTGGACTGGCTGAAGCGCGACAGGAACGGCGCGGCGATGTCTTCTTCGAGCTTGGTGCGGGCCTCGCCGGAGACCTCGAGATCCTTCCCCGCGGCGAGGTAGCGGTCGGGCGAGCGGTACTTCACGGTGACCTCGCGCCCGTCGGCCCCGACGCGCTCGCGGAACACGAAGCCGCGGGCGTTCAGCACGCAGCTGCCGGGCACGTCGTAGAATCGGATGTCGCGCTGCTTCTCGATCAGGGAGAAGTCGCCCTCGACGTCGAGGCCTGCGTCGAGCGCGAGCGTCGCGAGGTCGCCCCACACGACCGATCGGGCCCAGGCCTCGTCGGCACCGAAGGGAGCGGGGTCGAGCAGCAGCTTGTACTCGCGGGAGTCGACGACACCCGGCCGCGGGTCGTTCGAGAAGGCCGCATGACCCTGGCGATCGGCGTCGACCCAGGGCGCGAGCGGTGCCGAGCACCCCGCGACCTGCCACAGGATCGATACGAACGTCAGGCGTTTCATCCAGCGATCAACCGAGCAAAACCATCGATGGTGTCGAACGGGTAACGGATGGTCCTCGACATCGCAAAGGTCTGGTGAGCGTCAGGTGTCGATCGGGTGACGAGGTCCGTCGGACGTGGGAGCGGGTGGAATCGGGTAGGCTCTCGTACCGATGGACGTCGTCGACCCCTGGTACGAAGCGGAGACCCGCACCGCGCACCTCGCCGGGCGTCAGGTCGTGCTGACCGACAAGGAGGGCGAGGCGTTCGCGTACCTCTGCGGGCGGCTCGGTCAGATCGTGGGCCGGGAGGAGCTCGAGCGCGAGGTCTGGCAGATGGCGCCCGGCGTGCGCTCCGAGACCGTGCCCGTCACGCTGCGGAACCTGCGCCGGAAGCTCGGCGACGAGGGGGATTCCGCGCTGCACACCGTGCGCGGCGTGGGGTGGCGTCTCGACGCCGTCGAGCGCGTGGCGCCATCGAGCCTGCCGCGCTTCGCCACGCCGTACTTCGGGCGCGACGCCGAAGAGTCCGCGGTCCTGAAGCTGCTCGAGGGGCCGTGGCCCGTCGTCACGCTGGTGGGCCCCGGGGGCATCGGGAAGAGCCGTCTGGCCGCGGCCATCGCGTCACGCCTCAAGGAACGCGTCGTGTTCGTCGCGGTCTCCGAGGGGATGGATGCCGATGCGCTCGGCGCAGCGCTGCTCGGCGCGGCCGGGGTGAACGCGCGCCGGATGGACGAGCTGGCGGCGTCGCTCGGCACGAGCCGCGTGCGCATCGTGCTCGACGAGGCCGAGCAGTCCTGGGAGGCCGCGCGCGACTTCGTGGCCCGCCTGCCGGAGCTCCGGTTCCTCGTCACGTCGCGGCGCGAGCTCGGTGTGGCCGGCGAGGCGGTCCACGACGTGCGGCCGCTCACCGGCGACGAGGGGCGCCGGTTCCTCCGCGAGCGGCTGGAGGCGTCGCGCTGGCACCGGGGAGCGGCCGACCCTGAGCTGGATCGGGCCATCGAGCTGCTCGACGGCCTGCCGCTGGGGCTCGAGCTCGTGGCGGCGCATCCCGACCCCGTCGAGTCGCAGCTCGACGACCTCGCGCACGGCTCGCTCCCCGAGGGGCCCGAGGCCGAGCGCCTCGAGGCGGCCCTCCGGCGGAGCTTCGAGCGCCTCGCGGAGCCCGCGCGCGCGCTGCTGTTGGCGCTGTCGCTGCCCGAGGGCCCCGTCTCCGACGACGAGATCCGCGCGTGGCTGGGCCCCGAGGCCATCGCCGGCGTGCGGGATCTCGCGCAGCGCTCCCTCGTGGATCGGCAGGGCACCCGGTGGGTCCTGCTGCGCACCCAGCGCACCTTCCTCCTCCGCCAGCACGGGCCGTGGGACGCGCTCCGCGAGCGGTTCGACGCGTTCCTCCACGCGCGCCTGTTCGAGCTCGAGGTCCTGCTGCTGCGGGACCCCTCGCACTTCGGCGAGGCGTTCGCCCCGCGCATCGAAGACCTCGTGCGGCTCCTCGAGCGGTGCCCGCTCGACGATCTCGTCGAAGCCACGTGGACGCTCGGAACGCTGTACGACATCCACGGTCCCCGCATCGCGCAGTCCCGCCTGCTCGAGATCTGCGAGCGGCGCCTGATCGTGCATCCCATGCTGCCCGTGCTGGAGGCCGTCGTGCGCGGCTCTCCGCGGGGCCAGCTCCCCGAGCCCCCGCCCGGCACCGACCTCACGACGCGCACCGTCACCGAGCTCCTCCGCAGCAACTTCGCGCGCGAGTCGCTCGATCTGGCGCGCCTCGACGCGATGCTCGCCGAGGTCCCTCCCGGCCGGCCCGTGTTCCGCCACCGGATCCAGCGCCTGCGGGCCCTGGCGCTGGATTTCGTCGATCCCGACGCCTCCCGGGCGCTGATGCTCGACATGCTGCGCGACGCCGACCCGTTCCCCACGCTGCGTCCCGAGATCCTGAGCCGGCTCGCGTTCCTCCATCGCGCCCAGCTCGACGTCGCCACGAGATTCGCGCGCCGCGCGGTCGACGAGGCCCGTCGCTGCGGGCTCGCCATCCAGGAGACCCGATGCCGCTGGGTCCTGAGCGCGGTCCTCACCGAGCAGGACCCGGAGCTCGGCGCCGAGGCCTACCTCGAGTCCGCGGCCGCCAGCGCGGTGACGGCGCCGCGCGAAGCCGACGCGCTCGCGAGCGTGGCGGGGCTCATGCTCTTCGCGCTGGGGCACGACGATCGCGCGGTCCCGCTCCTCGAGCGGGGCCTCGCGGGGATCGACACCGTTCGCGGTCCGTCCGAGGCGGCGCTGTCCGCCATCCGCCTCTCCCGCGGCGACACGTCCGCGAAGCCGGCGCTGCGCCGGGCCGATCCGCGCCACTTCCTGCTGTACCGCGAGAACGGCTCGTTCGCGGGGGGCGTGGCGCGCGACGCCATCTGCGCGGAGGTCGAGGTGCACGACGCCATGGCGGAGGGGCGCGAGCGCGAAGCCATCGCGGCGGTCGTGGCGCGCCTCGAGGCCGTGGCGAGCCCCGGGGATCCGGTGCTCCTCGACCTGCTCCGGAAGCGCTGGGCCGCCCGGCTCGAGCGCCAGGAGCCTGGAGCGCGCTAGCGCGACAGGCTCCTCCCGTGCGCGTGCGCGTGCGCGTGCGCGTTCCCGATTCGGGACGCAGGAAGCGTGCTATCGGTCGGGGTGCGACGCGGTCCTCACCCGATCCGAGGATCAGAGCCGTCGCGTCGCTAGAGCGAGAGCACCATGTCTTCGAGGAGGAGCGCCATGTCGAGCGTGCTCTGCTGCTCTTCGTGGAACGTCGTGAACAGCACGGTGCCCGCACCCGCGTCGAAACGGACGGCCAGCGGGGAGGTCGCGAACCCGATCGACGAGAAGGGGTCGTACGGGTCGACGTAGTAGAAGAACCCGCCTTCGATGAGGATCTCGGCCTGGCTCGACACGATGACGGACCAACCGCCGAGGTCGTACGTGATGTTGGCGGTGGCACCGACGAGGTTCTGCCAGCCCGGGTCGAGCACGGTGGCGGTGACGGACTGGTCGACGCCCGCGAAGGGCTGGCCGTAGTACGCGTCGTTGCCGTAGAAGTCGCACTCGTTCGGGAAGCTCGCCTCGACGAAGCCGTACGACCAGTCGGACGCGTAGATCGACCCGCCGGCGTTCACGAAGGCCGCGAGGTTGCTGCCCACACCCGCGGCGTTCGACAGCCACGAGTCGTCGATGCCGCAGTTCAGGAAGATCATGTCGTACTGCGCGGTGTACGACGCGTTCGCGAGCTGCGGGCCGGCGACCCCGGGCACCGTGCCGTCGATGGTGTCGTACGTGAGGCCGAGCGAGTCGAGCACGTTGCCCACGTCGTCGTACCAGCCCTCGACGACGAGGATCTCGACGTTGCCCTGCTCGAGACACTCGTCTTCGCCGAGGTCGGTGAGCTGGTTGCCCACGATCGTCGCGGTGGTGGTGTGGCTGAAGGAGCCCTTGGTGATCACGATCGTGACCGGGCCCTCGGGCAGTGACGAGATGTCGAAGTAGCCGTTGCCGTCGGTGAGGCCCGTCGCGACGAGCGTTCCGTTGACGTACACCTCGACCGTGGCGTCGGAGACCCACGTGGTGGTGCTGGGCGCACAGACGCGGCCCGTCACCCCGCCCAGCGGGTCGGGATCGGTGTCGGCATCGGAGTCGGAGTCGGTATCGGCGTCTGCATCGGCGTCGGCATCGGCATCCGTATCGGTGTCGGTGTCGGTGTCTGCATCGGCGTCGGCGTCGGCGTCGGCGTCGGCATCGGAATCCGCATCGGCGTCGGCATCCGTGTCGGAGTCGGCGTCGGCGTCGGCATCCGTGTCGGCGTCGGCATCGCTGTCGGCATCGACGTCGGTGTCGGCATCCGAGTCGGTGTCGGAATCCGCGTCGGCGTCGGTATCCGCCGGGTCGTTCGGGTCGATGTTGGGCTTCAGCCCGCTCTCGCTCGAGCAGGCGAGCAGGGTGGTGATGACCGCTGCGACAGAGAGGATGCGCATGGAGACTCCGGCAAAGACAAACTGAATCACAAGACAGCGTCCAACGGGACGTCGTCATTGTCTCACCTGCCGAAGCCGTCCGCCAGTCCTGTGATCCGCCGTCACTCGTTCGGGAGCGGGCCGCAGTCCTCGGGGGGTGGGAAGGCGCACGTGGGGCCCATCGACACACCGGCGAACCGGTCCTGCACCCAGGCCTCCTGGCGGAACAGGGTCGCGATCGCGGCGTCCTCGTGGTCGCGCCCCAGGCACTCGACCAGCTCGATCTCCATGCCCTGATCGCACAGGGTGGTCGCGTCGGCGCGCGCGATGGGGGCGTACGCGAGCTCGTCGAGCTCGCCGAGCACCACGAGGACGGGCGCGTCACCGAGGCGCGGCATCGCCTGCGCGATCGCGTTGTCGTCGAAGATGCAGGCCCAGTCGGGCGGGACGTCGCCCGCGAGTGCCGACGGCGTGAACATGGCCTCGACCGTGTCGACGCGGTCTTCGGTGGCGTCGAGCACGTTGCAGCCGAACGACATCGCCTGCGTGGCCTCGTCGACGACCTCGGGCAGCAGCAGGTCGCCGAGGTCGGCCCCGTACCAGTCGGCGTGCGCGGAGAGCACGGTGGGCACGGCCTCCGTGGCGTCGGAGAAGGCCTCGGTGCTGTGGGTGAACAGCGCCCCGAGGTCGGTGGGCGGGATGACGGAGACCACGGCCGTCGGGGGGAGATCGGGCGTGTAGTACGGCTGGTACCGGTCGGCCCACAGCGCGGCGTGGCCGCCCTGGCTGATGCCCCAGTACGCGATGCGCGCCCGATCGAGGACCGCGTCGAGCGACTTCTGGCGCGGCAGGTCGAGCAGGGCCTTCACGGCGTCGAGGCTCGACAGGGCCGTGGGCTCGGGCACGACGTAGGGGTGGAGGTGCGGAGAGGCCGGCCCGACGCTCGCGAGCCCGAGGTAGTCGGGCGCGATCACCGCGACGCCCATGCGCGCCGCGAACGCGAGCGGGAAGCTGCCGCCGTACACGCCGAGGCCCGACGGGGCGCACAGGTCGTTGCCGCCCGCGGTGGGGTGCAGCCAGACCACGATGGGCAGGGGCTCGCCCGCGGGCACCCGCGGGATCACCGCGAGGGCCGTGGCCTCGGCGGGCTCGCCGCGATCCTGGGTGGTGTACCGGATCTTCCACGCGTCGACGCCGTAGGTGAGGGGACCGAGCGCGTCGAGATCGACGATCGCGAGCAGGGCGAGGAGCTCGTCGGGCTCGAGCGACAGCACGTCGTCGCGGGTCGCGAACAAGAGCTCGCCCATCCCCTCGGACGGCAGGTACGCGTGATCGAGGCACCGCGGCGCGGGCAGCTCCGGCGGGGGAGGGAGGTCTTCGGGCCCGCCGTCGCAGGCCGCCAACAGGGCGAGCAGCATCGCACCACGGTATACCCGGGCGATGCTGTGGCTGCTGCTGGCGTGTGGGGGCGACCCGACCCCCGACCCCGATCCCGACGAGGCTCGCGAGCTCCCGTTCGAGCACGCGTTCAGCTTCGTGGTGATCGCCGATCCGCACGTGTCGAGCGAAGGCGAGCACGCCGACCGGCTGCGGCTCGCGGTCGACTGGGTGAACGCCGAGGCCGACGTGCGCGGCATCGATCTCGTGATCGTCGTCGGCGACATCGGTTGGACCGAGGCGGGGCTCTCGCTCTCCCGCGATCTGCTCGACGCGCTCGAGGTCCCGTACGTCCCCGTGATCGGCGACAACGAGGTGCACTCGAACAGCGAGGAGCGCTTCGACACCACCTTCGCGCCCCGCTTCGCCGAGCTGGCGACCACCTTCGAGGACTTCCGCCGCGCGCCGGCGGCCGTCGACAACCCGGAGTGGGGCACCACGAGCTGGCTGCAGAACGTCTCGTTCCGGCATGGCGGCGTGCGATTCCTGGCGCTCGACTGGAACAGCCGCGACCCGCACCCGCTGTACGGCGAGCTCGCTGCGCTGCACGACTTCCCCGGCGGCACCTGGCCGTGGTTCGAAGCCGAGCTGGCGGGCGTCGAGCCCGGCGATGCCGAAGACGTGCTGCTGTTCAGCCACCACCCGATGGCCGTCATCCCCGGCGCGATGGACCTCGACCAGATGGACCGCGTGGCGGGTGTCACCTCGCCGATCGCGGGGCGCGTCGCGGCCGCCTTCGCCGGGCACTTCCACGCGAACTACGACGAAGCGGCCGGTGCCGCCGGGTTCAGCGTGCACGTGACCGACGCCACCTGGGACGACGAGAACACGGTTCGCGTGGTCGACGTGCTCACGGATGGCGAGCGCTTCGCGTATGCGCAGGAGCTGGTGGTGATCCCGCTCCTGTGAGCGGCGTGTGCCCGCATCGGGCCCGTCTGCATCGAGACTTTCACGCCGCAGCCGTGCCTCGGGGCGCGTCTGGCGTGTCGGATCGACGGGCCGGTGCGTCGGGCCCGGGAACGCTGGGCCGCCCGGCGTGTTGCGCGCTTCGTCGAAAACTAAGGTTTGTTGCGCAATGTTGCAGGAGTCGAGGGTCGGGTTGGCGGCAGCGGATGGGTGGCGAGGTTCCCCTCGCGACGGGGCGATGGTGCCCCGAGAGGAGTCCCCCACCGATGTTCGAGCTGTTCTTCAACACCCACTACGCCAGTCCCTGGGCCCACCTCGACAACGACGAGGCGCTGGTGCGACCGATCGACCCGGTCGGCTACCTGTACGGCCTGTTCTTCACGTTCGACGGCCGGATCGGGCGCATGGAGTACGTGGCGGGGACGGTGGCGATGCTCGCGTCGATGGTGGCGCTCTACCTGTGCACGGCGCTGCTGGTGCCGCGCTGGCTCGACATCGTGGTGACCGCGTCGTTCGTCCCGGCCGTGTGGGCCGGCCTCGCGCTCGAGGTGAAGCGCTTCCACGACCAGGGCCGCAGCGGCTGGTGGGTGCTGCTCGGTGTGCTCCCCATGATCGGGAACCCCGTGAAGCTCGCGATGCTCGCCCTGGTGCCGAGCGACGGCCCGAACGGCTGGGGCGCCTGACCTGGACGCGGCGGGCGTCGCGTGCGAGCGTGAGGCACCGACGGGGGGAACGATGATCGCCTGCACCACGTGCCGCACGCCGAGCCGTCCCGGCGCCTGTCCGTTCTGTGGCGCCGTGCTGGCGGTGGGCCTGCTCGCCGCGGCTCCCGCGAGGGCACAGGAGGTCGAGGCGATCTACGGGCTGCCCGCGCAGGAGCCGGGATTCACGCCGGATCGGCCCGGAGTGGGCGAGTCGACCGGCACCCCCGGGCCCGGCCACGTGATGATCGAAGGCGGCGTGGCGCTCGTGCCGTCGCCGTTCGCGCTCGGCACGTCGGGGATCACGGGGCGCATCGGGGTCGACGAGGGCCTCGAGGTGCGCGTCCGCGCGCCGGATGTCGTGTTCGCAGACGGCGTGGCGGTCGGCACCATCGGGCTCGGCGCGAAGGTCGCGGCGTCCGCGGGCGAGCGGTGGAGCGCGTCGGTCGTGCCGGAGGTCTCGCTGGATCCGCGCACCGGCGCCATCGGCGGTGGGGTCAGCGCGAACGTCGCGCTGTCGCTCGAGGGCCTCGGGTTCTGGGGCAACGGCGCGGTGTCGCTGCTCCAGGAGACCGTGCCCGCCGCGCTGCTCGGGGGCGGAGCGTCCTATTCGTTCGGCGGGTTCGGCTTCTACGGGAACGGCGGTGCGACGGCCGCGGGCCCGTGGTTCGCCGGGGGTGGGGGCTGGTTCGGCGTCACGCGCACGTTCCAGATCGACGGCGGCTGCGACGTGTGGATCGCCGGGGGCGACGCCACGCCGACCGTGCTGCTCGGCGCCTCCGTCCTGTTCTGATCACTCCGTGCAGACGGCCGCGGCCTTCTCGATGGCGGTGCGCGCGTACGTCGTCTCGCGGTAGGTCGCGTAGCTCCGCCGCACGCACGCATCGGCCTCGCGGGGCAGCTTGCCGACGAGGTCGGCCGCCTGCTCGAGCGCGGAGCGGGCGTACATCGTGTCGCGGTAGGCGGCCGTGGCCTGCTGGAGCATCGCCGACTTGCCGAAGAGCTCTGGACGTCGGCCGATCTCGACGGCCGCCTCGAAGGCCGGGCCGTCGTACATCGTCTCGAGGTAGGCGGGGAACGCGATGGCGACGACACCGGCGTCGACCGGAGCCCGGCACTGATCGAGCGCCTTCTCGAGCGCGGGCGCCGCATACATCGTCTTCGCGTAGGCCTTCACGCCGAGATCGACGCACGCGTCGGTCTGCTGGGCCTGGCGGGCACCATGGCCGCGTCGACCGGCCTCTCCCTCGAGGGCGGCAATCGCGCGGCGGAGCGCGTCCGCGGCGGCGTCGCGATCCGCATCGGCGGCGGGGCTGTCGACGGCGCGGCTGGCCTGCTCGATCAGGGCGCGCAGATCGGCGTCGGACGTGGCGTGCGCGGGGAGGGACACGAGGGCGGCGAGGGCGATGAGCGTCTTCATGGCGCCCCGTACGCGTGGGAATGCAGGGGATTCGTCACGGTTCGTCTCTCTGTCGCCTACGATGGAGTGGGGGTCGGATGCGCGGGTGGACCCACCTGGTTCCGCCGTGGAGGCGGGTGTGGGGACAGGCGGACGGAGTCGCCTGGGCCAGCGCGTCCGTGCACGGCGTCGACGCGCTCCTCCGGCTCGACCTCGCCCACGGCAAGCAGCTCGCGTTCCGACCGCTGGTCGGGCACCCGGTCGAGCGGGCCGGGCTGGTGGGTCCGGGCATCGCCGTCGGGCGCTACGCGGACGGCGTCGCGGTGCTCGACCCCTCGCTCGAGGTGCTGTGGCGGACGGACGGGCGCCTGCTCGCGACGAGCCCCACGTGCGTCGCGGTCGACGTGGGGCGCGGCATCGAGATCCGTGCCGCGGACACGGGGGAGGTACGTGGGTCCATCGCGCTGCCCGTCGATCGACGGGACGACGCCCGCGCGGTCGCGGCCTTCGCGGGCGACGTGCTGTCCGTGCTCTCCATCGGCCTGCACCGCTTCACGCCCGACGGGGAGCGGCTCTCCTCGGACGAGGTCGGCGAAGACGCCTTCCTGGTGGGCTCCGCGGCGGGTCCACTGCTCGTGACCAACGAGTTCACGGCCGAAGGGCCCGTGTCGCGGGTGGTCGGCCCGGGCGTGTCGATCGCGCTCGACGCCGTGATCGAGGCCGTCGAGGCCAATGCGCGCGGCGTGATGGTCGTGACGGACCACGCGGACGAGGGGCTTCGCCTGCGGGTGCTCGCGTCGTCGGGCGAGGTGCGCGCCGAGTGCCCCGTGCCGAGCGTGCCGCGGCTCGTGGGGGACGCCACGTCGCTCGTCGCGGCCTGGCCGGGCGGGGTGGCGTGGCTGGTGGACCGGCTGCAGGTGCTGGGTGTTCCCGACGTGCTCGGACGCAGCGCCGATCCGTTCGTGTGGGACGGGTTCCCCATCGTGTCGACGGGCGATGCGCTCGTTCCGGTCGGGCCCGGCGCGATCCCGTACTGGGACACCGGCGCGGGGACGGGGGACTCCGTTCGCCTCGCGCCGCTGCACGTGGACGGGGCGCCATCGCTCCCGCTCACCGTCGTCGAGACCGTGTACGCGCGGGTGGGTCGGCGGGTGCCGTCCGTGCTCCGCGAGCTCGCTTGGCCCGAGATGGCCGAGGCGCTCCGCGGCGTCGGCGTGACGGTCGCCATGACGGGTCGCGGGCCGGACGGCGCGCGGGATCCGCATCTCCTGCAGCTGTTCACGACCGACGACGGCTGGGCCGTGTGCGCGTGGATGCACCCCGAAGCGCCGCGTCCGCCGGTCGTGCGCTGGAGGGCGGGCGCGACGGAGTGGAGCTGGGCGGACGTGGAGGGCTGGTGCCGCGACCTGCGGTGGCGCATCGGGCAGCCGGCGGCTCTGGATCCGATCCCGGTCTCGGGGTGGACGTCCGTGGAGGAGCGGCTCGAGGCGATCTTCGGCGGGCCCGCGCCGGCGGCGGTCCTGCGGGAGCTGGAGCTGCTCCGAGCGTGGCGGGAGGGGTCCCGGGAGGCGCGGTGGGCGCTGCGGGCGCTCTATGCGGAGCAGGGGTGGGGCTGGCAGCTCGAGGGGCTGGACCGGATGCCGTGAGGTCCGCAGGTCAGACGGGCTGCAGGCGCAGGCGGGTGGACGGCGTGAGCTCGATCAGGGTGCCGGCCGGGAGCCGGTGGACGGCCGGCTGCAGCCGCGCGTCGCCGAGCGTGCTGATGGCCTTCGCGGGGCGGCGGAGCTCGACGAGCCCGGCGTCCCAGCGCAGGTGGCGCCGCGACAGGCGGAGGTCGGTGCACGGCGTGTCGCGGTAGAGCGGCAGCTCGATGGCGTCGGTGCCGTCGTGACGCCCGATCCACCCGACGGTGTCGGGGCTCGCGAGCACCCGGCCGTCTTCGGGACCGCCGACCACCACCAGCTCGCAGGGCTCGTCTGCGCCGAGCAGGTCGCCGAGGCCGAGCGTGCTGCCGCTGGCGTCCCCCTGGCGCGGGGCGAGCATCGGGCCGGCCGACGCGAGCTCGTGGAGCATGTGGCCACGGTCGCTGCGCAGCACCTGCTCCAGTGCCTCGCTGTCGAAGCCGTCGGCCAGCGCGTCCCGCCACCGTGCGAGGCGCTCGCTGGCGCGGGGCTCGGCGGGGGGCGACACGGGGGAGAGGCCCGCCAGCGCGGTGCGCATCGCGAGCTCGGTGTCGCCGAGCAGCATCCACATGCGGCGGACGCCGGGGTCGCGCGCGTCGCGGCGGAGCGCGAGCACCAGGTGCTCGATGCCGAGGAAGCCGTGCCCGCCGGCCACCGCGAGGTCCCACGCGGCGCGGAGCAGGTCGGCGACGGGCTCGGCGCACGTGGGCCAGCCACCCGGCACGGGCGCGGGGCCCGCGGTCGACTCGAACCACTGCGACAGTGCGGCCCGCGCGGAGAGGCGCTGCAGCGGGTCGCGCCCGCCGAGCTTGCGGAGGACCTTCCCGGCGCGCCCGTCGATCGCGTGGCCCGGGTGGCCGTTCGGCGCTTCGTCGGTGAGCAGCTCGTGCAGCACCGCCGCAGCGGAGAACCCGTCGCTGCCGGTGCTCACGGGCTCGCCGCGGAGCAGCTCCGGCGCGACGTACGCGGCTTCGGGCTCCGCCTCGGGGTCGACGAGCGGCAGGCCGAGGTTCGCGAGCACGATGCGGTCGCCACGGAACAGGAAGCTCGACGGCCGGATGCGCCCGTGCAGGATGCCGGCGTCCTGCAGGTGCCGCACGGCGGTGAGGATCTGTCGCGCCCACGCCGTCCGCTCCTCGTCGGCGATGCTCTTCGTCGCGATCCGCTCGCGCAGGGTGGGCCCGGGCACGAACGGCATCGTGAGGAACGGCGGCGCTTCGTCGCTGCCCGCCGACACCTCGAGCACGCGGACGAGGTGCGGGTGGTCGAGCCGCCGGAGCAGGTCGGCGGCCACGAGCGCGTCCGGGCCGAGGGGAAGGCGACCCAGCACGCGGACCGCGACCTCCTCGCCGGTGCGTTCGTCCGTCGCGCGGTAGACCTGCCGCGACTCCCCGCGTCCGACGGCCTCGAGGATGCGGTACCGGCCGCCCAGCAGGTCCCCGATGCCCGGCCCGCTCGCGACGCGCGGTGCGGCGAGGCCGCCGGTCGCGACGCTGTTCGCGAGGAACGGTGCGCCGCGCTCGCGGTGTGCGAGCCACTCGTCGAAGGGCACCTCGCCGTGGTCGGTCTCGACGAGCCGCGTGACGCGGGCGCCGGTCGCGCCGTGCTCGAGCACCACGCGCTGCAGGTCGTGCACCTCGGCGGCGAGGAACAGGTGCTCGGTGTGTGTCGTCGGGTGGGGCGCGACGCGGATCAGGGGGCTCACTTCGAGGAAGCCCGTCTCGTCGGGCCCGAGCAGGTACAGGGCGTCGGGGATGAGCAGCGCGTCCCACTCGGCCTCGACGGGCTCGGTCAGCTCCTCCTGGCCCGCGAACAGCTGCACGCGGCCCTGCTGCACGCTGCCGATCGCGGTCCGGCGGCGGGTGGGGCGCTGGTCGAGGACCCGGAACAGCCGGTACCGGCCGAGCCACTTGAGGCTCTCGAGGACCTTGCGGAGCTCCGCCACGAACGAGTCGGCCTGGGAGGCGATCTGGTGCTGGCTCGCGAGGGTGGGGCCGTGGGCGAGGGTGTTCCGGCGGGCGACGAGCAGGTCGAGCGTGGCGGCGGGCGCGCTCGGGCGTCCGTCGGGCCCGAACAGCCAGGTGGTGGCGTCGGGCACGAAGGGTGCGGGGGTCTCGCGGGACCCGACGGCGCGGGCCAGCTCGCGGGCGAGCCCCACCCAGTGCCCGAGCGACGGGCGCTTCAGGGCGTCGAGCCGCGACTCGACCGCGGGGACGGGCGCTCCGCGCAGGTAGTCGGGGAGGAGCAGGGCCACGAGGAGCCGCGGGATGGAGTCGAGGCACGCGATGGCGCGCTGGAGCCGCTCGGCCTCGGAGACGGACAGCGCCACGTGGTGCCACGCCGCGGCGACCGGGTAGGGCAGCTCGCGGCGGAGGCTCGCGTCACTCGCGTGGGTGGCCATCCGGGCCCGTTATCGCGTTCCGCGTCGTGGATCCCCTGGTCTCGCACAGCGACCACAGCGGGCCACAGCGCTCTGTGTCGTCGGAAGGAGTCGAGCTTCGAGCGTCTCGCGGCATCACGCAGATGACGCAGAAGGACGCAGATGACGCAGAAACCAGGCC
>JACKET010000031.1 GCA_020632875.1 Alphaproteobacteria bacterium
CACGGCGTGATGAACACCGACAACACGGCGCTCTCGGGCGAGACCATCGACTCCGGGCCGTGTGCCTTCATGGACGCGTACGACCCGCTCACGAAGTTCAGCTCGATCGACCACCAGGGCCGCTACGCCTACGGCCGCCAGCCGCAGATCGGCCTGTGGAACGTGAGCCGGCTGGCCGAGGCGCTGGTGCCGTTGCTCGACTCCGACCCCGAAGCGGCGCTCGAGCGCGCGCGCGACGCGCAGAAGGCGTACGCCGAGGCGTACGACGCGTCCTTCATGCAGGGCATGGTCCGCAAGCTCGGCCTCGAAGCGGTCGAAGAGGGCGACCTCGAGCTCGTGATCGACCTGATGCAGGCGATGCAGGTCCACGGCCTCGACTGGACGGGCACGTTCCGGCGGCTGGCCGAGGCGCTGCGCGGCCCCGCGCCGACGCTGCTCTTCCCGTCCGACCTGGCCCCCTGGATCGGGCGCTGGCAGGCGCGCCTGGGCGGTTCCCGCGGTGCGGCCGACCGGATGGACGCCGTGAACCCGGTGTACGTCCCCCGCAACCATCAGGTCGAAGCGGCCCTGTCCGCTGCGGTCGAGGGCGACCTCGGCCCGATGGAGCGGCTGATGGCCGTGCTGTCGGCGCCGTTCACGCCGGTGGCGGGCGCCGAGGCGTACGCGCAGCCGGCCCCCGAGGGATTCGGCCCGTACCAGACGTTCTGCGGCACCTGACGTGGGCAAGCGTGCGCCGCCGCCATGGTCGGCGGACGACGCGGCGCGGGCCTGGGTCCACCACCTGGCTCCGGACGGCGGGTCGGTCGCGTTCGTCGTGCGCCGGCAGGGCGTGTGGGCGGCCCGGTCGGTGGCAGACCTCGTCGACGGGGTGTGGCACGCCCATCCCGACGTGGCGCACACCCTGCTGCGCGGCCGGGTGGTGACGAATCGGCCGGCCTCGGAGGTCGACCGCGCCGTGGTGCAGGTGTGCGGCCGGAAGCTCGGCGCCGGCGTGCGGGGCGCTCCGGGCGCCGTACCGCCGCTCGAGGTTCGCTGGATGGACGAAGCCGCGGCGGCGTCCCGCGTGCTCCACGTCGCCGCGTCGGAGGTCGCCGTGCCAGCGGGCGATCTGCGCGCGTGGCTCCGTCCTGCGCCCGACGACGCGCCGCTGCGCCATCGCGACCGCCCGATCCGGGCCGTGCTGCTCGGTGCGGACGGGGCCGTGCTCGCCGCGGCCGCGAACACGAACGGCCGGCACCGCATGCGTCACGCCGAGCTCAACCTGCTCCAGCGGTGGGCGAAGCCCCTGCCGGACGGGGCCACGGTGCTCGTCGGGCTCCAGTGCTGCCGGATGTGCGCGGCGATGCTCGTCGACGCAGCGGAGGGCGCGCTGGCCGTCCGTTTCGTCGATCCGGAGCCGGGCCCGTTCGGCCGGCACACGGCCCTCCAGCCGAAGGGGTGGGAGCAGGCCCTGTGAATCAGGCGCCGGGGCGCGGGGGCGTCACGCGGAACAGCAGGCAGCCCGACGTGCGCCACGTGCCGTCCGCCTGCTTCTCGAGCAGGTAGAGGGCGCGGTACTCGGCGCCATCGGGCCCGGTGACGTCGAGCCACTGAGCGGTCTCGCCGTCGAAGACGGTGAGCTGGCGGAAGGTGACGGACTTCGGCCGGTAGACGGGCCGGTAGCCCTGGCGGACCATCTCGAGGAAGGCGTCGGCGCTGCCCACCTGGCGCTTGAGGCCCGGTGCGACGTGCTTCCATGCGCCCTGGGCGTCGTCGCGCTCGAAGGCGGCGAGCTGGTCGCGGATCAGCTGCTCGATGACGGCGGAGTCGGCCGATGGCGCTTCGGCGACCTGGGCGTAGGCGGGGGCGAGCAGCAGGGTCCACATGCCCTGGGATACGAAGGGTCGGGCGGTCCGGATCAGGAGGCGCGATGTGGTGGGCGCTGTGGCTCGCGTGTGCGGGGCCCGGCCGCGCGGTCGAGCGGGTGGAGGAGGTCGCGGACGTCCCGCCCCCGCCGGGGTTCCGCACGCTCCGCCTGCATGGCGTCGACCCCGCGGGGATCGCGCTCGGCGCGGAGGTCTCGGTTCGCGCCGGTGGGCGCGAGCTGGCGCGGGGGGATGTCGTGCTGGATGCGACGCAGCCGCCCTCGATCACGGTGTACGTCCCCGAGGGCACAGCGGATGCGGTGCTCGCGGCCGACGGCCTGACGGTTCGGTAGGGACGGGCTCTTCGGCGGGGCGTTCGGAGACCGGCGCCGTTCCGGGGCCCTTCTTCTCAGCACGGAGGCCACGGAAGGACGGAGGTCACGGAGGCTGGCGGGGCGGACTTCGATCCGGGGATCTGGAGGCCTGGAAAGCCGTGGTTCGTCGAGCTCACCAGAGCATGCGTTCGCCGGGAGGCCTGGCTTCAGGGGGCCGGTCGACGCTCGGCCCGACCGCGACGGACTCTGTGTCCCTCCCGTCCTCCGATCCTCCGTGCTGAGAATCGACCGGTGGGGAAGGGCCCTTCGGCGGGGCGCTCGGAGACTACGGCCCCGCGCGCGCCGCTCCTTCTGCGCCTTCTGCGCCTTCTGCGTCATCTGCGTGAGACGGATCCGGCTCGCTTCGTCGCGAGGCCGTCCGTCCAGCTCACCCGATCACGCCCAGGACCGCGGCGCACAGCACCTCGTCGCCGCGCTCGAGGGTCATGTCGAGCAGGGTCTCCGACCGGCGCCGTGCCCGGATCGACAGACGGTCGCCCGCGAGCGCCTCGTTGCGGTAGTCCAGCGCGACCCGCTGCAGCAGACCGGGGTGCCCGAGCGCGAGCCGCGCGTCGTCGAAGTAGCGCAGGTACTGGCTCGCGTTGACGTGCGCGAACACGTCGCAGTCCGACGGGCGCACGGTGACCTCCGCTACCACGGGGGCTTCGAGAGCCGCCTCGGCCGCGAGGTCGAGCCCGCGCGCCCGGTACACGCGGCGGGGGGCGTCGATGAACGACAGGGCCTCGTCTCCGGGGAGGACCGCGTCCGCGTCGGCCCCCATCAGCGCGAGCTCGCCGAGCGCCGCGGACTGCTCGCGTCCGATGGCCCGCGCGGCGTCCGGGAGCTTCGCGAGGCGACGGTCGGGGCCCAGCCACACGCCGCTGACCCGCGCGTGCCCCGCGCGGCGGTCGCCCACGGTGAGCACGTGGCGCACCTGTACGAGGCTGCGGCCGACCTTCTCGATCTCGCCCGTGATGGTGAGCGCCTCGCCGAAACGCGGGCGGTCGACGAGCTCGAGCACCTGGTGGCGCACCACGAAGAAATGCCCGGTGTGCACGCCCTCCGCGAGCCCCCACTCGGGTGCCGCGATCCACTCCCACCGCAGCTGCTCGAGGTACGACAGCACCACCGGGAGCGGCGTCGTCCGCGTGTCGTCGACCTCGTAGCCGCGCACCACCATCGTCCGCGCGAAGGGCGCGATCATCGGGCGTGCTCCAGCAGCTCCGCCGCGGCCTGGCGTACGCCCGCCGTGATCTTCTCGCCCCCGAGCATGCGCGCGAGCTCCTCGCGCCGGCCGGCCTCGTCGAGGATCTCGACCCGCGTGCGGGTGCGGCCGTCGGACACGGCCTTCGACACCTTCAGGTGCCGGTCGGCCCACGCCGCGATCACGGCCTGGTGCGTGATGCAGAGCACCTGGTGGTGCCGCGCGACCTCGTGCAGCTTGCGCCCGATCGCCTCGGCCACCGCGCCGCCGACGCCGGTGTCGACCTCGTCGAACACGTACGTCCCGACGGGCCCGAGGCCGGACAGCACCTGCTTGAGGGCGAGCAGGGCGCGCGAGAGCTCGCCGCCGCTCGCGACCTTCACGAGGGGGCGGGGCGCTTCGCCGGGGTTCGGCGCGATGAGGAACTCCGCGTGGTCGATGCCGGTCGGACCGAGCCGCGCGCCGTCGACCGTGAGCCCGCCACCCTCGCGCACCGCGTCGAGCTGGACCTCGATGCGCGCGTTGCCCATGCCGAGCGCGGTGAGCTGCTCGGACACCGCCCGCCCGAGCGCCGCCGCCTGGGTCTTCCGGCCCTGGGAGAGCGCGCGGGCCGTGTCGGCCGCAGCCTTCAGGGCCCGTGCCGCGGCGT
Organism: Alphaproteobacteria bacterium; assembly: GCA_020632875.1. Lineage (GTDB taxonomy): Bacteria > Myxococcota_A > UBA796 > UBA796 > JACKEQ01. The sequence goes on from JACKET010000031.1 coordinate 4,072, forward strand.
TCGCGAGATCGGATTCGTGGTGCTCGGCGTCCTCGAGCTTCGCGATGGCGTCGGACACGGCCTCGCCGTGCGCGATGGCCGCTTCGATCGTGCCGTGGCGCCGCGCCAGCCGGCTCAACGCGCGCTCGCGCTCGACGAGCTCGGCGAGGCGGTCGGGGTCGGCGTCGAGGCGGGCCGCGTAGCCGGCGAGCTCCTGCGCGGCGTCTTCGAGCTCGAGCCGCGCCGACTCGAGCCGCTTCTGGAGCTCGACGAGGGACGGGTCGAGGCGGGCGGCCTGCCGGACGGACTCTTCGGCGCGCACGAGCCAGTCGACGGCCGTGCGATCGCCGTGGACGTGGCCCGCCGCGCTCTGGGTGGCCCCGCGCAGCGTCTCGACGTGCTCGAGGCGTCGCAGCTCTTCGTGGATGCCGTCGAGCTCGCCGGGCTTCGGGCCGACGCGCTCGATCTCGGCGAGCTGGAACCGCAGCAGGTCGAGCCGCTCGGCGCGGTCGCGGATCTGGGCCCGGAAACGCTCGAGCGCCTCGGCCGCCTCGCGTGCGGCGGCGTATGCACCGCCCAGCGCCTCGAGGAGCCCGTCGTGACGGGCGAACCGGTCGAGCCATCCGAGGTGGCTGCGCGCGTCGACCAGCGTGTGGTGCTCGTGCTGGCTGCTGATGTCGACCCAGCCGCGCACCTGGTCGCGCAGCTGCTGGATGGTGACGAGCGACCCGTCCACGTAGGCCCGGGAGCGACCCGACGTGCCGACGGTGCGCCGCACGACGTGCTCGGTGCCGTCCGGGAGCTCGAAGAGGGTCTCCACCACGGCCTGAGTGGCGCCCGTGCGCACCAGCTCCGGAGCGGCCCGCGCCCCGAGCACCAGCTCCAGCGACTTCACGAGGATCGACTTCCCCGCGCCGGTCTCGCCCGTCAGGACGTTCAGCCCCGGCCCGAGCTCGACCTCGAGCTCCTCGACCACGGCGAGGTCGAGGATGCGGAGCACCTGGATGCCTGTCACGAGAGCCCCAGGTCGACGAAGTAGTTGTGCACGACCTCGTCGAGGGCGGCGTTCGTGACCACCGGCGGCTCTTCGAGGAAGGTCGAGCGGTCGCGGATCTGGGTGAGCAGGTCACGCGGATGGCACGCCCGCATCGCGCGGGTGGGGTAGTGCTTTGCGATCAGGTGGTCGAACGTGGCGTCGTCGGCCTGGAGGCCCAGCCGGTCGGCCTGCATCCGGAGCAGGCGTCGGAAGGCCTCTTCGGTGGGGTCGGGGAGCTCGACCTTGTACGGGATGCGGCGGAGGAAGGCCTCGTCCACCAGGCTCGACGGGTCGAGGTTCGTGCTGAACACGACGAAGGGATCGAAAGGCACCTCGAGCTTGGTGCCGTCGGGTAGCGCGAGGAAGTCGACGCGGCGCTCGAGCGGTACGATCCAGCGGTTGAGGAGGTCGCGCGGCGACACCAGCTGGCGGCCGAAGTCGTCGATCACCAGCGTCCCACCGGCCGCCTTGAGCTGCAGCGGCGCTTCGGAGACGCCGAGCTCGCGGTTGTACTTCAGCTCGAGCATGTCGAACCGCAGCTCGCCGCCCGCGATGACCGTGGGGCGCCGGCAGCACACCCACCGCGGGTCGAGACGGCCCGGACCGGTCGGGATGTCGGCCTCGGGCACGGGCTGGTGGAGCATCGGGTCGAACAGCCGGATCAGGTTCCCCTCGACCTCCAGGACCCGCGGGACGAACACGGGCGAGGGGAATGCGGCGGTGAGGCGGTCGGCCACGGTCGTCTTGCCGTTGCCGGGCGCGCCGTGGAGGAACAGCGCCTGGCCCGTGCACAGCGCCATCCCGAGCCGCTTCAGCACCTCGGGCTCGAGCTCGATGCCCGCCATCACCTCCTTCAGGCGCGGCAGCGTGACTTTCTCGGACCGCACGGACTGCTTCGCGACGGAGTCGATCCACTGCTGCATCGGGACCGGCGCGGCCGCGCTCCATGCCGAGCGACGCACGAGCGACTCGGCCTCCCGGCGGCCCGCCTCGGAGAGGTCGTAGCGGAAATCGCCCGTCATCATCGCGGCGGATCGGTGCACCACGAGGTTGCGGTTCTTCAGGTCGGCGAGGATCTCGCGCAGCGGCGTGGCGGGCAGGCAGAGGCGCTGGGACAGGCGCGAGCTGGTGGCGCCGTTCAGCGAGTACAGCGCCTTGATCAGCAGCTGCTCGGTGAGGCCGACCTCGACGCCGGCATCGTCGAGCGTGTGCGGGGCGACGGGAAAGAAGCGGTCCGTCACGGCGAACTCCTCGGGTGCACGGCCGGACCTATCCCGGTGCGCCGCCGTTCGGGCATGCTGGGGGACGTGGAACCCGAAGCCGACGATCCCTGGGCCGCCCCGCTCGCCGATCCGATGGAGAACCCCGTGCCGGCGCTGCTCGGGTTCGCCGCGGTCATGGTCCTGCACGTCGCGTTCGGGATCGGCTCGGCCAATGGGGGCTTCTGGCTGTGGACGAACGCGTTCGGCCTGCTCCAGCTGGTCTTCCTGGTGCCCCTCGTCGCCCTCATGGTGTGGCGCCGCGCCCCGCGCGCCGCGGTCGTCGGCGTGTTCTTCGGAGCGGCCCTCGCGTTCGTCGTGAACGTCGTGCTGGTGGCCCTCCGCGGCCTGGGTGCAAGTCTCGTGTGAGGACTTTGGCGGAACGATCCGATAGACCCAGGCACTGAACTGCCGGAGCCGACGCTCCGCAGATCCCCCGGAGGAGAGATGTTCCGTTCCATCCTGATGCTGGTGGCGCTCCTGCCCACCGTCGCCCTCGCCGGCCCCACCGTGTCGAAGAAGGACCTCGAGGTGGTCCCCGCGAGCGACCTGTCGGCGCTCCAGGCCCAGATGTCCGAAGCCGACGCGCTCAAGGCGCAGCTCGACTCGGCCGAGGCCTCGTTCGCCGCCGCGAAGGAAGCGAAGTCCGAAGAGAAGGAGGACATCGCCGTCGCGAAGGACGCCGCGTCCGCGGCCAAGGGCGACCTGAAGGAGACGAAGGCCGAGGGCAAGGAGAAGGTCGGGCTCGCGAAGGGCGACGTCAACGGCGCGAAAGAGATCCTGACGCAGAAGAAGACCGAGCAGAGCTCGCTCAAGGCCGAGTACAAAGAGAAGCTCACCAACTCGAAGAGCGCGGTGAAGCTCGCGAAGGCCGACCTCAAGCAGGCGAAGATCGACCTGAAGACGACCAAGACCACGGTCGCCGACGAGAAGGACGAAGCGAAGGACGTGGTGGCCACGGCCAAGGCCGACGTCGATGCCGAGAAGGCCGACGTGGCGGGCGCGAAGGACCAGATGGCCCTCGCGAAGGCCGAGATCGACTACCTCAAGGCCAAGCACGCCAAGGTCGAGGCCGAGGTCGAGCACGCCAAGGCGCTGCTCGTCGCGAACAACGGCGGCGAGATCGACACCTCGCCGTTCGTCGAGGCGAAGACCAAGGCCGAAGCCGACTTCATGTCGGCCGAGGCGGCCTACAACCAGGCCAAGCTCGACGCGGGCGAGACCGAGTAGCGTCGGGCACCGCGCGTGGAGCCCCTGACCGCAGCCGACCTCGCCGACCTCGTCGGCGGGGTGCTCGAAGGCGACGGAGCGGTGGTGGGGCGACGCCTCGTCACCGACTCGCGGGCCGGGGTGCGTGAGGGCGATCTGTTCCTCGGGCTGCGCGGGGTGCACTTCGACGGGCGCGCGTACGCGGCCGCGGCGCTCGACGAGGGCGCGTCGGTCGCGGTGGTCGGCCTCGAGACGCCCGTGCAGGCAGGGCCGGGGAAGGCCATCGTGCGCGTGGAGGACGGCCTCGAGGCCCTCCGCGCGATCGCCCGTGCGTGCCGGCGCCGGCTGAAGGGCACGGTCGTCGGCATCACGGGTTCGAATGGCAAGACCATCGTGAAGGACATGCTGACCGCCGCGCTGGCGCAGCGGTCGGTGTCGGCATCGCCGATGTCGTGGAACTCCGCGGTGGGCGTGCCCCTGGCGCTCGTGCACGCCGACCCGGATGCGGCGGTGGTGCTCGTGGAGTGCGGGATCTCCGAGCCCGGCGAGATGCAGCAGCACGCCGCCCTGGTCGAGCCGGACCTCGGCGTGTTCGTGAACGTGGGCGACGCCCACCTCGAGGGCCTCGGGTCGCGTGAGGTGACGGCGCGCGAGAAGGCGAAGCTGTTCGCCGGGTGTGCGGCCGTGTTCGTGCCCGCCGACCAGGCGCTCGCGCGGGCCGCGCTGCAGGGCGTCGCTCCCGAGGTGCCCGTCGACGTGCCCGCAGGGGCGGGCTTCCTCGCGGTGGATGCCGCGCTGGCGCGCGCCGTGGCGAGCCATCTCGGCGTATCGTCCGCGGAGGCGGATGCCGGGCTCGCGACGTGGCGCCCCGCACCCATGCGGCTCGAGATCAGCACGACCCCGCATGGCGTGGTGCTCGTGAACGACGCGTACACGTCCGATCCGGAGAGCGTCGAGGGCGCGCTGGCCGTGCTGATGCGCGAGCGCAGCCCGGGTCGCGCGATCGCCGTGCTCGGGGGGATGGCGCAGCTCGGCAGCGCCGCGGCCTCCGGGGCGGAGCGCGTGGGCCGCAGCCTCGTCGCGCATCGCGTCGATTCGCTCATCGCCGTCGGGCCGGGCGGTGCGGTCATCGCGCGGGCCGCGCGGGCCGCGGGGATGCACGACGTGACCGAGGTCTCCGGGGTCGTGGATGCCGCCGCGGCGCTGCAGCAGGTCGTGCGGCCGGGCGACCGCGTGCTGCTCAAGGGCAGCCGTCCCGACCGGCTGGAGCGACTCGTCGCCGTGTTCTTCGACGCGCTCGCGCCGGCCGTGCTCACCGTCGATCTCGACGCCATCGTCGGGAACTTCCGCCGCATCCAGCAGGCGGTGGCGCCGGCCGACGTGATGCCGATGGTCAAGGCGTTCGGCTACGGCGTCGGCGACGTCCGCGTCGCGCTGGCACTGCAGCACGCCGGGGCCGCGCACTTCGCCGTCGCGTACCCCGACGAGGGCATCCAGCTGCGCGAGCGCGGCGTGGTCCGGCCGATCCTCGTCCAGAACACCGTGCCCGACGAGGCCGAGAAGCTCGTGACGCACGGGCTCTCCGCCCAGGTGTCGACGGTCGCACAGGTCGCGGTGCTCGCCGCCGAGGCCGCCCGTCAGCGCCGCACCACGCGCGTCCACCTGAAGGTCGACACCGGCATGGGCCGCGCGGGCTGTGCTCCCGAAGAGGCGCTCGGGCTCGCGCGCGCCGTGCTCGACACCGAATGGCTCGTGCTCGACGGGCTGATGACGCACTTCAGCGCGGCCGACGACCCCGCGGCCGACGATTTCACCCGCACCCAGATCGCCCGCTTCGAAGTCGCGCGCGGGGCACTGGCCGCCGCCGGCATCCGCCCGCGCTGGACGCACGCGTCCAACAGCGCGGGCATCGCGCGGTTCCCCGAAGCGACCTACGACCTCGTGCGCACGGGCCTCGCACTCTTCGGCTACAGCGACGTCGAAGAGCGTCGCGCGCTCGAGCAGCATCCGGCGCTGACGCTGACGACGCGCGTGGTCTCGGTGAAGACCGTCGGCCCCGGCGAGCCCGTGGGCTACGGGCGCTCGTTCCACACGGGCGACGCGCCGCAGCGCATCGCCGTCGTCGCGCTCGGCTACGGCGACGGGTACCCGTGGTCGCTGTCGAACCGGGGCAGCATGCGCGTCGGCGCGCACCGGGTGCCCGTGGTCGGCCGGGTGTGCATGGACGTGACGATGCTCGACGTCACCGGCGTCCCCGAGGTCCAGCCCGGCGACCCGGTCGTCGTCTTCGGGCCCGGTCCCGACGACCCGAAGCTCCCCGAGCTCGCGGCGCTGGCGGGTACGATCCCGTACGAGCTGCTGACCCGCCTCTCCCCGCGGATCCGCAGAGTCTTCGAGAGTAGCCTTTGATCCTCGCCCTCTTCCTGGCCTGCGCCAGCCCTCCGCCGCCGATCGACGACCCGCCGATGCCGGCGCGCGCCCAGCCCGACGGCTGCCCGGTGCCGGGCGAGCCGAAGGTGCGGGGTCACCTCGCCGACCGCGCGCTCGACGAGGTGAGCGGCGTCGTCTACAGCCCGCGGCACGGCGTGTTCTGGGTCCACAACGACTCCGGTGGCGATCCGCGCGTCTACGCCGTGGGTCCCGACGGGTCCGACCGCGGCGGCTTCGACCTCCGCGGCGCCGATGCGAACGACTGGGAGGACATGGCGCGACTCCCGGGCGACCCCACCGACCACCTCGTGCTGGCCGACATCGGCGACAACCGCGAGAAGCGCGCGACCGTCCAGCTCTACCGGATCCCCGAGCCCACGCCCGGAACGTCCGGCCCCGTCGAGGCGGAGCGCATGGAGGTCCGCTACCCCGACGGCCCGCACAACGCCGAGGTGCTGCTCGCCGACCCGCGCGACGGCGCGCTCTACGTGCTCACGAAGTCCGACGACGGGCAGAGTGTGCTGTTCGCGCTCGGCCCCTGGAAGACGGGCCAGGTCACGGCCGAAGCCGTGGCGACGTACCGGTTCCCCGCCGGCTACTCGGCGGCGAAGGCGACCGGCGGCGATGTGTCGGACGACGGCGCATGGCTCGCGATCCGCACGTACACCACGATCTGGCTGTTCCCGGTCGACGGCGCGCTGCAGGCCGCCCTGGCGAAGGAGCCGTGCGAGGCTCGCCCTCCGCAGGAGGAACAGGGCGAGGCGGTCACGTTCGTGCCGGGCGGTCTCGTGACGATCTCGGAGGGCAAGGGGAGCGCTGTGCACTTCCTCCCGTGGGAGCCCGCGAAGCCGTGAGGGCCGTCGTCCTCGCGCTCCTCGCCGCAGGCTGCGTGAAGACGGGCCTCCCGGGGCGCTCGCACCGCGGGGCCCTGCCCGCCGCGGACGACGCGCTCGCCGAGAGCACGGCGCGCATCGGGGCCCACGTGCACGCGCTCGCCGCGGACATCGGGCGCCGGAGCCCCGTCACGTCGGCGAAAGGCCTGGACCGCGCCGAGGACTACGTCGCGGACGCCCTGACCGCCCAGGGCTGGGAGGTCGTGCGCCAGCCCGTCGAGAAGTCGCACGACAACCTGATCGCCACGCTCCCCGGGAGCGACGGGTCGCTCGCGCCCGTCGTGGTCGGCGCGCACTACGACACGGCCGCCTACACACCCGGCGCCGACGACAACGCGTCCGGCGTCGCCTCGCTGCTCGAGATCGCCCGTGCGATGCGCGACGATCGGCCGCTCCGTACCGTGATCTTCGTCGCCTGGACCCACGAGGAGCCGCCGAACTTCGCCACGCCGTTCATGGGCAGCGTGGCGCACGCGCAGTCCGTCGGCGAGGTGCACGCCGCGCTGTCGATCGAGACCATCGGGATGTACTCCGACGCGCGCGGCTCCCAGCACTACCCGTTCCCGTTCAGCGTGCTGTACCCGAACCGCGGCGACTTCATCGGGTTCATCACGAACACCCGCAGCCGCCGCCTGTTGAGCCGCGTGGGCCGCACGTTCCGCACGACCGAGCCGTTTCCGAGCCGCGGGGCCGCGGGGCCGCGCTGGATCACGGGCCTCGACTGGTCGGATCACCGCTCCTACTGGAGCATCGGCGCCCCGGCGCTGATGGTCACCGACACCGCACTGTTCCGGAACCCGCACTACCACGAGCCGTCCGACACCGAAGAGGTCGTCGATCCCGAGCGGATCGCGCGGGTCACCCGGGGCCTCGTCGCCGTCGTCCGCGACCTCGCGTCCGATTGACCCCTTGTCGATCGGTGCTCCCGTGTCGACCTGTGCGCGCTCCGGAGGACCCATGTACGACCAGACCATCCCCCAGCTCGACAAGATGCTCGGAAACCTCGACACCTGGCTCGGTGAGGCCAGCGAGTGGGCCGAGCACCGCGGCTTCGATGCCGATGCGCTCCTGCACGCCCGCCTGTTCCCCGACATGTTCGCGTTCGACCGCCAGGTGCAGTCGGCCTGCGACACGGCGAAGCTCCTCGGGGCCCGCCTTGCCGGGGTCGACGCGCCGTCGCACCCCGACACCGAGAAGACGCTGGGGGAGCTGCGTGAGCGCGTCGCCAAGACCCGCGCGTTCCTCGCGTCCCTGCCGCGCGAGGCGTTCGACGACGCCGCGACGAAGAAGGTCTACCTTCCGTTCCTCCAGGGCGGCTTCGTGCTCGGCGCCGAGTACGTCACGGCGTTCGCGCTGCCGAACTTCTACTTCCACACGACCACGGCGTACGCCCTGCTCCGCCAGGCCGGCGTGAAGCTCGGCAAGCGCGCGTTCATCGGCGGGATGAACGTCCAGCGCGACGCGTAGGCCTCACGGGAGGTTCTGCGGGTTCCCGTTGGCGTCGAGCCAGCTGTCGATCGCCCCTCCGGTGGGGTCGTTGAGCAGCTGGAGCGAGTTGGAGCCGAGGGGGCCCGCGAGCCCCGTGTTCAGGGCGCCATCGCGGGTGACGGCCGGGATCGCGGTGTACGGGTGGAACGATGCGGCGTTCGCGATGCCGGAGATCTCGACCATCCGGTCGAGCTCGAACCCGATGGCGTCGGTGCCCCAGCGGTCGGCGGGAGCGGTGCCGCCGCAGCCCGGCCGATCGGCCCGGTTGTCATAGGCGTTCGCGGGGCAGCCGTTCGAGTCCGTCGCGTACAGCCCCGTGCCGAGGCCCGACGCCATCCGCACGTACATCGCGTTGCCGTCGCTGTTGTTGGGCGACAGCCACTGCGTGCCGTCGCTGACCTCGCCGAGCGTGTAGCCGGCGACGAGCTCGAGGGCCTGCTCGGCCGTGACGTGGCAGGCCGTGCAGTACCGCGGGCCCTCCATGTCGTTCGTGATGCTGCCGCGAACGGTGTGGGGGCTGGCAGGAGCGTGGGTGAGGGCGCCGTGGGGGCCGCGTCCGTCGACGTTCGGCGCATTGCCGTCGCCGTTGCGGTCGGACAGCGCCAGCGTGGCGCGGTCGCCGTTGTCGTCGATGATCTCGAAGAAGGTCGGCGTGCCCATTCGGAACGGCTGGACCTTGCCCCGCGGCCCGACGCCGAGCGCGAAGTACAGCGGGGTCGAGTAGCCGGCGCGGCCGACGGTCCCGACGCCGAGAACGCCGGTCTGCGCGGAGCTGGGGGAGGCTCCGCTCGCATCGATGGCGATGTGGCAGCTGACACAGGTGATCTGCCAGCTCGCGTGGCACGCGACGCACTCGACCTCGTCGACGTGCGAGTAGCCCGTCGCATTGCCGGCCATCGCGAGATCGGCGTCCGCGTCGTAGAGCGGTTCGTTGGTGATGGGGTGGATCCCCGAACCCGGCGTCACGAGGTCGACGACCTGGGGGATGTAGTGGACGTTCCCCGTGATCTTGCTGGTCAGCCAGTAGCTGGCCTGGTCCACCCGCACGTGGCGCAGGGGCGCTCCGGCTTCGTCCGCGACGCACATCTGGCCCACGCCCGACCAGTCCTGGCACGGCACGGGAGTCGGCGGGGCGTCGATGGAGCCGTGGCAGGTCTCGCAGCGCACCGTGGTGGCCTGCTCCTTGTGCGACACCATGCCATCGGGCCCGTGCAGCTCGACCCCGTGGTGGCAGTCGATGCAGCCGAGCCCGCGCTCCATGTGGATGTCGGGCGGCGTGTCGTCGCGGAGGTCGCCGTCGTAGTCCTCGAAGCCGACGAGCTGATCCTGGCGGTAGCCGAGCCAGGTCTGGAAGCCGCCGGGCATCAGCGGCGGCGTCGCGGTGACGGGATTCTGCGGGTACTGCGAGTTGTTCGCGACATCGCTCATCGGGTCGGGACGGATGCCGTAGTACTCGAAGTAGGCCCCGCCCGAGCCGGCGTGGCACGCGCCGCAGGCCTCGTCGGGCACGGCCGTGAGCGGGGATCCGATGGATCGGATCCGGTGGCGTCCGACGTGGATGCGCTCGTCGGACGAGGGGTTGTCGGGGTCGGCGGGCTCGGCCGGGTTCAGCATGAAGTCGGTGGTCTGGATGCGGCCGTCGAGCGCGGCCGGCATGTGGCACGCGGTGCATCCGCTCGACCGATAGGAGCCCGGCCCGGCGTTCTCGCCGGCGCTCCCGAGGTGGCACGACCCGCACTCGATCTCGACGGCCTGATGCACGAGCTCGTCGAGCGTGCTCGGGAGGTGCACGCGACCCTGGGTGTCCTGGTCGCCGAGGATCGACTGCACCGCGAACACGGGGAGGATCTGCTGCGTGGCGATGGCTCCGAGCATCCCGACCCCGCCCACCCCGACGCCCGGGTTGGCGGTGATCTCGCGGAACGCGAAGATCCCGCGGGTCCCGAAGTCGGTCAGCACTCCTGCGGGCGAGTCGCGGTGGAACGAGACCGTGCTGTAGATGCCGACGTTCGTGGCCATCGGGCTCGTCTCGACGCGATCGGCGATGGCGTCGTGACACCCGGCGATGCCGCAGCCGCGCCCCGCACGCGTGACCCGCAGGTCGCCCGGGTTGCGGAACTGCAGCCAGTCGAGCGGCGAGTACAGGAGGCCGCCGACGCTGTAGTCGCCGTACCCGTCGATCCCCACGAGAGTGCGGCGGTCGCGGTCGCTGTCGGGCGAGGCCAGCCCGGGAGGCATCGGCACGTGGGCGAGCGCGCTGGTCGTCGCGGTCTCGTCGCCCCCGTGGCAGACCGTGCACGGCACGGACGAGAAGGGATGGGGGTCTTCGAGCCCGCTCCCGGAGTAGTCCGGGCCGCCGTTGTGGCATTCCATGCACTGGTCACCCGCGGGCTCGATGTCGGTGTCGGCATCCGCGTCGGCGTCGGCATCGACGTCCACGTCGCCCTCGGGCGGCACGATCACCGCGCACTCGACGCCCTGGGCCGCGCAGCACGCGAAGTAGTCGGGGTCGGCGAAGGAGAACGTCGCATCGACCGATTGGTCGACGGCCACCGGGAACCCCGGCGCCGGGACGTGTGCGACGAGCAGGCCGGTGCCAGCGATGTTCCACGAGCCATCGGACGACGTCGCCGAGAGATCGAGCGTGCTCTGGTCGAGCAACGCGTATCCGGCGGCGCTGGTGCACACGTCGGCACGCGCGGCCCCGTGCAGCTCGAGGCCGATGGAGCGGTCGGCCGTGATCTGGAGCTCGCACCCGGTGCACGTGATCTGCGCCCCCGTGGCCTCGAGGGACCCGGGGACCTCGGACGTGACGTACACGCCTCCCGAGTGGGCGAAGAGCGTCTCGCCCCACGTGGCTTCGATGTCGTACGACCCGACGATCGAGATCCAGTCGAGCCGCTCGAGCACGAGGGTCCCGGAGCCGTCGTAGGTGCCGCGGGCCTCGGCGTTCGTGCGGATCTCGCACTCGGGCGCGTCGGTGGCGTCGACCGAGAGGTTGCGCGGGGCGTCGAGCACCAGCCGATCGAGGTCGCCGCACGAGAAGGTGCGGCTCGAGAACAGGTGCTCGGCGCAGCCCCCGAGCAGGAGCAGGGCGATCACGGCTGCACCAGCGCACGGTTCGCGAGATCGACCGTGCGGCGGCGGCTCGCGCGGCGCTTCGCGAGCAGGATCGCCTCCCACACGAGCCCGGAGCCCGCGATGGCCACGCCGGTACCGAGGAGCGCGGACGACCGCGACGACGGCAGGTTCTTCCCGACGGACAGGTCCCAGGCGTAGAGGTACGACACCCACGTACCGAACGCGGTCGTGCCGATCGCCACGCCCTGGAGCCGCGCGTTCCGGCGTCGCTGCGACCAGCTCTCGAAGCCCCCTTCGGCCAGCAGCGAGGCGGGGAGCACGGCCTGGCCGAACGAGACGCGCGCCCCCGTCGCGTCGAGCACGCGTGCGCCCTTCGACGTGAGCGGTGCGGTGACGCCGGGCAGAGCGAACGCGGTGCTCGATGCGGGCGCCGGAGCGGGCGCATCGGCGCTCACCACCAGATCCAGCCCCCCCGCGGGGACGTCCGCCACGCTCCCGAACACGACGGCCCCGTCGCGCACGACCTGCACGAGGTGGAAGCCCGGCACCACGACCGCTTCGGGCATCTGGCGCGTGTCGACCTTCAGCACGTCGCCCCGCCGCGTTCCGCGCAGCCGCACCCGGACCGTCTCGCCGACCGGGACGCCCGCGGCCTCCCACAACCCGCGCACCTCGGCGCCGAGCTCGTCGTCGAAGACCTCCCCATCGGCGAGCTTGGCCGCGCCCATGGCCCGCTCGGCGTCGCCCTCGCGCTCCTGCAGGTGCCAGATCATGGCCTGGATCTGCCAGTAGCGGGCGAGGCTCGGCGGGGACACCTCGGCGCACCCGAACGACCGATCGGCTGCCGTGAGCGTGGCCTGGGCGTCGGCGAGGAAGAAGGACAGCGCGTCGCGCTGCGCGTCGTTCAGCAGTGGATCGAGCGGCGGACAGGGCTCTTCGGCGTGGGCGAGGCCCACGAGGATCAGCAGGCTAGTTGAGAGCACCCTTCCAATCATCCCCTTCGGCGGTCCACGTCCAGCGGGTCGGTTTACCCGTGCCGACCTCGATGCGTTGTGAGCTCTCGAGCCCCTGCGCGCGGATCTGCACGTCGTGAGCCCCGAGAGACAGGTCGAACGACACCGGAGTGTTGCCGATCACCGCGCCGTCGACCACCACTTCGGCACCGCCCGGCACCGAAGCGAACACGATCGGCTTCTTGGTCGCGTTGTCGTGCACGCGGTCTTCGCAGGGGCCCGCGCTGCCCGCGGCCGACGTGCACATCTCCATCGCGGCGGTCGTGTCGCGCCCGAGCTGTGCTCGGTACGACGCCCACTCCGCTGCTGCGTCCCGTGCCTCGATTCGGAGCCGCTCGTCCCGCGGGCTCGCGTTCCACAGGGCATAGGCGGCCTTGGCGTCGAGCGCGTGAAGACCCTCGACGCGCTTCGTGTACATCTGGCCCGACCAGCCCTCCTTCCGCTCGAGCGCTCTCTGGACCCAGATCCGCGCCTCGGCACGTCGACCCGTCTTCTCGAGGTGCGTCGCCCACGCGAACATCATCTCCGGGTCGGATTGGTCGAGTTCTTCGAAGTAGTAGGCCTGCTCGCGCTCGTAGTCGGCGCAGCTGCCGGCGTCGCAGCGCGCCTTCGCGTCGACCAGCGACACCCGCGCCACCTTGCGGCGGTCGACCATGCGGAGGGAGCCGTCCCTCGCGGCCCTCCCGAGACACGCCCGGTCGCCCGCCGTCAGCTTCCCGCCCGTCGCCCGCGCCTCGAGCGCCTCCACGTCGCCACAGTCCCCCGACGCCGCTCCCGTCGTGGGGGCCGGGTCGGGCGCGTCTGGACGGGGGGACACGGCAGTCCCGCCTGGCTCGGGCTTCGGGGACGGCCCCGTCGGCTCGGGTCCGGTCGGCTCGGGTCCGTCGGGACCATCGGGTCCGTCGGGCTCGGGTCCGTCGGGTCCATCGGGTCCGCCGGGCTCGGGTCCATCGGGACCATCGGGTCCGTCGGGCTCGGGTCCGTCGGGCTCGGGCCCGTCCGGTACGGGGTCGGAGACGTGCACGTCGGTCCCCGTCATCGTCATCCACCACCCGAACACGAGGCCGCCGGCGCCGAGCGCGCCTCCGGCGGTCAGGCCGAGCACGAGGAGGATCGCGATGGCCGCGAGGATCCGTCCCCAGGAGCGGCCCGCAGCGGGCGCGACCTCGTCGTCGAGGTGCATCGCGGTCGTCGTGGACGGGACGACGTCGCCGTCGGTGAGCGTGCGACCCGACAGGGGCCCGGGGTCGGACGCGGCCGGCGACTCCGTCCACGTGCGCTCGCGGGCCCAGCGGCCCAGCCGGTGCCCGCCGGCCTCGGACGCGAGATCCTCGAGTCGGGCGATGGTCTGCGGCCCGGTCGGGCGGGCATCGGGGTCGAAAGCGACGAGGTCGGCCACGAGCTTCCGCACGCCCTCGGGCGCGTCGAGCGCGTCGAGGCCGCGGGAGACCACGGCCGAATGGGCCTCTTCGGACGCCTTGCCCGCGAAGATCTCGGCCATCTCGTCCGAGTCGAAGAGCCGGCGCCCGGCTACCGCTTCGTACAGCGCGCACCCGAGGGAGTAGAAGTCGCTGGGAGGCCCGACGGGCTGCCCGCGCCGGAAGCGCTCGGGCGCCATGAACGGGAAGCTGCCGATGAGCGCGTTGGTCTGGGTGTTCGCTTCGCGTGTGAGGCCCGACGCGGTGGCGATGCCGAAGTCGAGCAGCTTCACCTGGCCGTGCCGGCCGACCCGGATGTTGCCCGGCTTCACGTCGCGGTGGAGCAGCCCGAGCTTCTCGCCGTTCGGGCCGACCGCCTCGTGGGCGGCGTGCAGCGCGCCCGCGACGCCCGCGAGCGCCTCGAGGATGGCGCCGAGCGGCATCGGGTCGGGACCCGTCACGCAGTCCGGCAGGTCGGCGCCTTCGACGAACTCGGTGACCAGCGCGACGCGCCCGTCGAGCACGGCGAGGTCGTGCACCGCGACGATGGCGGGGTGCCGCAGCAGCGACAGGATGTGGCCTTCGTCTTTCAGGCGCATCACCGCCTGGCTGCGCGGATCGAGCCCCGTGTGCAGGACCTTCACGGCCACGGTCGACAACAGGCCGCTCGGGGAGCGCATCTCGGCCTGGTACACCTCTCCGAAGCCGCCTCGGCCGAGGGTGTTGATGACGGTGAAGGTGCGCGCTCCGGCGTCGCTCATGGCGGGGGATTGTAGAGCACCCGGGACGCCGCGGGGGCTGGCGTGCTCACGCCAGACGCACCTGGAGCGCGTCGGCGGTCCCGCGCCAGAGCACGATGTTGGCCCGGTCGCCCACGGGCACGGCGCCATCGACCTCGCCCACGGGGGTCTTCTCGGTCTCGAGCAGGCGCGCGTGGCGTCGGAGGGTTCCGCCGTCGATCGTGTGCAACGCACCGGCACTTCCGCCGAGCAGCCGGTCGAATCCCCGGCTCACCTCCTGGTGGCTCGTGTCGTACACCGCCCAGCCGTCGTCGCCGAGGTGCTCCGGCGTGCTGCCCGCCATCAGCCGGAAGGTCGAGGCCTCGAAGCCGACGGCGTAGAGCGCGTCGGGCGTCGGTCCGCCGAGGGCGACCACCGGAGCGCGGTGGCGCGCGTCGCTGTCTTCGGGGTCCCGCGGGTCGCCGGGATGCACGCCGTCGGACACGTAGAACAGCGCGTTCGGAGGCCCGGAGAACCGCACGGCGACGAGCAGATCGCCCATCGCGCGCCAGCGCAGCGGCAGGCCGCACAGCAGGACGTCGTGCTCGTAGTGGCTCAGGGCCCGCTCCGCGTCGGGCGCGAGCTCGAAGCGGACGGGGTCGTTGTCCATGTAGCCCCAGAGCTTCTTCGCGTGGCCGAGCGGCCAGTCGTGCTCGCTCGGCACCCAGGGCCGCGCCGCGCCGTGCGACCCGAGCCACCAGTGGTACCGGCACCGCATCCCGGACCACGCCACCCGGCCGTACGGATCGGCGCCGACCCAGTGTCCGGCGGGCCCGGGGAAGGTCGCGGTCCCCCTGCGCCAGTCGCCGCGTCCTGCCCGCTCGGGGTCGACGGGGCCCTCGCGCTCGACGCGGGTGCCGGTGCGCAGGTCGAGGGCTTCGCCGGCCTCGTGCAGCGTGACGGCGTCCTCCGACGTGCGCAGGGCGCGGGCGATGCGCGTAGCGGGCGTCTGGAACGTCGTGCCGCCGGGCCAGTCGAGCCACGGGCCCCCGGGGAGCATCGTGCGGCGCGGCCGTGCGGCGGGCTCGGGCAGCTCCGGGCCCGCGTGCTCGAGCGCGGCGTCCAGGGCGACGGCGAGGCCCTCCGCGCCACGAAGCACCACGGGAGGGCCGTGCTGGAGGGCCTCCTCCCACAGCCACGCCTCGTCGGGGTCGTCGCGGTCGGGCCGGACGAGGGTGAACGGCGCGGATCCGAGCCAGGGGCGGGCCTGCTCGAGCTGCTCGGGGGTCTCGGCGAAGACGACCAGCGGCGAGGGGAGGGCGACCGTCGGCGGCGTCAGCGGACCCGCGGGCAGGCCCATCGATGCGAGCATCTGCTCGCCCTTGCGGGAGGACCAGCGATACGTGCCGAGGTCGCCGAGCCAGATGACGCCGGGGCGGCCCATCAGCGCGCGTGTGCGGGCCGGTGATCCTCGGCGATGCCGGGGAGGCCGTCGAGCACGAGCTGACCGCCGTCGGGCAGCGGCACGCGCCCGAAGAACCGGCCGATCACGCGCGCCGTTCGGCTCGACCCACGCAGGCGCGTGGCGGTCTCGACGTCCGACGCGATCGGGCGGAACTTCAGCTCGAGGTCGCCGTGGGCGCTGCGCAGGCGCCACGTGTCGCGCGCCACCCGTCCGCCGACCAGGATGCGGGCACGGGGCGATTCGTACACGCCGTCGTCGATCCAGAGCACGTGCTCCTGCACCGCACCGTGCCGCGCGCCGTCCGACATCGCCAGGCCGACGCGGCGCCCATCGGGCAGGGTACCGAGGCCGGTCACCTCGAGCCAGCGCGCGCCCGGTGGGAAGAACCCGTTGGTGTACGCGATTGCGCCGACAGCGCCGGTGAGGTCGAACGTCCGGCCGCCCGCGGTGACCTCGCCGGTCGAGGGCAGGAGGTTCCACTTGGTCGTGAGGCCCGGCCGGCGGCTGCGGTGCTCGCCGATGATCGTCGCGGCGGGCGGCGCGCCGCGCTGGGAGAGCTCGGCGCGCAGGGCCAGCCCGTCGAAGCGGGCCGCGAGGGACCACGCATCGGCACCCTCGGGTCGCTTCAGCCCGATGTCGCACGCGCCGTTGCGGAGGAAGGCGTCCGTGCCCCACGCCGCGAAGGGTCCGACGGCGAGGTCGCCGAGCGGACGGCCCCGCCCGTCGCGGTGCGCGAGGACCTCACCCGTCTTCAGGTCGGTCACGAAGGCGCGCGCCGCGCCCGTCGTGCCCTCGTCGCGGATCCACGCCGCCACGGCGATCTCGTCGGTGAACATCGCCACCTGGAACCAGCGCCGGCGCACGAGCGCGCGGCGGACCTGCGAGCGCAGCCAGCCCTTCTCGTAGCCCCATCGGACCTCGTGCAGGCCGCCCTCCCAGGCGCCTTGCCAGGCGGTGAAATCGAGCGCGCGGAAGGGGGTGCCGGGCACCGGGGGCAGGGGTTGGACGCTGGACATGGGCCACTCCTCGGTCTGCATGGCTATCGGGTTCATTCCGATTTCGCAGCCTGGTAGGGTCGCCTCGGAGGTGTGGAGTGACCGAGAACCCGACGAAAGAAGAGCTGAGCGTCAGCAAGCCCGCGAGCGTCGAGCGGATCGCGATCGAGGGCATCGGGAAGCGCGACCAGGTGTGGGTGCACGTGAAGCACATCGACGGCTCGCTCGCGACCTACTTCAACTACCTGGACGAGGGGTACACGGTGGTGCTGCGCCAGGTCGAGCTGCTGCGCGACGCGCTCGCGAACCGATCGCTGAAGGCCATCTTCCACTACCGCGACGACGGCGGGCTGAAGCGCTTCCACGCGGTGACGGTCTTCCACGAGCGCTGAGTCGCTCTGACCCCAGAGAGACATCGGTCACGGTGGCCTGCGCCGAGAATCGGCGTTCGAAGGACGTCGGTCTCTCTGGGGTCTGACCCCACAGAGACATCGGTCGGTCGTTTGAAGTCCGGTGGCCCGGCGCTTGCTTCGGAGCAGGGCGGAGGTCTTGTGTCCGACGCGCTTCTCGTCCTGATCCCCGGTCTCGCCCTCGGTCTGCTCGCCTGGTGGGCGCTCGGCCGACCGCGCCTGGCGTTGGCTGCGCCCCTTGTCCTGATCTCCGTTCTGATCGCACTCATCGCGGTTTGGAAGCTCGCTTCCGTGCGTGCGGGCGTCCTCGGCCCGACGCTGTTGCATGTGGAGACCGACCGCCCGCAGGTGGCCCTGACCCTCGACGACGGCCCGACGTCCGCGTACACGAATGCTGTCCTCGATCTACTGGATGCAGCGGATGCTCGAGCCACGTTCTTCGTCACGGGGGCCGAGCTCTCCGAGCGCCCGGACCTCGGGCGGGCCATCCTCGACCGCGGGCACCAGCTCGGGAACCACAGCTGGTCGCATCCGAGGTTGATCTTCGCCTCCCAGGCGGCGCTACGCGACGAGATCGAGCGCACGGACGCCGCGATCCGGGCCCTCGGGGTGGAGGGCGACATCCCGTTCCGGCCCCCGTACGGCAAGCGGCTGCTGGGGCTCCACGCGGTGCTCGGCGACCGGCCTGCCGTGATGTGGGACATCGAGCCCGAGTCCTACGACGAGCTGTCGCACGACCCGGACATCCTCGCGGCGCACGTGATCGATCGGGCGCGGCCCGGATCCATCGTCCTGCTCCACGTGATGTACGAGAGCCGGGAGACCACGAGGCTCGCGCTGCCCCGCATCCTCGAGGGCCTGCGCCAGAAGGGCCTGCAGGTCGTCACCCTCGCGGAGTTGCAGCACCCGTAGGGGCCTTCCGTGTTAGCCGCAGGGAATGGCGACGAGCACGAGCGGGCGGCTGCCGGGCGAGCTGCTCACGGCGGCCGGGATGGGGCTTTCGTGGGGGCTGGCGGCGGGCGGGCTGCGCGCCGGGCTCGTCGCGGCGAGCGAGCACTACGCGGCGCTCGGCTTCCTCCACAACCTCGGCCGCATCGTGCAGGATGCCGTGTTCGGCCCCGCGCTGGCGGGCCTCGCGGTGGGGCTGGTCACGAGCGCGTGGGTCGCGCTGTACCGGCAGGTCTCCGGGAAGGCCGTGCCGCTCGACGTGGCCGCGACCTCGGCCCTCGTCGACGGTCCTCTCGGCGGGCATGCGCTGGTCGTCGTCGCGGGCATCGGCGTGGGCGCCTTGTTCGCGGTCCAGGGGGGGCCGTCGGTGGCCGTGGCGTCTCGTCGCGGTCCTGGGGCTGGCGGGCTGGCGGGCCCTCGCCCCGGCGCGCGGGGGCTGGCGTGCGGTCGTGGGGCGGGGGCTCGTCGCCGTGCTCCTGGCCGGAGCGGCCCTCGCCTACGCGTCCGGCGTCATGGCCGGTGCCGGAGAGGCCCGTCCCGGCGACCTCGATCCAGCGATGAAGTCCTACGCCACCGCCGCGGTCGGCGTGGTGTCGGCGTCCATCCTCTTCGCCCTCCAGGAGTGGAGCGCACGCGGCCGGGGCATCGCGCTGCCCGGCGTGGTGTGCGGGCTCGGCATCGCGGCGCTCCTCGGCATCGCGGCGATGGACCCGGGCCCCACGATGCAGGCGGGCAACCCGCAGAACGTCCTCCTCGTGGTCGTCGACACGCTCCGGTCCGACCGCACCGAGCTCCCCGTCGGAGACGGCCTGCGCGAGCGCACACCTCACCTCGCGCAGCTCGCCTCGCGCGGGACGCGGTACGCCAGCGCCTACAGCCAGGCCCCGTGGACCATGCCGTCGACGGCGTCCATGATGACGGGCGAGTACCCCGGCCAGCACGGCGCGTACTCGCTCACGGGCCGGTTGAGCGCGCCGGTCCCCGTCCTGGCCGAGATCCTCCGCGAGTCGGGTTACCAGACCGCCGCGGTCGTCAGCCACGGCTTCGTGAGCAAGGGCGTCGGCTTCGGGCAGGGGTTCGACGCCTTCGACGACGCGCTGGTCATCGGCAAGAACACCCATCGCGAGCGGTCGTCCGGCAAGGTCACCGACCGGGCGCTGAAGTGGCTCGGCAGCCGCGACGCCGATGCGCCGTTCTTCCTGTGGCTGCACTACTTCGACCCGCACTACGAGTATCTCGACAACCCCGATTGGCCGTGGGCCGACGACTACGACGGCTGGCTGAAGACCACTCCCCACGAGATCGCCGGCCTCCGCGTGCAGCGCCACCGGCTCGGCCCCGACGACCTCGGGTGGCTGAGCGACCTCTACGACGAGGAGATCGCGTACACCGACCGCGAGATCGGCCGGCTGATCGACGCCCTCGGCCAGCAGGGCCTGCTCGACGACACCGTGGTGATCTTCGTGTCCGATCACGGCGAGGCGTTCGGCGAGCACGGGTGGATCGGGCACACGCTCACCGTCCACGAAGAGCTCGTCCACGTCCCTCTGTTCTGGTACGCGCCCGGTGGCCAGAGCCTCACCATCGCGTCCGTCGTCGAGACCCGCAGCCTGTTCTGGAGCCTGATGGACCACCTCGGCATCGCCTGGCAGCCCGACTCGCCCTCGCGCCGTCCGCTGCCGACCCGCGAAGAGCCCGACGCGTACGCAGTCTCCGGCGTCTCACTGCTCGACGCGCCCCTGATGTCGGGGAAGACCTCGGTGCAGACCTCGATCCGCACCAACGACGCCACCCTCATCGTCGATCGGCTCCGCGGGTCGGAGGCCTACTACGACCGCTCCGCCGACCTCGACGAGAACGCCCCCCTCGCGGCCGACGAGGGCGCCGCCGCGCTCCGCGCCCGCCTCGCGGACTGGGAGCAGCGCTTCCCGACCACCGAGGCCGCCACGCGCGAGATCGACGCGGAGGAGATCGAGCTCTTGAAGGAGCTCGGCTACCTCTAGATGAGCCCTTCGCGGCACATCACGTGCAGGGCGAACGGGCCCTCTTCGTTGTCCTTGCCCTCGACGATGAGCCACCACGTGCTGCCGCGCTGGGAGACGAGCTCGACCTTCTCGCGGTAGGTGCTCTTCTCGATGCTCATCTCGCACTGGGGGATGATCGACAGGTCGGTGGGACAGGTGCGGTCGTTGAGCTTCACGGCCGCGAGATCGAGGTCGGCACAGGGGCTGTCGAGGTAGACGAAGGCCTTCATGTCGCCGGGAGGCATGACGAGCTTGTAGACGCGCTCGTCGCCGCCGTTGTGATCGGTGAGGGCGGGGGTGCAGAAGTTCTTCTCGTAGAACCGGGTGTCGTACATCTTCCCGCCGCCGCGGGTGTGGCCGATGACCACGTCGCCGCACGAGATGGTCGCCGTGGCGCAGTCGGGACCGTTGACGAGGCCGCCGTCGTCGATGTCGTAGCAGTTCTGCGCGTCGATCGCGGGCTCGGGCGGGGCGGGGGAGCTGTCGAACCCGGGGAGGATGTGCCGGCGCGGGCGCACCTTGAGCTTCACGCCTGGCTTGAGGGGCCCCGAGTAGCCGCCGCCGTCGTCGGGAGGAAGGGTGAGTCCGTGTTGGCAGCCGGCGAGCGAGGCGAGCAGGATGATCAAGGCGTGCCCTCCGCCGAGACTGTATCGCGAAGGGGGCCGAGGAGGGGCACGTCTGCCGGGGCCCACTGCAGGGTGTGGAGGGCGTCGGGGCCGACCCAGCGGACCTCCGCGTGCTCGGTGGGCCTCGGGACGCCCGCGCGGAGGCGTGCGACATAGGCCACGAGCTCGATCCGGCCGTGCACGGACGTGCCGATGTGCCCGCCCACCTCGATGTCGACGCCGAGCTCTTCGCGGATCTCGCGGACCAGGGCGCGCGCATCGGACTCCCCGGGCTCGACCTTGCCCCCCGGCAGCTCCCAGCGGTCCGGCGTCGACATGGTGGGGCTGCGGAGCGCGCAGAGCACGCGCCCGCCTTGAAGGATGGCCGCCGCCACGACGCGGATGCGTTCGCTCATTCGGGACGGTTAAATCGTCCGCCATGCCGCTGCCCGCAGATTTCGACCAACAGTGCATGTACACCGAGGACGCGTGGTTCCTCACCGACTGGCGCGCCGAGCCCGAGGCCCAGCGCATCGTCGGTCTCTGCGACACCACACGGCTCGGCCCTCTCGTCGATGCCCAGCGCCCGTGGCCCGGGCACCCGAAGCACCTGCCGGGCGCCGTGGTGATCCAGATCACCGGCACGCTCGGCCAGCTGTTCGCGGCGTACCTGCTCGACATGCCGGCGACCGAGGGCTGGGTGGGGTTCGGCACGCACATCCACTCGGCGCGGTTCCGGCGCATCGGCGAGATCGGTCCGCCGGTCGAGTGCACCGCGACGCTGCTCGCGAAGCGCACCCTGCGCGACACGGTGTTCACGCGGTTCGGGTTCCTGTTCACGCAGTCGGGGCTCGAGGTCTACCGGTCGGAGCAGACGGCGGCCTGGGTGCAGTCCGGGCACCGCGGCCCGCTCACCTGAACGCCTTCGACCCCAGGCGCACGAGGTCGCGGTAACGCACCGGCGCGAGGCGCTGGAGCTTGTCGAGGAACCACGCGTCGCGGCCCACGAGGATGCGCGGCTGCCCGCGTTCGATGCCGCGGAGGATGATGCCCGCGGCCTGCTCGGGCGGCATGCCCCGCTCGATGATGCGCACCGACCGCTCTTTCGTGAGCCCCCCGAACATGCGGCTGCCGACGCGCCCGTCCTTCGTGATGCGCGTGGAGACGCCGCCCGGGTGGATGCACGACACCCCCACGCCCGTGGCGCGGAGCTCCTGGTCGAGCGATTCGGTGAATCCCTTCACCGCGGCCTTGGTCGCGCAGTACGCCGTGCAGTTCGGCACGCCGATGATGCCGAAGATCGAGCTGACGTTCGCGATCCACCCGCGCTTCCGCTCGACCATCGCGGGGAGGAACGCGCGGCAGGTGTTCACCACGCCCCAGAAGTTGATGTCGACGATCCAGTCCCAGTCGGCGGGCGCGCCCGACAGGAAGTCGCCGGCCAGCGCCACGCCCGCGTTCGCGATGACGAGGTCGGGCGCGCCGTACGCAGAGAGCACCTCGTCCGCGAAGGCCTGCACGGCCTCGGCGTCGCGCACGTCGACGCCACGGACGAGCGGCGTCTGGCGCAGCGACCCGGCGACCTCGGCGAGCCGCGCTTCGTTCACGTCGCAGAGCGCGAGGCGCACGCCCCTCGCATCGAGCGCCCTGGCGAGCGCCTCGCCGATTCCGGAAGCCGCGCCGGTGACGACGGCTGTCGAGCTGTTTTCGAGCCGCATGGGACCCCCCGGCTCATGCTACCGTGAGCTGCCCATGAACACCGTCTCCCTCGGCCGATTCGATCTCGTCGAGCCCATCGCCGCCGGCGGGATGGGCGTGGTGTGGCGCGCCGTCCACCGCACCGACGGAACCCAGGTCGCCATGAAGGTGCTCACGCCGAACGCCGCGGATCGCGAGGACTTCATCTACGCGCTCAAGGAGGAGATCCGCGCGGTGGCCGGGCTGAACCACCCGCACATCATCTGGATCCACGACCACGGCGAGGTGAGCCGCGAAGCGGCCGAAGCGAGCGAAGGCATGCTGGCCGAGGGCGGTCCGTGGCTCGCGCTCGAGCTGTGCGAGGGCAACACGCTGCGCGAGCTCGCGCCGAAGCTCGACTGGGAGGGCATCCGCGACGTGCTGCTCGACCTGCTCGACGCCCTGGCCCACGCCCACGCGCACGGCATCCTGCACCGCGACATCAAGCTCGCGAACGTGCTCGTGGGCGGCAGCCGTCCCGGCATCAAGCTGACCGACTTCGGCATCACGTACGCGATGGAGAGCCGCCAGGGCGCGGCCCCCGTCAACGCGGGCACGCCGGCGTACATGGCGCCCGAGCAGCTCCTCGGCTGGGGGGACCAGCAGGGCCCCTGGACCGACCTCTACCAATTCGGCGTGATGGCATGGAAGCTCATCACCTGGGGCTGCCCGGCCGAAGGCGACGTCCGCGAGCTGATGATCGCGAAGAACGCCGAAGAGTGGGTTCCCTTCAAGCCCGTGGTGCCGGTCCCGAAGGGCGTCGAGGCGTGGCTGATGCGCCTGCTCAAGCGGTGGCCCGAAGAGCGCTTCCGGTGCGCTGCCGACGCCGCCTACGCGCTCAAGCAGCTCGGCCCCGCACCCCTCGGCGAGCGTCGGCTCTCGTTCGAGCTGTGGGACGCCGACTCCACGACCATCATGGGCGACCCGTCCGTGCTGGACGAGTTCTTCGACAGCCAGGCCCCGCCCGAGGTCGCCACGCCGGTGGTGCCGGCGCCCCTGCCGCGCGACTGGCGCGAGGTCGAGACCGACGCCACGCTGCCCGCTTCGCTCATCGGCGCCGGGCTGAACCTCTTCGGTCTGCGCAAGGTCCCCGTGATCGGGCGGGAGGCCGAGCGCGACGCCCTGTGGGCGGGCTTCGCGAGCGTCCACCGCAGCCGCACGCCCCGCGTGGTCGTGCTCCGCGGGCCCGTCGGCTCCGGCAAGACCCACGTGGCCGACTGGATGTGCCGCAAGGCCGAAGAGGTCGGCGGCGGCATCGCACTGCGCGGCAGCTATGCGCGCGATGGCGGCGTGCTGCAGGGCGTCGAAGAGGCCATCGCCAAGCACCTCAAGTGCCTCGGGGCCACGCGGGCCGAGGTCGAGCAGCGCGTCGACGCGGCGTTCGACCGCTTCGGCGACGGCGACGACGACGAGGCGCGGCACCTCGTCGCGCTCCTGCACCCCGAAGACGACGAGGAGGAGGTGGGGGGCGACGGCCAGCGCGTCCAGTTCCGCAACCGCACCGAGCGCCACGAGCTCATGGCGCGGTACCTCGACCGTCTGACCCGCGAGCGCCCGGTCATCCTGTTCCTCGACGACGTGCACCACGGCCGCGACGGCGTTCGATTCGCGCGACACCTGCTGCGGCGGGGGCCGAGCGCCGTCCTGCTGCTGCTCACCGTGCGCGACGACGTGCTCGCGCGCAGCAAGGCCGACTACGAGCGGCTGAAGAGCGTCGAGGCCCGCTCCGCCTGCGCGAGCGTGTACGTCGGGCCGATCTCGAAGGAGCACCGCGGTGAGTTCGTGCAGCGTCTGCTGAGCATCGAGCCCAGCCTCGCGCGCCAGATCGCCGACAAGACCGGGGGCAACCCGTCCTTCGCGGCCCAGCTCCTCGCGGACTGGGTCGAGCGCGGGCTGCTCGTCGCCTCGCCGACCGGCTTCCGGCTCCGCGACGAGGGCATGCAGCTCCCGATGCCCGAGGATCTGCACGACCCCTGGAACATCCGCATCCGCCGGCTCCTGCGCGGCCACGACGACTGGCGCGCGGCCCTCGAGATCGCCGCCACGCTGGGGCTTCGCGTGCACACCGGCGAGTGGACGAAGGTGTGCAAGCTCGCCGGGGTCCCGTTCTCGCGGCGCCTGCTCACCGCGATGCTGCAGAACCGGTACATCGTGATGGACGAGGCGTCGCGCGGCCGCAGCTGGTCGTTCGCGCACAGCATGTTCCGCGAGGCCGTGCTCAAGGAGGCCGAAGAGGCCGGGCGCCTGCAGGACCACCACGCGGCGTGCGTCGAGGTCCTCAAGGATGCGACGGGCGGGCGCCGGATGGCGCGGCTCGCGTGGCACATGCTCCAGGCCGGCGAGACCCTCGAGGTCATCGATCCGCTGCTGAGCGGCGCCGAAGCCTGTCTCTCCGACGGCGACCACGAAGAGGCGACGCGCCTGCTCGAAGCCCGCGAGCGCGTGATGGTCGACGAGCAGGTCCGCCCGTCCGACACGCGCTGGGGCCGCGGCTGGCTCGTGCGCGCGCGCCTCCACCTCCGCGAGGGCGAGTGGAAGGACGCCGAGTCGTGGACCCAGAAGACCATCGACTCGGCCAAGGACTGGGGCTGGCGCGACCTCGAGATCGAAGCGCTGGCGCTGATGGCCGGCAACATGCGCTTCTCGGACGCGCACACCGCGAACGACTACCTGGCGCGGGCCCGCCAGCTGCTCGGCGAGGGCGTGAGCGCGCGATCGCGCACGACGGTCAGCCTGCTCTCGGCGGATCTGGCGCGGGAGAGCGGGAAGCTCGACGAGGCCGCGGCGTGGGGCCGCAAGGCGCTCGGCTACGCCCGCATGGACGGCGGCGAGTTCGTGCAGGAGTGCCTGCGCGCGCTCATCCGCGTCGAGCTCGAGCGGGGCAACCACCGCAAGGCGCTCGGGCTCGTCGTCGAGGCCGAGCGCGTCGCGAAGTCCGCGGGGTCCCGCTACGACCTCGCCCAGGCGGCGTTCCTCCGCGCCCACATCCAGCGCGTGCGCGGCAACCTCGGCGCCGCGGAGGACGCGCTCGAAGACGCCTGGCAGCTGTCCCAGGCCATCGCCGACCCGAACCGCATGGTGGTCAAGGCGAGCAAGGGCCTGCTCCTCGTCGAGCGCGGCCGGTACCAGCGGGCGGTGGCCGAGTTCCGCACGTGCCTGCGCAGCAACGTCCGGCAGGCCCACCTGTGGAGCCACCTCGGCATGCTCGTGTGCGCGGCCGACGACACCGACGACACGCTCTGGGCCGCCCACATCGAGCCGATCGCGCGCTACCTCGACCGCGGTTGGTCCGACCCGACCATCGCGCGGTACGCGCGCCTCGCCGAAGAGCGGGCCACGGCGGCCGGGTTCCAGGAGCGCGCCGAAGACGCCCGCGTGATGGCCGACCTGCAGCAGATGCGAACCGGCGCCCGCTCCGAGTGAACGCGCGACGCTGGCTCGCCGGAGCCGCCCTGGTCGTCCTCTCCACGCCGGTGGTCGCGTTCGGCGCGGCGTACTGGGTCGTCAGCCACCCGTCGCACGAGGATCTGCCCCTGCCACCCGGCCACACCGCGCTGTCCTCGCCGGCCGGCGCGGAGCGGCTCGAGCGCGCGGTGAGGGCCGACCACCCCGGCCTCATCGGGGCGCTCCAGACCCAGGAGAAGGCCTCGTGGTGCGGCGTCGCCTCCGCGGTCACCGTGCTCAACGCGGCAGGCGGAACCCTCACCCAGGACGCCTTCTTCACGCCCGAGGCGCGCGAGGTCCGCGGGTGGCTCGCGACCACCTTCACCGGGATGACGCTCGACGCCTTCGCCGGAATGGTCCGTGCGCACGGGCTCGACGCGACGCCGACCCACGCGGAGGACGCCAGCGTCGAGCAGCTCCGCGCGGTGGCGCTCGAGAACCTCGGCGCGAGCGGGGACTGGCTGGTGGTGAACTACGACCGGCGCGAGGTGGGCGAAGCCGGAGGCGGGCACCTCTCGCCCTTGTCCGCGTACGACCCGGAGACCGACGAGGTCCTGCTGCTCGACGTCGCGGGCTACAAGTACCCGCCCCACTGGGTCCCGCTGGAGCGGCTCTTCGCGGCGATGGACACGCGGGATGGCGAGAGCGGGCGGAGCCGTGGCTGGGTCGTCGTGCGGCAGCGGCCGTAGCGGCGCGCTATGCAGCCTGTCTGGAACGGAGGAAGGATGTCGGAGCTGCAGCGTGCGGCTGGTCTGGCGCTGGCGGCCGCGCTCTTCGCGGGCTGCGCGAAGTACGCTCCCGTCGAGCTCTCCGAGCCCGTCCGGTACGCGCCGCTGGCCGGCATGCCGGGGCTGTGCACGTCGTTCGTCCCGTCGGCCGGGCGCCTGCCGAAGGCGGATGCCGCCGGGTGGTCCACGGTGCGCGAGTCCCTCGCCAGCGGCGATCTCGATGCGGCGTACTCCGCCGTGTCCGGGCTCGGCGACCACCCCGCGAAGCGGTCTGTCGCCCTCGTCCACCGCCTCGTCACCGAGGGCGACCCGGCGCTGGCCGACGAGGTCGTGGCGCTCGCCGAGCAGTACCCCGACGACGGCTGCCTCGCCGAGCTCGCCGGCGTGTCGTTGCTCGGGGTCGACCCGACGCGCGCCCGCGAGTGGATCCTCCGCGCCCGCGACCTCGACCCCGAAGACCCCGACGTCCAGCTGCTCGCCACCGCGCTCGACATGGCCGATCCGTACGTCGCCGCCAAGGCGCTGGCCGAGCTCGCCGAGGCGCAGCCCACGCACGCGGCCACCCAGGTCCTCGCGGCCCGCGCCAACATCGAGGTCGGCGACCTCGACGCCGCGGTGGTGGCCTTCGAGCGCGCCTTCGCGCTCGGCATCGAGGACGTCGAGGAGTCCCTGTTCCACCTGCGCCGGATGACCGGTCGTATCGGGCCCTACCTCACCCAGGCGTCCCAGCAGCACCAGCCCGTCACGCCCGTCGCGTTCGGCGAGGATCCGGTCGCCGACCTCGAGGGCTGGCTCGGCATGAAGGCCGAGACCGACGAGGTGCGCGCCACCCTGACCACCTCGCTCGGCGACGTGCACTGCACGCTGTTCCCCGTCGAGGCGCCGGTCACCGTCATCAACTTCGTGGCGCTCGCGCGCGGCCAGCAGTCCTGGGTCGACCCGAAGACCGGCGAGTCGACCGAGCGCAAGCTCTACGACGGCACGGTGTTCCACCGCGTCATCCCCGAGTTCATGATCCAGGGCGGCGATCCGCTCGGCACGGGCGAGGGTTTCCCGGGCTACCGGTTCCGCGACGAGCTCCACCCGGCGCTGCGGTTCGACCGTCCCGGGCGGCTCGCGATGGCCAACGCGGGCCCCGACACCAACGGCTCCCAGTTCTTCATCACCGAGGTGCCCACGCCGCACCTCGACGGCATGCACACGATCTTCGGCCAGTGCGACGACCTCGGCGTCGTGCAGGAGATCGCGCGCGTCGACGTCGACTCCGGCGACCACCCGACCACCGCGGTGAAGCTCGACTCCGTCACCATCGAGGTCGTGCCCTGCTCGACCTGCACCCAGTGAGGCTCCCATGCGCTTCCTGCACACGATGATCCGCGTCTACGACCTCGACGCCGCCCTGACCTTCTGGTGCGAGCAGCTCGGGCTGCGCGAGGTGCGCCGCACCGAGAACGAAGCGGGGCGCTTCACCCTCGTGTTCCTCCAGGGGCCCGCGTCCGACGACCCCGCGCAGATCGAGCTCACCTACAACTGGGATCAGGACGAGCCCTACGGCATGGGCCGGAACTTCGGCCACGTCGCGTACGCGGTCGACGACATCTACGCGCTCTGTCAGAAGCTGATGGACGCGGGCGTCGTCATCAACCGCCCGCCGCGCGACGGCCGGATGGCCTTCGTCCGCTCGCCCGACGGGATCTCGGTCGAGCTGCTGCAGAGCGGGGGCGCGCTCCCGCCGCAGGAGCCGTGGGCGAGCATGCAGAACACGGGCTCCTGGTAGCCCCTACGGCGCCCACTCCGCCTGGGTGAGGGCCTCGATCCGCTCGTACTCCGCGAACAGCGCGTCGTAGACGGGCTGATCCGCCGCATCGAGCGGCCCGGGCAGCAGGTCGGGCCCCTCGAGGAACCCCTGGTCGAGGCGGTGGAACGACACCACGCCCCGGTCGACGATGAGCTTGTGCGTCTCGCCCACCACGATCTGCCCGCGGTTCTCGGGTTGGGGGACCGGCACGTTCGCGGCCACGTCGATGTACAGCGTGTCGCGCACGGTCGTGGTGGGGTCGGCGAGCACGGGCACCAGCGAGCGCCCGTCCAGCGGCTCCGCGGGAAGGGGCTCGCCGACGAGCTCGGCCAGTGTGGGCCAGATGTCCATCACGCTCGCCAGCGCCTCGGTCCGGCCGGGCGCGATGCCGGGCCCGGCGACGACCATCGGCACCCGCACGCCCCCTTCGGACAGCGAGCCCTTCGCAGCATCCGGGTCGGCAGGCGGCAACGCGACCTGCTCCGGCGTTCCGTTGTCGCCGACGACCACCACGTACGTCCGCTCGAGCACGCCGTCAGGGAGGCCGGCCAGCGTGAGCCCGATGCTGATGTCGACGGTCTCGATCATCGTGTCGAGCTTCTCGGTCCACGGCGCGTCGTCGGCGACGGGGTCGTAGACGTAGTCGTCGGGCGGCGCGTGCCACGGCGCGTGGGCGGCGGTGAAGGGGACGTACGCGAACCACGGCTCGGGCGCGGTCTGCAGCCACTGGACGCTGTCGAGCGTCACCCGGCGCGTGTGGTACGTGTTGGAGACCGTGCTGGCGCCGTCGATCGTGCGCGGCCAGACCTGGTAGCTCGAGATGTTCTGGATGATCCCGTCGTAGTGGTCGAACCCGAGGCGGTTCGGGTGCGACTGCCAGCCCGGCATCTCGGGGGACGTGAGGTGCCACTTGCCGAAGGCGGCGGTGGTCCAGGACTGCCGCGAGGACGCCTTCAGCGCGTCGGCCATGGTGAGCTGCGTGTCGTCGAGCTCCCAGGCCTCGTTCGGGAAGATCGCCGTTCCCACGCCGTTCCGGTACGCATGGCGGGAGGTGAGCAGGAGCGCCCGGGTCGAGCTGCACAGCGGCGTCGCGTAGGCGCGGTCGAACACGACGCCCTGCTCGGCGATGGCGTCGATGACCGGGGTGCGGGCGATGGCCTGCGAGCCGAGGTCGTACATCGCGAAACGCTCGGGGCCCACGTCGTCGATCAGGAACACGAGGAGGTTCGCGAGGGGCGGCGGCGCGCCCGTGTCGGCGGTGGGCACGGGGCTCGCGGTGTCGTCCGTGTCGACCGGGGTGGGCGTGGGCTCCTCGCGGGGACAGCCGAGCAGCAGGGCCAGCCACATCAGGCCACCGTCAGGATGCGGATGAGGGTGTCGCGGATCTTGTCGACGCGGGCTTCGATGCCGCCCTGCTGGAAGACGAGCACGCCGAGCAGCACGGCGATCAGGAGCTCGCCGGTCTCGCGCGGCTCGACATCGCGGCGCACGCGGCCCTTCTGCTGCCCCTGCACGGTGGCGACCCCGAGCATCTCGATGCCGGCGTGCACGATGCGACCGAACACCTCGGAGGCCGCGGGGATGCGGGCGCCGGCCTCGAGCACGAACCGGAAGCTCACCGTGCCGAGGACCGCGAAGCGACCGAGGTCCGGCGCGTCGCCGCGGCTCGCCCGCTCGAGGAGGTCGGCGAACACGGTGATGGCGGCCTGTAGCCCGTCGGCCTCTTCGGACGCGCGGTACAGCGCTTCGAGGTACTCGAACAGGATGCGCTCGACGACCGCGATCACGAGGGACTCGCGGTCGGTGAAGTGCACGTAGAACGCGCCACGCGTCTTGCCCGCGCGGGCGCAGATCTGGTCGAGGCTGGGGCCGTCGAGCCCGTGCTCGGCGAACTCCTGCAGGGCCGCGTAGAGCAGGGCCTCGCGGGTGCGTTCCTTGATCTCCGCGCGGGTGGCCATGGCGCTCCGTATCGCGTGGGCCTCCCGCCGGCCGGAATGCGACGAGCCCCTCGATTTTCGTTTGACATACCAAGCCGTATGCGAATACGTTGACTTCACATACGAGCTCGTATGTCAGAGGGGTGGTGCATGCGCGTGGTCCTGCATCTGTTGGCGTTCTTCATCCCCGTCGCGGTGCTCACGTACCTCGCGACGGGCCCGCACTCGCCGTGGTTCGCGGCGTTCGCGACGGCGGTGGTGTTCGTGCCCATCGCGCTCGACGCGTTGTCGCCGGCCGAGCGGCGCGACCCCGACCATCGCGTGCCGCCGGGCGTGTGGAACGGCGTGCTGTGGGCGTTGACGGCGCTACACCTCGCGATCGTCGCCGCGCTGCCGTTCTACGTGGTGCGGGCGCACTCGGCGGTCGACGTGCTCGTCGCGGTCTGGCTCGTGGGCAACGCGAGCGCCCAGGGCATCGTGCTCGGCCACGAGCTGGTGCACCGCCCACAGCCCGTCTACCGTCTCGCCGGGCGCGCGCTGATGGCGGGCGTGTTGTACGAGCACTTCTACACCGAGCACGTGCGCGGGCATCACAAGCGCGTGGGTACCGCCGAAGACCCGGCCACCGCGGCGTATGGCGAGCGCTTCTGGCCGTTCTTCGCCCGCACGGTTCCGGCGCAGCTCCGCAGCGCGTGGGCGCTCGAGACGAAGCGGCTGAAGGCCGGTGGCCTCGTCGACCGCCGGCACATCCACAACCGCGTGCTGCACGGGCTGATCGTGGGGTGGGGCGTCGCGGCGCTCGTGCTGGTCGCGCTCGGCCCGCTCGCCTTCGCGGCGTACGTCGGTCAGGCGTTCTTCGCGGTGCTGATGCTCGAAGGCGTGAACTTCATGGAGCACTGGGGGCTCGTGCGGTCCGGCAAGCGCGTGCAGGTGATCGACAGCTGGGACAGCGAGAGCGGGCTCACGTACTACATGCTCATCGGCCTCGCGCGGCACGGCGACCACCACGCACACGCGGCCCGTCCCTACCAGGATCTCCGGCTGTTCGCCGAGACCCCGAAGATGCCGTGGGGCTACCTGGCCACCGCGTACTGCGCGGTCTTCGCCGACTTCCTGCTCATCCCGCGGCTCGATGCCGAGCTGAAGCGGTGCCGGCTCGGTCCGTACCGCGACGAAGCGCAGCAGGCGGCCTGACCGGGGTCGCAGCACGGCCTGACGGCCGGCCGACGGCTGACCGGCGACGCCGTGGCGCTACTCGGTCGCCAGGCCCGCCGCCTGCCAGGCCAGGGTGCCGCCTGCCACGTTCACCGTCGGGATGCCGTTCTGGCCGAGCAGGCTGGCGGCTCGCGCGGATCGCGCGCCGGAGCGGCACACCAGGTACACCTCCTGCTCACGGTACGGCTCGAGCTCGTCGAGGCGCTTCCCGAGCTGGTCGAGCGGGATGTTCTTCGCACTTGGCACGTGCCCTTCGGCGAACTCCTCCGGCGTGCGTACGTCGACGAGCACGGGGACCTTCTTCGCGTCGAGGTCGCTCTTCAGCGTCTTCACGTCGATCTCGCGCGCAGAGGTCGATTCGGCGGCGGTGGACTCCGCGGTGGGAACACAGGCGCCGGCGCCGAGCAGCATCAGGAACAACAGGGACCGGGACATGGGGTCACCTCCGCGATCCGGTACAGCAAGCGCCATGCCAGTGCCGTTCTCCCCGTGCCCAGCCGAAGGCGGTGCGCGCGCGCGTGCGCGTGCACCGGCTGGTCGCGCAGGCAGCGGAACGGACCAGAGCGGCGTGGCCAGGTCGTTCGATGTGTATCGATTCCGTTCATCGTGTGAACGCCGACGGGGGAGCCGTGCACTGGGTTAGGGGGCGGCACGCATGGAGGGCGGATGTCGGACGTGTGGGTGATCGGGGCGTCGAGCACGGGGTTCCGCAAGTGGCCCGACCGCACCCACCGCGACCTCGCCGAAGAAGCCGTGACGTCGGCCCTCGCGGACGCCGGGTTCGCAGACGGAGCGCCCGCCGAGGCCGTGTGGTTCGGCAACTGCGCGATGAACGTCTTCGGGCAGGACAACATCCGCGGTCAGGTCGCGCTCCAGCCGCTCGTGCGGGCCGGGCGGCTCGACGGCACCGCGCCCATCGTGAACGTCGAAGGCGGCTGTGCGACGGGCACCGCCGCGCTGCACGGCGCGTTCACGGCCGTCGCCAGCGGGCAGGTCGGCACCGCGCTCGCCGTGGGTGTCGAGAAGACCTGGGTGCCCGACGACCCGATGAAGTCGTTCCAGCTGTTCCTCGGCGGGATCGACCAGCTGCATCCCGACGAGTGGCAGGGCTTCTACGCCGAGGCGGGGGCCCGCGCCGGGCAGACCTTCGCGCCGCACCCCGCGCGGGTGGTGTTCCTCGACATCCATGCCATGGCCGCGCGCCGGCACATGGAGCGGTTCAAGACCACCGCCGAGCATCTCGCCGCGATCGCGGCGAAGAACCACGAGAACGGCAAGCTCAACGACAAGGCGCAGTTCCGGTTCGGCGCGACGGTCGAGTCGGTGCTCGCCGACAGGCCCGTGGTGGCGCCGTTCACGCGCTCCATGTGCGCGCCGATCAGCGATGGCGCGGCCGCCGTGGTGCTCGTCGACGCGCAGACGCTCGCCGGGCTCCCCGGGGCGGTGCGCGAGCGCGCGGTGCGCGTCCGGGCCTGTGCGCTCGGCGGCGGCACGTGGCGCGAGCTCGACGCGCCGGGCGTGGTGGCGCACACCGCGGCCCGCGCCTACCGCCGGGCCGGGCTCGGGCCCGCCGACATCCAGCTCGCCGAGGTCCACGACGCGAATGCGTGGTCCGAGCTGCACGCCCTCGAAGAGCTCGGGTTCTGCGGGCTCGGCGAAGGCGGGCCGTACGCGGCGTCCGGCGCCACGCAGCGCGCGGGCGAGCGTCCCGTGAACGCCAGCGGCGGGCTCATCGCGAAGGGCCACCCGCTCGGCGCCACCGGGCTCGGCATGATCGACGAGCTCGTCGCACAGCTCCGCGGCGAAGCGGGCGAGCGGCAGGTCCCCGGCGCACCGACCCTCGCGCTCCAGCAGAACGCCGGCGGTATGGTGGGGTTCGACGAAGCCCTGTGTGGGGTGACGATCCTGGAACGCGCGTGATCCTGCTCCTCGCGGCCTGTGCCCCCCTCATCGCCGGCGCGACGCCCGTGCCGCTGCCCGCGGGTCGCGAGGGGGAGATCGGCTTCGCCGCGCACGGCGGGCACGTCCCGGTCCACCTGCAGGACGGCCTCCAGCGCCGCCGGGAGTACCCGACCGTCGGGTTCACGTCCTACGCGCGGTTCGAGCTCGACAGTGGCGTCGGCCTCGGGGCGCGGATCGACGTGGGGCCCACGCAGTACCTCGCGGCGGGCGGATGGCTGCGGTACGGGCTGATCCGGCGCTCGACCGCGTACCTCGGGGTGCAGGCCGAAGCGGGCTGGGTCTACGGCGAGCTGTCGATCCCCGTGGCCTTCCAGGCGAGCGAGCGGATCTGGCTGTGGTCCCGCCCCGGCGCGCGCGCCGCGCTCGTCCCGATGGGCTTCCTGCCGCTGGGCATCACGTACGACCCGCGCAAGTCCTTCGCCGTGCACTTCGAAGCGATGGTGATGACGCCGATCTTCATGACCGGCTGGCGCTCCGTGAACCCCGTCGGCGCGACCGGTTCGGTCGGCCTCTCCAGCCGGTTCTGAGATGGAGGAG
Source organism: Alphaproteobacteria bacterium (assembly GCA_020632875.1). Classification (GTDB taxonomy): domain Bacteria; phylum Myxococcota_A; class UBA796; order UBA796; genus JACKEQ01. The sequence continues at coordinate 38,402 of JACKET010000031.1, forward strand.
TCGCAGCGCCCCCGCCCGCGGACCCAGAGCCGGCCCCACGAGACGGTCGCCGTCGATCAGGGCGAGCGGCACACCCTCCGCACCCGGGTCCCGCGGCAGATCCCGCTCGTTGTGTACTTCGCGCTGGCGCTGTTCTCGGGGGCCGTGACGCTGGCGATGGGCGCTCCCGGGCTGGCCGGGCTGGGCGCCATGCTGGTCGCGTGGATGACGTGGTCGGCCTGGTGGGGCTGGCGGGCCCAGACCGTCTGGCGTGTGACGCTCGATCACGGCGGGGTGTCGGTGGAGCGCATCGTCTCGGGCATCCCGGTCGACACGCGCCGGATCACGCGTGGCGAGCTGGTCGGGGCCGCGGCGAAGGGGGGTGCGCTGTCCATCGCCACGACGGCCGGGGTCTGCGTGCTCGACCGGCTGGACGTGCCGCTGGACGAGCTCACGGCTCTCGCCGAAGCGATCCGGGTCCTTCGGGGTGCGGAGGGGGAGGTGCCCGCGGAGCTCGGCGCCATGGGCGCGATGCGCGAGGACCCGGCGGCCCGCGTGGCGCGGAGCCCGTTCGCGCTCGGCGCGCTGCTCCTCGCGCCCTTCGTGCCGGCCGAGGGCACCGAGAATCCGTGGCTGTCGGGGCTGGCGCTGCGCACGCTGGCGACGGCCGCGATCCTGCCGCTGGTGACGGGCGTGGTGCTCGATCTCGTCTGGCAGATCCCGTACCAGATCGCGATGGTCGGCCAGCCGCCCGGCACGTTCTCCTCACCGATCGAAGGCGTGGTGGCGGTGGTCGTGACCAACGTCGTCCAGGGGCTCGCGTTCCTGGCGTGGAGCTGGGTGCTCGGCGTGATCGCGGCCGTGAACGGGGTCTCGACGAGCCGTCAGGTCGCGCGGCTCGGGCTGATCGGGCTCGTGTGGTCCGCGATGGGCGCCGTCGTGGCGCTGGTCGCGCCGTTCGTCTCGATCGTGGGGTGCTTCGGGATGTTCAGCATGCTGCAGGCCTTTCCCGAGAGCCTCGCCTTCTGGCTGCCCGGGTGGGAGTACCTGGTGCTCCTGCTGCCCTTCGGCGCGTTGGCGCTGGGTGGGATGCTCGCCGAGGCCAACGAGGAGTAGTGGGCCTCGACACAAGACAGCTCTCGGTGTCGGAAGCGGTTGGGCTCCGAGCGTCTCAGGGCCTCACGCAGATGACGCAGAAGGACGCAGATGACGCAGAAAC
>JACKET010000032.1 GCA_020632875.1 Alphaproteobacteria bacterium
CATTTGTTGATGCAGAACTTGATCTGATATATTGACGCGACAACAGAGAGAGGTCCGAGATGGCCGAACCGCAGATCACCCAGATCGCATCCTATGTCGCCGATCTTCTGCCCGACGAGGGCGTCGACCGCGAGGTCACCACCCAGGACTGGCGCCACGCGCTGCGCACCGCGCGCGAAGAGAAGGACGTCGAGTGGCTCGTCGACTTCCTCGAGCGCCGGGATCCCGAAGACGCGAAGATGCAGAAGTACTGCGCGGACCTGCGCAGCTAGGCCACCTCGCTCCGCTGCTGCCTCCGGGGGGCGAGCGTCAGCCGCACCCCGTCGGCCGGGCGCAGCGTGAGCGTCGGGCGCAGCGCCAGCGGCGCGGGGTCCGAGAGCTCGACGCGCTCGACCAGCGTGGCGAGCACGATCACCGACTCGAGCAGCGCGAAGTGGTTCCCGATGCACACGCGGGGCCCGCCGCCGAAGGGGAAGTACGCGTAGCGCGGGCGCTCGGCCGCCTCCATCCAGCGCTCTGGGGTCCACGCGAGCGGATCGGCCCACCAGCGCGGGTCGCGATGCACCACCCACTGCGGCGTGACGACCTGCATGCCGGGCTCCAGCACGTGCTCGCGTAGCGCGAGCGGCTCGACGATCTCGCGGCCCATGCCGAAGACCGTGGGCGTCAGGCGCAGGGTCTCCTGCACGACGGCCCGCGCGAACGGCATCGCCTGGAGGTCGGCGAGGCAACGCGGCACCCCGCCGACGGCCCACGCTTCGCGCCTCAGGCGCTCCACGGCGTCGGGGCGCGAAGCGAGGTGGTGGAGCGCGAACCCCAGCGTCAGCGCAGTGGTCTCGTGCCCGGCGACGAGCAGCGTCAGCAGGTGGGCGTAGAGGGTCTCGGGATCCGCGGTGTCCTCGCCGAACAACAGGCTCCCGAGGAGGTCGTCCCCGCCGGGGCCCCGGCGCGTGCGACGGGCGACGAGCGCGTCCACGGCGGACCGGAGCCCTGCCTTCATCGCGTGGCGCCGGCGGACACGGCCCGGCGTGAGGATTTCGGGCAGGAGCCGCTGCCACGAGTAGGTCTGGGCCTGGAAGTCGTCGAGGAGGACGGCGAGGCAGCCCAGCGCATCGGCCAGCTCGGGCCCCGGGTCGGTGCCGAAGACCGTGTCCACGAGGAGATCGAGGGTGAGCGAGGTGAGGTGGGGGAGCACGTCGACCTCGCCCACAGGCGCCTCGGCCGACGCCGCGATCGCGCCCATCCGCCGCGCCCATCCGTCGATGTGCCGCGGCGTGAAGCGCGGCGCGGCGACCTTCCGGAGCGCCGTGTAGGCCTCGCCGTCGGCCGTGAGCAGCCCGTCGCCGACGATGTCCGCGAGACCCTTGACCACACGGGACTTCTTCACGACCGGCCACCGGGCGTGCAGCACGGTGTGGATGTCGTCGGGGTGCGTGACCTGGACGAGCCGCGTGCGGCCGATGCGGTGCATCACCACGTCTCCGTGGGCCTCGGCGGCGCGCTGGACCCCCGCGAGGGCGTCGAGCATCAGGGTCAGGTGGATGGACGGGCTGGAGACGGGGATCATGGGTACCTCACGCCCCCAAGCTCGTCCGGTCCCGGCGCTTCGGCCGTTACGCCCGCTTACCCCTCAGGGCGACCACGCCTCGTCGAAGGCGTCGCAGAACGCATCGGTCGCGTCGCCGTCGAGGCCCAGGATCTCGGGCACCGGCGGAGCGTCGCCAGCGCCATCGACGCAGAACACGTGCCCCGCCCGCGGGTCGGGATCGAGCCCGGCCAGCGCGCACAGATCGGCGTACTCGCGGGTGGCGTCGCGCAGGCAGGCCACCCGTGCGGCGGGGTCGGGCGCCGCGCGCCAGGCGGCGGCCGTCGCGCGGAGGAGGTCGGCGGTGCGCGCCCGGAGCTCCGTCAGCCCGAGCTTCTTCGCGGGCTTCGGCGCCGGGGCTCCGCCGAGCACCCCCGCGATCTCCGCGGCGGCGGGCGTGGAGGCCCAGCGATCGCGGTGGGTGTCGGCGAAGTCCGCGTGGGCCGCGAACCACTTCAGCGCGGCGCTCTTCGACTTCGACTTCGACGCCAGCACGGCGAGGAGATCGACGGTCTCGGGTGCCGCGAACACGCCGAGCTCGTCGACGGCGCGCGTCGCGTACCAGGGCGGGAGGCCCGTCCGGGCGCGCTCGACGAGGTGACCGAGGACCTCGGGCCCTCCCAGCCAGGCGAAGCGCGGCGACAGGGACGAATACATCCGGTCGGTCGAGGAGATCTCGCGGATCAGGTCGGCGTCGTCGACGAAGTGGAGGCCGAACAGGTGGCGCACACCGGCCGCCCGCGCCGCGCCCGCGCCGTCGAGCACGAGCCCCAGCAGGAGCGATGCGGTGCTCCCCACCGGCCCCTTCGCCCGGACCGCCTCGAGCTCGTCGCGCCGGGCGGCCGGATCGGTGGCACGCATCAGCGGGAAACCGACGAGGAAGGCGAGGGAGGCGGGTGTGGTCATCGCGTTACCGAACGTGGTGCCGATGGCGTCGGCGCCCCAGCCGCGAGGGCTCCTCCGCTCCAGCCATCGCGCGATGGCGGACACCGTGGCATCGGCGCCCACGAGCGCCTCGGCGAGGAGCACGAGGTGCTCGAGATGGAACCAGTACGGCCGGGACGCCCCCCAGGCATCGAGGACGGCATCGAGCTCGTCGGCGCCGAGCGCTTCGGGGCCCTTCATCCGTTCGAGCTCGGCCGGGGTGGGCTTCTTGCGGCCGAGGTGCGCGCCGCGCAGGTACGCGAGGGCGACCTCCTGCGTCCAGGCCACCGAGACCGGATCGACGGCCCCGATCACGGCGGCGGCGCGCTCCTCGGGGCTCTTCTTCGACTTCGCGGTGACGAGCGCGCGCTGGTGCGGCCAACCCTCGCGCAGGGCGGTGGCCACGGACGGATCGAAGGTCTCCACGGGACGTTTCCTCCGCGGCCATCCTACGCCGCGCCGTCGGTCGTTACGCGCGCTTACCGCGCCCTCCCCGGAACCGGGGTGACTCCCTAGGTTCTGGCCGTGGAGGAGAGATGCGACGTGCCCTGCGCGGAATCGAACGGACGATGGTGGAGGTCGGCCCCCTGATGGGACCCGACGTGGTGGTAGGGTGCTTCGACGGCCCGCTCGACCCCGCGATCCTCCGACGGGCCGTGGCCCGCCTGCAGATGCAGCACGCGGCGCTGCGGTGCCGCGTCGAAGGCGATTCCCTCGTCGTGGGTGGGCCCGTGCCCGTCAGCGTCGACGTGGTGGACGGCGACTGGCGCTGGCACGCCGAAGCCGAGCTCGGCCGGCCCCTGCGGCTGCACGAGGGCGAGGCGATGCGGGTCGTCCTCGCGCCGGGTGCCGTCGTCCTGTCGGTGCACCACGCGCTCGTCGACGGGACCTCGCTGCTGCGCCTGCTCCGCGACCTGCTCACGCACTGCGAGGCCCTCGTGGACGGCACGGCGGGAGTCGTGATGTGCGAACCGCTCGCTCCCGCCGTGCTCGATTCGGTGCAGGGCGCCGTGTGGCACGACTGGGTCGGGCCGATCGCCGGGTGGCTCGCGCCGTACGTCGTCGAGCACGACCAGCGGACGCTGCTCGGCGAAGGCGTCGCGGAGGGCCCCGTCCGCTCGGTGTGCGCGTTCGGCGAGGGCACCCGCGCGGGCCTGGAGCGGCTCGCCGCGGCATGCAGGGCGCACGACGTGACGGTGGGCGGAGCCGCGATGGCGGCGGCGTCCTACACGGTGGCCGGCCTCCGCGCGGAGCGGAGCGGGGTGCTGGCGCCCGTCGCCGTCGAGGTGGAGGTCGACCTCCGGCGGCGTGCGGTCCCCGCGCTGCCATCCGACCGGGTGGGCTTCCACACGGGTGGGGTGCGCACGTCGACCCCGCCTTCGGACCTCGACTTCTGGGGGCTCGCGACCTGGCTGAAGGACGACGTGGAGCGCGACATCCGCCACGGCCTGCCCCGCTTCGCCCACGCCCTGGCCGAGCACCTCGACTGGCAGCCGCGCCACGTGCCGGGCGCCTGGGTCGGCGTGAGCAACCTCGGCCGCTTCCCGCACCGCATGCAGTACGGCGCGGTGCGCCTCACCGGCGTGTACGGCTTCAACGGCGCCGTGCCGGGCGGCCCCGCCGTGATGCTGTGGCTCCGCTGCGTCGACGGGCGGCTGTGCTTCAACGCCGTGGGCAGCGCGCCGACCGTGAGCGCCGACGAGCTCGACGCGCTGGGCCGCACGTTCCTCGACATGCTCGAGCACCCCTCCGCACTCAGGCTGGCGGACTGGGCCGGAGCCCGCCGCGCGGCGTAGCATGGGGCGGGAGGTGCCGTGAATCGCCAGGAGCTCGTGCAGGCCGTGCTGTCGACGGCCGAAGACCACCGGCTCTCGCGGGGCGAGCGGCGCGCCCTCCGCGAGGTCTTCGAGGCGGCCGACCTCGCGGAGCCCGAGCGGCTCGCGGCCCGCCAGGACGTGGTCCACGCCGTCGCCGCGCAGATGCGCGACCCGGCGGACCGGGCGCTCGTCGAGTGGCTCGCGAGGGCCCTGAGCCTCTTCGACGACCCCGGCGCCGGTGAGTCGCCGAGCTCGCGCGCGTGGTTCGGTCCCGAAGACCCGATGGCCGAAGAGCTCGTCGGGTTCGTCGCCGGGGCGCGCCGCTCCATCGAGGTCGCGGTGTTCACGATCACCGACGACCGCGTCGCCGACGCGCTGATCGCGGCCCACGCCCGCGGCGTCAACGTCCGCATCCTCACCGACGACGACAAGTCCGAAGACCGGGGCTCCGACGTCGATCGCCTCGAGCGGGCGGGCATCGCCGTCCGACACGACCGGTCGCCCTACCACTTCCACCACAAGTTCGCGGTGTTCGACGGCGAGCGCCTGCTGAACGGCTCCTACAACTGGACCCGTGGCGCCGCGAACGACAACCGCGAGAACTTCCTGCTCACCTGGGAGCCGCGCCTCGTGCGCGCCTACTCCATGGCGTTCGAGAAGCTGTGGGCGGAGCTCGGATGATCGCCCTCCTGCTCGCGGCGCTCGCCGCCTCGCCCGACCCTGCGCCCGAGGCCCCCGCCGTCGTGGCGCCCGCGCCCGATCCCGCCGAAGCGTTCGTGGGCACGGCCTTCCGCAGCGACTCGCTGTGCTTCGAGGTCCATCCCGGCGGGCGCGTGGTGCTGTGGGACCGCGACCCGCACAGCCCGAAGATCGCCATCCGGGGGAGCGACGCGAAGGCGGTCGTCACCCCCGAGGGCATCACCTGGACCTTCCTCGTCGAGAAGATCGAGCGGAGCCGGTGGATCAGCCCGTGCCGGAAGGAGGTCGTGTCGGAGGCCGAGCTCCCGTCCATCGAGATCGGCGCGGTCGAGCTGAAGGTCGGCGAGCGGGCCGAGGTCCGCCTCGAGCAGCCGGACGGCGAGACGCGGCTGTGCGTCGGGGTCCGGTGTCCGCTCGTGCGGCGCGAGCCCCTCGGCGCCGAGGTGGAGTGAGTCAGGCGAGCACGCTCCAGCGCGCCGCCTCCTCGTCGCCGGGCACGATGCGCGGCGGGAGCAGCCACACGCGGCGGCCCGACGCGCGGTCGAACACGTCGCGGAACGCGTGGTACAGCCCGCGATCGACGGAGATCGTGTCGAACGGCCGGTCGAGCAGGGCTTCGATGTCGGCCGGGCGGATCTGGGTGGGGTCCCAGGGGAGGTCGCTCGCCACGCGATGGATCTCGAAGTTCTGCAGCGCCGGCGTGCGCACCTCGAGCCATGCCTCGAGATCCCCCGGCTGGAACGTGCGGATGCACAGGTCGCGCACCGCGAGCTCGGCGCGGTGCGGCCGATCGAGGCGCAGACCGAGGCCCTGCAGCCCGGTGAATCCCGCGAGGGCATCGAGGCCCACGGGCACGTCGAGCACGTCGAGGTGGCGCGTGGCCGGGCGCCGCGCGGCGAGGTCCGCGAGCACTGTCGGGATGGCCGTCCGCGGCCGCCAGCTCGCGAGGTGCACCCGCGTGGCCCGCGCGAACGCGGGGATGCGGAGCAGATCGTCGAGCCGGTCGGGCTCCTTCACGGTCCACGAGAGCGTGTCGAGCAGGGGCCCGGCGAACCGCTCGTCGAGGCGGAACCAGCGCTGGTCGCTCTCGCGCAGGCGCATGCCGGACTTCTTGAGCGCGCGGGCGAGTATCGACCGCCGCTTCTCGCCGGTGGCCCCGGCGCGGAGCCACTGCGCCCAGTGCGGGTCACCCTGCTCCTCGTACCAGTCGATCAACACCGCGAGCGCGTCGGGCTCCTTGCGGCATCGGTCGAGCAGGTCGGAGGGAGGGTGCATCACACTACTCGTCGCGGGAGTCCTTCAGGCGGACGCGCCAGTTGCTCCCATCGGCATGATCCATCACGACGATGCCCTGAGCTTCGAGCGCGCCGCGGATCTCGTCGGCACGGGCCCAGTCCTTCGCCTGCCGCGCGGCGTGGCGATCGGCGATCTGGGCCTCGACACCGGCCTTCGTGAGGCCCATGGCGGGCAGGCGCTTCGCCTTCACCTCGTCCTGGAAGGCATCGGCGCCGAGCGCCAGGACGCCCGTGGCCTTCGCGAACGCCGCGAAGCCCTCGAGGGCCGGCTTCACCACGGGCCCACCGCGCTGCTTCGCCTTCTTGTGGTTGGCGAAGCGGTTGATGGCGCGGGCGAGCTCGAACGCGTTGCCGAGCGCCTGGGCGGTGTTGAAGTCGTCGTCCATCGCGCCGTGCAGGCGGCTCACGAACGTCGTGCCGAGCTCGTGGACCTTCTGCGCATCGGCGCCGAGCGACTGGATGACCGCCCCGGCGGCCTCTTCGCCGCCCATCGCCTCGGCGCTCTCGCGGGCCTCGTAGAGCCGCGCGAGCATCGCCAGCGCGTCGGGGATGGCGTTCTCGTCGTAGGGCAGCGGGCTGCGGTAGTGGTTCTGCAGGTAGTACAGGCGCACGCACTCGGCGGGCCATTCCTTCAGCAGGTCGCCGATGTTCACGACGTTGCCGAGCGACTTGCCCATCTTCTTGTCGCCGAGGTTCAGCATGCCGTTGTGCATCCAGTAGCGGACGTACGTGTGGCCGCCGTGGGCGCACTCGGACTGCGCGATCTCGTTCTCGTGGTGCGGGAACACCAGATCGAGCCCGCCGCCGTGGATGTCGATGGTCTCGCCGAGCGCCGTGTTCGCCATCGCCGAGCACTCGATGTGCCAGCCCGGGCGGCCGGGGCCCCACCGGCTCTCCCACCGGGGCTCGCCCGGCTTGGCGGCCTTCCACAGGGCGAAGTCGCCGGGGTGGCGCTTGCCGGAGTCGGCGTCGGGCGAGCGGAGCTCGTCGACCTTCTGGCCCGACAGCTTGCCGTAGGACGGGAAGCTCTCGACGCTGAACCACACGGAGCCGTCGGCCGGGTAGGCGTGGCCGCGCTCGACCAGGGCGCCGATCATCGCGAGGATGTCGTCGATGCTGGTGCTGACGCGCGGCTCGAGGTCGGGGCGCGTCAGGCCCAGATCGTCGATGTCGCGGTGGAAGTTCTCGATGAACCGGTCGGCCCAGGCCTGGGCGTCGATGCCGGCCTCGTTGGCGCGCTGGATGATCTTGTCGTCGACGTCGGTGAAGTTGCGGACGAAATTCACCTCCCAGCCGCGGTACCGCAGGTACCGGACGAACACGTCGAACGTGACCATCGCGCGGGCATGGCCCACGTGGCAGTCGGCGTAGACGGTCATCCCGCAGACGTAGAGGCCCACCTTGCCGGGCTGGAGGGGCTGGAAGTCCTCGACCTTGCGGGAGAGGGTGTTGTAGATGCGGAAAGGAGCGGGCATACCGGGTCTCCGGTCTGTGCGGACCCGTGTGGGTCGACGCTTTGGAAGGGCAGGGGTCTATCTCGATGGGCTGACGCGGTCAGCAACATCGATGCGTGAAGACCTCGCCCACTCCGCTCATTTCTTGAAGATCTCTTCGATCTCGTCCTTGATGACCTGCTCGTCGACGTCTTTCGCGACCGCGACCTCTTGCACGATGAGGCTGTGCGCCTGGTCGTACATCTTGCGCTCGCCGAACGAGAGGGTCTTCTCGGACTTGAGACGGGCGAGGTCGCGCAGCACGGCGGCCACCTCGAGCGGGTCGCCCGTCTTGATCTTGTTCATGTACTCGCGGTACCGACGGTTCCACGTCTGCTTGTCGGCCGGGGTCTTCCGGTCGCGCAGGACCTCGTAGACCTTCTCGACCGCTTCCATCGGGATGACCTCGCGGATCCCGTTGGCGCCGGTGTTGTTGACCGGCACCTTGTAGGTGAGCCCGTTGTCGAGGATCTTGATGACGTACACCTGGTACGTCTCGCCTTCCATGGGAAGATCGACGATCTCCTTGACGATCCCCACGCCGAGGGCGGGAACGACCGCCTTGTCGCCGATGGCGAACTGCATTGCCACTCCTGACGGAACCGAGGGCACGGTCACGTGAATGCTCGTTGTATGGAGTTCGACCGACCCGAGCAAGCGGGCCCGTCTCCGCGATATGGTCGGGAGGTGAACCGCCATCTCGCCATCGCCGGAACACTCGTGCTGGCCGGCCTCGCCGCGTGGTGGGCGCTGGGCTCGGGCGGGCAGGCGGCCGGGTCGGACGCAGCCGACGCGCACGCAGCGCTGACGCCCGCCGACGGCCGGCAGGTGACGCGCTTCGTGCCTACGCCCGACGCCGGGCCGCCGAGCGCCTCCGAGCCCGCGCCCGTCGCGCCTCCGCCGGACGTCCCGTCCGACCCCCGCTGGGCCCCGCTGCACGGGCGCTTCCGCGACGTGATGGCCGGGCACGTGCAGGTCGTCGTGCCCGACGACGCGACGCCGGCCGAGGCGCAGGAGCTCCAGCTCGACGCGATCGACGTGCGCTCCACCGAGCTCGACGACCTCATCGTCGAGCTGACCGAGCTCGCCGAGACGAGCACCGACGTGCCCACGAAGGTCGACGCGCTCACCAGCCTCGGCGAGGTGTACCTCGAGCTCTCCGAGACCGTCGAGAGCACGCCCGTGCCGGACTGGATGCGCCCCCGTCGCGCCGCCCGGATGGAGGAGGACATCGCCAACCGCTCTGCCGTCGCGATCGACAAGGCGCGGATGGTGTTCGGCATGGCACAGGCGGCGGGCGGCGATGCGCTGGGCGCCGACGCGGCCGCGCGAATCCGGGCGGGGCTCGAAGCCGTCGAGTAGCGCAGGGCACGGCGGGCCGGCCTTTTCGGGCGCGTGTCCGAATCCGGGTACCCACCCGGTTCACCCGCTGTACAGTCCGCCCAACGGAGGGTCGGATGGCCGAGCGTGCGACGGAATCGGATCGGGGCGTGGTCGAGAAGGTGGCGGCAGACAAGGGCATCTCGTTCGACGATGCCGTGAAGCGCATCACCAAGGCGCTCGTCAAGGTCACGAAAGACGAGGGCTGGAAGACCCGCGCGTCGTTCGACGGGGCCTGCTTCGTCCTCGAAGACGACGACGGCCCGCTCGATGCCGAAGAGTGGCTCGAGATCGCCGTCGACACGATCTGATCGGCCACTCGATCGGTACGTCGTTGCCACTTCGGGGACGGTGCGGGCGCTTGCGCCCGTGCCGACTCCGGCCCGTCGTATCCCTCGGTCGCCCGGACGGGACTTCGGACTGCGCGCACCCGCTCAGAGCCCGTCGCAGTCGTAGTCGGGCGGCACCAGGGCCAGGTCTGGCTCGCCGGGGTTGAACGCCGGGTCGGCGTCGTCGCAGTCGTCGCCGCCGTACCCGACGCTGATGTAGCCGTCGCGGTCGCAGTCGTTCTCCGGCCAGCCGTCGCAGTCGCTGTCCACGCCGTCGTAGCAGGCGTCCGTGGCCCCCGGGTGGACGAACGCGTTCGTGTCGTCGCAGTCGGTCCCGCCGCGCAGCGCGCTCGTCGCACCGTCTCCGTCGCAGTCGTTGTCGTTCGACCCGTCGCAGTCGCTGTCGACCCCGTCGTAGCAGAGGTCCGGCGCGCCCGGGTGGATGGACGGATTCGTGTCGTCGCAGTCGATGGTGCCGGGGTAGCCGTCGAAGTCGCAGTCGGGGTTGTCGCCGCCCGTGCAGTCCGCGTCGACGCCGTCTCCGCAGGCATCCACCGCGCCCGGGTGGACCGTGCCGTTCGTGTCGTCGCAGTCGGTGCCGCCGCGCTGGACGTCGACGAACCCGTCTCCGTCGCAGTCGCCGTGGTCGACGAAGCCGTCGCAGTCGGAGTCGATGCCGTCGCCGCACGCCTCGACCGCGCCGGGGCGGACCGCGGGGTCCTGGTCGTCGCAGTCGCCGTCGGCCTCCGTCACGCCGTCGCCGTCCTGGTCGAAGTCGTCGCGCCCGTCGCAGTCGGAGTCGACGCCGTCGTACCAGGCATCGGGCGCGCCCGGCCGGATGTCGGTCGCCGCATCGTCGCAGTCGAGCCCGCCGTGGGCCGCGGAGCGGTACCCGTCGCCGTCACAGTCGAAGTCGTCGCGGCGGTCGCAGTTCGCGTCGACCCCGTCGTAGCAGGCGTCCGCGACCTGGGCCGGGCTCACCCCCGGCGCCGCGTCGTCGCAGTCGCACCCGAGGTCGGTCGGCGCGTCGCACGGGTCGTACCCGTCGCCGTCGCAGTCCGCTTCGTTCGTGGGGTCGCAGTCCTGGTCGACACCGTCGTTGCAGATCTCCGGCACGAGCGGCGAGATGTCGGGCCGCGAGTCGTCGCAGTCGGCGGAGAGCGGCACGCCGTCGCCGTCCTTGTCGAAGTCGTCGGCGCGGTCGCAGTTGCTGTCGATCCCGTCGTACCAGACCTCGTCGGCGCCCGGGTACCGCGTCGGGTCGTCGTCGTCGCAGTCGCCGTCGCACGCCGAGAACAGGTCGCCGTCCGCGTCGGTGTCGTCGTCGATCCGCGCTTCGGGATCGGCGTCGTTGCAGTCGCCCTGGCACGTGCTCACCCCGTCGCCGTCGTCGTCGCGGGCGTTCAGGAAGGGGTTGAGGTCGTCGCAGTCGTTGCCGCCGTGCTCCGCGGACGCGTCGCCGTCGCCGTCCTGGTCGAAGTCGTTGGCGCCGTCGCAGTTCCCGTCGATGCCGTCGTACCAGACCTCGAAGTTGCCGGGGAACGCGTCGGGGTCGCCGTCGTCGCAGTCCTCCTCGCGCGGGGACCCGTCGCCGTCGCAGTCGAAGTCGTCGGCGCCGTCGCAGTTGCTGTCGATGCCGTCGTAGCAGCGGTCGATGGCGCCGGGATGGATCTGGTTGTCGTCCTCGTCGCAGTCGACGGCGAGGTCGTAGCCGTCGCGGTCCCGGTCGTCGTCGGAGAGGCCGTCGCAGTCGGCATCGAGCCCGTCGTACCAGGCGTCCTCGACCCCGGGATGGATCTCCGGGTCGTTGTCGTTGCAATCCCGTCCACCGAAGAGGACCGCGTCGTAGCCGTCTCCGTCGGCGTCGAGCCGGGCGGCGACCTCGGCGTCGGTGATCGTGGCGCAGCCGGACACGAGCAGGAGCCAGGCGAAGCGGGTCATCGGCAGATCCTCGAGACGGAGTCGCACTTCAGCGCGCGGGACTGGCCGGGCTGGAGCGTGACCTGGGTGGCGAGCGTCGCGACGCGGGTGTCGAAGAACACGAACACGTCGTACGTCCCGGCGGCGACGAGGCGCAGCGGGTGGCGCTTCCCGGCGGAGTCGACGAGGTAGCCGTCGAGGCCCGGCAGGCTCACGGTCGCGAGCGTCGGGTCGGGCGCGGGCGCGGTGGGCTCGGGTGCGGGTGTGGGGACCGCGTCGGGGACGGGGGATGCGAGGGGACCGGGCGCGGGCGCCGGGCTCGCAGCGGTCGGGCGGACCCGCGACGGCTCGCGGGCGGAGGCCTCGCGGCGGGTGGGTCGGAGGCTCGCCTCGTCCGGCGCGATCTCGATCGGGGGCGTGGACGGGGTCGCGACGGGCGGAGCCGTGGGGACGGCGAGGGCGAGGGCCGCGAGCAGCCCGATGCCGAGCACCGCCCCGCCGCCGAACGTCATGCCGCCGAGCCCGAGGGCCGCGATGCCGGTGCCGACGGCGCTCCAGCGCGAGCGCGTGGGGACGGGTGTGGACGCGCGGCGGGCCGTGGGGAGCGGCGTGTGGAAGGAGGCGACCGGGTCCGGTGCGGGCCGGTCGCGCAGCCTGCGGACGTGGTCGAGCACGTCGGGGGTCCACGGGTTCGCCGCCGTGCGCGGAGGGCCCCAGAGCGCCCGGACCTCCGCGATGCTCGCGGGTCGATCGTCCGGCGAGAGCGCCAGGCACGCGTGGATCGCGGCCACCCACGCGGGAGGCGCGTCGGGCACGCGCTCGTGCAGCGGCGTCCAGTGGCCCATCTGCACGCGGGCCAGGAGCACCGGGAGGTCTTCGTTCGGGAACACGGGCTCGCCGGAGACGAGCTCGTACAGGATGGCGCCCAGGCTGAAGAGGTCGGCGCGCGGGTCGACGGCGGAGGCGTCGCGGTACTGCTCGGGCGCCATGTACTGCGGCGTGCCCATCGACGAGCCCATGCGGGTCGACCGCCCCACGCGGAGCTCGTCGCGGATCGCCTTGGCCAGGCCGAAGTCGGCGATCCGCGGCTTCAGCGCGTCGCCCGAGAGCGCGAGGAGCACGTTGTCGGGCTTGAGGTCCCGGTGCACGAGCTGCAGCTGGTGGGCCGCCTCGACCCCGGCGAACAGGCCCTGGGCGATGGCGTCGATCGCGTCGTGCGACAGGTCGACGTGCCCGATGAGCCCGCCGAGCGACACGCCGTCGACGTAGTCCATGACGAGCCCGATCTCCCCGTCGAACCGGACGATGTCGGTGACCGCCACGATGTTCGGGTGGCGCAGGCGCGCCTGGATGCGGCCCTCCTGCAGCATGCGGTCGGCGAGGGTGTTGCTGTGCACCGTCAGCAGCTTGATCGCGTGCTGGGTGCCGAGATCCGCGTGGCGCGCGAGGTACACCGACGCCATGCCGCCCTGGCCGAGCCGACGCTCCAGCACGTAGCGGTCGATCTGCCAGCCGGTGTCGGTCGTCGCGCCCACCACGTCAGAACCGCCCGACGAGGAAGGCCCCGGTGAGCGAGACCACCGCGGTGCCCCCGGCGATGGCGGACGTCGTGACCAGGGTGTTCGCGCGGCGCTGGCTGCCGAACAGGCTGTCGCGGTCGGCGGCCTTCTGGAAGTCGCGGTTCGCGAGGCCCGCCCAGCCGTAGGCGCCGCCGGCGACCAGCGTGGAGAGTCCGGCCGTCACGAGCAGGCCGGTGCGCACCGTGCGCGAGGGCCCGATGAGCGGCGGCAGGACCGGGTGCGTCGGCTCGTACGGGGGCAGCGGGTCGGTCGGGCGCAGCCAGCCGGTCGCCGCGACCTTCCCGTCGGCGTCGAGCACCTGCACGACGACGGGACGCAGCTGGGGGCGCTCGTCGATGGGCGCGCCGTCGAAGCGGAGCTCGCCCGCGCGCGCGGGGAGCACGGGCAGCACGGCCTCCGTCGGCGTGGCGTCGGCGTAGAGCTGGCGGATGGCGTGGCGCTCGGGGACCAGCCAGAACGGGAACACGTAGTCGGGGTCGGCGTGCCGCGCGGCCGCGAAGGCCTCGCGCGCGCCGGCCTCCTGGCGCCCGAGGAACGCGCGGAGCCCGAAGGCGCGGTGGACGCGGGCGGCCTGCCTGGAGGTCAGGGGGTCCTCCAGGCAGGACAGCACCCGCGGGAGATCGGCCGTCTGTTCGAGGAATCCGTCGGAGTCGAGCTCTCCGAGGTCCCGCTCCGCAGACTCGAGCAACGCGTCCAGCTCGCGGGGGGTCGAGCGGTCCGCACAGCCCGGGTCGGCGATGGCGAGAGACATCCAGAACAAGGCGTCCTCCTGCAATGGAGCGTGCCTCTCGGCGGCAACGGGCACAGCTTCAACAGTGCTTCACGGATCGGAGATCGCGCCCTCGACCGCCAATCCCCGGGGCGAGGCGGCGCTCTGGCAACAGGTTCGCGGATCGGAGTTCTTCCCGAAAACCAACGGGAAAACCCGTGTCGTGGAAAATCGGCTGTAACACGCCTGCAATACCCCCTTTTCGCCGACCGACCGTACGCTCGATCCCATGACACATCGAATCCCGGTCGCTCGTTCCTCGGTTCCAACCTCCCTCACGCTCCTGTGGGGATCGCTCGGCGGCGGCCTGGGGCTGCTCTGCGGGAGCGCGGTCGCTGCGACGGCGTGGGGAGCGGCCGCCTGGGCCTCGCCCGGCACATCGTCGCTGGCCCACCTGCTCGCGCTCCAGGCGAACCCCTTCGTGCTCGCCGCGGACACGCTGCCGCTCGTGGGTGCGGTGAATGGCGCCGTGACCCTCGCGCTCGGAGCGGCCTGCGCGTGGAACAGCGCGCGGAGCCGGACGCTCCAGGAGCGCCTCGCCGAGACGGAGCCGCCGCTGCCGGACATCCAGGACGGCCTGCTCCTGACGAGCGCGTCGGGCCGGATCCTCGCGATGAACCTGGCGCTCGAGCGGATGTGCGGGATGTCGGCGCGCCAGCTCGTGGGCACCGCGGTGGACGCGCTCCTGCCCGGCGTCGGCGCCGAGGACCAGGAGGGCGCGCGCTGGCGCCGCACGAGCCGCGGCGAGGTGCTCGGCCACTCGTGGGTCATGGATGCCTGCCACGCGGACGGCGGCTCGTTCACCGCCGAGGTGTCGTACACGGCCGTTCCGCACCCGGAGGGACGGCGTGTGCTGTACGCCATCCGCGACCTCTCGCAGGACTTCGCGTCGACGGAGGCGCTCGCCCGCAAGGACGCGGAGCTCGCCGCCGCCCGCCACGAGGCCGGCGAGGCGCGGCGCGCGCGGAGCGCGTTGTACTCGACGCTCTCCCACGCCCTGCTCACGCCGCTGAACGCGGTGATCGGGTACGGCGAGCTGGTCGTCGAGGAGCTGGAGGACGGTCGGGAGCCGGGTGTCGTGGACGACGTGACGCGCATCGTCGCGAGCGGACAGCGCCTGCGCACGCTGATCCAGGGCCTGCTGGATCTGGGCCGCGTCGAAGCGGGGCGCGAGCAGGCGTTCCTCGAGTGGTTCGCCGTCCGAGAGCTGTTCGACAGCACGGTCGAGGCGTGCCGTCCGCACGCGGAGGCCAACGGCAACACGCTGGTGGTGTGCGCGGAGCTGCCGCCGCTGCACGCCCACCTCGACCGCTCGAAGCTCCACCACATCCTGGCCGTGCTGCTGGAGAACGCCTGTCTGTTCACGGAGCGCGGGCGCATCGTGGTCGAAGCGAGCGCGGACCCGGCGAGCGGCTCGCTGGTCTTCGGCATCGCGGACACGGGGGAGGGCATCCCGCTGGTGCACCGCCACCGCGTGTTCGAGGCGTTCCCGGACCTGACGGAGCCGGCACCGCGCCTCGCGGGCGGGCACTCCGTCGGGCTCGCGCTGGCGCGGCGGTACGCGGAGCTCATGGGCGGCGAGCTCGAGCTGCGCGACTCGGGCGGAGCCGGGTGTGCGTTCCGCCTGGTCCTGCCGCTCGACGCCACCCAGGCGCTGTTCGGCGAGGACGCGCTGGACGGCGACAGCAGTGACGGCGTGCTGGTGCTCACCGAAGCCGAGCAGAGCGGCGGAGAGGACGCGTACCACCACCCGCCCGTGCCCCTGCGGCTGCAGAACATCCCCACGCCCTCCGAGGAGGAGGCGGGCCGCGTCACGCGGGGCGCGCGTCCGAAGCGCTCGCGGCGGCGCACGCTGCTCCGGCGGCTGTCGGTGCCCCCGCAGGTGTCGCCTGTTCCTCCGGCGTCCGGCGCGGTGCACCGGGGGCGCGCGCTGCTCGTGGCGCCCGACGACGCGCTGCGCAACGCGACCGCCGCGGATCTCGCCGCGGACGGCTGGTGGGTCACGGGCTGCGCCGATGCAGCCGAGGCGATGCACCTCGTGCGGGCCCGGCGTCCCGAGGTGATCGTGGTGGACGTGCTGCGCGGGGCTCCCGACCTGTGGGAGCTGCGCCGGCTCGCGAACCACGAGCTGCTCGTCGGCATCCCCATCGTGGCGGTGGCCTTCGGCGAGGGCACGCCCCTCGTGCTGCCGATCGCCGATCTCGTGGGCGGCCCGACCGACCGCGCCCAGCTGCGCGCGACGCTCGAGCGGTTCCCGCCGGCCATCGGCGGTCGGATGCTGCTCGTGGCCGACGACCGCGACGGGGCGTCCGTGACGCGCGCCACCGCGGAGCGCGCCGGCTGGTCCGTGACCGAGGGAGACCCCGCGCGCCTCGAAGAGGAGGGGAGTCACTTCGACCTCGTCGTGGTCGAGCTCTATGCGGACGGATTCCGCGGGCTGGAGGCCCTCGTCACGCTGTCGCAGTGCCCCGCCTGGACAGCCGTGCCCGTCGTGCTGGTGGTGCCGCGCGAGCTGTCGGCCGCTCAGCCGGCATCCCTGCGGGCATGGCTCGACAGCGATCTGCGCCCCGTGCCTCCGGCGCCCGTCACCCTGCGCGAGGCCTGTCGGCGTTTCGGCGCGCCGGAGCCGGAGCGGGTGGGCTGAGGATGCCGCTACGAGGCCCGCTTCCCCGGCGAGTGAGACACTCCTGTAATAGCGGCCCCGCCCGGTGGGCTCCTACGCTCTGAGCATGCGAATGCTCCTCCCGCTCGTGGCAATGGCCTGCGTCCGTCCAGGGTTCGACGACGTGCCGATCGACGAGGCCCACCTCTCCCGGTACGACCTGGACCGGTTCGCCGTGATCGGCGGACCCCAGGGCGGCGACGCGATCCTGCACTGGGACGGGCCCGAGGGCCCCGGCGCGCTCCCGGTCGCGCTGCGGGGCGGGTCGGCGGGGCTGATCCTCGACTTCGCGCTCGACCTCGACGAACGGGAGTCCGTGACCGTCGAGCTGGACGACGTGGACGACCCCATGCTCTCCGACGTGCTCGGCACGTACCGCTCGGCATCCTGGTCGCTCACGCTCGGCCTCGGCGGCGCGTCGAACCAGCTCCGCAACGGGGCGGGCGTCGCGATCGACGAGACGCACTTCACCGCGGGGGCCGGGATCTACGCCGGGGTCGGCTGGCTGCGCATCCGTCCCGGCGGCAACGACGGAGACGCCGACGACACGGGGTTCCCGGAGGCCGACGTCGACACGGACGCCGACACGGAAGCCGATGCCGACACGGACGCCGATGCCGACACGGACGCCGACACCGACACCGACACCGACGCCGACACGGACACCGATTCGGACACGGACGCCGATTCGGACACGGACGCCGATTCGGACACGGACGCCGACTCGGACTCGGACAGCGATGCCGACTCGGACAGCGACTCGGACTCGGATTCGGACTCGGACCCGGGCGGCGGCTCACGGTCGTCCTCCGGGTGCGCCTGTCTCGGGGAAGCCGGCGCAGAGGCCTGTGGGTGCGGGACCCCCGCGCCGGGCGGGCTGATCGCGGGCCTCCTCGCCCCCTTCGTGGTGAGGCGCCGACGCGGTCCCGGTCTCCCGCGCCCGGGGGCAACGCGCTGAAAGCCGCCTGCTACCGCTTCTTGCGCGCGGACAGCGACCGCCGGCCCCACGCGCCACCGCCGACGAATCCGGGGTGTCCCGCCACGTCCCGGCGGCTGCCGCGCGGGCGCGTCCGTCGCCTCCGTTCGCGGGGGCTGGCGATCCGGCGGGCGCGCAGCGGATACACTTCGCCCATGTTCCAGCTCCAGGTCCTCGACGTCGACGGCAACCCCACGTCCTCGCGTCCGCTCTCGGCGGAGCCGACGTACCTCGGTCGGGCGCCGAACAACGACGTCGTGCTCGAGCGGCCCAGCATCAGCGGGCGGCACCTCGCCGTGTGGGTGGCCCAGGGCCAGATCTGGGTCGAAGACCTCGGGTCCCGCAACGGCACGTTCCGCGCGAACGGCCAGCGCATCCGCACCCCCGTGCGCGTGCGCGACGGCGAGGAGATCCGCATCGGCACCGATGTGCGCGTGCGCTTCGAGGGCGAGGCCGACTTCGACCTGGCATCGCCCATCGTGCTCGTCGAAGACCTCGAGGCCGCGGTGTCGTACCCGGTCCGCGGCTCGCGCTTCGTGATCGCCGACAGCGACGACGCCGACATCCGCGTGTCGGGGGCGCCCTACACGGTGCTCCTGCTGCACGCGAACGGCGAGGCGTGGGTCGGCACCGACGAGGAGGAGGGTCCGGTCGAGCTCGGCCGTCCGTTCGAGGTCGCCGGGCACCGCTTCGCGCTGAAGGGCTCGAGCCAGCAGGTCTCGGCGACGTGGGACGTCGATCGCGAGCGCTACCCGTACACGGTCTACGCGTCGCTCGACGGGCCCCAGGGCTCGGTGGCCGTGATCGAAGAGCCCGGCACGGGCCGCTCGTACCGCGTCACCGCCGAGAACCGCGCGACGCTGCTGTACCTGCTCGTGCGGCAGCTGCAGAACGACCGCCAGCGCGACCTGCCCGCCACTCACGAGGGCTGGATGACCGACACCGATCTGGCGACGGGCATCTGGGGTCGGGCGGGCATCAGCCGCAACCTGAACGTGCTGGTGTCGCGGGTGCGCAGCGAGCTCCGCACGGCCGGCTTCAATCCGTGGTTCATCGAGAAGCGGAAGGGCCACACGCGGCTGCAGCTCGAAGACGTGCGTGCCGACGAGGGCGAGGGATGATCCTGGCCCTCGGGGTCGCGTGGGCGGCCTGTCCGCCGGACACCGGCGTGGCGCGATGGCGCGATTCGCTCGGCACGGCGGAGTCCGCGTTCGTCGCGCTCGACACGGCGGGCTTCCAGGCGGGCGTCGAGGCGGCCCAGCGCGAGGTCGGCTGCCTCACCGAGCCGCTCGAGCCGGGCGATGCGGTGCGGTTCCACCTGCTGCTGGGTCTCGCGATCTACACCCGCGGCAATGCCGAGGACGCGCGGCTCTCGTTCGCCGCGGCACGCGCGGTCGACCCGGGGGCCACGCTCGACTTCGCGCTGGTGCCCGAGGGCCACGAGGTGCACGACCTCGTCGCCGGGGCACGGGTCGCGGGTGAGACCCGCACCGTGGCTGCGCCCGAAGCCGGCCGCCTGCTGTTCGACGGCCGCGCGACCCTCGACCGGCCCGCCGACCGCCCCACGCTGGCGCAGTGGATCGCCGCCGACGCCGCGAAGGGCGACTACCTCGACATCGACGAGGTGCTGTTCGACTACCCGACGAAGGCGCCGGCGCCCGGCCCGGCTCCGGTGCCGGGCCCCGCTCCGGCGCCCGTGCCCGGCTCGAAGAAGCGCGGCCTGTCGGCGGGCCGCGTCGTGCTGCTCGCCGGATCGGCCGTCGCGCTCGGAACGTCCGGGGTGCTGTACGGCGTCGGGGCCCAGCGCGCCGCGGCGCTCGACGGGCCGCACGATCCCAGCGTCACCCTCGGGGATCTCGAGGCCATGCGCACCGACGCCAACCGCTGGGTCGTCGGCAGCGGCGTGGCCGCGGGCGTCGGGCTCGTGGGGGCCGTGGGCTTCGCGGTGGTGCGTTGAGCGAGCCCACCCCGCTCCTGCCGGGCGTCACGCTCGATCGCTACCAGGTGATCGGCCCGCTCGGCTCGGGGGGCATGGCGGACGTGCACGTCGTCGAGCACGTCGAGCTCGGCACCCGCCACGCATTGAAGGTCCTGCGCGTCGTGATGCCGGGCCTCTCCGAGCGCCTCGTCATGGAGGGCCGGCTGCAGGCGAAGCTGCGGCACCCGAACGTCGTGTCGGTCACCGACATCGTGCGGATCGACGGCACCCCCGGCCTCGTGATGGAGCTCGTGGTCGGTCCGTCGCTCGACCGGCTCCTCGCCGCATACCAGCCGAACACCGAGCAGATCGACGCCATCGCGCGCGGGATCATGGCCGGGCTCGCCGCGGCGCACGCGGTGGGCGTGGTGCACCGCGACCTCAAGCCGGCCAACGTCATGCTCGCGGTCGACGAGGGGCGCGTGGTCCCGAAGGTCACCGACTTCGGGCTCGCGAAGGCCCTGAACCCCGACGACGCGCCGTCGATGGCGACCCGCAGCGGGGCCACGCTCGGCACGCCGACCTTCATGGCCCCCGAGCAGTTCCGCAGCGCGAAGGGCGTCGACCACCGCGCCGACCTGTTCTCCCTCGGTGCCGTGCTCTACGAGCTCGTGTCGGGCGTCCCCGCTTTCCACGGCGCGGACCTGATCACGATCTACGAGCAGACCTCGAAGGCCGGGTACCGCCCGCTGCGCGAGGTCGCGCCCAACGTGCCGGCCCGCATGGAGCGCGCCATCGTCGCCGCGCTGCAGCCCGATCCCGCCGATCGGCCCGCGTCCGTCGACGCCCTGCTCGCCTTGTGGACCGACGGGGTCGAAGCGCCGTCGGGCGCCTGGGAGGCGCCGCACGTCGACCTGGTCTCGAGCCTCGCATCCGACCCGGGCGTGGCGTCGCCGCGCACGCAGACGGTCGACGAGGCGCCGTCGCTCGGCGCGGCCATCGCTCCGAGGCCCGTGGCGTCGGACCCTTCGCTGCTGCTCCCCGCTCCCGAGCCGCGGCGCGGGGGTCTGTGGGCCGGTCTCGTCGCGCTGGCCGTCGCGGGGCTGGTCCTCGGGGGCGGTGCCGCGGTCGGCGTGCTGGTCGCGGCGGGTGCCTTCGGGATGGGTGCGCCGGTGGACGACCCCGCTCCGGTGCCGTCCCCGTCGGCGGATCCGGAGCCCGTGCCCGCACCGATGCCGTCGCCCATGGTTCCATCGCCCGCGGCGCCCAGCGGTCCCGCGCCCGTGCCCACCCCGTCTCCAGCGCCGACCCCGTCTCCAGCGCCGATCCCGTCTCCAGCGCCGACAGCGTCCCCCGATCCGGCTCCCGCGCCGGTCCCCGATCCGACGCCCGAGCCCGCCGCTCCGGCTCCGATGGGGCCCGACGCCGCCGAGGTGTCCCTCGATGGCGCCCCTCGCGGGTTCCTCGTCGATCGCGACTCGGGCGCCCGCTTCGACTTCGGCGCCGTGCCCGCGGGCGTCTACAACGTTTACGTGTACTTCGACGACCGCGAGCCCACGCGCGTCCTCCTCCTCCGCCTCGCGCCGGGGGAGACGCGCCAGGTCCGCTGCCAGGGGGAGTTCTGCCGATGAGCCGGTTGTGGTTGCTGTTGCTCGGCGGCTGCGCGTACGTCACCGACTCCGACTTCGAGGCGGTGGTGGACGCCGACGGGGACGGGTTCCGCGACCTGCGATGGGAGGGCACGGACTGCGACGACGCCGATCCCGACATCCACCCGACGGCCGAAGAGGTCTGGTACGACGGGGTGGATCAAGACTGCGCCGGCGACAACGACTACGACGCCGACGGCGACGGCCAGCTCGCGGAAGACCACGGTGGAGCCGACTGCGACGACACCGATCCGCTCGTGAACCCCGTGATCGGCGAGATCCCCGAAGACGGTCGCGACAACGATTGCGACGGCGAGGTCGACGAGGTGTTGTCTGCAGTCGACGGCGACGGCGACGGCATCTCCGAGGCCGAGGGCGACTGTGACGACACCGATCCCGACGTGAATCCGCAGCGGGACGAGGTCTACTACAACGCCAAGGACGACGACTGCGACCCGTCCACGGTCGACACGGATCAGGACGCCGACGGCTGGCACGTCCCCCAGGACTGCAACGACACCGACCCGAACATCAACCCGGGCCAGCCCGACAACCCGCTCACGCCGCTGATCCAGGAGGACTGCAGCGGCGGCATCCTGTAGCGGTCAGTCCTCGGGCCGCAGCCACAGGCCCCGCACGCCCGCGACGCTCTGCGCGGCCCGGTGCAGCGAGGCCACCGCGCCGGTGTCGCCTCGGCGGACCCGTGCCAGCGCGCGGTTCAGCTCTTCGACGGCCTCGCGCGCCACGTCGAGCTCGTTGCGCGGCGGCGCCAGCCGGAGGAGCCCGTCGTTCGCTTCGATCACGGCCGGATCGATACCGTTCCGCTCGAGGGACGCGCGGATCCGGTGGAGCGTCGTGTGCATCAGGCCCGTCGACGACATCCGGCCCCAGATCGTGCGGCGCAGCCGGTGCGCGCTGACCCAGCGGTCCGGCGAGCGCGCACCCTCGGTGACCAGGATGGCCATGAAGGTCGCCCGGATGAGCGAGCGCATCGACACCTTCTGCCCGTCCTCGTGGCACACGACGACCCGCGGTCGCTGGTGCGCGAAGTCGCAGACGACCGACACACCGGACGCTGCGTGCAGCCGGGACGAGCCCGCGAGGGGGAGCTGGAACTGCGGAGGGAGCTGGGTGAGGTCCATGGAGAGAGCGTCGCCCGCCGGGCGAGAAGGCACAGCTTCAAGGGTGCTTCACGGATCGCTTCACGGATCGGCAGGGAGAACCTGGAGTCATCGAGTGTTTCCACGGTCGCGGGTGTCGGTCTGGCGGGCGTGCGCGCCGGATCCGGGAGAGCGGCGCCCGATTTCCGGACGATGGGGGGGTATGTCACCTGTGTCACACCCTGAAGTGTAGGTACAACACCGAGGGTACGCCTCCTTCATCGAATTGGAGGTGAGATGACCCGCGCCCGTGTCCCCCGCAGCCTCGTGCTGTCGCTCGCCCTCGCCGCACCTCTCCAGGTGCGCGCCGAGGGCTCCGCCGATTCAGGCCTGGCCGGACAGGGCCTCGTCGACACGACGGACCTGTTCCTCGACATCCTCGCGCAGGGCGAGGTGGTGACGTTCACCGGAGAGGGCGCGCTGACGATCTTCGGCGCCGGGCTGCTCGGGCTGCCGGTCGTCCTGCTCGATGGCCAGTCGTTCCCGCTGTCGCCGCGCGCGAACGGGCAGCCCTGGTCCGTCCGTATCGATCTCGTCGACGCCGACAGCGCATGGGACGTGACGGTGCGCGATTCGGGCACCCCGAAGCCAGGCCGCCTGCACGCGTATTCGTGGGAGCTCGCTTCGGGCTCGTTCGCGGAGAGCGCCGCGTTCACGGGCTCGCTGTATGCGCTGGTCCCCGGAGGCACCGACGGTGCGGACGGCGTCGTTGAGTGGGCCGCGGCGGGCCTCGGCGGCAACGAGTGGGTGATCCGCGCGAACGCGACCGGGATCCTCGGGAGCCCCGGCCGGTCGGGCCCGATCGCGGGGGCCAACGTCCCCGAGCTGTATCCGCTGTACCTGCATCCGCCCGAGCGCGCGGCGTACGGTGCGCTGGAGGCCGCGGTGTCGGACGCGACGTTCGTGTCCGACTCGACCTGCGCGGTCGCCGACGCCACGGGCAGCGGCACGTTCGGCTTCACGAGCGCGACGGACGGCACCTACCACGTGCTGTGCGACCTCTCGGGTGACGGCGTGGCCGACCCGACGGACCCCGCCGACCTCCACCTGACCGGCGAGGCCCAGGCGGGCGCGAACACCGTGGACTGGGAGGGCGAGGGCCCCGATGGTGCCGTGTCCGCGGGCTCGTACCTGTGCGAGGTGCTCGTGACGGTGGGCGAGGTGCACCTGCCGCTGCGCGACGTGGAGACCTCGTACGCGGGCTTCCGGATGTTCGCGGTGGCGGCGGACGGCACGCGCAGCGGGATGCCCCAGCTCTGGGACGACAGCGCCGTGCAGGACGATGCGGTGATGATGCCGAACGGCGAGCTGGGCGCCGAACGCACGGGGCCGCTCGGGATCGAGCCGGGCGAGTACGGGGACGCGCCGGAGGCGAACGTCGACGCGCGCGCCTGGGGCGACTTCACCGGCGACGGCAAGCTCGACAACGCGTGGGCGGACACGTGGAGCTTCCTGTCCCGCAGCACGAGCGCCGCGTTCGTGGTGGTCGTGGACGACGCCACCGCGGACTCCGACGGCGACGGCCTGGTGGACCGGGCCGAGACCTGCGACCTCGGCACCGACGCGTTCGACGCGGACACGGACGACGACGGGCTGTCGGACGGCGAAGAGCTCGGCGGAGACGGGGTGTTCGACATCGGCGCGGACACCGACCCCCTCGACGCGGACACGGACGACGACGGCCTGTCGGACGGCGAGGAGACGGTGGGCGCCGATGGCCTGCCCGGCACGGGCGACGAGACCGACCCGCGCGTGGAGGACACCGACGACGACGGCCTCCAGGACGGCACGGAGCGCGGGCGTGCGACGGGCCTCCCCGGCGGGACGAGCGACTCCGGCGTCGCGTACACCGGCACGAGCGGGGCCTTCACGCCCGACGCGGACCCGTCCACCACGACCGATCCCGTGGTGGCGGACTCCGATGGCGACGGGCTCGACGACGGCGCCGAGGACCTCGACGGCAACGGCCGCTTCGACGGGGACCGTGCGGGCACCGCGAACGACGAGACCGACCCGAACGACATCGACACCGACGGCGACTCCCTCTCCGACGCGCTCGAGGGCGGGGCCGGCGGTCCCGACGCCGATGGGGACGGCACGATCGACGCCCTCGACCCCGATCCGGTCGACGACCTCGACGGCGACGGGCTGTCCAACAGCGAAGAGGCGCTCTTCGGGACGGACCCCGAGGACCCCGACACCGACGGCGACGGGCTCTCCGACCTCGAAGAGGTGCGCGGCGCCGACGGCGCCCCCGGAACGGGTGACGAGACGTTCCCCCTCGACGCGGACACCGATGACGACGGCCTCTCCGACGGCGACGAGGTGGACATCACGGGCACGGACCCCACCGAGGCCGACACCGACGGCGACGGGCTCCAGGACGGCACGGAGCTCGGGGTCACGTCCCCCGTCGCGAGCGGCACCAACGGGAACGGCTTCGGCCATGCCGGCACGGACGTCTCCGTCTTCGTCCCCGACGCGGACCCGGGTACGACGACCGATCCGCTCGACGGCGACAGCGACGGCGACGGGCTGGCGGACGGCGCCGAAGACCTCGACCACGACGGCGCGTTCGCGGGCGACCAGCCGGGGACGGCCGACGACGAGACGGATCCGAACGACACCGACAGCGACGGCGACGGCTTCGACGACGCGCTGGAAGGCGGAGCGGGCGGTCCCGACCTCGATGGCGACGGGACGATCGACGCCCTCGACCCCGACTCGGGCGGCGACGGCGACGGCGACGGGCTCTCCGACGCGGAGGAAGCGGACGCCGGTACCGACCCGACGGTGGCCGACACCGACGGCGACGGGGTCTCCGATGGCGACGAGGTGGCCGGTCCCGACGGCGTGCCGGGCACGGGCGACGAGTCCGATCCGCTCGACGCGGACGCGGACGACGACGGCCTGTCCGACGGCGACGAGCGCCTCGGCGCGGACGGCATCCCCGGGACCGGCGACGAGACCGACCCGAACGTGGCGGACACCGACGACGACGGCCTGCAGGACGGCACGGAGCGCGGTGTGGACGCGGGGATCCCCGCCGGCACGAGCCCCGGCGGCATCCCGTTCGGCGGCACCGACCCGGCCGTGTTCGTGCCGGACGCCGATCCCTCCACCACGACGGACCCGGTCGACGCGGACTCGGACGACGACGGCATCGCGGACGGCACCGAGGACCGCGATCACGACGGGGCGTGGGCGGGCGACGTGGCGGGCACGGCGGACGACGAGACCGATCCGAACCTCGCGGACACCGACGGCGACGGCCTCTCCGACCTCGCAGAGGGCGCGGTGACCGCCCGGGACAGCGACGGAGACGAGACGATCGACGCGCTGGACCTCGACAGCGACGACGACGGGCGCTCGGATGCCGAGGAGGTGGACGACGGCACCGACCCGGCCGACGCGGACGCCGATGACGACGGGCTGGACGACGCGGTGGAGCTCGTGGGTCCCGACGGCATCCCGGGCACGGGCGACGAGACCTCGCCGCTCGACGCCGACTCGGACGACGACGGGCTGTCGGACGGCGAGGAGATCGCGCTCGGCACCGACCCGACCGAAGCCGACACCGATGGCGACGGCCTGTCCGACGGGCTGGAGCTCGGCGTGGACGCGCCGATCCCCGGCGGGACCTCCGATGGCGGGCTGCCGTACGCCGGCACCGCGTCGGGCTTCGAGCCCGACACCGACCCCTCGACGACGACCGACCCCACGGCCGCCGACACGGACCTCGACGGCCTGTCGGACGGCGCCGAGGACCTCGACGGAGACGGCGCCTTCGACGGCGACCTGCCCGGCACCGCGAGCGACGAGACCGACCCGAACGCCGCGGACACCGATGGTGACGGCTTCTCGGACCTCATCGAAGGCGGCCCGGCGGGTCCGGACGGCGACGGCGACGGGACGATCGACGCGCTCGACCCCGACGCGATGGTGGACACCGACGGCGACGGGATCCCCGACAGCGTGGAGGACGGGCTCGGCACCGACCCGAACCTGGCGGACACGGACGGCGACGGCCTCGACGACCTCGAGGAGATCGAAGGCGCGGATGGGGTGCCCGGGACGGGCGACGAGACGATCCCCACCGACGAGGACACCGACGACGACGGGCTCGGAGACGGCCTGGAGCGCGGCGTGCCCGGCTTCGACGACGACCCGTCCACGACGACCGACCCGACGGCTCCCGACACCGACGGGGACGGCCTCGACGACGGCGAGGAGGACGCGGACGGCGACGGTGCCGTCGATGCTGGCGAGACCGACCCGAACGCCGCGGACACGGACGGCGGCGGGGTGGACGACGGCACGGAGCTCGACAACGGCACCGATCCGCTCGACCCGTCCGACGACGTGCCGCCCGATCCGGACATCGACTCCGACGGCGACGGCCTGACCGACGCCGAAGAGGACGCGCTCGGCACGGACCCGAACCTCGCGGACACCGACGGAGATGGGCTCTCCGACGGCCTCGAAGCGGGGGTCCCCGGCATCGACGCGGATCCGTCCACGACGACCGATCCCACGCTGGCCGACACCGACGGCGACGGCCTGACGGACGGCGAAGAGGATCTGAACGGCGATGGTGCAGTCGACCAGACGCTCGGCGGGACCGGAACCGATGGCGCTGGAGAGACCGACCCGAACGACGCGGACAGCGACGGCGACGGCCTCGAGGACGGCGAGGAGGTCGACAGCGGCACCGACCCGCTCGACACCGACACCGACGACGGCGGCGTCGACGACGGAACCGAGGTGCTCGTGAACGGCACCGACCCGCTCGACCCCACGGACGACATGCCCGCGGATCCGCTCGACGAGGGCGGGTACTACGGCGGCTGGCGGAGCTGCTCGACGGCGCCCGGCACCGCACCCTTCTTCTCGCTCCTGGCGGTCTTCGGGGTGCTCGTCACCCGCCGCCGTACCTCCGGAGGTGCCCGATGATCGCGCTCGTCCTCGCTGGGTACGCCCAGTCGACCCCGGCCCTGAACGGCCAGCTGTACCGCCCCTCGATCGACGCCACGCGCACGCTGTGGACCGACGAGAGCGGCGGAGCCCCCGAGGGGCACTTCATCGGACGCAGCGTGCTGCACTACGCGAACCACCCGCTCGTGTTCGTCGACGGGAGCGGGGAGAGCACGGCGGTCGTGAGCGACGTGGTCCAGCTCTCGCTGCTCGCGGGGTACGCCCGCGGGCCCGTGCGGCTCGGGATCGACGCGCCCATCTACCTCCGCTCGGCGGGCATCGAGGGCGGGGAGACCGGGATCGGCGACCTCGCCGGCGACCTGAAGCTCACCTTCGCGGACCGCCGCAAGGCGCCCATCGGGTTCGCGGTGTCGGGCCGGGTGACCTTCCCGACCACGACGGTCGACGCGGCGCTGGGGAGCCGTGGGCTGGGCTACGAGGTGGCCGCCATCGTCGACAAGGACCTCGGGCCGCTGCTCGTCGCGGCGAACATCGGCACGCGCGGCATCCCGGACGCCGACCTCGAGAACCTGCGGTGGAGCGACCAGCTGATGGGTCGCGTGGGCCTCGGCTACGCGATCTCGGAGGGCGCGGGCGTGTCGCTCGACGTGGGGACCCACGTGCCCTACGCGAACGTCGTCGCCGGCGCGCTGCCCGCCGAGGCCATCGCCGGGGGCTGGGGTCGCATCTCGGACGCGCTCGTGCTGCGCGGCGGGATGGGCTCGGGCTTCACGACGGGCATCGGCGCGCCGCGGTACCGCGTGATCACGGGCATCTCGTACGAGCCGCGGGCCGCACAGGACGGCGACGGGGACGGCATCGTCGACCGGCGCGACGCGTGCCCCGACACGCCCGAGGACGCCGACGGGTTCGAGGATCTCGACGGGTGCCCGGAGCCCACGCGCGTACGCGTGCGGCTGGTGGACACCGACGGCCTCGAGGTCGACGGGCAGTGGCTCTTGAAGGGCGACACCGAAGCGAGCGGTCGCTCGGGTGAAGCGGCGGCGGTCCCGGGTGGGGCGTACACCATCACGGCGTTCGCGGAGGGCTTCCTGGAGCGGGTCTCGGAGGTGTCGGTGCCCGATGGCGAGAGCCACGTGCTCGAGGTGTGGCTCGAGCGCCAGGTGGTCGCGTCGCACCTCACGGTGCGCATCACCGACGAGGACGGCGCCGACATCCCGGGGGCGAGCTGGTCGATCGAAGGGGGCGACGAAGCGCACGGCGCGGGCGCGTCCATCGTGGTGCCGACGGGCGATCACACCGTGCGGGCCGAGGCCGTGGGCTATCGCATCGCGCGTCAGCCCGTCTCCATCGAGGCCGGCGACCAGGCGCAGCTGGGCTTCGTGCTCGCGAAGGCCCGCGCCGAGCTGAAGAACGAGCGCATCGAGATCAAGGACTCGATCTACTTCGAGACCGCGAAGGCCATCATCAAGGCCGAGTCCCACGACCTGCTCGACGAGGTGGCCGAGGTCCTGGAGGCGCACCCCGAGCTCCTCCGCATCCGGATCGAAGGCCACACCGACAGCCGGGGCAGCGCGTCCTACAACCTGAAGCTGTCGGACGACCGGGCGGCCGCGGTGCGCGACTACCTCGTCGGGAAGGGCGTGCAGGCCGATCGGCTCGACTCGGTGGGCTTCGGTGAAGGGAAGCCCCTGATGCTCGGCGAGACCGAGGAGGCCTGGGCGAACAACCGCCGCGTCGACTTCTTCGTGGTGGAGCGGGCGGATTAGCGGAGCGCGCGCTCGATCACGTCGTCGTCGGCGTGGACGGGCAGCGTGACCTTGAGGCGGGTGTCGGCGCCCATCGCGCGCGACACGGCGATCTCGGCCCCCTCGTTGCGCGCCCACGCGCGGCGGGCGAGGCCGTTCGCCACGTCCCAGTCGAGCATGCTGTCGGCCCGGCGCCTCGCGTCGGTCGTGCCGTCGAGCAGCATGCCGAACCCGCCGTTCATCACCTTGCCCCAGCCGACGCCACCGCCGTTGTGGAGGCTGACCCACGTGGCGCCGCGCATCGCGTCGCCCACGACGTTGTGCACGGCCATGTCGGCGCAGAACCGCGACCCGTCGTAGATGTTGGCGGTCTCGCGCCACGGGCTGTCGGTGCCGCTCACGTCGTGGTGGTCGCGGCCGAGCACCACGGGTGCCGAGAGCCGGCCGGACGCGATGGCGTCGTTGAACGCCTTCGCGATGGCCCGGCGGCCTTCGTGGTCGGCGTAGAGGATGCGCGCCTGGGAGCCCACGACCATCGCGTTCTCTTCGGCCGCCCGGATCCAGCGCAGGTTGTCGAGCATCTGCTGGCGCACGTCCTCCGGGGCGTTCTCGGCCTGGTGCTCGATGACGCGCGCCGCGATGGCGTCGGTCTCGCGGAGGTCTTCGCGGGTGCCGCTCGTGCAGACCCACCGGAACGGGCCGAATCCGTAGTCGAAGCAGATCGGGCCCATGATGTCCTCGACGTACGAGGGGTACCGGAACTCGCGGCCCGTGCCCTCGACGTCCGCGCCGGCGTCGCGGGCCTGGACGAGGAACGCGTTTCCGTAGTCCCAGAACGCCATGCCCGCGTCGGACAAGGTGTTGATGGCCGCCACCTGGCGCCGGAGCGAGGCGTAGACGCGCTCGCGGAAGCCGTCGGGGTCGTCGTGCATCGCGCGGCGCCCGTCCTCGAAGGAGAGGCCGACCGGGTAGTACCCGCCGCCGAACGGGTTGTGCAGGCTGGTCTGGTCGGACCCGAGGTCGATGGGGACCCCGGCGCTCGCGAGCCGCTCCCACAGGTCGACGATGTTGCCGAGCACGCCGAGCGAGAGGGCCTCGCCGCTCTTCCGGGCGCGCTCGATGCGCACCAGCGCCTTGTCGAGGTCGGTCTCGACCTCCTGCACCCAGCCCTGGGCGTGGCGCTTGTAGAGCGCGGCGGGGTTGATCTCGGCCACGACGCACACGGCGCCCGCGATGACCGCGGCCTTCGCCTGGGCGCCCGACATGCCGCCGAGCCCGGAGGTGACGAACACCTTGCCGCGCAGGCCCGCCTCACCGGTGCCGAGGTACTTCCGGCCGGCGTTGAGCAGCGTGATGGTCGTGCCGTGCACGATGCCCTGGGGCCCGATGTACATGAAGCTGCCGGCGGTCATCTGGCCGTACTGCGTGACGCCCAGCGCGTTGAGACGCTCGAGCTCGGGCAGCGTGGAGTGCTCGGGCACCATCATGCCGTTCGTGAGCACCACGCGCGGCGCGTCGGGGTGGCTCGGGAAGAGGCCGAGCGGGTGGCCGCTGTACAGCACGAGGGTCTGCTCGTCGGTCATCTCGGAGAGCAGCTTCATGGCGAGCAGGTACTGGGCCCAGTTCTGGAAGACCGAGCCGTTGCCGCCGTACGTCACGAGCTCGTAGGGGTGCTGGGCCACGGCCGGGTCGAGGTTGTTCTGCACCATGAGCTGGATGGCGGCGGCCTGGCGGGACTTCGCGGGGTAGTCGCCGATTGGGCGCGCGTACATCGGGTACGTCGGGCGGAGGCGGCGCATGTAGATGTGCCCGTCTTCGCGCAGCTCGCGCGCGAGCTCGGGCGCGTAGGCGGCATGCCACTCGCGCGGGAGGTACCGCAGGGCGTTGCGGAGGGCGAGGCGCTCCTCGGCGGGCGTGAGGCTCGGGGTGCGGGTCGGCGCGCGGTCGACGTCGGGGTCCATCGGGGGGCCGGATTCGGGCAGCTCGGCGGGGAGGCCGCGGCGGATGGCTTCCTGAAACGCTTCGACGGACACGGGGCACCTCCGGCTGGGCCCCATATCGCGAGGTCAGCGCAGGTGCGCCCAGCGCCGCCAGGCGTACAGCGTGCGGAGGTCCCCCGCTGGCAGCGATGCGAATCGCGGGTCACCGACGACGCGGGCGACCTGCCGGACGCGGTCGTCCAGGAGGGCCTCGACGTCCTGGACGGCGCGGCGGCTCATGCGCGCCCGGTCGGCGATCTCGGTCGTGGTGGCGTCGGTCAGCACGCGCGCGGCGCGAAGGAACAGCGCGCGCGTGGGCCCGCGGCGGTGGAGGGCGGCGATCGGCGCGCGGTACAGGGCGCAGCAGGCCTCTGCGATCTGCGTGAGCGTCGCGACGCCGAGTGGCGCGACCGGGAGCAGCGTGCCGCGGATGTCGACGGTGGGGTCGCCGCTCGTGTAGGCGTGGAGGCGGTGCGGGTCCGGCGCGGGAGCGCGGAACGGCGTGACGGAGAGGCCCACCGCGTCGCGGTACGTGGAGAGCGGCCAGGCGAGCGGATCGTCGGCGAGCGCGGCGCGGCACGGGTTGAGGTGGATGTAGCGCTCCGAGCGGCGGATCTTGTCGCGTGTCGCGAGCTGGACGGGGGGTTCCGTGGGCTCGAACACCGGGCCCGTTTCGCCGCGTGCCGCGTTCCGCGCGCGGGCGAAGGCGGCGAGCCCGACGGCGAAGGACCGACGGTCGTCGGTCGGTGTCTGGAGGTGGACGTGGTCGGGCATGATGCAGAGCGCGACGGGGTTCGTCACGTTCCGACCGAGGATCTCGTAGAGGCGGACGCCTTCCTGCCAGGTGTGGAACAGGACGGATCCGGAGGCGGCACGCGCGGCGTAGTGGAACATGCCGGGTGGGAGAGCAAGGTCCGTGCCCGGTGCCCGGGCGGACGTGGGGCGGCGCGAGTGGGCGGCGGACGGAGCACACCGGAGGGACGCAGAGCCGGGTCGAATCGCGCTGGAGGGACGCAGAGCCGGGTCGAACCGCGCTGGACGGAGGCAGAGCCGGGTCGAACCGCGCGTGCCGGGCGGGGGTCCGTGGAGGCGGGGCTGATTGTCGGGGTTCGTTCGTTCGTGGTCGGCGCGGACGCCGACGGTCGCGCCTGTGTGGCGCGGTTCGGGCGCGGTTCAGGCGGG
>JACKET010000033.1 GCA_020632875.1 Alphaproteobacteria bacterium
CTGGCGGGGCGTGGGGAAGCCGGACCCTGCGGACGTGCCTGTCGGGATCGGCGGGGCGGTCGGTAGAGGGCGGTGTGGCGGGTTCGGCCGCGGGATCCCGGTTCGCGGGAGACGAGCTGGGCGGCCGCTCGTGCTCGTGACGAGGCGCGGTTGTGAGAGCTGCGCGCTCGTGAGACGTGCTCGTTCTCGTGAGACGTGCTCGTTCTCGTGAGACGTGCTCGTTCTCGTGAGCGTGCTCGTGAGACGTGCTCGTGCTCGTCACGTGCTCGTGAGACGTGCTCGTGCTCGTGCTCGTTCTCGTGAGACGTGCTCGTGCTCGTGAGACGTGCTCGTGAGACGTGCTCGTGAGACGTGCTCGTGCTCGTGCTCGTGCTCGTTCTCGTGAGACGTGCTCGTGCTCGTTCTCGTGAGACGTGCTCGTGCTCGTTCTCGTGCTCGTTCTCGTGAGACGTGCTCGTGAGACGTGCTCGTTCTCGTGAGACGTGCTCGTGCCCGTGGAGCCCGGAGCCCGCGAAGGCCGTGAACCATGAACCCGCGCGAGGCGGGCCGGAGGGTGCGGCGGAGCCGCAGTCACGGGACGGAACGGCCCGGGACCGAGCGTGAGCGAGCCCGGAGGACAGCCGACGGCGAAGCCGGCGCGCCCATCCGACGCTACTGCTGCTCGCGACCCACGGCCGGCAGCCCGTGCTTCTCGGCCACCCGGTCGTAGACGTCGATGACCTGGCGGACGTAGTCGCGCTTCTCGCGGTAGGAACCGGGGTAGAAGCTGCGCTTGAAGCCGTGGAGGATGACGCGCCGCAGCTCGGACGGGCCGATCTTGAACGCGTTGGTGGCGAGCCGTAGCTCGTTCGAAACGGTGGTGTTGGAGACGAGGCGGTTGTCGGTGCAGAGCGAGACGCTCAGCCGGTCTTCGACCATGCGCCCGAAGGGGTGCTCTTCGACGCGCCGGAGCTCGGGCATGGTCTGCATGTTGCTGGTGATGCAGACCTCGAGGAGGATGCGGCGGTCGGCGATGTACTGCGACAGCTGCCGGACGTAGCGGTGCGGGTCTTCGATCTCGGCCTGGAGCATGTCGGCGCCGTACAGATGGGTGCCGTGGCCGATGCGGTCGGCGTGGAGCTTGGTGATGGCCTGGAAGATGCTCTCGGGGCCGTACGCCTCGCCCGCGTGCACGGTCTTCTTGAGGAAGTGCCGATGGCAGTGGTCGTACGCCTCGATGTGGTCGGAGGCCGGGTGGCCGGCCTCGGCGCCCGCCAGGTCGAAGCCCACGATGGGCAGGCCGAGGCGGTCGCGGGCGTCGATGACGGCGCGGGCCAGCGACATGGACGCGGCGCCGTAGACCTCTTTGACCGGCCAGTGCGCGAGGACGGCGAGCAGGTCGCGGAAGTAGGGCGCGAAGCCCGCCGTGAACATGCGCATGGCGCAGGCGATGATCCCGTAGCGGAACGGCGGGCGCTGGCCGGTGCGCACGGCCTCGGTGGCCTCGTTCTCGCGGCGGGCGCGCGCGAGACCCCGGTCGACCGCGGCGAGCACCTCGGAGACGCTGAGATCTGGGCGTGCGTGCAGCTGCGGCGCGAAGCGGACCTCGAGGTAGCAGACGCCCTCGGCGAGACAGTCCTGACCGAGCTCGTAGGCGGTGCGCTCGAGCGCCTCGGGGCCGTCGAGCACGGCACAGGTGTAGGCGAAGCCGTGCAGGTAGTCGGGCAGGTCGCGGTAGTGCGACTTGAACACGAGCTCGCGCAGGCCTTCGGGGCTGTAGGAGGGGAGGGTGACCTTCCGCTCCTTGGCGAGCTCGATGAGCGACTCGACGCGGAGGGACCCGTCGAGGTGGCAGTGGAGGTCGGTCTTGGGGAGCTCGGCGAGCAGTGCGTCGGAGTACATGTTCGCCCCTAACCCGCCGCTCCGGGAGCGGTCGCAGGACCGGTCGCGACTCGCCGGTATCCCCCCGCCCAGCGACATTTCTCATCCGATGTGCATCAGGTCGTTTGCACGCTTGGCGGCCCGTGCTACGGGACGCGCGATCGGTCGTCTAGAGAGGGTTGGATGCGACTGCCGAGTTCCGTTCGGGACGCGCTCCTGGAAGAGCTGGATTCCTACATCGACGCGGTCGACGAGCCAGAGGTCGAGACCGTGATCACGTACATCCTCGACCAGCTCCAGCTCGCTGAAGACGACTGGAATCTCGAGGACATCGCGGGCCAGATCGAAGAGAGCGCCGGGCTCGATTCGTCCCTGTCCGAGTGCCTCGAAGAAGAGTTCGAGAGCCGCGACGACTTCGTCTTCACGGGCGAAGAGATCGTCTCGGTGTTCGAGCTCGTCTCCGGGGTCGAGTGGGTCGACGACGACGAGTTCCTCGACGAGCAGGAGGCCGCCATCGGCTCCGACGATGCGGGCGACGGCGACGCCGACGACGCCGCCGAGGCCGAGGAAGAAGAGGCGCCCGAGTCCGACGACTGACGTGCCGTGGCGTCCGTCTGCCGGGCGCTGCGACGGGTTCGTCGCGTGGCGACATCCGCTTCGTGCCGCCAGCCAATCGGCGCGCCGTGTGACTGGATTGTGAGTGTCACCGAAACGGCCGTGCGTACCTGTGTCGTCGTACACGGAGGGCGCTCTGGCCGCGGATGAGCGCGCAGGCTCCGTGTGGTAATCTCGTGAGCCGTCCGCCTCCTCACCGGGTCCCATGCCGCACCTCCACGCCACGCTCACCCCCGAAGGCCGCCTCTTCTTCTGGTCGCTCGACACGGCGCTCGATCTGGCCGTCGAGCGCGAGGTGCCGGCCGTCGCCGGCCTCCAGGGCCAGATGACCCGCCGCAACCTCGTGGTCGCGGGCGAGCCGCCCAAGCGCCAGAAGCTCGCCGGCTTCGAGGTCGAGGTGAAAGAGGCCCTGCCCGTGCTCGCCGCGCTCGGCACCGAGACCGCGGTGAGCGACTCCCTCCGCTGCTGGGCGTACGCCGCCAAGCTCGCGCTCGAGCTGTCTGCCGAGCAGCGCGTCGTGCCGTCCGTCCGCAACGGCGAGGCGCGCTGGGCGGCGCTGCTGTCGCGCGAGATCGACCGCGAGCGCTTCGAGGCCCTCGTGGATGCGCTGCCGGTGGTGAGCCGTGCCGCTCCGACCCGCGAGCGCGGCCAGCTCCGCCTGCTCACGTCGCGCCACGCCGCCCGGGCCTTCCTCGACTCCGCGGTCGACGGGCTGTACCGGCAGAACGCCTACCCGGGCAGCGCGCGCGGCTGGACCCTCGAGTTCGCGCAGGCCCTGAAGAGCGAAGCCGAGGCGCAGTTCCGCCCGCGCGATGCGCGGTACCAGGGCATCCCCGAGATGATCGCGGGCTGGACGACCGAAGCCGAGGCCGGGGGCCTGCGCGTCGGCGTGAGCCTGCTGCTCCCCGACGAGGCCCAGAAGCGCAAGAGCTTCCAGATCTCCTATTGGCTGCACCCCGCCGGCAATCCGCGCTCCCGCGTGCCGCTCTCCGAGGCGTGGAAGTCCGGGAAGTCCATCACCATCGACGGCGTGACGTACCCCCACCCCGGAACGGCCGCCATCACGGGCCTCGCGCGGATGGCGCGCGTGTACGAGCCGCTGAACCAGAGCCTGCACGGCAAGGCGCCGCGCGACCTCCGGTGGAAGGCGAAGTCCGCGTGGGACTTCCTCGACAACGGCGTGGCGCTGCTCGAAGACGCCGGCTTCCACGTCGAGATCCCCGAAGAGTTCGCGCGGGCCGGCAAGCGCCGCATCCGCCCGCGGATCCGCATCGACGCGTCGGGCATGGAGTCCGGCGAGATCGAGCTGAACGGCATGCTCCGCTTCACGTGGGAGGTCGTGCTCGGCGACCTGATCCTGAGCGGCGTCGAGTTCGCCGAGCTGCTCGAGAAGAAGTCGCCGGTCGTCGAGTTCCGCGGCGAGTGGGTCCTGCTCGACCCCGCCGAGCTCGAGAGGCTCCCGAAGGGCCTGCCGCAGGAGGGCGAGCTGCCCGCAGCCGTCGCGCTGCGCGCCGTCCTCACGGGCCAGCACGACGGTGTCGAGGTCGTCGCCGACGGGCGGCTCGAGAACATCGTCGACGCCCTGCGCCGCCCCCCCGAGGTCGCGCCGCCGGCGGGGCTCGTCGGCACCCTGCGCAAGTACCAGCTCACCGGGCTCTCGTGGCTCACCACACTCGGCCAGCTCGGGCTCGGGGCGTGCCTCGCCGACGACATGGGCCTCGGCAAGACCATCCAGCTCATCGCGCACATCCTGAAGCGCCGTGAGGGCCGCGTGAAGCGGGGTCCGACCCTGGTCGTGTGCCCCACGAGCGTGCTCGGCAACTGGACGCGCGAGCTCGCGCGCTTCGCCCCCGGGCTCCGGGTGCGCCGTTTCCACGGACTCCAGCGCTCGCCCGACGTCTTCGCGAAGGCCGACGTGGTGCTCACGACCTACGGCCTGCTCGTGCGCGACGCCGAGATCCTCGGCGAGCAGCTGTGGGACGTCATCGCGCTCGACGAGGCGCAGGCCATCAAGAACCCCGACTCGCAGCGGGCGCGCGCCGCGCGCAGCCTGAAGGGGCGCCACCGCGTCGCCATGACCGGCACCCCTGTCGAGAACCGCCTCGACGAGCTGTGGTCGCTCATGCAGTTCCTGGTGCCCGGCCTGCTCGGGCCCCGCGCGACCTTCCGCCGCAACGTGGCCGTGCCCATCGAGCGTTTCGGCGATCAAGACATCGCGAAGCGCCTCAAGCTCGGCGTCTCTCCGTTCGTGCTCCGCCGGCTCAAGAGCGACCCCACCATCATCGACGACCTGCCCGACAAGCTCGAGAGCGTCGACTACTGCGCGCTCAAGCCGCGCCAGGCCGCGCTCTACCGCGAGGTCGTCGAAGAGAGCCTCGAGGCCATCCGCTCCGCCGACAAGATGGCGCGACGCGGCCAGGTGCTGAAGCTGCTCACGGCGCTCAAGCAGGTGTGCAACCACCCGGCGCACTACCTGAAGGAGAAGAACGGCGAGCTCACCGGTCGATCCGGCAAGCTCGACCGCCTCACCGAGATCCTCGACTCGATCTTCGAGCTCGGCGAGCACGTGCTGGTGTTCACGCAGTACCGCGAGATGGGCGAGCTGCTCCGGCGCCATCTGCTCGAGACGTACGAAGAAGAGGTGCCGTTCCTGCACGGCGGCGTGCCGGTCGAGAAGCGCGACGCCATGGTGCACGCCTTCCAGACCGACGACACCGTCGCGCCCATCCTGCTCGTGTCCCTCAAGGCCGGCGGCACCGGACTGAACCTGACGCGCGCCACCCACGTCATCCACTTCGACCGCTGGTGGAACCCGGCCGTCGAGGATCAGGCGACCGACCGGGCCTATCGCATCGGGCAGCAGCGGAACGTGCAGGTCCACAAGATGGTCAGCCAGGGCACGCTGGAAGAGCGCATCGACGCGATGCTCGAAGAGAAGCGGCAGCTCGCCGAGTCCGTCATCGGGGCCGGCGAGGCGTGGGTCACCGAGCTCGACGACGACGCCCTGCGCGCGCTCGTCATGCTCGGCGACGACGCGATCGAGGAGGACGAGTGAGGTCGCGGTTCACCACGGCGCCGGCGCGGCTGCGCGCCCCGGACGACGGCATCGTCACGTCCTCCCGCTCGGGCGGGTGGGTCTCCGACCGCTGGCTGAAGATGCTCTCGGGGCTCGAGCGCACCCACGGCCCACGGCTCTCGCAGGGGCGGAACTTCGCGCGCAACGGCCGCGTGCGGGGGCTCTGGTTCAGCCCGGGTCTCGCGAGCGCCCAGGTCGTCGCGGACGAGTACTACAACGTCTCGATCCGCTTCCGCGTGTTCGGCGATGCCGAGTGGGACCGCATCCTCGCGGTGCTCGTCGACAACCTGCTCAACATCGCGTCGCTGCTCGAGGGCCACCTGCCGTTCCCGCTGTTCGAAGAGCTCGAGAAGCACGGCATCGCGTTGCTGCCGACCCTCGACGAGATCGACGGCGACTGCAACTGCGGCGACTACATGCTCCCGTGCTCGCACATGTCGGCCGTCCACCACGTGCTGGCCGAGGCGATCGACGGCGAGCCCTTCCTGCTGTTCACCCTGCGTGGGCGGCCCCGCGCCCAGCTCCTTGCCGAGCTGCGCAAGCTGTGGGGCGACGCGGCGCAGCGGAACCCCGTCTCTCGCGAAGAGCTCGCGCCCGAGGTGATCTCGGACGATCAGTGGGCCTCGAGCTCCACGCCACTCCCGCCGTTCGACTTCCGGTTCAAGCCGTCCGAGAAGGTCGCCGTGGGTCTGCGTGCGCTGGGCCCGCCGCCCGGTGACGCCGACCTCGTGCGCGCCCTCGAGCCGCTGTACGTCGCGGGCAGCAAGGCGGCCCTCGAGCTCGCGATGTCCGACCTCGAGGTCCCGACGCACGAGAACGAGCGCGTGCGGCAGTTCCGGCGCTCGGTGCAGCGGCCGACGCAGTCCGGCACGTCCGGAGGCGGCGAGCAGAGCGACCTCACGGCCGCGATCGTCGACGCGCTCGCCGAGACCGAGTGCGCGAAGAGCAAGGAGCTCGCGGACCGCGTGGGGGCCGACATCCTCGACGTCCGGCAGGAGCTCCTCGAGCTCGAGAAGCTGGGCATCGTGTACCGCACGGGCCAGACGCGCGGCACCCGGTGGTGGCTGGGCTAGGCGGAGCCTCCCGTGCGCGCGCCCGTGTGCGTGCGCGTTCCCGCTCCGGGACGTCGGGAGCGTCCTTGCCCTCCGGGGATCCGTGGCCTGGGCCCCGCCATACGCTCGATCGGGCACGCGCACGCGCACGCGCACCGCCTTCGGCTGGGCACGGGAGACGCCAGGCGCGATGGGCTCGGCAGGACGCGCGGATGCCCCGCCTGGCGCCGCCTCCGCGGAACTTCGGGGTGGGCGCGGGCCTCGGGGCGGACTAGAAAAGCGCTCTTTACGCACCGCGGAGTCTTCATGACCGGAGGCATTCTCGTCCTCCTCCCGGCCCCTCTCGCCCACCTCGCTTCGGTGGTCGTCGAGGCCGGCTGCATCCCCGTCGTCGACGCCACCGGCTCCCACGTCCCCGCCGTCCCCGATGGCGCGTGGGTCCGCATCCGCCCCGGCCGTCCTGCGCCGGGCAGCGGGCCGGTCATCCTCGCCGAGCTCGGTGCGCCCGTTCCCGATCGTCCCACGTGGCTCGAGTCCGCCGCGCCGCGTGCCGTGCCCGCCGGGTACGCCGGCCTCGTGCTCAAGGGCCGCGAAGCGGGCGGGATGTGCGGGGAAGACGACGGCCTCGTCGCGCTCGCCGAGTGCCCCGAGCCCGGTCGCGTGATCCTCGATGCGGGCGTCGGTCCCGACACGGCGGCGGCGGCCGCGGCCCTCGGTGCGGCGGGCGTGCTGCTCGTCGAGCCCCACCTCGGCTGCCCGGAGATCGGGCTCCCCGCGCCACTCGCCCGGCGCCTCGCACTCCCCGACGACGAGATCACGCAGGTCGTCGGTGGCCTGCGGGTCGCGAACAGCCCCATCGCGCCGGTGCTCCGCGAGCTCGTGCGCGGCGGCAGCCCGTGGCAGCTGGCCGACGGGCTCTTCGAGCACGGGCCGCTCCATCGCCTGTGGCTCGCCGGGCAGGGCCTCGCGCTCGCCTCCGAGCTGGCGCAGCGGTACGGCAGCCTGCGCGCGCTGCTCTCGGCGTACGTAGAGGCCTTCGGCGGCTGGCAGGGCCGTGTCCGCGACGGCGTGTCCGGCAGCGCCGCCAACGTCGTGCACACGGCCGCGTCGCTCGCCACGCCCCACACGGCGGCTGGCGTCGGCGGCACGGTCGGCAGCGCGGTGCTCTGGCAGGAGGCCGCCTTCCTCCGCCGGCCCGTGTCCGGCGGGTCGATCCTGGCTGCGCTGGCCACCGGTCAGCCCGTGCTGGCC
Source organism: Alphaproteobacteria bacterium (assembly GCA_020632875.1). Taxonomy (GTDB): domain Bacteria; phylum Myxococcota_A; class UBA796; order UBA796; genus JACKEQ01. The sequence continues at coordinate 7,855 of JACKET010000033.1, forward strand.
GACACCGACGCCGTGTCGCGCGCACGGGCGAAGGTCCCTGCGGCCGAGAAGCCCGCGGCGCCCGCGAAGCCCGAGACCGCGCCCGTTGTGGCGGCTCCGGTCGCGGCCCCGGCCGTGAAGCGCGGCGAGCCCGAGGCGCGCCCGGCCATCGCGATCATCGGCATCGGCTGCCTGCTCCCGGGCGGTGCCAACTCCGCCGAGGCGTTCTGGCAGAACATCGTGGGCGAGCGGAACGCCATCGGCACCGTGCCGGCCGACCGCTGGGACGCGGCGCTGTACTTCGACGAGGACCGCGACGCGCCCGACCGCACCTACACGCGGATCGGCGGGTTCCTCGACGGGTTCGAGTTCGAGCCCAAGCGGTTCCGCATCCCGCCGAAGGTCGCGGGCCAGGTCGACCCGGTGCAGCAGATCACGCTCACCGCCGTGGCCGACGCCCTCGCGGATGCCGGGCTCCAGCTCGACAACCGCGACAAGACCGGCAAGCCGTTCGACCGCGCGCGCTGCGCGGTCATCCTCGGGAACAGCCTCGGCGGCGAGGTCAGCGACCAGTACGCCGTGCGGCTCGCGTGGCCCGCCGTCGAAGAGCAGCTCCGCAGCGCGCCCACCTTCAAGGCCCTGCCCGAAGGCGACCGCCTGCGCGTGCTCGGCGAGCTCGAGGCGCGCTTCAAGGCCGGCCTGCCCGAGATCAACGAAGACTCGATGCCCGGCGAGCTCGCCAACGTCATCGCGGGGCGCATCGCCAACGCGTTCGACCTCGGCGGCGCGAACTACACCGTCGACGCCGCGTGCGCCTCGTCGATGGCGGCCATCGACAACGCCTGCAAGGCCCTGCAGAACGGCGAGGCCGACCTCTGCATCACGGGCGGCGCCGACCGCTCGATGAACATCGCGACGTACGTGAAGTTCTGCAAGATCGGCGCGCTCTCCCCCGACCACAGCGCCCCCTTCGACGACAGCGCGAACGGCTTCGTGATGGGCGAGGGCGCGGGCATCATGGTGCTCAAGCGCTACGAAGACGCCGTGCGCGACGGAGACCGGATCTACGCGGTCATCCGCGGCATCGGCGCCAGCAGCGACGGCAAGGGCAAGGGCATCACGGCGCCCAACATCGTCGGCCAGATCCGCGCCCTCGAGCGCGCCTACGAAGCCGCGGGCATGAAGCCCTGGGAGGTCGATCTCGTCGAGGCGCACGGCACGAGCACCGTGGTCGGCGACAAGGTCGAGGTCGAGGCGCTGAGCCAGGTCATCGGCGGCGGGCGTCGCGGCGACCGGGGCTCCGTCCGCATCGGCTCGGTGAAGTCGATGATCGGCCACCTGAAGTCGGCGGCAGGTGCAGCGAGCTGCATCAAGACCGCGCTGGCGCTGTACCACGGCGTCCTGCCGCCTTCGCTCGGCTTCCGCACGGCGCGCTCCGACGTGCCGTTCGACACCGTGCCGCTCCAGGTCCAGACGAAGGCCGAGCCCTGGCCGCACACGCCCGACGGCCTGCGCCGCGCGGGCATCTCGGCGTTCGGCTTCGGCGGCACGAACTTCCACGTCGTCATGGAGTCCTACGCCGGCCAGCCGCTCCCCAGCAGCCGTCCCGCGGCCCCTCCCGCGCGTCAGGAGGCGCCGGCGGTGCTCCCGCCGATCCCGGCCCCTCCGCCGCCGCGTCCGGTCGCCGTGCAGGCACCCGTCGCCGCGAAGGCGCCGGCGAAGGCCCCGGTCGCGCCGGCTCCGTCGCGGCTCGCGCCTCCGGCACCCCCGGCCGTCAGCCGTCCCGACCTGCCCGAGGGCATCTGGGCCACGTCCGGGGCCGACAGCGAAGAGCTCGCCGCGAACCTCGAGGCGCTCATCGCCGGTCGCCCCGCGCCGTTCGAGCCCGCGAGCCCGCTGCGCATCGCGGCGGCCAGCTCCGGTGCCGAAGAGCGCGAAGAGCAGCTCCAGCGCGCGCTGAAGGCCGTGCGCAAGGGCAGCAACCCCGACATGCTCCGCGGCCGCGGCGTGCACCTCGAAGACGGTCCGGTCGACGGCAAGCTCGCCATGCTCTTCACCGGGCAGGGCAGCCAGTACACCGACATGGGTCTCGACCTCGCCGAGGCCTACCCGCTCGTCGCCGACACGTTCGCCGAGGCCGACCGCATCGTCGGCCCGACGCTGGGCAAGGGCATCTCCGACTTCATCCGCTGCCTGCCGGGTGAAGACCGCGACGCGAAGGAAGAGGTGCTCAAGCGCACCGAGTACAGCCAGCCGGCGACGCTCACCCTCGATGTCGCCATCCTCAGGCTGCTCGCCGCCTACGGCGTCCAGCCCGACATGGTCGCGGGCCACTCCCTCGGCGAATACGGCGCCGCCGTGGCGGCCGGCATCCTCACCTTCGAGCAGGCCCTGCTGGCCGTGTCGGCGCGCGGTCGCGAGATGGCGAACATCCGCCTCGACGACCCCGGCAAGATGGCCGGCATCGCGTCGAACACCGAGACCGTCGAAGAGGTGCTCGCCGACGTGCCCGGGTACGTCGTCCCGGCGAACAAGAACTGCCCCACGCAGACCGTCATCGCGGGCGCGAGCGACGCCGTCGACGAGGCCGTCGAGCGCTTCCGGGCCCGCGGCATCACCGTCCACCCGCTGCCCGTCTCGCACGCGTTCCACTCCCGCATCGTGGCGCCCGCGAGCGACCCGCTGCGCGGCGTGCTCGCGAAGCTCGGGCCCCAGGCGCCGCGCCGTCCCATCAGCACGAACGTCACCGGCGACTGGTACCCGTCGTCCCCCGACGCCATCGTCGACCTGCTCGCCCAGCAGATCTCGAGCCCGGTCGAGTGGGTCGCGCAGACCGAGCGGATGTACGAGGCGGGCGCCCGGCTGTTCGTCGAGTGCGGCCCGAAGCGCGCGCTCGCCGGCTTCACCGTCGCCATCCTGAAGCGCCGTCCGCACCGGGCGATGTTCACGAACCACCCGAAGCAGGGCGGCGTGCGCTCGTTCCGCGACGCGCTCGCAGGGCTCCTCGCGGCCGGCCTCCCGGTGCGTCCCGAGCCCGGCGCGCCCGACCTGTTCGCGCCCACCGAGCCGCGCCGCTCCACGACCGTCGCCATCGCGGCGGCGGCCCAGCAGGGCGAGCCCGAGACCGCGGTCCCGACCGACATCGAAGACTCCATCCTCCAGATCGTGGCCGACGCCACGGGCTACGAGAAAGAGGAGTTCGACCTCGACTACGAGCTCGAGGCCGACCTCGGCGTCGACACGGTCAAGCAGGCCGAGGTGTTCGCGCAGATCCGCGACACCTTCCAGATCCCCGACGACCCCGACTTCGACCCGTCGGCGCACAAGACGCTGCGCAGCCTGATCGACTGGGCCGCGTCGCGCATCGGCGCCACCGCGTACGTCCGGCTGCCCACCGAAGAGGTGCCGCTCCCCGTGGCCGAGCCCGCGCAGCTCGCGACCGCGGCCGAGCCCACCTGGGCGGCCGCTCCGTCCGCCGTGCCGGGGACGACCCCGACCCTGCCGGCCGACGTCATCGTCGCCTTCCTCGAATCGGCCGCCGAAGCGGGGCTCTCCGGCGAGGGCCCCGAGGCCTTCGCGCGCGCGTTGCTCCCGGCCGTCCAGACCCTCCTGTCCGCAGCGTATGAGGCCAGCCAGATGAACCTCGCTCCCTTCACCCGCACCCTCGCCGAGGTCGTGTGCTCCGGAGCGAGCATCGGCCTGCCCGGCGGCGACGGGGTCTTCGACGAGGCGAACCTCGTGTCGATCCTGCGCGGCGACAACCGCATCGACCACATCGGCGAGCGCGCGCAGCAGTTCCTCGAGAAGGGCCTCGTGCGCCTCGTGAAGGACGCGCAGACCGGCGCGGGCTCCTTCCTCCCGGTCGAGGACATCGAGCAGGTCATCCGGCTCGCCGGCATCCGCAAGGACTTCGACCTCGCCGAGTGGGGCGCCGACAGCTCCCTCGTCCGCGCCCTCGACATCACGAGCCAGCTCGCGATCGCGGCCGGCCTCGAGGCGCTCCGCGACGCGGGCATCCCGCTCGTCCGGGCGACGAAGGTCAGCGCCAGCGGCAAGACCGTGCCCGGCCCGTGGCAGCTCCCGCCGTCCCTGCAGGACGGCACAGCCGTCATCTTCGCCAGCGCCTTCCCGGGCTACGACCAGATGGTCGAGAAGCTGGCGTCGAACGGGGACGACGGCGAGGGGCACTTCGACCGCCGCTTCCTGTTCCAGGTCCTGTCGATGGGGCACAGCCAGTTCGCCCAGCTGATCGGCGCGAAGGGGCCGAACACCGCGATCAACGCCGCGTGTGCGTCGACCACCCAGGCGATCAGCATCGCCGAGGACTGGATCCGCCTCGGGCGCTGCGAGCGCGTGCTCGTCATCGGGGCGGACGACGTGACGAGCCCCAACCTGCTGCCCTGGATCGGGAGCGGGTTCATGGCCGCCGGCGCCGCCACGACGAAGGACGTGGTCGAGGAGGCCGCGCTCCCGTTCGACGCCCGCCGGCACGGGATGATCCTCGGCATGGGCGCCGTGGGCATGGTGCTCGAGCGCGCCGACCTCGCGAAGGCCCGCGGCATCGCGCCCGTCGCCACGCTGGTGGCGAGCCGCATCGTGAACTCCGCGTTCCACGGCAGCCGGCTCGACGTGTCCCACATCGCGGGGGCGATGAAGGACCTCGTCGCGGACGCGGCCCGCAAGGAGGGCATCGAGCCCGCCGAGATGGCGCAGAACGGCTTCTTCATGAGCCACGAGACCTACACGCCGGCCCGCGGAGGCTCCGCGGCTGCCGAGATCGACTCGCTGCGCGCGGCCTTCGGCGGCGCGGCCGACGCCATCACCATCGCGAACACCAAGGGCTTCACGGGCCACGCGATGGGCGCCGGCATCGAAGACGGCGTGGCGGTGAAGGCGCTGCAGTACGGCGTCGTGCCGCCGCTCGCCAACCTCCGCGAGCCCGACGAGTCGCTCGGCGCGCTGCGCCTCTCGCGCGGCGAGATGCGCGACTTCCGGTACGGCATCCGCCTCGCGGCGGGCTTCGGCTCGCAGCTGGCCCTGACGATCTGGCGCGCGGAGGCCCGCGGCGACGAGCGGATCGCGAATCCCGCCGCGCGGCTCGCCTGGCTCCGCCAGGTCAGCGGCTTCGAGCACGTCGACGAGTTCGTCGACCAGCGCACGCTGCGCGTGAAGGAGTCCACGGCCGACCACGTGCTCCCGATCAAGCCGGCCCTCTCGCCGGCCGAGCACCTGAAGGCCGGCGGGGTGCTCCCGCCGCGTCCGACCGTGCAGCACGCCCTCGCCGAGGCCGCCGCTGCAGCCGCCCGCGTCGAGGCGCCGGCGAAGCCCGTCGCCGTGACGGCTCCCGTGGCCACACCCGCCGCTCCGGTGGCCGCTCCGGTCGCTGCGGCGCCCGCGGCCGCTTCGGGGGGCGATCCGGGCGAGGTCCTGCCCGCGCTGATCGGCATCATCGCCGAGAAGACCGGGTACGAGCCCGACGAGCTCGAGCCCGACTTCGAGCTCGAGGCCGACCTCGGCATCGACACCGTGAAGCAGGCCGAGGTCCTCTCCGAGATCACCGACCGCTACGGCCTCGCGAAGGACGACGACTTCCGCCTCGCCGACCACCCGACCATCGAGGCGCTCGCGTCCTACGTGGCGGGCCGGATGGGAGCGCCCGCCGCGCCGCGTCCCACGCTGGTCGAGGACGACGAGCCCGCTCCGGCTCCAGAGCCGCCCGCACCCGTGAAGGCCGCGCCCGTGAAGGCCGCGCCGGTCGAAGCCCCCGTGGCGAAGGCCGCGCCGCCCGCGAAGCCGCCGGTCGAGCTGCCCCCGTCCGCCGAGGCACCGCCCCCGCCGCTCGCCCTCGCGCCGGCCCCGGCGGCTCCGGCGGGCGAGAAGCCCGACGTGCTCGGCACGCTGCTCAAGGTCGTCGCCGAGAAGACCGGGTACGACGTGGAGGAGCTCGAGACCGACTTCGAGCTCGAGGCCGACCTCGGCATCGACACCGTGAAACAGGCGGAGATCCTCGCCGATCTGCGCGAGCACTTCGGCTTCGCCCAGGACGACGACTTCCGGCTGGCCGACTACCCGACCATCGAGGCCCTCGCCGGGTACCTCGAGTCGCAGCTCGGCGACGCGCCCGCCGCGACGCCCGCGCCCCCGCCGTTCGAGGCCGACGACGTGCAGACGACCGTGGGCGCCAGCACGCGCTTCACGATGGGCCGCGCGGAGGATGCGCCCGTGCGCACGCCGCTCACCGCGATCGACCCCGGTCCGGGCGACGTCGACCCCACGCTCGAGCCGCTGCCCGCCGACATGGATCCGGTGCCCGCCATCTCGCGCGACGACGTGTTCCCCGCGGATCTCGACCGCCACGCGCTGTCGAGCTCGAGCCACGCGCAGGACGTCGATGGCGTCGCGCCGCTGCCCGCGAGCTTCCGCGTGCGGCGTCCGATCCTCGTCGACCGGCCCGCGAAGCCCGTCGAGACCGGGCTGAACGGCCTCCACGTGCTGGTGCTGGGCGAGAGCCCCACGGCCCACGCGCTCCGCCAGGAGATCGGCTTGCGCGGCGGGACCACCGACGGCCCGTACAACGTGGTCGTCGACATGTCCGACGACGTGCTCGTGGGCTTCCGCCAGGCGCGGTTCCTCGAGAAGGACCGCCCGGCCCGCTGGCTCACCGTGACCCGGATGGGCGGCCTCGACCCGGTCGACGCCGAGCGCGCCTGGCTCGACGGAGCCCGGGCCGGCTTCACGAAGGCCCTCGGGCGCGAGTGGGACGAGACGTACGCCAAGGTCGTCGATCTCCCCGCCGAAGAGGGGGACCTCGAGGTGGCCACGATCGTGTGCGACGAGCTGCGCATCGACGGCGACACCGAGATCTTCCTCCGCGCCGGGCGGCGCCGGTCGATCCGCTACAAGACCGAGAACCGGCCACCGTCGCACCGCATCCAGGGCCAGCCGACCTTCCTGATCACCGGCGGCGCGCGCGGCATCTGCGCCCGCATCGCCCAGGAGTTCTGCGAGCGCGGCCGCGTGAAGCTCGTGCTCGTCGGCCGTTCCGAGGTCCCGGACGCGCCATACGACCTCGAGGCCGAGAAGGCCAACGTCAAGGAGCTGCTCAAGCGGCGGGGCGAGCGGCCCACGCCCGCGAACATCGAGAAGCACCTCGTCCCGATGCGGCGCGCGAACGAAGCGCTCGAGAACATCGAGGCGATGCGGGCGACGGGTGCCGTGGTCTCGTACGAGGCCTGCGACACCGCGGACGCCGACGCGACGCGCGCGCTGGTCGAGCGCGTCACCGCCACCCACGGCACGGTCGACGTGTGCATCCACGGCGCCGGCGTCGAAGAGAGCCGCCTCATCCGCGAGAAGGACGAGGGCGCGTGGCACCGCATCTTCGACGGCAAGGCCATCGGCGGGCGCGCGCTGATGGAGGCGCTGCCCCAGGGCACGCTGTTCGTCAGCATGGGCTCGGTGGCCGGGCGGTTCGGGAACCCGGGCCAGGTCGACTACGCCGCCGCGAACGACGCGATGGCGCGCCGCTGCCTCGCCCATCCGAACGCGCTGCACCTCGACTGGACCGCGTGGGGCGATGTCGGCATGGCCGCCGACAGCGCCATGAAGCGCATCCTCGAAGAGCGCGGCGTCGACCTGCTCCCCGCGGATGCCGGCGCGGCGCTGCTCGCCGACCTCATCGCGGCCGAGTTCCGTGGAGAGCTCGTCGTGGCCGGGCGTCTCGGCGACTTCCAGACCGACTCGGGGCACCCGCTCATCGATCGCATCGAGATGGATGGCGACGTCATCCGCGGGTACCGCGAGATGTCGCTCGGGTCCGACCCGTGGCTCGTCGACCACGCGATCGACGACGTGCCCGTGCTTCCCGGCGTGATCGGGCTCGAGCTCATGGCCGCCGTGGCGGGGCTCGTCCAGCCTGGCTCGACGTACGTGGGCGCGCGCGACGTGAAGTTCGAGGCCCCCGTGAAGATCCACGGTGAGCAGACCGTGCTCCTCGTGGTCGAAGCCGAGCCCGTGGGCCCCCACGAGGTGCAGGCGCGTCTCATCGCGGTCCGCGCGCTGCGCACGGGCCGGATCCGCCGCCAGGAGCACTTCTCGGCCGTCATCCAGCTCGGCCTCGCGCCGGAGATCGACCCGCTGCCGAACGCGTTCCTGCCGGACGAGGTCATCGGGCAGCCGGCGATCTACAAGCGCTTCTTCCACGGCCCGATCTTCCAGGTCCTCACGAACGTCTTCGGGGTGAGCCGCGACGGCCTCATCGCCGAGGCCCTCGTGGAGCCGGAGGCCATCGCCGGCGGCCTGATCACCGGGCCCCTGGCGCTCGAGGCCGCGTTCCAGAGCGCCGGGCTGCATCGCCTCATCACGGCCCACGTGATGGGCCTGCCGATGGCGATCGGGCGCGTGCAGTTCGTGCAGCCGCCCGAGGCCGGGCAGACGTTCTCGGTGACCGTCCGCCAGATCGGAGACGCCTACGACGTGGACGTCGACGCGCTGAACACGCCGCTCCTGCGCATCCGCGGCTTCACGCTCGCCGAGCGCGGCCCGATCCACCCCGACGACCGGTTCCCCGAGCCCGAGGGCGGCCGTCCGAAGGCCTTCCCGACCGCGACGATGCGGTCCGGCGGCTCGGTGGAGTCCGGTGCGCGCGCCGACGCGAGCGAGGACCCGGGTCCCTGGCTCTCGGCCGACGAGCTCGCCGAGGTGCAGGCCCGCGGCACCGACCGGCGCCAGCGCGATCGCATCGCGGGGCGGATCGCCGCCAAGCGCGCCCTGGCGGCCCTCACCGGCGTCCCGCCGCTCGAGATGGTCGTGCGCACGGCCGAGTCGGGCGAGCCCATCGCCGAGGTGCCGGGCTGGCCGACCGCCCGCGTGAGCGTCTCGCACCGCGAGGGCCACGCCGTCGCCGCCGCCGTGTCGCACGGGCGCATCGGCGTCGACCTCGAGCGCGTCGAGCCGCGGTCGGAGAGCTTCGTGCAGATGTGGCTCTCGCCCGAAGAGCAGGCGCTCGCGCCCTCACCGCTCGAGCAGACCCTCGTGTGGTCCGCGAAGGAGGCCGTGCTCAAGGCCCTCGGCACCGGGATGGCGATCGCGCCGCACCACGTGCGCGTGCAGGCCATCACGCCGGACGCCATCGAGGTGTCGCTCGTCGGCCCCGCGCTCCAGCGCCTGGAAGCCGTGGGTGGGGGCGAGATCCGCGTCGGTTGGTGCCGCGTCGAAGGCGACGAAGTCCTCGTCCGGGTCGATCTCGCCGCGTAGCCCCGTACAATGTCTCCGCGCGGCGGTGCGGCCGTTGCGTCGGAGGAACGCGGGATGATCATCCGGGAGCTCGACGATGGCGTGGTGATCCGCCGCCTGGACGCCGAGAGCGCGGGGACGTGGCGTGCCGCCTTCACGGGCGCGTACCAGACCATCTTCTCCGGCCATCCCTACTACGAGCGCTACTACCCGAGCGAGGCGGAGGGCATCTTCCGGAAGCTCGTCACGACGCCCGACAACGTGTTCCTCGTCGCGACGGTGGGCGAGACACAGGTCGTCGGGTTCGGCGTCGCCATCCCGCTCGCGGCGAAGATCTCCGTCGCGGCCGAGCTGACGGGCCTCGTCCCCGTGAAGCACACGATGTACCTCGCCGAGATGGGGGTGCTCGAGCAGCACCGCGGCCGCAAGCTCGGCAAGGTGCTCGTCTCCGACCGCATCGAGCTGATGGACCGCGACAACTACAGCCACGTGGTGCTGCGCGTCAGCACCACCGAGAGCCCGTCCCTGCAGCTCTACAAAGACCTCGGCTTCGAAGAGATGGGCGTCTACACCGAGGTCTCGTCGATGCGGATCGACGGGCGCGTGAAGACCGATCGGCGGATGTTCCTCTCGCGCGTGCTGTCGCAGGTGAAGGTCTGAGCCCTACCAGGGCGGGATCGTGAACCCGAACATCCCGCCGCCCTCGCGGCGCCCGAGCTCTTCCCACGTGCCGTCGCTCGCCATGCGCTCGACCGCGTAGGTGTCGACCTCGGGGCCTTCGAAATCGGGGCAGCCCTTGTCTCCCGCGACCTCGAACACCCGGAGGACGCTGCCGGCCGGAGCGGTGTCTTCGGGCGGGTCGGGGAGGGAGAAGTACGCGTACTCGTCCATCTCCAGGGAGTAGATGCCGGCGCCCGTCGCGCAGTCCCCATCGGGCTCGCCCGCGAGGAGGGCGCCGTCGGCGGCGTCGCCGTCGAACTTGAACGGGCCGGTGCTGTCGACCCAGTCGACGACCTGGGTGCCGCCGGAGTCGTGCTCGAGGGCGACCGCGTCGAGCTCGATGGTGCCGAAGTTCACGATCCGGAAGATCGACAGGATGCCGACCGGTGGGCCGTCGCCGCTACCGCGCGGGCATCCGGCGAGCAGGGCGGTGCACAGGACCAGGGCGAATGGCTTCTTCATGGTGGTTCCCCTTCGTCGCGCCTCGGGGAGGCGGCGAGGGGAGTCTACCCGGGTTCGGTGCGGAGAACCGCCTATTCGAATCGCCACACCTGCTCGAGGTCCTCCGTGCCCACGCGCACGTCGGGCGTGTCGAGGCGCGCGCGGACCTCGAAGGGCCGCGAGCCGACCCGCACGGGCTCGAGGCCGTACGACGTGCGGAAGACCTTGCCGTTGCGGGACCACTCGAGGACCACGTCGTCGATCGGGCCGTGCGGAACGGCCTTGCCGCCCTCGAAGTCGATCCCGTCGATCGGGTCGGCGTGCTGGAGGATGCGGCGCACGAGCTGCTCGGTGCAGACAGGGCAGAACTCGTGGCCGGCGTTCATCGCGCAGCTGCGCTGGGGCCGGTACAGGTCGGCGCAGTTGTACGCGGGGGCGAAGGCCCCGACGATTCCGCGGTAGTCCGACGTGCTCGGGGTGGGCAGGGGGGTGCCGGGGTCGACCCAGTGCATCCACGGCGGGTTCGCGCCGTCGTCGGTGATGTTCGGCGGCAGGCCGAGGCGGTCGTCGAGGATGCAGAAGTCGGTCGCGTACTCGTCGCCGAGCAGGCCGACCGTGTGGCCCAGCTCGTGCACACCGGCTTCGGCGAACCCGTTCCAGTCGGTCGTGGCGGTGGCGTAGTGGATCGCCATGCCGGCCGGCCGGTCGGTGTTCACGAGCACGATGACGAAGTCCCAGGGCACGACGGAGACGGCGCGCGCCACGTCCCACTGCTCGGTCTGGAAGATCGCGCGGCTGTCGTAGCTCAGCCCGGAGAGCCGGTTGATCGCCTCGACCGGGAAGATCGAGCCGAAGGCCGTGTCGCGCACGCCGCAGCTCGGGCAGTCGAAGCTCGCGCCCGACTCGTTGCTGGCGACGTCGACGCGGTGGATGTCGATCAGGCCGGCGAGCCCGGCGAACGGCGCGCGGCCGAGCAGCTCTTCGGCGAGCCGGTCGGCCTTCCGCCGGAAGTCGCCCATCTCGTCGGACGTGAAGCCGTCGCCGATGATCGCGATGTCGAGGCGGTTCGACGAGGGGCCGGAGCCGTGCAGCGTCTCGAAGTCGAGCACACCCTCGTAGAGGCCGAGCTCGTCGGCGTCGATGCGCGAGAGGTCGTAGGACCCCGCGTCGGCGTAGGTCTGGTCGGGGTTGCGGATCTGGAAGCGCACGCGCTCGCCGCCTTCGAGCAGCGGCACGGTGACCTGGAACCGGCCGAGGGTGGGCAGGGCCTGGAGCACGTCGAGGCCGGCCTCGGCACCCCAGTAGTCGAGGAACGCGTCGACCAGGATGGGGCCGTTCGTGCTCCGCTCGTACAGCACGTCGCCCGCGCCGTTCAGGATCTGGTAGCGGAACCCCTCGCGCGCGTCGGTGGGCGCGTCGATGTCGACGTGCTGGTCGCCGCGGATCGCCCCCTGCACCGTGATCGCCGCGCCGTTGGTCGTCGCCGTGAGCACGACGCCGGGCGCGCTGGCGGGCAGCGCGGTCGCGACGGGCTCGGGCGCCGAGCAGGCGAGCAGGGCGAGGGCGAGCATCAATCGAGCTCTTCGGGGTCGACGACGAGCAGGTCGATCCGCGACACGCAGGTGTCGGTGTACTTCGCGCCCGGGTAGACCGAGAGGATCTCGATCTGGGCCCAGGTCGCGGGCTTTTCGGTGCCGTGCACGCGCTGCCATGGCGGCTCGCCCTGCTGGAGCGCCGCGAACCAGTCGTCGATCGGCTGGCTGGTGCTCGGGTCGACCTTCTTCGGCTTCGCGGGATCCTCGAGGGTGTACACCTGGTCGACGCCGTTGTCGGTCGTGAGCCGGAAGGTCTCGATCCGGCCGTTCGCGCCGAGCAGGTCGAGGCTCTTGAAGAACCCGCCGTACACGCCGATGGCGTCGATCATCAGCGGACGCCCGAACTCGACCTTCAGCGTGCTGCCGATGCCCGGCCCGTCTTTCTCACCTTCGCACCAGGCCTTCGCGAGGTCTGGACCGAGCACGTTCGACGCGGCGTACTTCTCGGGGTCGAGCACGCTGCTCGCGGTGACCTGCACGTCGACCCCCGGCGTGCTCAACAGGTCGCTGCACACGGCGCAGGCCCAGTCGACGCCGCGCATGCCGAACATGCCGGGCTCGGGAGCGGGCGGTGCCTCGGGTTCGGGCTCGGGAGCCGGCGCAGGCGCCGGTGCGCTCGTCGGAGCGGGTGCGGGTGCGGGCTCGGAGCCCCCGCACGCCAGGAGCGTCATCCACCACATGTCGGGACCTCTCAGTCGTCCGTCAGGTAACCGAGTGCTTCGAGGGCGCGCCGGGTGTGCTCGGGCATCTCGGCGGTCCGGTGGCCGGGAGCGGCGCGGTCCCACGACCACAGCATCGCGTACAGCGCGGGCAGGAGGCCCGGCGGATGGCCGTCTGCGAGGTGCGGCGGGATGTCGTGGGCCGGATCGGACTCGAGCCGCCAGCCGCCCGCGAGCACGCCGCGCTTCAGCGGCAGGTTGTTCCACCGGTCGGTGGCCTCGAGCTGCCGGGGCCGCGTGGCCTCCATGAACACGGCGCGCTGGCCGGACTCGGGCCAGCGCCCGGCATCGAGCACGGGGCCGGGCCGCACGAGCTCCCACAGGTCGGTGCCCAGCGTGGGCTCGAGTCCGGCGAGGCGCTCGAGGGTCGGTGCGAGCTGATCCATCGGCGCCTGGCGCTCGACGACGCGGTGGCGCGCGATCGGCACGTCTCCGTAGGCCTTCATGAGCATCGGTACGTGCAGCACGCCGTCGCTCACGTCGTTCCCGTGGGTCCACGCGAAGATCGGGTCTTCGGACAGGACCTCGCCGTGGTCGCCGACGATGACGAGCAGCGCATCGTCCGCGAGCACCCCGCGCGCCTCGAGCCCTGCGACCAGCGCGCCGATCTGCGCGTCGAGCCACGCGACCTCGCCGAGGTAGCGCCCATTCACCGCGGCCAGGGCGCCCTCGTACGCCGCGCCCTCCTGGAGCGCGAGGATCAGCGGCTTGAGCGGGGCGTCGGGCTCGGTGAACGGCCCGTCGTAGCCGGGCACGGCGAAGCGCGTGCGGTACGGCTCGGGCGGCTCGTACGGGCTGTGGGCGTCGAAGAAGTGCACGAACAGGAAGAGCGGGCGGGAGGGGTCGCGCGCCTCGACCGTCGCGAGGGCGCGGCGGACCACGTCGTCGGCGGGGGTCTGGTACATCAGGCCGCGCAGCGACGGGCTCTCGTCGTCGTACACCGCGAACCCGCGCTCGAGGCCCTGGCCCTCTTCGAGCGCCGCTGCGCCGATCACCGCGCGCGTGTCGTAGCCCGCCGAGGCCAGGCGCTCGGTGAGCAGCGGCACGGCCGGATCGAGCGCGAACCCGTTGCGGACGACGCCGTGCTCGTGGGGATCGCGTCCCGACAGCATCGAGGCGTGCGAGCTGAGGGTCGATGGCGCGTGGGCGTAGAACCGCGCGAACCGGATGCCCTCCGCCGCGATCGCGTCCATCACCGGTGTACGCGGCGTGTCGGGGCTCGCGTCGCGGAACGGGACGGGCGGGGCGCCGTAGCACGAGAGCGCATCCGCACGCGTCGTGTCGAGCGACACGAGCACGATGTCGGGCGCCCCTGCCAGGGCCGTGGCCAGTGCCGTTATGAGGGCTGCCATGTGGACGATGTTCCTCTTTTGGGCGTGCGGGGGCAATCGGTTCCCCGACGTGCCGCGCGAGGTCGAGCGCACGGCGCCGTGGTCCGAGCTGCGGCTGCCGGACGACGGCCGCACCGTGTCGAGCGGCGAGGAGGGCCTCGTCGTCCGCTACGACCAGGCCGAGGTCGGCGCGATCGACCGCGCCTGGCGGGGGGCTCTCGAGTCCGAGGGCTTCGCGGTGGTCGAGGACACGAGCCGCGGCGACCTCGTGTCCTGCAGCCTCGCCCGCGGCGAAGACGGCGTCGCGCTCGCCATCAGCGCGATACGGGGCGGGGTCGTCGTGAGCCTCCAGGAGCTGCCTTGATCGCGCTGTTCGTCGTCCTCCTGCTGGCCACCGGGGTCATGCGCCTCGGCGAGATGGCCGTCAGCTGGCGGCGCATGAAGGCGCGCCCCGACGCGGTGATCGACGAGCCCTGGCTGTTCCCGCTGATGGCGCTGCTGCACACGGGCCTCGTGTTCCTCCCGATCGCCGAGGTCTTCTGGCTCGATCGTCCCGTGGTGCCGGCGCTCTCCGCGTTCGCCATCGCCCTGCTCGTCGGTGCGACCGCGCTCCGCGTCTGGACCCTCTCGACCATCGGCGGCAGCTGGAACGTCCGCGTGGTCGCGCCTCCCGCGGACGGCATCGCCACGACGGGGCCCTACGCGTTCATCCGGCACCCGAACTACCTCGTGGTGATCCTCGAGATCGCGGCCCTCCCGCTCGTGCACACCGCCTGGGCCGCCGCCATCGCGCTCTCCGCGCTGAACGCCTTCGTGTTGTTCCACCGGATCCGCACCGAAGAAGCCGTCCTGGCGCGCAACCCCCGCTGGGCCGAGGCGTTTCGTGACAAGGCGCGACTCGTCCCCGGGGTGCTCTGATCCCGGGGCGGCGATATCAGGCCGGCCGTCTGGAGGACCCATGCGTTTCACGACTCTCGCCCTGTTCGCCCTCGTCGCCTGTGGCGGCACGCCCGAAGCCGCTCCCGAGGCCGATGGCGCCACGGACGCGCACGAGAAGCACGAGGCCGAGGCCGAGCACCACGAAGACCACGACGGCATGAAGTCCGACGCGGTGGTGACGGATGGCTGGGCCCACTACGGTGACGCGTTCACGCTCTCCGATTCGTCCGACTGCAAAGACCTCATCGCGAACCCCGATGCCAAGGTCGACCAGACCGTCCGCGTCACGGGCCGCATCGACAACGTCTGCCAGAAGGCGGGCTGCTGGATGGTCATCGCCGACGACGAGGGCAAGTACCTCCGCGTCACGATGAAGGAGCACGCCTTCGGCGTCCCCACCGACACGAAGACCGGCGACGGCACGGTGGCCGACATCGAAGGCACGCTCATCAAGAAGGAGCTCGATGCGAAGACGCTCGAGCACCTGAAGTCCGAGGCGAAGGGCTCCCCCGAAGAGCTCGAGGCCCAGTTCGCGCCGAAGTACGAGATCGTCGCGACCGGCGTGTCCCTCAAGCAGGGCTAGGAGCCCGGGCGCGCGTGCTCCAGGCCCTCGCTACTGCGGGTCGGTGATCACGACCGTCGACATCAGCGGCATCGTGCCCGTGAGCACGCCGCCGCTCTCGGTGACGCTGCCCGCGAGGATCCAGCTGCTGGACTCGTAGTCGCCGACGTACACCTCGTAGGTGCCGCCCGCGGTGAGGCCCATGTCGTTGGTGATCTCGAAGGGGATGCCCGCGACACCGTGGTAGTCGAACGGGCTCGTGAACCACATCGCGTGGATGTTCTCGAGGCCGTCGACCGTGGGCCACTGCGTGCTGTCGACGCGGACACCCGCGACCTGGGTGGCGTCGGGGAGGAACGGGGGCGTCTCGAGGCCGTTCACGTCGAGCATGACGCGCAGGCCGGTGCCGACCTGGTGCCACGCGGCCGTCGCGCCGAGCGGGGACGGGCTGTCGAGCAGCGGCAGGGTCATCGCGAGGCTCTTCGGAACGCCCTCTTCGAGGGTCACGGCCGAGAAGCCCGTGGCGCGCGTGGCGTCGCCGGGCACGAGGACCTCGAAGCTGTGCGGGAACGCCTGGACGTTGTCGATCGCGAAGCCGCCCGCGGCGTCGGCCGTGGCGTTGAGGCACAGCTCGCCCCGGCAGAAGCGGATCTGCGCGCCCTGGAGCGCCGCGCCGGTGCCGTCGTAGATCGTGCCGCTCACGTTGGTGACGGGCATGTCGGTGTCGGTGTCGGCGTCGGTGTCGGCATCCGTGTCGGTGTCGGCATCCGCGTCGGTATCGGTGTCGGTGTCGGTCTCGACGGGCGGATCCTCAGGGCTCTTGCAGCCGACGAAGAGCAGGGGAGTGAGCCACAGGGCGCGCATCGGACCTCCAGGGGTGGTCCACAACGTTAATCTCGTCACGGCACCCTCCGCTACACCATGCCGATCTATCGAATCCCGCAACAGCACGTGTTCCCGGACCCCGAGCTCGCGGATCCCAACGGCCTGCTGGGCGTGGGCGGCGACCTCGACCCCGCGCGCGTGCTGCTCGCGTACCACCTCGGGATCTTCCCGTGGTTCAGCCGGGGCCAGCCGATCCTGTGGTGGTCGCCCGATCCGCGGCTGGTGCTCGAGCCGTCGGCGCTCCAGATCCAGCGCAGCCTCGGCAAGCGCATCCGGCAGCAGCCCTACCGGATCACGATGGACCTCGCGTTCTCCGAGGTGATCGAGCAGTGCGGCCGCGTCCCGCGGCCCGGGCAGGACGGCACGTGGATCACGCCCGGCATGCTGCGCGCGTATCAGCAGCTGTTCGAGGCCGGGTTCGCGCACAGCGTCGAGGCGTGGGAGGGCGACACGCTGGTCGGCGGGCTCTACGGCGTCTCCGTGGGTTCGCTGTTCGCCGGCGAGTCGATGTTCGCGCTCCGCCCGGACGCGTCGAAGATCGCGTTCGTGCACTTCGTGCGCCAGTTCGAGCGGTGGGGCGGCGAGCTCGTCGACTGCCAGGTGCAGACCGAGCACCTCGCCCGCTTCGGAGCCGTCGAGATCCCGCGCGCCGACTATCTGGCGCGGCTCCGGGAATGTGCTTCGAAGCCCGCTCGCCCCGCCCCGTGGCAGTTCGATGACGACTTCGTGTGTGATGGGCGGTAGCCGCTTGCCGTTAGAATGATCGCGGTGGCGAGCGACCGGTGAGGTAGAACAGGTTCATGCAAGAGGAGGCTCTCCAGCGCTTCCTGGCTTCCGTGCGTTGCGAGCGATTGATCGATTATCTCGATCCAATCGGCGAAACGGCAGAGGAGGCCTTGGCGCGGCGGATCCGTTGGGCGCGGATGACGCGCAACGATCCGGCCCATGCCGACGAAGCGATGTTCCTCCTCCAACACGAGGAACCGCTCCGTCAGGTGCTGACGCGCGAGCTGTCCGAAGACTCCGGATGGGTCGAGGGCGTCGAGCCGGGGCAGGAGTACGACACCGCCTCCTCGTGGTCGCGCGACGGCGGCCCGCAGACCCACCTCGCCGAAGACGACGAGACCGAGCTCGACGAAGCGTCCGCCTCCGCCGTCTACGAGACGGGCATCATGCGCATCGAGGACATCACGGTCGACTCGATCCCGACGCACCCGCCGGCCCCCGACCGCGAGTCCGCGCCCGACGCCATCCCCGACGACGGCCCGTCCGGCGACGAGGTCGAGTACGCCGCATCCGAGCCGGATGGCGAGATGACGCTCGACGCCACCGCGCCCGAGCCCATCGGCGATCCGGTCGAGATCCAGCCCGGGGTGAAGGTGAACCCGGGCGTGAAGGAGGTCGGCGTGAAGTCGCCGACCGCGGGCGGCCACGTGGGCCTGCTCCAGCCGCGCCGCCAGGTCCGCACCGCGAGCCCTCCCGGGCGCCGCGTCGCGACGCCCACCCTGTCCGCCACGCTGCCCCCGCCCAGCATGTCGCTCCCGCCGCCCACCGACGACACGCCCGTGGGCATCGACGGGGCCGAGGGCGCGCTGTCTCCGTCGCCCGAGCTCGCGCGGGCGATCGCCCAGGCCGCCACCACCGGCCGCACCGGCGAGCCCAGCCCCACCGTCGCGCTCGCGCCGCCCGCGAACGACGACGACAACACCACGAGCGCGCTCGTCTGGCTCGCGGTGGGCATGGGCGTCGTGATCGTGATCGGCTTCGTCGGCGGGTGGATCTGGAGCAACTCCGGAGGCACCGCCGAGGTCGCCGACCTCGATCCCGTGACGATGCCCCGCGTCGAGCCGCCCACACCGGCGAAGATCGTCCCGGTCACGCCCGATCCCGAGCCCCTGTCGGGCGTCGAGGGCTCTCCGCCGTCGCCTGCGCTCGTGGATCCGTCGCAGCCCTCGCCGACCCCGATGCCCGCTCCGGTGACGCAGCCCTCGCCCGCTCCGGTGACGCAGCCCTCGCCCGCTCCGGTGACGCAGCCCGTGGTCGCTCCGGTGGAGCTGCCCGCTCCGGCTCCGGCTCCGGCCCCCGTGACGCAGCCATCTCCAGCTCCGGTGCCCGATCCGGCGCCCGTGCAGCCGCCCGATCCGGCGCCCGTGCAGGCGCCCGTGCCCCAGCCCGATCCGGCGCCGGTCGCGCCCGCACCCACCCAGCCCGATCCGGCGCCGGTCGCGTCGCCATCGCCGTCGCCGACCTCCGAGCGCGTCGAGCCCGACCGCCCCGAGGCCGAAGCGCCCGACCTGCGCGGCATGTGGACCGGTATGGTCGGCGGCTCCGGGTTCGTGCTCCGCGTGCAGGCCCAGACGGGCTCTTCGTTCTCCGGCCGCGCCGAGGTGCTGCAGTCGACGGGGTCCTGGGCGCGCTACAGCGTCACCGGAACCCTCGACGTGGCGTCGGGCAGCCTGCGCTTCTCGAACCTCACGGGCGACGTGTCGTTCACCGGCAACGTGTCCGAGGGCCCCATGCGCGGCGCGATGACGGCCGACGGCGAGACCCGCGACTTCGAGATCTCGCGGTAGCGCCGTGCGCGCGGGGGCGCTCCCTCGCTATTCGTCGTCGCCGCCGGGCTCGTCGCCGTCATCGGGCTCGTCCGGCTCGTCGAGATCGTCGGCGTCGTCACCCTCGTCGGCGTCGTCGGCGTCGTCGGCCTCTTCGGGCTCGTCGCCGTCGACCTCTTCGACATCGTCGAGCTCGGGCGACTCGTCGTCACCGCCCTCGTCGAGGTCGCCCTTGCGGGACCGGCGCCGGCGACCGCGGCGGTTCTCCCAGCTGTAGCCGCCGGACGGCTCGGGGACGGGGAAGGGCGCCTCTCCGCGCCATCCGGAGCGGAGCTCGGCGAGCGCGCGGTCCCAGCGTGCCAGCATCGGCGGGATGGCGAAGGGCACGAGGAGCGCATCGGCCGTGCCGCAGGCCTTCACGAGCTCGTCGGTCGCGTCGATGGGGTCTTCCGAGTAGATGCCGAGCGAGATCCCGTGCTTGTCGCGGTGCACGAGGATCAGCGCCTTCACGAGCGGCACGACGGCCGGCAGCGCGCCGGGCTGGAAGCGGGCGGGAGGCGAATCGAGCGTCGCCATCCCGACGAGCGGGAAGAGCGACTCGAACAGCGCGGCGTCGTCGGTGCCGGGCTTGACCACGGCGAACCCGCGCAGCCGGTCTTCGCCGTCGTCGAGCAGCGTGCGGATCTCGTCGATGTCGGACACGCGCTTGTACCAGCGCACCATCGCGGCATCCGACCGACCGCCGGCCCGGTACCCGTCGTACAGCTCGACGCCGAGCGCGTCGTCGGGGATGTCGGCGGGGTGCCCGTCTTCCATGAAGGCCAGCAGGGCATCCTTCGGGAACAGGCGGCGGATCAGGTCGGCCCCGTCGAGCCCGGAGTGCGGGAGCCCGCGCAGCGCGTCGGCCGCGGAGAGGTCGCTGAACGCCGCGCCGCTCAACACGAGCCGCTGAACCTCGACCTGCTCTTCGTCGGCCTCGGGATCCCAGACCTCGATCCATCGCTCGCGGCCGCGGCAGAGCCGCCCGGGCTTGAAGGGCTTGAACGGCGCGTTGCTGTATCCCAGGGCGCGGACCATGCGGTCTCCGGCGTGTGAAGTGGGGGGATTGGGATATGGAGGTCCGCTCGGAGGGGAAGTGAGCGAGAAGACCTTCTACATCACGACGCCCATCTACTACGTCAACGGCAACCCGCACATCGGGCATGCCTACACGACGACGGCGGCGGATGCGATCGCGCGGTACCGGCGGCTCGAAGGCCGGCCGGTGTTCTTCCTGACGGGCACCGACGAGCACGGCCAGAAGGTGCTCGAGGCGGCCGAGAAGCGCGGGATGACGCCGAAGGCCCACTGCGACGACATGGTTCCGCGGTGGATGGGCATGATGGAGGGGCTCTCGATCCGCTACGACCGGTTCATCCGCACGACGGATGCCGACCACGAGGCCGTCGTGA
>JACKET010000034.1 GCA_020632875.1 Alphaproteobacteria bacterium
CAGGTCTTCTGGACGCCCTTCATGCGCGCCTCGAATCCCGGCGAGACCGCCCGCTTCAGGTCGCCCTTCGCGCGGGGGCACGCCATCGCGGCCCGTGCAGACGGCCTCCCCGCGAGCCGGGCTTCGATCCACTCCCCTGCTTCGGGGGGTAGCCCCGGGCACGCCGCGAGCAGCCCGCCTGCGAAGACCCCGAAGTCCCCGGCCTGGAGCGCGGTCTCGAGCCCGGCGGCGTCGCACCGGTCGTTCGCGGCGTTCCCCGGGATCGGGGCCTTCGCCAGGGCCAGCGAGAGCCAGATCAGGGCAGCAGCCTCGCGACCTTCTTGTCGGCCAGCAGCAGCTTCGCGAGGCCCGGATCGGCCTGACCCGTGCAGCCGCCGAGCAGCTCGGGCTGAGCGCACCAGCCCCCGCCCGGCGCCTGCTTCGCGAGCACCAGGTCGGCGCGCTCGCGCACGGGGGCCGCGGCCGTCGCGCGCTTGCGGCGCGTCTCGGCATCGACGGCCTTCGCGGCCTCGGCCATCGCGCGCAGCTCCTCTTTGCCGGCGCCCTGCTCGATGGCCGATTCGAACGGCAGGCGCGCCTCTTCGTCCATCCGGTCGATCCCGCGCAAGGCGTCGCCCATGCCCGCACGGAAGAAGTCCGACACGACCACCCAGCGCTCGCCGCCCACCGTCGCGACGGGCTCGACGGGCAGGTCGAGCTTCGGCCACTGCCTGCCGAGCACCTCGGCGAGGTCGTTCGCGAGCACGGCATCCTTGTCCATGGCCGCGGCGAGGCGCGCATTCAGGTCGTCGCCCTGGCACTCGGGGTTCGGCTTGGTGCGCTGGCGCATGCCCGGCAGCTTCGGCCCCTCGGGGATCTGGCCCTCGCACCGCACCGCGCCCGGGAACGCCGCGAGACCGCGCTCGAGCGCCCGCCCGAACGCACCGTCGAAGTCCGTCACCATCGCGTCGGCGAACGCCTGCACCGTCGCGAAGTCGCGGTTGTACTGCTTCACGAGGGCATCGAGCCGCTCGCGCTGCCCCGCGGGCTCGGCATCCCCGAGCAGGTCGAGGCCCTCTTCGAACCGGCGGAGCGCATCGGCGTACGCGCGCGACTTCGCCTGCGCATCCGACGCCGCGGAGGCCGACTGCTCGCTGGCCGTCGCGAACGCCACGCTGCTGCGCGCGACGTCGGCCGGGTGGTAGAAGCCCGCGAGCGCGGGCGCGATCCATGCGAGCAGCATCAGGGCTCCCGGACGAACAGGTCGGTCTGCAGCTTCGAACCCTCGACCACCGAATACCGTCCGAAGTCGGTCACGCCGCGGGTGCGCAGCAGGTCTTCGTCGAGGAAGCTGTTGCCCGTGACCTCGCGCGCATCGGACGTGAGGATGGCGTACGCGGCGTCGGCCATGATCTCGGGGGTACGGCTTACCTTCATCAGCGCGTCGCCTCCGAGCATCCCGACCGCCGCGGTGGCGATCGTGGTGCGCGGCCACAGGGTGTTCGACGCGATGCCCGCGCGGCGCAGCTCTTCGGCGAGGCCCAGCGCCGTCATGGTCATCGCGAACTTGCTGACCGTGTAGGCCGTGTGGCCCGCGAACCACCGCGCGTAGTCGAGGTCGATGGGCGGCGACAGCGTCACGACGTGCGCGTTGGCGGACTTCTTCAGGTGCGGCAGCGCGGCCTTCGCGAGCATCCACGTCGCGCGGACGTTGATCTGCAGCATCAGGTCGTACCGCCGGGGCTCGAGGTGCTCGGTCGGCAGGAGCTGGATGGCGCCCGCGTTGTTCACGATGGCGTCGATGCCGCCGAAGCGCTCGACCGTCTCTGCGACCGCCGCCTCGATCGAGGCCTGGTCGCGCACGTCGACCTGGATGCCGAGCCCGTGGCCCCCGGCCGCGTCGATCTCGCGGGCCGCGTCGTGGATGGTGCCGGGCGTCTTCGGCGTCGACACGACCGTCTTCGCCGCGACGACGACGTTCGCGCCATCCGCGGCGCAACGGAGCGCGATGGCCTTCCCGATGCCACGCGTGCCCCCCGTGATGAAGATCGTCTTCCCCGCCAGCTGCATCGCAACCCTCCTGCGCGCGAACCCTAACGCCAATCGCCCGGGCGCCCACCCGCTCGTAAGGACGGGGGCCGGCCGGTTCCTCGAAGGGGTGTTGACCGGTTGTGGACGTCGCGGGATCGTTGTGCTGCCGCCGCCCGTCCACCGGGCCCGACCTCTTTCTCTCGTGCGGGGCCCGGTCGACGGGCGGAGCTGTGTCTGCCGCCGGTCACGGAACGACGTGCAGCTCGATCCGCTCGTTCGCAGCGTCGGATCGGCCCGGGAGCGGCACCGTGCCCCCGAGCCCGACGGACTGCAGCCGCGACCCCTCGATGCCGCCCGCGACGAGCCACCGCTTCACGGCGTCGGCCCGCTGCTTCGAGAGCTTCTCGTTCGCTTCGGCCTCGCCCGTGGTGCGGGTGTGCGACTCGATCCGCAGGCGGAGCCCGGGCCGGTCGTGCAGGAGCGCCGTGAGCTGCCCGAGCACCACCGCGCTCTGCGGCGCGAGCAGCCCCGCGTCGTTGAAAGCCAGCGACCGACGCAGCACGACGCGATCGCCCTCGACCCCGACCTGCGACGGCGCGAGCTCGACATCGAGCTCCGACACCGCGTCGCTCTTCACCACGACCGAGCCCCGCCACGCGGCGTAGGGCTCGAATCCATCGACGGAGACGGGGTAGGAGCCCGGGGGGAGCCCGAGCTCGACGCGCCCGTCGACCACGCGGGCGGTCTTGTCGCCGACCTGGACGGCGAGCCCCGGCGGCGCGGACTGCCCCTTCGGGAGGTGGATGGTGAGGACCGCAGTTCCCGGCGGATTGCGCTCGAGGACGACCCGGATGACCTCGTCGCGGGCGGTGGCGATCGTGAAGGAGGTCTGGGACGGCTTGAAGCCGCCGGCGAACGCCACGACGGTGTACTCGCCGGGGTGGAGGTCGAGCTCCTGATCGGCGGTGGGCTCGAGGCCCTCGCCCGAGACCTGCAGGATCGCCCCGCCCACGGGGGCGTCGCGGTCGTCGACCACGCGGATCAGCACCTTGGCGCGGGGGTCGGGACAGCCGTCGTCGTCCAGGAACCCGTCCACGTCCTCGGCTTCGTTCGGACAGGCATCCTTCTCGTCGTCGAAGCCGTCGCCGTCGTTGTCCCAGTCGGGGCAGCCGTCGTCGTCGGAAAACCCATCGAGGTCCTCGGCGTCGCCCGGGCACCCGTCGAGGCGGTCGACCAGCCCGTCTCCGTCGGCGTCGCGCGGCCCGAAGGTCGGGGTCCAGACGACGTCGACGATGCCGCGGAACCGGGGAGACCCCACCCCCCGCGAGACGCCCGTGCCGACGGCCCCGCGGAGCGACAGCCCCGTGACGCCGGACGGGCTGAGCCAGCCCCCCACCAGCACCTCGGCGGGCGTGGGCGCGCCGCGCGGGTCGCCCACCGGATCGGCGCCCAGCATCGAGGGAATGGTCGCCACGACCCCTTCGGCGCTGATGCCGCCCTCGTCGGACAGGGCCCAGCTCGCGGCGAGCCGCCCGAACAACAGGTCGTCCCACGTCACGTTGTAGAGCGCGGCCCGGGGCAGCCCGCGCCAGCCGACGTTCGCCGCCAGCCCGAGCGCGCCGATGTCGCGCTCGACCGCCGCCGCGAGCTCGTAGCCGATCCGCGGGCTCGCGATGGCCCGCGCCGCGTCGGGGCTCGGCAGGTCGAGGCGCGCGATCAGGCCGATGCCGACGGGGTCGCGCGTGGGGTCGAGGACGGTGAGGCGGCCATCGACGGCGACGTTGCCGAGCGCGGTGCCGTCGACCCCCAGATCGCTCGTGGCGATGGGGTACACGGGCACGTCGAGCCCGAATCGGAAGCGGTCGTACTCGAGGGTGCCGATGAGGTCGATGACGAAGGCGTCGCGCACGACGGACACCTGCTCGCGCCCGTTCCCGCCGTCCCACGAGACGACGAGGGGTGCGTTCGCGTAGCCGAGGCCGAGCTGGAAGCCGCCCACGGGCGTGTCGCGGATGCGCCCGGCGTCTTCGGTGATCGACGTGCGGCGCGTGGCGAGGGCCCGGTGCAGCAGGTCGGCGTCGAGCTCGGGGACCCCGATGGCGTCGGAATCCGGGGGGGTCTGTGCGAGCGCGAACGAGAGGACGAGCATCCGGTCAACGGGCCGGGGTGGCGGAGAGCGACAGCATACGCGTTCCCAGCGCGTCGGTGAAGGTCACGGCCAGCACGACGCCGTCGCGGGAGCCCACCATGGCGGCGGTGCGCATGCCCGCGAGGTTCTGGTGGTCGGAGGCCACCTCGATGCCCTCGGCGACGAACCAGTCCGAGTAGAACGCGACGATCGCATTCGCGTCGTCTGCGTCGCGCAGGCGGTACGACACCGTGCGCGGCCCGCCGTCGTCCGAGTCGACGACGCTGTCGATCGGGATGTCGCCGGGCGGCGCGGGCAGCGGGAAGTCGGCGGGCAGCGACGCGTTCTCGCCCTGGGTGATGACCTGGGTCGACCCGTCGGGGTTCGTGAGCACCACGCGGTCGCCATCCACCTCGATCTCGGACCCCGAGATCAGCTCTGCGAGCCCCTCGGCGATGCCCGAGCACCCGAGGAGGAAGACGAACGACACCCCGATCACCGCGCGCCGCATGAAACCCCCGCCGATCCGCCGGCGCCCCGTTCTACCATCCGGCACCCGCCCGCCATACCCTTGCGACGGAGGTGTCTGATGTGTGGCCGCTACTCGCTCACCGCGCCAGCGAGCGTGATCGCCGAGATCTTCGAGGTCGACGTGCTCCCCGAGGTCCTGCCCCGCTACAACGTCGCGCCGAGCCAGAGCGTGCCGGTGATCGTCGAGATGCCCGACCAGGATGCGAACGGCGAGTGGTCGCCGGGCACCAGCGTCCGCACGCTGCAGATGTTCAAGTGGGGCCTCATCCCGTTCTGGGCGAAAGACGCCAAGATCGCGTACAAGACCATCAACGCGCGCGGCGAGACGGTCGAATCGAAGCCCGCGTTCCGCTCGTCGTTCAAGAAGCGCCGGTGCCTGATCATCGCGGACGGCTTCTACGAGTGGAAGCGGCTCTCGAAGACCCACAAGATCCCGCACCACATCCAGACCGACGGCAAGCCGTTCGCGATGGCGGGCCTGTGGGCGAAGTGGACCGACCCCGCGACGGGCGAGGACGTGCTCTCGTGCAGCATCGTCACCACCGGGCCGAACGCGCTGATGGAGAGCATCCACGACCGGATGCCCGTCATCCTCGAGAAGCGCGACTGGGATGCGTGGCTCTCGCCCGACACGCCCGTCGAGCGCCTGAAGGAGCTCATCCGCCCCTTCCCCGCCGAACAGATGAAGGAGCGGTCGGTCTCGTCGTTCGTGAACAACGCGCGAAACCAGGGCCCCGAGTGCCAGGCGGACTACGTCGAGGAGTGATCGCCCTGTGCCCGAGGTGTGTGGCGCGGACCGTCGCGAGTGCCCGGTCGATGTCGTGACACAACCCGGATCTGCATCACGCAGATGACGCAGAAGGACGCAGATGACGCAGAAACCACGCCGTCACGGGTCGAGCGTCCTCGTGTCCCCGAACGCCTTGACGGTCAAGACCTCTGTGCCCCCGGAACGCGGCGTTTCAGCCGCGTTCACAGGGGGTACCGAGGTCCCGTCAAGACGTTCAGTAGTTGAGATTCCGTCGGGACGACGCCCGCTTGCGGGCGGTGGCCGACGGAATCCCCTTCGATGGGGATTGCACCGCCAAGGACGCCAACGTCCACCCGTGAGCGTCAGGCCTTCTTGCGGACCGGATTCGGGACTCACCAGAGCAGGCCGGCGTTTCGGACCGGACGAGCGGTGATCCTCCGTTCGGCTCCATGCCGCACGTCGTGGGGCGGACGGCAAGGTCGACGGCCGGTCTGCTCACCAGAGCAGGCCGATGCTTCGGGCCGCCGTACATCGAGCCGTCGATGCTCCCGCCAACATCGGTGTCAGAGCGAACCCGAACATCGAGATGATGCAGGAATACGCGTGATTCTCGAGATTTCTACTCCCCCGCGGAGTCCGACGGTCGCCTGGTCTTCTGCGCTCAGGCACTCTTCGAGGTCAGGGCGTCGGAGACTGCGATCGCACCGCCGTAGCACGGCTCCGTTCGGCTTCAGACCCGGCGCGTCGCGGGCCCCGGGTCGCCTCGCTCGCACTCCGGAGAGGGCGCCGGCGCGAACACCTCGAAAACAGAATTCGAAAATATGACGAAGAAGGCAGACTCATTTCGATGTTCTGGTTCGCTCTGACACCACCAGACCACCAGTTCAACGCGGCTCTGGTCGACTCGGGCGCGGGTCGGGCGCTCCTGCAGCTCCGGCACGCACAGCGACCACAGCGGTCCACAGCCTCTCGAGCGCCTCATTAGGCCAACGCCTGTACACCCCCGAGACCGCCGAGGTCCCACCCGAAACGCCCGCCTGCTCTGGTGAGTCCCGATTCCAGTCCGCGGGCAGGCCCTCTCTGTCGACCCGAGCACCGGGACGTCCCTCACGACACCCGGAGGCTGCGGGTGGAGCCTCGGCGTCCTCGGCGGTGCAATCCCCCTCGACGGCCAGCGGGGAAGAGAGGCCGCTCGACCCGAGACGGCCTCGTTTCTGCGTCATCTGCGTCCTTCTGCGTCATCTGCGTGAGCCCCTGAGACGCTCGAAGCTCGACTGCCCAGGCCACAGAGCGCTGTGGCTCGCTGTGGTCGCTGTGCGAGACCGGGGGCGGCAACGCGGGTCTCCGACCAGGACCCTACGGACACCCCGGATCGGCCGCGACATCGGCCGGGGTGAGCGGAACGACCGTCGTGGCGGGGACCTCGGCCGCGGTCATCTGATCGACCTCGATCGGCAGGCAGAAGTCTCCGCCGCCCGGGCAGGTCACGCACGAGACCCCGAAAGCAGCGACGAGCACGCACACGGAATCCGGCGCTCCGCCCGGCTGGACGAGGTCGACGAGGCCACGCGTGTCGATCAGGGCCTGGAGCTCGACGCCTTCGATCGAAGCGCCGTCGGCCGCGAACGCCCCGCTCACCGTCGTGTCGTCGAAGCTCACGGCGAGGCCCTGGAGATCCAGCGCCACGTCGCCGATCGCCGCAGACACGTACGGATCCGTGAACGCGCCGATCCCCTCGCCCGTGGCGCTGCAGTGGTCCTGCGTCGGGGGATTGGTGCCCTCTTCGACGAAGCCGAGCCGCAGGCCCACGTCGTTGCCCGACACGCTCGTGACGGCCAGCAGGAACTGGGTGTCGATCTGCTGCTGGAGGAGCGCGCCGACACCCGGCGGCTGCAGGAACCGCCCCGCCGTGAGGTCGATCGCGTAGACCCGCCCGACGAGACCGGCCGGGTCGACCACCGGCGTTCCGACCGCGGAGGTCGTGAACGTCGTCGCGGCCTGCAACGCGCCCCCGCACCAGGTCACGCTCACGTCGTACGCGGTGGACGGATCGAGCGGCGTGACGGGCTGGATCCGGAGCACGTTCGTCGGCTGCTGCCAGGCCAGGGTGGTGGGCACGGGCGTGCCACCCCGGGTGACCGACGCCGTGGCGCTCGGGTCGACCTGGCTGAACGACCACTCGATCGCCGTGAGGTAGAACACGCCGGTCTGCCCGTCGTACGGATTGGCGTCGTACACGACCACCGAGCAGGGAAACCCGGTGTCGGTGTCGGTGTCCGCGTCGGTGTCGGCGTCGGAGTCCGTGTCGGCGTCCGAGTCGGTGTCGGCATCCGAATCGGCATCGGTGTCGGCGTCGCCGCCGGAGCACACGGCGGCCCCGGCGCAGTCGGGGTCGTTGCAGTCGAACAGCCCATCCGCGTCGTTGTCGGCGTCGTCAGCGCACTCGCCCGGGTCGTCGCCCTCGAGCTCGCGCGAGCAACCGGGGAGCAGCATCAGCAGGGTCAGCAGCGTCATCCGGCCAGCCTACATCAGCGCGACGAGACCCGCGAAGCCCGCGCGGGCCTTCGCGGCGTACGCCTCGGACCGCTCCAGCCCGATCGCGGCGTACCCCAGCGCCTCCGCGGCCGCGAGCGTGCTACCGCCGCCGGCGAACGGGTCGAGCACGATTCCCCGTCCGAGGGGCAGGCTGGCGCGAACGATCTCGCGCATGAAGGCCTGCGGTTTGAGCGACGGATGGTCGACGATGGCGCGCTCGCGCGGGGAGGTCGGTGCGGAGCGGATGACGTCGCGGAACGGCAGGTCGTCCGAGATGCGGCGCAGCCCGCCCGTGCCGTGCGTCGCGAGGCACGCGGCCACCGTGCCGTCGAACGGCTTGCGGAACAGGCCCCACGGCTCCCACGCCGAGCGGGGCATCACGGTGACGTCGGCGTACGCGTCGTGAGCGCCCTTCGGGCGGTCGCCGCCGCGCAGCGTCTGGACGAGGCGGATGATCTCGCCGCGCTTCTCGAATCCCGCCGCCTCGACGGCCGCGAACACCCGGCTCGACACCAGCGGGTTGCTCGCGAGGAACAGGTGACCGCCCGGCGCCAGGACCCGCAGCGCCAGGCGCCCGAAGCCCTCGAAACGCTCGACCAGACGGGCCTTGTCGGCGTCGGTGAGCACGGTGAACCGCGGCACGGGCCGCCGCTTCACCCCGTCGAGCGTGGGCGGGATGCGCCACAGGCCTCCGCGGCCCGCGTCCATCTTGGCGATCTGGCCCGGCGCGAACTCGTCCAGGCCGTACGGAGGGTCGGTGACGACAGCGTGCACGCAGCCCTCCGGAGCCGCCGCCATCCACGACGCCGACTCGGTGAGCACGAGCCCGACCCGATCCGAGAGACGGTCCTCGGGTCGCACGAGCGCGTCGATGCCGGAGGGTGCAGGGTTCACGCAGCGCCCCTATCGCACGGCCCCCTCCCGACGCCCGAAGCACGCGGGGATCCGCTATCGTACGGCCGTGAATCTCCGAGCCCTGTGGCTGGCGCTGTTGCCCGGATGCGCGTGGATCGACGCGGAGAGCCGTCGTACTGCGATCTGCGCAGCCGATCCCGGCAGCATCCAGTGCGGGTCGGAATCCGATACGGACACCGACTCCGACGCGGACACCGACTCCGACGCGGACACCGACTCCGACGCGGACACAGACTCCGACGCGGACACAGACTCCGACGCGGACACCGACTCCGACGCCGACACCGACTCCGACGCCGACACCGACTCCGACGCCGACACCGATTCCGATGCGGACACCGACTCCGACGCGGACACCGACACGGACGCGGACTCCGATGCGGACACCGACACCGGGCCGATCGTGCCGGAGAGCTGCGACGACGTCGCGCAGGCGGGCGGTCAGACGGGTCTGCACTCCTTCGATCCCGACGGCCCGGGAGGCCCGCTGGGTGTCCTGGAGATCTACTGCGACATCGACGGCCTGGCGGGCTGGAACCTCGTGCAGCGTACGGACTGGGACTCCGCCGCGAACGCCGCGCTCCGGACCGATGCCTTCGAGATGCTCGCGAACACGGTGAACACCCCGTCCGACCCCGTGTACCGGCTGCTCGGCGAGGCCTGGGACGACCTCGACAGCAACGGCGAGCACCGGATCGTCGCCTACCCCCGGTCCATGGACGACTCGCGCTGCACCCAGGCCCTCGACCACCGCTGGAGCGGGGCGTCGTTCCAGGTCGGGTTCGGCACCTTCGGAATCCTGGGCTTCGCTGCGCCCGTCCCCGACACCGCGGGGACCCCCGCCCTGTTCCCGGGCGGCAACGTGTTCTTCCAGGACGCGAGCCAGTCCACCTCGGTCACGTGTGCGATCGAAGGGCAGGGCGAAGGGGTGTTCTGGCCATACGGCGCCCCGTGCTGCACCGTCTGTCCGTCGTACAAGGGCACCCTGTTCCCGGATCCCGACGACCCGCACCCCGTGCTCACCGGCCTGCCGGGCAGCGAAGACGCCGACGGCGACACCGCCATCATGGTGTGCGATCCGCTCGCCCCGCTCGCCGTGGGTAGCTACCTCGCGATCGACCGGATGGAGTACTACATCCGCTGAGACCGACGGGTCCGGCCCGATTCCGGTATGGTTCGCAGGGAGGTGGCGTGTGTGGTGGGCGGTGCTGTCCGGATGCGCCTGGATCGATCCGGACGCGTACCAAGAGGCCATCTGCGACGCCGATCCGGGGCGCCTCGCCTGCCAGGGCGCCGAGTCCGACGCCGATACGGACACCGACTCCGACACCGACACGGATGCGGACACGGACTCGGATGCCGACACCGACGCGGATTCCGACACGGACGCGGACTCCGACACGGACGCGGACTCCGACACCGACACCGACACCGACGCGGACACCGACACCGACACCGATTCGGACACCGACACCGACACCGATTCGGACACCGACTCCGATGCCGATTCGGACGCCGACACCGATGCCGATGCCGATGCGGACGCCGACACCGATGCCGATACAGACGCCGACACCGACGCGGACGCGGACGCCGACTCCGATGCAGACACCGACACCGACCCCGCGCTGCCCGGCTCGTGCGACGACGTGGGCATGTCCTCCACGGTCACCGGCGTCTACACCATCGACCCGGACGGGCCCGGTGGCGAGGATCCGTTCGACGTGTACTGCTTCTTCGACGCCCAGCTGGAGGCCTGGACGCTCGTGCAGCGCACGACCTGGGACGCGACCGCGAACGACGGCCTCTACACCTCCCTCGCGACGATGATGAGCACCGACTTCGGCGATCCGGCCGCCGGGACCTACCGGATGCGGGGCTCCCGGTGGGCCGGGCTGATGCTCGAGGGACGCCACCTCGTGCACGACGTGGTCCGCGCGAGCTCGGGCGGGCCGTGCCAGGGCGGGCTCACCTACGAGTGGACGGCCGCCTGGTACACCGACTCCGGCGGCGTGCTGACGCTCGAGGACGACCCCTCGCCCACCTCGGGGAGCGGGCAGCTCTTCACCGGGATGGCGTTCTTCGGGACCGAGAACACGGGCAACTTCTGCACCGAGAGCAGCGGTGGGCACGGCATCCCCTGGGCCTATGGGGACTGCTGCACCGTCTGCCCGGCCTTCTCGGGCGCGCTGTACGGCGACGGGCCCAAGCCGGCGCACTTCCAGATCGACATCGAGCCCGACCGCGAGGGCAACACGGTGGGAGACCTGTTCTGCCCGGGCGGCGCGCTGCAGACCGAGACCGCGGCGTTCACCGCCGTCGACACGATGTCGTACTACATCCGCTGATCGCCCAGGAAGTCGCCGAGCAACGCGTCGAGGGAGGGCTCGCCGGGGATCTCCTCGAGGTCGTAGCGCACCCGGAGGACCGGGCGGCCACGCGGATCGGGCACCACCGAGGCGAGGTCGATGGGCGTGCCGGCGAGCACGACGTCGGCGTCGACGCGCGCCAGGGTCTCGGCGAGCTCGGCGCGCTGGGCCTCGCTGTAGCCCATCGCCGGCACCAGCGGACCCACCCCGTACTTCGCGGCCGTCTCGCGCAGCGTGCCCACGAACGCCTCGCGTGGGTCGACGATCTCGGCGCCCGCCCGCCGCGCGAGAAGCGTCGCCGCGCCGTACCGCATGCCGCCGTGCGTGGTGGTCGGACCGTCCTCGACGCACACCACCCGCCTGCCGCGGAGCGCCGCTTCGTCGCCGTCGAGCGAGAGCCGGCTGGCCACCGCGACGACCGTGGCCCGCGGATTCAGGCGCGCTGCCAGGGCCCGCTCGGACGCGACGTCCTCGGGACGGGCGGTTCGGCTCTTGGCGATCAGCAGCACGTCGGCGAGGTGGACCTGTGCGCGGGACGGGTAGTAGCGCTCGGCGTCGCCCGGCCGGTGCGGGTCGAGCAGGACGAAGTAGAGGTCGGGTCGCACGAGGGGCAGGTCGTTGTTCCCGCCGTCCCAGAGGATCACGTCGGCTTCGGCCTCGGCCAGCGCGAGGATGCGCGCGTAGTCGACGCCGGCGTACACGACGCGCCCGCGCTCGACGTAGGGCTCGTACTCCTCGCGCTCTTCGACGGTGCAGCGCGCCGCGACGAGGTCTTCCGCGGTCGCGAGCCGCTGGACCGCCTGGCTCGCGAGGTCGGGGTCGTACGGCATGGGGTGCCGGATGCCGACCGCACGGACCCCGCGCCGGTCGAGCCGATCGAGCAGGTACCGCACGGTCTGGCTCTTGCCGCAGCCGGTGCGCACGGCCCCCACGCCGATGACGGGCTTCGCCGACGGGAGCATGGCCCGCGCGCCGGGGAGCACGAAGTCCGCGCCGGCCGCATTGGCCCGCGCCGACAGCGCCATCACGTGGCTCTCGGGCACGTCGGAGTACGCGAACACGACCTGCTCGACGCCGAGCTCCGCGATGACGCGCTCGAGCGCGCTCTCGTCGAAGATCGGGATGCCGTCGGGATACCGCGGCCCGGCGAGCGCCGCCGGGAACCGTCGGTCGGTGATGAACGGGATCTGGGCCGCCGTGAACGCGACGACCTCGGTGTGCGGGTCGTCGCGGTAGAGCACGAGGAAGTCGTGGAAGTCGCGGCCCGCGGCGCCGCAGATGACCGTCTTCATGACGCGAGGATACCCCTACAGGATCTCGATCACGACCTCCTGCCCGTAGTGGTCGGACAGCTCGAAGGTACCGGCCGTCCCGAAGGCCAGCGGCTCGACGAACGACATCCCGCGGCTCCGCGCCCGCACGCGCCGGTTGCGGTCGCCGAGCCAGAGGAGGTCCATGCGCGCGGGGAACTCCGTCGCGGCGTAGCTCTGGCGGTAGAGGGAGTTGCAGTCGGTGGCGGTGTACGTGTCCTGCACCGTGCACAGCGAGGCGTCGCCGTACGGCGTCTCGTGCCAGGAATCGTCGGTGCTGGCGGGGATGGCGGCCCCCCGCTCCACGTCGCGCGCGATGACCACGAGGTTCACGAGATCGTCGAGCCCGCCGTAATACGACAGCAGCGCCGGCATCGTCGTGTTCCGCCACCAGCCCGGGTGCTCTTCGCCCTCGGCGTCGGTCCAAAGGTCGCGGGGGTAGTACCAGCCCGCGTTGAAGTCGCCACCGACGAGCACCACGGCGTCGTCGGGCAGCGCGGCGATCTCGAGCCCGAGCTCGCGCACCTGGAGCGCGCGGGTGCGCCACTCGCCGTAGAACGGCGTCAGGTGCGTGTCGAACAGGTGCAACTCGACGCCCGACTCCGCGAGCGTGAACGACCAGTGCAGCCAGCCGCGCTTCAGGTTCGGCCCGGGGAAGTTCTCGGTCTTCCACTGGGCCGCGTACTGCCCGGCCTCCTGCAGCTCGCCGTCGCCGATGAGCGACTCGCGGACCGCGAGCAGCAGGCCCGTCTCGCGGTGCAGCTTGCGCTTGTCGCCGAACCACACGCGGTACCCGGCGGCCTCACCGGCCTCGGCCAGCGCGCGGGCATCGTCCATCTCCCAGACCTCCTGGAGGAACACGACGTCCTTGCCGGCCCCGAAGACCTCGGCCGCCATGCGCTCGCGGCGCTCTTCGATGTTCGGGACCTCGACCTTGAACACGGCGAGGTAGTGCCGCGACAGCAGCCCGGCGTTGAAGGTCATGATCGAGATCTGCTCGCCCGTGCCCTCGGGCAGCGTGATGTGCGCCACGTTGCGGTCGACGAACAGCTGGCTCGGGTCGGGCGCGCGGTCGAACGCGAGCTCTTCGTCGAACAGGTCGACCACGGTGGCTCCGTCGTCGCCCATGGCCGCCGCGAAGTGCGCCAGCACGGGCTCGTCGGCGAGCACCGCGAGATCCTCGTCGATCTCGCCGAGGTTCTTCGCCGGGTCGCCGCACGCGGCGAGGAGTACGAGGAGCGCGGGGCGCAGCATGGTGGGGCCTCCAGACCGCCGGACTAACCCGGCTCCCCTCACCTGCGCCGCGCGAACGCCACGAGGAGCGCATCGAGGGGCCCGCGACCCCCGCCCGCGCACCCACATCCGTTGCCCACCTCGCCCGTCACGGTGGGGCTCGGGTCTTCGGCGTCGGGAAGGCCGTCGCCATCGGAGTCGAGGTCGTGCAGGTCCGGCGTGCCATCACCATCCGTATCGACCGGGGAGCACGGGTCGGAGCCCGCCTCCACCGCGTCCGGGATGCCGTCGCCGTCGGAGTCGTCGTCGAGCCCGCCCACGAGGCCGTCTCCATCGAGGTCGACCGCGTCCTCCCGGTCCCACGGGACCCCGTCGCCGTCGGGGTCGTCGTCGTCGATCACCAGCAGCATCGGCGAGGGTGTGGTCTCGATCCGCACGCGCCGGATGTGGGGGTCGGCGAACTGCGCCTCGAGCCAGACCGGCTCGTTCCCGAGGGGCTCGGCGGCCCAGTACAGCACGGGGTCGGGGGTGCCCCCGCGGCCCTCGCCCACCGCGAGGTGCCGGGCACCGCCGATCGTCTGATCCCCGCGGCGGACGTGGGCCGACGCGCCGATGGCATCGCGGTACACGGGCGCTTCGCACGTGCCGACGTTCGTGACGAGCCGCACGCGCCATGCGGGCTGTGCCGCGTCGTTCAGGAACAGGCCGGGACCGCCGTCTCGGTTGACGATCAGGTCGAGATCGCCGTCGCCGTCGAGGTCGACGAGCTTCGCGTCGCCCGCGCAGACCCCCGTGCACTCCCCGCCGAGCGGGATGGGCTCGAGCGGCTGGAGCGACGCGCTCGCGTTGTCCCAGACCGTGATCGCCTCGTCGTCCACGATGACGAGGTCGTTGTCGCCGTCGCCGTCCACGTCGCCGCAGACCGCCGCCCGGGGCGTCGCATCCGCAGGGATCGACCAGGCCGAGTCCACGAACGCGCCGCTCTTCCACAGCAGGAAGACGTTGTTGTCCTCGGGAGCCGGCTGGGCATCGGTGTGGCCGCGGCCCACGAACACGTCGAGCGCGCCGTCGCCGTCGATGTCACACGACACCGCGGGCCCCTTCGCGCTGTTGGACGCGCGGAGATCGGGCTCGAGCGCCTCGAAGCCGTCACCGGTGTTGTGGAACAGGTCGGGTGCGAAGGCGGTCGGGTCGAGGCCCTCCTCGCGGCGGATCACGACGTCGACGAGCCCGTCCCGGTCGAAGTCCGCGGTGGTGGAGAAGTCGGTCGAGGCGTCCTCGAGCGCGAACCCGTCGAGGATCCCCGCGTCGGTGAACGCGACCGTCCCGTCCGCGGGGTTCAGGAAGAGGTCGCCGGGATCGGTGAGCACGTCGAGCCAGCCGTCCCCGTCGACGTCGAAGACGAGCAGCCCCTCGAGGTTGAGCCCCTGCACGACGTGATCCGGGGCACCCGTCGCGAGCGCGGG
The DNA here is from genome assembly GCA_020632875.1 of Alphaproteobacteria bacterium. Lineage (GTDB taxonomy): Bacteria > Myxococcota_A > UBA796 > UBA796 > JACKEQ01. The sequence goes on from JACKET010000034.1 coordinate 15,249, forward strand.
CGCCCAGCGGCCCCCGTCGATCACGCCGCGGTAGAAGTTCGCGCCGTTGCCGACCGTGACGAGGTCGACCACGCCGTCGTTCGTGAGGTCGGCCACGAGCACCGACCGGCTGGCGACGAGCGCGATGCCGGCGTCTTCGAAGACGAGCGGGGCGGTCTGGCGGAACAGCCGCGCGCCGTCTTCGCGGGAGGCGACGATCACGTCGTGGAGCCCGTCGCCGTCGAGGTCGACGACCGACAGGCCGTCGCCGGCCTCGGAGGCGAGCACGAGCCCGCTCTCGGCGCCCCGATCCGGTCCGAAGCCCGCGAGGGCGATCGTCACGAGCCCCACCATCACGGGCAGTATCCACCCGTCCGCACGACCCGTCCACCTTGCGGATCCCCGGGAGATCGGTATGTGTCGGCGTGACCGCCGAGCCTCCACGCCCAGCCCCGGTTCCCGAAGATTGGCTGCCTCAATTCGAGTGGCTGGCCGAGCTGCTGTCCGACTCGCGTGCCGTGGTGAGCACGCTGCTGTGGGAGCCTCTGTTCCGGCCGTCCGAGCTGCGCGCCCAGATCGATCGCTACCGCGCGGAGATCGAGAATGCGGGGCCCCTCGCCGACCACGCGCTCGGCCTCCAGCTCGCCGACAATGCGAAGGCGCTGCTCGACGCGGTTCGTGATCGGTGCGACCTCGACCAGCGCCTGGCGCAGATCGCCGTCCGCTACTTCGTCCTCGGCGACGATGGCGACGACGACCTGATGAGCCCGTTCGGCTTCGACGACGACGTCGAGGTGTTCAATGCCGTGGTCGAGCGCATCGGCCTGCGCGAGCTGCTGATCAGCGCTTGAGCGCGCAGCTCTGGCCGGGCTCGAGGGTCACGGTCAGGCTCTCGCCGGGAGCGACCTCGCGGTCGGGCGCATCGGTGCACACGAGCGTCTTCGTCGTCCGCGTGTCGTTCGTGAAGGTCTCGGCGGGCTCGACGATCATCGCCACGTCACCCATGAGGACCTCGTCGGGACCCGTGTAGGGCAGCTCCGGCGCGGGCTCGATGGGCATCGGCTCGCCCTGGAGCGCGACGCCGGCGACGAGATCGACGACCCAGTCCACCCAGCCGCCGTCCGCCGGCTCGGTGGCGGCCTTTCCGCCCGCGTGGGCCGGCGTCGCGGCGAACACGGCGGCGAGGACCATCGCGGCCGCGGTCGGCATCGAGTCCCGGAAGCGGACGTTGCCCACCGCGTCGGTCTTGAAGCGCGCGCAGACGCCGGGGGTGGCGAGCAGGGCGCGGCCCTCCTCCTCGGTCAGCGCGGACAGGTCGTGGACGTGCTTCTCGCAGTGGTCGCAGAACCGGCGCTTCTCGCACCCGGTCATGCCGTTCCAGTCGACTTGGCAGGGGTTCTTGACGGTGAGCTTCACGGCGGCTCCAGGTTCAGCGGGTCTTCGGGAGGGTCTGTGCAGGCGGCATCCGCTGCGCGGGGCGGCCCATGAGGGGCGGCATCTTGCGGTCCTTCGGGTCGGGCGGGACGATCCCGGTGTCGACGTGCGGCACGGGGACCTCCACCGGAACGTCCTGCACCTCGGGGATCGCGTCCTCGGGCGGGCTCGCGGGCTCCACGTCCTCGGCCACGTCGCCCACGAGCCAGTCGTAGAGGCGGGCGAGGATGCCGGGCTCCTCGGCGGCCTGGCCGCTCGCGAACGCCGGGGTCGACGCGAGCACCGCGGCGGCGACGAAGGCCCGCGCACGGGCCCGCCGGGACGGGCGGAACACGATGCGGGCGTCGCGGTCGACCTCGTAGCGGACGCAGACCTCGGCGTCCTCGAGCACCTTCTCGGCCTCGCGCTCGGTCATCGCGGAGAGGTGGTGGACGTGCTTGCTGCACTGCCCGCAGAACCGACGGCGCTCGTCCCCGGACATCGCGCCCCAGTCGGCGCTGCAGGGCTCTTCGATCGGCAACTGGCTGGCGAGCATCGCGACCTCCGCCCGACCAACGGAGGGACGCGCGCGACGCTTACACCCCGCCGACGATCACCAGTCGCGCTCGCCCGTCGTGGCGTTCCAGCGGTCCCAGTCGTTCCATTCGTCGTCCGCGAGGAAGATCTCGGGGTCGGCCACGCCGATGCGCCACTGGAGCCCGCCGCGGGTCACGTGGCTGAAGGCGCCGATGTCCTCGAGGGCGTGATCGATGCCGTACACGGCCGCCTGCTGCAACGCGTCGACGCCCACGACCCGGCGGCTGTCGGGCGCGAACATGTCGTCCAGCTCGACCGTCTGCCCGGTCACGTCGACCTCGCACCGGATCCACCGGTAGCCCCACAGGTCGTCGGGGTCCGGCGCGCTGAACCGGTACGTCCAGCTCGCGGCGCTCGCGCTGAAATCGTCGGCGTACACGCGCTCCGTCTCGAACCACACCATCTCGAAGCCCAGCGCCACGGGGGTCTCGGCGGCACACAGCTCGGCGGCCCGCCACAGGTGGTCGCGCGGGTCGAACCCCACGGGCACCACGCATGCCCCGTCCGCACAGTGCGCGTCGAACCACTGCGGATCGCCCGGCTCCGTCGGCCCCGCGGGCTCGGGCTCCTCCTCGTCGGAGCTCGGGAGCAGCCACCACCACCCCTGGTCGCCGGCATCCCCGGTCTCGCGGTTCTGCCCGTAGGCATCGAGCCCGCCCTCACAGGCGGCGAGGGGCAGCAGACAGGACATCAGCACAGCGCGAATCGACATCGGACACCCCGGAACGGAGACCTGCCGGCGAGCACACCCCAACCGGCCGGCGCCCGATAACGCAGCGCAGCAAAGCGACCACCGATTTTTGTGCAACGCAGCATCCGGGCGGACATCGCCGTCCACGTGAAGGCGCCGGCCCACGCAGCGCGCGCCGGGTTAAGGGGCCCGGCTACGGAGACGCCATGCAGGTCCTGACCGAATCCGAAGCCCGCCTCGTCCGCCAGCTGGGCCAGGTCGCCTTCCCGCGGGACACGTCCGACATCCCCGACGGCATCGACGCGCAGGTCGTGAAGTACGTCGACCAGCTCCTCCACGAGAGCCAGCCGTTCGAGCGGGCGCAGGTCCGCGCGCTGCTGCAGCTCTTCGACAAGGGCTTCACGGTGTGGTCGGCGAACCCCCGCGCGCGGCTCGCGACGGCGCCGGTCGAAGACATCACCGACTACCTGCGCACCTGGGAGGAATCGTCGGTCTACTCGCGCCGGATGGCGCACGAGGGCCTGCGCTCGCTGCTCCTCATGGCCTGGTTCGGCAGCGAGAAGGTCATGGGTGCGCTCGGGATCCTCGAAGCCGACGACCTCGACGCGCCGCTCACCCCCCCGGTCACCCCCGAGGTCCGCGCCGAGCTCGACTCCCGCTTCCTCGCGAAGCCCGAGGGCCTCTACGAGTTCGGCGACTACGGCGGCTCCATCCAGGAGCGCTGCGACGTCGTCGTGGTCGGCTCCGGGCCCGGCGGGGCGCTCGTGGCGCTCGAGCTCGCGAAGGCCGGCAAGAGCGTCATCCTCCTCGAGGCCGGGCCGGTCGCGCGCAAGGCCGACCTCGTGCGCGACGGCGGGCTCACGATGGCCCGGTACTTCTGGGACTCCGGCATGCGCACCACGCGCGGCAACGTCATCCTGCCCACGATGCAGGCCAAGGTGCTCGGCGGCGGGTCCGTCGTGAACAGCGCCATCTGCCTGCGCGCCCTCGACTCCACCCTCGACGCGTGGGCCGACGAGTGGGGCGTCGAGGGCCACTCGGCCGACGAGCTGGCGCCGCACTACGACGCCGTCGAGGCCTTCATGGGCATCAAGGAGGTCGACGAGAGCGTGATGGGCCCGCGCAACGACCTCTTCGCCGAGGGCTGTCGCGCGGTGGGGCTCGAGCCGGTCCGCATCCGCCGCAACGAAGAGGGGTGCCTCGGCTCGGCGGCCTGTCTGTACGGGTGCCCGAACGGGGCGAAGCTCTCCACCGACCGGCGCGGCGTGCCCGAATTCATCGCGGCCGGCGGGCGGGTGTTCAGCTCCATCCACGTCGACAGCGTCATGATCCGACACGGCGTCGCCACCGGCATCAGCGGCCACATCACCGAGCCGTTCACCTCCCGCGACGCAGGGCCCGTGAAGATCTTCTCGAAGGCCGTCGTGCTGGCCGCGGGCGTCATCCACACGCCGGTCATCGCGCAGCGCTCGGGCCTCACGCACGACGCCATCGGCTCGAACCTGCTGATGCACCCGAGCACCGTGGTGGCCGGCCAGCTCGACGACGACGTGATGCCGTGGTTCGGCGCGACGCAGGGCTACCATACGCTCTCCCTGCTCGACTACGGCATCAAGCTCGAGAGCCTGTGGGCCGATCCGGCGCTCATGGCGTTCCGCATGCAGGGCATCGGCAAGGGCCTGAAGCGCCAGCTCGCCGGCTACCGCAACACCGCCACGTGGGATGCGTGGGTCAGCGGCGACGACAGCGTCGGGCGCGTGCGGTACGTCCGCGGCTCGCCCCGCCCCAGCATCACGTTCGACATCGGGCGCGGCGACATGCGGCGCCTGCAGGAGGCCACGGCCGTCCTGTCCGAGATGCTGTTCGCGGTCGGCGCGAAGAAGGTCTTCCCCGGCATCCACGGCCTCGCGCCCACGCTCACCGACCCGATGGACGTGAAGGGCATCCGCGCCGCGAACCTCGAGCCGCAGGAGCTGCCGTCCGGCAGCAACCACGTGTTCGGCACCATGCCGATGGGCTCCGACCCCACGCGGGCCGCGACGGGCTCCGACTACGCCGTGCACGGGGTCGAGGGCCTGTACGTGTCCGACACCAGCCTGTTCCCCACGTCTCCCGGCGTGAACCCCATGCTCACCGCGATGGCCATGGCCCACCGCCTCGGCGGAATCCTCTCGGAGCGACTCTGATGCCCACCTGGACCCAGGCCGACGCCACCTGCGAGATCTTCACCTACAAGGCGGGCCTGCTGTCCGCGGTCGGGCACGACCTGCTGCTGAAGTGCACGAAATTCACGCTCACCCTCGAAGACGGCGGGATCCACGGCGACTTCGACGGCTCTGCGATCGAGGTCGTGGGCGCCATGAAGCACGGCCACCTCGAGCCGGGCACGCTGTCGGAGAAAGACCGGCGCGACATCCTCGACAACATCCGGAACCACGTCTTCAAGCGCCACGACCAGGCCGCCATCCACTTCGAGTGCGACGAGGTCGAAGAGCACGGCGAGCTGCTCGAGGGCGAGGGCACGCTCACCATCCCGCCGAACCAGCACGACATCACGTTCGAGGTCCACGTCGAGGACGACCGGGCATTGTGCAAGGTCAAGCTCCACCAGCCCGACTGGGGCATCAAGCCGTTCTCGGCGCTGATGGGCACGCTGAAGATCCAGCCCGACATCGAGATCCGCGTGACCGTCCCGTGGAGCTGACCGACGCCGAGCGCGACGAGCTGCACGCCGACCTGCTGAGGCTGCGCGACGAGCTGCTCCAGACGCTGGGCACGATGGGCGAGCACGCGGGCACCGTCGAGCTCGACCAGGCCGCGGTGGGCCGCATCAGCCGCGTGGATGCGCTCCAGCAGCAGCAGATGGCCGACGCGCAGAAGCGCCGCAACGAGCTGCGGCTGAAGCAGGTCGCGGTGGCATTGCAGGGCTTCGAAGACGACGAATACGGCGCGTGCAAGGTGTGCGGCGAGCCGATCGGGTACCGGCGGCTGAAGGCGCGTCCCGAGTCCCCCGCCTGCGTCGCCTGCATGTCGGAGCTCGAGCGCGGCTGAGCCGGGAGCCCGGAGCCCGGAGCCCGGAGCCCGGAGCCCGGAGCCGGGAGCCCGGAGCGTTCATGACGCTCGGGGCGCCTTGCATCACGCAGATGACGCAGATGGACGCAGATGACGCAGAAGGCAGGTAAATCCACGACTTGCGCGGTCGTCCCCCGCGACGATGCTCAGAGACTGTGGCCGGGACGGATCTCTCCTCGAACCTCAGAGGTGACTGGGAGGAGGGGCCGAAGCGAGATCGACGCGATGGCAGTCAGGATTGCACCGCCAAGGCCGCCAAGACTGCCAAGACCGCCAAGGCGGGGTGGCCGGGTCGGACGGTACCTCTCCCGAACCTCCGACGTGGACCGGCAGGGCCCCGGATCAGCCCGAAAACGCCCGCCTGCTCTGGTGAATTCTGATTCCGGTCCGCGGGGAGGCACTCTGTCGAACCGAACACCGAAACGTCCCTCGGGCGCCCTGACGAGATGGGTGGACCTCGGCGTCCTTGGCGGCATCCCTGCGGAAGGTGCCCGGGAAGACGAGGACGATCGACCCGCGACGGCCTGGTTTCTGCGTCATCTGCGTCCTTCTGCGTCATCTGCGTGAGGCCTGAGACGCCCGAAGCTCGACCACTTCGCCACAGGAGCTGTGCGCCGACTCGGCACGGAAGGCCCGATCCGCGCCGACGCCTGAGACGCTCACGCCAGCTTCGGTGGCACCTTCGCCAGCACCACGATCACCTCCCCCGTCCGCACCACGTGCTCGGGACCGGGGTTCACATCCCCACCGACGCTGATCAGCACCGCGCGATGCTGCGCGTGCAGCACGGGGAGCAGCTCCGAGACCGGCCGACCGTCCCAGCTCGCGGGCGCGCGCACGCTGAAGAAGCTGTTGCCTCGCTTGGAGGTCAGGATCTCGTCCAGCACCGCGACCAGTCCGCGGTTGCGCGTCGCGGAGCCGATGATCATCCCCGCGAACCAGTCGCCCACGACGATCTCCTCGACGCCCGCCATCCGGAGGATGTCGCTGTGCTGGGGGTTCGTCAGCTGCGCGACCGTGAAGAGCCCCGGCGCCATGCGCTCGATGGTGAGCGCCGCCGCGACGGTGCGCGCGTCGCGATCCGCCGCCGAGCGCCGCACCAGGTGGTCGGTCAGCAGGATGGCGGTCTTGGCGTGCTTCATCTGCAGCTGCTCGAGCACGTCGATGCGGACGTAGTCCCCGACGTGGTGCAGGAACAGGTCCGGGTCGATGTCGTCCAGCGGGACGGTCGACGGGAGCGGACCCTGCTCCGTCACCAGCACGACCCCGCCGCCCACGTCCGACCCCGGCCCGAACAGCTCGCGCAGCAGCGCCGGCCCGGCGTCGTTCCAGCCGAACACCACGATGTGCTGGTCCAGCTCGTCCACATCCATCCGACTCACCCCCATCCCGTCGCGGAACCGCGCCACCATCCCGGCGGACACGGTCCCGATGAACATCCCGAAGATCGTGAGCCCGCCGATCATCAGGCCCAGCGTGGTCCACCGGCCGAGCTCGGTCTGCGGCTCGCCGCCGATCGGCTCGCCGCCGACCACCGACAGCATCGCGAACCACAGCGCGTCGTCGAAGTCCCGGAACGCCGGGTTCGTCGCCCCCTCCCCCGCGTTCAGCACCATCGCTGCGGCCAACACGAGCACCACGGAGCCCAGCGCGAGCGCGATGAGGTCGTTCATGCTCGACCCGATGCCGCCGCGGAACGCGCCGATCCGGCGCGACAGCAGCACCCCCGCGCGGAACAACCGCAGGATGCGGAGCACGCGGAACACCCGCAGCGGACGGGCCAGCGGCAGCACCGAGAGGATGTCGACCCAGTACCGCGCGAAGAACCGGCGCTTGGTGCGCGCCACCCAGAACCGCACGGCCAGCTCGAACCAGAACACCACCGTGAGCGCGTCGCCGGCCGCGACGCAGATCTCCTTCACCACGCCGTCCACCACGAACAGCTCGAGCACGAGCAGCGCCACGGACGCCGAGATCAGCGCGAGGAGCACGTACTCCACGACGCGGTGGTGGATGAAGCGGTCGGCGAGGCGCCGGAGGGTGATGCCCTCGCTCATGCCTCTGCGGACAGGGCTCCGATGAGGGCCGTGACCTCGGACTCGGGCATGCCGAGCACCTCGCCGGCCTCGAGCAGCACGCCCATCTCTTCGATCTGGAGCTCGTCGGCGGCGCTGCACGCGAACAGGAGCGTGAAGATCTCGACCTTCTCGTCGTGCGAGCAGTCTTGCGGCAGGACGTTGTGGGCCGCGTCGCGGTACGCCTCGAAGCGCTCGGTGAGGTGGCCGTCTTCACCGAGGAACCCCGCCTGGCGGAGCAGCGTGCGCGGGAACACCTGGCCGAGGAGGTGGTACTCCTCGAACGACTCGAAGCCGTCGGCCGCCACGATGCGACTGGCGTACTCGAGCGCGTAGGCGAGCTTGAGGAACTGGCGGTGTTCTGCGTCCACGGGGACCTCCGGCTGCCAGCCGTATCCGCTTTGTGCGAACGTTGTCGCGGAGGCACATGAACGACCCGGCCCGAGGCGTGCGATTCTGGGCGAGAGGGCCCGTCGAGGTCTTCCCCGACCAGGGGTTCTGCCACGTCGCGACCCACCGCTGGAGCCCGAACCGGCTGTGGCGCATGGCCCGGGAGCTCATCGGGCTCGTTCGCGCCGCGTTCGGCGTCCACCCGTGGGCCGGCATCGTGGTCACCGTGCTCCTGGGGCCGCCCGCGATCGTCCTGTACGTGCTCGGAGCGCCACTCTGGGTCTGGCACCGCCGGCGCCACCGCGTCGTCGCGGATCGCTCCGGAATCACCTTCCGCGGCCGGCGCTGGAACTGGGAGGAGGTCGACGGCGTCCAGGCCGACAACGTGGAATGGCGCGAGTCCACACCGCCCGCCATCGCCCACGCGGTGGTGCTCGACGAGGGCAAGCTACGGTGGGCGATGCTCGTCCCGACCTTCGAGCGCGCGGACGCGCTCGCCGAGCAGCTCGTGTTCCTCCACCGCACGGCGCGCGGCACGCCGGAGGACGTTCCCGACGCCCTCCGCGCGGCGCAGGCCGCGGCCGAGCGAGCGTGACGGTCCCCTCGGCATCCGGTCCGGTTAGTCAGTCCCCCATGAGCCTCTCCCAGATCTTCCGCGACGACCTCCTCGCCGGGCAGGTCGCCATCGTCACCGGCGGCGGCACCGGCATCGGCGCCTCCATCACCCGCGAGCTGACGCGCCTCGGCGCGACGGTGGTGATCGCGAGCCGCAAGCCCGAGAACATCGAGCCCGCCGCGGCCGGCCTCTCCGAAGAGCTCGGCCGCGAGGTCGTGGGCGAGATCTGCGACATCCGCGACCGCGACAGCGTGGCCGCGATGGTCGCCCGCACCGTGGAGCGCTTCGGGCGCCTCGACCACCTCGTGAACAACGGCGGCGGCCAGTTCTTCTCGCCGGCCGAGGGCATCAGCGGCAAGGGCTTCGATGCCGTCGTGGGCACGAACCTCACGGGCACCTGGAACGTCACGCGCGCCGTGGCCGACGCGTGGATGCTGAAGCACGGCGGCGTCGTCACGAACATCACGATGCTCACGCACCGCGCGTTCCCGGGCATGGCGCACTCCGTCGCCGCGCGGGCCGGCGTCGAGGCCATGACGCGCACCCTGGCCGTCGAGTGGGCGAACCGCGGCATCCGCCTGAACAGCGTGGCGCCCGGCTACGTCGCGAGCTCCGGCATCAAGCGCTACCCGGCGGGCCTGAACCTCGTGCAGCAGATGCAGTCGGTCGTCCCCATGAAGCGCCTCGCCACGTGCGACGAGATCGCGTGGATGGTCGCGTACCTGCACTCCGTCGCGGGCGCCTACATCACGGGCCAGACGATCACGATCGATGGCGGCAAGGAGCTGTGGGGCGACTACTGGCCCATCCCCGACCCGAAGCCGATGCCGGAGATCGAGATCCCGGTGGAGCCCTGGGAGACGGAGTGAAGCGGGCCGCCGTCCTCCTCGCGCTGGTGGCCTGCAAGAAGCCCGGCCCCATCGAGATCGCCGTGCCGGAGCCCGTCGACCCGTGGTCCGACGCGGCACTCGCCGCCTACGTCGACGAGATCGTGCCGCTCGTCGAGAAGCACGCGGGGCGGGAGTTCACGACGCGGCCCCCGCTCGAGGTCTTCGATCCCCAGGCCTTCGCCGTGTACGTCGGCAAGGAATCGAAGCTCATCATGGACACGATCTACCGCGACACGCCCGAGCCGGTCCGCCAGGCGCAGGCCGACGCCGACGCGAAGGCCCAGATGGGCGGGCTGTTCGGCAAGTTCGGCATCTTCGACGGCAAGACCTACATCGTGCCCAGCGCCATCGAATCCGCGGGCGACGAGCTCGGCGACGACGGGGCCGTGAAGCTCGCGAAGCTCGTCATCGCGCACGAGATCACGCACGCCCTGCAGAACCAGGAGCACGACGCGCGCGAGCAGCTCGACCACATCGTCGATCTCGACCACTTCCACGGGTGGAGCGCGGTGAGCGAGGGCGGGGCGAACTTCGTCGCGTTCCGGGTCGCGCAGGATCTCGGCCTCGAAGAGGAGTTCTGGACCCTCTCCTCGCACCAGGGCTGGGGGAAGGACGGCCTCGCCGAGCCGTACGCGTACGACATCTGGATGCGGTACGGCCGCGGCATGCACATGCTCGAAGAGGTCGTCGAGGCCGAAGGGATGGAGGGTTTCTGGCGGTGGCACGCGCAGCCGCCCGTCAGCTCTTCGATGATCTTCCGCCCGGCCACGTATGCGACCGAGCTCCCCCCGCGGCCCGTCGACCTCGCCGAGGTGCTGCGCGGCACCGACCAGAAGCTCACGCAGGGCCCGTGGATGGCGAGCAACACGCGGCTCGGCGAGTACACCCTGCGCGGCGAGGCCATCCGCACCGGCAAGGAGGAGGAGTTCGACCCCATCCTCGCGCACCTCGTCGACGCGCAGCACCTCGACCTCACGCTGCCCGACCGCAAGGGCGACATCCGCGTGATGGTCTTCGACGCCCCCGAGCAGGCGAAGGCCTACCTCGACCTGCTCCGCGCCGAGCAGACCGTCGAGGGCCAGCTGCTCGCGAAGATGCTCGGCGTCACGGTCGAGGTCACGTACACCGAGGTGAACGGCGTCGACGGCGACGCGAGCCTGCTGCGGACGCAGCGCGTGCCCGTCGGCGTGGGCGTGTATCGCGAGGAGCGCACGGCCTGGGTCGTGCGCGGGCGCCACGTGGTCGCGGTGAACGCGGCCAGCTTCCGACCCGGCCTGCGGCTGGCGGCCACGCTCAACGCGGTGTTCGCGAACCTCGAGGCGGCCGGCACGCCCTGACCTCAGGCCCCGTCGAGGATCCGCTGCCACCTCTCGCGGACGGCCGGCACCCACGAAGGAACCACTGGCTCTGGCGCGTAGCCCACATCGAGGCGCACCTCGACCCCGTCGACGACACATCGGCACTCGAGCTCGCGGAGCCACAGCGCGTGGAGGTGCGCGCGCGCCTCGGCCTCGTCGACGAACACGTACGACACCGTGTCGATGGGCCGGTCCGTCGACTGCGAGTCGCGGCGCAGCGCGCACGCGTCGAGCATCTCGGCCTCGGGGACCTCGCGCCCGTGGACCACGACGACGAGCCGGCGCTCGGAGTCCAGGTAGGTTCCGGAGATCTCGGTGGTATAGCGATGC
>JACKET010000035.1 GCA_020632875.1 Alphaproteobacteria bacterium
GGACACCGATTCGGACACGGACACCGATTCCGACACGGACACCGATTCGGACACGGACACCGATTCGGACACGGACACCGACACGGGCACGGACACTGGGGTCGTCGCTGGTCCAGATGTCTATCAGACCCTGGTGAACACAGCGCTGATCGTGGGGGGGGCACCCCTCCCCGTTTCGGTCGGTCTGCCAGGAAGCCTGCTCGACAACGACGCGCCCTCGACCTCCGGGACGGATTCGCTGACGGTCACCGTGGTCCAATCGACCGCTGCGGGGTCGGTGCTCGGCGTCGAACCCGATGGCACCTTCTCGTACCTTCCGGCGCCTGGGTTCTCGGGAATCGATACTTTCGTCTACGAGGTCACGGATGGCCTGACGTCGGACACGGCCGTCGTCACGATCGAGGTCGTGGGGCCCGTGCATTGGTACGTGAAGGCGGGGGCGAACGGCAACGGGACGAGCCTGTATCCGCTGGGGAGCCTTGCAGGCGTTCCGGCGGGCCGACCTGTGGGCTCAGTGATCTACATCATGGAGTCGACAGGCCAGCTCGTCGGTGCACCCTTGGACATCAACGTGGGTACCCGGGTCATCGGTGCGGGTGTGGCCCTCGAGACGGACGTCGGTCTGAATGGCAGGGCCGCTCCGACGATTCTGGAGGTCGAGCGTACGCCTCCCATCATCTACACGGACGGCTACGATCCCGCAGTAGAGGTCAGGAACGGGGTGCTCGAGCTCGCTGGCGTCAAGCTCGTCACGGACCCCACGCCAACGTTCCACGTCGGCATCCCAGCCGTTCGGGCGGTGGGTGGAGCCGATGGGGTCTTCATCCACGATGTGGAGCTTCATGGGGCCGGCCTCGAGCTCCATGGGGTGAATGGGGACGTCGAGGTGGCCGATTGCGAATGGACCGAGCCAGCCGATGGGGCCGGGCTGTCGATCGACAGCGTGCAGACCACGGTGTACCTGCGCAATCTCGTTGATCTAGGCTCCACCCAGTCCTACGGCCTCTACCTCCACGGGGTGGATGTGGCAGAGATGGACGAGGTGCACTTGGACCTGTCCGCACACGGGAGCTTCATCGTCGGTGACCTCGTGTGGTTCGACGCCGACCCCACCACCACCGGGTTCGAGCCCGTTCAAACCACCGGTTTGACCGCGAGCACCTTGAATATCGGTGACGTGCTGGGCCACTGGGTGATTGCCGACCTCGAGCTTACGAACGGGCTCATCGCCCGTGGCCCTCCGGATCCATTCGACGCCCAGGCAGGTGAGGGGTTCTCGTTGGGGGCGCACGGTGGGTCGATCGCCGGGACACACGTGCTCGACTTGAGGCGACTGTCCGTGGATCTCGACCTGGATGTCCTGACTTCGGTCGGCAGCCCAAACGACGGGATGTCCTTCGTGGACACGCCCGGGACGGCACACTTCGCGCTCGCCGAGGTGGAGGACCCTGACGGAGTCGCACTGAGAGTCGAGCGGAGCCAACTCGACTTCGAGTGGGGAACGGGAAATCTCGACGGCGGCATCCTGATCCTCGAATCGGATCAGCACCGCGTGGTCGGGGAGACCGTGACCAGTGACGTGAACACGGCTCTCGAGATCCTCGACAGTCCAGGTGGATTCGTCAGATTGGCCAGTATCTCCACCCTTGACGCTCCGGGCCTGGATGTGACCTTCAGCCCCGACCAGGTGGTCGAGCTGGATGACCTGTTCGTGTCGGTGACGGGTAGGGATGCCGTGCTCTTCACGTCGAACTCGGCGGCGCGTATGGCGCTGCACGATGCGTCCGGCTCCAGCTATTCCTACGCCGACGGAGGACGCGCTCTCGTGTTCGGACACGTCGCGCTGGATCCCTTTCACATCAGCTCCGTCCGGGCCATCGCGTCCGGGACGGAGGGTGTGTTTCTGTCCGACACCGGCCCCGGCCCTGTTTTCATCGGCACCGAAGGAACTTGCTTCTCCGACGGTGCGTGCAGCTCGGTCATCGAGGCATCGGGCACCGCCGTCCATCTCACGGACGCCGGCGGTGTGACGCTGGCCGGCATCGGGTTGTCGTCGCAGGACCGGTGCACCAACCTCACCCGGGTGAGCTCTCTCTCCATCTTCGATTCGACACTCACCTGTGGCTCGAGCCGGGCTGCGGTCCAGATCGCGCATCCGATCGATGCGCTGGCCCTTCGCGACGTCCGAATCGACTGTGACCGTGTGGGCGTGATCGTGGACGACGCGCGCGGCTCGGTGACACTGCAGAATGTGTCCATGCAAGCTGATGGTGTTGCTGTGACGAGTCGGACCCCAGGGGTCATGATGTCGGTGGACGGTCTGGATCTGGAGTGTGACACCTTTGGTGGACTGGGGGTCTTCGGGGCGGTGTCGACCGGGACTTCCGGCAGCTCCCGGCTGGACGCGGTCGTCACGAACTCCACCGTCACGGGTTGTGGAGGCGTCGGAATGACTTCGGCAGGCGCCGGCTCTTCCGGCACGATGACGGTGGAGGGGGTCACGATCGGCGACCCGAATGGCGACTTTCCCGGGGCCCTCTGGTTCCGGGTCCAGCAGGGAGGCGTCCTCGGGGCCGGAGTCCGCGAGGTCGGTGTCGCGCAAGCCAGCACGGGTGTGTTCCTGGAGGGTACGACCCCCGGGATGCTGGATGTGGTCGTCGCCGACACCGCGCTGGATGTCACCGAGAAAGCCATCGTAGCGGGCGCGAGCGCCGCGACCGTGCGCGCGGATCTGTCCGCCGTCGTCACGACAGCTCCTGTCGCTCTCGATGCCATTGCGGGAGGGGGCGCGCTCCACGTCACCGCAACCGGCTTCGACGCACCCTCCTCGGCCTTTGTGGCGGAGTCGGACCTAGGCACGCTCTGCCTGGACGCCTCACTCAACACGGTCGCATCAATCCAGGTCGGTCGAACGGCGGGAGGCTTCGTGTTGCCCGGCTACCCGGGCGCTGGAACAGACGGCGTTGCTGTCGAGGCCTACCTCGCGGGCCAGAACGCGGCCGCTTCGGTTCAGGCCTCACCGGGTGGCGCACCGGGGTTCATCGTCGGTGTGTGCGAGTCTCCTCTGCTTCCCTGACTCGGACAGCAATTCCCGACCGTTGCGCCACGCGATTACGGTGGTGCTGCTCGGCCCTGTGGCCTCCTGAGGACTCCATGCGCACGCTCTACCTGGTTTCGCTCATTGTTCTGGCCGGTTGCACACAGCCGGCCACGCCCGCCGACACGGATTCCGACACCGACACCGACACCGATGCGGACACAGATTCCGACGCGGACTCCGACACGGACGCGGACTCCGACACGGACGCGGACTCCGACGCGGACTCCGACACGGACGCGGACTCCGACACGGACGCGGACTCCGACACGGACGCGGATTCCGACACCGACACCGATGCGGACTCCGACACGGACACCGACCCACTCGCGCTGTGCTCGCCCGAAGACACCTTCGAGCCGAACGACACCATCGCGACCGCGTGGCCGATCTGGGGGCCTCCCGGTCCGCGTCGCGTCTGCGCCGACTCCCCCGATGTCTGGTCCGTCACCATCGGGCCCGAGGGTGGTCTCATCGTCACTGCCGCGTTCTCCGCGGGGGATCTCACGCTCGAGCTGCTCGACGCCGCAGGAGCCACACTGGCCGTGGGCAGTGGGCCCACGGGAACCAGCACGGTGAGCTACACGAACGCCGCCGTGGCGAACACCGACCTCTTCGTCCGGGTGGCCACCACGGACCCATCCGGCTCGTTCGAATACACGTTGTCCCCGGCGGTCACCGGGTGCCTCGATGATCCCTACGAGCCCAACGGCGATGCGGTGTCCGCGACCCCACTCGCCGGCCTGACGAGTGGCGTGCTTCGAGGGGGCGACACAGACCACTATGCCGTCACGGTGGGGCCCATGCAGCGAGTCGACATCCACGCCGAGCTCGCGACCCGCGCGACGCTCGACATCCTGGAACCCGCGCAGCTGTCGGTGGTCGACGGCGCCTATGAGCGTCAATCCGCCCAGGCGACCTGGTTCAACGCCGATCCGGTCGACTCCATCACCGTGTACCCGCGGCTCATGATGAACACACCGATCCTGGATGACTGCCAGACCTACACGATCGAGCCAGTGCTCACGACGCTGTCGTGCCCAATCGACGCGAGCGAACCCAACGACACGCTGCAAACGGCACGCTCCATGGCGGATCCGGCGTTCGATCCCGCCGACCTCCACCTGGAGCTGGGCAACGAGGATCGGTACAGCTTCGAGATCCCTCCGGGACGCGCGCTGCTCACCCGAGCCGTGTACGACCCGGCACAGCTCAAGCTCGGTCAGTTCACCCAACTCTCGGGGGGCTCGACTGCCGACGACGGCGTGCTGGTGAACACCTCTCCCGACCCGCAGACCGGCTACTTGATCGTGCGTCCCGACCAGTCCATCACGTGCGGGCCCTACGAGGTGGAACAGATCGACATCACCCCGACGTGCGCGGGCGATTCCCACGAGCCCGATGACAACTACCTCCAGCCCGGCCCTCCGATTTCGGGGAGCTACGAGCTCGACGCCGGGAACGAGGACTGGTTCGCGATCGACTTCCCCGACGGCGGCAACCTGCACATCGAGGTGATCGCGCCCGACCAGATGGGAGACTTCGAGGTGGAGCTGCGGGAGGGGCTCTCCGTGGTCCGGTACCTCGCCTCCTACCAGCACAAGGAGATTTGGCTGTACTCGAGCTCACCGCACGACTTCGACCTTCGGATCTTCGCGGCGAATCCCGAGCTCGGCTGCATTCCGTACGAGGTGTCGATCGAGGTGTTTCCCTGCGCGGGCAACGAGGTGCCGGATGTGACCGACGACTACGCCACAGCTCCGGATGGGTCCATGGGGGGTGCGGGGCAGGTCGGCGGATCCGACCGCGATGCCTATTGGGTGGGCACCCTGCCGCCGGGCGAGAACTTCCGGGTGGACATGGTCTTCGACGTTTGGGGTCTGATCGACGCCACACCCTCGGCCTGGTACCGACTCGGCCCAGACTACGGGACGGGCTCCGGACCGACCGGGCCCCTCGTCGGTCGAGAGCATTCGGCCGTGTACGAGAACCGCACCGACGCCCCAGAGGAAATCTACTTCGAGCTGTGGGGCACGGACTCCTGCAATGTCCCGTACACCTTCGCATCGGCGTATCGCTACGCCTATCCGCGTTGACGGTGTGGGGGGTCTGGCCCGCCCCCGGCACGTGCGTTACCGAATCGGCCTTCCCAGGAGCCCTCCCATGATCCGTCGCAACAAGTCCGCTCGCCGCAAGGCCGCTCTCAAGGCCAAGCAGCGCCGCTCGAAGCTCCGCCGCACCGGCGGCCTGGTCAAGCGCAAGCCGGGCGGGCGCCTGGTCAAGGGCTCCAGCCGCTGACGAGCTCCGCACACCCGACCGGTCGGCGCGCCGTGCTGACCGAGTACGGGGAGACCCCGCTCGAGGCCGTCGAGCGGTACGTCCGCCTCGAAGCGCAGGAGGCGCCGAGGCCGGGCCCGACGGACGTGTTGCTGCGGATCCGCGCGTGCGCCGTGGGGTGGGTCGACCTCCTCATGAGCAGCGGCCAGTACCAGCACATGGCCGCTCCGCCGTACACGCCGGGCCTCGAGCTCGCGGGTGACGTCGTGGAGGTCGGCTCGCAGGTGACGCGGGTCGCGGTGGGCGACCGCGTGCTCGCCGACGGCTTCCTGACGGGTCCGCGCTCGTCGGGGCCGTACCAGCAGTACGGGGGCTTCGCGACCTGGGCCCTGCTCCCCGAGGCCGCGGCGCTGCGGATCCCGGCGCAGCTCGGGTTCCGCGAGGCCGTGAACCTGCTCGGGAACTACGAGACCGCGTACCACGTGCTGGTGCACCGGGGCCGCCTGCAGGCCGGCGAGACGGTGCTCGTGAACGGCGCGTCCGGCTCGACGGGCCTCGCGGCGGTGCAGGTCGCGAAGATCCTCGGGGCGACGGTCATCGCGACCGGGCGGTCCGAAGCGAAGCTGGCCGAGGTGCAGGCGCTGGGCGCCGACCACGTGATCGCCGTCGGAGCGGACGACGGGGGCATCCGGCCCTTCCGCGACGAGGTGAAAGCGCTGTCGGGCGGCGGGGTGCACGTCGTGTACGACGGGGTGGGCGGTCCGATCTCAGTGGAGTCCATCCGCGCGATGCGCTTCGGAGGGCGCTTCTGCATCGTGGGCTGGGCGGCCACGCCGTTCGTTGCGAAGGGGAAGGGCGGGCGCGGGGCACCGAACGCCAACCAGCTCCCGACGAACCTGATCCAGATGAAGGGCCTCGACGTGCTCGGCTGTCCCGCGGTGATCGCCACGCTCCACGACCCCGCGCTGCGGCCGCGGCGCCTGGCCTGGATCTTCGACCAGGTGGAGCAGGGCCACATCCGGCCGCACGTCGGGCCGGTGTTCCCGCTCGACGCCGTGCACGACGCGCTGCGCGCGAAGTGGAGGAGCGACTTCACCGGGGGCTGCGTGATCGAGCCCTGAGGGGCTGTGGTCTACTTCCAGCGGGGAGGGACCATGGGCTACACGCTGCACTACCGGGCGACGGGCGACACGCCGATCGGAGCGTCTGCGCTCGCTGCCCTCCATGCCCATGCGGCCGAGGTCAGCGCGTCCCTGTCGCGCACGGCCGAGGCGTTCGCGTGGAGGGTGGTCGAGGGCGCGACGGAGGCGTCGGGATGGACGAAACCCGGCCTCGATCTCCCGGATCTCGAGCGGGACGTGGAGGTCGTCGTGGCGGCCATGGAGCAGGTGGCGCGCATCCTGGGCGGCTGGGAGGTGACGCTCACGGACGACTTCGACTCCGAGCTGTACCGCGGGCGTGCGGCGCCGGGGCCGCTCCCTCCGCGGAAGCGGGCGCCCGTGGAGCTCGACCTGTTCCCGGCGGTGCGCGAGGGCATCGCTGCGGGCGCGCTCGACGCGCTCGTCGACGGCTGGCGGTTCACGATCCGCGAGCGGCGTGGGTCGAAGAGCCTCGGCCTCCGCGGGACGCTCGACTGGGACGCGCTCCTGGCGTCCGGCCCCACCGGCGACGTCGCGCGGCTCGTCGAGGCCCTGGCGCACGGCAGGGTGACGGTTCCCGGCGTCGGCGCGTTCGAGCTCGTCGAGACGGAGGGCCGGGTCGGCCGCAACCCGGGGACCGGCAGGGAGATCGCCATCCCCGGCAAGACCCTGATCCGCTTCCGGGCCGTGCCCGTCGAGTAGTCGGGCTACCGGGCGAGCCAGTCGCGGAAGGCGTCGAAGCCCTCCTGCTCGCGCCAGAAGCAGTAGTGCGGGTCGTAGGAGCCCTGGGCCTCGCAGGTCGACACCGTCGCGTCGGGCAGCGCCTGTGCGAGCGCTTCGGCCGTGAAGTCGGGCGTCTGGCGGTCTCCCGGGGCGATGAGCACGTGGATCGGCAGGGTCTCGTCGCGCGCGACGGCCATCGGATCGGAGGGGTCCATCTGCCACTGGAACAGCATGGCCGCAGGGTGCAGCCGGTCGATGCCGTCCCAGGTGGGCTCGGGGAGGCCGAGCACGGCGCCGAGCAGGCTCGCGGTGTCGAGCTCGTCGGGGACCTCGGCGCCGAACAGCGGGAACACGGCGGCGAGGAGCTCGGGATCGATGCCCGTGATGAGCCCGGTGTCGAAGAAGTAGTGCAGGAACAGGCCGCCCGTGCCGGACACGAACGCGGACTCGTACGCCCCGGGGGCCATGGCGACGCCGAGGTGCGTGGTGACGGCCCCGAGCGAGTGCCCGCTCGTGCGGACGCGGCTCGTGTCGATGCTCACGCCGTCCGGCAGGTCGGCGTCGAGCCCGAGCTCGACGTAGCGGCGCAGCAGGTACCCATCGAGCGCGGTCTGGCGGTGGTTGTCGCGCCACGCGGGCGCGTTGACGATGTTGTAGAAGCCGAGCGAGGTGTCGTAGCCCTCGTCGATGAGCGGGTACCGCGTGCCGTACAGCGAGGCGTCGCGCCCGATCGCGGCCCACCCCTCGTCGGCGAGGATCTGGGCGATGGCGCGCCCATCGTCGGCACGGGTGCGGCGCTGCACGATGTTGTACGCGTGCCCGCCGGTGCCGTGGTCGTGCAGGAGGACGCCGGCGGCCGGGCCCCGCGGCACGCTGAGCGTGATGCGCATCATCTCGGGCTCGGGATCCGCGAGGGGCCACTGGATCCAGCCCGTGTCGACGGCCGCATCGGAGATGTGTGCGATGCCGGGCGACATGTACGGGCGCTCGGCGAGGCCCTGGTAGTTCAGCACCGGGAGCTCGGCCTCGTACACGTCGAGCGGCCAGGTCGCGTCGAGCGGGACGACGAGGGGAGGGGAGCCCACCAGCGGACCCTGGTACGCGACGGACGTGCCGCCGTCGGCGTACGTGACGGTCGCGACGGTCGCGGCCTTGCCGGACGGCGTGACGCCCTGCTCGTAGCGGAGCTCGGTGACGCGGCGCCAGACGAGGGATGGCGTGGACCAGCGCGCGTCGGCGTCGGCGGCGAGGGCGCGGAGCTCGCCCGTGGCGTCCTGCACCGTGAACACCGTGGCGCTCGCGACGGGGGACTCCACACCGAGCGCCTCGAGGGCCTCCGTGACGGCCGTGGGGGCCGACCAGCCCGCCGGGGCGTGGCCTCCGGCGGCTTCGGTCACGACGACCGCGTACCGGCCGCCGGATCGCGGGGGCGACCCGAGGGTCGGCGCGACGGCGAGGGTGTTCGGCGCGTAGAACGGGTCTCCGCCGGGGTCGGCGACGAACCGCAGGTCGAGCGGGTGCAGGGCGAGGTCGTCGAGGTCGATCCAGAGCACCGGGTCGTCAGTGGTGCCGGGCAGGCTCGCGGGGAGGTCGAGCGGGCCGTCGAAGCGGAAGTACGCCGGGGTGTCGTTGCCGAAGCCGGTGGTGGCCTGCTCGACGCGCCGGACCCAGCCGCCGAGGATGCCCGCCGCGAGGGGGACCTCGGACTCCGGGAAGCCCTCGAGCACGGAGGCTCCGGGGAGATCGTCGGAGGGGAACGGCACGTCGAGGAAGTGCTCGGCGCGCGCGGGGTCGATGTGGGCCGCGATGCCCACGGGCCCGGTGGATTCGGGGGCACAAGCCAGGAGGGTGAGCCAGATCATGGGCGCCGATGTAGCCCGATCGCGGGCCTCGAAACCGAAAACGATCGAAACGCGCCCGTCGGCTCAGCCCGGCGGACGGGAGACCGTGATCCGGAACACCGTGCCGCCGCCGTCGCGGGGGCCCGCGTGGAGCTCTCCTTCGAGCAGCCGCACGTGGTGGCGCACCAGCGCGAGCCCCAGCCCGAGGCCGCCGTGCCTGCGGGTGTACGACATGTCGCGCTGCTGGAAGGGCTGGAGGAGCTGATCGAGCAGCGCCGGGTCGACGCCGGGGCCCCGGTCGGCGACCTCGACCACGAGCCCCGGATCGAGGGTGGCCGAGACCTGTACCTCGCCGCCGAAGCGCATGGCGTTCTCGATCAGGTGCGCCACGGCCTGCTCCAGGTGGCGGCGGGCGACCGGGAAGGTGCCGGCCTCGCACCGGAGGGACCCGCCGGGCCCCAGCAGACCCGCGAGCAGCGCGTGCACGTCGAGCGTCTCGCGCGTCCCGAGGTCTGCGGTCTCGAGGTCGGTGAGCTCGAGGATCCGCTCGATGAGCGCCCGCAGGCGGGCCGATGCCGATTCCACGTTCCCGAGGTCGTCCAGCGCGGCGTCGGTGTCGCCGTCGTCGAGGGCTTCGCGCACGAGCTCGGCGTAGCCCTGGATGGCGTTGAGGGGCGTGCGGAGCTCGTGGCTCACCATCGCCAGGAAGGCCGACTTGGCGCGACTCGCGTCCAGCGCGCGGTTCCACGCCACCTCGAGGGCCCGGTTCTGCTCGCGCAGGGCCTCGGTGCGCTCCTGCACGACGGCTTCGAGCGCGGCCGTGCGCAGCCGCAGGAGCTCGTTCTCGCGCTCGTGCCGCTCGAGGGCGTGCTGGCTGCGGAGCTCCTCGATGGCCCGGGTGCGGTCGGCGTCCAGGCGGCCCTGCTCGAGCGCGAAGCGGCGCCGGTGCCACAGGCAGGCCTCTTCGAACCGCCCCGCGGCTTCGAGACGCAGCGCGAGGGCCTCGGCGAGCTCGCTCGCGACGTCCTCGTGGCCCTCGGCGAGCGCGATGCCCTCGCGCAGCACGGGCTCGGCCTCCGGATCGTCGAGGGCCGCGAGCGCCGCGCCGAGCACCAGTCGGGCGCCCGCGCGACGCAGGGGGTTCCCGGTGGCATCCCAGTACGCGAGGGCCTCTCGTGCGGGCTCCACGGCCCCCGCGGCGTCGCCCGACGACCGGCGCGCGGACGCAAGACCCTCCAGCACCCGCATCCGGATGGCCTCCGGGACCGAAGCGCCCGCGAGATCACGCGCCGAGGCGAGGTGCGACACCGCTTCGTCGCTCCGCCCGACCCGGAGCAGCAGCATGCCGAGGTTGATGCGCTGCTGGACCACCAACCCCTCCTGGCCGTCGAGGGCCAGGGCCACGGCGAGGCCGCGCTCCAGGTGCTCGATGGCGAGGGGCAGGTTGCGCTCGGCTGCGTACAGCGTGGCGAGGTTGTTGTGGACGATGGCGAGCACCTCGCGCGCCGCCCCATCCGCGAGGGGCTCGAGGAGCGCGAGGGCCGCGAGGTTGCTGGAGAGCGCGCGTTCGCGGAGGCCGAGCTGCTTCAGCGCCACGCCCTCCTGGGCGTGGAGCTCGGCCGCCAGCAGGGGATCGAGCAGCGTTCCTTCGAGACCCTCCCGCGCGAAGCCCCACGAGGCCCGCGCGTCGCCGCTCGCCAGCGCTGCGACCGCCCGGACGAGCAGCGCGTGTGCCCGGCGCTCCGGCTCGGAGGTCGCGGACAACACGTCGGCGGCGAGCGCGTCCGCGGCATCGTGATCCAGGCGGTTCGCCGCGGCCTGGGCCCGCGCCAGCCGCGCCTCGATGCTGCTGCCCGCGGAGCCCCACAGCGCGCGGAGCGCGGCGCGCAGAGCAGGCCCCTGCGCGTGTGCGGCTTCCGTGGGGGTCTCGGGGTCCATGCCCGATTCTAGCGGAGCCGTTCCCCCGGATGGGCCCTCACTCGTCGGGGATCTCGGTCTGCACGCCCGCGCCGTACCAGCTCACGGGGTGCGTGGCGACGACGGAGGCATCGCCCGTGGCGGGGTCGAAGAAGGTCACGTCGCCCGACGCCGAGAAGGCGTAGATCGCGTCCTGCCAGCCGGCCAGGCCCCAGATGCTGGCGGCCGGGAACGTCGCGAGGGTCGACAGGATGGACCCGTTCGCCGGATTGACCTCGACGATGGAGTCGACCCCGGCGGTCGTCACGGCCGCGTACGTGCCCACGCCCACGATGCTGAACGCGTCGCCGCTGCTGCTCGTTCCGGGACCGTACCCACCGATGGGCGTGAGCGTGACGGGCCCGCCGGCGTTCTCGGTGACGAGCGCCCAGCCGCCGCTGTTCGCGATGGCGATCAGGCTGTCGCGGTCGGGCTCGAGCACGCCCTGCGGCACGAACGTGAGCCCGTTGCCGTAGGTCGGGAGCGTGCCCCGCAGCCAGCACTCGGCCGTCTGCGGGTGGCAGATGTAGAGCTCGGTGAACGTCATGACCCACAGCACGCCGTAGCGGTCGATGGCGAGGTCGGTCATGGTCCCGATGCCCGGCGCGCCGATGAGCTCGATCGCGTAGTCGTTCACGTTGAACGTGTAGAGCTCGGACGCCGTGTGGGGGTAGACGAGCTCGTTGATCGCCCGACCCGGTCGGTCGGGGTCTTCGGGGAACAGGTCGAAGTCGTTCGGGATCAGGTCGCCGTCGAGATCGGTGTCGCACAGGTCGCCCTCGCCGTCGGCGTCGAGGTCGAGCTGATCGGGATTCGGCACGTCGGGACAGTTGTCTTCGGACGCGTCGACGCCGTCGCTGTCGGGATCGACGATCGGCGGTGGAGGAACGTCGGTGTCGGGGACGTCGCCGGTTTCTTCGATCGGGGTGGGCGGGACGGGCGTCTCGGCGGTGGGGGTGCAGCCGAGGACGAGCGCGAACAGGGGGAGGATTCTCATGCGCAGGGCCATATCCCGAAGCGCTGCGGCCGCAGCCGGAAGTCGACGCCGGGCCGATCAGGACGGAGCTTCGGAGGCCGCTGCACCGGGACCCGCGCCAGGCGGGCCGGAGGGGGCGGCGCAGCCGCCGTCGCGAAGCGACCGAGCGCAAGCGAGCCCGGAGGACAGCCGACGGCGAAGCCGGGGCGCCCATCGCGAAACCGTCGGTAAGCGACCCGGTCCGGGCGCTTCCATAGCAGGAGGCATGCAAACGGAGGTCCTCATGTCCCGCACGTTCCCCGGTCTCGCTCTGCTCTCGCTCGCACTCGTCGCCTGTGCGCCGGCCCCGTCCGCGTCGGAGTACGACGGCGAGGACGGCTACACGTACGGCGGAGGCGAGCTGACCGTGACCTTCGCCGTGGACGAGGGCGACGGGGTCGAGGGCTCCTTCACCCTGCCGGGCTCGTCGCTGGCCGCCATCGAGGCCGACGCGTTGGTCACGAGCACGGGCCTGTGGTCGGGGCGCTGGGTGACGCCCGAGTGGGACCACGTGAAGTACGACCTGTCGATCGAGCCCGACGGGACGGTCGATCTGTCGGGTCTGTCGTCGACGTTCCGCTGTGACATCGACCTCGACGGCGTCGAGCTGCTCCTGCGCGACCAGCACCACTCACCCGACCTGGGCTCGAACAACGTCGTGTCCTTCGGGATCTCGAACGCGTACCAGGCGCGCTCCGCGGAGCGCTGGCGCTCGCCGAACCGCGAGGTGCTCACGGAGTCGGGCACGCTGGTGACCGAGCTCGAGTGGTGGTCGCTCGGTACGTACTGCCCCGAGGACGACGATCTGCTCGTCGGTCGCGGCACGGTCACGGTCACGTGGGACTTCACCGAGGTGGGCGACGGCCACCTGTGACCGGGCCGGCGGAGCCGCCGCGCATCGACAGGTTGCCCCGGCATCGGTAGAACGTCGGGGTCCTCCCCGCGAATGGGAGGTGGAGGTCCGCATGACCCGCACGTCCGCGTTGCTGCTCCTGGTCCTCGTCGCGTGCAAGAGCGCGACGACGGACACCGATACCGAGTCCGACACCGACACCGACACCGATACGGACGCGGACACCGATTCGGACGCGGACACCGATTCGGACGCGGACACCGACTCCGACACGGATGCAGACACCGACACGGACGCGGACACGGACACCGATTCGGACACGGACTCCGATACGGACGCGGACACCGATACCGACGCGGATATCGATTCGGACACGGACTCCGACACGGATGCGGACACCGATACAGACGCGGACACGGACTCCGATACGGATGCGGACACGGACTCAGATACGGATGCGGACACGGACTCCGATACCGACGCGGACACCGATGCGGACACGGACTCCGATACCGACGCGGACACCGATGCAGACACGGACTCCGATACCGACGCGGACACCGACTCCGACACGGACGCGGATACCGATTCGGACACGGACACGGACGCGGATACGGACTCCGACACGGACGCCGACACGGACGCCGACACGGACGCCGATACGGACACCGACACCGGAATGGGGCCCGGACAGTCGCCAGCCACTGCCGGAGACACGTGTCGCGAGCTCCTCGATCTCGGCGTGACCCAGAGCGGGACCTACTGGATCGACCCGTCCGGCGCGGCGCCCTTCCAGGCCACCTGCGACATGGTCACGGATGGCGGGGGCTGGACGCTGATGGCGCGTGTCCACCGGGCGAACGCCAACGACGTGGTCGAGCCGGGGGACTGGTTCGTGGCCGGCAACAACCCGACGCCGCTGGTCACCGATACCGAGGAATTCGGCGGCTCGCCGTCCTCGTGGGGTGCCACCGTGTTCGAGCCCTACCTCACGGCCCACACGGTGGTCGCCCGCTTCGATCTGTTCCAGCAGTCCGACGGCGTCCTGTTCCGCTCCTGGTACAAGGCGGCACCCGCCGCGGCTGTGGGTGCGTGGTTCCAGGCGGACAACACCCCGACCCTGGTCTGCAGCGACGTCGACCTCACGGCCGACTGCGTGAGCGGCACGATCACCCAGACCTCGGGGACGGGAGCGCCGTCGGGGGCGACGATGCTCGACGGGATGGTCATCAGCGCGAGCTGTGGCGCCATCCACATGCGAACCGAGGTCGACACGCTGGCGCACTTCTCCGGCATCTGCACGTGTGACTTCGGTGGGGTCCTGACCACCGACTACCAGTCGCACTGGGGCCACGGTCTGAAGATCTGGTTCCGCTGAATCGTCGCCGATCGAGAACCGCCCGCGCCGTGCGGCCTTGTAGCCACGTGCGCGCTCAGGCCATAGTCGGCGGTCCATGCTCCTCGACACCGCGCTGATCGACACGATCGTCGCCCGGGACCCGGTCCCGATGGCAGACGCGGTCACCGGCCTCCTCGCTGCCGAGAACGCCCACGAGCGGCGGGACCGGATCGTCGAGGTGGGCCGCACGGCCATCCGGCTGCTCGCGGCCCTCGCCATCGCGGGCCGACACGCCGCTGGGCCCGGCCCCGAGCCCACCGCGCCGCACACGATCGAGCTGCTCGAGACGCTGCGCACCCGCGGCCTCACCGACGGCCAGTGGGTGGGCCTCGCGCGCGGGCTGCTCCAGCCCTGGGCCGGCACCCCCGAAGCGCACCCGGTCCCCGAGCTCGTCCAGCTGTTCCACGGCAAGCGCAGCAAGCTGACTGCGCGACTGGAGCCCCTGCTCCAGATGCGGAAGAACGAGACCGTCGCCCACGGAGCCACGGGCACGGCAGAAGAGGCCCAGGCCCTCGTCGATCGGCGCGAGGCCCAGCTCGAGGCTCTGCTGCGCGAGCTCCGTCCGCTCTGGGAGGCCTACGAATGGGTCGTCCCCCTCGGCGACGGGCAGGCGTGGCGGCTGCGCGGCACGACCCCGGGGCGCGGCCGCTGGCGGCGTCGGCCGTTCGAGGTGCCCTGCGAGGCGGGCCACGTGATGCTGCTCGGGCCCGGCGACCGGCCCGTCCTCGACCTGCATCCCGTGGCTCTCTTCCGGCGGCCCACGCCCGACGCGCCCGAAGAGGTCTTCCTGCTCGACCAGGGGCGACGTCGCGGGGGTGCCGTGTACCTGGCCGTGCCCTCGATGGCCCAGCACGTCGACGAGGACATCTGGGAGGTGCTCGGGCCCTCCCTGTTCGCTGTGGAGGCCACGGAACCGCCCGACGCGATGGAGCGCCCGTACCGCGGGCTCGACAGCTTCCAGCCCGAGCACGCCGCGCTCTTCTTCGGCCGGGACGAGCAGGCGGCCTCGCTGGCGAACCGGATCCGCCGCCATCCCGTCGTGACGGTCACGGGTCCGAGCGGGAGCGGGAAGTCCTCGCTGGTGCGGGCCGGCGTGCTGCCGCGGCTCGCCGATCACGAGGTCGTGATCCTGCTGCCCGGTGCGCGACCGTCGCTCGAATCGCTCCCCACGTCCTCCGAGCGACCGCTCTGCGTCGTGGTGGACCAGGCCGAGGAGCTGTTGACCCTCGCGGAGCCCGACGCCGCCGAGGGCTTCGCCGCTGGGCTGCTCGGGCGGGGCGAGCCCCACCGGGTCGTGTTCGTCGTGCGCGAGGACTTCTTCGCGCGCCTGGCTTCGATCCCGTCGCTCCGGGGGCGGTACGCCCGGCAGGTGGAGGTCGTGACGACCCCCGACCGCGACGCCCTCAAGGAGATCCTCGTCGCACCGGCCCAGGCCTTCGGATACCGCTTCGAAGACGACGACCTGGTCGAGGAGATGGTGCGCAGCGTCGAAGAGTCGCCGACCGCGCTGGCGCTCCTCCAGTTCTGCGCCGACCGCATGTGGGACGCCCGCAACACGGCGTACACGTGCCTCACGCGCGAGGCGTACGGCGAGGTCGGCGGCGTGGTGGGCGCGCTCGCGCACCACGCGGAGCACACGCTCTCGGGATTCACTCCCGCCGGCCGGGAGGCCGCCCGCGACGTGTTCCTGCGGCTCGTGAGCCCGATGGGGACGCGAGCCCTCGTCCCCCGTGCCACGCTGGACGGGCTGGGCGACGAGTACCGCGCGGTGGTGGACCGGCTCATCGCCGCCCGGTTGCTGGTGGTTCGCGAGGACCGGGCCGGGTCGGCCGTGGTCGAGCTCGTCCACGAGGCCCTGCTGCAGCACTGGGAGACGCTCGCCCAGTGGCGGGACGAGGACCGGGAGGGCCAGCGACAGCGGGCGCGTATCCAGCGGGCCGTCGAGGACTGGGAGGGCAACGGGCGCTCGATCGACCTGCTGTGGCGGGGGAGCCCGCTGGACCTCGCGCTGCGGCACACGGAGGGCATGGCGCTCACCGACGGCGAACGCGCCTTCCTGACGGCGTCCAGCACGCGGGAGGCCCGGGGCAACCGGCGTCGGCGCCAGCTGCTGCTTCTCGCGGGGACCGTGCTGTGGGTCGGGCTCTTCGTCGTCCTCGGGCTGTGGGGCACGTCCGAGCGACTCCGGGTCGAAGCCGACCAGCGCACCGTTCGCCTCGTGGCCGCGACTGAGGCGAGACACGGGCAGGAAGCGAGCGCCGTCGCGCTTCTCCGGGTGTTCGCGCGCCACGCGCTCGACGAGGGCGCTCTCGACTGGGTGGATCGAAGCGCGCTGTGGACGGCGCGGACAGGCCTGGATGCCCATCGCCACCACCCGCTCCCGGCACCGGTGCTGCAGGTCGGGTTCGCCGGGGACCACGTGGTCGCCGACACCGCGGGCGGGCGCCACGCATTCGACGTCCGGAGCGGGGAGGCCGTGGAGCCGACGGAGCCCATGCGCGCGCCCGGCCCGTGGCGCGTCGACCTGGAGGACGGTCGCCTCCGCTTCTCGAACGGCGCTCGCACGGTGTCGCCCGACCGGATCCCGTGCCTACCCCTGGGTCCGACCGACTCGAACGGGCCGTGGGTGGTCGTCGGCTGTCCCGAAGGGCTGCGCCTGTGGGACCTCGAGCGGCTCGAGGTGCACGAGCTCGCCTTGCTGGACGTCCGCGACATCGCGATCCGGGAGGACGGCGCCCACCTGGCCGTCGCCTCGGGTCGCACGGTGCGGGTCTGGGACCTCGACGGGCTCGTGCGCTCCGCGCTCGCTACCGAGCAGGAGGGCGGGGCGCTGGCGCTGGCGCTCGACGGGGATCGCGTGGTGTCCGGCGGGGTCGACGGATCCGTGGCGGTCTCCCACGCCGGGCGGGAGCTCTGGCGCACGCCAGCGGCTCCGCTCCCGGTGGTGGCGGTCCGCGCGCTCGAGCACCGCGTCGCGTCGGTGAGCGCCGGGGTCGCGACGATCCCGGGCTGGCCGGCCCCCCTGGGACCAGGGGAGCCCGAGGTCCGCTACGTGGAGCGGTCGGGGAGCGGCGAGATCGTGCGCGAATGGACCCGTGCCGGCGGGCCCGGATGGGCGCTCACCGACGCGGGCGACGTGGTGCTGGGCGCGGACTCGGGGATCCGGGTCGTGGCACCCGACGGCACGGAGCGCACGCTCCCGGGTGCGGTGCGTGACCCCGATCGGATCTGGGTGTCACCCGACGGGCGCTTCGCGCTCGCTTCGGCGCAGGACGGTACCGACGGCGTCCTCTTCCGACTCGGCGAAGACGCGCCGGGAATGCCGGTGTACGGCTCTGGACGCATCGAGGCCGCAGCTTTCGATGTCGAGGGACGCGGGTTCCTGGGCAGCACGAGCGGCGCGCTCTGGCGCTTCGAGCTGCTCGAGGTCGACCCGTTCCACGTCTTCGACACCCGCGGCCCGCTGCGCGCGGCGTGGTCGACCGGCGACCTCTACGGCGGGATCGATGCCACGGGGCGAGCCCTCGTCCTGCGCACGGACTTCGACGGGGGCTCGTGGAAGCTGATCGAGCACCTGCCCCCGTTCCGCGGCCCGACCCTCGCGGAAGCCTCCACCGCGGCGAGCCGCGAGAAGGCCGTCGTGGTGGGGGGACGCTCAGGCAGGGTGTGGTCCGATCCCCCGCTCGTCACGGTCCCCCGTGGGACGGGCCCGGTATCCGCGCTGGCGCTGTCGGGAACCCACGTCGCGGTGGGGGTGCTGGACGGGGCGGGCACCGTTCGTGTCCTGGAGCGGGCCGGGGACGCGTCGCAGGCCCCCGTCCTGTTGGAGGAGCTCGGGCGCCTGACGAACCTGCGGGTCTGCGAGCGGTCGCTGGAGGTCGTCCCCGTCGTGCCCTATCCCGAGCCCGACACGGTGTGGGCACCGTCGAAGGACTGCGGGGGCTGGCGATGAAGTGGTCCTCCACCCGCCTCGCAGGGCTGGCCTTCGCGGTGTTCCTGGTCGCGCTCCTGCTCGTTCTCCCGGCCGTCGCTGTCGTGCAGCTCCTCGCGCACGGCAGCGTCGGGAGCGCACGGATGCTCCCCGATGGCGTGATGGTCTGGTTCGGATTCTCGTGGTCGCTCGCGGTCGCCTTCCTCGTCGTGTTCGGCGTCGAGACCTACTGCTTCGCTCGCGCCGACCTCACTTGGGCGAACGCCCGGAAGGGCTTGATGCTCGGCTACGACACCCGGGAGCGACGCCGGCTCCTGATGCGACGGGTCCTGTCCCCGCGGGCCTGGGGCGTGACGGGTGGCACGGCCCTCGCGACCCTCCTGGCCTCGTTCGTGCTCCTCGCGCCGTGGATGGTGGCCCTCCTGGGGGATGCGCCGCCGCTCGTGCCGTTCGCCTGGCTCCCGCGGGAGTGGGGCCCGACGGTGGTGGGCACGGGGTTCCTCCTCCAGTTCGCCGCATTCCTGGGCTTCGGGGCCACCCTGTGGCTCGTCCAGGCCATGCTGTTCGGTGCGGGCATGCCGGAGCCCGGCGAAGCGACCGAGGACCGGTCGACCGGGCGGGGACTGAGTCGCGAGCTCCTGTCCCTGCTGCTCCCCGTGCCGGTCGGTTACGTGGCTGTCGCTGTGCTCGGCGTCGGGTGGTTCGTCCCTGGCGCCGTGGTCGGTCTGGTCGCGCCGCTCGTCCTGCTCGGTGATCCCGGGTCGTTGCGCAAGCGGGCCCGCGTGCTGGGCTGGGATCTCGTCTACGCCGTGCTCTCGATCGGCGTCATCGGGCTCTTCGCCGCTCCGCTCGCCCGGAACATGGTGCTCGGATCCGTGGACGACCGGTCGGTCTGGGTCGCCGTCCGGGAACTGCCAGCGGGGCACCGCCTCGGTCCTGCCGATCTCGAACGGCGCGACCTCTCGTCGACCCTCGTCTCGCGCGAGGGCCGGAGCCCCGCGCTCCTCGACGGGACCCGCCTCGCGATGGACGTGTTGGCCGGGCAGGTCGTGCATGCCGGGCGGCTCGATCCGATCGCGGGCCGGCGGGTCGCCCGGCCCGTGTCCACGGACCTCCGCGGGGTCTGGCTCGACGCGGGCCCCGCAGGCGTGGAGCCCGGAGACCCGGTGGTGCTCGTGCGCGAGGGGTGTGCGTGGAGACACGGCGTCGTCGGCGCGATCGAGACGCGCACGGCTCCGGTCGCAGCGCTCGGCGACCCGGTCCGCACGACCCTTCGCGCGGTGCGCGTCGATCTGCCACTCGCCACCCTCGACGCTGCTCTCGTCGAGGGTCTCGGCGAGGCGACCCTCGCGCGGGAGGCTCCTGAATGTCCCTGATCGCGCTGCTGTTGGCCTGCGAGCCCGATACGCACGACTGGATCGTGGTGGCGGAGCGCGACGTCCCCGCGGGCACGGCCCTCACGACCGACGATGTCGAGATGGCGTGGGTGTTCGAGCGCGACACGCCCGTCGACGGGTACTTCGACGTCGACGCGGTCATCGGCCGCACGCTCGGGAGGCCCCTGCTGGAGCGCGATCCCGTGCGCGCGCCGCACTTCGAGCCGCCGCCCCCCTCCCCACTGCGAACCCTCGAGGTCGGACACGCGCGGACGGGGGAGCACGGAGACCTCGTACGGACCGGCGATTCCACGTGCATGTGGGCGCGCGGCGTGCAGGTGCTCTTCGCGACGGACGGCCGCATCGAGGTGTTCGCGAGCGCCGTGCCCTCCGGAGAGTCCGGGCCGCTCGTCTGGCTCGTCGCTTCGGAGCACGCGAGCCCCGTGGCCCTGGCCGACTGCCCCTGAGCTCCGAGGGCTTCGAGCGAGGCGGGAACCGGGTTTTCGAATCGAAAACCCCGCGCTCCGGAGCGGGCGGCGACCCGATGGGTGGCTACCCTCGAACCGGAGGCATGAAAAATGCGGTTCTTCCCCCTGGTTCTCATCCTCGCGTGCACGTCCGGAAAGACGGACCCGGATCCCGACGCCGACGCTGACGCGGACGCCGACGCCGATACGGACTCCGACGCGGACGCCGACACCGACAGCGATGCGGACACCGACAGCGACGCCGACACCGATGCGGACGCCGACTCCGACACGGACGCCGACACCGATGCGGACACGGACGCCGACACGGACGCCGACACCGACACGGACGCCGACACCGACACGGACGCCGACACCGACACGGACGCCGACACGGACACCGACCCGCCCTTCAGCGGCGTCTGGCCCGTGTCTTCGCGGGTCGCGACCGGGAACGGATTCGCCATCGCGCTCGACGGCGCGGGCTCGCCCTGGGTCTGGGGCTCCAACGGGTACGGCGTCCTCGGAGACGGGTACCCCTCGTACGCGGCGCCGTGGACGGGCTCGTCGCTCGTCCCCGTGCAGGCCCCGGCGCTCGAGGGCCTCGCGGTCGTGCAGCTCGATGCGGGTGCCGGCCACGTCGTGCTGCTCGACGCCACGGGGAGCGTGTGGAGCTGGGGCTCCAACGAGTTCGGCGCGGTCGGGAACGACGACGTGGGGAACGACGCGCGCAGCCCCGTCGAGCTGACCGCCCTGAGCGGGGCCGTCGCCGTGACTGCCGGGGCCCACCACTCGGTGGCGATCGACGCGGCCGGAGCCCTGTGGGCGTGGGGCCGCAACGACGTCGCACAGCTCGGCGACGGGACGACCGACGCGCTCGCCGCGACGCCTCGCCCCGTGTCGACGAGCGGGCTCCCGCCGGGCATCGCGTTCGCCGCGGTCGAAGCGGGAGGCTCGTTCTCCCTTGCGCTCGCGACCGACGGCACGGTGTGGGCGTGGGGCGGCGACCTCGACGGCATCGGGCTCGGGGGGACACCCGCCACGACGCCAACGCAGATCCCCACGCTCTCGCGCGTCGTCGCGATCTCGGTCGGCGAGGGGCACGCGCTCGCGTTGGACGACGACGGCGCGCTGTGGGCCTGGGGCGAGGGCGGGTCCGGCCGCCTCGGCCTGGGCGACGCGCTCGATCGCGACATGCCGCAGCTCGTCGACACGACCGCGTGGACGAGCCCGATCGCCGCGATCCGAGCGGGGCACGCGACGAGCTTCGCGCTGCTGGCCGACGGCACGGTCCTCGGGTGGGGTGCGAACGCCGACGGCGAGGTCGGCGGCGGACCGGGCGCCGACGCGCTGCTGCCCGTCGAGGCGACCGCGCTGGCGGGCTCGATCGACTTCGCCGCGGGCGAGGGGTTCGGCGTGGCCGTCACCGCGTCCGACCCGTTCGTGAG
>JACKET010000036.1 GCA_020632875.1 Alphaproteobacteria bacterium
CGGGCCACGATGTGCAGCCCGAGGCCTTCGCCCGCGGAGTCGCGGTTGCGCGAGCCCTGGCCCACGAAGCCGCGCTCCGTGAGGCGTGCGAGCGCGTCGGGCTCCACGCCGGGACCGTCGTCCAGCACGTCGATGGCGAATCCGGGCGCCTCGGCCTCGAGGACGACAGCGACGTGTCCGCCCTCCCGGTTGTGACGGATGGCGTTGTAGACGAGGTTCGACACGGCCTGCTCGACCAACGTGACGTCCGCCTCGACGCTCACGGGCCCATCCGGCACGGCGTGGACGAGCTCGATGCCGCTGCGGCGCGCGATCGGCGTGTGCCGGGCGACCACCCGCTCGACCAGGGGCCCGAGGTCCACCCCCACCAGCGGCTGGGGGTCCTGCATCCGGGCCTGCGCGGCGAGATCGTCGAGCAGCGTGCCGATGTAGTGGGCCTCGCGCATGGCCCCCCGCAGCGCCTCGGGGTCGTCGCCGCCCTCGAGGGAGACCAGGTGCCCGCGCAGGACCGTGAGCGGGATCCGCACGTCGTGTGTGGTGTTCGCCACGAAGTCGCGCAGCGCCGCCTCGCGGTCGCGGCGGGCCTCGGCCTCGTCGCGCAGCGCTCCCGCCGCGGCGTCGAATGCCCGCGACAGCTCGGCGATCTCGTCGCCCCCGTCGACCTCCACGGGATGGCGGCCTTCGCGCACGGCCTCCGTCAGGTACCGCAGACGCCGCACCGGCGGGCCGACCGCGAGCCACATCACCGTGGCGACCAGCACGACGGGCGCGATCCACAGCGGGCTCGCCGGGAGCACGCTGCCCAGGAAGCCCGGTGCGGTGCTGCCGCGCACGACGGCCACCGCGCAGGGCCCGCCCCAGCCGGTGCGCGCGACGACCGCGACGTCCGACGTGAATGCGCTGCCGATCGCGGTGACGCCGCTCTCGGCCACCGCGGAGGCGACATCGGCGGGAAGGGCGTCGTCCCCGTAGACCTCGAGCTCCGGCGGTCGGACCCGTGGCCCCTGGGGCGGCGGCCCCGGCCGGTGTCCGGGCCCGTGCCGCGGCCCGGGGTCGAGCCGCCGGGTCCACGCGGTGGGATCCGCGCGACAGGCGCGCTCCCCGTCGGGCTCCGACAGCGCCCGCTCCAACAGGCCCGCCAGGACGGCCTCCGCGGCCTGGTGGCGCGACATCCCGTCCCACCACACGAGCCCGACGAGCTGCGGCAGCGCGACGAGCCCGGCCACCAAGGCCATCCGCGCGCGCAGCCTCACGGGTCGATCCGCGCGCCGGCCAGGCGGTACCCGATGCCCCACACGGTGTCGACGAAGCCGGTGCCGAGCTTTCGCCGCAGTCGCGACACGTGCACGTCCAGCGTGCGTTCGTTGCCCTCGCGGTCGGGGTCGAGCACGTTCGCGACGAGCCAGCGGCGGGTCACCGCGGCCCCCGGCCGGCGGGCGAGGGCCTCGAGGATGCCGTACTCGGCGGGCGCCAGGTGGACCTCGGCGCCGTCCACCCAGACCTGGCGCCGCTCGAAGTCGATGGCGAGGTCGCCGAGCTCGACGCGGTTCGTCCGCTGGAGCACGGGCCGGCGGAGCCTCGCCCGCACGCGCTCGACGAGCTCCTCGGGCCAGAAGGGCTTCGTCATGTAGTCGTCGGCGCCACGCTTCAGCGCCTCGACCTTGTCGGCGGAGCCGTCGCGCGCGGAGAGCACGAGCACCGGCACGTCCGAGCCACGGCGGAGGTCGGAGAGCACCTCGAAGCCGGATCGCCCGGGCAGCATCAGGTCGAGCACCACGAGGTCGACGGCGGGCGGCATGGCCGGGTCGACGGCGTGCCCACGCGTCCACCAGATCACGTGCAGGCCCATGCCCTCGAGGTGGGCGCGTACCTGCTCCCCGAGGGAGGCGTCGTCTTCGACCAGCAGAACGGTGGGCACGGGCTTCCGGTATCGCGTCGACCTTGCGGGGATCTGAACGCGGCGTTCAGGAGTCCGAAAGGACCCGGGGAATACGCCTGTTCCTGAAACCTGGAGGTCCCATGTCCGACCCGTTCCGTCCCGATCGCCGAACCGTCCTCGCGGGGCTCGCGAGCGTCACCGCCCTCGCGTGCGTCGATCTCGGCGAACGCCCGGGGACCCTCGACGACACCGCCGTGTCCGGCGACACCGCCGTCGGGACGTGGGCCACCGGCGGCACGGCGTCCCTCGCTGCCGCTTACGCCGTGACCTTCGACGACACCTGCGTGCAGGAATGCGAGCTGACGCTGGGGCCGTGCTACGCCGAGACGATCGAGCGCCGCGACATCTCCGAGGGGGTCGACGGGCTGCCCATGCGGCTCGCGTTCCGCGTCGTCGACACCGACTGCAACCCGGTGGCCGGCGTCGTCGTCGACGTGTGGCACTGCTCTCCGAGCGGGCTGTACTCCGGCGCCGACGCGGCGACGATGTGCACGGACGGCGACAGCGAAGCCCGCGCGGGCCGCTGGTTCCGCGGCATGCAGACGACGGATGCCGACGGGCGCGTCGACTTCGACACCTGCATGCCCGGCTGGTACTCCGGGCGGGCCGTCCACATCCACTTCCAGGTCCGGACGGCCGGGGGGCAGGCCTCGCTCACGTCGCAGTTCGGCTTCGACCCGACCCTGCTCGCCGACGTGTTCGCGAACCACCCCGTGTACAGCCCGCACGGCCAGCCCGACACGCCCAACGCTCAGGACAACATCTTCCGGTCGAACAACGACGGCAGCCTGATCTTCGACTGGTACCAGGCCGACGACGGGGCGCTGGTCGTGTACAAGACGCTCGTGGTGCGCGCGGATCTCTCCGACCCCACGTGCTGACGTCGACGGCGGAACTTCACGACTGCGCTGCGGTCTGCACTCCATGACGGGAGGCCACGATGCGGATCGAGCTCGCGTTCCGGTGCACGGAGCGGCTTCAGGACATGCCGGAGACGGGGTGCGGCTGGCACTGCGCGAAGTGCGACAAGCCGGTCGTCGACCTCGACCGGCTCGGCCCGATCGCGAAGCGCGTGGCGGTCTGGGCCCCCGACGAGCCACCGTGCGTGAAGGTGACCGCCCGACCGGGCCCGGCGACGCGTCTCGCCAGGCTCGCGGGCCTCGGCGCGGCGCTCGTCGCCGGTACGCCGGCCACCGCGACCGAGCCCGTCGAGACGCACGTGTGCTCGCCCGAGTCCGGCGGCGGCGTCGTGATGCTCGGCGGCATCGGGGGCCGCAGCCGGTTCTCCCTGCTCCGCGCGATCGTGCCGTGGCAGGTGCGGGAGTGGGTGAGCACCCGCCTCAGCCGTCCCCACGGTGACGGCGTGGCCCACCTGTCCACCGCGGGCGACTGGGAGAAGGTCACGGTCCGGTGCGACGAGGGGCGGCTCCCGCGTCGCGTGCACCTCGAGAACGGCGAGGCGCTCGTGAAGGACCTGCCGGACTACGACGCCTGCACCTTCACGCTGCGCGGCGACGCACCGACGCAGCGTGTGGAGTTCGTGGTGAGCCGAACGTCCTCCGAGGCGGGGGAAGACGCTCCCGAGTGAATCAGGCCGGCCACAGCGGCAGCTGCCAGGCACCCGGCCACATCTCGAGCTCCTCCATGACATGCGGAGGTCGATCGAAGAGGCCGGGCTGGTCGGCATCGCGGGGCCGCGGCGAGCGCGGCATCCCCGCCGGCACGTAGGCCTGGCGGCCGCGGTTCCAGCGGCGGTACTCGGCGACGTACACCTCGGTGCCGTCGGCCAGGATGCGGGAGTGGGCGGCGACGAGGTGGGTGCCCTCGATCGTGCCGGTGCCACCGAACAGTCCGAGCTGGACGTAGACGGGTCCACGAGCGGTCATGGTGTTTTCGGGGGGAGGGGAGGGGGAGGGGAGGCCCGAGAGGCCGGGGAGGGTGCCCCATTCTATTCGATGTCTCCGCATTCGCGCCAGCGCATGGCTGCGCGCCCCGCCCCTGCCGCGGTCAGATGCCCCCGGGAGGCAGACCGCTCGGAACGGTCGCCGGGACGAACGCGCTGAGGTCTTCGGCCGCCGGGTCGGTCAGCGCGCCGAAGAACACCATCATCTCGTCGCTGATGAGGTGCGCCGGCACGCCGCCCGCCACACCGGGCGAGAGCGTCGAGAGCACCTCGTCGATGTTGTCGTACTGGGTGTTCCGCAGCGCCGGGTCGATGACCTGGTCGTAGGGGTCCCAGGTGCGGAGCGCGTCTTCGATGTCGATGTAGTGCTCGGCGTACGTGCGCAGGTCGCCGAACTGCCCGGCGTGGCCCCAGGGGCCCGTGAGCTCGACGTTGTGGAGGCTCGGCGAGCGGAACGCGTAGCGGTCGCGGGGCGAGCCCGAGGTGAGCACGAACCCGAAGTCGTCGTTGTTCGTCGGGCCGCCGCGGGTCCCCGTGCCGATCTGCGGCACACCGGTGTTGTGATGGCGCGCGTCGGACAGCATGGGCCCGCCGTGGCAGTTCCCGCATCCCGCGTCGAAGTAGTCGATGGCCCCTTCGATCTGCTCGGCGGTCATCGCGGAGTCGTCGCCGGCCACGAACTGCATGAACGGGCTGCCCATGAAGTAGAAGCTCTGGGCCTCGAACGCGCCGATCGCGTTGCCGGCGTGCGCGAAGTTCATGTCCTCGAAGTCGGTGCCCGGATACGCGGCCTCGAACATGGTGACGTACTCGGGGATGTCGCCGAGGCGCGCCATGAGCGCGTTCCAGATGAGCGTGAACTGCATGTCGGGGATGTCGCCCAGCTCGCTCTGGCCGAGCTGGCCGCGCATCTCGGTGCGCGAGGTCACGGGGAACATCGCCTGGGCCCCGAGCGCGCCGTAGCCGTCGTAGAGCACCTGCTCCATCTCGGGCGTCAGCTGCGAGGCGGCGGGGGTCACGAACCGGCCCTGCTCGTCGATCCGCACCCGGCTGTCCCAGAACATGTTGTCGAAGCCGTGCCGGTTGAAGAGCTCGGGGGCGTTGCGCGGCACGATGAGGCCGGGCCCGCTGCGGTCCATCCCGAGCCCACTGGCCCCGGTGCCGAGGGGCAGCGGGCGGTTGTCGTCCGAGCCGAGGGTCGGGTGGTGGCAGGTGAGGCACGCGATGTCGCGGTTGCCGCTCAGGATGGGGTCGAACGCCAGCGCCTGACCCAACGCGTAGAGCTCGGGGGAGGGCGTGGGCGGCGGCGGGAGCACCTCGACGCCGAACTGGTCGATCTGGTCGCGGAGCCGGGCGATGCGGCCGTGGTTCCCGTGGCCTCCGCCATGGTGTCCCCCGCCACGACGCGCCTGGACGGAGAGCTCTGCGGAATCCGGCTCGAGCGGAACCGTACAGCCCGCCGTCACGAGCGCGAAGACCACCGACATGCTCCAGAAGTTGCGTCGCTGCATCATGGTCACCCTTCCAGTCCTGGTGTCGTGAGGTGGTACACCCGTCCGCCCGCGAAACTGGTACCAGTTTCGTGAAGGCATCGGGATGTGAGAACAGAGCGCGATAGAGCCGAGCCGAGCGGGGGCGCGACGCGATCCAGAGGGACCGGCCGCGCCCCGCACCGTCAGTGGGTCAGGTAGGCGACCATCATGCTCGTGCGGTACCGGTGGTACTGCGACCAGCCGATGACGCCGGCGCTCCGCAGCTGACCGAGCTCGCCCTCGACGCAGCCCATGTAGACCGTGAACGTGTCGGTCGTGTCGTACGAGCAGCCGATCTCGGGGAAGTCGATCACCTCGCCCGCCTGCACGTTGTAGAGGCGATTGCGGTGCCCGCCGTTCCACAGCACCTCGACCGTGCCCGAGTGGCGGTTGCCGAGGCCGAAGTGGGCGACCGACTCGTGCTGGGAGAGGAAGCTGCTGCCGCCGGTGATCGGCTGCATCATCGGGTCGGCGTGGTGGCCGAGCGGCTCGAACGTGACGATGGCACCGAGCCCGCCGCGGTTGTGGCGACCATGGGTGGTGACCCCGACGCTGCCCGTCGCCGACACGCGCACGGCCGGGTTCCCGGAGTCGGCGTTGTTGATCTCCATCGTCATCTGGCCGGGCTCGAGGCGGATGCCGTTCCACACGAAGCCGCCGCTGCCGCCCGGGTCGGGCATGAACATCGGGGTCCAGAAGGCCGTCGAGTCGAGCTTGTGGCCGTACTGGGCCTGGGACAGCAGCAGCGGCGCGTTGTACGGCAGGGTGTTGTCGGACGCGGTGACGATGTCGATGAAGCCGTCCTGGTTCAGGTCGCCCGACGCGAGGCCCTGCACCGAGCGGTGCGAGTAGTTGGCGTCGTAGCCGCCGATCTCGGTCGAGAAGTTGCCGTCGCCGTCGTTGATCATCACGACGCCGGGGTTGTCGGCGAGCTTCATCATCACCATGTCGAGGCCACCGTGGTAGGTCGCGTCGTGGTCGCCGTCGTTGTCGAGGTCGGCGACCGCGGTGCCCCACGAGAACGACGTGGGCTCGACGACCGGGCGCTCGGTGAAGGTGCCGTCGCCGTTGCCGAAGTGGGCGCGGGTCGCGAAGTGGTGGAACTCGTAGGGGGTGTTGAGCGGCGCGGCGTTGTAGTCGCCGAAGTTGGCGCCGAACCAGTCGAGATTCCCGTCGTGGTCGAAGTCCGCGAAGTCGACCCCCATCCAGGAGGCGACCGAGTCGCGCCCGAGGTTCACGACCTCGTCGACGAAGTGGCCCGTGCCGTCGTTGATGAAGACGTGCATGTAGGCGCGGTCCCAGCCGCCGTGGGTCGTCTCGGGTACCGGGCCCTGGTCGTCGCCCTGGAGGATGTCCATGTCGCCGTCGAGGTCGACGTCGACCATCGCGATGGTCCAGGTGATCGTGGTGGCGTCCGGCGGCGCGTCGGTGAGTGCGTCCATCACGAGGATGCCCGACGACGCGCTCACGTCCGCGAACGTGCCGTCGCCCTGGTTGACGTAGAGCTGCGTGGGCTCGTTCGAGTAGGGGAACACGATGAGCGGGAGCTGGGTGCTCATGTCGAACGAGTTGCCGACGACCACGTCGAGCAGGCCGTCTCCGTCGATGTCGCCCATGGAGCAGCCGATGTGGCTGTACGTGCCGCCCTCGAGGCCACTCATGGGGATGTGGGTGAAGTGCCCCGTGCCGTCGTTGACGTGCAGGCGGTTGGCCTCGCCGCGTCCGAGCGTGAGGATGTCCTCGTCGCCGTCGTTGTCGATGTCCCCGAAGCACACGCCGTTCGTGTCCTGGGCAGTGGCATCGGCGCCGCTCGTGGCGCCCACGTCGACGAAGCGGAACTCACCGGTCTCCACGAGCTGGTTGCTGAACAGGCTGTTGGGGGCGCCCGGACCGTTGGTGATGTACACGTCGGCATCGCCGTCGCCGTCGTGGTCTAGGATCGCCACGCCGGGCAACCCCTGCGACCGGTGCGGAGCGACCGCGAAGACCTCGAACGGCAGGGGGGAGATCAGCGAACCCTCCTGCAGGCCGTAGGTGCCCGCGACGCTGTACGAGGGCGCCCGCGAGTACGACAGACCCATCGCGGGATCCTGGCTGACCTCGGTGAAGTTGACGGACTGTGCGGCGGCCGGCGCGGCTCCGAGCAGCCACGCGAGGGCCACGGCAGACGGCGTACGCCAGACGGACCCCGCCACCTGGTTCAAGGCACACTTGTCCATTCTTTCCCCCCCCCGGAATGTCGATGTACTGGCGGCCCCCGATGCGTCCCTTCTGCGACGGGCATCAGTCGGTGGCTCACCTCCCCCAACATGAGCGTTCCACAAGGTCGGGCTCCACGTCGAGAATTTTTTTGCGGGTTCGCAATGGCATCGCTGTTGCACTCTCAGAAAGTGACGGTTGCAGGTCTGATTTCTGAGTCAGAAAATCTCTACGATCGCGTGCGATCGCCTCGCGATCCGGTGCTCGGGAGGGCGCACCCGACGCCGGGTTCACGCCACCGCATCCGGTCTGGCAAGATGGGGGTGCTCGGGGTATTCGGCCCCGGCGCGGCCAGCGCGATCGGGGGGATGTGGTGAGGCCTGCGGAACTGTCGTTCATCGCCGGATGGGTACGACGCACCCTCGACGGGGAGCCCGGCGATCCGCCGGGGCCCGACGTCGATCCCGAGCTCGCAGCCGCGCTCGCGCCACTCGTCGACGCCTACCGCGACCTGAAGGTCCGCCAGGACGACCTGGACGACTACCTCACCGAGCTGTCCACCGTGTTCCTCGAGTTCTCCGCGGGGAACTTCGACGTGAGCGTGCGCCTGCGGGGCGAGGATCACACGGATGCGGTGAGCCTCGGCCTGAACATGATGGTGGAAGAGCTGCAGGCCATGACCCAGCAGCTCAGTGTGGCGCGCGACCGGGCCCTCGCGGCGAATGCGGCGAAGTCCACGTTCCTCGCGAACATGAGCCACGAGCTCCGCACGCCGCTGAACGCGATCATCGGCTACGGCGAGCTCATCCAGGACGAGCTCACGATGATGGACGGCGTCGAGGACACCGTCGAGGACGTGGAGAAGATCCTCAAGGCGGCGAAGCACCTCCTCCGCCTGATCAGCGACGTGCTCGACCTGTCGAAGGTCGAGGCCGGCAAGATGGAGATCACCCGCGAGCCGATCGTCGTCTCGGCCCTCGTGCGCGATGTGGCCGACACGGTGCGACCGACAATCGAGGCCCGCGCGAACCGCCTGGTCGTCGACCTCGAGCCCGGCACCACCGTGGGCCTCCTCGCCGACAACATGAAGCTGCGACAGACGCTGCTCAACCTGCTCGGCAACGCGGCGAAGTTCACCACCGGGGGCACCATCACGGTACGCGTGCGGGTCGACCCGCTGGGCTTCCAGGCCGCGCCTGGCGCCAGTCCCGGTCGCAACATCCACTTCGACGTCGAAGACACGGGCATCGGCATCGCGCCCGATCGCCTCACGGCGATCTTCGATCCCTTCACGCAGGAACGCGCCGACACGGCCCGCCTGCACGGCGGAACGGGGCTCGGCCTGGCGATCTGCGCCCGGTTCGCCAAGCTGATGGGCGGCGCGCTCACCGTGCGCAGCCGCGTGGGCGAGGGGTCCTGCTTCTCGCTCTCCCTCCCGTTCGACGCGGCCGCCGTCACGCCCGAGCCCGCGCCGGTCCGTGTGAACCGGCCGAGTGGCGCGACCGTGCTCGTGGTCGACGACGATCCCGTGGCACACGAGCTCATGCGCCGCCACCTCGCGCCGCTGGGCTGCCAGGTGATGACCTCGCACGGCGGGCTCGAGGCGCTCGAGGTCGCGCGCACGGTGAAGCCCGCGCTCATCACCCTCGACGTCTTCATGCCCGACATGGACGGGTGGTCGACGCTCGCCCGCCTCAAGAGCGATCCGGTCGTCTGCGACATCCCCGTGGTGATGATCACGATCCACGACGACACGCAGCGCGCGTTCGCGCTGGGTGCCGACGAGTACCTCACGAAGCCCGTCGACCGCCGGCGGCTGCTCGACATCGTCGGGCGTCACGCCGGTGACGCGCGGCGCCGGGTGCTCGTGGTCGACGACGACGAAGACGCCCGCACGGTCGCGTCGAGGCTGCTCCGCGGAGCGGGGTTCCAGGTGTCCCAGGCCAACGACGGCTCCGTGGCCCTCGAGATCATCCGGCGCGACCCGCCCGACGTCATCCTGCTCGACCTCATGATGCCCGTGATGGACGGGTTCGAGCTGGTGCATGCCCTCCAGGAGGACCCGTCGTTCGCCATCCCCATCGTCATCCTCACCGCCAAGGAGATCGACGACGACGATCGCGCACGCCTCCAGCGGGGTGCGCACACGATCCTCTCCAAGGGCCGCGACCTCCAGCTCGTGCTCGCCCGTATGATGGACATCCTCACGGCCTGAGAGTGTGAGTCACACTTTGG
Organism: Alphaproteobacteria bacterium; assembly: GCA_020632875.1. Lineage (GTDB taxonomy): Bacteria > Myxococcota_A > UBA796 > UBA796 > JACKEQ01. The sequence goes on from JACKET010000036.1 coordinate 9,809, forward strand.
GCTTGCAAACGACACCAGTCAGGCGTATTCCAGACAAGTTGGGCGTACCGTCGCCATTTGTCGCTTGAATCGGGGGGGAACTTGCCGCAACGCATCGACCTACCGCACTGCACGGTCGAGCTCATGCCCGAAGGGTACGTGGTCGTCGATCAGTTCTCCCACGTCCGGCAGACCCGCGAGACGGTCGAGCTGCTGCTCCAGGCCGTCCGCGACATCACCGAGGTCCCCGCCTGCGTGCTGGTGCTCATGAACGGCCAGCCCACCGACAAAGAGGCGCGGGCACGCATCGCGAGCGCGACCGAGATGCACGTCGTGGCGATGGTGCTGACGAGCGCCGTGGGCACCGTGCTGGTGAACTTCTTCCTGCGGGTGAACAAGCCCCGGTTCCCGATGAAGGTGTTCCGCGACGAGGCGTCCGCACGCGAGTGGCTCGTCACACAGTGCCGTAGCAAGGGCGCTGCGCTCGCCGAAGCCGAGTCGGATGCCGACGGCGTCACCTGACGTGTGAGCGCCCCACGCGTCGCGTGCCCCGGATGGCCGGCGGGCGGGACGAATCTGCGATGAAGCCAGACTTTCCCCATGCCACTGCAGTGTGCTTGGGTGTCACGCCCTCCAGGTGCATCATCGAATGCATGGCATCGCCCGGACCTTCCGCATGACCGCAACCGACTACATCCGCAGCATCCAGTGCCAGTCGGGCGTCGCGTACCTGCATCGCGACGGGTACGTCGTCATGGACCAGGTGCCGCGCGCGACCCAGACCTGGGAGACCGCCTGCGAGCTCATGCGGGCCGGTGTCCAGCTGTCCGAGCCCGGCAAGCGCGCCGCCGTGGTGGTGCTCGCGAACGAGTCCCGCACCGATCGCGGCGCCCGACGGGCGTTTCAGGAGGTCGGCGCCGAGCTGCTCGGCTGTGTCGCCCTCGTCGTCCGGTCGAAGGTCTCCGAGGTGACCGGCAACTTCTTCCTCCGCATCAACAATCCGCCTTACCCCATGCGCCTGTTCGGGGATCCGGCCGAGGCGTCGAGCTGGGTGAAGGAACACATCGGCCAGCCCCTCGGTCCCGGTGCCGAGGCCATCCTGCGTGGAGATGCCCCGTGAGCCTCACCCGTCCGCCACCCGATCAGTGCATCACGACCACCACCGCCACGATCTGGCTCGATCCGCGGGGGTTCGTGGTGGTCGACCAGGTGCCGCGCGCGCTGCAGACCTGGGAGACCGCCGCCGAGATGCTGCACGCCACGCGCAAAGCCCTTCCGGGCGACGCGCCCATCGCCGTGCTCGTGCTGTCGAACGAGTCGCGCACCGATCGCGGCGGGCGTCGCGCCTTCGCCGAGATCGGCGGCAAGCAGAACGCCTGCGTGGCGCTCGTGGTGCAGTCGAAGGTCTCCGAGGTGACCGGCAACTTCTTCCTCCGCATCAACAAGCCGCCGTACCCGATGCGGCTGTTCGACGATGTCGAGGAAGCCGCCGAGTGGGCGGCGACCCACGTGGTCCGGTAGCCGTCCCGCGGCCTGCAGAGGGCCTCCAGACCCCGGCTATACTGACGCGCGGAGGACGATGAGGCTCACCGTGCTGCTGGCGCTGCTCGTCTCGTGCAAGCGCGTCGCGACCGTGCCAGACACCGATTCCGACGCGGACACCGATTCCGATGCGGACACCGATTCCGATGCGGACACCGATTCCGATGCGGACACCGATTCCGACGCGGACACGGACACGGACGCCGACGCGGACACTGACAGCGGGCCGTTCGACACCGCGACGCCCTGCGGGCTGACCGTCGCGTCCGGCCTCCGCATCGTCCCCGTCGACCCGGCACCGGTGGGCGCCGCGGATGGCTGGCGGGTCGTCGGGTGGACGCCGGTGGACCTCGATGGGGTGGGCTGGGCGTTCGTCTCGGCCACGACGGGGTTCGAGGTCCACACGGCGGCCGGTGGGACGGCGACGCAGGTGGCGCTCCCGCAGGCCGTTTACGTGCGTGCGCTGGGCGGCGGGGACGGCGTGCTGGAGGTGGAGCAGCCCGGGTGTGGCCCGCCCGCGCCGGTGGCGCTGCGCGCGCGCCGGTTCACGGGCCTGGCGGGCGTGGAGGCGGCGGGCGGCGCGCCGGTGCGCTTCGTCGGCCTCGTGCCCACCGGGTCCCCGGTGGTGGCGGCGCTGGATCCCGCACGCCACCCCGACCGGGTGGGGCAGACCGCCGATCTCTACGTGGTGGTGTCGCGCGACCGGGACGCGTGGTTGCTCGACCGGACGTTGGTCGACGTGCGCGGCGCTCCCGACGTCCGGACGGTCGTGGCCGGGGATCTCGCGTCGAACACGTGGCCCCTGGCCGTTCCCGCGGCGGGGTCGGGGCAACCGGGTCGCTACGACCTCGTCTGGGACGCCGATCGCGACGGTGTGCTCGGTCCGGGCGATCTCGTCGATGGGCTCGACGGGCCGGGCCTGTTCGTGATGCCCGACCCCAGCGCGCCCGGCCCGTACGGCGTGGTCAGCGCGGACTACACGGGCGCTTCGATCTACCTGGACCAGCGCGTCAGCTGGCCCGACGCGCTGGCGACGCTGGGATCGGCCCCGCTCGTCGTGATCACGCACGGCACGGGCCACGACCACACCATGTACGACGACCTGGCAGAGCATCTCGCGAGCTGGGGGCACATCGTCCTCCGGCATGCCGCGAATGCCGATGCCGGGGTCGTGAGCGTGACCTCGGACCTGCTCGGGAACCTCGATGCGTTCCTGGCCGACCCGGGCGCCCGGCACCCCGACCTCGCGGGACGGGTGGACGGCTCGCGGGTGATGCTCGTGGGGCACAGCCGCGGCGGCGAGGCCGTGGTGCGCGCCTACGGCGAGCTCGTCGCGGGCACCGCGGGCGTCACGGCCTTCGACGCGGGCGACATCGCCGTGATCAGCAGCATCGCGCCCACCGCCTACCTCGGGCCCGTACCGGGGTCGCCGGGAGCCGTGCCGTACCACCAGCTCGCGGGGAGCGCCGATGGCGACGTGACGGGCGGGCTCTTCAGCATCGGCGCCCTGACGGCGTGTCCGCAGTGCCAGTGGTACCGGCTGTTCCAGCGCGCCGAGGGGACGATCGCCGTGACGTACCTCCAGGGTGCGGCACACAACGACGTCCTCTGTGACGGCTGCGGGCCCGACGACGGCGCAGCGTTCACGCCGCGCCTCACGCGGGACGAGGTCCGCGCGGTCGCCCGTCGCGTGTACCTCGCGCTGGCGGAGACCTGGCTGCACGACGACCCGGTCTGGCGCGAGGTCCTGGCGCGGTCACCTGAGGATCTGGCCCTGCCGACGGGCCTCCCGGCCGGCGTGCAGTTCCGGCCGGCCGGTGCGTGGGTGCTCGACGACTTCCAGACGTCCCCCGACCCCGCGACGTCGAGCGGGGGAACCCCGGTCACCGCGACGGTCGACACCCTGGCGGAGGGCGCCCAGGACGACGCGAACACGGACTTCGCGTGGGACGGCACCGATGTGGCGAACGGCAGCACCTGGTCCGATGCCGACCCGGATCCCGCCCGCGGTGCGACGTTCGGCTGGTCCGGGGACTCCGTGTGGTCCGTCGCGATCCCCCAGGGTGCGCGGGATCTGTCGGCGCGCGACGCCGTGTCCGTCCGCATCGGCCAGGTGACACGGCATCCCGCGACGCTGGCGCTCGCGGGGCCGCTGTCGTTCGGCGTGGCCCTCGTCGATGGCGCTGGCACGGCGGTCGAGCTGCCGAGCACCGCGTACGCGGCCGTCCCGTCGCCCTATGCGCGACTCGACCCTCTGACGGGGCTCTCGGGCTGGGCGAACGAGATGGTCACCGTGCGTATCGCCCTCGAGGACTTCGAGAGCACCGACGCCACGTTCGATCGTTCGGACGTGGCGGCCGTAGAGCTCAGGTTCGGACCCGGCCACGGGAGCGCGGCCGGGTTCGTGATGTTGGACGACGTACAGGTCGAGTGACCGGCCCGATCAGGGGCAGGGCACCACGGTCCAGGAGCCGCTCACGAACGGGTAGCCCACCGGCGGGATGATGGTACCGCCCGTGATTGCGCTGGTGCCGAACGCCTGGGTGGCCTGGTAGATGGCTCCGTTGCCGGCGGGCGCGCCCATGTTGTCCACGAACAGGTACGTGAACTCGAGCTCCTGGCCGGTGCCCGCAGTGGTGGTGCGCGTGAACATGCCTTCACCGCCATTCGACGTGAAGAACCAGCGGGCGAGGTCGAACGGCGGGACGCCGATGCCCACGTTCCCGGCGGTTCCGTCGGGGTCGTACACGAACGCGACCTCGATGGGCAGCCCGCCGTTCACCTGGAACGTCGACGTATCGGGGTAGGTGTACTCGGCCGTGAAGCACACCGAGTAGTCGCAATCGTCGTTCACGGCGCCCGGCGTGCCGAACTGCCCGGTGCCGTAGGCCGTGCGGGCGTCACACCACCGGAACGGATTGTGGTTGTCGAGCGACAGGTCGAAGTCGGGATCCATGGCGATGCTGGCGCCGACGGGACGCGAGGTGCCCGTGCTGTACTCGTCGTCGATGTTGATCTCGTCGAGAATGCCGAGGCTCGACGCACGGCGGATCGTCAGCAGGTCGACGTCGCTGTACAGCGTGAAGCCCGCCGGGAGCGCGCCCGCCCCGGTGATCCCGCCGTTGGAGCCGCTCGAGGTGCTGCCAGCGAGGACCGCGTAGCTGCCGGCCGCGACCACCAGGTTGTCGGTGAACGTGGCGGCGTTCGTGGCTGCGCCACTGCCACGCTCGGCTTCGAGCAGCATGTTCCGGAGGTCGACGCGGTGCGCGCTGAGGTTGCGGATCTCGATCCAGCGCTCTGCGGCCAGGCCCGAGACGGGATCCGACAGGATCTCGGTGAGGACCAGATCGGTGTCGCAGCCGGTCTTGGGCGCGGTGCCGCAGATGGCCAGCAGCCCGTCGCAGTCTTCGTCGACCGTGTTGCCCTCGATCTCGGTCTGATCGGGGTTCACGGCGGCGTTCGTGTCATCGCAGTCACACGGAGAGGTCACGAGGCCGCCGCACGCGGTCCAGCCGTCGCCGTCGTTGTCGGACTGCACCCGGTAGATGTAGACCTTGCCCTTCGACGAGCCGTTCGGGGCTCCGGTGAACACGTCGGTGGTCGAGATCCCCACCGAGTAGCCCTCGTTCTGACTGTTCGGCGTGCCCGTCGCCAGGATGGAGCCCTGGGTCCAGGTGGTTCCGCTGCGGTAGTACGTGTACGCGGCGCCGCGGAACGAGGGGTTGTGGCGGTAGGCGCCGACGACGATCTGGTTGAGTCGCAGGGCCACCGAAGAACCGAACCGGCTGCCCGCCGGCGAGGTGGCGTTGGTGGGGCTGAGCTTGGCCTGCTGCGACCAGGACGCGCCGGACCCGGTGAACACGTATGCATCGCCCGTGTTCACGTTGCCGGTACGGGGCGCGCCGCTCACAAGGGTATCGCCGAGCACGGCCACGCTCGTGCCGAGCCCGATGTTGTTCACGGCGTCGCTCGCGAACAGGTAGGTCTGGAACGCCCAGCTGCCCGAGTTCGTGTACACCGCCACGGCACCGCCGTTGGTCGCTGCAGTGTCGACACCGGGGGCGCCCACAGCGAGCGTCGTGCCATCCATCGACACGCTGGTGCCGAACAGGTCGTTGCCGTTCAGCGAGCCCCCGGGAAGGGGGAGGGTCGAGCCGCTCGACCAGATGGTGCCCGCACGGGTGTACGTCACGACCCGGCCCTGGGCGCTCGTTGCATTGGGCGCACCGACGGCGAGCCGGTCGCCGCTGAGCGCCACGCTGGTACCGAAGGCGTCGAGGGCGCTCGGGGGCGCGAGCAGCGCCTGCTGGGTCCAGGTTGCACCAGAGCCCGTGTAGACCGTGACCGTCTGAGCGCCGGGCGCACCGACGACGATGGTGCTGCCGTTGATGCCGACGCTGGTGCCGAAGCGGTCGCTCTGAGCCAGGCCACCGAGCAGATCGGCCTGCTTGTCCCACATCCCCGTGCCGGAGTTGTACGTGTAGACGTGCGCCGCGCCCATGTCGGTGTTCGGATTGGCCGAGTAGCCGGGATCCCCGACGACGGCGGTGGTGCCGGAGACCGCGACGGCGTACCCGAACTGCTCGCTGCTGGGGTTGCCGCTGAACGGCTTGTCGACGACCTGGACGTTCGCGTACACGCGGGGGTCGACCGTCAGCGGGTAGACCGCGTCGGCGTCGTCGACCACGAGCGTCAGCACGCAGCTGTCGGTGCACGCGAGCTCCATCCAGCTGTCGATCTCGGCGCCGGTGGAGTCGTAGGCGAACAGCGAGTCGTACTCGACCTCGATCATCCCATCGATGCCGATCAGGTTGACCGCCTTGCGGTCGTGCCGGAGGATGGGGATCAGGTCGGACTGGAGGCCGAGGTCGATGCGCAGCGGACCCTGACCGGCGGGGCTCTCGGCGAGGTCGAAGCCCTGCTCCATCCCGTCGACCCGGTTCACGTACCAGCTCTGGATGCCCTCGTGCCCGTAGACCACCCGATCGCCGTCGGTGGTGGGCTCGACCTCGGCCATCGGCTTCATCGCGTCGGCGCGGCCGAACCCGATGTGCTCGAAGCCGATGGTCCACGCGTCGGACAGCTCGTCGACGCGGGGCCCGCGATCTTCGAACGCGACCTGGGTGACGCCGTCGGCGCCGACCACCGTGAGCGTCTCGGGGACGGGCGGGGTCGGGTTGTTGGGCTGCCCGGGGTCGGTGGAGCCCGTACAGCCGGCGAGGACGGCGAGGGGGATGAGGAAGCGCATGGGAGGTCTCCGGAACGGGCGCGCCCTTCGATGGGTCCGACGTCCGTGAATCAGCACCGTGTAGCTCGATCGACGCCCTACCTGCAATCGCAGGACGATGACGGGTCGGTGTACGCCGGCCGGCACGTGCTCGCGGAGCCCCGCTGTGCCGGGGCCTCCGCGCTCGAAAACCGCGGGCATGGCGCGGGATCAGGCCCGTTCGGTGAGATCCCGCAGGAACCGCTTCAGCCCGTGGGGCCCGGCCCACCCCACGGCGGTGGCGACCGGCTTCCCGTCCGCGAACCCGATCAGCGTCGGCGTCGACCGGATCCCGTAGCGCGTCGCCGTCGCCGGCTCGGTGGCGATGTCCACGTGGGCCCGGGCGATCGCCGGATGCCCGGGGAGCTCGGCGTCGAGGGCGCGCTCCACGGCGCGACACGGCGCGCACCAGGGTGAGGAGAAGGCGACGACGACGAGACGGGAGCTCGCGAGGATCGCGGACAGGTCGGCTTCGGACATGATCCCTCCAGGGTCGTCCCGGAGTGCCGCCAGGGCGCCGATGTGTGTCACCCGAGAAGATCGGCGAGATCGCTCCGGAGGCGGCTGCGTGCTCGCTTGAGCCGGCTGCGTACGGCGTTCGCGGTCAGCCCCAGCTCGCTGGCGATCTCGGGCCCCGTGTGGCCCTCGTCGGCCAGCATCACGGCGAGCCGATCCGTGGGATCGAGGGCGAGCAGTGCGGCGGTCAGGCGCTCTTCGAGCTCGGCGTGCTCGGCGCGGCCCTCGGGCGTGTGGCAGTGGCACGCGGTGTCGAGGTCCCGCACGTGCAGGGCCGGATCGTTGCGCTGCCCGCGATCGATGCGGTGGCACCGGTGCACCACGAGGGCCGACAGCCATGCGAGCGGGCTGCCCTCGCCGCGGTAGCGGTCCATCGAGCGCGCCGCCTCGACCATGGCGTCCTGGACGGCGTCCTCCGCGTCGTCGGCGAGGCGGCAGCTGGACCGCGCCACGGCGACGAGCCGGGCGCCGTAGCACCGGCTGAAGGCGTCGAGCGCGCGGAGGTCGCCGTCGCGCATCAGGGCGACGACGGAACGGGAGTCGCAGAGGTCCATGGATTCACGTGCCACCAGGGCCTCCGAGTGTGTCACGACTGGCGCACGGCTCCCGGATCCGAGTAGCTTCGGGACGAATCGTCGCGGGACGCGACGTGCGGGAGGTCCGC
>JACKET010000037.1 GCA_020632875.1 Alphaproteobacteria bacterium
CGGAACGAGATCCTCGGCTTCCTCGACAAGGGGCTCGGCGATCTGTGCATCAGCCGTCCGAAGTCGCGGATGGGGTGGGGCATCGAGATCCCGTTCGCGACCGACTTCGTCACGTACGTGTGGTTCGACGCGCTGCTGAACTACCTCACGGGCGCGGGCTACCGTCCCGACGGCGCGGGCGGCGGCTGGGAAGACGTGTGGCCCGCCGACTTCCAGCTCCTCGGCAAAGACATCCTGACCACGCACGCGGTGTACTGGATCACGATGCTCATGGCGCTCGAGGTCCCGCTGCCGAAGACGCTCTACGCCCACGGCTGGTGGGTCAGCGGCGACGGCGAGAAGATGAGCAAGTCCCTCGGCAACACGATCGAGGTCGGGCTGCTGAAGGATGCGTACGGCCTCGACGCCGTGCGGTACTTCCTGCTCCGCGAGATCGCGTTCGGTGCGGATGGGCGCTTCACGTACGAGGGCTTCAACTCCCGGTACAACGACGACCTCGCCAACGACTTCGGCAACCTCGCGCACCGCGGCCTGTCGATGACGACGAACTGGCTCGGGGGGAAGGTCCCGCCGCTCGGCGCGCGCACCGACCTCGAGCGCGAGCTCGTGCAGGCCGCCGAGCAGGCCGTGTCCCACCTGCACACCGAGCTCGAGACGCTGCAGTTCCACAAGGCCCTCGAGGCGGTGAACGTCCTCGTGCGCGCCGCGAACACGTACATCGAGAAGACCCAGCCCTGGGCGCTCAACAAGGCCGGCGACACCGCGCGCCTGTCGACGGTGCTGCGCCACGTGCTCGAGGTCGCGAACGTCGCGGCGGCGCTGCAGCTGTTCGTGATGCCCGACAAGTGCGAAGAGCTGCTCCACAAGCTCGGTCAGGCCGACGCAGCCGCGGCTTTCCGCGCGGTGCGTGCAGCCGACGATCCGCTGGCGTTGCTCACCGAGGGCGCCGCCGTTACCGTCGGCGATGCGCTGTTCCCGCGGTTCCGCGAGCTGCCCGCGTCGATCCAGGGCCTCTTCGCTGCCGAGCCCGCACCGGCGAAGGCCGAGAAGCCGAAGAAAGACAAGAAGGCGAAGGCCCCCGAGCCTCCCGCCGAGATCGAGTACGCCGACTTCGCGAAGGTCGCCCTGAAGGTCGGCAAGGTCGTCGAGGCCGCGCCGCACCCCGATGCCGACCGCCTGCTCGTGCTGAAGGTCGACGCCGGCGAGGGCCAGCCGCGGCAGATCGTGGCGGGCATCGCGTCGAAGTTCGCCCCCGCCGATCTGATCGGGCGAACGGTCGTGATCGTCGCGAACCTCAAGCCCGCGATGCTCCGCGGGGTCGAGTCGCAGGGAATGCTGCTGGCGGCCGGCGGGTCCGGGGTGGTCGATCTCGTGTCGGTCGACGCGGATCCCGGAGAGGTCGTCCGATGATCGCGCTCGCGCTGTCCGCCTTCGCAGGAACCCCCACGCTCACCGCGGTCCCCGAGGCCGACCGGCCCCCGATGATCAAGGGCGGCGCGTCGTGCATCGCGACCATCGCGCACGACGCCACGGGCAAGGCCACCGCCGCGGATGTCGCAGCGGCCGACTGCCCCGAGCTGTTCCGCGCGAGCACGAAGATGGCGGCCGAGAAGGTCGTGCTGTCGGGGGTCGCGGCGCCCGGCGCCATCACGCTCCGCTACACGTACGCCGAGGGCAACGGCGTGCCGACTGTCGATCCGGCGTCGATGCCCGTGCTCGGCCTGAAGTACAGCGGCATCGAGCCCGTCGCGCAGAAGGCCCCCAAGTGGCCGAAGGGCGCCGAAGAGACGGGGCCCGTCACGTGCACCGTGTCCCTCGTGGTCGACCCGACGGGCCTCCCGACCGACGTGCAACCCTCCGGCTGCCCCGACGCGTTCGGTCTGGCGGTGCAGGACGCCCTGAAGAAGTGGCAGTTCACGGTCCCGCCGAACCCGCCCGAAGGCGGCGTTCCGACCGAGATCGCGGTCACGTTCACCCCGAAGTAGCTGCCCGAGCGTTCACGCTCGGGCTCCCGTGCCCAGCCGACAGGCGGTGCGCGTGCGCGTGCGCGTGCCCGATGAGGCGGCACGCGCTGATGGAGGGGAGCGGGGATCGTGGCGTTCCGATGCTCCCCCCGGGTTCCGTTCCGCCCCAGCGTGACCGGGCACGCGCACGCGCACGGGCACGCGCACGGGAGGAGATCCCGTCAGCCCACGAAGTATCGAGGCGGGACCCACATCGTGCGCGTCGCGCCCTTCAGCTCGACCTGGGCGAGATCCTTCGCGGCGGCGACGATGTCGGCGGCCGTCAGGATGGTCGCGTCTTCGAGCACGAGGCTCTGCGCGATGCCCGGCACCTGCTTCTGGCCGAGGGCCTTCGTCGGCGTGCCCGGCATCGCCTGCACCACGTCGCCCTGGATCTGCCGGACGAAGCCGCCGAACGTGCGGTCTTCGGCGGCGACGATCAGGCGGCCGGTCTTGCCGACGCTGTTCTTCACGGCCTCCATGTCGGGCGGGACCAGGGTGCGGAGATCGATGACCTCGGCGGAGAGCCCCTCCTTCTGGAGCGTCTCGGCGGCCGCCATGGCGGTCCAGACGGCGCGGCCCCAGGCCACGACGGTCACGTCGGAGCCCTCGCGGCGGATGGCGGCCTTGCCGAACGGCACGCGGACGTCGGCGATATCGGGCACGTCGGCGCGCATCAGGGCCTTCTTCATGGCCTGGATCTCGGCCGGATCCGTGGGCTCGCCGGGGAAGGCCGGCCCGAGGGACTGGCGGTACATCCACTTCGGCTCGAGGCAGATCACGGGGCCGTCGTAGTCGCCGGCGGTGAGCAGCAGGCCGTGGATGTCGAAGCTCGTGCTCGGCATGATCACGACGAGGCCGGGGATGCTGCAGAAGTACCCGTCGACCGACATCGAGTGGTAGATCGCGCCGCCGCCGAAGGGGTCGGTCGGCATGCGCAGGAGGAGCTTCGCCTTCGCGTTGCCCATCGTGCTCCACCGCATCGTGCCGAGGTACACGAGCCAGTGGAACGCGTTGAGGCTGTAGTCGCCGAACTGGATCTCGGGCAGCGCCATGAGGTCGGGGTGGAGCGCGAAGCCCGTCGCCGCGCCCACGATGAGCGGCTCGTTCAGGGGCGCGTCGATGACGTGGCCCGGGTGGCGCGCCTGGAGGCCCGCCGTGGCGGTCATGACGCCGCCGAGCTTGCCCACGTCCTGGCCGACGATCAGGCCGTTCTGCCGGGTGATGAGCTTGTCGAGCGCGCTGCGGATGGCCCCGGCGTACGTGATGTTCGTGGTGCCGGCGCCCGGCGCGGTCTCGGGGGCGTCGGGGAACGGCGCGTAGGCGTGGTCGAACAGCGTGGAGGGGTCGGGGTTCGGCTCGGCGCGGACCTGGTCGAGCATCGCCTTGATGTCGGCGTCTTCCTTGCCCATCAATGCGCCGAGCTCGTGGTGCGCGAAGAAGTCGCGGCCGGAGCCCTCGATGCGCTTCAGGATCTCGCCGTCTTCGAGGATTCCGCGCTCTCTCAACAGTGCGCCGAACGTGAGGATCGGGTCGCCCTGGCCGAGGTCGAAGGTCATGTCGGCGGCCGAGCTGTGGCCGTTGAACCGGGGCAGGTCGTGGACGTGGAGCAGGACGGGCCGCTGGTTCTCGAGCACGTACTTCGCCGCCTTGTACGTGGTCTCGTAGCAGTCGAACCAGTCGCGGCCGTCGCACGTGAAGTGCGCCATGCCGAAGCCCTTCGCGTAGGCCTCGAAGTCCTTGATGCCGCGACCTTCGTCGGGCGTCGTGGAGATCGCGACGGCGTTGTCGGTGACCATGATGATGACGGGCAGATCCCACACGCTGGCCGCGTTCATCGCGTCGTGCATGTCGCCTTCGGCGGTGGTGCCGTCGCCGACGATGCCGATCGCGAGCCCGTCGGTGATGCCCTTCTTCTTCAGGCCGAGCGCGAAGCCCGCCGCCTTGCCGAGCTGCATGCCGACCGGCGACTGGACGGGGAGCACGCCGAGCTCGGGGATCTGGAGGTGGTACACCATCTGGCGGCCGCCGGTCATGGTGTCGGTGGCCTTCGAGAACTGCTGGCGCAGCATGCGGAGCGTGAACTCGTCGTCGCCGTGGAGCGTGCACCACGCGCTGACCATGCTGCCCGAGCGGTAGTGCGGCACGAGCCCGAAGCGGTCGGGCTGGACGAGCTTCGCGAGCGCCGTGGCCGTCGCCGTGCCGTGGATCTCCTCGCCCGGGCCCCAGATCGCGAACTTCACCTCGCCACGGCTCGCGAGCCGCACGATGTGCTCTTCGGCCGCGCGCGAGCGCACCGCCACCTGGTACGCGGTGCGCAGGTCGGCCTCGGTGGGCGCGGGGACTTCGGAAAGACCGGAGGACACGGCTCGGGTGCGGGACGGCGTGTCGACGGGGGTGCTCATCCGGGCTCCTTCAGGACGGGGGGCGCTCCATAACCGATCGAGCGGTTACGCTAGGCGGCATGACGCTACCCGTGACCCCCCTGAACACCCTCGCTCCCTACCTGATCGCCGAAGACCTGGGCCTGATCTACGCCACCGGCTCCAAGATCGACCGCCTGCTCGACGATCTGCGCGACGAAGCCACCAAGCTCGGTGCCGACGCGATCGTGCGTGTCCGCTTCTCGTTCGAGGGGCGCGGCATGGCGTACGGCTGCGCGGTGCGTCTGGCGAAACCCACGCCTTGACGCCGTTCACCGTCGCCACCGCCATCCTCGTGCTGGGTGGGCTCGGCGGCGTCGCCTGGATGCTGTGGCCGGCCCTGCAGGAGGCCCGCGAGCCCGAGCCCGAGGCCGACGAGCCCGGCGACGGCACCGACGTCGACGCGCGCATGCGGGTGCTGGTCGAACGCGGTTCCGCCGAAGACGACGACACGGTGCCGTGGGACGACCGTCGCCCGATGCTCCCCGACGAGCCGCGCCGCGTGCCCTGGGAGCTCGCGCCCGCCGAGAAGCTGCCCGTGATTCGCGACGCGAAGGGCGTGTTCCTGCTGCCCATCTCCGGCGCGCTGCTGGCCGTCGGCCCCGAAGCGCCGCCCGTCCTGCGCGGAAGGCGGCAGGGGAGGGCGTTCCACGCCGTGCGGCTGGAGCCGGGCGTGTACCTCGACCTCGTCGAGTGTATCCGGCTGCTGCCGGTCATCGGCATCGAGCTCGACGCGCGGGGCATCGAGGGCCGGGAGGTCCGCCTGTACGACGATCTCGAGGCCATCGGCGCGAACGACGAGCAGCTCGACGCGCTCGCGCCCTGGCTGGCCGGGATGGCCGGTCCGCGCGTGGTGCCCGACGCCGTCGACGGGGCGCGCAGCTGGGCGTTCCGGTTCGGCGAAGCGACCCTCGAGGTGAAGGCGTGGATCCCCGCGGTCGCCGAGGGCGTGCGGTCCGATCGGCTCGTGTGGGCGGGCATCCTCACGTGGGAGGGCGCCGAGCGCATCGTCGATTCGGGCGCCACGCCGCTCGAGGTCCTCGACCGCCTCGTCGACGACGGTGCCTCCGTACGCGAGCAGAGCCTCGAGGCCTGGCGATGGAGCCGGCCCGAGCTGACCGAGCTCGCGGCCGTCGGCCACTACCTCGACGAGCAGGGGGTCCCCGTGGTCGGGCTCCTCCGCGATGCCTTCGCCGATCACACCGTCCCCCAGCCCGATCTGCACGACGAGGCGCAGAGCCTCACCGCCGCTGCCGTGCTGAACTGGGTCGCCGTCGTGCATCGCCGCGCGGGCTACCCGAAGCGGGCGATCGGCCTGCTCGACGCCGCGCTGAAGGCCTGCCGTCCCGACGACGACGACAACCGCGCCGACATCCACTACAACCGCGGCTACTGCCGCCTGCAGGCCCTGATGGCGCGGCCTCCCGAGGCCACGGGCGTGGGCGACCTCCATGTCGCCGCCTTCGACGACGCCCCGAGTGCCGAGGCGCTCGAGCCGGCGCGCCAGGACTTCGAGCTCGCCTCGCGCCTCAACCCGTCGGACTCCCATGCGTGGTCGCAGATCGCCATCATCCACCTCCTCCGCGGCGAGAAGCCCGCCGCCGAAGAGGCCTGGCTCCAGGCCGCCACCCGCACCTCCGACCCGGACGCCCAGATGCAGCTGATGCAGAACGCGCGCGCCGCGAAGGGCGAGCCGTGAGCCCCTTCGACATCGTGATCGGCTGCATCCCCGAGATCCCGTGGGTGCTCGCGAACCTCTTCGCGATCCTGCTCGGCGCCATGAACCTCGAGCGCCACCGCACCGTCTCCACCGTGGTGATCGGGGCCTCGGTCGTGGCCCTCGTCGTCTCGTTGGCCGCCCACACCTGGTGGATCGTCGCGGCGAGCTTCGACCTGTGGACCACCCTCGGGGAGGTCGTGATGTTGGGGGTCTCCATGGTCCTCCGGGTGATCGCGCTCGTGGCCTGGCTCGCCATGGTCTTCGCGGCGATCCTCGGGCGCGAGGTGCCGGAATGAACCTCTCGCCCGTGCAGATGGCGGCGTGGGGCGTCTCGCTGGGGATGGACGGCGTGTTCCTCGTCGCCTCCGCCGTGGTCGCAGGGCTCCTGCTGCGCCGGAACGGCTTCGCCGCGGCCCTCGTCGCGCTCGTCGCCGCGCTCGCGTTCGGGAAGATGGGCCTCGGCATCGCGGTGCGCCTGTCCATGCAGACCGCGATGGACTGGCTGATGGCCGAGGGCCTCTACGACGCCGTGGTCTGGTTCTTCGCGGCCGAAGACCTCATCTTCTCCGTCGCCGGAGCGATGCAGTGGGCATTGCTCGCGGCAGCCGCCTTCGTCGGGCGGGACGCCCCGGCGGGGGACTGACGCCGCACGGGCGTCGGGATACCGGGCGCCCCACGACACGGAGTGCGGGATGGCGGACCGGAAGGCAGTGCTCGTCGGCGGGGGCATCACCGGCGTGTTGACCGCTCGGGAGCTCGCCCTGGCGGGCTGGGACGTCACGGTCCTCGAAGCGGAGCACGTGGGCGCGGGCTCGTCGAGCCGCACGGCCGCGGGCATCCGCCAGCAGTTCTCGACACCCGGCACCGTGCGGGGGATGCGCTACTCCGTGGGCTTCTACAAGGACTTCGCGCGCGAGACCGAAGACGGGCAGAGCCCCATCGTGCAGAACGGCTACCTGTTCCTGTACGACGACCCGAAGCAGTGGGCCGGTGCGCAGCGCCGCGTCGAGATGCAGCACGGCGCGGGGCTCGTCGAGGTCGAGGCGCTCGAGGGCGACGCGCTGTTCGACCGCTTCCCGTGGGTCGGTCGCGACGCGGTCATCGGCGGCACCCATTGCCCGACCGACGGGTTCCTCCATCCGCACCTGGTCTACAACGAGGGGGCGCGCCGCGTCCGCGAGCTCGGCGGGCGGGTGCTCCAGAACGCGCCCGTGACCGGCGCCGTGACGGAGGGAGGCCGGCTCGTCGGCGTGAAGACGCCGAAAGGCGTGTTCGAAGCAGACCTGTTCTTCGACTGCACGAACGCGTGGACGCGCCGGCTCTCCCGCGTGCTCGGCTGCGAGGAGCTGCCCGTCGACCCGCTCAAGCGGTACCTGTGGTTCCTCCAGCGCGAGGGCGCGATGACGGCCGCCGAGCTGCAGGCGATGCCGCTCACCATCTGCCCGAGCGGCCTGTACTGCCGTCCCGAGAACCGCGAGACCCTGCAGATGGGGAAGAAGCACGACACCCCGCCGCAGGTCGACTTCACCTACGACGACCAGGACCTCATCGAGCCGGAGTTCTCCCACAAGGGCGGCCTCGACGGCGTGCCGTTCGAGCTGTGGATGGAGCTCGCCGAGGTGCTCCCGCCCATCGCCGACTTCGGCGGCATCCAGGCCACGACCTGCGGGTACTACGGCACCACGCCCGACCACAATCCCTTCCTCGGCTACGACCGCGCGCTCGGCGGGCTCGTGCACCTCGTCGGGTTCTCCGGGCACGGCGCCATGCTCGGCCCGTTCACCGCGCTCGTCGCGAAGAGCCTCGCCGAGGCCGGCCAGGACGTCCCCTCCGTCGTGATCGACGGGTTCGACGTCGACGTGACGTGCTTCCGGATCGGTCGGGAGTACGACCACTCCGAGCAGATGGTGATCTGAGGGGATCGGGGGTCGTGCGGGGTCTGCGGACAGGGCGTCGTCGATCGTCGGGTATTGGGTGTTCGGTGTCGGGTGGCGACGTCTCTTCGGGTTCGGGCGGCGAGCCTCCCCGGGACGGGCGCGACGGTTCACGACGCCCCGGCGCGTCCGATTCCGCCCCGGGGACGTCCACCGTCCGAACCCGACGCAACGGCGCCTCCCGACACCTCACACCCGACACCCGCGGATCGCCGGCGTCCTGTCCGCAGACCCCGCGCGCCAATCGATCCCGCTCAGACTCCGTCGATCCGGAAGATCCGCCCGTTCCCGAAGTCCGCCACGTAGATCTGGCCGTCGGCGTCGCGCCCGAACGTGGAGACGAGGAAGTCCCAGTCGCCGACGGTCTCGACGCGGTCGACGCTGGAGCCGGTCTCGGGCAGCGGCGTGGCCCAGACGGTGCCGGTGGAGAAGTCGCCGAACACGTACTTCCCGGCGAGGGGCCCCGCGGTCGCGACGTAGCCGCCGGTGATCGACTGCCCCTGGTCGCGGCCGTAGACCCAGAACGGCTCGACGAACGCGCCGTCGCACGGGGTGCGCGCGAAGCAGGACCGGCCCTCTTTGAGGTTCCAGCCGCAGTTTCCGCCGCGGGGGACGAAGGTGAGCTCCTCCCACAGGTTCTGCCCGACGTCCCCGGCGACGATGCGCCCGTCGGGTGCGAAGCTGAAGCGCCACGGGTTGCGCAGGCCGATGGCCCAGATCGCGTCGAGCGTGGAGGGGTCGCCCACGAAGGGGTTGTCGGGCGGCACGTGCGGGGCGGGCAGGTCGGGATCGAGGCGGAGCATCGCGCCGAGCGCGGTGGAGCCATCCTGGCCGGACTCGAGCGGGTCGCCGCCCTTGCCGCCGTCGCCGAAGCCCACGTAGAGCATGCCGTCGGGCCCGAACTGCACGCCGCCGCCGTTGTGGTTCGACCAGGGCTGGACGAGCTCGAAGAGCACCGGGCCGGGCTCGAGGGGCGCGTCGCCGGGCTTGGACCCCGGGGTGGTCGTCCAGATGCCGATGCGGCTGACCGTCTGCTCGTGGACCTTCTCGGTCCAGGAGAGGACCACCCGGCCGTTCGTGCTGTAGTCGGGGTCGAACGCCACGCCCAGCAGGCCGCGCTCGCTGCCGTCGACCACGTCGATCTGGCGCCAGGTGTGGGTCTTTCCACCCTCGACCCACGCGAGGCGGCCGGGCTGCGTGGTGACGACCATGCGCCCGCCCTGGAACGCGATGTCGGTGGCCTTCTCGAGGCCCGCCGCCACCTCGGTGAGCTTCACGGTGTCGCTGGGCTCGGGAGCGGGCGTGCGACCGGGGGCACACGCGACGAGGAACAGGACCATGGCGCTACCCGGCCAGCGCGAGCAGCTGGGTGAGCACGAGGAGCACGGAAGTCGCGAGGATCGCGATGCCCGCGGGCACCGAGAGGCCCCCCGACACCACGAGCAGGGTGCGGATGCCGCCGTCGGCCTCGCCGGCCTTCAGGAAGGCGTTCACGCCGAGCACGATCGCGACGATCGACAGGAACGGCGCCATCGCCGCCGTGAGCAGGCCGATCACCGGGAAGAACCCCGCACACAGGAAGATCCCCGCGGTGAACGCCATCAGCGGCCCGCCGACCGCGGCGGTCCACTGGGTGTTCGCCTCGGTCTCGCGGTCGCCGAGCTCGAGCTCGCACGGACCGCAGATCCGGCCTTCGTCCGAGAACAGCAGCTTCGCCTCGTCGACGGTCTTCCCGCACATCGCGCAGGTTCCGGTGGCCATCGCGCCTCCCGCCACCCTCTAACGCCACCCTCCGGATCCCGGCGTTCGAGCCGCTGACGAACCGTTGACAGTCGCCCCCGCGTCTGGTAGAAAATCGCGGGTCGGGGGCCTCTGTCCTCGCCTGTCTGTGTGTTCTCGAGGTGTCTATGCGCATTCTGTGCCTGGCTGCGGCCGCTCTCTCCCTCTTCGGCTGCCACAAGCAGCAGCTGGCCCCCGACGCGGAATCCCAGGATCCCGGGATCCAGATGAGCACCAACGGCCTCTGGCAGAGCGCCGGTGCGGTGCACGTCGAAGGCACGGCCCAGGGCCTCGAGTCCGTCACCGTGAACGGCGTCGGCACCGCGATCGCCGATGGCGCCTTCGCCACCGACATCCAGGCCGCCCGCGGCGTGAACCTCATCGAAGCCATCGGGCAGGACGCGCGCGGCGACACGTACTTCGTGCGTCAGGGCGTGCTGGCGGGCGAGTTCCGCGACCCCAACGCGAACATCGCCGACGCGCTCACGATCCGCGTGAACCGCAGCGGCCTGCTCCACGCCACGAACATGGTGAGCGACCTCATCGATCCGGTGGCCATCTCGTCGGGCGTCACCGCGCTGAACCCCATCTACAGCGACTCGTA
Organism: Alphaproteobacteria bacterium; assembly: GCA_020632875.1. Classification (GTDB taxonomy): domain Bacteria; phylum Myxococcota_A; class UBA796; order UBA796; genus JACKEQ01. Next base: position 10,464 of record JACKET010000037.1, read on the forward strand.
CGGCGTGCTCGGCTGGGATGCCGTCACGGTCGAGGCGAACCTCGTCGACATCGGGTTCGGCACTCCGTACATCACGCCCGATCCGCGTCCCGGCGTGCTCCTGGTCGAGGTCGCCATCCCGAACCTCGAGGTCCACGCCAACGTCAACGGCGAGATCGTGGGCATCGACTTCGACGAAGACGCCTGGATCGGGTCGGATTCGGCGGTCATCTCCGCGAACGTCCTCGTGGGCGTGACGAACGGCCAGCTCGACCTCCAGGTCGTCGCGCCGACCGTGCAGCTCAACGGCTTCTGGTACGACGTGTCGCTCATCCCGGGCGACATCGAGAGCTACATCCTGGTCGACACGATCCGCGGCGCGCTCGAGGGCATCCTCGTCGAGAAGCTCGAAGAGATGCTGCCGAGCCTGCTCGGCGACGCGCTCGGCGGCCTCGACATCTCGTTCCAGACCGAGGTGCTCGGCAAGCAGATCAGCATCGGCGCCACGTTCGCCGACGCCTCGATCGACGCGGCCGGCATCCAGCTCACCACCGACGTGGCCGTCTCGGTGCCCGTCGGCAACGACAAGCCGTACGTCGGCTACCTCGGCGCCCCGTCCGCGGTCGCGCAGCCCTCGATGGCCGACGACATCGGCCTCTCCGTGTCCGACGACCTGCTGAACAGCGTGTTCTTCCAGGTGTGGCGCGGCGGCATCCTGTCGCTCTCGCTCGACAGCACGAAGGGCGAGATCGAGCCCATCATGCTCGCGCAGCTCGGCGCTCGCGACGTGGCGAAGGTCTACGTCGACGCGCAGCTCCCGCCGGTCATCGTGCAGAAGAACGGCGAGGCGCAGGTGCAGCTCACCGAGCTCGCCGTCCGCGTCGAGACCCCCGGTGGCGAGAACGGCGAGTACCTCGACCTGTCCGTCACGGCGTTCGTCGACCTCCAGCTCTCCATCGTGAACGGCAACCTCACGCTCGACCTCGGCACGCCGACGCTCGTGCTCGACGTGCGCGACAGCGACTGGGGCGCCGACAACAACGCCATCACGAACCTGCTGGCCGACCAGCTCCCCATCCAGGCGCTGCTCATCCTGCTCGGCGACATCGAGTTCCCGCTGCCCACGGTCGCGGGCATCGGCGTGAACAACGGCGACGCCTGGCGCGAGTCGTCCGGCGTCTACACCACGGTCGGCATCAACCTCTGACGGCCCGATTCGCGGTATGGTCGGGCGCCGCGCCGGCGGTGCCGGCCGTGTACCCGAGGAGTGCTCCGTGATCCTGTTCGCCGCTTGGATGTCGACCGCGTCGGCCGCTGGGCTCGATCTGCTCGAAGTGGGCGGTGCCTGGGGCACGCCGACGGCCACCGACGCGACGGCGCTGTGGTGGAACCCGGCCGGCCTGGGTGCGGGGCACGGCACGCGGTTCACGTTCGAGATCGCGCCGACCTTCGCCACGGTGAACATCGCGCGCGACAACCCGAACTACGTCCCCGACTCCGATGCGTTCGGCCCGCCCGACGCCGACTACGGTGGGCTCGCGCAGTACAAGACCTCCGCGATCGTCCCGTACATCGGGGTCGCGAGCGACTTCGGCCAGCCGGGCCTCGGGCTCGGATTCGGCCTCGCGGTGCCGCACGGCAAGAGCGCCAAGGGCTCGCCCGACCAGGTGACGCACCACCACCTCATCGAGGGCGGCAACCAGGCGCTCTACCTCATGGTGGCGGGCTCGTACGAGATCAAGGATCGCGTCAGCTTCGGCGTCACCGGGGCCTACGTCGCGTCGACGTACAACTCGAACCTGTACTCCGAGACCGGCACCGCGCTGAACGAGGGCCTGAAGGAGAACTTCGACCAGGACGAGACGTTCTACTCCGACACGATGATCGAGGACACGCGGTACGCCTCCCACGTCGTGAGCGAAGACCTGCACGGCAGCGCCATCACCTTCGGCGCCGGCATCCACGTGAAGGCCACCGACAAGATCTCGCTCGCCGCGACCTACCGGCACGGGCTGCGCGTCGACCACACGGGCGGCGTGGCGCTCGACTTCGACTGCCCCAGCACCGACGACCTGTTCGGCCGCATCGGCGCGCAGGTGCAGGGCATCTGCGACGCGAACCTCACGGGCCAGATGTCGGTCGGGTACAACCTCCCGGCCCGCATCCACGGCGGCATCGTGTTCCAGCCGAAACCCGAGGTCCGCCTCGAGGCCATGGGCGGCTACGTCTTCTGGAATGCCTTCAGCGACTACGAGATCGACATCCGCATCGATCCCGACTCCGTCGACCAGCTCGACGACCCCGCCGCCCGCGAGGAGACCGCGGCCCTCGTCAGCCAGACCAAGCTGTGGGCCCGCGACCAGCAGAACAGCTTCTGGGTCGGTGCCGACGGCAAGTTCGACGTGCACGAGCACGTGATGCTCGGCGGCCGCGTGCTCTACGACAAGGGCGCGGTCCCCACCCAGGTGCTCTCGTCCAACAACTACGACGCGAACACCATCGCGCTGACGGGGCTCGTGGTCGGCAAGATCACGCCCAACCTCCACATCGGCCTCTCCGGCACGCAGTACATCGCCCAGAAGCGCACCGTCACCGACAGCGCCTGGGGCATCACGATGTACGACAACAAGAAGGAGGGCCGGTACTTCTACCCCGCGCTGAACGGCACGTTCGCGAGCTCGATCACGCGCATCGGGGTCTCCGTCCGCGGCCAGTTCGACCACGGGAAGTCGAAGCCGGAGCCCGCGGGGATCTGACCGGGGCCGCTATCCCAGGCGGAGGGCCTGCCGGGCGCGCTCGTAGGCCACGAAAGCGGCTGCGCGCTCGTCGGGGGAGGGGAGCCGCGAGCGGAGCTCGTTGCCGAGGGACTCTGCGACGAGCGGCTCGAGGGAGCCCTCGGGCGTGAGGAGCTGGGAGCCGTCGAGGAGGTCGAACACGAGGCTGCCGTCCTGGGCGGAGACGCCGAGGATCTCGTCGAAGGAGATCTTCCGGCCCACGTAGCGGATGCCGTGCAGCGTGATGTGGAGGTCGTCGCGGCGGTTGCTCCGCCAGGTCGCCAGCATCCCGGACGCGAACATCGCGCTGCCCCACAGCGCGAACGCGCCGCACGCGACCAGGAGCGGCAGGGCCGCCGGATCGAGCGGGAGGGTCATCGCGGAGGCGGACATGAGGCCGTCGGGGCTGGCCCGATCGAGGGACGCCACCAGCGTGGCGAAGCCGCCGAGCCCGCCGATCATGGCGAACGCGAAGCCGACGTAGGCCGCGGAGACCCCGCCCAGCAGGGTCAGATCGCGATTGGGACGCCACAGCGGCACGAGCAGCTCGGTGTCGTCGGCGTACACCGCGCTGCGCCACAGCGCGTCGGTCGCGCCGACATCGAGGCGGACGCGGGGGGGCTCGCGGGTCTCCCACTCGGGTGGGGGCTCCCAGTCGGGTGGGGGCTCCTGCTCGGCGCGGGGGACCGTACCGTGCACGCGGCTCGCCATCCCCGCGAGGGTCTCGGGGCTCCACGTGGGGGCGGGCGCGGGCTGCGCGAGGTCGGAGAGCCCGAGGGAGCGGCGGCACGGCTTGCAGACCGGCGTCGGGTCGGGCCCGTCGAGCACGAAGGCGCGCTTGGTGCGGGCGCGGGCCCGCATCCGAAGGTCGTCGAGCTGGTGGGCTCTCCAGGCCAGGACCGCGCCTCCTGCGTACATGATACGGGCCCGCATGCCCACTGTGTCGCTCGCTCGCCTCCCGACCCCCGTTCATCGGCTGGATCGCCTGTCTGCGCGGCTCGGTCTCGACCTCTGGGCGAAGCGCGACGATCTCACCGGTCTCGGCCTTTCGGGGAACAAGGTGCGCAAGCTCGAGCACCTGTTCGCAGAGGCCGAGGCGGCCGGCGCAGACACCGTGCTCACGACGGGCGGCATCCAGAGCAACCACTGCCGTGCGACCGCCGTGGCAGCGCGGCAGCGCGGGATGCGCCCGATCCTCCTGCTGCGCGGCGAGGATCCGGGGGCGCCCGAGGGCAACCTGCTGCTCGACCGGCTGCTCGGCGCCGACATCCACTGGTGCACGCCGGATCAGTACCGAACCTCCCGAAACGCCCTGCTCGACGAGCTCGCGGCGGGGGTCGCGCGCGAGGGCGGCCGGCCGTACGTCATCCCCGAGGGCGGCTCGAACGCCGTGGGGGCGCGCGGGTACCTCGACGCCGCGGCCGAGCTCGCTTCCCAGGCCGAGCCGTTCGACCACCACTTCGTGGCCGTGGGGTCGGGCGGAACCCTCGCCGGGCTCGCCATGAGCGCGCTGCCCGGGCGCATCCACGGCATCGCGGTGTGCGACGACCAGGCGACCTTCGAGGCCCGCGTGCGCGACATCGCGCGCGAGGCGGGGGCCCCGCTCCCCGCAGACTGGTGGGTCGACGACCGGTACAAGGGCCCGGCGTACAGCGTCGCCACCCCCGCCATCTGGGACGACATCCGCCTCGCGGCTCGCGAGGAGGGCCTGCTGGTCGACCCCTGCTACACGGGCAAGGCGCTGCACGCCCTGTGCAGCGAGGCCCGCGCCGGGCGCCTCTCCGGCCGCGTGTTGTTCTGGCACACGGGAGGGGCGTTCGGGCTGTTCGGTCGGGGTGCCGAGGTCGTGGCGTGAGCCGGCGCGTGGCCGTGCTCGCCTCGCCGAAGAGCGGCGCGAATCGCCGGAACCCGCGGCGTGTCGAGCAGCTCGCGTCGCTCTCCGAAGATGCCGGGGCGACCTTCCTGGCCCCCGAGAGCCTCGAGGCGCTCGAGGCCGGCGTGAAAGGGCTCGGCGAGGTCGACATCCTCGCCATCAACGGCGGCGACGGCACGCTGCACCGCGTGCTCACCGCGGCGGTCGAGGCGTTCGGCGAAGACCTGCCCGAGGTCGCCATCCTGCCGGGCGGCACGATGAACATCGCGGCCCGCAGCTCCGGGTGGCTCGGCGAGCCCGTCTCGGCGCTCGAGCGCGTGCTGGCCCACGCCGAGACCGCGACGCTCGAGCGGCGCCGTCACTGGCTGCTGCGCGTCGACGAGCGCTGGTACGGGTTCCTCTGGGGCAACGGGCTCATCGCGCGCTTCCTCGAGGTCTACGAAGAGGTCGAGAACCCCACGGCCGCGCGTGCCGCCGCCATCCTCGCGCGGGGCTCGGCCTCCGCGGTCGTCGGCGGGGCCTTCGCGAAGCGCCTCACCCGCCGCTGGCACGGCGAGGTCGAGGTCGACGGCGAGGTGCTCGAACGGCGCGACTGGCTCGCGGTGGCGGCGGGCACGGTCGAGCAGATCGGGCTCGGGTTCAAGCCGTTCCGCTTCGTGGCCGATCATCCCGGGCAGATGCACGCGGTGGGCCTCGGGTGCAGCATCGGTCGCTTCGCGTTCGAGCTGCCGGGCGTCTACCGCCGCCAACCCCTCCAGGCGGCCGACAACGTCGAGGTCCCGGCGCGCCGCCTCGTGCTGCGCAGTGACGAGCGCGCGACGTTCATGGTCGACGGCGACTTCCACCGCGGCGGGAACGAGCTCGTCGTCGAGGTCGGTCCTTCCCTGGATCTCCTCGTGCCGCGTGTCGGGGGCGTGGCGGGCGCGTGACGCAGCGCGTAGCATGCGCGCCATGCACGCTCCGACTCCCACGCCCGTGCGGCGGCACCCTGGCCTCCTCCTCGTCGAAGAGACCGATCCGGCGATCCGCCTCGCCGCCCACCTCGAGCTCGGCCGCCGCGCGGCCGCCCGGTCCGACCTCGACACCGCCGAGACGCACTTCCGTGCGGCGCTCGAGCTCGATCCGAGCGATTCCCGCCCACGCGCCGAGCTGCGCGGGCTCGGGCGCGTCGGCGAGGTGAAGAAGGGCTTCTTCAAGGGCTGGCTCCGCAACCGGTAGCGCGCTTCGGCTACGATCGCCGGATGACCCTGCTCCTCGTCGCCGCTGCCGGTGCCGCCGAGATCCAGATCGGGCTCGCGTTCGGCTGGTCGAGCCGCGAGGCCCGCCATCCGTGGGGGCACTTCCACGTCGCGCTGGACGGGTCTCTCGGCGCCTTGTACGTGCCGGAGGCGAGCCCGGGCCACTTCCCCCAGGTCGGCGCGCTGTGCGAGCTGCGGGTGAGCCTGGAGGGGCAGTCGGACATCGCGCTCGGCGGATTCGCCGGGGTCCGGAAGGTGCGCTCGGGATTCGCGCGGTCCGGCCTCCAGGCCGAGGTGTCCTTCGCCCGTACGGGCGACAGCACGGGGTTCCGGCTCGGCGCGACCGACTACGCCTGGGGGCACCAGGTGCGCGGGTCCGTCACCCTGGGCCGCGGCGTCGTCTACTCGGTCGCGGGGGGCCATCGGGTCGAGCCGAGCGCGTTCCTCCGGCACGAATACACCGACGCCACGACCAAGACCCATTGACGCCGCGGCCACTCCCTCGCTCACCCGTCAGCCCGAGACGCCCGCCTGCTCTGGTGAATCCCGATACCGGTCCGCGGGAAGGCCCCTTCTGTCGACCCGAACAACGTCCCTCGACGGCCCAGACGCCGCGGGTGGATGGACCTCGGCGGTCTCGGTGGTGCAATCCCCCTCGACAGCGCCCGGGGCGCTCGACCCGCAACGGCCCCCACTGGATACGGATCCGCGTTTTGCGCAGCTTCAACGACTGGAATCTGTCGGTGTTCGCCGA
>JACKET010000038.1 GCA_020632875.1 Alphaproteobacteria bacterium
GGTCGCGGGCTTCCTCTCGGGCCCCGGGAACGGGTAGAATCGCGAGTCGAGGTGCCCCATGCTCGTTGCGTTGCTCGTCGCCTGTCGAACCGTGCCCGTCGACACCGACCCCGTCGACACCGACGTGCCCGATACCGACGTGCCCGACACCGACACGGGCGAGCCGGTCGACCCCACCGACCCCCCGGCGTTCCCGCCCGAGTCCCAGGCCGCGCTGGCATTCGACCTCCCCTTCGAGGCCCTGGTGCCCACGCGGGCCACGCACCACCTGCACGTCGCGCCGTCCCCCGCGGGCGTCGTCGTCACGCCCGACCGCGTCGCGCACCACGCCCGCGAGTACGCCTGCACGCGCGTGCAGAACACGCTGTCCTGCGCGGCCGAGTCGCTCGTCACCAACCGCGACTTCGGCCATGGCATCGCGTTCCCGCTGTTCGAGATCCGCCTGTTCGACGGCGATGGCGACGGCACCGCCGAGAGTGGGTGGCTCCGGGTGCGGGCCATCGACATCGCGCCGATGCTTCCGCCCGCCGAGTACCCCGTCTACACCGAGCTCGTGCCCGACACCACGCCCGCCACGGCGGTCCTGTCCGACGCGCTCCTGCCCACCGACCCCGTCATCGCGGTGCTCTCCGAGCCCATCCGCGTGACCGACGCCGTGCTCACGGGCCCCGACGCGCCGTTCGAGGTCGACTGGCTCGTGCCGGGCATCGCCGTGCGACTGCACTCCACCGCCGTGCCCGGGTGGGGCACCACACCCGGCATCGCCGGCGACCTCGAAGACCTCGCGGGGAACCCGGTCGGGGTCGTCGCCGGGCAGGTGGCGCCGGATCCCGGCCCGCTCACGTCCAACGCGAGCTTCGAGGGGCCGGGCGGCTGGGCCACGCACATCGCAGAGCTCGGCCCCGTGTCGCAGATCGAACCGGTCGAGGGCACCGGCCTGGCGTGGTTCCCGCGCGAGGGCGCGCTCGTCGGCGAGACCGTGCTGCCCGACACGGCGACGACCCTCCGCTTCCAGTACACCCAGCAACACGTGTTCTTCCCGTACTCCGTGGCGCTCGACCTCGTGACGCCCGACGGCCGCCACAACGAGCTCTGGCGCATGCTCGAGGACGAGATGGTGCCGTGCGGCACGCACGACTGCGTCCCGTGGACCGAGGCGGCGGTCGACATCCAGCCCTGGGCCGGGGAGCGCGTGTTCCTCCGATGGGTCGTCGAGCGCGATGCTCCCGACGCGCTCGAGCCGCCGCGCTGGCTGCGCACGGTGGCGCCCTCCTTCGACACCGACGTGGCGATCGACGGCGTGCACATCGACTGACCGTCGGTCCCCGACGGAATTCACGTTAAGGCTGCTGGCTCGCCCAGGAGCCCCCATGCCCCGTCCCGAGCCCGGCACCGTCGCCGTCTCCCTCGGTCGCGCCTTCGCCGGCGCCCAGTTCGACGCCGAGCCCGTCGAGGTCGACACGCCGTACGGCCCCGCGACGGTCCACCGCGTCGACGACCAGTACGTGCTGTTCCGCCACGGCCGCTCCCACGAGCTGCTCCCCCACCAGATCCCGTACCGCGCCCAGATCGCCGCGCTCCGGATGCTCGGCGTCCAATCGCTGCTGTCGACGGGATACGTCGACCTCATCACCGACGAGCTCCCGCTGCACCAGCCGCTGCTCGTCTCCGACATCGTCATGCCCACGGGCCTCCTGCCCGACGGCACGCCGTGCACGATGTTCACCGAGGGTCCCGGCCGCTACCTCGTCGTCGAAGGCGGCCTCCTGTCCGAGGCGCTCGCGACGCAGGTCCGCGCCATCGCCACCGTCCAGGGTCGTCCCCTCGCCGGCTCCGAGGTCGAGGTCGACCACGTCGCCGGCCCGCGCGGCCGAACGGCCGCAGAGACGCGCCGCCTCGCCGGGTCCGGCGTCCAGGCCGTGTCGATGACGCTCCTGCCCGAGATCGTCCTCGCGAACGAGGTGGGGATCACCGTCGCGTCCATCGTGGTCGGCTACCGCACCCTCTCCGAGCGCCTCGGCTACGAGGCCGTCGAGCACCGCCTGGCGCAGACCCGCGAGCGGGTCGAGCAGCTCTGCGCGGCCTTCCTCCGCAACGCGTCGCCCGTCCCCTCGACGAACCCGCTCGCGTCCTTCGGCCGAGAGACCTGATCCGGTCCGCCCGTGCGCGGCTATGGTGGTCGGACGTCCCGGAGATCCCCGTGCGCCCGACCGCTCTCGCCCTCGTCCTGCTGCTCTCGCCCGCCTGCAAGCCCGCCGACTCCGACGCCGACGCGGATGCCGACGCCGACACGGATGCCGACGCAGACTCCGATACGGATTCGGACGCAGACACCGATGCCGACGCAGACACCGACGCCGACACCGACGCGGACGCCGATGCGGACGCGGACTCCGACACGGACGCAGACGCGGACGCAGACACCGACGCGGACGCAGACACCGACGCGGATGCCGACACCGACACCGGCAGCTGTCCGGCGCCCGCGTGGGACCAGGACCTCGGCTCGGCGCTGGGCGCCTCGGTCGCCACCATCGACACCTGCGGCGAGACCGACGACTTCCCGCAGGGCTGTGGCGGCGGCGCGAGCGACGACTACGCGTTCCGGTGGACCGCACCCGCCGACGGGCCCTACGCGTTCGCCACGGCCGGCTCCTCCTTCGACACCGTCCTCACGCTGCGAACCGCGTGCGACGGCGCCACCGAGATCGACTGCAACGACGACGTGAACGGCGGGCTCCAGTCCCAGCTCGAGGTCTGGCTCGGCGCCGGCGAGTCGGTCGTCGTCGTGATCGAGGGCTACGGCAACGCCTGCGGGCCGGCGGTCCTCGGCATCACCGAGTGGACCGGCACGGTCGGCAACACCCACGACCCCGACCCGCCCATCGTGCCGTGCAGCTACGCGGTCCCCGCGCCGCCGTTCAACCCGACGCTCATCGACGCGGCGTCCGGCTACCACGGCCTCGCCGTGTTCGGCGACAAGCTCGTGGGCAGCAACGGCACGAGCCTGGTGCAGGCGACCTCGCCGACGGTCTCGAGCCTGTTCGTGCCGAACATCAACCAGGGCCAGCAGATGGCGTACCTGCCGAGCGGCGACCTCGTCTTCTCGACCGGCGGGAGCCTGGTGCGCATCACGCCGCAGGGCGGCCAGACCACACTCGTGAACGGCCTGAACGCCTACGGGGTGCGCATCGGCATCGACGGGATGATCTACACGGCGAACGAGCAGGTCATCCATCGGATCGACCCCGCGACCGGCGTGGCGACCGTGTTCCTGAGCGCCATCCCCGTGCCGAAGGTCGTCGACTTCACGGCGGACGGCCTCAACATGTACGTCGGCACCAACAGCAGCGACGGGGACGTGTACCGCGTGGCGCTCGACGCGAGCGGCGACCCCATCCTGCCTCCCGTGCACATCGGGCGGACCGGTGGGAGCTGGCACGACGCGATCAACGTCGACGTCTGCAACAACGTCTACGTGAACGAGTTCTGGACGAGCAGCCTCTACATCATCGAGCCGGGCGAGCCCCCGCGCGTGCTCATCGACTTCGACGCGCAGGCCCTCGGCTTCGACGCCTACGGGCACGGGATGATCTGGGGATCGGGCGTCGGCTCGTGGGACGACGAGAAAGTCTACATGCCGCTTCCCTACGCGGGTCACGGCGTGCTGCAGTACGACCTCGGGATCCCCTCGCGCTGACCGGGGCTTCCGGTGCCTACCCTGCCAATGCGGCCCGCGGGGCGGGGCGGGCGGGGGCCGGAGCCTCCGCGGGAGCGGACTCCATCGAGATCTTCAGCAGGATGCCGACGATGACCGTGTGCGCGAGGACCGCGCTGGCCCCGTAGGACAGGAACGGCAGCACCAGGCCCTTGTTCGGCATCACCCCGCCGACGACCCCGAGGTTGATGATGGACTGCGCGCCGAGCAGCGCCGCGAGGCCCGTCGCCGTGAGCATCCCGAAGAGGTCCTTCGCGCGGGACGCGATGACGAGCGCGCGCCACACCATGCCCAGGAGCAGCAGCACCATCATCGCCCAGCCCACCGCGCCGAGCTCCTCGCCGACCACCGCGCTGATGAAGTCGGTGTGCGCCTCGGGAAGGAACCCGCGCTGCGCGACGCCGGACGCGAGGCCCTGGCCGAACAGCCCGCCCGTGGCGAGCGCGATCCAGCCCTGCACCACCTGGTACCCGGCGCCGCTCTGGTCCGCGAAGGGGTCCATGAAGCTCACGAGGCGCTGCATCCGGTACGGCTCGAGCAGGACGAGACCCGTCAGCGCGGCCGCGACGAGCCCGCCGAACGCGAACACCCAGCGCCAAGCGAGGCCCGCGACGAACAGCATCACGCCGGTGAGCCCGAACAGGATGACGGTCGTGCCGAAGTCCTTCTGCGGCAGGATGAACAGCACGGGGACGGCGAGCAGGAAGACCGAGCCGAACAGCACGGCGTTGTCCTTCAGCCGGCCCTCGTTCAGCGACAGGTAGTGCGCGAAGGCGAGCACGAGGGCGATCTTCATGAACTCCGACGGCTGGACGTTCACGGGGCCCAGCCGGAACCAGCGGGTCGCGCCGTTCGCGCTGTGGGCGAGCGGCGTCAGGATCATGAGCAGCCCGCCGAGCGCGAGCACGAACGACGGCCACACCGCCTTCCGCAGCCACGCGATGGGCGCGACGAGGATGCCGAGCGAGATCATGCAGCCGCCCGCGATTCCGGCGGCCTGCCGCGTCACGTAGCGCAGCGCGTTGCCGTACTCGGCGTCGGCCTCGAGCGAGCTCGCGGAGAGGATCATGAGCAGCCCGAAGCCCGCCAGCACCACGTAGGTGGCGAGCAGGGGCCAGTCGAGCGCACGTACGTTGCGGTCCATCAGGGGGTCTCCCGGGCGAGGCGGGCGAACTCGCGCCCGCGGTGCTCGAAGTCGGTGAACTGGTCGAAGCTGGCGCAGCCGGGCGACAGCAGGATGTGGTCGCCGGGCAGCGCGTGGAGGCGCGCGAGCGCGACGGCCTCCGGGAGGTCGTCGGCGCGGGCCGCGTGGACACCGACCTCTTCGAGCTCCATGGCGATGTCCGGCCCGTTCTGGCCGAAGCAGATGATGGTGTGGACCGCCGCGAGCCAGGGCTTCAGGTCCTGGAATCCCCCGCCCTTCCACTCCCCGCCGAGGAGCAGGACCGTGGGCTCGATGCGCCCGCGCAGGGCCGCCAGCGTGGAGTCGACGTTGGTCGCCTTGCTGTCGTTCACCCAGACGCGGCCGTCGGTCGTCGGGATGACCTCCATCCGGTGCGACAGGGCCGAGAGCCCGGGGATCTCGAGCTGGAGCGCCTCCGCCTCGCCCGTCAGGACCCACGCGGCGTAGAGCGCGGCGGCCGCGTTGTCGCGGTTGTGCTCGCCCGGCACGCGGAAGCCCGAGAGGTCGAAGGTCGCGGAGGCCTCGCCGCGCGTCACGGTCACCGTGTCCCCGTCGCGGCGGACGCCGGGCGTGCCCCCGAGCCAGCCGCGCTCGCCGCGGGTGCCCGCGCGCTCGTCGGTGAGCCAGGCGTCGCCCATGGGGATGGCGCACACGTCGGTCGGACGGGCGTTCCGGAACAGCCGCATCTTCGCGTCGGCGTACCCGCCCATCGTGTGGTGCCGCGCGAGGTGATCGGGGGTCAGGTTCAGGATCAGCCCGACGTCCACGCGCAGATCGCCCGCGGTCTCGAGCTGGTAGCTCGACAGCTCCAGCACGTACGCGCCATGGTCGCCGAGGTCGATGTTCGACGCCGGGTTGCCGAGGTTGCCGCCCACGAACGGACGCAGGCCGAGCCCGGCGAGGAGCTGTCCGACGAAGTGGGTGGTGGTCGACTTGCCGTTGGTGCCCGTGATCCCCACGCGCGGGACGGCCGGATCCATCGCGTACCGCTCGGCGAGTCCGATCTCGCCGAGGATCTCGACGCCGGCCTCGCGCGCCGCGACCAGGTCGGGCTGGGTGAGCGGGATGCCCGGGCTCACCACGATCAGCGCGGCCTCGGTGAAGGTCTCGCGGCGATGCGGCCCGAGCTGCAGCTCCACGCCGTCCACCGGCGGCAGGCCCGGGCGGAGGTCGACACCGACCAATGTCCGTTTGGGGTCAGACCCCAGACGGACATCGGTCCGCTTCAAGAGCTCGAGGGCCGCGAGCCCGGACGCGCCGAGCCCCATGACGACGACGTGCCCGGACATCAGCGCAGCTTCAGGGTGGAGAGGCCCACGAGGGCCAGGATGATGGACAGGATCCAGAATCGGACGATGATCTTCGGCTCGCTCCACCCCTTCTTCTCGTAGTGGTGGTGGATGGGGGCCATCGCGAACACGCGCTTGCCGGTGGTCTTGAAGCTGACGACCTGGATGATGACCGAGAGCGCCTCGAGCACGAAGATGCCGCCGACGATGGCGAGCAGGATCTCGTGCTTCGTGAGGATGGAGATGACCGCGAGCGTCCCGCCGAGCGAGAGCGAGCCCACGTCCCCCATGAAGACCTGCGCAGGATAGGCGTTGTACCAGAGGAACCCGAGCCCGGCGCCCACGATGGCGAAGCTGAACACCGTCAGCTCCCCCACCCCGGCGACGTACGGGATGCCGAGGTAGCCGGCGAACCGGGCGTTCCCCGCGAGGTACCCGATGGCGCCGTACGTCGCGGCGCACGTCATGACGGGGCCGATGGCGAGGCCGTCCAGCCCGTCCGTCAGGTTCACGGCGTTCGACGCGCCGACGAGGATGAACACCGCGAAGGCCGGGTAGAGCCAGCCGAGCCACGTCGGTGCGCCGTCCCACAGGTGCGCGAAGTCGATGGAGCCCTCCCGGAGGAACGGAACGGGGAGCGAGGCGTCGACCACGCCCGTCCCATAGGCCCAGGCGACCACACCCCCGCCGATGAGCGTCTGCAGCACGAGCTTCCAGCGACCCGCCAGCCCGTCGGAGGACTGGTACATCACCTTCTTCCAGTCGTCGTAGAACCCGATGGCGCCGTAGCCGAGCATCACCGTGAGCCCCATCCACGTGACGGGCTCGTCGAGTCGCGCCCACAGGAGCGTGCTGACCGCGATGCCGAGCAGGATGCACACCCCACCCATCGTCGGGGTGCCGATCTTGTTCAGCAGGTGGCTCTCGGGCCCGTCGTTGCGGATGATCTGGTTCATCTTCTGCTGCTTCATCCAGTTGATGAAGGGCGGGAAGACCAGGTACGCGACGACCAGCGCGGTGATGAGCCCCCACGCGGTGCGGAACGTGATGTACCGGAACACGTTGGTCCCGGGCAGGAGGTCCCCGAGCGGGCCGGGTTCGACGAACAGGTGGTAGATCATCAGGCCTCCCGCCGGGTGCGGATGGATTCGAGGACTTCTTCGGTGCGCGCGCCACGGGAGCCCTTCACGAGCACCTGGTCGCCCTTCATCAGCCAGGCCGCGAGCTGCTCGCCGGCCGCGGCACGGTCGTCGGGCACCCACACCTCGGTGCTCGACACGGCCTGGTCGGCGCGCGCCATCCGCTCGCCGATCAGCACGATGAGGTCGAGCCCGAGCGCGTCGGCGTGGGCGAGCGTGTCGAAGTGGTAGCGGTCCTCGGCGGGTCCGAGCTCCAGCATGTCGCCCAGCACGGCCACCTTGCGGCCCGGCACCTTCGCGAAGGCCTCGAGCGAGGCCCGCATCGACGCCGGGTTCGCGTTGTACGCGTCGTTGAAGAACCGGATGCCACCGACACTCTCGGTCCGCATCCGCATCCCGACGGGCTCGTACGCGGACATCGCCGCCGCCGCGTCCTTCAGGCTCGCCCCGGCCGCCCACGCCGCACCGAGCGCGAGCGCCGCGTTCTGGGCGAAGTGGTAGCCGAACACCGGCAGCACCATGCCGACCCTGCCCTCCGGCGTGTCGAACACGGTGCGTGTCTTCAGCGACGCCGCGCTGGGACGGACGTTCGCGATGCGGATGTCGACGTCCTCGCCCGAGCCGACCGTGATGCGGCGAACGCCGTCCGGCAGCTCCATGTCCACGAGGTACGGGTCGTCCGCGTTCACGACCACCGAATCGCCCGGCCGCGCCGTGCGGAACAGCGCGCCCTTCTCGAACGCCACGCCGTCGAGGCCGCCGAGCTCCTCGAGGTGCGCGGGACCGACGTTCACGATCACGCGGATGTCGGGCTGCGCCATCTCGGCGAGGAACCGGATCTCGCCCGGCGAGGACGTGCCCATCTCGACGACCATCGCGACGGCTTCGGGCTCGACGGCCACGAGCGTCATCGGCACGCCGAGGTGGTTGTTGAGGTTGCCGACGGTCTGGTGGACCGGGCCGAGGGACGAGAGCGCGAGGCTCGTGAGCGCGCGCGTGGTGGTCTTGCCGGAGCTGCCGGTGAGCCCGACGACGGGACCGGCGAAGCGCTGGCGCGCGAACCGACCGAGCTCCTGGAGCGCCTGGGTCGTGTTGTGGACGCGGACGATGCCGCCGGACCACGCTGGGTCGACCTTCTCGACGATGGCCCCGATGGCGCCGGCGTCCAGGGCCTTCTGCACGTACTCGTGCCCGTCGAACCGGTCGCCGCGGAGCGCGAGGAACCAGGCGCCCTTCGGCAGGGAGCGCGTATCGGTCCACACGGGGCCCTCGCCCGCGTCGCGGATGCGCGTGCCCCCCATGGCCTCGGCCAGCGTGGTCGCATCGAACTTCACAGCGCCTCCAGTGCGGCCTTGGCCACCAGTCGGTCGTCGAACGGACGCTTCACGCCCGCGGTCTCCTGGGTCGTCTCGTGGCCCTTGCCGGCGATCAGCACGGCGTCGCCGGGCTTCGCGCTGCGGAGCGTCCAGGCGATGGCTTCGGCGCGGTCCTCGATCGTGGCGGCCGGCTCGCCCTGCATGCCGGCGCGGATCTCCGCGAGGATGGCGCGCGGGTCCTCGCTGCGCGGGTTGTCGGAGGTGAGCACCACGCGGTCGGCGAGCCGCTCCGCCACGGCGCCCATGCGGGGCCGCTTGCCGCGGTCGCGGTCGCCGCCCGCACCGAACACGACCCAGGTCTCGCCGGACACGAGCTCTTCGACGACGGGGATGACGGTCGCGAGCGCGTCGTCGGAGTGCGCGTAGTCCACGAGGACGAGCAGCCCACGGTCGTTCGGCACCACCTCGAGGCGTCCCGGGGCACCCGCCACGCGTCCGAGCGCGTCGGCCGCCGCGTCGAGCGACACGCCGACGGACAGGCAGATGCCGAGGGCGGCGACGAGGTTCAGCGCGTTGTGGCGTCCGACGAGGCCCGACTCGATGCGGGCCCGGCCGAGCGGCGTGTCGACGGTGAGGTCCATGCCCTTCGCCGTCAGCGCCGAGTCGACGATTCGCAGATCGGATTCGGCGAATCCGTAGGTCCAGCGGTCTTCGGGAGCGTGCATGTCGGTCCACGCGGGGTCGTCGGAGCAGAGCAGTGCACGCGGCATGCCACCGGGCGGGCGGAGGCTCTGGAACAGCAGGGCCTTGGCGTCGCGGTAGGCCTCCATCGAGCCGTGGAAGTCGAGGTGGTCGCGCGTGAGGTTCGTGAACACGCCGATGTGGAAGCCGAGCCCCTCGACGCGCCGCTGCACCAGGCCGATGGAGCTGACCTCCATCAGCACGACCTCGACACCGGCATCGCGCATGTCCGCGAGGAGCGGGTGCAGCAGGTGGGCCTCGGGCGTCGTGAAGCCGGTGGCGCGGGCCTCTCCGGCGACGGAGTTCCCGGTGGTGCCGACGCGGCCGCAGCGGATGCCGAGGTCGGTCAGCGCCTGCTCGGCCAGCGTGGTGACGGTCGTCTTGCCGTTCGTGCCGGTGACGCCGACGACCTTCAGCGCCTGCGCGGGGTTCCCCGCGAGCACGGCGGCGATGCGCGCCAGGGCGACCTTGGTGTCGGGGACCACGACGGTCGGCATGCTCGCGGCGACGGGCCGCTCCACGAAGGCCACGCCGTGCGTCAGACGCGGGACGAAGTCGTGCCCGTCGGTCTTCCCGCCGACGATGGCGACGAACACGGTGTCGGGGCGCACCTCACGGGAATCGCGCGTCACGTGGCGGATCTCGGGATCCACAGCGTGCGTGCACTGGAGTCCCAGTGCCTCGAGGAGGGCGGAGAGCTTCATGGGGAGCCCGTGGGGCGGGGGGAGGCGCGAGTCGGGGGGAGGGCGTGGTCTGGCGGGGGAAGTGCCGGAGCCGAGGTGATCTTATCGGGCCGGGATCGCGGCCACAAGCAAAGAGTCGCGTTCGTGTGCGCGTGGACCGTGGACCATGGACCGGGAGGCGCGTGCGCGTGCGCGTGCGCGTGCGCGTGCCCGATTGGGGCGCCGCGCGGGTCTGGGCGTGGACGGTGGACCGTGGACCGTGGACCGTGGACCGTGGACCGGGGAGGCCCCGTGCGCGTACGCGTGCTGGATTGGGGGGTGGACAGCCCGCCGGAACGAGGAATGCTCCGCCTCCGAGCACGAATTTATCGGCGTTCATCCGTGAGCGAGCCCGCAGGCAGAAGGCTTGGTGTGAAACTCACCGAGGCTCTGCGTTCGGACTGTGAAATTCAGCCGAGCTCTGTGCATGGGCCCCGAGGCGCTGCCTCCGGATCCTTCCGCCGCCGGCCTGAAGGACGCCCCACCGAACGGCCTCCGAGAGCCTCCGTGCCCGTGAGAAGCTCGTGCTCGTGCTCGTGAGACGTGTTCGTGCTCGTGCTCGTGCTCGTGCTCGTGAGACGTGCTCGTGAATCGTGCTCGTCGTGCTCGTGCTCGTGCTCGTGAGACGTGCTCGTGAGACGTGCTCGTGCTCGTGCTCGTGCTCGTGCTCGTGCTCGTGCTCGTGCTCGTGAGACGTGCTCGTGAGACGTGCTCGTGAGTCGTGCTCGTGCTCGTGCTCGTGCTCGTGAGGCGTGCTCGTGAGACGTGCTCGTGCTCGTGAAGCGTGCTCGTGAGACGTGCTCGTGTGCGATTGGGGCGCGGCACGGGGTCCATGGCCAGGCCCAGAAACGGAGGACCGACGGCCATGGACCTCGAGAATTGACACGTCAATACATGAGTAGAACGAGCGATAAAGGCGCGTACTCGCCACTACAGCGATGTTCGGGTTCGCTCTGACACCGGATTCGGTGAAGTACTTCACACACGTCCGGCACGAGACCCACACCCAACACGCGCGCCCTCCACCCCACGATCCCGCCCAAGCAGGGCGAGGGCCCGGACGGCGGGGGCTCACGAGGGTCTGAGGGCGTTCGGACACTTCGTACTGGCACGAGACTGTGGGTCGGGCGGTCCGGAATCGTGGGGACTCGATTCGGGACGGCGGGCAGGCCGATCCCCAGCGTGCTCCACCTCGAGCGAGGTGCTGGGTCGCGAAAGCCCCCACCCGTCCGGGCAGGGGGAGAGGTTTTCAAAGGTCACTGGAAGGTGACGGACACCTTCTCGCCAGGCGCGAGGCGCGCGCCTGCAGGCGGAGCCTGCGCGACGACCACACCGGAGCCCTTCAGCTCGACACCGAGGCCGGTGCCCTGGACGCCGCGGAGGACGTCACGCACGGAACGGCCCGCGAAGTCGGGAACCGTCCACTCCGAGCCGCTCCACGCGACGCGCAGCGGGCCGGGGTCTTCGAGCGGCTCGATCGGACCGGGGCCGATGGGCTCGCCGAGCAGCTCGGGGTCGGGCGGGATGTTCAGGTAGCGCATCGCCGCGCCCGCCAGCTCCGCGAAGGCCGGACCGGCCACGGACCCGCCGTACCGGCTGCCCTTCCGCGGCTGGTCGACCACCACGACCACCGTGATGGCCGGGTCGTCGGCGGGGATGAAGCCCATGAACGAGCCGATACGGGCGGACGCGCTGTACTTGCCGTCGACGACCTTCTCCGCGGTGCCGGTCTTCCCGGCCACCAGGTAGCCGGGCACCCGCGCCCGCGTGGCCGTGCCGCCCTGCTCGGTGACGGTGACCATCGCGCGGGCCACGTCCTTCGCGGTCTTCTCGCTGATGACGCGCGCTTCGGCCATCGGCTCCTTGATGACCTCCGGGACGCCGTGGACATCCTCGATGCGCGACACGAGCCGCGGACGCATCCGGACGCCGCCGTTGGCGAGGGTGGCGGTCGCGGCGGCGACCTGGAGCGGCGTGGCCGTCATGCCCTGCCCGTACGAGGTCGTGGCGAGCTCGATGGGCTTGATGCGCTCGGGCGACCGGATGATGCCGGCGCGCTCGCCGGGGAGCGGGAGGCCGGTGCGGCGCGTGAACCCGAACGCGCGCATGTAGTCCGTGAACTTCTCGGCCCCGAGCCGGATGGCGAGCTTCGCCGACCCGATGTTGCTCGAGTACTTGATGACTTCTCCGACCGTCACGACGTTGTGCGGGTGGTCGTCGTGGATGCGCGCGCGTCCGATGCGGTACGAGCCGCCCTCGCAGTCGATCGACGAGTCGATGGAGACGAGCCCCTCCTCGATCGCCGCGGCCACGTTGAAGGGCTTGAGCACGGAGCCGGGCTCGATGGCGTCCTGGACGGCGTGGTTGCGGCGCGGAGCCGGGTCCTCCTCCACGGCGTTCGGGTTGAACGTCGGGGCGTTGGCCATCGCGAGCACGTCGCCGGTCTTGTGGTCGAGGACGATGATGGACGCGGCGACCGGGTCGGACCGCTCGATGACGCCTTCGAGCGCGCGCTCCGCCATGCGCTGGATCTGGCGGTCGAGCGTCGTGTGGACGTCCATGCCCATCATGTCGTCGCGGGTGCGCTGCCCGTCGATCGAGTACCCGCGCAGGTCGCGCCGGCGCTGCAGCAGGAGCGAGCCCCCGCGGAGCTGCTCGTCGAGCTGCTTCTCGAGTCCCGCGCGACCGCGCCCCGCCGCGTCGACGAAGCCGAGCACCTGCGCGGCCAGCATCTCCTCCGGGTAGTAGCGGCGGGCCCCCTGCTCCACGTCGAGCGCCAGGTGGCCGAGCTCTTCGATGCGCGCGGCCACGCTGGGGTGGACGCGCGTCGCGAGCCGTGCGTAGCGGGACTGCCGCCGCATCCGCTCCGCCACGTCCGCCACGTCCATGTCGAGGATGCGCGCGACCTTCGCGGCGAGCGCGTCGACCTCCTCCTCGGGCACGAGCTGCGGGTCGACCACGATGTTCGGCGTCGCGACGCTGGCGGCGAGGCGGTGCCCGTTGCGGTCGTAGATGGCGCCCCGCCGTGCGGCGAGCTTCACGCTCCCCCACCGCTGCGTGCTGGCGGCCGTGATGGTCTGCTCGTGCGGCAGCAGGCACAGCTGGACGCCCCGCGCGCCCACGCCGGCCAGCAGGACGAGCAGGATGCCCCCCACGCCCCACAGACGGCGCCGCGCGCGAGCGCGCACCACGTCGGGCGCCTCGATCCGCAGCTCCGGAGGGAGGGTCCCCTCGAGGGTCACGGCTTCACCACCGTGTCGAGCCGCGCCGCGCCCGTCAGGCCCATCGCCGTGGCGGTCGCCTCGACGGCCACCACGCGCGCCCGCGCTTCGTGCTCCAGCGTGAGCCGGTCGTTCAGGACGCGGGCGTCGAGGATGGCCTTCGACGTGCGGTCCAGGTCCTTGCGGAGCTGCTGCACCTCGAGGCGCACCATGGCGCCCGCCACCGCGACACCGAAGAGCGCGGCGAGGAACACGGCGTGCCGCCAGAGCGGGAGCAGGCGGCGTCCGAGGTGGAGCGGGACTGCCAGCCCGGCGGGCGCCGAGGTGGCGGTGGCTTCGGTGGTCAGGGAGCGTTCCACGGGAGCCTCTCTGCAACCCGCAGCCTGGCGGACCGGGCGCGCGGGTTGTCGTCTTCGGGGGAGGGAGTGCGGGGAGGGAGCACCTTGAGGTGCACGGGACCCACGGGGTTGCCCCATGGGTCGCGGGGAGCGGTCTTGCCGGAGCGGTCCGCGAAGAACTGCTTCACCATCCGATCCTCCAGCGAGTGGAAGGAGAGGATGGCGACGCGTCCGCCGGGCTTCAGGGTACCGACGGACGCATCGAGGAGGGCCTGGAGCTCGACGAGCTCTTCGTTCACGGCGATTCGGAGGGCTTGGAAGGTGCGCGTGGCCGGATGGATCCGGCCCCGGCGGGCGGGGGGAGGGACAGCGGCGGAGATGGCGTTCGCGAGGACCAGCGTGTCGGACCAGGGGCGTCCGGTGACGATGGTCTTCGCGATCCGGCGAGCGAGGCGGTCCTCGCCGAAGTGGAAGATCAGGTCGGCGAGCTCGGACTCCGAGAGCTCGTTGACCAGGACCGACGCGGGCGAGCCGGACGTGGGGTCCATGCGCATGTCGATCGGGCCGGAGAAGCGGAACGAGAACCCGCGGTCGGCCGTGTCGAGCTGGTGCGAGCTGACGCCCAGGTCGGCGAGGATGCCGTCG
Source organism: Alphaproteobacteria bacterium (assembly GCA_020632875.1). Lineage (GTDB taxonomy): Bacteria > Myxococcota_A > UBA796 > UBA796 > JACKEQ01. The sequence continues at coordinate 14,313 of JACKET010000038.1, forward strand.
ACCGCGTCGATGCCGAGCCGCGCGAGGACCTCGCCGATCTCGGAGAACCGCGCATGCACCGGCACCAGCCGGTCGGACCCGATGCGCGCCGCAGCGGCCGCCAGCGCGGCGGGGTCGCGGTCCAGGCCGATGACGCGGCAGTCCGCGGCGGCCAGGATGCGCTCGGTGTGCCCTCCGCCACCCAGCGTGCAGTCGACGTAGACGCCGCCGTCGCGGGGCTGGAGCGCTTCGACGCACTCCTCGAGCATCACGGTCTCGTGGGCGTAGCCGGTCATCGCGTCACGCTCCCCGGCATGCCGGAGCGGCCGTCGGTGCGGTCGACCGACGTGCGGAACCGCGATTCCCACGTGTCCTTGTCCCAGATCTCGATGCGGTTCAGCACGCTCGAGACCACGACCTCCTTGTCGAGCCCGGCGAGGTCGCGCAGGGGCGGCGGCACCCGCACGCGCCCGGCGCTGTCGATCTCCACGTCCTGCGCGGGGGACAGGATGGCGTGCGTGAAGTCCATCACGTCCGTGTCGAACGGGTCGCGCGCGAGCAGCGGACGCTCGACGTGCTCCTCGAAGTCCCCGGCGGTCCAGCCCCAGACCGCGCCCTTGTGGAACGTCAGCACCAACGAATCCACCCCGTGCTCGCCGAGCGCACGCCGGATGGGCGCGGGCAGGGCGAGCCTTCCCTTCGCATCCAGAGTGGCATTGGCCTGGCAGCGGACTCGGAGCATCGGTTCGCGGGGGCTGAGGGGGAGCGGGGCAAGTCCGGTGTACCACGCCTCCCCACTTCACACCACTCTCTCCCACCCACCTCCACCCCTCACCACTTCGTCCACAGATCATCCACAGGGCATGTGGATTTCAATATTCTGCTTGAAACGACCTTTACGCGAATCGTGATCCCGTTTGTCCACTGAGGGAGAACGGTGGATCTCCGCCGCGATTTCTGGGCGATCCCGATCCGGATCCTCCCACTTTCTCCCACTTCGGGTGGCGCGCGAGCTGGGGGGGAGCACGAGCACGAGCACGAGCACGAGCACGAGCACGAGCACGAGCACGAGCACGAGCACGTCTCACGAGCACGAGCACGAGCACGAGCACGAGCACGAGCACG
>JACKET010000039.1 GCA_020632875.1 Alphaproteobacteria bacterium
TCTCACGAGCACGAGCACTAGCACGAGCACGACTCACGAGCACGACTCACGAGCACGACTCACGAGCACGAGCACGACTCACGAGCACGACGCACGACGCACGACGCACGACGCACGAGCACGAGCGCGAGCGCGAGCACGAGCACGAGCACGTCTCACGACGCACGACGCACGTCTCACGACTCCGAGGTGGACGGGAATCCGTTGGCGGGTCCGCTCACCGGAGCAGCCGAAACGCCGGCCTGCTCTGGTGAGTCTCGAATCCGATCCGCGAGAAGGCCCGCTCGGCGCTCCGGGGACGCGAAGACACTCGACCCGGAACGGCCTCGTTTCTGCGTCATCTGCGTCCTTCTGCGTCATCTGCGTGATGCCCGGTTCCGGCCTTCCGGCCGCCTCCTCGCAGAGGGTGCCGCCGATCAGAGCCCGTCGAGCAGCTGCTCCGCCTCGTCGCGCCACGGCTCGGTCTTCTTCGCCTTGTCGAGGTAGGCCTCGAGCGCCGCGCGTGCGCCCTTCGCGTCGCCCTTCGACCTCAGTGCCAGCGCCTGGAGGAAGTAGAGGTCGTTGCGGGGCTTCTTCTGGGCCAGCAGGGGGTCGAGCAGCGCGAGCGCCTCGTCGGCGCGGCCGCACCGCGCGAACAACAGGGCTCGGGCGCGGACGGCACCCGCGCCCTCGACCCCTTCGAGCATCGCGGCGATGGCGTCGACCGCTTCGCCGTGCGCCACGAGCTCGTGGTCGGCGTCGGTCACGAACTGCGCGAGCGCCTTGCCGTCCATGCGCCACCACGTGCGGCCGTCGGCCTGGATGGCGGCGTGCTTGCCCTCGTCCGCGATGCGCGGTGCCCAGATCCGCCGGTACACGCGACCGTCCCGCGCCAGGGTGCCGCCGGAGGGCTGTGCATCGGCGCCGATCACGATCCAGTCCGCGCGGCCCGCGGGGGACTCGTCCAGCACGTCGCGGCCCTCGTCGACCCAGATGCCCGCCCACGCCGCCGGCGTGTTCCGCTCGGCACACCGCGCCTCGGCCTCGGCCAGCGCTTCGCCCACGTTGCCCGGCGCCTTGCGCGCCCGCGGCAACAGGACCTCCCATCCCGCCTCACCGACCAGCCGCACCAGCTCGACCGAGACGTCCGGTGGGAGCTTGCGGTTCTCGAGCGCTTCGCCGACCCACTCGCGCAGGCCGGTGCCCTCGCGCGTCGCGGCCCCGGAGAGCGCCATCCGTCGGATCGCCGCGATGGCGCCGGCCCGCACGCCGTAGCGGGGGTCGCGCAGCATGCGGGTGAGCCGCTGGATCACGTCGGCATCCGAGAACGCGGCGTAGCAGAGCAGCAGGCTCGGCGTCAGGGCCGGATCGCCCGCGCCGACCCAGCGCAGCACGTCGTGGCGCTGGGCGTCGGTCCACGGGGTCTGATCGTAGGCCCCGCGCCCCCGCATCAGGATCGCGACTGCCGCGGCGGCTGCGTAGAGACGGACGGACGGGCTCTTGTCGCCGATCGCCATCCCGATGAGCCGCTCGACGTCCGCGTAGGTGCCTGCCTTCGCGAGATCGCGCGTGGCAGCGGCGCGCACGGCGATCTTCTTGTCTTCGAGAGAGGCGTGCGCGTCGTCGGTCTCGGACATGAGGTCCCTCCGCTCGACACGATACCCGCCGGCTCCGCCGTGATCACCTGGCGCGCATTGTGTAGGCTCGCGCCAGCTCCAGACCGGAGGTCCGTGTGGTCGCTCTCGCTCTTCTCCTGCTCTCGGGATGCGGGAAGAACTCCGCCGTATTCAAGGCGTACGACGAGGCGAAGGCCGCCGCGTTGACCGATCCGGGGCCCGCACCGCCGAACTGGAAGCCCGACCTCAAGGTCCACCTGTCGGGGCTCCTCATCGACGACGTGATCCGCGTCGGGCTCGAGAAGTCCGGCGAGATCACGGGTGAGGTGAAGATCCCGGCCGTCACGCTCACGCCGAAGGCGACCGTCGAGAGCGCCGCGCTGTCCCAGAGCAAGGCGTGCGACACGTGCCTCGCGGTCGACCTCGACCTCACGGGCACCGTCGACTGGACCGCCGGGATCCTCGGCTCGGGCAAGGTCCCGTTCGAGGGCAGCCTCGCGTTCGACATCGAGCTCGAGATCAAGAAGGGCCCGAAGCAGTGGAAGGTGTTCGCCAAGCCGCGCGACGTGCGCTCGGCGAGCGTGAAGGTCGACGGCTGGTCCGGCGCGGTCCGCAACGTCGCCGAGGCCCCCCTCAAGAAGTGGCTCGACGAGGAGGTGATCGAGAAGCTGAAGCCCGTCGAGGTCACCGCGTTCGACACCGAGGGCATCCCGCTCCGCGCCGCGCGGCTGCGTGCGGTCGGGAAGGGCCTGGTCGTCGAGATGCTCACGAGCGCGCCGAATCCCGGTGTCGTCGACGTGCCCGACGGCAAGCCGGGCAACGGGTTCCTCGCGTGGGTCGCGACCGACACCGTCGTCCGCTTCGCCGCGGCCGAGTCGTTCAAGGCGGGGCCCGTCGACTACGACATCGTGCCCGAGCCCCGAGGGCTGGCGGTCGACAAGCACCGGTTCACGCTCCAGCTCCGGCTGTGGCGGATCGGGGGTGCCGGGTGGTGGCGGGACTACACCGCGACCGGCAAGCTCGGCGTGCGCGACGACAACGTGAAGCTGCTCGCCGAAGACGTGCAGGAAGGCGAGAAGTCGAAGGGTGCCGCGCTCGCCGACCCGCTCTTCTTCCTCGGCGAGGGCATCGTGGCGCGCGAGATGGAGAAGGCCATGAAGGTCGCCATCCCCAACGTGGTCCAACAGCGCGCGCAGGGCCAGGGGACGCTCACGAAGATCGACGACGTCATCGGTCTCGGCGGCGTCCTCGAGGTCCACGGCCACGTCGACCTCATCGAGAAGCCCGGGAAGCCGCGCGACGGCAAGGGCGGCAAGAGCAAGCAGCGCTTCCGGTAGCCCCACGACGGTCGCGCGCCTGCGTGCTACCGTTCCGTGCGAATCGACCCGAGGACTCGTGTGCGCTCGCTGACCCTGGCCATCCTGCTCGCCGGCTGCGTCGACCCCGTCGTGGTCCCGCAGCGGATCGCGCCGGCCGACGGGCAGACCGACGTGGGGCCGAACCAGCCCCTGGTGGTCGTGGGCGACGTGGGCCACTTCCCGGAGGACTACCCGCTTCCGGAGCTCGTCGAGGTCGTCGATCTCGAGGTCGGCGGCATCGTGCCCGGCTCCATCGAGTCGGTCGACGGCGCGCTCGTCTTCACCCCCGATGCGCCGTGGGCCGACGATCGCGAGTACGTGTGGACGCTGCGCGACCCCTATGACGAGTCCCGCCGTCCGGAGTTCGAGATCGAGCCGTCGCTCCAGGGCACCGCGTTCTTCTCGACCGCCCGCGAGCTGCGCGTCATCCACGCCGCCTGGAGCGCCTCCGACGAGCTGTGCGTGCTCACGTCGCAGCCCGTCCTGGCCTTCGAGGTCGAGTCGCGGATGCGCATCACGCTCGACGACGAGCCCGTCCCCATCGCGGCTTTCCGGATCCTCGACGACGCCGAGCTCGTCCAGGAAGACCTCGCAGACGGCGACAGCGGCATCGGCGGGGTCTGCCTCACGGTGTCGGCCCGCGTCGGCGCGGCCTCCGGGCGCATCTTCGTCGACGAGTCCGCGTGGCTGCGCGAGCTGTTCCACGTCGAGCCGGCGGACATGGTCGCCGCGGTGCGGAGGGGCTCGTGATCGCGCTCGTCGGGCTGGCGCTCGCCGCGCCTGGGGAGCCGGTCGACGCCGCGGCGCTCGAGCCTGCGGGGTCCGAGCTCGTGCTGCTCGCCCGCGGCACGCGCCACGTCACCCTCGGCAATCGGCTCGATGCAGACGGCGTGGGCACGGCGGTCGGCGTCTCCGAGGAGTTCGTGGTCGGCGGCGACGGCGGCACGCTCGCCACGCGGGTCTCGGCGCGCTGGGCCACGTGGAAGCTCGTGTTCGCGGCCCACCTGCCGTTCGCGACGTACAAGGTCCCCGACGGTCGCACGACCGGACTCGGCAATCTGCGCCTCGATGCGTTCCACCGCATCCAGAAGCGCGACGACGTCGTCATGTACGGCCTCTCCGCGCACATCCCGCTCGGGCGCGCCTACACCTGGACCAACTCCGCGACCGGCATCTGGCCGGGCGGCGGGCTCACGGCGGTGGTGCAGTGGCGCCACGCGACGAACAGCCGGGTCGACCTGCTGGCTCGCGGAGCGCTCGGCGTGCACGGCACGGCGGGCTTCGACCCGTACCCGCGGGTGTACCTGCACGCCTCCGCGGCGGGTGGAGTCGATGTGCCGATCCGCGACGTGTTCGGGGTCACGGGCGAGGTCGCGGCATCCGTGTGGGACCCGTCGCCGTTCGACGCGTCGGTGTGGGCGCGCGTGCAGCCCGACGAGGCGCTCGAGGGGTTCCGGGGGCGGGTCGGGGTGCTGCTGCCGCTCGCGACGTGGGCGGGGCTGTCGCCGTCCGACAAGCCGGCGGGGGTGCGGGAGATGTCGTTCATGCTGGACATCGGGCTCGCCCTCTAGCGGTTCGGACCTGCGGGTGGACCGAGTGTTCGGCAGGTCGAAGCTGCCGGGTTCGGAGCTGCGGGTGGGAGCGGGATCCGTCTCACGCAGATGACGCAGAAGGACGCGGATGACGCAGAAGGAACGTCGCGGGCGGGTCAGGAGGTGCTGCTACCCCGGTCATCGAGGGGGCCTGGGGACAGATCGGGAGCGGAGCTCACCAGAGCAGGCCGACCGCGGCAGGAGGTGGTTCGGCCTGGTCGAAGCTCCCGACTTCGGAGCTGCGGCTGCGAGCGGGATCCGTCTCACGCAGATGACGCAGAAGGACGCGGAAGACGCAGAAGGAACGTCGCGGGCGGGGCGCGAGTCGCTGCTGCCCCGGTCATCGAGGGTGCCTGGGGACGGACCGGGGGCGGAGCTCACCAGAGCAGGCGGGCGCCGGCGCCTACCGTCGGGCTGTCTCCGACGCGCCGCGATCCGCGGCCGATACCCGCGACACCGCCGTCTCCCGACAGCCCCATCGGTCCCGTCAGGCACGTCCGCAGGGTCCGGTTCCGCTTCGCCACGCCACAGCGCTCGTAGCCCATGGGGAACCGGATCCTGGGACTGCCGTGTCTACGAACCGCAAGGCCGCCATAGGCGAGCCGCGCAGCGCGCTGCGCGCGGAGCAATGGGTAGACCGGACGCTCACACCCGCCGTCCCCGTCCTCTACGACGAGCCGGGATCCCGCCGCTGACGCCCGCAGCAGGTGCTGCAACCCGGGATCCCATGGGCACCCGACAGCCCCCTCGTTCCAGCCGGCCGGGAGCATCGGGCAGGGAACGCATCCTGGCGCGAAGCAACGGGGGTTCAACGCATCGTCCGGGGAGGCAACGGGCCCTCGACGCACGCTTTGGGGAGGCATCGGGCCCCGAACGCATCCATTTCGGGCTCTCCGACCCGTGCAGGATGCGTTGAACCCCCGATGCCTCCGCCGAGGATGCGTTCCGGGTCCGATGCTTCTGCCTACGTCCGCCGTCTTCGAACGCCAGCGCAGCGGTTCGGCATCGTCACCGCTCCCGACCACGAGCTCGAAGGGGCGTGCGGGGTCCGTCTCATGCAGATGACGCAGAAGGACGCGAAAGACGCAGAAGGAACGTCGCGGGCGGGTCAGGAGGTGCTGCTACCCCGGTCATCGAGGGGGTCTGGGGACGGACCGGGAGCGGAGCTCACCCGAGCAGGCGGGCTCCGGCGTTTGCCACCTGGCTGGCTGTCTCCGACGAGCCGGGATCCCGCGGCCGACACCCGCGACACGTCTCCCGACAGCCCCATCGGTCCCGGCACGCACGTCCGCAGGGTCCGGTTCCCCGCCGCCCTGCCATACCGCTGGCCTCTCCCGGGGAACCGGATCCTGGGACTGCCGTGTCTACGAACCGCAAGGCCGCCATAGGCGAGCCGCGCAGAGCGCTTGCGCGCGGAGTAATGGGTAGACCGGACGCTCACACCCGCCATCCCCGTCGTCTACGACGAGCCGGGATCCCGCAGCCGACACCCGCAGCTCGGTTGTCTCCCGGTCCCGACAGGCACGTCCGCAGGGTCCGGTTCCCCTCCGCCACGCCAGGACGTTCGAAGCCCCGGGGGAACCGGATCCTGGGACTGCCGTGTCTACGGCCCGCAAGGCCGCCATAGGCGAGCCGCGCAGCGCGCTTGCGCGCGGAGTAACGGGTAGACGGATCCTGGGACCGCCGTGTCTACGACCGCAAGGCCGCCATAGGCGAGCCGCGCAGCGCGCTTGCGCGCGGAGTAACGGGTAGACGGATCCTGGGACTGCCGTGTCTACGACCGCAAGGCCGCCATAGGCGAGCCGCGCAGGGCGCTTGCGCGCGAAGTAACGGGTAGCCGGCGAATCGGGAGCAGCCCGAGCAGCCCGAGCCATGCGGCTCCCGAGCCGGGCAGGGTCGAACATCCCCCGGCCGCTTCGGCCTCGATTCGGGGAGGGACCTCCGCCACCTCGCTCCAGTCGGACGCGTTGCCCGCCAGGTCCACCTCGCGCGCACGGACGTAGAAGGTCGCCTCGGGCGAATACGCCGCAGCGGGGATCGGCCCGCAGCCCTCGCCGAAGCCGACCTGCCGGTCGTCGGTCACGCCGTGGATCGGGCTCTCGAAGCCCGGTGAGGTGTCGAGCTGCCACTCCACCGAGATGGTGTCGCCCGGCGCAAGGGGCAGCTCGGCCTCCACGGTGGTCCATGCACCGACGGGGCCGTTCACGTCCCGACGTGCCGTGATCGTCGGGTCCGGGGGCACCTGCGGCGCTTCGAGGTCGACCTCGTCCGTCACCGAGAACGGGTACTGTCCGTTGCTGTAGGCGGGGGCGATCGTGTAGGCCGCGAAGGGCTCCCAGGCGCCAATCGGGCGCACCCGCGCGAAGCCTCCGATCCGCTCGATCTCGACGGGGACCTCGGCACCCGACGCGTCGATCACGTACACGTCGTCCGACGCCGAGTACACCGGAATCGCCGTGTTGAGCGGGCCGGGGAAGCCGAAGAGGCCCGCATCGACGCTCGGCGGGGGTGGCGAGCAGGAGACGCCGTGTGCGGTCGTCACGAGGAGTGGGAGCAGGAGCGACATGGCGAGAGGATACCGCGGTTCTGCAGGACCGGATCGCCGCTGCGCCCGGGCGGTGCGACCGAATCGGCCCCGGACGCGCGCGGCCTGACTCCGAACCGCCCGCTGGTTACGTCTCCCGCTTCCCGGAGGAACGAGCGATGGCGGAGCTGCCGAAGGAGTACGACGCGAAGAGCGCGGCCAGCAAGTGGTCCCAGGCGTGGAAGAGCGCCGGGGTCTACACGGCCGACGTGAACGACGAGCGCCCGGCGTTCAGCGTCGTCATCCCGCCGCCCAACGTCACGGGCTCGCTCCACATGGGCCACGCGCTCAACAACACGCTCCAGGACGTGCTCGTCCGCTACAAGCGCATGGACGGGTTCAACACGCTGTGGGTGCCTGGCACCGACCACGCGGGCATCGCGACCCAGTGGGTGGTCCGGCGCCAGCTCGAGGCCCAGGGCATCGACTTCCGCGACCTCGGCCGCGAGGCGTTCGTCGAGAAGGTCTGGACCTGGAAGGAAGAGGCCGGCGGCACCATCGTGAACCAGCTCAAGCAGCTGGGCGTGTCGTGCGACTGGTCCCGCGAGCGCTTCACGCTCGACCCCGACCTGCACCAGGCCGTGACCGAGCACTTCGTCCGCCTGTACGAAGAGGGGCTGATCTACCGGGGCCAGCGGCTCATCAACTGGGATCCGCTCGACCAGACCGCGCTGTCCGACCTCGAGGTCGAGCAGGACGAGGGCGTGAAGGGCGAGCTGTGGAGCTTCGCGTACCCGATCCGCGAAGAAGACGGCGGCGGCGAGATCGTCGTGGCCACCACGCGTCCCGAGACCATGCTGGGCGACACGGCCGTGGCCGTCCACCCCGACGACCCGCGCTACCAGCACCTCATCGGCAAGACGCTGAAGCACCCGTTCGTCGACCGCGAGATCCCGATCATCGCCGACGCCATCCTGGTCGACCCCGAATTCGGGACCGGCTGCGTGAAGGTGACGCCGGCCCACGACCCGAACGACTTCGAGGTCGGCAAGCGGCATTCGCTGCCCATGATCAACATCCTGACCCTCGACGGCAAGCTCAACGCCGAGGGCGGGCGATTCGAGGGGATGGACCGGTTCGACGCGCGGAAGGCCGTGAAGGAGGCCATCGCCGAGCTCGGCCTCGACCGCGGCGCGAAGGAGCACGTGCTGAACATCCCGCGGTCTCAGCGGTCCGGCGCCATCGTCGAGCCGATGCTGTCGACGCAGTGGTTCGTGCGGATGAAGCCGCTCGCGGGGCCCGCGCGCTCCGCCGTGGAGCTGGGGTTCACCCGCTTCGTGCCGACCCAGTGGGAGAACACGTACTACGCGTGGCTGCGCGACATCCGCGACTGGTGCATCAGCCGCCAGCTGTGGTGGGGCCACCGCATCCCCGCGTGGTACGCGCCCGACGGCAGCGTCTACGTGGCCCGCACCTTCGAGGCGGCCTGCGAGAAGGCCGGCCGGGACGACCTCGTGCAGGATCCCGACGTGCTCGACACCTGGTTCTCGAGCGCCCTGTGGCCGTTCAGCGTCTTCGGCTGGCCGGCGAAGACCGAGGATCTGGCGAAGTACTACCCGACGAGCGTGCTCGTCACGGGCTTCGACATCATCTTCTTCTGGGTCGCGCGGATGATGTTCGCGGGCATCCACTTCACGGGGAACGTGCCGTTCAGCGACGTGTACATCCACGCCCTCGTGCGCGACCAGCACGGCGAGAAGATGAGCAAGACCAAGGGCAACGTGGTCGACCCGCTCACCGTGATCGACGAGTGGGGCGCGGATGCGTTCCGGTTCACGCTCGTGGCGTTCGCCGCCCAGGGTCGCGACGTGCTCTGGGACCCCGCGCGGGTCGAGGGCTACAGCAAGTTCACCAACAAGATCTGGAACGCGCTCAAGTTCGCATTCATGAACGCCGAGGGGTACGACCCGAACGGCCCCATGGAGGATGGCCCCTACGAGCTGTGGATCCGCGCCCGGACGGGTGCCGCGGTCCAGCGCGTGCGCGATGCCATCGACGGGTACCGGTTCAACGAGGCGGCCTCCGAGATCTACAACTTCGTCTGGGGCGAGTACTGCGACTGGTACATCGAGCTCTCGAAGACCGCGCTCTACGACGACAACGCGAGCCGGGCGCGCAAGAACGCCGTCCAGCACGCGCTGTTCTCGACGATGGGCGCCATCGTGCGGCTGCTGCACCCCATCATGCCGTTCCTCACGGAGGAGATCTGGAGCCTGCTGCCGGGCACCGAGGGCTTCGTGGCCACCGCTCCGTACCCGAAGGCCGCGGACTACCCGGTCGAGGCGGCCGTGCTCACCGACGTGGCGCGGCTCCAGCAGACCATCACCGAGGTCCGCCGGATCCGCGGCGAGATGGGCATCGCGCGCAAGGTGCCGCTGACCCTGCTCGTGTCGGACGACGGCCTGTACAGCAGCCTGTACCGCCACGCCGCCGCGCTCCGTGAGCTGGCCGGCGCGCAGCTCGAGCAGTCCGCCGACTTCCCGAAGCTCGTCGCCATCGCGGTGGTCGAGTCCAAGGAGTGCGCCATCCCGCTCGAAGGCGTGGTCGACATCGCGGCCGAGATCGCGCGGCTCGAGAAGACCCTCGTGAAGGTCGAGAAGGACGTCGAGCAGCTCGACAAGCGCCTCTCGAACAAGGCCTTCGTCGAGCGCGCGAACCCCGAGATCGTCGCGGACATCCGCGCCAAGCGCGACGCGGCCACCGCCAAGCTCAACAGCCTGCAGGCGAGCCTGAAGCGCCTGAAGGGGGGCACGTGAACCTCGACGCATTCGTGGCCGCCGCCCTCGACGAGGACATCGGCCCCGGCGACCGCACGACCGAGACCGTCATCCCCGCCGATGCGACCGGCTCCGCGTACGTCCTGGCGAAGTCGGACCTCGTGGTCTGCGGCCACGAGGTGGCCCGCAAGATCCTCCAGGCCGCCGCGCGTCGCTACGACGGTGAGATCGCGTATGTCGTGGAGCACCCCGACGGGGCGCGGGTCCCGGCCGGCACGGTCGTGGCGCGGGTCCAGGGCAGCCTGCGCGGCATCATCGTGGGCGAACGCACGGCGCTGAACTGCCTCATGAAGATGTCCGGCATCGCGACCCACGTGCGCGGCTGGGTCGATGCGGCGGCGGGCAGCGCGGTCCGCATCGTCGACACCCGCAAGACCACGCCGCTCTGGCGGGCGCTCGAGAAGTACGCGGTGCGGTGCGGGGGCGGGCACAACCACCGCCACGCGCTGTACGACGGCGTGATGGTGAAGGACAACCACATCTGGGCGACGGGCTCGCTGAAAGAGGCCGTCCGGCGCGCGCGGTCCGAGAATCACCACCTCATCCGCATCGAGGTCGAAGCCCGCACGCTGGCCGAGGTCGACGAAGCCCTCGAGACCGACGCGGACGTCATCCTGCTCGACAACCTCGACGACGCGACCCTGCAGCAGGCGATCGCGCGGTGCCGGGAGGTCCGCCCGCACGTGGTCCTCGAAGCCTCGGGCAACATCACGCCGGAGCGCATCGAGCGCATCAAGCACTTCGGCCTCGACGTCATCAGCGCGGGTGGGCTGATCCACCAGGCGCGGTGGGTCGATCTGTCGATGAAGCTCGACCGGGATCCCGGCTCGTCGTAGACGACGGGACGGCGGGTGTGAGCGTCCGGTCTACCCGTTACTCCGCGCGCGGAGCGCGCTGCGCGGCTCGCCTATGGCGGCCTTGCGGTTCGTAGACCCGGCAGTCCCAGGATCCGGTTCCCCAGGGGCTTCGAACGTCCTGGCGTGGCGAGGGGGAACCGGACCCTGCGGACGTGCCTGCCGGGACCGATGGGGAGGTCGGGAGACAACCGAGCTGCGGGGTGTCGGCCGCGGGATTC
>JACKET010000004.1 GCA_020632875.1 Alphaproteobacteria bacterium
GCCCCGTGTACGTCGCCTCGCGCGCACACCACGTCGACATCGGCGGCTCCACACCGGGCTCCATGCCCCCCTCGTCCGCGACGCTCGCCGAAGAGGGCGCGGTGTTCCACCACGTCCCCCTCCACGAAGACGGCTCGGGGCCCGACCTGCGCGAGTCCCGCCAGCCCGACACCGTCCGCGCCGACCTCTCCGCGCAGGTGGCCGCCAATCGCGCCATGCTGGAAGGCCTCTCCGCGCTCGGCCCGGCGGAGGTCGTCCACGCCTGGCTGGCCCACGTGCTCGACGCCAGCGAAGACCTCGCGCGGGCCCTCGTCGCGCGCCTCCCCGCGCACACCGGCCCCGTGGTCGACACGGTGCGCGGCATCCCCGTGCGCCTCGAGACCCGCGTGGCCGCGGAGCCCGACGGGGACGTGCTGATCGTGGACTTCACGGGCACCGGTCCACCCCACGCGGGCAACCTCAACGCCCCGCCCGCCGTCGTGCGGGCTGCCGTGCTCTACGCGCTCCGCGTGCTGCTCGACACCGACGTCCCGCTGAACGAGGGCCTGCTGCGGCGCGTGCGCCTGGTCGTGCCCGAGCCGAGCCTGCTGTCCCCGCCGTCCGGCGCGGCCGTGGCGGGCGGGAACGTCGAGACCTCGATGCGCGTCGCCGACCTGCTCCTCCGGGCGACCGGGCGCGCGGCGGCTTCGGCCGGCACCATGAACAACCTGACGCTCGGCGGCGATGGCTGGGCCTACTACGAGACGCTCGGCGGCGGCCAGGGCGGCACGTCGCGGGGCCCCGGAGCACCGGCCCGCCAGCTCCACATGACGAACACGCGGGCGACCGACCCCGAGGTCCTCGAGCACCGCCTGCCCCTGCGCGTGCGGCGATTCTCCCGGCGTCGCGGCAGCGGCGGGGCCGGCGAGAACCCCGGCGGGGACGGGTTGATCCGCGAGCTCGAGGTCCTCGAGCCCTGCACCGTCGCCCTGCTCGCCACCCGACGCCACGACGGGGCCGCCGGGCTCGGGGGCGATGCGGGGATGCCGGGCGCCGACAGCCTGGTCACGAACGGCGTGCCGCACCCCTGGAACGGCGCGCCCACCGCCCTCTCCCCCGGCGACCGGGTGGTCGTGAAGACCCCTGGCGGCGGGGGCTGGTCCCACGGAGTCACCGAATGAAGGTCGAGGTCGTCCACGAGTTCCCCTGTCCCCCCGATCGGTTCTTCGACATCCTCGAGAGCGACGAGCTGGAGCGGGCCATCGTCGAGCACTCGACGTCGAAGCGCGAGCTGATCGAGGACCGTCACGAGGGCGACGTGCGGGTGCGGCGGTGGCGGATCACGCCGTCGCGCGAGCTGCCCGGCGTCATCCAGAAGCTCATCGGCGCGAAGAGCCTCGCGTACGAGCAGGTGAGCCGCGTCGACCGCGCGAATCGGCGTGTGGACTGGAGGATCGAGGTGGCCCAGGCGGCGGGGCGCGCGGACATCGGCGGCGTGCTGCACGTCGTCGAGACGCCGACGGGCTGCCGACGGACGATGATCGGGCACGTCGAGATCCGCGTGCCGATCGTGGGCGGGCGCGTCGAGAAGGTGCTCGCGGAGGACGTCCGCAAGACCTACGAGCGCTCGCACCGCCTGATCAGCCGCCTGCTGGACGCCTGATCGTCGTCAGGTTGCCGAAGGAGATTCACGGGGTAGTGGCGGGTGGTCTCGATCGCTTGCGTAGGGACCGGGGGGCCTCACGCCTCCGTCCCGAGGAGCCCCCATGCGCACGTCCCTGCTCACCCTCGTCCTGCTCGCGGGCTGCCCCGCCAAAGACGACGTCCCCGTCGACACGGGCGAGACGGAGACGGACACGGACACGGATGCCGACACCGATGCGGATGCCGACACCGATGCGGACGCGGACTCCGACACCGATGCGGATTCGGATTCCGATACCGACACCGACGCGGACACCGACACGGACGCGGACACCGACACCGACGCGGACACCGATACGGACGCGGACACCGACGCGGACACCGATGCCGACACCGACACCGACACCGACATCGCGGTCTGGCCGCCTGCGTTCCAGCTGTCGGTCGGGCGGGCGGGCGTGTTCACGGCCTTCGACGTCGTGAACGGCGCGGTGACCGGCTCGGCCGCCGGCCCCTTCACCGGGTGTCCGGCTGGCATGGACCTCGTGGGCCACGACGTCCAGAACGACGGCTACTGGCTGTGCGTGGAGTCCGCCTTCTCGAATCACCGGTTCTTCGTCGGGAACGGGCCCACGCAGCCGTACGCGCTCCGCTCGCACCAGCTCGAGAACCCGACGCTCCTGAGCAGCGCCGCGGTCGCGGGCTCGGACTGCGGGTCCGGCACGCTGCTGTGGGACGGGAGCGGGCGTGGCGCGCCCGCGGGGGACCAGGTGTGGGTGTGCGGCGACGAGGCTCTGCCGGACTGGCTCTTCACGCCCAACCAGCTCATCACGTGGACCGCCGATCAGACCTTCTCTGAGTCGAGCGTCACAGGGGAGCTGATCCTGACGCCGAACGGCGCGGACCCGAAGCTCACCAGCCCCGCCGGCCTCGACATCGACGCGTCGTACTCCCAGGTCGTCATCCCCACGGCGACGGTGGGTGCGGCCTCGACCGCGCAGCTCTTCTTCCGCCGTGTCGGGGACCCCGGCTTCACCGAGGCGCGGTCCCTCACGGTCGCCATCCCCGCGAACCAGAACGAGACCGACGTGCTGTTCGACATGTCCAACGTCGCGGGCTGGAACGGGCGGATCGACCAGCTCCGGTTCGATCCGTCGATGAGCAACTCGACCCTCACGCTCATCGACGGCATCGCGCTGCGCCATCCGGACGGCGTGCGGGTGACGATCGAAGGCACGGCGGACAACGGCTACACGCTGTTCGTCGACGGGCGCCAGCTCGCGACCGACAACAACTGGCCGACCATCACGTCCACCATCGTCCACCTGACGCCCGGAGCGCACACGGTGGGGGTGCGCGGCGTGGACCAGGGCGCTCCGGGGATGGTGCAGCTCCGTGCGCGGACCACCCCCAGCGTCCTGTTGGTCTCGAACACCACGGACTGGAAGTCGTTCGACGCGGGTGGTGGCGAGCCCGCGGGCTGGGCGGGCTCCGGCTTCGACGACTCGGGCTGGAACACGCCGAGCACGTGCGGGCCCAACGGCACGGCCCCCTGGGGCAGCCTGATCACGGGCGCGGACTTCATCTGGGACGGCGCCGACTGCCAGACCGCCGGTACCCGGCTGTTCCGCGCGACGATCACGGTTCCCTGAGCTCCTGCAGGAGGTGGTCCGATGATCGTCGTCGCCGGAGCTGGCCCCGGAGGGCTCGTCGCCGCGCTCGCCCTGCAGCGGCGGGGCTTCGAGGTGACCGTGCTGGAGCGGTCTCCCGAGCTGCGGACCGCGGGTGCCGGCCTGCTGCTGCAGCCGAACGCCCTCGCCATGCTGCGCGCGCTCGACCTCGTCGACCCGATCGCCGCGGCGGGCATCGTGATGGAGAGCGCGGCGGTCCAGGACGCGTCGGGTGCGTCGATCTCGGGCATGCCGTTCGCCGCGCTCACCCCGCGCTTCGGCGCGCCCGCCATCGGCATCCTGCGCGCGAGCCTGTCGGGCGTGCTCGCCGCGGGCCTGGCCCCCGGCACCCTCCGCTTCGATGCGGGCGTCGCCGGGGTCCGCCAGGGCGACGCGCACGTCGAGATCGACCTCGAAGACGGCACGACCGTCACCGGCGCCGCGTTGATCGGGGCCGACGGCATCCACTCGCGCGTCCGGGCCGCGGTGATGGGCGCGATCGAGCCGCGGTACTCCGGCTACACGTGCTGGCGCGGCATCGTCGGCCTGCCCCACCCCGCCGGCCCGCGCCGGATGGTCGAGCGGTGGGGTCGGGGGAACCGGTTCGGCATGGTGCCGGTGTCCGACGCCACGACGTACTGGTTCGCGACCGCGAACACGGCGCCCGGCGGCATCGACGGAGACGACCCGATCGCCGAGCTGCGCGCGCGGTTCGCCGGCTTCGCGGCACCCGTCGACGACGTGCTCGCCGCCACGCCGCCCGAGGCCGTGCTCCGCAACGACATCGTCGATCTCGCGCCGCTCGACCGCTGGACGGACGGCCGCGTCGCGCTGCTCGGCGACGCCGCCCACGCCATGACGCCGAACATGGGCCAGGGGGCCTGCCAGGCCATCGAAGACGGCGTGGTGCTCGCGAGCGTCTACGATCCGTCCGACCCGGCCGGGAGCCTCGCGACCTACGCGGGCCGCCGCCGCGACCGGGCGCGGATGTTCGTCGACCGGTCGTGGAGCGCCGGCCGCATGGGCCAGTGGGAGAACGGGCTCGCCTGCGCCGTGCGGAACACGCTGGCCCGCTGGACCCCGGGCGCGCTCGTGGAGCGGATGCTGGTCGAGCAGTGGTCCGTCGAGGTCCCGGAGCTCCGCTGAGCTACGCGGCCTTGTCCTTCGAGGCCCGATGGCGCGCGTGCGCCGCGCGCTTCTCCTTGTCCTTCTGCTCGCGCTCGGTGCCGAGGTACGGCTCGCGCGTGCCCATCACGTGGTCCATCCACGGGCGGGTCACGCACCAGTTGGCATCCTGGTTCGGCCCCATGTGGTGGTCGTAGTGCCACGGCAGCTTCTCGCGCGCCCACTCGATGTCGAGGTGCGACTTGCGGTGCACGTGCCAGTAGTAGGCGGCGCTGTACCAGACCGTGCACGTGAAGAACGGCGCGACGGGCAAGAGCGGCGCGTGCAGCGCGGAGAGCGCGACGAGACCGAGGATCTCGCGGTTCTGCGGGTTGTCGCCGAGCACGATGCGCTCGTAGTCGGCATCGTAGTGCTCGTTCTTGCGGACCGCGCGGTGGTGCTCGTGGAAGTGGAACGACCAGAAGCTCGACCGCTTCTTGCCCCGCCCGTGCAGCACGTACTTGTGGATGAGCCACTCGCTCGCGTTCGCGTAGGCGAGACCGATCGGGATTCCCAGCATGGCGCCCCCGGTACCGACCGCAGTCGGAGAGGATTGACGGTATCGTCAGTTTTTTATGACGATGGCGTCATTTCTGTCAAGCAGGATCTGTTGGACAGCCGGATTTCGTTTGGGTACAACACCATTGAAAATGAATTTCATTTCCAATTGGAGGATGAAGCCGATGCCGACCCTTGCCTCACGCGCCACCCGTGCGGCCGTGCTGACGGCGCTCTTCGCAGCCTGCAAGGCCGATGGCGAGCCCGTCGAGACCGACACCGACACCGACATGGTGGGGATCGTCCCGTCCGAGGATCTCTACGCGTTCCCGAGCCGCCTCGATCCGGCGGTCGACTCCGTGTCGTACGACGGGCAGGTGTTCCGGCAGCTCCTCATCGCCGACATGGAAGAGCACATCGTAGACCTCACGGATCGCCTGAACAGCGGGTTCTTCCCCGCTGCCGGCGATGTCGAGGCCGAGCTCGACTTCTACTTCTCGTTCGACAGCGCCACGTCCGGCACCCTCGCGTTCGACTTCGAGGCCGGCGAGATGCTCCAGAGCACCTACGACGACGTGAGCTCCGACAAGGATCTCGTGGGGAAGATCGCCGGCAACGACCCGGTCGGGCAGCACGTCGACTGGAGCACGGGCTTCGTCGGGTGGAGCGACCCGGCCGTCACGACGCCCGAGAGCCTCGTCCGCCTGTGGTTCGCCGAGCTCGACGCGGCGGCGGTCGACTGGTCCGTCGGCACGTACCCGCTCGACCCCTCCGGGAACCCCGTCCCCGCCGTGCAGATCACGGCCGACGGCCGCGACCTGATGGAGCTGCTCCAGAAGTTCCTGAGCGGGGCCGTGTCGTTCTCCCAGGGCGCCGACGACTACCTCGACGACGACGAGCCCGGGAAGGGCCTGCTCTCCGACCACACGGCGCTCGAAGAGGGCGAGCCGTTCACGGCGCTCGAGCACTCCTGGGACGAGGGCTTCGGGTACTTCGGCGCCTCGAAGGGCTACGGGGGCCTGACCGACGCCGTCATCGCCGACCCGGGCTACGCCGACACCGACGGAGACGGGGCGATCGACCTGCTGTCGGAGGTGTGCTGGTCCCATGCGTCGTACGCGGCGAAGCGCGACCTCGGCTCGTCGTCCGCGGCGCCCACCGACTTCACCGGCGAGGCCTGGGAGGGCTTCTGGAAGGGGCGCCAGCTCCTCGCCAGCACGTCCGGCGAGCTGTCCGCGGCCGAGCTCGAGGCGCTGAAGGGGCACCGCGACCAGGCCGTGCAGGCGTGGGAGAAGGCGCTCGGCGCGACGCTCGTGCACTACCTGAACGACGTGCTCGCCGACATGGCGACGTTCGACACGGCGTCGTACGACTTCGCGGGCCACGCGGGCCACTGGTCCGAGATGAAGGGCTTCGCGTTGGCGCTGCAGTTCAACCCGCGCTCGCCGGTGTCCGACGGCGACTTCGCGACGCTCCACACCCTCATCGGCCAGGCGCCCGTGCTGCCCACGGCCGACGCAGCGACGCGCGACGCCTACGCGGACGACCTCCGCGCGGCGAGGGCCCTGATCGCGTCGGCATACGGATTCGACCCCGTGAACCTCGGAGACGACGATGGCGCGAACGGCTGGTAGCTGGCTCTCCTGGGGCGTGATCGCCGGGCTCGCGCTGCTGGCCGCGGCTCCTCCGGTGGGCTGCGTGCCCGACGACCCCGGCACGACGCCCATCGTGGACTTCGGGCCGGTGCTCGAGGCGACCGGTCCGGCGGTGGTCGTGCCCACGCTCCAGACCTTCGCCGACCGCGCGGAGGCCCTCACCACCGCGCTCGACGCGTGGCGCGCCGCCCTCGAGGCCGACACGGACGGGCTCGCCGAGCGCGAGGCCGCGCGAGACGCCTGGCACGCCGCGATGGACGTGTGGCAGGAGGCCGAGGTCATGCAGATCGGCCCGGCCGCACCGAGCCTCACGGCTGCGCTCGGCGAAGACCTGCGCGACGAGATCTACTCGTGGCCGACCGTGAACCCCTGCCTCGTCGACCAGAAGACCGTCGAGGCGGCGTGGGACAGCCCGTCCTTCTTCGCCGACAACCTCGTCAACAGCTACGGGCTCGACGCGATCGAGCACGTCCTGTGGGCGGGCCCCGACAACACGTGCCCGGGCCAGGTGCCCATCAACGCCGACGGATCGTGGGCCGCGCTCGGGGAGTCTGGCGTGGCGCTCAACCGCGCGTGGTACGCCGTGGCGATGAGCGCCGAGGTCGAGCGCCAGACGGGCGCCCTGCTGGGCCGCTGGACCGGCGACTTCTCGCCCGCCACGTCCTACGGCAGCGACCAGGAGGCGCTGAACGAGGTGTTCGACGCGTTGTTCTACCTGGAGCTCGTCACGCAGGACCGCAAGGTCGCCGAGCCGCTCGGTGCCGGCGACTGCACGACCGGCTGCATCGAGCTCGTCGAGGCCCTGCCCTCGGGCACGTCGAACGACTGGATCGCCGCGAACCTGCGGGGCTTCCGCGCGCTCTTCACGGGCGGCGACGCGCCGGGCATCGAAGACCTCCTCCGCGAGGTCGGGCACGACGCGCTGGCCGACCAGGTCCTCGCGGAGCTCGATCAGGCCGACGCGGACGTGGCCGCGCTCGGTGCCCCGCTCGAAGAGGCGCTGATGACGAACGCCGGCCAGGTGACCGTCGTGTTCGAGCAGCTCAAGGCCGTGACGAACCTGCTGGAGGGCGACGTGGCGACCGTGCTCGCGCTCACCATCCCCAGCGAAGCCGCAGGAGACGCGGACTGAACGCGCTGGTCGCCATCCTCGAGCCCTTCTCGGACCCGGGCAGCCGCACGTTCCTGCCACTGCTCGCGGGTGCGTTGGCGCTCGTCGGGGTGCTGGCGCTCGCCGGGAGCGTCGGGGCGCGCCGCACGCTGGCGGCCTTCGGGCACCGGTCGAGCCGGCTCGACGTCCAGCTGTTGCTCGGCCGGCAGCTGCTGCGCGCCGTGGGCGCGCTGCCCGCGCTGCTCTCGTCGTTCTGGCTCGCCACGCAGCTCGTCTTCGCGCTCGACCGCGTCGCCACGCCGCACCTCGCGGCGCCGTCGTGGCTCGTGACCGCCGCCTACACCCTGGCGCTGTTCGTGGCCTGGGACGCGAGCCGCTACGTCGCCCACCGCCTGATGCACGAGATCCCGGTGTTGTGGGCGTTCCACCAGGTTCACCACTCGGCCGAGGTGCTGACGCCCCTCACGTTCCACCGCATCCACCCGGTGGAGTCGCTGGTCTACCAGGTGCGCCACGCGCTCGTGACGGCTGTGGTCACGGGCGTGTTCTTCTGGCTGTTCCGCGGAGAGGCCCGTCCGGTCGAGCTGTTCGGCGTGCACGCCGTGGGGTTCGTGCTGAACGGGCTGACGGGCAACCTGCGCCACAGCCACGTGTGGCTGACGTTCGGCCCGCTCGAGCGGTGGCTGCTGAGCCCGGCGCAGCACCAGATCCACCACGGCGAGGGCACGGATCGGCAGAACTACGGCACGTGGCTCGCGATCTGGGATCGGATGGCGGGGAGCCTCGCGCTGGCCGATGCGCCGCCCGAGCGGTTCGGCATCCCGGCCGACGAGCGGAACCACGGCGACGACCTGATCTCGGCCTGGCTCGGGCCCTTCCGCGCCGCGGTGCGCGTGCTGCGGCGCTACTTCCCGAGGGGCGCCACGTCGAGGGCCGGGGTCGGGCTGCCGGGCAGCGTGCGGTAGCGCCGGAACAGCGCCTGGTGCCGGTTGTCGAGGGACTGGCGCTCGCCGTCGATCGCGACGAGCAGCACGCGGGTGCCGATCTCGAGCGGGTCGCCCGACCACGCCACGACATCGGCCACCTGGCCCACGGCGAGCGTGCCGTGGTCGTCGAGGCCGAAGGCCTTCGCGGGGCCCTCGGTGAGCGCGCGGATGGCGCCGGCCTTCGACATGCCGCCGCGCACCGCATTGCCCGCGATGAACCGCAGCGCCGGGGCGTTGTAGTTGGCGTCGTTGTGCACGAGCACCGTGACGCCGGCCTTCTCGAGCAGCGCCGCGTTGTCGGGACGCGCTTCGATCTGGTCGAAGCTGCCGGGCCCGTAGGTCGTCGGTGACAGGACGACCGGGACCCCGGCCGTCGCGAGGGCCTCGGCGTGCCGCCAGGCCTCGGCCCCGCCGGAGATCACGAGCTTCACCTTCTCGTCGGCCGCGAGCCGCAGCACGGCTTCGATGTCGGACGCGCGGTCGACCATGACGACGAGCGGGATCTCGCCCTTCACCACGGGGCCGAGCGCCTCGAGGTCGTGCCGGCTCGCACCTTCGACGAACGACCGGAACCGGTTCTGGTCGACGGCCGTCTTGTTGGCGGCGTACGCGCGGGCGTCCTGGAGCAGCTCGCGCAGCGTCTGGAGCGCCTCGGCCTTCGACTCGCCGCCGAGATCGGCGTGGACCGCGACGGACGGCTCGATCACGGCGTCGCTCTGGGTCTGGCCCGCGAGCCGCACCCAGCCGGACTGCCCGGAGACCCGCCCGCCGCCGGGCACGATCACGGCGCTCGTGATGCCCGCCGCCCGCCACACGGGGACGTACGCGGACGACGGGTTGTAGGCATCGGTCACGCGGAGGCTGGCGCGGATCGGGTCGGTCGGCGTGCCGCCGTCGTCGACCGTCGCGGGCTCGAGACCGATCTCGTGCACCCCGATGCTCGCCCAGGCGTCGACGAATCCCGGCGTGACGAGCGCGCCAGCCGGCAGCTTCTCGTGGTCGCACGCGCGGCCCTGGTACGTGTCGCCGGCGAGCCCCGCGATGCCCGTGCCCACGGCCGCGATGCGCCCGTCGACCGCGACGAGGTCGCCCTTCACGAAGCCCTTGCCGTCGAACACCTCGCCGCCGGAGAGCACGAGGCAGCCCGCCCAGGCCGCCGAGAGCAGCGCCCACATCACGGAACCCCCTCGCCGGCGCCCTGGCCGACCTCGAAGTCCGACCAAACCTCGGGCCTGCTCTTGTCGTAGCGCAGGGCCCCGTCGACGAACACGAGGCCCGCCGAGGCGTAGACGGAGAACGGATGCGCGTCCCACACCACGAGGTCGGCGCGCTTGCCCACCTCGATCGACCCGGTCTGGTCGTCGATCCCGAGCGCCCAGGCGGGATTCAGCGTGATCCAGCGCAGCGCTTCGTCCTCGGGGAGCTCGATGCCCGCGTCGAGACCGGTGTGCCAGGCCTTGCCGGCCTCCTGGTTGAGGCGCTGGATGCCGACCGAGCTGTCGCTGTGGACGATGGCCCGGCCACCCGCCTCGGCCACGAGGGCCGCGTTGTGCGGGATGCCGTCGTACGCCTCGAGCTTGAAGCCCCACCAGTCGGCCCAGGTCGACACGCTGACCTCGCGCTCGGCGAGGATGTCGCGGATCTTGTAGGCCTCGAGCGCGTGGTGGAACGACCGCACGCGGAATCCGAACTCGTCGGCCACCTGGAGCATCGAGAGCATGTCGTCGGCGCGGTAGCAGTGGATCTGCGGGAGGATGCGGCCTTCGAGCACGCCCACGAGCGTCTCGTTCGCGAGGTCGCGGTCGGGCGGCGTGGGAGGCTCGGGCGGCTTGCCGTCGCCCTTCTTCTTCTTCGGCGGGTCGGCGGGCGCCACGGACTTCGCGAGCTTCTCGTCGTACTCCGCCCACTTGCGGCGGTACGCCTCGGCCGCGACGAGGGTCTGCCGGAGCTTGTAGAGGTTGCCCATCCGCGTGGAGGGCCCGCCCTTCTCGCCGTAGACGCGCTTCGGGTTCTCGCCGCACGCGAGCTTGATGGTCTCGGGCGCCCCGGGGAACCGCATGGCCCGGCTGCCCCGCGTGGGCACGTTCTGCACGACGACGCCGCGGCCCCCGACGAGGTTCGCGGAGCCGGGCAGCAGCTGGAGCGCCGTGATGCCGCCGGCGATGGCGCGCTGGAAGCCCGGATCCTGGGGGAATGCGCTGTGCTCGGCCCACACGCCGGCCGTCGCGGGCGCGGTGGCCTCGTTGCCGTCGCCGTGCGCGCGGCCGCCGGGCGACGGGTAGACGCCGAGGTGGGAGTGGGTGTCGATCAGGCCGGGCGTGACGAACCGCCCCGCGAGGTCGATGCGAACGGCCCCCTCGCGCTGCGGTGCATCCCCTTCGCCCACCGCCTGGATGCGGCCGTCGGCGACCACGACGTAGCCGCGCGCGATGGCCGGCCCGGACGCCGGCATGACGGTGCCGTTGTAGAGCACGATGGGCGGCGGGTCTTCGACGGGCGTGCGCTCGACACCCTTGAGCGCGCGGCTCTCGAGCGTGAGCAGCGTGCTCGAAGCCGTCTCGGACGGGTCCGCCGCGAGGGCGGCACACAGGAGGAGCCACGACATGACGGCTACTGGTCGTACTCGCGCTGGTTGATCAGGCGACCGTTGCGGTACTTGCGCTCGCGCAGCGGCTTGTCGTCGGCCGAGTGGTCGACCCAGGTGCCCTCGCGCAGGCCGTAGCTGTCGTACTTGCCCTCGGTGCGGGTCAACCCGTCTTCGCTCCAGAAGGTCCAGGCGCCGACCTCCTTCCCGCCGATGAACTCGCCTTCGCTCGCGCGCTCGCCGTTCTCGTGGAACGCGACCCAGGGGCCTTCTTTGTTGCCGGCGATGAAGCTGCCCTGCTCGGCGATGACGCCGTTCGGGTGCCAGTACTGCCAGGGGCCGGTGCGCTTGTCGTCGGCGTAGGAGCCCTGGGCCTTCTTGCGGGCGGCGCTGTGCCACTCGATGGCGGGACCCATGCGGACGACCTTGCCGTCGGGGAACCACAGCGCGCAGTAGATCTCGAGGCCGTCGGGCGGCGGCGTGCCGAGGCCGATGGTGCCCTCGGAGCAGGGCAGGTCGGGGTGGGAGATGCCCACCGGGGCCTTGGGGCCCGTGTCGATCGCGGCTTTCTTGCAGGCGGGAGCGAGGGTGAGGAGGGCGAGGGCGAGAAGGGCGGCGCAGCGCATGGGGCTCGGGTCTCCTGTCGAGGACCGGGAGTCTACCCCGTTCTGCCCTCCCACGCGGGCGACGGGCACGACACCCCGATAAGGCGGGGGCCTCCGACGCTCCTGGAGCCCATGAACCCGCTCGCCGCCATCCTCGAGGTCGCATTCGGCCTGATCCGCGCCCTGATCGAAGGCATCCTCGGGGCCTTCGGGCTGGCGCTGAAGCGCGCCGTCACGCCCATCGAGGTGCGGCGGGCCGAGCCCGGCGAGGTGGTCGACCTGCGCCACCGCGTGCTGCGCGCCGGCCGCCCGCGCGAGACGGCCGTGTTCGACGGCGACACGAAGCCCACGACCCGGCACTGGGTGGCGGTCCAGGCCGACCGTATCGTGGGCGTGGTCAGCGTCATGGCCGCCGAGATGGCGCCTCCGCACCCCGACCCGCGGCCGCGCTGGCAGCTCCGCGGGATGGCGGTCGAGGAGGGCCTGCGCGGCTCCGGAGTGGGCCGGGCCATGCTCGAGACCGTGCACGCCGACGTGAACGACGCGATGTGGTGCAACGCGCGCGCGAACGTCGAGCCGTTCTACGCGCGGTCGGGCTGGGTGCGGTCGGGCGACGTGTTCGAGATCGAGAACGTCGGTCCGCACGTGCGGATGACGTGGGCGCCCTGATCCGGCACGCGCTGGGCGACCGGGTCCTGTACTGGGACCCGGGCTCTGGCCGCGGCTTCCAGCTCGACGCCGACGCGGACCCCCGCGCGGCGGAGCTGCGCGCGTCCCGCATGGGCCTCGACGCCGACCGGTCGGGCTGGGTGGTGCACCGGAGCCGGCGCGTGCTCGGGCTGCCCGACGAGCAGGTGCTGTGGGTGCCCTGCCCGCTCGAGCGGACCGCGGGGGGCTTCCCGTACCGCGCGCTGCCACTGGGCCCCGCGCTGTGGGCGTTCTGGTGCGACGCGAACGACAGCCGCACGGTCGCCGACCTCGAGCGCCGCGGCCACGACGTCGGCGCGGCGGTCGCGGCGCTCGCGCGGCTCGACGTGCAGGCCGTGCAGCTGTGGCCCCAGCGCGTGCCCGCCGCCCGCCTGCGCCATCTGGAGGCCCCGGCGCGCCCCGATCACGCGCGTACGGCCGACCAGTACGGCGCGAGCGGCACCACGACGCTGGGCGCGTACCACGACGCCATCGGCGACGCAGCGGTGCAGTTCGACGACCGCGAGACGACTGTGGCGCACGCGCTGGCCCTCCCCCACCCCGGGCTGGCGGGCGTACCCTATGGGCGCCGGCTTCGCGAGGCCCTGGAGGCGCGGGGCTTCGACACCGCCACGACGGTCGAGGTCGGCTGCGGCACGGGCGAGCTGGCGGAGGCCTGGGGGGCCGACGCGAGGTACGTGCGCGTCGATCTGTCGCCCGGCCTGCTGAGGGCCCAGCGGGCGCGGGTTCCGCGCAGCCCCGGAGTGGTCGGCGACGCCACCCGCCTGCCCCTGCGCGACGCGAGTGTGGGGTGCCTCGTCTCGAACGAGGTGCTCGCCGACCTCCCCAGCACGCCGACCTCCACGGGCTGGGACAACACGGGGGCCCGCGCGATGGTCGCGGAGGTCGCGCGCGTCCTGGCGCCCGGCGGCCGGGCCTACCTGTCGGAGTTCGGCGTCGTCGACGGCGAGGTCGAGGAGGCCCGCCAGCTCGACCATCCCGAGGTCGCCATCGCGTTCGGGCCGCTGGCGGCGTACGCGCGCACGCTCGGGCTCACGGCAGAGCTCGTGCGCCTCGACGACCTGCTGGGGCTCGACCTCCACGCGCCGCAGCTCGCCCGTCACAGCTGGGAGGCGCTGCGCTCGCTGGCCCGCTCCCGCGGCGTCGCCCTGTCCGCCCGCGCCTGGCCTCCCGGCACCCCCGAGCTCCCGTGGCGCGTCGAGGGCCTCGAGCACACGACCCTCGCCGACGAGGGGCCGGGTCCGCTCGTCACGCGGTTCTGGGCGCTCCTGCTGTCCACCTGATCGGACCCGCGAGAGGCCGGCCGCAAGCAGCGAGTCGCAGGTCGTCGACCGTCGAGCGTCCGAGGCATCACGCAGATGACGCAGAAGGACGCAGATGACGCAGAAACGAGGCCGACCCGGGTGCAGCATCTTCGCGTCCCCGGAGCGCCGAGTGGGCCTTGGTGCGGATCGGATTCGCGACTCACCAGAGCAGGCCAGCGTTTCGGCTGATCCGGTGAGCGCCCGCCAACGGCCGCGCCGTCCACCTCTGGGCTTTGGGGAGAGGCACCGTCCGACCCGGCTACGGACCTGGCGGACCTGGCGGTCTTGGGCCCCCCTGGATGCGGATCTGCGTTTCATGCAGCTTCAACGATCGAATCTTGTGGTCTTCGAAGGAGGTCGGCGGGCCCGCTCACCCCACTAGCCCCAAACGCCGGCCTGCTCTGGTGAGTCCCGAATCCGGTCCGCAAGAAGGCCCGCTCTGTCGCAGCGGCGTCATCCCCGTCGACGGTGCCCGGGGAAACGTGGACGCTGGACCCGCGACGGCCTGGTTTCTGCGTCATCTGCGTCCTTCTGCGTCATCTGCGTGAGGCCCTGAGACGCTCGAAGCCCGACCGCTTCCGACACAGGTCGCAGGCGGCCGGACGAGCGTCGCATCCGCCGCCACGGAGTCCGCGTCAGCGCCGACGAACCGCCAGAGCCGCAAGCGCGAGGAACGCGAGCCCGAAGGGCGACGAGGTCGTCGAGCAGCCCTGCCCACCGCCGCGGATCGCGAGGTTGTCGCAGGGGTCGCCGAGGCCGTCTTCGTCTTCGTCTTCCTGGCCGGGATTGAACGTCGCCGGGCAGTTGTCGCACTGGTCGCCGACGCCGTCGCCGTCACCGTCGAGGTTCGACGGCGGGTTCGGCACCTCGGCCTCCTCCGGGCAGTAGTCGCAGGCGTCGCCGAAGCCGTCGCCGTCGGCATCGACCTGGTCGTTCGCGATGAACGGGCAGTTGTCGCACGCGTCACCCACGCCGTCGCCGTCGGTGTCGGTCTGGTCGGGGTTGCTCAGGAACGGGCAAACGTCGCAGACGTCGCCCACGAGGTCTTGATCCGTGTCGACCTGGGTGCTGTTCGAGAACAGGACGCAGTTGTCGCAGGCGTCGCCCACGCCGTCGAGGTCCTGGTCCATCTGGTCGGCGTTCGGCGTGATGACGCAGTTGTCGCAGTTGTCGCCCACGCGGTCTTCGTCGGCGTCGTCGGTGTCGCGAGGCATCTCGGGGTCGAGCGGCTCGGGCTGCTGCGGGCAGAGGTCGCAGGCGTCGCCCAGCCGGTCACCCGGACGCGTGAACCCGGTGACGGGATCCGTGACGGTGTCGGAGTTCGTCTGGTTCGGGTTCGGGTCGTTCGGGCAGTTGTCGCACTTGTCGCCGACCCCGTCTTCGTCGCTGTCGGTCTGGTCGGGGTTCTGCAGGTCGTCTTCGATGCTCTCCCAGTAGATCACCGGGTTGTTCGCCGAACAGTTGTCGCAGGCCTCGCCGATCTCGTCCTGGTCGAAGTCGAGCTGGTCGTCGTTCGGGACGAGCGGGCAGTTGTCGCAGTCGTCGCCCCACAGATCGCCGTCTTCGTTCTCCTGGAGCGGGTTGGCGAGCATCGGGCAGTTGTCGCACGCCGTGCCCCAGCAGTCGCCGTCGTCCATGACGCCATCCGGGATCCAGCCATTGAACTGGTCGGGGTTCGGCGTGTACATGCAGTTGTCGCAGAGGTCGCCGACCTCGTCACAGTCGACGTCCTGCTGCTCGGGGTTGAAGTCGCCCGGGCAGTTGTCGCAGAGGTCGAGCGTCGCCCACGAGCAGTCCTGCGTCATCGGATCGCAGGGCTCGGGACGGGGGATGTCGAGGGAGTTCACGATGCCGTTCGGCGTGATCATCCCGCCGCCGATCAGGTCGCCGTCGCCGTCGAACGGCGGCATGAAGAACTCGCAGCCGTACGAAGCGTAGTCGTGGTAGTAGTCGGCGCTCTCGAACGGATTCCCGTCTTCGTCGAGGTTCAACAGGCACTGTGGGTCGTTGAGGTCGACCAGCGGCTCGACCGACACGTCGATCGAGTTGCAGTTGTAGTCCTGCTCGAGGAACTCCTGCATGCACGTGCTGGACGGGCGGTTGAGGCGCATCGCGTACAGCAGCGCCTGGGACATGGCGCGGTCGGCGTCGGTGCCGGCCTCCCAGAAGTTCGGGTTGACCTCGCTGTTCGGCGGGTAGAAGTTCAGCGCGACGAGCCGGCCGGGCACGGTGGAGCTGGTGGGCGGCTCGAGCACGGTGACGAGGGGCTCGCGCGAGCCGTCGCCGTGGATCCACTCGGCGAGGTTCTCGCCCATCGGGCTCGGGCGCAGGCCGTCGATGTGCAGCGCGCCGTTCGGCTGCCACACGTTGAACCCGTAGACAGCCCACCGGCGCACGTCGAGGCGCTCGAAGGTCATGTCGGGCTCGGACACCACACCGGCACCGTCGGTCAGGTCGAGCGGGACGAGGCCGTTGTCGACCAGGCTGCCCGCGATCGCCGTGCCGCCGCTCACGTCGAGCGCACCGCCCGCGAGGACGACGCCACCGCCGGCCGCCACGTACTGCTCGAGCGTGGTGCCGAGCGCCACGGCGTCTTCGAGCGCCACGCCCGGCTCGGTGAACACGATGACGGCGAAGTACTGCTGGAGCTCGGCGAGGTCGGGGGTCGCCGCGCCGGCGTCGTAGATGTCGACGCTGACGAACTCCTGCGTGCAGAACAGGGTCTCTTGCACGTTCACGAGGGCCGCGGGGTCGGAGACGGCGCCGTACACGGCGACGCTCTGGGCCCAGGCGGAGCTCTCGAGACCCGAAGCGGCGGCCAGCGCGATGGCTCCCAGCGCCCACTTCTGGATTGGGGTACGCATCGGCATCACTCCTTCCGCCGCATCAGCATCATGAATCCGAGGGCCGCGAGCAGCCCGGTGGGCGCGGCCGCACCGCTGTCGCAGTTGGCGCCGCCGCCGCGGAGGGCGAGCTTGTCGCACTCGTCGCCCACGTCGTCACCGTCGCTGTCGAGCTGGTCGACGTTCGGCGTGAACGGGCAGTTGTCGCACTGGTCGCCGTACCCGTCGCCGTCGCTGTCGAGGTTCGCGTTCGGCACGTCGGCGGGCGGGTCATCGAAGCAGAAGTCGCACTCATCGCCGTAGCCGTCGCGGTCGTAGTCGTCCTGGTCGTTCGCGGTCAGCGGGCAGTTGTCGCAGGGGTCGCCCACCCCGTCGCCGTCCTGGTCGGCCTGGTCGGGGTTGCTGATGAAGGGGCACACGTCGCAGACATCGCCGACGCCGTCGCCGTCGGTGTCCATCTGGTCGGCGTCGGTGAAGAACGGGCAGATGTCGCACGCATCGCCGATGCCGTCGAGATCCTGGTCGCCCTGATCGGGGTTGAAGACGTTCGGGCAGATGTCGCAGCCGTCGCCGATGCCGTCGCCGTCGGTGTCGATCGTGTCGTCGCCGTCGGTCTGCGGCTGGTCGGGGCACAGGTCGCAGGCGTTGCCGAGCAGGTCGCCGTCGCTGTCCTGCTGGCCCGGGTTGTCGTGATCCGGGCAGTTGTCGCAGATGTTCCCGATGCCGTCGTTGTCGTTGTCCTCCTGGTCGGGGTTCGCGAACGGACCCATGAACTCGGGGGACAGCGGGTGGGTGGACGGCGTGCAGTTGTCGCAGGCCGTGCCGACGCCGTCGCGGTCTTCGTCGTCTTGATCGGGGTTGAAGTCGATCGGGCAGTTGTCGCAGACGTCGCCGATGCCGTCGGGCGTGGGCTCGAGCGTGAACCGGTCGTGGTCGGTGTCGAGCTGGTCGTCGTTCGCGTCCATCGGGCAGTTGTCGCAGACGTCGCCCCAGCAGTCGTCGTCGCCGTTGCCCTGCATGTCCATCGCGGGGATGCCCTGGAAGATGCAGACGTCGCAGAGGTCGCCGACGCCGTCGCAGTCGGCATCCTGCTGGTCGGGGTTGTAGATCTCGGCGCAGTTGTCGCACAGCCGGTAGGTCGCCCAGACGCCGTCGGGGTCGTCGCCGCGCGGCACGTCGATCTGGCCGCCGCCGAGCAGGTCGTGATCCTGGTCGTCGAAGGGCGGCGTGAAGATCAGGCAGCCGAGGTTGTGGTAATCGTAGTAGTAATCGGCATTCTCGTAGGGATTGCCGTCGTCGTCGACGTTCTGCTGGCACTCTTCGTCGGTCAGGTCGACCAGCACCTCGTCTTCGGGATTCAACAGGTTGCAGTTGAAGTCCTGGTCGACGAACGTGTTGTAGCAGGTCTCTTGCGGGCGCACGACGTTGGCCGACCACAAGAGGCTCTGCGCCACCAGGTGGTCACCGTCGGAGTCGGCGGCCCAGAACGCCGGGTTCGCGTTGCTGCTCGGCGGGTAGAAGTTGAGCGCCACGACGTTGCCGGGCATGCCCTCGGCCGTGGGGGGCGGCTGCTTCAGCGCGGCGAGCGGCTCGCGCGACATGTCGAGGTGAATCCAGCTCGCGGCGACGAACGCGCCGGTCGTGAGCGTGAGGCCGTCGACGTGGAGGCCCTGCCCCGGGCCGAGCTCGTTGAAGCCGTAGACCTCCCACGCGATCATCTCGGTCATCAGCGTGTTCGGGTCTTGGTAGACGTACGGGACGACCGTGCGCTCGAACGTCATCATCGCGTCGGGGCCGAACGCAGTGGTGTTCGAGATGTCGACGGGCAGGAACTGGCCGCCGCGGATCTGGCCCTCGATGGCCGTGTTGGCCGTGCCGTCGAGCGTGGCGCCCGCGAGCACCACGCCGCCGCCGTTGCGGACGAACTGGTGCAGCACGTCGCCGAGCGCAGCAGAGTTCACGAACGGCGAGCCGGGCTCGTTGAACACGAGCACGGCGGCGCGGTCGGCGAGCTGGCGGTCGGTCGGGATCTCGACCGAGGCGTCGTAGATCGGGATGTCGGCGCCGAACTCCTGCGAGCACCACAGGTACTGCTGCACGTTGAGCGCGTGGTTCGGGTCGGAGGCCGACACGATGATGGCGACCGGCACGTTCTGGGCGAGCGCGTCGCTGCCCAGGAGCAGGGCCAGGCCGGTGAGGACGGTACGCATCACTCGTTCCCTTCGGTGTCGCCGGTGTCGCCCGTGTCACCCTCGTCCTTCGGAGCGTCCCCGGGGGCGTCCTTCGGAGCGTCTTTCGGCTTCGGCTCGTCGCCGATGCCGATGTCGTCGGTGGTGTTGAAGAAATCGGGCTGCTTCTCTTCTTCGATGGCCGGGCGCTCGGGCGTGGTGACGCGGAGCGGCTGGCCGTTCCACGGC
Source organism: Alphaproteobacteria bacterium (assembly GCA_020632875.1). GTDB lineage: Bacteria > Myxococcota_A > UBA796 > UBA796 > JACKEQ01. The sequence continues at coordinate 19,169 of JACKET010000004.1, forward strand.
GCCACGATCACCTGCGTCTTCGGGTTGTAGTAGACCGGCTCTTCTTCGTTCGGGTCCTTCACGTCGAGCTGGTGCGTGACGTAGAACTCGATGCGCCGGTTCTCCTGCAGCTTCTCTTCGTTCGTCTCGTCGGCGACCTTCACCCGCGGGACGACCTCGCCGCGGCCGCGGAAGCTGACGCGATCGGGGTGGATGCCGGCCTTCACGAACTCCTCCCAGATGGTGCGCGCGCGGCCCTGGGAGAGGTTGTAGTTGTACTCGTACGAGCCTTCGATCGAGGCGTGGCCTTCGATGACGATGTGGGCGATCTCCCACCGGTCGCGGACGAACTCGGCGACCTTCTTGACCATCGCCCGATCCTTGTCGGTGAGGAGCTGGGTGGTGCCCTTCACGAACTGCGGCTCTTCCTTGAACTCGATCTTGTCGGCCTTGTAGACGATCTCTTCGGTCTCGATGACCTCGGGCTCGATGATGTCGACGACGGGCGGAATTTCGACCGGCGGCGGGATCACGGGCGGGGGCGGCGGCACGACGGGCTCTTTCGGGACGAACTCGACAGTGAGCCCGCCCAGCACGCGCAGATCGGTGGTGGCGTAGCCCTGGGTGAAGCCGCGGCCGGCGCTCACGTCGAGCGTCATGTTGGCCTTCGGGTAGACCTGCACGCCGGCCATGCCCTCGAGCGAGGTCTCGGCGGGGCCGCCGAAGTTCAGCAGGCCCGCGCGCGACATCACCTGGCCCGTGAAGCCGAGGCGCGTCGCATCGGGGAGCTTGTGGCGGATGCCCCAGTTCCAGTTGAGCTCGGTGCCGTACGTGAAATCCTCTTTCGTCTCGAGCACGTCGGGACGGCCCATCACGCCGAGGTCGGTCGCGATGAGCGTGCGGCCCACGTCGACGTGGGCGAGCAGGCCGCCGTGCGGGCGGAACCCGGCGTCGCCGAGGTAGGCGTCGCGCGTGCTGGACGGGAAGATCAGCCCGGCGCGCACGCCGAGGCCGAAGTGCTTGCCCTTGACCGCGGTGAGGCGGCCGCCGATGCCGATGTCGGACATCCCGAACCCGGGCGCTTCGAAGAGCTTCGGATCGCCCGGCTCGCCGGGGCTGTTCACGGCCACCGGGATGAGCGCGTTCAGCGTGACGCGATCGGAGAGATCCATGCTCGCGCCGAGCATGAAGGTGCCGCGGTCGGTGACCACGGCGCCGAGCTCGGTGCCTTCGAGACGATCGTACAGCGTGACCGGATCGCGCGTGTACATCGCGATGAGCCCGGCGCGGACGGCGAAGGCCTTGCGCTGGGTCGCGACATCGACGGCGGAGAAGCTGTCGTTCCCGAACGTGGGGCGCACGAACTCGGCGTCCACGGAGTAGGAGGTCTGGGTCTGGGCCAGGGCCACTCCCGGTAGAGCGGCTGCCAGGGCCAGGATGAGACTCCTCGAAGTCATGCGCGTGCTCCAATGACGGCGGGAACGATACCGGATGAAACGGCTCGTCGCATCCCCGAGTCCGTCTCGACGCCGCCCCGTAACGTCTCGGACGCTTCGGGGCAGTCGAACCCTGCGGTTGATGGGGGCTCCAGTCATCGCGACCTCTCGCCTGGCAGATGCCCGGCCACGGCGACGGGCGTCACCGGGAGGTGCGGATTCCGCGGGTCAGGAATCCCAGGTCAGCTCGACGGCCTGCGCCAGCGCGTCGCGCATCTCGGATGCCGACGCGTAGCGATCGCCCACCGCGGCGCGCGTGGCGCGACGGATGATCGGGAGGAGGCGGTGGGGGATGTCGGGGAAGGTGAGCTCGTCGACCGCCAGGGCGTAGAGATCGGGCGGCGGACGGGGGTGCCCGGACAGCAGGTTGTAGAGCGCCGCGCCCACCGCGTAGAGGTCGGACTGCGGGACCACACGGCGCGGATCGACGCGCTGCTCGGGCGCCATGTACCCGAGCGTGCCGAGGTAGTCGCCGGTGGTGGTGACGCGCGCGACGCCGAGCGCGTCGTACCGGGCGACCCCGAAGTCGGCGAGCTTGTATCGCCCCGGCTGCGTGATGAGGATGTTCGCCGGCTTCACGTCGCGGTGGATGCAGTTGTGCTGGTGCGCGTACTCGAGGGCGTCGAGAACCTGGAGGATCACCTCGGCCGCGAGCCGCAGGTCGACCTCGCCGCGATCGAACTGCTCGCGCGCGTTGCCGAGCGGCGCGTACTCCATGACGAAGTACACGCGGTCGCCGTGCTCGCCGAGGTCGAAGACGGGCAGCACGTTCGGGTGCTGGAGCTCGGCCATGATCCGCGCTTCGGTGAGGAACCGCTGGCGGAGCGACTCGGTGCCGAGCTGATCGTCGTAGAGGAGCTTCAACGCCCGCTCGGCGTCGGTCACGTGGTCGGTCACACGGTACACGTCACCGGCGCCGCCGAACCCGAGGGTGTCCAGCACCTCGTAGCGTCCGCCGACGCTGTCGCCCTTGTCGAGCTCCATGCCCCCTCCCCCCTTCGAGGATCAGACCTCGAGCAGGATCCGCTCGGGGTCTTCGACACACTGCTTGATGCGGACCAGGAAGCTCACGGCCTCGCGCCCGTCGATGATGCGGTGATCGTACGACAGTGCCAGGTACATCATCGGCCGCACCACGATCTGGCCATCGACCACGACCGGGCGCTCGACGATGTTGTGCATCCCGAGGATCCCGACCTGCGGCGGATTCAGGATGGGCGTGCTCATCATCGAGCCGAACACCCCGCCGTTGCTGATCGTGAAGGTGCCATCCTTGAAGTCGTCGAGGCGGAGCTTGTTGTCGCGCGCGCGGACCGCCATCTCGCGGATGGCGAGCTCGGTACCCGAGAACGACAGCCGATCCGCGTCGCGGATGACCGGCACCACGAGGCCCTTCGGCCCGCTGACCGCGACGCCGATGTGGTAGAAGTTCTTGTAGAGGATGTCGTCGCCGTCGATCTCGGCGTTCACCGCCGGGAACTCTTTGAGCGCCTCGATCGCGGCCTTCAGGAAGAAGCTCATGAAGCCGAGCTTGATGCCGTACTTCTCGACGAACCGATCCTGGTAGCGCTTGCGGATGTCGAAGATGGCGCTCATGTCGACCTCGTTGAAGGTCGTGAGCATCGCGGCGGTCTGCTGGGCCTCGACGAGCCGCCGGGCGATCGTGCGGCGGAGCGGCGTCATCGGGACGCGCTCGATCTGACCGCTGGGCTGCGTCGCGGCAGGAGCGGCGGGCTTCGCGGCGGCGGGCTTCGCGGCAGCGGGCTTGGACCCGGCGCCCTCGACGTCCTTCGAGGTGACCCGACCGCGGGGCCCGGTGCCCTTCACGGTGTCGAGGTCGACGCCCTTCTCGTTGGCGGCCTGGCGTGCCGCGGGGCCCGCCCGGGTCGCGCCCTTCGCGGCGGGAGCCTCGGCCGGGGCGGCCTCGACGGCCGCGGCGGGTGCATCGCCCACGGACCCGCTGGGATCGATGCGCGCGACCACCGCGCCGATCGCGATCTCGTCGCCCTCGTCGGCCAGCGTCTCGGCCAGCACGCCCGAGGCCGGCGCCGGCACCTCCATGCTCGCCTTGTCGCTGTCGAGCTCGAGGATGCCCTGGCCTTCCGTCACGGCCTGGCCGGGCTGGACGATCCACCGGCTCACGAACACGTGCGTGATGGATTCGCCAATCTGGGGGATCGGGACGTCGATCATGGAACGGGGCCTCTCTCGTTGAAGGGCGGGACTGTAGCAGGACCAGGGCCCCGGGGCGCGCGCGATGCGCGCGGGGTCACCGGAGCGCCGCTTCGATCACGGCTTCCTGCTCGGCCTTGTGCGCGCTGTTCGACCCGGTGGCCGGGCTCGCCGCCGCCGAACGGCCGGCGTACGTCACGCTGCCCGAGCCGAACTGCTCGGCGAGCCAGTGCGCCATCACGGGCCAGGCGCCCATGTTCCGCGGCTCTTCCTGGCACCAGACGATGCTGGCGCCGGGGTACTGCGCCATGATCTCGGCGAGCAGGGCCTTCGGGTACGGGTACAGCATCTCGACGCGGACGAGCGCCACGTCGCGGACGCCCCGGTCGCGGCGGGTCTGCAGCAGGTCGTAGTAGATCTTGCCCGAGCAGAGCACGACCTTCCGCACGCCCTCGAGATCGTCGACCTCCGGCAGGACCGGGTGGAAGCGGCCGAGCGCGAAGTCTTCGAGGGTGCTCGTGGCGAGCGCGTGACGCAGGAGGCTCTTCGGCGTCATGACGATCAGCGGCTTGCGCACGGAGCGGAGCACCTGGTTCCGCATCATGTGGAAGTACTGCGCCGGCGTCGTGACGTTCGCGACCTGCATGTTGTCTTCGGCGCACATCACGAGGTACCGCTCGAGACGCGCGCTGGAGTGCTCGGGACCCTGCCCCTCGTAGCCGTGGGGCAGCATCATCACGAGCCCGGAGAGGCGGTTCCACTTCTGCTCTGTCGACGCGATGAACTGGTCGATGATGACCTGGGCGCCGTTCGCGAAGTCGCCGAACTGGGCCTCCCACATCACGAGGCCCTCGGGCGTGTCGTACGAGTAGCCGAGCTCGAAGCCCAGCACCGCGGCCTCGGACAGGCTGCTGTCGAGCACGTCGAAGCGCGCCTCGGACACGTCGTTGAGCGGGTAGTACTCGGCCCCCGTCGCGATGTCGGTGATCACGGCGTGGCGGTGCGAGAAGGTGCCGCGTCCGCAGTCCTGCCCGGACAGGCGCACGGGGTGGCCCTGGTCGAGCAGCGTGGCGAAGGCCGCCTGCTCGCCCATCGACCAGTCCATGCCGCGCTCGCCCGCGATCATCTCCTGCCGCTGCTGGAGCAGGCGCTTCACCTTGGCGTGCGCCTTGAGGCCCTGGGGCAGCGTGTTGACCTGCAGCAGGAGCTGGCGGAGCCGCTCGGGATCGCAGCCGGTGTTGCCGACGTCGGTGATGCTGCCGTCGCGGAACAGGTCCCAGCGCTCTTTCACGGGCGAGACCTCGACGTCCTTGCGGCTCGTGGTCGTGGCCTGGGCGGCGTCGGCGCTGAAGTAGATCTCGAGGTCGGGGTCTGCGCTCTTCAGCTGGACCTGGCGCTCGCTGGCGGGGGCGCTCGCGAGCTCGCCCTGGGGCTCGGCGGCGGCCTGCATCTGGGCGAGGCTGTCGTCGAAGATCGACTTCGCCTCGTCTCTCGTGAGATCGCCCTTCGTGACGAGGTGGGTCTCGTAGACCTCGCGCGGAGTCGGACGCGACCGGATCAGCTTGTACATCAGCGGCTGCGTGTAGCTCGGCTCGTCGCCCTCGTTGTGGCCGTGCTTCCGGTAGCAGTACATGTCGATCACCACGTCGCGCTTGAAGCGCTGGCGCCACTCGAGCGCGATCTGCGCGGTGGCCGCGACCGCGCGCGGGTCTTCGCCGTTGACGTGGAGCAGCGGCACGCCGAGCATCCGCGCGACGCCCGTGGCGTAGGGCGTGGACCGGGCCTCGCGCGGGGCCGTGGTGAAGCCGATCTGGTTGTTCACGATGACGTGGATCGTGCCGCCGGTGCGGTAGCCCGCGAGCTCGGAGAGGTTGAGGACCTCGGGGACGAGCCCCTGCCCCGCGAACGCCGCGTCGCCGTGGATGAGCAGCGCCATGCAGCGCTCGCGCTCGCTGTCGCCGTCGCGATCCTGCTTGGCGCGCACCCGGCCCTCGACGATCGCGTTCACCGCCTCGAGGTGCGACGGGTTCGGCGTGAGGGACAGGTGGATCTTGTGGCCGCCCACGGTGGTCGTGTTGGCGGAGTACCCGAGGTGGTACTTCACGTCGCCGGACTTCAGGTTGTCGCCGTGCTTGCCCTCGAACTCCTCGACGACCGCGCGGACGGGCTTCTCCATGATGTTCACGAGGGTGTTCAGCCGGCCGCGGTGGGCCATGCCGATCACGATCTCGCGCACGCCGCGGCTCGCGGCCGCGTCGTTGACCATGTCGAGCAGCGGGATGAGGGTCTCGGCGCCCTCGAGCGAGAAGCGCTTGGTGCCGGGGAAGCGCGTGTGGAGCATGCGCTCGAAGTTCTCGGCGTCACAGAGCTTGCGGAGGAACCGCTTCTGCTGGTCGCGGTTGAGGACGTCGCGCGTGGGCAGGACCTCGAGCTGCTCCTGCACCCAGCGCTTCTGCTCGAGGTCGTCGATGTTCATGAACTCGGCGCCGATCGAGTCGGTGTACGCGACGCGACAGCGGGCCAGCACCTCGGCGAGCTTCGCGCGCGGGGGCATCCCGAACAGCGGGCGCGTGGAGACCTCTTCCTGGAGGTCGGCCTCGGACAGGCCGTAGTACCCGGGGGTGAGCTCGGGGTGCTCGACCTTCTCGCGGCGGCCGAGCGGGTCGATGTTCGCCTTGAAGTGCCCGCGAACGCGGTAGGCGTTGATCATCTGCACCGTGGCCGCACGCCGCTCGACCGCGCGCTCGTCGGCGCCCGCGACCACCATCGAGCCCGCGAAGATGCTGCGGGGCGCGAACGACGGCCCGATCTGCGTCGAGCCGTTCGTGTGGCCGTCGAGCCCGTCGAACAGCGCGCGGAGATCGGCGTCGACGGCCTCGGGATCGTGGAGCCAGCGCTCGTACTCGGCGTCGAGGAACGCTGCGTTGTCTCCGTTGAGCAGACTGTCGGGAATCACGTGGACCTCTCGAAGGGTCGGATGCTATCGCGGTGGGGATCCGTTTTGCATTGGAGTGCCGCATGCGCAGCCTGTTCGTCCTGTTCGCCCTCGCGAGCTGCGGACGGAAGACCCCGCCTCCGCTGCCCGGGCCCGAGCCCACCGCAGCGCCCCGGCCCATCCCCGTAAACCCCGCCGCCATCGGAATCCAGAGCCCTCTGCTGGCCGACATCCTGATCGAGCATTGGGACGGCGTGATGGAGCGGTACCCGACCTGGGCGACCGAGGTGGGCGACCACCGCTTCGACCACCTGGTGACGGACGACTCCCTCGAAGCCGAGGAGGCGTTCCGCGGCCGGATGGCGGACTGGCGGGAGCGCCTGCTCCTGCTCGAGGGCCTGTCGGAGAGCGACGCGCTGAACCGCGACCTCCTCGTCCAGGAGCTCACGGCCGACCTCACGGCGCAGTCGTGCCGGATGTCGCTGTGGTCGTTCAGCCCGCGCAGCAACCCGCTCGTCGACGGGAACTCGGTGGCCGAGTCCCACCCGGTCGAGACCGCCCAGGACGCGCGCAACCTCGTGTCCCGCATCCGCGGCCTGACCGAGCAGATCGGCGTGCGGATCGACAACCTCCGCAAGGGCCTCGAGCAGGGGTACGTCGCGAACCGCGCCAGCACCGAGCTCGTCGTCGAGCAGACGCGCGACGAGCTCGCCCGTCCGCTCGAAGAGAGCCCGATGCTCGCGGCGGCCGCGACCGAAGGCGAGCCCGACGCGGAGCTGACCGCCGCGCGCGCAGAGGTGACCGACGCGGCCATCGAGTGGCGCGGCGCGCTCGGCGCGTGGGCGGACTTCCTCGAAGCCGAGGTCCTGCCGAAGGCCCGCACCGAAGATGTCGGGCTCACCGGCATCCCCGACGGGGCCGCCTGCTACGCGGCGCTGGTCGAGGCCGAGACCTCGCTCCCCCTGGCGCCCGACCAGCTCCACCAGACGGGGCTCGACGAGATCGCCCGCCTCCACCGCGAGATGGCGATGCTCGGCAAGCGCGCGCTCGACCGGTCCGACATCCCGGCCATCTTCGAGTACCTGCGCACCGATCCGAACCTCTACTTCCACACCGAAGACGAGGTCGAAGCCAAGGCGAGCGAGGCGCTGGCCCGCGCGAAGGCCGCCATCCCCGGGTACTTCGGGCGGCTCCCGAAGGCCGACTGCGAGGTCAAGCGCATCCCGGACTACCAGGCGCCCTACACGACCATCGCGTACTACATGCCGGTCGTGCCCGGCGAGAAGCCCGGTTACTACTACATCAACACGTACCAGCCCGAGACCCGCCCACGCCACGAGGCCGAAGTGCTCGCCTTCCACGAGTCGATCCCGGGCCACCACCTCCAGATCGCCATCTCCACCGAGCTCGACGAGCTGCCCATGTTCCGGCGCCACCTGCGCGCCACGGCATTCGTCGAGGGCTGGGGGCTCTACAGCGAGCAGCTGGCCGACGAGATGGGCCTGTACAGCGGCGACACCGACCGGCTCGGCATGTACAGCTTCGAGCTGTGGCGCGCGTCGCGGCTCGTGGTCGACACCGGCATCCACGCGAAGGGCTGGACCCGCGAGCAGGCCATCGACTTCATGGTCGAGAACACGCCGCTCGCGCGGAACAACATCGAGAACGAGGTCGACCGTTACATCACCACGCCGGGCCAGGCGCTCGCCTACAAGACCGGCCAGCTCGAGATCTGGCGCCTCCGACGCGATGCCGAGGCCCGTCTCGGCGAGCGGTTCGACATCAAGGCCTTCCACGACGTCGTGCTCGGTGCGGGTGCGCTCCCCCTGAAGGTCCTCGGCCAGCGGGTCGAGGCCTGGGTGGCGTCGGTCGAGGCCGGCGGGTGATGGTCCTCTCGTGAACGTGCTGCCGCCAGGCGCCACCCTCGGGCGGTTCCGCATCGAAGGCGTGCTCGGAGAGGGCGCGCTCGCGGTCGTGTACCGCGTGCGGCACGCCGATCTGGGCACCCGGCACGCGCTCAAGGTCCTCAAGGTGCCCCACGAGATCGTCGTCGAGCGCCTGATGAACGAGGGCCGCGCGCAGGCCGCCCTCCGCCACCCCAACATCGTCGCGGTCACCGACGTGGTCGAGGTGAACGGCTCGCCCGGGCTCCTCATGGAGTACGTCGAGGGCACCACGCTGAAAGACGTGCTGGCGCGCGGTCGCCTCTCCCTCCAGCAGGCCGAGGCCGTCGGGCGTGGGCTGCTCGCGGGGGTCGCCGCGGCGCACCGGTCCGGGCTGATCCACCGCGACCTCAAGCCGGCGAACGTGCTGATGGCCATCCAGGGCAACCGGATGGTCCCGAAGATCACGGACTTCGGGCTCGTGAAGGCCCTCGACGGCGACACGCCCGGCACCCTCGAGACACGCACGGGCATCGTGCTCGGGACGCCGCAGTACATGGCGCCGGAGCAGTTCGACGACGCGCGCAACGTCGACCGCCGGGCGGACGTGTTCAGCGTGGGCGTCATCCTCTACGAGCTGGTCTGCGGCCAGCGTCCGTACACGGGCAAGGGGCTGCTCGAGATCGTCGACCACGCGCGGGCGGGCGCGTACATCCCCATCGAAGAGCGCGTGCCGGAGGTGTCCGAGGGCATGCGGGTCGCCATCGAGGCCGCCCTGCAGCCCGATCCCGCCGATCGGGTCGGGAACTGCGAGCTCCTCTACCGGATGTGGACGGAGACCGAGACGACAGCAGACCTCGAGGCCATCTTCCGGTCGGACGTGATCGAGCGCATCAAGCTCGACACCGAGGCCTCCCTCGAGCGGTACGTCGACCGCCACCCGCCGACCGGAGCGGCGCTCGCGCGCGACGTGCCGCGTCCCGAGCCCACGGAGGAGCGCTCGACCGAGGAGGTCGACGCGGTGTCCGACACCGGGGTGGTCGGAGCGGCCGGAGCGCCCCCGGTCGCAGCGGAGCCGCGAGGCGCGACGGCACCGCCGGAGCGGACCGAGGAGACCGACGAGGTCGACGCGGCCGGGTCCACCGCGCTGGTCGCCGCGCTGGTCGTGCTGGCTGCCGGGGCCGTCGGGCTCGCGCTGATCGCGCTCGTGGGTGCGGGCGCGCTCGCGGTGTTCGCGGGTCCGGTGAAGCAGCCTGCGGGGCCCGTCGTGGTCGAGCCGGGTGCCGCGGGTCAGGAGCCGGGAGCCCGGAGCCAGGAGCCGGTCGGCGGCCAGGAGCCGGTCGGCGGCCAGGAGCCGGTCGGCGGCCAGGAGCCGGGAGCCGGGAGCCCGGAGCCAGGAGCCGGGAGCCCGGAGCCAGGAGCCGGGAGCCCGGAGCCCAGGCCCGTGCCGGAGCCTTCGCCAGTGCCGGTTCCCGTGACCGTCGTGGCTCCTGCGCCCGTTCCCGTGGTCGTGGCGGTCCCCGAGCCGGTGGTGGTCCCCGTGCCCGTGGAAGCGCCCGTGCCCGTCGGGCCCGCCGTGGTCGCGGTGACCGGCGACCACATCTCGTTCTCACTCCTCTCGGACGACGGGCGCACCCTGACGCCCGGCGAAATCGAGCCTGGAACCTACACGATCTACGCGGCGTTCCCCGACGACCCGAACCGCGCGCGGGGCCGGCTGAAGGTCGCGCCGGGGCAGCAGGTGCGGCTCAAGTGCGACGGGCTCGTGCGGATGTCCTGCGAGCCGTACTGACGGTCGGGGATCCCGGGGTCTCGCACAGCGAGCCACGGCGCTCTGTGTCGTCGGACGGGATCGGGCTTCGAGCGCCCAAGGGCATCACGCAGATGACGCAGATGGACGCGGATGACGCAGAAACGAGGCTGTCGTGGGGGCGAGCGTCCTCGTGATCCCGGGCTCCGAAGACCCCGAGATGATCGTCATGGTGCCGTTCGGCATCGTGATGCTGCTCGCCTCGTTCCTCATCGCGGGGGCGAACTTCGCGGCGGCGTACGGCCTCGGCATGCGGAGGATGTGGGGACGTCTCGGGGTTCGGGTCGAAAGAGAGGGCCTCCCCACGGACCGGAATCGGGATTCACCAGAGCAGGCGGGTGCTTCGGCGGGCCCGGGTGAGCGGGTGCGCTGTGGCTCGCTGTGGGCCCGCTGTGCGCGGTCGCCCGCCGAACCCAGACCGGGCTCGCCTCCGCCGGAAGCATCGGGGTTGGTGGGGCGTTGCTCCCGTCTACGCGACGGCCGACCGGCGTCCGCCGTCAGCCAGGAGATATGCTCCGACTGTGCTGCTGCTCCTCGCCCAGGCTGCGTTCGCCGAGTGTCCGTCGACCTTCACGCCCGACCAGGTCCTGGCGAACGTCGTCGCCGGAGAGGCGGCGTTCCAGGCCGGTGACGCCAGCGCCCTGTCGGATGCGGTCGTCCTCACGCGGTTCCAGGTGGGCTGCCTGTCCGCGCCGCTCGGCCTCAACGACACGGGCTCGATCTACCGGCTGTGGGCGATGGACGCGTTCGTCGCCCGCGACAAGGACGCCGCCCGCGCCTACCTCGCGATCGCGAAGGACCTGCAGCCCGACTACGTCTTCTCGCCCGTCGTCGTGCCCGAGTTCCACCCGTTGCGCGCGATGTACGACGAGATCGAGCCCGAGCCCGTGGCCACGAAGCTGCTCGAGCTCCCGAAGGGGCACTCGGCGCGCGTGAACGGCATCGAGAGCGTCGTGGTGCCCGTCGGGCAGCCGTTCCTGCTCCAGCAGCTCGACGCGAGCGGGGCCGTGGTGCTGGCGGCGCTCGTCGGGCCGAACGACGCGGTCCCGGTGATGGCCGGCATGGAGAAGGAGCCCTACGGCTGGGGCCTCTCGGTGCTCGGCAGCGCGCGGGGCTGGGTGCACGACGGGCGGGCGACGCTGGCGGTCGGGCCGGCGGTGCGCGTCGATCTGCCCATCGTGGCGGGCCTCGGCGCCGACGTGCTCGTCACGGCGGGGCTCTCGGTCGTGAAGGAGGGCGTGGTCCTCGTGCCGGATCTGCGGGTCGGCGTGCGGTGGGAGGTCGACGGGAACCCGCGCCCGCGGTTCGGTGCCGCGGGGCTCTTCGCGTCGCATGCCTACGCGCCGGTGGCGCCCGGCGGTGCCCTCACGGTGGGGCTGCGGCTCGGCGGGCTCGATGTCGACGGGATGTTCGGGTACGCGGGCGGCGTGACGGGCGGCGTGGCCGTGGGGCGGGCGTTCCGCTGAGCTAGCGTCGGCGGGCGAGGGCCCAGAACCCCCACGGCGACGGGCCCGCAGCGGCATCACACCCGCAGATCACGTGCCCCGGCGGGTCGGGGACCACGACCGGCACGTCGGTGTCGGGCGGCGCGGTGTCGCCGGTCTCGCACACGAACTCCGTGTCGGCCGACTCGCAGATCGCCGCAGCGCCGCCGGCCGTGCACGGCACGTCGTTCAGGCCGTGCTCCTGCGCGCCGGACCCCGCGAAGTACCACGCGCAGTTCTCGGTACCCGTCAGATCGTCGGGCTGCGCGGGCCCCCAGGGGATGTACGTCGCATCCGAGCCGTCGCTCCACCGGTAGGAATTGGGCTGGGCGTCGGTGAGGCCCGTCCAGTAGGCGCGGAGGAGCGAGAGCTCGGTGACCAGCCAGTCGTGCTCGGCTTCGTCCTGCACGTCGACGAGGTGGTAGCCGAAGCCCGCGCACGTCTGGGCGGCGAAGTCCTGCGTGTCGAACTCGGCCTCGCAGAAGAGGTAGCTGCGGCCCTCGAAGCTCGCCTGCCGGCAGCCCGTGCAGACGGCCTCCTCGTCGACGAGCCCGTCGCGGTCGTCGTCGATGCCGTTGCAGGCCTCGGGGGTCCCATCCCCGTTCGCGAGCGCGGTGGCGAGCGCCAGGAGCATGGCCGCAGCGTAGCCCGGCGCGGCCCGGATGACGACCGTCGACCGCAGTCTGCCGTTTGGACACCTCTGGAATGGGCAAACGCCGACAATGCGATGGCACCGGATCTGCTGAAGGGCCCCGCGACACCAACAAGGAGGTAGTCATGCGTGGACTCAACAAGATCGTTCTCATCGGCCGTCTGGGCAACCACCCGGAGCTCCGCACCGCCAAGGACGGCGGCGCGTGGTGCAGCCTGTCCGTCGCCACGGATCGCCTGAAGAAGGAGGGCGACGAGTGGAAGACGGACACCGACTGGCACCAGGTCCGCGTGTTCGGCAAGGACGCCGAGCGCTGCGGCCAGATGCTCCGGTCGGGCAGCCTCGTGTCCGTCGAGGGGCGGATGACCTACGACCACTGGCAGGACGAAGAGGGCAAGAAGCGCTTCTCGGCGCGCGTCCTGGCCGACCGGGTCGGGTTCCTCTCCGACCTGCGCGAGCGCGCCTCGGCGTGACGCGTCGGCGGGGTCCGGGCCCCCTTCGGGGGGCTCGGGCGACCCTTGCGAACCGCGGGCCGCGAGATACGCGATCGCCATGCCCCAGAAGCGCGAGGTCCGCCTCGCGGTCCCCCGGTTCATCCAGCCCGACGAGGTCACCTGCGGCCCGTCGAGCCTCTTGTCCGTCCTTCGCTACCTGGGCGTCGACGGGGCCGGGCTGGACGACGTGATCGCGGCAACTCCCCGCAATCCCGACGGCGGCACGCTGGCTCCCCACCTCGGCCGCGCCGCGCAGGCGTTCGGCCACCGCTCCCGCATCCGCCCGCTCGCGGTGAAAGTGTTCGACCCGACCTGGTGGAACCTGCCCCAGGCCGAGGTCCGCGACCGCCTGCGCCGCCGCACGCACGCGCTCCCCGAAGGCGCGCTCCGCCGCGTCCACGAAGCCTGGCTCGCCTACCTCGAGCAGGGCGGCGAGGTCGTGCTGGGCGAGCTCCGCACGCACCACCTCACCGAGGCGCTCGACCGCGGAACCCCCCTCATCTGCGGGCTCTCCGTCACGTGGCTGTACCAGCACCCGCGCGAGATGCCCGACGACAACCGCCCCGACGACATCCACGGCAGCCCCGTGGGCCACTTCGTCGTGGTCACCGGTTACGCCGACGGAGGCGACGTGTTCTTCGTCTCCGACCCGTGGCCCCACCCCCCGTTCGAGGGGGACTCCACCGAGACCTACGCCGTCGGGCGTCGGCGCCTGCACCAGGCGATCCTCCTGGGCGACGCGACCCACGACGCGGTCGTGATGGAAGTCTTCCCTCCCGAAGGAGCTCCGTGAGCCTTCCCCTGCTGTTCGTCGTGTCCGACCCCGAAGACCTCGGGATCGGCGGTCCCCACGCCGCCACCGCCCTCGCCAGCGACTACCTCGCCGGCCTGCAGGCCGGGCTCCGCGCCGCGCGCCGCGTCGTGAACCTCTGCCGCGACCAGGGCTACCTCGCCGACGGCTACTACGTGTCCCTCATCGCCGACGCCCGCGGGCAGGAGGTCGAGCCCAGCATCGACACCGTCGTGGGCCTCGGAGACGCCGTCGCCACGATGCGGGCCCTCCAGGAGCGGGGCCTGACCGTCGCCGACGACAGCCCGGGAGAGGAGGTCGAAGCCCGGATCCTCGGGGGCCACGCCCTCGAGACGCGCTTCCGGACCATCGGCCGGCGCGTGCACGAAGCGGTCCCCCACCCCGCCCTGGCCGTCGTGCTGCGGCGGAGCGAGCGCGGCTGGCGCGTGGTGCGGCTGCGGGCGCTGTCCGTCGCCGATCTGGACGCGGGCGAGCGGGCCCGGCTCGTGGCCGCCGTGACCGGTCGACGCGGGCCCACGGGCGCTCCGGCCCCGACCTCCTACTCGCTCGGCGTGTTGTTCGACGAGGCCGACAAGCACAAGCCCTCCACACGCGAGACGATCGACAAACTCGTGCGCGTCGGGGCGCGCATGGGGGTGCTCGTCGATCCGTTCGGTCCGTCCGACCTCGGGCGGGTGGCGGAGCACGACGCGCTGTTCGTCCGCACCGTCACGGGCGTCGAAGAGCCGTCGTTCGCGTTCGCGCGACGCGCGGAGTCGCTCGGGATGCCCGTGATCGACGATCCGCGCTCGATCCTGCGCTGCTGCAACAAGGTGTACCTCCAGGAGCTCCTGAGCCGCGCGGGGCTGGCCACGCCCCCCACGGTCCTCGCGAACGCGTCCACCACGTTCGAGGAGCTCGCCGACCGCCTCGGCACCCCCATCGTCGTGAAGCTGCCCGACGGCTCCTTCTCGAAGGGCGTGGTGAAGGTCACGGATGCCGCGAAGTGGGCGGACCTCGGGCGGAAGTGGTTCGCCGAGTCCCCGCTGCTGGTGTGCCAGCGCTTCCTGCCCACGCCGTTCGACTGGCGCGTCGGGGTGCTCGACGGGCGGCCGCTCTACGTGGCGCGCTACCACATGGCCCGCGGGCACTGGCAGATCGCGAAGAGCACCGAGCGCACGACCCAGTTCGGGCGGGTCGAGGCGCTCCCGCGCATCTCGGCCGACCCGGACGTGGTGGGCCTGGCCTGCAGCGCCGCGAGCCTCGTCGGGGACGGGCTGTACGGCGTCGATCTGAAGCAGACCGACGACGGCGTCGTGGTCATCGAGATCAACGACAACCCGAACCTCGACGCGGGCCAGGAGGACGCGGCCGACGGCGAGGCCGTGTACGAGGACATCCTGCGCTGGTTCTCCGAGCGCGTGGAGCGGCCGGCGCCCGCGCTGCGCTCGCGCACGACGCGTCCGGACCGACGTCCGCTGCGCATGCCCATCCAGACGGGCCGTCCGCACGTCGAGCCCCCGTACCGCGCGTGGGAGGTCGTCGGGCTCGAGGTCGAGTACCCCATCGTCGACGCGCGGCTCGAGCCCGTGGGTCTCGTGGCGGACGTGCTCCGCGAGGTCGCCGGGCGGCCCACCTCCGACACCGAGCTCGGCGTCGTGGGGATGTCGAACGAGATCGTCGACCACGTCCTGGAGCTGAAGACCGTCCAGCCGCTCGCCTCGCTGGTCGACACCGAGCTCGTCCTGGCCGAGCTCGTGCGGCGCCTGGCCTCGCTCCTCGCCGAGCGCGGCGCGCGCCTGTTCCCCACGGGCATGCACCCGTGGCTCGATCCGAAGCGGGCGCGGCTGTGGTCGCGGTCCGGGCGGCGGATCTACGCGACCTACGCGCGGCTGTTCGACGTGCAGACGCACGGCTGGGCCAACGTGCAGGCCACCCACGTGAACCTGCCGCTGGGCTCCGAGGCCGAGGCGGTGGCGATGATGAACGCCGCGCGCCATCTCGTGCCGTACCTGCCGGCGGTCTCGGCGAGCACGCCGATGTTCGACGCGCGCCTGCAGCCCGCGGTCGACAACCGGCTGGCGTTCATCCTCGAGCACCAGGCGCGCATCCCCGAGTCCTGCGGCGAGCTGGTGCCCGAGCCGATCGACTCGCTGGCCGGCTACCGCCGCGACGTGCTCGAGCCGATGTACGCCGCGATCGACCGGCTGCCCGACGCCCAGCTCCTGCGGCGCGAGTACTTCAATGCGCGCGGGGCGGTCTTCAAGTTCAGCCGGCAGTCCATGGAGGTGCGGGTGCTCGACACCCAGGAGTGCATCCGGATGGACGTGGCGATCGCGGCCTTCGTGCGCCACGGGCTGCGCTGGCTCGCCGAGCGCGGCGGCGCGAACGCCCCGCAGGACGTGCTGATCCGCGACTTCCGCAGCGTCGTCTGGGGCGGCACCGGCGCACCGGTCTCCGCGCCGCACCTGCTGGACGGGCCCGCCACGGCCCGCGACGTGCTCGGCCTCGTGCTGGCGGGCGCGCGCACGGTCGCCCCCGCGGAGGAGCAGGGCTATCTCGATCTCGTCGCCGGCATCCTGCGCGAAGGCTCGCTGTCCGAGCGGATGGCGTCCTTCCTCCGTCCCCACGCCGACGACCCCGAAGGGCTGTCGCGCGCCACGCGTCGCGTGTACGAGGAGCTCGTCGAATGCCTGGCCGACAACCGCCCGTGGGCGGGCCGGAATCTCGACCTGCCGTCGTCCTGACCTGCGAGCACGCCTCGTGCGAGGCGCCGCCGGGCTGGTCGGTGGATCCGGCGACGCTGGCGTCCCACGCCGGGTGGGACGCGGGGGCGGCGGAGGTGGCGCGTGCGCTCGGCGACGCGCTCGGCGTGGAGCCGTTCATGGGGCGGTTCACACGGCTGTTCGTCGACCTGAACCGGAGCGCGGACCACCCCGGCGTGGTGCCGGTGACGACGTTCGGGTTCGAGGTCCCGGCGAATGCGGGCCTCGGCGCCGAAGCGGTGGAGGCGCGGCTCGCGGGCTCCTGGAGGCCTTTCCGGGATGCGGTGCGCGCGGCCGTGGCCGCGGGGATCGCGGCGCGCGGGGCGGTGGTGCACCTGTCGGTGCACTCGTTCTCCGCCGAGCTCGATCCCGCGCGAACGTACCCGGTCGGGGTCTTGTTCGACCCGGCGCGGGCCGCGGAGGTCCGTGTGGCCGGCGCGATTCGCGAGGTGCTGCGCCTGCGGGGCCACGACGTGCGGCAGAACGAGCCGTACCTCGGCGTGGACGACGGACACACGACGGGGCTGCGCCGGGTTTTCGGGGATCCGGCGTACGCGGGGCTCGAGCTGGAGCTGAACCAGCGGTTCCTCGGAACGCCCGTGTGGGACGGGCTCGTCGCGGATCTGGTCGAGGCGGTGCGGGAGTCGGTGTGACTACCTTCTGGTGTCAGAGCAAACCCGAACATCCGGAAAGACGGCTTTCAGGCACCACTATGGGAAGTTCTACTTTTCAGACATCACCAATCGTGATTTTCCGAGCCTGAACGCCGACTCTCGCGAGACGCGCAATGCCTTCTCAACCCGGCAGCAAGCCCGGCGGCGACGGCGGGCGCAGGAGCACCGAGCCAGCCAGCCCACTCCGCACACGTCAATATTCATGGTTCAATCTTGTTATTTGAGTAAGCTGGGGCCGAGCCGGAACCCCAGCCTCGCTCGTATCCGAGGGCCCGCGAATGGCGACCCCCACAGAGTAGAATTCTCCATCATGTCGATTATGCGTGATTCTCGCGATGTTCGGGTTCGCTCTGACACCATTTGGGGGACTACCGCCCCACCGCGCCCCCCGTCGCCAACGGCTCGTCCGCCGCGACCCCGCCTCGCTCGAGCGCCGCGAGCCGCGCGGCCTCTCGGGTGATGAACGCCACCGGGTCGAAGGACGGCGTCGGCGCGTGCCCGCCGCCCAGATCGAGGTGATCCGCCGACAGCACGCCCTGCACCTCGCCCCACTCCGTGCTCTCCAGCGGCACCAGCCCGTCCGACGGGTCGTGGCCGTGCCCCTGGAGCATCAAGAGCGACGGGATCAGGCCCCAGCTCACCGTCTCGTCGTCCCACTGCGCCCGGCAGTCCCACGACAGCCAGTGGCACGTCACCCCGCCCCAGCTCCGGTACACCACGTCCTCGCGGTCTGGGACCGTCGCGTTGAACAGCTCCATGCCGGGGCCCGAGAGCTGCGCCAGGACCGCGTTCACGTCCTGGCTGCCGTCGTGGCCGGGCACGAGGATGTCGAGCAGCGTCTGGACCGTCGCGTCCGCCCAGTCCTGCTCCTGCACGAGCTGCAGGACGTCGTCCGCCACCGGAGAGCCCCGGTGCGGCGTGACGATCGTGGTGACACTGACGATCTGGCCCTCGGGGTCGAGCCGGGACGCGAGGTACCGCGCGTCGATGCCGCCCATGCTGTGCCCCACGAGGTGCACCTGCCGCCACGTCCCGTCCGTCCGCCAGTCGTCGAGCCAGTCACGCCACTGGGCCGCGCGGATGGCCGTCGGGTTGAACGGGTCCACCGCCGGGTTCCAGACCGCGTACCCCCGCGCGTCCAGCGCCGCCGCGTACTCCGCGAGCCCCATCGGGTCGCGCTCCCCCATCCCGTGCATCAGGAGGATCGGGTGCAGCGTCCACACGTCACAGCCCTCGATGCAGGTCGCGTCGATCGCATAGGCGCCTCCGGCGTCCGAATCCCCGGGGAGCACGGCCAGCAGGGCCTCCCCCGTCCACGGCATCGCGATCTGCGCCGTGCCCTCGGCCTCGACGGAGTCCAGCACCACGCCATTCCAGTCACGCAGCTCGACGCGCGCCGCGCCGAACCCCGCCAGGTCGACGGACAGCACACTGCCCGCAGCGCCTCCCGTCGCGTGCAGGACGCCCTCACAGGCCTCCCGCGTCCCCTCCACGCGCGCGCCCGGCCACAGGAACGCGCCTTCGGGCGCCTCTCCGACCGACGTACAGTCGCGCTCCTGCTCCAGGGCAGAGCGCTCCATCAGGTGCGGAGTCAGACCCGACCCCACACACCCCCACAGGGTGAGCAACCACAAGCGACCTCCAAGCAGCCCCCGCAAACAAGGATCAAAGGGAGCCACGCGGAGCTTCCCACACCCCGCGGAGGACGTCTACAGCGCCGAGAGGACCCGGCGGAACGCGAGCTGGAGGGGGTCGGAGGGCACGCCGGTCCAACGGACGGCGAGGGTGCGGACCCAGAGCTCGGCGAACAGCCCGGGGAGCGCGTCGAGACCGGTGTCCCGCGCGAGCTCGGGCCGCACGGCGGCCTCGTCCGCCAGCGCCGCGAGCGCGAGCAGGGCGGGCTCCGGCAGCGCCTCGTAGGCGTCGAGCGCGACGCGGTGCCCGAGGGTCCAGCCCTCTGGCGACAGATCGAGGAGATCCGCGGCGTCCACCCATGACTCTCCCGGCTCGGGGACGTGCGCCAGCGGGCGGATGCGGATGGCGCGGCTCAACAGCGGCGCGAGCTCG
Source organism: Alphaproteobacteria bacterium (assembly GCA_020632875.1). GTDB lineage: Bacteria > Myxococcota_A > UBA796 > UBA796 > JACKEQ01. The sequence goes on from JACKET010000004.1 coordinate 38,370, forward strand.
CCGACGGACGCCGTCACGACCCGCTGCTCGTCCTCCGTCAGCGCGGCGAGGTCCGGGAAGTGCTGTGGACACGGCACGTTCGCGTCGGGCAGGTCGCCGAGCCGCGACAGCCAGCGCTCCTCCTCGCACCGCAGCGCGGCCCCGAAGCCGAGCTGGCCCACGAAGTCCGACGGGTCGCGCCGCACGACGCGCTCGAACAGGGGCACGGCGCGCGCGGCATCCCGCGTCCGGAGCTGCGCTTCGCCCGCCGCACAAAGGGCGTCCCGGTCGTCGGACGCCTGCTCGAGGCGGTCGAATGCCCGGCGGGCCATGGCGGTCGGGTGCTGGAGCAGCGCTTCTTCGGGGTCTTGATCCGCGCGGATGCGGAGCCCGATCAGCCAGTGGTTCGCGCCGCTCCGGGCGCGGAGGTCCCCGCTGCGGGCGAGGTCTGCCAGCGGATCGAAGTCCGGGTCGAGCGCGGCCTCGGCCTCTCGGCGGATGTCGGCCCCGAACCGGCGCAGCTGCTCGGCGCGGAGGCGGTCCTCCGCATCGATCAGGCGGTTGCGCTCGGCTGCTCCAAAGCCCTCGAGCGCGTCGGCGATGGCGAGGGCTTCGTCCACGCGGCCCAGCCGCTCGAGGACCTCCGCCCGGATCGCGAGCAGATCGGGCTCGTTGCGCCGGGCGTCGAGCGTGTCGAGCGCCTCGTCGTACCGCCCGGCGTCGGAGAGGATGCGCGCGAGCGACGCCATCGCCGAGACACTCTGGGGGCTCGCGGCGAGCGCCTTGCGGCAGATGTCGATGCCGAGCTCGGTGTCGCCGGTCGCCCCCGCGAGGAGCTCGGCGTGGTGGGTCGCGGCGACGGGGTCGAGCGCCGCCACCTCGATCAGGGCGAGCCGACCGGCCTCGTGCTCGTCGTCCATCACGAGGTCGCGCATCACCTGGAACAGCACCTCGAGCCGGAACCGCTTCGGGACCGCCTCGATCTTCGCCCGCGCCTGCTCCGGCCCCTCGATGAACGCTCGCCGGATGCCGTCGACGGTCTCGCGGCTCGGCGCGGACAGCCAGAACCACCACACCGCGAACGCCGCGACGCCCGCGAGGCCGATCCAGATCACCCCTTCCTCCGCTTCCACAGCCGCCACGCGACGGCCGCGAGGGTGGCGGCCCCCGCCCACGGCGCGAGGTGCACGGTCGCTTCGGACCCGATCCAGCCGAGCTCGAAGCGCTCCGCCGACACGGGGAACAGGAGGAAGTAGCCCTGGCCGTGGTGGTCCTGGAGCACGTCGAGGCCGAAGTGCAGCGCGACGCCGGCGAGGAGCCCGAGCCATGCCGCGAAGCGGTCCGACCTGGCGAACACCAGCGCGACCAGGCTCGCGCAGAGGATCTGGGGCAACGGCTGGTGGAGCACGTCGAACGCCCACAACACGACATCCGGCAGCGGCACGTCGAACATCACGAACGCCATCTGCGGCACGCGTCCGGTGGCGTCCGGGAGCACGGTGCCGATGGCGAGCGGCCCCATGTACCGCGGCGCGATCAGCGCGGCGGGGAGCAGGCCCGAGGCGAGGTGCGTGACCATGTCAGCCATGCAGCACCAGACCGTCGGCGCGGACGCGCAGGGCGAACGGCAGCACGGCCGCCGCGGCGAGCAGGCCCAGCACACCGAGCAGCTTCTTGTTCCCGCGCTCGGGCGCGAGCTCGCGCCAGCGCTCCTCGACGCGCGGACCGTCCGCGTGGAACACGCCCCCGACGTAGATCTCGTCGCCGCGGCGCAGCCCCGTGGGATCGCCGAGCACCTCGAGGTGCTGCTTGCCGCTGCGCACGACGTACCGGTCCTCCGCGACCGATTCGACCCGGACGAGCGACAGGACGAGGGGCTGCCCCTCCATCCGGTCGGGGTACAGCAGCAGCCGTCCGGCTTCGATCTCGCCTGTCGAGAACGCGTACGACCACGCGGCCATGTCCGCGACCAGCAGGACGAGCAGCACCCCAGCGAGCGCCGCCCGCGTCACTCGGTGCCCTTGGCCACCGCTTCGATGCCGTACGTCTCGAGCAGCTTGTTCACGTCGGTGCGGCGCAGATCGGTGCCGCCCCCCGCGGGCATGAAGATGATCTTCTTGCCCTTGAGGGCCTTCGCGACCTCGAGCTTCACCATGCTGCGCCCACCGCTGCCGGAGAGCGCCTTGGCACGGGCCGTGAGCCCTTCGGCGCGGGCCTTCTTCTCGGCGAGGATGGCTTCGGCCTGGCGCTGGCGCTCGAAGTAGATGGCGTCGGCTTCGAGGCGCTTCTTCTCGTTCTCGCCGCGCGCCTGCTCGATGGCCTTGCTGACCGAGCCCTTGCCGCGCTCGAGGTCGCGCTTCATCTCCTCGGCCGCGGCTTCGGTCTCGGAGGAGAGCCGTGCGGCCTCCTGCTCGGCGACCTTCTTGTCTTTGATGGTCTGCTCGTAGGTGGCGTTGAACTTGTGCTCTCCGAGGAGGACCTGCTCGACCTGCACGCCCTCGGAGCCCATGACGGCGTTCAGCCGCTCGCGCGCCTCTTCGCCCATCTGGAACCGGCGCTGGGCCTGGTAGTACTCCTCGGACGTGAGCTGGTTCAGCACGTCGCGGACGACCGTGCGCGACACGGGCCGGACGAACTTCTCTTCGACCTCGGCCGTGGAGGAGCCCACGAACTGCAGCGAATAGGCCGCCATCGCGGGGTCGATGCGCCAGGCGATCGTGACGTTCACGCTGATGTCGTTGCCGTCGATGGTCTTGAACCGGAGCGAGTCGTCGCCGTACCGGTCGCCCTCGTTCGACTCGCGGACCATCTCGAGGTTCTGCAGGCCCACGTCGAACACGTCCCACTGCGACGCGAAGCGCGGGAAGAAGTACGTGCCGCCCTGCGGGTACGACTCCTCCATCACGCCCCGCCCGCCGACGAAGCTGAGGTTCACCGTGCGGATACCGATCTCGGTGGACTCGGTGGAGGCGGTGCAGCCACCGAGCACGGACAGGGCGGCGAGCAGGGCCGCGACCTTGGCGGCGCGCATCACCACCCCTCCAACAGCGCGTCGAGATCGAGGGGATTCACGGCCCCCGGCCCCGTGGTGCTCACGATGATGACCTCCGTGCCGTCCATCGCCTCGGCCATCTCGAGGCCGACGAGGTTCGACGCACCCGCCTGCTGAAGCGCGTTGTTCTCGAGCCGCGTGCCCTCGGCCTCGGCGAGCGCCACGAGCTTGTCGCCCTCGGCGATGCGCTGGCGGCTGTAGAGGTCGGCTTCGGCGCGGATCTTCCGGACCTCGGACCGACCGCGCTCGAGCTCGACGTCGATGGTGGCCTGGCCCTCGGCGAGCACGCGGTTCTTCTCGGCCTCGCGCGACGCGGCGACGGCTTCGGCCTGGTTCTTGAAGACCTTCTGGTCCTGGATCTTCCGGTCTTCGATCGCCTGCTGGTACCGCTGGTCGTAGTTGTAGTCGCGGATGAGCACGCCCCAGACCTGGATGCCCCAGGTCTTCAGGTCTTCTTGCAGGAGATGGCGCGCATCCTCGGCTTTCGCCATGCGGACCTTGTCGCTGTAGAAGTCTTCGGCGTTCAGCTGGCCGAGCGTCTGGCGGAGGATCTTGTCGGCGCGGCGGGCGACGATGGTGGTCTCGTAGATCCGGCCCCCGCCGACCTGGGTGACGACCGTGTACGGATCGACGACGCGGTAGAGCACCGAGATGTCGACCGTGACCTGGTACCCCTCGGAGGTCTGGATCTTGATGGCGGGCGCGTGGCGCCGGTCTTCGTGGGGGCTCGCGACCTGGCCCTCGGTGTTGTTGAGGTCGAGGACCTGCATGTCGCGCGGGAAGACGTGGAGCTTCTCGTAGCCGGGCACCACGAGGTGGGTGCCGGGCCCGTAGATGTCCTCCTGCACGCCCTTTCCGGGGCCCAGGTAGACCTGGCGGACCGCGAATTCGTCGGGCGCGATGGTCTGCGTTCCGGCGAGGAACAGGAACAGGACGAGGGCCATCCCGAGGCCGAAGACCCCGAGCAGGCCGACGAGGCCGGCCGCGGGCTTCGCGGGCACTCTCAACTTCGCCACTCTCCCTCCTTCTGACGGGCGCGGAGGGCCGCCTCGCGACGGGAGTCGTCGGTCGGTGTGCCCTCGGGCGGGAGGTAGGCCGTAGCCTGATGCTGGATGCGCTGCATGTCGTCGATCATCCGCTGAAGCTCGGCGTAGTACCGACGCCGCGCCCACCAGGCGATCAGGTCCGGCCACAGCGGCACGGAGAGCACGATCAGGACGATCGGCCAGGTGACCGGGTACCCGACGAACCGCAGCATCGGGAGCAGGAGGAGCAGCACGGCGACCACGAGACCGACCCGCCCCGCGGGCTCGGCGAGGCGCCCGGCGCCGAAGTGCTCCGCCTCGCGCGTGTTCATCGCGATGGCCCCGCGCAGGTAGCGCGGCAGGAACGTGCTCAGGACCTCCTCGCGGAGCAGGGCCTCCTGCCGCCCGAGGTCGGGCTCGCCGGGCATCATGACGCGGTACTCGGCGATCGCGCTCTCGACGTGCTCGGTGGCGATCCGGCGGAACGCGACCTCGGCCGACGCGGCATCGACGTAGCTCGGACGCGCGCCCTCGAGGCGCTCGATGAGCCTCGCCACGACCTCGTCCAGCCGGTAGTCGCTCGGAACCATGAACCCTCGCGCACCCGAGGGCCGATATTGCGGACGGCGCCGCGCGGCGATCCCGATTCGGGATCCGCGGTGCCTTGACCGTCCCGGGGCCGGACGATAAGCGACCCCCACTTCCGGGCGATTAACTCAGCGGGAGAGTGCCACCTTCACACGGTGGAAGTCACTGGTTCAAATCCAGTATCGCCCATACCCATTGTCGGCGCTGCGCGCCTTGCAGGGGCTCTGCCCCTGCGGCCCCGCCGGGGCTACGCCCCGGACCCCGACGACCCAGGGAGGAGTCAGCGGCTTCAAGCCGCTGAAGGCTCCCGGTCGAGCGGACTGCTGGTTCGGGAACGCGGTCGTCCTTCTGGGTCGCCGCGTTTTTGCGTTGGGGGGGTCGATCCGCTCGTTGGCCGACTGCGTGCGAACGAGTCCTCACCCGGGCAGCCCGCAACGCATGCCTGCTCTGGTGAATCCCGATTCCGGTCCGCGGGTAGGCCCTCTCTGTCGACGCGAGCACCGAGAGGTTCCCCACGACGCCCGGAAGCTGCGCGTGGACCTTGGCGTCCTTGGCGGTGTTGGCGGCGCAATCCTCTCGACGACGGCCGGGGACACGAGGTCGCCAGACCAGCGACGGCCTCGTTTCTGCGTCATCCGCGTCCTTCTGCGTCATCTGCGTGATGCAACGGGACGCTCGAAGCTGCGAGACCTCGACACGGTCCTGGGCATTTCGCGCACGAATCAGCGTCTTCTGAACAGCGTGATCGGCGGATTCAGCCTTCGCCGTGGTGGTTCCGGATGACCAGCTTCCCGGCGCCGCGGTTCTCGTCCATCGCGCGGTGCGCCTCCTGGATGTCCTCGAGCGGGTAGACGCCCGCCACCGACACCTGGATCCGCTCGGCCGCCACGTCCTCCAGGAACGCGCCGAACGCGGCGTCGTCGAGGTCTTCGGTGCCGCCGCCGTAGAACGTCAGGCGCACGGTGTGGGGCAGGTCGCGCAGCGGCGAGAAGCTCTCGATCCGCCACACGCTGCTGACGAAGCCCGTCCAGCACAGGATGCCGCGGGGCCGCACGCAGCGGAGGCTGTCGAGCACCGTGGCGCCGCCGACGAGCTCGAGACACCGGTCGACCCCGCGGCCGTCGGTGTGCGCGCGCACCTGCTCGTGCAGCTCGCCCGTGTCGAGGAGGGGTACGTCGACCCCGATGTCTTCGAGCGCCGCGACCTTTCGCGCGCTGCGCGTGGTCGCGAGGACCCGGAGCCCCATGTTCTTCGCGAGCTGCGCGGCCATCATGCCCACCGAGGTCGTCCCGCCGCGGATGAGCAGCGTCTCGCCCGCCTGGCACTCGAGCCCCTGGACCAGCGAGCCGTACGCGGTCTGGAACATCTCGGGGAGCGCGCCGAGCACCTCCCACGGCAGCGCGCTCTCGAAGGGGTGCAGGATGCGGCGCGGGAGGACGGCGTACTCCTGGTACCCGCCGTCGAACTGCCGCCCCATCTCCCCCATCAGCGCCGCGACCTGCTGGCCGGGACGGAGCTCTCCACTCGGGTCGAGGTCCACCACGCCCACGCACTCGATGCCGAGGACGCGCGGGAAGCGCACGGACGGGGACTCGCCGCGACGGGTGAACCACTCGCTGCGATTGAGCCCGAAGGCCTCGATGCGCACGCGCACCCACCCGGCCGGCGGCTCGGGGAGGGGGCGGTGCTCGAGCTCGAGGGCCTCGGGGCCCCCGGGGGTGTGGACGACGACGGCGCGCATGGGGCTCCTCGCTACTTCGGGGGCAGGGACGCGGCGTAGCCCCGGCCGCGATCGAGCCAGTGGTGGAGCGCGGCGTCCGTCGCGACCGACGCGCTGGCGATCAGCACCCAGCCCGTCATCAGGGTCTCGCCGCGCTTCATGCCGGCGGCACCGGGCTCGGCGATGAATGCCGCGAAGTCCTCCTTCGCGCACCGGATCATCAGCGCGCCGTCGCTGTGGGCCCCGGCGGCCATGTGGCCCCCGACGGTCCACCCGATGCCGCCGAACATCTTCTTCTCGACGAGACCCGGCGTTCCGGCGAGGTGGGTGCGGATTCGCTCCGCGAGGTCCGGGTCGTACGGCAAGAGGCCTCCTCGGGCTTCGCGCCCTGCGAGCCCGAGGATACCGCCGAGGTCGCGTCGGACGCACGCGACGCGGTACGCTGGGGCCTGTCCCGGGGACTCCGTGCCGAAGCGCTGGCATCTCTCTGAATTCGGACTGGCGCACCTCGCGTGCGTCGAGGTCGACCCGGTGCCGCCGGGGCCGGGCGAGGTGCGGCTCCGCATGCGGGCGGTCTCGCTGAACTACCGCGACCTGCTGATGGTGCGCGGGCACTACGATCCGCGCGTGCCGCGGCCGCTCGTGCCGTGCTCCGACGGGGTCGGTGTGGTCGAGGCCGTCGGGCCGGGCGTCGAGGCCCGTCCGGGCGAGCGGCGCATCCCGATCTTCGCCCAGGGCTGGCTCGCGGGGCCCCCGCGGGCCGAGCACCTGCGCACGACCCTCGGCGGTCCCCTGCCGGGCACGCTGCAGACGCACCTCGTCGTGCCGTATGCCGCCACGGTCCCCGCGCCGACGGGGCTCTCCGACGCCGAGGCCGCGACGCTCCCCTGCGCGGGCGTGACGGCGTGGCACGCGCTCGAAGCGTGCGGGGTCACGGCGGGGAGCACGGTCGCGACGCTGGGCACCGGCGGCGTCTCGATCTTCGCGCTCCAGCTCGCGCGCGCGATGGGGGCGCGGGTCGCCATCACGTCCAGCTCGCCCGCCAAGCTCGACCGGGCCCGCGCGCTGGGCGCCGAGCACACCGTCGACTACCGCGCCACTCCCGACTGGGGCCGCGAGATCGCCCGCTGGGCCGGCGATTCCGGTGTGGATGCCGTCATCGAGGTCGGCGGGGCCGGCACGATCGGCGAGAGCCTGCGCGCCGTGCGCGTCGGCGGCACCCTCGCGCTGATCGGGGTCCTCGACGGGGGCGCCGGCGACGTGCCGCTCGTGAAGGCGCTCATGCGGTCCGTGCGCATCCAGGGCGTCCTGGTGGGCTCGCGCGACCACTTCGAGGCCCTGTCGAAGGTCGTGACCTCCAGCGGCATCCGCCCGGTGGTCGACCGCGTGTTCCCGTTCGACGAGGCTCCGATGGCCTTCGAACACCTGGCGTCCGGTGCCCACTTCGGCAAGGTCGTCGTCACCCTCCCGGAGGACGCATGACGGATCGCTTCGAGGAGAAGGACGAGATCGGCGAAGGCGGCATGTCCGTCGTGATGCGGGCGTTCGACCGCATCCTCGCCCGCGAGACCGCGCACAAGGTGCTCAAGCCGCGGTACCTGCACAGCCCGCGGCACATCGACCGCTTCACGACCGAGGCCCAGACGACGGGCCAGCTCGAGCACCCGAACATCGTGCCCGTGCACGAGTTCGGCCAGTCCACCGACGGCACGTACTTCATCAACATGAAGCTGGTCGAGGGCGCGACGCTCGAGAGCATGGTCGAGCAGGCCGGCGACGAGCGGCTGCACCCCGACCGCATGGGCGAGATGGTGCAGATCCTGCTCAAGGTCTGCGACGCGCTGTCGTTCGCCCACAGCCGGGGCGTCGTGCACCGCGACCTCAAGCCCTCGAACATCATGGTGGGCCAGTTCGGCGAGGTCTACCTGATGGACTGGGGTGTGGCGGTCCGCGTCGAGCAGCCCGGCGGCATCGACGATCTCACGGGCACGCCCGCGTTCATGGCGCCCGAGCAGGTGTCCGGCGAGGGCATCGACGCGCGCACCGACGTGTTCGCGCTCGGCGCCACGCTGTACTTCTGCGTGACGGGCCAGGCGCCCTACCCCGGTCCCACGGCCATCCAGGCCCTCACGCAGGCCCTCGACTGCGCGTGGACCCCGCTGCACGAGGTCCTCGGCGACCGGGCGCCCCCGGGCATCGACGTCATCCTCGGCCGCGCGATGACCAAGCGCCCCGACGACCGCTACGCCACGGTCGCGGAGATGAAGCGCGACCTCGACCAGTGGCTGCGCGGGCGCTGGCACCTGCCCACGCGCAGCTACGCGCCCGGCGAGGTCGTCGTCCAGGAGGGCGATGCGGGCGACGAGGCGTTCATCATCGTGTCCGGCACCTGCGTCGTCACGAAGCAGATCGGGGGCGAGAGCGTCGAGCTCACGCGCATGGGGCCGGGTGACGTGTTCGGCGAGATGGCGATCTTCAGCCAGCAGAACCGCACGTCCACGGTCACGGCGGTCGACGCGCTGGGCGTGCAGGTCGTCACCCGCAAGACCCTCGCGGCGGCCACGGGGCTCGACTCGTGGGTCGGCAAGTTCATCACGGCGCTCGCGCAGCGCTTCCTGGATGCCGAGGAGAAGCTGCACCAGCGGTAGCGGTCACGGCCCGTCCGAGGCCGGCCGCTGCATAGAAGGCGCTGAGTTTCACACTGCGTCGTGACGATGAAACGGGCGTCTCGAGGCCTGGAGGTAGGTGAGTGCAAGCGCCGCGAGCGCGAGAGGAATGCCGACCGTCGGAATGAAGGTCGCCCCGGCGATACCAAGCGCGACCCAGCCCAGTTTCGCTGTGGCCACCAGGCTTTCACCCACGTGAAGTGCGTAATGCTCGAGCACATCACGATGGCGGATCCGAATGGACAACGAGACGAGAACCGCAAGGAGTCCTGCAGCGCCGGCGAGCGTGACCTGGAGTGGGGATGCTCCGAGACAAGCTGCAACGCCCCAGGGCAGAACGGCCACCGATGCGAGGAACAGGAACCGAAGAGCGACGATCACCAATACTGCGGCGATGGCCGATGGGTTCGGTGGATCGCTTTCCTGCGGCAGCTTCATCGGACGAACGCGTAACATGCAAAGCCCAGCGCTCCACCATCATCGCTCCGATGCGAAGTCGGCCCCAGTATGGCTACTGACCTCTGGTGAGACCGCCTTCCACTGCGCCATGATCCATAAGTTTGGCATCTGTCTCTACGACCCGACTCGCTGAAACACCCCCAACACTCCAACAGATCTATCGGAAAGGGGACCGTCGACAATTCGGATCCCCCCAAAGAGCGAACACCGAACCTCACAGTACAAGACACCAACACCTGTAGGTTGGGTCGCGAGGCTCGGAAGCGTGTCGGCAACGCCGTGGCCCGGAGAGCAGATGAGTACTGCCTCGTGGCACCCACTCTGTCGGGCTACCAGACCGCCAGAAGTGATCTCGTCAGATCCGGGAGCCAGTGCCCCCATCTCTTGTAGCGTGATGGCCAGGGATCCCACACCCGCACGCTCGACGGAGGCGCGGCCGCAGAGGTCCATCGACGGGCTGTCAACCGAAGGTACCCGCCCGGTGTGTTGAGGCCATCCTGCGTCGTCCCAGGCGAACACATCCACGAAGGGAACTCGATTGGGCCCGCGCGGAAGCCGGACGCCAAAGGGAGCATACTCCGTTGACGAAAGTGGGAACGACGGTCGAAACGTGATGCGGTGCGACGGAGAGTCGTCCAACTCGAGTATCAGAATCCCCAGACGACCGGTCAGGCGATCGATCTCACGATGGAGCAAGCAGCATAGAACGGCTATTCGCGTGGCCGCTCCGAATTCGACGACATGCGGTTCGCACTCCATGTAGCCGAACCCATTGTCGAATATCGCTTCTCCGATTGACGGGAAGGACCATCGCGCGGGCGTCATAGAAAGACCCGAATTGGCAACAGTTCCAAATGGAAGATCGAGACACCGGACTCGAAGCCGGCAAGCCAAGCGGCCTGCGGTGTCGAGTATGTTGCGTAGCTTGTCGCATTCGTGGCGAGGTTGACCCAACCGCGACGGGCCGGTCTGTCTGGAGTCTGTTCTGGACGGAATGCGTTTGACAACTACGCCCCTTCAACCCGGTGCATCGCAAGGACCAGAGGCGGCGGCGCTGGCGATGCGTCGTCCAGAACGACACGAACCTGCCCTGGCCACGTCCGGGAAACTCGAAGCCCGCTCCCGCGAACGACATCGACTGGCGCGCCCAAGAGCGATGCCAGTGATTCGAGATCCGAGGGCTCTGGCGCCCGACCCCTCGGGGACCATGATGGTGAGGCCGTCGTAATTCGACTCCTGCGGCGACCCGGGACCGAATTCCGACACGAGCCGGTCGTAGTGTCGCTGCTACGCTGTCCCCGCGGTCCGAACAGAACAAATTCGCATGGTGCAATCTCCATCATGCGAAGGCGAGTCCGGAAAGGACGTACTGAATGATGATCAACGTAGCCTTCTCCGCCTCTGCAAACGCCAGAGCCTCACACCGCAGTGAACACCACCCATGGGTCACTCCAGTACACTACCGCTCGCCCAGGCGAACCGCCGCGAGGGCCGTCCGCATCGCCCGATTCACGAACCCCGCCTCCACAGGTCGCCGGGCCGCGTCCATCAGGCGAACCACCGCCACCGTGCCCACGGCAGAGGGCGAACCGAACCACCGCTCCAGATTCGCGCGGGCGGTCCGAATCCACTTGGAGCGCTCCCGATGTTGTGAGAGAGCATCGACCCGCTGCCATCTCCGGCCACATGGCACGTGTTCGGACCAGGACGTCGAAGATGTACACGAAGTCTTTGGCCCGCTTGGCGCGGTCCTTTCATCACCGGGGGCTCGGTACCCCGATCATGGAGCGCCCCGAACTCGGCCGCGAGGAGGAGCTCCGACAGGCTCGGCTGGTCCGCGAGGCGCGGGGCGACCGCCAGGTCGATGTCGAGCAGCGCCTCGTCGGGTCGTCGAACGCCGGGCAGGGCCTGAAACGCCCACGCAGCGAACCCACCGCACAGGACGTACTCTCCGGCGAGGGGCTCGAGAGCGATCACGACGCGTGCGAGGTCCTCGAGTGCAGCCTCGAACGTCGGCTTCATGCCCCGCTCTCGGCCAGGATTCGTTCGCGGACGAGCTCCGCCTGCTCCAGACCGCGGGCCGGGCTGGCAACGACATCGAGCGCCGCCTGCCACGGGTCGACGACCCCGCCGGACGCCGCGCGGAACACCGACTCCGGGTACGCCGACACGATCAGGGCGGCCTCGGCATCTCGTGCGTCGCAACGACCTGCGCCGAGCGCATCCAGAGCAGCGTCGACCGCACGAACGTGGACCTCGGGCACCTGGTACGGCGCATGGAGGAGCCCGTGGTGCTCGCAGGCCGCGAATCCACCGAGCACCCTCCCCTCGCCTCCGAGGCCCGATGACTCGAGCGGGCCGAACAGCCCGCGCACGTACACCCGCGCAGCCGGCACGAGACGGTCCTCGTGCACCCAGTCCTCGAGAAGCGAGGGAAGGTCCCGGAGAACCAACCGTCGCCCATCGAGGTACCCGAGCGACTCGAAGTCACGAACGAACCGATAGGCCTTGCTGCGGGAGACGCCCGCCACCTCGGCCAGGTCCGCTGCCGTTCGCACCCCTCCGCCACCAACCGGATTTCGAGGCACCTTCATGAGGACCTTCGCGAGCCACCGGTTCAGGTCCGAGAAGGGCTGCTTGACGCTGTGGCGGACGGGAGCGGCCGACTCCCGCTCGCCCTCCTCGTGAACGTCGAGCCCCACCGCGGCCACGCGTAGCCGGACGACGCCGCGCTCATCCAGGGCGCCCCACCCGACGTCCGGGGCGTACGACACCATGAATTCCTCCGCGGCCTCCAGAGACTTCGGGCCCAGTCGCGGTGCCACGACCACCACCATCGGCACGGCGCCCTTCGCCTCAGCTCTACCGACGAGGGTGCCCTCAGCGAGGCGACCGATGAGGGCCTCGACGCGTGCTGCGGCAATCGACTTCACCGAGACGAGCACGTGGCGGCGGCCGAATCTCGCGCGAAAGTCGAAGCTCGATCCCGATGGTTCCAGCGAGTCGACCGCGTCGGCGTGGTCGACGAGGGCACTTCGGACGAGGCTCTCGTGCTCCGCTCCACTGATCACAGGACATCTCCTGTACAGAGGATATCCCCTGTACACAGGATGATCCAATCGAGCTCCCTGACCCAGACGCCGAACACGGTCCCCAGATCGGCCGGACAAGAGCCCGCTGTCGTGAACAGGACCGTGCCGGTGGACGGAGCCAGGCGTCGCCTGAGCGAAGTGGTGAGGAGGTGGCGAACGGCAGCCCGAATGATATCGTGATATCAGTCGTCGGAGGTCGACATGGCGCAGCTGATCGTGCGGAACCTCGAGGACGACATCGTCGAAGCGCTCAAGGCCCGCGCCGCCGAACACGGACGCTCGGCAGAGGCAGAGCATCGCGAGATCCTGCGCACCGCTCTCCTCGGGCCGACGGCCGGGAAGTCACTCTGGGAGTGGCTCGCCGCCATGCCGGACGACGGGCACGACGAGGACTTCGAGCGGCTCGACGAGCTGCCCCGAGAGGTCGAGCTGTGAGCTGGCTGCTCGACACGAACGTGATCTCGGAGATCCGCAAGGGCCCGCGAGCGGACCCGGGCGTGATCCGTTGGGCCACCGGCCGAACCGACGAAGCCTGGACGAGCGTGATCACGATCGGCGAGATTCGTCGGGGGATCGAGCTCAAACGCCGGCGTGACGAGGCGTCCGCCCATCACCTCGATCTGTGGCTCGAGGGTCTCGTGACGGGGTTCGGGCCTCGCATCCTGCCGGTGGACCAGCGAGTCGCAGAGGTGTGGGCCCGCCTGAACGTACCGGATCCCCGGCCGATCGTGGACGGGCTCATCGCAGCGACGGCCGTGGTGCACGGACTGACGCTGGTGACGAGGAACACCCGGGACTTCGAAGCCATGGGTGTTGCGCTGTTCGACCCGTTCGCGGGCTGACGGGCGGACTCAGACACCGATGCGGACATGGACGCCGATTCCGATACGGACTCCGACACCGATTCCGACGCGGACACCGATACGGACTCCGACACCGACGCCGATTCCGACACGGACTCCGATACCGACGCGGACTCCGATACCGACGCGGACTCCGACACCGACGCGGACTCCGATACCGACGCGGACTCCGATACCGACGCGGACTCCGACACCGACGCGGACTCGAACGCGGGGCCGTCAGCTGGGAAGGTGTTGGGTGGGCCGTGTGGTGAGGATGTGGTGACGCTCGAGGGCGCCGGCTCGGGCAGGTCGCCCTGGAGCGCGGGATCAGGTCGGCGCGGGCTCGGGCGGAGCAGCGCGCTTCTCGGCGAGGGTGCGCCCGGCGTTGGTCGCGACGGACGCGAGCCAGGAGCCGAGCAGTTGCCGATGGCGAGGGCGTGTCCGCCGGTGTTCTTGCCGGACATGGTCTGGAAAAAACCGAAGCCGACGGCGGGAAAGCCCTCCGCCAAGCCCTGGAGCCCGGCGGAATCGGCCCAGGTACTACAGTGGGCATGAGCGAACCCGTGTCCACCGCCGCCACCGAACCGCTACTCGTGAGCGCTGCGCTCCTGGGCAGCCGGCGTGAGGTCGCTTGGCCCGAGACCACGGTTCGTGCTTTGGGGGACGACCGGGTCAGCGCCCACTCGAGGTACGCTAAGGGGTCGACGCCGAGCTGGCGCGCGGTGTGGACGAGCGGGAGCAGCGTGCACAGCCGACGCGCGCCTTCATCGTCGCCCGCGTATGGCGAATTGTTCTGGATCAGGCTGACCTTCCGGAGAGCGCGCTCGCTCCAGTTTTTGTCGAGCGGGACGTCCGCATCGCTGAGGAAGCGGGTGAGCGCGTTCCAGTGGTTTGAGGTAGTACTGCATCGCCTTGCGAACCAGTCAGTTCAGGTGCGACCGTGGGCCGACAGATCGTGCGAGCAACCTGCGCACAGTTTCGATTTCGCGTTCAGTACACTCCAACCGGGCAAGCGAGACGGTGCCGCCCGGGTGCTCGAATGAGACGGTCCAAGTCGAAGAACCAGGCTCCCGTGCAGCCGAGACGCTGACCTGACCCCGATTCTCAAGGACTATCGTCGTTTTTCGCAGCCACCAAGTGCCGAACCAACCAGAAATGGTCACGGAGGATTCAGCAACGAATAGTTGAGCGCGGGTGCGAATAGATACGATCGGGACTGCCAGAAGTGAAGCCAAGCCCGCCAATACCACCGTAGCAAGGACGCTTTCAGTGGTGCGTATGGTAATATCGGCCACCAACGCGGCACTGAGAATCCTCAGCGCCCACCCCCACTCGCGGAATGGAGCCTGGACCCATTGCACTGACAGGCAGTCGCGGCCATGCTCTATCGGCTTCGCTTTCGCCTGATCCGTCAACGCGAGCGTCCGACGTTCTTGATGGTGTTCACGATGATCGCAGTCAAAACTGTCGCACCGACCGCCTCGTCCGGTTGGATATTCCTAACGACACACCCGACCGCGATTGGCGGGCCAATCATATACGGGTCCGCGTCCGTGTACGCGTAGACCACGACGGCCGCAATCCCAGCCACTACGCCGCAGCGCGCAGCGATCTTGACCAGCCCATACTCCATCCCCTCAGAGGTTCCCGTCTGATCCGTAAGCGCGGTGGGGATGTTCCAGACGTAGGAGTTGCGCGGTTGCATCACGACCACATCCTCAGACACCCAAGTCCCCGTGGGGGGCGCCAAGCACCGTGCGCGTCCCCAGACCAACCCCGTCGGGTCCTCTGCGTGCCCCGTGTACCCGAACGGGACGACAACTGCTGTCGAATCGCGCACCCCATACGAGTCCCGCACGGTCAACGCGGGGGGGCTTCCCGCTCCAAGCCAGCCCACCGTCGTTCCAAGCCGATCTCGCAGCGCGAGCTCCGAGTCCGACCCATCGAACCGCGCCAGGACTTCGCCGAACCCGAACCCCGCAAGGTACGCCGCCGTCCGGTTCCCGCTCGTGTCGTAGGTCGCCCGGACCGTGCCGTTCAGGTCGTAGACGAACGACTCGCCGTACGCCTCGACCCCACCGAACTCCTGGCGCACCAGCACTCGGAGCTCTCGCGCGTCGTACACGAACTCCCAGCGCGCCCCGCCTTCCTCGAGCGCCACCAGCTGGTCCAGCACGCTGTACCCGTACGTGGTGACCGCGCCAGACACCCGGTCCGTACGCGAGATCCGCCGCCCCTCGTCGTCGTAGGCGTAGGTGTACGTCGCATCCTGGAGCAGCCGGTCCCCGTCGTCGTACACGACCTCGCTCACCGGATCCCGGTGCGAAGCGATCCGCCGCTCGGCCTGGTCGTACTCGTAGGTCTCGTCCCCGAACTGGGCACCCGCCGGATGATCGACGCCAATCAGCCGCCCGCGCTGGTCGTGGCTGTAGACGTGGGTGCCCTCCTGGTCGGTCTGGGTCTGCGGGATCCCCCGGTCGTCGTACGTCGTCGTGATCTCGTGGATTAAGGCTCCCAGAGCATCCACGGTCCGCATCCCGAGCGTCCGGTCCGAGGTGTCGTACGTCGTCGTCGTCACGACGCCGCCCGGGCGCTCGAGCGACGTCATCCGCCCGGCCACGTCGTAGCCCATGCTGAACTGCCCGAGCTTCGCCTCGTCGATGCCCGCCAGGCGACCGCGCGAATCGTACGTGTGCACCGCCTCCATCGCGACATCCGCGCCGGCGATGGGCCCGACCAGCGACACAAGGCGCCCGGCCGCGTCGTTCCCGACCTCCCAGGCGACATCGGCGTGCCCAATTCCATTCGTCCCATAGACCCGAACGTCCGTGACCCCACGCTCGTCCCAGTCCTGCTCGGTGACATGCGCCCCTTCGCGGGCGAACACCGGCCGTCCCAGCGCGTCGTACTCGAGCTCCCGGTCCACACCCGTCCCGGACATCGTCGCGAGCCGACCAGCCGCATCGAACGTCCGGGTCAGCGTCTCGCCGTTCCGGTTCGTCCGCGTCAGCTCACGCCCCGCCTCGTCGTACGTGTAGCCCACGGTGTGGCCGAGCTTGTCGGTGTAGGTGAGCATCCGGCCCAGGGTGTCGTAGGTGAACGACATGACCTGGTTCCGCGGGTCCACGATGGAGAGCCGGTTCCCGTTCGCGTCGTAGGTGTACTGCGTGGTCCCAGGGCCATCCGGGTAGACCTTCGTCACCGAGAGAAGCTGCCCGCGCCCGTCCATCACCACGTCGAGCACATCGCTCACACCGCCGAAGTCCGGCAGCGTCACCGAGTCGATCTGCGCGTTCGCGTCGTAGGTCAGAGTCACGGACTCCCCGGTGCCGTTCTCCAGCGAGACCGGCTTCCCACGGAGATCGTAGCTCACCTTCCGGAGTAGCGTCCCATCCCGGCGGTACACGTCGGGCTCCGGGGCGTCCGTCATCTCCCTCTGAGCGTTCCGGTGCCGGCCTCTGGCCTCGGTCGCTGCGCGGCACGCACCCCAATCCCGAGAATCAGGCTATGCAGTCGGACCTCAGGTAAGGTCACGAATCCGGGACTCCACGACCTCGATGCGACGAGACACGTCGACACCCGTGTCGTCCACCGAACCCGGCGGCTGGAGCACCAGTTCATCCCGGTAGCCACGAAGGACGCGAAGCGCCTCGTCAGTCTGTCCAGCGGCGCACAGGATTTCTGCCCTGACGACCATCATAGTGAAATAGTCTCCCTCCTGAATCGTGGGGACAAGCTCCAAAAACCTGTCCACCGCAGCCAAGGCCTCATCTGGCGGCCAGCCCCAAAGGGCCGGGCCGCACATGACCATGGTGTTGAATCGAACCAGCCGCCGGAACTGGCAGAACAGATCTTCGTGAACTCCGGAACTCTCCCACTTTGCGAGCAACGAGTCACACCGCTGAAGGTATTCGTCCGGCGAAAGCACGCGCCCAAGCGCGATGATGCGTCGAAAGTCCTGTTCGAATCGTTGCGAGACGTTCACGGGTGGTCCTCCACTTCAGTGGCATTTCTTGCCGTCATACGTCCTCGCGGGCCAAGAACCGAGTTGAAGGCACAACGTCAGGCATTGGCCACACTGCGTCATGTTGGGGCCTGACATCCCCTTCGCGGCACACGACTCGTAAGCTCTATAGCACTCGTTCGGCTTGGCCTCACAAAGCCCGATGACCCACTCGCCGACGCCGGGAGATGCCAGGCTCACCACATCCGCCGCCAACGAAAACCGGCAGGCGTAGACATAGTCGAGCCACAAGGCGAGCGAGCCGGCTCCCGTACCGCCGAGAGCAAAGGCTTTGACCACTCCGGGCGT
This sequence comes from Alphaproteobacteria bacterium, assembly GCA_020632875.1. GTDB lineage: Bacteria > Myxococcota_A > UBA796 > UBA796 > JACKEQ01. Next base: position 56,108 of record JACKET010000004.1, read on the forward strand.
AATCAGAGACGAGATACCCTGCTGTTCAGCGATGACACACCGGCCAGTCGTGTCGACGTGGTTCAGTGGGGCTCCTGCCGACTGAGAGTACCGAGGGTCGACGGCTGAGGGCTCCTCGGACAACCAGGCTCCCTCAGACAAGGCAAGGACTCGAGTCCGCCCCCACACCAACCCCGTCGGGTCCTCGGCATGGCCCGTGTACCCGAACGGAACCACGCCTACCGGCACATCCCGCACACCGTACGCATCCCGCACCGTGAACACCGGCCCGCCCGAACCGACCCAGCCCACCGTGCTCCCCAGACGGTCGCGCAGCGCGAGCTCCGACACGGACGCATCGAACCGTGCCAGCACCTCGCCGAACCCGAAGCCCGCGAGGTACGCCGCCGCCCGGTTCCCGCTCGTGTCGTAGGTCGCCCGCACCGTGCCGTTCAGGTCGTACACGAAGCTCTCGCCGTACGCCTCGACCCCACCGACCTCCTCGCGCACCAGCACCCGGAGCTCCCGTGCGTCGTACACGAACTCCCAGCGCGCCCCGCCTTCCTCGAGCGCCACCAGCTGGTCCAGCACGCTGTACCCGTACGTGGTGACCGCGCCAGACACCCGGTCCGTACGCGAGATCCGACGTCCCTCGTCGTCGTAGGCGTACGTGTACGTCGCATCCTGGAGCAACCGGTCGCCGTCGTCGTAGACGACCTCGCTCACCGGATCCCGGTGCGAAGCGATCCGCCGCTCGGCCTGGTCGTACTCGTAGGTCTCGTCCCCGAACTGGGCACCCGCCGGATGATCGACGCCAATCAGCCGCCCGCGCTGGTCGTGGCTGTAGACGTGCGTCCCCTCGTGGTCGGTCTGGGTCTGCGGAATCCCGCGGTCGTCGTACATCGTCATGATCTCGTGGATCACCGCGCCGAGCGCATCCACAGTCCGCATCCCGAGCGTCCGGTCCGAGGTGTCGTACGTGGTCGTCGTGACGATGCCGCCTGGGCGCTCCAGCGACGTCATCCGCCCGGCCACGTCGTAGCCCATGCTGAACAGCCCGAGCTTCGCCTCGTCGATGCCAGCGAGCCGACCCCGCGAATCGTACGTGTGCACCGCCTCCATCGCGACATCCGCGCCCGCGATGGGCCCGACAAGCGACACGAGACGTCCGGCCGCGTCGTTCCCGACCTCCCAGGCAACATCGGCGTGCCCGATGCCGTTGGTCCCGTACACGCGAACGTCGGTCACCCCACGCTCGTCCCAGTCCTGCTCGGTGATGTGCGCGCCTTCGCGCGCGAACACGAGCCGACCCAGCGCGTCGTACTCGAGCTCCCGGTCCACACCCATCCCGGACATCGTCGCCAGACGCCCGGCCGCGTCGTACGTCCGGGTCACCTCTCGCCATTCCGGTTCGTCCGCGTCAGCTCCCGCCCGGCCTCGTCGTACATGTAGCCCACGGTGTGGCCGAGCTTGTCCGTGTACGTGAGCATCCGGCCCAGGGTGTCGTAGGTGAACGACATCACCTGGTTCCGCGGGTCCACGATGGAGAGGCGGTTGCCGTTGGCGTCGTAGGAATACTGCGTGGTGCCGGGCCCGTCCGGGTACACCTTCGTCACCGAGAGCAGCTGTCCGCGACCGTCCATGACCACGTCCAGCACGTCGCTCACCCCGCCGAAGTCCGGCAGCGTCACCGAGTCGATCTGGGCGTTCGCGTCGTAGGTCAGGGTCACCGCTTCACCGGTCCCGTTCTCCAAGGAGGCGGGCTTTCCTTGTGGATCGTAGCTCACCTTGGTGGTGAGGATCTGGTTGGAGGACGGCCAGGTTCACGGGATGCGGACATCCGGCTCTGCCGGGTTGTGGGCGGGGGCTGGGGTCCCTGGCGGAGTAGCAGGAGGTCGGGGTGGGCGGCTCCAGCGAGGCCCGGACGCCGCCTCGGGTTGTTGAAGCGCCGTGTGGGCGGGGGCTTCCGCGATGGGTGTCGCAATGAACGGGGACGGACGTCCGGTTCGGGACGGGATCCCTTCGGGCGCAGAGCGCGAAGACGGCGAAGAGTTCGAAGACCGCGAAGAATCAAGTCGCGAAGGCCAGAGACAAGGCTGCGCCAGCGCGGGAGAGTGAGTGCAGGTCATACCCTCTGACGGGACTTCTGAACATGCTTGTCAGCTGTCCAGAGAAACTCTGGGGCACCCCACAGCGCCAGCGCCTCACTGCCGTCTCGGACCTTGCGTCCCGCCATGGTGACCTCCAGCCATGAAGATCACCGGGCCACGTGCCGACAGCCTCCGTGTCTCGCTGATGAGTCACGTCGCTGGAATCCCTCGGGCATCGTAGGTCGTGCTGATTTCGTGGAGGAGGTCGCCGCGTCCGTCCACGGTGGTCGTGGCGGTGGTCCGGTCCGAGTCGTCGTAGCTCGTGGTGGTCACGCCCCAATATCGACCTCCCGAAGTGCGGGACGAGCCTCTGGGCCCGCTGTCACTCGGAGTCAAGAGGAGACGCGCAAGTACACGATGTCCTCGACCTCGCGTGGACCCTTTCCCTCGAAACGAACCCGATATCCCTCTTCGTCCACGGAGAGGCGACCGAAACGAACGCAGAGTCGAGGTCCCTCTGAGTCATCGGCTCTCGTGGTCACGACACACAGCTGGCTCGCGTCCTTCAGCTCCGGCCCCTCCCCTTCTCCGTAGAACTCTAGTTCGCACCCCGCACCTTCGGTGGTGGGGACGACTCGTGCCACCGCGACCACCGAGCACACCCCCTCCCCCGATGGTCTGTTCGTCCGCCACCAGGACGACGGCGACCCCAGCACTTGCGGGTCGAAGCTCTCACGGATCCATCTTCGCGGGCGGTCCGACGTGGCCAACACATCGGGGAACACACACTGCGAACCCATCTCGAGATAGGGAGGGGTCTCCGCAAGGATCCGTTCGTCAGCCCACACCGCGAATACGGGATGTATTCGATACCCGGGGGCCTCAATACACCAACATGGGGCGTCCTCGTAGGGGAGATCGCTCGCTCGCAGCAGCCGAAGGCGTCCCGTCGGGACGAAATCTTGGGACTGCTCTGAAACCGAAGCCAGGACAATGAGCCTGTCGACGTCATCGGACCCAGATAGTCGAGTGCCCCCTGGCCACCGAATCACCGCGTCGGTCGGATTGAGCGAGGTCCGACCGGGTTGATTTGGAGCCGATGCGATGGCGTCGCCTGGTAGCAGGCTCCGCAAGTACCCTTGCGACGCCGAAGCGAGCCATAGCTGGTCGGCAGAGAGCGCCATTGCGGTGATCACATCCGCCCCAGCCCCCGTTTCGTCCAACCACTGGCGGAGCTCGGCACCGGGGGCGAATGCGCTTCCCCACTTGCCGCCGACCTTGTTCCCGGCGAGCAAGTGTGTCGTCAGAGCGACGCCGCTCAGGAAGAGCGTCATCCAACCTTGTAGCTGGCGAGCAACGATGCTCCTCTGTTCATCTTCGCCAGGAACACGAGGTCCGGCCCAAACCAGGACGCGCGAAGGCCTACCGGTCGCGTGAATCGCAACATGGTGTCTTCCCACGCCATTTGCGCGCCCATGCCCCTCGATGACCTGCTTCAGCCGCAGCTGATCTGCCAGATCCACATCTTCTGGGACGCTAATAGTGATGAGTTCCTCATCCTCGTCGGTCCATTGGACATCTGACCAGCCTCGGAGCCGAAGCTCACGCCACACCAAATCGATGATCTCTCGAGACTCCTTCGGTGAGACGCCGAGAATCAGGTACGAATAGGGCTCCTGGCCGAGCTTTCTCATGCGATGGGCACGATAACAAAGGCGCTGACCAGGCGAAGCTCGAACGCGAGTCCGGCAGCGAGGTTGGTTGCAGTCAGTTCTCCGGCCGCGAATGTCGGAGCCATAATGAAGATCCTCGCTGGACCAATGCTCACCTCAATGAGGACCGGCCCCCCAGTCGGGTCTGTCGCCCTAGAGGGGAAGTTCCCCGCATATCGGTACCGAAGCTGGTCCATGTGGCCATCTTCGGTGGTCCAACCACTGGTTGACGGGTCGTATGCGCGCAGACGCCCCCACACCAACCCCGTCGGATCCTCAGCATGTCCGGTGTATCCGAACGGAACGACAACTCCGGTAGCGCCCCTGACCCCGTACGCATCGCGCACCACGAACTCCGGAACCCCAGCGGAATCGACCCAGCCCACCGTCGACCCGAGCCGATCCCGAAGCGCCAGCTCCGGCACCCCTGACCCGTCGATGCGCGCCAGCACCTCGCCGAACCCGAACCCCGCCAGGTACGCCGCCGTCCGACTGCCCGACGTGTCGTACGTCGCTCTGACGGTCCCGTTGAGGTCGTACACGAACGACTCCCCGTACACCTCGACCCCGCCGACCTCCTCGCGCACCAGCACCCGGAGCTCCCGCGCGTCGTACACGAACTCCCAGCGCTCGTTGCCTTCCTCCAGCGACACCAGCTGGTCCAGCACGCTGTATGCGTACGTCGTCACCGCACCCGTGACGCGATGTGTCCGTGACGTCCGCCGCCCCTCGTCGTCGTACCCATACGTGTACGTCGCGTCCTGCAGCAGCCGGTCCCCGTCGTCGTAGAGCACTTCGCTCACCGGGTCCCGGTGCGAGGCAATCCGACGCTCCGCCTGGTCGTATTCGTAGGTCTCGTCCCCGAACTGTGCCCCGGCCGGATGGTCCACGCCCGTGAGGCGCCCCCGCTGGTCGTGCTCGTAGACGTGGGTGCCCTCGGGGTCGGTCTGCGTCTCGGGAATGCCCCGGTCGTCGTAGGTCGTGGTGATGGCGTGCAGGATGCTGCCGACGGCATCCTCGGTGACCATCGCCGTGGTCCGGTCGCTGGAGTCGTAGGTCGTCGTCGTGACGATGCCCCCCGGCCGCTCGAGCGTCGTCATCCGTCCGGCGACGTCGTAGCCCATCCCGAACGCGCCCAGGCTCGCCTCGCTCACCCCGGACAGCCGACCCCGTGAATCGTACGTGTGGGTCGCCTCCATCGCGACATCGCTGCCCGCAATCGGCCCCACCAGGCTCACCAGGCGGCCGGCCGCGTCGTTGCCGACCTCCCACGCCACATCGGCGTGCCCTGCGCTGTTCGTCCCGTACACCCGAACGTCGGTCGCCCCGCGCTCGTCCCAGTCCCGCTCGGTGATGTGCGCCCCTTCCCGCGCGAACACCAGCCGCCCCAGTGCGTCGTACTCGAGCTCCCGGTCCACACCCGTCCCGGACATCGTCGCCAGACGCCCAGCCGGGTCGTACGTCCGCGTCAGCGTCTCGCCGTTCCGGTTCGTCCGCGTGAGCTCCCGCCCGACCTCGTCGTACGTGTAGCCCACGGTCCGACCGAGCTTGTCCGTGTACGTGAGCATCCGGCCGAGGGTGTCGTAGGTGAACGACATCACCTGGTTCCGCGGGTCCACGATGGAGAGCCGGTTCCCGTTCGCGTCGTAGGTGTACTGCGTGGTCCCAGGGCCATCCGGGTACACCTTCGTCACCGAGAGAAGCTGCCCGCGCCCGTCCATCACCACGTCGAGCACATCCGAGACCCCGCCGAAGTCCGGCAGCGTCACCGAGTCGATCTGCGCGTTGGCGTCATAGGTCAGGGTCACGGACTCCCCGGTGCCGTTCTCCAGCGAGACCGGCTTCCCACGGAGATCGTAGCTCACCTTCCGGAGCAGCGTCCCATCGCCGCGGTACACCTCGGCCGGCAGGTTGTCCGGGCCGAACACCGTGGTCTGCACGATCTGCCCGCCCTCGCGGCTCTCCGCGACCTGCCCGAACGGCCCGTAGTCCGCCTCCCGAACGACCCCTGCCGGATCGGTGTGCACGGTCACCCGGCCCTGCGCGTCGTAGTCCCAGCTCTCGGTCGCCCCGCTCGGGAGCGTGTGCTGCGACACCCGGAACTGCGCGTCGTACCCGTACGCATCCACGTACGCCTGTGCGACCCCATAGGGATCGACGAACTCCCGGACCTGCGCCGCGAGCATCCCGTTCGCATCGAACGTCCGCACGGTCTTCAGCCCCGGGTCCGGACCGACCGTGACCTGCGCGAAGCCCACGAGGTCCGTCGACTCCTCCATGAACACGCCACCGTCCCCGGTCATGCTCTCGACGCGACCGTCCGGGCCGTACACGACCTCCGCAATCGGCGGATGCCCGGCGAGCCGGTACTCCACGAGCCGGTGGGACCCGTCGTAGTCGAGCTCCATCGACTGGCCTTCGCCGTCGACGAACTCCACGAGGTCCCCGCTGGCGTCGTAGACGTAGTCCATGCCCGACCCGTCCGGGAGCTCGATCCGCTCGATGCGGTCGAGTGAATCGCGTACGAACACCACCGGCGCGCCCACGTCCGGGTAGATGCCGTCGTCGGTGAACAGGGTACGGTTGCCGAGGAAGTCGACCATCTCGACGAGCCCGTCGGCCTTGTCGAGCAGGTACCGCGTGCCGTTCGGGTCGGTGAGCCAGAACCGCTGCGGGTCGTAGAGCTGGTTGAACGACAGGCTCGAGTACAGGTTGCCGTCCCCGAGTGCGGTCAGCGTGGCGTCGCCGGGCGCGGCCTCGAGAGTCGAGAACGTGCCGGGACGCGCGGTGTAGCCCGGCCCAGAGACGAGCGGGAAGATGGTGCTCGTCTGCTGGGGCTGGAAGTCGAAGGCGTCGATGCGCCCGCCCGGCCACTTCACGACCACGAGGTGCGGCCGGTCGGACTGGAAGCAGAGCAGGCTGAAGATGAAGCCGCCGCCGCAGGAGACCTGGCTCCAGCCGCCATCCCCGAGCGGGCCGTTCGTCTGGACCGTCACGTCCGTCATCGACAGGCGCCAGCCGTTGCCGAAGTCGCCCACCACGTCCTTTCGCGTCGTGCTGTACGAGCGGAGCAGCGTGGTGGCCTGCACCGGGTTCGACCACTCCGCGTCCATGAAGGCGAGGTCGTAGGAGCCGAGCTTCGCCACCCCGTTCACGACGACCGAGGACTCGCCCACGCCGGTGGTCCCGGAGCTGTCCGTGACCTCGACCCGCAGCGTCCAGCCGCCGTTCTCGAGGACGGTCGGGTCGAAGGTCCCCAGATCGGCCGGACACGCGCCCGCCGTCGTGAACAGGACCGTGCCGGTGGACGGATCCGCGCCCGCCGCGTGGAGGATGGCGGTGCACTCGGTGATCGTGTTGCCGTCCGTCGGAGTCGCGCTGACCGTGATGGGCACGGGCTGGCCGACGCGGTCACCGGGAGCCGGGGTGAGCACCGCCACTTCCGGGGTCGGTCCGAGGACCGTGCCGTCGCCGCCGTCCCCGCCGGTGCCACCGCCCGCTTCGCCGACGACGCCGAGCGACGTGAGCGTGGGGTCCAGCGGCGCCGGGGTCATCGGGTCGTCCGTGACCGTCGCGGGGGCATCGACCGCGGTGAGCTGGCCCTGGGCGGACAGCGTGCCCGAAGAGGCGCCCACGAGCACGTCGAGCTCCACGGCGGTCGCCATGAAGGAGCTGAAGTGCCCGAGGTCCACGTGGACCGCCGTGTCGCCGGGGGTGTTGCCGAGGGTGACCGTGCCGAACGAGGTCGTCACCGAGCCGGCCACCAGCGACACGCCCGCGGGGGGGACGAGATCGAAGGCGACGCCGTTCGCGGCAGCTCCCCCGGTGTTGACCACGAACGCGGTGTACCGGAGCGTGTCGCCCGCGGTGACCGCGCCGTTCAGGTCGCCGTCCACGACGAGCTGGTCGTCGAGCGCCACCGAGAGCGCCGGCGACGCGCCCACGAGCGGCGTGACGGTCGGATCGGCCGGAGTGGTCGTCGCGGGGTCGTCCGTGAGGACGGGGGCGAGGCCGGTCGCGGTGACCTGGCCCTGGACCGAGATCTGGTCGACGTTGTCGACGAGCCCGGCGTCGGTGAGTGCCTCGAAGCCGACGCTCGCGGACGCGAAGCCGCCGAGGGTGCCGAAGTCCACGACGACGGCGGTGTCGTCCGCCAGGAGGACGGTCCCGGACGTGGTGACCGAGCCGGCGACGAGGGACAGGCCCGGGTCGAGCGGGATCGAGAGGACCACGTCGGACAGGCTCTGGGAGCCGGAGTTGGTGATCGTGGCGCTGTAGCCGAGGGTGTCGCCAGCGCCGGTGAGGCCGTTGCTGTCGGCGTCCACGGCGCGGAAGTCCGCGAGGGTGACCTGGAGCGCGCCGGGGGCGTCCACGAAGGTGTCGGTGTCGAAGACGAGGGGCCCGTAGGCGTTCCCGGCCGTGTCGGACCAGAGCACCGTCGTCGTCTGGGAGAGGGTGGTGCCGGTGAAGCTGTCGTCGATGTCGAAGAGGGCGACGCCGTCGGCGACCTGGCCGCTCACGAAGGTGCCGGGGAGGCCCGGATCGACGACGAGGCCGTCGAGCTCGACCTCGGTGGAGACGAGGACTGCGCTGGTCGTCGAGGGGTTGGACGTGTGGACCGCGACCTCGAGGCCCTCCGGCGCCGTCGTCGCCGCGGGAGCGCTGACGGTGGGCTTCAGGAACGGGACGTGGAGCGTGGTCGTGTCGAGGACGGCCGGGGCGAGGACGGTGCCGATGCCGCCGGTCCCGCTGCCGAACGCGAGCGCGCCGAGCGGGGCGCCGTCGAAGTCGTTCAGGCGGGAGACGTAGGCGAGGTTGCTCTCGAACACGCCCTTCGGTGCCGGGACCGGCGCGCCCGCCGGAACGCTGACCAGCACGCTCTCGCCGGAGCCGACGAGGGCGAGGCCCGCGTCCGTCAGGGCGTCGCGCACCTGGACCGCCCCATCCACGGTCGCCACGGTGAGGGACACGTCGGAGACGGAACCACCCTGGGTGCGCAGCGAGCCCACGATGTCGTCGCCGAAGCGGAACAGCGAGCGGACCGGCTGGATCGGGTCGTCCACCACGAGCTCTGCGCGCATCCGCACGGCGTCGACGCTGGCGGGGTCGAGCAGCCAGGCCAGCGTGGACGGGGTGAGCTCGACCTGGAGCTCCGCGCCCCAGCTCGCGAGCGCGCCGGGCTGGAGGACCGTTCCCACGAAGGGCTCGGGAGCGGGCGGGAAGGTCGTGCCGGCATCGGGATTCGCACGCGCCGTGAGCGTCGTGCTGCCGGGCACCAGGGTCCAGGTGCCCGCGGTGAGATCGAACGCCTCGAGCACGACGGTCGCGTCCGTGACGGTCACGGGATCGGTGCCGAGGTGCTCGAGCCCGACGATGCCCGGAACGAGGAGCAGCGCGCCGCCGTTCGACACGACCACGTCGCTTGGGACTGGCTCGGACGGGAGCGCGTCGTCCGCGCCGTTGTCGATGGACAGCGTCAGGCGCGGCATCAGCGTGGGCGGCGCGGTCGTCCGACCCGGACGCTGGCAGTCCGCCGCAGCGATCTCGAAGCCCGAGCCCGCGAGATCGACCGTCTCGCCGACCAGACCGCAGAGGAACCGCGTCCCGGAGCCGTTGAGCTGGATGCCGCCCTGCGACGCGTAGAGGTAGCCGAGGAAGGTGTCCCCGGCGCCGGAGACGTGGATCGCGCCGTCGTCCGCCGCGTTCGAGAGGAACAGCAGCCCGTCGACGTAGGGCGCGTAGACCACGCTCGACCCGGCGATGTGGATGCTCCCCTCCGCCACGACGGTGACGGTGCCGTCCAGCGCGGGGCCGCTCAGGTGCACGTCGCAGTCCGCGTAGTAGAGGCCCGGCGACAGCGGGCTCGACGGCTGCCACGTCCCGCCCGCGCAGCTCGCGGAGACGTCGTGGTACTCGGCGCCGGCGCGCATCGCGGCCGCTCCGTCGGGCCGGTAGTCCGCGATGTCGTACTCGACCGGGCGGGGCTGCTCGCCCACCTGCACCGGGTCCGGATCGACCACCACCGCACCGTTGATCTGCGCCGTCGTGACGTACTCGACCTGGCCGGTGAGCTCCTTGTTCGCGCCGGTGACGCGCAGGCCGGCGTTGCTGTGGACGAGCCCGTGGACGGTCCCGCTCCCCCCGGTCCAATCGACGGCCCGACCCGAGGTCGCGTCGCCCCAGACGGCCACGGCGGCGCCGATGCCGACGCTGGTGTGGACCTCGGCGAGGCCTCCGTCGTCGTCCACCACCGAGATCGCGACCGGGTAGGTCCCGGGACCGCCGTACACGTGGCTCGCGTACAGGCTCCCCCAGCCCGTTCCCTGGGCGCTGATCGGCACGACCTCGGGAGCGGTGCCGTCGCCCCAGTCCACGGTCGCCGTGTGGGAGTCGAGCACACCGGCATCGGTGAACGCGGCCGTCACGAGGGTCACGCCCTCGGCCGTCGCGTCGTCGGCCTGCGCCGAGAGCACCGGCGTCGCGTTGCCCACGGTGACGACGACCGTGTCGGTGGACTCGAGCTCCCCGTCCGAGACCCGGAGCTCGAAGGTGTAGACGCCGTCGTCCAGCGACTGCACGGTGGTCGTCGGTGAGACCGCCGCGGGGACGAGCAGGGGCGGACCGCTCGCGCTCACGAGCGTCCACGCGTAGGTCAGCGGGTCGCCGTCGGGGTCGACGGAGCCGCTCCCGTCGAGGGTGAAGCCGTCCCCCTCGGCGACGGTGATGTCCTCGCCCGCGTACGCGACGGGCGGGTCGTTCGGGACCTCGTTCGTGACGCACTCGGTCACCTGACCAGACGCGCCGCTCACCGAGCCCTCGGCGTACGCGGTGACGCAGAACTCGTGGATGCCGGGGGCGAGCCCGGTCACCGAGTGGGCCAGGCTCACGGCGCCCGAGCCGAGGTGGGGCAGCGGCTCGGAGAGGCTCCCGCTCACGTCGATCGCGGGGCCGCCGTCCACGGAGAGCGTCACGGCGGTGATCTGCGGGACGAGGGCCTGGAGCAATGCGCTGGAGAGGTCGGCGGGCTCGTTGACCTCGAGACACAGGCCGCCGCCGAGGTCGGCGATGTCCTGCAGGGAGGCGAAGCGCGCGGGCGCGTCATCACACTGGGCGTTCTGCCCGAACGCGACGGTGTGAACGACGACGTCGCCGCACGGCAGGATGTCGGGGAGCTCGAACAGCTCGAACGTGGGCGCGCCGTCGGACATCAGGATCAGCGTCTTGTTGGGCTGGGAGCTCGTGGCGAGGAGGCTGCAGGCCTCGGCGACGCCCACGCTGAAGTCGGTGCGCCCGCGGATGGCGCCGTTCGACACGCACACCTGCGAGAACTCCGACGCACACGACGCTCCCGAGGGGAAGCCGCCCGGCACCACGCTGCGGAGCACGGTCTCGACGTCGCGGACGCCGTTCGCGTCGAGGTCGGCGCCGGGCGTGGTGAAGGTCTGGATCCCGGGGCCGGGCTGGAGGTCCGTCGCGGCGCCGGTGCCGAAGTACAGCACCACCCCGAGGTCTCCCACGCTCCCGAACTGCTCCACGGCCGCCACCGTGGCATCGACCGAGGCGAGCTCGCAGTCGATGATGTCGTCAGGTCCGCGGCTGTCGTTGTAGTCGCCGCCGCAGCCCGTGCCGTCTCCGGCGAACCGGTCCGTCGAGTACGAGGTGTCGATCGCGAACACCACGGCTTCGGACTCCGGAACGGCCGAGGTAAGCGAGACCGTGGCGGAGAGGTCGAAGTCGCCGGGGGCGGTCTCCACAGGTGCGTCGACGATCAGGTCGATGCGGCTGCCGTCGTCGAGCACGCTGAATGCGTCGAGCGAGCCGTCCAGTGCGGTTGCATCGGCGTCGATGGTACGCAGGGTGACGGCGGCGCCGTCGTCACGGGTGGGGAGCAGCGAGAGGCCCGCCAGCGCGAGCACTCCGACGATTCCGATACCGATCGATGAACGCGACACCACGAGCCCCCCTCGTCGCGCGACCGGCGGGAGTCGCGCAAGCAACAGGGAAACACACGTGGCAACAGAACGGGCGTTCGTCCTCGGTACTCCACGGACTCAGGGAAATATCCGTGTTGTTTCCATGGACGGACTGGAATTGTCGGGGCGCGTGGACGATGACCCCGTCGCGATCCACACGTTCCGCGGGAGGAGGTGTCATCGCCCTGACGTCGGTGGGTGGAATTCGGATCACGCGTCGAGCGCGAATCGTCGGAAACGGTGCGAACGACGTCGGGAAACGCCGGGTGCCCGCTCCTCTGACGACGTCCGTCCCTCCCGTCCTCCGACCCTCCGAGCCGAGAATTCGACTGGCGGGGACGCGCTCTCTGGTGGGGCGTTCGGAGACTGCGGCGTGCCGGGGCGCGTTCTCAGCACGGAGGACGCGGAGGGACGGAGGGCACGGAGATCCTGGACGAACGGCGGACGTGGTCCCGGCCCGTTGGCCTGCAACCCACCTTCGCGTCGAGCTCACCCGAGCGCGTGTCTGCTCGCGTGCCCCGCGATCGGCGCCCCTCACCTCGTCTTCGAGGGACGCCCGGGCTGAACACGATGGACACCATGTCCCTCCCGTCCTCCGATCCTCCGTGCTGAGAATTCGACCGGCGGAGACGCGCTCTCTGGCGGGGCGTTCGGAGACTGCGGCGTGCCGGGGCGCGTTCTCTCAGCACGGAGGACGCGGAGGGACGGAGGGCACGGAGATCCTGGACGAAGGGCGGATCGTACGAGTCGAGCTCACCCCTGCTCGCGTGCCCCGCGAGCCGGATCCGCGCCCCGTGCACCTCGTCCTTCCCTCGAATTCGACCGGCGGGGACGGGCTCTCTGGCGGGGCGTTCGGAGACCGCGGCGTGCCGGGGCGCGTTTTCTCAGCACGGAGGAAGCGGAGGGACGGAGGGCACGGAGATCCTGGACGAAGGGTGGACCTGGTCCTGGACCGTTGGCCTGCGACGCCACCTACGCGTCGAGCTCGTCCCTGAGCGCGTGTCTGCTCGCGTGCTCCGCGAGCCGGATCCGCGCCCCGTGCACCTCGTCTTCGAGGAACGCCAGGCTGAACACGATGGACTCTGTGTCCCTCCCGTCCTCCGATCCTCCGTGCTGAGAATTCGACCGGCGGGGACGGGCTCTCTGGCGGGGCGTTCGGAGACTACAGCGTTCCGGGGCGCGTTCTCTCAGCACGGAGGACGCGGAGGGACGGAGGGCACGGAGATCCTGGACGAAGGGCAGATGGTCCAGCCCCATTGGCCCGCCACGCAGCCGGGGCCCGGAAACGCGAGCCGTTCCGACAAACCGCGCGCGGCACGGGGACACGACGAGGCCGAGACCCACGACCCCCGCGTTTCTGCGTCATCTGCGCCCGTCTGCGTCATCTGCGTGAGGCCCGAGAACGCCCGAAGCCCCAGCGAGCTACCGCACGAAAACGAGCTTCTTCGCCGTCGAAAGCTCGGGCGCGAAGGCGTACCCCTCGAGGTCGAAGCCCTTCAGCCCCTCGCGCGTCGCGATGCGATTCTGCACGATGTACCGGGCCATCAGCCCGCGCGCCTTCTTCGCGAAGAACGAGATCGTCTTCGCCTCGCCGTCGCGGACCTCTTTGAAGTCGACCTGCAGCCACGGCGCCTTCAGCGCCTTGCGGTCGATCGCGGAGCTGTACTCCTTCGACGCGAGGTCGACGACCACCGGGTCTTCGTGGCCCGCGAGCAGCGCGTCGATGCGCTTCGCGAGCCGGTCGCCCCAGAATGCATAGAGGTCGGCGCCGCGGCGGGTCTTCAGCCGGGTGCCCATCTCGAGGCGGTACGGATGCGTGCGGTCGAGCGGCCGGAGCATGCCGTACAGGCCCGACAGGATGGCGACGTGATCCTGCGCCCAGGCCAGGTCGGCTTCGGAGAGCGTGCGCGCGTCGAGGCCCTTGTACACGTCGCCGTCGAACAGCCACGCCGCCGCGAGCGCGTCGTCTTCGACCGGGATCGCGAGGCTCGCGTGGCGCTCGTGGTTGAGCGCGGCGAGCTTCTCGCTGATGCCCATCATCTTCTGGAGCTGGGCGGGCTTCAGCTTCTGCACGGACTTCAGCAGCTGCGCCGTGTCTTGCTCGAAAGCGTGCGACGTACGCGGAACGTCGAGCGGAGCCGGGGATTCGTCGAGGGTCTTCGCAGGGGACAGGATGGCGAGCATGCCCGCACCCTATTCCGTCGGCCACCGCCCGCAAGCGGGCGTCGTCCCGACGGAATCTCAACCACCGAACGCCTCGACGGGACCTCGGTACCCCCTGTGAACGCGGCTGAAACGCCGCGTTCCGGGGGCACAGAGGTCTCGACCGTCGAGGCGTTGCCATCGAAACGCGGATTCCAGTCAGCCTCGCACGACGTCGAGGCGCTCGAGCAGCTTGTCGCACGTGGGCAGGCGCTTGTCGGCCTTGCGCTGCAACAGCTCCTGAATGATGACGACGAGCTCGAGCGGGGCGTCGGGATTCAGCGCGCTCGGGTCGACGTACTCGCCCTTCGCGGCCCTGTACATCGACTCGGCCGCGGTCTCGGCCTCGAACGCCATGTGCCCCGTGACGAGCTCGTACAGCAGGGCCCCGAGGCTGAACATGTCGGCGCGCGTGTCGACCCGGCCGGGGTCGCGCGCCTGCTCGGGCGCCATGTACTCGGGCGTGCCGAGGTACCGGTACGACACCGAGAGGCCCGACGGCTCGGGTGGACGGCCCGGATCGAGGAGCTTCGCGAGCCCGAAGTCCGCGATCTTCGGGACCACGCGGCCCTCCTCCTTCGCGAGGAGGATGTTCTCGGGCTTCAGGTCGCGGTGGACGATGTGGGAGATGTGCAGCGCGCGCGTGCCGCGCACGATGCCCCGGAACAGCGAGAGCGACGAGCGCAGCGGGAGGGTGCCGACCCGCTCGATGAGCTCGGCCAGCGACTCGGACCGCACGTAGTCCATCACGAGGACGACGCGGCGCTGCCAGTCGAACGCATCGGACACCCCGAGCACGTTGCGGTGGTGGACGCTCGACTGGAGCCGGGCCTCGTTGAGGAGGGCCTCGGGGATCTCCTCGGGGACCTCGATGTTCTGGATCTTCAGCGCGTGGCGCGAGCCCAGGAACTTGTGGCGGGCGCGGTAGACCGATGCGTGCTCGCCCTCGTAGAGCGTCTTCTCGATGCGATAGCGGTCGACCTTCTCGCCTTCGATCACGCCCCGACATCCCCCCCGCGCAAACCAGCATGCCATTCGAGCCAGCGGGATGCACCGGCGAGTCGGAAGAGGTCGGCTGCGGCGTCGTGGCTGCCGCGCTCGAAGTCGGCGTGCAATTCGTCGATCCGGCGCGTCGTGCACCACGGCGCCAGGAGATCGGCGCGGATCGCCGTCGCCACATCCCGGAAAGGCTCGTCGAGCGCCCGGCTGAGGTCGGCCTTGTCGGACCGGCGGCGGACGGCGTCGGGCAGGAGGTCGGCGAACGCCTCCCGCACGACGTGCCGCGTGCGCCCCCGCCGGACGAGCTGACGCGCGGGCACCCCGAGACACACGGTCGCGACGCGCGGGTCGAGGAAGGGCATGACGAGGGTGCGCCCCTCCCCCGCCGCGAGCCGCTGCTGCTCTTCGCGGCTGCGCGCGATGAGCGGGTGCGTCACCGTCTCGATGCGACGCTGGAGCGTGCCGCGCGGCCTCCCCGGCACGCGCCGCCGCGCGCGGTCCGGCATGGACGCGCGGATCCAGCGGCCCCCCCACATCCGCAGCGCGCGGAGCTGGCCGATCCGCGCGTGGCGGAACCGGCGGGCCAGCCAGAAGGCCTCCCACGCGGCGCGCAGCGTGCGCCCGTCCTCTGCGAGCTCGCGAACGAGGTCGAGGCCGTGACCGAAGACCTCGTCGCCGCCGAAGCCCGTCCACAGGCTGGGCCCCGCCGCACGGAGCAGCGCGAGGTTGAGGTGGTGGTTCACGAGCACCGGCGGGAACCCCGGCGGGGCGAGGCGCTCGAGCACCTCCATCGGATCCAGCGCGCGGGAGTCGACCGCCTCGACCGGGACGCGGTGCATCGCCGCCACCACGTCGATCCAGGGCCCCTCGTCGGCTGCCCAGCCCGCGAAGCGGTTGCTCACCGCGCGGACCTCGCCCTGGTCCGCCAGGACCCCGGCCAGCACCGACGAATCGAGCCCCCCGCTGAGCGCCACGGTCGGCGTGCCGCCGAGGTGCGCCCGCCGCTCGCGCACGGCGGTCTCGACGATGGCGCGCAGGGCGAGGGCCGGGCGCTCGTGGGACTCCGGTCGCGGCACCCAGATCCGCGCGAGCCGCACGGCCGCCCCGACGTGCCCGCCGTACCCCGCCGGCACGCGGGTGATGCCCCGCACGAGCGTGGGCGTGGGGTCGTCGATCCACCCGGTGAGCTGCGTGGCCATGCCCTCGACGTCGATCGGCCGCTCGCGCAGGTCGCCGAGCGCCTCGGGGCTCGACGTGACCCGGCGGCCATCCGTGTACGCGACCCGTCCGCCGAAGCCGTCGACCGCGACCTCCAGGCCTTCCCGGCCCTCCTGCTTCGACACCGCCGCCCAGTCGCCCGGCCAGGACGCGACCGCACGCGGCCCTCCCTCCACCATCGCCCGCGCCAGCGCCTCGGGGCCCGCGGGCGTCCACCCGTCCACGAACACGGTGTGACGCCCGATCCGGACGGTCGCGTCGGCGGTCCCATCGGCGCCGAGCCCCTCGTCCCGCACGTCCATCAGGCCCGCCCCCGCCAGATCTCCCGGAAGTCCGGCGCCTCGGCGCCCCCCGTCACGGCGACGCCGTCGCTCTCCACCCACGCGTGCGCGCCGAAGGGCCGCGTCCGCACGCCGATCACGAGGTCGGCGGAGTGCCCGTGGTACCGGAGCAGCGCCGCCGCCGCGATGGCCTGGGGGTAGCAGCCCTGCGCACCGGGGATGCGGGCCCCGATCCGCTCGACCCGACGCCCGATCCGGTCCGCCGGCTCTCCCGAGCCCCCTCCCGGCATCGCTTCGATCGCGCGCCACAGCCCCGGGAGGCCCATCCGGGGAGCGGCCATCGCGGCCACTGCGAGCACGACGGCCGCCTCGAGGGCGCCGCTACGCCCCAGGAAGCACCTCGACGAGCCTCCGCCCGACGAGCTCGTCGACCAGGCCCTGCACGTCGGCGGCACACTCGCTGCGGTCGACGTCGTACCGCTCGAGCAGGGCGTCGCAGACCTCGGCCACGCTGCGCGCCTCGGCCAGCAGGACCCAGATGTCGGCCCCCACGTCTTCGAGCCCGAAGTACAGGCCCGATCGTGGGTCGAGGATGGTCACCTCGCCATCCACGTCGGTGGAGGCGACCCCTTCTGCGACGCGGTAGCGTGGTGCGCTCATGGAATCGGGCTAACCGGACGCCTCGAAGCTGGCGACGAGGCCATCGAGCGCGTCGAGGGGCCCGGGCAGGCAGACCCGCCACACCGGCACGTCCCGCGCGAGCGCGGCCATCGCGTGGAGCCAGCGCACCTGCGCTTCGGGCGTGAGGATCCCTGGCAGACGGTGGTTGGCGAGCAGCAGACCATGGGCTTCGGCCGGCGACACCCGCGCACTCCCCTCGCCCCGCTCGATCAGCACGATCCGCGCGACGGGTGCGGCGGAATCGACCCCGGGCACGGCGACGCCGAACTTCGCGTGCTCCGGGTGGATCCGGGCGCGCGCCGCCCCATCCAGGCCGAGCGCGGCGATCCCGTCCTCCCAGAGCTTGAGCCGCGGCGGACCGGGCCGCACGCAGCGCCCGTCGAGCGCCGCGATGTCGTCGGCCACGAGCCGGGCGCCGCGCCGGATCCATGCCGCCGAGAAGCTCGACTTGCCCATGCCGCTCGGACCGACGAGCACCACGTCGCCCACCGCGGTGCGCAGGGTGGTGCCGTGGATCACCGGCACCCGGTTCGCGAGGACGCCCGCCAGACCCGGCCCGAGCACGAGCAGCCGCGCGATCGACGCGTCGACGCCGGGCTTCAGCCACACGTCGATCGCGTCGGGCCCCACGGCGAGCCGCGCGGGCCCATAGCCGTACTCGGCGCGCGGCGGGTGGAACACCCAGCCCTCGGGACCCACGTCATCGCGCAGGTGCAGACGCACGTCGACGAGCTCACCCGGTCCGTCGGGTAGCTCGTCGATGGGGAAGTCGGCGTTCAGCCCGAGGCCGAACGCGTGCTTCGTCGCGGTCAGGAGACCGTGTTGCCCAGACCGGAATCGAAGCCGTTCGGGGTCTTGGCGCGGGTGAGCGTCGCCAGGTCGCCGTGGACGCGCAGCGTCGGCTTCGTCCACACGCGGCGCTCGGAACGGGCCGGATTTGCGGATTCGTTCCGCGACTTGTCCATCGGGGTCTCCAGGAACATCGGAAGCACATTACCCGCACGGGCCCTGGCCCGCAATGCCGGACCCTGCGGAACCCGGCACGACGTGCTCACGGGGCCGCTCACAGCGGCGGATTCTCGCTGTCGGTGAGCTGGGCCTGGGTGAAGCCGAACTTGATCCGCAGCGTCATCTCGGCGTCGTCGATGACGAGCTCGAGGTCTTCGACGCCCATCTTCATCTTCAGCGGGCCCCCGATCGGCCCGACCATGTCTTCGACCTGATCGCGCTTCAGGATGGGCACCGGGTTCACCCGGGGCAGCTGCTGCTCGAGCGCGTACTCGGCGAGCCGCGACAGGAGCTGCAGCACGGCGTTGTCGCCGAGGTAGACGCCGAGGTCGCGCACCGACCCGATCACGGCGCGGTGGCCGGGGTCGTAGCGGATGTCTTTCAGCGCGACGGACGCGCCGATGCGCTTCTCGATGATGAAGGGGAACTCGACGTTCTCTTTCAACAGGTACACCGTGCCCTCGGCCACGCCCTTCACGTAGGCGTCGGCGCCCACGGACTGCGAGCCGTAGGTGAGCTCGGTGCCGAGCGAGTCGAGCTCGACGCGCCACGTGCCGTCGATGCGGATGAGGTCGTTCGCACGCTGGTAGACCTTGTCGCGGCGGTTCGCCCAGATGGCCTTCGCGCGGTCTTTGACGCGGATCAGCGTGTCGGGGGCGTTGCGATCCTCGAGCAGGCCCGCGACGCGCTCGCGCACGCCGAGCTGCTTGAGCCCCGCCCGCACGTTCTGCGCGAGGTCGAGGTCGCCCTGAGCCAGCCGGATCGGCAGCGCGGCGCGCAGCAGCTCGCGCCACAGCTCGCGACTCAGGGACAGGGAGATGTGCGACATCGAGCCTCCGGTGGGAGAACGATAGCTCAATTCCCCCGACCGGGAGCCTTCAGCGGCTTGAAGCCGCTGACTCCTCCCTGGAATTCTCCCGGCCGGTCGGCGTCGGAGCGGAGGCCCTGAGCAGAGAAGCCCGGCCGTGGCCGGGCTTCGCGTAGCGTCGTTCGCCAGGGCGGCGCTTCAGCTGATCTCGGTGGTGCGGAAGAAGTACGCACACTCGATGGCCGCGTTCTCGGCGCTGTCGCTGCCGTGCACCGAGTTCTCGCCGATGCTCTTCGCGAACAGCTTGCGGATGGTGCCCGGAGCGGCGTCGGCCGGGTTGGTGGCGCCCATGATCTCGCGGTTGCGGACCACGGCGTTCTCGCCCTCGAGGATCATCACGACGACCGGCGAGCGGGTCATGAACTCGACGAGCTCACCGAAGAACGGGCGCGCCTTGTGGACCGCGTAGAAGCCCTCGGCCTCCTCGCGGGACAGGTGCTGCTTGCGCATCGCGGCGATGCGCAGGCCCTCTTCTTCGAAGCGGGCCACGATCTTGCCGATCAGGTTCCGCTCGACCGCGTCGGGCTTGATGATGGAGAAGGTACGTTCGATGGCCATGGGGATGGTCTCCAGATGAATCGGAAGGCGACTAGCGCCCGAGGACTTCGCGCATCTTCTCGCCCATCCCACCGGGGGAACGGACGATGTGGACGCCGGCGGACTGCAGCGCCGCGAACTTGCTCTCGGCGGTGCCCTGACCGCCGCTGATGATCGCGCCGGCGTGGCCCATGCGGCGGCCGGGAGGTGCCGTGGCACCCGCGATGAAGCTGACGACGGGCTTCTTCATGTTCGCCTTGATCCAGGCAGCGGCCTCTTCTTCGGCCGTGCCGCCGATCTCGCCGATCATGATGACCGCTTCGGTCTGCGGGTCGTCGTTGAACAGCGTGAGCACGTCGATGAACTTGGTGCCGATGATCGGGTCGCCGCCGATGCCGACGCACGACGACTGGCCGAGGCCCACGGCCGACAGCTGGCCGACCGCCTCGTACGTGAGGGTGCCGGACCGCGAGAGCACGCCGATCGAGCCGGGCGTGTGGATGTGGCCGGGCATGATGCCCATCTTGCACTGGCCGGGCGTGATGACGCCGGGGCAGTTCGGGCCGATGAGGCGGGTCTTGCTGCCCTGCAGGTAGGCCCACACGGTGACCATGTCGCGCACCGGGATGCCCTCGGTGATCGCGACGGCGAGCTCGATGCCCGCGTCGGCGGCCTCGAGGATGCCGTCGGCCGCGAACGGCGGCGGGACGAAGATCATCGTCGCGTTCGCGCCGGTCTCGCGCACGGCGTCGGCCACGGTGTCGAAGATCGGGATGCCCGTGTCTTCGAAGGTGGTGCCGCCCTTGCCGGGGACCACGCCGCCCACGATCTTCGAGCCGTACTCGAGGCACTGGCGCGTGTGGAAGGCACCGGACTTGCCGGTGATGCCCTGGGTGATGACCCGGGTTTCGCTGTCGACGAGGATGGCCATGGTTACGCCCCCACTGCCTTGACGATGGCGTCGGCGGCCTCCTCGAGGGTCGAGGCCGGGATGATGTCGAGATCGGTGTTCGAGAGGATCTCCTTGCCGAGATCCGCGTTCGTACCGGAGAGGCGGACGACGAGGGGCACGGACAGGCCGACCTCGTGCACCGCGGCGATGACACCCTCGGCGATCACGTCGCACTTCATGATGCCGCCGAAGATGTTCACGAGGATGCCCTTCACGTTGGGGTCGCTCGTGATGATGCGGAAGGCCGCGGACACCTGGTCCTTGCCGGCCCCGCCGCCCACGTCGAGGAAGTTGGCGGGCTCGGCGCCCTTCATCTTGATGATGTCCATGGTCGACATCGCGAGGCCGGCGCCGTTGACCATGCAGCCGATGTTCCCGTCGAGGTTGACGTAGGAGAGGTTCCACTTGGCCGCTTCGATCTCGGCCGGATCCTCTTCGTGCTCGTCGCGGTACTCGGCGAGATCCTTGTGACGGAACATCGCGTTGTCGTCGAAGGTCATCTTCGCGTCGAGCGCGAGGACGTCGCCGCCCTTCGTGACGACGAGCGGGTTGATCTCGATCATCGAGCAGTCGCACTCGACGTACGCCCGGTAGATGCCCTGGAGCAGCTTCACGGCGTTGCGCACGGCGCCGCCGCGGATGCCGAGGCCGAACGCGAGCTGACGCGCCTGCCAGCCGCCGAGGCCGGTGACCGGGTTGATCCAGACCTTCTTGATGGCGTCGGGGGAGTGCTCGGCCACCTCTTCGATGTCCATCCCGCCCGCTTCGGACGCCATGAACAGGATGCGGTGGTTGCTGCGGTCGAGCAGCACCGAGAGGTAGAGCTCGCGATCGATGTCGCAGCCGCCCTCGACGTAGACCGTGCGGACGAGCTTGCCCTCGTCGCCGGTCTGCTTGGTCACGAGCGTCTTCCCGAGCATCGCGGCGGCGCTCTCGCGCACCTCGTCGAGGCTACGGGCCAGGCGGACGCCGCCCTTCCCGGGGGCATCCTTGCCAGCGGCGGCGAGCGCGATGGCGGAGGCGTCGACCTCCTCCACGAACCGGCCCTTGCCACGCCCACCGGCGTGGATCTGGCTCTTCACGACCCAGATGGACCCGCCGACCTTTCCGGCCGCTTCCACCGCGCCGTCCGGGGTCGTCGCGGCGCCACCGGCCAGCAACGGAACCCCGAAGCGCCGCAGCACTTCCTTCGCCTGATACTCGTGGATCTTCATCGGCTCCTCACATGCGGCCGGAGGGTCAGGATCGCTCCTGAGCCTCGGCGATGAACTTCGGTCGGTAGATCGGAACGCCCTTCCCGTCGCGGAAGCGGAGGCGCTCGTCGACGATCTGCGCGGCGATCCCGGTGATCCGGGAGAGGCCGAACAGCACGGTGTAGTAGTTGCTGTCGGTCAGGCCGCTCGCGTTGAGCAGCGTGCCCGAGACGGCATCGACGTTCGGGTACGGGTTGCTGACCTTCTCCATGCCCGAGAGCACGCGGACCGCGACCTCGCGCAGCGTGAGCGCCGTGCGGAACAGCGGGTCGTCGGCGCAGATCTGCTCGCCGAGCGCGTACTCGATGGTGGCGCGGGGATCCTCGGCGCGGAGCACGGCGTGCCCGAAGCCGTAGATCTTCTCCTTGTTGGCCAGCGCCTCGCGGACGAAGCGCTCGACCTCGACCGGATCGGAGGTGCCGACCTTGCGCACGAAGTCGAGGCAGTCCTGGTTGGCGCGGCCGTGCAGCGGCCCGTAGAGCGCCGCCATCGCGCCGATCATGCTGGAGTACATGTCGGCGTGGCCCGACGCGACGGCCTTGCCCACGAACGTGGAGAGGTTCCCGCCGCCGTGGTCCATGTGCAGGATGTAGAACACGCGCAGCAGGCGCACGAGGCGGCCGTCGTCGGCCCCCGGCACGCCGAGCATGTGCACGAAGTTCTCGATCAGGCCGAGCTCGGGATCGGGTGCGATCGGCGCGCCCCAGCCGGAGCGGATGCGGAAGATCGCGGCGACGAGCTCGGGCGCCCAGGCGATGAGGTTGCGGCAATCCTCCGCGTAGTCGCCGGTCTTCGCGGTCATGCCGAGGAAGTTGAGGCCCGCCATGAGCCACTCCATCGGGTGGCCTTCGCGCGGCAGCGTGCCGAGCATGTCGAGGGCCTTCGCCGGGACGCCGGCGCGAGCGCGCAGGTCGGCGCGGAAGGCCGCGAGCTCGACCTCGTTCGGGAGGCGGCGCTCGAGGAGCAGGTGGATGACCGCCTCGGCCTCGAGGTCGGCCAGATCGGCGACCGGGTAGCCGATGTAGGACACCCCGCGGTCGGGATCGACGGCGGAGGTGCGGCACGTTCCCACCGGATAGCCGCGCAGCCCCGTGTTGAGGTGCTTGCGCGTGACGGTGAACAGCGGCGCGTCGGGGTCGGACATGGATTGAGCCTCACGGGGTCCACTGAGGGGGTCCCGGATAGCAGCCCGGACGGGCCAGCGCTACCCCGCGCATCGGGTGGGCCCCACACGATCCCCCTTCGACCGCGGTGGGGACGCTGGCCCTCCACAACCCCATGCGATACGTGCGCCAGCTCGTGTCACTGCAAGGGATTGGAGCGCACCGCATGCCTCTCGAGAACTACCTCTTCACGTCCGAGTCCGTCACCGAAGGCCACCCGGACAAGATCTGCGACTGCGTCTCCGACGCCGTCCTCGATGCCCACCTCGCCCAGGATCCGACCGCTCGCGTCGCCTGCGAGACCGCCGTGAAGACGGGCTTCGTTCTCCTGGCCGGCGAGATCACCTCGCGGGCCACCGTCGACTACCCGCACATCGTCCGCCAGACGATCCGCGACATCGGCTACACCGACTCCGCGATGGGCTTCGACGCCAACACCTGTGCGGTGTTCGTCGCCGTCGAAGAGCAGAGCCCCGACATCAGCCAGGGCGTGACCGAAGGCGAGGGCATGTACCGCGAGCAGGGCGCGGGCGATCAGGGGATGATGTTCGGCTACGCGTGCACCGAGACCGACGCGCTGATGCCGATGAGCATCTACTACAGCCACCGCCTCACCGAGTCGCTGTCGCTGTCGCGCCGCGAAGGCCGCCTTCCCTTCCTCCGCCCCGACGGCAAGACCCAGGTCACCGTCGAGTACCGCGGCGGCAAGCCCGTGCGCATCGATGCCGTCGTCATCTCGTCGCAGCACGCCGACGAGGTCACCTACGAGCAGATCCGCGAGGGCATCATCACCGAGGTCATCGAGAAGACCCTCCCCGCCGAGCTCCTCGACGACAACACCCGCTACTTCATCAACCCCACCGGCCGGTTCGTCATCGGCGGTCCGATGGGCGACGCGGGCCTCACCGGCCGCAAGATCATCGTCGACACCTACGGCGGCCACGGCTCGCACGGCGGCGGCGCGTTCTCCGGCAAGGATCCCTCCAAGGTCGACCGCTCGGCCGCCTACATGGGCCGCTACGTCGCGAAGAACCTCGTGGCGTCGGGCTACTGCGACCGCGCGCTCGTCCAGGTCGCCTACGCGATCGGCGTCGCCGACCCCGTCTCCGTCATGGTCGACAGCTACGGCACCGGCAAGGTCAGCGACGAGAAGCTCACCGAGTGCGTGCGCGAGCTCTTCCCGCTCAAGCCCGCCGCGCTCATCAAGCACCTCGACCTGCTCAAGCCGCAGTACCGCCCCACCGCCGCCCACGGCCACTTCGGCCGCGACCGCTTCTCCTGGGAGAAGACCGATATGGCCGGCGACGTGAAGCGCTACCTCTCCGCCTGATCCCGGCCCGAGCGCAGAAGAGGCCGCGTTCCCCTCGGGGAGCGCGGCCTCTGTCGTTCTGGGCTCGAGCGTGAAGCCCGACTACGGCGACGCTTCTTCGAAGTCGTCGTCGTCGAGGTCGTAGTCGCTCTCGAGCGGCGCGAAGCCGTCGGTGCGCTCGCCGCTGCGGCGGCGCTCGCTGCGCTTCTCCTTGCGGCGGCGCAGCTGCATCTCCATGTTGTGGAACACCTTGTCGATGGCGGTGCGCAGCTCTTCGTGCTCTTCCGCGGCCTTGAGGGTGTCGCCCTTCGTGACGACGACGAGCTCGATGATCGCCTGCCCGTGCTCGACGGTCACGGTCAGCAGGCCCTCTTCGTCCGGGTCGAGGAACCGCTCCAGCTTGGTGTACAGGACCTCGGCGCGGGCCTTCACCTCCTCGCGCGGACGGAGGTTTCGGAAACTGACTTCCAGGGACATTGGGGGCTCCACGGGGAGTGAGGTTGGCCTAGAACAGCGTCTTGCGCTTGGAAGAAGAGAGGATGCCGAGGGCTTCGCGGTACTTGGCGACGGTGCGCCGCGCCACGCGGATGCCCTCTTTGTCGAGCTGGTCGGCGAGCGCCTGGTCGGACAGGGGGTTCTTGGGGTCTTCGTCGCCGATCAGCGCGCCGATGCGGGCCTTGATGGCCTCGCCCGACATGTCGCCGCCCGTCTGCTGCCGGACCCCGGCGGTGAAGAAGAACTTGAGCTCGTAGATGCCGTGCGGCGTGTGGACGTACTTGTTCGTCGTGACGCGGCTGACGGTGCTCATGTGCACGCCGATGTCGTCGGCGACATCCTGCAGGACCATGGGGCGCAGGCCCGACACGCCGTGCTCGAAGAAGTCGCGCTGGAACTTGAGGATGCTCTCCATCACCCGCCGGATGGTCTTCCGGCGCTTGTTGATGGACTTGATCAGGAACTCGGCCCCGCGGAGCTTGTCGAGGAGGTACTCTTTGTCCTCCTTCGACGCCGACTTCATGACCTTCTGGTAGTACCGGCTGATGCGGAGGTCGGGCATGCCGTCTTCGTTGAGGACGACCCGCCACTCGCTGTCGAACTTCTTCACGTAGATGTCGGGCGTGATGTAGCGCGGCTCGCCGCCCGAGTAGGCCCGGCCGGGGTGCGGCTCGAGGTCCTGGATCATCTTGTGGTACTCGACCACGTCTTCGAGCTCGAGGTCGAGCTCGCGCGAGATGGCCTGGTAGTTCCGCCGCTCGAGGTTGCCGAGGTGGTCGGCGAGGATGCGCTCGAAGGTGTCGTCTTCGGGGAAGTGCACGCGCGCCTGGAGGATGAGGCACTCGGACAGGTCGCGCGCGCCGCACCCGATGGGGTCGAACGACTGCACCAGCTCGAGCGCGTCGGACACCATCTCGGGATCGAGGCCCGTCTCGGCGACGATCTCGTCGAGGGACACCTCGAGGTACCCGCGGTCGTCGAGGTTGCCGATGATCGCGGCCGCCGCGACCTCTTCGTCTTCGTTGCACTTGGCGAGGTGCAGCTGCCACATCAGGTGGTCGGAGAGCGACTCGCCGTACGTGAGGTTGGTCTCGATGGGCGGCAGGTCGTCGTGGATGGTGCCGCCCGACGTGGAGGGCAGCGCGCTCTTGCTCTGCGCCATGTGGTCGAGGAACTTCTCCCAGTCGATGCCGCCCTCGGCCTCGCCGTTGTGCTGCTCGTTGAGGTCGTTCTGCTGGGCCTCGGACTTCTCGCGGAGGCGGGCTTCGCCGTCGCTCTCGGTGCGCCCTTCGGAGTCGGGGACCGCTTCGAGCGTGGGGTTCTCGAGCATGGCCTCCTGCACGTGCTCCACCATCTCGAGGTGGTTGTACTGGAGCAGCTTGATCGCCTGCTGGAGACGGGGGGTCATCACCAGGCTCTGAGTCATCTTCGCTTCGAGGCGGATGTCGAGAGCCATCGTTCTAGCTTCCCTTTCTCGTCGTCATCGCCACACGCACTTCCGTTGTCGCACGCGGGTGCACGCGCACGTCGAGCCGTTCATCTCCCAGGGCCGCCCGGACGAATCCGCGCCTGGTTCCAACCTGGAGTCCATCCTACAGAGACTCCGTATCCCGTGTAAAGGGCCTCGATCATTTCGGACAGCAAAAACCGTGCCCGAACCATCACACCCCGTCACGGACGGTCGGAATCGGCCCGTGGCGCCCAGCGGAGCCGACAGGGGCTCGCGGTCGGGACCGCGCGCTATGCGTCGGGGGTCGGGCGGACCTCGACGGTGGTCGGGGTCTCGCGGGTGCGGGCCGCGCCACGCTCGGCGGAGTGGACGCGCTTCGCCTCGACGACCGCCTTGATGTAGCTGGCGAACAGCGGATGCGGCTCGATCGGGCGGCTCTTGAACTCGGGGTGGAACTGGCACCCGACGAACCAGGGGTGGTCGGCGAGCTCGATCATCTCGGCGAGCTTGCCGTCGGGCGAGATGCCGGAGATCACGAGCCCACCGTCTCGCAGGCGGTCGTGGTACGCGGGATTGACCTCGTACCGGTGCCGGTGCCGCTCCTCGATCACGTCACTGCCGTAGATCCGGCGCGCCAGCGTGCCCTCGGCGAGCTCGCAGGGGTAGCTGCCGAGCCGCATCGTGCCGCCCTTGTCGGTGACGTTGTGCTGCGCGTCCATCAGCTCGATGACGGGGTCGGACGGGTCGGCGTCGAACTCGCGCGACATGGCGCCCGGCATCCCGCAGACGTTGCGCGCGTACTCGACCACGGCGAGCTGCAGGCCCCAGCAGATGCCGAAGAACGGGATCCGGTTGACGCGCGCGTAGCGGATGGCGGCGATCTTGCCCTCGGCGCCGCGCTCGCCGAACCCCCCGGGCACCAGCACGCCGTCGCAGTCGGCGAGGTCGCGCTCGGGGTGCTCGAGGTCGATCTCTTCGGAGTCGAGGAAGACGAGCTCGACCTTCGCCTGGTTGTGCAGGCCGCCGTGGTGGAGCGCCTCGTTCAGGCTCTTGTAGGTGTCGGCGAGGTGCACGTACTTGCCGACGATGCCGATGCGCACGGTGTGCGCGGGCTTGCGGATGCGCTGCATCACGTCTTCCCAGCGGTCGAGGCTCGCGCGCGACGCCCAGATGCCGAGCTTCGAGAGCACGCGGTCGTCGACGCCCTCTTCGTGGAGCTTGAGCGGCAGCTCGTAGATGTGCGCCACGTCTTCGACGGCGATGACGTCTTCGATGGACACGTTGCAGAAGAGCGAGATCTTCTGCTTCAGCTCGCGCGTGATGGGGTGCTCGGACCGGCAGAACAGCAGGTCGGGCTGGATGCCGACCTGCATCATCTCCTTCACGGAGTGCTGGGTCGGCTTGGTCTTCAGCTCGCCCGAGGTCTTGATGTACGGGAGCAGCGTGAGGTGGACGTAGAGGACGTTCTCGGGGCCCGCGTCGTTGCGGAACTGGCGGATGGCCTCGAGGAACGGGAGCCCCTCGATGTCGCCGACCGTGCCGCCGACCTCGATGATGGCGAGGTCGGCGCCCTTGCTGCCCTCGACGATGCGCCGCTTGATCTCGTCGGTGATGTGCGGGATGACCTGCACCGTGCGGCCCAGGTACTCACCGGCCCGCTCGCGCTCGATGACGGACTGGTAGATGCGCCCGGTCGTGAAGGTGTTGCGCTGGGACATCCGCACGGACGTGAAGCGCTCGTAGTGGCCGAGGTCGAGGTCGGTCTCGGCGCCGTCGTCGGTGACGAACACCTCGCCGTGCTGGTACGGCGACATGGTGCCCGGATCGACGTTGATGTACGGGTCCATCTTGATGTTCGTGATGCGCAGCCCGCGCGCCTCGAGCACCGCGCCGAGCGCCGCGGCCGACAGGCCCTTGCCGAGGGACGAGAGCACGCCGCCCGTGATGAAGATGTACTTCTGTCGCATGGTCACCCTCCTCGAACGGCTTCGAGCTGGGCCAACGTGTCGACCGCGGGCGCGGAGGACCCCACGCACACGACCTGGATGGACCAACCCCCCTCGAGCCACGTGAGCTGCTCGAGGCCTTCGGCACGCGCCCTCGCGCCGACCGGACGCGAAGTAACCCGGAGCAGCGCGTCGCGGGTGAACGCGTACAAGCCCAGGTGGCGATGCGTGTAGCCCGGCGGAGCATCCCGCCGGAAGTCGACGGCCCGCCCGGCCTCGATGCGCACCTTCACGACGCTGGGATCGTCGCGCACGGCCGGATCCAGGTCGGCGGCGACGGTCGCGAGGTCGGCGGTGGCGGCGAGCCGCGCGAGCGCCCGGACGTGCTCGGGATCGAGCCGGGGCTGGTCGCCCTGGACGTTCAGCACGTGGGTCCAGTCGCGGCCGGCGATCGCGAGCGCCACGCGCTGCGTGCCGTTCTCGGCGGCCCCGGTGCGGGCCACCTCGCCTCCGAAGCCCTCCACGGCGGACGCGATCGCGTCGCTGTCCGTCGCGACCACGACCGGGCCGACCTCCGCGGCGATCGCACGCCGCCGGACGTGCTCGATCAGCGGCAGCCCGTCGATGTCGGCCAGGGCCTTGCGCGGCACCCGGCTCGAGTCGAGCCGGGCGGGGATCACGACCCCCAGACGCATCAAAGCCGACCCCGCAGACGCGAGATCGGCTTCGATGACCGTGCCCAGAGACGACCCGAGCCGAAGCGGTGGGGTCGACCTGCCAGGACGACTACCGCTTCGAGAACTGGAAGCGACGGCGGGCGCCGGCGCGGCCGTACTTCTTGCGCTCGACCTTGCGGGCGTCGCGGGTGAGCAGACCCTCGGGCTTCATGGTGGCCCGGTAGTCGGGGTTGAGCTGGAGCAGCGCGCGGGCGATGCCCAGGCGGATGGCGCCGGCCTGACCGTTCATCCCGCCACCACGCACGGTGATGTGGGCGTCGAACGCCTCGGCGTTGTCGGTCATGACGAGCGGACGGCGGAGATCCATCACCAGCGTCTCGCGGGGGAAGTACTCTTCCAGCGGGCGGTGGTTGACGAACACGCGGCCGGTGCCGGGGCGGAGGAAGACGCGCGCGGTGGCGGTCTTGCGACGGCCGGTGCCGTAGTACTGGGTGGTTTCGCGAGCCATGTTCGTTCCTCGTCTCAGGCGAGCGGCTGGGGCTTCTGGGCCGTGTGGGGGTGATCGGCGCCGCCGTACACCTTGAGCTTCTTGATGAGCTGACGCGACAGGATGTTCTTCGGGAGCATGCCCTTGACCGCCTGCTGGATCATCCGCTCGGGATCGGTCTCGCGGACCGTGCGCGCGTCGACCGACTTGAGCCCACCCGGGTGGCCGCTGTAGCGGTAGTAGTGCTTGCGGTCGAGCTTGGCGCCCGTGAGCTTCACCTGGCTCGCGTTCACGACGATCACGAAGTCGCCGGTGTCGATGTGCGGGGTGAACGTGGGCTTGTGCTTGCCGCGGAGGACGTTGGCAACGCGGGTCGCGAGGCGACCGAGCTCGTACTCGCTCGCATCGACGACGTACCAGTCGCGCTCCACCTCACCGGGCTTCGCAGAGTAGGTATTCATGGCACATTTCCTGGGGGTCAGAGGCCCGCGCGGACCTGGGGTTCGCGATCGGTGCCTGACGGGTTCCGGAGATCGGGGGGCCCGACAACCCAGCCGCAGTATCGAGACCACGGAGGCGTGTCAACGGGCCCCGAGGATCACTGTTTGACGATGACGAGGAGGTCGTCGGCCTCGGTTCCGGCCTCGAACGTCTGGAAGAAGATGTCGGTGGTGCCGTTCCGGCCGTCGGTCCAGGCGCCGTAGATCTGCATGTCGCGGATCTCGAAGTTCACGTCGGTCTTGAACGCCGTGCCCTCGCCGATCGAGTCGACGCGCAGGTTGTCGTTGCTCGTCCACGTGACGCCGCCGTCGGTGCTGAAGTCGTAGTGGATGTCGTTGAACCCGAAGTCCTGCGTGTCGGCGACCTCGTCGAGCCACGCTGCGGCCACGACGTTGCCCGAGCACGACAGCCGCACGTCGGTGGACGCGCGCTCGCCGGGCTCTTTGTGGTCGTCGATGCGGAAGTCGGCGCCATCCCAGTTGCCGTTGTTCGCCCGGATGTACCAGATACGGGAGAAGTCGTCGTTGCCTGGGCGCGAGTCGTGCCACGCGATGTGGCCCGTGCCGCCCGACACGCACACGTCGGGGTACAGCGACTGGCTGAAGCCGGCCTGGTCGGTCTGGTCGGCGCGCTGGTCTTGCGTGAACGTGACGCCGCCGTCGCCCGAGTACGACACGTAGACGTCGTTGTTCTCGCCGTTGCGGTCGTCGTGCCAGGCCACGTAGATGTTCGCGCCGTCGGCCGCGATCTTCGGCACGAAGCTGTTGTGCGAGGCCTCGAGGTCGGTCACGTCGAGCCGGATGTCTTGCGGGAAGTTCAGACCGCCGTCGGTCGACTTCGAGAAGTACACGTCGGAGCCCGACGCGATGCCCGCCCCGCCGCCGCGGAAGTCCTCCCACGCGACGTAGACGACCTCGGACCCGTTGAGCGCGATCTGCGGGAACGCCGACCAGGCACTGCCCGGCGGCTCGTCGCTGTCGACGCGGACCGTGTCGGCCCATTCGATGCCCTGGTTGAACGACTGGGCCAGCAGGATGTCGAACGCGCCGTTGATGTTGTCGGACCAGACCACGTAGACCTTCGGGGTCGACGTGATGATCCGGGGGTTGAAGCTGTTCGACCGGCCATCGGGGTCGCGGTTCTCGAGCAGCCGATCCTCGGGCATCCACGTGTTGCCCTGGGTGTTCGACACCTGGAAGTAGATCTGGTGGCTCTCGACCTCGCCGTCGCGGTCGTCTTCCCACACGATGTACACGAGGCCGTTCGAGTCGCACGCGACGTCGGGGTTCCAGACGTTCGAGTCGGGGTACTGGTTGACCTGCACGGCCGCGGGCAGCCAGCCCTCGTCGCGCTCGCCGCCCGGGAGCTTGCGGTTCATCCACACGTTCGGCACGCCGGTGCGGTCGTCGACCCACACCACGTACACCGCGCCGTCGGGGGCCACGCACATCCGGGTGCTGTGGCTGTCGATGTCGTCGCGCTCACCAGCCATGTCGACCCGGAAGTCGCTCGACACGCCCTCGGCGATGCCAGGATTGCACTTGGCAGCGACGCAGGTGAGTGCCAGGAAGGGAACGAACCGCTTCATACATGCCTCCGGTAGACGGGCACCGGCCCCTCTAACGCACTGTGTCCATGTTGCCCGTCCGACGAGCGACCCGCGTGGCCCCGCTTGACAGGGGTCGGCGGCGTGGTAATCCTCCGACCCCTCGACGGGCTCCACCCGTCGGCTCCCTGAATCCCCGAGGAGTGCTGATGCCTCTCGACAAGACCAAGCTCGGAACGCGGTTCACGTGTTTCTCGTGCGGTACGAAGTTCTACGACCTCGGCCGTCCCGTTCCGACCTGCCCCGAGTGCGGCGCGGATCAGACCGAAGCGCCGGTGCAGGACATGAAGGCCCTCCTCGCCCGCGGCAAGCGCGAGAAGCAGTACGACCGTCCGAGCGACGAGGAAGAGGATGACTTCGGCGACGACGACGGCCTGTTCGGCGAAGACGACGACGACGACGGCGGCGACGACGACGACGACGACGACGACGACGAGATGAGCGGCGGCGGCGGCGACGACGACGAGTGACGCAGCGGGTCGGGTGGGCAGCACGATCGTCTATGCCCGCCCGACGCCCTCGCCTTCACCGTAGTCCACCCACTCCAGAGCGAGACCCTCCGGCGGCGCCGTCCGGCCCGCCGCAGAGCGGTCCATGCCTTCGAGCGCGCGCGCCATCCGGTCGGCGTCCGCCCTCCCCTGCCCCACCTCGGTCAGCGTGCCCGCCAGGATGCGCACCATGTGGCGCAGGAACCCGTTCCCGCGGATCCGCAGCCGCACGACGGGCCCCTCACGCGTGACCGACGCCCCCTCGATGGTGCGGACCGGGTGCGCGGCCTGGCACCCCACCGCGCGGAACGACGTGAAGTCGTGGGTGCCGACCACGGCCTGGATGGCGCGATCCATCGCCTCCACGTCGAGCGGATCGCGGAGGTGCCACGCGAACCCCTCCCACAGCGGAGAGCGCGCGGGCCGATCGAGCCACGTGTAGCGGTAGCACTTCACCTTCACCGCGCGACGCGGGTCGAAGTCGTCGGGCACCCGGCGCGCCGCGACGACGGCGACGTCGGGCGGGAGGAACGCGTTCAGCCCGTCCCGCACGGCCTTCTCGGAGCGTTCCTTTTCGACCGCGAAGCTCGCGACCTGCTGCTCGGCGTGCACGCCTGCGTCGGTCCGCCCGCTGCCGGACACCCGCACCCGCTCACCGAACAGCCGCTCGACGGCATCCTCGAGCACGCCCTGGATCGAGCGGGCTCCCGGCTGCACCTGCCAGCCGACGAACCCCCGCCCGTCGTACTCGAGATCGATGCGCCAGCGCGTCATCGCGTCGCGTCAGTAGTCGAGCTTCAGGCCGACGGTGAGCATGCTGCCCGAGAAGTCGAAGCCGTCGACCTGGGCCTTGCCCCACGGGACGTTGCGCGAGTCGATGTTCTGCCGGCGCCACTCGAACGTGATGTACGTGTCGTTGATGCCCGTCTGGGCTTCGAGGAGGCTCGCACGGGCCGGCGCGAAGATGTCGAGCAGCAGGCTCGCGCCGAGCGCGTAGTGGTTGCCGAGCTTGCTGCCGGACACCTTGTCCTTGCCGCCCGAGGCGTTGTCGGTGAGCTCGGTCCACGGCACGAAGTCCATGCCGAGGCGCGCGTGCGGCACGACGATCTGCTCGTCGAGGATCTGCAGCCGGAACGAGCCCGACACGCCGAGCGGGTACCACGTGAGCATCGTCTTCACGTCGGAGGAGTCGCCGCTCGCCGACACGGTGGTCGCGAGCTCCTGGTAGAAGCCGGCCTCGATGTCGATCTCGAAGAAGCGGAACAGCTGCGGCCCGAACTCGACCTGCAGCATGTTGTGCCCGCCCTTGCCGTAGACGGTCTTGATGTTCTCGTCGGCGAGGTTCAGGAAGCCGCCGTAGCGCAGCTCGAAGTCGCCGCGCTGGGGCCCGAGGTCGCCCTTGTCCTCCTTCGCGTGGGCCGGTGCCGCGAGGGCGAGCCCCACGGCGGCCGCGCCGAGCGCACCCGGCGCACGGCGTCGCGCGAGCAGCAGCAGCCCGGCGAGGCCTCCGGCCATCCAGCCCGCTGCGGGGCCCGTGGCACAGGGCCCTCCGCCCTGCTCTCCCGCGAGGTCCGAAGCCGTGAAGTCCTCCTCGGGCACGCCCTGGACGACGTTGCTCATCGTGCTCTCCTGTCCGCCGGCGTCCGTCGCACGAACGCCAATGTAGTACGTGGTTCCGTTCACGAGGGGCTCGAGCCGCACCGTGACGGTGGCGCCGGGCTCTGCCGCGACGACGAGGGGCGTGCTCGGCCCGGGGTCTGGCGCGGCGGGGCCGCCCGTCGCGTAGTCGCCCGACTCCCAGGGCTGATCCGAGATCCACACCGAGTAGTGGGCGAGGTCGGCATCCTCGATGCCGTCGAAGGTGAGGATCAGCGCCTGGTTCGCGAACGACACGTTCGCGTCGGTGAGCGCGGGCGGATCGGGCTGCGCGTCGACACTCACGTCGGCGCGCGCGTGCCCGTCGAGGCCGTTGCTGTTCGTGGCCACGACGTAGATCCGGTTGGCGCCCTCGACCCAGTTCTCGTTCACGGTGATCGGGACGGTCACCGTGGCGTCCTGGGTGGTCGTGGTGCCCGTGGTGATGACCGACCCGTTGCCCGTGCGGTCGCCGCCGCGGGTGACCTTCCAGTCGGAGGGGTCGTCGATCGTGAAGGTGAGGTCGAAGGTCTCGCCCACGAGCGCGGCGCTCGTGCTCGCGGACGACTCGACCCACGGCCGCGCCGTGATGATCTGGATGTTCCCGCCGCTGCCGCCGCCGAACGTGTACTCGCTGTTCGCGACGGCATCCTGGATGTTGATCTCGGCGTCGAGGTTCACGTACGTGGGCGACGTGATGTCGATCAGGCCGCCCTGCAGCTGGTAGATCCAGATGCCGAGGCCCGACACCATGAGCCACTCGTCGCCGGTCGCGAGGTTCGCGACGACCGCGCGCGGCTCGACGAACCCGGTGTACGGGATGCCGTACGAGCCCTGCACCGCGTTGTACTCGAAGAGGTAGCCGCGGTCGGTGTCGATGGCCCAGAGCTTCCCGTTGCCCGCCGCGATGTCGTCGATCGTGTACTGGTTGGCCGCGACGAGCCCGCCGTACGAGACGTTGCCGGTCGACAGGTTGAGCAGCGTCGTGCGACCCGAGCCGTGCGCGATGTAGAGCGTGCCGTTGTCGACCACGCCCTCCTGGAACCCGCCCGCGGCCGTCGCCGGATTGTTGGAGTAGTAGCTGTTGACCTGGCCGTTCACGAGGCCGGACTCGGGCGAGTACACGTGCATGTACCCCTCGGTGCCCACGTCCTCGAACATGTACAGCAGCGGATCGGCGGCGTCCCCGTCCCACCAGATGCCCTTGAACGGGTCTTCGTTGGGCGTGATCCCGACATACACGTTCTGCTCGAGGTCGGTGTCGTAGACGGCTTGCAGGAGCTCGTCCGACCACACCCACCAGTGCACCGTGCCGTCGTCGCACGACACGAACAGATCCTGCGCGTCGTCGCTGGTGCCGCCGAGGATCGACGGGACGACCGCCACGCCGGTGACCCCGCACGGCAGCTCGGCCGTCTGGGCCTTCCACGAGTCGACCTGCAGCACGAACAGGTTGCCCGTCGCGCGGTCGCGGCCGGCGACGATCTCGTTGTCCCGGCTGATCACCATGCGCTCGATGGCCCCCGTGCCGACGGGGATCCGTCCGGGGTTGCCGTCGGGAGGCAGGGCTGAAGCGAGTGCGATCCACCACATGGCCCACAGCCTAGCAAGTCCCGCGCCAACCCGCCCGCACCGCACGAGGCTCCGAGAGGCCCGCGATCACGGGCTCTCCGAAACGCCCTCTGCTCGTCGCGCGCCGGGATCTGACACCCTGTCAGCGCGACCCGGCGGGCCCCCGGGGCCCTGACGAATTGTCAGCGGAGCAGGATGCCGCCGAGCCCGACCGCGACGGTCGCGCTGGCGCGCAGGTTGTCCATCGCGGCCCAGATGCGCAGCACCTCGCCGCGCTCGTCGACGCGGATGCGCCCGGCCTGCGCGAACGGACGGCCCTCCATCCGCCGTGGACGCGGCAGGGTTCGCGGGGACTCGCCCGCCTCGACCTCGACCCCACCGTCGCGGAGGATCTGGGAGACGAGCTCGGGGACGGGCCGCTTCGCGGGCTCGATGCGCAGCTCCATCGCGAGGCCCGAGAACACGGGGACGCCGACGCGCAGCACGGTGAGCTCGACGTCGAGGATGGCGCGCACCTGCTCGGCGACGCGCTGCTCCGACTCGGTCCAACCGTAGCCCACCGCCTCGCCGGCGCTGGGGAGGAGGTCGAACGCCAGGCCATCCTTGAAGACCTTGCGGGGCGGCGTGCCCGCGTTGAACAGCGCGATGACCTGCGCCGAGAGCTCCTGGATGGCTTCGCGACCGACCCGCGAGGCCGGCACGAAGAAGGTCGCCTCGGCCGAGCCGCCGAGCCCGGCGCGCTCGAGCGGACCGAGCACGGCACCCGCGAGGATGGCCTCGGGCGAAGGCACGCAGAGCGCCCGACCCGGCGCGGACCCGAGCGCCTCGGGATTGACCCACGGGATGCCGATGGGCACGCCCGCGCGGTGCATCGCGCCGGACGTGTCGACCACGGCGATGCCCTTCTTCACCGCCTCGGTGCCCCACTGCATCGCGGCCTCGGGCGGCAGCGCGAGGAACAGCAGGTCGAGCCGCTCGAGCACCTCGTCGGCGATGTCGTCGACCGCGATCTCGCGCCCGTCGTACTCCACGAAGGGCGTCTTGGACGAGGCGCGCGCGAGCGGCACGACCTCTTCGGGCTTGTACGGGACGGTCTCGAGGGCGGAGACGATCTCCCGCCCCAACGCGCCGGTCGCACCGGCGACTCCGACGATGGGCATCACTTCCCCGGGGTTCGCAGCCGGACCCTATATGCCGGTGCGGGGAGGTTTGGCGTCGGGCGCGCGCACGTAGATGGGGTGGACGGCCGCGGGGTCGCCCCTCTCTCCGCGGGCGAGCGCCTCTCTCGCGAGGAGGACGAGCGCGTCGACGCCGGGGTGATCGGCCTCGGGTGCGACCCGCCCTCCGGCGGACTCGACGGCATCGCGGTAGACGAGCGCCCCCTCGCCGGTCGCGAGGAAGCCGTGCGGCACGCCCTCGAACGCCTCGAACGGGAACACGTCGGCCGGCGCGAAGCCCTCGCGGGCCCACGCCACGTAGACGCGTCCCTTGCGGGCATCGAGCAGCGCCACGTCCGCCGAGGCCCGCCGGGCGCGGGACACCAGCGACCCGAAGCCGAACAGCGGCACGCCGAGGGCCTCCGCGAGCCCCTGGGCCGTCGCGAGCCCCACCCGCAGGCCGGTGAATGCGCCGGGCCCGACGCCGACCGCCACGGCCTCGACGCCGTCGAGCGAGCCGCCCGCGAGCTCGAGGGCCCAGGGCACCAGGCGGGTCTCGCCGCCGCGGGTCACGCGCTCGGTGCGCACGCGGTCGTCGACGGCCACGCCGAGCACGGGCCCGCACGTGTCGAACGCCACGATCATCGCGTCAGCCGGAGAGCCAGCGGTTCACGTCCATCACGGTGACCATGAGCATCAGCGCGGCCAGCGCGAGGATGCCGACCATCTGGACCTTCTCGCGGACCTCGAGCGACAGCGGGCGCCCCCGGATGCCCTCGATCGAGTAGAAGACGATCTGGCCGCCGTCGAGCACGGGCACCGGCAGCAGGTTCACGATGCCGAGCGAGAAGCTGATCGTGCCGAGCAGGCGGGCGAACCCGTGGAACCCGGCCTCGGCGCCCTGGCCGGCCGCCCGGAAGATCTCGACGGGCCCGCCGAGCGCCTCCTGCGGCTGCAGGTCGAGCGTGATGAGCTTGCCGAGCACCCCGATGGTGAGCCGGAACACCTCGGCGCCCTGCTCGACCGCGCGCGGCACGGCCTCGAAGAACGAGTAGTACTTCTGCACCCGCGGGCCGTCGACGTAGGCCGTGGGGTGCCGCTCGACGCCGATGATCGGGCGGAACCGCACCTCGCCGCGCACGACCTCGCGCGTGAGGTTGGGCGTCATGCTCATCGTCATCCGCTTGCCGTCGCGGATGATCTCGATGTCGAGCGGACCCGGGCCCTGCGCCTCGGTGCGGCCCTTCATCGACGCCCCGATGAGATCCATCAGGTCGGACCAGCTGCGCACCTGCTCGCCTTCGATGCGGTAGAGCCGGTCGAGCGGGAGGATGCCGGCCTCGGCGGCGGCCGTCGGACGCGTCTCGCCGGGCATGCAGCCCGTGCCGGCCGACACCTGGCGCTCCTGGATCACGCTGCCCACGTAGACCATGACGGGCACGAGACCCCAGTCGTTCTGCCAGAAGTCGTCGTCGCGCGGCATGTACGCGGGGTTCGGGCGGAGAGTGGCCTTCATCTCGGCGGGGGCCGGGGCCTCGTCGACCACGCGGAGGTACGCGACCTCGTGCGGGCGGTCGGGGGTGAGCGCGGCCATCAGCTCGGGCCAGGTGTTCACCTCCGTGCCGTCGACATGCGTGACGAGGTCGCCGATCTTCATCCCCGCCGACCACGCCGGCGAGGTGGGGTCGTCGACGCCGACGCGGCTCGACCGCGAAGACGCCTGGATCCCGACGGTCTCGAGATCGACGTAGCCGTCGAACGAGAAGCCGACCGTGCCACCCGGGATGACGATCGGCACGCGCTGCCCGCTGCGCTCGACCACCAGCGGGAGGTCGCGCTCGGGGTGGGCCTCCATCACCTGCACCACGTCGCCGAAGACCTCGACGGGCTCGCCGTCGGCCTCGACGATGCGATCGCCGATCTCGAAGCCGAGCTGCTCGGCGGGCGACCCCTCGAGCACGAGCCCGATGACCGGCGCGGTCTGTGGCTCGCCCGACATCATCACGATGGTGAACACGATGAACGGGAGGGCGAGGTTGAAGGCGGGCCCGGCGAGCATGACGATCAGGCGCTGCCACACCGGCTTCTTCATGAAGTCGATGTCGGGATCGACCCGCGCCGACGCGTCTTCTTCGCCGAAGGGGTCGGCGCCGGCCATCTGGACGTAGCCGCCGACCGGCAGCGCGCTGACCCGGTAGTCGGTGCCGTTGTAGCGGTACCCGAACAGCCGCGGGCCCATGCCCACCGAGAAGACGGGCACGCCGATGCCGAAGATCTTCGCGAACAGGAAGTGCCCGAACTCGTGGATGACCACGAGCACGCCGATCATCACGAGGCCGGCGACGATGTTCCGCGCGACGTCGGTGAGGATCAGCGCTGGCAGGACCGTCATCATCCCTTCACGAGGGTAGCGTAGCCATACACGAGCGCGCCTACGAACAGGACGCTGTCGATCCGGTCGAGCAGCCCGCCGTGGCCGGGCATGATGTTGCCCGCATCCTTCACGTCGAACGTGCGTTTCACCATGGATTCGGCGAGGTCGCCGAGCACCCCGCCGATGCACCCGAACACCCCGAGGATCAGGCAGTCGACCGGGTTCGCCGACGGGAGCCCGATGGCGGTGATGACGAACACGCCGATGGTCGCCGTGATCACCCCGCCGACCATCCCCTCGACGGTCTTGTTCGGGCTGATCCGCTCGTAGAGCTTGCGGCTGCCGAAGCTGCGCCCGGCGAAGTAGGCGCCGGTGTCGCCGAGCCACGAGATGCCGAGCGCGACGAAACACCACGCGAGCCCGTCGGGCAGCGCCCGCAGGAGCACGAGGAACACGAGCAGCCCGACCCACGTGACGCCGAGCAGGTACCGACCCGCGCGATCCGTGGCCCGGTGCAGATCCTCGCCGGGGCGCAGCGTGACGAAGATGAGCGTCGCCACGCCGAAGAGCGCCATCATCGTGGCGTGCTTCTCGGCCAGCCAGACGAGCCCGGCGTAGTGCGTGCCGACGCCCAGCGCGAGCCAGCCCATCGCCGCGTTGCGGTCGTCGGGGAAGGCCATCGAGGCGTACTCGTACACGCAGATCAGCAGCGAGAGCGACACGATGACGTGGACGGCGATCAGGCCGCCCCAGATCACCGCGGGCAGCAGGATGGCGAGGCCCGTGAGGCCCGCGATGAGCCGGGTCTTCACTCGCCCTCCTCGTCGGACTGCACCTGCGCGCCCGTCTGGCCGAACCGCCGCTCGCGGTGCTCGAACGACGCGATGGCCTGGTCGAGGTGCTCGATCTCGAAGTCGGGCCACAGCACGTCGGTGACCCAGAGCTCGGCGTAGGCGAGCTGCCACAGCAGGAAGTTCGACAGCCGATACTCGCCCGACGTGCGGATCATCAGGTCGGGGTCGGGCAGATCCGCCATGTACAGGCGCTTCGCGATGTCGGCCTCGTCGATCGCGTCGGGCTCGAGCGCGCCGGCCTTCACGTCGCGCGCGATGTCGCGCACGGCCCGCACGATCTCGGCGCGGCCCCCGTAGGACAGGGCGAGGTTGAGCCACATGCCCTTGTTCTTCGCGGTGTACGCCGTGACCTGCTCGAGCAGCATCTGGACGTGCCTCGGAAGGCGCTCGGTCTGCCCGATGCCACGCAGGCGGACCTTGTTGAGCATCAGCTCGTCGGCCTCTTCTTCGAGGTACCGCGCGAGCAGCGCCATGAGCGCCTGCACCTCGAGCTCGGGCCGGCGCCAGTTCTCGGTCGAGAAGCTGTAGAGCGTGAGCGCCTCGACACCCCGCTCGCCGCACGCGCGCACGATGCGACGCACCGTGTCGGCGCCGGCCTCGTGGCCCTTGACGCGATCGAGGCCGCGGGACTGCGCCCAGCGACCGTTGCCGTCCATGATGATGGCGATGTGCCGGGGCGGCATCAGACCTCGAGGACTTCGGCTTCCTTGGCGTTCACCTTCGTGTCGCACATAGCCGTGTACTTGTCGGTGAGATCCTGCACCTGCTTCAGGTACCGGTGCGAGTCGTCTTCCGAGATGTCGCCGTCTTTCTCGGCGCCCTTGAAGATGTCGTTGTAGTCGCGCCGCACGTGACGCATGCGGACCTTCGAGTCTTCGCCGGCGTTGCGGCACATCTTCTGGAGCTCTTGCCGACGCTCTTTGGTGAGGGCCGGCACGGGGAGCCGGATCACCTGGCCGTCGCTGCTGGGGTTGAGCCCGAGGCCGGCGGCGAGGATGCCCTTCTCGATGTCGGCGATCGTCGACTTGTCCCACGGGGTGATCACGAGGAGCCGCGCGTCGGGCGCCTGCACCGTGGCCAGCTGGTTGAGCGGCATGGTCGCGCCGTAGGACTGGACCTGGACCTGGAGCTCATCGACGAGCTTCGGAGAGGCCCTCCCGGTGCGCACCTTGGACAGCTCGCGGTTGAGGGCCTCCAGCGCCGCCTTGAGGTCGTCTTCCATCGACTCGAGGTACTCGTCCATCCGCTCCTCCGGAGCTTCGCAGCTAACCGGTGCGAGAGCCCGGGCAACAATCGGTGACAACGCGTTCCCGATCCCGCTATGATGAGGTGTCCCGAGCGGACGTCTTGTCTTGTGTGGAGCACTGGATGCCGACCAGTCCTGTGAAGGGTGCCCCGAAAGGTGCCTGGAAGAGCGCCCGTTGGATGCTCGTAGCGGCCTCTGCCGTCGCGGCCGTCGTCGGGTGGAGCTGCGTGCCCGAAGCGGATGACCCCATCCCGACGAACGCGGTGCACGCGCTGTTCCCGCTGTCCGGGGCGCACAGCGCCCAGAACTGCGAGGTCTGCCACGTCGAGGGCGCTGCAGAGCAGGGCCTCACGCCGTCGAACGACCCCGAGTTCGTCACCGCGCTCGGCCTCGACTGCCTCGGCTGCCACACCGACACCCAGCAACAGACCTTCCCGTCCGGGCACATGGATGGCCGCAGCTGCGCCGACGGCGGCGGTTGCCACTCCACGAGCGACTGGTGCTGGAAGCAGGTCCGCACCGACTGCGGCGCGCTCGACGACACGGGCATCGAGATCAACCACACGGTCGAGCCCCTCTCCGACCTGTTCCCGCTCGACGGGCCGCACGCCCTCGGCTGCGGGTCGTGCCACGCGGGCGACGAGGCGAACGAGCGCGGTGGCGCGAAGTTCTGCGACAACTGCCACGAAGCCGACCGCCCGGCCGGCCACTACCCGCCGCAGCGCGTCGGGGCCGAGAGCAAAGAGCGCGGGTGCAAGGCCTGCCACGCGGGCGAGAACGCGAACCGCCAGCTCGTCGTGCCCGCCAGCTGGGCCGCGAACGCCTCGGTCCACGACTTCCACTGGCCGCACGCGGTCGTCGAAGACTGGGATGTGAACCCCCAGGCCCTGCGCAGCCCCGACGACTGGACCACCTCCTGTGACGGCTGCCACGTCACCGCGCAGTACGGCTCGTACACCTGCAGCGAGGCGTGCCACACGCGCGCCGAGATCAACCCGCTGAGCTCGCTGCACGAGAACGTGACGTACAGCGAGTGCGCCGACTGTCACGCCCACGGGACCACGAACTGATGCGCGCCGTCCGCCCCCTCCTGGTCCTCTCCGCGCTCGGCCTCGGCCTCACCGGTGTCGTGTCCTGCGAGAAGTACGAAGCGCCGCAGCCCGTGCCGTTCCACTCCGGCTTCGATTGGGGTCCGGCCCACGGCCCGTCGCTCGAGCAGATCCAGTACGACGCGTCCATCGACACCGATCCGCAGTTCGACGCGAACAACTTCTGCGACAAGTGCCACGTCGGCGGCGCGTCCCAACAGGTGGCCGACGGGGTCTACAACCTCAACGGCGACCCCGTGCTCGTCGCCGATCCCGCGAGCGGCTGGGCCACCGTGCTCTCGCCGCTCTGCCAGGACTGCCACCCCCTCCGCGTCGGGCTCGTCGAGCCCATCGAGTGCCCGCCGGGCGCGCAGAGCGAGTACTGCCGCTTCCAGGCCCAGGGTGCCCACGCGAACGTGAACCCGGTCAACGGGTGCGACGGCGCGGCGTGCCACAGCATCTACCCGCCCACCACCTGGTCGATCGGCGGCGAGAACGGTGGCGGCCACGACGACCCGCCGCTGTCCGAGATCTTCCCGCTCGAGGGCGGGCACGCCGGCCGGGCGTGCGGCGACTGCCACGCGGGCGACTACACCGCCGAGGCCGGCAAGGCCGAGTACTGCGGCAACTGCCACACGCGGGCCGGCGAAGGCGAAGACGCCACGCACTACCCGCCCGACCGCGACGGCTGGACCGACGAGCGCGAGCGCGACTGCAAGGCCTGCCACTCGAGCTTCGCCGAGGGCCAGAGCCGCTACATCCTCGAGATGCCGGCCAACTGGGGCGCGAACAACGAGCACTACTTCCGCACGCCGCACCACACCGTGCAAGACTGGGACACCTTCCCCGCCGTCGTCGCCAACGGGGTGAACGACTGGAAGAACGGCTGCGACGACTGCCACGACGTGGGCTTCGCGACGGGCACCGGCGGCACCTACCTCAGCACGACCGACAACCGGTTCAGCTGCGGCAAGTGCCACGACCTGCCCCAGCTCGAGCTCGACTACCCGGCGTACCACGACAACCTCGCCGCGAATCCGGCGGGCTGCACCCAGACCAACTGCCACCCGAGCGGCACGATCCAGGGTCCGAACGAACCCAACTAGCCACAGGCTCCGCGATGAACGACGCGCTCCCCAGGCCCACCACGACCTACCGGCTCGCGGTCGTGTGCGTGGTCCTGGTCGCGTCGACGTGCAGTCGGTACGAGCCGCCCGAAGCGACGCCCTTCCACGCGGGCTTCGTGTGGGGCCCGGCGCACGGCGACTCGCTCGAGCAGCTGCAGTACGACCTGTACAACGACACCGATCCGACGTTCGAGGCCGACAACTTCTGCGACAAGTGCCACGTGGGGGGCGCGTCTCAGCAGGTGTACGACGGGGCGACGAACCTCGAGGGCGATCCGGTGCGCGTCGCCGACCCGGCGACGGGGTGGGTCACCGTGCTCTCGCCGCTCTGCCAGGACTGCCATCCGCTGCGTGTGGGCAACCTCGCCGGCCCCTACGACTGCCCGCCGGGCGCCGGCAGCGAGATCTGCCGCTTCGAGGCGCAGGGGGCGCACGCCAACGTGAACCCCGTCAACGGCTGCGATGGCGCGGCCTGCCACCGCACCTCGCCGCCCACCGACTGGTCGGCGGGGCTCTGAGACGACAGAGGCCGCCGGGGCGGGATGCCCGGGCGGCCTCGGAGCCGAGCGCGGAGGCGCTCAGTTCGTCATGCTGGCGACTTCGGCGGCGAAGTCGTCGACGCGCTTCTCGAGGCCCTCGCCCAGCACGAAGCGGGCGAAGCGACGGACCTGGATGTTCTCGCCGATGCGCGCGACGCGCTCGGTGAGGATGTCCTGCACGGTCTTCTTGTCGTCCATGATGAACTTCTGGTTCATGAGGCACTTGTCCTCGTAGAACTTGTTCATCCGGCCCTCGACGATCTTGTCGGCGATGTGCGCGGGCTTGCCCTCTTCGAGGACGAGCGCCTTCTGCACCTCGCGCTCCTTGTCGAGCGCGGCGGCGGGGACTTCCTCGGCCGTCACGTACTCGGGCGCGGCGGCGGCGATGTGCATCGCGACTTCCTTGCAGAGCTGCTGGAAGTCTTCGTTCATCGCGACGAAGTCGGTCTCGCAGTTGATCTCGACGAGGACGCCGATCTTGCCGCCCGCGTGGATGTACGAGTGCACGAGGCCTTCGGTCGCGGAGCGGCCGGCCTTCTTGGCGGCCTTCGCGATGCCCTTGCTGCGCAGCCAGTCGACCGCCTTCTCGATGTCGTCGCCGCTCTCGGCCAGCGCCTTCTTGCAGTCGAGCATGCCGGCACCGGTCCGCTCGCGGAGAGCCTTGATCTCTGCCATACCCATGGGT
Source organism: Alphaproteobacteria bacterium (assembly GCA_020632875.1). GTDB lineage: Bacteria > Myxococcota_A > UBA796 > UBA796 > JACKEQ01. The sequence continues at coordinate 100,260 of JACKET010000004.1, forward strand.
GTTCTCCTGGGGGACGTGAAAGGATTCGGGGAGGACGGGCCGGCAGCGAAGGCCAGCCCGTCGTCGGATGTCAGTTGACGGCCTCGTATTCCTCGGACTCGTCGGGGGCCGCGCTGGCCTCGGCATCCACGGGCTCGGAGGCGGCGGGACGCTTGATGACCTCGACGTCACCCTCGTCGGCCGCACCGAACTCGGCGCCGGCGCGGGAGGTGCCCGCCTGGTTGCCCTCGATGCACGCGTCGGCCATGGCGCCGGTGAACAGGCGGATGGACTTCAGCGCGTCGTCGTTGCCGGGGATCACGTGCGAGATCTGGCTCGGGTCGCAGTTCGTGTCGCACAGCGCGACGACGGGGATGCCGAGCTTCTGGGCTTCCTTGACGGCGAGGTGCTCCTTCTTGGGATCGATGACGAACATGGCGTCGGGGATGCCCTTGAGGGACTTGATGCCGCCGAGGTTCTTCTCCATCTTGATGATCTCGCGATGGAGCTCGAGGGCCTCCTTCTTGGTGAGGAGGTCGAACCGGCCTTCGTCGCGGGCGTGCTCGAGCTGGTTGAGGCGCTCGAGGGACTTCTTCACGGTGGCCCAGTTGGTGAGCGTGCCGCCGAGCCAGCGGTTGTTGACGTAGAACATGCCGGCGCGCTCGGCCTCTTCCGCGACGATCTCGCGGGCGGCGCGCTTGGTGCCGACGAAGAGCACGTTGCCGCCGTGGGCGACGGTCTGCGTGAGGAACCGGCTCGCATCGACGAGGCCCTTGGCCGTGGCCTGCAGGTCGATGATGTGGATGCCGTTCTTGGCCCCGTAGATGTACGGGCGCATCCGAGGGTTCCAGCGACGGGTCTGATGGCCGAAGTGCACGCCGGCCTGGAGCAGGTCGCGAAGGGAGATGTTCATGATTTCCTCTGTGGTTCTACGTCCGCCTGCTACGCGCGACCGACCCAGTGGGCACCGTGGTCGCGAGCATTTCGCGCAGGCGTGGATTTCCCGTGTGCGAGCACACGGCCGCTTCACGTAGCGCGGGTCGGTGCCGGGGGCAACGATCGGCTCCGTCGTCGGTCACGGGTCGTGTCGGACGTGGTCGAGCTTCGAGCGTTCCGGCATCACGCAGATGACGCAGATGGACGCGGATGACGCAGAAACGAGGCCATCGCGCGTCGGGCGTCCTCGCGTGCCCGGACGCCGTCGAGGGGAATGCACCGCCAAGGACGCCAGGGTCCACGCGACGCGCCCGGGTGTCGTGAGGGACGTCTCGGGTGTTCGGATCGAGAGATTGGGCCCTCTCGCGGACCGGATCCGGGATTCACCAGAGCGGGCGGGCACTTACGGGTTGCCCGAGTGAGCGGACCGGCCCGTGGAACCGCGGCGTGGTCGGGTCGGCGGCGCGGTCGGCGAATCGCCGACGGCTGTCGCCAGGGCCCGGTGATTCTCGAGCTCGAACCGTCATCGGCCTCTGGCACGAGACCTGCTGTCCACCTGCGTTCCGTCGGGAGGAGAGCATGGAGCTCAACGACATCACTGCGCAGGTCGTCGATGCGTCGTACCACATCCATCGGAACGTCGGACCCGGGCTACTCGAGAGCGCCTACCAGCAAATCCTGGCGTTCGAGCTCGAACGACGAGGACTGCGTGTCGAGCAGCAACTGCTCGTGGACATCGTGTACGAAGGGCTCTGCATCTCCCGTGCTTTCAAGGCGGACATGGTCGTCGAGGGCCAGGTGGTCGTGGAGCTGAAGTCGACGACCGGCACGGCGGAGGCGCACAAGATGCAGCTCCTGACGTACCTGAGGTTCATGGACCTGCGGGTCGGGCTGCTCGTGAACTTCGGTGCCGCGCGGTGGACCGACACGGTCACCCGCGTGGTGCGCGGCTATCGGGGTTGATCCGCCGCCTGTCGATACTCGGCCTGACCGGGGCGAGATCGACCACCTCGATATCGATGGGCCAACGCCCGATTGCACCGTCAAGACCTCCAAGGCGGGATGGCCGCCGACGGCACCAGAGCAGCGCGAAACGCTGGCCTGCTCTGGTGAGTCCCGAATCCGGTCCGCAAGAAGGCAAGCTCTGTCGACCCGAACGCGGAGACGTCCCTCGACAGCCCTGACGTCACGGGAGGACCCCGGGGAAACGAGGAAGCTCGACCCGCGACGGCCCCCACTGGATGCGGATCCGCGTTTTGCGCAGCTTCAACGAATGGAATTTGTCGGTGTTCGCCGAAATCCACTGCCTCGATGGGCCAAACGTCTTATTGCACCGCCAAGACCGCCAAGACCGCCAGGACCGCCAGGACCGCCAGGACCGCCAGGACCGCCAGGACCGCCAGGACCGCCAGGACCGCCAGGACCGCCACGACCGCCAGGACCGTAGGACCGCCAAGACCGCCAAGACCGCCAAGACCGCCGACCGGGTCGGACGGTGCCTCTCCCCAAGACTCAGTGGTGGACTGGGCGGCGTTTGGCGGGTGCGCTGACCGGATCAGCAGAAACGCCGGCCTGCTCTGGTGAGTCGCGAATCCGTTCCGCAACAAGGCCCACTCGGCGCTCCGGGGACGCGAAGACGCTGGACCCGGGTCAGCCTCGTTTCTGCGTCATCTGCGTCCTTCTGCGTCATCTGCGTGATGCCTTGGGACGCTCGAAGCTCGATCCCTTGCACGTAGAGGAGGGCGCACGAACGGATGCGTCGTGCCCCCTTCTGGACATTTCGCGCACGAATCAGCGCCTTCTGAACTCCGTGATCGACGGATGCGGATCCGGTGGGGGCCTGGTTTCTGCGTCATCTGCGTCCTTCTGCGTCATCTGCGTGAGGCCCTGAGACGCTCGAAGCCCGGCGGCTTCCGATCAGACGGCCAGTTCGCAGGTGCTACTTCGTAGCGGGAGCGACGCTGTCGGTATCCGCCGACTCGCCCTCGGGTGCGTCGACCGGCGCATCGAGCCCCGCATCTACGGGCGCCTCGACCGCAGGCGGCACGGCGGCCGCAGCAGCGGCCTCGAGCTGCGCGTCGAACTCGGGATCGGACACCGCGTAGCAGCACTTCTTGAACTTCTGACCGCTGCCACAGGGGCACGGGTCGTTCCGGCGAACACCGTGGACCAGGCCGAACCGGCGCGCGTCGATGCCCTTGGCGGGCATGGGCGGCGGACCGGCGTCGAACACCGGCTGCGCGAGCGGCAGCTGATCGAGCAGGTTCGGCGCCTCTTCTTCGGGCATCTGGAAGTTCGACGCGGCGAGCCTGCGTGCGGTGGCCTTCTGGTTGCGGGCGCCACTCGCCTGCTGGGCGACCTCGGCCTGCGCGTGGACGAGGTTCGTGAGCAGCAGCTCGTCGCGCATCGCGTTCATCATCAGGTACATCTGCAGCGCTTCGCGCTTGTACTCGAGCAGCGGGTTGCGCTGGCCGTACCCACGCAGCCCGACGCCCTGACGCAGCCGGTCGAGCGCGAGCAGGTGGTCTTTCCACAGGTCGTCGGTGAACTGCAGGATCAGCATCCGGGCGAAGTCGAGGAACACCTCCTCGCCCATCGCCTCCTTCACGCCGTTCAGCTTCGCGCGCGCGTCGCCGAGCATCCGGTTCTTGATCTCGTTGCGCGAGAAGTCGCGGATCTCGTCGTCGCCCTCGGACCACGTCACGTCGAGCACGCGTCCGAGGTTCTCGCGGACGGCCTCGATGTTCCAGTGCTCGGGGTGGACGCCCTCTTCGAGGTAGTCGTCCATCACGTCCTCGACGACGCCGTTCACGGCCTCGTCGACCATCTCCTGGATGTTCTCGCCGCCCAGCGCACGCCGGCGGAGGTCGTAGACCCCCTTGCGCTGGTAGTTCATGACGTCGTCGTACTCGAGGAGGTTCTTCCGCGAGTTGAAGTGGTGCCCTTCGACCTTCATCTGCGCGTTCTCGACGGCGCGCGTGATCCAGCGGTGCTCGATGGGCTCGTCATCCTGCAGGCCCATCCGCTCCATCCAGACCGTGATCTTGTCGGAGCCGAAGATCCGCATCAGGTCGTCTTCGAGGGACAGGTAGAACCGCGAGGAGCCCGGGTCGCCCTGGCGGCCCGACCGGCCGCGGAGCTGGTTGTCGACGCGGCGGGACTCGTGCCGCTCGGTGCCGATGACGTGCAGGCCGCCCGCGGCGAGCACCTCTTTCTTCTCGGCGTCGCACTGGGATTCGAAGACGGCCAGCGCGGCTTCCCACTCGTCGGGCTGCGCGTGCCGGTCGTACTGATCGTTCGCGAGCTCGTCGGGGTTGCCGCCGAGCTTGATGTCGGTGCCGCGGCCCGCCATGTTCGTCGAGATGGTGATGGCGCCCTTCCGGCCGGCCTGCGCGACGATGTGCGCCTCGCGGCCGTGGTTCTTGGCGTTCAGCACCTCGTGCGGGATGTCTTTGCGGCGGAGCAGCTGGGAGAGGATCTCGGACTTCTCGACCGAGGTCGTGCCCACCAGCACGGGCTGACCGCGGCGGTGGCACTCGATGATCTCCTCCATCGCCGCGTTGAACTTCTCCATCTGGGTCTTGTAGATCACGTCGTCGTGATCCTTCCGCGCGATGGGCTTGTTCGTGGGGATGACGAGCGTGTCGAGGTCGTAGATCTCGGCGAACTCGGCGGCTTCGGTGGCCGCCGTACCGGTCATTCCGGACAGCTTGTCGTACATCCGGAACAGGTTCTGGAACGTGATGGTCGCGTAGGTCTGCGATTCCTGCTCGACCGTGAGCTTCTCTTTCGCCTCGACCGCCTGGTGGAGGCCGTCGGACCAGCGGCGCCCGTGCATCAGGCGGCCCGTGAACTCGTCGACGATGACGACCTTGCCGTCGCGGACGACGTAGTCGCGGTCGCGCTTGAACAGGTAGTGCGCCTTGAGCGACTGGCTGATGTGGTGCAGGACCTCCATGTTCTGGGGGTCGTACAGGTTGTCGATGCCGAGCTTCTGCTCGACGTTGCCGATGCCGTCTTCGGTGAGCGTGGCGGACCGGGACTTCTCGTCGACGACGAAGTCGATCTCCTCCTGGAGGAGCGGGATGACGGAGTCGCAGATCTTGTAGAGGTCGACCGGCGCGTTCATCGGACCGCTGATGATGAGCGGCGTACGGGCCTCGTCGATCAGGATGGAGTCGACCTCGTCGACGATGGCGAAGTGGTGGCCGCGCTGGACGTACCGGTCGAGCGAGAACTTCATGTTGTCGCGGAGGTAGTCGAAGCCGAACTCGTTGTTCGTGCCGTACGTGATGTCGGCGGCGTAGGCGTCGCGCTTGATCTGGTCGCTGCGCTCGTTCGAGAGGATCGTGCCGACCTTCATGCCGAGGAAGTTGTAGATCGGCGACATCCACTCGCCGTCGCGGGCGGCGAGGTAGTCGTTGACCGTGACGACGTGCGCGCCCTTGCCCGGCAGCGCGTTGAGGTAGACGGCGAGGGTCGCGGTGAGCGTCTTGCCCTCACCGGTGCGCATCTCGGCGATCTTGCCCTGGTGCAGGGCGGCGCCACCGATGAGCTGGCAGTCGTAGTGCCGCATCCCCATCCGGCGGAACGCCGTCTCGCGGACCGTCGCGAAGGCGTCGACCAGCAGGTCGTCGAGGTTGGCGCCGTTGTCGATCTTGTTCTTGAACTCGGCGGTCTTCGCCGCCAGGTCGGCGTCGGAGAGGGCCTTGAACGCAGCCTCGCGCGCGTTGATCTGCTCGACGAGGGGCTGGAGCCGCTTCAGCTCCCGCTCGTTCGCGTCGCCGAAGAGCTTCTTCGCGAGGTTGGTGATCGTCTCGAACATCGTCCGTTCTCCCGAAGGCCCCGTGCTGCGCGTGACCCGGCAAGGCTGTACACCGCGGGCACGAGGTCAACCGCACGCTTGTAACGTACTGCGCCGGTTCGGGCGGGGCCGATCGCAAACGCCCGGGCTAACGCTGGCGGACCCGCGGCAGGTAGTCCATCGGGTCGACCGAGCTGCCGTCGAGGCGGACCTCGAAGTGGAGGTGTGGCCCGGTGGAGCGGCCGGTGTTGCCCATCGTCGCGATCTTGCGGCCGCCGACGACGCGCTCGCCCTCCTCCACGAAGAGCTGCGTACAGTGCGCGTAGACCGTCGTGATCCCGAAGCCGTGGTCGATCTCGACGACGCGACCGTACCCTCCGCTCCAGCCCGCGCGGATGACCGTGCCGTCGGACGCCGCGTAGATCGGCGTGCCGCGCTTGTTCGCCACGTCGACGCCGCTGTGGAACTTGTAGCCGCGGTACCCCACGGGGTTCCGCCTCCAGCCGTAGCCGGACGTGAGGGTGCCCCGCGTGGGCCACCGCCCGGGAAGCGCGGCCTCGAGGGCCCGCAGGTCCTCCAGCTCGACGACGAGGTCGGTGAGGTTGGGCTCGGCGCGCTCGAAGCTCTCGATGAACGCGTCGGCACGGCTCGACACGGCGTCGGCCCACTCCTCCGCGGTCCGCAGGCCGGGCTCGCCCTCCTCGTGCTCGAGCAGCTCCTCCATCGGGAAGTCGACGAGCCCCTCTTCGTCGGGCTCGTTCGAGAAGTCGATCTTCGCGAGGTCGTCGGTCTGGAACACGATGTCGATCGGGCCGTGGTCGCCCTTCGGCGTGCTCAGCGACTTGAGCTGGGAGTCGTAGAGCCGGAGCCGCAGCAGCATCCGGTCGACCTCGGACATCTTGTCGTCGATGTCGTCGAGTCGCTCCTTCAGGGCGAGGTTCTCGTCGAGCATGCGGTTGTACGCCAGGCTGCGCGGCACCGTGTAGAACAGCAGCGCGAACAGGGCCGCCATGATGAAGCCGTTGGCCACCGCGACGATGCGGAACCACTTCAGGCGGCGGGCAGGGAGTGTGACGACCGGCTCGGGGACGACCGAGCGCGGCTCGCCGGCGGGCGTGGTGCCAGCGCCGGCCACCGCCGCTAGACCTCTTCCATCCGGGAGATGACCACCGTGATGTTGTCTTCGCCGCCCCGCTCGCACGCGAGCTCGATGAGGCGACGCGCGGCCTCTTGCGGACGGTAGTTCAGCAGGTGCTCTTCCATCTCGTCGTCTTCGACGTGCCCGGAGAGCCCGTCGGAGCAGAGCAGGAACTGATCGCCGCGGCGGATCGCGCGCACCGTGATGTCGACCTCGACATCCTCCTGGTAGCCGAGCGACCGGGTGATGACGTTGCGCATCCGGTGGTTCTTCGCCTCTTCGGGCGTGATGAGGCCGTGGCGGATCTTCTCGGCGATGAGCGAGTGATCCTCGGTGACCTGCTCGAGGCGGTTGTCGCGCAGCATGTAGATCCGGCTGTCGCCGACGTGCGCGACGAACGCGTTGCCGCCGTCGATCAGCAGGACCACCGCGGTGGTGCCCATGCCGTGGTACTCGGGCTGCTCTTTCGCCTTCTCGAAGATGCGGCGGCCCGCGAGGCGGATCGCGTGCGTGATCTTGTGGCGGGTGATCTCGACCGGGTCGGTGATGTCGCCGAGCGCATCCTGGTCGACCTCCATCGAGGTCACGATCTCTTCGACCGTGTTGACCGCGATCGCGGAGGCGTACTCACCACCGGCGTGACCGCCCATCCCGTCGGCCACCACGAAGAGATTGAGCTCTTCGTTGATGAGGTAGTTGTCCTCGTTGTGGCCCCGCTTGAGGCCTACGTCCGTGATGCCGCACGAGGTGATCTGCACACTACGCCCCTTGCCGTTCCCGCTCTTCTAGTTCGCTGGCGCCGAGGTCGCCAACGAGGCGGCCAGGGCGCGGAAGTCGTCGACGCTCAGGGACTCGGCACGCCGGGTGGCGTCGATCCCCAGCTCTGCGAGGGCCGCGGCGACCGCGGCCTTGTCGAAGAGCCCGCCCATACTGTTCGGCAGCGTCTTGCGTCGCTGGCTGAACGCGGCCTTCACCACCCGATCGAAGAAGCGGGGGTCGACCGATCCCGTGTGCGCGCCGTCTTCGAACACGTCGAACCGGATCACCGCGGACCGGACCTTCGGCGGCGGGTGGAAGGAGCCGGGCTCGACGGTCATCACGTAGACGGGCTGCCCGCGGACCGCCGCCTCGACGGTGAGCGCGCCGTACTGCTTCGACCCGGGAGAGGCCATCAGCCGATCGACGACCTCTTTCTGGAGCATGACGGTGATGCTCGCGAATCGCTCGGGCGTGCGGAGGAGCTGCATCAACACCTTCGTGCCGACATTGTACGGCAGATTCGCCACGACCCTCGTGCCGGGCTCGACGGTCGACAGCCAGTCGACCCGGGCCGCGTCGCCCTCGATCAGCCGTACCTCGGGCAGCGCTTCGCGGATGTAGGCCGCGAGATCGCGGTCGAGCTCGATGGCCGTGACCTCGGCACCCGCCCGGAGCAGGGCGCGCGTGAGGATCCCGAGGCCGGGGCCGATCTCGACGACCCGCTCGCCGGGCACCACCCGCGCACCCCGCACGATCCGGTCGACCGTCTCGGCACGCGTGAGGAAGTGCTGCCCGAACCGCTTCCGCGCGCGGGTCTCGAGCTGGCGGAGCAGCGCCCGCGGATCCTCGCCCGTCTCGCTCATGCCGGCTGCCATCCCGCGCGTGCGCCGAGGTCGAGCCCGTCGCGCGCGCCCGCTTCGAGGTGGAGGCGCCCGGCGTTCGCGATCATCGCGCCATTGTCGGTGCACCGCTTTCGATCGGGGAGGACCACCGTCATCCCCGGCAGGGCCACCGCCCGCCGCCGCAGCTCGGAGTTCGCCGCCACGCCGCCCGCGAGCGCGAGCGTGCGAACGCCCGTCTCGTCGGCCGCACGCACGACCCGATCGAGCAGGACGTCGACCACGGCGGCCTGGAACGAGGCACACACGTCGGCGACGACGGGCCGCTCGGTCTTCTGGAGGACCTGCCGCACCGCGGTCTTCAGCCCCGAGAACGACCAGTCGAGGCCAGTGGCCCGGGGTCGCGGCAGCTCGACGGCCGTGGGGTCGCCGCCCTGCGCCAGGCGATCGACCACGGGCCCGCCGGGGTACCCGAGGTCGAGCATGCGCGCGACCTTGTCGTAGGCCTCGCCCGCCGCATCGTCGACGGTGGCCGCGAGCACGGCGTAGTCGCCGAGCGCCCGGGCCAGGTACAGCGTGGTGTGCCCGCCGCTGACGACGAGGGCGAGGAACGGGAACTCCGGCGCCGGATCCTCGAGGAGCCCCGACAACAGGTGCCCTTCGAGGTGGTTCACGCCGATGAACGGCACCCCCCAGCCCGCCGCGAGGGCCTTGCCGTAGCAGAGGCCCACCAGCACGGCGCCGATCAGCCCGGGACCCGCGGTGGCCGCGACGGCGTCGGGCCGCTCGATGCCCGCCTCGGACAGGGCCGCCCGCACGACCGCGACGAGCTTCTCGGTGTGGGCCCGCGCCGCGTGCTCGGGCACCACGCCGCCGAACTGCACGTGGATCTGCTGCGTGTGGACCACGTCGGCGAGGATCGCCCGGCCCTCGACCACCGAAGCGGCCGTCTCGTCGCAGCTGGTCTCGATGCCGAGGACGCGCATGGACCCCAGATACCCCGGAGGACTGAGCCGATCGACGCGGATAAGCGAATCCCTCGCACCACCCAGGAGGGAGCATGCGTATCGCCATCGTCGGAGCCGGGCCTGTCGGGCTGGAGATGGCCCTCGCCGCGCGAGAGGCCGGCCACGACGCCGTGGTCCTCGAGGCCGGCGCGGTCGGGGAGCACATCGCGAGCTGGGGGCACGTCACCCTCTTCACGCCCTGGTCGATGAACACCACCCCACGCGGGCGGAAGGCCCTCGGCGACGCGCCGTTCCTCGCCGACGAGGCCGTGTGCCCCACCGGCGCCGAGCTCCGCGACCGCTACCTGCTCCCCCTCGCCGCGCAGCTCGACGTGCGCCCGAACCACCGGGTCGTCGCGGTCAGCCGCCACTGGAAGCCCAAGGGCGCCGAGCTCGGCAACGCGTCGCGCACGACCGTGCCCTTCTCGCTGCTCGTCGACACGCCCGATGGCGAGCAGGAGCTCGTGGCCGACGCCGTGGTCGACGCGAGCGGCGTGTTCGGCGACCCCGCTCCGCTGGGGGCGGGCGGTGCGCCGGTCCCCGGTGAGCGCGGCAATCCGGCCGTCGTGTACGGGCCCGTCGACTGTTCGGGCCTCGCCGGCAAGCGCGTGCTGCTCGTGGGTGCCGGGGCCAGCGCCACGACCGTGCTGCGCGACCTGCTCGCGCTCGAACCGGCGCCCGAGGTGCACTGGATCACGCCCGACGCCCAGGTGCCGGGCTTCGCGAGCCCGCCCGACGACCCCCTCCCGCAGCGACGCGAGCTCGTGCACGTCGCCAACCGGGCGCTCGAGGTCGTCCACCACCTGCCTGGCGCCGCGATCACGCGTCTCGACGGGGGCCGCGTGACGCTCGACGACGGCGGGTCCCTGCAGGTCGACACGATCGTGGCGTGCACGGGCTTCCGCCCCGACCACCGGCTGTCGCGCGAGCTGCAGGTGCACCTGTGCTGGGGCAGCGAGGGCACGATGAAGCTCGCCGCGGCCCTGCTCTCCGCGAAGGGCGACGGCCCGGCGGACTGCCTGGCCGGGGGGGCCGAGGGCCCCGACCTGCTGAAGAGCCCCGAGCCGCGGTTCTTCGTGCTCGGCAACAAGAGCTACGGGCGCCGCAGCGACTTCCTGCTGGGCGTGGGCTACCGCCAGGTCGACGAGGTGCTGTCGCTGCTCTGAGCGATCAGCGCCCGACGATCGCCCCCTCGACCGCTGTGGCCGCGGCCTCGCCGAGGCGCAGCAGCGCAGACGCCGCGATGCTCGGGCCCCGCCCGGTCGACAGCGCGAACACGATGTCGCCGTCGAAGGGCGTGAACGCGGGGCGGATGCAGCGCGCCAGGCCGGCCACCGCCATCTGCGCGAGCACGCGCGCGGTGCCTGCGTCGAGCGGGGCGTCGGTCGCGACCACCGCGAGGGTCGTGTTCGCGCGGGGCGCGCCGGCGACCTCGACGAGCGGACCGCCCGCGAGCCACGCGCCCGTCGCGGGATCGACGATGGACCCGAGCGCGTTGAGCGCCACCACGGCACCCACGCAGGCCCGCAGTCCCTCGATGTCGACGTGCACCGCGGCGCTGCCGAGCCACCCGGGCACCGGGCTGCCGGAGGTGCGGCCGACCGTCGCGCCGCGAGCGGCTCCGACGCGCCCCGTCTCCAGAGGCGCCGTGCTGGCGGCCGCCGCAGCCGCACGCCCCTCGGCGGGGCCCGGCCGCACGGGGCCCTTGTCGAGGTCGTACAGGATGGCGGCCGGCACGATCGGCACCGGCCCCCCCGGGATCTCGAACCCCACGCCCGTCTCGGCGAGGTGCGCCATCACGCCGTCTGCCGCGGCCAGCCCGAACGCGCTGCCCCCGGAGAGGCACACGCCGTGCACCCCGCCAGCGAGGTGATGCGGCTCGAGGGTCGCGAGCTCGCGCGACCCGGGCGCGGATCCGGGCACCACCACGGCGCCCCGCGCGCCATCCGGCGTGAGGACCACCGTGACGCCGGTGTGCTCGCCGGTCCAGTGGCCCGCGAGCACGCCCGGAACGGCGGTGATCGTGCTCACTCGGGCGTCGGGTGCGTGACTTTCGGCAGGTAGGCGGCGAAGTCGAAACGCCCGTCGTCCTGCTCGGGGGTGTGGCACGCGCGACACAGCGCCTCGTCGGGGTCTTTCACGGTGCGGTGCTTGGTCGGGTCGCCGACATGGTCGCGGCCGGGCCCGTGGCACGCCTCGCACTGCACGTTGTTGCCGCCGCCCACCGCATCGGACGTCTCGATGGTGACCGGGAATCCGGCGATCTCGGCGGGTGCGCCGCCCGTCACGTGGCACGAGAAGCAGTCTTCGTCGCGGTGCCGCGACACGGCCACGAGCGACGACATCGCCCGGGCATGCTCGGTCGACCGCCACTGGTTGTACTGCGTCGGGTGGCACTTCACGCAGGCCTCGGTGCCCGCGTACGGCCCGTGCTCGATGCGCATCGGCCGCGCCACGACCTCGGCGCCGCTGGCGTCGTCCATCGCGGAGAACGTCGCCTTGACCGCCTCGACGTGGGCGAGGGTGGCCTCGTGGTCGGCGATCTCCTGATCCAGCGTGATCGTGCGGATCGTGACGACGTTCTGGCCGTCGGAGGTGGCCGACGCGCGGAGCTCCTTCAGCTCGGCGAGCTCGGTCTGCTTCGCGTCGATCTTGCGCTGGATGAGGACCCGCGCGGTGGGCGTGGTCTTCTCGCCGTCGTGCTGGCGCTGGGCCGTCACGAGGTACTTCTCGACCTTCGCGATCTCCTCGTCGATGAGCTGGTCGTACTTCTCGGGGAAGAAGCCGGCCTTGCCGCCCTCGACGAACGAGAGGCGGGCGACCGAGACCGCCTTGGTCTTGATGCCGCCGCCGAGCAGCCAGGTCTGGCCCGCGCGCTCGGGCGTGGTGCGCCCGCTGCGGCCGCTCGCATCCACGAGGAAGTCGAACGGGAGACCCGCACGCGCGGCCACGTTCGCCTCTTCCTCGCGCGCCGGCCACAGGAGGACGGCCGCGTCGACGTCGCCCATCAGCTCGCGCGCCTGCTTCGCCGCTTCGGCGGGGTCGGTCACCACGCAGCCCTCGACCTCGCCGACCGTGACGCCGACGATGCCGATGCGGCGACCGCCGTGCTCGACCACGCGCGCCGCGGGGAACGGCCGCTCGCCGCCCTCGCACACGAGGTTGGCCGCGACGACGGGGTAGCCGGACCGCTTGACGGTCTCGCGCACGAACGGCGCGCCGAGCTCCCAATCGAACGCGCCGAGCGCGGCGGCATCGAGGCCCGATGCCACCCACTCTTCGGCGATGAGGCGTGCTTTCGCGTGGCGCTGGCCCATGCCGGCATCCGGCAGGGGCTTGACGCGCTTCAGGATCTCGCGGCCGAGCGAGTCACCGCCATCGACGGCGACGACGGGGCCCTGCTGCTTCTCGTTCTCGATGATCGTACGGCGCCGGGGCAGACCGCCCGCGGGATGCTTGGGTCAACCACAGGGCTCGATCTCGCCGTCTCCGCGGGAGGCGACGACGAGCGAGAGCGCTTCGAGCGGCTGGCCACCGGGACCTTTCTTGGCCACGATCTCCATCGGGTCGGCCGTTGCGAGGTCGATGTCGGCCGCCGCGGGACGGGGAGGCTCGAGCGGCGCACGGATCGGCTGGTAGTCGTCTTCGACGTCGGCGCGGGCCGGAGCGGGCGCCGGGGCGGGGTCGGGAGCGGGGCTCTCGTCGGGCGCGCCGGAGCACGCGATCAGGAGCGGCAGCAGATGCAAGACGGCCTCCGGAGGGGGCCCCTAACCTCCGAACCGCTGCAACAGGTACAACATGACGGAGAACGTCGCGACGAAGACGCCGGCCATGACGAACAGCAGCACGAGCAGCGCCAGCACGACGCGCGCGACGCGGAAGCCGTTCGAAGGCGCCGCCGGCGCGGGAGGCGCAGGCGCAGGCCGACGCGGCTCGCTCGGCCCGGTCGAGCGGATCCGCTCGGTCGTGTGGTCGGCCCGCGGCGCCGGCGGCGGCGTGCGCAGCACGGTGGGCTCGTCGAAGCCGCGGATGTGGACCGTGACCTCCTGGTCGTTCGCGTCCCACGCGAGCTCGCGCCCGATGTTGTCGGCCTCCTGCGGGTCGATGACGTCCTCTTCGAACACCCGTCCCGACAGCAGGCCCGGCAGCACGCGGAGCTCGGGCCAGTCGCGGTCGCGGCACCAGTGCAGCAGATCCTTGCCCGCGATGCCCTTCGCGAGCTTCGCGCACCGGTCGCGCACCTCGGCCGCAGAGGGCCGCCGCATCGGGTCCCACGCGGCCATGTCGCGGATCAGGCCCGCGACGTCGGGCCCGAGCTCGTCGGGGAGCGTGCCGAGGCGCTCCTCGAGCATCAGGCCGTACCGCGCGTCGTTCATGACGAGCTTGTAGATCTCGGGCAGCGGCAGCATCCACAGCCGCTCGGCGGTGAGCGCCTCGAACAGCGTCGCGCCGAGCGCGTACACGTCGCCCGCGGCCTCCGAGCTCGATGCGAGGAACCGCTCGGGCGCCATGTACGGGAAGCTCCCGAACACGTTGTCGGGGCTCGTCTGGGCCTCGCGCTGGACGTTCTCGGCGCGGGCGATACCGAAGTCGAGCAGCTTCGCCTGGGCCTTTCGCCCGACGCGGATGTTCGACGGCTTCACGTCGCGGTGGATGAGGCCGAGCGTGCCCCCGCCGACCGGCGCGTGGTGCGCGGCGTCGAGCGCGTCCGCGATGCCGCCGATCACCTCGAGGATGGCGCGCGGCGGCAGCGGATCGTCCCCGCGGGTGCACTTGTTGAGGTCCTGGCCCTCGACCCACTCGGTGACGAGGCCGATCCGCCCCTCCAGCACGACGAGATCGTGGACCCGGAGGATCGACTCGTGGACGATGGCCGCGAGCATGCGGCGCTCGTCGCGTAGCCGCTGGACGGGCTGGCTGCTCGTCTCGAGGTCGGCGTGGAGCACCTTGAGCGCGACCTCGTGCTCGCCATCCGCTGCGAACATGGTGGCCCGGTACACCTCTCCGTACCCACCACGCCCGATGCAGGCGTGGACCTTGAACGTCCGACGGTCGACAGCGGCCATGCGGACCGGAGCATACCAAGCAGCTAAGCTCACACCATGTGGGTCCTCGCCAGCGCTGTCGTCGCTCCGGCATCCGTCGTCGACCGGGTCGTCGCGGTCGTAGGCGATCAAGTCGTGCTCACGAGCGACGTGTCGCTCGATCGCGACCTGTCGGGGCACGATCCGTCTCCCCTGCCCTTCTGGGAGCGCGGAGAGCCGGAGCAACGCCAGATAGACGCCGCCATCCTCCGCGCGGCGGCGGGTGACATCGCGCTGTACCAACCGACCGACGAATCGGCGCGGGCGCGCCTCGAGCGGTTGCGCGCGACGTTCGAGGACCGGGCCGACTGGGTCCGCTTCCTCGAGGGCTGGGGGCTCGACGAGGGGTCGATGCTGGCCGTGCTGAAGCGGCGGATGGTCGTCGAGGCCTACCTCAAGCGCAACCTCCAGTCCGCGCCGTCCGACACGGCCGCGTGGAATGCCGAGTGCGCGAAGCTGCTCGCCGACCTCGCGCCCCGCGTGCGCGTCCGCCGGGTGCCCGCCGAGCCGTGATCCGCTCCGCCCACCCCGACGATGCCGCCGTCATCGCGCGGCTCGAGGCCCGCGCGGCATTCCACCCGTGGTCCGAGGCCTCGGTGCGCACGACGCTCGAGGCGCCCACCACGCGCGCCCTGCTCGCGATCGACGCGGAGCCGGTGGGCTACGTGCTCGCGAGCGCGGTGGCCGGCGAGGGCGAGATCCTGACGATCGGCGTCGATCCCGACCATCGGCGGCGCGGCGTGGCGAGCGAGCTGCTGCGCGCGGTGCACGCGCTGTGGCGCGAAGAGCACGTGCAGGATGGCTTCCTCGAGGTGCGGGCGACCAACGACGCCGCCCGCGCGCTGTACCGTGCGCACGGCTGGGAAGAATCCGGTGTCCGGGCGGGCTACTACGCCGATGGAGTGGATGCCGTCCTGATGAGGTGGTCGCCGTGATCTGGATGCTGGGCTTCGCCCTGGCCGCGCCCTGCGAGCTCGACGGGCCCGCCGACGCGCCGTTCGGCGTGCAGGCGCCCGACGACGTCGGCCGGGTGCGCGTCGTGCTGGTGCTGCACCTCGGCGACACCGAGACCGAGGTCGCGTGGGGCGAGAAGGTCCTCGCGGCGCTCGACGCGCGGGGCATCCAGGCCGGGCTCTCGGTCCGCGTGCGCGAGCCTTCGGATGGCCTGGCCGCGCTGGTGACCGCCGCCCAGGCCAGCGGCCACGAGGTCGTCGCGCGGCTCGGCGAGACCCAGGTCGAAGCGAACGCCACGACGGGGCCCCAGCAGCTCCGCAAGACCCTGAAGCCACTGACGTCGCGGTTCGGCCGGCTCCGCGCCGCCGAGGTGAAGCTCGGTAACCGCACGGGCGAAGCGGTGCTCCACCGCGCGGGGCTGCGCGCCATCCTCGTGACGAACGGGCCCGCCACGGCCACGCCGCGTCCGCAGCTGCACTTCGAGGCGCAGCCCGACACGGGCGTCATCCTGCCGATCGGCCCGTACTCCGGGAAGTGTGGCGCCGAGCCCACGGTTCTGGGATTCACCCCGCCTGCCGCCGATCGCGTGACCCAGGCCACGTACGGGGCCCGCTCCGAGGGCGTGGGCATCGTGCGCCTGACGCTCGAGCCCGGCTCCGACGACGATCCCGTGGTGCTCGGCCGCTGGCTCGACGAGGTCGCGAAGCCCGTCGGGCTCCAGATCGGCCCTCCGCAGGCGGCGCGCGAGGCCGCGCTCCGGGCGCTCCGCACGGGCAATCCCGACGACTGGGACCCGGCGAGCACGGCCGGCGGGCGCCTGGTGCGGGTCGACGAGGTGGTCAAAGCGGCCGAGTCCCTGCGTGACGCCACCGCCATCCCACGCCAGCTCGACGGCGACCTCGCGCCCACCGAGGCGTACCAGGCGTTCCTGCACCTGCTGGTGGGCGACATCGAGGGCTCCGTCGTGCGCCTCGGCGACCTCGCCGGCCCGCCGACCCTCGCGAAGTCCACGCTGACCGGGCCCACGCCCGTCGACCGTGCCGCGCTGGTCGAGCTCGCGAAGGCCCTGCACGCCGACCTGCCGAGCGCCATCCCCGCGGCCCTCCCGGTCGACGGCCGGCTCCTGAACGCACCGGAGCTCCTCACCGCGATGGCGTCCGCCGTGCGCGGCGACGACCCCGTGATGGCCGTGCCCGCCGCGGTCCCCGAGCCCAGCGCCGAC
Source organism: Alphaproteobacteria bacterium (assembly GCA_020632875.1). Taxonomy (GTDB): domain Bacteria; phylum Myxococcota_A; class UBA796; order UBA796; genus JACKEQ01. The sequence goes on from JACKET010000004.1 coordinate 116,982, forward strand.
GGGCTCGGCTGGGGTCACGCCAGCACGCCGTAGGATCGGGTGGGAGGTGGGGATGCTGCTCTTCGCGCTGCTCGCCTGCAGCACACGCTTCGAGTGCGGCGGGAAGGCGGAGGCCACGGTGCCGGGTGACCTGGTCTGCGACGGCGTGGTCGACTGCTGGGGCGGCCAGGACGAGCGCGGCGACGACTGCGCCACGGAGCTGTTCTACTGCGACCAGCCCGAGCCGCAGGCGGTGCTCGCGGGGCTCGTGTGCGACGGCGTCGACGACTGCAACGACGGGTTCGACGAGGCTTCCTGCCCTTGAAGGGCCGGGTGACACCGAAGACGTCGTGCTGACATTCGAGCGGGCAGACGGCCGAGGTCGGCGCCGTGCATCGCCCGGACCGGGCGCCACGCCGCGCATCCGCTGCTCGGCGTCCCCACCCTGTCCCGATCGTGCCAGAGCCCTCGCGAAACGGCGTCCCGCACGAGAGGATCGGGTGTCCAATTCGGGTCAGACCCAATCGGGACACCCTGGACGCCGGACCGCCATCCTCCGGACGGAGGCGGACCGGAGACGGACACGCGGCGCTGCTCGAGGAGCACGCGCTCAGTGCGAGGCGAAGCGGCTCAGCCCGGCCTGAAACGCCAGGACTTCTCGACCGGCTGCGGGTGGGTGATCTTGCTGAACTTCCACTTCTTCACGGTGTTGGCGAGGCACGTCTCGAGCTCGGAGTCGCTCATGTTCATGCCTTCGAAGCGGACGTTCTCGGCGTAGCCCTGCTGGTTGACGGTGAAGTGGGCCCGCCACCGGCCCTCGAGGCCTTCCTTCACCTTCAGCCGGCTGTCGTAGCACTGCTTCAGCGTGCCCTGCTGCTGGGTCATCACCTTCTTGATGTTCTCGAAGATCTCGCCCGGATCCGACAGCGTCTCGCCTTCGCGCTCTTTCACGACTCCGACGCCACCGAAGTTGATGCCACCGCTGCTCGTACCGGCCTTGGGGACCACGACCTGGGGCGGCTTCGTGGGGTCGGACGTGCCCCCGTCGTTCGGGCGCGGACGCGGACGCTCGCCCCCGTTGGAGCCGTTGCCCACCGGACGCGGCTTCGGCGCGTCGGGATCGGGGTTCTCGAGCTCGGGCGGCGCGGAGACGATGTCGTAGTCGACGCCCAGATCGAGGTCGTCGAAGTTCATCACCTCGACCGTGGGGTTGCGGTTCCAGATGATGAAACCGAGGGCCAACACCAGCATCCCGCCGACCACGGGAATCGCGAGCACCAGCGGGATCAGGGTGCGGATCAGGATCCGACGGTTGTCGGACTTCTGCTGGCGCGCCTTGACCTCTTCGCCCGGGTCAGTCGCGGCTTCCTCGCCGGGGATCTCGCCGAAACACTTCGGGCACGACCCACCATAGAGGAGGATGTCCCCATCGATCGGGGACTGGCAGAATGGGCAGCTCGCCACCGGCCTCTCCACGTCGGGCCAACCCGCCCGACCGAGAGACTATAGCGCCCTGCTGGACGCGGTCCAACCGCCGACAGGAGTTGGGGACCGTACCCGCGGTGCCTCCTCCACTACGGCTCGATGACTCCGTAGGCCGTGTCGAGGAAGGCCACGGTGATGTTGCACCAGGCGTGGAAGAACGCGCCCGCCACGACGTTGTCGGTCTTGATGCGGAGCCACCCGAACGCGAGGCTCGGGATGATGATGGCGAAGTGCCACCACTGCACCTGCACGATGCTGTGCCCGAAGGCGAACAGCACGCACGTCACGAGCAGACCCGGGCCGACCTTCACGCCGAGCACGTCCCAGCGCGGCGCCCAGAGCTCGTCGAAGCGGGACTGCATGTAGCCCCGGTAGAACATCTCCTCGGGGATGGCGACGAAGAAGAGGTGGTAGCCGATCAGCATCAGCGGCTGGCTCGGCAGCACGCCTTCGAATTCGAAGCCGAACACGAGCGTCTGCCAGAGGTGGTACAGGACGACGAACGGTACGGCCACGATGCCGATGAGGATGGCGTTGAGCTTCAACGCCTCGATCCAGGGGCCCTTGTCGCGGAACGCCGGCAGCGCCAGCGGATACGCCCAGCTGTCGGCGCCGCGCAGGTTGCACGCCAGCACCGGCATGTACATGAACAGCACGGGGACGGCCGCCAGCACGATCTCGTGCACGCCGGCCTGGTTGATCATCACGACCGCGCGGATGAGCAGCAGGGTGACGAGCCAGAGCGCGATCTGCTCGGTCGCGATCGCGCGTGGGCTCGTCCAGCGCGGCTCGGTCACGGGGTGACCTGCCACGTTCCCGCGACCAGCAGGTCGGCGCCAGCCGTGCGCGCGGCCGCCAGCGCGTCGGCCCCGCTCGCGACGGGGCACGCGCCCTGGAGGAGCCGCGTGGACCGAAGCGTGCGCACGCCCTCCGCGCGGAGGTGCGCGAACACCTCCATCGCGGGGCCCTCGCTGACCGGCACCAACCGCACGTACCCGTCGGGCGACGCCGCAGACGGGCTCTCGGCGTGGAAGGCGTCGCTCATCCGCACTGCGGCGCTGCCCGCGGCGAGGGCGGGATGAAGGCCCGCCGGGACGGACCCCGGCCCACCGGCGCCCTCGTCCCAGAGCACGCGCTGACCGGGCACGTACACGCCGCGATCGCCGCGGGCCCACACGCACCGGTCGTCCCAGGCGTGCATGCCGCTCTGGCCCGAGAACACCGCGACGCGCCCGCCCTTCGCGAGCACGGCGGCGACCTTCGCCCAGTCGAGCGGCTCGCCGCCCAGCGCGCTGAAGTCGTCGGCGCCGAAGCGCGTGGCGGGCTTCATGGCGACCCCCGCGACGTACGCGGCCGCGCCCCACGCCAGCGCGCCGAAGCCGGGCTCGGACGGGCACGACACGTAGTCGACGCCCTCGATGTCGAGCAGGGCCGATACGATGCGCGTGGCCTCGAACACCTCGCCGGCCACGACGAGCTTGCGCTGCGGGTAGCGCCGCACGTGCCACGCCACGACCCCCCGCACGGCCGCCGAGAGGTTCTCGAGCACACTGGCCGCCGCGACTTCGACCGGCAGCCGCCGGAGCGCCTCGTACGACACCGCGCGCTCGGGGAACGGGTAGCTGTTCCGCGACAGGCGCCCGTCGAGCGGCCGCAGCGACCGGGCGAGCTGGGCGACCATCCCGGGATCGGCCTCGGGCCCCGCGGCCGCCCACATGGCCCGCGCGTCGGCGAACCCGAGCGTCGCCGCACAGCGCCGCATGTGGACGTGCAGCGAGCTGAAGCCCTTCTGCTCGAACAGGCGGTCGATCTGCCCGTTGAGCCCGTGATGGACGGCCAGCGACACGCCGTCGCCCATCGGGTGCAGCGTGACGATCAGCACGTCGTCTTCGGGCTGATCGCGGTACGCGACGTTCGCGAGCGCCGTGTGGATGTCGACGAGCACGATGCGCGAGCGGAACCCCGCCTTCCTGAACTGCTTCTCCATCCACTCGGCGGTGCGGTCGGCCTCGAGCGCGCCGAGGCCCGACTGCCGCAACATGGCCTGGTAGAAGACCGTGAGATCCAGGGCCACCGAGAACGCGTCGCGCGCGACCCGGCGCAGACCCGGCCGGCGGCGGAGGAAGAACGGCGGCGTGAACCGCCCGGCGACCGCGATCTCCTGCACGTCGCCGGGCTCGACGCGGTGCCGGCGCAGCACGTCGTCGATCGCGTCCCACGGGAACGCGCGGGACCGCGGCGCGTTGTCGAATGCCGCCTGGGGCTCGGCGGCCACGATGCGGTCGTCGATGGCGAGCGCGGCGCCGGCGTCGGGGCCGTCACCGATCCCGAGTACGTTCAATTCGGGGCCTCTTCAGTCGCGGAGGTATTGCGGCTTGTTCATGTAGCTGCCGTGCGCCTCGACGCCAGCGCCCGCCTGCAGCAGCGCACCGAATCCGCTCTGCTGCTTCAGCTCCAGCATCGCGAGCTGGCCGTTCGCGTAGGCGAGCTGGTCGATGAGCGCCCGGATCATCGCCACGCGCATCGCGCTCCCCACGCCGTCGGCGCGATGGATGACCTCGGCGAACTTGATCTTGTCCATCGTCAGGCAGACGGACTTCTCCTTCGCGATGCACGACGCCATCCGCGTGTGCCTGTCCTGCACGAGCGCGCACATCCCGAAGGCCTCGCCCGCTTCGAGGGCCGCGAGCGGCTCGACCTTGTCGCCCTTCGCGGCGACCACCACGTCGACGAGCCCGCTCGCGACGACGTACATCTCGTTGCCCGGCTCGCCCTCGGTGATCACGAAGTGCCCGCGCCGGAAGCCCACCGGGTAGAACTCCTTCGCCAGGGCGGCGAGGTCGGCCTCGGGGATGTCGCGGAACAGCGGGCTGCTCTTCAGCACCCCCGTCGCATCGACCCGGCCGGGGACCATGAAGCCGCCGGAGCCGAACGCGCTCGACACGCGATCGAAGAAGCCCTGGCTCGGGCGGATGTGCTGCGCGTCGGTGCCCTCGGCGAGCTCGGAGATCCGGTGCGAAGTGGTACGCAGGCGCTCGGTCAGCTCCTTCAGCGCGTGCTCTTCGATGTTCAGCACCACGGGGCTGTTGAAGCTGCGGAGCCGCGCGAATCCCTCGGCGTCGAGGAGCAGGAGCGTGGCCGGCGTGATGCTGTTCACGGACGCGGTGCGCATCCCGTCGGAGAAGAGCGCCATCTCGCCGAGGATTCCGCCCGACCGGACGTACCCGAGGCGCGTGTCGCCGGTGACGACCTCGAGCTCGCCCGACTCGACCACCGCGAGCGTCGGATCGACGTCGCCCTCGGCGATGAGCTGCTGCCGATCCCCGACCTCGATCCGGTTGAAGTGGCGGAGGGCGACCTTGATGTCCATCTCGGTCATCCCGTCGAAGATGGAGGGCAGCGTGTTCATCGACGACTCCAGCACGGGCGCCGCCCTTGTGGAAGGAGGCCGGCGTGGGACATACTAACGCCACCTTCCCCCTTCTCCCTCCCCCTTCCCCCTGCCCTCCGATGACCCGACTGCTCCCCCTGCTGCTGCTGGGTTGCGGGCCGCACGTCCCGCGTTTCCCCGGGCCTCTCGGACCGGTGGCCTACGCGCGGCCTCCCGCGGTGCACGTGCACGACCTGCCCGCGGCCGACGACGTCCCCGAGCCACCCGAGGCCCCCGGGACCGCGGAGGGCCGCGACGTCGAGCCGCCCCGCGACCGACCGTCCCGGCGCGGCGGGATGGGCGACGCGATCGCCGACTCCGCGCGTCACTACCTCACGCACACGCCGCCCAGCACGTTCCGCAACGACTGCTCGGGCTTCGTGATGGCGTCCTACGCGCGCGCGGGTCTCCCGATCAGCGGCAGCTCGCGTTCGCTGTGGGAGGACGCGAAGGAACGCGGCGCGATCCACAAGAAGCTCCGGCCCGAGCCCGGCGATCTGGCGTTCTTCGACGACACGTACGACCGCAACGGCAACGGGCGGCGCGACGACCCGCTCACCCACGTGGCCGTGGTGCTCGAGGTCCACGAGGACGGCACGATCGTGCTCGGACACGGCGGCACCTCGAAGGGCCGCACCGAGCTCCGGATGAACCTGATCCACCCGTCCCAGCGCACGGGCGACGACGGCGAGGTCATGAACGACTGGCTGCGCGCGCGGCGCCGCGACGAGCCCGAGGACGGGAAGTACCTCGCGGGCGAGCTGTGGCGGGGGTTCGCGCGCTTCGAGCCCAACGGCTCGTAGCCCTCAGGCGTCTTCGTCGTCGAGGCGGTCGAGGACGTCGGCCGGCAGCACGGCGTGCTCGATCAGCTTCGCCACCACGTCGGCCCGGGCCGGCGCATGCCAGTACGCGCCGTCGTCCTTCTTGCCGCCCCGCTTCGGGCGCCGCGGCGGCGCGACCTTCAGGCAGGGCCCCACGTCGAGGCACGGCATCGCCTCGAGGCACGGCCCGACCTCGATCGGCGCGACGACCGGCTCCGAAGGCGCGATCTCGAGACACGGCCCGAAGTCCAGGCACGGCTGGATGACGTTCAGGCAGGCGCCGAGGTCGGGCTGCGGCGCGACGGTCGGACCGAGGCACGGCCCCACGGGCGGCTCCGGTGCGGCCGGAGCGGGCGGTGGAGCCGGCGGCGGCCTGGGCACCACCGGGCGCGGCGGAGGCTCCGGCGCCGGCGAGAGGCACGGATGGACCGGCGTGGGCGGAGGAGGCGGAGGAGGCGGAGGAGGCGAGAGGCAGGGCTGGACCGGAGGCTGGGAAACCGGCGGGGGCGGCTCCTCCACCGGCGGCACGGGCGGCTCGCCCGGTCGACCGCCCCGCCCTTCGTCGGGGTTCTCGAAGAGCTCCCCGACGATCGGCAGGTTCTCGGGATCGAGCCCGTCGCACCCGGCGAGGCCGAGCGCGCCGAGCAGCGCGGGGGAGAGCTTCTTCGGTGCCATCCCGGGGATTCTACCGGACGCTAGCGCCCGCGCCCCCGTCCGCGTCCCCTGCCCCGCCCGCGCCCACCGGAGTGGGGCTTCCGCTGCGGCAGCGGCGCGGGGACCAGGTGCTCGGGGCCGTTGCCGACGAGATCCTCGCGGCCGGCCTCGCGCAACGCCTCGCGGGCGAGGTCCCACCAGTCCTTGCTCCAGTAGAGCAGGAGGGCCTTCTGGAGCTTCTTCTCCCGCAGCCCCTTCGCGACGTAGATCTCTTCGCCCGTCAGCGGGTCGATGCCCGTGTGGTACATCGCGCTCGCCACGCTCATCGGGGTGGGGATGAAGTCCTGCACCTGGCGCGGCCGGTAGCCCTGGGACTTCAGCCAGAGCGCGAGCTCGATCATGTCGTCGAGCGAGCAGCCCGGGTGGCCGGAGATGAAGTACGGGATGTCGTACTGCTCTTTGCCGGCGTCTTCGCTCGCGCACTGGAACATCGTGCGGAACCGCTCGAACGACGCGATGCCCGGCTTCTTCATCTTCGCGAGGACGCGGTCGCTCGCGTGCTCGGGGGCCACCGAGAGGTGCCCGCCCACGTGGTGCCGGGCGAGCTGCGCGACGTACTCGGGGCTGCGCTCGGCGAGGTCGTAGCGCACGCCGCTCGCGATGAACACGTGCTTGACGCCCTTTTCGGCGCGCACGGCCTCCATCACGTCGATCACGGGTGCGTGGTCGGTGACGAGGTTCTTGCAGATCGTGGGGTGCACGCACGAGAGCCGCTTGCACGACGCCTCGATCTCGGGGTCGCGGCACTTCATCTTGTACATGTTGGCGGTCGGACCGCCGAGATCGGTGATCGTGCCGCGGAAGTCGCCCATGCGGCGGATCTCGCGGATCTCGCGGAGCACGCTCTCTTTCGACCGGCTCTGGATGATCCGGCCCTCGTGCTCGGTGATCGAGCAGAACGTGCACCCGCCGAAGCACCCGCGCATGAGCACGACCGAGTGCTTCACGGTCTCGAACGCCGGGATGCGGTCGGTGTACGTCGGGTGGGGGACCCGGTTGAACGGGAGGTCGTACAGCCCGTCCATGCTGACCGCATCGGCCGCCTCGCCGGAGTCGTCGTCGAGCGGCAGGGATGGCGGGTTGTAGAACACCGCGTTGTCGCCGTGCATCTGGAGGAGCGGCCGGGCGTTGCCGGGGTTGGTCTCCTTCTGGAAGGCCTTCGCCATCCGCGCGTAGGCGACCTTGTCGTCGCACACCTCTTCGTACGCGGGCAGGACCACGATCCCGCGGTCCTGGGCGGACGCTTTGAGCGCGCGATGCTCGAGCAGCTCGGGGAGCTCGGCCTTGCGGGCGACCCAGGCCGTGCCGCGCACGTCGCGGATGGCGCGGATGTCCTCGCCCTCCGCGAGCCGGCGGGCGACCTCCCAGATCGGCCGCTCGCCCATGCCGAACACGAGCATGTCGGCCTTGGTGTCGACGAGGATGGAGCGGCGCACGGTCTCGGACCAGTAGTCGTAGTGCGCGATGCGACGGAGGCTGGCCTCGATGCCGCCGAGGATCACGGGCACGCCCTTGTACGCCTCGCGGCAGCGCTGCGCGTAGACCATCGAGGCGCGGTCGGGACGACGGCCCGTGTCGCCGCCCGGTGAGTACTGGTCTTCGCCGCGGTTCTTCTTCTGGGACGTGAGCCGGTTGAGCATGCTGTCGAGGTTGCCCGCGCTCACCCCGAAGAACAGCCGGGGCTGCCCGAGGGCGCGGAACGCGTCGGCGCTCGTCCAGTCGGGCTGCGCGATCAGGCCGACGCGGAAGCCGCGGCCCTCGAGGAATCGCGCGATGAGCACGGGCCCGAACGCGGGGTGATCGACATAGGCGTCGCCCGTGACGATCACGATGTCGACGGCATCCCAGCCGCGCGCCTCGAGATCCTCCCGGTTCATCGGGAGGAAACGATGCGCGTAGCTCACCGGGCCGCGACGGTGCGGCCGGCTCTTGCGCGGCGGCTCGGTGGAGGCGAACCGCGACCCCTCGACGTCGCCCATTCCCATGGCGGACGCCCTAACCGGCTTCGCGACGGGCGGCGGCCCGACGGACCCGGCGCCCTACTTGAAGACCTTGTTCCAGAGCTTGCCGGCCGTGTCCTTCACGGTGGTCGCCCCCTGGCCCACGCGATCGCCGGCGTCCTTGACGATGGCTGCGCTGACCTGGCCGAACAGCTGCTTGAACGGAGAGAACTTGGGGTCGGTGAAGCTGCCCGAGACCTCGACCTCGGTCGCGAACGTCTTGTCCTTCCCGCCGACGAGCCAGCTCGCCGTGCTCAGCAGCGCCTTGTTGAGCCCCGAGAACGCGGAGGTGCGGTTGAACCGGACGTTGTAGAGGCTGACGGGCCCGCCGGCGCGGACCTTCGAGCCCTGCATCCACAGATCGACCTCGGCATCGAGCGTGCCCTCGCGGATCTCGACGCCGAACGAGTGCAGGTTCACCGCGAGGTAGGGGTCGAAGTCGCGCGCCTGCATGCCCTTCCCGGACACGTGGCCCGTGATCACCCCGCCCGGCGTGACCTTCCCGCGCGCGTAGACCGGAGCGCCCGCCGTGTACGTGCTCGCGGTCCACGGCAGGTCGCCGTCGACCGGGCCGATCGCGAGCTTGGTGTTGGAGAGCACCCAGGTGGCCGGGCGCGACGCCATGAAGCGGTCGGTGAGCACCACGCGCCCCGCGGCGCTCCCGCGATCCGGGACCCAGGGCCACGTCGCGGGCTGCCAGCCCCACCACGGCGCGTCGCCGCCCTGACCGGGCGCGGCGCGGCCACCGGCCCACGTCGGGATCCACAGCTCGACGAGAGGCGGCCACACCGGCCAGCCGGATGCCTGGAGCGCGGCGGACGCCTCGACGTCCGTCGCGGCGAACACGCCGTCTTCACCGAGCGCCACGCGCCCCACGTCGGCCAGCTCGCGGCCGTCGACGGTCGACACCAGCCCCTCGAGCACGGCATCCCGCAGCCGGACCGGGCGCTCGGCGCCGGCCTCGAGCACGACCTCGTTCACCGTCGCCGTCGCGAAGGATCCGGCGAGAACGCCCGCGCGCCCGTGCCCCTCGAAGGCCACGTCGGAGACGCGCAGCACGTCGATCGCCACGCGCGGCGCGTCTTCGGAGGGCCCGTCGCCCCACACGAGATCCCAGGTCGACGGCGGGAGCGCGAGCCCGTCGCCCTCTTCGTCGATCCGCAGCGCGACGCCCTGGAGCACGACCTCGGTGAGGTGCCAGTCGTCGGTCGTGAGCGTGGACGGATCGCAGTGGATGTCGACGCGATCCACATAGAGCACCCGCGTGCCCCCGGGATGCGTGACCGTGAGCCCGCGCACCTCCGCCCCGTCCTCCCGCAGCGACACGGACGCGAAGTCGGCCTCGCCGCCGGTCATCCCCGCGAGCGCGGCACGCACGCTCTGCTGCCACGCCCACCCCGGGAAGAACACGGCTCCGACGCCGCCGACGCCCATCACGATCGCGAACGCCCCGCCCGCCACGGCCGAGCAGCCGAGGCAACCGTACGCGGTGCGCTTGCGGACGGCGAACGCCACTGGACCTCCCGGGGCATCTTCGCACCCCTCGCGCTCTGCTCCTATGCCGGTCCGCACCGCCGCGGGCGTCGCGCGCCGTCGCGCGCCGCGATGCGCGCCCTCCGGAGAGATGGGACGCAGCGCCCGCATTCCCCCGTGTGGCGCGGCGTTTGCGGCCGAAGAGCGGATCGTGCGTGCACCCGACCCGCTTTCTGTGCATTATGGGCCGCCAGGAGGGAACACCCTATGAACAGGTGGATCACGGTAGGTGCGGCAACGACCGCCATCATCTTCAGCCTCGCGTGCGGGGGCGGCGGCGGCTACGCCAACCAGGCGGCCTGCAAGTCCTACATCGAGAAGCAGAATGGCCTTCCCTGCATGAAGATGGCCACGGTCGATGCGGGGCAGATGTGTCCCGACCAGCTCGACATGTCGCCGATCGACATGACCGAGTACTACGGCTGCATGGAAGAGAACGCCAAGTGCAACGGCGACATCCCCGATCTCGGGGGCCAGGCCAACTGTTCGATGCCGACGATGTGATCGGCGCGGTCCGCAGGCGTCCTCCGGGGCGCCCGCGGGCAGTGTCGTCACGACGCGAAACGCCCGGTGGCTCCTCGGAGCCCCGGGCGTTCTGCGTTCCAGGCCCCGCCGTTAGCGGTTCTGGACCATCCAGCGCAGCAGATCGGTGCTCGTGAGCATGCCCACGAGCGCACCGCCCTCGTCGAGCACCGGAAGCGCGTGGAACCCGCCGCCTGCGAGCACCTCGGCCGCGCGCAGCACCGTGTCGCCCTCCCGGACGCACTCGGGCTCCCAGGTCATGACCGTCGAGACCGTGAACTGGCGGTCGAGCCACGCCGCTTCGGTCTCGGTGTCGTGCACCCAGGCGCCGAGCGAGACCTTCGCGAGATCGACGGAGCTGACGACCCCGACGAGCTTCCCGCCGTCGAGCACGGGCAGGTGGTGGAACGGGTTCTCGGTGAGGATGTCGCGCAGCCGGCTCGGCGCGTCGTTCACGTCGACCGACACGGGGTCGCGCGTCATGAGGTGGCGGACCTGGGTGGACCAGTTCATCGGGGGCTCCTGGTGAGGTGGGCGAGATGCCACACCTCCCGTGGGGCACCTGACCCAGGGACGCCGCGAAACGGCCGTCCCAGCCGGGTCCAGTGCAAGCGCCATGCCGCCATGGGGCTCAGAGGCGCAGGCCGCCGTCCACCTCGACCGTGCGGCCGGTGAAGTAGCCGCAGCCGACGATGAAGCGCACCGCCTCCCAGATCTCGTCGGGCTCGCCGAGGCGCTTCAGCGGGACGGGCGCGATCACCTTCTGGAGCACGTCGTCGCGCATGGCCTCGACCATGGGCGTGCGGATGAAGCCGGGCGCGATGGCGCCGACGCGGATCCCGAACTTCGCGAGCTCCTTCGCCCAGACCACCGTGTCGGACGCGATGCCCGCCTTGGTCGCCGAGTAGTTGCCCTGGCCCATGTTCCCGGCCTTGGAGATCGAGGACATGTTCACGATGCAGGCGTCCTCGATGCCCCGCTCGACGCACTGCATCGCGAACGCGCGCGTGCAGAGGAACGGACCGGTGAGGTTCACCGCGAGCACCTGGTTCCACTTCGCGAGGGAGAAGCCCTGCATCTCGCCGGTCGTGCGGTCCTGCTTGAGCAGCAGCCCGTCGCGCGTGATGCCCGCGTTGTTCACGAGCACGTTGATCCCGCCGAGCGCCTCGCTGGCGTCGCGGACCAGGGCGCTCACGCTCTCCTCGTCGGACACGTCGCACACGAAGCCCGGCACGCCCAGCTCCGCAGCCGTCGCCTTCACGCCGTCGGCGTTCACGTCGCAGAACGCGACCCGGGCGCCCGCTTCCTTGAAGCGCTCGACGAAACAGCGGCCCATCCCCTGGGCTCCGCCGGTCACGAGGGCGCGTGCAGCTTCGATCTTCATGGTGTCTCCTGAATGCTGCACCGCAGCATCGAGTAGGGGGTGTTGGGGGTATTGGGTATTGGGTATTGGGTATTGGGTATTGAGTATTGGGTGCTTGGGAGCTTGGAATCGCGTGGCGCTGCGGACTCCAGGCTCCAGGCTCCAGGCCCTACAGGAGCTTCAACGCCGGCTTGTCGAGCTTGCCGGACGCGGTGCGCGGGAGCTCGGCGAGCACGACGATCTCCTTCGGCAGCTTGAAGCGCGCGAGGCGGCCGTCCAAGAACGTGCGGATCGCGTCGACATCGAGCGTCTCGCCCGGACGCGCTTCGATGAACGCGCGGCCCACCTCGCCCCAGCGGGGGTGCGGGATCCCGATGACCGCGGCGTGCGCGACGCCGGGACACTCGTGGATGACCGCCTCGATCTCCGCCGGGTACACGTTCTCGCCGCCGGAGATGAACATCTCCTTGATGCGGCCGCGGACGCGGAAGAACCCGTCCTTGTCGCGGGACAGCATGTCGCCCGTCCGGAACCAGCCGTCGACGAAGGACTTCTCGTTCGCGCCATCGTTCCGGAAGTAGCCGCCGAACACCGCGGGGCCCGCGAGCAGCAGCTCGCCCGGCTCGTCGACGCCGCATTCGGTCCCGTCCGGACGGACGATCTTCGCAGCGACGTGGTGGATCGGGAGGCCGACGCTCTCGATCTTCTCGCGGAGACGCGCGTGCGGCATCGAGAAGCAGTTCGGGCCGACCTCGGTCATGCCGAAGCCCTGGCGCAGCGGGATCCCCCGCTCCATGTAGCGCTCGAGCAGCGGCATCGAGAGTGGCGCGCCGCCGCACAGCGCGTCGCGGACGGACGTGATGTCGGTGTGCGGGAACGCCGGGTGGTCCGCGAGCATCTGGTAGATCGTGGGGACGCCCATCAGCAGCGTGATCCGCTCGCGCTCGATGAGCTGGAGCGCCTGCGACACGTCCACGCCACGGGTCAGCACGACCCGTCCGCCGCGGTGCAGCAACGGGGACGAGAGGCAGTTGAGGCCGCCCGTGTGGAAGAGCGGCGTGAAGGTCAGCGTGCTGTCGTCCGTCGCGAGATCGCAAGCGAGGGTCGTGTTGAGCGCGTTCCAGTGGAGCTGGCCGTGCGTGAGCAGCGCGCCTTTCGGCTTCCCGCTCGACCCGGACGTGTACATGAGCACCCACGGGTCGTCGAGGTCGGCACCGGGCCCCTCGAAGGGCGTGTCGCCGGGACCGGACTCCACGTCCATCGTCTCGACCCGCAGCGCGTTCGCGTGCTCGCGGTCGACGAGGACCACGCGGGGCTCGCAGTTCCCGAGCTGCCAGGACAGCTCCTCGGGCGCCAGGCGCCAGTTCATCGGGAAGAGCACGGCCCCGAGCTCGGCGCAGGCGAACAGCAGCGCGAAGTGCTCGCCGCGGTTGTGCGCGAGGAGCGCGACGCGGTCGCCCTTCCCCACACCCGCCGCCTTCAGGCGCCCCGCCCAGCAGAGCGCGTCGCGGTGGAGCTGCGCGTACGTCCAGCGCCGCCCGTTGTCCACGTCGTAGACGGCCTCCGCGTCGGGGCGGAACCGGGAGTGGGCCTCCAGCCAGTTGCTCGTCGGTCTCATGCGGCAGCCTCCAGCTCGGCGAGGTCAGCTTCACGCGTCCGGAGCGCGGGGGCGAACGCCACGGGGATGGCCATCGCCATCGCGCCGATCGCCGCGACCCCGGGGTTGCCCTGGACCAGGTTCAGAAGCCCGTACGACACGAGCGCCAGCACCGTCGAGCCCAGCGCGCCCCATGCCGGCAGGCGTCCGCGGAGGAAGAGGCCCGCGAGCAGCGGTCCCGACGAGGCCGCGACGAGCCCGTACACGCCGAGCTGCCCGACGAGGAGGACGAGGGACGGCGGGTTCAGCGAGATCCCGATCGTGAGGACCGCGAGGATCACGAGCACCAGGCGGTTCAGCCACACCGACCCGGCGCCGGGGAAGATGTCGTTGCCCACGCTCGCTGCGATGGCGACGAGCAGGCCGTCGAGCGTCGACATCGCCGCCGCGAGGATCGCGACGCTGACGAGCGCCGAGAGCGCGGGGTGCCCGAACGCGACCTGGAGGTACTGCGCCATCATCGCGTCCTGCGGCACGTCGCCCGGCAGCACCAGGCGGCCGTAGGCGCCAGCGAACAGCACGAGCGAGAACACCGAGAACGTGAGCACCGCGGTGACGAGGGACTTCGTGAGCGCCTTGCGGTCCTCGACGTAGAGCGCCTTGGAGAGGAGGTGCGGCTGGGTCGTGAGCGCGAAGCCCATGCCGATCTGGACGAGCCACACCTCGGCGTGCGTGGAGAAGAGGCGCGACCCGGGGGTCGTGAAGCCCGTGGAGAGCAGGTCGGGGCCGATCCGACCCCACAGGTGCGCGCCCGACACGAAGATGAGGACGGCCACGCCGAGCATCACGATGCCCTGCAGGCTGTTCGTCCATGCGTGGGCGACCGCGCCGCCGAGGCCGGTGTACGCGAACACGAACAGCACGATGCCGACGACCGACGCCTCGTACGGGATGCCGAGCGCGTCGCGCATGATGTAGGCGCAGCCGACGGTGATCAGCACGAGGTAGGCCAGGTTCAGCACGTTGAGCGCAGCGAACGTCTGGCGCAGGACGGGGCTCTCGTACCGCGCGCCCAGCCAGTGCGGAACGGTCAGCGCGCCGACCTCGGCTCCGACGGTCTGGAAGCGGTACGCCATCGAGAACAGCCCGAGCGCGATGCCCGCGATGAAGGGCAGCGTGAATCCGATGAGCGCCGGCAGGCCCTCGCGGTACACGAAGCCCGGGACGATCGCGAACGTCGAGCTCGACGCCAGGCACGCACCGAGCGTGATCCCGGCCATCCAGGGGTTCATGCGTCCGCTGCCGATCGCGAAGCTCGTCCCGTCGGACGCAGCGCTGCTGCTGCGCCAGGCGAGCAGGGCCGTGGCGACGGCGTAGATGGCGAAGAAGCTCCAAGCCCACATGTGGACCTCCCTGGATGATGCATCGCAATATCGCGCATGCTGCGATGCGTCAAGACCCGGGAGGTTACGGATCCGGCATGTACTGCCGGTTCTGCGGTTCGAGGCTCCAGCCGGTGCACGGCCATGGCGCGTGCCTGAACAGCGGCTGCCCGATGTTCGGCCTGAACCAGGACGAGTGCTGCAGCGGCGACGCCTGTCCGCCCAGCGTGCTCGAGACGCCCGTGCTCACCGATCCGGCCACTGCGCCGTCCGCGCCGGGCCGCGAGGATGCCCCGACGGACGTCGCGGGCTCTCAGGACCCGACGCGCCGGAACCAGCGATCGAGCAGCGGGTAGTACACCTTCGGCCCGAAACCCCCCACCACGCAGCCGATGTGCCCGGACCCGAGCACCTCGACCGTCACGTCGTCGGAGCCCACGGCCGTCGCGAGCGGGGTGCACGCGTCGGGCGGCGCGATGAAGTCCTTCGCGCAGGGCGTGACCAGCACCGGGCACGTGATGTTGCCGAGATCGACGACCTCACCGTCGACCTCCCAGGTCCCGTCGAGGAGGCGGTCCTCGCGGTACGCGTTCGTCACGAACTCCTGCGCGAAACGACCGGGCAGCGGCACGTTCTCCTCGAGCCACCGCTCGCGGGCGAGGGTGCGCTTCAGCGTGCGCGGGTCGCGGGAGGCCGCCTCGAGCGCGATGTACTTCGACCAGTTGCCCATCGGGTCGAGCAGCTTGAAGGCGCTCGCCATGATGTCGAGGTCGACGAGCCCGTCCGGGCCCACGATCGCCTCGACGGAGCCGGCGTTCGCGAAGTCCGTGAACCGGCCGCCCTCGCTGAACTTCACGGGAGTCGCGAGACACGCGAGCCCGGCGACGCGCTCGGGACGGAGCGCCGTGTACATCGCCGCCAGCGTGCCGCCCTGGCAGTAGCCCAGCATCAGCACCTTCTGCGCCCGCGCGTGGTGGCACACCCGGCGCACGCTGCGGTGCAGCAAAGTGAGCAGGACGTAGCCCACGCCCTCGTCCGCGTCCTCCGGCCCCGGGACGCCCCAGTCGACCAGGTACACGGGGTGCCCGAGCCGCGCGAGGCCGCCCACGAGGGACCGATCGGGCTCGAGGTCGCACACGTACGCGCGGTTGATGAGCGACGGGACGATCACCACCGGCGGCAGCCCCTCGTCGGTCGCGGGTGCGTAGTAGCGGACGACGAGCTTGTCCTGGCGGTGGATCTCGATGTGCGGGGTCTGCCCGACCGGCGGACGCGGCAGCGTCGCGTGCAGCCACATGCCGCGGCGCACGAGCGCGGCCTGCTCGGCGCCACCGACACCGGCGACGGCGAGCTCGACGCCCTGCAGCGGGTCGGGCAGGTTCATCTCACGCCTCCGGAGCGAGCGCCCACTTCGTGAGCGCGTCGGTGAGCCGGCTGGAGAGGCAGATCCCGACGTGACCGCCCTTGAGCAGCGTGCACTCGACGGCCCCGCCCCACACGTCCTTCGCGCCGAACGCGGCGTCGGGCGGACAGATGTGGTCGTGATCGGCCGCGAACACGTGGAGCGGCGACTGCACCTTGCGGAGATCCGCCTTCCGCGCCCCGATCGGCCAGCCGTCGGCGAAGAAGCTGTTCGCGAAGTAGCAGTTCTTGATGTAGCTGCGGTACGCCTCGCCCCAGAAGTCGATGTTGTCGGAGTTCCAGGCCTCGACCGCCGACCACGTCTCGCGGAACTTCGGGTCTTCGAAGCGCTCCCAGAGGCCCTTCCACTTGGCGGGGGTCGTGGACGGCTTCAGCCACACGAAGCTCGTGCCCATGAGCTCGGCGGGGAAGTTGCCGAAGTTGTCGATGATCCGGTCGACCGGGAAGGTCTCGGGATCCGCCCAGGTGCCGAGGCGCCCGGCGTGGCGGAAGTCGATCGGCGCGGCGAGCAGCGCGACGCGGCGGAACGAATCCGGGTAGAGCCCGCAGTACGCGGCGAGCACGGTGCCGCCGACGCAGTAGCCGAGCGCGTCGAACACGTCGGTGTCCCAGCGCTGGCGGGCGTGGCGGCGCGAGCGGTCGAGGGCGCGGTGCAGCACGCTGTCGCACAGCTCCTCCATGCCCACGGCGGCGTCTTCGTCCTTGGGCGTGCCCCAGTCGAGCAGGTACACCGGGATGCCCGCATCCACGAGGGCCTTAACGACGCTCTTGTTCGGGAGCAGGTCGAACACGGCCCACTTGTTGATCAGCGGCATGCTGACGAACAGCGGCTGGGCCTTGCGCTCGACGGGCTCGAAGTACCGCACGCAGCTCTTGTTCTGGCGGAAGATCACCTCGTGCGGCGCGGTGCCGATCGGGTGCCCGTCGAAGTGGAACTTCGTCACGAACTCGGAGAACTCCATCATCTTGTCGAGCATCACGCCTCCTTCTTCGCGCGGCTGGTGCGACGGGGAGCGGCGCCGCCCTCGAGGCCCTCGAGGCGGGCTTCGAGCTGGGCGAGGCGCTCGCGGAGCTCGATCCGCGTCTCGGCGGCGTCGATGCGGGCCGTGATGGCCTCCTTCTCGATGCGCGAGAGGGTGTCCTGGATGTTGAGGAGGTGATCCTCGACCTGGAGGACCTTCTCTTCGAGCAGCGTCGCGATGCGCGCCACGCGGACGAGGTCGCCGCGGGTCGGCAGGTGCATCTTCGACAGGTTCTCGTCGACGGCCTTGGCGTACGCGCCGCGCATGCGGGACTGGTTCGCCACGTTCTCGCCGAGGGCGGAGAGGAACGCCGGGTTCTCGAGCACCTGGTCCCACCAGGCGCTCATGCCCTTCTCCCACTGGTCGTAGATCTGCTGGGACATCTTCATGAAGTCGGGGGTCTCGGACATGGCGTCCTCTCCTGTCGTTCTGGGCGGGTCCGTGGAGGACTCCGGTCGACCCGAGGGCCCGGACGCGCAGCCCGGACCCTGGAATCGACCGGAGTCGATCAGGCCGCGGCGGCCGCGTCGGCGCCGAAGCTGTCGACGACGAGCTGCTGCATCGCACGAGCAGCCTTGTGGTTCGCCTCGATCACGTTGCGGTAGCCATCGAACATGGCGTTGACCTGCTTCTGGGAAGCGAGGACCATGGACGCCTGCCAGTCCATCATCTGGCCGGCCACGTTCTGGGACAGCTCGATGTTGGTCTTGAGGTTCTTGCGCACGGTGTCGTTCATCGGGAACATGGGGAGGTCTCCTGTTTGTTGGACACTGGCAGTCTATACCCCTGCCGCACTGCGTCAACAACTTTCTTTGTGCGTTGCAGCAAACACAGTTTCAAAGGCACTCCCAGTTCGATGATCGTCATCAAGAAGTACGGCAACCGGCGGCTCTACGACACCACCAGCAGCACCTACGTCAACCTGCAGCAGATCGCGGACCGGATCCGCGAAGGGCACCGGATCAAGGTCGTCGACGCGAAGGACGGCGACGACCTGACGCAGCAGATCCTCCTCCAGATCCTGCTCGAGCTGCAGGGCACCAAGGATCTGCTCCCGGCCGGTCTGTTGCATCGCATGATCCGGAGCACGACCGACAACCCCGTCCAGCGCCTCCTCCTGAGCCAGATGGCGACGGGGCTCCAGCTCCTCGACCAGCAGCTCGCCGCGTTCGAGGGCCAGACGGGCTGGTCGCCTCCCCCTCCCCCTGCGCCCGCCGCCGAGCCCGAGCCAGAGCCGAAGCCCCGCAAGGCCGACGCGAAGAAGGCCGAGCCGAAGAAGCCCGAAGCGAGGGAGCCGAAGCCCGAGCCGAAGCCGGAGACGAAGCGGGCCGAGCCGAAGCCCGAGCCGAGCGCCGATGACGAGCTCGACGATCTGAGAGCGCGCCTGGCGGCGCTGGAGCAGCGGCTGTCCGGGCGCTGATTCCTACGGCCCGGACGCCGGGAATGGAGACTTTGCTGCGGCGCAGCATTCCTCGCCTCGCTCCAGGGTCTGACCCCACTGAGGCCGGCCGCTCTGGGGTCTGACCGGTCTGACCCCACTGAGGCCGGCCGCTCTGGGGTCTGACCCCACTGAGGCCGGCCGCTCTGGGGTCTGACCCCACTGAGGCCGGTTCTCCGCCCTCCCCCGCGTTACCCACAACCCATGTCCAACGCCGTCCTCTTCGCCATCGCGCTCGCCGTGGGTGCCGCCCTCTGGCTCGCGCTGCGCCCCAAGTCCGACCCCGAGGCGCTGAAGGCCTTCCTCGCGAAGGGCGCGCTCGTGCTCGACGTGCGCACGCCGGGCGAGTTCCGGCGGCTGCACGCGAAGGCCGCGCGCAACATCCCCGTCGACGAGCTCGAGCGGCGGATCGAAGAGCTCGGCGCACCGGGGCCGATCGTCGTGTACTGCGCGTCGGGCATGCGCAGCCGGCGGGCCACGATGATCCTGTCGGGGCGCGGGTTCGAGGTGCTCGACGTCGGGCGCGTCACGGCGTTCCCGCCCGACCTGCTCGAGAAGCTGCCGAACAACGCGCCCGTCTGACGCTCAGCGCGCCTCGAGGGTCGCCTGCACGACGCGGATCTCGCCCTCCCACGGGGCCGTCGAGCGGTAGTAGGTCGCGACGAGCCCACCGCCGAACTCCGGGTGGGCGATGCCGCAGTACGGCCAGCCCTCGTTCGCGGGCTCCGTCTCGATGACGGTGACCTCCTCGGACCAGGGGCCCTCGGGAGCCGGCGCGCTGCGCAGCACCATGCGCTCGCCGAAGCCCTCGAGGTAGAGCGCGAGCCAGGTGTCGAGCGTGTCGTCGAACCACACCTTCTCCTGGCTGGAGCCTCGGAACACCGTCGCGGCGGCGCCGATCTCCCCGCTCCACGCGCTCCCGTCCCAGAACACCCACGCGGCGCGGTCCTGCACGCTCTCGGGACGCACGCGGCCGACCACCTGGTGCTTCTCGGCGTCCTTCGCGCCGAACGCGTACACCCAGCCCTCGTGCACCCACGCCGCGATACCGAGCTCGGGCTCGTCCGGGCCGAAGAGCAGCGTCGGCTCGCCGTCCACGACGCGGGGCTCGGGGCGGAACGGGCCCGCCTCGAAGTCCGTCCACTGCGCCACGCCGATGCCGCGACCGAAGAAGCTCCATTCGCCCGGCTCGCCGTGGATCTTCACGTAGAACACCAGCGCGCCCACGTCCGTCTCGACCGCGTCCATCGGCCACAGGATCTCGCGGCCTCCACAGGGCTCCACGCAGGGATCACCGCGATGGGCGACGTTGTACGCGGCCTCCTCGGGCGTCTCGGGGAACAGCTCGGCAGGCGCGCCCAGCCCGTCCACGGGCTCCGCGAACCCCGTCGGGGCCGCGAGGTCGTCGGTCCAGGACCACGTGTTGTCCCGCCAGCTCGACCCGTCCTCCCCCGCGAAGGCGAGGATCGTGTCGCCGTACAGCCACACCGAGCGCCCTCGAACACGAACGAGTACCCCCCGTCCCGCGCTCGAACCGCGTCGGTCGTCTCGAGCACACCCACGTCCTCGGCGTCGCGCACCTCGACCGCGGGACCGGGCTTGCAGGCCACCAGCGCGAGCAGCCCCAGCACGGGCTTCACGGCGTGCCCCGAGCGGGCGCCACCCCGTGCCGCACCAGCACCTCCGCGAGCAGGGCGGCGGTCTCGGCGGCGAGGCGCGTGCAGTGGTCGTGGCGCGCGGGACCCGTGAACGAGCCCAGGTCCGCGACGAGCGCGTTGCACGACAGGCTGCGGAGGCGCTCGGGCAGGCGGGCGTCGTAGTCGGCCATCGCCGCTCCTCAGCGCGTCGGTCGCGGGGCCCGTGGGATCGGGGTCGCCGAGGATCTCGCGCCGAGGATCAGGCGCCCCGACAGCGCCACTCCGCAGGGGCCTGAGCCCCGAGAGCCCGCCGCGCCGCAGCGCCTGGTAGGCCGGCGTCGCGCGCCCGAAGGTCTCGGCCATCGCGATGCCGCAGGAGCGATGCGGCACCTCCTTCCCGTCGTACAGCACGTGCGCGGTCTCGCGGGCCCGCGCGACCCACGCCCGCTCTTCGTCGGTCAACGGTCGGTCCCAGTCCGCCATGCGATACAACTCCTCGGGAGGATTCTATGCGTCTCGCGCTCGTCCTGACGGCGGTTCTCGCGCTGGCCTGCGGTGGCGCGGCCACCGAGGAGGCCGACGACAGCCTGCACACCTGGGTCGTGTCCCCGGGTCCGGCCACCCGCGCATCGAGCTGAAGCTCGTGCTCGACGACCGCGTCGCGGTCTATGCCGACGGCGTGCACTCGGGCGAGATCACCATCCCCGTCATCCCCGAAGACCGCCGCGACAGCGCGGGTTTCGTGCTGTCCGACCTCGACGTCGACTTCGACGGCGCCAACGACCTCCGCATCCGCGACGACGACAACAGCGGGGTCTACAACCACGCCTACGTCACGTACCGCTACGACCCGAGCTCCCGGTCCTACACCCACTGCGAGGTCCTCGACGGGCTGCACAACCTCGGCACCGATCCCGACACCCAGCGCGTCTACGCGACCTCCCTCGGCAGCGGCGTCGGCGCCAGCGGGAACGAGACGTACTACCAGGCCAACGGCGGCTGTGCCTTCGAAGAGCTCGCCACGATGGGCTGGGACGTCGGTCTGTCCAACGGCCGCGGCGACGCCTGGTGCACCCTCGTCGGCGAGGAAGAGCCCGTCTGGCGCATGCAGGTCACGGAGAAGCCGTCGCGGAAGTGCCCTGAGTAGGTGCTGAGGGTGTCGGCGTGGCCGACGTGTCGAGCGTCAGAGCCGGGTCGGGTGTTCGGTGTTCGGTGTTCGGTGTTCGGTGTTCGGTGTTCGGTGTTCGGTGTTCGGTGTTCGGTGTTCGGTGTTCGGTGTTCGGTGTTCGGTGTTCGGTGTTCGGTGTTCGGTGTTCGGTGTTCGGTCGGTCCGAGCCCCACTTCCCAATACCCAATACCCAATACCCAACACCCGACACCCGACACGCGACCGCCGGAGCGCCCGTCTACCCGACGATGTCCCCCGCCGGGTCGGGCGTTCGGTGGTCGGTGGTCCGTGCGGTCGAGCGCGCTATTCCCCCATCTGCCACTGCTTGATCGCCTCCATGGGCCACACCAGCATGACGATGTTGAGCAGGAGGCTGTCCTTGATCCACACCACGAGCATCAGCTCGGTGAGCGCGAAGCCGATGGCGCTGACCCAGACGGGGACGACGGCGGCGATGGCGTAGCCGGCGACGCAGCAGACGATGTCGGCGACGGAGTTGGCGACGGAGTCGCCGTAGTAGTCGAGGGAGATGGTGGTCTCGCGGTAGTGCTGGATGACCATCGGGGTGTTCTCGAGGATCTCCCAGGCGGCTTCGATGGCCGCGGCGAGGACGACGCCGGCGCGCGGGAAGCGACCGCGGAGCACGATGAAGATGCCCGCGTAGAACAGGACGCCGTGGAGCGCGTGGGAGAAGGAGTACGGGTCGAGGATGTGCTGGGAGTTGTGCAGGCTCCAGATGTCCCACGACCACGGGACCCAGCTGGCGCACTTGCACCAGGGCACCCGCCCCATGGCGGTGAGGACGACGGCGGCCAACGCACACACCCCGGCCACGCCGAGCGCGGCTGGACGCCAGTAGACGAGCTTCTCGCGGTTCATCGCGGGAGCATAGCGCGCCGGGGCGCGGCGCTCACTCCGCGCGGTCGCGCAGCAACCAGGCCACGATGGCGGCCCGATCCGCGGCGGAGAGCTTCGCGGTGCCGTCCTCCACGACGCGGTACATGCCGGACCCCACGAAGTCCCCGTCGGGCAGCATGCCCATCTCGAGGAACGTCTCGAGGTCGGAGCGCGTCCAGCTCTCGAGCCCGGCGGCATCGATGGCCGGCGCCTTGTTGAAGGGGGGCGTGCCGCCGCCCAGGTAGTCGCCCTTCACCTTGCCGAGCTTCCCGCGCGGGCTGTGGCACTCGCCGCAGTGCCCGACGACGTCGACGAGGTACTGGCCGCGCTGCTGCTCGGGGGTGGCGTCGGGGTCGGCCTCGAAGCGGTGCTGCCGGAACATCAGCCGACGCCAGAGCCAGCGCTGGTAGCCAGGCGGGCCGTCGTGCTCCCGGTCGGGCACCGCGGCGGGCTCGACGGTCTGGAGGAAGGCCCACAGATCTTCGAGGTCGGCGTCGGTCAGCGCGGTGAAGGACGTGTACGGGAACGCCGGCCACAGGCCGTGGCGTGGGCTGCGCCCCCGGCGCATCGCGCGGGCGAAGTCGGCGTACGCCCACTCCCCCAGCCCGTGCGCGGGGTCGGGGGTGAGGTTCGAGCCGTAGAAGGTGCCGAACGGCGTCTCGACGGGATGCCCACCCGCGAAGGGGGCGCCCTCATCGACCGTGTGGCAGGCCTCACAGGCACCGAGGCCCGCCAGGACGGCGCCGTTCGCCGCATCCCCCGCCGCCAGCGCGGCGGACAGGGCGAACGCGAGGATCAGTGCTCTTCGTCCTTCCGGTACGTGTCGTGGCAGCCGCCGCAGGACTTGCCGAGCGCGCCGAAGGCCGGCTTGATCTTCTCCATCTCGCCGGACTCGGTGGCGGCCAGGAAGTCGGCCGAGGCCTTCTTGAAGGTCTCGTTGGCCTTCACGAAGCCCTCCCAGTCTTCCCAGATCTTGGGGAGCGCGTTGGACTTCGGCACCACGTCGGGGCCGGAGCCCTTCGGGAAGAGCTGGTCGAAGTACTGGGCGGCGTCGTTCATCGCCTTGGCGTGGGCCTTCAGGTCGGCGGTGCGACCCACCTCGCCCTTCACGACGAGCGCGGAGGCCTTCATGTGGTCGCCCACGCCCTCCATCACGACGTGGCGGTAGCGCGCAGCGTTCTGGGGGCTGTCGTCTGCGAGGGCGGCGGAGGCCGCGAGCAGGGCGAACACGGTCAGGGAGCGGAAGTTCATGTCTCCTCCAGGGCAGCATCGCTATGCCGCAGGGATCGGCACAGCAACCCGGGAACAGCGCTTTCCGTTCCGCACCCGGCCTACTTCAGCTCGACGTGCACCGGCTTCCCCTTCTTCGTGACCGCGCTGTACAGCAGCGTGGGACGGGCCCGCCGCAGCGGGGCGAGCAGGTCGTCCTCCTGGATGCGGATGGCGAGCCCGTCGACCATCACGTCCGCGTCGATGCTCGACGCGGCGAGCTTCGCGGAGTCTTCGCCCAGCGCCAGGCTGATCGTGAGCCCCGTGCCGATCCGCACGTCGATCGACTCGGCGACGGGCTCCGCGACCGCGCGATGGTCGAGCGTCAGGAGCCCCTGCTTCAGCTTCCACTGCGCGCGCGTGCCCTCGGGTTGCTTGCCGAGGCGCGCGACCTCGGCGTTCAGGTCGAGGGGACCGTCGGCGGTCTGGAGCGTCGTGGTCCCGTCGTCGGCGACGAGCCACGTGGCCGGGACCTCGAGGTGCCGATCGGCGTCGTCCACCTGGAGCCACACGTCGCCGGCATGCGCCAGCCCCAACATCGACATCAGCACCATCATCGCGTCCTCCGCTCTCTCTGGGAGATCGTAGCTTGAACATCCCCGTTGGACTCTGGAGGGCCAACGGGTGAAACGGATGTGAACGGAGGGGCGGTTGAACGACGGGCTCGAGGAGGTCCTCGCAGAGGCCAACGACCGACTCCGCCGCGGCGACACCGCCGGCCTGCGCAAGCTCCTCGACCGCTACGACCAGACCATCGAGCGGCGCGGCCTCGCGAGAGACCCGCGCGCAGCGGCGTCCTGGCACCTCCGCCTCGTGGCCGACCGGCTCGAGGGCCGCCCCGAGGATGCCATCGCCGCGGGGAGCCGTCTCGTGCGGGTCGGGCGGAGCCACGACTGGAACGAGGCCATGGCGGACGTGCTCCGCGTGATGGCGCTCTCGGCGATGGACCTCTCCGACCTCGAGCGCGCACGGGTGTGGTTCGAGGAGTCGCTGAACCACGCGCAGCGCGTGGCCTCCGATGCGCTCCAGGCGGGCGCGCTGCGGGGGCTCGGGCTCGTCTGGGAGCTCCGCGGCGAGCGGAACCGGTTCCACGAGTACACGCAGCGCAGCCTCGAGCTGGCCGAGCGTGCGAACGACCGCGTCCAGGTGGCCGAGGCGCTGACAGCGCTGGGGCGGTACCGCATCCAGTCCGGCGACGCGGCCGGCGAAGAAGACCTGATCCGCGCGGCCGGCCTGTTCGAGGCGGAAGGCGAGTCGGTGGCCGCAGTGAAGACGCTGTTCCACCGCCTCCCGCTCGCCATCCGCAACCGCGACGTCGAGGGCGCACGTGCGCTTATCGACGCGGCCCGGAAGGGCCTCGCCGAGACGGTCGACAACCAGCTCGAGGGCATGGTGTACCTCGACGGGGGCGAGGTCAGCCGGATGGAGGGCGACATCGAAGGCGCCCGCGAGCAGTACCGCAAGGCGCTCGAGCTCTTCGGCGACACGCATCCCCTCGCCCGCATCGCGCGCATGAACCTGGTGCTCGCCGACATCGCCGTGGGCGACCTCGACGCCGCCGCCAACGCCATCCCCGCGCTGCTCGTCGAGACCCAGGACCACACCGTCCTCAATGGCATCGCCCACCTGCTGGGGCTCGCCATCGGCCCCACGAGCCGCGGCGACACCGAAGACGACGTGTGGGCACGGCACGGCACGCCCGCTCGCCTGGCGCTCGAGAACCACCCGTTCGACCCCGACGTCGTCGACCTCGCCGAGCGCGCGGTCCGCCGCATGGCCCGGCGGGCCGACGCCATCCAGGCCGGCCGCGCCGCGGTCGTCATGGGGCTGGCGACCGACGACGCCGCGCCCGACCTCGTGAAGGAGCTGCGGCGGCGCAATGCGGCCCTGCCCATCGGTCCGTTCCTCGCGCTCCAGAAGCTCGGCGCGGGCGGCATGGGAGAGGTCTGGCTCGGGCGGCACGTCGACAGCGACACGCCCGCGGCGCTCAAGGTCGTCAGCAAGGAGATCAAGTACGGCGATGCCGCCTGGGAGATCTTCGACAACGAGATGAAGGCGGTCTCCGCGCTGTCCCACCCGAACATCGTGGGCATGCTCGACCACGGCCGCGCGGGCATGGCCGCGCAGCGCCTGTCCGGCGGCAAGATCCTCGGCGACAGCCCCTACCTGGCCCTGCAGTACGTGCGCGGCGGCACCCTCACCCGCTGGATCGGCCGGATGGACTGGTCCCAGATCCGGGTCGTGCTCACGAGCCTGCTCGACGCGCTGGCCCACGCGCACGCACGCAGCGTGCTGCACCTCGATCTCAAGCCCGACAACATCCTGCTGGCCGGGCGCGACCCCGCCGACGGCGTGCGGCTCACCGACTTCGGGCTCGCGCTGCTGCGGTCCGACACGCGGCAGGGCATCGCCGGCACGCTCGAGTTCATGGCGCCCGAGCAGTACGTCGTCGGCTCCACCCACGGCCCCTGGACCGACCTCTACGCGCTCGGCTGCCTCGCGTGGGGCCTGCTCACCGAAGCGCCGCCGTTCCACAGCAAGAGCAAGGTCGAGATGGCCGAGCTCCACTCCAAGGCGCCCCTGCCGAAGCTCGAGCCGACCATCCCCCATCCGAAGGGGTTCGAGGGCTGGGTGCGCCGCCTGCTCGAGAAAGACCCGAGCCGGCGCTACACACGCGCCTCCGACGCGCTGATCGAGCTGCTCCAGCTCGACGAGGAGCTCCAGCAGCCGCAGCTCCCGCCCGCCGACCGCCCGAGCGTCATGCCCACGCGGTCGTACAGCGAGGTCAGCCTGATGCCCACGGTGGGCGCGAACGCGCTCGAGACCATCGGGCGTCCCGCGGGCTCCGTCGGGCACATCCGGCTCCCCGAGACCTGGCGGATGCCCGAGACCACCCCGATGCAGGTGCCCGACGCGGGCCTGGCGCTGGTCCACGAGCGCGAGCCGATCCTCGTCGGACGCCGGCACGAGCGCGACCACCTGTGGGAGCTCGTGAAGAGCTGCTACCGCGAAGACCGGCCGAAGGCCGTGATGGTCAGCGGGCCCCTGGGCAGCGGCCGCCGCGCGCTCCTGAAGTGGCTGGCGGCGCGCACGCACGAGCTCGGGTTCTCCGAGGTCGTCTGGCACGACGCGGGCGTCGGATTCGGCGGCCTGCTCGACGGCCCGGTGCCCGAGCACCCGGCGGCGCTGGCGGTCCGCGTGATGCGGGCGCTGCACAAGCGCCGCGGCAACCGGCTCGCCCTGGTGCTGCTCGACCCGCACGACGCCGCGGTGCCCGAGTTCGTCGACATCGCCGTGCGCGAGGGCGAGGGCGCCGTGCTGTTCGCGATGCACGCGCCGGCCCGCCACGCACCCCGCAACAACCGGCTCATCGAGAACCTCGAGCTCCCGCGGCTGCCCGACGACGACATCCGCAAGCTGCTGACCTCCGTCCTGCCCCTGCAGGAGGCGCTGATGGCCACCCTCGTCGAGTGGGCCGACGGCAATCCCGGGCTGGCGCTGGCCACCCTCCGCGACCTCGCCCGGCGCGGCGAGCTGCGCGCGAGCCCCGAGGGCTGGCGGCGGCCGCACGGCGCCCGCCTGCGCGTGCCCGGCGCGCTGGCCACCACGGTGCGCCAGGCGCTCGAGCGCATCGCGAACACCCCGGTCCGCTGGGAGTGCCTGCAGGTCGCCGCGGCCTACGGGAACATCGTCCACCGCAAGGCGCTCACCACCTTGTGCGGCGACGACATCACCGAGCTCACGCGGGGCCTGTGCGACGCCCGGGTGCTCGAGGAGAAGGGCGGCGTGTTCCGCTGGCTGTCGCCCGCCGCGCGGCACCTCGTCTCGGACGAGCCTGCGACGCGCATCGCCCACGGCCGCATCGCCGATCACCTCGCCGCCACGGGCGCTCCCCCGGCCCTGGTCGCGAGCCACTTCGTGGCGGCGCACCGCTACGCCGACGCGCACCGCCCCCTGCTCGACGCCGTGAAGTCCGCCATCGACAACGAAGACCGCGAGCAGGCCGCCGAGTTCTACCGGGCGTGGCTCGATGCGCTCGATCGGCTCGCGGTCCGCGAGACGGATCCCCGTCGCCTCGCGGGCCGGAAGTATGCGAGCCTGCTCGCCGACTGACCGGAGGACCCATGCACGACCAGCGCGTCGCCGTCGTGACCGGAGCCAACCGCGGCCTGGGCCGCGAGTGCGTACGACAGCTCGCCGACCTCGGCTACACCGTGGTGCTCACGGCGCGCACCGAAGAGAAGGCGCAGGCCGCGGCCTCCGCGATGAACCGCGAGCTCGGCGACGAGCGCGTGGTGCCGTTCGCGCTCGACGTGACCGACGAGTCCCGCGCGGCCGCGCTCGCCGCGATGATCCAGTCCCGGTTCGGGCGCCTCGACGCGCTGGTGAACAACGCCGGCGCCATCTTCGACGACCCCCGCAGGTCCACCATCCTCGACACGACGCCCGACATCCTGAAGCGCACCTTCGAGAACAACACGGTCGGCGCGTTCGTCGTGACCCGCGCGCTCGCCCCGCTGCTCGTGAAGAGCCGCGGCAACGTGGTGAACGTGTCGTCGGGCATGGGCGGGCTGTCCCAGATGGGCGGCGGGTTCCCGGGCTACCGGCTCTCGAAGGCCGCGCTGTCGGCCCTCACCCGCATCTTCCACGCGGAGCTCGGCGATGCCATTCACATCAACGCCGTGTGTCCGGGCTGGGTGAAGACCGACCTCGGCGGCCCGAACGCCACGCGCGACGTGACGACGGGCGCCAGCGGCATCGTCTGGGCCGCGACGCTCGACGACGACGGGCCGAGCGGAGGGTTCTTCCGCGACGGGATAGAGATCCCCTGGTAGAGGTCCCGATGTGCTCCACGAAGCCGGATCCCGAGAGCCAGGCCTTCCTGGCCGAGCAGAACGCGAGCTGGCTCTCCGCGGTCCTCATCGCGCCGATCAAGCTCTACCAGCGGTTCCTCTCGCCCGCGCTGCCGCCGGCGTGCCGCTACCACCCGAGCTGCTCGCAGTACACGCGCGAGGCCATCGCCCTGTGGGGCGTGCGCGGAATCTGGATGGGCTTCAAGCGCATCCTGCGCTGCCAGCCGTTCTTCCCCGGCGGCTACGACCCGGTGCCGATCCCGCCGTGGATGGAGCCTCCGCCCGCCTGAGCGTGGGCGTGGACCGTGGACCGTGGACCGGGAAGCCCGTGCGCGTGCGCGTGCGCGTGCGCGTGCCCGATTGGGGCGCTGAGCGGGTCCGTGCCGTCAGCGTGGACGTGGACCGTGGACCGTGGACCGTGGACCGTGGACCGTGGACCGTGGACCGTGGACCGTGGGCCGTGGACCGTGGACCGTGGACCGTGGACCGTGGACCGTGGACCGTGGAGTGTGCCCAGCCCCAAAGCAGCCGGCCTCCGCGGACCGCGTGGACCGTGGACCGTGGACCGTGGACCGTGGACCGTGGAGCAGCCCCAAAGCAGCCGGCCTCAGGAGGGTCAGACCCCACAGCGGCCGGCCTCAGGAGGGTCAGACCCCACAGCGGCCGGCCTCAGGAGGGTCAGACCCCACAGCGGCCGGCCGTGCCGTCGGCGTGAACCGTGGACCGTGGACCGTGGACCGGTCTACTCCACCCGAGCGGGGAGAATCCGCTCGGACGCCCTTCGGTCCACGGTCCACCCGAGGCGGAACCGCGCTCCCCTGCCCAAGCGATCAACACTCGTCGCAGGCAGGACCCGACATGTACCCGAGCGCGCAGAGCTGACAGACCTCGGCCTGGGACATCTCGGCCTCCTGCTCGACGATCGGCGCACCGGACGCTGCGGTGGCGAGATCGTCCTCGAGCTTCTGCTTCATCTCGGGGACGCGCGCGGACGGCGCCTGGCCGCACACGGGCGACCCGACGGCCGCGAGGTTCGCCTTCTCGTGGGGATCGGCGCGGACGTCGAACAGCTCCGTCTCGGGCAGACCGCGCGGGTTGTCGGCGTTCGCGACGATCAGCTTGAATCCGCCCGCCTTCAGCGCCGAGAGCACGTTCCCCTCGAAGTCCTGCTCGGCGTAGACGGTGCGGTCGCCCTTCACGGCGTAGAGCGCGCAGGGGTCGGGGTCGGCTTCGTCCTTCGCGATGCGGGCCTCGGCCTTCGCGAGCTCGTCGAGCTGGTCGGCGCCGAGGAGCCCCGCGTCGCGCTGCTC
This sequence comes from Alphaproteobacteria bacterium, assembly GCA_020632875.1. Taxonomy (GTDB): domain Bacteria; phylum Myxococcota_A; class UBA796; order UBA796; genus JACKEQ01. The sequence continues at coordinate 146,824 of JACKET010000004.1, forward strand.
GGACAGCTCGTCGACCGTCTTCCGCGCGTCGTCGAGCTCGCGCTTCTCGAGCTCCGCAATCTCGGCGTCGAGCTGCACCTGCGCGACGAGGTCGGAGCCCATCCAGCCCCACTCGTCCTTCACCTGGACCCCCATCGCGGTCGCGATGGTCGGCGCCACGTCGACGAGCCGCGCCTGCCAGCCGACCCGCGCACCGGCGTGGGCGTTCTTCGGGAGCTTCACGACGAGCGGAACGTGGATCTGCTCCTCGTAGAGCGTCGTGCCGTGCCAGAACCCGCCGTGCTCGCCGAACTCCTCGCCGTGGTCGGCGGTGAGGACGATCAGCGTGTCGTCGTAGAGACCCTCGGACTTCAGCCACGCCACGAAGGGCGCGAGCTTCTTGTCCATGTGCTTGATCTCGTCGAAGTAGACCTTCTTCAGGTACTCGGCCTGGTCGAGCTTCGGGCTCTCGACCTCGGCGCGCGCGAAACCGACGCCGTTGAACTCCGCGTCGCCCTGGCCCATCAGGTAGGGGTGCTCGAAGTACGGATCGTGTGGCTCCATCAGGTGGACGCCGAGCATCCAGCGGCCCTCGCGGTTCGCCTGGATGAAGCCCTTCGCGTCGTCGAGCACGACCTCGGCGGGCTGGTAGAAGGTTCCGACCTCCTTGCTGCCGCCGAGCTTCTCGCGGAGCTTGTGGACGACCTTGTAGAAGGTCAGGCCGAACACGCTCTCGGTCGCGCCGAAGTGGTAGTGCGGCGCCTCGTAGATGAACGTGTCGTAGCCCTGGTCGAAGTTGAACGTCGCCGTCACGTTGATGTTGTTGGCGAGGTTCGCCGTGGTCACGCCGGCATCGTGCAGGGCCTCGGACAGCAGCACGAGGTCGTTGCTCATGCGGCTCGCCTTGGTGTCGGCGTTGTGGGAGGACGGGATGCGGCTCGACCACAGCGAGGCGAAGGAGCTGCGCGTCCAGCTCGCGTGGGCGCTGGCGTTCTCGAACACCACGCCGTCGCTCGCGAGCGCGTCGATGACCGGGGTGGGGTTCCCCTCCTTCCCGTAGGTGCCGAGGTAGTCGGCCCGCAGCGTGTCGACCGCGATGATCAGGACGTTCGGGTTGTCGGCCATGCCGCCCGGGACGGACTTGCCGTGGGCCCAACCGGAGCGCGGGTCGCCCATCGGGATGGCCGAGACGGCGCCGAAGAACAGCACCAGCGCGACCCAGGCGCCTGCGCTGTGCAGCGCGGTGAGGCCGAGCCGCTTGTTGGCCATGGTGCCCGCGGTGAGCTCGAGCAGCGCGTACCCGGCGACGATGACGAGGATGGCGAGCTTGCCGGTCGTGGGCACGCCCTGCTCGTGGTAGACGACCTTGTTGCCCAGGTAGAACAGGATGAACAGCAGCATGGGCGACACCGCGAAGGTCGCGCCCATGGTGGTCGCCAGGTGGGGCTCCGTGTCGCCCCACTCCCGCACGCGCGCGACACCGAGCATGGCAAACCCCGCCGCGATTCCGAACGGCAGGCCGATGAGCCCGTAGAGCACCAGGGCGTACACGGGGGACAGCAGGTCGGGAGCGCCCTGGGTCACGAGCAGGAACAGGCTCTCGACGAGCCCGAGCACGGCCCCGCCGATCACGCCTCCCAGCGCGGCATTCACGAAGTTCACGACCCTGGACGACATTCGCTCCCCTCTTCAGGCAGTCCACCCGGTGTATCGGAAGCAGGCCCGACCGGCGACGCCCTCAGACGGAACGAGACAGCCGGAGCCCGCTCGCTGCGCTCGCTCCGAGCCCGCACGGCCTCCGGCCATCGCTGCGAGCCCGCGGCCTGCGGCCGCTGCGAGAGTCGACGGTTCGAGCTCCTCTCTCGCAGCGAGCGAAGCTCGCGGGCTCGCAGGCACGAGGCCGGAGGCCGAAGGCCGGGCTCGCAGGCCGAAGGCCGGTCTCGCAGGACGAAGGCCGGGCTCCCGGGCCGGGCTCGCAGGACGAAGGCCGGGCTCGCAGGCCGAAGGCCGGGCTCCCGGGGCCGGGCTCCCAGGCCGAAGGCCGGGCTCGCAGGCCGAACCGCCACGCAGAGCCGCTGCGAAATGCGCCTGAACGACGCAGAGCCGTCCTCAACTGCGCCGATCGCACCCGCACACCGAATCCCGAGCCCGGCGGCAACAGATGAATGCCGATAATCATCCATCAACCTCCGGCCCGGAAGGGAGTAGGCGCAGTTCGACCCGGCTCTGCGTGCGAGAGGCGCAGTTCGACCCGGCTCTGCGTGCGAGAGGCGCAGTTCGACCCGGCTCTGCGTCCAGGCCCCACACGGCGAGTCATGCCGGGTGGGTGTAGTCCCCGCAGGCCCTGGCCCCGGCCCCGTGAAACGTCTTTTGACGGTCAAGATCCATGTGCCCCCGGGAACGCGGCGTTCCAGCGAAGCTCGCGGCTCGCAAGCCGGGCTCGCAGGCCGAAGGCCGGGCTCCCCGGCTCAATCCAGCGGGAAACGCCGCGCGATCAGGGCCTTCCCGACCACGAGTAGGTTCTCGGGCCGCTTGTCGGGGTCTTTCTCGAGGAGGGCCGCGATGAGGGCGTCGAGCCACGGCGGGACCTTCTGCTCGCACAGCTCGCTCGCCTTGTACGGCACGTCGTGGACCTGCTTCATCATCACGTCGCGCTTGCGACCCACGAAAGGCGGCTGACCACAGAGCATCTCGAACAGCAGGATGCCGAGCGCGTACATGTCGGTCTTCGCGTTCAGCACGAAGTGCTCGATGTACTCGGGCGCCATGTACTCGACGTTGCCGAGGCGTTGGCCGACCTGGGTGAGCTGCTCGCCGCCGTAGATCTCGTCGAGGTGGGCCAGGCCGAAGTCGAGCACCTTCACGTGGTGTTTGTCGCCGTACGCCTCGCACAGGAAGATGGCTTCGGGATTGATGCCGCGGTGGACGATGCCCTCGCGATGCGCCGCGTAGAGCACCGCGGCGATCTGCGCGCCGACGTACGTGACCTCGTTCACCGACAGCGCGAGATCGCTGATGTCCTCCGAGAGCATGCGGCCCTGGATGTACTCGGTGATGACCCAGGGGACATCCGTGGGTGTACGCCCGTGATCGAGCACCCGCAGCAGGTTCGGGTGCCGGAACTCGGACAGGAGCTGCGCTTCGCGCTCGAACCGCTTGAAAGCTTCGGGATCGGAGAACATCTCGGGCTTGAGCAGCTTCACCGCGACCGTGCTGCCGGTCTTCTGGTCCTTTGCTTTCCAGAAGTCCCCGAATCGGCCTTCTTCGATGTGATCGACGAGCTGGTAGCGGCCCGCGAGGACCCCACCGATCATCTCGTCCCTGCTGCTGGACATCCACGGCCCCTGATCGTCGGACGCACAATGTCGCATACTTGGGCCCGCGAGTCGCCCTCAGTGTGCTGACATCCACACGAGGGCGTGCAAGGAGGCCCATGCCCTTCGACATCCCCCGTCCCACACGCGTCGATCCGCCTGCCGGCAACCGCCTCCGCGCGGGCTCGGCACGCGTCGACCTCACCCCGCAGCTCGGCGTCGGCCTCGGGGGGCACGGGCCCACGGCGAACAGCGCCCAGGGCTGCTTCGGGCGGTTGTTCGCGAACATCCTCCTCATCGAGGACGACGACGGCAACCGCGTCGCCCTCGTGACCGCCGATCTGCACGCCGGCTCGCGGTACCTCCACGAGCGCCTGGGCTCGCGCCTGGCGGGCGAAGGGCTCACGACCGAGCGCATCTTCATCGCCGGCAGCCACACCCACCGCGGGCCCTCGTCGTTCTACGGCAACCACAGCTACGACCGGCTCGCCGGCCCCGCGTGGGTGAAGACGAACTGGCCGGACCACTTCGACCAGGCGACGGCCGACGCGCTGTCCGACCGGATCGAAGCCGGTATCCGCGCCATCCTCGGGCCCGCCCAGCGCACCGCAGACCTCGTCACCCTGCGCCGCGCCAAGCTCGGCCTCGCCGCCCCGCTCCTGTGGGACTGGCTCGTCAACCGCAGCGGGGCCGCCCTCGACGGCGAGCAGACCTCCGACGACCCCGACGACTACCAGTGGTCCGACCCGCCGCCCCTCGACGACGCCAATCGGCGCGCATTCGGGCTCCGCTTCTCCGACTCCCCTACCCCCGCCTGGCTCGGGGGCCCCGTCCCCATCGGCACGCCCGACTTCCTCCCCGGCACGCTCGGTCCCAACACCCCCGGCACGTGGCAGCAGAAGGCGCCGTCCGGCCCGCTCTCCCCCGCCACGCCCGACACGCTCGAGGCCCTCATCGAAGATGGCTTCGGACGCGGCCGCCTCGGGCCGTTCCTCGACATCGCCGCCGTGAAGATCCACAGCAAGCGTCGCAAGCTCGAGCCCGACCCGCTCGACCGGGCCCTCGTCGACGCGCGGATGCACGTGCTCGTCGCGCGGGAGCGCCGCCCCGACGGGCGGAACGGCCCCCTCATCGGCGCGTTCGCCACGCTCAACGCGACGCCCAGCCTGCTGTCGTTCCGCCACGCGGTCTTCTGCTCCGACGCCAACGGCTTCGCCGCGCAGTACGCGCGCCGCAAGCTCGATACTCCCGTGCCCGTCGGCATCGGCGGCGGCTCGGTGGGCGATGCCAACCTCAAGCCGCGCGGCATGAACCTCGAGGACGTGAAGGACGTCGGCGAGGACATGGACGGCGGCGTCCGCATGGTCCGCCGGGTCGGGAAGGCCCTCGGAGCCGCGCTCTTCGACGTGCTCGACCGCCAGGCGCTCGCGTACGCGGACGATCTGAAGCTGTCCTTCGCGTACGACGACTTCGACCCGGTCTTCGCGGGCTGCGACGACCAGGGCGTGCTCGGCGGGCCGGCGCTCGGCGGGTCCGAGCTCGCGGCGTCCCCGGTCGGCGACATCTTCCAGGAGGGCATGCGCGAGAAGCCCGAGTACCAGGAGCAGCAGGCGCCGAAGGCCCGGCTCCCGCGGCTCGAGTCCCCGCCGAACCCCCTCCCGCTCCGGCTGCTGACGATGTCGCGTCCATCGGGGCCCTGGTGGAGCCTGGCGGCGTGTCCGGCCGAGCTGTCCCAGATGCTGTCCGCGCGCATCCGCGACACGGTCACCCAGGGCCAGTGGCCGCTCACCGTCACGAGCCCCTGCGGGGAGTTCGGCAGCTACGCCGGAACCCGCTGGGAGTATGTCGCTCAGGCCTACGAGGGCGCGGCGACGCTGTACGGTCGCTACTTCGGCGACGCGCTCACCACGGCCTTCGCCAACCTGCCGACGGCGGCGCCCACCGGGGTCGCGCACTTCACCAGCACGCCGGGAAGCCTGCCGCTCCGGCTCGGCGCGAAGTGCGAGAGCAAGGGCGACAAGCCGAACCTGTTCTCCGCCGACATCGAGCTGCACGGCAGCGTGCTCCAGACCCTGCGCCGCAAGGGCAAGCCGCAGTTCGAGCGGCTCGTCGACGGCGGAGACCTCGTCCTGCGGGGGTCGTTCGACGGCGAGAAGCCCACGGTGCCCCTCTGGGACAGCGCGTGGGTGGGCGTGGGTCTGGTCGACGCGACGCACACGGGCGTGACGCCGCTGCGCCTCGCGCCGAGCGGGCTGACGGCGGACGACCTGCACGTGACGGTCCTCGTGTGGTGCGACGTGCGGAAGAAGCGGAACCGCTGGTACATCGAGGCGCGCGTGCCCGACGCCGCGGCCGCCAAGCCCACCGCCGTGCTCGTGCTGTTCCCGCCGCTGGTGGGCGGTGCCGTGCCGCGATTCCTCGACGCCACCGGGTTGTTCGACGCCACCTGGCCCTGACGGCCCCCCGAGAGCCGAGCGTACCGCGGGCGCCGAAGCCGCTGTGGGGTCTGACCGGTCTGACCCCACTGAGGCCGGCCGCTGTGGGGTCTGGGTCTGACCCTCCTGAGGCCGGCCGCTGTGGGGTCTGACCCTACTGAGGCCGGCCGCTGTGGGTCTGACCGGTCTGACCCTACTGAGGCCGGTCGAGTGGATGGGACACCCGATCCGCTAGCTGTCCAAATCGGGTCTGACCCGGATTCACAGGGAGGAGTCAGCGGCTTCAAGCCGCTGAAGGCTCCCGGTCGAGGGGATGCGACACCCGATCCTCTCGTGCTGGAGGGCGTTTCGCGAGGGCTCTGGCACGATCGGGACAGGCGGACCGGAAACGTCTTGACGGTCAAGACCTCTGTGCCCCCGGAACGCGGCGTTCCAGCCGCGTTCACAGGGGGTACCGAGGTCCCGTCGAGACGTTCAGTGGTGGAGATTTCGTCGGGACGACGCCCGCTTGCGGGCGGTGGCCGACGGAATCCGGAGGCCGTGCTACCCCCTCGCGATGACCGCCTCGTCGCGGATCATGTAGCCCGACCCGACCTTCTCGATGAAGGACTTCAACCCGGCCCGGCGGAGCGTCGCGATGGCCGTGTACACGCGGCTCGCGCCCGCCGTGGGCAGCATGCGCTCGCCCGGCCACCCGGCGGCGACGAGGTCCGGGACGCTCACGGGGACGCCCGGCGTCGCGCCGTGCGCCTCGATCAGACACAGGAGCAGGCGGCGGTTCGCGACCCGCGTCTCGAGCGAGACCCGCGGCTGACCGGGGATCTCGAACCACGCGGCATCTTCGGCACACACCAGATCGGGCCGTCGCGACGGGCGTTCCGCGAGGTGCAGCTCGACCCACCGCCCGATCAGCCGGCCCTCGACGCGCCACCCCGACGACCCGGACAGCCCGGCGACCGCGGCCTCGCGATGCCTTCCGTACGCATCGAGATCCCCGCCCGCACGGGCCGCGAATGCCCGGCCGAGCTCGACGGCGCACTCCGCGGCCGCCAGCGTGCCGACGATCCGCGACGAAGCGGCCTGCTTCGCCTCGTCGAGCAGGCGCTCGGCCACGCCGAGCCCCCCGGTCAGCGCCTCGAACGCCGCGGTCGCAGACAGCACGACGCAGCGCAGCGTGGAGCCGTCGTGCTCGCGTGACAGCGCGACGGCCTCGGTCAGCAGGGTGCGCGCAGTCTCGGTCTCCCGACGGAGGGCGTGCGCGAAGCCGGTGCCCGCGAGGCAGTACGACTGCCACCGCTGCTCGCCGACCGCCTTCAGGCCCGCGCGCGCCGAGGTGAACGCCGCGATCGCGCCTTCGGTGTCGCCCTGCTCGAGCGCCAGCTCGCCCAGCGTCTGCGTGTAGAGCGACGCACCCCGGTCGTCGCCGAGCGACCGCAGGAGCGCGATGGCCTCCTGGAGCGCGGCGGTCGCCTCGGCGTGGCGTCCGAGCTCCTGCTCGACGATGCCGAGGAAGCCGAGCGTGCCGGCCTCGTAGCGCTTCTCGCCCTTCGACCGCGCGATGTCGAGACCCCGGCGGTACGTGATGGCCGCCTCGCGAGGGCGCCCGGCCTCGAGCAGGATCTCGCCGAGCACCGCGTGGGCGCGAACGTCCCGCGGGTCGTGCGCCACCGCCTGCTCGGCCCGCGCCAGCGCCCCGTCGAGGTCGTTCAGGTCGGCCAGCTCGCGGGCCAGCGAGCGCCCCGCCCAGGCCGCGCGACGCCCGCCGCCGTCCGCGATCCGCGCGAGCCGGTCGAGGTCCGCCTTGGCGGCCCGCGCGTCGATCGCCGTGAGGTACACCACGTCGGCCAGGGTGCCGCCGAGCGGCAGCACCTCGGCGAGCACCTCCCGCCTCCGCCGCACCGGGCCGCGCATCTTGAACAGCGGGTCGAGCGCGAGGGCCGCGCGGGTCGCGAGCTCCACGTCGCCGGCGGCGATCCCCTCGGCCAGCGCGGCCTCGAGGTCGGGTGCCCACTGCGCGAGCCGCTCCAGCACGGGCCCCACGTCGGCCCCCGTCGCTCCGGCCGACAGCGCGAAGCAGTGCGCGACGAGCCAGTGTGCGGCGCTCGGCACCTCGCCCTGGCGGAGCGCGAACTCCCTCACGCTGTCGTAGAGGCCGTACCACAGCACGCCCGGAAGCCGAGGAGGCTCCCAGGTGCGGACGAGCGAGTGGTCCTGCAGCTGCTGGAGCAGGTCGACGGCTGCGATGGAGTCGCCGGCGAGCTCCTCGACGGCCTCCAGCCCGAAGCCGGAGCGGAACCACGCGAGCCGCGTCACGAGCCCCCGCTCCGCGGGCTCCAGGAGGGCCCAGCTCGCCTCCAGCACGCCCTGGAGCGACGCGTTCGGGCCCGACAGCAGCCGGAACCGCTGCTCGAGATGCTCCAGCAGCTGCCGGGTGCCGAGGATGCGCAGCCGCGCGGCGGCCAGCTCGATGGCGAGCGGCAGCCCGTCGAGCCGGCGCAGGATCTCGGCGATCCGCGGCAGCTCGTCGGCATCGGGCCGCCAGCCCGGGCGCACGAGCTGGGCGCGGTTCAGGAACAGCCGCCCGGCCTCCGACGCGAGCACGTCCACGGGAGCCACGGGCAGCCCCAGCGGGCCGACGGTGACCACCGGGAACCCGATGGGCCGGATGCGGCTCGTCATCACGATGCGGCACGCCCCCCGCCATTCCCACACGCAGCCGAGCACGGCGTCGAGAACGGGCTCGCACCCGTCCAGCACGAGCGTGTCGCGGCGCTCGGCGAGCACGCGGCCCACGCGCGCCACGTCGCCCACGCCGTCGAGCGCCAGCCCCATCGCGGCGGCGACGCTCTCGGCGACCGCCTGGGCGTCTGCACACAGCGACACGTCCGCCAGGACGCCCTCCACGACGGCCTTCACGAGGTGCGTCTTGCCCGCGCCCCCCGGCCCGACCACGGCCACGACGGCATCGTCGGGCTCGAGCGCGGCACGCAGCCGGGTCGCCTCGTCGAGGCGCCCGATCACCTCGGCAGGCTTCAAAGCCGGCGCGCCCTCACCCACACCGAGGTGCCCGCGAGCTCGCACGAGAGCAGGATCCGCTTCCGATCCTTCTCGAAGATCCCCTCGAAGGGCGGGACGTTCGTGGGCTTCCAGACCCAGCCCTCCTCTTCGAGGCGGGCCTTGTAGTCGGACCACTGGTAGCCGGCGTCGAACGCCGAGACATGCAGGACTTCGACGTGCTTGTCGTCGGACACCCTCACGTCGCCGCCGCCCACCGGGAAGCGGAGCTCGGCGCCGAGGCCCTCGGCCGCGGCGGGCCCGTCGTCGGGCACCGGCCCCTTCTGCGACGCGAACTCGAGCTCGGCGGGGTCGCCCGGGCCCGCGCCCCCCGAGCCCACGCCTCCGCAGGCGAGGCCGGTGAGCGTGACGGCCACGAGGGCGGCGACGGTGGAGGTACGGCTGCGCATGGGCGGCATCCTACCCCAACACGCGACGCGGGCCGCGCCACCCGCGCGCGACCGGGTGTGCCAAGATGCGCGCGGGAGATGACGTGGACATCGACTCGCTGAAGTGTTTCTCGGCCGCCGCCGACACCCTGAACTTCCGCGCGGCCTCGCGTCGGGTGGCGCTGTCGCCGGGCGCGTTCAGCGAGCGCATCCGGCGCCTCGAGGAAGAGCTCGGCACCCGGCTGTTCGACCGCACGACCCGCCGCGCCCAGCTCACCGACGCGGGGCGACGACTGCTCCCCCATGCGCGCCAGCTGCTGCGCGACGCCGAGCGGTGCCGCGAGATCGCCCAGGACACGGCCGCCATCGTCCCCTACGAGCTCACCATCGGCACGCGGTTCGAGCTCGGTATCTCGTGGCTCGCGCCGTCCATCGCCCAGCTCCAGGAACAGGCGCCCGAGCGCACCATCCACCTCTACATGGGCGACAGCCCCGACCTGATGGCGCGGATGCAGCGCGGCGAGATCGACGCGGCCGTCACGTCCACCCGCCTCACCAGCGGCACGGTCCGCTACGCCACGCTCCACAACGAAGACTACGCGTTCGTCGGCACGACGCAGCGGGTGCGCGGTCCGAACGACGTGCACGACCTCACGCTGATCGACGTGAGCTCCGACCTCCCGCTGTTCCGCTACCTGCTCGACGCGCTGCCCGATGCGAGCCCATGGCCGTTCGAGAAGCAGATGTACATGGGCGGCATCGCGGCCATCCGGTACCAGGTGCTCGAGGGCGTCGGGGTCGCGGTCCTGCCGCGGTACTTCATCCGCGACGACCTCGCGAGCGGCCGCATGCGCGAGCTGATGCCCGACCAGGCCCTGCGGGAGGACGCGTTCCGGCTGGTGTGGCGCGTGCCCCACCCGTTCGAGCCCGAGCTCGTGAAGCTCGCCGAGGAGCTGCGCGCCATCCCGCTGAAGTGAGGACCGCTCGGCGAGGTCAGGACGCCGAGGGCTCGCGATCGCTGGGGGTGCGGTTCGACAGCAGCATCAGTGCGATGGTGAGGACGACGAGGGCGACCAGGGCCCACGGAGGCGCCTGCATCCAGCTCGTCGCGACCCACAGGGGCTCTGCGAGGGCTTCGGCCACCGCCAGATCGGGCACCGCACCAGGACCGTTCGCGCTCGCCTGCACCATCATGGCAGCACCATAACCCCGGTTCGCCGGACGGCGCGACCCCTCACCGGACACCCCGCTCGACGGCGCGCCGGGCGACCGCCGCGTCGTGGACGTGCTCGAGCAGCTCCTGTCGCTCGCGGGCGAGGTCGGCGGACAGCTCGAAATAGCGGTCGGGACGCAGGGTCTCGCGCTCGGCCTCGAGGCTCGTGGCCATCGCGTCGATCGCCTCGGACAGCGCGCGGACGGCCGTGCTCGCGGCCTCGAATGCGGCGCGGTCGGCGGCGTGGCGCGCGGCGTCGCTCCGCTCTTCGGCCTCGAGCGCGGTGCGCCGGGCTCCCACCTCGGCGTCGGCGGCCTTCACGGCGCCATCGGTGAGCGAGAACATCGGCAGGCTCGCGGCCGCAGCGATCCCGATGGCCGGCGCGGCGCCGCTCTCGAGCACGACCTGGCCCTCGACCCAGTCGATCCAGGGCGTCCGCTCGGCACTCGCGACGCGCTTCTCGGCCTCGGCCTCGGCGAGGCGGGCGCGGGCGCGCACCACCCCCTCTGCGTCGCCCGGTTCTTCGGCCTCGGCGAGCACCCACTCCATGAGGTCGGGACCCTTCGGGACCGCGACGTCCCCCTCGTCGAGGCCGACGAGCGCGCCGAGCAGGGCACGGGATGCCTGCAGGTCGCGCTCGACACCGACCCCGCGTCGGACCGCAGCGACGCGCGCCATCTGCGCCTCGAGCACCGCTTCGGGCCCGTCGACACCGGCCTTCCGGCGCTTCTCGACCACATCGAGCCAGGCGTCGCAGGCCTCGCGCTCCGCGGTGACCTGGGCGAGCGCGGCGTCGAGCACGCGCGCCGCGTCGAACAGCGCGGCGACCTCGGCCCGGACCTCGGCGCGAACGGCCTCGAGGTCGGCCTGCTCGGTGGCAGCGCCGGCCTGGGCGGCCCGGACGCGCGCGCGGATGGCGCCGAGCGGCTCGAAGCCCTGGCGCAGGCGGAGCGTCCACTGGGGCACGTCGGTGCGCGACCCCACGTTCTCCATCCGACCCCGTAGCTGCGGGTCTTCGGGGGCGCGCTCGGGAGCCACGGCGGCCTCGGCGGCGTCGACGCGCGCGGCCTGGAGCAGCGCGTCGGCGTGCGCCTCCCACGCGCGCTGCACGGCATCGTCGAGCTCGAGCTGGACCTCTGCGGACCAGGCGAGCGGCAGGACCAGGAGGAGCAATGCCTACCGGCTCCAGTCCGGGTAGGGGCGCGCCTGCTTGATGTAGAGCGTCGGCTGGGCGTCGAACTGGTGGTCGAACTTGAACTCGACGTCCATCGCGTAGAACCCGCCGAGGTTGCCGTAGGCCGGCGCGAAGTACTGGTGGATGGCCTGCAGCGTGGAGCCGAGCTCGTTCACCTGGGCGTTCGTCAGCACGGTCTCGCCGGACGGGATGACGTTCGAGTGCGCGAGGTAGACGATGGGCTGGCCGGGCTGCGTGTAGTAGTACAGGATCTGGTCGGTCGTATCGCCCGGATCGGGCCGTACCACGGGCTTGTCGCCCTCTTGCACGTTGATGTAGAAGGCCGGCTCGACGCCCGCGGTGTCGAAGATGTTGCCGGTGATGGCGACGCCGTTCGAGTCCTCTTCGGGGAACGAGCGGTGGCAGAGCAGCGCCATGCCGATGTTGCGGTGCTCGATGCTGTAGTAGCTGCGCTCGGCGAAGGCCCGGTCGCTCCACACCGAGGCCCAGGTGTCGCGGATGGCGTTGCGGACCGGGCGTGCGGGGTCGGCGGGGTCGCCGGTCTCGCTGGTGTACAGGCCGGCGCCGTTGAACCCGCTCACATCTTCGGCGTTCGTCGACGAGCGGAACCGGAAGCGCGTGGTGACGTACGGACCCGACGTGATCTCGTCGATCACGGCCTGCTCGAGCTCGGTGTCGAGCGGCGCGAACGCGATGGCGGCGCGCAGATCGGCGAGCCGGGCGGTGCGCACGGCGGGGTCGTCGCGGAACTGGGGATCGGCGAGCATGTCGTCGACGATGGCCCAGAGCCCGTTGTCGGTCATGTGCTTGTCGTAGTGGTAGACCGGGATGACGAAGCCCGGCGGCACCGGCACGTTGTCGCCGATGGTCGACATGGCGCCGTAGTGGCTGGCCTTGCCGCCGAACGTGGGCACGGCCGCCACGATGGCCTCGCGCAGATCGGGGTACGTGACGCGATCGACCACGTCCTGCACGTCGACGAGACCCGTGGTCGCCGTGTCCATCGGGGTCACGTCGATCGGCTCGGGACGGTTCGCCTCCCACCACGCTTCGGCCTCTTCGGGCGTGACCTCGGTGATGGTCCACTCGAACGGCCCGACCGAGAGCTCGACCCACTTGCCCTCGAGGGCCCGCAGCGTCTCGTTCGTCCACGCGCCGCGCAGGCCCATGTTGGGCGTGCCGCGGTTCTGGGAGAGCACGTTGATGTGCGACAGGGGCGTCTGGAACTGCTCGGTGATGATGCCGGCCGTCGCGGTGAGGTCGAGCGGCACGGTCTGCAGCACGACGATGGACCGGAAGTCGGGCGGGACCGCGAGATCCTCTTCCGTGAGGAAGTCGAGGCGCCCCATCGAGGTGGCGATGTTGAGCGGCTGGTACGTGATGCCCGCGAACAGCTCTTCGGTCGAGATGACCTGGATGTCGGACGGGAGCTGCGCAGCGACCGTCTCGATCTGGCCGGACGTGGGGTGGAACTGGAGCTCGCCCCCGAAGTACGTGTTCTCGGCGATCGCGCGGTACGCGAGCTCGATCATGTCGGCCGTGGCCGTGTCGTACGGCGAGAGCTCGTAGGCCCACACGGCCGGCTCTTCGTAGAACGTGATGGCGCCGAGCACGAAGCGCCGATCGGGGCTGTAGTACTCGATGCTGTTGAACTGCGACAGCTGCTGGACGATCGGCAGGCCGTTGCCGGAGAGGTACTCGGACGCGAACTCCCAGTGGATCTGGTACCGCTCGGAGTTCTGGAAGTAGAGCGCGTTGCCGTCGGCCCGGTCGAGGACCGTCTTCATCGAGCTGGCGCCCGGGATCGAGGCGTCGAGCGGATCCGCGGCGAGCTTCTCGAAGTCGTCGAGGCAGCCGATCTGCTTCGCGAAGTCCGGATCCTCCTCGGTGATCACGCAGTCCCACGAGGGGGGCGGCGTGGGGATGGGCTCGGTCTGGGGGGCCTTGCAGGCGGTGAGCAGCGTCAGGAGGATGTTCGTCATGGCGTGGAATCTAGCCGGTCGCTCATCCACTCGGGTACGTTTGCGCGACGGAGGACCGATGCGATTGCGCCACCGAGCGATTCTCACCCTGACGCTGCTGTGGGCGTGCAAGGGGCCCGCCACCGAGACCGACACCGACACCGACACGGTCGACACCGACGACACCGACGACACCGACACCGACACCGACGACACCATCGCGCCGCCCGAGGGTGACCCCGCGACGGTCGAGCTGCTCGGCACGTGTCCCCGCGACCAGCGCTGGGGCGGCTTCCGCATCGACAACGGCGAAGACTTCGGCTTCGTCGACGGCTCCGTGCTGGCGGGCGTGATCCCCGCCACGATCCCCTCGCCCGTCGACGCCTCGGGCGACTGTCGCCTCGACCAGAAGGTGAATCCGTTCTGCGACCCGCCCTGCCCCGGCGACCAGACGTGCAGCCTCGCGAACGAGTGCATCCCCTTCCCCGCGGCGCAGGATCTCGGCACCGTCGAGGTCGCGGGGTCCAACCCGTCCGTGCGGATCGACCCGTTCGTGCCCGGCTACAACTACTCGAACACCGCGGTCTCGAACCCGCCCGTCGACCCCGACGCGCTCGTCGAGCTGCGCATCCCCGACAGCCCCTGGGGCGCGCTGAACCTCCACGGCGTGGGCGTTCAGGCGCTGGTTCCGTCGGGCGACACGCTCGTCGTGCGCGACGACGCCGACCTCGAGGTCACGTGGACGCCGTCCACCGGGCTCGGCCGATCGACCGTGTTCTTCGAGCTCAACATCGACCAGCACGGCAACTCGCCGGTGCTGCTCACCTGCGAGTTCGACGACGACGGCACGGGCACCGTGCCGGTCACGCTGATCACGCAGCTCATCAACGCCGGCGTGACGGGCTTCCCGAGCGCGCGCATCACGCGGCACACCGCCGACCGCACGACGGTCGGGGGCGACGGCTGCGTCGAGCTCGACGTGACCAGCCAGCGCGTGATGGGCGTCAGCGTCGACGGCTACACGCCCTGCAACGGCCCCGGCCAGTGCCCGCCGCCGCAGGAGTGCAACCTGGCCCTCGAGATCTGCGAGTAGCCCCGCAGGCGCCCTAGAAAGCCAGGGTGCCCAGCAGCGCGAAGCCGGGCTCGACCACCATCGAGCCCGTGCGGGCGCCGTTCTCGACGGTCTGCTCGCCGATCAGGTTCACCCCGCCGCGCGCTTCGACGCGGATCATGTCGGTGATGCCGTAGGCCGCGACCGCGCGCAGCGGCACGCGGCTCGGAAGCTGGAGCCCCACGAGCGCGCCCACGTCGATCTTCTCGGCGACCGTTAGGCCGCCCGACACCATGAGCGCGGGCGCCAGCGGCAGGGACTTCCCGGTGTCGTCGCCCGCCAGGTACACGAACCGGCTGCCGAGCGCGATGTCGGCGCCGAGCGCGACGCGGGCCCACGCCGACTCGGCGGGACGCACGACCGCCCCGACCTCGACGAGCGGCCCGATCTTCGCGGCGGGCTCGACCACGTCGGCGAGATCGAAGCCCGGACCGACGAGCGCACCCACGCCGAGGCCCACGTGGATGGCGACGAGCTTCACGTCGCCGGGCTCGCGCGGAGGCTTGTCGGGCTTCGGCTTCGGCTCGGGCTTCACGGGATCCGGCGCCGGCACGGGGTCGGGAGCGACCGCGACCTGCTTCGGCAGCTCGGGAAGACCCGTGGGCAGGCTGATGTCGTCGCCTTCGGTCGCGCGGACGACGCGCCCGAACACGTGATCGCCGCCCGTGGCCTGGATCAGGTGCAGGCCGGGCGTGACCTCGAGCGTGCCGCCGTCGCGCACCGCCCCGTCGACCTTCACGAGGTAGCCCTCGGGCAGATCGGACAGGCGCAGGGTCGCGGAGCCCTCGCCCGCGGCGATCCCCGACCACACGGCCTTGAGCTCGTCACCGAACGCGTCGATCCACAGCGTGGTGCTCGCGGCACGCGCCGCGCGGAGCGCTTCGTCGCGGCTCGCCTCGTCGCCTTCGAACGACGCGAGGGAGCCCGTCACGATCCAGAAGCGCGCGATCTGGTCGTTCGTCGCCGGCCCGCAGGCGAAGGCGTCTTCGACCTCCTGCAGCTTGGCCCGGCCCCCTTCGAGGTCGAGCGCCAGCACCGAATCGCGGGCGGCGTCGAGCGCGGCGGACGGGTCGCAGTCGGCCCCGAACGCCGTCGCCAGGATCAGTAGAAGACCTGCCACTCACTGCCTCCCTTCCAGATGTACCGCACGGGGCTGCGCTTCCCGACCGTGATGTTGCGGGAGGCCTTCTCTTCGCCGAGCCACATCTGGATCTCGTGCGCGCCCTCGGGCACGGGGTGCCCGACGATTGCGGTCTTGCCGATGAACTTGCCGTCGACGAAGACCTTCGCGCCCACGGGGATGCTGCCGAACGTGATCGGCATGGTGGCCGCGGCCGGCTGGGGCGGAGGCTCGGGCTTCGGCTTCGGCTTCGGGCGGGGCCGGACGGGCGCCGGCGAAGGAGAGGCCACGGGCTCCGGCTCGGGCTCGGGCTCGACCTCGGGTTCCGGCTCTGGCTCCGGCTCGGGCTCGACCACCGGCTCCGGCTCCGGCTCCGGCTCGACCGTGGGATCGACGACGCCGTCGTTCTCGGGGACCAGGATGGGGACCTCGACCGTGGACGTGCTCTGGCCGCTGTTCGCGGCCAGATAGCCGACTGCCAGCGAGAGCCCGATGACCCCGAGGAGGACGGCCGCGGCACCGACGCTCGCGACGATGGCGAGGATCCAGGGATTCCGGCGGGGCGACAGGTCGGTGCGGCTGGCGAGCGCGAGCGCGGCGTCTTCGGTGTCGAAGCGCGGGAGGTACGCCATGGTCTCGGTGAGCACGCTGCCCACGAGCCGATCGTCGTTCGTGAGCGAGAGGTCGTGGACCTCGCGCTCGGCCCAGCGGCGCAGCGCCCCCCCACGGAGCTCGTTGACGACCTCCGCGCAGCGGTCTTCGACCTCGCGGGCCGTGGGACGCTCGTCGGGCTCGGGGGTCTGCATCCACATCGCGATGTCCCAGACCTTCTGCAGATCCGGGTCTTTCGACACCCAATCGACGACCTTCTCGCGGGTCTTCGCGGTGGGCCGCCGCCCGCAGATCAGCGCGGCCAGCACGACGCCGAGCGAGTACACGTCGGCCGCCGGGCCGTCGACGCCCTCGAGCCGCTCGGGCGCGATGTAGCCGAACGTGCCGCCGATGTGGGTCGTGGTGCGCGACTCGCGCGACGCGAACTGGGCCCGCGCGATGCCGAAGTCGAGGATCTTCACCGCCCCGGACGGCGTGACCTGGATGTTGCCCGGCTTGATGTCGCGGTGGATGAGGCACAGCGGCTCGCCGTCGGGGCCGGGCTGGTTGTAGACGTTGTCGAGCGCGCGGGCGACCTCCTGCACGATCTCGACGGCGGGGCGCGGCGGGATCGGATTGGCCCGCAGCAGGCGCTCGCAGTTCGTGCCGTCGACGAACTCCATCACCACGGCCCAGCGGCCGTCGAGGCGGGTCGGCGGGTCGACGGTGACGATCGCGCGGTCGCGGATGAGGCCGAGGATCCGGGATTCGTCGCGGAACCTCTGGAGGACCTCTTCGGGGGCCTCGGAGTCGGTCAGCAGCTTGATCGCGACGTCCTTGGCGAAGCCTTCGGCCCCCTCCAGACGGGCGCGATACACCTTCCCGAACCCGCCCTCCCCGACGACGTCGAGGATGCGGTATCGGCGTGATTCGTCCGTGCGTTGCTGCGCCACGGGCCCAGCATACCCCCGGAGCGTGCTCCTTTGGACAGTCCCGTGCTCCCGACCGGAATCTCCGTGGCTCCCGGCTGGTGGGAGGACATCGAGCAGCGCTACGCGACGCCGGTCCGCGCCTACCACTCCGCGGCGCACGTCGCCGAGGTGCTCGAGCACTGGGCGTGGGTCGACGCGCACGTCGGATGGGCCTCGCGCGAGACCACCTGGGTGGCGGTGCTCCTGCACGACGCCGTGTACGAGGCGGGGCACGGCGACAACGAGATCCGGTCCGCCGATCTCGTCGCCCCGTGGTGCGCGCGGTTCCGCTGCGGCGCGAACGTGAAGCGGGCGGCGGCCCTGGTGCGGCTCACCGCCGACCACGGCAAGCTCGCGAGGGGCGACGTCGACACCGAGGCGGCGCTCTTCCTCGACTGCGACATGGCGATCCTGGGCGCCGCACCCGAGCGGTTCGACACGTACTGCGACCAGGTGCGCGACGAGTACGCGCCGATCGCGTCCCCCCGGATCTTCGACGCCGGCCGGCGCCAGTTCCTCGAGCGGCTGCTGTCGCGCCCGATCTTCCTGTCCGACGCGTTCCGCGAGCGCTTCGAGGATTCGGCGCGCGCCAACATCGAGCGGGCCCTCCGGCAACGTTGCTAGGATGCCGGCATGACCGCTCCGCCCGACATCACCGAGCGAATCGTCGCGCTCCGCCGCGACCTCCACCGCTTCCCCGAGCTCTCGTGCGAAGAGCACCGCACCATGGGCCGCATCGCCGACGAGCTGCGCGCGCTGGGCATCACGCCCCGCGTGGGTGTGGCCGGAACCGGCGTCGTGGCCGAGCTCCCCGGCCGCAACCGGGGCCCGTTCGTCGCGCTCCGCGCCGACACCGACGCGCTGCCCGTCCACGAGGAGACCGGGCTGCCGTTCGCCAGCCAGCACGCGGGCGTCATGCACGCCTGCGGCCACGACGGCCACACGTCGATGCTCGTGGGCGCCGCGGCCATGCTCCTCGCCGACCCGCCTCCGCTGCCGGTCCGCCTGATCTTCCAGCCGGCCGAGGAGAAGGGCGTCGGCGCGAAGAACATGATCGCCGAGGGCGTGCTCGAAGGCGTCGGCCTGATCTTCGGCGGCCACCTCGATCGGCACTACGCGCCCGGCACGCTCGTCGTCACCGACGGCCCGGTGAACGCGTCCACCGACACATTCCACATCGAGATCCGCGGCCAGCAGGGCCACGGGGCCCGTCCACACGAGGCGATCGACGCCATCGTCATCGGCAGCCTGCTCGTCACGGCGCTGCAGACGGTCGTGAGCCGCGAGGTCGACCCCGCCCGTCCGTCGGTGGTCACGGTGGGCCGCTTCGAGGCGGGCTCGGCACCGAACGTCATCGCCGGCCGGGCCACACTCGAGGGCACGATCCGCGCGCAGCACCACGACGTCCGCGACCACCTGTGCGAGTCGATCCAACGCATCGCGAAGGCCGTCGGCGCGCTGCACCGGGCGCAGATCGACGTCGAGGTCCACTACGGCACCCCGCCGGTCGTGAACCACGCCGGTCCCACCGCGCTCGCGCGCCGCGCCGCCGAAGAGCTCGTGGGGCCCGACCGGGTCACCACGCTCCACACGGCGAACATGGGCGGCGAAGACTTCGCGTACTACCTCGAGAAGATCCCGGGCTGCTACATCCGGTACGGCGCCCAGGTCCCGGGCCGCGAGGGGTATCCGGCCCACTCCAGCCGGTTCGACATCCACGAAGACGCCCTCCCGCTCGGGGCGGCCTGGCTCGATCGCGTCGCGCGGGTCGGGGGCGCCCACCTCCTGGGGTCCTGATGGGCGACGTGATCGTCCGGGAGGCCGTCGAGGCGGACGTCCCGGCGATCCGGGCGATCTTCGAGGCGCAGTACGGCCCCGACTACCCGTACCGCAGCTTCCTCGACGAGGGCTGGCTGAAGCGGTCGGTGTACGCCGACGACATCATCATGCTCGTCGCCGTGGACGACGAGAAGCCCGTGGGCACGGCCTCGTTCGTGTTCGACCTCGGCGCCCACTCCGACCTGCTCGGCGAGCTCGGGCGCCTGGTCGTGCACCCCGACGCGCGGGGTCGCGGCATCGGCTCGCTCCTGATGCAGGCCCGCATCGACTACGTCCGCAACCGGGTGCACGTCGGCATCGCCCAGAACCGCTGCGTGCACCCGTACAGCCAGCGCGTCAGCTGCGCGCACGGGCTCGTGCCGTTCGGCTTCCTCCCGATGAAGTACCAGTTCGAGGGCCGCGAGAGCGCGTCGATCTGGGGGCTGCACTTCGGTCCCGCTCTCACCCTGCGCCGCAACCATCCCCGCATCATCCCCGAGGCCGCGGCGCTGGCGGCCGCGTGCCTCGGCAACGCGGGGCTCCCGCCCGACGCCATCGTCGACGAGGACAGCCCGCCCTACCCGCAGAACGGCGGCTTCCCCGTCGAGGAGCTCACGGACCTCGGCCTGCCGGCGCTGCTCCGCATCGAGCGCGGACGCGTGCGCAACCGCGAGATCTTCGGCCCGATGCGGCTGCACTACGGGTTCTTCCAGCTGCGGGCGAAGCACGCGACCTACCTCGTCGCGCGGGAGCCCGACAGCGAGGGCGTGGCGGGCGCCGTGGGCTTCCTCCACGACGAGACGAGCCTCGGCGTGCACGTGTTCGAGCTCATCGCTTCGACCGACCGCGTGATCCGGTTCCTGTGGTCCTCGCTGCTCGAGCGCTGCGAGGCCCTCGGCGTGCAGTACATCGAGGTGGACGTGAGCGCCTACGCGCCGCGGATGCAGCGCACGCTGCTCGAGCTCGGGTTCCTGCCTGCGGGGTACGTCCCGGCCATGGTGTTCCACCACGTGGAGCGGCTCGACGTGCTGAAGATGGTGCGGCTCTCCTGCGGGCTCGACCTCGGCCCCATCGAGCTCGTGCCGGAGTCGCAGCGCATCGCCGACATCGTGCTGCGCCTGTTCGTCAAGCAGCACGTCGTGCCCCGGATCGCCGCGGCCATCGCCGACATCGACCTGTTCCGCGGGCTCTCGGACGAGCAGGCGAAGCGGGTGGCGGGCGTGTGCAGCGTCCAGTCCGTCACCGCTGGCGAGGTGCTGTTCGCGGAGGGTGACGCCGCAGACGCCATCTTCGTCCCGCTCGACGGCGACCTCGCGGTGTCGATCGACGGCGTGGAGGTCGGGACGGTCGGCCCGGGCGAGGTGCTCGGCGAGGTCGCCGCGCTGACGGGCGACGCGCACTCGGCGACCGCGACGGCGCGCGCGGACGGCACGCTCGCGGTCCTCACGCGCGCCGACCTCAAGGAGCTCGAGCGGCTGCGGCCCGACGTGGGGGTCGTGCTCTACCGCAACCTCGCGACCGGCCTCGGCGCGAAGCTGCGTCGCGCCGACCGACGCTGACTACCCGGAGTGGCCGTCGCGGTGCGCGATTCCCGCGGTGCGCGCAGGCGTCTCGAGGTCGCCGGTGTAGAGCGGCACCCACCAGGCGCCGCCGGGCACGAGGATCGGCTCGCCGCTGATCCGCACGTGGTCGCCGGGCTGCAACACGCACTCGATGTGGCTGCGCGCGTCGAAGTCGTTGTGGCGGTCCGGGAAGTCGACGCGCACGTTCACCGCGCGGTCGAAGGTCGCGATCTGCCCGACCCCACCGGGGTTCCGGCGGCCGGCGTACCAGTAGCCCACCCGCCCGCCGTCGGGCCGGGTGCAGCGCCCCGTGAAGGCCGTGAGCACGGCGCGGTTCGGGGTCATGGCCTCCTCCGAAGCGCCCACGACCTCCATCGCCGGCTCGACCGAGATGCGCGACATCGACGCCACGTCCGAGAAGGACGCGCCCGTCGCGACCGCAGCGACGATCAGCCCCGCGCCGACGAGCATCCCGGCGGCTCCGACCGCTCCCGCGGCGAGGAACACGAGGCCGGCGACGCGGTCGCTGGACCGGCCAGGGTCCATGAGGATGCCGCAGGCCTCCTGCAGGTTGCGGTCGTCCGGGAACTTCCGCGAGATCCTGAGCACGAGCGCCGAGAGCTTCCCGTGCTCCTGGGCCTCTTCGAGGGTCAGGAGCCACGCCATGGCGCGCTGGCGCTCTTCGGCGCGGGTCTGGGGCGCGGGGGTCGGCGTGAGGTTCACGTCCAGCCGGCGCCCGAAGAAGGCGGCGAGGTCGTTGAGGTCGGTCTCGGTGAGCTCCATGTTGGCCCCTTTGCGCGTCAAGACTTTATCTAGAAAGTACTTTAGCATGGAGGCGCAACACGCCAGTCGCAGTTTTCACGAGGGTGGAGCTTCGACCTCGACGATCCGGAAGTACGGGCGAAGCGGAGGAACGGCGACCGACCGGCGCTCCGGCCCGCGACACCCGGCGCCAACGCTGTGGACCCGCGGGTCTCGCACAGCGACCACGGCGTGAGACGGATCCGGCTCGCCCCGCGGACGCCGACTCCCCCCGCAGACTCCGCTCGACCGCACTCAGATCCGCTCGACCGCGACCCCCGCCTCCGACAGCACGCCGGCATACCAGTCCGCCGCCAGCGCCGCGCGGCCCGGGAGCGCCGTGGCGCCCCACAGGATCGACAGCGTGCGCACCGTGCCGTCGTGCGTCTTCGTACGCTGGCTGTCCTTCACGGCGTTCGCGCAGGGCCCCTCCGCGTCGAACAGCACGACGAGCCCGCCGATGTCGATCTCCTGCCCCGACGCGTTGAACACGTAGCGCGCACCCGCCGGCGCGAGGCCGACGCGGAGGTCGCCCACCGTGCGGTCGAGGTCGACGACCGAGATCGGCAGCCCGCTCCGGAAGGACGCCGCATTGCACGCGTCGACCGCGGCATTGATGTCGCCGAGGCGGCCCTCGGGGATGGCGTTCTGCACGTACTCGGACGCGGGCTTGCTGCGCCCCGCCGGCTTGAACCCGCCGTGCCGGAGCATGTCGCGCACGGGGGTCTTCGCATCCGCCGGCTCCAGCGGGGGCGGCGCCACGTCGAGGAGCGCAGAGAGCGTCAGGGTGGGCCATCCCGAGCCCAGGGGACGCGGGAACACCGACACGAACGCGGCGATCTCGAGGAGGGGGTGCGGGTCGACGGCGAGCTTCACGAGGACATCCCGAACATGGCGAAGAGGTAGAGGCCGGCCATCAGGAACAGGAACACGATGCCCGCCACGTGCGCAGCGACGTAGGCCGGCGAGGGGCGCCGCTCCACCGGGACCTCGTCACCGAGGATCGTCATCAGGTTCAGGATGGCGAACATGGGCGCGGTGAGCCCCGTCAGCGCGGTGGCCAGGTCGACCAGCGCCTTCAGCTGGCCCAGGAACCACACGCAGATGGCTTGCGCGACGAGCGCACACAGCGCGAGAGACACCCAGTAGACCCACGTGCGCCCCTCCGACCGCTCCCCGCGGAGCTCCGCCACGGCGCCCTCGAGCGCCCGCGGGAAGCCGTCCGTGACGGCCACCGTGGTGGACAGCATCGTCGAGAAGGCCGCCACCAGGATGATGGGACGGGCCCACTCGCCGAGGGAGCTCGTGTACGCGTCGACCAGCATCTTCGCGAAGGCCACCGAGCTCGCGGGCATCTCGTCGACCTGGCCGTACAGCACGCTCGCACCGAGGAACACGAACAGGCACGCGAGCACGGCCGTCCCGATGTAGCCGATGTCGAAGTCGAGCTTGGCGCTCCGCGGCGTCAGCGGGACGCCCTGGTCGCGCTGCTTCTCGAGCCCCCACAGCGAGTGCCAGACCGCCGTGTCGAGCGCGCTCGGCATCCAGCCCACCAGGGCCGCGAGGAACAGCATGTGCGACTGCTCCATCGGCGGGACGGGCGGCCACCACGGGATGCGCGAGAAGTCGGTGCTCGGGATGGCCAGCGCGACGCTCGCCACGGTGGACACCGTGAGCAGCAGCATCATCCCGGTCATGAAGCGCTCGAGGACCTGGAACCGCCCGGACGCCAGCATCCCGCAGGCCGTGAGCAGCAGGATGGCCGACCAGCCCCACGTGGGGATGGCGTCGGTCACCAGCGCGGACGCCATGCCCGCCGCGACGAACGTCACCGCCGCGACGACCGTGAACATCGTGCTGATCGTCAGCGCGAGGAACAGCCAGAGCGCCCAGGTCCCGCGGCGCCGGTACCCCTCGAGCAGCGAGGTGCCCGTCGCAGCCGCGTACCGCGGGCCCGTCTCGTAGGCCGGGTACTTGAACGCATTCGCCGCGATCACGACGAGCATCAGCGCGAATCCGTAGCCCGCACCCGCCCGCGTGGACTGCACGAGGTGCGACACACCGATGGCCGTGCCGGCCCACACGAGGCCCGGGCCGAGGGCTTTCCAGAGGGGAGGTTCGTTCGCGGACACGGCTGCTCCTCGCCGCGCGCCTACCCCACTGCGCCGGGGCCGGCCAGCGCGTGATACCGGGAGGCCCATGCTGCTGTTGGCGCTGCTCGGCTGTCCCCGCCCCGATCCCACGCCGGTGCCCGACACCGACACGGATGCGGTGCTGCCCACCGGCGAAACCGCCGTCCCCGAGCCGCCGAACCTGCTGCTGTTCCTGATCGACGACGTGGGGCCCGAGCGCTTCGCGATGTACGACCTCGGCTCCGAAGCCATCGCCGACACGCCGGTGATCGACGCCCTCGCCGCCGAAGGGGTCGTGTTCGAGCGGGCCTACGCGACGCCGCTGTGCTCCAGCACCCGCGCCGCCCTCCTGACGAGCCGCCTCGCCTTCCGCACGGGCGTCGGCACGGCCATCCAGCCCGAGGCCGCCGAAGAGCTGCCGGAGGACGAGCTCACGATGGCCGAGGCGCTCAAGGCCTCGCCGCGCGGCTGGTCCACGGCGGCGTTCGGCAAGTGGCACCTCTCGGGCCGCGGCATGCAGGGCTGGGAGTCCCACCCGAACCGCCAGGGCTTCGACCACTACGACGGAACCGCGCAGAACCTCACGGGGTACGGCCTGTGGATCCGCACGACCGACGGGGCCTCCGACTGGTCGCCGACCTACCACACGCGCACGATGACCGACGAGCTCGTCGCGTGGCTCGCCGACGCGCCCGAGCCGTGGTTCGCGTACGTCCCGTTCGCGTGCGCCCACGCGCCGTGGCACAACCCGCCCGCCGACATGCTGTACACGCCGGTCGTCCCCCCGGCCGACGACTCGCGCCGGCTCGACGCGATGATCGAGACCATCGATCTCTCCATCGGCACCGTGCTCGCGAGCCTCTCGCCCGAGGCGCGCGCGAAGACGTACATCGTCGTCGCCGGCGACAACGGCACGCCCCACGAGGTCGTGCGGCCACCGGGCGATCCGTCCGCTGCGAAGGGCTCGATCGGCGAGGGGGGCATCCGGGTGCCGCTGCTCGTGGCCGGTCCCGGCATCGAGCCCGGCCGCACCGAGGCGCTCGCGAGCGTCATGGACATCTGGCCCACGCTGTTCGACCTCGCGCACGAGCCGATGCCCGGCGACCGCGCCATCGACGGCCTGAGCCTGGCGCCGGTCCTCGCCGACCCGTCCGGCGCGGTGCGCGAGCTGCTGTACATCGACACGGCCCTCAACGTGCCGGTGCCGACCTACGAAGAGCGCCAGCAGACGGTGATCTCGGCCACGCACAAGCTCGTGGTCGATCGGGGGGCCCCGCCCACCCTGCACTCCCTGACCCAGGGGTTCCTCGAGGGGCCCGACCTGCTCGCCGGCCCGCTCGATCCCGCCGATCAGGCCGCATGGGACGCGCTGTTCGCGGAGTACCAGCGGATGGAGGCCCTCACCCAGGCCGAGTGGGCGCGATAGGCGGGCTGCGGAGGGCGCATGGCCGACGAACGGCTCGAGCACTGGCTGTCCCGCTTCGCCGAGGTCGCGGATCCCGGTCCGCACGGCATCCCGTGGACCCACGTCCACCCCAGCTCACGGGACGGGACCCACGTCGTGCTCGGCTTCCTGGTCCACGGCAACGAGTACGGCTCGCTGCCCGCTGCCGTGCGCCTCATCGAGCGCCTGCGCGCCGGGAGCCTCGCCTGGACGGGCCCCGTGACGCTGTTCCTCGGGAACGTCCCGGCGGCGCGGGCCGAGCGGCGCTTCGTCGACTTCGATCTCAACCGCGCGTGGAGCTTCGTGGACGGCGCGGCGGGCGCGGAGCACGACCGGGCGCGGGAGCTCCGGCCCCTGCTGGACCGGGCCGACCTCTTCCTCGACCTGCACCAGACGCTGCTCGAGACCGAGCACGCCTTCTGGACCTTCCCCTGGAACCCCGTCTTCGGCCACTGGGCGCGCGTGCTCGGCGCGGCGCCCGCGGGCATCACGCGACCGGCCGATCAGGTCTTCGCGTCCGCCGCGCTCAAGTGCATCGACGAGTACGTGCGCGACCGCGGTCTGCCCGGCTTCACGATCGAGCTCGGCCAGAAGGGGTTCGACGCGGCGCAGGACGAGAACGCGCTCGCGATGATCGTGAAGCTCCTCGAGACCCAGGAGCGCATCGATCGCGGCGAGACCACCCTCGCCGCGGAGTCCGAGCGCGGCGCGTCGATCCGGTGGTTCCAGACGGCCGTCCAGGAGGAATGGGGCGCACCGGAGCGGCGCCTGCGGCCCGGCCTCGTGAGCTGGACCCCCGTGCACGCCGGCGAGGACCTCGCCGCGGCGGGCAGCCCGCCGATCGTCGTGCCGGTCGACGGCGTCCTGCTGTTCCCGAAGTACCCCGCCCCCGGCGAGCCGCCCCCACCGCACCTGTTCCACCTGGCGGTCGAGATGTCCGACGACCCCGCAGTGGTCTTCGGCACGTAGGAGAGTGGGGAACGCTACGTCGGCGGACCGAGATCCAGGACCGCGAGCTCTTCCGTGAACGTCTTCATCCGGCCGCGCGGGTCCATCGGATCCGGGCGTTTCTCGTTCTTCCGCAGCACGAGCAGGCTGCCCTCGACCCCGGACTTCGGCACGGCGAACACCAGCACGGCCTGCCGGGTCTTGTTCGGACCGAGCTTGTCGTCGTTCCAGAAGTCGATCCAGCCCTCGCGACCGTCGAGGTACACCTTCGAGTTGTACGGCTGGTTGAACGCCTTGTCGCCGTCGCCGGTCATCAGGTAGAAGACCGGGTCGACGCCGGACTTCACGGGCTCGGTGTTCGTTATGCTGATCTCGAGCACCAGGGCGTGGTTGCCCACCTCCTTCATCTTCGCGCGCTCGTCGGAGTTCTGGATCTCGGGCAGGCTGTCCTTCCCCGTCCACTCGACGACCTTGTCGACCTTCACCTCGAGCCCGTCGATCGACACTGCCGAGCCGGCGCCGATGGAGACGCAGGGGCACTCGAGCTCCTTCTCGAGGTGGCCGCACAGCGCCTGGGCCGCAGCGGACCCGCCGCCGCCGACGCCTCCACAGGCCAGGGTCGAGATTCCGCCGAGGACGAGGGCCGCGGCCGTGAGCCAGGTGCGCAAAGAGGCCTCCAGTGCGTACGAACGTACCATCGGAACGCCTTCGCGAAAAAAGATCGGACTTCGTTTTCCAATTCCCGGAGCCCACGCATCCCCCCTCATCGAAAGGCGCGGATGCTGTGGAGGCAACCATGTGGAAAGCGACGACGAAGACGGTGGTGATGGCGGTGGCGATGATCGGCCTGGGGACGGGGTGCGACCTCGCGTCCATCCTGAACCAGATCGCGGATCAGATCGGACAGCCGGGTGACCCGGGCGACCCGGCCGATCCCGGCGACCCCGCGATCCCCGAAGACCCCAACCTGCCGCCCGACGAGCCCGTCGAGCCGCCCTGTGACCTGCCGCTGCCCTTCCCCGAGGAGTGCGACCTCCTCCTCGACGAGTGCCTGAACGCCGGTGTGGACGAGCAGATCTGCTTCGCCGACTTCGACGGGTGCATCGGTCAGCCGGTCGACCCGTGGCCGGGCCCCGGCCCCGAGTGCGAGTGGATGCTCGACGACTGCCTCGCGGTCGGCATCGAGCCGGAGATCTGCTTCGACGACTTCGACCGCTGCATCGAGCCCCAGCCGCCGATCGACCCGACCGACCCCATCTGCGAGATCCAGCTCGATGAGTGCCTCAACGGCTGGTGGGGCCAGCCGGTCCCCGTCGACGAGGACGGCACCGTGGTGGACCCGGGCTACCCCGACATCGACCCCGACTTCTGCTGGGTGCAGTACGACGACTGCATGGGCTGGGAGCCGCCGCCCCCGCCGTCCCCCTGCGACGAGCTGCTCGGGCTCTGCCTCGCCACCGGCGTCGATCCGGCGCTCTGCGACGAGGTCTACGGGCAGTGCCTCGCGAACGGACCCGACCAGACCGAGCCCGGTGACCCCGGCGACCCGGGCTGGGGCAACGGGGGCGACGAAGACGACGTGGTGGCGTACTAGACGCGACCGATGACGACCGCCGCGCCGACGCTGGACCTCTCCGCGCTCTACAAGGAGCACGGCCGGCTCGTGCTGCGGCGGATCCGTCGTTTCTACCGGGCGGAACAGGCGCCCGACGTGCTGCACGAGGTGTTCGCCCGCGCCATCGAGAAGGCGGACACCTACCGTGGCGAGGCCTCGCCCATCGCGTGGCTCTACGGCCTCACCACGCGGCACTGCCTGGCCCGCCTCCGCGACGAGAGACGCCGTCGCGAGCTGCTCGAGGAGGTCGGCGAGGTCCCCTGGACGTGCCCGATCACCGAGCCCACCACCGAAGCCCGCGTGTTCCTCGCGGAGCTGTGGCGGCGGGTGGACCCCGAGCTCGCGCAGATCGGCGTGTACTACTACCTGGACGGCATGAGCCAGGCAGACATCGGGGAGCTCCTCGGCGTCACCGGCCGCACCGTCTCCAACCGCTTGCAGCAGCTGTCGGACCTGGCACGCGACGCTGCCGGAGGTTCGCCATGAACGGGCTCCGCGAAGACGGGCACCTCACCGATCTGGCCCTCGAATACGCCCTCGACGGCGCACCGCTCGACGCGACCCGCGCGCACCTCGACACCTGTGGGGTCTGCCGGGCACGGCTCGAAGCGGCCCGCGACATCGAGCTCCCCGCGATGCCGGAGCTCGCCGCGCCCACGGCACCAGTGCTCCAGACCCCCGAGCCCGCGAACCGCCCGTGGATGTGGGCCGTGTGGCTCGCTGCCGCTGCGGTGGCCGCGCTGGTCGCGGTCCCCCTGCTCCGGCCCGCGGACGACGGGCTGCGCGTGAAGGGCGCGGGGCTGTCGCTGCAGGTGTACCGCGACGAGGGCGAGACCAGCGCGCGGCTCAAGGACGGCGACCCCATCGCGCCAGGCGACCGGCTGGGGTTCCGCGTCCGGAACCGCGACGCGGGCTACCTCATGGTGCTCGGCATCGACAGCGCGGATGCCCCGTACCTCTGCTACCCTCAGCACGGAGGAGGGAGCGCCGAAGAGGTCGGAGAATCCCCCAGGCCGCGGCCGCTCCCCGAAGCCATCCGCATGGACGACACCCCCGGCACCGAGCGCATCGTCGCCGTCCTCTGCGAAGGCCCGTTCGACTTCGAGACGATGGCCGACGCCGTGTCGGAGGACGACCTGCCCGCCGGCTGCACCATGGACGGCCTGACGCTGGAGAAGCGGTGATCGCCGCCCTTGCCGGCCTGGCCCTCGCGGGCGAGGTGCAGCGCTACGCCGTCGTGGTCGGCACGAACGAGGGCCTCGAGTCCGACACCCCGCTCCTGTACGCCGAGCGCGACGCCGAGCGCGTGGCCGACGTGCTCGTCGAGCTCGGCGACATCCGCAGCGAAGACGTGCTCGATCTGCGCGACGTGGATGCCGACCGCGTGCGCGACGCGCTGCGCGACCTCGCGGGCCGCGTGGAGCGCCGGAAGGGCGGCGCCGAGGCCCTGCTCTTCTTCTACTACTCCGGCCACGGCGACGAAGACGGGCTGCGCCTGTCGGGCACGGTGCTCCCGTTCGCCGACCTCACCGAGCTGCTGCACGAGATCCCCGTCGACGTGCGCGTGCTCGTGGTCGACGCCTGCCAGTCCGGCGAGCTGACGCGCCTCAAGGGCGCCGTGCCCGCCGAGCCGTTCGAGATCCGCGCCGAGGATCGCCTCGACACCGAGGGCATGGCGATCATCACCAGCAGCTCGATCGGCGAAGACGCCCAGGAGTCCGACCGGCTGCAGGGCGGCATCTTCACGCACCACTTCGTCGCCGGGCTCATGGGCGCGGCCGATGCCAGCGGCGACCACCGCATCACGCTCACCGAGGCGTACCGCTACGGCTACGCCGAGACCGTGCGGTCCACGAGCCGCGCCCGGTTCGTGCAGCGCCCGAGCTTCGGCTTCCAGCTGTCCGGCCGGTCCGACCTCGTGCTCACGCGGGTCGAGGATCCCGGGCGCAACGCGATGCTCGCCCTCTCCGGGCCCGGCCAGTGGCTGGTGTTCGAGGGCACCGCCTCCGGCGAGATCGTCGCCGAGGTCTCGGTCGAGCGCGACGCGCTGCTCTCGGTGACGCCGGGCGACTACCTCGTCCGCTATCGCAGCGACCGCGGCATCCGCGAGGAGTCCGTCGACGTGCCGCGCGGCGAGACCCGCGAGCTCGTCGCGAAGGACATGGGCGCCATCAGCCCCGGCGAGACGGTCCGCAAGGGCATCGAAGAGCACAAGGCGGCCCTGGCGCTCACGTTCGGCGGCGGCATGCTCGGCCCGACCGGCCCGTCGCTCCCGCCCTCCGCGGTGGGGCACGTCGGGCTCATGGCGGACTTCGAGGCCCTCACGGTCGCCACGCGCCTCGTCGGCTCCGGCCTGCGCGCGTCCAACGAGCCCATCGTCATCCACCAGGCGCGCATCGGGCTCGACGTGGCGGGCATCAAGAAGATCGACGCCGGCATCGGGGCCTTCGGGCTCGGCGTGCGCGCGGGCGGCGACCTCACGAACCAGTGGTTCGACACCACCGGCGATGCGCCCAGCCGCCGGGCCCTCACCGGGCGCCTCGGCCCCCTGCTCTCCCTCGACGTCCCGCTCGGGCGCACGCTGGTCGTGCTGTCCGGCGGCACGGACGTCCAGCTCTACCGGAGGTACGATGTCGACATGGAGTCGAGCCCCCTCGCTACCCAGGTCGTGCCCACCGTCTCGCTGGAGCTCGCGCACTATGTCCGCTGAACGCCTCGTGCTCGTCGGTGCATTCGCGATGGTCGCGGGCTGCGGGAGCCTGGTCGGCGGCGACTACAACGGCGAGGTCCTCTACGAGATCGAGGGGCAGGTCTACACCGACGGGTTCGACGTCGAGGGCGACGTGGGCGTGGCGCTCGTGTGGTCGAACGGCTTCCGCGAGAGCCTCGGCAGCCAGCCCGTCGTCGTGAAGACCGCGTTCCCCGCCCGCTACACCATCCAGATCTTCCAGCCCCCGGCCGACGACACGCTCGTCCCGTTCCTCGGAGACTCCAGGATCCAGGCCGCGATCGGCGACATCATCCTCTACGAGGACGCCAACGAGGACGGCCGGTGGAGCCGCGACACCGAGGCCGTCGTGGGCGGCGCGTTCGGCGCATCCCTCATCTGGGTGAAGGACGTGGAGGCCGAGCTGGCGGCCCAATTCGCGAACGGCGACCCGGTCGACGTGCCGCCGATGGCCATGGGCTGGGTGCCGACCGAGGGCTTCAACCTGGTCGGCCGCGACGCGCCGTTCAGCTGCGTCGAGCCGTGGGACCAGTGGCTCTACCCGCTCGAGAACCGCCGGGCGGACCTGCAGGTCAGCTACTTCTTCCCCGGCGTGTTCGACTGGAACTGCGATGGCGTGTGGGGCTGGGACCAGCCCGGTCTGCCGCCGGACATCCCCATCAACGAGGAGTGTCTGCCGGACGTGGCCGACGTGTGGTGCAACGACCTCGCGGTCTCCCTTCAAGACCCGAGCGTCGACCCCGCGTTCGTCGACGAGCAGGGCTGGGTGGCCGGCGACCCCTACCTGTACGACTGCCTGCTGCAGTTCTGTCCCGAGGTCCTGGAGCTGCTGACGCCCGCGATGTGAGTTGCGGTACAGTCGGGGCTCCAGGAGCGAGCACATGGCCGAGATCGAGAGCACGCTGAGCCGCATCGAGAGCACCATCGACGCAGCGATCGCCGACGAGGACCAGAATGGGCGGATCGCCCACGTGATCCGCGAGGCGGCCGCGAAGAACGGCGATGCGATCGACGCCGCCGAGGTCGGTCGCGGCGTCGACTTCGTGAAGCGCTACGTGCGCAGCGTGCCGAGGGTGCTCCGCGAGGCGCTCGACCACGCGCGCGGCACGATCGCCGAAGACAAGATGACCCGCATGGCCGAGGCCGCCGCGACGTACTGGGATGCCGACGACGACGTGATCCCCGACGACCAGGGCCTGCTCGGCATCCTCGACGACGCGTACTGCTCGCTCTCCCTCGTCAGCACCCTGTCGGCCCGCTTCGAGCGCGACACCGGCACCCGGCTCGTCTCCGTCGACCTCGCGGGCCCCACGGCGGCCGTCCGCAACCTGCTGGGCGACCCGATCGCCGACAAGCTCGACGACTACGTCGAAGACGCATTGGCAGACGCCTCCATGCAGGATCTGCTCGCCAGCCTCGCCGAAGAGCCCCCCGCGCCGCCGCCCGCCCACTCCAGCTGGCAGGCCGACGACGACGAGCTCATCCTGAAGCTCTTCGGCGTTCTCGGGGACTGAGGGCGACGTGGGCGGATAGACAGGGTCATGGCCACGATCACGAGCATCAGTCTCTTCAATCATCCGAAGATCGGCGATCTCGCGATCGACTTCGGCGGCGCAAAGCACCTGATCCTGACAGGGCCGAACGGGTCTGGGAAGAGCACAGCGCTGCTGGCGTTGGCCGTGGAGCTCGAGACATCGCGCTATGCCACTCTGCGCAGCCGGCTTCGGTTGCTCGATCAGGCGATCGCTCTAGGAGCACCACCCGGATTCGAGCAACGCTCCAAGGATGGCTTGAAGGAGGAGCGCCAGGACACGCTGCACGCACTCGACTCGCCGGGTGCGGTGCTGATGTCGGGAGACGAGGTCCTCGGTCGTTCGGCATCCAGCATCGCTGCTTTCCTGCCATCACGACGTTCGTTCGCTCCGAGCCGCACGAATCGCCCACCTCAACCGCCCACTTCGTCCGTCTCCCGCCTCCTCCACGCGGCGAACGAGGGCTTCTACGAGTGGCTGAAGCACCAGTACCTCCAGGCTCTTCTCGCGCGCGCCGACGGCAAGGACGCGGAGTCGGAGGCACTTCGAAGCTGGCTCGACTGGTTCACCACGCTGCTCCGCGACGTCTGGCAGCTCCCCGACCTCCGCATCGAGTTCGATCGCGGAACGTACGAGCTCCGCTTCATCGAGCCGTCGGGGTCGTACTGGATCGAGGACCTCGCCGACGGTCACGCCTCTATCCTCGCCATCGTGAGCGAGCTGGTCATGCGGCTCGACCCGGAGGATTGGAGAGCCTCACCCGGCATCATCTCCGGCGTCGTGCTCATCGACGAGCCCGAGACCCACCTCCACCCCGAGCTCGAGGAGCGCATCCTCCCCTTCCTCACCGGCACCTTCCCGGGTGTGCAGTTCATCGTCGCTACGCACTCCCCGATCGTCGTCGCGAGCATCCCGGATGCGATGGTGTTCGACCTCCGCCGGCGCGAAGGCACGCTGTCCGCTGCGTTCGCTGGGAAGAAGTATGGCGAGCTCATGATGTCCCACTTCGGAATCGAGACGGACTTCGACCTGAACACCACCCGAAAGCTCCACGAGCTCAAGGAGCTGGCGCTGCGGCCAGGCGGGCGAAGCGACCCGCGCTACGAGGCCCTCCTCAAAGAGCTCGAAACCGTGGAGAATCCAGTCGTCATGTCCGAGCTGTTGAGGTCGCTTTCTGCCGCGGACGAGGCGTGATCTCCATCAAGCGGTCGCCGGTGCCCCCCGCCAGCCTGTCGGGCGGCGGCTACGACGGCGACGACGTACGAGCGCAGCTGGAGTCGGACTTTCTGGGGAAGTGCTACCTCTGTGAGCGCAAGCTCGATGGCAACTGGCAGATCGAGCACTTTCGCCCCCAGGCGGGGAGGTTCGAGCACCTCCGCACAGAATGGACCAACCTCTTTCCGGCGGACTCCTGCAACCAGAACCGGAAGAAGTGGCCCGCCGGCGAACGCATCGATGCGACCACAGCGTTCCCCTCGGATGGGCTACTCGACCCGAGCGACTCCGAATGCGACGTCGAGGCACGCCTGGTGCAACGCATGGACCCCCGACCCGTGTCGGCCGACGACCTGGTCTTCGAGTTCTCCGCGGTCGATCCCACAGACCTACCGGCGCGGAACACGGCCATCGAGCTGTCCCACATCCACGACTCCGACGGACAGAACGGACGCACGCTCCGCATTGCGCTCCATGGGCGGTGGATCCTGGTTCTCCATGACCTGCTGGCGCTCCAGCGGGCCCTCAACCGAGGAGAGAATCCCGCCGAACCCGTCAAGCGGCTACGGGCGCTCCTCCGCGCGACAGCGCCGTTCACGGCGCTACTTCGCGGCACCATTCGGGCCGAGTATCCCGACCTGATGGAGCACATCGTGGGCAGGTGACCGGACCTCATACGGCCCATGGGGCACGCCTATCGCGTCCAGGCACGGGTTATGGGCCCGTTCCCGAGGTCCCGATGAACGCACCCGTCCGCTACGAGCTCACCGAACACGTCCGCATCGTCACTGCCGCGTCGCTGTTCGACGGCCACGACGCCGCGATCAACATCATGCGGCGGATCATCCAGTCCACGGGCGCCGAGGTCATCCACCTCGGGCACAACCGCTCGGTCGCGGAGATCGTCGACTGCGCCATCCAGGAAGACGCGCAGGCCATCGCGCTCACGTCCTACCAGGGCGGGCACGTCGAGTACCTCGAGTACATGCACGACATGCTGAAGGAGCGCGGCGCCGACATCCGCATCTTCGCGGGCGGCGGCGGCACCATCCTGCCCTCCGAGATCGACCGGCTCCACGCCCACGGCATCGACCGCATCTACAGCCCCGACGACGGCCGCGAGCTCGGCCTGCAGGGCATGATCAACGACCTGCTCCAGAAGTCCGACTTCGCGACCCGCACGCCCGCCGACCTCGACGGGCTGCTCGCAGAAGTCGGCTCCGGGCGGCCCGACGTCGTCGCGGGGCTCGTCACGCTCGCCGAGAACCACCCCGAGCTGCGGCCCCGCATCCACGAAGCCACGGCCACCGACCGCGTCGTGCCCGTGCTCGGCGTCACCGGCACGGGTGGCGCGGGCAAGTCGAGCCTCGTCGACGAGCTCGTGCGGCGGTTCCTGCGCGACCAGCCCGACAAGAAGCTCGCGATCCTCTCGATCGACCCGAGCAAGCGCAAGACCGGTGGCGCGCTGCTGGGCGACCGCATCCGCATGAACAGCGTGCACGACGACCGCGTGTACATGCGCTCGCTCGCCACGCGCCAGGCGCACCTCGCGATGTCCGGCGTCGTGCCCGAGGCCATCCGCATCTGCAAGGCCGCCGGCTTCGACTTCGTCATCGTCGAGACCAGCGGCATCGGGCAGTCCGACACGGCCATCACCGATGTCGCCGACACCACGCTCTACGTCATGACCTCCGAGTACGGCGCGGCCACGCAGCTCGAGAAGATCGACATGCTCGACTTCGCCGACGTCATCGCCATCAACAAGTTCGACAAGCGCGGCTCGCTCGACGCGCTGCGCGACGTCCGCAAGCAGTACAAGCGCAACCACGAGCGCTTCACCGACGACGACGACGCGCTCCCCATCCACGGCACCATCGCGAGCCAGTTCAACGACCCGGGCACCAACCGCCTCTACCTGGCCGTGATGAACCTCGTCGCCGACCGCTTCGACGGCCACCTGCGTCCCACGACCGACCTGCCCACGGCCGACGCCGACAAGGTGTACGTCATTCCCCCCGAGCGCTCGCGGTACCTCGCCGAGATCGCCGAGACGTCCGACCGCGCCGACGCCGAGGCGCGCTCGCAGGCCGACGTGGCGCGCCGGATGTACCGCCTCGCCGGCACCATCGCCGAGCTGCGCGGCTCCGACCCCGCGTCCTTCGCACCCGCGGCGCCCATCGACTCCGATCCTTCCGACAGCGACGGCGTGTCCGACCTGGTCCGCCGCTACAACGCGCTGCTCGGCCAGCTCCACCACGAGGCCCGCGATCGGCTCGCCCGGTGGCCCGCCATCCGCGCGCTCTACGAGGGCGAGGCCTTCGCGTACGAGGTGCGCGGCCGCACCATCCAGCAGCCGCTGTGGCGCGAGACGCTGTCGCAGAACCAGGTCCCCCGCGTGGCCCTGCCGAAGTACGAGGACTGGGGCGACCTGCTGCTGTGGCTCTCGCGCGAGAACGTGCCCGGCGAATGGCCCTACACGGCGGGCGTCTTCCCGCTGAAGCGGTCCGGCGAGGACCCGGCGCGCATGTTCGCCGGCGAAGGCGGGCCCGAGCGCACGAACAAGCGCTTCCACTACGTCAGCCGCGGGCTGCCGGCGAAGCGCCTGTCCACGGCGTTCGACTCCGTCACGCTCTACGGCGAGGACCCCGACTGGCGGCCCGACATCTACGGCAAGGTCGGCAACTCCGGCGTGTCCGTCGCGAACGTCGACGACGCGAAGAAGCTGTACTCGGGCTTCGACCTCGCCGATCCGAAGACCAGCGTGAGCATGACCATCAACGGCCCGGCGCCCATGCTGCTCGCGTTCTTCCTGAACGCGGCGGTCGACCAGGGCTGCGAGAAGCACATCCGCAGCCAGGGCCGCGAGGCCGAAGTCACCGCGCAGATCGACCGCATCTACGCGACGCGCGGCCTGCCGCGTCCGGCGTACCAGGGAGCGCTGCCCGAGGGCAACGACGGCCTCGGGCTCCTGCTGCTCGGCGTGTCGGGAGACGAGGTGCTCGACGCCGAGACGTACGGCCGCATCCGCGCCGACGTGTTGCGGAACGTGCGCGGCACCGTGCAGGCCGACATCCTCAAGGAGGACCAGGCGCAGAACACCTGCATCTTCAGCACCGAGTTCGCGCTGCGGATGATGGGCGACATCCAGCAGTACTTCGTCGATCACGATGTTCGGAACTTCTATTCCGTCTCGATCAGCGGGTACCACATCGCCGAGGCCGGCGCGAACCCCATCACCCAGCTCGCCTTCACGCTCGCGAACGGCTTCACGTTCGTCGAGTACTACCTCTCCCGCGGCATGCCGATCGACAGCTTCGCCCCGAACCTGTCCTTCTTCTTCAGCAACGGCATGGATCCGGAGTACGCCGTCCTCGGCCGCGTCGCCCGGCGCATCTGGGCGAAGGTGCTCAAGGAGAAGTACGGGGCGAACGACCGTTCCCAGAAGCTGAAGTACCACATCCAGACCTCCGGCCGGTCGCTGCACGCCTCCGAGATCGCGTTCAACGACATCCGCACCACGCTGCAGGCGCTCTACGCGCTCAACGACAACTGCAACAGCCTCCACACGAACGCCTACGACGAGGCGATCACGACGCCGACCGAGGAATCGGTCCGCCGGGCGCTGGCCATCCAGCTCGTCATCAACAAGGAGCTCGGGCTGTCGATGAACGAGAACCCCATCCAGGGCTCGTTCTTCGTCGAGTACCTCACCGACATGGTCGAGGCGGCCGTGCTCGCGGAGTTCCGCCGCATCAGCGACCGCGGCGGCGTGCTCGGCGCGATGGAGCGGATGTACCAGCGCAGCAAGATCCAGGAGGAGAGCCTGTACTACGAGCACAAGAAGCTCTCGGGCCAGCTCCCCATCATCGGCGTGAACACGTTCCTCGACGACAAGGGCTCGCCGACCATCATCCCCGACGAGGTCATCCGGGCCACGACGGAGGAGAAGGAGTACGCGATCCACGCGCGCGACGCGTTCCAGAAGCGCAACGCCGACCGGGCGAAGCGCGCGCTCGCCGCGCTCGACGACGCGGCGCTGCACAACGGCAACCTGTTCGCCGTGTTGATGGAGGCCGGGAAGGTCTGCACGCTCGGCCAGATCAGCGCGAAGCTCTACGAGGTCGGCGGGCAGTACCGGCGGAGCATGTGATGGGCTGGCTGAAGCGCGGAGGCATCGGCTGTGGCGGGCTGATCGCGCTGGCGGGGCTCTTCGTCCTGTCGGGCTACGCGCTGCCTTCGCACCTCGAGCTCGCCACCGACCGCGAGGTCGCCCTGCCGCCCGAGGCCGTGTTCGACCTCGTCGCGAGCTCCGAGGGCGTGAAGCGCTGGTGGAAGCCCATCACCGCGAAGGCCGTCGAAGACGGCTACCCCGCGATGGAGGTCGTGCCCCAGGGCATCCACAAGCTCACGTTCGAGTCCGGCGGCTACGTGATGGAGACGTGGCAGCTGAAGAAGATCGACCCCGGCGAGCGGCTGGTGGTGTGGGAGGTCGACTTCGGGCCCCTGGCGGTCGATCGGACGATCCGCGTCGACCGCGAGGGCACGGGCTCGCACGTGTACTGGAGCGAGACGGCCGAGGTGGGCAATCCGCTGATGCGGTGGATGGCGAAGGTGTCGGACCCGACGCAGAACTTCCAGGACGCGATGGCGGGGTTCGAGCTGTCGGACCGGTAGGGCTACTTCGGCCCCGCGCCGTGGTCGACGAGCATCACGTACGTCCAGCCCGTGCTCTCGAGGCGTGCCCAGCTCACGCGGCCCTCACCCAGCGATGCGGTGCCGAAGGGCGCGGATGCCACGGCGTTGCGCATCTCGTCGGACAAGCGGCGTACGTCGTACGAGGTCATCGCCTTCGGCTCATCGTCGCTCGACAGCACGATGACGTACTCCTCGTTGACGAGCCACGCGCGGCGCGCCCAGGCCGGCGGGTGCAGCAGCTGGTCGTGGACCCACTGCAGCGACACGTCGATCGACGCGACGCCGAGGAAGTCGCCGTTCTGATCGGACAGCATGCGGGAGCCCTTCGTGAGCAGCCCGAAGCCCTTGGGATCGATGTGCGGCAGCGCCCAGCGCAGCTTGCGATCCTGCTGGTGGCGGCGGAACCACTGGCTCTTCTGGAAGTCCGGCAGGTTGCGGCGGTCTTTCAGGCCGTCACGGCCCGGGAAGCGCGCGATCCAGCCGGTCGCGGTGTGGACTTCGACCCACACGATGGGAACGCCCGCCACGATGGCGTTCCGCAGCGCCCCGTCGCGCCCGCTCTCGACCGTGCTGGCCGAATCGGCCACCGTGCTGCGGAACCGGGGGCCCAGCGTGATGAGCTGCTTGGCGATGTCGTTCTCGAGCTTCTTGTCGTAGGTCTCGGCGTGGCCGAGGTCGGGGTAGTCGAGCGAGACCGGCATCGGGTAGGCCGTGTACTGCTTGAGCCCGACGGGCGGCTCGTACGGGTTCGGCACCCGCCCCTCGAACGAAGCGCCACCGGTGAGCGCCTGCTCGACGGCAGCCGACAGGCCGTTGAGCTGGCCGTTCCACCTGAGGAAGGCCGACTCGAGCGCGATGGCCTGCTCGGTGGTGGCGTTGAGGATGCCGGTGACGCGCTGCTCGTCCTGCTGGGCCTTGTACTGCGCGGCCCCGAGCGCCGTGACGCCGAACATGCCCGTCGCCGCGACGCCGATGACGCCGAGCGTGAAGATCAGCATGATCAGCAGCATCACCTTGCCGCGGTTCCGCGCGACCCACCGGCCGAGCTTGTCGCCGAAGCCGTCGCGCATCGCGGTGATGGGCTCGTCGCGCAGGTACCGGCGGATGTCCTCGGCCATCGCGGCGACGTTCGGGTACCGCTTGTCGGGGTCGACCTGGCAGGCCTTCTCGACGATGGCCACGAGCTGCTTCGGCAGCGGCTGGCTGCGGTGGACCACCGAGAACGGCTGCCTGCGGCCGTTCTTCGCCCAGTCGAGGCACTGATCGAGCGTGAGGTCGGCCTTCACGGCCGGATTGAGCGTGACGAGCTCCTGCAGGATGACGCCGAGCGCGTACTGGTCGGAGCGCGCGTCGAGCACGTCGTTCTTGCCGTGGGCCTGCTCGGGCGACATGTAGCGCGGCGTGCCCATCAGCATGCCCACGCGGGTCTGGTGGACGCTCTTCGGCTGCTCGAAGCCCTCGCCCAGCGTCTCCTTGCCGTCGGGGACGGCGACCAGCTTCGCGATGCCCCAGTCCATCACGATGACCTGCCCGAAGGCGCCGACCATGATGTTCTCGGGCTTCAGGTCGCGGTGCACGACCCCGCGATCGTTCGCGTACGCGATGGCGTCGCACACGTGCAGGAAGCGCTCGAGGCGCGCGGACAGCGAGTGCTCGGCATCGGTGCCGCCCTTCTTCACCCACTGGTCGCCGGCTTCCTCGAAGTAGTCTTCGAGCGTCTTGCCGCGGACCAGCTTCATCGCGTAGCCGAGCGACCCGTCTTCGTTCTCGACGAGGCCGTGGATGGGCACGATGCTCGGGTGGTCGAGCTGGGCCGTGACCTGCGCCTCTTTGTAGAAGCGCCGCACGACGGCCTTGCTCTTCGCCATGTTCGGGAGGAGCTTCTTCACCGCGACGACGCGGCCGAGCTCGTCTTTCGCGAGGAGCACCTCGCCCATGGCGCCCGCGCCCAGCGGGCCGAGGATCACGGGCCCGCGCTTGCCCTCCTCGGGCGCGGCCTCGACGCGATCGATGCGCCGCGTGGCCTCGAGCGCCATGACCGCCTCGCGGAGCTGGGACTGGTCGAGCAGCCCGCGCCGGTGGAGCTCGCCGACGAACTCCCGGAGGTCGGGATCGGGCATCGTCGCCCCGATCTCCTGGTAGACCTTCTCGGCGTCGTCGCGCTTGTCCGGAGGAAGCGTCTGGAGGAGCTTGGCCTTGTCGCCCATGCGCGGACGGTAGCGGGAAGCCCGCGCCAGGTAAAGTCGGATGGACGCGCGCCGGCAAGGGCTGGCGCCGGAGGACCCGAAGTGGCGGTCAGCGCGGGCTTGTTGATGGTGCGGACGCTGGGTGGGATGCCCCAGTTCCTGCTCGCGCACCCGGGCGGGCCGTTCTTCGCGAAGAAGGACGCGGGGCACTGGTCCATCCCGAAGGGCCTCGTCGAGCCCGGCGAGGCCGTGCTCGACGCCGCGATCCGCGAGTTCCGCGAGGAGACGGGCTGGGAGCCGACGGGCCCGTACCAGCCGCTGGATTTCGTCGATCAGCGGCGGAAGCGCGTGCACGCCTGGGCGTTCGAGGGCGATGCCGACCCGGCGACCCTGCGCAGCAACCCCGTCGAGATCGAGTGGCCGCCGCGCTCCGGACGCCGCGTCCGGTTCCCGGAGATCGACCGGGCCGCGTGGTTCGATCCGATCGCGGCCACCGCCATGATCCTCCCGGCCCAGCAGCCCTTTCTGCTGCGCGCGATGGCCTGGCTCGCCGCCCGCGGGTGAGAATCGGGGGGTCCCGCCGCGACGCAGGCGGATACATCGCACCCGGAGGAACCATGGCCTTTCCGAAGCTCGCGACGATCCGGCGCTACATGGACACCGAGGTGCACACCCTGCGCGCCGACGACCTCGTGATGGATGGCGTGCGCAAGCTGCTCGCCAAGCACGTCACCGGCGCGCCCGTGGTCGACGACGACAACCGCGTCATCGGGATGCTCACCGAGAAAGACTGCCTGAAGCTCCTCGCCGTCGGCGACGTGAACGCCGAGCGGGCCACGGGCAAGGTGTCCGAGTACATGACCCTCAAGGTCGTCACCGTGAAGCCCGAGATGAACATCTACTTCGTCGCCGGGATGTTCCTGAACGACAACGTCCGCCGCTACCCCGTGGTGAACGACGACGGCATCCTGATCGGCGCCATCACGCGCTACGACATCGTCCGCGCCATCGAGGCGGGGCTGCCCGAGATCGAGGTCACGCCCGTCCCCGTGCCGCGGCGCTGAATCAAGACAGCGAGAGCTTGAGCGCCTGCACGGACACCGGCCCCGCCGGGCCCTCCACGAGCACGGCGACGAGATCCGCACCCCCGCCGCCCTTCCCGCGCAGCCGGAGCTTCTGACCGAGCGGCGTGCCCGCGGGGACCGCCATCTTCACGGCCTTGCCGTCGGGCAGCGGCACGCGGACCTTGCCGCCCTCGCGCCGTACCTGCGCGGGGCACGGCACGTGGACCACCACGGCATCCGGCCCCCGCACGAAGTCCGCCGGGACCGCGATGCGCACGTGCAGATCGCCTGGCAGCGCGCCCTTCCCGCGGCCGTTGCGCCCTCCGCCGGCCACCACGAGCACCTGGCCGTCGAGCGCACCCGCCGGCACCTGCAGGCGGTACGGGCCGATGCCGGGGATGCGGCCCCCTTCGCACTTGCTGCACGCGCGGCCGGCCAGGCGCCAGCCCGTGCCCCCACAGGTCGCGCAGAGGCGCGGGGGCTCCACCTCGACGTCGTGCACCCCGCCCGAGCGCGCCTCCGCCGCGGTGAGCCGCAGCTCGACCTCGATGTCGTCGCCGTTCTCGACCGGGCGGGGCGCGGCGGGCCTCCGCTCGCCCCGCTCCTCGGGCGTCAGCCGCGATTCGTCGAAGAACGCCGAGGCCGCGTCGGCCCCGTACCGGTCGTACTGCCGGCGCTTCTCGGGGTCGGAGAGCACGGCGTACGCGGCGTTGAGCTCGGCGAGCCGCGCGGCGGCCCCGGGGTCGTCGGGGTTGCGGTCGGGGTGCAGCGCGCGGGCGAGCGCGCGCCACGCGGCCTTCAGGTCGTCGGGCGAAGCGCCGCGGGGGACCCCGAGCATCGCGTAGAGGTCGGTCATCCCTTCACGACGTCGTAGCGCAGCACGATGTGCTTGCCGCGACGCCGGACCTTCACCTCGAAGTGGCTCTTCGTCTTCACCTTCGAGTACAGCATGAAGACCTGCAGCATGCTGTTGGTCTTCTTGCCGTTGACGGTCAGCACCACGTCACCGCGCCGCAGGCCCCCGTGGTACAGCGGGTCGTTGCAGCCGAAGCCCGAGATGTACCAGCCGTCGCCGTCGCCGCGGTCGTTGGGCTTCGACCAGCCGAGCTCGTTGAAGTGCTTCACGCTGGCCGAGTAGTAGTTCACGAGGTCGCGGGACACCTCGTACGTGCCGTCGGAGCGCTGGGTGATGCCCTCGTACGACTTCACGCACTCGCGGCGCGACTCCTTCTGCGTGACGCCGCTGGTCTGGCGGCCCGTGGGCGGCTTGAACACGCCGTTGCCGCTGCCCGAGCCGCCGGCGCGCGTGCCGGCGCCGTTCGTGAGGATCGCATCGGTCGCGACGTCGCCGCCGGCCTCGGAGCTCGGCTCGTCGCTCGGCTCGCCGTCTTGCGACTCGTCGCCGGGCGGCAGATCGGGGTCGGGCTCTTCGTCGGGGTCGGACTCGACGATGTCGGACGTGTTGCCGTCGAGCTCGCCATCCTTCTCGATGTCGGCGAGCACGTACGCACCCTCCCAGTACACGGCGGGGCGCTCGGGCGTGGCGAGCATGTCGACCATGTCGCCCGGGAGGAACCCGTACAGCACGCCGATGATCGGAGCCCCGAGGAACAGCGTCCCCACGATCGTGCCGGAGCAGCCGACGCCGAAGATGTCCTTCCCAATGCCCATGCAGCGTGTACCCCGACCTGAAACGCGTCCGGGGGCAGGAGCATTCTAACGGACTCTGGCACCCACCTCGCATCCGGAACGCGAACGCCCCGGAGAGCGCGGGGCTTCCGGGGCGTTCGGACGGCCGGGGATGCGGTCAGGCGATCGCGATGCGATGCGGCCGGACCTCGGCGGGCTTCGGGATCGTGAGCGTGAGCACGCCGCCCTCGAGACCCGCGTCGACCGTGTCCGTGACGACGTTCGCGGGCATGCGGAACGAGCGCTCGTACCCGACGGTCTCGCCTTCGGCGCGGATCTTCAGCACGCCTTCGTGGACGGTGACCTCCAGCTCGTCCTTGTGGACGTGCGGCACGTCGGCCACGACCTTCCAGGC
Organism: Alphaproteobacteria bacterium; assembly: GCA_020632875.1. GTDB lineage: Bacteria > Myxococcota_A > UBA796 > UBA796 > JACKEQ01. The sequence continues at coordinate 189,941 of JACKET010000004.1, forward strand.
TTCGTCGCTCTCGAACACGTCCACGGCGGGGACGAGCCAGCGCTTGGTCTTGCTCATGTCACACCTCCTCTGCGGGGATCTGCGGAGCCGCGGTGACCGCGATCTTCACGGGCTCGGCCTTCGGAACGCGCGGCAGCACGAGCGTGAACACGCCCGCGTCGAGCTTCGCGGTGGCCTGGTCGGCGAGCACGTCGAACGGGAGCTCGAAGGTGCGCTCGACACGCCAGGCGCGGCGCTCCTGACGGACCGTGCGGAAGCCCTCGGGGGCGCGCGGCTCGCGGGTGACGGACACGTCGAGGCGACGGCCGGTCACCTGCACGTCGATGTCCTCGGCGCGCACGCCGGGCGCCGTCAGGACCAGGGTCAGCTTCTCTTCGTCGGTCTGCACGTCGAGCCGCGGTGCACCCGTGTGGGCGGGGCGCTCGAGCGCGTTGAGCAGGGCATTCATCTCGTGCCAGACCGAGGGAACCCGGGACACACCCGTCCCGGCGTCGAACCAATCGACGAACATGGCGTCCTCCTTTGATGTCGTGCTCCCGACGCCCACTCTCAGCGAGCGAGCACCGCGGGAGCGCTTCCACGTCCGAAAGGTCGGCACCCGACTCCGAACGTCAAGGGGCTCGGGGAACCCACCGGGAGACCAAGCCTCCGAGGCCAGGAATCACGAACGGCTCCACTCCGCTGGCCTTGAAGCACGCCCCGATCCGCACGACCAGCCTCGCGACGACCACCCCGAGCAGGGCGAGCCCCATCACCGCGGCGCCGGCATCGATGTGGACGAGCATCACCGCGCCCCCCAACGCGATGGCGGAGGCGATGGCGACCATCTCGACCCCGAAGAGCACGAGCGACTGCTTCGCGTGGAATCGCAGGACGGGGTCGCCGCTCGCCACGAGCGTCCCGATCGACGCCAGCAGGAACACGCCCTGTACGGGGAGATAGCACAGCATCGCGATGTTCCCGGGCGACAGACCGATCGCGGACACTCGATCGACGCCACCCCTCACCTCGACCCCGACCCCCAGCTGCTCACCGAGCTCGCGCGCCAGCTCCACGGCATCGGGACCCAGGCCCGGCGGCAGCTTCGACAGCAGCGGCACGACGGTCGTGGCCGGGGGCGCGAAAGGCCCGTCCTCGACGGAACCGGCCGGGCCCAGGCGAGCGCGAAGCACCAGCCACTTCGTCACGGGCGAGCCCTTCTCCACCACCAGACCCTGGATGCGCGCCGTGGGGATCTCGCTCCCGTCCCACCTCAGGACCCCGGCGTCGACGTCGACCTCCACCCGCGAGCGCGCGGAGATGCCGCTCGACCGAAGTGCTCCGACGGCTCCCATCGCGATTCCGAGGAGCGCCAGGAGCCCGCATCCCACGGCTGCGATGGCCACCAGGACCGGCTCCCCGTCGACGAGGATCGACAGCGGGAGCAGCAGCACGCCGGCGAGCACGGGCACCGCGAAGAGCTGCAGCCCCGCCTGGACGAGGAGGTGCCGGCGGGGAACGACCAGCACCCAGCCCGCGTCCACCCGCTCCACCCATCCGGCGTCGGTCAGCTTCGAGGACACTACGGAGCGAACCCGAACAGGGCCTCGAAGTTCGCTTCGAGCTGCGCCTGGACTGCGTCCGCGGACGTATTCCACAGCTCGGCGGCGTAGCCCGCGGTCACCGCGACGTTGGCCGGCTCGTTCAGCTCGCCCTTCTCGGGGCCGAGGTACGGGCAGTCGGTCTCGAGCAGGACCTTCTCGCGCGGCAGGCCCTCGAGCAGCCGGCGGAAGTTGTCGGACTTGCGGACGTTCGCGGGGATCGAGAGCCAGTGCCCGTGTGCGGCGATGCGCATCCCGAGCTTCACCTTGCTCGAGTAGCAGTGCCAGTTCACCCGGGTCGCGCCCATCTCGACGAGCACGTCGAACGTCCGCTGCTCGGCCTTGCGCGTGTGGATGATGATCGGCTTGTCGGCTTCCATCGCCAGCTTCACGAGCCTGCGGAACCGCTGCTCCTGCAGGTCCCACAGCTCGGACGGCACCCAGTAGTGGTCGAGCCCGATCTCGCCGATCGCCACGCACTGATCGACGTGATCTTCGACGTACTGCAGGGCCTCTTCGGGGTCGAAGCTCGCATCGCGCTTGTAGTCCGTGCCCATCGCCTCCATCTCGGTGAGCACGGCATCCACGGGGTACAGCCCGATGGCCGGCTTCACGAGGTCGGAGCGGGCCGCGAGCGCCAGGACCCGCTCGTTGTCCGGCGGGTTCAGCCCGTTGCTGATGATCGTCGTGACCCCCGCCGCGCGGGCGTTGGCGAGCACCTCCGCCTCTCTCGCGGCGAGGCGGCGGTCGGTCAGGTGGGCATGGACGTCGAAGAGTCCCATGCGCACGGCCTAGCACCCGGCATCCGCCGTGTCACCGCACCGGCCCCCGCGAGTTGCTACAGTCCCGCCGTGCTCCTCCCGCTCGCCCTGCTGCTCGCCTGCAACCCCGACCCGTACCCCGGCGAGACGGGCGACGTCCTCCACGTGGCGCTGCGCCAGCTCCCGAAGTCGTTCGACCCGCCGCAGATCGAAGACGAAGGCAGCGGAAAAATCAGCGCGAACGTCTACGACGGCCTGCTGCAGTACCACCCGTTCGCCCGGCCCTACCAGCTCCAGCCCGCGCTCGCCGAGGCCCTGCCGGAGGTCAGCGAAGACGGCCTGACGTACACCTTCCGGATCAAGCGCGGCGTCCGATTCCACGACGACCCGTGCTTCCCGGGAGGGCAGGGCCGCGAGGTCGACGCGCACGACTTCGTCTGGGCGTACAAGCGCCTCGCCCACCCCTCGGTCAACTCGCGCGGATGGTGGCTGTTCGACGGGCGCATCGCGGGCCTCGACGCGTGGCGCGACGGCCTGCGCGAGGAGCTGAAGGGCCAGGTCGTCGATCAGGCCGCCCTGCCCGGCATGGATCGCGCGGTCCCCGGCCTCGTCGCGCTCGACGACCACACCCTGCAGATCCGCCTCACCGGCCCCTACCCGCAGTTCCTGTGGACCCTCGCCATGGGCTACGCGAGCGTCTACCCGCACGAGGCCATCGCGCACTACGGCGACGAGTACCGCAACCACCCCGTCGGCACCGGGCCGTTTCGCGTCACCGAATACAACCCGGTCTACCGCGCCGTGTTCGAGCGGAACCCGACCTACCGCGAAGACCACGTGCCCGACCCCGCGAACCGCCCATCCGAGCGCTGGCCCGGCTGGGAGGAGGACGAGGCGGCGGGGCTGCTCGTGAACGCCGGGAAGCCCGTGCCCCTGCTCGACGGGATGGAGATCCGCTTCATCCTCGAAGATCAGCCGCGATGGCTGTACTTCCGCAACGGGTACACCGACTTCCTGAACCCGCCGAAGGACAACGTGGCCGAAGCCATCCCCGGCGGCGAGCTGTCGCCGGAGATGGTGGAACGCGGCGTCCGCATGCAGAAGTGGACCGAGCTCGGCACCGTCTACGCGTGCATGAACACCGAGGATCCGGTGCTCTCGAACGTCGACGTCCGCCGGGCCATCGCGCTCGCGTACGACCACACCTGGACGATCGACAACCTCTACAGCGGCCAGGCGATCATGGCGACGAGCCTGATCCCACCGGGCGTCGCGGGCTTCGACGCGAGCTACCACCCGTACCACCGCGACGACGGGCACAGCGACGTGGAGCGCGCGAAGGAGCACCTCGCCCGGGCCGGCTACCCCGACGGGATCGACCCGAAGACCGGGCGGCGGCTCCACCTCACCTTCGAGAACAGCGGCTCCGGCCTGACCCAGAAGCAGTTCGCCGACCGGTTCACCGACGAGATGCGACGCATCGGCATCGAGGTGAGCACGGTGACGAACACCTTCCCGCAGCTCACCGACAAGATGCGCAAGGGCGCCTTCCAGATCACGAGCCTCGCGTGGGGCTTCGACTACCCCGACGCGCAGAACATCCTCCAGCTGTTGTACGGCCCGAACAAGGCGCCCGGCGTGGGCTCCGCGCGCTTCCAGAACGCGGAGTTCGACCGGCTCTACGACGAAGCGGCGCTGCTGCCCGATTCCCCCGAGCGGACGGCCCTCTACGAGCGCATGGCCCACATCGTGGCCGACGAGGTGCCCTGGGTGTCGCGGGTGCACCGCATCCGCCCGAACCTCCAGCACACCTGGCTGCAGGGCTACAAGTACACCGAGGTGAACGACCAGTACTGGCGGTACGTCGGGGTCGACGACGAGGCGCGCGACCGGCTCGTGGCCGGGTGGAACGAGCCGACCCGCTGGCCCGTGTTCGTGTTCTTCGGGCTGTTCGCCGGCATCGTCGCCGTGTCGGTGAGGCGCTCGTGATCCGGTTCCTGGTGCGCCGCGTGCTGTACTCCATCCCCGTCCTGCTGGGCGTGGCGCTCATCACGCTGTGGCTGTTCCACGTCGCGGGCGGCGACCCGGTCGCGGTGAAGCTCGGCAAGAACCCCGACCCGGCCGATGTCGAAGCGCTCCGCCAGCAGCTCGGCCTGCACGACGGCTTCTTCTGGCAGTACCTCGCGTTCCTCGGCCAGCTGCTCACGCTCGACTTCGGCGTGTCGTGGGCCGACAACACCCCCGTGCGCGACATCTTCGTGCGTGGCGTCGGGCCCACGCTGACGGTCTCTCTGCCGGCCTTCGCGCTCGGGTCGCTCGTCGCGGTCGCCCTGTCCCTGCTCGTCGCGATGAAGCGCGGCACGCTGATCGACCGCGTCACGACGGCTGGGGCCATCGCGGGCATCAGCGTGTCGTCGCTGATCTACATCCTCGTCGGCCAGTGGCTGCTGGCCGATCAGTGGAAGCTGTTCCCCATCTGGGGCTACGAGTACGGGCCGGGCGCCGTGTACTTCGTGGCGCTCCCCATCCTCATCTGGATCGTCCTGTCGGTCGGGACGGACGTGCGGTACTTCCGCACCGTGACGCTCGAGGAGATCGGGAAGGACTACGTGCGCACGGCCCGCGCGAAGGGCCTGTCCGAGAGCCGCATCCTGTTCGTGCACGTGCTCCGGAACTCGGCCATCCCGATCATCACGCGCCTCACCATCGCGATTCCGTTCCTGTTCACGGGGTCGTTCCTGCTCGAGATCTTCTTCGGCATCCCGGGCCTCGGCGCCACGCTCTACACGGCCATCACGAACAGCGACCTGCCCGTGGTGAAGGCGTTCACGATGCTCGGGGCCGTCCTGTACGTGTTCTTCAACATCGTGGCCGACCTGCTCTACGCCATCGTCGACCCGCGCATCGGGCTCGAATGAAGGAATTCACAGCGGCTTCAAGACGCTGAAGGCTCCCGGTCGGGGGAATTCCGGACGGCGGAGTAACCTTTCCGCGTCCGCGGGCGTATCCGGGGTCGCCGCAGGAAGACCCTGCAGAGGAGGCCCCCATGAAGCGCACGTTCGCCCTCGTTTCCCTGTCGTTCCTCGCGTTCGGCTGTCCCACCAAGGACGAGACCGGAGACACCGACACCGACACGACGGACACCGATACCGACGACCCCATGACCGGGTGGACCGTCACCCTCACCGGCACCGGGTACGACCCCCACGACGGCAACGACTACGAGGCCGTCCTGCACGACACCAGCGGCGTCGTGGCCTACGCGAGCGGCACGCAGAGCGGCGGGACGATGAACATCACCTTCTCGGACGTGCCCGACGGGACCTACGACGTGTACTGGTACTTCGACCTCGACGGCAGCGGAGACTGCGTCGCGAACGAGCCCAGCTGGGACGACCACGTGTGGGCCGACACCGTGACCGTGGGCATGGCCGACGCGACCGTGACGCACAACCACGACGCGAACTGGGTCGACCACTGCGCCGACATCCACGCGCCGATGTAGCGCCCCCTCGCGAGACACGCGCGCCGACGGGCTACACTTGCCCATGAACGACGGACGGCGCGCGTGAATCGCTGGCTCCGGCTGCCCGACCAGGTGGAGGGCTGGCGCCTGTGCGGCATCCAGGACGGGATCGCGTGGCTGCTGGGACGGCCGATCGGGGGCCAGACCCTGCGGCTCGAGGCCCGCGACCCCGGCTCCGGACGGGTCCTCGCGGCGTTCGAGGCACCGGGCCGAGCCGGGCGGGGCCTGGTGCTCGGCGAGGTGGCCATCGTCACCGGGCGCAGTCCCATGGACACGACGCGCGCCTGGGCCCGCAGCGGGCCGAGGTGGGAAGCCGACGGCGAGGTGGTCGCCGCGGGCCCGGAGATGCTCGTGCTCCGCGAGCGGACGCTGTTCTGGGTCGTCGACCCCGCGACGGGGCACGGCCGCCGCATCGAGGGCGTGGACCCGATGTCCGCGTTCCACCTCGTGAGCGCCGCCGTCTCCGGCCGCCGGGCCCGGCTGTGCCGCCCCGACGCGACCTTCGACATCGACGCCAGCGGCGACGCACTCCAGGTCGCCGTCGACGCGCCGGTCGCAGGGCCCGTGTTCGGGACTCCCGCGGGATTCGTGCATCCCGAGGCCATCGAGCGCGGCCGGGCCCTGCGCTCGCGGCTCGACTGGGGCCAGGGCGCGCAGGTCCTCGACGGCCGCGTCACGCATGCGGTCGGCAACGCGACGCACCTGCTCGCCGCGACCGACGACGCGCTCCACGGGCTCGCCATCCAGATTCTCGACCCACACGGGGTCGTCGCGCGGTGCTTCCCCGATTCCGAGGTCCTCGTGGCGCACGCGGACGCGCGCGGGCTGATGGCGACATGGCGGACGGGCGCGTGCTGGTACGCCGGCGGGGCGCTCACCGCCGTGCGGTTCCCCGAGAGCCTGCGGAGAACGCGGATGCCGAGCATCTCGGCGGCGCTGTGGGACGGATTCCCCGTCGTGTGCACGGAAGGTGTGCTCGTGCCGCTGGCCGTGGGCGAGGTCCGTGCCGCCGCGGCTCCCGATGGCCCGCTGACGTTCGAGCGCTACAGGGCCGCCGCACCCACGCGGCTCGCGAGCACCATCGCCCAGGCACTCTCCATCGGCGGGGCCGAGCTCGAGGCCGTGGCGCTGCGATGGGAGCACGACAGAGAGTCGCGCCAGCGGTTCCGCGATGCGGGCTTCGAGCTGGCCGTGACCGGCTGGCCGCCCGACCTCGCGCGCGATCCCCACCTCCTCCAGCTCGCCACGAACCCCGATGGCTCCACCTGGTGCGCCTACCTGCATCCCCACGCCGCGCACTGCCCGGTGGTGCGGTTCACCGCCGACGGCACGCTGATCTGGGTCGCGTCGTCCTTGTCGAAGGCCCTGCCCGACATGGGGATCGAGTCGATGTCCAGGATTCGCGCGAGCGACCGGGCCCCGTGGTGGTTCACGACTCTGTACGGCGACGACGTACGCGAGCCCGACGACGACGCGAACCGCGCTGCGGTCCAGGAACGGGCGCTCCTCCGGGGCTTCCTCGAGGAAGGCGCGAACGCCGATGCCCTGCTGGCCTTCTACGCAGAGCACCGCTGGCGGTACGCCCGCGACAGCCTGCTCCGCATCCTGACCGCGGGGAGCGCGTGATCATCGAGCGGCTGCACGGAATCCACGCCGGCATCGCGTGGCGTACCGCTGGCGGTACGGGTGGGACCACGCTGACCGCGCTCGACGTCGCCACCGGAGAAGCGCGCCTCACGGTGCCCTTCGCGGGCCTCGTGGTGGCGCAGCACACGCGCGGGACGCTCTACGTCACCGAGCTGTCGGGTGAGCCATCCACCACCGCGTTCGGTCCGGACGGCGCGCGATGGACCACGCCGGGCGCGATCCGCGCCTGCGGTGCGGCGGGCATCGTCGTCGAGCACGGCGACGAGACGCGGTTCGTCCATCCGTCCGGAGCCCACCAGTCCCTCGACATCGAGCCGTTCGTCCCGGAGCCGTGGGGACTCGGGCACCTCGACCGCCACGCCCATCGCCACGCGGTCGCAGAGGCGGCGGTCGCCGTCGTGGACGGCGGGCGCGTGCGGCGCTTCGTGCCCGATGGAGCCGGTCTGCGCGAGATCGCCGGGGTTCCCGGGCTCGAGGATCCATTCGTCTTCGCGACGGGCCGCGGCATCGGCATCGGCGAGCACGTGCCGGACGGCGTACAGGTCAGCGCTCGGCTGATGTGGCACGGCGGCTCCCACGCGGTGCCCGGACTCGTCACGCACGTCGTCGCCGACGAAGCCCATGTGCTGCTCGTCTCGGAGCACCCCGTCGCGGGGCGACGCATCACGATCCTCGGCCGCGAAGGCCGCCTTGCCGAGTGCTTCCCCGACTACCGCGTGAACGTCGTGACGGCGGGCTCGGGAGTCCTGGGCGCGATCTGGCCCACGGGCGCGGCGTGGTTCGACGGGGCCCTGAATGCCGTGCGCCTCCCTCGGCCCGGCACGGGCCTCGCGCTCGTAGGGCGACGCCCCGTCGTCGGCCTCGGCGAGCGCCTCGTCGGGCCGGAGGGTCTCGAGCCCTGGCGGCGCGACCACGCCGCACCCAGCATGATCTGCTTGCTGGAGACACTGCCGGAGGGCCTCCAGCGCGCGCTCGTGGGCACCGTCGGGCTGTGGGAGCACGGCCCCGTGCAACGCGACCGCGTGGTGGACCGCGGCTTCGCGCTCGCCCTCGACCCGCACGGCCCGGCCCTCGCACGCGACCCGCACCTCGTCACGCTCGGTGCCGACGGCGCGGGCGGCCTGTGGTGCGCCTGTCTGTGGCCCTACGCGCCGAGTCCCGCCCTGGTGCGCTTCGTCGAGCGCACGGGGAGGGTCGAGTGGGTCGCCGACCGCGTGGAGCGGCTCGTGGAGGCGACGAACGCGAGCGAAGCCGTGCAACGCACGCCTCCACCGTGGTGGTTCGCCATGGTCCACGGGCCCGACCCGTCCGTCGCGCCCGATCCGGCGTTTGCGCACGTCCTCGAAGAGCGCCGCCTGCTGCGGGCCTTTCGCGCGGGCGACACGCGCGCCGGGCACGCCCTGTCGGTCTACTACGCGAGCGTCGGCTGGGAGCGTGCGCGGGCGAGCCTGCTCCGGATGCTGCCCGCCGGAGACGCGTGACCTATTCCCCGGGAGGCACGAGGAGGTCGAGCTGCTCGAACAGCTCGCGGTTCTCCTCGAGCACGTCCTCGATCTCCCCCACGGTCTGCAGGGCCTCGTCGGAGGCCGCTCTCTGCTCGGCGAGCCACTGCGCCAGCACGGCGCGAGCCCCCTCGGAGAGCCCCTCGGACTCCAACGCGACCTCGAGCGGGTTCACCCGCTCCCGCTCCGCCTCCATGCCCTTCCGCAGGCCGCCGACGATCGCGTCGAGGGACTGCTCGATGGGCTCCCCGGGCCCGATGACGACCACGAGGTCGTCGCGAGCGGACGCGGCCTCGACCTTCAGCTTCCCTTCCCCGCGGGTGCCGCCGTCCACGACCATGAGCTCGCACGGGTCCCCGGCAGCCGCCTCGACCAGGAAGCGCCCGTCCTCCTCGAGCTCGGCGGCGCCGAAGCACCCGATGAGGAAGACCCCCGGATCGGCTTCGGCGAGGACCGACCCGTCGGGGAACCGGATCTCGCCCCGCATCTCGACCACCTCCACGCGATCGAAGCGACAGCGCCCCCACTCCCCCGGCCAGGCGCCCTCCCAGACGAACCGCCCGATGGGCCGCTTCTGTACGAATGGCTCGTCCGACTCGAGACGCACGTAGAGGCGGCCCTCCGCGTCGTGGACGGTCATGTGGAGCACGTCCCCGATGCGCTCCATCCGTCCGAAGGCCTCGACCGGGCCGGTTCCCGCCGGCAACGGGCACGCGACGCGACCGCTCCCTTCGGCCCGGGCCAGCGCGGTGAGCGCCTCCTCGACGGCCGTCGCGTCCCTCGGCGGAGACGGAGGCTCCGGCGCGGGATCGGGAGCGGGCCCCTCGGACGGTGCGACCTCGAAGCGGGTGGTCCGGCGCTCGGCGCCTCCCGGCACCACGGACCCTTCGCCCTCGTTCGCCCGGGGCCAGAGCAGGAGGCCCGCCACGAGCAGCGCGAGAAGGCAGGCGACGATGGCAGCGCGCGTCCGCACGGGGTCCTCCCGGCGCCCATCTTCGACCGTTCGCCCTGGTGCGATCAACCGCCGACCGGCAGTGGGGTCTATGATGGCCGCCGTGTCGACGACCGCCACCGGAACCGCCATCGAGCCCGTCCGCGAGCTGGGCTCTCCCCGCCAGGAGGCGTGGCGGCGCTTCCGCAGGGACCGCGTCGCCGTCGTGTTCCTGTGGGTCTTCGCCGCGTTCTTCGCCGTCGCCGTCGTGGCCCAGCTCCTCGAATTCGCCCAGGGGAGCCCCTTCCTCTACGAGCTGACGCTGAAGGAGCAGGGGTACCCCGTCGAGGAGGCCGCGCGGCCGCCGAGCCTCGTGACGTGGCAGAGCTGGCTCGGGACCACGAGCGCCGGGAAGAGCGTGCTGCTGCGCGTCTTCCACGGCACCAAGGTCGCGTTCGTCGTGGGGACCTGTGGGGCCGCGCTCTCCGTGCTGATCGGCATGACGCTCGGCCTCGTGGCCGGGTTCGTCGGGGGCTGGGTGGACGAGGTCGTGGTGTACGTCTACTCGACCATCGCGAGCATCCCGTACCTGCTGCTCATGCTCGCGCTGGCGTTCATCGTCCGGCAGGGGCCGATCGCCGAGACCTACCGCGGCCTGTTCTTCAGCGAGTACGTGTCGCTCGGGCTCTTCAACATCGTGGTCGTGATCGGGCTGACGAGCTGGGTGACGCTGTGCCGGCTCGTGCGGGCCGAGGTGAAGAAGGTCAAGGAGCTCGACTACGTCCACGCGGCGCGGGCCCTCGGGTACTCGCGCACGCGCATCATGTTCGTGCACATCCTGCCGAACGTCTTCCACCTCGTGATCATCAACTTCAGCCTGACCTTCGTGACGGCCATCAAGAGCGAGGTCATCCTCACGTTCCTCGGCGTGGGCGTCGATCGGGAGCCCTCGTGGGGCCAGATGATCGCGGGCGCGAAGAGCGAGCTGATGCAGGGGATCTGGTGGCCGCTGCTCGCCAGTGGCACGCTCCTGTTCCTGCTGACGCTGTCGGTGAACTACGTCGGGGACGCCCTTCGAGACGCTCTCGATCCGAGACTCAAGCGCTGATAGACTGTCGCGTACGGGAGCAAGGTGGCGAAGAGACCCGAGAGACCGAAGCGCAACGTCCCCGGACGTCCGCGCCCAGCTGCCGATGCGCGCGAGGGCCGCGTCGTGCGCGCCGCGCCGTCGCCGGGCTTCGGCGAGATGCCCGAAGGCGACGAGAAGACCACCTGGGTGCCCAGCTCCGAGCCGATGGATCCCGGCGAGCTCACCTCCTGGATCAGCAACAAGTCCGACCAGCCCGACTTCGAGCGCACCGAGTCCCGCGGCGCCCGCAGGCCGCCCCCCACGCCCGATCCCCGCGACTTCGGCTACGACGCGAGCGAAGGCACGGCGGTGATCAAGACGCCCATCCGGCGCAAGGGCATGCCCACGCCCGAGCCCGCGCCGCGCCGCCGCAAGCGCGGCCCCGAGGCCCCGCTCCCCACGCCCGAGCCCGCGCCGCGCCGCCGGGCCCAGCAGCGCAACCAGCCCACGCCGGCCCCGAAAGCGCCGCGTCCGCCCACACCCGAGCCCGCGCCGCCCCGCCGCGGCCGCCGCGCGATGGATCAGGCCGACGAAGAGCCGTCCCTCACGGTCCCGCGTACGGGCATGACGGGCCGCACGCCCATGCCGACGCCGATGCCCGGCCGCACGCCTACGCCCACGCCGTCCCCGATGCGGCAGGAATCCGTGCCGCGACCGGCGTTGCCGCTGCCCGCGCCGCCCGTTCCGCAGCCGCCCGTCCCGGTCCCCGACCACTGGACCCCGGCCCCCAGCGGCGAGCACCGCGACGCGCTCTACGGCGGCCAGCACGACGACCCGTCCACCGAGGTCGGCCACGAAGAGCTCGACGCACACGGATTCCCGTACCAGCCCGACGTGCCGTCCACGGTCGTCTCCGAAGACAACATCGACGAGGTCCCGCCCACCCCGAGCCCGCTGCCGCACATCCCGAACGACGCGCCCACCGTGGTGCGGCCCGATCTGGCGATGATCGGCGACATGTCCGACAAGACGCTCGGGGGCACGCCGATCTCGAACCAGGACGAGACCATCGGCAACCTGCTCGAGCCCATCGCGGGCCACACGGCCGACGTGATGCAGGCCTACGCCGAGCAGCCGCCGGGCGAGCCCACCGTGGCGCTCCCGCCGCCGTCCCGCCGAAAGAACACCCAGGTCCGGCAGCCCACCCCCGAGCCCGCGCCCGACGCCCTGCCGAGCGGCGCGAGCTACAGCCCGCCCACCGCCGACAACATCCCGAACCCGGGCCTGGCCGACAAGAAGCGTCGCGCCGCCACGCCGCCCCCGGCCCCGAAGTCCGTGAAGAAGCCGCCCGTGCCGGGTGCATCCGGTGCGCGCTCCGGCCCGTCGCCACGCTCCGGCAACTCGAAGTCCGGCCCCAAGAAGCTCCCGAAGAACGCCAGCATCGTCAGCGGGAAGGATCCCTTCCCCACCGAGGTGGGCGGCATCTCGAACCTCACGCTCGTCTACGGCGCGGTGTTCGTGCTCGGCCTGCTGCTCGTCGTCGGGGCCTTCGTGCTGGGCATCGTCATCCTGGCGTTCACGTCGTCGTAGGCGGGGGGAACGTGCGTCGCCAGTGGCGCGCGATGTCGAGGCGCGTGGCGATCCACACGTCGGGCTTCGCGCGCACGTAGTCGACGAACCGCCGCAGCGCGGCCGTGCGACCCGGGCGCCCGGCGATGCGGCAGTGCAGCCCGACCGACAGCATCTTCGGCGCACCCTCCTCGCCCTCGGCGTAGAGCGTGTCGAACGCGTCCTTCAGGTAGTCGAAGAACTGGGTGCCGCTGTTGAACCCCTGGGGCGTGGCGAAGCGCATGTCGTTCGTGTCGAGGGTGTACGGCACGATGAGCGCCCAGCTGTTGCCCACGCGCTTGTAGTACGGCAGGTCGTCGGCGTAGCTGTCGGCGATGTACTCGAAGCCCCCGTGCTGGTGGACCAGGTACGTCGTGTTCACGCTGTCGCGCCCCGTGTACCAGCCCTTCGGACGGCTCCCCGTCACGCGCTCGTGGATCGCGATGGCCTCGTGCATGTGGGACTTCTCTTCGTCCGCGGGCATGTGGCCGTAGTCGATCCAGCGCCAGCCGTGGCTCGCGATCTCCCAGCCGGCCTCCTTCATCGCCTCGACGGCCGCGGGGTTGCGCTCGAGCGCCATCGCGACGCCGAACACCGTGACGGGCACGCCGCGGCTGGTGAACAACCGATGCAGGCGCCAGAACCCGGCGCGCGAGCCGTACTCGTAGATCGACTCCATCGACATGTGCCGCTTGCCCTTCCAGGCCTCGGCACCCACGATCTCGGACAGGAACCGCTCGCTGGCCGGGTCGCCGTGCAGGATGCAGTTCTCGCCTCCCTCTTCGTAGTTCACGACGAACTGGACGGCGATGCGGGCGTCGCCCGGCCAACGCGGGTCGGGCGGGGTGCGGCCGTAGCCGATGAGATCGCGGTCGTATGCCATGCGGGCCTCCGCGGGGGAGTATGCACCGACATGGACCTGCTCGACCGACTGCTCGCCGACGACCCCGACGCCTGGGCCGTGCACACCGATCGGCTGCTCGAGGCCGCGGATCCCCGCGGCGAGCTGGCCCTGCTGCAGCGCGCGGGGCCCGTCGCGCACCGCGACCTGCCGCCCGACCAGGTGCAGATCGTCGAGGCACACGGGCTCCTCGGGCCGGTGAAGCGCCCCGACCGCCACCGGCTCTCGTGGCACCACGGGTACTGGCGCCACTTCGGCAACTGGTCGGGCTCCCAGCCCGAGGACTACTGGCGCGCGTTCTTCGGGCACCCGAGTGCCCGGTTCCTCCGCGAGCTCTCGATGCGCTGGATCGACCCCGACCTGCTGCTGGAGCTCGTCCAGCAGCACCATCCGCCGCTCGTCTACCTGCACTGGAACGAGCGCGACCGCGTCGTCGACATGGACCCGTTCTTCGACGCCCTGCCCCACCTCGAGCAGCTCCGCCTGTGGCGCCCGGCGCGGCTCGAGCGCGGTCCAGCGCGTCCGCTGAAGGGGCTCGCGGTGAACAGTGGCCGCGAGTTCCCCGAGGTGACCTTCGATCTCGTCCGCTACGCCCGGTCCGGCGGGCTCGCGGGCCTCGAAGAGCTCGAAGCCTGGGGCTCCGATCCGATGGAGTGGGTCGGCGAGGTGCTCCAGCACTGCACCCCCCGCGAGCTCGCCTACAAGGGCTCCGTCCCCGGCGGCATCGTGGCGGGGCTGATCGCGAGCCCGGGCTTCCCGACGCTCCAGACCCTGGCGCTCGAGGGCTTCTGGCCCGACCCCGAGGCGATGGAGGCGCTGCTGACGGCCCTCGAGGGCCGCGAGGTCCCCCTGGCGCGCTACCGCTCGACGGGTCTCGAGCCGTCGCCCGAGCAGCTCGCCCGGCTGAAGGCATGCGTCGGCGAGGTCTCGGCCCGCGGGTGAGTTGTCACCGAACGTCGCATTTCCCTTGCCGCCCGGGCTGCTTCGCTTACCCCTGCGCGCGTTCACGCGAGGGACGCGCATGATCCGAATCGAGAGAGCCACCCGGAAGTACGGCGACTTCACCGCCGTAGACGGGGTCTCGGTCGAGATCGACCGGGGGGAGGTCGTCGGCCTGCTGGGCCACAACGGCGCCGGCAAGACGACGTTGATGAAGATGCTGACCGGGGTGCTCGAGCCCACGGCCGGCACGCTGTCGGTGGCGGGGAACGACCTCGTCGACCAGCGCACCGAGGCGCAGCGCCACATCGGCTACCTGCCCGAGAGCGCGCCGCTGTACCCCGAGATGGAGGTCTTCGAGTACCTCCTCCTCATGGCCGAGCTCCGCGGCGTCGAGCGCAGCGAGCAGGATGCCGCCGTGGTCCGCGCGATGGAGGCGACGGGCCTGCTCGACCGCGCCGGTCAGCCGATCCGCGAGCTCTCGAAGGGGTACCGCCAGCGCGTCGGCATCGCGCAGGCCATCGTGCACGACCCCGACGTCCTCGTGCTCGACGAGCCCACGAACGGTCTCGACCCCGTCCAGATCGAGTCGATCCGCGAGCTCATCACGAAGCTCGCCGAGCGCACGACCATCATCCTGTCGACCCACATCCTCCAGGAGGTCGAAGCGGTCTGCGACCGCGCGCTGATCATGATCGGCGGGCGCCTCGTCGCCGACGACAAGCTCTCCACGCTGCTCGCGACCGATCGCGTCATCCTGTCCGTCCAGAGCCCGCCCGACGACATCGAAGCCGCGCTGCGGCAGGTCGGCGCCGAGTCCGTCGAAGACCTCGGGCCCGACCCGCGCTCGAACGGCAGCCGCCGGTTCGCGCTCTCGGCGCCCAAGGGCGGCCTGGTGCCGCGCCTGCTCGACTTCGCCCGCGAGCGCGGCTGGACGCTGTCGGCCATCGGGCCGGAGAACCGCACGCTCGAGACCGTCTTCAAAGAGCTCCAGCACCGTCACGCACGGCAGGGGGTGGCCTGATGGGCGCCATTCTCTCGATCGCCGAGAAAGAGGTCCGCGCGCTCTTCCAGAGCCAGATCGCGATCCTGTTCCTGGCCCTGTTCGAGATCTCCACGCTGTTCAGCTTCTTCGTGCTGTCGGCGTTCTTCGCACGCAACCTCGCCGACATGCGGCCGTTCTTCGAGTGGCTGCCGCTCCAGCTCATCCTGCTCGTCAGCGCGATCTCGATGCGCTCGTGGGCCGAGGAGCGGAAGTCCGGCACGCTCGAGATCCTGCTCACGCTGCCGGTCCGAACGGCCGATCTGGTGCTCGGCAAGTTCACGGCGGGCATGGTGCTGGTGGGGCTCGCCCTGCTCTTCACGCTGCCCCTGCCGCTCACGGTGTGGAGCCTCGGTCCGCTCGACTGGGGCCCCGTGATCGGCGGGTACCTCGGCGCGCTGCTGCTCGCGTCCGCCTACCTGGCCATCGGCCTGTGCGTCAGCGCGCGCACCGACAACCAGGTGCTCGCCCTGATGGCGACCATGGCCATCGGCGGCGCGCTGTACCTCGTGGGCACCGAGAACATCCAGGCCCTGCTCGGCACGCGCTTCGGCGCCGTCGCCAGCCTGCTGGGCTCGGGCAGCCGGTTCGAGAGCATCGCGCGCGGTGTCGTCGACCTGCGCGACCTCGTCTACTACGCGAGCATCACGGCGTTCTTCCTCGTGCTGAACGGGTACTTCCTCGACCGGCAGCGCATCGATGCCGCCGGAGCCGGGCGTTCCCGCCTGTTCACGCTCCAGGGCATCGTCGGGCTGGCGCTGCTCAACGCCGTCGTCGCGAACCTGTGGGTCACCCCGGTCCGCGTGGCCCGCGTCGACCTCACCCAGAACGCCGACTACACCATCAGCGACGTGACGCGCCGCATCCTGGCCGACCTCGACGAGCCGCTGGTCATCCAGGGCATCTTCAGCGAGCGCAGCCATCCGAAGCTCCAGCCGCGCGTGCCGCAGCTGAAGGCGCTCCTCGAGGAGTACGGCATCGTCGGCGGCGAGAAGGTCCGTGTGGAGTTCCTCGACCCCTCGGGCGACGACGATCTCGCCGACCAGCTCGACACCGAGTACGGCATCCGCGCCGTGCCCATGCCCACGCGCGACCGCAACGAGGCGCGCATCGTGAACGCGTGGTTCCACGTCCTGCTGCGCTACGGCGACCAGCACGCCGTGGTCGGCTTCGACGAGCTCGTCGAGGTCGACGTGAGCTCCGGCGAGCCCGAGGTCCGTCTGCGCGACCCCGAGTACGACATCACCAAGGCCATCCGGAAGGTCTCGCAGGAGTTCGTCTCCACCGCGTCGCTCGTCACGAAGCTGCCGGAGGGCTCGAAGCTCACGCTCTACGCCACTCCGGCGGCGTTCGCGTCCGAATCCGGCGCCGAGATGCAGGCGAACCTCGAGGCCATGCGCGAGGTCGCGACGAACCTCGCCGCGATGTCCGACAAGCTGACGTTCGAGGAGGTCGACCCCTCGGCCGACCGCGCGCTCGCCGAGCAGATCGCCCGCGACTACGGCGTCCAGCCGGCCCTCTCCCTCCAGCTCGGGCAGGTCTACTACCTCCACCTCGTCTTCACGAGCGGCGACAACGCCCAGCGCATCTTCCCGCGCGGCGCCCTGTCGAAGTCCGAGCTCGAGAGCACCCTCGACTCGGTGCTCAAGCGCGCCGTGCCGGGCCAGCTCAAGACGGTGGCCGTGCTCACCGAGATCCCGCTCCCGCCGCCGCAGGACCCGCGCAACCCGACCCCCCCGCCCCCTCCGCAGCCCGACTACCGCCTGCTCCAGCAGCGGCTCGCGTCGCGGTTCGAGGTCAAGCAGGACGTCGATCTGTCCGGCGGCAGCGTACCCGACGACGTCGACGTGCTGATCGTCGGCAAGGCCGGCAAGCTCTCGCCCACCCAGCAGCTCGCGATCGACACGTTCCTGATGCGGGGCGGCTCCGTCGTCGCGCTCGCCGGTCGCAACCGCATCGAGTTCGGCCGGGCCGGCTTCGCCGCGCAGCCCGAAGACGACTCGCTCTTCCAGATGCTCGAGCACTGGGGCGTGAAGGTCGGGTCCGAGATCGTCGCCGACAAGCGGATGAGCAAGCTCGCCCTGCCCGTCGGCCGCCGCACGGTCGAGTTCGACTACCCGTTCTGGCCCGAGATCCGACCCGACACGATGAACGAGGAGCACCTCGCCCTGTCCCGGCTGCCGCACCTGTCGGCCCCGTGGGCGAGCCCGCTCACCATCGGCACCGTGCCGGACGGCCTCACCGAGCAGACGCTGTTCTCCAGCACCTCCGACGCGTGGCTCCCGGAGCCCGGCGGGCTGATGCCCGACTTCCGCGCGTTCGGCTCGACCGTCGTGCCCGGCTTCGCGAACCCCACGAACACGGGCACCCAGGTGCTCGGCGTCACCCTCACCGGCCGCTTTCCGAGCTTCTTCACGGACGAGACGCGTCCCGAGGTGCCCGGCGCGCTCACCACACCGGTGGCCGACGGGAAGCTCGTCGTGCTGGGCTCCTCCGAGATGCTGTCGGACGTCATCCTCGACTTCAGCCGCTCGCCCGCGGGTCTCACGCACGCGAACAACATCGTGCTGCTGCAGAACCTGGTCGACTGGTCCCTCGAGGACACCGACCTGTTGACCATCCGCAACCCCGGCAACTTCTCGCGGACGCTGTACCCCACCGACCCGGACCAGCTCTTCCGCTACGAGCTCGCGAACTACGTGCTCGTGCTGTTGCCGCTCCCCCTGCTCTACTTCTGGTCCCGTCGTCGCCGGACCCCGAACCTCGCCAGGAAGGCCGCATGACCCCGCAGAAGATCCTGACCGGGCTGCTCGGCGCCCAGATCCTGCTCGCCGTCGTCACGTGGTGGCCGCGCGGCGGCGACATCGAAGCGCGACCGGTGCTGCCGTTCGCGGCCGACGCGATCACGTCGATCCGCATCCAGTCCACCACCACCGACAACCGGGGCGATGGCCTCGTGCTCGAGCGGCGGGACGGCGGCTGGGTCATCGCGAGCGAGTACGACTACCCGGCCGTGACCGAGAAGGTGGACGAGATCGTCGACAAGCTCGAGGGCCTCAAGGTCAAGGCGCCGATCGCGCTGCAGGCCGCGTCCCACGACCAGCTCAACGTCACCGACGCCAAGGCCACGCGCCGCGTCACGGTGTCGGCGGGCGACCAGCAGGTGCAGCTGCGCCTCGGCGTCGCGGGCAACGCACGCTCGTACCTCCGGATCGGCGACGAGAACGAGGTCTATGCGGTGTCGGGCGTGGGCGCCTGGAGCATCAAGGACACCAGCGCCGGCTTCCTGGAGCGCAAGGTGCTCGACGTGGCCGCGGGGGCGCTCGAGTCCTACTCCCTGCTCAATCCGGCGGGGGGCCTCGAGCTGACGCGGGGCCCGGACGGCCAGTGGACCTCGCCGGACCTCACCGAGGGCCAGGCCCTCGACGTCACGAAGGTCGACAAGCTGTTCAAGGACACGCTCTCGCTGAACCTCACGGCCCCCGCGGATCCCGCGTTCGACCCGTTCACCGCGGACGGGAACGCCATCCTCCGCTGGACCACCACTGAAGACGGCCAGAGCGTGACCAACGCCGTCGCGCTGGCCGTGGTCGACGAGACGGGTATCGTGCGCGTCGAAGACCAGAGCAAGCCCGTGAAGATGGGCTCGCTGTCGGTGCGCAAGGTGTTCCTCGAGACCACGCTCGACCGGCTGCTCGTCGGCGCCGAGCCCGACCCGGTGCAGATCCACTAGGAGCCCGGCCTGCGGCCTGCGAGCCCGGCCTGCGGCCTGCGAGCCCGGCTCTCGGCCTCCGGCCTCGTGCCTGCGAGCCCGCGAGCTTCGCTCGATGCGAGAGGCGAGACCGTCTCGCCGCGGCCGGAGGTCGCAGGCTCGGTCGGACGCCACGTGTGCGTGCCGCTCGACCCGTGTTCCAGCACGCAGAGCCGGGTCGAACTGCGCCCGACGCGCGCAGAGCCGGGTCGAACTCTCGACTCCGAATCGCGCCGGGCCGGGATGATCGAGGTTTGTTCGTTCGAGACAAGACCCCGGAGGCCCTCTCAACCGCGAAGGACTCCGATCGGCGCAGTTGAAGGCGGCTCTGCGCAGGTCAGGCGCAGTTCGAGAGGGCTCTGGTGGGCCAGAGGACCGCGAGCCCGGCTCGGGAGCCCGGCCCGTCTCGCAGCGGTCGGAGGTCGCAGGCTCGGTCGGACGCCACGTGTGCGTGCCGCTCGACCCGTGCCTCCAGTACGCAGAGCCGGGTCGAACTGCGCCTGACGCGCGCAGAGCCGGGTCGAACTGCGTCTGCTCGACTCCGAACCCGCGCGAGGGTCGCGATTATCGGGGTTTGTTCGTTCGAGACGAGCGCCTGGAGGCCCAACTCGACCGCGAAGGACTCCGATTGGCGCAGTTGGAGGGGGCTCTGCGCGGGTCAGGCGCAGTTCGAGAGGGCTCTGGTCAGGCCGGAGGACCGCGAGCCCGGCCCGGGAGCCCGGCCCCGGCCTGCGAGCCCGGCTCTCGGCCTGCAAGCCTGGCTCTCGGCCTCCGGCCTCCGGCCCCGTGCCTGCGGGCCCGCGAGCTTCGATCGCTGCGAGAGGCGAGTAGCGGCGGACGCGGCAGGCTCGGTCGGCCGCCACGTGCGCGTGCGGCAGGTCGAGCTCGACCCGTGCCTCCAGCACGCAGAGCCGCGCCGAAGTGAGCCTGACGCGCGCAGAGCCGGGTCGAACTGCGTCTGCTCGACTCCGAACCGCGCGCGGGACCGGGATTATCGAGGTTTGTTCGTTCGAGACGAGAGCCAGGAGGCCCTCTCGACCCCGAAGGACTCGGATTGGCGCAGTTGAAGGCGGCTCTGCGCAGGTCAGGCGCAGGTCGAGAGGGCTCTGGTGGACCACAGGACCGCGAGCCCAGCCCGGGAGCCCGGGCCCGTGCCTGCGGGCCCGCGAGCTTGCTCGCTACGAGAGAGGAGATCGAGCCTCGACCTCTCGCAGCGGCCGAAGGCCTCGGGCTCGCAGCGATGGCCGAAGGCCGAGCGGCTCGCAGCGAGCGCAGCGAGCGGGCTCGCAGCGACCGGAGGTCCCAGGCTCGGTCGGCCGCCACATGCGTGCAGCTCGACCCGTGCCTCCAGCACGCAGAGCCGGGTCGAACTGCGCCTGACGCGCGCAGAGCCAGGTCGAACTGCGCCTGACGCGCGCAGAGCCCGGTCGAACTGCGCCTGCTCGACTCTGAATCGCGCGCGGGGCCGGGATTATCGAGGTTTGTTCGTTCGAGACAAGAGCCTGGAGGCCCAACTCGACCGAGAAGGACTCCGATTGGCGCAGTTGAAGGCGACTCTGCGCAGGTCAGGCGCAGTTCGAGAGGGCTCTGGTCAGGCCGGAGGACCGCGAGCCCAGCCCGGGAGCCCGGCCCCGTGCCTGCGGGCCGCGAGCGTCGATCGCTGCGAGGGGCGAGCGGCGGTGGACGCCCCAGGCTCGGTCGGCCGCCACGTGTGCGTGCGGCAGGTCGAGCTCGACCCGTGCCTCCAGCACGCAGAGCCAGGTCGAACTGCGCCTGACGCACGCAGAGCCGGGTCGAACTGCGCCTGACGCGCGCAGAGCCCGGTCGAACTGCGTCTGCTCGAGTCCGAATCGCGCGCGGGGCCGGGATGATCGAGGTTTGTTCGTTCGAGACGAGTACCAGGAGGCCCAACTCGACCGCGAAGGACTCCGATTGGCTCTGCGCAGGTCAGGCGCAGTTCGAGCGGGCTCTGCGTAGTCCAGAGGACCGCGAGCCCGGCCCGGGAGCCCGGCCTGCGGCCTGCGGCGAGCCCGGCCCACGGGGTGCGGCCTGCGAGAGCGGCCGCGATGGCCGAACGCTGAGCGGGCACGAAGCGCCGAAGGCCGCGGGCATTTCCTGGAACCCGTCCGGCTGGGCGTTGACTGAGATCCGACCGGCCCGCCAGGTCCCGTTGCGGTGGGATACGGAAATTCCACGGGGGTTGTCATGAGTCTGTTGTTGTTCCTCGCGTCCGCGGCGTTCGCGGAGCCGCTGGTGGCCGTCGTCGTCGTCGATCAGGAGGCGCGCGAGCAGGGCTACGCGCTCGAGATCGACGGGTGGCTCGTGAACGACGCCCTCCCCGTCGACGTGGCGAAGGGCGAGGTGCTCCGGCTCGTCGACCCGGCCGGCCGCACCGAAGAGCTCGACCTCGCGCCCGGCGAGGCGTGGGAGGTCACCGGGCCCGACGGCGAGGCCTGGATGTCGCTCCTCGACGACGAGATCCGCACCGACCTCATCGCGGTCCGCGGCCCGGCAGAGGCCATCGGCGCCCTGGCGAAGAGCCTGGATGCGCGCATCGAGGTGCGCGAAGGCGTCGTGTACCTGAAGGGCGACGACATCCTGCTCGACGCGGGCTGGGTCGACGACGAGCTGGCCCTCCAGGTCGACGAGGTCACGTTCGTGCGCGTCCGCGTCCGCGAAGACGACGCGCAGCCCGCGCGCCCCGCGGGGCGTCCCGCCATCGCGGCCGTGCCCGCCGTGCTCCCCGTCGCCGTGCCCGCCGTGGCGCCGACGCCCGTGGCCGCTCCCGAGATCGCAGCGCCCGCCGCCGACCCCGTCATCGACCCCCGCGAGCGCACCCGCGGCCGCGCGAAGCCCGAGCCGAAGCGCCCGCCGCCCGGCAGGGTCGTCGGCGAGGCCGCGTGGGAGGCGTATGCCGGCCGCCACATGTGCCGCGGCGAGATGATGTGGCTCCACCCCGACGGCACGTACGGCTTCCGTGGCGTGGTCGGCTACTGGCAGGTCGTCTCGCCGGGCATCGTGCGGCTCGAGTCCCTCGAGCACGAGCTCTGGTGGCGCGCGGCCATCGAGCCCACCACCGGCCACTGCCGCGACGCGTGGAGCCCCGACCCGTTCCTCGACCAACGGATCGGCCGCGTGCGCGACGCGCTCGACACGCTGAACGCCGACTGACCCCCGGTCAGGACGGCTTCTTCACCTTGTCGGCGGCCTCGATGCCGCCGACGACCTCGACGTGGATGCCGTCGGACAGGCCGAGCTCGACGTCCCGGCGTTCGAACACCTGGTCGCCCACCTCGATCTCGACGTAAGGCTGGCCCTTGTCGAACTGCACGACGCTCTCGTTGATCGCGAGGACCTCGTCGGTGCGCTGGAGCACGATGTCGGCGTTGGCCGAGCTGCCGGCGCGGATGAAGACGCCCTCGACGGGCTCGAGCGCGGCGCGGATCTCGAACTGCACGCTGCCGTCGAGCACGTTGCCCATGGGCGAGATGTACTCGAGCGTGCCGCCGAACCGACGGTCGCGGATGGCGCCGACCTTCAGGTCGATCGGCATGCCCTCGCGGATGCGGCCGACCTCGGACTCGTCGACCTGGCCGACGAAGATCATGTCGGTCATGTCGGCGACCGTGGCGACCGTGGTGCCGTCGTTGAACGTGTTGCTCTCGGTGACCTGGTGCCCCTCCTTCACGGGGACGGCGAGCACCATCCCCGACACCGTCGCGCGCACCTCGGTGGCGACGGGCCCGGAGCCCCGCAAGGCGCCCTCGCGGACCACGACCAGCGCGTTGCGCGCGGCCTGCAGCTCGGCGGAGCGGAGGTCGGCCTCGAGCTTGAGACGGTCGAGCTCGGCCTGGCTGATGGCGCCCTTGCCGAACAGCGCTTCGCCCCGCGACAGCTGGGACCGCGCGTCATCCGACGCGATGCGGGCCGACCGCACGCGGCTGTCGGCGTTGTTCAGGCTGACGGAGTCGGGCTGCACGCGCACCGTGGCGAGCAGGTCGCCGGCCTGGACCAGGTCGCCGGCCTCGACGTGGATGGAGTCGACGACCCCCGACACCCGCGACTTCACGTCGACCTTGTTCCGCGGCTCGATGGCGCCCGTGGCCACGGTCTTCAGCACGATGTCCATCGTCTTCGGGCTGACGGTGGTGAACGCCTCCTCGGGCTCGGAGGACTTCCACCACAGGAAGCCCAGCGTGGCGAAGAAGGCCGCGACGAACCCGATGGCGACGATGAATCCGAGGAATCGCTTCAGCATGGGACCACCTGGTAATCCGACTACGACCGGAGGGCTTCGACGGGGTGGATGGCGGCGGCGCGCCGCGCGGGGATGACGCCCGCGAACAGGCCGCCGATGACGAGCACGACGACCGCGGAGAGCGCGACGGAGAGGTCGATCGTGGGAGGGCCCATCGTCTCGTTGCCCTCGCCGACGTAGTACGCGGCGAGCTCGAGCGCGGCGACGCCGACCACGAGCCCGCTGTACCCCGCGACGGAGGTGAGCAGCAGCGCCTCCTGCACGATCATCCACACGACGCCGAGCTGCGTGGCACCGAGCGCGCGCCGGACGCCGATCTCGGACGTACGCTCGCGCACGGTGATGAGCAGGATGTTGCTGACGCCGACCACGCCGGAGAGCAGCGTCGCGGTCCCGACGATCCACACGAGCCCGCGGATGCCCGCGAAGAGGTTCTCGACGCGCTCGAACTCCTCCTGGCTGTTGTAGCCGCCGATGGCCTGGCGGTCGTCGGGGTGGATCTGGTGGCGCTCGGCGAGCACGCGGCGGATGCCCGCCTCGAGGTCGCTGGCCGCGACGTCGGGACGTGCGGTGGCCGCGAACCACCCGACGCGGTCGCCCTGGTTGAACGCGTTGTTGAAGGTCGTGAACGGGACGTGCAGCGCCATCTCCTCGCGGTCGCCGCGGTCGCCGGTCTGCGGGCTGCGGAACAGCCCGACCACCTGGAACGCCACGCCGTTCACCGTGACGTACGCGCCGATGGGGTCTTCGCCGCGCTCGAACAGCTGCTCGTACGCCGCGTGGCCGAGCACGGCGTTCTTGCGGAGCTCGGCCATGTCGAGCTCGTTGATCCACCGCCCCTTCTCCATGACCCGCGGCATGACCTCGGCGAACGAGGGGAAGTCGCCGGACACGGAGATGTTCGTCGCGTTGCCGGCGTGCACGACGTTCACGCCGTTGCGATAGCCGCCGAGCTGGTTGCGCGGCGCCAGGTGCTCGAGCCCACGCACCTCGGACATCAGCGCGGGGATGTCGCTCTGGTCGTAGTCGATCGAGCGCCCCGGCTGGAGCCCCTTGTACGGCATCGTCGTGCGGCCGCCCCAGATGTAGACCGCGTTCGTGGCCCAGCGCCCGCCCATGGCCTTCTGCACGCCCACGCGCAGCCCGTTGCCGAAGCCGAGCATCAGAACGAGCATGAACATGCCCCAGAACACGCCCGACGCCGTGAGGAACGTGCGGAGCTTGTTCCGGATCACGACCTCCCAGAGCTCGACCCAGCTGTCGGGGATCATTCGTCCCTCAGCGCGACGATGGGATCGACCGAAGCGGCCCGGATGGCCGGGACCAGGCCCGCGATCGCGCCGGCGACCGTCAGCAGCCCGAGAGCCGCGACGGCCACGCCGAGGTCGACGTCGGGCGAGCGGATGTAGTCGTTCTCGGGCACGAACCGGTTGATGGCCTCGAGGGACGCCACCCCGACCACGAGGCCCGCGTAGCCCGAGACGCCCGTGAGCAGCAGCGCTTCGGTCAGGATCATCCCGACGATGGAGCCCGGCGTGGCGCCCAGGGCCTTGCGGATGCCGATCTCGCGCGTTCGCTCCTTCACCGAGACGAGCATGATGTTGCTGACGCCGACGATGCCCGCCATCACCGTGCCGAGCCCCACGATCCACACGAAGCCGCCGAGCAGCGCGAAGATCTGCTTCACCTGGGCGAAGCGCTCGACGTTGTTCCGGACGCGCACCGCCCGCGTGTCCTCCGGCGAGAAGTGGTGGCGGCGGGCGAGCATCAGCCGCGCCTCCTCGGTCATCGCGTCGGTCTGCTCGACCGAGGCGTCACCGACGGTGAACATGATCTGCCGCACGCTCTCGCCGCCCGCGAACGCGCTCTGGGCCGTCGTGATGGGGAGGTAGATCATCGCCTCCTCGTCGTCGCCGCCGGTGTCCTCGAACACGCCGACCACGCGGAAGAGCACGCCCCGCACGGTGATCCACTCCCCCAGCGGGTCTGCGCCGCGGAACAGCTGCTTCACCACCTCGCGCCCGACGACCGCGACCTTGCGCTTCTCGTCGATGTCCCGGTCGTTCAGGAACCGCCCGCCCACGATGATCGTGTTCTCGAGGTACTTGTGGTCGGGATGCGTGGCCCGGACCTCGAAGCTCCCGTCGCGCTCGCCCCAGCGCACGAGGTCTCCGCCCGGGTAGAAGCGGCTCGTGATGTGCTCGACGCCTTCGATTCCGACGGCGATGGCGTCGTGGTCGCGGTTCGTGAACCCGAGCCGGCGCCCCACGGGGTACCCGTCGAACGGCTTCGTGGTCTTGCCCGGGTAGATCCAGACGCTGTTCGTCGCGTCGTCGCGGAACTCGTATTCGACGTTGTTCTGCAGGCCCTTCCCGAAGCCGAGCAGCAGCACCAGCATGAAGATGCCCCACGCCACCGACAGCGACGTGAGGGCCGTGCGCACGCGGTTGCGCCACATCACGCTGGTCATCTCGAGGAACCGGTCGATCACGCGACCCCCTCGAACTGCCCGTCGACCAGCCGAACCGTGCGGGAGCACTCGGCGGCCACGTCGGTCTCGTGGGTGACGATCACGACCGTGATGCCCTGGCCGTTCACGTCCTTCAGGAGATCCATGATCTCGTGGCTCGTCACCGAATCGAGCGCGCCCGTCGGCTCGTCGGCGAGGATGAGCCGCGGCTGGCCCACGAGCGCGCGGGCGATCGCCACGCGCTGCTTCTGGCCGCCGGACATCTCGCTCGGCAGGTGCTCGGCCCAGTCCTTCAGACCGACCCGCTCGAGGTAGTCCATCGCCATCGCGTTGCGCTTCCGGCGGTTGATCCCCTGGTAGTACAGGGGCAAGGCGACGTTCTCGACCGCGTTCTTGAACGGGAGGAGATGGAACGACTGGAACACGAACCCGAGGAAGCGGTTGCGGTAGGCCGCGGCCTGGCGCTCGGACAGCCCCTTCACCAGCGTGTCGCCGAGCCAGTACTCGCCGTCGTCGTAGGCATCGAGGATGCCGAGGATGTTGAGCAGCGTGGACTTGCCGGACCCCGACGACCCCATGATGGCGACCATCTCGCCGGTGCGGACCTCGAGATCGAGGTCTTTCAGCACGTGCAGCGGATGGCCGCCCACCTGGTAGTACTTGTTGATTCTCGACAAGCGAATCATCGAGCCGCCCCGTGGGGAGCGGCCTTAACGACCCGCCGCGCCGCTCTGTACGCGTCGTGGCGGTTTTTTACGCGTCGGCGAGCCACTGGAACAGGCTCACCATGGAGCCCGTCGGGTCGGCGATGACCGACAGCCGGCCCATCGTGCCGAGCGCCATCGGCGCCATGATGCCCGTCGCGCCGAGCCCGATGGCCTTCTCGTGGCTCGTGTCGAGGTCGGAGACCGCGATGGCCGTGGCCCAGTACGGCATGGGCGCGCCGTTCTGCGGCCCGAGCCCGGCGGTGGGCATTCCACCGCGCGTGAACACGAGGCTCTTCGCGTCGCCGCCCATCGTCATCTCGACACAGTCCCAGCCGAACAGGGCGCCGTAGAACGCCTTCGCCTTGTCGGGTGCGTCGGTGGCGATCGTGTACCAGCAGAACTGGCCGGCCGCGGGACGGTCGTCCGGACCCTTCTCGGGGCTCTCGTTCTTCAGCGCGATGATGCTGATGTAGGCGCCCTGATCGTCGGCGAGCACGGCGAAGCGCCCGGTGCCCGGGATGTCGATCGGGCCGACCTTCACGTCGCCGCCGAGCCCCTTCGCCTGGGCGCAGGCCGCGTCGCAGTCCTCGACCGTGACGTACAGCATCCAGTGGGGCGGCAGGCCTTCCGATGCGGCCATCTCCATCAGGCCGCCGGTGTCTTCGGTGCCGTCGTGGATCATCGTGTAGGTTCCGGCATCCCCCATGTCGACGTCCTTGAACGTCCAACCCAGCAGCGAGCCGTAGAACGACCGCGCGGCCGCGGGGTCGGGGGTCATGAGATCGTGCCAGCAGAAACGGACTTTCGACATGGATTCACCTCCAGGGGAGGGGCACTGTGGATCACCGGGTTGACGATGTAAAGCCCGAGCGACGAGACCGCGACGAGAGGGCTTCGCCCGCGCTCAGGGCAGTCGCAGGGCCGGGTTCAGCCGTCGCGCGGCCGATCGACCGACCGCCACCACCCGCGGCAGATCGAGGCCGAGCAGCCCCCCAGCGACCACCAGGGGCACCCAGGGGTACGGCACCGAGGCCACGACGCATCCAGCCGCCACGGCGAGCCCGCCCGCACCCACGGCTCCCACGGCGGCCAGCGACCCGCGGCCCTGCCACCGGCCGCACGCCATCTCGTGCCCGAACAGCGCACGGCAGAGCGCGATGTAGTCCCGCACCTCGGCGCCCGTCGTCACCGGCGCCGACACCCGGGCCCGATGGGCGGCGAGCAGCGCGTCGGCATCGCCCTCGACGACCGCGATGTCGTACCCCCTGGAGCGGGCGCGGGTCTGGGCATCCTCGGGGCTCCGGTCGCCGAAGCGTCCCAGCACGCTGCTCGGGAGCCGCAGCCAGCGCAGGCGTGTCTCGACCACGCCCTCGGGCACCCGCGTGCGCAGGCGGACGGCAGGCCCGTCGTAGAACATCGAGACCTCGGCCCAGGTGTGCGTCGATCGGTCGAGGAAGACGGGGACGCCTTTCGGCGCGTTCTCGCGAAACCAGGTCTTGTCGGGCTCGAGGTAGATCTCGGCCACCTCGTCGATGTCGAGGACGCCCTTGAAGTACCCGACGCGCTCGAAACCCGCGCGCTCGAGGGCCTCCTCCCACATCGGAACCGAGAACACGGGACACAGCGAGGGATCGACCTCGCGGTACTCCATCAGCCCTGGGAGACGAGGTAGTCGCGCATGACGAGCAGCGCTTCGTCGAGCACGGGATCCTTCGCGTCCTTCTTCTTCTCGACGCCATCCTCGTCTTCGTCGGGCTCGGGCTCGAGGGCCCGCTCGGCGCGACGCGTCTCGAGGTTCAGGCTGACGGTCTTCTCGGCCTTGCGCTTCTCGCGCTCGACGAGGTCTTCGGCCATCTTCTGGAAGTCGGGGTGCTTGGCCACGCGCTCGGTGCTCTTGGCCTGCAGCGCCTTCGTGACGGAGCGGGTCGTGCCCCACGCCGGATGCGACACGCCCTCGATCTCGTCCCACG
This sequence comes from Alphaproteobacteria bacterium, assembly GCA_020632875.1. Lineage (GTDB taxonomy): Bacteria > Myxococcota_A > UBA796 > UBA796 > JACKEQ01. The sequence continues at coordinate 218,603 of JACKET010000004.1, forward strand.
GGAGCGCGTGATCGAGATCGCCCTCGTACACGTCGAGCCCATCCCACGGGGACGGGATGATCACGTCGGACTGCACGCCCTTCACCTGCGTCGAGGCGCCGTTGACCCGGTAGAACTTCTGGGTGGTGAGCTTGAGCGCGCCGGCCTGGATGCCGCGGATGCGCGCCATGCGGCTCATCACCTCGGACACGTCGATCACCGTCTGCACGCTGCCCTTGCCGTGCGTGCGCTCGCTGCCCACGATGATGCCGCGCCCGTAGTCCTGGATGGCACCGGCCACGATCTCGGAGGCCGAGGCCGAGAACGGCGAGACCAGCACCATCAGCGGGCCGTCGTAGGCCACGGTGGGGTCTTCGTCGTCCATCGCTTCGATGTCGCCGCCCTGCTCGCGGATCTGTACGACCGGGCCGCGCTTGATGAACAGGCCGGTCATGTCGACGGCCTCGGTGAGCGCCCCACCGCCGTTCTCGCGCAGGTCGAGGATGACGCCGTCGACCTCGCCCATCTCCTGCGTCAGGATGCGCTCGAGGTCGCGGCTCGCCGACCGCTTGCTGTAGGGATCGAGGTAGAAGCTCGGGATCTCGATGACGGCGAAGCGCTTGCCGTCGATCTCGCGGATCTTCAGCTCGGCGTCGCTGTCGGCGAGCACGACCTTGTCGCGCACGATGGGGATGATCGAGGTGGCGCTGGGGTCGGCGGCATCGGCCGGGATGACCGTGAGGCGCACCTCGGTGCCCTTCTTGCCGCGGATGAGCTTCACCACGCGGTCGATGGGCAGGTCGATCACGTCGACGGGCTCTTCCTTGCCCTGGGCGACCGCGATGATCTTGTCGTTCGGCTTCAGCAGGCCGCCCTTCTCTGCCGGGCCCCCCGCGATCAGGTCCATCACGACGGTGTGTTCGCCGATGGTGCGGAGGCTGGCCCCGATGCCTTCGAGGCTGTTGGCCATCTCGATGTCGAAGTTGTCGGCGCTGGCGGGCTTGAAGTACGTGGTGTGCGGGTCGTAGACGTGCGTGAGCGCCGAGAGGTACCGCTCGAGGACATCCATGCTCTCGGACGCCTTGATGTCGGTCTCGAGGCGGTGGTAGCGCTTGCGGAGCATGTCGCGCGTGTCGTCTTCGGGCTTCTTCGCCAGGGCGCCCAGGATGAACTGCTCTTCGATGCGCTGGCGCCAGAGCTCGGCCGCCTCGGCGTCGTTCGCCGGCCACGGCGCCTCGCTGCGGTCGAACACGTAGCTCTCGTCGTTCGCGAGATCGATCGGGGCGTCGAGGATGGCATTGGCCTGCGCGACCCGCTCGGAGACGCGCTGCTGGTACCGCTCGTAGATCTTCGTCGCGAGCGACAGGGTGGGCGTGGCCTTCGCGAGGTCGTCGTCGATCGTGCGCGCCTGGCCGCGGAACTCGTCGACATCCGACTGGAGGAAGAACATCCGGTTGAAGTCGAGCGCCTCGATGTACGCATCCATCCACTCGACCGCGACCTCGTCGTCGATGGCGCGGCGATTGTAGTGGTACGTCGAGAGCATCTGCCCGACGGTGCGCGCGACGGCGGCTTCGGTCTCGCCGGGCTGGATCCCGGTGGAGGTGGGGTGCTCGGCGAGGGCGGAGCAGCTGGTGAGGGCCAGGAAGACGGCGGCGGTGCGAATCATCGAGCTCATCCTACCTCGGGACACCTCACAGTGTCCGGCACGGGTCCATGTGTTTGCCTAAACGCGCGAGACCGGCCGGGACATCACCCGAGTTGTCGAGAATTCTCACGGCGCCGCAGGACCACGAGGCCCCCGAACAGCGCGAAGAGCCCGACGGCACCGGAGGATCCGGCGCCCGACGCGCACCCGCACCCGTCGGACCACGGCGATCCGCCCTGCTCTCCCGCGAGGTCGGTGGCGGTGCCCGTGATGGGCGTCGTCGTGGACCCGGTGTCGCGCGCGGCGGGGCCGGTGTCGGTGTCGGTGTCGGAGTCCGTGTCGGAGTCGGTGTCCGCGTCCGAATCGGAGTCTGCGTCGGTGTCGGCGTCGCCTCCGGTGTCGCCGCTCCCCCCGCTGTCGAGGAACCACGCCGTGTCGAAGCCCGAGTCGTCGATCCCCGTGCCCCCGGTCGCCGAGCCGGTGTCGCCGGGCGCCACCCCGGCCAGCGCCGGGAATCCGAACAGCACGAACGCGATGTTGGCCACCTGTCCTCCGTCTCCGCACGATAACCCCAAGCGGCCGGCACCCGCAGCGCCGCGCCGCGAAGCGCGCTTCCGACGGAGGCCGGATCGCGCCGTGCCGCGCTCAGCGGTCCCGGTTAGTGGGCCGCTTCGACCCTGCCCAGGAGAGCCGAGCCATGTCCAAGCTCGCGACCGTCGCCAGCCTCGTCCGCAATGCCGCCCGCTCCGAGACCGACTTCATCCAGACCGTGGAAGAGGTGTTCGCAGACGGTGACATCGAGCGTGCCGCCGACTTCTTCGATCGCCTCAACATCCCCCGTTCCACGGGCGGCGATGCGCTCGCCGGCGACCTGCCCCAGCCCGGCGGCGCCATGATCTCCGTCACGAACTTCGAAGACGAGCAGATCATCGGCAACGGCATCCAGCGCTACCTCGACCGCCACGAGCGCAAGCTCAAGTGGCACGCCACGCACCCGAGCCTCGAGGGCGCCGAGAACGTCCTCCTGCTGTTCCGCGAGGCCATGTTCGTCACGGCCCTGCGCCTCCGCCGCCTGCAGGCCCTGCTCGACAAGACCGACGAGCTCACCGTCGTGCAGTGGGCCATCAGCCGCGAGCTGATGAACCGCAGCTACCTGTCGTTCCGCAACTACCTCAACCTCACCGCGGGCGAGTGGATCGACGCGATGAACGGCGCGGTCCCGCGCGACGACCTGGCCGACAAGCTGGGCACGTTCTACGAGCTCATCGACCGCCACATCCGCGACCTCGAGGATGCCCGGTCCCGCATCGAGGATCGCCGTCAGGAGATCACGGTCCTGCCCGAGGGCTTCCCGCCCGTGAAGCCCCCGAACTACTTCGGCGGCGACCTGATGGGCCGTGGCCCGTGGAAGCAGTTCTGGAACAACCTCAACGCCCGCGCGCACCACTTCCGCGAGAGCGTCGGTTAGTCCAATACCGACCGACGGGAGGGCCCCATGGCCAGGAAACCTGCGGGCGCTCCCGCCATCATGCTCATCGTCTCGGGGGTCTTCGGCCTGATCTACGCGGTCGGCTACTTCCTGTGGACGCTGTGGCCGCTCGGCTGGGGCATCCTGGTCATCGTCGCGAACATCGACAAGCACGGGTTCAGCAGCGAGACCCTCACGAACAGCCTGCTGTTCCTGTCGATGCCGTTCCTCCAGCTGTTGATGTTCTTCTTCACCGTGATCACCGCGGCGATCACGATGTTCGCGGGCGTCCGGTTCCGGCAGTGGCGCAGCCCCGGGCTCGTGTGGCTCGGCATCGTGTGCTCGCTCGCCACACCCGTCGTCGGGGCGGTCGCGAACAGCGCGTCGATGTTCAACTGCGGCACGGTCGGCGCGGGCATCTTCGGGTGCCTCATGGGCAACGTCGGCACCATCCCGATCTTCGTGGTCGGGCTCGTCGCGAGCATCCTCGGCGCGGTCACGATGTTCGGCGACGCCGCCAACAACTTCGACGCGGCCGACTGACGCATGGCCGGCCGTCTCGATCGGCTGGAGTCTGCGCTCGATCGCGCGGGGCGCGCGATGATGTCGTGGTGGGTGTGGCCCGCCGTGCTCACCTTCGCCGGCGCGCTCGCCCTGGCCGCCGCCCTCACGTGCTACCCGGTCGAGAACGACGTGCACGCGTTCGGCTACGACCTGATGGGGCCGTGCGAGTTCCGCGAGATCAACGGCCAGCCGTGCGCGTCGTGCGGGATGACGCGCAGCTGGGTGTGGGCCGCGCGGGGCCACGTGCTCACCGCGCTCCGGTACAACATCGCCGGCACCCTGCTGTTCTTCGGACTCGTCGCGGGCGGCGTGGTCGGTGTCGCGCGGCTCGTGACGCGGAACAAAGACCTGCTACGGCTGCACTGGGCCGCCAGCGGCACCCTCGTCACCGGGTGGGTCGTGCTCTACGCCGTCACCTGGGCCTTCCGCCTGGCCGGGCTCTACCCGCTCGACTGACGCGCCCTCCACGACCACCTCGCGGATGCACGCCGGGCCGCCTTCGACCTCGAGCGCCTCGAGCTGGAGGAACTCCACCGACGGGAGGTCGACGTCGACGACCGCGGACCCCTCGCCCGCGGGCGCGTGCAGCACGACCGTGACGATGTCGCGGCGGTCGCTCGTGAGCTTCGCCTTCGTCCACGCGCCGTTCCCGTCGGCATCGGCGAGGCCGAGGTGGAGCCGGTGGACGTCGTGGAGCCCGGGGAGCGCGAGCGAGACGCGCTGACCCACGCCGCCGACCCCGCACCACGCGGTCGCAGGATCGCCGTCGGTGGCGAGCTCCGCGACGAGCACGCGGTCGCCGCGCGTGGCTTCGGTGCTCGCCTGGGCGCGGACCCGGATCGGATCGCACGGCGCGTCGCACGGCTCGACCTCGGCGCCCCACGGCGTGGCGTGGACCGTCTTCACCACGCCATCCCGCTCGGGCAGCCGCGGAGCCGGCGGCGCGGGCTCCGCGGGTGGCGCGGGCTCGGGTGCGGGACGAGGAGCCGGCGGGGGCCCGGAGCAGGCGAAGAAGACGACCATCCACATGCCGCACACGGTATCAGGGAGCATGCGCGAGCTGGTGCTCATCGGTGGCGGCCACAGCCACGTCCAGATCCTGCGGCAGCACGGGATGCGGCCCTTCGACGCCCGCATCACGCTCGTCGTGGACGATCCAGTCGCCGTGTACTCGGGGATGGTGCCGGGCCTCGTCGCGGGCCAGTATGCGGCTCACGAGCTGGAGATCGACGTGCGCCCCCTGGCGCGTCGGGCGGGTGCCCGCGTGATCGTGGCCCGGGCGGAGCGCGTGGACGCGGCCGCGAAGCAGGTGCACCTCGCGGGACGCCCGCCGCTGCGGTACGACCTCGCGAGCATCAACGTCGGGGCCACGGTGGCGGGCACCGACACGCCCGGTGTCCGCGAGCACGCCCTGCCCACGCGGCCCATCGCGCGGCTCGTGCGCGAGCTCGACGCGCGGCTCGAGACCCTCGGCGAGGCGCCCCGCATCGTCGTGGTCGGCGCCGGGGCCGGCGGGATCGAGCTCGCGTTCTGCCTCGACGCGCGCCTGCGGGCCGCGGGGCGGGCGCCCTCGGTCACCCTGGTGTTCGCGTCCGACCGCGTGCTGCCCGACCGGCATCCGCGGATCGCCGACGCCGTGCGGAAGGCCGCCGAGACGCGGGGTATCGCGCTGCGTCCGGGCACACGGGTCCTCTCGGTCGGGGCGGATCGCGTGGACCTCGATGGCGGCGCCGTGCTGGAGGCCGATCTCACGGTGTGGGTCGCGGGGGCCTGGCCCCATGGGCTCGGCCAGGCGAGCGGCCTGCCCACCGACGACCGCGGCTACATCCGGGTCGAGGACACCCTCGAGGTGGAGGGCTGCGCCGACCTGTTCGCGGTGGGCGACTGCGCCGTGCCGCGCTCGTGGCCCGACATCCCCAAGGCCGGCGTGTACGCGGTGCGCGAGGGCCCGGTCCTCGCCGACAACCTGCGCGCGAAGCTCGCTGCCACGGGCCTCTCGCGGTACCGCCCGCAGTCCGACTTCTTCGGAATCCTGAACCTCGGCGACGGCACGGCCATCGGGATGAAGTGGGGCGTTCCGGTGTCCGGGGCCGCCGTCTTCACCTGGAAGGACCGCATCGACCGCCAGTTCATGGACCGCTTCCAGGTGCTGGACCCGCAAGGCACGCCGGCGCCGGCCTTCCTGAAGGGCATGCCGCCGATGCCCGAGATGGAGATGGTGTGCGGGGGCTGCGCGGCGAAGGTCGGCCAGACGCCGCTCACCCGGGCCCTCGCGCGCCTGCCGGCCGCTCCGCCCCGCGCAGACGTGGTGATCGGGCCCGAGCAGGCCGACGACGTCGTCGCGTGGCGCGCGGGCGACCAGCTGGTCGTGCAGAACGTCGACGCGTTCACCGCGTTCACCGACGACCCCTACCTCGTGGGCGTCGCGGCCGGGCACAACGCGACCAGCGACCTCTACGCCAAGGGCATCGACCCCACGCACGCCATGGCGTACGTCCAGATCCCGGAGGACGAAGACCCTGAGGAGGCCCTGTTCCAGGTGATGTCCGGCCTTCGTGCGGCCCTCGACCCCGACGGCGTGGCGCTGCTCGGCGGGCACACGCTGCTCGGCGAGAAGCTCGTCGTCGGCCTGGCGGTCACCGCCGTCACCGGCGCCACGCCATGGCCGCTGGATGGCGCGCGCCCCGGGGATGCCCTGGTGCTCACCCGTCCGCTCGGCACGGGCGTGCTGTTCCACGCCGACATGGCGGGGCGTGCGCCCGGCCGGGCCGTGCAGGCCGCCCTCGCCGAGATGACGAAGGGCAACGGCCCCGCGTCGCGCGCGCTGCGCGAGGTCGAGGTGCACGCCGCGACCGACGTCACGGGCTTCGGGCTCGGCCGGCACCTCGCCGAGGTCCTGCAGGCGTCGAGGGTCTCGGCGACCCTCGAGGTCACCGCGCTGCCCGCGTACCCCGGCGTGCTGGCCCTGCTCGCGAGCGGCGAGCGCAGCACGTTCCACGACGAGAACCGCAGCCTGCTCAAGGCGCTCCGCGTCGACACCGAGGCCGGGATGCACCCGGCGTTCGAGCTGCTCTTCGACCCGCAGACCTGCGGCGGCCTGCTCGTCGCCACCCCCGAGCCCGAGCGCGTTCCGGGCGTCCGCATCGGCACGGTCACCGAGCCCCGCGACGACGGCGCCGTGTTCGAGGTCGTGGCCCGATAGACTGGCGGCATGCAGATCCCCGTGACCGTCGTCACCGGCTTCCTCGGCACCGGGAAGACCTCCGCCATCCTGTCGGCCTTCGCGCACCGCCCCGAGGGCGAGCGGTGGGCCGTGATCGTCAACGAGTTCGGCGAGATCGGCATCGATGGCGCCATCCTCGAAGGCTCCGGCGTGGCCGTGAAGGAGATCCCGGGCGGCTGCATCTGCTGCACGGCCGGGGTCGCGCTGCGCTTCGGGCTCGTCGAGATCCTGCGCACCCAGAAGCCCGACCGCCTGTTCATCGAGCCCACGGGCCTCGCCGACCCCGCGTCGATCGTCGACCTGCTGCGGCAGCCCGGCATCCGCGACCACGTCGTGCCACGCGCCACGATCGGGCTCGTCGACCCGCGTCACCTCGCCGACCCGCGGTACACCACGCACGACGTGTGGAACGCGCAGGTCGCCCTGTGCGACGTGCTGGTCGGGGGATTCGCGGACGTCACGTCCCCGGCGGACGACGCGGCGTTCGAGGCCTTCGCCGAGGCGCTCTGGCCGCCGAAGGTCCGCGTGGCCCGGCGCTCCGGCACGATCGACGCCGAGTGGCTCGACCTCGACCCCTACCCGCGCAACGTCGAGCACACGCACCACCACGACGCGCACGAGAACACCGCCGGCTGGGTCTACCCCCGCCTCGCGGTGTTCGACATCGAGGCCGTGACCGAGGCGCTGCAGGCCCTCATCCGCCCCAACCCGCTCGTCCCGGAGGGCCTGCTGCGCGTGAAGGGCATCTTCCGCGTGCCCGGCCGGTGGCTGCTCGTGCAGGGCACGCCGACCACGCTCCAGACCACCCCCATCCGGTGGCGGCGCGACAGCCGCGTCGAGTTCATCTCCTCCGGCGAGGCCGACTGGGACGCCGTGGGCGAGCGCCTGAAGGCCTGCATCACTGCAGGCGCTGGCGGATGAAGGCCCAATAGCGCTCGGTCTCGGTGAGATCGCGCGTACGGGCCCCGTCGTCGCGCTCCTGTGCATCGCGCAGCGTCATCAGGCGATTCCACGCGACGTCCGCGATACCGGCGGCCGCGGCGCCCTCCGAGTCCCGCAGCCATGCCACCAGGGCGTCGATGCCCGCCTGCCCGGCCCGCTCCCACAGCCCGTCTCCGCGGACCGACGCCGCCTCGTGGTCGGCGACGAGGCGCTCCATGCGTCCGACCTCGCCCGCGAGCAGCGCCTGGACCGGCTCCCGCGCGCGCTCCTCCTCGATCGCGAGGCGGTCGCGCAGGGCCTCCATCGCGGCACGCGCGCGGTCGATGTCCGCGATCAGCCCGTCCTCGCGGGACCAGTCGAGGGCCGGGTCGGCGAGCGACCGCTGGGCGCGGAGCCGATCCCGCGCCGTCGCGAGATCCGCGACGAGCGACGCGGGGAGCGCGGGACCGCGCCGCTCCGCCTCGAGGGCGCGCACCGCTGCATCGGCGCTGTCCAGGGCGGCCGGGTCCACGGCCTCGCCGTCCCGCACGGCCGCCCGCAGGCGCCGCTGCTCGGCCCGCGCCAGGGCGACGCGCCCGGTGAGCTCCTCGCGCTGCCCCGCCACGCGAACGGACCACGCGTCCGCCAGCTCGAGCTCGGCCCCGAGGTCGGCGAGGTCCCGCCGGGACGGGCCCCGCTCCCGGCCGAGCCGCTCGACCTGGAGCCCGAGCGCGACCACCTCCAGCCCGACCATGGCGTCGATCTCCGCGTCGACGGCGCGTCGGATCTGCTGGTAGCGCCCGAGGACCGGGCTCGACCGGAGGATCGACTGCAGCTCCGCCACCAGCGCCTGGCAGGCCTCGAGCTCCTCGCGCTGCCGACCGAGCTCGCGCTCCACAGCGAGGGCCCGGGCGAGCTCGCCGTCCCGGACGAGCCGTTCGAGCGCCCAGCGCGGGGGCTGGTCCTCGCGGCCCTCGTACCGATCGAGCTGTTCGAGCAGGGCTTTCGTGTCCTCGTCGCGCAGGTCCAGCCCGCCGATCCGCTCGCGGACCCCGCCGAGGTCGTCGGAGGCCCGCAGGTACGTCTCCTCGGCGGCATCCAGCAGCCCGTCGACGAAGAACACGTGGCCCGACAGCACCCGTGTGCGCCCGACGAACGGGTGGAGCGGGTTCACGCGGCGGAACCGCTCCAGGGCGTCGAGCGCGGCCAGGTGCTCGCCGGACCGGATCCACGCCCAGGCGATCTCCTCCTGCGCCTCGGCCAGCACGGGCGATTCGTCGGGGATCCGCAGGTACCAGAGGCTCGCTTCGGTGGCTTCGCCCTGCTCGAGCAGGATGCGGGCGACACCGAGCCGCGCGAGGTCCTGCGCCCACGCCTCGGTGCTCGAAGAGGCCGTGAATCCGTCGAGCGCGGCGAGCTTCTCGCGGGCCGCGTCGACCCGGCCGCTCCGCAGATCGACGACGGCCATCAGGTACCGCGACCGCACGTACCAGCCCGAGGTCTCGGGCACGCCGGCCAGCACCTCGGCCGCGGCATCGAGCTCGCCGAGCGCGTAGCGGGCCCGCCCGAGGGTGTACGTCAGGCGCGTGTCGGTCCGCATCCGCTCCGCGGCGAGCGCGCGCTCGTAGGCCTCGCGGAACGCGGCGGGCGGCCCGTGCTCGGCCCGCAGCAGCACGAGCTGCTCCAGCGCGTCGTTCCGGAACGGGTGCGCGGAGTCGCGGCTGATCGCGTCGAGCTCCGCGGCCGCCATGTCGACGAAGCCCGCCTGGGACAGGCTGTCGGCGAGGTACCACTCGCTGTCGTCGAGCAGCACGCCCTCGGTCGTGCCGAGGCTCGTGAGGACGAAGAAGCCCGTGGCCGCGCTCGTCCAGTCCTGGAGGAGCCAGGCGTACAGGGCCTCCTCGTAGAGGTCCTCGGCCCGCTTCCGCCCCGCCACGCCGCCCTCTTCGGCCACGACCCGCTCGAGGTCGGCCTGCCGGGCCTTCGCCTCGAGCATCCGGGCCTCCGCCTCCCGGAGCGGGCCCGCGGGCCCGGCGGCGATGGCGATTCCGAGGACGACGCACAGCATGCAGGCGCCACTGTAGCCAATCGGAGCGCTACCGGAGCAACGCCACCAGCTGGTGCCCCGTTCCCACGAGCCGGCCGTCGGCGTCCCACACCGCGTTGCGCTGGTGACTGTAGCCGTCGCGCGTCAGATCGCTCTCGTTGCGGCACCGGTACCAGCCGCCCCCGCCCGGTGTTTCCACGGGGAACGGCCGGGCGAGCTGGAAGTGGATCGCGACCGACGTGACCGGGCGGAGGCGCGCGAGCGTCGGGAGCACGGCGAGCGGCCAGCAGTCGAGCAGCGCCAGCGCCAGCGCGGTGCTGAGCGGCTCGGGCTCGCGGCAGCGCAGCCAGCCCTCGGTGACCGCGTCGCGCTCACCGGAGAACGGCACCCCGCGCGCGAACCGGAACTCGAAGTGCTCGGTGAACGCCGGCACGGGCGGGTGCCTCCGCACACCGGCGACCTCGCCGGGCTCGGGGCCGGTCATCTCGGGGAGCAGCTCGGGAGCGCCCATCGCGGGGAACGTGACGACGTCGAAGTCGGCGTCCGACACCCGCGGCGCGCCGAGGGTCGCCGTGGCCAGCGCGACCGCCTTGCCCTCGCGCTCCATGCGCGCCGACACGAACGTCAGCGCCGTGCCCTGGCGCTCGACGCCCGCGATCGCGTCGAGCGGACCGGGCTCCGCGGGGGCACACAGGTGGAGCGACAGCGCGCGGAGGGGTCGGCCCGGCGCCACACGCTCGGCCGCTACGCCCAGCGCGGCGGCGACGAGCCCGCCGTACGCCCCGGGACCCTGGTTCCAGCTCGCGTCGAACGCCCCCCGGAACCGGCCGGGGCCCACCTCTGCGAAGGCGGCGAGGTCGCCGATCACATCGCGTCCGCGTAGGCCCGGATCATCTTCACCATGGACTGGAAGCCGTTGCGGCGATTCACCGACAGGTGGGCGTCGAAGCCGATGCGCGCGAACACGTCGTCGATGTCGACCGCGGCGATCTCGTCGCGGGTCTTGCCGTCGAACATCGCCTTGGCCAGCGCCACGAGGCCCCGCACGATGGACGAGTCGCTGTCGGCCTCGAAGAACAGGCGCTTCGGCGGGCCGGCCTCGACGCGCGGGATGACCCAGACCTTCGAGATGCAGCCGCGCACCCGGTGCGCCTCGGTCTTCGACGCTTCGTCGAGATCGGGCAGATCACGCCCGAGATCGATGAGGTAGCGGTAGCGCTCCTCCCAGGTCTCGAAGAAGCCGAAGTCGTCGACCAGCGCTTCGATGTCCATTCGCCCTCCGGGCTGGATGCTGTAACCAACGCCACCGGGCTATGTGCGCGGCACGGAGGACCCATGGACGCGAGCGAGCAGCAGTACCGTCCCGAGCCCGGGATCGCGGTGCCGGTGACCGTCGGGGAGCGCCCGAGCAGCCGCGGAGCCGCGCGCCGGGGATGGTCGATCGTGCAGACCCACGCGGGCGATCCGGCCGATCTGGCCGCGCGGATCCGCGAGGACCTCGAGGGCGGGGCCGACGGCATCCGGCTCGACGTGTCCTCGCTGACGGCCGACGCGCTCGCGACGGCGCTCGCGGGCCTGCCGCTCGACGGCGTGCTCGAGCTCGGGAACGGCGACGAGCACACCGCGGCCGCGCTGCTGCGGGTCGCGAGCGAGCGCGGCATCGAGCCGCGCGTGGACTTTGGGCTCGACCCCGTCGGGAGGCTCGCGCGGGCGGGTCGGATCACGGGCTCCCTCGAGAGCCGGGTGGAGGCGTCCGCCGACCTCGCGGGCCGGCTCGCGGCCGGATCGCGCGCGTTCACCGTGGACGACGGGGTGTGGCACGACGCCGGCGCCGACGAGGCCACGTGCATCGGCCTGCAGGCGGCGACCGGGCTCGCCTACGTGCGCGCGATGGAGGGGCGGGGCATGGCGCTCGACGACGCGTTCGGCCAGGTCGCGTTCCGGAGCGCCATGTCGGGGCGGTTCCTGCTCGGCATCGCGAAGCTGCGGGCGGCGCGACGGGTGTGGACGCGCATCGCCGCGGCCTGCGGCGTCGAGGCCACGCCGTTCCAGACCGCCGTGACCTGCCACCGCGAGCGCACCGTCCGCGACCCGTGGGTCAACATCCTGCGCGGCACCACCGGCGCTTTCGCGGGCATCGTGGGCGGCGCGGACCGCGTCGACGTGCCGCCGTTCGCAGGCGGCGACGAGGCCCGCCGGCTCGCGCGGAACACGGCGCTCGTGCTCCGCGACGAAGCCCACCTCGGGCGCGTGGCCGACCCCGCGGGCGGCTCGCTGGCCGTCGAAGCGCTGACGGAGGCGCTCGCGAATGCCGCCTGGTCCACGTTCCAGGGCATCGAGGCGCAGGGCGGCATCGCCGCGGCGCTCCGCTCCGGCGCCGTGCAGGCCGGGATCGCGAAGTCCCGCGCGCGCCTCGAAGACCGCGTGCGGCACCGCAAGGACGCCGTGCTCGGGGTCAGCCGGTACCCGAACCTCGACGAGGAGCGCCTCGCGCCGCTGCACGAGACCGGAGCGCAGGGCTCCGGGCCCGGCGAGACGGTCGAGCCCCTGCGGCCCTGGCGACGCGCCGCGGCCTTCGAGGCGCTGCGCGAGCGCGCCGAGGCGCCCGTGCTGCTCGCGACCCTCGGGCCCCTCGCCGAGCACAGCGCGCGCACCGGCTTCGGCCGCGAGCTCGTCGAGGCCGGCGGGCTCCGGGCCGTGGTCCCCGACGACGTGCAGACGCCCGAACAGGCCGTCGAGGCGCTCGGATCCGCGCGGGTCGCGGTGATCTCGTGTGCCGACAAGCGCTTCGCGACCGATGCCGTCGACGCCGCGAAGCGCCTGACTGCCGCGGGCGCCGCGGTGTGGATGCTCGGCAGGCCCGGCGAGCACGAGGCCGCGCTGCGTGCGGCCGGCGTCCGGGACTTCCTCTTCCTCGGAGGCGACGCGCTCGCCACGCTGGATGCCCTGTGGGCGGAGGTGCAGCGATGAGCCGGATCCCCGACTTCACCACCGTGTCCCTCGGAGAGCCCGGCGCGCCCGGCCTCCTCGACGGTACGCCCGCGCACACCCCCGAAGGCGTCGACCTCCTCCCCTGCTACGGTCCCGATCAGCTCGACGGGGTCGGGCATCTCGGCACCCAGGCCGGCCAGGCGCCCTACGTCCGCGGCCCCTACCCGTCGATGTACACGGGCCGCCCCTGGACCGTCCGGCAATACGCGGGCTTCTCCACGGCCGAGCAGTCCAACGCGTTCTACCGCCGCAACCTCGCGGCCGGCCAGAAGGGCCTCTCCATCGCGTTCGACCTGCCGACCCACCGCGGGTACGACTCGGATCATCCCCGGGTCACCGGAGACGTCGGCATGGCGGGCGTCGCGGTCGACTCCATCCTCGACATGCGCATCCTGTTCGACGGCATCCCGCTCGACCAGATGAGCGTCTCGATGACGATGAACGGCGCCGTTCTGCCGATCATGGCGCTCTACATCGTGGCGGCCGAAGAGCAGGGCGTGCCGCCCGAGAAGCTCGCCGGGACCATCCAGAACGACATCCTCAAGGAGTTCATGGTCCGGAACACGTACATCTACCCGCCCGGCCCGAGCATGGAGATCATCGCCGACATCTTCGCATTCACGGCGAAGAACATGCCGAAGTTCAACTCCATCTCGATCAGCGGCTACCACATGCAGGAGGCCGGCGCGACGGCCGACCTCGAGCTCGCCTACACGCTCGCCGACGGCGTGGAGTACGTGCGCACCGGGCTCGCCGCGGGCCTCGACATCGACGCGTTCGCGCCGCGCCTGTCGTTCTTCTTCGCCATCGGCATGGACTTCTGGATGGAGGTCGCGAAGCTCCGCGCCGCGCGGATGCTGTGGGCCGAGCTGCTCGCCGGGTTCCGGCCGAAGAGCGAGAAGAGCCGCATGCTCCGCACGCACTGCCAGACGAGCGGCTGGAGCCTCACCGCCCAGGACGTGTGGAACAACGTCGTGCGCACCGCGATCGAAGCGATGGCCGCGACCCAGGGCGGCACGCAGAGCCTGCACACCAACGCGTTCGACGAGGCCCTCGCGCTGCCGACCGACTTCTCGGCCCGCATCGCGCGGAACACGCAGCTCTACCTCCAGCTCGAGACCGACACCTGCCAGGTCGTCGACCCGTGGGGCGGGAGCTGGTTCGTCGAGCGGCTGACGCACGACCTCGCTGCACGCGCGCGCGAGCACCTGGCCGAGATCGACGCGCTCGGTGGGATGGCGAAGGCCATCGAGCAGGGCATCCCGAAGCTGCGCATCGAGGAGGCCGCCGCGCGCACCCAGGCCCGCATCGACTCCGGCGAGAAGGTCGTCATCGGCGTGAACCGGCATCGCCGGGCCCACGAGCCGGACGTCGACGTGCTGCAGGTCGACAACCAGGCCGTCCGCGAGGCGCAGATCGCACGCCTCGCCCAGCTCCGCGCCGAGCGCGACGAGCACGCCGTCCACGCGGCCCTCGCGGCGCTGACGAAGTGCGCCGAGGCCCGCTCCGCGGGGTCGCGCGAGGGCAACCTGCTCGAGCTCGCGGTCCACGCGGCACGGGCGCGCTGCACGGTCGGCGAGATCTCGCTGGCCCTCGAGAAGGCGTGGGGTCGCCACCGGGCTACGATCCAGGCCGTCCAGGGCGTGTACTCCGCGGAGGTCCGGCGCGTGGGAGGCGACATGACCGACATCGGCGAGCGCATCGCGCGCTTCCAGGAGCACGAGGGGCGCCGTCCCCGCATCCTGGTCGCGAAGATGGGGCAGGACGGGCACGACCGCGGGCAGAAGGTCATCGCGACCGCCTTCGCCGACATCGGGTTCGACGTCGACATCGGGCCGTTGTTCCAGACGCCCGAGGAGACCGCGCTCCAGGCCGTCGAGAACGACGTGCACATCGTGGGCGTCAGCTCGCTGGCGGCCGGCCACCTCACGCTGGTGCCCGCGCTCCGCAAGGCCCTCGACGCGCTCGGCCGCGACGACATCCTCATCGTGTGCGGCGGCGTCATCCCGCCGCAAGACCACGCGAAGCTGAAGGAGGCCGGCGCCATCGCGGTGTTCGGGCCCGGCACCGTGATCTCCGAGGCGGCGGTCCAGCTGCTCGACGTGCTGGAGCAGCCGGCGTGAAGCCCCTCCCCTCGGCCGACGCGCTCGTCGCCGGGGTGCGGGCGGGCGATCGGGCCCTGCTGGCGCGCGCGATCACGCTGGTGGAGTCGACCCGCGACGACCACCAGGCGCTCGCGGGCGAGGTGCTGACCGCCCTGATGCCCGACACCGGGAAGGCCGTGCGCGTCGGGGTCACCGGGGTGCCGGGCGTCGGGAAGTCCACGTTCATCGAGTCCCTCGGCGGGCAGCTCACGGCGTCCGGCAAGCGCGTCGCGGTGCTCGCGGTCGACCCGAGCTCGAGCCGCTCCGGCGGCAGCATCCTCGGCGACAAGACCCGCATGGCCGAGCTGGCGCGCGACCCGCTCGCCTTCATCCGGCCCTCCCCCACGTCCGGCACGCTCGGCGGGGTGGCGTCGCGCACGCGCGAGGCCATGCTGCTCTGCGAGGCGGCCGGCTACGACGTGGTGCTCGTCGAGACGGTGGGCGTCGGGCAGTCCGAGCTCGTCGTGGCCGGCATGACCGACACGTTCCTCGTGCTCATGCTGGCGGGCGCGGGCGACGAGCTGCAGGGCATCAAGCGCGGCCTGATGGAGCTCGCCGACATCCTCGCCGTGAACAAGGCCGACGGCGACAACGCCACGCTCGCCCGGCGCGCTGCATCGACCTACCGCGGCGCGCTGCGGCTGCTCCACCCCGCCGACGCGGCCTGGAAGCCCCAGGTGCTCACGTGCTCCGGGCTCGACGGGACGGGCGTCTCCGAGGTGTGGCAGGCCATCCTCGCCCACCGCGCCACGCTCGAGGCGGCCGGCGAGCTCGCCGAGAAGCGGGCGAAGCAGCAGCTCGACTGGATGTGGCGGATGGTCGACGAGCGGCTGCGCGCCGCGCTGCGCCACCACCCCGACGTGCAGCACGCGCTCGGGGCCGTCGAGAGCGCCGTGCGCGACGGCTCGCTGCCCGCGACCCGCGCCGCGGCGCAGCTCCTGGCGGCCTTCGGGGTGAAGCCGTGATCCGGAACCTGCTGTCGATCGCCGGCTCCGACCCGTCCGGGGGCGCGGGCATCCAGGCCGACCTCAAGACCTTCTCGGCGCTCGGCTGCTACGGCATGGCTGCCGTCACCGCGCTGACCGCGCAGAACACGCAGGGGGTCGGGGGCGTTTGGGTTCCGGACGCCGACTTCGTCGCGCTGCAGGTCGAGCTCGTGTTCCGCGACGTGCGCGTCGACGCCGTGAAGATCGGCATGCTCGCCAACGGGGCCGTCGTGGAGGCCGTGGCGGACGTGCTGAAGCGCCACGGGGCCCGCAACATCGTGCTGGATCCGGTGCTGGTCGCGACGAGCGGCGACAGCCTGGGCGCTCCGGACGTGGTCGACGCGATGGTGGCGCACCTCTTCCCGCTCGCGACGGTCGTGACACCGAACGTCCCCGAAGCGGCGCGCCTGTCGGGCCTCCCGGCCGCCCAGACACCGGACGACCTGCTCGCGCTGGCCCGCGGGGTCGAAGCGCTCGGGGCCCGTGCGGTGCTCGCGAAGGGCGGGCACCTCGGGGGTGCGGAGGCGATCGACGTCCTCGTGGACGGGGACCAGGTGCTGCGGTTCTCGGCCCCCCACATCGAGACGACGAGCACCCACGGCACGGGTTGCACGCTGTCGTCCGCCATCGCGGCGCACCTCGCGGGCGGCGCGCCGCTGGTCGACGCCGTCGACGCCGCGAAGCGGTACCTCACCCGCGCGCTCGCGGGGGGCTCCCTGCTCGAGGTCGGCCACGGCCACGGCCCCGTGCACCACTTCCACGGACGGTGGTAGTCAGCCCGGCACGGTGGCCATGGAACGAAGACGACCCGCGGAGGCGCTCGGGCTCCGAGCGTCTCAGGGCCTCACGCAGATGACGCAGAAGGACGCAGATGACGCAGAAACGAGGCCGTTGCGGGTCGAGCGCCTTCGCGTCCCCGGGGCCTGGCGCTCTGGGTGAAGAAGGGTGCTACAGCGCGGTGAATCGCGGACAACCGAACTTAAAGCGATCGACCGATGTCTCTGTGGGGTCTGACCCCAGGAAGACATGGGTCGATCGTTTGGAGTCGACTCTTCGCGGACCGGTCGGCCTCCCAACCCTTCGGAACCCGCTGCACATCGGGGATGATCGCCACGAACGGCCCCTTGTCGCCGGCGCGGTTCGGGTTGTGGACTCCCACACGGTCCTGCCGGCCGCGAGCTCTATGAGCAGCCCGGGTTCACCGAGCGCGACGTCCTGCGTCGCCACCGCCTGCCGAGCGGCAACTCCGCCAAGTCGACCCGCAGCGCCCGGGCGTTGTGAGGGGCGTCTCGGTGTTCGAGTCGACAGAGCGGGCTGCTCCGGTGAGCGGAACCGGGACGACGCCTCTGTGGAGACCAGAGGGGTCGCGAATGTGACTGGCGCCGGGCAGAGCCGGCCTGAACGTGAATCTCGCCCGGTCGGGCCCGTTGTGGCGAGGGTCCCAAGAGAGAATTGTGGAGCTTCGACCGTCGAGCGGTTCGCCAGCGCGCGCCCGCAGCGTCTGTGGAGTCACTCTCAGCCGGACTCTGCTCCGCGGCAGTCACTTTGGACCCGGCTGTGGTCGGACCGACGGCTGGGGGGTCGAGCTTCCGACGGTCGGGACCGGGCCTAGGTCCACCCTGGCACCGGTTTCGGTTTCGCGACGGTGCCCGGGGAAACGAGGATGCTCGACCCGCGACGGCCTCGTTTCTGCGTCATCTGCGTCCTTCTGCGTCATCTGCGTGAGGCCCTGAGACGCTCGAAGCCCGGCGGCTTAGCGAGGTGTGGCTGGGAGACCTCGAGATGGCACGGACGTCTTCTCTAGGCCCCGAAGAACAGGTAGCTCGCCGGGAACAGCGCGAGGGTCAGGAGCAGCAGGGCCGCGACGCCGAGCACCCACAGCGTGCCCCGCGACCAGCCCAGCGCCAGCCCGTGCCACAGGAACCCCGTGAGCCACACCCACCACAGCCAGTCCAGCGGGAGCTCGTAGGACGGCACGTCCGACATCGACACGGCCACCGCGAATCCGATCGGTGGCCCGATCCACGCGAGCCCCGTCAGACCGAGCGAGACGGCGGCCGGCCTGGGGACCGTCGCCAGCCCGATCGCCGCACCGACGAGCTCGAGCTGGACGACCCCGATGCACGCGGCGATCAGCACCTGGAAGGCCGAGGCCATCCCCTTGCCCGCCGCATCGCCGGTGGGCTCGTCCAGGAACACGAGGGCCTGGGGTACCGCCGCGAGCAGCACGAGGCCGATGCACACCCCCGCGAGGCCCATGCGCGGCCCGGGCGTCTGTTCGGCCATCACCCCTCCCGCAGGTCGGCGATCCGCTCGTCGACGTCGGCCTCGTGGACCACGTGGCGCAGCGCCTCCTCGGCCGCGTCGAGCGCGTCGGGAACGGCGTCGGGCCACCGCTCGCGGAGGACGCCGAGGATGGCGGACGCCACGACCTCGCCGGGCGTCGGCACGCGGCCGGACACGTCCTCCCGGTCGACGATCACCATCGCGACGCGGTTCTTGAGCCCGCCGCCGCGCCCGAAGGTCCAGCCCTCGCCGTCGGCGAGGCGGTCGACGTACGGGTAGCTGGCCTCGAAGTCGGTCGCGGTCTTCTTCGCCGTGTACGCGTCCATCATGTCGAGGTCGGGGATGCGCACGCCGGGCAGGCCGTTCCGCTGCTCGGACCGCATGAAGTTGCCGGGGACCATGCGGATGCACCGCCACGCGGCGTTCTCCCACGCGTCGTTGTCGGAGGCCGCGAGGATCACGCGCGTGCCCGGGAGCGCGCGGATGACCAGGGAGCTGAGCTCGTTCCCGAGCAGCGTGCCCTTCCGCGCGCCCGTGGGGAACAGCTGCACCTGCAGGCGCTTCCCGTTCAGGTTCTTGCCCGCGTAGGCCACGAGATCGCACCGCACGCCGGGGCCGACGCGCCACTTCATCGCCATGGGGCCTCCCGGCGGAAGCCTCGCACTCCGCCGGGTCCGTCGCAAGCGTCGCGTATGCTCGCGGGGGAGGCCCCATCGCGAACCGAGCGCCCCGGTCCTTCGAAGCCGACGCCACCCTGACCGGGTGGACCGGCACGGCACTGTGCGACACCCGCGTGGCGCTGCGCCACTCCGCGCGCACGTACCCGTTCGCCGCGATGGCCGTGGCGATGCTGGGCATGGTGCTGAACATCAGCAGCCTGTTCGTGCTCGGGGCCGCGATGATGGTCGTGTCCATCGGCGTCGGGGTGTTCACGGGGTTCTCCGCGTCGCCCACCCGGCAGCCCTGGAAGCTGGAGGGCAACCGCCTCGAGATCGGGGGCCTCCGCGTGCCGCTCGACGAGGTGAAGTCGGTGCGCATCGAGCGTCGGACCGAGTCGTGGAGCAGCGAGTCCCGCGGCGTCGGCAGCCGCACCGAGACGTACCCGGTGATGGTGCTGCGCGGCCGGCGGACGCACGAGATCTGGTTCCACGGCAGCCACTCCGACGAGGACGTGCGCTGGCTGGCCGACGCGATCCTGGAGTTCCGCAAGCCCCGGGACGTCGTCCCTCCCGAGCTCCAGCGCATGCGCAGGCCAGGGCAGGCCGAGTAGGCGTTACCGAGCGGTTACCAACCGCGGCCGAGGGGCGCGGTCTCACCTCCTCCACCCGGAGGTCGGTGATGATCCTGCTCCTGTCCCTCGCGCTCGGAACCCACGAAGAACCCGACGGAGCCGAGCTCTTCGCGCGGCAATGGGTCGAGGCCGACCCCCGCAGCGCGGGCGGTGACGGCCTCGGACCGACGTACAACGACAGCTCGTGCACCGCCTGCCACAACCAGGGCGGCGCCGGAGGGGCCGGACCCGCCGCGAAGAACGTGCGCCTCACCGTGCGTGGCGGAGCGACGGTCGTGCTCCACCGACGCCACCTGGCGGGCATCCCGGAGGACGAACGGCGGATGCGCCCCGCGAGCCTCCCCATCCGCATGCAGCCCCCGGTCGAGCGCAACACGCCCGCCCTGTTCGGCATGGGCCTGCTCGACGCCATCCCCGAGTCCGAGCTGCTCGTCGCCGAGGCCCTCGGGAGCCCCGGCCACCCCGAGATCTCCGGGCGCCTGGCGCGCGACCCGCACGGCCGCGTCGGGCGCTTCGGCTGGAAGGGCCAGACGCCCACGCTCGCGGCGTTCGTCGAGCAGGCATGCAGCAACGAGCTCGGGCTCCAGACCGAGACCACCGACCAACCCGGCGCACCGTCCCTGCCCGACATGGACGACCCCATGCTGTTCGCGCTCGCCGGGTTCGTGGCCGATCTGCCCGCGCCGGTGGAGGTCCCCACCCCGGGCGCCGAGCGGGGCCGCGAGGTGTTCGTCGAGCTCGGCTGCGAGGGCTGCCACCGCGCGTCGATCGGCGGGGTCCAGGGGGCGTACACCGACCTCATGCTGCACGACATGGGATTCCAGCTGTCCGACGCCGCGTCCGGCTACGGCCTCCGCGCGAAGGCCGCCGACACGGGTGCATCCGAGGCCGAGTGGCGCACGCCGCCGCTGTGGGGCCTGCGCGACAGCGCGCCCTGGCTGCACGACGGGCGGGCCACCACGATTCGCGAGGTCGTGCTCCACCACGACGGGGAAGCCGCGCCCGCGCGCCGCGCGTGGGCCCGCGCCGGCGAGGCCGACCAGCAGGCCCTGGAGACGTTCCTGATGTCCCTCGCGGCGCCCGGCACGCCCCTCCCGGAGCCCCGGCTCGCAGAGACCCCCGTCCAGACGGACGGAACGCTCGACCCCGACGGGCTCGACACCCTGCGCCTGCTCGCTTCGGTGCGGTGAGGGCTTCCCCGGCGAACGGGTCGTGTGCACAATCGGACCATGTACTATTTCGGTGGATACCGCAGGCGCTCCGCCGCCTCTTCCGCGCTCGGCCTCGTGATGCTCGCCATCCTCCTGCCTCTCGAGATGTGCACCGACCACGGCTACTCCACGCACCGCAGCCGAAGCCAACGCACGTTCGCCGAGTCCATCGAGCTGAAGCGCAATGGCGGCCGGCCTCCCGCGAAGCCCGCCGCCGCGCCCCACGTCTCCGGCGCGTTCTACCCCGACGAGCACCCCGAGGTCTTCGCCGAGCACCACGCCACGCAGTCCGCGTCCATCGGGCCCTACGTGTCGGCCGGTCTCGGAGGGCTCGCCGTGTTCTTCTTCGTCGGTGCCGGTGCCTTCATGGTGCTCGGGATGCTCGACAAGGAGCCCGAGCACATCGATCTGGATGCCGCCTGACGGGCCCGGGCGTCGCGCGGTAGCATCCTCCGATGCTGTCGTTCTTCCTCGTCTCCATCCAGGCCGCGCGCGCATCGATCTTCGACGTGGACATCGTGCAGCTGTCGGCGCAGGTCCCCGTGATCTTCGAAGCACGAATCGAGTGCGTCGGAGTCCTCGCGAGTGAGGAAGCGAAGGCTGAAGCTCGTCGCACGGATCCCGACCACGACGAATCCGAGTGGGCGACGGTTGCCATCGGCAACCGATGTGAGGTCACCCCGATCAGAACCATCAAGGGCGAACCCGTGACTCCCTACTCGTTCTTCCGATCCATCGACGAGGTCGCCCACGGGCTTCGATATCACAATGGCGTCAGAAGCCTGGTTTTCGGTACACACCTCGGAGATGGGGTCCAGATCCGGTATCTGCTGCACGAGCACGAGGGCGTCGGTGTCGTCAATGACCCCAAAGGGGGCCTCGTGCGACTGGACCACGACCCGTCGACCGGGGCGTGGGTCTCCGTGATTCCCCGAACGGGTCGACTCCGCGGGGAAGACCTCGGCAATACGGCCGATCTGGAACGTGCCTCCCTGGTGCTCGAGAGAGTCGACGCCGAGCGAAAGCGAGACGGCCAGGAGTGGGAGCGTTTCATCCAGTCGATGATCCAGATGGTGGACGAGTAGGGACCTCCCTACCGAATGGTGTCGTCCGCGAACATCGGATCCGCGAGCGCCTCGGCCAGGCCGCCCTCTTCGCCGCGGAGCCGCTCCGCGAGGTGGCCCAGCACGGCCGTCCGGAAGTGGTCGCGGGCGGGCTCGTCTCCGCCGCCTTCGATGGCCTCGGAGTGGCCGACGCCGGTGAGCAGGACGAGAGCGACCTCGTCGTCGATCTGGTCCGCGAAGCGCTCGCTCTCGGAGTACGGCAGCGTGCCGTCGTCGGTGCCGTGGACGAGGAGCGTGGGAGGCCCGGTGGGCGCGGGCTCTCCGAAGATGATCTCGACGCCCGTGGTGGGCACGGCGAGGAGCACGACGGCGGCGGGCGGCGCGGGGGCGCAGCAGTCGAAGCGGGTCCAGCCGACGGTGGTGCCGGCGCCCAGCGAGTGCCCGATCAGCGCGACGTTGTCGGGGTCGTAGCGGCGGTAGAAGGCGTCGTCGCGATCGGCGGCGCGATCGGCGAGCCAGGCGAAGGTGGCGGCGACGTCGGCCGGCTGGTTCTCGAGGTCGGCGAGCCCCGCGACGCCCGCAGGCGAGTCGTCGTTCGACGACGGGAAGGCCAGGGCGGCCACGAAGTAGCCGGCGTGCGCGAGCTCGGTGGCGAAGGTCTCGAACTTGCGGGGATGGCCGTCGATGCCGTGCGCGAGGAGCACGAGGGGCCGGTCCTGGACGTCGGTGCCCGCGTCGGACCACGCCCACACGACGATCTCGCGCGAGTCCGCCGCCTCCTGCGCGCCGAGCTCGGGCAGCGGGCGCGTGGCGTCGACGAAGCTGCGTTCCTCGAACAGGAACTCCGCCTGCTCGGCGCTCCCCGCACAGCCCGCGAGCAGCGCGAGCAGCGTCATACGCCCCGGGCCTCGGGGTCCCACAGGACCTTGTGCAGCTGGAGCTGGAACCGGACGGGCAGCCGGTCGGCCACGATCCAGTCCGCGAGTGCCGTCGGGTCGACGAGACCCCAGGCGGGCGAGAACAACACGGCGGCCACGCGGTCGGCGAGCCCGTGCTGGCGGGTGATCTCGCGGGACCACTCGTAGTCGCGCCGGCTGGCGACGACGAACTTCACCTCGTCGTGCGGGCGGAGGTGGCCGACGTTCTCCCACAGGTTGGCGTCGACCTCGCCGGAGTCGGGCGGCTTGAGGTCCATGATCGTGCGCACGCCCTCGGGCACGACCGAGATGTCGCGCGACCCGCTCGTCTCGAGCAGCACCTCGTGGCCCAGATCGAGCAGCCGCTGCATCAGGCGGGGCGCGTTCTTCTGCACCAGGGGCTCGCCGCCCGTGACCTCGATGGTGTGGATGCCGAAGGCGTGGGCCTCCTGCGCGACCTCTTCGAGATCGCGGTGCACGCCGCCCGTGAACGTGAAGGCGGAGTCGCACCACGTGCATCGCAGGTTACATCCGGTCAGTCGGACGAAGACGCACGGTTTGCCGGCGTGCGTGGACTCCCCCTGCACGCTGGCGTACACCTCGGTGAGGCGGATCCGACGGTCGGGCGGGACTTCGCCGGCCTCCGCCGGGTTCGGATCTGTCGAAGGAGCTCTCTCCATGTGGACCGTTATCGCAGCCCTGTCCCTCCAGCCCGCCCTCGCGGCCGACGCCAGCAAGCCGCACCCGCACCAGGGCGTGCTCGCGAAGATGCCCGGCGCACCCGAGGTCCCCACGCTCACGGCGGAGGATCTCGCGACCCTGAAGGAGGGCAAGTCGGTCCTCAAGCAGGAGCGCGGGAAGGACGGGGGCCGTGGAATCGCCATCCAGGACGTGCACGCCGACGCGAAGACCATCTGGTCGCGCATCCTGAAGTTCGACCGCTACCCCGACTGGGTCGACAACGTGAAGACCTGCGAGAACTACGAAGAGGGCGGCGGCACCATCAAGACGCACTTCGTCATCGGCGCGGCCCTGTTCTCGGCCGAGTACTGGATCCGGCACGAGTACAAGCCGTCCCAGAACTACATGACCTGGGAGCTCGACTACACCCGCGAGAGCGACCTCGATGACAGCGTGGGCTTCTGGTACATCGAAGAGCTCCCCGACAAGCCGGGTTGGTCGCGGCTCTACTACTCGGTCGACGTGAAGGTCGGCGGCTGGGTGCCCGGGTTCGTCGAAGACATGGTCGCGAAGAGCGGGCTCACGAAGGCCACGTCGTGGGTGAAGCGCGAGTCCGAGAAGGTGGCGGGCACCGCGTCGGAGTAGCCGTTAGAGGCGGGCATGCGACGCATCCTCCTGCTCTGTTCCCTCTCCCTCGCCACCCTCACCGCCTGCGGCGACGACTTCGCCTCCGCACAGGCCGACGGCTCGATCGAAGCGTTCGAGAAGTACCTGGCCGACAATCCGAAGGGCCGGTTCCGCATCCAGGCCAAGGCCCAGCTCGAGACGCTGTACCTCGAAGACGCCCGCAAGCA
Source organism: Alphaproteobacteria bacterium (assembly GCA_020632875.1). Taxonomy (GTDB): domain Bacteria; phylum Myxococcota_A; class UBA796; order UBA796; genus JACKEQ01. The sequence goes on from JACKET010000004.1 coordinate 242,878, forward strand.
GGGCTCTCTCGAGGCCTACGACCGCTACCTCGAGCGCTTCCCCGAAGGTGACCTGCGCGAGAAGGCAAAGGCCGAGCGCGAGCAGTTCCTGTTCGACTGGGCGAAGCTCGAGTCCACCGAGGCGGCTTGGGAGAAGTTCCTCGGCGAGTACCCGAAGGCCGACAAGAAGCGCCTGGCCGAGGCGAAGCGCCTGAAGGCCGTCGCGAGCTACGCCGACCAGCTCGCGTGGACCGACCTCGTGGTCGAGCCCACCAACCTCGCCGAAGACCCGAAGGGCCCGAAGGATGGGTGGGGCTTCACGATGGAGGTCACGAACAACGGCACCAAGACGCTGAAGGATCTCCGCTTCACGGTCGAGTACCTCGGGCCGAATCCGGGCCAGGTGCTCGACAGCCGCGAGTGGCCCGTGGTCGCGAAAGACTGGGGCATCCCGATGGAAGAGGAGAAGAAGGTGCCGATGAAGCCGGGCGAGACGCGCACCTGGTTCTGGTCGGTCGGCGGGCTGCCCGAGATCTGGGAGCAGAAGGCCCGCGTGTTCCCGTCGCGGGTCGCGTTCGTCGAGTGATCGCGGCCCTGCTGCTCGGGTGTCAGCCGGGGCACGTGCCCGCGCCCGACACCTGCTTCAGCACCGCGCCCACGGGGCCGATCGCAGACGAGGTCACCTGCCGCGACGTGCTGATGGGCTCCGACGGGCGCATCGGCGACTTCCAGCTCGCGAATCCGCGGCTCACCGCGCTGGTGCGGCATCCCACGGCGTCCGCCTCGGCGATCGGGGTCGGCGGAGGGACGGTGGTGGACGCCCGGGCGTGGGTCTCGCCAGCCGACCACCTGCTCGAGGCGATCCCGCTCGTGGCGGACGGCTGGCTGGACGTGGAGGCCTGGGAGCTGCTGGAGGACGGGTTCCGCGTGGAGGGGGCCGTCCGGGACCTGCCGGACCGGCCGTCGACGGACTGGGGCGCGTGGCGCGAGGTCACGTGGCGGATCGACCCCGAGCTCCCGGTCCTGCGGGCCGACGGGGCGGACGGGATGTACGTCCACGCCGGAGGGCCGATCGTGCGCTACGGCACGTCGCTCGCGAGCGACGAGGTCGCCTACGGCGTGTCGGGTGAGGTGGAGGACCTCGGCGGGGCCGTGCGGGCGACGGTTCCGGAGCTGTGGGTCGCGCCGGCGCACAACCCATGGGCGGGTCGCGGGGTCGCGCGCATGGAGGGGCGGACCGAGCGGGCCGACCACGTCGAGCTGCTGGCGGGGGACGTGACGCTCGGCCGGATCCCCGTGCTGTTCGGGCGCTACGACTTCGTCGTGCCGCCCGGTGTGGATGGGGTCCGCGCGCTGGCGTCGGGCTGCGCGCCCGGACCGCGCGTGCCCATCGCGGTGGGCACGACCCTCGAGCCCGGTGCGTGCGGGGGATTCACGCTGCTGCCGGCCTGGGGCGAGGCCCGACCGCAGGAGCTCGGCGTCACCTGGGTCGCCGCGGACGGGCCGCACCGCCTCCAGCTCGGTCCCGAGGGCGGCGTGGTGCCGATCGGGCCCGAGCCCGTCGAGGTCGCCGTGACGCTGCGCCCCGACCTCGCTCCCCTCGCCTTCACCGCGACGCCCGGCGAGGTGCGGCTGGAGCCGATCCGCCAGGCGTTCGACGTGGGCTCGCGGGTGCTCGCGGCTCCCACGTGGCCCAGCGCGCGCAGCCGGACCTGGCGCGGCTCCAACGACGATGCCGTCGACGCGGCGCTCGCAGAGGGCCTCGACTGGGTCGCCATGACCCCCGAAGACGCCGTCGCACCGCCGCTCTTCGACGTTCCGCTGCTCGTGCGCCAGGGCGTGCTGGTGCAGGTCGACGGGCATCCGGTCCCGAGCTGGTCGTACACGAGCCGCCCCCGCCAGCCCGGCTGGGGCGCGCCCGACGCGCGGGGCCTCGCGCCCGTCGACGCGCTGGCGCTCCTGCGCGCGACCGACAACGTCGTGGGGCTCGATCTGCTCGGTGCGCTCGGGCCCCCGTGGGGCGTGGACCACCCGCCGGACGGCGTGCTCCTCGACCGTCCCGACCCCGATCTGGCGAACCTGGCGCCCTGGCTCGCCTGGCTCGACGCCGAGGCCTGGCTCCCGCCTTACGGCCCGCGCATCTGGGTGGAGGTCGCGGATCCCGCGGTCCTGGGCTTCGCGGACGTCGAGCAGGGCCTGGTCCGCGGGCAGACCTGCGCCACGACCGGTCCCCTCCTCACGATCGCGGTCGACGGGGTCGGTCCTGGCTTCTACGCACCGACGCGGGCCGAGCACGCCGTGTCCGTCGGGGTCCACGCGCCGCGTCCCCTCGATCGCCTCGTGCTGGTGGGCACGGGGGGCGAGGTCCTGGGCGAGTGGTCCGACGTGACCGACTCCATCGCGGTCTCCACCCCGCACGCGACCTGGTGGATCGCCATCGGCTGGAGCGGCGCGGATTGGATGGTGACCGGACCGGTGCTCGGGCGTTAGATGCGCCCGACCGAGGAGACTCCCATGACCCGCTCCCTGCCCTGGCTCGCCCTGCTCGTCGCGGGCTGCGGCCTGTCGGATGGCCTCACGCTCGGAGAGCTCGACGACAAGCAGCGCGAGAAGCACTGCGAGGATCTCGCCGATTTCGACGAGACCGTGCTCACGTGCGACGAAGACGGGGAGACGCTCACGATCACGTACGGGCCCACCCCGGTCGCGGAGTGCGTCGCCGATCTCGAGGCGCTACCGGTGGGCTGCATCGCGACCGTCGGCGACGACCGCGCGTGCGTCGAAGCCCTCGCGAACGCCACGTGCGCCGACGACCTGTTCGGCCCGACGAGCCCCTGTGCCGTGCGCTTCGACGCGAGCTGTACGCCCGAAGGCTAGGTCAATCCCAGCGCCAGGCCTTCACCGCGGCGATCATGGCGTCGACGCCTTCGATCGGGGTCGTCGGCAGCACGCCGTGGCCGAGGTTGAACACGTGGCCCCGCGGCCCCGCGGCCCGGATGATGTCGCGGACCTTGTCGCCGATGGTGTCGGGCGGCCCGTAGAGCGCGATCGGGTCGAGGTTGCCCTGCACGGGCATGTCGCCGAGGAGCTCGCGCGCCTCGCGCATGTCGGTGCGCCAGTCGAGCCCCATCACGTCGGCGCCGGTCTTCTTCGCGATGGTCAGGATGCTGGAGAGATCCTTGCTGTAGAAGATCTTCGGTGCACCCTTCACCCGCTCGAACGCCCGGATCGCGGCGGGCAGGGCGAAGCGCTCGTAGTCGGCCCGCGACAGGGCGCCTGCCCACGTGTCGAACATCTGCACGCCGGCGGCACCCGCATCGATCTGGGACTGCAGGTAGTCGCCGACGACGTCGGCCAGCAGCCCGAGCACGTGCTCGGCGAGGTGCGGCTCGCACATCAGCATCTTCTTGGGCTCGAGCCAGTCTTTCGAGCCCTTGCCCTCGACGAGGTAGCAGAAGAGGGTCCAGGGGGCGCCGGCGAAGCCGAGGATCGGCGTGTCGGGGCGGGCCTTGCGGAACAGCTGGATCGTCTCGGGCACCCACGGCAGGGCCTCGCTCACGTCGGGCCGTACGAGGCTCTTCACGTCGGCTTCGGTGCGCACGGGCTCGGGGACGCGGGGCCCGATGCCCTTCTCCATCGTGAACTCGCGGCCGATGGCCGACAGCACGGGGAGGATGTCGCTGAACACGATGGCCGCGTCGGTGTCGAAGCGGTCGACCGGCTGGCAGGTGACCTCGCACGCGATCTCGGGCGTGTGGCACAGCTCGAGGAAGCTGACGCGGCTGCGCACCTCGCGGTACTCGGTCATGTAGCGCCCGGCCTGGCGCATGAACCAGACGGGGGGTCTGTCGACGGGCAGCCCCCGCAGTGCGTTTCCGAGCCGCTCGTGCTTGTCCATGCCCTCTCTCCCGGCCGAGTCCAGTGGCCGCACAGTATGCCCGAAGCGGCGCGCGCGGGGTGATAGGCTCTCGCCATGCTCGTCCTGGCCGCCGTCCTGGCGTGTTCCGATGCCCATGCGCTGCAGCGGGTGCAGTCCGGTCCGACCCTCGAGCTGGGCGTCGGGCCGGCGCTCGGCGGGGCGCCCGCGCGGTTCGCGGTCGGCGGCCAGCTCTCGGCGGGCTGGTGGGTCGGGCCGTACGACGACGACTATGCGCTCGGCCGGTTCTGGGCCGTCGCGGTGACGGGCCGCGCGGACTTCGAGGTCGTGAGCGGTGACCTGCGCATCGCGCCGATGCTCGAGATCCGCCGCGGGATGGACCTGTTCGTGGTGGCGCCGCACTTCTTCCTCGCCGGCGGCCCGGTGATCGGGCTCGGCGATCCGCAGGCCGTCGGCGCGACGGGGCGCATCGGCGGCGGCGTGAAGCTGCGCCGCACCCCGAAGCTCGGGTTCACGGCGCGGCTCGGTGGGGGCGTCGACTACCTCGGCGGCAAGGTCTCGCCGGCCGTCGGGCTCACGATCGGGGCGGGCTGGTCGTCGCCGGTTCGGTAGCCGGGAGCCCGGGAGCCGGGAGCCGGGAGCCAGGAGCCGGGAGCCAGGAGCCAGGAGCCTGGAGCCTGGAGCCAGGGCGCGGCTCGCCTGCCGGTCGAGTGTCGAGTGTCGAGTGTCGAGTGTCGAGGGCCGGACGGATGTCCTTCTGGGGTCAGACCCCATTTGGACGTCAGCGCGAACCTCGGCTTTCGGTCGACTGGTCTACGCACTTGTGCCGAAATCGAGAGTCTGGATGTGCCACTGAGCATCGCCCACGGGCGCGCGGAGGCAGGATCCTCCACGACGCACCGCAAGCGCCGGGAGCGCACACACCCGACACTCGACACTCGACCCTCGAGCCCGCCGCCCTCACTGGCAGCCGCAGCTCCCGAGGCCCGTGTCCACCACGGCGCCCTCCTCGAACCGGACCGGACAGCACGCCAGCAGCCGCTCGTGGAGCTGCTTGCGCCCGCGCTGGACCCGCGTCCGCGCGCCGGACAGCGAGAGGCCGTGCCGTGCGGCATAGGCGGCCTGGGACAGCCCCTCGAGATCGACCTCGCGCACCGCCGTGCGGTAGGGCTCGTCGAGCGCTTCGACCATCGCGGGCAGCCAGGACGCGACGGTGTCCGTCCCCTCGTGCGGCTCGGCCGGCTCCACCGCGATGTCCTCGATCGGCTCGTGCGGAAGGCCCCGCAGACGATCGAGCGCGAGGTTCCGCGCGACCCGGCGCAGCCACGCGTCCGGCCGGACCACGGGGCCGTCCGTGACGTGGAGCTTCAGGAGCGCGTCCTGGACCACGTCCTCCGCGGCGACCGGATCGCGGAGGATCCGGCCAGCCACACGGAGCAGATCGGCACGGACCTCCGGCGTCACGCGCAGCACCCCTCGCCGCCCGCCACGACGGGCAGATCGTCCGTCACGGTGTACAGCTCCCAGTCGCGCCCATCGGGGTCGGTGGCCCAGGCCTTCTGCTGGACGGCCCAGCAGCACGTGACCTCGCCTTCGGTCCGCACGGCGAGGCCGGCGTCGCGGGTGCGCTTCCACGCGTCCTTCGTCTCGGACACGTTCGTGAAACGCAGGCCGTAGTGGTGCGCGCCGGCCGTGGGCTCGCCGGGCATCAGGGAGAGGACGATCGGGTGCTCCGCCGGTGCGAAGCGCAGGTAGCCCTCGCGGACCTTGTCGGGCTCCTCGCCGAACAACGCGGCGTAGAAGGCGCGAGCGGCGCCGAGATCACGGGTCTGGAGCGAGAGATGGATGCGGGACATGGAACCTCCTGTACCCGGAAGACGATCGAGCCGCGGAACCGACGCAGGTCCAGGGTGGCCTCAGCGGGGTCTGACCCCACTGAGGCCACCTTCACAATCCTTCACACTCCGCAGGATGCCTTCGGATGCGGCCAACACGGGCTGAACACGGGGCCCCTAGGTTGATGACACCACCAACCAGGAGGTCGACATGAAGCGAATCATCAGCATGGTCATCGGAGCCGCCGGACTCTCTGCGCTCGCCCTGGGCGGGCTGGCCGTGGCCGGTCCTCCCGGAGGCCCCGGGGGCTTCGGCCCGCACGGCGGCATCGAGGGGCAGTTCATGCGCGTCCTGCACGAGCTCGACCTGACGGACGCCCAGAAGGCACAGCTCCGCGAGATCCGCGAAGCGAACCGCGACGACATGGAGGCCGCCCACGCCGAGCGCGAAGCGAACCTCGCCATCGTGAAGGCACAGCTGCTCTCCGACACGCCGGACGTGGCGCTGCTCCACCAGATGATCGACGACCAGGCGATCGAGATGCAGGCCCGCGCCCACGACCGCATGGACACCATCCTCGAGATCCAGGCGCTCCTCACGCCCGACCAGCGGGCCCTGATCGCCGCGGAGCTCGACGACGCCCGCGAGCGCTGGTCCGACCGCCGCGAGCGCTTCCGCAACGGCGAAGGGCCCCGCGCCGGCGAAGGCCCCCGCTTCCGCGAGTAGTATCGAGCCGTGCCCACCGTCCTGGTCATCGACGACGACGCGCGCCTGCGCGACCTGCTCTCGGAGTACCTCTCCGGGCGCGGGCACACCGTGGTCACCGCCCCGGACGGGGAGGCCGGGCTCGCCCGGGCCCTCGCCGGGGGCGTCGACATCGCGGTCCTCGACATCATGATGCCGGGCAAGGATGGCCTGCAGGTCCTTCGGGAGCTGCGGGCCGCTTCGCGTCTGCCGGTGATCGTGCTGACCGCGCGCGGCGACGACTTCGACCGCATCGTCGGCCTCGAGCTCGGCGCCGACGACTACCTGGCGAAGCCCTTCAATCCACGCGAGCTGACCGCGCGGATCGACGCGATCCTCCGCCGCGCCGCCCAGCCCGCGGAGACCGAGGTCCTCGTGGCAGGCCCCATCCGCGTCGACCCCGACCGGCGCACGTGCACGATGCGCGGCGAGCCGGTCGACCTCACCACGACGGAGTTCGATCTCCTCCGCGCGCTCGTGGCCAACGCCGGGCGCGTCATCCCGCGCGAGAAGCTCATGGAGCTCGCCCGCGGCGAGGCGTTCGCGGCCTTCGACCGCTCCGTGGACGTCCACGTGAGCCACCTCCGCCGCAAGCTCGGCGACAGCGCGCGGTCCCCCGCGCTCATCAAGACGGTCCGCGGCATCGGCTACCTCGTGCCGCGCGACCCCGAAGCGCCATGAGCCTCACCGCCCGCATCGCGGCCGCGATCCTGCTGCTGGTCGCCTTGACCGCGACGCTGTCGTGGCTCGTCGCGAGCCGCCTCGTCTTCCGCCCCCTCGTGGACGAGGTGTACACGGCCTACCTCCACGAGGTCGCGTTCATCGGCCACCGCATCGAGCGCGGCGCCGACATCCCCCAGCTCGCCGAAGCGCTCGACCTGAAGGTGACCCCCGTCCGGGGGCCTCCCCCACCCCACTGGCGCGCCGAGATCGTTCGAGGGAGGCGGATCTTCAAGCCGCCCGGTCCCCGCAACGTGTTGCTCGTCGAGACCCGCGACGGCCTGTTCCAGGTCCAGCGCGAGCTCGACCTCGAGCGGCCGGGACGCCGCCTCCCCCTGGCCTTCCTGAGCGTCGCGGTGGTCGTGATGCTGGTGGCGGTCTGGATCGCGCGACGCGGCGTCCAGCCCGTCCGCGTCGCGTCGGACGCGATGACGCGCATGGCCGGCGGCGAGCTCGATCACCGCCTGTCCGTGAGCGGTCCACCCGAGATCCGCAACGCCGCGGACGCGTTCAACACGATGGCCGACCGCATCGCGGGCATGCTGCGCTCCGAGAAACAGCTCCTCGCGGGCATCAGTCACGAGCTGCGCACGCCGCTCACCCGGCTGCGCCTGGAGATCGAGCTCCTCCGCGACGCGGGCGCGGATCCGGCCCGTCTGGATCGGATGGAAGGCGACCTCGAGCAGCTGGACGATCTCGTGGGCGAGGCGCTGGAGCTGTCCCGACTCCAGCTCGGGCAGCGGCCGCTGGAGCGGGAGGACGCGGACCTCGCCGACCTCGCGCGGGAGGCGCTCGAGCGCACCGATCTCGGCGGGCGTCCCGTGACGCTGGCGCTCGCGGCGGCCCCGGCACGCGTCGACCGGCGCCTGGTGCGGCGGGCGCTGCGCAACCTGCTCGCGAACGCCGCGAAGTACACCCCGCCGGGGACGGCCATCGAGGTGCGGAGCGCGCCGGGCACGGTGGAGATCCGGGATCACGGCCCGGGCGTCCCGGATGCCGACCTCGCGCACCTGTTCGAGCCGTTCTACCGCACCGCGTCGGGCTCGAATCGCGCCGAGGGGCACGGGCTCGGGCTGATGATCGTGCAGCAGGTGATGCAGCTCCATGGCGGCCGGGTCGCGGCGGCCAACGCGGATCCCGGTCTGTCGGTGTCGCTGGCCTTCCCAGTGGAGTAGGTTGCGCGCTCGGAGGTGCACCGTGGCCGACCTGTACTCCCTGTTCGATGACGTCTCCCAGCGCCGGACCGAAGAGGCGCTCGAGCGCTTCGCCCAGCACGACTGCAAGGCGGGCGAGGTGATCGTCGAAGAGGGCGAGGTGAACGACGCCATGCTCCTCATCGAGAAGGGCGAGGTCACGGTGATCGCGGGCGGCTTCGAGGTCGCCCGCATGGGTCCCGGCCAGATCATCGGCGAGATCGGGCTCTTCACGCATGCAGTCCGCACGGCCACGGTGAAGGCGTCGTCCGACTGCGTGCTCCAGATGCTGTCCCGCCGGTCGTTCATCGAGCTGCGGCTGTCGGGCAACCCCGTCGCCTTCCGCATCGAGCGCCGGGCCGCCGAACAGCTCGCCGGGCGGTTCCGCGCGCTGGTGGCCGACGTGGTCGAGGTCGCGCGCCGGTCCCCCACGATGTTGCTCCCCCCGCGGATGAAGGCCGAGTACTCCGGTCACCCCGTCCAGCTCACGCCCACCCGCCTGTTCCAGGCGCTGCAGGCCGCGTCGGCGTTCGCCACCCTCGAGGTCCCGAGCCTCGAGCTGCTCTCCAGCACGATGGAGGCCCGCACGTTCGGCGCTGGCGAGACGCTCGCCGGAGAGGCCCGCGACGACGGCCCGCTCTTCCTCCTCGCCCACGGTCAGGTCGACTGCATCGCCCCGGTCGGCAAGGGCCACAGCGTGCGCGTCGCCACGCTCGACCCCGGCGAGGTCTTCAACCTCGTCCAGCACGTCGACGGCAACCTGCGTCCCGTGGCCTACATCGCGCGCGAAGGCGTCAGCGTCCTCGCGATGCCGCAGGAGGCGGTGCTGAAGTACCTGTGGGGCAACCATCTACCCGGCAGCGCGCTGCGGATCGCGATGATCCGGTCGCTGTCCGACCGCGTGAACCAGGCGAACGCGACGTACAGCCTCGCGAAGCTCATGACCCCCGAGGGGTGACGCCTACTTGCGGCGGACGAGCTCGCCCGTGGCGATCATCTCGCGCCGCTTCTCTTCGGTGATGTTCAGCTCGGCGGCCGTCGGGTAGCCGTCGAGGCTGATCGACGGCGTGCCCGTGGATTTGATGCGGGTGCCCGTGGAGGTCTGGAACACGAAGGGCTTCTCTTCCTTCGGCTCGACAGGGCGGGACACGGGCTCCCACCGGGTGCCCCCGCTGGTACCGGAGGCCGTGGCGCCGCCGTTGCTGCCGTCGACGCCCTCACCCGTGTTCAGCTCGGTCGTGAGCTGCGACCGCATGGTGGGGTCCTTGTAGTCGGCGCCCTCGACCTGGTTGGCCACGCGGTTCCCGGACTGCGCGCTGCTGCGTTCGGGAACGCGTTCTTCGGGTACGTCCATCAGCCACGAGCACCCGGTCAGGGCGACGATGGCAACCCACATACTGCCTCCAGTCGGATCACTGGAGCTCAGTATACATCGTGAACTTGTACATGATGTTGGTGGGCAGCCCCGGCGCCATGCCGATCAGCTCGGAGTACGGGCAGTCGACCGTCGTGGCCAGGTACGTGAGGCTGTTCGCGTCGGTGCCCTGGGTCGTCGAGACGTTGCAGCCACCGTAGCCGAGCGCACTGAGCGTGGAGTTCGCCTGGGCGTCGGCATCGGAGACGAAGTCGGCGGCAAGCTGAGCGGCTGCGCCCTGTCGGGCCCCGTCGCGGGCGGCACGCATCACGATCTCGGACCGCGACATGTACCACCCGAAGTCGATGATGCCGGAGAGCATCACCATGACGACCGGGAGCCAGAAGGCGAACTCGATGGCCGCGGAGCCGCGGCGACGGGAGCGCTGGTAGCGGGTACGCATGATCACCTCTGCCACTCGAGACGCACCTGCGTCTGCGTCGTGATCTGGTTCGGCATGATGCCGAGCGCCATGAACCATCCCGTGAGACCGTCGTAGCCGATCTCGGCGGAGCACTCGAGCACGCGGTTGGGGTTGGCGCCCGACAGCACGGCGGTGCAGTCGGTGCAGGTGAGCCCACCCGAGGTGAGCACGGCGTCCATCGTGTTGAGCGCCGTGGTCGTCGGGTCTTCGAGGTCCTCGTCGATGAGGCCGCCCTCGCGACACCCCGCCATCACGGCGGAGTTGAGGAGCGCCACCCGCGAGAAGTACCACCCGAACTCGATCATCCCGAAGGTGATCGCGATGAAGGCCGGGAGGGTGAGCGCGAACTCCATGGCGTTCGCGCCGCGTCGGAAGCGACGAATCATCCGCATGTGAGCCTCAGTCCGTGATGACGACGGGGATGGAGGACGCGATCTCGATGTAGATGGCCTCGAGCTCGTCGGCGTTGTCGGTGTTCTTCGCCTCGCCGCGGTTCCCGTCGCCGATGGTGACGAGGTACTCGAGCCAGTCGACGTTCGCGTCGACCGAGCCGAAGTACACCGTCCACAGGTGGACGCCACCGTCGAACGAGCCCGCGTAGGTGTTCAGGCCACAGCTCGCGTGGGTCGAGCTGGTCGCGTTCCAGCTCGTGCACTCCCACACGTCGTAGCTGAAGTTGCCGCCGTACCACATCCAGTAGACGAGGTCTTCGGCGTCGCCCTCGGCGGTGCTCTGACCACTGCCGTTGTTCGAGCTCTCGGAGAGGTGGGTGTTCGCGATACCGTCGGTGAGGAGCAGCATGCCCTGGAACTCGCGGCTGTCGCCGTGCTCGATGAACTCCTGCAGCGCGCGGTGCAGGCCGCGGGCCTGGCTCGTGTGGCACGAGCCCTCGGGCGGCACGCCGCGGAGCTTGCCGGTGGGCACGCGGTAGGCGGCGGTGCGCAGCGTGGACGGCATGTTGTAGCAGACGTCCAGCTTCGCGAACTCGGTGGAGAGGCTGGTGTAGTCGTCGGTGGGCGACGCCAGCTCGTGCAGGTCGGGGTAGTTGCCCGTGCCCGAGAACACCACGTGGCCGAGCTCGTCGCCGGGCAGCGGGTTGTCGTGCATGTAGTCGAGGAACGCGATGTTCGCGTCTTTCGCCTTGCCGATGTCGCCGGCGAACGACCCGGACACGTCGGAGATGAGGATCATCTGGCGGGTACGACCGGCGGCGACGCCGTGCGACTCGACATCCGCGCTGCTGTGGCCGAGGATCGGCGCGAAGAACAGGTCGAGCGCGTTGGAGTTCGAATCCTTGCGGGAGACGTACGCCCGGGCGGAGTTGATGAACGTCGACGTGCCGTCGAAGTTCTTGTTGTCGAAGTCCCACTCGCCGTACTCGACGGAGTCGAGGTTGCCGACCTTGTTGCCGATCCGGTTCTCGGAGACGATGAAGCCCGCCGCCGCGTCGCCGACCGCCTGGTCGCCGGTGGAGCGGAACGCGACGTAGGCCGCGTGGGAAGCCGCATCGGCGACGTTCTGGGTCTGCGTGCGCGCCATGTTGATGTACGAGATGTCGACGGACAACGCACCGAAGCCCACGAGAACGGGCAGGAAGATGCCCATGAGCATGGTGTAGTTGCCGCGGCGCGAGGAGCGGAGCTGGGGAATCTGGTGGCGCATGCCGACCTCCATGTTCAGAACAATACCACCCTCCCGAAACAGGCCAAGGCGAGGGGATTACATGCCGGTTACGGGCTGACCCGGAAGGGGGATCCGGCCCGTGGGTGCGGGCTGGATTGGTGGATCCGGGGGCGAGCTCCTGGCAACGCTTACTCCGCGCTCCGGGCCGGACGGCGGTGGGGCTCGGGCGGCCGGATCCGGGCTCGTCGAGCCGGCCCGATCGATGGGGCGAGCTCCTGGCAACCCTTACTTCGCGCTCCGCCTCGCTGCGCTCGTTGGCATGACTGCGGAAGACACGCTGTCTGAGGGTTGGGGTTGGGGTTGGTTGGGGGACGACGTCTTCGATGGTCGGGCGGAAGACTGGGGGACCCCGGCTCGTCGAACCGGCCCGATCGATGGGGCGAGCTCCTGGCAACCCTTACTCCGCGCTTCGCGCTCCGCCTCGCTTCGCTCGTTGGCATGACTGCGAGAGACACGGCCCGACCTGCGTCCCGGTTTCGTCGGGTGGGGCGGAGGTTTTCCCGGGGCCTGGCGAAACCGTGCCGCCGCGGTCGGTCCTGCGGGGTCTGAGGGTTGGGAGCTCGGGCTGGCGGACGACCTGGAGTGCCTCCGGGTGCTTGGAGGAGCATCGGGTAGGGAACGCATCCTCGCCGGAAGCAACGGGGGTTCAACGCATCCTCCGGGGAGGCAACGGACCCTAAACGCACTCTCAGGGGAGGCATCGGACCCCGAACGCATCCAATTCGCGCTCACCGACGCGTGCAGGATGCGTTGAACCCCCGATGCCTCGGCCAAGGATGCGTTCCGGGTCCGATGCTTCTGGCTACCCCGGGCGCACCGCCGAGCCGGGATCCCGCTGCCGACACCCATGAAGTGCCGTCTCCGACGAGCCGGGATCCGGCTCCGAACACTCCATCCGCGCAACGCCTGCGGCTGGCCTCGAACGCCCTGTCCGGTCCGTTCTCTCCCGACCGCGCCGCCGGTCCGGAAAGGCACGTCCGCAGGGTCCGGCTTCCCCACGCCCCGCCACGACGCCAGAACCCCCGGGGAAGCCGGATCCTGGGACTGCCGGGTCTGCGAACCGCAAGGCCGCCATAGGCGAGCCGCGCAGCGCGCGAAGCGCGCGAAGTAAAGGGTAGACCGGACGTTCTCACCCGCCATCCCCGTCGTCTCCGACGAGGCGGGATCCCGCGGCAGACACCCGCGACACCGCCGTCTCCCACGAGCCGGGATCCCGCGGCGGACACCCTCGACACCGCCCTCTCCCGACCGCGCCGCCGGTCTCCGGTCTGAGCTACGACAACGAAGACGCGTCCGGACAGGCACGTCCGCAGGGTCCGGCTTCCCCACGCCCCGCCACGACGCCAGAACCCCCGGGGAAGCCGGATCCTGGGACTGCCGGGTCTCCCGACCGCAAGGCCGCCATAGGCGAGCCGCGCAGCGCGCTCCGCGCGCGAAGTAAAGGGTAGACTGGACGTTCTCACCCGCCATCCCCGTCGTCTCCGACGAACCGGGATCCCGCGGCCGACACCCGCGACACCACCGTCTCCCACGAGCCGGGATCCCGCGGCCGACACCCTCGACACGGCCCTCTCCCGACCGCCCCCGCCGGTCCGCAAAGGCACATCCGCAGGGTTCGGCTTCTCCACGCCCCGCCACGACGCCATAACCCCCGGGGAAGCCGGTTCCTGGAACTGCCGGGTGTGCGAACCGCAAGGCCGCCATAGGCGAGCCGCGCAGCGCGCTTGCGCGCGAAGTAAAAGGTAGACCGGACGTTCTCACCCGCCATCCCCGTCGTCTCCGACGAGGCGGGATCCCGCGGCAGACACCCGCGACACCGCCGTCTCCCACGAGCCGGGATCCCCGCGGCGGACACCCTCGACACCGCCCTCTCCCGACCGCGCCGCCGGTCCCGCCAGGCACGTCCGCAGGGTCCGGCTTCCCCACGCCCCGCCACGACGCCAGAACCCCCGGGGAAGCCGGATCCTGGGACTGCCGGGTCTCCCGACCGCAAGGCCGCCATAGGCGAGCCGCGCAGCGCGCGAAGCGCGCGAAGTAAAGGGTAGACCGGACGTTCTCACCCGCCATCCCCGTCGTCTCCGACGAGGCGGGATCCCGCGGCAGACACCCGCGACACCGCCGTCTCCGACGAGCCGGGATCCCGCAGCGGACACCCCCGACACCGCCCTCTGCCGACCGCCCCGCCCGTCTCCGGTCTGAGCTACGACAACGAAGACGCGTCCGGACAGGCACGTCCGCAGGGTCCGGCTTCCCCACGCCCCGCCACGACGCCAGAACCCCCGGGGAAGCCGGATCCTGGGACTGCCGGGTCTGCGGACCGCAAGGCCGCCATAGGCGAGCCGCGCAGCGCGCGCCGCGCGCGAAGCAAAGGGTAGACGAGCCGGGATCCCGCGACACCGCCCTCTCCCCCACCGCCTCCTCGATCCGGACAGGCACGTCCGCAGGGTCCGGTTTCCCCACGCCCCACCACGACGCCAGAACCCCCGGCAAACCGGATCCTGGGACTGCCGGGTCTCCCGACCGCAAGGCCGCCATAGGCGAGCCGCGCAGCGCGCGCAGCGCGCGTAGCAAGAGGGGGTCGTACTCATGCCGTGTACGGCGATTGCAGCGTGCGGTTGCAGGTGGGACGGGCACATGCGAAGTTCTTGATGCGCGGACGAGCGAGGCTCCCATGAAGAACATCACCACCGGACTGACTCTGACCCTGGCCTTCCTGGCCGCCTGCACCCCTGCGGGTCAGCTGAACGACGCCCGGTTCGCAACCGGCTCGAACACCATGGTCGCGAGCTCGGACTACGCCGCGGCCTACGCGGTCAACACCGAGGCCGGCACGGTCTCGCGCGTCGACCCGCGCGGCGGCCAGATCGGCAACGAGCTCACCGTGGGTCTCGAGCCCACCCGCATCACCCGCGCCGGTGACCGCGTGTTCGTGACGCTCCGCGGCGAGCGCGCCGTGGCCGTCCTGCAGGAGACCCCCGCGGGTCTCGTCGAAGAGGCGCTCATCCCGGTCGGCGCCGAGCCCTACGGCATCGTGTCGAACGAGGCCGGCACGCTGGTGTACGTCGCGAACTCGATGTCCGACTCCGTCATGGAGCTCGACGCCCGCAGCTACGAGGTCGTCCGCACCTGGTCGGTCGGCCACGAGCCGCGCTACCTCGCGCTCCACCCGAGCGGCAAGACCCTGTTCGTCGGCGCCACGCGCGGTGCGGCCGAGCTCACCGTCATCGACCTGACGGCCGACGCCGACGGCGCCGTGGGCGAGCTGCCCACCGAGCCCGTCGCCCTGCCGACCGTCGTGAAGTTCACCGACGAGCTCGACCCGCAGACCGGCAACTTCGCCACGATCGACCTCACGCCCCGCCTCACCGGCGACATCGCGATCAGCCCGAACGGCCACGAGCTCGTGATCCCCGTGCTGTACGTCGACAACATCACGCCCGTCACCGACCCCGAGCTCTCCGAGACCGGCGAGCCCATCGGCCCGGTTCCCGACGGCTACGGCGCGGCTTCCGAAGGCATCTCGCGCTTCAATCCCGCCGTCGCGGTCGTGGGCCTCGACGCGGTCGGCACGCCGGATGTCGAGAGCGCGAAGCCGGTGTTCATCAGCGGGTTCCGCGAAGACAACCTCCAGTTCGAGCAGATCCGCGTCCGCTCCTACCCGTCCAGCGTCGTGGTCGCCCCCGACAACCTGTCCTACGTCGTGACGATGCAGGGCTCCGACACGGTTGCGGTCGTCGGCGCGCTGCCCTTCGACCTCGACGACGGCCGCAACGGCGGCATGGTCGACTTCGCCGAGCCGATGCCGGCGATGGACGGCGAGTTCGTCGGTGGCGTGTTCACCTCGGTGCGCGACGCCGGCTTCGCCGAGCACCCGAAGCAGCTCGTGTGGACCAACGGCTCCGCGGGCCCCGACGGCGTGCTGTTCCTCGACGACGAGAACGCCTACGTGCACGGTGGGTTCGACCGCACGGTCAGCAACATCGACTTCGGCCGCGTCTTCGGCGACGAGAAGTCCGGCGTGGTGTCCAACGGCAAGAACGGATTCGACGAGGTGCTCGGCGCACGGGTGCTCTCGACCACGACGCCGCTCACCGATCACCGCCTGCCCTCCGACATCGAGGCCGGCCGCCGCCTGTTCTACAGCGCGACCGCCCCCGGCATGGTCGCCAGCGGCGCGGGCGTCTCGTGCGCCTCCTGCCACTTCGACGGCCGCAACGACGGTCTGACCTGGACCTTCAGCTCCGGTGTCCGCCAGACCCCGATGCTCGCCGGCGAGGTCAGCAAGACCGCTCCGGTGACGTGGACCAGCCAGGTCGACTCCGTCGCCCACGAAGCGCAGATCACCACCGAAGCCCGCATGGGCGGCGAGGGTCTGTCCGACTCGCAGCTCGCCCAGATCGCGGCCTTCGTCGACTGGACGCGCGTGCCCGACACGGCGCTCCACGGCGAGGTCAGCGAGCAGATCCAGCGCGGCAAGGCGATCTTCGAGCGTGAAGACGTGGCGTGCGCGAGCTGCCACAGCGGCGAGTCGTACACGAACAACACGAACCACGACATGTTCGGCCTGCAGCAGGTGAACACCCCGACGCTGCTCGGCATCGCTGCCAGCGCGCCCTACCTCCACGACGGCCGTGCGGCGACGCTGCGCGACGTGCTCGAGTGGAGCCGCAACGGCGAGATGGGCAACACGAGCTCGCTCTCCGAGTCCGAGATGGAAGACCTCGAGGCGTACCTGCGCAGCCTGTAGGCGCAGCCTCTAGGCCCGCTCGCCTCTCGACGCCCCGCTGCGCGCTCCGGCACGCACGGGGCGTTCGTGCGTCCGGGCACCGGGATCCGGGCACCGGGATCCGGACCCCATGCAATAGACGCGGGCCCTCGCGTGTACAGATTGCATGCCGGAGGCTCTGCCCATGTCCGAGCTCGACAAGAAGCGCCTGATGGCCGGGATGGCCGTGTTCGCGTGGCTGGCCCAGGCCGCGTACGTCGTGTTCCCCATCGATCTCCTGCCCGACTTCATCCCGTTGATCGGCTGGATCGACGACCTCGTCGCGCTGGTCGGGCTCGGCGTCACGACCGTGTGGGCGTTCAAGGTCGTCCGCGAGGCCCGGTTCCCCGAGTTGTTCGCCTCGAAGCCCGATGTCATCGACGCCGAGCCCTACGAGCCCATCCCGCCCGACGTGATCCGCAGCCTGTAGCGCGACCCGTCCCGGGGTTGAAAACCCTCCGCCGGCGTGCGATTGAGGGCTCCCAGGGTTGGAGGTCGTCGTGTCGGGTATCGTCGAGAAGCTCGAAGAGCTGCGTTCGTTCGGTGAGGGTCGGCGCACGGTCGGGTTGAGCGACGAGCAGATCGAGGCGTTCGCGTCGGATGCCGCCCTCGATGCGGTGGTCGACCGGGCCATCGAGGTGCACCGCGCGATGCGCGTGAAGTACGCCGACCTGCTGGCCCTCGACGAAGCCACGCTGTGCGAGCGCGTGCAGGGCGACTTCGTGAACTTCTACGACGCGGCGAACGTGAACCCGTACGTCGCGCTGGCCGCCCAGGGCCCGTGGGTCGTCACGAGCCACGGCGCCGTGCTGCACGACTCCGGTGGGTACGGGATGCTCGGGGCCGGCCATGCGCCCGAGCCCGTGCTCGACACCATGGCCGAGCCGTGGGTC
The DNA here is from genome assembly GCA_020632875.1 of Alphaproteobacteria bacterium. Lineage (GTDB taxonomy): Bacteria > Myxococcota_A > UBA796 > UBA796 > JACKEQ01. The sequence continues at coordinate 260,406 of JACKET010000004.1, forward strand.
ATGGCGAACATCATGACGCCCAGCGTCTCGCACCTCCGGTTCTCGCAGGCCCTGCGTCGCGAGGTCGGGCACAACCGTCCCGACCAGCCCTTCGCGCGGTTCCTGGCGATGAACTCGGGGTCCGAGTCGGTCACCGTGGCCCTGCGCATCTCCGACATCAACGCCGCCCAGCTGGCCGGCGACGGCGGGCCGAAAGCCGGCCGCACCGTGAAGCTGCTGGCGGTCCGAGGCGGGTTCCACGGCCGTACCGACCGGCCGGCCCAGGCGTCCGACAGCTCCCTGCCGAAGTACCGCAAGCTGCTGTACTCCTTCCAGCACCGCGACAACCTGCTCACCGTCCCGCCGAACGACGTGGCCGCGCTCGAAGCGGCATTCGCGCAGGCCGAGCGTGACGGCGTGTTCATCGAGTCGATGCTCGTCGAGCCCGTCATGGGCGAAGGCAATCCGGGCATGGCGATGACGCGCGCGTTCTACGACGCCGCGCGCCGCCTGACGAAGGCCCACGGGTCCTTCCTGCTGATCGACAGCATCCAGGCCGGGCTCCGGGCCACGGGCAACCTCTCGATCGTCGACTACCCCGGCTTCGAAGACGCCGAGCCGCCCGACATGGAGACGTACAGCAAGGCCCTCAACGCCGGGCAGTACCCGATGTCCATCCTGGCCCTCGGCCAGCGCGCGGTCGACGTGTTCCAGCGCGGCGTCTACGGCAACACCATGACCGCGAACCCCCGTGCGCTCGAGGTCGCCACCACCGTGCTCGAGGGCATCACCCCCGAGCTGCGGGCCAACATCGTCGCCCGCGGGCACGAGCTGGTCGCGAAGCTCGAGGCCCTCAAGGCCGAGTTCCCCGACCTCGTGCTCGGCGTGCAGGGCACCGGCCTCCTCGTCAGCTGCGAGATCAACCACGCCATCCCGGTGGTCGGCTTCGGCGGCCTCGAGGAGCACTGCCGGGTGCACGGGCTCGGCGTGATCCACGGAGGCACCAACTCGCTGCGATTCACCCCGCACTTCGCCATCACGTCCGCCGAGCTCGATCTCGTGTGCGAGGTGCTCCGCGCGTCGCTCGAGGCCTTCCAGCTCGACGCCATGGCGACGACCACCCGCGTCACCGAGGTCACCCGGGCCTGACGGCGACCCTCGGGTCCGGTAGAATCCACCGGACACGACGAGGTGGATGTTGGAGATCTCGCGACGCGACCTGCTCTGTACCCTCTGCGCGGCGGCCGTGGCGTGCAAGGCCACCGACGGCGGCCCGATCGACACGTTGCCCGACGACACCGATCCCGACACCGACACCGACACGCCCGTCGACACCGACACCAACCCCAACACGATCTGCATCGATCCGGGCACGGCCGCGCAGGGCTGGACCGAGCTGCCGCTCTCCCAGTACCCCGAGCTGGCCGACCTCTACGGCTTCGTGTACCTCACGCTCGCCGGCAAGCAGATCGTGATCGCCCAGGTCGAAGAGGGCTGCTACGCGGCGCTCGAGCGTCCCTGCACCCACGAGGGCGTAGCGATCGAGTACCGCCCCGAGCGCAACGGGTTCGTATGCCCGCGGCACGGCGCGATCTACGCCTGGGATGGCCGCGTCCTGGCCGGCCCGCCCCCGATGGACCTCCAGTCGTTCCCCTGCGGGCCGCGCGATGGCTCCGTGTGGATCCTGGTGGACTGATGCGGTGGGGTGCGCTGTGGGGAGGGGTCCACCGGTGACCCGTCGCAAGCGCACCCTCTTCGGCGCGCGCTCCAACCGCTACGACTCCGTCGAGCCCATGGACGCGCCCGATCCCGCCGACGCTCCCGTCCGGAAGCGCCCCCCGATGCCGCTCGAGGACTGGGCCCGGGCCGGCCATCCCGACGACCCGGACGACGAGATCACCGAGGGTCCCGAGGACCGCGAGGGTCCGGACGTCGACGCCGACACCGACATCCCTCCCGGCACCATCGGGCCCACCGAAGACACCGAGCCGCCCGAGCCCACCGACCCTCCCGGCGTCCTCGTGGGTCCCGACGAGGACTCCGCGACCGAGCCCACGCCGAAGCTCGGCCCCGACGCGCTCGTCGGCGCCCGCATCGGCCAGTGGACCGTCTCGGGTCTCATCGGCAAAGGCGACGGCTACTCGCTCGTCGCCGCCCACCACCACCAGTCCACCCGCATCCGATCGACGCTCAAGATCCTCGACCGCGACGACGACAACGCCCGCCAGCGGCTCGTCCGCGAAGCCGAGATCCTGTTCCCGCTCGACCACCCGGGCATCGCGAACGTGCGCAACCTGATGCTGTCGCACGATCCGCCGTTCATCGAGCTGCAGCAGCTCCGGGGCGACCGGCTCGACAACATCCTGGCGCGGCGCCGCTCGCTCTTCATGGCCGAGGCGCTCGACCTCGCCGAGCAGCTGCTCGCCACCCTCGCCTACCTCCACGAGAAGGAGGTCTTCCACCTCGACCTGCAGCCGCGGAACCTGATGGTCCGACCCGACGGCGGGCTCACGCTGATGGGCTTCTCGAACGCCGTCGAGCGCGTCGCGCCCACCGAGGAGGTGCCGTTCGGCGCGCTGCCCTACGTCGCCCCCGAGTGGCCCGACATCCGCTGGCCGGGCCTCGCCGACCTCTATGGCGCCGGCGCCCTGCTGCACGAGCTGCTCACGGGCCAGGTGCCGTTCGGCGCGCCGCTGTACGGCGGTCCGCTGACCACCGCGCTCGTGCTGAACGAGAAGAAGAACACCCCGTTCCTCGACCCCGGGGCGCGCTTCCAGGAAGACCTGCGCGCCGTGGTGCGCCACCTCACGACGCGCGAGCCGGCCGGGCGTCTGACGGATCCTTCAGACGCGCTCGGCCGGCTCCAGGCTGTCGAGCGAAGCTACGCTTCGTAGCTTCAGCTGCGCGGGCGGGACCCGCGGCTGCCACTCGAGGGCCGGCTGCTCGGCGCGGACGCCGCGGGCCGGGAGGACGACGAGGGGCGGCTGGTCGACGCCGCCGTGCGGGGCGTCGCGGCGGGACGGGACGCCGGGCGTGCGGCGGGGCGCGCGGCGGCCGGACGGGGCGCCGTGTGGTGCACGTGGTGCACGGTCTGGGCGCGGTACGGCGTGGACGTGTGGTGCACGACGCGGGTGCCGGTGGCCCAGTAGCCGCTCACGTAGCTGCGACCGTTCCAGTAGCCCGAGACCCAGCTGTAGCCGGGGCGCGCCATCGGGCGCCAGTAGCCGTCGACGTAGGTGACGCCGTTCCAGTAGCCCTGCACCCAGGTGTAGCCGGCGCGGGAGTAGGTCGGAGCCCAGTAGCCGGGGACCCAGTTCCCGTAGCCGTCCCAGAAGCCGTCGACCCAGACGTAGCCGACGCGGGGCGCGGGGCGCCAGGCGGGCGACCAGGGGTCGACGTGCACGACCACCGTGGGACCGTGCGCCGGGCGGTAGGCCGGGTGACCCGCGAGGGCGGGGGTGGCGACGAGCAGCGCGAAGAGGGCGGTGGCGAGCTTGCGCATGGGAACCTCCAGTTGTCCATACGACGCCCCGCCTCCGCATCCATTCGAGGCCCGCGATCACATTTTCGATGATCCGCCTAGAACCGAAGGTATTCGCGGTAGCGCGTCTCGGCGACCTTCGAGAGCATGTCGTCGACGGCGGCATCGGGCAGCAGCTCGCAGACCTGCTCGACGGCGCGATCGATGAGGTCGCCGAGCACGAAGTTCAGCAGCGGACGCTGCTCCTGGTCGGGACGCTGGGCGAGGTTGTACATGACCTCGAGCCCGGGCAGCGCGTTCTCCTTCACCTCGACCCCGTCGAGCAGCTGCTGGTACGTACGCGGGCGGGCCTCGAGCATGATGCGCAGCTCGGCGATGCCCCGGCCGGGGCCCTCGACGTCGTCGAGGCGGTCGAGCACGACCTGGAGGACCTTGTTGGCCATCCGGATCTTGTCGAGCCCCTCGTCGAGCGGGAGGGCCTTCTTCGACATCTCGCCGACCGGGAGGACCTCGGTGGGCTCTTCGGTGCCGAGGTCGTGCAGCGAGATCATCCCGGGGAACGAGGGGACGCCGTCGCCCGTGCGGTACTCGAGCCTCGACTGGCCGATGTTGATGACATCGCCGTCCTTGAGCTCGGTCTGGTCCTCGATGACCACGCCGTTCACGAGCGTGCCGTTGGACGACCCCGCGTCGCTGACCCACACGCGGCCGTCGCGCCTCTCGAGGCGGCAGTGCACCCGCGAGAGGCTCGAGTCGACGGAGATCTGGAAGTCGGTCGTGCGGCCGCGGCCCACCGTGAAGAGGTCGGTGGTGAGCGCGATCGGGCGGCCGTGCCGCGTGCCGTCGTCGTAGATGAGGATCGGCGCGCCCTCGGGGGCGCCCCACAGGGCCGCGATGTCTTCGATGGGCGGGCGCTCGTTCGCGCGGTGCAGGTGGCGGAACTGCAGGAGGTGCGTGCCGATGACGAGCTCGTCGCCGTGGCGGATCTCGCGCTCTTCGGGCTCGGTGGCGTCGTCCTGCGTGAGCATCTCGTCGCGCTCGACGACCGTGTACACGCCGCTGCGGTGGCGGATCTTCACCTCGAACTCGGGCTCGTCCTCGCGGGACGAGCGCACCTCGCCCTCCTCCTGCCACAGGCACAGCACGTCGCCGGCGATCGGGATGATGTGCTCGGAGCCGTCCTTCGTGTAGAAGATCGCGGCCTTCGCGGTGCGGGGCGGCGGCTCGTCGAACTCGAACGAGAGGTCGTCGTCGATCAGGCCCTTGGGCAGCACCTCGGGGCGCGAGACGGGCAGGCCGCCGGAGATGTCGGGCGGGTCGTCGGCGTCGAAGAGCAGGAACGCCGCCGGGATGTCGCCGACGAGGAACTGCTCTCCGCCGACGAACCGCGTGCCCTGGAGCGGGGCTTCCGGGATGGAGACCGGGCCGTTCGCCGTGACGTAGTACCGGTTGCCGATGCGCTCGAAGACGAGGTGCCGGGGCTCGAAACCGGGGATGGGCACCGACACGTCGTCGGCCGCGCCGGAGCCGATGGTCATGGAGTCGTCGATGCGGACGACGCGCTGCTCGTACGACCCCGGGTACATCACGAGCAGGGCGGAGCGGGTCTTCTCGGGCGCCTCGACGGACTCGCGCGCCAGCGGGGTGGGCGGCGGTGCGACGTCGGTGGGACGGCGGAGCAGCTTCTTCCAGGCGCTCGCGTGGTGGAGGGACGCGAGCGACGGGCGCACGGTGACGGGCGCGTCGGACGCGAGCGGCGGGAGGACGGACACGACGTCGCGGTGGTGCGTGGGGTCGAAGTCGGGCTCGACGGGATGCCAGCGGTACGACTCGGAGACCGGGAACGCGTGCTCGACCTCGCCGTCGAACCACAGGCGACGCACCGACTCGATCTGATCGGCCCAGGCGGGGAACGCGTCGCCCAGGCGGCGGAACAGCTCGGCGCGCACGAGCTCGCGGGCGAGCATCAGGTCGACCGTCGCACAGGCCAGGACGAGCGGCGCCTGCTTCTTGATCAGGGCCAGCACCTCGGGACCCATCGGATCGAGCTTCATCCACGCCTCGATCGCGGGCGGGTGGAGCAGCGCCGCGAGGAGGCGCGCGAGGGCCTCGTGCGGCGTCATCCGGACGGGAGCGGCGACGAGCCAAGGTCGCTCGGACGCGACGGCCTCGGGCAGGCGACCGAGGTTGCCGGCGATGCCGACCTTGGCCTTGCCCCACCAGGCGGCGAGGTCGTCGGCGTCGAGCTCGAGGGCCTGGTTGTAGTGCACGCTCGCACCGACCATGTCGCCCTCGAGCCACGCGAGATCGCCGAGCCGGTCGAGGGCCAGGACGAGCGCGGGCTCCTGCGTGGCGCTCTCGTGGGCGCGGACGAGGCCGCGGTACGCGACGCGGGCCTCCTCCCACTTGCCGAGATCGAACGACAGCTGGCTCGCGAGTCGCAGCGTGGGGAGGTGCGACGGATTGAGGTCGAGCGCGGCCTCGAGGCACAGCTGGGCGCCGCGCGGGCGGTCGTTTCGGAGCAGGACCGTGGCGTAGTCGACGTTGTCGGCCACGCGCAGTTCGACGGGCTCGCCCTCCCTCCCCCGCTCTTCGTGGGGTGCGAGGCGGGCGTAGAGCGCGAGGGCCCGCTCGTCGCGCCCGGCGCGGGCGTGGTGCCGGGCGAGGAAGCGCAGGGCCTCGCGGTGCTCGGGGTCGCGCAGCAGCACGCGGAGCAGGATCGCGGCGGCATCCTCGTGGTGGTTGTGCGCGTAGAGCGCGACCTGCGCGGCCCGGAGGAGCAGATCGACCGACGCCTTCTCGTCTTCGAGGCTCTCGGCGCGCTCGAGCATCAGCGCCACGACCTGGCGCCACTCGCCGCGTGCGGAGCGGATCCGCTCGAGGCGCTCGGCCAGATCGGCGGCCTTGTGGTCGGCGTCGGCCGCGCGCTGCAGCCAGAGCAGGGCGCCCTGGTGGTCTTCGAGCACGTCCATGCACGCGACGCCCAGGCGGTACGCGAGCTCGGCGCGACCGCCGATCGCGTAGCCCCACGCCTCGCGGCCGTACTGCACGAATGCCGGCCAGTCGCCGGCCTCGCGCGCGCGGGCCACGAGGTAGTCGAGGGCTTCCTGCGCGTGGTCGCGCCGCGTGTGGTGCTCGAGCACCTCCTTCCACGCCGCCGACGCGCCTTCGACGTCGCCCATCTGCGCGTCGCGGACCCGCGCGGCCCGCACGAGCAGCGGCACGAGCGGCGGGGTCGACGCCAGGGCCCGCTCGCGCAGCACGTCCGCGAAGCCCTCCCAGCGGCCGTTGCGCTCGGTGATGGCGCGCAGCTCGAGCACCGCTTCGAGCATCGGTGCAGGCCCACCGGTGAGCAGCACCTCGCGGAACACCGCCGCGGCCTCGTCCTCTTCGTCGGCGGAGAGCAGGGTGCGCCCGAGGTTCATGAGCAGCGCCGGGGGACGGTCGCCCGTGCGGGCCAACAGATCGCGGAGGTGCTCGGCCGCCACGCCGAAGCGGCCCTTCTGCGCCGCGCTCTCGCCCAGGGTGCGCACGAGATCCGCGTCGGAGAGCAGGCCCTTCACGAAGTCGGACACCGTGGGGGTGCGCTTCGCCGGATCCCAGTCGAGGGCGCCGCGCAGCGCGTTCTTCACCGTCTCGCCGACCTCGAGCGCCGCGACGAGCCGCTCGGGATCGCGCAGCACCCAGAACGGCAGCGCCTTGCCGTGGAGCGCGAACAGCGTCGTCATGGCGAGGGAGTACACGTCGGTCGCCGCGGACGGCTCGAGCGCCGGATCCTGGGACTCGGGCGCGAGGTACAGCGTGTCGCCGGCATCCGCGGACTCGCGCGGCGGCGAGAAGTCGGCGAGCACGGCCGCGCCGTCGGCGTCGAACAGCACGTTGCTCGGCTTCACGTTGCGATGGAGCACGCCGTGGCTGTGGGCGTGCTCGAGCGCCCGGGCCACGTCGAGCACGGTCTGAAGCGCGCGGGACGTGTCGAGATCGCCCGACGACACGGCATCTTCGAGGCTCCCGCCGTCGAAGAACCCGCGCACGAAGTACGGGAAGCCCTGGTCGGTGCCACCGGGATCGACGATGCGCGCGACCGAGGGGTGATCGACCTCGAGCGAGCGCGCCATCTCGAAGAAATGGCCGAGCACGACGGAATCCTGCACGAACTGGGCGTGCAGCACCTTCACCGCGACGATCTCGCCGCTCTCGCGGTCGCGCGCGCGCCACACCGACGCGAGTGGGCCGTGCCCGACGTTCTCGAGCAGGCGGTACAGGCCGTTGCCGAGGACCTCGCCCGCCGTGAGCTGGGGGCCGGTGCGCATGGACGCCGCGGTGCGCTTGATCGCCGCGTTCAGGCCCCGGACGCCCGACGTGGTGGCCTTGAGCGCGTGCAGGCCTTCGAGCCGCTCGGCGAGCAGGGCGAAGCTCGGGCTCGGGTACACGGGCACGTCGACCTGCTCGACCGGCGCGGGCGGATCGCCCCCCTGGAGGATCGCGAGCACCTGCCGCGCGACCGCCGCGGGCTCGTCGTGCTCGCGGCCGATGCCGGGCAGGCCCGCGAGCGGGCTGCCGCCGAAGCTGCTCGGGGCGTACATCCACACCAGCGCGACGCCGGGGCGGTCGTAGATCGCGTGGGCCTCCTGCGAGAACATCCAGTCCGACGCGTGCAGCCAGGGCGACATGACCACCACCACGCGGTCGGCGTCGCGCACCGCCGGATCGAGCTCGTCGCCGAACGTCTTGCCGGGCACCCCCACGACGCGGCGACGAACGGTCGCCACGCCGGCGGCCTCGAGGGCTTCGATCAGCGATTCGGCAGGTGCATCGTTCTGTCTGGCGTTGACGACCGCGACCGTACGGCCCTTCGCTGATGCCATGTGCTCACCCGTACGCCGACCCCTCTCGGGGAGGCTGGGCGCATCATGCCACGACCGGGCTCACAGGCGGCGCTTCCTCGGCGCCGGCGGGGCCGGCGGGGCATCGAGGGCCGCGAGCTTGTCGGCGTACTCCTCCGGCGTCAGGAGCCCCTCGTCCCGCATCCGGACGAGCATCTCGCGACGGGACGCCGCGTCGGCGGGCGGGGCGGCCGCCTTCGGGATCACGGGCTCGGACACGCGACGCGGCGGCGGGGCGTCGGGATCGACCTCGTCGGGGTCGCCGTCGGGCCCGTCTCCCGACAGGTTCCGACCGATCTCCATCATCTTTCCGCGGGCCACGTTCCCGAGCCTCTTGAACACGCTCATGGGCACCCTCCGGGATCAGAATAGCGCGACGCGGTGGTATGCTCCGACCATGGCATTCCCGGACCCCGGGCTGGCGTCTTCTTCCGAGAAGCGCCAGTTCTCCATCAAGTCCTGCCTCGGCCGTGGCGGGTTCGGAGAGGTGTACCGGGCGTCCATGACGAATGCGACGGGCCTCGAGAACGAGGTGGCCGTCAAGCTCCTGCACCACGATCTCGATCGCGACAGCCAGGCCGTGCAGCGCCTCCGCGACGAGGGGCGGATGCTCGGCGCGCTCGTCCATCCGGCGATCCTGCGGATCTACGACTTCGTCGTTCTCGACGCCCGCGTCGGGCTCGTCATGGAGTACGTCGAAGGCCAGGATCTCGCGAAGTGCATCCGTGGCGACGACCCGATGCCGCCGCGCGCGATCGCCGCCGTCGTCGGGCGCGTGGCCGACGCGCTCCGCGCCGCGTGGGACACGCCCGCACCCGGCACCGACGAGCCGCTCCACCTGATCCATCGCGACATCAAGCCGCAGAACATCCGCATCGGCACCCAGGGCGACGTGAAGCTGCTCGACTTCGGCGTGGCGCGGGCGGCCAACGTGGGGCGCGAGGCCCAGACCGGCACCGGCCACATGGTCGGCAGCTACCTCTACATGGCGCCCGAGTGCCTGCTCGAGAACGCGTTCGGCCGCGAGTCCGACATCTTCGCGCTGGGCGTCACGATGTTCGAGAGCCTCTCGCACCGCCGACTGTTCCGCGATCTGTCGCTGCGCGAGCTGTACGTCATGGTCCTCCAGGAGGAGGAGTACACCCGCTTCATGGAAGAGGCGTTCGACGAGGTCGACGCGCCCGAGCCGCTCGTCTCGCTGATGCGGCGCATGCTCGAGCGCGATCCCTCCGACCGACCCTCGGCCGCCGAGGTGAGCGCGATCTGCGACGATCTCGTCGACTCGCTCGATGGCCCCACTCTGCGGCGGTGGTGCAAGAACCGCAGCTGGCCGCCTCCCAACGAGGTCGCCGGGATCCTCGACGGGCGCACGATCACCGAGGCCACGATGGCCGCGGGGCTCATGCCGGATCTCGGGCTGCCGATGCCCGCCACCCGCTCGCGCCGCGTCGACTGGAGCCTCGTGTTCGGCACGGTCGGCACGATCGGCATGCTCGCCGCGCTGGCGGTGGCGGGGATCGCCCTCGTGATCGCGGTGGTCGCGATCGTCTCGGGCAACGGGGCCGGGCCGTCGCGCCCCGTCGACACGCGCACGTACACGCCTCCGATGTCCGACATCCCCCGCTACTCCGGTGTGCTCGAGCCCACGCGCACCGAGCGCACCCAGGGGGGCCGCACGGTCACGAGCTCGGTTTCGGTCGCCGCGCCGGCCCCGGCTCCGACGACGACGTGGGCGCTGCTCAATCTCGACACCGACTTCGACATCCGGCTCCTCCGAAACGGCCGGACATACGAGCACCTCGACCGCGTGAGCCCCGGCGACTACGCGCTCCAGGTCGACTGGGGACTCGGGTACTCCACGATCACGACGGTTCAGGTAAGGTCCGACACGAAGAACGTGACCGTCACCTGCAACCGCTTCAAGAGGACGTGTGATGTCCAATAGGGCGCGCGCTCTCGGCGCCTCCCTCCTCCTGTTCGTCCTCCCCGCCGATGCCCTCGCTCAGGATGCCTGCGAGACCCCGATGAAGGAGCAGGAGCTGCGCGACCTCGTGGCGCAGGCCGTGGCCGCGATCGACGCCGAAGACGACCGCGCCCACCGCCAGGTGTTCGAGACCCTCGAGAAGCGCATCCCGTGCCTCGACGGGCAGATGCCGAGCCGCCCGTGGGCCGACTTCCTCGTGACCGAGGCCCTCATCCGGTACGCCGACCAGCTCCCCGACTGGCAGCGTCCGCTCAAGCTCGCGCTCGACCTCGTGCCCGACCACCCCGACGTCCCTCCGTGGCTCCTCGAGGAATACCTCGAGCCCGCCGACCCCACCGGGGCGAGCCAGCCCGTTCCGTCCGGCCAGGTCGTCGTCGTCGACGGTCGGGTCGTGGTGGGCGACATCCCGCCGCTCGCCGGGATCCACGTCGTGCAGACCATCCGCGACGGCAAGTGGAACTCGCGCCTCGTGAAAGGCCAGCCGTTCCCGCCGGAATGGCTGCCGAAGCCGGATGTCCCCAAGGTGAAGGTGACCGACGCCTACTCGAGCTGGGGGGCCGCGGGCCTCGACCTCGGGCTGGGCCGATGGGGGCAGCGCCCTCCGACGGATGGCGCCGACGGCCTGATCGACGAGCGGAGCTTCCCCGGCGCGGGGATCGGCGTGTCGACGCACGGCCAGCAGAGCATCGCCGGGCCCGTGGGCGTGTTCTGGACGGTCGACGGCTCGCTGCAGAGCTCGGCGTTGGCCGACGCGAACGAAGCCGGGCGGCGGATGGTGCCGTTCGGGAGCGGGTTCGCGGGCGTCGCGCTGTTCGACCAGCCCATCTCGATCTGGCTCGGCGGCGGCGTCGGGTCCACACGCATCTCGACCTTCGAGGGCGAGAAGTACATCGCGCTCGGCCACTACCTCGCCGGCGTCAGCTTCCGGTCGCGCGACCCCATCGGCATCGACGTGTTCGGCGGCGGGGGCTGGGGGCCCTGGGGTGCGCACTTCCAGGCGAAAGCGGGCGCGACGGTGCTCGACCTCGGTCCGGTCGGCCTGCGCATCGGAGCCCGGGCGAACCTCGCGGATGCGACGCTCGTGAACTACGAGCCCGACGACAGGCCGGTCATCGGCCGGTCCTCCCGCTGGGAGGGCGGGATAGACGTCGGCATGTCGTGGGGTGTCGCAGAGTGATCGTCTTCGGGCTCGTGTTCATCGGCTGCGGGTCCTCTCCGCCCGCCGGCCCCGCTCCCGCCATCCGCACCGCCACCGCCCCTCCCGAAGCCATCGTGGGCGGCAAGACCAACGTGGTCGTCGTGATGCTCGACACGGTGCGGGCCGATCACCTCGGGCTGTACGGCTACGAGCTGCCCACGTCCCCCGCGCTCGACGCGCTCGGTGCGAAGAGCGTCGTGTTCGACCAGCACATCTCGAACTGCAGCTGGACCCGTCCGTCGATGGCGTCGATGTTCACGGGCCTCTACCCGCGTACCGTCGGCATCTACGAAGAGCAGTTCGACCGCCTCGACGACAGCTTCACCCTGCTCTCCGAGCGGTTCGACGCCAAGGGCTACCTCACGCTGGGCGTGACCTCGAACCCCAACATGAACCAGGTGTTCGGCTTCCAGCAGGGCTTCGACGCGTACGGCGAGTCGGGCCTCGCGTTCAGCTGGATGGACGACGACGCCAAGCAGGGCAAGGAGACCTTCGGACGCGAGACGCCGCTCGAAGACGCCGCGGTGATGACGGATCGGGCGCTGGCCATCGTCGACGCCCACCGCGAGCCACTCGCCACGACGCCGTTCTACCTGCAGGTCGTCTACATCGACCCGCACTGGCCGTACACGCAGCCTCCCGAGCACGAGGCCGCGGTCTCGGGGTCGCAGAAGCCCGGCTACGACGGCGGCATCCACTTCGTCGATGCCGAGCTGAAGCGGCTGCTCGACGGTCTCGAGCAGCGCGGCCTGATGCAGGACACCCTGCTCGTGATCACGGGCGACCACGGCGAGGGGCTGTGGAGCCATCCGGGCGTCCCGAACTCGGCGTGGCACGGCAACACGCTCTACGAGTCCGTGCTCCACGTCCCGCTGCTGTTCACGCACCCGGCACTCGAGCCGCACCGCGTCGCCGGGCTCACCGAGGGCATCGACCTGGTGCCGACGATCACCGACCTCATGGGCTGGGGCACGCCCGACGGGCTGCCCGGGCAGAGCCTCGCGGCCGCCGTCCGCGGTGAGGGCGAGCCGCCCGCCGACCGCCTGGTGGTGAGCGAGACGGACTTCCGGCAGAACCGGAAGATCAGCGTCCGGACGGCGACCCACAAGCTCATCCGCAACGACGACGTGCAGCTGTTCGCCCAGGGCTACTTCGAAGGCCGGAAGCTCACGGGTCAGGATCGCAAGCAGATCGCGGGCGGTGCGCCTGTCGAGCTCTACCCGATGACCGGCAACCCCGAGCTCCCCCGCAACAGCCGGCCCGAAGATCCCGAGGCGGCGAAGCTCCAGGCGGCGCTCGAGGCGTGGGAGGCGCGGTTCCCGAAGCGTCCGCCCGACCAGCGCGACCCGTCCGACGTGCTCACCGGCCCCGACGGCAAGGCGGTCCCCGAGAGCACCGGCGGCTCCGTCGAGCTCGACGAGGCGACGAAGAAGGCGCTCGAGGCGATCGGCTACCTCGACGGTGCCGACGACGCGCACGAGGCTCCCGAGCCGTAGGGAGGTCGAGCTTCCAGCGTCTCAGGGCCTCACGCAGATGACGCAGAAGGACGCAGATGACGCAGAAACCAGGCCGTCACGGCTCGAGCGTCCTCGTTTCCCCGGGCACCTTCGACGGGGATTGCACCGCCCAGACCGCCCGTGACGTCAGGGCTCTCGAGGGACGTCTCGGTGTTCCGAGTCGACAGAGGGGCCTTCTCGCGGACTGGAATCAGGACTCACCAGAGCAGGCGGGCGTTTCGTGCCGCTCGCCGATCGGACCCGGACGGGCTCCCGGAACACCATGCGCGCCGTGGCGGAGCACAGAGCCGGGTCGAACTTCACATCCGACGCACAGAGTGCCCTCGAGTTTCACACCTGGTGGTGCGTGACTGCCCGGAGCGAGGATCGCTCCGACCTCGAGCACGACTTTGTCGGCGTTCATCCGTGAGGCGGTCATGGCGTCGATGGCTCGATGTGAAACTCACCGAGGCTCTGCGTGCGGACTGTGAAATTCAGCGCAGCTCTGTGTACGGGCCCCGCTCACACCCGCCAGCCCCGTTCTCTACGACGAGTCGGAATCCCGCGGTCGACCCGGCAACGGTGTCGTCTCCGACGAGCCGGAATCCCGCTCCGAGCGGGCCCGGCGCGCACGCGCACGCGCACGGGCCGGGCCTCGAGCGTCCTTCCGGTTCGAAGCTCTTCCGACCTCCTCGATCGCGACAGGCAGAGCCCGAAGGGTCCGGTTTCCCCTCGCCTCATCCCAACGCCCGCCCCTCCCGGGAAACCGGATCCTGGGACTGCCGGGTCTACGAACCGCAAGGCGGCCGAAGGCCTGCCGCGCAGCGCGCTCCGCGCGCGAAGTAAGGGTAGACCGGACGCTCACACCCGCCATCCCCGTCCTCTACGACGAGCCGGGATCCCGCGGCCGACACCCGCCATCCCCGCCCACTACGACGAGCCGGGATCCCGCCGCCGATACCCGCAACGGTGCCGTCTCCGACGAGCCGGAATCCCGCTCCGGGCGCGGCACGCGCACGCGCACGCGCACGGGTCGGGCCTCGAGCGTCCTTCCGGTTCGAAGCTCTTCCGACCTCCTCGATCGCGACAGGCAGAGCCCGAAGGGTCCGGTTTCCCCTCGCCTCATCCCAACGCCCGCCCCTCCCAGGAAACCGGATCCTGGGACTGCCGGGTCTACGAACCGCAAGGCGGCCGAAGGCCTGCCGCGCAGCGCGCTCCGCGCGCGAAGTAAGGGTAGACCGGACGCTCACACCCGCCATCCCCGTCCTCTACGACGAGCCGGGATCCCGCGGCCGACACCCGCCATCCCGCCCTCTACGACGAGCCGGGATTCCGCGGTCAATACGGGCAACGGTGTCGTCTCCGACGAGCCGGAATCCCGCTCCGGGCGCGGCCCATCGCGCACGCGCACGCGCACGGGCCGGGCCTCGAGCGTCCTTCCGGTTCGACGCTCTTCCGACCTCCTCGATCGCGACAGGCAGAGCCCGAAGGGTCCGGTTTCCCCTCGCCTCATCCCAACGCCCGCCCCTCCCGGGAAACCGGATCCTGGGACTGCCGGGTCTACGAACCGCAAGGCCGCCGCAGGCGAGCCGCGCAGCGCGCTCCGCGCGCGAAGTAAGGGTAGACCGGACGCTCACACCCGCCATCCCCGTCCTCTACGACGAGCCGGGATCCCGCGGCCGACACCCGCCATCCCCGCCCTCTACGACGAGCCGGGATCCCGCCGCCGATACCCGCAACGGTGCCGTCTCCGACGAGCCGGAATCCCGCTCCGGGCGCCCCATCGGCCACGCACAGTCTCGGGTCGGAGCTGACCGCTATGGCCCCCGGCTCACCGACCAGTCGAGCCGCTTGCCCGAGCCCCCGGCCTCGTAGGTGCCGGACAGCGTGATGCCGCTCAACCGCCCGGTGAACACGAACTCGCCGGCGGTGAGGCGCACGACGCCGTCGGGGGAGACGGTGCCCGAGAGCTTCTCGCTGCGCGAGGCCGTGGGCGAGGGGAAGACCGCGTTGCCGAACACCTGGCCGCCCGTCGTGCCCTCGGTGAGCTCGAGCCGGAATGGGCGCTTCGCGGCCCGACCGTTCCAGATGCCGCCGATCTCGGGGGGCGTCGCGGCGGGTGCGGGCTCGGCCACGACGGGATCGGGCTTCGGCTGGACGGGCTCGGGCTGGACGATGGGCTCGGGCTGGACGACCGGCTCGGGCTGGACGGGCTCGACGACCGCGACCGCATCGTCGGGGTCGGGCACGGGCGCGGGAGCCACGGGGGCGGGGGCCTGGGTGACGCCGACGGACGGGACCGGGGCCGGAACCGGGTTCGCCACGGGGTCGACCGCGTCGGGATCCATGGCGTCCGGATCGACCGCGTCCGGATCGACCGCGTCCGGATCGACCGCGTCCGGATCGACCGCGTCCGGATCGGCGATGCCATCGGGATCGACCGCGTCGGGGTCGAGCGCGTCGGGGTCGAGCGCATCGGGCTCGGTGGAGGGCTGCGGCGCGACGGGATCGACCCGGGGGACCGGGAGGGACGGATCCGTCGCGACGGCCACCGCGGAATCGTCGGTGCCGAGCCAGGCGTGCCCTGCGACCGCTGCGACGAGGCCGGCGCCCACGGCGAGGACGAAGCCGCCGACCGCGAGGATGCCGAGGGCCGCCCAGGTCGCCCCGCCCCCGCCGGACTCGGTGAAGTCGTCATCCGCGTCGCGGGAGTCGAGCATCGTCGGGTTGGAGTGGAGCGCCTCGGACGGAGCGGCCGGAGGTGGCGCGGAAGGCACCGACCGCAGGCTCTGATCGAGCGTCTCGCGCGCACCGGCGAGGGAGAGCATCCCGGTGCCCTGCTGGCCCTCGACGAGCAGGAGCAGGCGGGGCTCGTCGCGGAACAGGTCGCGCGCGAAGGACCGGCAGTCGGGGTACCGCTCGTCGGGGTTCTTGGCCATGGCCCGGGCGAGCGCTTCCTGCACGTGCGCCGGCGCCGTGGCGATGTAGACCGCCAGGGGCTTCGGGATGACCTGGGACGTCGAGCCGACAGTGAGCTTGCCGTTCTCGTCGCCGAACGCGCGGACGCCCGTGATCATCTCGTAGGCGATGGCGCCGAGCGCGAAGATGTCGGCGCGCATGTCGATGGTGGAGCTGTCGAGCACCTGCTCGGGCGCGAGGTAGCCGGGCGTTCCCATCGTGGCGCCCACCGCCGTGCTGCCACCGGCCTCTTCGGCCACGACCTTCGCGATGCCGAAGTCGGTGACCTTGGGCGAGAGGCCGCGAGCCGACGCGGCCAGCAGGACGTTCGCCGGCTTGAGGTCGCGGTGCGTGACGCCCGCGTCGTGCGCGGCAGTGACGGCCGACAGGATCGGCGCAAACAGCTCGAGGCCCGCCTGGAGCCCCAGCCCGCCGTGCTCGTTGAGGTGGTCTTCGAGACTGAGGTTGTCGATGTACTCCATCAACAGCCCGAGCTGCCCGTCGTGGCGGACCAGATCCGTGACGGCCACGATGTTGGGGTGGTTGAGCTGCGCCTGGATACGCCCCTCGATGATCAGGCGCTCGGCGAGGGACTTCTTGCGCCACGACAGGAGCTTGAGCGCGTGCACGCTGCCGAGCCCGAGGTGCCGCACGCGGTAGACGTGTGCGAGCCCGCCCTCGCCGATGAGCGCCTCGACCTGGAAGCGGTTGTCGATGACCTCACCGGGCTCGATCACGCCGCGCCTCCACGACGCGCGGACGCGCGGTGCAAACGGGCTGCGGATGGCGGCGAGGTGGGAATGCTCGTGACTCCGGCAAGAGCGTATCAACTCGTACTGGATACGTGCGGCGCGCTTGATCGGTTTCCCGGCTGTGCGACAATCCACGCCGAGGACACCGATGCTCGTTCTGCCCCTGCTCGTGCTCGTCGTCGATGCGAGCGCCTCCGGCGACGGCGCCCCTCCCGCGGGCGATACCGACTGTCGCGAGAGCTTCGACGATCAGGAGATCAAGGGCGTCGGAGCGCGCGCCGAAGACGCGTTCGCGAACCTCGACGAGGAGGGCTTCGTCGAGGCCCGCGACGAGCTGCTCACCGGCATCGAGTGCGCCACCGAGGCGCTCACGAGCTCGGCGGTCGCAGGGTACTTCCGCGTCCGGGCGCTCGATGCGCACCTGCGCCGCGCTCCCGAGGATCTCAAGCTGAACGTGGCCGCCATGGCCGAGATCGACCCGATGCCGCCCTCGTCGTCGGTCACGCCGCGCGGCCACCCCGTCCGCAACGCGTGGGAGGCCGCGAAGGCCGCCGGGCCAGGCCCTACCCGCCCGCTGCCGGTGCCGTCGGGCGGGCGCATCCGCATCGACGGGCGCGACACTCTCGATTTCCCGACGGAGCGTCCCACGATCATCCAGCTCGTGAACGCCGAAGGGGCCCTCGACTGGACCCGCGTGATCGAGGTGGGGGGCCTGCCGCCCGAGTATGCCGAGGCGTCCGAGGACTACCGGCAGAAGTACGAGAACGCCATCATCGTCAGCGCGCCGCGCAAGCCGATCGAGCTGCCCATCCTCGCCGGGGTCTTCGGAGCCGGCGCCATCGGCACGTACGCCGCGACCTTCCACACGCGCAGCAAGTTCTTCTCCGAGCCCGACCCCACCGAGCTCCGCACCCTGCGCAACAACAACAACGCGCTGGTCGTGACGTCCGCCGGCCTCGGGGCGGTCGCGCTGGGGCTCGGCACCTGGACGGTCCTCACGTGGTGAGCGCCGCCACGGAAGAGTCCCTCGCGTGAGGGCCGCTCCCCGGCGGTACCGGATCCTGCACGCGGTCGGCAAGGGCGCGTTCGGCACCGTGTACCGCGCCCAGATGGTCGGCGAGGGCGGCTTCCACAAAGAAGTCGCGATCAAGCTGATGAACGCCGATCTGGCCGATGCCGAGGAGATCGCGTCCCGCCAGCGCGACGAGGCCCGCCTGCTCGGGCTCATCCGGCACCGCGCCATCCTCCAGGTCGACGGGCTGGTCCGCCTGAACGGCACCTGGGCCGTCGTCATGGAGTACATCGACGGCGCGAACCTCCGGCAGGTGCTCCGGCACGGGGCGGTTCCGCCGAGCTGCGCGCTCGGCATCGTCGCCGAGGTCGCCGGCGCCCTCGCGGTCGCGTGGGACGCGCCCGGGCCGAACGGCGAGCCGTTGCGCATCATCCACCGCGACATCAAGCCGCCGAACATCCAGATCACCCGTGCGGGCGAGGTGAAGCTGCTGGACTTCGGTGTAGCGCGGGCCGACTTCCACACCCGCGAGGCCGAGACCGTCGGCGTGATCCTCGGCACCATGCGCTACATGGCGCCCGAGCGGTTCGACGGCATCGACAGCCCGGCGGGCGATGCGTACGCGCTGGGCGTGGTCCTCGCAGAGCTGCTGTCCGGCAAGCCCATGCCGAAGACCAGCTCGAACCCCAAGCGCCACGAGGAGACCGTCGAGGCGGCCGTGAAGCGCGTGGTCGACAAGCACGGCGACAACCACCGGGATCTCGTGCTGCTGTTGCGGGACTGCCTCGCGTACGACCCCGACGACCGCCCCACCGCGAAGAAGCTCGAGCGCCGCGCATGGGGCCTGGCCCAGGACTATCCCCTGCCCCGCCTGCAGGAGTGGGCGGCGGTCCGCGTAGACGAGGTGCAGCGGCGGGATCGCGAGAAGCAGTCCGACGACTCGCTCTCCGGCGAGACCCTGCTCGAGCAGTCCGAGTCGATGATGATGGAGCGGAGCGGCGCCAGCGCCACGGTCGCCGACCGCACGCAGACGATCGCCGACATGGCCGCGCGGCTCGGCGTGGTCGTGGGGTCGGTCGGCATCCTGCTCGCTGCGCTGGGGCTGGTGGGCATCGCGGTGGCGCTCTACGCCTTCCTGCCGGGGCTGGTCGCCACGCCGGTCGCGGGGTCCCGGCCCTACCCGGTCGACGTCGTGGGCGACACGGAGCGCCTGGAGCCCGTGCAGTACCGCGAGCGCGTCGGCGACGACCCCGAGCCCGCGCCGCGGCCCGTCACCGTCGCGCGGCCCGTGCCCTCCCCCACGCCCGAGCCCGTCCCCGAGCCCGCCCCCGCACCCGAGCCCGAGGTGAGGCCGACGGGCCCGGCCTTCGTGGGCGTGGGCAACGACGGGCAGGCCACGGTGGTGGTGAAGGGCGACCAGAGCGACGTGAAGTTCGTCGGCCCGAACGGCACGTTCAAGGTGCCAGGCGAGATCCCGGCCGGGACGTACGACGTGGTCTACCGCGGCATCGAGACGCTGAAGGGTGTGCGCGTGCGGCGCGGGGGGATGACGATCATCTCGTGCAGCGCGGCGTTCTCGAACTGCAAGCAGAATTGAGGCGGGTGTCGGCCGCGGGATCTCGGCTCGTCGTAGACGGCTCCGTCGCGGGTGTCGGCCGCGGGATCCCGGCTCGTCGTAGAGGACGGGGATGGCGGGTGTGAGCGTCCGGTCTACCCTTACTTCGCGCGCGGAGCGCGCTGCGCGGCTCGCCTGCGGCGGCCTTGCGGTTCGTAGACCCGGCAGTCCCAGGATCCGGTTTCCCGGGAGGGGCGGGCGTTGTGATGAGGCGCGGGGAAACCGGACCCTTCGGGCTCTGCCTGTCGGGACCGGCGGGGTCGGTAGAGAGCCCATTCGCCGGGGCGTTCGAGGCCCCTCCCGTGCGCGTGCGCGTGCGCGTGCGCGTGCCCGATGTGGCGCTCGAAGCTGGATTCCGGCTCGTCGTAGACGGCACCGTCGCGGGTGTCGGCCACGGGATCCCGGCTCGTCGTAGAGGACGGGGACCGTGGGTGTCGGCCGCGGGATCCCGGCTCGTCGTAGAGGACGGGGATGGCGGGTGTGAACGTCCGGTCTACCCTTTACTTCGCGCGCGGAGCGCGCTGCGCGGCTCGCCTGCGGCGGCCTTGCGGTTCGTAGACCCGGCAGTCCCAGGATCCGGTTTCCCGGGAGGGGCGGGCGTTGTGATGAGGCGCGGGGAAACCGGACCCTTCGGGCTCTGCCTGTCGGGACCGGCGGGGTCGGTAGAGCCACGCATCGGCAGGGCGCTCGAGGCCCGACCCGTGTGCGTGCGCGTGCGCGTGCGCGTGCCCGATCGGGCGCTCGAAGCGGAAATCCGGCTCGTCGTAGACGGCACCGTCGCGGGTGTCGGCCGCGGGATCCCGGCTCGTCGTAGAGGGCGACGCCGCGGGTGTCGGCCGCGGGAACCCGGCTCGTCGGAGCCGACACCGTTGCGGGTGTCGGCCGCGGGATCCCGGCTCGTCACGAACCGGTCCGCCAACTCGTCATGGACCTGAGCGCATGCAGCGATCGGTTGTCTTCGCCGAATGCGTCCGACCGGTTAGGGGCCCGGCCCGGGAGCCACACACAAGATGAACGCAGTCCTGACCCTCACCCGTTCGACCGTCGGCAAGAAGGTCGTGATGGCGTCGACCGGCGCCGTCATGGTCGGCTGGCTGACGGCCCATATGGTCGGCAACCTCCAGGTCTTCCTCGGACAGGAGGTCTTCGACCACTACGCCGAGCTCATCCAGAGCCAGGTCGAGCTGCTCTGGCTCATGCGCCTCGGCATGCTCACGATGCTGGTGCTGCACGTGAGCAGCGCCATCGCCCTCGTGCAGCAGGCGAACCGCGCGCGCCCCGTGGCCTACCAGGGCGGCCGCACGTCCCAGGCCAGCACGCCCGCCTCGAAGTCCCTCCGCTACGGCGGGGTCGCCATCCTGCTGTTCCTGATCTTCCACCTCGCCGACCTCACGGCCGGCGTGCCCCTCGCGAACTCGGCGTTCGAGCACGGCAAGGCGTACGCGAACCTGACCTTCAGCCTGCAGCGCCCGCACGTCGCGGCGGTGTACATCCTCGCCAACCTGGCGCTCGGGATGCACCTGTACCACGGCGTCTACAGCATCTTCCAGACGCTCGGCTTCAACCAGATCGGCGAGCGGGACACGGCCCGTAAGGCGGGCACGCTGTTCGCGTTCCTCGTCGCCGGCGGCAACATCCTCATCGCGCTCGGAATCGTGTCGCGCATCGTCGGAACGGTGACCCCATGACCCTGAACCTCGAATCGAAGGTCCCAGACGGCGACATCGAGACCGCCTGGTCGCGCTACCGCCAGAAGATCAAGCTGGTGAACCCGGCGAACAAGCGCAAGTACCACGTGATCGTCGTGGGAACGGGCCTCGCGGGGGCCTCGGCGAGCGCCACGCTCTCCGAGCTCGGGTACCGCGTCAGCGCGTTCAGCTTCCACGACAGCCCCCGCCGGGCGCACTCCATCGCGGCCCAGGGCGGCATCAACGCGGCGAAGAACTACCAGAACGACGGCGACTCCGTGTTCCGGCTCTTCTACGACACCGTGAAGGGCGGCGACTTCCGCGCCCGCGAAGAGAACGTGTACCGGCTCGCGCAGGTCAGCGTCGACATCATCGACCACTGCACGGCGCAGGGCGTCCCCTTCGCGCGCGAATACGGCGGGCTGCTCGCCAACCGCTCGTTCGGCGGCGCGCTCGTCTCCCGCACGTTCTACGCGCGCGGCCAGACGGGCCAGCAGCTCCTGCTGGGCGCGTACCAGGCTCTCTCGAAGGAGATCGCCCGCAAGAACGTCACGATGTACACGCGCGAAGAGATGCTCGATGTCGTCGTGATCGACGGGCACGCGAAGGGCATCGTCACGCGCAACCTGAAGACCGGGAAGATCACGCGGCACGCCGCCGACGCCGTGGTGCTCGCCACGGGCGGCTACGGCAACGTGTTCTACCTGTCGACCAACGCGCGGGCGTCGAACGTCACGGCGTCGTGGCGGGCCTACAAGCGCGGTGCGGGCTTCGCGAACCCCTGCTTCACGCAGATCCACCCCACCTGCATCCCCGTGATGGGCGACCACCAGAGCAAGCTCACGCTCATGTCCGAGTCGCTCCGGAACGACGGGCGCGTCTGGGTGCCGAAGAAGCAGGGCGACTTCCGCAAGCCGAAAGACATCCCCGAGACCGAGCGCGACTACTACCTCGAGCGGATCTACCCGACGTTCGGCAACCTCGTGCCCCGCGACGTGGCGAGCCGCGCCGCCAAGCGCATGTGCGACGACGGCCACACCGTCGTCGAAGGCGGCCAGGGCGTCTACCTCGACTTCGGCGCCGCCATCCAGCGCCTCGGCCGCGACGTGGTCGACGACCGCTACGGCAACCTGTTCGAGATGTACGAGCGGATCACGGGCGACTCGCCGTTCGAGACGCCCATGAAGATCTACCCGGCCGTGCACTACACGATGGGCGGGCTGTGGGTCGACTACAACCTGATGACCTCGGTCCCCGGGCTGTACGCCATCGGCGAGTGCAACTTCAGCGACCACGGCGCGAACCGCCTCGGCGCCAGCGCGCTGATGCAGGGCCTGGCCGACGGCTACTTCGTGCTGCCGTACACGATCGGCGACTACCTCGCGACGCAGAAGGCGGGGTTCTCCGACACCACCCACACGGCGTTCGACGAGTCCGAAGACACGGTGAACAAGCGCATCGACAGGCTGCTCTCGATCAAGGGCAAGCGGGCGCCGAACAGCTTCCACCGCGAGCTCGGCAAGCTGGTGTGGGAGCACTGCGGCATGGGTCGCACGAAAGAGGGCCTCGAAGCCGGGCTCGCGAAGCTGCCCGCGCTGCGCGAGGCGTTCTGGAACGACCTGGCCGTCCCGGGCACCGGCGCCGCGCTGAACCAGGCGCTCGAGCGCGCCGGGCGCATCGCCGACTTCATCGAGTTCGCCGAGGTGAAGATGACCGACGCCCTGCTCCGCGAGGAGTCGTGCGGCGGCCACTTCCGCGAGGAGCACCAGCACCCCGACGGCGAAGCGAAGCGCGACGACGAGAACTTCTGCCACGGCGCCGTGTGGGAGTACACCGGCGAGGGCAACGCCCCGATCCGGAACCAGGAACCGCTCTCCTTCCGCTACGTCAAGCCGAGCACCCGGAGCTACAAGTGAGCAACAAGACGATCACCGTCAAGGTGTGGCGCCAGGACGGTGCGAAGGCCAAGGGCGCCTTCGAGACGCACACGATCGACGTCGTCGACGAGATGTCGTTCCTCGAGATGCTCGACATGATCAACGAGCGGCTCGAGTCCGAAGGCAAAGACCCGATCGCCTTCGAGCACGACTGCCGCGAAGGCATCTGCGGCTCGTGCGGCGCGATGGTGAACGGCGAGGCCCACGGCCCGCTCGACCGCACCACCCTGTGCCAGCTGCACATGCGGTCCTTCCCAGCGAATGCCACGGTCACCATCGAGCCCTGGCGGGCCGAGGCCTTCCCGGTCATCAAGGATCTCGTGGTCGATCGCAGCTCGTTCGACCGCATCATCCAGTCCGGCGGCTACATCTCCGTGCGCACCGGGTCCGCCCAGGACGCCAACCAGCTGCCCATCGGCAAGATCATCGCGGATGCGGCGTTCGACGCCGCGACCTGCATCGGCTGTGGCGCCTGCGTGGCGGCCTGCCCGAACGCCAGTGCCTCGCTGTTCACGAGCGCGAAGCTGTTCCACCTCAACAGCGTCCCCCAGGGCGAGGTCGAGCGGGCGCAGCGCACGCAGCGCATGGTCGAGCAGATGGACGTCGAGGGCTTCGGCTACTGCACGAACCACGGCGAGTGCGAGGCGTCGTGCCCGAAGGGCATCACGATCAACCACATCGCCGCGATGAACCGCGACCTGCTCCGCGCGACCTTCTTCGGGAAGTAGGCGCATGGAGCTCGCCTTCCGCGCGGCCGTGTACGCGGCGGGAGGCCGGCCCGTCGACCTCTCGGGCATCGCGCCCGAGGCGTTGCTGCGCGTGCTGCGGCGGCACAAGCTCGTCGCGCACGCCCAGGCCCTGGACGGGCTCACCGACACACAGCGGGCGCTGCTGAAGCCGTCGTGGCGGGCCTCGAGCGCCGCTGCGATGGCGCAGGCCGCGGAGCGCGACCGGATCGTCGCGGCCCTGCACGCCGACTACGTGCCGTGCATCGCCTACAAGGGCATCGTGCTCCAGGAATGGCTGCACGGGCGCATCGACGGCCGGGACAGCGAGGATCTCGACGTGTGGGTGCCTCCCCTGCTCTTCCGGCGGGCGTGTCGCTGGGCGCTCGACGACGGCTACCGCCTGGCCTTCGACCTCACGGCCGACGACCTGAACGCCCGCGAGCTGCCGAGCGAGCTGCTGCTGCTGCACCCGGGCGGCATGCACCTCGACGTCCACCAGCGGTTCTTCGCGCCGCACTACGCGCTCGAGGCGGCCGAGGCGTACTTCGAGTCGTTCGTGCCGTGGCTCGACGAGCGCACGCCCGCGCAGGTCGCGCGGTTCGACGATCTCGCCACCGCCCTCATGGTCGCGATCACGGCGGGCAAGGACACGTGGGCGACGCTCCGGCACCTGTCGGACCTGGCGCTCGCGCTGGAGCGCGTCGATCACGCCGCGCTGGCGGCCCTCGCCGACCGCACGCACACGCGGCGCCTCGTGGACGTCGGCGCGCATCTCGTCGAGGCGGTGCTCGGGAAGCGCACCGGCTGGGAGCCTGACGGGCCCATCCCGCAGGGCGTGGATCGCGCGCTCCGCGCGGAGGTCGAGCTCCCCCTGCCCGCGCGGGCCCGGATCTACCTGTCCGCACGCGAGCGGAGGCGCGATCGGCTCGCGTATGCGGCCCTGCTGCCGTTCAAGGTCTCGGCGCTGGACCTCGAGCCGACGCGCGTGCCCGTGCCGCGCACCGTGCGGCGGATCGCGCGACTGGTGCGCAGCTACGGTCCGCTCGGCCGCGGGGAGCGCCCGGAGCCCGAGTAGACCGGTCGGCGCGCGTCAGGCAGTCGACGACGGTCGCCGCCGCCGCCCTCCGGGCGGGACCGGGACGCCCCGATCAACCATCGCCTCCGCTCCGATCCCCGCGTTATCAGGCTCGGACCGGAGGCAGGATGGCGGACGACGATCGGCTGCTGCGCGAGCTGAAGTTCCTGGGGATCGACGAGACGACGGTCGAGCTGTTGGCCCTGCTGCCGCTCGTCCAGGTCGCGTGGGCCGACGGCACCGTGCAAGACGGCGAGCGCGAGCTCATCCTCGAGCTGGCCCGCTCCCGCTACCACCTCACGCCCGACGCCACGACGATGCTCGAAGACTGGCTGTCGCACCCCCCGAGCGAGCGCTACCTCGCCCGGGGTCGGCGCGCGCTCATCGCCCTCGCCCACGAGCGCGAGGACTTCGACCTCGACCCGAAGCAGCTCGACGACGTGGTCGAGTTCAGCAAGGCCGTCGCCAAGGCGGCCGGCGGGTTCATGGGGTTCCGCACGATCGATCTCGACGAGGCCCTGGCGCTCGAAGACATCGCGGCGGCCCTGCACGTCGCGGGGTCCGAGGTCGACCGCTCGCTGGTCGAAGAAGAGGAGGATGTCGACGACGAGAAGACCGACTTCCTCACGCCCGACGACATGGACACCCTGCGCGACGCGGCCTTCAGCGCGCGCAGCCCGCGCGAGCGCAGCCTCGCGGGTGAAGCGCTCGCCGACCTCGTGCACCACGGCTCCGGCGGGGGCGAAGCCTTCGCGATCGACGTGTCGGGGCTGACGATCGGGCGCAGCGCCGTGAACGACGTCCAGATCCAGCACGACGGTCGGATGTCGCGGGTCCACTGCCGGATCGTCCATCTCGAAGGCCGGTTCTACGCGGAAGACAACGCGACGACGAACGGCACCTGGGTCAATGGCGAGCGCGTGTCGAAGCGCCGGTTGTACGGCGGCGAGCAGCTCACCGTGGGTGGGGCGCACTTCACGTTCATGGTCCGCTGACGGATGGGTTCTGTCATCGCGTTGATCGTGATCCTCGCGGTCGCGTACGTGATCGTCATCGCGGGCGCGAGTGCCTACGAGATGACCGGGCTCGAGCGTCACAACGCGGTCTTCCAGGCGCTCTCGGCCTTCACCGGCACGGGGTTCACGACGCTCCAGGCCGAGAAGGTCGTCGAGCACAAGGCGCGCCGCCAGATCACGATGACGCTGATCATCCTCGGCTACGCGACGGGGGCCACGGTGGTCGCGACCCTCGTGAACTCGGTCGAGGTCTCGAGCTTCTACGACGGGATGTGGCACGTCGGGATCGCGATCTGCGCCGTCGGCATCGCGTACTTCTTCTTCTACCGCGGCGGATCGCTGCAGCTGAACGACCTGATCCGGCGCTGGGTCGCGGGCCGCGTGAAGCACGAGCCGGTGCTCCACGACGACCTGTTCAACTACAAGCCGGGCTTCGGGATCACGCGCATCGAGATCCCGACGGGTAGCCGGGTGATCGGGAAGCGCCTGAAGGAGCTGCCGCTGAAGGACCTGCAGCTGCAGATCCTGCTGATCGAGATGGAGGACCACACGGTGGTGGTCCCCGACGGGAACTACACGATCCAGCCGCTCTCGCACCTGGTGGTGTTCGGGCGGCTGAGTGCCGTGCAGGAGGCGTTCTCGCCGACATGAAGGACTACCGCCCCGACATCGACGGCCTCCGCGCCGTCGCGGTTCTTCCCGTGCTGCTCTTCCACGCCGGCGTGCCGGGCTTCTCCGGCGGATTCGTCGGCGTGGACGTGTTCTTCGTCATCTCGGGGTTCCTGATCACGGGGATCATCGCCCGCGACGTGGATGCGGGGCGATTCTCGATCCTCCGGTTCTACGAGCGACGGTTCCGCCGCCTGCTCGCGGCACTCTTCACGGTGCTCGCCGTGACCACCGTGCTCGCGTTCCCCGTCCTGTCGCCTGCCCAGATGGAGCAGCATGGCGAGCAGCTCGTGGCGACGAGCCTGTTCAGCTCGAATCTCTACTTCTCGCAGATGGAGGACTACTTCGCGCCCGCGGCCGAAGAGCTGCTCCTCCTGCACACCTGGTCGCTCGCCGTGGAAGAGCAGTTCTACCTGTTCTTCCCGCTGGCGCTGATCGCGCTCGGGGCACGCAGCCGCGTCCGAACGCCGCTGTTCGTGGCGGTGTTCTTCGGATCGCTCGGTCTCGCAGAGTACGGCGCACACGCCTCGCCGTCCCTCGCGTTCTACATGTTGCCCACGCGGGCCTGGGAGCTGCTGACGGGCTCGCTGCTCGCGCTCGGCCTGGTCCCACGGTTCGAGAGCCGAGGTGCTCGGGAGGCCACTGCCTGGCTCGGCCTGGCCGCCATCGGAGCCTCGGTCGTTCTCTATTCCGGCAAGACCCCGTTCCCGGGCCTGTCCGCATGCTTGCCCGTGCTCGGGGCAGGCGCGCTGATCCATGCGGGCAGCTCGGGGACCACCTCGGCGGGGGAGCTCCTGTCCCGTCGGTCGCCCGTCTTCATCGGACAGATCTCCTACAGCCTGTACCTGTGGCACTGGCCGTTGCTGCTGCTCGCCCGGTTCTACGTCGACGGTGGCCTCACGCCTCCGAGCCCGGTGGGGCAGGCGGCCGCCCTCCTCCTCTCGTTCCCCCTGTCCATCGCCTCCTGGAAGTGGGTGGAGGGGCCGTTCCGAACGGCTGCTGCGTCGCGCGGCCGCGTGTTCGGAGCGTCCTTCGCGGGCAGTGCCGCCGTCGCAGTGATCGGGGTCGTCCTGTGGCGCCTGGACGGCGTCCCGGCGCGATGGCCCGCCGAGTCGATCGCCTCGACACCCCCGATGAAGTGCTTCAAGCAAGACGACGAGCGTGCGGCGTGTCGGCTCGGGGAATCCGGCCACCCCACGGTCGCCCTCTGGGGCGACTCCCATGCCCACGCCATGATGCCGGCTTTCCAGCGGCTCGCCTCGACCCAGGGTTGGTCGGGCGTCACGCGGTTCAAGAACGGTTGCCCCCCACTCGCGGGCGTCTGGCGCGAGGGCAAGGAGGACTGTCGTGCGTTCAACGATGCGGTCCTCGACGAGCTGGCCGCCTCCGACAGCATCCAGACGGTGATCGTCGCCGGGCGCTGGACGGCCACCTCGGAGGAGACGCGCCCCGAGAAGCCCGACGAAGCCGAGCTGCAGCACCTCCAGGACGGCGGGCCGGTCGACGGGAGGACGGCCTTCCGCCAGGGGCTGGCCCGCACGGTGCACCGGCTGACGGGGGCTGGCAAGCGGGTCATCCTCGTCGGTACGGCTCCCGAGCAGACGTGGCGGGTCCCCGAGGTCGTCGCGCTGCACAACCGCTTCGGTCGGCGCCCTCCGGAGGTCGTCCGAGCCGACGTCGAAGCGCGAAACCACGATGTCGATGCCGTGCTGACCGAGCTCGATGCCGAGGCCGGAGTAGACGTCGTGCGCCTCTACCCGCTCTTCTGTCCGACCGACACCTGCGAGGTCGCGGTAGAGGGCCACCCCCTGTATTCCGACGCGTACCATGTCTCGGTTTACGGCAGCGAAGAATTCCTGGCTTCGAAGCTCGCGTCGATGCTCGATCTCTCCAACTGACTAGAGCGTCACGTACCGCTCGAGCACCTCGCGCCACTGCGCGCCTCGATGGTGCCAGGTGTGCCGCGTGCGTGCCAGCTCTGCGGCCGCCGCCCCGATGTGCTCGAGCTCGTCGGGGTTCTGCCGGTAGTGCCGCATCTTCTCGACGAGCTCGGAGAACCGCCGGTACGACACCATGTTGACCCCATCCCGGAAGCCCAGCTCGTAGAGCTCGGGGATTGCATCGCACACGGGCGCACAGCCGGCACCGGCGACCTCGAAGTTCTTGATCATGGGCTCCATTCCGACGCGCTCGATCGGAATGGCCACCGGGAGCCTCGAGAGCAGGCGGTTCGGGAGCGGCGTGGCGAAGTGCATGTTGCACACCAGACACGCGAGGTAGCGCCCGAGGTGCTCGGCCAGCTCGGGCTGGGTGCACCGGAATCCCTCGACCGGAATCCCAGCCCGACGCATCGACTCGAGGGCGCGCCGTCGGGCGGCGTACGCCGTTCCGTAGTGGCAGATCAACCCGCGGTGCGGGTCGGGTCGAGCCACGATGCGGTCCCCGTCGTAGCCCTTCGGAATCCATGCGGCCTCGACGCCATCGGCGATGAGGCGGTCGCGCACCTCCCGACCGGTCGTGATCACGAGATCGAAGCCGCGACGGTGCACCCCGGCAGGCCAGGTCCCGAGCTTCTTGCGCCCGACGATCGGAGAGTAGCTCTGGACGGCGTCGGTGCCGAAGAACACCTTCAGCCCCTGGTATCCGCCCCAATCCCACGGACGGTCGCCCACGAGCCACTTGTAGCCCGACCGCCAGATGATCACGTCGAAGCTGTGCGGATCGGGGAGCTGCTCGAGCGAGGTCGGCCAATCACCCGCCTCGAAGCCGAGGAACGTCAGATCGAGGTGGGCGTGCATCCCCTCGATGATGCCGCGCTGATGGTTCGTGGCGTTCCACTGACGATCGATGAGGAGGACACGCATCGTCAGCGGTAGGGCCCGACCCAGGCGTCGTCGGTCGCATAGCCCATCTCGACGAGCCGCTCGGGGAAGTCGGGGATTACGCGGAGGATCTCGCGGATCCTGCCGTCGTGTGCGGACTCCGTCCATCGACCCACGTTCGACGCGGTGAGCGGGCGGAGCCCGTTGAGGGCGATGGTGTTGGCGTTGTGCACCGGCTTCTCGTGGTACCGCTTGAACGGCAGGGTCGCGCGCTGGCCGGTGAAGCTCAGGATCCGCTCCTGCTCGGTGTCGGGGTCGCCGACGAAGTCCTCGTACCGCACCACGAGGCAGTCGGGATTGTGCTGCTGGTACCGGATGTGCTCGTGCATCTCGACCCAGCGCTCGGGCGTCACGAAGTACGCGTCAGGCCGCGATTTGTGGACCGACGTGAGGAGATCGCGGGGGTCGCGCGTCGTGATCAGGAAGCGCACCGCGGCGCGACGACCGGCGTAGTACTCACGGGTGCGGTCGATGTGGAAGAGGTCTTTGGGCCGCTTGGAGACGAGAATCGGGTGGTTGCGGATCAACATCCGCGCAGCGCGGATGGCCGCCATCTCGCCGTGCGTGCCCCGGACGCCCTCGAGACAGGTCTCGAGAACCAGCTGCAGCACCGTCGACCCGGACCGCGGAAAGCCGCAGATGACGATGTGCATCTGCAGGGGAGTGCGCCCGAAGAGGCCCAGATCGGTCGCCACCATGACCGGCTTCTTGACGATGTGGGACACCCAGTCGCGAGGACCCTTGGGCCCCTGGTCCCACGCGGGGCCTGGGGGACGGTGCATTCTCGACCTCCGGCGGACGGATATCCGGCGGCCCGGTCGGTGTCACCAGGCCGCCCCGCCGTCAGAGATTGCGGCCCTGGTATCCCCAGCACACGCCCCAGCCGCGCGCCTCGACGCCGCACACGTGGTTGTTGCCCACATCGACGTTGTCGAACGTGTAGCGCTTGGGCGCCCCGGTGGCATTGAAGGTGCGGTCGCCCCAGCAGAGCGCACGACCCGCAGTCGTGACGCCACACGAGAGCTCGCCACCCGCGGAGATGGAGCCGAAGGTGCCGGCGGGAATCCCCGAGACCTGGCCCTCGTTGTCGAGACCCCAGCACGTGATGCCGCCCGAGGTGTCGAGGGCGCACGAGTGGTGGCGACCGGCGGCCACCGCGGCCCAGGACCCGGTGGTGGGGGCGTCGGAGACCTGGTCGCGCGCGTCGCGACCCCAGCACACGACGTTCTGCAGGTCGTCGACGGCGCAGGCGTGGTCCATCCCCACGGCGAGGTCGGAGAACGTGCCGGCGGGGGCGTCGGTCTGCCCGTAGTTGTTGCGACCCCAGCAGTCGATGGCGCCACCCGTGGTCAGCCCGCAGGTGAAGTACTCACCCGCGCCGACCTTCTGGAACGCGCCGCCTGGAGGCGTGGACTGACCGTGGTTGTCGCGCCCCCAGCACGCCACGGTGGAGTCGGTGCTCGAGATCGCGCACGCGTGGTAGTGCCCGGAGTCGCCCGTGGAGAAGGCCCCGGCCGGCGGCGACGCCGCGCCGTAGTCGTCGCGACCCCAGCATTCCAGAGCGCCCGTGCCCGACTCGATGCCGCAAGCGAACAGCTTGCCCGACCAGATCTCGTCGAAGATCAGCTCGGGAAGCGTGGCCTGGCCCTGTTTGTCGTCGCCCCAGCACACGACATCGCCCGAGGTCGTGCGACCGCAACCGTGCGCGTTGCCCACCGTGATCTCGCTGTACGACCCCGCCGGCACGTCGAGCTGCCCGTCGCCGCTCTGGCCCCAGCAGCTCACGGCGCCGCCAGTCGTGCGCGCACACGCGAAGCCACCACCGACCTCGATCTCGGAGAATGCGCCCGCCGGCACGGTCGAGACGACGCCGAACGTGTCGTCACCCCAGCAGACGACGCCGCCCCCCGTGGAGAGGATGCCGCAGGTGTTGAAGCTGCCGGTGTCGATGGACGAGAACGGACCTGCCGTGAGCGCCGGAGCCTGACCGAAGTCGTCGTCGCCCCAGCACCGCGCGTCGCCCGAGGAATCGAGGCCGCACGTGTGGGCGGGCCCGGCCGTGCCCTGCGTGAAGGTGACCCCACCCGGGACCGTGGACTGCCCGAACATGTTGTCGCCCCAGCACGTCATCGCGCCGATGGCGTTGATGGCGCAGCTGTGACGCGACCCCGATGCGATCGACTCGAAATCACCGTTGGGCATATTGGTGATCTGGCCGAACTCGTCGTCGCCCCAGCAATAGACCCGATTGCCGACCTTCAGCCCGCAGGTGTGCCGGGTGCCCGACGCGATGTCACGTAGCGTGACCCCGAAGTTGGGCCGGCTCTGGTTCTGGTTGTTGAGCCCCCAACAGGTCGCATAATTGTCGGCACGCCGAGCACAGGTGTGGCTGCCGCCCGCGGAGAGCCCCCGCAACGTGGTGCCCTGAGCGGGCCGCAGGAACGAATCGGCATCCGCCACACCGACTTCGCTCGTTGGGGAATCACAACCGGAGGCGAAGGCGACGATCGCGAGCCCCGCGGCAAGGAAGGAAGAGGTGGTACGCATCGATGAACCCCGCATTCGCGTTTCGCATCTGACCCTAACAGGCGTACGGGCGACCTGCGGCACTGGTTCACTGGCCGCAGCCTTTCACTGGACGCGTCCGCCGGTACGGATACGGTCAGCGCCTCGAGGGACCCATGCACGACGCGCCGCGCCTCGTCTACGTGACGACCCTGCCCGTGACTCCCTACCTCCTGCTGCGGGGTCAGCTCCGGTGGATGCGCGAGGCCGGGTTCCACGTGAGCGTGGTGAGCTCGCCCGGTCCCGAGCTGGATGCCGTGGCGGAGCGCGAAGGGGTGGAGGTGTACGGGCTTCCGATCCCCCGCGACCCCGAGCCGCGGGGCGACGCCATCGCGCTCGCACGGCTCGTCCGGCTGTTCCGACGGCTGAGGCCCGACATCGTGAATGCGAGCACGCCGAAAGCGGGCTTGCTGGGCATGCTCGCCGCGCGGATCGCGCGCGTCCCCGTGCGGGTCTACCTGCTACGTGGGCTTCGTCTCGAGACCGCCAGCGGCGGGCTCCTCCGGGTCCTCGATGCTTCGGAGCGCCTGGCCTCGGCGTGTGCCCACGAGGTGGTGGCCGTGAGCGACAGCCTTCGCCGGGCCTATGTCGAAGGTGGATACGTGCCCGCCGAGAAATGCCGCGTGCTGGGGGCCGGGTCGTCGAACGGCGTCGACCCCCGCCGGTTCACGGTCACGGACGAGGTCACGTCGATGGCGCGGCAGATGCGGCGCGACCTCGGCATCTCGGACTCCACGGGTGTGGTGGGTTTCGCGGGACGGATGGTCGAGGACAAGGGCATCGTCCCGCTCCTCGACGCCTACGACCGCCTCCGTGCCGATCTCGACGTGGGGCTCGTGCTGGTCGGGGACGACCTGGCGGGCGATTCCGTCGACCCTGCGATCCGGGCTCGGATCGAGCGCACACCCGGTGCCCACGTGCTGCCGCGCATGAACGAGCTCGCTCCGTTCTACGCCATGGTCGACGTGCTCGCCTTCCCGTCGCTGCGGGAGGGCTTCCCGAACGTACCTGCCGAGTGCGCCCTGTGCGCAACGCCGGTGGTGGGCTTCGACAGCACGGGGGTGGTCGACGCGATCCTCGACGGCGTCACCGGCAGGATCGTGCCTCACGACGCGGGTGCGCTGGCCGAGGGGCTACGGGAGTACCTCGTCGACCCCGAGCGGGCGCGCGCACACGGGCGCGCCGGACGGGAGCGCATCCTCCGGGATTTCACTCCCGAGCGGGTGTGGCACGCGTGGGCCCTCGAGTACACGCGCCTGCTCGCCGCACGTGGACGCCCGCTGCCGCACGGGTAGAGCGCGACGAGCGCTCCGGTTACGGGGCGCGTCCATTCGAGGTTTGGCATGAGTGAACGGATCGCGGTCATTGGCCTGGGCTACGTCGGCTTGCCCGTCGCGCTGGGGTTCGCGCGGCACTTCCCAACGGTGGGCTTCGACATCGACCGGGGCCGGGTCGCCGAGCTGAAGCGCGGTCACGATCGCACGCTCGAGGTCGAGCCCGAGGTCCTCCACGCCACGAAGCTCGAGGTGAGTGCCGACCCGGCCGACCTGAAGGACTGCACGTTCTTCGTCGTCACGGTGCCCACTCCGATCGACGACGCGAAACAGCCCGATCTACGGCCTCTCGCCTCGGCGAGCCGCACGGTGGGCGCGGCCCTGAAGCCCGGCGACGTCGTGGTGTACGAGTCCACGGTCTACCCCGGCGTCACCGAGGAGTTCTGTGCCCCCATCCTCGCAGAGGTCAGCGGGCTCGACCGGTCCGCGTTCCGCGTCGGGTACTCGCCCGAGCGCATCAACCCCGGCGACAAGCAGCACACCCTCGAGCGGATCGTGAAGGTCGTGTCGGGTGAAGACGACGCCACGCTCGAGCGTGTGGCGGCCGCCTACGGCCGGATCATCGACGCCGGCATCCACCGCGCGTCGTCCGTGAAAGTGGCAGAAGCCGCCAAGGTCATCGAGAACACCCAGCGGGATCTCAACATCGCGCTCATGAACGAGCTGGCAGTCATCTTCGCGAAGCTCGGCATCCGCACGCTCGACGTGCTCGAAGCCGCGGGAACGAAGTGGAACTTCCTCCCCTTCCGGCCCGGCCTCGTCGGTGGGCACTGCATCGGGGTCGACCCCTACTACCTGACGGCGAAGGCCACGATGGTCGGCCACCACCCCGAGGTCATCCTGGCCGGCCGCAAGACCAACGATGCCATGGGCGAGCACGTGGCTCAGCGGATCGTGAAGAGCCTCGCGCGCGAAGGCCACCCCATCCGCGAGGCCCGGGTCGGCGTCCTCGGTCTGACCTTCAAGGAGAACGTCCCCGATCTCCGGAACAGCCGGGTGCCCGACATCCTCGAGACGCTCCGCGAGTACGGCATCGAGCCCGTCGTGCACGACCCGTTCGCCAGTCCCGACGAAGCGATGCACGAGTTCGGGATCGAGCTCGCCGACCTCGACGCGATGCAGGGGATGCACGCGCTCGTGCTCGCGGTGAACCACCGCCAGTACGCCGAGCTCGGTGCATCTGCCTGGGCGGCACGGCTCGTCGAGCGCGGCGTGTTCTTCGACGTGAAGTCGGTGTTCACGGCAGACCAGCTCGGCCCGGCCGTCGCCTACGGGAGCCTGTGATGCGCATCCTCGTGACCGGCGCAGCCGGCTTCGTCGGTTTCCACACGAGCCGACGGTTGTTGGGGCTGGGCCACGAGGTCGTCGGCATCGACAACCTCAACGACTACTACGACCCGCGCATCAAGGAGGACCGGCTCGCCATCCTCGGCGAGAGCGACCGGTTCGTCTTCCAGCGGCTCGACCTCGCCGACCGCGCGGGCATGGAAGCCCTGTTCGCCTCGAACCGCTTCGACGCAGCCGTCAACCTCGCCGCCCAGGCCGGCGTGCGGAACTCGCTGACGCACCCCCACCAGTACACAGAGTCGAACGTCACGGGCTTCCTCAACGTCCTCGAGGGCTGCCGTCACTCCGGCGTCGACCACCTCGTCTTCGCCTCGACCAGCTCCGTGTACGGCAAAGAGGGGCACATGCCCTTCCACGAGGGTCAGGGCGTCAACCACCCCATCACCCTCTACGCCGCGACGAAGAAGGCGAACGAGATGATGGCGCACGCGTACAGCCACCTGTTCGGCTTCCGCACCACGGGCCTGCGGTTCTTCACGGTGTACGGCCCATGGGGGCGCCCCGACATGGCCCTGTTCCTCTTCACGAAGGCCATCCTCGCGGGCGAGCCGATCAAGGTGTTCAACCACGGCGAGATGTGGCGCGACTTCACGTACGTCGACGACATCGTGTCGGGCATCGTGGGGGTGCTCGAGAACCCCGCCGAGCCGAATCCAGCATGGGATGCCGACGCCCCCGACCCCGGAACCAGCGACGTGCCCTACCGCGTGCTGAACATCGGGAACGGCGATCAGGTCAAGCTGACCGAGTTCATCGACGCGATCGAGGGCGAGCTCGGCATCCCCGCGAAGCGGGAGCTACTGCCGATGCAACCTGGCGACGTGAGCGCGACGTACGCGTCCACCGAGCGACTCGGGGCGATCTGCGGATATCGTTCCTCCACGCCGGTCCGCGAAGGGATCCGCGAGTTCGTGCGGTGGTATCGGGAGTACTACCGCGTCTGAGCCGCGACCGTCCGCCTTGGCAGACGGTCGAACCCGGTTAATCCGTTGCGGGAGCCAACCTTGGATCAACGAATCCCAGACGCCGTGCTGCGCTACCGACGGCCTCTCGTCGTCCTCCTGCACGTCGCCATCTGGACGGCGGCGTACGCGGGCGCGTTCCTCGTGCGCTTCGACGGCACGATCCCTCCCGCGTACCTCGACTGGGTCTACGCGGCATGGGTGCTCCCCCTGCTCGGAATCCGCATGCTGGCCTACGGGCACTTCGGGCTGTTCCACGGCATGTGGCGTTACACGGGCCAGCGCGATCTCATCGATCTCGCTCGGGCGACCGGCCTCTCCACGGCCGCATACGCACTGCTCGTGCTGTTCCTCGGCCTCAGGAGCTTCCCGCGCTCCGTCCTGGTCGTCGAGTTCATGCTCACCATCGCCATGGTGGGCGGCATCCGCTTCGCGAGCCGCACGCTCTTCGAGGCCTCGGCACGGGTCGGAAAGAAGGTCGCGCGCCGCGTGCTCATCGTAGGTGCGGGCGACGCGGGTGAGACCATGCTCCGCGAGATCCTCCGCAGCATGGCCGGTGAAGTGCAGCCCGTCGGCTTCCTCGACGACAACCCGCTCAAGCGCGGAATGAAGATCCACGGCGTGCCCGTGCTCGGTCCCATCGAGGGCGGCGCATCGATCATCGCCGACCATGACGTGTCCGAGGTGGTCATCGCCACCCCCTCCGCCACCGGGCGCGACATGCGCCGGATCCTCGAGGCCGTCTCGGTCCATGGCGTCGCGGTCCGTACCGTTCCGGGCCTGGATCACCTGATCGACGGCCGCGTCACGGTCAACCAGCTGCGTCACGTCGAGATCTCCGACCTCCTGGGCCGCGACCCGGTCGAGCTCGACATCGACCGCATCAGCGACATGGTGCGGAACGAGGTCGTCCTGGTGACGGGGGCCGGTGGCTCGATCGGTTCCGAGCTCTGCCGCCAGGTGGCTCGGTTCCGGCCCCGTACGCTCGTCCTCGTCGAGCAGGCCGAGAACTCTCTCTACGAGATCCACCGCGAGCTCGGGCGACGCCACGAGAGCGTCGAGATCGTCCCGCGCATCGCCGACATCTGCGACGCCACGCGCCTCGATCGCGTGTTCGCCGAGTTCAAGCCCGGTCTCGTGATCCACGCCGCGGCGCACAAGCACGTGCCGATGATGGAGTGGAATCCGACCGAGGCCGTGAAGAACAACATCAACGGTACGCGAACCGTGGCCGATCTGGCGCATGCCCACGAGGCCCGCCGCTTCGTCATGGTGAGCACCGACAAGGCCGTGAATCCCACGTCCGTGATGGGCTGTACGAAGCGCGTGGCCGAGCTCTATGTCCAGGCACAGGCCCAGCGCTCCGCGACCCGCTTCGTCACCGTGCGATTCGGCAACGTGCTCGGGTCGAACGGCTCCGTGATCCCGCTGTTCCGCGAGCAGATCGCCAAGGGCGGGCCGGTGACCGTCACCCACCCCGACATGCAGCGGTACTTCATGACGATCCCCGAGGCGTCCCAGCTCGTCCTGCAGGCCGCGACGATGGGGAACTCGGGCGAAGTCTTCATCCTCGACATGGGCGAGCCCGTGAAGATCGTCACGCTGGCCGAAGACCTGATCCGGTTGTCCGGGCTCCAGCCACACCGCGACATCGAGATCCAGTTCGTGGGCGCCCGCCCGGGCGAGAAGCTGTTCGAAGAGCTGTCGGTCAGCGCCGAGAACGCCGACCGCACCACGCACGCCAAGATCTACATCGGGCGCGGTGAGCCGCGTCAGTACGAAGAGATCCGTGGCCGCATCGACCGCCTGCTGCATGGCATCGACAACCGCGACGCCGCCGAGGTCCGCGCTGCCCTCCGCGCTGTCGTGCCCGAGTACCGAAGCCCCGAAGACGGCCTCGAGCCCGAGACCAACAAGGTCATCCCGCTTCGGTGACGTAGCCACGCGGATGCTCGCGCATCCACGCCCAGTGGTCGGCGAGGATCTGGTCGAGGCCCGAATGACGGCTCGCCCAGGCGAGCTCGCTGCGAATCCGCGTGGGGTCGGTCACGAGCGCCGGGGGATCACCTTCGCGACGCGGGCCCACGCCGACCTCGAAGTCGACGCCCGACACGCGGCGCGCGGCATCGACGACCTCGCGAACCGACCAGCCGCGCCCGCTACCGACGTTGTAGACGCGGCGCTCTCCGTCGGCGAGGCGACCCAGGACCGTGACGTGGGCGTCGACGAGATCGCGCACGTGCACGTAGTCGCGGATGCAGGTGCCATCGGGCGTGTCGTAGTCGGTGCCGAAGATCGAAACGGAGGCTCGCTGCCCCAGCGCCGCCTGCAGGAGGATCGGCACCAG
This sequence comes from Alphaproteobacteria bacterium, assembly GCA_020632875.1. Lineage (GTDB taxonomy): Bacteria > Myxococcota_A > UBA796 > UBA796 > JACKEQ01. Next base: position 298,317 of record JACKET010000004.1, read on the forward strand.
GTGGGTCTCGGGGTGGTGGGCCTCACCGAGGCCCCACGCGCAGCCCGCCACATTGAAGTAGCGCAGGATGGCGAACGCGAAACCCGCTTCGGCGTCGGCGTGATCGCGGATCAGGCTCTCGACCGCGAGCTTGGTCCAGCCGTAGGGATTGATCGGCTGCTGCGGCGTGGTCTCGACGATCGGAATCGTCGCAGCGAGCCCGTACGTCGCAGCCGTCGACGAGAAGACGAGGCGCAGAACACCGGCCCGCCGCATCCCCTCGAGCAACGCGATCGACCCTCCGACGTTGTTGCGCCAGTACTTCAGGGGTTCACGACAGGATTCGGAGACGATCGAGAACGCCGCGAAGTGCATCACCGCGCCGCAGCCCTCGAGGGCTGCATCGACCGCCGCCGGGTCGTGGAGCGAGCCCTCGACGAATCGCGCGCGCGGATCGACCGCCTCGCGGTGGCCGGTCGACAGATCGTCGAGGACCGTGACGGCATGCCCGGCATCGAGCGCCGCACGAACAGCGTGCGAGCCGATGTAGCCGGCCCCACCGGTGACGAGGACCCTCACGCTCGATCCGTCAGAGCGCGCTGACCGGGATGACCACGCGGTCGCCGGGCTGGAGCTGCATGTCGGCTTCCTTGCCCTTGAGGATGCGCTTCAGGTTCACGTGGATTCGCTCTTCGCCGCGCACCACGTAGGCGCCGGAGAGCCGACCGAAGTCGGTGTGGCCGCCGGCCTGCAGGAGCGCCTGGGAGGCCGTGATGCCCTGGCTGAACGCGATGGCCCCGGGGTTCGCGACCTCGCCCGCCATGTAGATCGCCATCCCGAGCTCGACGTCGACCACGTCGCCGCCGTGGACCAGGAAGTCGCCCTCGGGCCCTTCGATGTTCGCGAGCATGAGGCGCGTGGTGTGACCATCGCGATTGACGAGGATCGCGCCGCTGGCCTTGCCCTGCACCGCGCCCCCGGCCTCGGTGACGAGCGCACGGATGGTCGTGGGACCCGAGAGCGTGATGACCCCGGGCTTCGCGACCGCACCGAGCAGATCGACACGCTGGCTGCCGTGCTCTTTGATGCGGATGCTGACCTGGGGATCGACGAGGTATCCCTTCATCAGCGCGTCGCGCAGCGTTCGCTCGGCGGCGACCGCCGTGAGGCCCTTCAGGTCGACGAGGCCGACGTACGGGAAGCTGATGGTGCCGTCACTGCCGACCACGAACGTGTCGCGACCGAAATCGTGACCGTGGACGATGACGTGCACCTCGTCGCCCGGGCCGAGCTGGTATTCGGCGGGAGCTTCTGCGAAGCCGAGGGAGACGAAGAGGAGGAGGAGCAGTCCGAACATGAGATTCTCACATCGGAGGCTCGGATAACCGATCTGCTCCGGGTGCTCCAGTGACACCTTCGGCTGGCGCTGTCTTCCTGCTCACGTGACGGCTCGGGGAAGCCCCTCGATGACCCGTCGAGCACGGCTCGACCACGTGTGTTTCTTCTCGAACGCCTCGAATGCCCGCTCCCCGAGCGTTCGACGCAGCGCGGGGTCATCGACGATGGACCGAACGGCCCTCGCCCAGGCGGCGGGATCCGCGGGTTCGACCAGCAGCCCGTTCTGCCCGGACGTGATCACTTCGTGGAGCACGGGCAGGTCGGAGCTGATCAGCGGCACGCCGCGGGACATGTACTCGAACAGCTTGAGCGGCGACATCACGGCCGAGGTCTCGGTGCCGCCGGACGCGTACACCTCGCGTTGGTACGGTGCCAGCAGGATCTCGAAGTGTTCGTAGAACGCCGCGAGTCGCGCGTGAGGAACGAAGCCGTGAAACCACACGTTCGTGAGGCCGCGCGCCACCTCCTGCCACCGCCTCACATCCTCGTCGCGGCCACCGACGAAGTGGAGATCGACATCAGGGAGGAGCTTCGCCATCGCGATCAGCACGTCGACACCGCGTCCGTCGTAGAGGTGCCCCGCGTACCCGAGCTGCAACGCACCCGGTCGCCCGGGCCATGGCTGGTGGGGAGCGACGCGGACCGGCGGCTCGGCCGCGCCGGGCGCGAGGACGATCTCGTGCCGCACGAGCTTCGGGAACGAGGCCACGAAGCGGTCGCGCATCGCGCCGGACACCACGACGAGCCGCTCGAACGCGGATCGGTCGAGCAACCAGTCGAACAAGGCGCTCTCGACGCCATCGTGAATCTCGCGATGGACCTCGAGGACCATCGGAATGCGGAGGAACGATGTCGCGACGAGCGCCTGCAGGTCACGGGCGAACAGCAGGTCGGGGGCCAGTCGACGCACCTGCGCTCCGAGCCGGAGCATCCGGGAGGGCGTGCGGAGGCCCGAGGGGCCCATCGGGTCGAGTGGCACCACACGGAACGGCTGCTCGACGCCGTAGAACGCACGAGGGTCGGCGTCGGGTGCTTCGATGCTGGCCCTGCAGAAGAGGGTGACGTCGTGGCCGTTCTCTGCGAAGGCCCCACACATCTTCATCGTCTGCACGGTGTTCGCAGCACGGGATGGGATCTTGGAGGCTGCGAGGTACGCGATGCGCATCAGCCGCGCCCCAGCGCCCGCTCGTAGACCTCGCCGATCTCGCGGACCATGCGCTCCATCCCAAACCTCTCCTCGACGACCTGGCGCGCCCGAAGCCCCTGAGCCCGCCTGGAGGCCGGATCCGCGAGCAGTCGCTCGATGCCCTGTTCGAGCCCCTCGGCGGAGCCGTCACCCGACGCGACCAGCACACCGACCTCCCCGTCGAGCACCACCTCGGGAATCCCACCCACGGCGGTGGTCACGACCGGCACGCCGGTCGCCATCGCTTCGAGGAGCGCCACCGGAAGCCCCTCGAAGTCGGAGGACATCATGTAGATGTCGAAGGCCGACATCCACGGGCGCACGTCCGACTGGGCCCCAGCGAGGTGCACCACCCCGTCGAGCCCCGCCTCGCGCACCCAACCCCGCACCTGGTCGTCGAGGGGCCCGTATCCGACGAGCACGAACCGCACCTCGGGGCGACGGCTGTGTACCCGCCGGGCCACCTCGATCCATCGGTCGAGGCGCTTCGCCTCGCGGAACACGGCGACGGTGCCGACGATGGGCGTGTCCGCGCTCACCCCGAGCTCGGCGCGAACGCGCTCGGCGCCCGCGCGATCGAGCTGGAAGTCGTCGATGTTGACGGCGTTGCGGACCACCGTCACGGGAACGCGCCCTCCCAGCGCCTCGAGCGACTTCGCGACCTCGCCAGACACGGCGATGACCTCGCGCTGGTGCCTCCAGGTGAGGCGGCTCGCACGGCGGGTGAGCGAATGGTACCGGTCGAACAGGTTGTGCTCGGTGTACACCACCGGAACCCCGACCATCCGCCCCGCCATGCGGGTGACGGCGCCCGCCAGCGGCAGGTGCGCATGAAGCAGGTCGGCACGCCAATCGCGGGCGAGCTTCGCGAGACGCCGCGTGCGGGCGAACATCGCGGCCTGGTTGCGGGCCTGGAGGCAGAACACCTCCGCACCCTGAGCCTCCAGGGCGGGGACCATGAAGTCGTGTGCTGGCGAGAAGTAGGCGAATGCCACGTGGTAGCGCTCGCGATCCGTGCGTTTGAGCACCTCGGAGAGGAGCACTTCGGCTCCCCCGCGATCGAGGCTCTTCACCACCTGCAGGATTCGGGTCGGGCGGGTCATGACGCCGCAACTAACGCGGCGGTGCCGCCCACCGGGAGAGATCGAGACCGAATCGCCTGGCCAGCGCCTCGTTGGGCCCGGCGAACCGTTCGACCAGGGCAGCCCGCACCTCGGGAGCCATCTGGGGGTACGTGGTGGGCTTCAGGTTCGCCAGCTCGATGACGCGAGCGACCCGGGGAGCGAAGCCCCGGATCCGTCGCACCACCTTCTGCACACGACGGGATCGCGGCAGCGCCGCGCGGTTCGTCTGCTGACGCGCGTCGCGGACGCACCGGGCCCCGGCCGTCTCGATGCCAAGGAATGTGCACAACCCGTCGACCACGCGCTCGGGTGCGGACACCAGATCCTCGAACAACACGATGTGGATGCGATCGTCGGGCCACAAGGTGGTGAAGCGCTCGAGCTGCTCGAGGTAGAGGCCCCGGGATTGATAGCTGTAGCGCCGACGGTTCCCATACGAGGCCGCGATGCGCGATTCCTCGAGCGAGAGGGCGTTGGCGAGCGTCTCTTCCTCGCTGCCCTTCTTCACCTGATGCCAGTAGTGGCTCTGCGCCCGGCCAACCGGGTCGCGGAGCACGAACACGAGCTTCGCGTCGGGCATGACGGCATGCATCCGCGCCGGGACCCGCTCGTCGAACAGGTAGAGGGGCGAGGTCTGCCCCACCACCTGGTCGGGTTGGGCGCGAGAGAAGTGCGCCGCATACCAGTCGAGGCCTCGCTCGAAGTTGGGATCGAGGTCGAAGTAGTGCAGCTCCTGCGGAGACCTGGGCAGGAACACCCCGGGATGGGCAGCCAGCAGGTTGTGGAGCTGTGTGGTGCCGGACTTCTGGGCGCCACCGATGACGAAATCGGGAAGCCTCACTTCGCCGCGACCTTCGACACCCGCTTGACCCGGACCTTCGGCGCGGCCACCGCACGGACCACCTCGGGCGCGTTCAACGCTGTGACGAGGATGGCGAAGAACGGCACGATCGGCACCCGATAGCGCGACAGGGTGCCGAGGTTCGCCGACGCCAGGCCGACGCCCACGCCGGTGAGACCGACGAACACGATGCAGAAGACGAGGAACGGCAGCCGCACGAGGCCCTCTCGAAGACCAGAGAAGCCCATGTTCCGGAACGCCCGCAGGGTGAGGATCAGGCCGAGTGTCGTCTCCAACGCGCTGATCAGCATCTGCGGGTTGGTGGCCTCGAAGAGGAACGGCCGGTAGAGCGCCGTCACGAGAGCCAGCGGCGCGAAGACCAGTTGCTGGGTCAGCGATGCCTCCGCGCCGGCACCGATGGAGTACCCGGAGCCGCCTCGATTCCCGACATCCTGGAGGTGAGCCATCTCGGACGCGAGGTTGCCGATGGACATCCGGGGGAACAGCGAGCCGACGATCAGCACGCCACCAATCGCGACCGCCGTGCCGATCGCGAGTCGGATCGGCCGAATTTCGATCCGCCCCTTCTTCACGGCCCCCTGCCAGTACAGGAAGGCCCCGAGGGCCACGACCGCGGTGAGCACGACGTACGCCTTGATGAGCCCGGTGACGGCGACGCCGAACCCCGCCACGACCAGGCCCGCGGTCGAACGACGGCGCGCAGCCTGGCTGAGCCCCCACCCCGCCGTGCCGAGCCCGAACGTCACCACGGCTTCCTTGATGATGCCGCCCGTCCAGAAGACGGCGGACGGCACGAAGAGAATGGCGCCGAGCAGGTAGGCGTGCTGGGCCTTCGGGAAGTAGTCGCGGATGCCGAGGAACAGCATCAGCTTGCCGAAGAACGCGAGCATCCCGACGAGAAGCGACACGGCGTAGAGCGAATCCGCGAGAACGACACAGAGCAGGGCGACGGCGGAGACCATCGACGCGGTCGCATCGGTGCCCTCGATGGAGGACTCGATCAGGCTGTCCATCTGGAGCATGGCCTTCACGAGCTCGGGGAGGACGCCTGCGGGATTCAATCGCGCGTCGACCGCGAGACCGACGCCCTGGCGATGGTAGTTCAGGGCATCGCCGTGTCGGTAGACGAGGATGGTGACCGCGAGGTTGGCCCAGACGCCCAGGAAGTGGACCACCCAACCCGTCACCACGAGGCGGGCGAGGCGCCCCGGGAGGCTGTTCTGGATGGCGAGCGCGACTGCGAGCGAGGCAGCCGAGACGACCAGGACTGGGAGGAAGTGCTCCACCAGGCCCCACTAACGCGGCAACCGCGCGAAGATCGCGTCCACCACGCGCTCGCAGTTGTTCTCGTCGCGCCACGGGAACACCCGCTCCGACCAGCGCTCGGCCGCGGGTGTGAGGCGCCAGCCCTCCCGCGCGACGCGATCCAGGAGGTCGACGAGCGCGCCCGGCTCGGCGGCAGAGGGACCCGGAAGGTCGTTGCGGAGGTCGAGGTAGCCACCGCGGTGCCGTTCGTACTCGTCCACGTCGAAGGTGAAGAAGACGACCGGACGACCGAGGTACAGCATGTCCCAGGTCACGCTCGAGTAGTCCGTCACCAGCGCCGAGGCGCGGGCGAGGTGGTCCTGCACGTCCACCTTCGTGGGGAGGAGCCGGATGCGCGAGCTGCTGGCACCCTCGAGGAGCCCGGCCACCTCGTCGCGCATCATCCGGTGCAGGTACACCTCGAGCACCAGATCGTGCGCCTCGAGCACCGCACCCAACGCCGGATGGCCGAGGAAGCCCCTCACCTGCCGAAGGAACTCCGACGCGAGCATGTCGTCGCGGGTGTGTGGGAGCCACTCCCTCCAGGTCGGCATGTACAGCACGGTGCGCTCGGTACCCTCGTGCTCCCGCGCCTTCCGGGCGAGGTCGTCGAATCGCGGCAGACCCGTGACCACGATGCGATCCGGCGAGATCTCCCAGGTACCCTTGTTCGCCTTCTCGAACTCGGAGCTCACGGGCACGAGGCCGAAGACGCCGAATGCCTGCTCCAGAGTGCGCAGGGGCGGAGGCTTCGTCTTCTTCAGAGCCGTGAGACCGTGGCCGAGGCGGACCTTGAAGGCCTTCGAGTGGCTGGAGGCACAGGTCGGGATGTCGTGCAGCCCGTGCGAGATGACGTGGACCTCCGCCTGGAGCGCGGTGACGTAGGTCTGGAGATCGTCCATGAAGAGCACCGGTCCGACCGCGCGCGCGACGTCGACATCGGGACTGTCGCGATCGATGACCCAGTAGGCGCGAATCTCGGGATGATGGAGGACGACGTACCGATGGAGCGCCGCGCTGTTGTCACCATAGGCGGCCCCCACCGAGCCACCGAACAGCCAGACGGGGCGGTCCGGGCGTGGCCGGGTGCGCGCGAGCAGGCGCGCCAGGGCGAGTCGGCGGCGGCGGCGGAGCTCTCGGCGGAGGGGCTCGAGGCGGCCGAGCCCGACCCGGAAGCGACTCACGGGCCCCTCCGACACCGATCCATCCGCCGTTCCACGTCCTTGCGCCGCTTCGGGTTCGCCACGGCGGCAGCCGCAGCGAGCGTGCTGACGCAGTCCTCCACGCGGCCGGCATCCACGAGCAGGTCGGCGAGGAGGAAGGTCTCCTGATCGGAGAGCATCTCCCCACCCGTCCGGGCGCGGAGGAGGAGCCCCATGGCCTGAGGGCCGTCACCCGCCCGATAGAGCGCGCGGGCCGCGCGGAACCTGCTGTCGCGGGACTTCGGGTGCTCCAGCCAGATCTCTGCGGCCTCGGAGTGCCGACCCGCCTTCTCGAGCGCTCGCGCGAGGCGCGCCGCAGCGGCATCGTCCGGATGCGCGGTGGTCCGGTAGATCTGGAGGGCCTCGTCGAGGCGACCACTCGCGATGAGCGCGCTCATGTAGCCCTTCGAGAAGGATGGATCGTCTGTGACACCAGCCGCCTCGAAACCGAGGAGGGCCGCGTCGACGTCGCCCTTCGCCATCACGAAGTTGGCGACGTCGATCTGGATCCCCCGCGGCTGGTCGGAGACGGCGTCGACCCAGTACAGACCGACAGGGATCTGCTCCCAGCCGGCGTGCAGAGCACCTTCCGGGTAGGCGGAGATGGCGTCGAGCCAGACCTGGAGCGTGCGATCGGGGTCGGCAGCACTCACCGCGCGGGCGCGCAGCACCCAGTGCCGCCAGTCGGCCGGCGCGAGGCGGACCGCCCACTCGGCCGCCTCCATGGCCGCCATGGGGTCGCCCTCGAGCAAGGCGGCCGCACATGCACGGAACACACGCGGCTCCCGACGATGCCGAACCTCGAGGTCGGGGCAGACCGTCGGAGCAACGACGCTGTTCAGCGATGCCAGGGACACCTCGAAGTGACCCGGAGAGAGGCGTTCCAGCATCGCGACGGCGTCCCGCCGCCCTTCCGCCGACGATGCGAGGGTCTGGATGGCACCGCGAATCGCCGCGGCGCGCGCTTCCCACGCAGCTCCGGCCAGCTGGAGGACGACGAGCGCGGCCACGAAACCCCGGACGAGGAGGACCGGGACCCGCCGCTCCACACCGCGGAGGGCGAGGAATCCGAGCAGGAACGCGAGGGCAAGGGCGAGGAACGGGATGTGGAGCGGGAAATCGATCGAGCCGAACAGCAGCAACCCGAGCGCGGCGACCACGAGCGGGCGGGTTCGGGAGTGGCGGAGGCCACTCCACAGCGCCGGTGCCCACATCGCCACCACGGCGATCATGGCGACGACGCCCACGAGACCGGTGTCGGCCCCCCACTCGATCCAGTCGTTGTGGGCATGGGACCACGTCTCGAATCGCCGATCCGACCGGTAGGGCTCGATGGCGTCGCCGAAGGTCCCGAGGCCGGAGCCGGTCGCCCAGTGCGCCCCGAAGAGGCGCACGGAATCGAGCCAGATGCTCCACCGACCGTGGAGGTCCCAGAGCGAATCCGTCGCGGCGTCCCGCGCGAGCACCACGAGCACCCCGACCGCGGCGACGGGAGCGAGCAGGAGCCCGATACGCAACCGGTACCAGGCGAGCAACACGGCGAGCTCGACCGCGATCACGGCGAGTGGGCCGAGCGACCCCGCCCACACCGCCATCGCAATCATCGCGGTGCCCAACCCACCCCAGGCGAAACGCGCGGATGGCTCGGTATCGGGCGCGAGACCTGCCCCCACCACCAGCGGAAACCAGAGCGCCAGTGCACCACCGAAGTGATTCACATCCAGGAATGGAGCGAAGAACGGTCGATTCCCGATGTCGACGGGGATCCGCCCCAGGAACAGCTTGTTGCCCATGCCCACGTGGAGCGCCGCGAGCGCGATGAGGGTGATCGCGAAACCGGCGACCATCAGGTCGGGAGGGGCACGCCATTTCCGCGCGTACGCGAGCGCCGACGTGCAGACCAGGACGGCGAGACCCGCGGTTCCCGCGAGGATCGACCCGACGGTGACATCCGGATCGAGCGACAGGAAGCCCCAGGAAACGTCTCCGCGCTCGAAGGCCCAACCGGGCTGAAGCAAGCGTCCGAGGAAGGCGGGGACGGGGAGCAGACCGATGGCCGACGGAATCGCCAGGACCCCCGCCGTGGCGATGGCGAGCCAGATACCCGACGCCCGCTCCAACGCACTGGACGGCAGCGCCAGCACGAGCGCGAGGGGGACGATCAGGAGGAGGTGCACCGCCGCACGAACCCAGAGCGAACCCCCGGCAAAGCCCAGGTAGGCAGCGGCCAGGGCCACGAGCAGTGCCGAGGTGAGAGCGAAACGCCTCCCCAGCGAGCGGCGCTTACTTCGCCGCGGCATCCTTGTCGTCTTCGCTGAAGTAGCCTTCGTACTTGTAGCCGTACCCGTAGTAGTACCCGTACTTCTGGCGGGTGAAGTCGACCTCGTTCAGCACGACGCCCATCACGGCTGCGCCGACCTGCTCGAGCCCGCGGATGGCCTCGCGCACGAGCACACGCGACGTCGCGTGCTCCTTCACCATCATCAGCACGGCATCGGCATGCCGGCTGAGAATGCGCGCATCGGCGACGATCCCCGAGGGGGGCGAGTCGATGATCACGAGGTCGAAGCGCCGGTCGAGCTCGTCGAGGATACCCGGGAGCTCGAGGGACGAGAGGATCTCGGCGGGCCGATCGGCCCGACGCCCCGCTGCCACGTACGAGAGGTTCGGGATCGGCGTGGGGCGGATGACTTCGTCGTAGTCGGCTTCACCCGTGATGAGCCAGGAGAACCCGGGCTCGTGCTCACCACCGAAGACCTTGTGGATTCGCGGCCGGCGGAGGTCCGAATCGATGAGGAGCACGCGGCGGTTCAGGTTGGCGTATGCGATCGCGAGCCGCAGAGCCGTGCTCGTCTTGCCCTCGGCGGCCACTGCGCTCGTGACGAGGAGCCGGTGCGGCGATTCGCCACTCGGATTCAGCTCGATCACGGTACGCAGGTTGCGGATGGCCTCGGCCGCATTGGAGCGCGGGTTGAGGTGGGTGTAGAGCGAGCGCTCGTATTCGTCGGCAATCTCGGTCTTGAGCCGAGGCACCGTTCCGAGGAGCGGGACCCGGAGGTACGTCGACACGTCGAGCGGCGACGTGATCGTGTCGTCGAACCACTCGCGAGCGACGGCGGCACCCGTACCGAGAACGAGGCCACCGAGCAGCCCGAGGAGGAGGTTCATCCAGACGTTCGGTGAGGATGGAGCCGAAGGGGGCCGCGCCTCTTCGACGATCCGGATGTTGTTGAGCTGTGTCTTCGACTGGAGCTCGAGCTCGCCCATCCGCTCTTTCATGCGACGGAACGTCTCTTTCGCGCTCTCGAGATCGAGGCGGAGCTTCTCGTAGTCTTCGAGCCGACGCAGCCGGTCGAGCTGCTCGACCTTGCCGCCGCTGATCGCGCTCTGCAGATCCTGCTCGCGCTCGCGGAGGAGGCGCAGCTGCGCACGCTCGGCGGAGAGCGTGCGATCGACCTCGGCCCGCAGCTCTTCTTCGATGAGGGCGAGCTCTTGATCGGCTTTCTTGCGCTCGGGCATCTTCTCGAGGAACACCGCCGAGATGCGTGCGTGCTCGGCGAGCGCTTCGGCGTACCGGTTGGTCAGCGTCGTGATCATCGGCGTGTTCATCGACTTGGCCAGATCGGTGTAGCGCTGCTTGCGGAGCATCTCTTCGTGGTTGCGCACCATCGTCTCGTACTGGACGCGATCGGTGTTGGCGTCGCCGTACGCGCCCTTGAGGCTCGACATCCGCGCGCCGAGGGTCGTGGTCTGGTCTTCGACGTCGGCCATGTCGTTGTCGCGCTGGTACTCGAGCAGGGCGCGCGTGTAGTCGGCGATGCGCACCTCGAGATCGTTGATCTGGTCGGTGAGCCAGGTCTTCGCCTGCAGGGCGGAGTCGGTCGTGGACTCGAGGGTCTCGTCGCGGAGGACCTGCGCCGTGATGTTCGCGAGACGCGCCGACAGCTCGGGATCCTCCGTCGTGTACACGATGTCGAGGAGCTCGGTGCCGGTTCGGGGCTTCACGTCCATCGAGCGGCCGACGAGACCCACCCCTTTGCCCTCGACGGTGATGCCGTCGTCGAGCCCCAGCTCTTCGTAGCGCTTGAGGATCTTCGTGCGGACCGATCGGGACTTGATGAGCGCGATCTTCGTCTTCACGTACAGGTCGCGGTTCCAGACGAGGTTCGTGTTGGTGACCGTCTTCCCCATCTCCATCTCCTGCACGGCGATGGTGGAGACGTGCACGACGGCCTTCGCGTCGTAGTAGCGAGGAGCGAGCATCGTGAAGACCGCAGCGAGGGCCACACCGATCACCGTCAGGCCGACCACGACCTTCCACTGCATTCGGAGGATTGCCCAGAAATCCGCCAGGGTGAATCGGTCTTCCGACTCTTCTGACGCGTGCGGGTCTTCCATCGGTGTTCCTTGCGTTTGCCTGGCGGCGATGCGTTAGATAGCGCGAACCGTCTCGAGCGGCACCAACACGGGGAGCCAGCCATTCGCCAGACCGGGCCAGCGCTGGCCGTGAAGAGGGTGTTGGACGTCGGAGCGGCGGCCGCGGGGCTGCTGGTCTCGGCACCCCTCGTGGTCGGAACCGGCCTCGCCGTGCGCGTGTCGATGGGAAGCCCCGTGCTCTTCACGCAAGAACGCGTGGGGCGCGACGAGCGGCGCTTCCGCATCTACAAGTTCCGGTCCATGCGCGCGCCGCGTTTCGAGGGCGAGGGTGACGAAGCCAGGCTCACGCGGGTCGGTCGCTTCATCCGCAGCACGAGCCTCGACGAGCTCCCTCAGCTGCTCAACGTCCTGAAGGGCGACATGAGCCTGGTCGGCCCCAGACCGCTTCTCGTGCGGTACCTCCCCCGCTACTCCGAGCGGCAGCGCCTGCGTCACGCCGTCCTGCCCGGGCTGACGGGCTGGGCGCAGGTCGAGGGGCGCAACGCGCTCTCGTGGGACCAGAAGTTCGAGTGGGACGTGCGCTACGTCGAGCGGTGGAGTCCCCTGCTCGACCTGCGCATCCTCGCGCGCACGGTGACGGCCGTGACCTCGCGACGCGGGGTCAGCGCGGCCGGCGAAGCGACGATGTCGGAGTTCATGGGCCCAGCGCCCGCGGAGGCCGTTTGAGCCGTATCTACCTGTCGCCTCCCCACATGTCGGAGGACGAGCGCCGGCTTTTGTTGGATGCATTCGACTCCAACTGGATCGCACCGCTCGGTCCGCACGTCGACGGGTTCGAGCGCGAGCTCGGGGCGTACGTGGGGATGCCGTACGCCGCCGCGCTCTCCTCGGGTACCGCCGCGCTGCACCTCGGCCTGATGCTCGTGGGCGTACGCCCGGGCGACGTCGTGATGTGCTCCACGTTCACGTTCGCCGCGACCGCGAACGCCATCCGGTACGTGGGCGCCGAGCCCGTGTTCGTCGACTCGGCCGACGAGACCTGGTGCCTCGACCCGAACCTCCTCGCCCGGGCCATCGCCAGCGAGCGGGCCGCGGGTCGGCGCGTCGCGGCGGTCCTCTCCGTCGACCTGTACGGGCTGATGCCCGACTACGACGCGATCGAAGCGGTGTGCGCCGAGGCCGACCTCCCGCTGGTGGAAGACGCGGCAGAAGCGCTCGGCACGCGTCGCGACGACGGGCGGGCCGCGGGCTCCTTCGGGGCCTGTGCAGCGTTCAGCTTCAACGGCAACAAGATCATCACGACCTCCGGTGGCGGCATGCTCGTGAGCCGCGACGCCGACCTCGTCCAGCGCACGCGCTACCTCGCGACCCAGGCCCGCGATCCGGTGCCGCACTACCAGCACCAGGCCATCGGCTACAATTACCGGCTCTCCAACCTCCTGGCCGCCGTCGGTCGGGGTCAGCTGATGCACCTCGACGAGAAGGTCACCACGCGACGAGCGATTCGCGATCGCTACGGGCGCGCCTTCGCCGGCCTCCCGGGCTTCAGGCTCATGCCCGAGCCCACCGGGCTGCGGTCCAACGCGTGGCTGACGTGCATCGAGATCGACCCGGATGTGGCGGGCGTCGACCGCGAGGCCGTGCGGCTCCACCTCGAGGCCGACGGCATCGAGTCGCGTCCCCTGTGGAAGCCGATGCACCAGCAGCCGGTCTTCGAGGGCTGCCGGGCCTACGTCGACGGCGTGAGCGACCGGTTGTTCGAGCGCGGTCTCTGCCTGCCGTCGGGCTCCAGCCTCACCGAAGACGACCAGCAGCGCGTGCTGGCGCGTGTCCTCGACACTCCCGGGCTTCGGCGCACCCCATGACAACGGGTGGGGCCGGGGTTACTGGCGGGAATGCGACTGCCAGACCGCGAGACACTCAAGAGATCCGCTGAATCCAAGGTTTTCGCCGGCATCCGCCGTGCAATGGGCATGGGGGGCGCCGACCGCCCGGCCTCCGGTACCCTCGAGGGAATCGAGGTCTTCTTCACCGTCACGACCGGGCGCTCCGGAACCGGGTACCTCTCGACCATCGCGCGCATCCTGCACGACGTGGACGCGCGGCACGAGCCCCGGCCCAGCTTCGTCGAGGTCATGCGCACCGTCCAGGACGGGCGGTACCCCGACCTCGCCCGCCGCTGGCTCGAAGAGGAGAAGATCCCGGCCATCGCGCGCTGCAACAAGCCCGCCTACCTCGAGTCGAGCCACCTGTTCTGCAAGGGCTTCCTCGAGCCATGGCTCGACCTCGCGCCTCCCCCGAACCTGGTGATCTGGCACCGCGAGCCGCGCAGCATCGCGAAGAGCCTGTTCCGGATCGACAGCGTCCCCGGGCGCTCTCCGGCGGGCATCCGGTGGTTCCTCGGTCCCGGCGACCCCGGCGTGCTCCCCGTCCGCGACCCCGAGACGCTCGACGACTACCAGGTCTGCTACTGGTACGTGCTCGAGATCGAGCGGCGCCAGGCCGCGTACGCCGCGCAGGTCGAGGCCGCCGGGGGCCGCGTGCTGCGATCCGACATCGGCACGCTCTCCACGGCCGGGGGCTTCGCTGCGCTCACCCGCTTCCTCCGCCACCGCGAGCCCGACGCCATCGAGCAGATGCAGTTCGACCGCCAGGCCTCGCGCCCGGTCAACACCAAGGCGCACGTGAAAGCGGCGGTCAGCCGCCAGCTACCCGACGACCTCGATGCGCTCGAGGCCGACGTGCACGAGCGAATCGGCTGAAGACGGCCTTCAGGCCACCGCTTCGGGCGCCGGCGCCGCGGCTCTCAGCATCTCCTGGAAGCGCGCGCTCCGCTGCGCGAGATCGTCGTACGACCCACGGTCGACGATGCGTCCCTGCTCCAGCACGATGATCTCGTCGCAGTGGCGCGTCGTCGAGAGGCGGTGGGCGATCATGAGCACGGTCGACCCCGCGCGCGCGGACCGCAGCTCCTGCATCACGCGCGCCTCGGTCCGGTTGTCCAGCGCGCTCGTCGCTTCGTCGAGCACGAGGATGTCGGAGTCGCGGTAGAGGGCGCGGGCGAGCCCGACGCGCTGGCGCTGGCCCCCCGAGAGCCGCAGGCCGCGTTCGCCGACCTCGGTGTCGTAGCCCTTGGGCAGCTCCGCCTCGATGAACTCCGCCAACGCCGCGACCTCGGCCGATCTGCGCACCCGCTCGATGTCCGGCTCCGACTCGCCGAATGCGATGTTGCGGGCGATGGTCGTGTCGCTCATGAACAGGGACTGCGGCGCGTAGCCGAGGTGCCGCTGCCACGCGATCACCTCGTCTGGCCCCGAGAGCACGTGGTCGTCGACGCACAGGGTGCCCGAGTCCGGCGTCAGCAGGCCCATGAGCAGATCGACGAGCGTGGTCTTGCCCGACCCGGTGCTGCCGACGAAGGCGACCCACGCACCCTTCTTGATCTCCAGCTCGAGACCCTCGAACAACGCCTTCTCGGCCGTGGGGTACTGGAACGTCACGTCGCGGAGCGCGATCGACTCCTCGAAAGGCACCACGACGCTGTCGTCGACCTGGACGGGCTCGGGCGCCGTGGTGAGGTCTTCGTACAGCAGGTCGAGCGCATGCTCCTCGACCTGGATGCGCGTGGCGGAGTTGAGGAGCACCTGGAACGTGGGGAGCAGGCGGAGACCGGCGATGGCGTACGAGCCGAGCATCACCAGCACGCCGTCGAGGGACTCGCCGCGGATCTGGTAGTAGAGCACCACCACCAGAACGGCGCCGAACGCGACTCCTTCGAGGAGGAACCGGGTCATCCCGGCGATGGCGTTCGCCTTCGCCTGTGCATCCGCGAACTCGTCCGACGGCTCGCGGAAGCGCGCCAGGGCGACCTCCTCCTGCCCGTAGAGCTTGATCTCCTTCACCCCCACGAGCGCTTCGGCCGTGAGCTGGTGACGCCACTTGTTGGAGACCGAGCGGACCCTCCCCACCCGGTACAGGAGGCGCTTCAGGAGCATGAACAGCACACCGTAGAGCGACCCCAGGGTGGCCACCAGGACCACCGACAGCATCGGGTCCTGCCAGACCAACCACCCGATCACGAGCGCGGCGCCCACCGCGCGGGCCGCGACGGTGAGGAAGCCGATGAGCACGGCCTTCACCACGTACTGCACCTCTACGAGGATGCGGTGGGACAGCTCGGGCGTGCTCTTCGCGAGGAAGTAGGCGTAGGGGCGGTTCAGGTAGCTGCGGAGGACGTCCTCCCCCATGTTGGTGACCTGCGACCAGCAGAACTGCTGCACGCGGTACGTGTTGTGCGCCGCGAACGTGTTCCCCGCGAGCACCAGGCCCACCACGACGAAGCCGACGGCGGAGAGGAAGGGCCCCTGATCCATGCCCGAGGCCTGCCACGCCATGCTCAGCCAGGGCATCTCGGTGAGCCGCTCGGGCCGGGCCAGCAGACGGATGAACGTGGCCGCGCTCGTGACGACGAACAGGTCGAGGATCGACACCACGCACATCGCGGGGAGCAGCCGGAAGAGTGCCCACCGGTGCTCCGGGTGGACGAGCTGGAACGCGCGGATGATGGTGCGGATCATCGGGCCCCCTGCTTCCAGGCGCCGAGGTCGCGACCGAGCATTCCCTCGAGACGCTCGATCTCGGGGAGGTACACGTCGAGGAGGCGTGCCCGCTGATCGGCCGTGAGCCTCGGGTTCTCGGCGGGCTTGCGGTTCAGGCGGTCGAGCAACGTGGGTACCCCGGTACGCTTGATCGCGCGGCGCAGGCGGTCGCCGCCGTTGAGGTAGAGGAAGCGCGCCACGGCGCCATTGAGCTTGTAGAGCCGCTTCCAGCGGAACGAGCGGGCCGTGTTCTGCGCTTCGACGAGCGAGGGCGGCACGAACGAGGGATCGGCCCCGACGAAGCGGCAGATGTCGCGCCAGGTGCCCTGGGGATCGGACTTCAGGTCTTCGACCAGCACGACCTTCACGTGCTCGGCCGGGAAGCGGTCGAGGTACCGCTGGAGGTGTGTCGCGTACAGGCCGTGGGCCACGATGTCCTGGGGGTCGTCGCGCCAGCCGCGGATGGTGTCGTCGAACGAGGCGCGCGCACCATCCATCCCGGCGCGGTACCAGAAGTGCGAGTGCGCCCGCGAAGCGGGATCGCGCAGCATCACGAGGATGCGGGCATCGGGCATGGTGGCGGCGATGCGTTCGGCCGACACCGGGCACGCGAGGTAGCCCGGCGTGACATCGCCCAGCACCGCACCCTCCGGGGCCGACGCGTAGAGGCCGGAATACCAGTCGAGACCCTTCTCCACGTAGGCGTCGAGACCCGAGCGGACGTTGAAGAAGTGGACCTCCTTCACGTCGGGGACGAAGACCCCCGGGTGCTCGTCCATCACGCGAAAGAGCCAGGTCGTCGCGGCCTTGTACGTGCCGACACACACGAAGTCCGGAAAAGCTCGCCCCTGATCGTCCCGCATCTCCCGTCCGTCACGACAGCGCGGCTCGTAACCCCGATGGGCTGCACCCGCTCGCGGATGGCTGGAGGCCGTGCGACCGGGTACGTCTGGGTCCTTCGGAGACCCCATGCGAATCACCATGATCGGCTCGGGCTACGTCGGGCTCGTGTCCGGCGCCTGTTTCGCCGACTTCGGCCACCACGTCACCTGCATCGACAAGGACGCCTCGAAGATCGAGGCGCTGCGCGCAGGGCGCATCCCCATCTTCGAGCCGGGCCTCGAAGACATCGTCGAGCGCAACGTCCGGGCCGGGCGGCTCGCATTCGGCACCGAGCTCGGTCCCGCGGTGCGCGAGGCGGATGCCGTGTTCATCGCCGTCGGCACGCCCACCCGCCGTGGCACCGGTCACGCCGACCTGAGCTACGTGCACGCCGCCGCGCGAGAGATCGCCGAGAACCTCGATGGCTTCACGGTCGTCGTCACCAAGTCCACCGTGCCGGTGGGCACCGGCGACGAAGTCGAGCGGATCCTCCGCGAGGTCCGCCCGGATGCCGAGGTCGCGGTCGCGTCGAACCCCGAGTTCCTCCGCGAGGGCGCGGCGATCCAGGACTTCAAGCACCCCGACCGCATCGTCGTCGGCGTCGAGGACGAGCGCGCCCAGCGCGTGATGGCCGAGGTCTACCGGCCCCTGCACCTCAACGAGGGCCCCGTCATGTTCACGAGCCGGCGCACGGCCGAGCTCATCAAGTACGCAGCGAACGCCTTCCTCGCGACGAAGATCACGTTCATCAACGAGATGGCCGACCTCTGCGAGCGCGTCGGCGGCGACGTGCAGGAGGTCGCGCGCGGCATCGGGCTCGACAAGCGCATCGGTCCGAAGTTCCTGAACGCCGGGCCAGGCTACGGCGGCTCCTGCTTCCCGAAGGACACCCTCGCCCTCACGAAGACCGCGCGAGAGGCCGGGGCCCCGTTCCGCATCGTCGAGACGGTCGTCGAGGTCAACGAGAGCCGCAAGCGCGCGATGGCCGAGAAGGTCGTCCGCGCCTGTGGGGGGGTCGAGGGCAAGACCCTCGCGATCCTGGGCGTCACGTTCAAGCCGAACACCGACGACATGCGCGATGCCCCGTCGCTCGTGATCCTCCCCGCGCTGCAAGAGGCAGGAGCCACGATCCGCGCCCACGATCCCGAGGGCACCGAGACGGCCGCGCCCCTCCTGCCCGGCGTGACCTTCTTCGACGACCCGTACGCCTGCATCGAAGGCGCCGACGGCCTCGTGATCATCACCGAGTGGGAGGCCTTCCGGGCGCTCGACCTCGAGCGTGTCCACGCCCTCCTCCGCGAGCCCGTCGTGGTCGATCTGCGCAACATCTACCGACCGACCCGCATGGCCGAGCACGGATTCCGGTACGCGAGCATCGGCCGTCCGGGATGAGCGAGGCGCGCCTGGTGCGGCGGGTACGCCACCACGCCCTCCGCTACCTGAAGTCCCGCCTCACCACCGTCGGGCACCTGCGCACGCTCCTCGTCCGCGGCGCCCGAAAGCGCGATCCGGAGGTCGATCCGGAGGCCCTGCGCACCGCCGTCCAGTCCGTCCTCGACGAGCTCGTCGCCGGCGGCGTGCTGAACGATCGCCTCTGGGCCGGGTCGCGCGTCGCGGCCCTGCGCCGGGCGGGCAACTCCACACGGCAGATCCAGAGCAAGCTGCGGGAGAAGCGCCTCGACGCCGCCCTCATCGAGGAGCTGCTCGACGACACCCGCCCCGCCGACGACCTGCGCGCCGCACTCGACTACCTCCGCAAGCGGCGGCTCGGGCCGTGGGCCGAGACCCCCGATCCGCAGCGCACTCTGGCCAAGCTCGGGCGCCGGGGATTTCCCTACGACATCGCCCGCCGCGCCGTCGAAATGGAGCTGTGCGAGGCGCGAGACATCACCGGAAGGTGAGCGCGACCGCCGCAGCGGGTAAGATGCGGCACCGGGGAGCCAAGTGGACCGCGACGACCTCTACGAATCCTTCGAAACGATGTCGCTGACCGACATCATCCGGACGCAGGACCACCTGTCCTCCGTGCTCCGGCGCCGGTTCGGCAAGGATCTCGGGCTCATCTTCACCGACATCGTCGGGTCCACGAAGTACTTCCAGCAGTTCGGCGACGAGGCTGGCCGCCGCCTCCAGCAGCGCCACATCGATGCGCTCGAAGAGATCCTCGAGCGCCACGACGGCCGCATCGTCGACACCGCCGGCGACGGCGCCTTCGCCGTGGTGCCCACCGCTCAGGCCGGCGCCGAGGTGCTGATCGAGGTCATGAGCCTCGTCGACGAGCAGAACGTCGCGCTCGAGCCGGCCCACATGATGCACCTGCGCTGCGGCCTGCACTGGGGCCAGGTGCTCACCAACGGCGAGATGGTCACGGGTGACGCGGTCAACCTCGCAGCCCGGGTGGCCGCCAGCGCCCGCATCGACGAGATCCGCCTGTCCCGCGCAGCGTTCAACGAGCTCGCCAACACGCATCGCCTCCGGTGCCGCCCCCTCGGCGCCACCGAGCTGAAGGGCCTCGCGAAGCCGGTCGACCTGTTCATGCTCGACTGGCTCGACCACTCCCTGTTCCCGGGCTTCATCTACATCGACGAGACCGGGCAGAAGATCTCGCTGCCCAACAAGCCCACCATCACGTTCGGGCGCCTCGGCATGCACGACGGCATGCAGGCCAACGACATCGTCCTCACGCTCGACGACCCCACGCTCAACCGCCAGATCTCGCGGTGGCACTTCGAGCTCCGGCGCAGCCCCAAGGGCTTCATCCTCCGCCCCGTCAGCCGCGGGCGTACCGAGGTCGACGGCAACGTGCTCGAGCGCGGCGACGAGGTCTCGATCACCGCCGGCACGGTCGTGAAGCTGTCCCGCGTCATGACCATCACGTTCAAGGCGGGCCAGTCGATGATCGACGAAGGCGCCCGCGCCACGATGTTCGCGGGCGACTGATCGCTCAGACCTGGCGCTGCTTGATCACGCGCGCGGGGACCCCGACCGCCACCACGTCGTCCGGCACGTCGCGGTTCGCCACTGCCCCGCCGCCGAGGATGCTGTTCGCGCCGACCGAGACCAGCGGCAGCACCGTGCTCCCGAGCCCGATCCACGTCGAGGCGCCGACGCGCGCGGCCCCGCCGAGGGTCGCATTGGGCGAGACGTGCGCCCAGTCGCCGATCTGCACGTCGTGCTCCACGACGCACCCCGTGTTCAGGATCACGCCTTCGCCCACCACGGCACCCGTGTTCACCACGACGCCCGCGTACACGACCGTGCCGGGGCCCAGCGTCGCACGCGGCGACACCCACGCGCGGGGATGCACGACGGTCGGCGTGACGACGCCCCGCGCCTTCAGCTCGAGCCCGATCCGCCGGCGCACGTCGATGTACCCGATGCCGTGGAACACCTCGACGTCGGCGCGCTCGTCGAGGATCGCGCGCGGGAACACCGGCAGCCCGTCGATGGTCTGGCCGAGCTTGCCGTCGTCGATGAAGCCGTCGGGCTCGGCGTGCTGGGCACGCAACGCGTCGAGCAGCACGCGCCCGTGGCCTCCCGCCCCGTAGATCAGTCGCACCCGGCCTCCGGCATGGTTCGCGGCCTCTCCTAACGCTCCCGATGGGCGCCCCGCCCGCCGGCCCTCCGGTCCGGCGGTCGGCGGGCCCCCTCCGGGCTCGCTGACGCTCGGTCGCTGCGCGACTGCGGCTACGCCGCACCCTCCGGTCGCCCTGGCGCGGAGAGCACCGTCGATCCCGCCTACGCCGTGACCCGCCGACGACGCAGGAACCACGGCACCAGCGCCCACACCCCGAACACCGGCGACACCGACGCACAGCCTCCGCCGCAGGTGCCACCGCCGTAGTACGCCACCAGCGCGTCGTCGGGCAGGCCCTCGGCCTCGAAGCACGCCGGGTTCGAGACGCCCTCGTCGCCCGACGCGTTGCGGTGGACCGCGAACAGGCAGAACGCCTCGCCCGGCTCGGGCACCAACACCTGCAGCGCCGCGCCCCAGTCGCGCGAGTCGAGCCGCTTCGCTTCGAGCAGCCGGTCGCCGCCCTCGTCCGCCAGGTAGAGGAACATCCACTCCTCGGAGGGACGCCGCACCTCGCCCGGCGTGAACATCGCCTCGACGCGGCGGAAGGCCACCGGCTCGCACCGCGACTCCATGCCCGTGGTCGCCTGGCCCACCGACACCAGCGCGAGCTCGGGATCGACCGCGAGGCCGGCTCCGTCGTGGTCGCCGGTCTCGAACTCGACCGCCCAGTCGCCCTCGTAGCCGGCATCCGTCGTGGCCGGCGCGTCCAGCGCGATGCGGTACGCCTCGTCGGGCGAGAAGCCGCCGGCGGGCGTGAAGGTCCAGATGCCGACCATCCCCTCGGTGCGCTCGACGCTCCACTCGCCGGGCACGATGCCGCGCGTGTCGCTCAAGCTCACGCCGACGGCCTCGAGCGCGCCGCGCCCACGCACCTGGAGCACCACGCGCGCATCGAGCGGCACGCCCACCGACCCGTCTTCCGGGCTGATCGCGAGCACGTCGACGGCCTGATCTTCGTCGCAGGCCCACGCGGGGCCGGCGAGGAGGGTGAACACGGTCAACATCAGCAGAAGCTTTCCCGCCGGTTCGACGACCGGCAACTGCAGCGTGGTGTCGCTACGGGACGTCGGTCTGCCCGCTGCCGTTGTCGCCCCAGCAGAACACGAGCCCCGCGCCGTTCAACGCGCACGCGTGGGTGGGGCCCATCTCGACGTCGAGCGCCGTGAGCGCCGGCGGGTCGATCTGCCCGTAGTTGTTCGCGCCCCAGCACTCGAGCGTGGTCGCCGAGAGGATGCCGCACGCGGAGTCGCCCGCCGCCGAGATGTCGGTGTAGGGCCCCTTGCGGTTCGGCGGGTTGTTCTGGCCGAAGTTGTCGCGGCCCCAGCACTTCAGGGTGCGATCCTGGAGGATGCCGCAGCTGTGGTCGTCGCCCGAGGCCATCTGGAGGTACGAGCCCGTGTCGGGCGTCGCCTGCTCGAACCCGTTGTCGCCCCAGCACACCGCGATGCCGTTGCCCGCCTCGACCGCGCCGCAGACGTGGCGGTCGCCCGGCGCGATCTGCAGCATCTCCTGCTGGGGGGTCTGCGTGACCTGCAGGTAGTCGTCGTTGCCCCAGCACACCGCGGCCCCCACGTTGCTCAGCGCGCACGCGGTGTCGACGCCCGCCGACAGCTGCTGCCAGGTCGTGCCCGCGGGGACGTTGGTGACGATGCCGTTGTCGTCGCTGCCCCAGCACACGATGGAGCCGCCCTGGATGGCGCACATCCACCCGGCGCCCCCCGCGATCTCCGTCACGCCGGGGCCCGTCGGCCGGTTCGAGACCTCGCCGCGCAGATCGGTGCCCCAGCAGTCGAGCTCGCCCGTCGAGCGCACGGCGCAGCTCACGCGGTCGCCGACGCCGATGGTGCCGTAGTCGTGCCGGTCGGAGCCGTTGCAGTCTTCGTCGATCTCGTTCCAGCCGATGTCGTCGATGTCGGGGTTGATGGCGAACGCGTCGTCGTCGCAGTCGTCGCCGCCGCTCGCCTCGCTCGCGAAGCCGTCGCCGTCGCCGTCGATGCCGTCGACCTCGTCGCAGTTGTTGTCGACGCCGTCGCCCACGGTGTCTTCGGCATCCGGATGCACCGTGGCGTCGTCGTCGTCGCAGTCCTGGCTCTGGTTGTAGCCGTCGCCATCGCGGTCGAGGCGATCCACGTCCGTGTCGAGCACGAGATCGGTGTTCTTGCATCCCACCGAGAGCGTGAGGGACAGGGCGATCAGGGCGGTCCAGCGCATCTTGACTCCGTTCGTGACGGTGCACGATAGCCCCGCTGCTACCATGCCGCCATGTCCATCCGACTGGGACCCTTCCGACTCGTACGACCCATCGCTCGCGGCGGCATGGGGCGCGTGTGGCGCGCCGACCATGCCACGCAGGGCACGCCCGTCGCCATCAAGGTGCTCCACGGCCACGTGGTGAAGGACGAGCGCTTCCTCGAGGGCTTCCGGCAGGAGATCCGCGCCGTCGCGGCCCTCGACCACCCGGGCATCGTGATGGTCCTCGATCACGGCACGGTCCAGCCGGACGAGGCGTTCGAGGACATCGTCGCCGGCAGCCCGTGGCTCGCGATGGAGCTCGCGAGCGGCGGCACGCTCTCCCACCTCACGGGCGCCCTGCCGTGGCCCGGGCTCAAGGCCATCCTGCTCGCCGTCCTCGAGAGCCTCGCGCACGCGCACGCGCGCAACGTCATCCACCGCGACCTCAAGCCGAGCAACATCCTCGTCGCGAACCCCCGCGACCTGCGCCCGGGCCTCAAGCTCTCGGACTTCGGCATCGCGCACGCGCTCGACACCGAGCACACCGGGCCCATGGAGGAGGCCATCATGGGCACGCCCATGTTCATGGCCCCCGAGCAGGTCCGTGGGCAGTGGCGCGACCACGGGCCCTGGACCGACCTCTACGCGCTCGGGTGCGTCGCGTACGTCCTCGCCAGTGGCAAGACCCCGTTCGCGAGCAAGCGGCCCGGTCACGCCATCATGATCGACCACCTCACGGCCCAGCCGAGGCCTCTCGATCCCGTGCACGAGCTTCCCGAAGGCTTCCAGGCGTGGCTGTCGACGCTGATGCGGAAGGACCGGTTCCTGCGCTTCCAGTCCGCAGCCGATGCCGCCGCCGCGCTGCTGGCGCTCGGCGATCCCGCGACGGCGGCCTTCCCCGAGGACTTCGAGACCGACCCGGCCGCCGAGGCCGCGCTCGACGCCACGAAGATCTCGCTCGGCGAGACGTGGCGGAACGCGCTCGAGGCCCCCGCACCCGCGCCCGTGTCGTTCGCCGACGGCGAGGTGCCCCGCGCCGCGCCGATCCCGGCGAGCTGGCGACGCGCCCTGCCCGACCCGCCGTCCATGCAGCTGGTCGGTGCCGGGCTCTCGCTCTACGGCCTCCGCAGCATCCCGATGGTCGGGAGGCAGTCCGAGCGCGACCGCCTGTGGAGCGCGCTCCGCGAGGTGCACGCCACCGGCGAGGCCCGACTGGTCGTGCTGCGCGGGGCCGCTGGCACCGGGAAGAGCCGCCTGGCGCGGTGGCTCTGCGAGCGCGCGTCCGAGACCGGTGCGGCCCACGTCACCGAGGCGCACTTCGGGCCCGAGCTGCAGCCGGGGTCCGCGATCCGCGAGCTCGGGATGCGGTACCTCCGCACCCACGACCTCGACCGCGACGAGGTGGCCGAGCGGGTCGCCGACTGGGTGCGATCCGCGGGGGGCAGCGACGACGAGGCGCTCGCGCTCACCGAGCTGATGTCGCCCGCCGCCGCGAACGAGGTCGTGGCGAACGTCGTGCGCCTCACGCGGCCGTCCGAGTACCACGCCGCGGTCGCGCGGGTGTTCCGCCGGCTCGCTACGGATCGCCCCGTCATCACGTGGCTCGACGACGTCCAGTGGGGCTTCCACGGGCTCGGCCTTGCGCGCCACATCCTCGCGGCGCAGTCGAGCGAGCCGTTCGCCCAGCTCCTCGTGGCCACGGTCCGCGACGAGGCGCTGGCCGACCGTCCCGACGAGAGCCGGCGTCTCGCCCAGCTCCTCGAGCATCCCGCCACTACGGTGATCGAGTGCGGTCCCCTGCCCCCGGCCGACCACGAGCGGCTGATCCGCGAGCTGCTCCCGCTCGATGACGCCATCCTGCGCCAGATCGGCGAGCGCACCGCGGGCAATCCGCTGTTCGCGGTCCAGCTCGTCGGCGACTGGGTGCAGCGCGGCGCCCTCGAGCCCGGTCCCGACGGGTTCCGGCTCAAGCCCGAGGCCGTCCCCACCCTGCCCGACGACCTGCATGCCGTCTGGTCGAGCCGGCTCGAGCGCATCCTCGCGGAGTTCGACGACGAGGCGCGCACGGCGCTCGAGATGGCCGCGGCGCTCGGCCAGGACGTCGTCGCCGCCGAGTGGCACCAGGCCGTCGACGACCCGCAGGGCTTCTTCGGAGACCGCTTCCCCGGCGGGCGCCGGATGCGCCAGCGGCTCGTGGAGCGCCTGCTCTCCGAGCGCCTCGCCGTAGGCTCCCCCGAGCGGTGGAGCTTCGTGCACTCCATGCTGAAGGAGGCGCTGGAGCGGTCCGCCCGCGAGGCGGGGCGCTGGGAGGGCCACAACCTCGCCGCCGCGACGATGCTCATGGCGCGCAACCCCGACCGGCTCACGATGCCGGCGGAGCGCCTCGGGCGGCACCTGCTCCAGGCGGGGCAGGTCGAGACGGCCATCGCGCCCCTGCTCGGCGGGGTCGAGCAGCGCCTCGTCACGATGGGCGCGGGCGCTGCGCTGTCCCTCCTCGACACGACGACGCGCGCGATGCTCGGGGTCGGCCTGCCCGAGACCGACAAGCGCTGGGCGCGCGTGTGGACGCTCACCGCGCGCATCCACCTCGAGCTCGGCGCTCCAGAGGTCGCAGAGCGCTTCCACCGCCGCGTGATCGAGGCCTCCCGCGCGAACGGATGGCGCGGCGCCGAGCTGCACGCGATGGTCGGCGAGGTCCGCCGGTTCCTGATGCTCGGCGAGCACCCGCGGGCCGCGGCGACGCTCGGCGAGCTGCTCGACAGGGCGGTCGCCGCGAAGGACGCCCGGGTCCAGGGCCTCGCGCACCTGGGCCTCGGCCGCCTGCACCGGATGGAGGGCGAGCCCGACCAGGCGCTGCTCGAGCTCCAGACCGCCATCCCCCTGCTCGCCCGGGACCCCGTCGAGCAGGCCAATGCCCGCCTCGAGCTCGCCCGCGCACGCGACGCGGCGGGGCACGACGCCCACGCGGAGTACGAGCTGGCGCTCCGCGCGCTGTCCGACCTCGGCCTCGGCCGCCTGGTCGCCGATGCGAACGTGGAGCTCGGCGCGCTGCTCGCGGCACGCGGCCAGCACGAGCCCGCGGCGCTGCACTTCGAGGCGGCCGCGACGCGCTACGACACCCTCGGGGCCGCGCTCGAAGCGGGGTCGGCGCGCATCCGGCTGATGCGCAGCCAGCTCGCGAACGGCGACGGCGAGCTCGCGCTGGCGGCGTTCCGCCCGAGCCTGTCGCACCTCGACCACCACGCGCGCATCGGCGCGACGCTCGCGCTGAACGCCCTCGCCGCGGCGCTCGGCGGCGACTGGAAAGCCGTGTCGCGCGCGGCGTCCGGGCGTGCGGACACGGGGCACACCTGGGCGCGGTCCCTGCGCGACCTGGCCGCCTCGGTCTGCGCGAAGGCCGGCGAGGACGGGCTCGCCGACGAGCTGCGCGCGTGATCCGCGACCTCGTGCTCACCGCGCTGCTCGTGTTGCCGGGCTGCGCGACGATCCCCGCGACCCAGGCGCTCATGGTGCGCTGGGCCTCGCCACGCCTCACCCTGACGATGCTCGGCGCGACCCGCGACCACCTCCTGGAGACCGGCGAGCTCGACCTCCCCGACGTGCGCTACACCCCGATGTCCGCGCTCGGATCGCACGTCCCGAGGGCCGCGGTGTCCAGCGAGGACGGATTGTTCTGGGTGCACGCGGGCTTCGACGTGCAGGGGATCTGCGCGGCGCTGGAGCACAACGCGAAGGGCGGCTCGGTCCGCGGGGGCTCCACGATCTCGCAGCAGACCGCACGCAACGTGTTCCTGTCCCAGAACCGCAGCTGGGTCCGCAAGGGGCTCGAGGCCTACTACACGGTGTGGCTCGAGCTCCTCGTCCCGAAGGAGCGCATCCTCGAGCTGTACCTGAACGTCGCCGAGACCGGGCCCCGCACCTTCGGCTTCGAAGCGGGGGCCCAGCACTGGTACGGGCGGGGCGCCGATGCGCTCAGCGCCGATCAGGCCGCGCGCCTCGTCGCGATCCTCCCGAGCCCGAACAAGCGGTCGCCCCAGGGCAAGCTCGCGGCGAAGAAGGCGCGCTGGATTGCGGATCACATCGCGCCGATGCCGGGCGACCGGACCCTCGAGCAGGTCCGCGAGCGGTACGCCGACCGACCCTGGTGGCCTCTGTGCGATGACGGAAAATGATGGTGGCGGCAGGCGGCCCCGCGGGTTCGAACACTGTGTAGGAGCTCGGTGACCGAATGACCGCAGTGGCCCTCCTGGCCCTCCAGAACGCAGCCGCGAGCAGCCTGATCGTATTCCCGCTCGAGCAGGACGAGGGCAGCGAGAAGCACCGGGGCCTGGGCTTCGCGCTGGCCGACCTCGTCGAGCGCGACCTCTCCCAGATGCCGGGCATCGACATCGAGTCGCCGCCCTCGCTCCTCGCCTCCGTCGAGCTCAGCAAGCGCGACGGCGTCTCGCCCGAAGACGCGGCGCAGTCCGCGACCGACCTCGGTGTCGAGCTAGCGCTGCGGGGCTCCTGGCGCGTGCACGATCAGACGCTCGACCTGTCCTTCGAGCTGGTCGAGGCCCCGTCCGGTCGGGTCGTGGCGCGTGCGGCCGGTAGCGGCGCGTCGGGTGACTTCGTCACGGTCCAGAAAGAGGCCGTCCTCGCGCTCGTCGACGACATGGGTGTGCAGGTGAGCCCCGGGATCCGCCGGCGCGTGTTGGGTGACGTCCCGACCGAGAGCTTCGAGGCCCTCGTCGAGTACGGCCAGGGCCGGCGCGCGAGCGCGACGGGCGACACCGATGCCGCACTCGCCCACTTCGACTCCGCGGCCCAGCTCGACCCGGGCTTCGACCTCGCGATCCGGCGTTCGAGCCAGGAGCGGATGCGTCAGGAGCACGACACCCTCGACCGCTCGGCAGAGGCCTCTGAGACGCGAACCGCGATGCTCGAGCGAGCCCTCCAGAAGTCCCCTGACGAGATGCAGATCTCGAAGCGCACGAAGTCCGTCGACGATCTGGCCCGCCTGCTCCTGCGCTTCAGCATCCTCGACGACCAACGCCAGCACTGCCAGGCCGCTCGCGAGATGCGCCACATGCTGGTCCGGAACGACGGTCGATTCGTCGAAGCCGAGCCCCACTACCTCCGCAGCGCCGTGGCCTCGGCCGCGCTGAAGTGGGGGCTCGGCGGGAAGCTCGCGCGCACCGAGGCCGACATCCTCGACGACATCCCCGACGTGGTGGCGCGGATCCCCTCCGGGAGCCCCTGGGAGTTCGTCGCCGCGAACGAGCGGCATCGCGTCACCCTGCTCCACATGACGCTCGAATGTGCCGGGCCGCGGCCCGAGGCACGTCTGGCCGCGCTCGAGAGCCTGCTCGCCACGGTGAAGGGGCTGAAGCCGATGCCGCCGCCACGGAACGGAGGCGCGCCGATCGACGTCGAGCTCCGGCTCCGCATCGCGCGCGAGCGGGCGATGATCTCGGGCGCGACCGCAGAGCTGGCGGCCGAGCTGGAGGCGATCGAGGGTGTGCAGCTCGACGTGCGGGGACGCGAACGCATCGAGGCGTACGACGCGCGCACCCGCGAGCTCGCCACCGCCCAGACGCGGTTCCTCCGGGGTATCGCGCCGTTCACCCCCGTGGGGATGCGCGAGCTGGCGCGGTCGCTCGCGGGAACGCACGGCGGGAGCGACCTCTGCGAGGCCGTGGCCGATGGCCGCGACTGGGCCCTGTTGGCCGAGGAGATCGACGCGCTCATGATCGACGACGAGGTCCCCGTTCGCGACCGGGGGACCTTCGCGCGGCTCGCGATCCTCCCCCGCACGGCCCGCGTCCTGGGGTGCCTCGAGACTCCGGCGATCGTCGACGACGTGCACGAGGCCCGCACCTGGGTGAACGCGATCCTCGCGACCTCCGAAGGGTGCGAGGGCCGGGATGCTCACGTTCGGGAGATGCTCGAGGGCGAGCCCGACCCAGAGCCGCGCGGAACCGTGCGGCTCGTGAAGGCGGCCGTCGCGTCCCTCCTCGTCCCCGCGTGCGCCGACGAGCCCACCGATCTCTCGAAACAAAATTCTGATTCTCCTGTGAATCCAGGTCCTGAGCCGATCCGCGAGCCCTGAAACACGTCGCAACACCACGCTACGTGAAGGAAGCCCCTCCGAGCGCGTACATGGCCTCCATCAACGCACCCCCTGCGGAGGCACACCATGCGCAAAGCACTCCTCGCTCTCGTCACCTTCACCGTCACCGGCTGCGACGTCCTCGGCGGAGGCCCGCTCGAGGGCGTCTGGATGTTCGAGGCGCCGAGCCCCGAGGCCAACTGCAACACCGCGTGGTCGACCAACCTCCGCTCGGCGAGCATCGGCGGCCAGGGCAACAACGCCTGGAGCGACATCGACGAGCACGAGCAGTCCCTCGACATCTTCTTCGCCCGCATCAGCCACGGGCGTGCCGACGACGCCGTGATGGTCGTGGGGGACGACGTGATCCCCGGCTCGAAGATCGACGGCGACACCTGGGAGTTCACCTACGTCGCGACGCTCATGGACCGCGACGGCCGCACGCACAACAGCGGCTACGCGTACGAAGAGGTCGTCGACAACGAGATCAACACGGTCTACACGATCACCCGCGAGAACAACCGCTGGCTCTCGGGCACGGCGAACTTCGACAGCCGCTTCACCGAGACCTGGACCGAGACCGACCGCTGGAACGACACCCAGACCGGCCTCTACTACGGCGAGATCCCCGCGTACGAGGTCGGCGCGACCGACAACTACGCGACCGAGAACGACTGCCTCGACCGCGACTGCTTCATCACCCGCGAGACCCGCTGCGAGAACTCCGTCGGCCTGGTGGGCACGTGGACCGGGCTCGACGGCGAAGGCCAGTTCGAGCTCGACGACAACTACACCAGCGCGGTGGAGTAGCCGCGATCAGAGCGAGAGGACGATGTCTTCCAGCAGGCGCGCCATGTCGAAGGTGGTCTGCACCTCGTTGTGGAACGAGGTGTAGGTGACCTTGCCGCCGCCGTGCGAGAACCGGGCGGCAAGCGGGGCATTCGCGGGCATCGTCTCGAGGCTCGACGACGGGTCGACGTAGTACTCGAAGTCGCCCTGCAGCAGCACCTCGCCCTCGTTCACGGCCTGCATCGCGGCCCAGATGTCGAGGTCGTAGTTCAGCTCTGCGAGGTTGCCGCCCAGCAGGTTCGCCATGGCCGGGTCGACGACGACGGCCTCGGTGAAGCCCGCAGCGCCGACGAACGCGGTGCCGGGCTCGCTGTCGTCCCCCATGAAGGTGAGCGCCGTCGGGAACGGCTCCTCGACCATCAGGTACGCCCAGTCGGACGCGTAGATCGAGCCGCCCGCATCGACGAACTGCCGCAGGTTCGCCGCCACCGTGGCCTCGTCGTTCTCGAGCCAGGCGAAGCTCATCCCGCAGTTGAAGAAGATCATGTCGTACTGATCGAGCTGCGAGTAGTCGGTGAGGAAGCCCGTCGCGACGGCGTCGTTCAGGCCGTTCACCACGTCGAACTGGATGCCGAGGTGGCTCAGCACCGAGCCGATCGAGTCGTACTCGCCGGTGACGACGGCCACGCGGACGAGGCCCTGCTCGACGCACTGCTCGTACACCTCTTCGGTGATCGAGCCGTTCTCGACGGTGACCTCGAGGGTCGTCGAGAAGTGGCCCTTCCAGATGAGGACCGTGTAGTCACCGGGGGGGAGACCATCGAGCTGCCACCAGCCGTCGCCGTTGGTGGTGGTGAGGTAGATGCCCTGCGACGTGACGATCTGGACGTTCGCACCGGCGACCCACGTGGTCTCGTTGGGCGCGCAGACGCGGCCGCGCACGCTGCCCACCTCGAGGCTGGGGAGGTTCGTGGTGATGTCGACGACGGGATCGTCGCTGGGGTCGGAGTCGAGGGTCCACCCGGGGATGCCGTCGCCGTCGGGATCGGGGTCGAGGGTGTTGATCACGCCGTCGCCGTCGGCATCCTCGTCTTCGCTGTCGACCACGCCGTCGCCGTCGGTGTCGCGCGTGGCATGGCCACCGGCGTTGGACTCGGGCGGCTCGACGACCAGCTCGGGGGAATCGGGATCCGTGCCGAGGTCGTACTCGCTGCAGGCGAAGAGGGCGAGAAGGGCCGTGACAAACATGGCAACTCCAAACAGACCAGATCAGACGGTCTATGGCAATGCAAGGCGCGTGCCTTAAGTCGACCGGCGGAAAACGGCAAGAGGACCGACGATCCCACCGAGCCTGCGATCAATTTGCCGCGGCGCCGATGCCCCGCTGGGGACGCCCTACCCGCCAGCGGGCGTGAACACGAGCTCGACGGACGGGGCGTCGGCACCCACCGTGATCTCGGCCGTGCGCTCGCCGAACACCTCGTGCCACGCCTTGACGGTGTAGGTGCCCGGCGGCACGCCATCGAACGAGAAACTCCCGTCTTCGCCGCTGATCGCCCACCAGTCGTGCTCGACGAGCCCGATGTGCGACAGCATCCACGGGTGCACGTCGCAGCGGGCCGCGACCATGCGCTCCGGCCGGAGGAACGTGCGCGTGATGCGCTGGTCCTTCGCCGGCATGTTCAGGTTGAACGTGTCGTTGTCCTTCGCGACCGTGCGGACGTTGTGGAACATCGAGTCGGAGTTCACGAACGTCACGGGCTGGCCGACGCGCGCCCCGTGGATGCGCGGAGCGTAGACGCAGCCGCGCTGATCGACCTCGACCTCGGCGGACGGCGCCGCCGGGATCTGGAACCCCTCCCAGCCCGTGTCGATCCAGACGAACGCGTTCTGGAGCTTCCCGTCCGCCACGAGCACGCTGTCGTCGTACACGGGCCCCGTCGCGAGCTTCAGGCAGTCGCCGTAGAGCTTGAGCTCCTTCGGCGGCGGCGCCTCGCCCTCGAAGCGCACGACGCCGCGCACCTGCTTCGCCGTGGCCGGGTCGATCGGGGTGCCGTCGGTCTTCGCCGTGCTGGCGGGGTCCGGCGGAGGCGCCGGCGGCTTCGGGAACGTCAGCGCGAGCACCGCCACGGTGCCGAGCCCCACGACGCCCTTCACGGCCCAGTGCGCGCTCCACCCGTCGTAGAAGAGCTGCCGGGTGGCCGCGCCGAGCGCGAGCATGACGAGCAGCAGGACCGCCGACCACTCGCTGCCGAACGTGAACGGGTAGTGGTTCGAGATCATCAGGAAGACGATCGGGAAGTGCATGTAGCCGTTGTGCACGGACCGCTGGTGGCCGATGGCCCCGAGGCGCAGGTCGGGCTCTTCGCCCTTCTCGAGCGCCGCGACCATCTTGTTGCTGCCCGGGATGATCCGCATCCAGACGTTCGCCGTCATGATCGTGCCGAGCAGCGCGCCCGTGTGCAGGAACGCGGCGCGCCCCGACAGCACGAAGGTCAGCCCGACGCCGATGGACGCGATGAGCAGCACCGTGAGGATCGTGCCGAGCGTGGGGTCCTTCCCCACCCTGCCGATCGGACCGGCCCAGATGAAGTCGTACGCCACCCAGCCGAAGATCAGCGTGCCGAGCCCGATCGCCACGGACGTCGTCGCCGACATCTGCATGACGCTGGCGTCGATCATCAGCACGCCGCCCGTCAGGTAGTAGAGCGCCACGAGCAGCAGGAAGCCCGACACCCACGTGAGCCCGGCCTCGTACTTGAACCAGTGCAGGTGCCCCGTGTAGACGGGCGGCAGCACACGGGTCTTCTGCATGCGGAAGAACCCGCCGCCGTGCACCATCCAGAGCTCGCCGTGCACGTCGGGGTCGACGCCATCGACCTCCGGCGCGCGGAGCGCCTTCTCCATGCTGTGGAAGAAGAACGCGTGCCCGATCCAGGCGATCGCGGCGAGAACATGGACCCAGCGGAAGATCAGCTGGGCCCAGTCGTTGAGCCATGCATCCATGGGCCGGAGCCTACCGCATCCGCGCGAAGATCTCCGCGGGGCCGACGTGCCCCTCCCACTCCGCGTCGAGGACGAGGCCGGGCTTCAGCAGCGCGAGCTTCACGGTGTGGGTCAGCGTCCCGTCCTCCGGGAGGACGAGCAGGTTGAACAGCGCCGGCAGCCCGTGCTCGAGGAGCTCCGGGTCACCCGTCGCGAGGGTCCAGGGCACCGGGCCGTCCGCCTCGCGCCCGAAGCGCTCGGCGTACGCGGCGAGGCGCTCCGGCGTGTCGTACGCCGGGTCGATCGTCACGGTGAGCAGGTGGAGCGGCGGTAGATCGTCGGTCCAGGCGGCCTGCACGGCGCGCATCTGCGCCATGGTCAGCGGGCAGGCCTCCTGGTTGCCGCACCGGGTGAAGACGAACCCCACCAGCACCCAGCGGTCCGCCAGCGCGTGCAGCCCGAACGGCGCGCCGCGCTCGTCGACCAGGGGCAGGTCGGGCAGGCCGTCGGGATGGCGCCACGCCGCGATCTGCGCACGCCAGTCGCGCTCCGGCGGCGCCTCGGCGCCCGGCTGGCGCAGGAGCACGGCGATCAGCCCGACGAGCACGAGCCCCACGGCGACCGCACCGCCGATTCCGAGCCCCGTCCGCTGCGGATCCGCGTCAGCCATGAGGTACGCTGCGCCACATGTCGACCGTCCGCATCCCCGTCACGCTCCAGACCCCCGCGGGCCCGCTCACCGTCGCGCTCGGCACGACGGAGGAGAAGGTGCCCGTCGCCGCCGTGATGGCGCCGGGCGCCGAGCTCGCCGACGCCCTCGGCGAGGTCGTCGTGAAGCTCGCCGAGCAGCATGGCACACCCGTGCAGTGCCGCAAGGGCTGCGGGCACTGCTGCCGCCAGCTCGTCCCGGTGTCCCCCATCGAGGCCTTCGCGCTGAAGGATGCCTACGACGCCCTGCCCGCCGACCAGCGCGCGCGCATCGCGGCCCGCTTCGACGCCGTGCGGGAGCGCCTGCGCGAGACCGGCATGGATGCGCGCATCGCCGACATCCAGCCCGGCCCCGAAGGGCGCCAGGTCGTGCTCGACTACTTCGCGCTGGGCAACGCCTGCCCGTTCCTCGAAGACGAGGCGTGCCAGGTGTACGCCAGCCGGCCGTTCGCGTGCCGCGACCTGCTCGTCGCGTCCGACCCCGACCGGTGCGCGGATCCGGGGGGTGGCGGAGTGCGCCGCCTCCCCGTGCTGATGGACCTCGGGCGCGCCATGCGCAGCGTCTCCGCCGCGGTGTTCCCCGACCCGCCGCTCCAGATCCCGCTCCCCCAGGCGCTCGCGTGGGCCGAGCAGAACGACGGCCTCCGCGGCACCGTGGCGCGCGGCGTCGACCTCGTGAAGGGGCTGTTGTCCGCGCTCGCCGCCCAGGCGCGCGGCTGACGACAGCAGGCGGCCAACGCCACACGCGTTAGAGCGGCAGCGGAGCGGGTGACGTTTGGCGTGGGACTTCCAGATCGTCCAGGTGACTGCGGCAGGCACGTTCGGCACGGTCTGCGTCGCGTTCGACTGGACGTCGCGGCGGTTCTACGCGCTGAAGGTCCTGAAGGACCGGTTCAAGCACAACCGCAAGGTCCTCACGCGCACCCACGACGAGGCCACCATGCTCGCCAAGATCGAGCATCCGAACATCCTCAAGGTCTACGAGATGCTCGAGGTCGACGAGCGCCCCGTGGTCGTCATGGAGTGGGTCCAGGGCTGCTCGCTGCAGGATCTCGTCGACTGTCATCCCGAGGGTATCGACGGGCGTGTGTCCCTCGAGCTGATCCGCCAGTCCGCACGGGCGCTCCACGCCGCGTACTCGGCGCCGTCCGGCGCGACGGGCGCGCCGATGCACATCATCCACCGCGACATCAAGCCGTCGAACATCCTCCTGTCGCTGCAGGGCGGCGTGAAGGTCGTCGACTTCGGCATCGCGCGGGGCGACTTCGAGGGCAAGCGGTCCGAGACCGTCTCGATGGTGCTGGGCGCGCGCGCGTACATGGCCCCCGAGCGCCTCGACGGGGCGCCCGACGGCCCGCGGCTCGACGTGTACGCGCTCGGTCTGGTGTTCTACGAGCTGCTCAAGGGCGACCGCATCAAGCTCTCCATGCGGCCGAACGTCCACGCGCGGCAGATGGCCGACGCGCTCGCGGCGCTCGAGATCCGCGGGCTCTCGCCGGCCGGCGAGAAGGCGCTGCGCGACCTGCTCGGTCACATGACGACGTACGACCGGCACAAGCGGCCGGATGCGGTCCAGGTCGAGCAGCGCGCGCTGCAGATCCTGAACCACGAGGGCGGCCTCCCCGACATGGAGCGCTTCGCCAACGACCACGTGCGCCCGATCTTCGAGGCCAATTCGCTGATCGACCCGCGTGCGACCCAGGACTACGAAGAGCTCGCGTTCCTCGACGCGATGGGCCCTACGCGCCCCGGCGGCGACCCCGCGATCGACGCGAAGCTCCGGCGGTTCCTCGCCACGCCGGGCTGGGCGGCCCGGGTCGAAGAGCTGTGGACGTTGCTCCTGCTGAATCCGAGCTGGACCGCCGAGCCGTTCATCGAGTGGCTCGACAAGCGCAAGGCCCAGTGGTGGCAGTTCTGGCAGCAGAACACCGCCACGGTCCCGCAGAAGATCGCGCTCCTCCGCATCCTCGCCTGCCGCTTCGACGACGACGTGCGGCGGCGCGTGATGCGGTTCAAGGCCGACCCGAACCCCCGTGTCCGCAAGCTCGCCGAGCAGCTGCTCACGGCCGAAGAGGTCACGGGCTTCTGACCTGCGCGAAAT
The DNA here is from genome assembly GCA_020632875.1 of Alphaproteobacteria bacterium. GTDB lineage: Bacteria > Myxococcota_A > UBA796 > UBA796 > JACKEQ01. The sequence continues at coordinate 333,713 of JACKET010000004.1, forward strand.
GTCCAGGAGGGCACGACGCATCCGTTCCTGCGCCCTCCTCTACGTGCAAGGGTCGAGCTTCGAGCGTCCCGAGGCATCACGCAGATGACGCAGAAGGGCGCAGATGACGCAGAAACCAGGCCGTCGCGGGTCGAGCGTCCTCGTTTCCCCGGGCACCGTCGTGAAACCGAAACCGGTGCCAGGGTGAGACCGAGGCCGGGTCCCGACCGTCGGAAGCTCGCCCCGGGGCCGCCGTCGGGATCCACCAGAGCCGGGTGCCGCGGAGCAGAGTCCGGCTGAGGGTGACTCCACCGACGCTGCGGGAGTTCGTGGCGATCATCCCCGATGTGCAGCGGGTTCCGAAGGGTTGGGAGGCCGACCGGTCCGCGAAGAGTCGACTCCAAACGATCGACCCATGTCTTCCTGGGGTCAGACCCCACAGAGACATCGGTCGATCGCTTGAAGTTCGGTTGTCCGCGATTCGCCGCGCCGTAGGACCCTTCTTCACCCAGAGCGCCAGGCCCCGGGGACGCGAAGGCGCTCGACCCGTAGCGGCCTCGTTTCTGCGTCATCCGCGTCCTTCTGCGTCATCTGCGTGATGCCTCGGGACGCTCGAAGCTCGATCCCTTCCGACGCAGAGGAGGGGCGCGGGAACGGTTGCATCGTGCCCCCTCCTGGACGTTCCGCGCGCGAATCAGCGCCTTCCGAACTCCGTGACCGGCGGATGCGGATCCGGTGGGGGCCTCGTGTCTGCGTCATCCGCGTCCATCTGCGTCATCTGCGTGATGCAGACCCCGTTCGAACCCCAGGATCCGTCCGGGGCTCCTACGCCTCCCCGCGGGGCCACCAGATCCACGCGGCCACCACGCTGATCGTGCCGTGCGCCACGGCGCTCACCTCGGCCCGCCACGGCTCCAGCGGCACGAACAGCAGATAGGCCAGCGCGAACGCCAGCGAAGCCACGCCGAACCGGCGGTCGACCAGCATCGCGGCCATCAGGAGCAGCACGGACTTCTGCACGTGCAACGTCGCGAGCGACGCCCGCATGTCGATCACGCCCAGCGGCACGCCCGCCATCAGCACCGCCTGGCCGAACACCCCCGCGATCAGCAGCATCGCGACGCGGCGGTTGATCACGCTCGCCGTCCACGCCCGGCCGCCCACGCCGAACGCCAGTACCAGGACGAGGAGCCAGAACCCCGACAACCCCAGCCGGAACGCCGGGCCCGACGAATCCGCGAGGATCGGCGACGCGGTCCACAGGGCGCCCATCCCGACCACCGCCGCCATCCGGAGCCCCCGCCCGAGCGTCGGGTCGCGCTCGCGTGCGAGCCGCTCCAGCAGGCCGAGGTTCGTGAGGCGCTGCGTACGCACTCGCTCGAGGTCGGCCAGGACCCCGGCCGGGACCTCGTCCAGCGCGGCCAGCAGGACCTCCGCGGCGCGGTCGTCGCCCTGGCCGAGCTCCCAGCGCGCCATCACGAGCGCGGCCTCGCGCAGGCCATCCTGCGCGGCCCCGTTGTCGGGCCAGGCCGCGAGCGCCTCGCGGTAGCCGAAGCGGATGGCGCCGAACAGGTCGTAGACCCGCACCCGCGAGGGGTCCTCGTCCGACGCGAGCAGTGCCTCGAGCTCGGCGAGCCGGTCGCGCGCCTGCTCCGCGAGCCGCGCCGACCCCCGGTGCTCGACGAACGCCCGCAGGCGACGCCGGAACGCCTCCGCGGACTCGGGCCGACCCGAAGGGCTCGCGGACATCGCGTCGGCCACGAGCTCCGCCAGCTCGCCGGGTGCGTCGGGCAGGTCGACCTCGAACGCAGGGATACGGTCGAGGATCTCGCGCACCGACAGCCCCCGGTGCGGCGGACGCCCCGCGAGGATGCGGTACAGCACGGCGCCCAGCAGGTACACGTCGGTACGCGCGCTCACGAGCCGCCCGTCGCCCTTCGCCATCTCGGGTGCCATGTACCGCGGGGTGCCGACGATGCGACGCTGCTCGGCGGCCGCCGGGAACCGCGCGTCGCCCTCGCGCACCGAGACCGCGACGCCCCAGTCCACGACGTAGACCTGCCCGAAGGCGCCCACCATGACGTTCTCGGGCTTGAGGTCGCGGTGCACCACGCCCTGCGAGTGCGCGAAGTGCACCGCGTTGCACACGGCCTCGAGCACGCCGAGGTTCCAGCCGAGCACGTCGCTCACCCCGAAGGACTCGGCGAGCTGCGCGGGGTCGTCCATCACGTCGGACCACGGCGTGCCGTCGACGCGCTGCATCACGATGTGCGGCGCGCCCGTGCCGTCGAGCACGATGTCGTGGATGGGCAGGATGCCGGGGTGCTCCAGGGCCCCCGTGATCCGCGCCTCGAGCACGAGCTGCCCCGCCCCACGCGCCTTGTCGCCGCGCACCGACTTCACGGCCACGGCGCGCTGCAGCACGCGCTGCTCGGCCTCGCGGACCACGGCCATCCCCCCGGTGCCCAGCACGCGCCCGAGCGCGAGCGACGCGTCGAGCGAGCCGGCCGCCGTGGGGACCTCGCCTTCGTCCCCGTCGTCGAGACGGATGGTGTGGTTCGGGTCGAAGTCCTCCGGGAGCAGCGTGTGGAGGGCCTCGTCGGGGTCTGAAGTCATGTCGTCTGGATGTCGAACCGCTGGACGTAGTGCGCGAAGCGCTCGCGGATGCGGTCGGCGTCGAGACCGTACATCCCGCCGTCGTACTTGTGCTGGCCCCGCGCGTCGCCGCGCTTGGTGGCGAGGTAGTCGCTCACCGCGTCGGGGTCGCAGCGGCGGAGGTCGAACTTCGACGTGAACCCGTCGAGCACGGCCTGCTCGTCCTTCACGAGCGCCGAGAAGTTCACGTCGAAGAACCGCCCGTCACCGACGCGGTCGCGCACGGCCATCGCGCGATCGACGCCCACCAGGAACCGCTCTTCGATGTGGCGCCCCACGTCGGCCGGGTCGAACGAGCCGTACATCGTGCGCCACTGCATCGAGATCAGGCTGCAGTACGAGGCGATCGACTTGTACGGGTCGCGGTGGGTCCACGCGATGCACGCGTCGGGGAACACCGTGAGCAGCGCGTCGAGGAACCACAGGTGCTCGGGGCACTTCAGCACGAGGTGATCGGCCGGGCGCTGGCGCACGAGCAGCTGCAGGAGCTGCTTGTACTCGCGGTAGGCGATGGCCATGTCCCAGCCCATCAGCCAGTCGCCGTACTGCGACAGGCCGGAGCCGAGATCCCAGTTCATCACGGCGAATGACGGGCAGAACAGCGGCCAGCACTCTTCGGGCGTGGTGCTCTTGATCTCGTGGACGGCCTTCATCTCGGGGCTCGCGATGTACGCGACCGCGAGCATCTGCTCGGTCGTGCGCAGGCGGCGCTGGGCGTCGGCGACCGGGTCGTCGAGCTCGGGCATCGGCCGCGTGAGCTCCCAGAACTCGAGCGCGCGCCGGTCGGGGTCGAGCGACAGCAGGTTCTGGAGCACCGTGGTGCCCGTTCGGGGGAACCCGACCACGAAGATCGGCCGCTCGATGCGCGTCTGGTCGAGCGTCGGGTCGTCTCTTCGCAGCTGGGTGAGCTTGAGCCGCGTGCTCGACGCCTCGACGTACGCCTGGCGCACGATCACCCGCGCCAGCGGGCTCAATCCCGCGCCGTTCGCCGCGTCGATGATGTGCGCCATGGGCTCGAGGAACGCATCGTCGCCGAAGTCGTCGAGGCCCGTGCGGCGCCGCGCGGCCGCCAGGACCTCGTCGCGATCGAGCACCTGGGGCGCCAGGCCGATGCGCTCAGCGGCCCCGGCGAAGAAGTTCGCGGTGCGGAACGCGAAGTTGTAGTCGGTCTTCGCGACGGTGACCTGGCTCACGCGACCCCCTGTGATCCCTTAACCGGCGGGCTCGATCGAGCGCTTACGACCGGTGTCGCCCGCCCCGCGCAGCGCGACCAGCTCCGGCGGAGGCCCGTCGACGGCCTCGCCCTGCTCGCGGATGAGGCGCGACAGGTACCAGGCGAACAGCTCCCGCTCGTACCGCGTCACGCCGCCCCCCGGGAAGAACAGCGAGTCGGCGTTCCGCCGGAACACGCGGATGCCGTCGCCGTCGGCCTCGGCGTGGGTCAGGGCCGACAGGGGGAGCTCCCAGAACTGCCCGTCGAGGTCGTTGTACTTGAAGCCGTGCAGGGTGACGGCGAACACGTGGTCCCGATCCCAGCGGCGCACGCCCGACGCACCCAGGGCCCCGATCAGCGCGAGCACCGCGGCGACGCCCAGGTAGGGCAGCCCCATCGAGAGCCCCTCGACGAGCGCCAGCGTGAGGAACACCCCCAGGAAGATCAAGAACACGACGGCGAGCATGAGGCCGAGCCCGAGCGCCGAGACACGCACCAGCGCCCGCCACGCCTCGTTCCGCCGGCTCATGCGCGCGCGTACCCCGTGCATGTCGGGCGCGACCCAGGAAGGGAGGGTGGGGTCGTCGGAGCTCATGCGGATGCCTCGTCCTCGCGATAACCTCACCGGGACGGACCCAGAGGCCCCATGACGCGGTTCATCCTCCTCTCGCTCGCCCTCGTCGCCTGCAAGACCGGCGGAGACGCGACCGAGACGGACGCCGACACCGACACCGACGCCGACTCCGACACGGATTCCGACGCCGACACGGACAGCGATACCGACAGCGACGCCGACGCCGACACGGACGTGTGCAACCAGCCCCTCCAGTGCACCGCGGGCGTGGGCTTCTCGTCGTTCGCGCCGATCACCCCGGGCTCGAACATCGAGATGTTCCACGGCCAGCAGGGCGGCTGGCACGTCGACACCGCGGTCCACGTCGACAACACGTCCCAGGTCGTGCGGGTGCTCCCGAAGGTCTTCCTGAACGGCACGAACGAGCAGCTCGCCGGCGGCGACGGCCTGCAGGATACGTACAACCAGGCGCTCGTGCTCACCGGCGACTGCTCCGGCGAAGCCTGGCAGATGCGCGCGATCTTCGACGAGACGGACGTCGATCTCGACACCATCTGCAGCTTCGAGGGGCTCGAGCTGCGGGTCGAGCTCGAGGTCACCGACGCCGACCAGAACGTCGCGACCTGCTCGGCGGTCGGCATCGCGAGCCTCCACCCCGACGACGTCGACTACTGCGCCTCGCTGCCGTGATCGCCCTCGCCCTGCTCCTCGGCTGTCCGTCGGGCCCCGCGCCCGACACCGACGTGCCGACGCCGGTCGACACGGCGCCGCCGCCCGACACGGGGCTGCCGACGCCGCCTCCCCCGCCCGAGCCCGCCGTCGAGGTGCGCGTCGGGCCGCTCGTGCCGTGCCCCGACATCGGCCGCGACACGAAGTTCTACGACCGCATCGCCATCGGCGAAGCCCCGCCGGATGCCCCGCGCGGCTGGAAGGCCGCGGGATTCGCGATCGACGACTTCGACGCCGACGGCGCGCTCGAGATCTTCGCGCCGGGCCTCGCCGCCCCCCAGATGTGGGACCACACCCAGGGCACGTGGACCGACCGCGCCGCGCAGCTCGGCCAGCTCGACCTGTCCGACGCCGTGGGGGCCGCCGCGGCGGACTTCGACGGCGACGGCGACCCCGACGTGCTGGTCACGCGGTACGGCAAGCGCAACGTCCTGCTCCGCAACGACGGCGGGCAGCTCGTCGACGTGTCCGACGCGGCGGGGATCCCCGACACGCCCACGCACACGGCCTCCGCGGCGTGGGGCGACTTCGACGGAGACGGCTGGCTCGACCTCTTCGTCGGCAACTACGGCCCGGTGCCCGAAGACGCCTGGGATCCCGACATGGCGCCCGGCGAGCCGAGCGAGCTGCTGAAGAACAACGGCGACGGCACGTTCACCGACGCTTCGGCGATGCTGCCGGACTCCGTGCACGACGGCTACACGTTCCAGGCCGGCTTCTTCGACGTGGAGGCCGACGGCTTCCCCGAGCTCTTCGTGCTGCAGGACTTCGGCTGGGTGCGGCCGTCGATCGTCCTGTGGAACCGGCAGGGCGCGTTCGAGGCCGACGACGGGACCGCCTCGTTCCACCCGAACTTCGCCGGGATGGGGCTCGCGGTGGGCGACCTGAACGGCGACCGCATCCCCGACTTCGCGCAGAGCAGCTACGAGGACGTCTCGCTGCTCGTCTCCCAGCAGACCCCCTTCGCGACCCAGGGCGTCGCGTGGGTCGAGTTCGCCGAAGCGATGGGGATGACGCTCGACCTGCAGAGCCGCAACCAGTTCTTCGGCTGGGGCACCGACTTCGGCGACCTCGACAGCGACGGCGACCTCGACCTCGCCATGGGCTTCGGGAAGTGGGACGAGTACAGCAACCCCAACTGGCAGTACGACACGGTGTGGGTGCAGACCGACGGCCAGCTCCAGCAGCGCGGCGCGTCCACCACGTGGGACGTCGACGACCGCGGCGCCACGCGCGGGCTGCTGCTCGTCGACCTCGACGACGACGGCTGGCTCGACATCGTGAAGCGCGTGCTCGACGCCCCGATCACCGCGCACATGTCCCGCTGCACGCCCACCCGGCACTGGTCGAAGGTCGTGCTCGAAGACCCCACGACCCCGAACCACCGCGCCATCGGCGCCCGGGTCACGCTGTTCGCGGGCCCGCTCGTGATGACGCGCTGGGTGCACGCCGGCAGCGCGTCGATGTTCAGCAGCGCCCGTCCCGACCTGCACTTCGGGCTGAACGAAGAGCTGGTGGTCGAGCGCATCGAGATCACGTGGCCCGACGGCACGACCGACGTCGTCACGGGCGACCTGCCCGCCGACCGCGTGCTGCGGCTCGTCCGGCGACCGACGCCGTGAGGATCACCCGGCGCCACGTGCTCGCCACGACGGTGGCAGCCGCAGCGGCCGGCACGGCGGGCGTCGGCGCGACGGCGCTGCGCTGGTGGGACCGCGCTCCGGGCGAGGGCCTGCGCGTCCTCTCGCCCGACGAGCACGCGTTCATCCAGGCGATGGGCGAGGCGTGGATGCCGCGCGGCGGGATCCCCGCGCTCTCGGCCGCCGACGCCGGCGTGGGCGACTTCCTCGACCAGACGCTGCTCGCGGTGAACCCGCTCAACCAGAAGCTGATGAAGCTCCTGATGCAGTCGCTCGACGACTCCACCCTGCCCACGCACCTCTCGGCGTACCGCAAGCTCGGGCTCAAGCAGCGCCAGATCGTGCTGAAGGGCTGGCTGCACAGCGAGAACCACCTGCTGCGGTCCGCCGTCCAGGGCCTGTTCGTGCTCATGTCGCTCGGGTTCACCACCCATCCCGAGGTCGCCGAGGTGCTGCGCCCGTCCATGCGGTGCTGGTACGGTCGCTGACATGGACCTGCGCGACCACACCCAGGCCGTCGGGAGCACGACGCTCGTGGCCGACGTCGTCATCGTCGGCACCGGCCCGGGCGGCGCGGCGGCGGCACGGGTCTTCGCCGAGGCCGGCCTGAAGGTCGTGATGCTGGAGGAGGGCCCTGCACGCCCGAACTTCCGGCCCAACCTGGCGCACGTGAACCGCTACCACATGCAGGAGGGCGGGGCGATGGTCGCGATGGGCGACCACTTCATGCCCGTGGCCGCCGGTCGCGGCGTGGGGGGCGGGAGCCTCGTGAACTCGGCCCTGTCGTTCCGCACGCCCGACCCGGTGCTCCAGGGCTGGACCGAGGTGCTGAAGGACGACCGGTACGGTCCGGACGCCATGCGACCCGTGTTCGACGAGGTCGGCGAGATCATCCAGATCGGGCTCACGCCGCCCGACATCGCCGGCGAGAACAACCTGATCATCGCGCGAGGCGTCGAGAAGCTCGGCCTGCACGGCGGTCTCGCGCCCCGCAACACCCCGCGCTGCACGGGCTGCGGGTTCTGCAACTACGGGTGTCCGGTGGGCGGGAAGGCCAGCATGGACACCAACTTCATCCCGATGGCCATGGGCCGCGGCGCCATCGTGCAGGCCGACACCAAGGTCGACCGGGTGCTCGTCGAGGGCGACCGGGCGGTGGGTGTGTCGGGACGCGTGCTGCACACCGACACCCGGGAGGAGGTCGGCCGCATCGAGGTCCGTGCGGAGAAGGTCGTGCTGTGCGCCGGCGGCGTGGGCACGCCGCGCCTGCTGCACCACGCGGGCCTCGCGAAGCGCCTGGGCCCCGCGGTGGGCGTCGGGATGCACGTGCACCCCGGCAACCTCGTGCTCGGGGAGTGCGACTTCGACGTGAAGATGTGGTCGGGCGCGACCCAGGGCGCGTACTTCGAGTCCGACGACCACCCGGGCGTGCTGCCGCACACCGCCACCCTGCCGCCGGGCGCCCTGCTCATGCTGTTCGGCAAGGTGGGCCGGCGCGCGAAGGAGGACCTGCAGCGCGTGCCGCGGATGTGCGGCTGCGTCGTGATGATCTCCGACAAGGGCGAGGGCTGGGTGAGCGCGAACGCCGACGGCACGGCGCGCATCGGGTACGACTTCGCGCCGAACGACATCCAGCGCATCAAGGATGGCATGGTCCTCACCGCGCGCGTGCTGCTCGAGGGCGGCGCGAAGAAGGTGATGTGCGCCGTTCACGGCGTCGGCGAGCACGAGTCGCTCGCGTCGTTCGAGGCCGCGCTGATGCCCCGCACCATCCACGACTTCGCGCTGTACGCCTCGCACCCGATGAGCTCGTGCCGCATGGGGCTCGACCCGGCCACGTCGGTCATCGACGTGGATGCCCAGGCGCACGGGCTCGAGGGCCTCTACATCTCGGACAGCTCGATCTTCCCGACGTCCCTCGGCGTGAATCCGCAATACACGACGATGACGCTCTCCACGCTGATCGCCCGAAACATCGTCGCCTGACGGAGGCCCACGATGGTCCCGGTCCTCGCGAGCCTCGCGCTCGCCGCCCCCACCACGCCCACCGCAGACATCCGCGCGCCCCTCGCCGAGCTCGTCGCGCCCGCCCTCGCCGAAGACCGCATCGGCGCGCTGGTCGTCGCCGTGGTCGCGGGCGGCGAGGTCCGCACGCTCGCGTTCGGCGCCGAGGGCCTCGACAAGAGCACGTCGTTCGAGGTCGGCAGCGTGAGCAAGGCGTTCACGGGCCTGTTGCTCGCCGAGGCCGTGCGCCGCGGCGAGGTGCGGCTCGACGACCCGCTCTCGAAGTACGTCGAGGGCGACCTGCCCACATGGGAGGGCGCGGGCATCACGCTGCTCGACCTCGCCACGCACACGAGCGGGCTGCCCCGCCTCGCCCCCGACTTCGCGCCCGCCGACCCGTCCGACCCGTACCGCGGCGTCGGATGGAGCCAGGTGCACCAGAGCCTGCTCGCCTCGAAGCTCGCCGCGAAGCCCGGTGAAACGTACGCCTACAGCAACCTCGGCGCGGCGGTGCTCGGGCACGCGCTCGAAGTCGCGTCTGGCCAGCCCTTCGAGGCCCTGCTGGCCGAGCGGATCACGACGCCGCTCGGCATGGAGTCCACGACGGTCGACGCCTCGCCGGTCATCCAGGGCCACGACGCCGACCGGCAGCCCGTCCCGCCGTGGTCGCTCGGCGCCTATGCGCCCGCCGGCGGCATCCACTCCACCGCCCGCGACCTCACGCGGTTCGTCGCGGCGCACCTCCGGCCCGACGGCGAGCTCGGCGAGTCCGTCGCGCTGGCCACCCGCAAGCACCGAAGCCTCGGCCCGCAGGGCTCGGTCGGGCTGTTCTGGCACCGCACCGACACGGGCACCGTGTGGCACAACGGCCAGACCGGCGGATTCCACTCGCTCGTGGCGTTCGTCCCCGCCCAGGGCATCGCGGTCGTGGCGCTCGGCGACACGGCCACCGATCTCGTCGACCGCATCGGCTTCGCGGCCCTCGAGCTGGCCGCCGGCGAGACTCCTGCCCCCCTCCCCATCCGGAAGACCGTCTCCGTGCCGGACGCGAAGCTCGACGCGCTCGCCGGCAGCTACGGTCCCGCGAAGGTCACGCACGCCGACGGGGGCCTGTGGCTCCAGCTCCCCGATCAGCCCCGGGTGCGGCTCTGGCCCGAGTCCGAGACGGTCTGGTTCCTCCGTGTCGCGCCGGCCCAGCTGACGTTCGACGGCAACCACGCCATCTTCGAGCAGCAGGGCGTCCCGAGACAGGAATGGCGACGCCGACGCTGACGGCTAGAATAGCGCCATGCTGCCCTCCCCCCTCTCCCCCCTCCCCCTCGCCCTCCTCGCTCTCGCCCTCCCCGGGTGCGCGTGGATCCCCAAGTCCGACCTCGACGACCTCCAGTCGCTGTCGAACCGCCTCGATCTCGCGCTCGTCTCGAGCCCCGACCGCATCGAGGCCTGCGACGCTTCCCTGCCCCTCGAGCTCGAGGTGGCCGGGCGCTACGCCGACGAGAGCCTCACGGTCGTGCTCGCGCTGCAGGGCGGCGACATCGAGCAGGCCGAGGTCCTCGCCCAGCTCCAGCCGTCCGGCCGCGCCACGCTCGCCGTGACGTTCACGAGCTACGCGCCGCCGCCCGAAGGCGCCAGCCCCGACTTCTCGGTCCGCGTCCAACGCGACGGCACGGCCGCCGAAGAGCTGCCCTTCGAGGTCGAGGTCGACCCCGCGCCCGCATGGTACGCCGACGCCGACGCCGACGGCGTGGCCGGGGGCGAGCCGACCTACGCCTGCACGCCGTCCGGCGAGAGCGAGGGCCCCGATTGCGACGACGGCGACAATACGGTGTTCCCGGGCGCCGCCGAGGTCTGCGACGGGCTCGACAACGACTGCGACGGCACGGTCCCCGCCAACGAAGTCGACGCCGACGGCGATTCGTGGAGGCTCTGCGACGAAGACTGCGACGACGACGACTCCAATCGGCACCCCATGGCCGACGAGGTCGCCGGTAGCGGCGTCGACGCGAATTGCGACGGCGTCCTGCTGTGCTTCGAGGATCTCGACGGCGACGGCTACGGCGCGGGCACGGTCGAGCTCGACGCGAGCCAGCACACCGATTGCGACGACACCTCCGTGGCTGCCGTGGCGCTCGGCGGAGACTGCGACGACACCGAGCCCGCGCGGAGCCCCGGGAACACCGAGGTCGTGAACAGCGGCATCGACGAGGACTGCTCCGGCGACATGGAGTGCTACGTCGACGGCGACAGCGACGGCTTCGGCATCGCGGCCGTGGTCGCGCTCACCGACGCCTGCGACGTGCCCGCCGGGGGCGACTGCGACGACGCCGAGGGCACGATCTACCCCGGTGCCCCCGAGGTCGTGGCGGACGGGATCGACACGAACTGCGACGGCGTCGACGACTGCTACGAAGACATCGACGGCGACGGCCACGGCACGACGGTGATCGTCATCGGGCTCGATCTGGCCTGCCAGATCTCGGGGACCGCGACGTCGACGGACGACTGCGACGACGCCGACACCACCGTCCACCCCGGCGCGCCCGAGCTCTGCGACGGCATCGACAACGACTGCAACGGCATCGACGCCGAAGAGTCCGACGCCGATGGCGACGGCTACGTGTCCTGCTCGCCCTGGGTCGGCAGCCTCCCCGGGCTCGACGGCGGCGACTGCGACGATGTCGAGCCCCGCGTGCATCCCGGCCACGTCGAGATCTGCGACGGCATCCGCAACGACTGTACGCCGCAGACCGCCGATCTCGGCGCGCTGGCCTTCTGGGTCGACGGCACCGATGTCGCCACCGACGACTTCCAGGACGCGCTCGACGCGCTCTCGGACGGCGGTGAGATGCGGGTCTGCGGCACCGGCGGAGACCCGCAGACCACCTTCGTCCTCACCGGGGCCGTCGCGGCGACGCTCGTGGGCAGCCCCGGAGCGCGAATCCGCGGCTCCATCTCACTCCAGGCCGGCAGCCTGACCTTCGAGCAGCTCGAGCTGACCGGAGGGCCCGCGACCCAGGGCGGAGCCCTGAGCATCGCGAACGCAGCCGAGGCCACGCTCCTCGACACCGACATCACCTGTACCGACGTGCAGGGGGTCACCGATGGGGGCGGGATCTGGGTCGCGGGGGCTCTCCAGGCCGCGAGCTCCGACGTCACGGGCTGCCTGGCGACGGGGAACGGCGGCGGCATCCACGTGAGCTCGGGAGCGACCGTGGATCTCACGAACGTCGATCTCACCGGGAACAGCGCGGGCGGCAACGGGGGCGGCCTGTGGACGGGAGCCCCGCTGACGGGGACCGACCTGAACCTGTTCGACAACACCGCGACGAACGGCGGTGGGGTGTTCGTCGCGAGCGGCGCCCTGCACCTGATCTCGAGCACGTTCGACAACAACGCCGCCACCGGCAACGGGGGCGGGCTGTACCTCGGCGGGTCGAACGGGAGGATCGACGACGCGGTGTTCACGCTGAACCAGGCGCCGAGCGGCGACGGAGGCGGCGTGTACCTGACCGGGGCGGGGCACGACTTCCTGACCAACCTCCGCCTCGTCGAGAACTCGGCCGCGGACGGGGGCGCCATCTACCTCCGCAACACGGCCGACTTCCCACCGACGGCCACCATGAGCACGAACACGGCCACCGTCGGGGGGAACTTCACGGTCCTGTCCTACGTGATGGTGCCCGAGCTCATGGCGAGCTCGAACCAGGCTCCCGGCGGGTCCGTCTTCCGCGTCGAGGAGTTGGGAGACCTCAGCTGCCCGATGTGCACGATGTCGGGCAACGGGGGCGGGGCGACCGCGATGGTGTGGACGTCCGACATCCCGACCTACTCGAGCCACTACTACGGGGGAGGCGTCGCGATTTCGCTGACGTGCACGGCGGGGTTGCCCTGCGTCCCGCCCTGACCCGGCGTCAGTGGATGTCGTAGACGAAGGTGGCGGTGTCGCGGCCCGCGGGGCCGTCGATGTCGACGGAGACCGTCCACGCGCCGGCCATGTGCAGCTTGAACCCACGGGACCGGTACACCCCGTCGGCGTGCCGGCACGCGCCGGCGTCGTCGCAGTCGCCGGGGTCGGGCTTCGGGTCGGTCATCATGCCGTGATCGTGCTGCGGCATGCGGGCGTCGAGCACGACCGCCGCATCCGGCACGGGATCGCCGGACGGGCTCGTGACGGTGGCCTCCATCGTGAACAGGTCGCCGATCGCGGGCACGGGATCGGCCTTCAGGGCCACGCGGTACGTGCCTGCGTCGGTGGCGCGCGCAGCCCCCCAGTCCGCCGGAGCGGCTTCGACAGGCGCGGGAGGAGGCGGCGCACCCGTGCAGGCCGCCAGGAACAGCGCTGCGGCGATCACTCGGCGGGCGTGCCCGTCGTGACGCAGGCATCCTCGGCGTCGAGCTCGAAGATGTCGAAGTCTTGCGGGTTCAGCGTGGCCCGCTCGCACACGAGGTTCGCGAAGCAGCCCACCTGATCCGGGCAGATCGCGGGGTCGGTCGCGTACGTGAGGCACGGCACGTCGACGCCGGACTCGACGACCATGACGAGCCGCATCTCGAGGAACTGGGCCATCAGCTCGGGCTGTGCTTCGAGCACCGCATTGGTGATGGTGGGCAGCCCGGAGATCGGATCGTAGAACTCGTCGACGTACGGCCACGCCACGCTGAACAGGATCTCGAAGGGCAGCGGCGCGGCGCCGTCGCAGAACGGGAACGGCAGATCCGGCGGGTTCTCGCCCGCGCCGAGCGCGAGGTTCCAGCCCCAGCTGGGCGCGCCCACGTCGGTGGCGTTGACCCCGACCCAACCGACCCACTGGGTGTCGCCAGACGCCGCGAGGCGCGCCTGCACGGCATCGACCACGCGGCCCTGCTCGAACGGCTCTTCGAGCGTGCCGAGCGCTTCGATCGCGAGGGGCGTGGGGTCGTCGCCCGGATCCTCGATCTGCGAGCCCTGGCGCCACTGCTCGCACACGAGGGTGGCGAGGCCCACGGGCAGCGGGGTGGTGTCCATGATCAGGAACTCTTTGCCGCCGGCCTGCACGACCTCGTAGTCTGAGGGCGTGATCTCGCCGTCGTCGGCGAAGAACGAGAAGTCGGCGGGGCACTGAGCGCCGTTGCGCCCGCTGCCGCCCGACAGCGGGTAGGTGTCGTCGCAGTCGCGCGAGTTCGGCACGTACCGCGGCGTCACGCCCGCGGGCACCACGACGTCGGAGCAGTCGGGCGCATCGGACCCGTCGGGATCGATGCACTCGCGGCGGCGGTAGTCGCCGTTCTCGAGACGCAGCCCGTCGCCGAGCCCGTCACCGTCGCAGTCGCGCCAGTGCGGCGTCGAGGCGTAGCGGTTGTCGAATTCCTCGCCGTACCAGCCCGACGCGCAGCCGCCGATCAGCGGAACCACCATGAGGCTCATCGCGAAACGCACCCGTACCTCCTTCGGCATGCACAGAGTAGACCACGCGGCGGCGGATGTCGCGCCCTGTTGTCGCCCCCCCCGGGATGCCGGTTACTCAGGGCGGCCTACCGCGGAGGCACCATGGGTATCGAGTCCGACTGGATCTGGTTCGACGGCGAGATGATTCCGTACGACGAAGCCCGCGTGCACGTGCTCTCCCACACGCTGCACTACGGCCTCGGCGCGTTCGAGGGCATCCGGGCGTACCAGCAGCCCGACGGGCGGCCCGGCGTCTGGCGCCTCCGCGAGCACCTCGTCCGCTTCATGGACTCGATGCGGATGGCCCGGCTCCCGCTGCCCTACACGCTCGACGAGCTCGTCGAGGCCTGCATGGACGTGCTCGAGAAGAACGGCTTCACCGAGGCGTACCTGCGTCCCCTGGCCTTCCTGGGCTCCGGCCGGATGGGGCTCGGGGCACGCGACAACCCCCTGCACGTCGTCGTGGCCGCGTGGAAGTGGGGCGCGTACCTCGGTGACGAGGGCATGCAGAAGGGCGTGCGGCTGAAGACCAGCAGCTTCTCCCGCAACCACCCGAACGCCGCGATGTCGCGCGCGAAGATCGTGGGCCACTACGTCAACAGCATCATGGCGCGGTACGAGGCCAACGACGACGGCTACGACGAGGCGTTGATGCTCGACTTCCACGGCATGGTCGCCGAGGGCACGGGCGAGAACGTGTTCGTGATCAAGGATGGGATCGTGAAGACCCCGCCGGTCACCAACATCCTGCCGGGCATCACCCGCCGCTCGGTGATCGAGATCCTCGAGGCGCGCGGCTACGACGTGCGCGAGCAGCTGTTCGGCCGCGACGCGTTCTACGTCGCCGACGAGGCGTTCATGTGCGGCACGGCCGCCGAGATCACGCCGATCCAGAGCCTCGATCGCCGTATGGTCGGCACCGGCGTGCCCGGCCCCATCACGCGGATGGTGCAGGAGATCTACCTCGAGGGCGTGAAGGGCCGCGTGCCCGAGCTCGAGCCCCACATCACGACGCGTCGGTGAGCACCTGCACCCGCCCCTTCAGGCTGGCGGGCAGGCGCTTCGCGACGATCTCGCGGATCTCGCGCGGCGAGTAGCGCTGGCTGAAGTGCGTGAGCAGGATCGCCTCGTTCTCGAAGAGGTCGGCCCGCTCGACGATGTCCTCGAGGTGCACGTGGCCGGACCGCCGCGCCCAGTCGCGGCTCACGCGGTCGTCGAGGAAGGTCGCCTCGAGGATCAGGCGGCGGGCCTTGCGCACGATCGCCTCGCGCTCGACGACGTGGATCGTCGTGTCGCCGCAGAACACGAGCTCGACGCTCGGATCGTCGTCGTGCACGGCGATCCCCGCCGCCCGGGCCGCGCGGATCGCCTCGTCGCCCCTCCCGACCCACTCGGGCTTCAGGTGGCGGCGCGACTCCTCGATCGCGTACCCGCACGTGGGCACGCGGTGAACGCTGCGGAACACGTGCGCCGACCGGCCCTTGCCGAGGTCGATGCGATCGCCGGGCGCCACGGGCACGACCTCGCACTCGAGCGCCGCGTGATCGAGCGCGCGCCATGCGTCCATCAGCCGGTCGAAGTTCGCCGCGTACTCCTTCGGCAGCAGGTAGCGGGGCGCCTTCTGCTTGCGCATCTCGCGGGTTCCGACGTGATGGACGACGCCGCCGATGTGATCCGCGTGACCGTGGGTGAAGAGAACCGTGCCCCAGCGCGTCGCACTGTCGGGACACTTGCCGATGTCGAAGCACAGCTTCCACGAAGGAACCTCGATGCACGTCTCCACACCCGCGATGCTCACGGCATGAATCGACAGCCCTGCGAGATCGACCGTTGGCATCGCGCTCCCCGTCGCGACACTCTAAGCGTGGAGGCGCGATGCTGGCACTCCTGACCGCTGTCCTGGCCGCCTCCCCCGCGCTCGCCGGGCCCATCGAGGTGCCCGACTACGACCCCGCGCGGTCGTTCGCTCCCCTCATCGACGCCGTGGCCCCGGCCGTGGTCGCCGTGAAGGCGGTCACGATCACCACGGGCGACGACGGCATCGAGACGACGAAGAACAGCGAAGGCAGCGGGTTCCTCGTCTCGGAGGGCGGCCGCGTTCTCACGAACGCCCACGTGCTGCAGAACGTCGAGAAGCTCTCGGTGCGCCTGTGGGACGGGCGCGAGCTGCCCGCCACCGTGCTGGGCGCCGATCGCGACGTCGACATCGCGGTGCTGCAGATCCAGGGGAAGGGGCCGTGGCCCTGGCTGGCGCTCGGCGACAGCGAAGGGGCGCGCACCGGCGACCGCGTGCTCGCGCTCGGCAACCCGCTGGGCCTCGGGATCAGCGCCACGGCGGGCATCGTCAGCGCGAAGGGCCGCGTGCTGAACCTCGACAAGTGGTACCGGTCGGACGACTTCATCCAGACCGACGCCGCCATCAACCAGGGCAACTCGGGCGGCCCGCTGTTCGACCTCGACGGGCACGTCGTCGGTATGAACACGGCCGTGATCTACGGCGTGAACACGATCGGGTTCGCGATCCCGAGCAACCTGCTCGCGCAGGTCACCCCCGACCTCGCCGAGAACGGCCGGATCGCGCGGGGCTTCCTCGGCATCCACGCCACGCGGATGAGCGCCGACGAGAAGGAGGCCCTGGGGCTCGAGACGGGCGCCGTCATCCGGCGGATCCTGCCCGACACCCCCGCGGCCGCGGCGGGCCTCCGGGTGGGCGACGCGGTGGTGAAGCTCGACGATCAGCCCATCACGGGCGGGCGGGATCTGATCGCGGCGCTCGGAAATCGCCGTCCGGGCGAGAAGGTGAAGCTCGAGGTCGTGCGCGACGGCAAGCGGCGGAAGGTCGAGCTCGCCCTCGTCGAGAAGCCCGTGAGCGACTGACCGGGCCGCGACCTGCCCGGTGGGGTTATACGGCGCGCTCCCCCGGGGTGGCCGATGTACCAAGACTTCTTGATCCTCGGCGGCGCTGGCCTGGTCGGTCTACAGGTCTGCCGTCGCATCATGCGCGACCTCCAGCCCCGGCGCATCGTCGTGGCGTCGCTCTTCGAGCACGAGTCGCGCGCGGCGGTCGAGGCGCTCTACGCCGAGTACGGCAACGCCGCGGCGTTCGTCCCGAGCTGGGGCAATCTGTTCGTCCCGCACGACCTCGCCGAGGTCTCGCGCGGCCAGATCCTGTCCGACAAGGCGCTCCGGCGGCGCCTGCTCGACACGCTGTACGGCGACTTCGACAAGGCCTACGACGAGAACAAGCTCGTCCGCCTGCTCAAGGAGCACCGCCCCGAGGTCATCGTCGACTGCGTCAACACCGCCACGGGGCTGTCCTACCAGAACGTCTTCGACGGCGCGGCGAAGGTGCTCGACTGGCTCGGCGACGACGGCTTCGACACGAAGGGCAGCGATGATCTCGAGGCGTTCCTCCTGTCCCAGTCGGTGCCGCAGCTCATCCGGCACGTGCGGTTCCTGCACCGGGCCACCACCGAGTACCGCACGCAGGTCTACGTGAAGATCGGCACGACGGGCACGGGCGGGATGGGGCTCAACATCCCCTACACCCACAGCGAGGACAAGCCGAGCAAGGTGCTGCTCGCGAAGAACGAGGCCGGCTTCGGGCACACCGGTCTGCTGTTCCTCCTCGCCCGTACGCCGTGGGCGCCGATCGTGAAGGAGGTCAAGCCGGCCGCCATGATCGGCTACCGCGCCGTCACGACGGTGGCGGTCACCGACAAGCACGGCAACGACAAGCTCTTCGCCCCCCGGGCCGAGCAGCTCGCCGGGTCCCTCGCCCTCCGCCAGGCCGAGACCGACTACGAGCGGCGCGGCGACCTCGTGGTCAGCGTCGTCGACACCGGCGAGAACGGGGTCTTCACGCGCGGCGAGTTCGCCGCCATCACGGCGCTCGGGCAGATGGAGTACATCACCCCCGAAGAGATCGCGCGCATCGTGGCCCTCGAGATCCGCGGCGCCAACACGGGCCAGGACGTGATCTCCGCGCTCGACTCCGCGGTCCTCAACCCGTCCTACAAGGCCGGCCTGGTGCGGTCTGCCGCGATGAACGACCTCATGGTCGCCGAGCGCGAGTCCGAGCTCCCGTCCGTGGCCCTCGGTCGGCTCGGTCCGCCCGAGCTCTCGAAGCTCCTGTTCGAAGCCCAGCTCCTCAAGGAGTGCTTCGGCACCATCCCGGGCGTCCTCGGCTCCGAAGAGGCGCCGCACACGGCCGAATCGCTCAGCAAGACGGTCACCGAGCACCTCGAGAAGTCGACGGTCCGGTTCACGGCGCCGTCCATCGGCATCCCGATCCTGATGCCCGACGGCAAGACGCTGCTGCGCGGGCCGCGGATCAACGTGCCCGAGGTCGTGGGCCACCGCACCGAGGTGAGCGCCGCCGACCGCAAGTCCACCGATGCGTGGGCCCGGAAGGGCTGGATCGACCTGCGGGTGTCGAACTGCGCGGTGTGGCTCGAGCGCCTCGCGAAGATGAACGCGGCGCGCGCCGAGCTGCGCACGGCCGGGTCGGCCGCCGCGAGCATCAAGACGTACATCGGCAGCGCGTTCGAGATCGGCGAGGTGGTCGCCTGGATCTTCAACAACGAGATGGGCGGCCACCGGATCAAGTAGGTTTTCCGGCTTCTTCCGTGGCGACGTCGTCCCCGGGCGTCCCTCGTCGTCCCGATGTGGCCACAACAGTGGCCACAGGATCTCGAGGCACGAGCGGGCGCGCTCCCGCGGAACACAAGTCGACGACAGAGGCCCCTTCGCGGGGCACCATTGGACCCGACCCCGGAGCGACGGATGGAGCCCACTGTCGAGCAGTTCCTCCAGCTGAATGCCGAGACGCAGGCGCTGGCCGAGAGCCGGGAACACCTGCGACTCGTCGAAGCAGACCTCAATGAGTTCGTCAGCGACCCGACGTCGCATGACCTCCTCGAGCTTCGCGAACGGGCCCGACGCGGGGCAGTCGAGTTCTCGGACCTCTCGGCAAGGCTACGGGACCGCCCGTTGGAGGTGTGGCAATCGATGTCGGGCGAATGGGTGGAACGCCCCTACCTCCTGGTGGAGGCCGACTCCCGGATCTGTGAAGTCGGGTGCGGGTGGTGGCGCGTACAGGTGCAGCTGGCCGCCCACGACGACGTGGAGTCGGGCTACCGCGCGCTCGGCTCCGTCCTGAAGTGGATTCGCCACTGGAGCGGCGAGACCCAGGCCTCGCTCGCCGAGAGGCTGGGGACGACTCGGGGCGTGATCAACCACATCGAGAATGCGCGGCGACGTCCGGCACTCGACCGCGTGGCCGAGTGGGCTCGGGTCTGTGGATACCAGGTGGACCTCGGAATCCGGCGGAACACCAAGACCTGACGTGGTGGAGCGGCCGGGAAGCCCGTCAGAAGAGCGTGGCCACACCCGCGGCGTAGCTCACGTCGACCTGCATGTCGGTCCTCGACCCGTCGAGCCGCCGGATTCTGTAGTTCTGTTCGCGCAGGTCGAACGTGGGGCCGATGCGGAGTCGCCCCTTCAGCTGGAACAGGTACGCCATCTGGTAGCCGCCACCCCACCCGACCGTCGGTGATTGGCCGCCGAGACGGGGGAACACGGCGGTCAACGTCGCCCCGACCCGCAGGCTCTGGTTGCCCTGGAAGAGCTCGTGGCTCACACCGAGGCCCACGGTCGTGAAGTCGATCCAGTGGCCGTCCATCTCGGCGTGATCGGGATGATCCTCGTCGATCCTCATGTGCATCCACTCCCAACGGCCAACGACCTCGAGAAACCTGAGGCCGGGCGTGAACCCGACACCGAACGAAGCGCTCCGCGCCTGCATGGGGGTGCGGTAGCTGTCCGACAGCCAATGAGGGAATCCCACATCGACGCGCCCCCCGATCTTCGGGCGGCGGCGGACGGCGACGTCGGGCGTGGAGCCGGACTGCTCGGAAGTCTCCGAGACTTGGGTGTCGGGTTCGGGGGGTGTTGCGGCGCGCGCGAGAAGGAGCGTGACGAGCATGCGGATGCCTCCTGGAACGTCCGGACACCGGAGCGCCCTCGGCGTGTCACCACCACCCGAGAGCGGCCGGTCCCTCGAATGTCGCGGTCCGAGCTCGCGTCGACGGCAGGTCCGAACAACCCCGATGGACAGGCACGGGAGCATGTGGTACTTATTGTACCAATGTCGCACGCCGTCCCACCAGAGCTGCTCAGATGGGTCCGCCGCATCTGGCGCGCCTCACTGCACCCGGAGTCGCTCCTGACGCTCTCCGAGGTCGGTGAGGCGCTCCCGGTTCGGGCCGCATGGGCCCGTCAGTGGGTTCGGGCCAAAGTCCGCGTTCGCGTCTCGCTCAACGGGAGCGAGCTCTACCGTTGGGGCGACATCGTGGAGGCCGCGAGAAATGAGCGCAAAGAAGCCCGAAATCATCCGTCTCGGGAACTGGAACGCCCAGGCGGAGAGGCAGCGGATCAGCGAAGCCGGGACTCGCGAGTGGTACTGGGTGCTCCGAATCCGGCGCGACGGTCGCCAGGAAAAGCGCGCCCTCGGCTGGTGTCACGGCCCGGCGGAGGCGACGGAGAGAGCGCTCGACGCCATCCAGGTGCTGCGGGAGGCCGAGCGAAGCCGATTCGCCGCCGACGGAAGCGCCCACCTGACGAGTAGTATCGAGGCCTACCACGAGGCCGTCCCCCACATCCCTGGCCTTCGGCCCAACACGATCCGACTCCGTCAGTTCGCGTCCCGGAACCTGCTCGAATGGGCCACTTCCGACTTCCCCACCCTGCGGTGCTCCCAGCTCGAGAAGCGCCACGGTCATTCGTACGCGGCGTGGCTCGTCGAGCGCGGATACGCCCGGTCGACAGTCAACCGATGTTCGTTTCCCCACTCTCGATCCGGGGAGGAGGAAGCTCCGGATCCCGTCCTCGGAGGAGATCCGGGCAGTGATCCGATGTGCCGACCCGCAGCTCGGCTCACTCCTCACGGTGATGGCCTACACAGGGGTCCGCGTCGGTGAGGCACTCTCCCGCCACGGATGCGACGTAGAGCTCCAACGGCGACGAATGCGCATCGGCGAACGTGGTACCTGGCGACCGAAGACCCGGGACAGCTATCGGGTCGTGGGCCTGAGCGAGGCCTGTGTATCGGCAATCCTCACCTTGGAGCCCGACGACGACAGGCCCATCTGGCGGTCCCACACCCGAAGCCCGATCCGCGACTACACGGCGCGACTCGACCGAGCCGTACGTCTGAGTGGAGTGGCCAAGCTCACGTTCCACGACCTGCGTCGGCACGTGAGTGACCGACTCCGCCGCGGAAAGGTCGGGGTGAAGGTCTACCAGGCCGCAATGGGCCACTCGGTGACCACCGCGATGCGGGAGTACCAGGAGGCCACGGTCGACGAGGTGCTCGACGCCTTCGCAGTGCTCACGGAGGAACGCCCGTGACCCGATGGACCCCGATCGCCCGCGAATTCGCCAGCCAGGCCGGAAGCGCGGTCGCGGTCCGGCTCACAGGCCGGATGGCCCCCGCGACCTTCGCGCTGGAGGTCCGCGCCTCCACTGGAAGCTGGACTCTCGCCGTGTGGCAGGTGAATCCCCGCGCGGACGACGGCGCGAACGCTACTCGCAGCGCAGTGGGTTCAGCCCTCACGCGGCAGCCCTACCCGTTCCACGGAGAGATCCGTGTCGTGGAGCAGACTCCCGACGGTCCCGTCGAGATCCTGTCGTGCAGAGTCCGGGTCGAACGTGGCTAGCCACGTCCGGTGGGCATCCGTCAGCCAGCTGCTGTTCGCCGACGTGCAGACGCGGGTACAGAAGCGCTCCGGCTACGCGACGATCGAGCTCCATACCCGCACCACGGACATGGACCCGTGGCTCTCCGTAGAGCGATTCGTCGTCGAAATCCCGGCACATGACGGTATTCCGGAGCGCATCGAGCGCGGGCTGATGCGAATCCGCACGCCGTTCCAGGGGGAGGTCCGGATCTCGCTGCGGATCGGGTCCTCCCGCAAGCGCTGGCCCCATCCCGTCGAGGTCGGACCGCCCGCCGACGAGCCGGTGGAGGTGAACAAGTGGCTCGTCCGATGGCTCATCGCAGCGCAGAAGCGTGATCGGGCGGCGATGCTCCAGATGTTCGAGGAGGCCTCGAACGTCATCCGCGCGAGCGGCGAGTTCATCGAAGCAGCAGGAGCACCCAGGCCTCGGCCCCCACAAGCCCCGTCCGAACTCGCGCGGATCCTTGCCACCGTCGCCGATCTCGCGAGTGGGCTGCGAGGGGAAACGTCGTCCGAATCCCCTCCCTCCGCACCGTGCTCGGAGGAAGTGCTCTTCGACGCCTGGGCGTTCGTCGACGTCCACGTCCCGGCCGAAGACGAGGAAGCGGTCGATCTGGATGCCCTATGGGGGCTCAGCGAACCAGACGCCAGCGTTGACTCGGAGCTCGAGGACGAGCCTGACTCGGCTGGATCCGCCCCCGGGCGTGGAGACGCTTGAGCGCGACCGTGAGGGAGGAGCGCGGAATCCCGAGGTTCGTCGCAATGTCGCCCGGCGCCCACCAACGACCATCGGCGAGCAACTCGACGACCTGGTCCTCGCGGGTGGCCGGCGTCAGGCGCGTTCGGGCCTCGCCGACACTGCGTTCGGCCCGCTCCACCGCCACCCGCCGTCGCGGCTCCACTCCCAGCACGACCTCCACGTCACCTGCAACGGCGTCCGCTCTGAGGTCGAGACCCGCTTCGTACGCCAGCGCCTGGGCACGGTGCCACCCCGTCCCGTTGTATTGCCCGAATCCGAGGGAGTGGAAGAGGAATTGGAGGTGCGGGTTCCGGCTCCCCCGTCCCACGAACGCTCCGTCCTCGAGATCTGCACGCTCGGGCAGACCAGGGGAGCGGACGGCCACGGCGTCGGTGAAGAAGTCGACCCGTATGGGAACGTCGAGTGTGTAGTCGCGGTGGACGACGGCGTTCACCAGCACTTCCCTCAAGGCGCCTTTCGTGGCGTCGAACATCCCGGAGGAGCCCCCCGCGGCCAGCCGAGTGGCGGCCTGGTCGGCCAGGGCATCGAGCCCGAGCGGCGTGGGGGGAGGCAACCTCCGACGCTCCAGGGGTCGAGTCATCGTGGCGCGATCGACGACCGCACCGGCCCATCTGCGCAGCTCGAATCCCATCCACGGCGGAAGGGGATCCTCTCCGAGACCGAGAGCCACGACGCCTTCCCGCGTGGGCTCACCGCCCGGAAGGAGCAGACCCAGAGCAACCAGGTCATCGATACCCGCCGCCTCGATGAGCACTCGGAGAAGATCACCGTCGAACCGCGCGCGTTCCATCTGGACCAGCGTACTTCATCTACTTGCCATAGTCATGTGAAGTACGTTCAGAGGGAAGGGGGAAGCTGCGGCGCCCCCCGATCGAAACGCGCGTCGACACGCCCCTCGAGGGGCGCGTCGCAGCTGGCGTTCAGACGGAGCTCCCACGAAGAGGAGCTCCGAGGTCACGGCCCCGGCCGTCACGAGCTCGGCTTCGAGGCCCCCTTCGACTGGGGGCAGCGCAGCACCGCCTCCGTCATAGCTACTTCTTCTTTGCCTGCTTGATGCAGTTCTCGATCAGCCGCCGGCTGAATCCCGTGAACGCGGTGAGGCGGTCGAGCCGCTCCTCGCCGTACGCCAGGTTGATGACCAACAGGTCGAGATCGAGGATCTTGAGCAGGCTCCCGGAGCAGTCGATGGCCTCCTGACGGTCGTCCAGCTCGGTGAAGATCGCGGCGAGGCCCCCCGTGCGGATCACGTCCATGACGCCCTCCACGAAGTAGGGCGCGATCCCCACCTTCACGTGCACCATGCCGATCCGCATCCGACTGTCGAAGTACGGCATGCCGTACTCGCCCCCGAAGAGCTCTCCCATCCAGCGGCCGTGCGTGGCCTTCAGCGAATCGACGCGCCCGGCGATGATCTGGGCGGTCTCGGGGAACTGCTCGAGCGTCGTGTAGAAGCCGTCCGTCAGCGCCGGGCCGTGCTTCTCGAAGACGGGCCCGAGCTTCTTCAGGTTCGCCGCGTCCTGGTCGGTGAAGCCCACGAAGGTCTTCATCTTCTCGTAGACGTCGGCGGATTCGTTCGTGCTCATGGGAACTCCTTTCTGGGTGTCGGTCGTGGATCCGCCCCCCGAGTCAGCGCGGCTCGAGGTGCATGATGTCGAAGTCCTGCCCACGCAGGACGCTCCCCACCTGCTTCCCGCGGAGCTTCACGCCGTAGAGCGCCTCGACGGCGCCGTGCAGCGCCCCGAACGTGAACGTCAGCTCACGATCGGAGCCAGCGGGCTCGTCGGCGGAGCAGATCGTCTCGCGGAGGTAGAGGGTGAATTCGTCGCCGTTGCGCTCGGCCTTCGGCACGAGGCACAGCTTGGTGCCGTTCAGCCCGAGGGCATCGTCGAGCACCTTCGCGAGCACCATGGGATCGCGCGGCCCTTTCCCCGTGGCCCCGAGGCTCTCGACGAGCTGGGCGCCCCGGATGCGGCCGGCGGCCTTCAGCGACACCATGGCGGCGCGCTTTCCGAGGGCTTCCTCCATGCCGACGACGACGGCACGGAAGCAGATGATGCTGCTGAAATCCCCGAGAGAGGGGCGAATCGGTTCACTGGACATGGTTCTCTCCTGAACGATGGATGGTCGAAGACGAACGCACGCGCCCCCCAAGGCGCGCGCGGCCATCAGAGCTCGCGCCCCCAGCGCGAGCGGGCTGCGAGAGCGAGGTAGTCGGCCGTCTGGCGGACCTCGGGCGGTACCTGCGTCTCGTAGGTCTGGCGGACGCGGGCCCACAGGGGGCCGAAGCTGCTCGAGCACGCGTCCTGGATGGACCGCGGCTCGGCATCCGCGTCGAGTGAAGGCGCGCGGGCCGCGTGGTACAGCGCGAGGTCGCTCACGAGCGTCTCGGCGACCTTCCACGCCTTCTGGTGATCGGGGTGCTTCCACAGCTGCGGCGTGCGCTTCTGGAGCGCTTCGCGCAGGCGGGCAGCGGGACGGAATCGGGCCACGTAGCGCCCGTCGAGCCGGAGCTTCCGCCCGTCGGAGATCGACCGGACGGTGCGCGACTCGACCCACCGGTCTTCGAGCGAGCCGAGCCCCCAGAGCACGACCCCCTCTCCGTCGGCGAGCGACTCGACGATCTCGTCGATGGCCGCGGTCAGCACGGCGCGGGTCTGGGACACGCTCGTCCCCGAGCGCACGGCGACGCGTTCGATCAGCTCGGTCCAGTTCATGGCAATCCTCGCGAGTGCAGTTGGAGGGTCTGTTCGAGCTCCGTGAGGGCGATGCGGCCCTCCTCGGCGAGCTCTTCGGGCAGGGCCCCCGGGATCACGGCGGCCATCCGGTCGAGCTCGCGGATCCGCATGCGGATCTCGCGGATCGCGGACTCCCGACGCTCGAGCGCCCACCGGCGCGTGGCTTCGACCACGTCGGCCGAGAGCTGGGCGGGGAGCCCGGTGACCTGAGCGACCTCCCTGGCGTCCGCCGGGGCGACGGCCTCGACGGTGTAGAGGCCGCAGCAGTAGAGCCGCGACAGGCGGCGCGGACCGATCCCGTGCAGGGCCTCGAGCTCCGAGAGGAGCGGGAGGGTGCCGGGCTCGAAGTGGACGAGGCGGTGCAGGCGGTCTGCGTCCTCCCCGTCGAGGCAGCTCGCGAAGTCGTCCAGGAAGCGCTGGAGGCGCGGGAGGAACCGGTTGCGGTCCCGCCGATCCGCGAAGCGCTCGAGCCGCTGCTCGACGTCGCGCGACATCGCCTGGAGGATCCCGTGCTGCAGGGTGTCTCCCGCGGCCTCGGCGAGGCGCGAGAGGCTCGAGAGGGCGCCGAGCAGCTGGTCGTGCTCGGGACGGCCCGCCTGTCGCGCGAACTCCGCCCGGGCGAAGTTCGCGATGACGTCGACGTGGTTGCCCGCGATGCGGCGGGCGACGGCCTGGAGCTCCGCTGCGTCGTCCTCGTCCTCCTGGAAGGGCGCGAGCGCGCCTCCCTTGCCCAGCAGCGCTTCTGCGAGGGCTTCGGGAGAGAAGTCGAACTCCAGCTCAGGCGACGGCGTCGGCATCCGTCCCCTCCGTCAGCGGCTCGAGCAGGGGCACGAGCCGGGAGCAGGCCTGGTTGGTGTGGCGCCGCCAGGTCGTGTTCTTCGGGAGACGCACGACCAGGAACAGGCGCGGCTTCGCTTCGATGGGCAGCGGGCGGATCACCAGCCGCAGCCCGTCGGGGTCGAGCAAGGTGACCTCGTCGACGCTCCGGAAGGCGAGGTCGCGCGTCGCCCGCTCGACGACCGTGTCGAACAAGCTGGTGAACGCTGCCAGATCCTCTCCGCCCGAGGCGCCGCCGTCACCCGCGGAGGCCACGAGGAGCCCGTCCTCGGTGCACACCAGGGCGCGGTGGTACCCACCCATCACGATCATGGCCTCGAGAATGCTCGTGACCCCGAGCTCGATCCCGCTACGCATGATCAGCCCAGCAGCCGGGCGATTTCCTTCGAGGACCGCATGATGTCCAGGAAGATGAGGCCGAGCTTCGCGCGCTTCGCGGCGAGGACGGTGAGCACCGCCTCGGGCCCACAGCGGACGAGGACGGAGTAGCCGTCGGCGCCGCGGAGCATGACCAGCTCGAACTCGCCGCGCTCGAGCTCGCTCGTGATGCGCTCGGAGAGGCCGAGCAGCGCCGCGCTCATCGCCGCGACGGAGTCGTCGTCGATGTCGGCGGGCATGGCGCTCGCGATGAGCAGGCCGTCGTTGTCGATGACGGCGGCCGCCTCGACGTCGGGGGTGTTCGTGTTGAGGGCCTTGAGCGCCCGGGTGATGTTCTCGACTCGCGACATGGGTGACTCCTGTGGTCGGTTGAGAGAGGGATCGGTGCGCGCTAGGCCGAGGCCTGGAGCGCGCGCACCCGCTTGAGGTTCTGAGCGGCGATCCGGTCGCCGGGCCGGGCGGCGAGGGCCGCCATGAAAGAAGCTTCCGCAGCGTCGTGGTCGCCGGCGCGCAACGCGATCCGGCCCGCATCGAGCGCTTCGTAGTAGTCCTGGGGCTCCACCGCGGTGGGCGCGGGGGCCATGGGCTCGGGCTCCGGCTCGGGAGCCGCGGCGACGGGCGCGGGGGCCGGAGCCTCGACGGGCTCGGTGCCGACGGTGGCCTGCCAGCGGCGCACCTCGTCGGGCCGCGCGGGCGCGACCTCCACGAGCCACCCTTCGTCCATGAGCTGGAGCAGGGCGTCGGTCACACCGGACGGGCGGATCCCCGCGGCCTTCACGACCTCGTACGTGGTGCGGACGCCGTCGAAGCCATTCAGCAGGGCCCGATCGACCGGTCCGATCGTCGGCGCCTCGAACCCGGCGGCCTCGTCGAGCACGAGCGGCGCGAGCCGATCCCACTCGTCCGCGATGCGCACGCCCTCCATGACCAGCGCGAGCGTCCCGCCGAGCGGCGCGCCCTCGGCCACGCCGCGCTCCAGGCGCACGCGACCGACGGGGCACAGGAACAGCTCCCGCAGCGCGGGCATGCCGTCGAGCTCCCCGCACCGGGCCGCCACGACGGCACCCTGGCGGAGGCCCAGGCGGCCGGTCGGGCAGTGCAGCCAGCCGTCGAACATCTCGCCTTCGACGAGCTGCACGAGCGACGCCAGGTGCACGGCCTCGAGCTCGGCCTCCAGCACGACCTCACGCATTCTGCGCCCTCACGGCGGTGGCCTTGCGCACCGATTCGAAGACCTGCTGGAGGAGCGACGACTGGGTCTCCCACACGCCGTCGCCGCGGATCGCGACCGCCTCGAAGCTCTGGGCTCCGTGCGGGTTGAGCTGCCTCTGGAGGACGCTGACCGGGATGGGCCGCGGCACGTCGCGCTTGTTCCACTGGAACACGTGCGGCACGTCGGCCAGCGTCTTCCTGTTGCGGTCGAGGTTGCGCAGCATGTCCTCGTAGCTGACGAGATTCGCGTCCTCGCGGTCGGGCGACGAATCGGCGACGAACACGATGCCGTCGACCCCCTCGAGCACCACGCGACGGGTCGCCTGGTAGAACGACTGGCCGGGCACCGTGAAGAAGTCGACCTTCACGCGGTACCCCCCGAGCGTGCCGAGGCTCAGCGGGAAGTAGTCGAAGAACAGCGTGCGCTCGGTCTCGGTGTCGAGCTGGAGCATGGCCCCGCGCTGCCGCTCCGGGAACTGCCGGTGGAGCGCCTCGAGGTTGGTCGTCTTTCCGCACAGCCCGGGGCCGTAGTAGACGATCTTCACGCTGAGGGTTCGCTTGAGCGAATTGAGTCGCATCGGTCGCCTCAGATCTGGTCGTTGAGGGTGGAGGGCTCGGCGCTGCAGACGGCGGCATCGACGCCACCTCGGACTGCGCCACCGGCGAGATCACGTCGGCGTCGCATCACTGTCTCCAGTGAAATCAGGATGCATCGGACGGATTAGGAGCCCCATACGAGACAAATGAGATGAGAACGTCTCGTCGTCTCGATCGCCCCGACATCCACCACCAGGCGGCCCCACGACAGAACTGGGCCCAATCGTCCTGGTCCCCGATCGTGTTCCATGTTTCATCCATGAAACAAAAAATCTGTGTCGCGTGCGCTGCGCTTGCGACACCGGGACACACGTCAAAATTGTCGGCTTCTATGCGATTGAATCAAATACAATCTACCTGAAACCTACTGTCTCATCAATCGAGCGAGGTCGCGAACAGGAGCGGAGACGGCTCCTGAGGAGCATCGTGGCTTGGGGGGCCCGCGGTAGCCTGTGCGGGGGTGCCCATGCTCAAACTGCTCACACCTGTCGGCGACGGGCCATCAGCACTCGAGGAGCTCGTAGAGCTCGCCGACGTCCCGGTCCTATTGGTCGGTCCCGACCTGCGAGTGCGAGCGTGGAACTCGGCTGCCGTGCGCGAGCTCAGGTTCACCAGGAGCGAGATGGTCGGCGCCCACTGCATCACGGGCGTACGCTGTCTCGAGTGTATCAATACCTGCCCGCTGACGAAGGCGCCTCCACGCAGCGCTGTCGTGAGCCTCTACCGCAAGGATGGCACCGTCGGTTGGTACCGCCGCACCGGTCACGTCCTCCGAGACATCACTGGCGCGGTCGTCGGCATCCTGGAGATCCTCACCCCCGATCCCCACCACACGGGAGACAGGCCACACGCCATGCGCTTCGGCGGCCTGACGTCTCGCAGCATGGTCATGGCCGCCATGCTGCATCACGCCCGTCGGCTCGCACGTGCTCCCGTGTCCGTCGTGATCCGAGGCGAGACGGGTAGCGGCAAGGCGACCCTGGTGCGGGCGATGCACGAGACGAGCGACCGTGCCGATCGCCCCCTGCACCGAGTCGTGTGCAACCCCCACCGCGAGGTCGACTGGGCTGCGTTGTTCGAGCGGCACGGGCAGGGCACCGTCTTGCTCCAACACATCGACACCCTCAGTGCGGAGCAGCAGCAAGCACTGGCGCGAAGCTGGCCAGACGGCGATGGACCACGCATCCTGTCCACCACGGCAGCATCGCTGGAGAGCGAGACGCGAGCGGGTCGCTTCGAGCCCGGTCTGATGTTCCGCTGCCGGGGCGCGTCCATCGCGGTCCCCCCACTGCGTGAGCGTCCAGAGGACATCATCCCGCTGGCGATGGAGCTCGTTCGACCCACGACCGAGAAGACCGGTCGGAGAATACGAGGATTCGACGGCAGCGCGACAGAGATCCTCGAAAACCACAGTTGGCCTGGCAACGTGCGCGAGCTCGCGGCCACGGTCATCCACGCCGCCTCTCTCGGTCGGGGCACGATCCTCGGGGCGGACGAAGTTCGAACCGCCGTCCACACCGAACAGGGGCTCCGAGTGGCCGCGACACAGCCAGACGATGCAGCGCTCAGGCTTCGGATATCGTGGGCATTAAAACAAACGAATGGACGAGTGACCGAGGCCGCGACGCTGCTGGAGATGAGCCGATCGACGTTCTGGCGACTTCGGAAGCGTCTAGGTGGGTGACCAGAGATCGAGCAGCGAGAGTACGAGCCATCCGACACCGATCGCAGCGGCGAAGCCCGCGAGCCCGCCGAACGCGGCCACGTAGATCGGCGACACAGACATGCTCCAATGGGAACGCCCGCTCCCTCTCGGTCGCATCGCACCCGCGGTATACGTGCCCGAGGGAGTGGCCGATGTGCGATTCATCGGGTGCTCTGAAGACTCCAGTTGGATCTTCGGAAACGAATCGCTCGCATGCGCAGGGCCCCGCCTGGGCTCTGGGGGCGGTGTCGCGGTGGTCACGCCCAATTTCGCCCGAAGCAGGCCCATTCGTCGGAGGTCTGGCGGGACCGATGAAGCACCGATCGGCGCCGTCGAATCATCGAGAAAGGCGTCATCGGCGTCCACCATCAGTCCGGTGCCCTGCACGTCCAATAGCAGCCCGTCGAACGCACCGTCGGCGATGGCCTGCTCGAGCTCGGCTGGCAGCGGGACAACGGATTCCCGAGCATCGAACGACACATCTCCATCACCCCGTGCGGCCTCGAACTCGAAGCCCGCACGGAGAACCTCATCCCGGCGACGGGGATCGACCTGCTCCGACATGCGATCGTTGTCGCACTTCTCGGCCTGGTATTCAAGTCCCAAGTCCGCGGGGAATTCCTGCACACCAAGGTGATCCCCTATGGTCGCGTAGGTGACAGTGGACTCCTGTGCGACATGCAGGAAACACAGCAGGTTTCCGTGAGATCGGCCTTCCGCGCGCCGAGCCCGACCGGGTAGGTCGGGCCCCGCGGTGGGTTCGAATCAGCGCTCGCTGTCGAGCATCTGCATCTGGCGCTCGTCGTACCGGGTACCCGAGATACCGCCGGCGAGCGCCTCCAGCGCCGCGCAGACGCCCTCGTCGAGTGGTGACTCCAACGCGACCAGCGCTTCGTCGACGTGCTCCGGGCGCTTGGCGCCGATGACCGGCACCAGTTCGGGCTGCCGGGCGAGGACCCAGCCGAGCAGGACCTGGGCGGGTGTGCGGTCGAGCTCTCGGGCGATCGCCGCGATCCCCGCGACCACGGCCGAGTTGTCGGCCCGGAACCTCGGGAGGTACCCGCGGAAGTCCTGTGCACCCGTCGGTCGGCTCCCGGTGAGCAGCCCGCGCCCGAACACGCTGTAGAGCGTAGCCGAAGCACCGACCTCACGGAGGGCCGGGAAGATCGAGTCCTCCGGGCCGCGGCTCGCGATGGAGTACTCGATCTGGAGGTCGACCACGGGGTGCACGGCGGCAGCACGTCGCACCGTCTCTGCACCGACCTCGGAGAGGCCGAGATGCCCGACGAACCCGGCGGCGACGAGCTCCGCGACGGCACCCACGGTCTCTTCGATGGGAACGGCCGGGTCGAGCCTCGCGGGGCGGTACACGTCGATGTGGTCCAGCCCGAGGCGCTGGAGCGAGTACGCAGCGAAGTTCTTCACTGCGGCGGGGCGGGTGTCGATGCCGATCCACCCGTGCCCCGGGTCGCGCAGCGCGCCGAACTTCACCGAGAGCTGAGCCCGCCCCCGCCGTCCCCCGGCGAGGGCTCGGGAGATCAGGAGCTCGTTGTGCCCCATTCCGTAGAAGTCACCGGTGTCGAGCAGGGTGATCCCCGAGTCGACGGCGTGCTGGATGGTGGCGATGCCCTGGGCGTCGTCGACCTGGCCGTACATCCCGGAAAGGCCCATGCAGCCGAGGGCGATGCGGCTCACGGTGGGGCCCGTGCGGCCGAGGGCGACTGTGGGGAGAGAGCTGGCGGATTGGGACATGGGGACCTCCTGGCTGCTGGAGATGTAGGGCCCCGCAATTGACAAATCCAATGGATACGAACAATGTTCATCATGAGCACCATTTATGAAAGAGACCTGGATCTGAACCTGCTCCGGGTGTTCCTGGTGGTCGCCGAGACGGGCAGCGTCACGGAGGCGGCGAGTGTGCTCTACGTCACCCAGCCCGCCGTGAGCGCGGCGCTGAAGCGACTCCAGTCGGCCCTCGATGCCGAGCTCTTCGCACGGGAGGGTCGCGGCATCACGCTCACCGCGAGGGGTCGGCAGCTGGAGCAGGAGCTCCGCCCCCACCTCGACGGCATCCTCCAGACGATCCGCGCCTCCGGAGGGTTCGATCCCGGCTCCAGCGAGCGGGTCGTGCGGCTCGGCCTCGCGGACTCCGTGGATCAGTGGCTGCTCCCGAGCGTCGTCCGGAGGCTCGGCGAAAGCGCTCCTGGAATGAGCGTGATCGTGCGGCCCGTGCAGTTCCGCACCGTCGCCGCAGCGCTGGAGTCCGGCGATGTCGACCTCGCGGTCACCGTCGCGGACGACCTCCCCGCCTCGGTCCGCCGCGAGCCCCTCTTCCGGGGTGGGTTCGTGGTGCTCTTCGACCCCCGCCACCACGTCGTCGGCGAGACCTTCGACGAGGATGCCTACTTCGCCGCCCACCACGCCATCGTGTCGTACAACGGGGACCGGCGCGGCCTCGTCGAGGATCTCGGACGCGGACGACGCCGGGTGCGGGTGTCCCTCCCCTCCTTCCACGCGCTCGGCGAGTTGGTCGACGACAGCCCACTGTTGGGCACCGTGCCCGAAAGGGTGGCGGCCTCGATCCTCGCGCTACGCCCTCACCTGCGCACGGCCCGTATGGGGCTCCTGGACGGCGAGGGAACGGTTTCTCTGCTCTGGCGCAAGGCAGTGGACGACGACCCCGCGCTCCGCTTCGTCAGGGAGCTGCTCGTGGAGGCCTCGGGCCGCCAGGCGGCGTAATCGGTCGGCGAGGTGAGACACGTGAGCCCGCCGCAGCGGAGGGAGCCGCGCGTCAGGGCTCCAGGTACTCCCGCATCGCGGCGAGTGTGGCGTCGAAGTCCTCGACGAACATCCGATGTCCGGTGTCCGGGATGGTGACCAGCTCCACCTCCACGAACAGGGGCACGTTCCACCGCTCCTGCATCGCTGTCCCGAGCGCGCTGCACTCGCTGGCCACCAGGAGCACCGGCGTGTCGAAGTCCCGGAGTCCGAACGCGAAGTCGAAGTCGGCGTGGAGGTCAGCGCCGCCACCCGAGATCTGCAGGTTCGCAGCCCGCCGAACCTCGGCAAACGCCCCCGCCCGCCACAGCGGCAGATCCGTCGGATGGTCCGGGTCGCAGTGGTAGTTCGTCTGGTGCCCGTCGAGGAGCAGGCGGAGCGCCTTGTAGTCCGCGAGCTCGTGGCCGCTCGGGCTCAGCGCCTCGCTCTGCCAGAAGCCCTCGTTCAGGCCGGAGGCGAGCAGATCGATGTTCGTGATGTCCATCGCCGTGGCGCCGAAACCCTCCCCGGTGAGTGCAGCGGGCTCGAGGAGTACCGCCTGGTGGACGGCACCGGGGCGGCTCGAGAGGTACAGCGCGGAGAACATCGCGCCGAAGCTGTGACCGACCAGGGTCACCGGATCGTCTGGAGAGAACAGCTCCTTCACGGCGTCGATCTCCTCCACGACGCTGTCCCAGGTGTACTCGTCGGCCGTCACCCGCTCCGAGAGCCCGCTCCCCCTTTGGTCCCACATCACGACGTGGTAGCGGTCGGCCAGCACCTCGTAGGGAAGGAACGCCCGGTGATCCGCGAGGCTACCGTGGAGCATCAGGAGCGTGGGGGACTCCGGGTCGCCGAAGGTCTGGAGGTGCACGAGCCGCTCCCGCCCCGCGACCTCGATCGCGACCGCGGGGAGCGTTGGGTCCTCGTCGACCAGCGCAGGGACCAGAGAACCGACCGAGGTGCACGCTACAGCGAAGAGTAGGATCATCGCCGGGCCTCCACCACGAAGCACCCGTCCACAGCTCGAGCCTGCTCCCGACACGACGAACACGTGGGACTGGCCGCTCGGTGAAGTCGACCGCGAGAACCGAAACGGAGAGAGAGAGGATCAACGCCGCGAGGTACACCATGGGGGTCCCTCCCAGCACCACACAGAGCAGCGGAGCGATGAAGGGAATGGAGACCGCCGCGGTCCGCCACGGGTGGCGCCGCCCCTCGGAAGAGAACGCAGCGACGAGGGCGTCGAGAGCCTGTTCGAGAGCCATGGGCCACCCTTGCATTCGAGCGCTCGGTCACGCTCCCCATTCCGTCGGTATCGGTGGGTAGGCAGGTCCGCAACGGCGGCGTCCGGGCGCGTCGCCCATGGGGGGAGGGCCCTCCGGCCTAGACCGGACAGGGGTTTCCGGCTAGGCGTGGGATTGCGACTGCGCTGGATGGTCCCATGCCAAAGAACGATCGATTCGTCGCTCCCCGACCCGGGGGCAAATGGGCCAACCAGCGAACGGGTGCCACCAAGGCGACCAGCCTCCACAACACCCAGCAAGAGGCCGAGCAGGCGGCTCGGCAAGCGATAGGCGAGAGTGGTGGCGGCAGGCTCACCGTCTGCGGGGCAGATGGTCGGGTGAAGCGGACTGAGGCCGTGCCCGCCAGCAGGCGCCGCCCACCGACCACGTGACGAACGGTGCGGATCGCGTCCTTTTCGGGTGTAAGCTCCCGCCCCAGATTCCCGTTCGCCGCCCGATGCCACCACCCCCACGCCCTCCCTTCGACGTGCTGTTCGCCTGGACGGTCCGGGTGCTGCTGCGAGCGGTGGCGTGGTCGATCGCGGTGTCGGTGCCGCTCCTGTTCTTCTCGTGGCTATGGACGAACCCGGGCTACTCGGCGCTCCAGTTCCCACTGTTGGCCGCGTCCTCGTGGCCAGGCTTCTTCGCGCTCCTGCTCCTCGACCGGCCGTGGACGCGGCGTCCGCGGGAGCAGGTGCTCGGTTGGGGCCGCACACTGGGGCGCACCTGGTTGGAAGCCGGCGGGAAGACGTACTGGCCGACTCCCAGCCAGGTCGAGCTAGCGGAGGTCCCGAGAATGCCGGGGTTCCGGCTTCCTGTGCTGCGTGCTGGCCTCGTTGCGTGGGCGCTCGGCACCCTGCCTGCGGTGTTCCTCGGCGGTCCTCTGTCGTCGGGCTTCTCGGGCTGGGTCTCGTCCCTGTTCGCGCAGGGCGTGATGTACGCGCTGGCCGTGTTCCCCCTGAGCGTGCTCGTGGGCGCCATCGTCCACGCGCTCCATTGGGTTTCGGAACGCGGCCTCCAGAGCACGGCGGCTCCCCCGAATGTGTGGTGGCAGCGTGCGTTGGGTGCCGCGGTGGCGTCGTCGACCGCCGGTATCGTGGTGGCCTCGGCCATGGCGATGCAGTGGTTCTCGGTCCCGCTCGCGTTCGCGTGGCAGGGGGTCGTCCTGCTCGCTGGCCTGGTCGCGTTCCTCCCCGTGGCGCGGGTGCCGCCTGGGCCGGTGCAGCGTTCCGGGCGGGTATTCGGTCGGGACTGGATCGAGGTCGCCGACACCATTCATTGGGTTTCGAAGAAGGACGCCTGGGAGCGGCGCCTCGACCGGGGGGCGGTCGAGGTCGAGTGGGGCCTGTCGGGGTTCGCGATGGAGGTGGGTTCCGGGCTCACGCCACTGCCGTTGGTTCGGGCCTGGGGCATCGGTCAGTTGTGGTCGGGAGGGGCATTGCTGGCATTCGCCGTCTTGCCGGTGCTCGGGATGCTGGCGCTCTCGCTGATGGTGGGCAACGACCCCACAGTGAACGCATTCTGGGCGGCGATGGCGCTGGCGGTGTGGGTGGGCCTGTCGCTGGTGCCATCGCTGGTGTGGTTGGGGTTCGGGGCGGTCGTCCGGTTCGCGCTGGCCGCGCTGAACAGGGCAACCACGGGCAGCCGCGTGTCCGTGGAGGGTCGGGTGCTTCGGACTCGGCGTGGCACCTTCACACTGGGCGGTTCGAACCAGGAGGTGTCGCTGACCTGGGGACTGCTGGGGGCGGTACTCACCCTCACCAACGACGAGCAGCGCATGAAGCTGGTCGGGTCGCACGCGGACCTGGCAGCTGTGGCGGATGCGCTGAGCCGCGTGGAGGCAAGGGGTTCGACACAGGACGTTCCTACGGCCTTGCACGCTCTCGCGACCGCGGAGCATACGCGTTGACGCCGACACCGCGCGCGCCCGGCGCCTGCCCGTGATCTTGGGGTTCCTGCCCGTCCGGTGGTCGCTGGGGTCCGGGTCAGGGCATGGGAACCTCCGCACCGGTGAGATTCGCGCGGAGCGCTGGACCCGCCGCCCCCGCTTGAGGACGCACGGGCACGAAAAGTCGTCGACGGATGTCCGGTCGCGCGACCCCCGTCCGTCTACGGTACAGGAGCGCGCGTGGAAGAGCTCGACCGCCAGTACCGCAGACTGTTCCCGATCCTCCGCGCGAAGTGCGCCCGCTTGCTGGGCGACGTCGCCGAGGCGGAGGAGGTCGCCCAGGAGACCTTCGTGAGGCTCTGGAAAGCCGGACAGTCCGACCGTCCCGTGCGCGAGGTGCTCGCCTGGTCCCACACCACGGCGACCCGCCTCGCGATCGACCGGCTGCGCCAGCGGAAGCTCCGGCTGGCGGTGCCGCTGGACGACGTGGCGGTGACGCGACAGGCCCATCTACGGCTCGTGCTCCGCGAGCTCGCGCGCGGAGTGCCCGAGGACCAGCTCACCGCCGTGCTCCTGCATCGCGTCGACGGCGTGCCGCAGGAGGAGATCGCGCAGTCTCTCGGCTGCACGGCGCGCACGGTGAGGCGCTGGCTCGCCGACTTCGACGCCCACCATTCGGAGGCCTCGTGACGCACCCGACCCCCTGGCAGCTCGAGCTGTACGCGCTGGGCGAGGACGTCCCGGCCGTCATCGCCCACCTGCCCTGCCCGGTCTGCGACCGGGAGCTCCGGCGGATGACGACCGATCCGGGGCCCGTGCCGCTCGGCCTCCTCGAGCCCGCGAAGCCACCGCCGACGCCGCGTCCATGGTGGCCGTACGTGCTGGCCGCCGCGGTGACCACGATCCTGCTCGGCGGCGGGCTCGTCGCGGGCCTGGCGACGCTCGGAGGCACCGGGCCGCGCGAGCGTGGCGGAGCCGCGGCGCGGACCGTTCCCTCGGTCCCGGATGCGACGCCGCAGCCGCGGTCCGGGCGTCCCGAGCCCGTGCCATCCCCGTCGCCGGATCCCCAGCGCGAGGCGCAGCCCCGATTGCTGGACAGGCCGGCGGGCACCAGCGCCCACGCGGCCATCGGGATCATCCGGCGCGCGGACGGCGGCATCGAGGGCCACGTGTACACGCCGACGCCGTCGGTGTCCGGGCGGCACATCGCGTTCGAGCGCAACGACCTGGCGGCGCACGCGACCCTTGGCATCGTGGGGTCCCGGGGCCGCGAGTCCGAGGTCCGACTTCCAGGCGGTGGGGGGCCGTTCGGCGGGAAGCCGGTGCTCGTCGGGCCGGTGTGGCATCCGCAGGAAATCCTGGTCTTCGAGGGATCGAATACGGGCGGGACCTTCCGTCTGTTCTACTTCCAGCCCGGTAGCGCCGCGGCCTCCGAGATGATCTCGGAAGTGGACAGGCCGGGCGACCTGACCTTCCCGGTGATCGACCCGAAGGGCACTCAGATGGCCTTCGCCAGTGAGGGGGATCTCTTCGTCCGGTCCACCAACACCGGTCGGATCTCCCGGGTGCTCGAGACTCCCGAGGAAGAGCTCTTCCCCACGTTCTCGCCCGACGGGGGCACACTCGCCTTCGAACGGAAGCACACGGACGGGACGGACCTGTACACGCTCGACCTGACGACCGGCGTCGAGCGTGTGCTCCGAAGGGTTCCCGGTGATCAGACGCGACCGGTGTTCGTCGGGCCGGACCGCGTCGCGTACTTCGCACAGGACGGCGAAGACTGGTCGCTCGAGCTCGTGGCCGACGGGAGGGCGGAGGTCCTCGCCGAGGGCGTGCGGCTCCCGCTCCGGCAGCGGCCCGCGGTGTCGCCGAACGGCGAGTGGCTCGCATGGACCCTCGAGGACCCGACACAATCGGGCGATGTGTGGCTGTCGAGGGCGGACGGGACCCTGACGCTCACGGTACCGACAGGGCTCGGGGCGGTTGGCGAGCCGGCGCTGTTCGTGCGCGATGGGACGCCGATGGTCGCGTTCACGGCGCTCCCCGACTCCGGTGCGGATTGGCGTGGCCTCTACATCACCGACATCGCGGACGACCGCGTCGAGTTCTGATGGGCCCGCGGCCTCACGCCCAACCGACGTCAGGGTCCTTCAGGACTCGACCTTCTCGGGGACGAGCTCGTTCTTCACGAACGGGTGCACGAGGTGACCGACGAACGTCTCGGGGATCGGCGTGACCGTGCCGTACGCCGCGGGCCAGTGCTCCTCCGGAAGGTGGTACGTGCCGAACACCCAGTCGAACCAGGGGAACGTCGCTGCGTAGTTCGTGTCGAGTGCCGGGTCCTGCGAGCTGTGATGCCAGTGGTGGAACTGCGGCGTGACCAGCAGGTACTTCAGCGGGCCCGTCGGAATGCCGACGTTCGCGTGGATGAACACCGCCTGGAACCCGATCCACACGGCGTAGATGTCGAGCGCCTCGGTCGACGTGCCCAGCAGGTACAGCGGCACCATCACCATCGAGCGGTCGACCAGGGTCTCGAGGAAGTGGGTGCGCGAGCTCGCCAGCCAGTCCATGTGCATCGTGCTGTGGTGAACGGCGTGGAAGCGCCACAGCCAGGGCACCGTGTGGAAGATTCGGTGCATCCAGTAGAAGACGAAGTCGGCACAGAACAGCAGCAGGAAGACCTGCAGCGCGAGCGGGAGGCTCTGGACCCAGGACTGGAACCCGTCGTGGATGGCCCAGCCGAAGGCGGCGGGCGCGAACTTGTTGCCGGCCAGCAGGAGGATGCCGACCGCCAGCGTGTTCATCGTGAAGTACAGCAGGTCGAGCCGCCAGGCGGGCCGCGTGATGGCCTGCTCGGCGTACTTCGGCCACGCCTTCTCGATGACGACGAACACCGACGACATGAGCACGCTCAGCACGAGCCAGTCGACCCCGACGGTGAACGGGGCCTCCTTCAGCTCGCCGAGCTGCACCTCCCAGCCGCCCATCGCGAGGGCCACGAGGGTGAAGGCGATGCCGGTGGCGCCCTTGCGCTTGTTCTGGCGGCGCAGGAACGTGAACAGGCCGAAGGCGAGGGACGTCCAGATCGACGCTGCGAGGAGCTGCCGGAGCAGCGTGAGGTCGTACGCGGCGCGGAACTCGGGCGTGGTGAGCCAGCTCGGGTACTTGAAGCACAGCACGCCGAGGAAGCTCGAGATCCCCAGGATCGCCGAGATGTACCCGCTGATGCGGCCCTCGCCGGGTACGAACGCCTTCTGCGTGCTCGGGTCGATCTCGCGCTCGGGGTACGCGTACTCTCCAGAGCCTTCGTCCCCGGATTCGGAGTCTTCGGACATCGGACCTCCATCCCGACGGTAGCTCGGCGGTCGGGACGCGCGGTGAGGAACGCCTGTGAAAACAGGACGTCGACCTCGGCCACCGGCTCGAGCAGGTGGATCAGCCGGTCTCGCGCGCCGCCAGGACGAACGAGAACCGGCTGCCCTCCCCCAGCGTGCTCTCGAGCTCGAGGACGCTGCCGTGTGCCGCGACGATCTGCTGGCAGATCGCGAGCCCGAGCCCCGTCCCGCGGGGCTTGTCGGTGAGCACGTCGCCCACCTGACGGAAGCGCTCGAACACCGCGTCGACGTGCTCCTCGGCGATGCCGATCCCGGTGTCCTGCACGGCCAGCTCCACGCCGCCGGCGTCGACCGAGCACGAGAGCACGATACGGCCGGACTCGGTGAACTTGCGGGCGTTCGAGAGCAGGTTCACGAGCACCTGCACCAGGCGATGCCCGTCGCCCACGACCTCGGGGAGGTCGTCGTCGATCTCCACCTCGAGCGCGACCTCCGAGTCCTCGAACAGCGACGAGACCGCGGCGGCCGACTGCCCGCAGAGCTCGGTCAGATCGAGTGGCTCGCGCCGGTACTCCATCCGGCCGGCCTCCATCTTGCTGATGTCGAGGATGTCGTTGATGAGCGCCGTGAGACGCTCGCCCTCGCTCACGATGATCTCGACGTTGTCGCGCACCACGCGGGCGGCCTTCTGCACGCGCTCGTCGTCCGCGGGGAGCGCCGGCAGCACGGATCGCGCGAGCTTGCGCTCGATGATGCGGGCGAAGCCCAGCACCGACGTGAGCGGGGTGCGCAGCTCGTGGCTCGCCATCGAGATGAACTCGGTCTTCATGCGGTCGACCTCGCGCTGCAGCGTCACGTCGCGCACGACCGCCACGACCCCGAGTGGACGGCCCTTCTCGCCGAACCGGTTCGCCACGAGCAGCCCGATCCGACCGCCGGGCAGCGCGAGCTCCCGCTCGACCACCCCGTCGTCCTCGGCGTCCCACGCGTGCCGAAGCGCTGCCGCGAGATCGTCCGGGAAGATCGACCCGACCTCGGCCCCGCTGATGTGGCCCTGGATTCCATACAGCGCGTGGAGCGCGGGGTTCGCGAGCTCGACGTGGCGCCCGTCGGCCCCCAGCACGACGAGCCCGTCGCCGAGGTGCTGCAGGATCGCCTGGCGTTCGGCGAGCCGGGACGCAAGGGCCTGGGTGCGGTCGCGCACCCGCGACTCGAGGTCGGCGTTCAGGGCCTGGTTGCGGGCCAACTCGTCGGCCGCGGTGCGCATGGCCGACCGCACCATGAACATGCCGGCCACCGCGAGCGCCCCCACCAGACCGTCGACCGCGGAGACCTCCCACACCTCGCCCAGGGCGTCAGCGCGGGGCCCGTCGGGCAGGTCACCGCAGAACAGCACGAAGTACAGAGCGTTCCAGACGATCGACCACGCGGTGAGCAGGCCCGCCACCGCCGGGGTCGTGAAGAGCATCGCAGCGACGATGAACGCGGGGTACCAGCGCGCCCAGCCGTCGTAGAACGCGCCGGGATTGCCGCTCGCGGCGTCGGTGAGCGACGCCAGCGTGAACACACCGACGATCGGCAGGATGACCGCCCCGCCGAGATCGGCCCGCCCGCGGAGGACCGCGACGATCCCGGTGGCCTGCAGCCCCGCCATCGCGGCGACGTTGAGCAGGTGCAGCTCGACGTGGGCGGCGCCGAAGAACAGATCGTGACCCCCCATCACGAGCGAGATGGCGATGCCGACGGCGTAGACGAGCACGAGCGCGCGGGCGCGGGTCCGGTCGAGCGGCCGGTCGGCGTAGGTGCGGTCGAGGGTGTGCAGCAGGGTCAGGAAGAGCTCCCCGCGCATTGTAGAGCCCTCGGAGGCAGGTACCCCAGAGACCTGATGCAGGAGCCTCGGACCCCGGTCAGGGCTCGGGCGCCTCGGCCGACAGTCGCTCGCGCCAGTCGCACGCGAGCTCCTGGTCGATGGGGTGCTCCACCCACACGTCCTTCTCCTCGATCGAGAGCGTCGCCTGGAGCCTGGCGCGGAGCGCACCGGGCGGGATCGCCAGCGTCACGTCGCGCAGGGGGTAGACGTGGTGCTCCCACGACGGGGAGCGCGCCGCCTCGAGGACGACGCCCCCGTCGGCGGCGAACGGGAAGGACGCCGGGGAGGACGTCGAGAACCCGCCCGGGTGCCAGCCCACCGTCTCCGAACGGATCGGCCGGACGCCGTGGTAGACCTGCACCTGGGCGCGCGTCTCGCCGATCGCGCGACACTGCTGCTCGACGTAGGGATTCTGGCGCGTGACGGACCGCCAGACGACCACCGCGACCCGCTCGACCCGACGCGCCGCGTCGAGGTCTTCGTACCCGCGGACCGCGAGGGCGGGCTCGCTCATGCAGCTCGCGATCAGCTCGCGGTCGGCGAGGCACGCCGTCGGGGGTTGCGACCCTCCGCCTCCCGCCATCGCCGAGAGCACCACAACGAGCACACTCCCTCCAAGCCACAGGGACAGTCTAGCGAATCAGACGATGCACGGGCGGCGAGAGGAGTGCGGATCACGGCGTGCCCGACCCCGGAGAGCGTGGGCCCCGCGTGAGGAACGTGAGCCCGGAGTAGCCGAGATCCCCGAGTCGGAACGTCCCGGTCGCCTCCCCATCGCGCGAGAACAGCCGGATCACGGGGCGCTGGTCGGACGTGACGAACACCCCGTCGTCGTCGACGTACAGGCCGCTCGGGCGCTCCACCGCGACGAACGGCTCGGTGGTGTCCCCGACGACGGTGCGGACGCTGTCGCCGCGCCAGCTCGTGAGCCACGTCGTGCCCCCGTGCACCTGGACGACCCGCGGGCTCGGCACCTCGAGCCAGCGCTCCACCGCACCCGAGCCCGGGTCGACGCGGAACACGGCGTTCGCTTCGAACGCGGGCACGACGAGCCGATCGTCCACCAGGACCATCCCGGCGTCCGGCCCGTCGATGCCGGAGGCGACCACACCGCGCAGCGAGCCGTCCGGCTCGAACGCCACGACGGTGTCGGCCGCGTAGTCCGCGACGTAGAAGGCCGTCTCGCCGATCACGAGCCCCGTGGGTTTGTCGAGCCCCACCAGGAAGGGCTCGAAGGCGCCGTCCTCGAGCCGGAGCACCATGCCGCGCTCCTCCGCCACCGCGTACACCGTCCCGTCCGGCCCGAATCGAACGGCCTGGGCGCCCTCCACGCCGGGGAACGACTCCAGCACCGCCCCCGTCTCCGCGTCGAGCACGAGGACCACACCGGATGCGTAGGCGCTGACCCACAGCGCGTCCGGCACGGCGGCCGGCGGAGCGGGTGGGGTCGGCGTGTGGGAGCAGGCGAGGAACAGCAGGAACATCGGACCTCCTGCATGGCCATACGGATCCGCGCCCGGCGCGACTATCGGATCCGTGCGCGGACCTGGGACGGCGGCGCGCCGAAGTGCCGATGGAAGCGCTCGGTGAAGTGCGCGTGGCTCGAATAGCCCAGGGACAGCGCGAGCTCCGTGAGATCCTGCCCGCGTCGCACGCGCTCGAGAGCGATGCCCATCCGGATGGACTCCTGGGTCTGGAACAGCGTGGCGCCGGTCTGGAGCCGGAATCGACGCGCGAGCTGGAACCGGCTCAGGC
Organism: Alphaproteobacteria bacterium; assembly: GCA_020632875.1. Taxonomy (GTDB): domain Bacteria; phylum Myxococcota_A; class UBA796; order UBA796; genus JACKEQ01. Next base: position 376,789 of record JACKET010000004.1, read on the forward strand.
CCACCTGCGCGGCGCGTTCGTCCTGGGTGGCGCGGCTGCCGGGGTGGAGCGTGAGGTCGTTCAGGACATGGGCGACGGCGCGATCCTCACGTTGTGGCGCCGCCGGCCCGTCGCGCAGGAGGTGCTCGGCCAGCGCGAAGCCCGCCTCGACGAACGCGTCGTCGGGGAGCTGCGCGGCGACGCGGGCCAGGCGGTGCAGGGCGAGGAGCGGCCGCGCGGAGAGGAGGAGGCTGCGCACGTCGGGCGACCCGCCGACGACCCCGTGCAGCTCGGCCCAGACGTCGGGATGGAGGCGGAGGTACACGCCCTGCCGCGGGCAGGGGACCGGGCGCGTGGCGAACGAGATGCCGCGGCGGACGAACACCCCGCGCCCCGGATGCGTGCGCAGCCGCCCGCCGCCGTGCTCGAGAGCGTAGCCGCCTTCGGTGAGCACGTTGATCACGGTGTCCTCCGCGATCTCGTCGTGGTCGCCCGTGATGTGGCTCCAGTAGCGGCCCACGCTGATGGGGACGGTCCACCGCGAGGCCCGGTGGCCCGTGCCCGGCGCGCTCGTGAGTCGCTGCATGTAGGTCGTCAGCGCTGGCACCCCGTGTGGATCCCCGCCCATCGCAGTAACACGCAATACGCGCATACCCGGCGTAGGAGCCACGGATGTCAGCCCCGTGTCACGAACGGGACAAACGGGACCGCCTTCGCTTACTCCTGTGATGGATGTGCCACCCCGACGTCCACCGTCGTCGTCGCGTCTCGAACCCCTGCCCAGGAGCGAACCCATGTCCGAACAACCGATCCGGCCGACTCTCGGCGAATACAACAGCATCGTGTGCTTTCGCGCCGTCGTGGTCGGCATGGAGGAGGCCCTCGGGAAGCGAGCGGCCATGGTGTCCCTCAAGGCCGCGGGCCGCATCCGCGGTGCCCAGCTCGTCGAGAGCCTCGGGCTGCAGGGCCAGGGGCCGTCGGATTCCGCCGAGCTCGCGAACGTGCTCGACGCGGCCCTCGGCGCATCGGGGACGCGACTCTGCGAGGTCCCGAAGGTCGAGCGCAACGGCGAGGAGTTCACGATCTACCTCGCGGATACCGTCTGCTCGGCCGACGAGCCCCAGGGCTCGGAACGCGAGCTGTCCTTCACGTTCGGCGCGCTGCACGGCGCGGTCGAAGCGCTCTACGGCGTGAAGCTCCGCGGCAAGCAGGTGGGCAGCGTGCTGCGGGGCCAGGGCTACGACATCATGCACCTCGAGCCGCGGTAGGCCGAGGCGCCATCCGGACAGGCGCGGCGGGGGGATCTCCACCAGACCCGACCCCGCCGACGCCGGCCCCCCGGACCCGAGGATACTCCAGCCTCGACGCCAGCCACGGGGCCGGACGACGCCACCTTGCAGCGGGCACGAGTACGTGTTTCCACGATCGCAGGCGCGCTTCAGGACACGCACGATAGGATGTTTCCGCGATCGCGGAGCCCCGTTGCCAGCCCCTCTCCCCACCGCGGACCCCTCCGAGCCCCTCGAGCCTCCACCGCTGGAAGCACTCGTCGCCGAGACGCGCGTGGTGCTCGCGCGGATCCGCGCGCTCCACCGGCAGCTCGCGGACGACCCGAGCCCCGAAGGCACCCAGGAGACCGAGCTCGTGGGGTTGCTCCAGCGCCGGGACGCGCTCCGGTCGGCGCTCGGGACGGCCGTGGTCCGCGCGCTCGCGGCCGATGCACCCATCTCGATCGCACCCGCGCACGCCGAATCCGACGACGCGGCCGAACCGCCCGAGGGCTCCGAGGCGCCCGAAGGCGGTCCCGAGGAGCCCCCGGTCTCCGAAGCCGTCGGCGTTCCCGAAGCCGTCGGCGTTCCCGAAGCCATCGGCGTTCCCGAAGCGGTCCGCGTTCCCGAGGTCGTCGGCGCTCCCGAGGCCCCCTCCCGTCCCGACGACGCCGGAGCCGCTGCGCCCCCGACCGCAGCCCGCATCGCCCTTCCTCCCGCGCCGCGCGCCTCGCTCGTGGCCCTCGCGCAGCGCGGCATCGGCGGCCTCGCCGAGCCCCGCTCCGACCACGGCGACCTCCCCGCCCTCCGCGCCCTGCTCCGCAAGATCGGCCGACCCACGCCCGTCCGCACGGACGCCGCCGCCGAGTCCGCCGTGCGCGCGCTCGACCGCGAGATCGGCGGCATCGAAGCCTGGACCCAGCAACCGCAGCACGTGCAGAAGGCCCTGCTCGGCCTGCTCGCCTCCATCGCGCGCCACGTCCAGGACGAGTTCGACGGCCCCCTGCCCTTCGTCGCCAGCGACGCGCTGCCCGGCATCTTCAGCCGGATGACGCACTTCAGTCGGGTCGAGCGTCCCGGCTTCGTCGCCGGGCTCAGCCGCCGCAACGGCCCCGAGCACGGCGTCACGTGGCTCGACGACGCCCTGTACTGGCTGGCGGTGCTCCAGGAGCACACGGGCCCCCTGCGCCCCGAAGACGAGCCGGGAACGCCGGAGTCCGCGCTCGCCGCCCTCGAGTCGGGCATCGCGGAAGGTGTCGCGGACGGCAAGCAGCTCGTCGGGCTCGTCCAGGCCGCGCTGAAGGCCGGCCTCTCCCAGTCCGACCGCCGCCTCGTCGCGCTGCTCACCCCCCACCAGTCCCTGCTGAAGGGCGCGAAGGGGCTCAAGACCCTCAAAGGGGCCCTGAAAGACGCGCTGAAGGACGAGGACGACTTCGAAGAGGCCCAGGACAAGGGGCGCCCCGTGCCGTCGGACTGGCCGCACTTCGGCACGACCCTCGACAAGCGCGCCGTCATCATCGGCGGGGACCCGCGTCCCGAGGCGGTCCGCCGCATCCGCGAGGCCTTCGGGTTCGCCGAGGTCGAGTGGGAGGTCGCGGACGTCCGCCGCGCGAACACGATCGCCGACCGCGTCCGGGGCGGCACGATCGACGTGGTGCTGCTGCTCATCCGGTTCATCGACCACCGCCACCAGACGCTCATCAAGCCCGCCTGCAACGAGGCCGGCGTGCCGCTCGTGATCGTCGAGTCGGGCTACGGCGTCGACGCCGTGCGGCGCGGCATCGAGCGCATGGCCGACTGACGCCGTCCGGGCGGGCTATGATCGCCCATGGTCCTCCTGCTCGCCCTCGCGCACGCCACCGACTTCTACGGCTGCTCCCTCGATTCCTGGCCGCTCGCCGTGGGCACGCCGAACCCCGTCGCCCTCGCCGACCTCGCCACCACCACCTGGTCGTCGGCCCTGCCCAACGAGGGCTTCGGTGCCGGCCTGGCCGTCGCACCCGACGGGACGCTCCTGATCCTCGCCTACGGCGACCTCGGCGGGTGGTTCTCGGATCCGCTCGCCGGCAGCCTGTACGCCTGGGACTCCATCACGCCGGGCTCGTTCGACACATCCACGGCCACGATGGCCCTGGGGCTCGACACGCACGCCGACCGGGACCTGTCCGTGTTCCCGGGCAGCCCGCCGCTCGCGCTCGTCCCGACCACCCTCGGCGGCATCCTCGGCTTCGAGCTGCCCCTCACGACCGGGGCCGCGCCGGTCCTCACGCTCGAAGACCCGCCGCAGACCCCGTCCGCCCTGCCGAGACCCGCCGACGTGAACGGCGACGGCATCCCCGACCTGTGCCTCGGCCTCGAGCGCCCCGCCGAGATCGCCGTGCACCTCGGCCCCTTCACGCCGGGCGAGACGCGGCACCCGCGCTCCGACGCCGACCTCCGCTTCGTCGTCGACACGGGGCCGACCTCCTCCGTCGCCCGGTCCATCCTCCCGGTCGGCGACCTCGACGGAGACGGCGCAGACGACCTCCTCGCGACCTGGGGTGGCTACCTCCCCGCAGTCCCGGGCACGGCGCCGAGCATCCTCCCGGGCGCGCTGCTCCTGTGGACCGGTCACACGGCGGCCGGCACCTTCCCCGCGAGCAGCGCCACCGCGGTCGTCGAGGGGTCCTGCCGGAGCCTGCTGACCGGAGAGACCCGCGTCGCCGGGCGCGTCGGGCCCGATCCCACACGCACGCTCGTCGGGACCATGGGGAGCTCCACCACGCTGAACGGCTTCCCGGAGCGCGGCGCCCTGTTCCTTATGGACCTCGCCGGCGTCAGCGGGACCGTCGGGATCGCGGACGTCTCGACCGCGGTGATCGTGGGCGAGGAATTCGCCGAGCTTACCTACTTCCTGCCGCTCGGCGACCTCGACGCCGACGGGCACGACGACTTCGCCGTCGCCCAGCACTCTCCCGGGGTCGTGTTCGTGTTCCGCGGGCCCGTCGAGGGGCTGCGCGAGACGACCACGGCCGACCTGCGCATCGAGCACGGCAACAGCTCGCTCGGCCAGCGCATGGCGGTGCACGACTTCGACGGAGACGGCGTGGTCGACCTCCTGCTCGGCGCGCCCCACGACGGCATCGGAGGCGAGGTGCACTCGATCCCCGGTGCGGCGCTCCTCACGCGGCTCGGCCTGCCGGTCCCGCCACCCCCCGATCCTCCCGTCGACACCGGCCTCCCCGACGACACCGGCCTCCAGGACACCGACCCCGTCGACACGGCCACGCCCGACACCGACCTCGACGACACCGACACGCCGATCGTGCCCATCGTCGTGCGCGGCGGGGGTGGCTGCACGCACGCCGATGCCTGGGCCGACGTGCTCGCGGGCCTCTCGCGGAGGCGATGACCCCGTCGGGCGCGGTATCCTGGCGTATGGCCAACGATCGACCGCAGGACTGGGGCTACTGGCTGCGCCTCCACGGCGCGATGTTCCCGGGCGAGGAGTGGCAGATCCTGTTCGATCTGCTCCAGTCCGGCGGCTCGCCCACGCCCTCCGTCGCGTACCGGATCCGCCGCGAGCACCCCGAGGCCCCGTGGTTCAACGGGTCGAGCCGCTACACCGGCCAGCGGTGGGTCTCGCAGCACGCCCAGGCGCGCACCTACGACACGCCGAAGGGCGCCGCCTACGCCGCCCGGCAGGTCGTCGGCGAGGCGGTCGAGGTGGTGCCCTTCTGCCAGCTCCAGGCCGGCGGGATGCAGGTCTCGTAGGCCCGGCGGGACGGTGAGCGACCCTGGAGTTCGGTTACACAGGAAACATGGAAGCGCTGAAGCCCGCCACCTACGAAGACCTCTGCGCGGTCCCCGACAATCGGGTCGCCGAGATCATCGCGGGCACGCTGTACACCAGCCCCCGGCCCGCACCGCGCCACGCCAACGCGGCGTCCGTCCTCGGGGGGCGGCTCAACCCACGCTGGCAGCTCGGCGACGGAGGGCCTGGCGGCTGGTGGATCCTGCACGAGCCCGAGCTCCACCTCGGCGAGCACGTGGTGGTGCCCGACATCGGCGGGTGGATGCGCACCACCCTCCCCGGCCTCCCCACTGCCGTCGCCTGGTTCGGCACCCGACCGGACTGGGTCTGCGAGATCCTCAGCCCCTCCACCGCCCGCCTCGACCGCGGCGTGAAGCTGGACGTGTACGCCCAGGCAGGCATCCCGTGGGTCTGGCTGGTCGACCCCGATGCGAAGCTGGTCGAGGTGTTCCGCCTCGTCGACGGGGCCTGGGTGCGCCATGCGGTGGCCCACGACCAGCGCGACGCCGCGCTTCCGCCTTTCGACGCCGTGCCGCTCGACGTGTCGGAGCTCTGGCTCGACTGACGACATGAACGAACCCGCCTCCGAAACCGGCGTCGACGAGCCCGCGGCGCGTGCGCTCCGGCAGGTGCGCTGGCTGCTGATCGGTGTCGAGAGCCTCGTCGCGCTGGCGTTCCTCTGGCTGGGCGACGCCGAGCACCACCCGACGGGGCTCCTCCTCGTGTGCGGGGTGCTCGCGGCCATCGACCTCGCGAGCCGCGGCGTCCGCCCGCTGGTACACGCGGCCACGGACGTCTCCGCGCTGGCCGTGCTCTCGCTGCTCTGGGGGCCGCACCACCCGCTCCAGGCACTGGCACTGGTCGAGATGACCATCTGCGCGACCGTGCTCGCCTCCCGACCCGCGTGGTCCGTCACGGGGCTCGCCATCGGGCTCCAGGTGCTCGACGCGGTGCTCCAGGCCCGCGGCGGCGAGGATGCCGTGCACCTCGTCTCCCACGTGTCCATCGGTGCGGTGGCGGCCATCGCGCTCACCTGGTTCGGCCAGGCCGTGGCCCGCTCCCTCGCGGCGCGAGACGCCGCGCGACACGCGGCCGAGGTCGACCGCGAGCGGGCCGCCCGGCTGGCCGTGGTGGGCACCCTCGCCGCGGGCGTCGCGCACGAGCTCGCCACACCCCTCGGCAGCATCGAGCTGCTCGCCGAAGAAGCGGGGGCGGAGCTGGGCGAGGGGCCCGGCCGCACCGCACTCGCCACCCTGCAGGCCCAGGTCCGTCGGTGCCGCGGCATCCTCGACCGGCTGCTCCGTCGGGGCGATTCCGGGCTGGTGGGATGCCCCGCGTTCGGCACGCGGCTGCAGGCCTGGATCGACGAATGGGCCCTGGCGAACCCCGGCATCACGGCCACCCTCGAGATCTCCGGAGCGACTGCCGACGCCGCCGTGCCGGGAGACGAGGCGAGCTGGCGGGGCGCCGTGTGGACGCTGCTCGACAACGCCCGGCGCGCAGGAGCCCCCATCCTCGTGCGGGCCACACTCCGCGACCGCGACGTGGTTCTCGACGTGATCGACCGGGGCGCGGGCCCCAGCCCCGAGGTGGCGGCACGCGCCGGTGAGCCGTTCTTCAGTGCGTGGCCGGAGCGCGGCACGGGGCTCGGGCTCTACGCGCTGCGCACCTTCCTCGAGGGCGTCGGCGGCGCTTTCTCGCTCGATTCCGACAGCGGTGGCGGCCGGGCGCGCGTCAGCGTTCCGATGGCCAGGGGTGACCGATGGACGTCCTGATCGTCGAAGACGACGGTGTATACGGGCCGGCGCTCCAGCGGGCGCTCCAGCGCGCGGGCTTCGACGCCACCCTGATCGACCGCCTCGAGCCCGTCCTCGCCGACGAGCGTCGCTACACGTTCGCCGTGGTCGACCTCGCCCTGCCCGACGGCAGCGGGCTCGAAGCCGTGCAGCACCTCACCGCACGCGGCACGCTCGTCGTGGTGCTCACCGGCCATGGCAGCATCCCCGCCGCCGTCGAGTGCATGCGCGCAGGGGCCGTCGACTTCCTGACGAAGCCCGTGTCCACGGCCGAGCTCACCGCGGCGCTCGACCGGGCCCAGGCCACACCGACCGCGGCCGAAGCGCCGAGCGAGCGGCTCGACGACGTCGAGAAGGCGCACATCCTCGCGGTGCTCGAGGACTGCGGCGGGAACATCTCCGAAGCAGCGCGCCGGCTCGGCCTCTACCGCCGCACGCTCCAGCGCAAGCTCTACAAGCTCTGACGGGCTGCGTCATTCGGTCGCACCCGGGGCGACGACGTGTCACATCCCGCCTCCAGGGCCGATCCGCTACGAATCGGCGTGTTCCTCCTCCTCCCCGCAGCCCTCGCCGAGCCCGAGCCCTCCGAGCAGGTGGTCGTCGAACAGCGCTCGGCGCCTGCGAGCGCCGCCCAGCGCGACCTCGACGCCTCCGACGTGGTCGCCATGCCCGGTCGCTCGACCGACGACCTGCTCCGCGCGACGCGGGGCCTGCACCAATCGGCCCACAGCGGGCACGGCAAGGCCTTCCAGTACTTCCTGCGCGGGTTCGACGCCGTGCACGGCGCCGACATCGCGGTCTCGCTGGAAGGCGTGCCGCTCAACGAGCCCAGCAACGTGCACGGCCACGGCTACCTCGACCTGCACTTCATCCCGCGCCAGCTCGTGACGGGCGCCGTGTTCCGGCCGGGGATCGCCCGCGCCGAGGTCGGTGACTTCGGCGTGGCGGGCTCGGGCGACCTCTCGCTCGGCATGGCGCAGGAGGGGCTCCAGGTCCAGGTGGGCGGAGGTACCGACCGCAGCGGCTCGATCGCGATGGGCTTCCGGCCCGAGGGCCGCGGGGCCGGCTCGTTCGCGTGGCTCGACGCCGAAGAGGGGCTCGGCGTGGGTCCGTCCCGGCACTGGCGCCAGGTCCGCGCGGGCGTCGGGCTCGACGGGACGCTGGGGGGCACCGATCTCCGCGCCTTCCTGCTCGCCTACCGGGGGGACTTCGAGTCACCGGGCGTGGTGCGGGAGGACGACTACGCGTCCGGCGCGATGGGGTTCTACGACGCGTACCCGAGCTCCGGGTCGGGCCGCTCGGCCCGCGCGCTGGGCGCCGTGTCGGCGCGCACGCGCCTCCCTTCGTGGCGCACCGACACGACGCTCTGGGCGGGCTGGCGTGCGCTCGAGCTGCGGCAGAGCTTCACCGGGTTCTACGAGCACCCCGACACGGGGGACGCGACGCTCCAGACCCAGGACGGCCTCTCTGCCGGCCTGTCGTCGAAGGTGGAGCGTGCATTCGGCGACGCGCTCGCCCTCGCGGGTGGGTTCGACGCGCGCCTCGACCTGCTCGGCCAGCAGGAGGCGGGCATCGACGTCGACGGCGCCGTGTGGGACCCGCGGATCGACACCCGCATCGCGGAGCGCTCCGTCGGCGCGTGGGTCGCCGCACCGACCCGGCCGCTGGACTGGCTCTCGGCGGAGGCCGGCGTGCGGGTCCAGCACTTCACGATCGGCCTGGACCGCACGCTCGATTCCGGCCTCGGGGTCGGGAAGGCCCAGGCGAACGCCCCCGTCCTCGCCCCGCGCGGGATCGTGCGGCTGTTCGAGGACGGGCCGCTCACCGTGTTCGGGAGTGCGGGCCGCGGCTTCCGCTCTCCCGAGGCGCGGGGCGTCGAGAACGGGCGCGCACCCGTGTCCATCAGCGACGGCGGCGAGCTCTCGGCCGTGCTGCACGCCGTCGACGCGCTCCAGGTCCGCGGCGGAGCCTTCGGGACGTGGATCTCGAACGAGATCGTGTTCGACCACGCAGCGGCGCGTTTCCTCACGACCGGCAGGACGCGGCGGCTCGGGGCGTACGGCGGGCTGACGCTGCATCCGATCGACGCGGTGTCCATCGACCTCGACGTGACGGGCACCGACGGCAGGTACACCGCGAGCCGCGAGCCCATCCCGTACGCACCGCGCGTGCTCGCCGTCGGCCAGCTCACGACGAAGGCCCTCGTGACCGGCCCCCTGGTGTGGACCGCCGGCGTGCGGTCGTGGTGGCTGGGCCAGCGTCCCCTGCCCGGCGGATTCGCGAGCCACGCCGCCTTCGTGACGGACGTGACCGCCCGCGCCACGCACCGCGCGTGGACGTTCGACCTCGACGTGGACAACGTGTTCGCGAACCGCTGGCGCGACGGGGAGTTCTTCTACGCGTCCCACTGGGACCCCGGGGCGCCCGTCAGCGCGCTGCCACGCCGCCACTTCACGGCCGGCGCACCGTTCGCGGTGCGGCTCGGCATCGGCTGGAGGCTCCGATGATCCTGTCCCTGCTCGCCTGCATCGACGCGCGCGCTCCCGTGGCGATGCCCGTTCGCTTCGAAGGCGGCTCGCCCGACCTCCAGCTGGAGGCGGGCGCGATCCACCTCGACCGCGCCGAGCTCGAGGTGGCCGACCTGCGCATGGAGAGCGCGCCGGTCGCCCGCTGGCTCCCGTCCCTCGTGGGCACCGCGACGGCGCACCCCGGCCACGAGTTCGCGGGCTCGGTGCGCGGCGAGCTGCTGGGGAGCTGGACCCTCGACCTCGTCGGCCCGCCGACCGACCTCGGGACCGCCGAGGGCTGGGAGGGCGACGTGGCGACCGCGAGCTTCGACGCCGGCACGCTCGTCCTCGCGGGGACTTGGACCGGGCCGGAAGGCTCCATCCCCTTCGACCTCGAAGTGGAGGTCGACCGCCCCATCGTCGGGGTCGAGTCGCTCTTCTCGCTCGACGCCGACGAGCCCCCATCGCTCTCCCTCTCCGCACACGTCGACCACGCGCTCGGCTTCGTCGAGTGGGCCGAGACCGACGGGGACGGAATCGTGACCGCCGCCGACGGAACCCTCCGCAACACCGCCCTCTTCGGGATCACCAGCAGCACCAGCTGGACCCTCGCACAGGAGTCTCCATGACCCGCTCCGCCCCCGTACTCCTCCTCGCCGCCGGGTGTGCCCCCACGGGCACCTGGGAGGTCCAGACCTGGGGCGAGGACCTCATCGAGCAGGGCATCCCGGCCGAGGTGTTCGAGGACGGCTGTGCCGCCACGTTCACGGTGTTCGAGGTCTCGATCACCGAGGCTTCCCTCGTCGACGGCGATGGCAGCGACGCCGCCGCAATGGCCTCCCCGGCACGGATCGACCTCACGTCGCCGGGTCCGCACGCCCTCGCTTCGTTGGAGGCGCCCGCGACCCACTACGACACCGCGCGGTTCCGGATTGCACCCGACGGAGACGCCCCGTCCGTCCGCGCCGCCGGCACGCTCACGTGCGGCGCCGACACGGTCGCGTTCGACTGGTCCTTCGACACCGACACGACCTACCGCTGCGAGCCCGAAGACCTCACCATCCCGGGCGGCGGCTCGCACACGACCGAGCTCACGGTGCATGGCGACCACCTGTTCTACGACGGCCTCTCCAACCCCGATGCGCTCGTCCGCGGGACGGCCCTCCTCGAAGCAGACACGAACGCGGACGGCGAGGTCACGCAGGACGAGCTGGCTGCGATCCCGATCGCGCCCCTCGGCTACCAGGTCGGCCCCTACGCCGATGTGGTCGACCTCGAAGCGTTCGTCGCGCACCTCACGCAGTCCGTCGGCCACGTCGACGGCGAGGGGCACTGCGGCGTCGACCTGTAGGTTTCACGGGGCCTGCACCCGAGAGGCGGGCGAACGCCGGGGTTGCTAGGGTCGGTCCCGCGAGGTCCCCGTGCTGTTGTCCGTCCTGTTCGCCCACGCCGCTCCCCACCACGCCGTCGAGGTCGCCCTCGATCCGGCCGCGGGCACGCTGCAGGTCGTCGATCGGCTCGGCGGTGTCGAGCCCGGCGCGACGTTCGCGCTCCATGCCGGCCTGTCGCCCGCCGTCGCCACCAAGGGCTGGACGCTCGAGCGGGTCGGGGCCGAAGACCGCTCGGTGCCGGTCGAGACGTGGAAGCTCGTCTCGAAGAAGAAGAAGCCGAAGCTCCCGGTCGAGCTGCGCTACGGCGGGGCCATCGCCCATCCGCTCCAGACCCAGGGCTCGGAGTACCAGCGCAGCTTCTCCGAGACGCCCGGCACCATCCAGGAGGATGGCGTCTACCTGGCGCCGAGCACGTACTGGCTCCCGACGTTCGGTGACGCGCTCGTCACCTACGCGATCGACCCGACCGTGCCGGAGGGTTGGAGCACCGTGGTCTCGGGGAACCCGACGGAGACGGGCTGGGAGAGCGCCGGCCCCACGAACGAGGCGTACCTCGTGGCTGCCGCGTGGTCCCACACCGCCAGCGAGATCGAGACGCCGAGCGGCACCCGCGGCATCGACGTGTACCTGCGCGAGCCCGACCCGGGCCTCGCCTTCCGCTACACGGCGGCCACCGGGCGCTACCTCACCCTGTACGAGGCGATGCTCACGCCCTACCCCTTCGATCGCTTCGCCCTGGTCGAGAACTTCTGGGACACGGGCTACGGCATGCCCGGCTTCACGCTGCTCGGGCCGCAGGTCATCCGCTTCCCGTGGATCCTGACCAGCAGCTATCCGCACGAGGTCCTGCACACGTGGTGGGGCAACTCCGCGGGCATCGCGCCGACGGGCGGGAACTGGGCCGAAGGCCTCACCGCCTACATGGCCGACCACCTGTTCGCCGAGCACCGCGGGCAGTCCGACCAGCACCGCCGGAACACGCTCAAGAAGTACACCGACCTCGCCGCCGACCAGGACTTCCCGCTCGTGGAGTTCGAGGGCCGCACGTCCGCCGCGACCGAGGCCATCGGGTACGGCAAGAGCCTCATGTTCTGGCACATGATCCGCCGGCACATCGGCGACGAGGCCTTCCTTGAGGGGCTCCGCGCGTTCCACGCCGCGTACGTCTGGAAGCCCGCGGGCTTCGCGGACCTCGAGCCCTTCCTGTCCGAGGCGTCGGGTGAGGACCTGAAGCCCTTCTTCGAGGCCTGGACGACCACGTCGGGCGCCGTGCGGCTCACCGTCGCGGACGCGAAGGCCGAGAAGGACGGGGACGCCTGGGTCGTCAGCGGCACGCTCGTGCAGGACGGAGCGAAGCCGGCCTGGGTCCCGCTGCACGTGACCGGCAGCGGCGGGCGGAACGCGCAGGTGGCCGTCGTGGCACTCGAGGGCGAGCGCACGCCCTTCCGCATCGCGGTCGACGCGGACCTCGCGACGCCCCAGCGCCTCGACGTCGACCCGGAGTTCGACGTGATGCGCGTGCTCGACCCGCTCGAGGTGCCGCCGGCGCTCACCACCGTGCTCGGCGAGGAGAAGGCCGTGTTCGTGCTGCCGTCGCAGGGCACCCAGGCCGAGCGCGCCGCCTGGAAGGAGCTCGCCGCGGCGTGGGCGAAGCCCGGCGAGCCCGAGATCCTCGAAGACGACGCGGTGGACGCGCCGCCGCCGGGGTCCTGGGTGCTCGGCTGGGCGAACCTGCACGGGCCGCGCATCGCGAAGAAGCTCGCCGACGTGGGCGCGAAGGTCGGCGACGCCGGCCTGTCGTGGCAGGGCGAGACCTTCGACCACACCCACTCCATCGCGCTGGTCGCGCGGTCCGACGACCCGACGCGCGCCGTGGGCTGGGTGACCGCGGGCAACGCCGAAGCGATCAAGGGCCTCGGCCGCAAGCTGCCGCACTACACGAAGTACAGCCTGCTCGCGTTCTCGGGCACCGCGCCCGACAACGTCGCAAAAGCCACGTGGGAGGCCACGACCTCGCCGCTGACCGTCGCCCTGGCGAAGGGTGCGCTCGTCCCGCGGAAGCCGGGTCCCGCGCACCCGCCGCTGGCCGAGATGCCGCCGCGCTTCGACGGCGACGCGCTGCTCGCCGAGGCCACGTGGTTCGCCGACCCCGCGCGCGAGGGCCGCGGCATCGGCTCGAAGGGGCTGGATGAAGCCACGCGACGCATCACCGACGAGCTGTCGGAGATGGGGCTCGCTCTGAACCAGGCGTGGACCGAGGAGATCGACGGCAAGCAGGTCGAGCTCCAGAACGTCGTCTTCACCCTGCCCGGCGACGGCCGTCCCCTGCCGCCGGTCCTCGTGATGGCGCACGTCGATCACCTCGGGATGGGCGAGGCCCACGCGCGGGAGGGCAATGCCGGCGAGCTCCATCCCGGCGCCGACGACAACGCGTCCGGCGTGGCCGTGGCGCTCGCGTTGGCGCGGGTCCTCGCGTCCGAGCCCGCCCGCCCCCGGCCGGTGACGTTCGTGTTCACCACGGCCGAGGAGTCCGACCTGCGTGGCGCGAAGCACTACCTCGCGGCGAAGGGGAAGGAGACCGCATTCGCATGCGTGGTCCTCGACACGGTCGGGCGACTCGGGGATGCCGGCATCACCGTCATCGGGGCCGAGAGCGCTCGTGAGCTGCGGTTCCTGTTCATGGGCGTGGGCTATACGACCGGCGCGAAGCTCGGCTTCGCACAGCCCGGTATCGGGGGCTCGGACCAGGGGGCGTGCCACGAGGTGGGCATCCCGGGCGTCCAGCTCACGACCGGCGCGACGCCCGACTACCACGCACCCGGCGACACGGCGGACAAGCTCTCCGCCGAGGGCCTCGAGCTGGTGGCCGACACCGCCCTCGAGGCCATCGCGTACCTCGCGGAGCGGACGGACCCGCTCACCGTGCAGCTCGGGGGCGACGCGCCCGCGCCGTCCGCCGGGGAGCGCAAGGCGAGCCTCGGGACCATGCCGGACTTCACGTTCGAGGGGCCGGGCGTCCTGGTCGCGGACGTGATGCCCGACTCCGCGGCGCAGGCCGCGGGCCTGAAGCCGGGCGACGTGCTGCTCGCGATCGACGGCAAGGCCGTGAAGGACCTGCGGGCCTTCTCCGAGCTCCTGAAGGCGAAGAAGCCCGGCGACACGGTCGAGGTGCGCTACCGGCGCGGCGACGCCGAGAAGACCGTGAAGGCGAAGCTCAAGGCGCGGTAGCCCAGACCCGCGCCTCCGCGACGAAGTACTGCATCGCCGCCACGTCCCGCGCGGGCGCGGTGCCCGTCTTCACGCGCGCATCGACGACCCCCGCGAGCTTCTCCATCCGCGAAAGGTGCGCCGCGGCAGCCCCGCTGTCGCCGGACTCCTTCATCGCCTCGTACCAGCGGACCGACCAGCGGCACACGTCGTCGAGGGGCGCCACGCCCGCCTCGTACGCTGCGAACGTCGCGTCGTGGACCTTCGCCGCCGCCTCGATGCGCTCGCCGTGCGGCGAGCCGCCACCGACGGCTTCGGGAGCGAGGCAGAGCACCAGGGCACCGAGGAGGAGGGTCTCGCGCAGCTTCATGGGGACTCCAGTGGATACCCGGGCGTATCCGGTCGTCGGAGGCGGCGGGAGCGCCTCGAGCTTCAGCGCACGTCGAGCTTCGAGCGTCCCGAGGCATCACGCAGATGACGCAGAAGGACGCAGATGACGCAGAAACGAGGCCGACCCGGGTCGAGCGTCTTCGCTTCCCCGGAGCGCCGAGTGGGCCTCCTTGCGGATCGGATCCGGGACTCACCAGAGCAGGCCGGCGTTTCGGCTGCTTCCACCCGTGAAGACAGGGCTACCGAGGGACGTCTCGGTGCTCGGGTCGACAGAGAGGGCCTCCCCGCGGATGGGAATCGGGATTCACCAGAGCAGGCGCGCGTTTCGGGCTGCTCGGCGATCAGACTCGCCGACCCCCTTCCAATCCTCAGGGAGTTTCGGTGGGTCCTCATCTTCTGCGCCTTCTGCGTCTTCCGCGCCTTCTGCGTAGGTCCGGGCGCTCGCGCCCGGGCCGACCCCGAAGTGGTAGGAGCGCTCGCCCGACCGGATCAGCAGACTGCGATCCGCCCGTCCACGACGCCCTTCGTGAGGCGGTCGACGCTCGCGAGCCCGTCGCGCACGATGGCCTCGACCTCCGCGGCGAGCGCGGACGCCGGCACGTCGGCGTCGATCCGCACCTCGCACACGTGCGGGTCGGACACCGGCTGCCCGATGCGGCTCACGAGCAGCACGCTGCAGGCGCGGATCGGCTCCACCTCGCGCACGAGGCGCGCCGCGAGCTCGCGAGCGAGCAGGTTGTACAGCTTGCCCACGTGGCTCGCGGGGTTCTTGCCGGCCGCTGCCTCGAGGCTCATCGGGCGCCCGGGCGTGATCAGCCCGTTCACGCGGTTGCCGCGGCCCACCTGCCCGTCGTCGCCGGCCTCGGCGGAGGTGCCGGTCACCGTCAGGTACATGCGGCCGGCGTCGATGTCGTCGGCGGCGTTCACACGCACGTCCGCGCCGCTCGCCGCCGTGGCGACCTGCGCCGCGGCCTCGCACGCGGCCCGGTAGTCGTCGGGGGACCGCAGGAACCGGTCGACCATCGCGACCGCCACCGTGAGCTCGACGCGCCCGTCGGTGCGCACCGCCATCACCTTCACGTCCTCGCCGAGCGCCGGGTGCCGCGCCTTCGTCTCGGCGCTGTTCAGCGCCCGCTCGACGTGCAGCGCCGTCTGCTCGAGCGCCGAGAGCGGCGCATACCCGACGCCGAAGCTCGTGTCGTTGGCCAGGGGCACGGCGCCGTCGTAGAGCCCGACCAGCTCGGAGGCCCCGCCGCGCACGAGGCAGTGGAGCCTCACGTCGCGCACGGGGTCGACGAACCGCAGGTGGTCGCGCAGCCAGCCCTCGACCTCGGCCCGCGCGATCTCGACGACCGGCACGTCGATCCCGCCGTGCCGGCTGGTCGCGCGGCCGCTCAGGTAGATCTCCATCGGCGCCGTCACGCGCCCGCCGCCGAGGCGCGGCTCGGAGCGGCCCCCGAACAGCAGCGCCTTGTCGACGTTGTGGTGGAGGATCCGGCCGAACCGCTCGAGGTAGAACCGCGACAGCGCCGCGCTGAACCGCTCGGCGAGCTGGTCGCAGATCGTGTCGGGATGCCCGACGCCCTTGCGCTCGACGACCTCGACGGGCCCCGGCTGGCCGAGCCCTTCCGCGGCGTGGAGGACGAGCTGCACCGGGATCAGGCCTCTTTCGGGACCCGAAGCACGAGCGTCGGCACCGGCGCGAGGCGCACGATGCGCTCGGCGACGCTGCCGAGCAGCAGGTGACCGAGGCCGCGGCGGCCGTGCGTGGCGACCATGAGCAGGTCGTAGTCGGCGGCGAGCTCGACCATCGCGTCGGCGGCGTCGTATCCGTAGCGCGTGACGGCCTTGCCTCGCACGGAGTCGGGCATCGCGGCGACCATGTCGTTCACGCGGCCCTCGTGGTCGGCGCGCAGCTTCTTCGCTTCGGCCTCGAGCATCGCGCGGACGGCCGGGTCGCGCACGAGCGCCTCGGCGTACGGCACGCCGTCGACGTAGGCGACATCGAGCGTGGCGCCCATCTTCTCGGCGAAGCCCACCGCCTGGGCCAGGACCTCGTCCGCGCCCTTGCCATCGACCAGATCGACTCCAACGAGTGCCCGCATGATCACCTCCTGCACGCCCCTGTTAGCAGCCGGCGCGCCTTCCGTCCCGCATCAATCCTGGGCCCACGATCCGCCTTCGACGGCCCACGTGAAGCGCCGCGCACCGCGCTTGCCGCCCACCGAGACCTTCTCGGTGATCTCGGCTCCGTCGAGCAGCATCTGCACCTTGTAGCGGCCTTTCGGCATGGCGTACCCGCGCAGCGGCGTCGTGCCGACCTCGAGCCCGTCGATCTTCACCGTGGCGCCCGCGGGCTCCGAGAGGAAGTCGACCATCGGCATGTCGGGGTCGTAGCCCTCGCTCTCCACCTCGGCGACCTCGGACGCCTCGCCCGCCTCGTCGACCTCGGCCTCGCCTTCGCCCTCGGGCGTCTCGGGGCGCGGCGCCGCGGCGACCTTCGCGTGTGTCTCCGGGGACCCCGCCTCGGCGTCGGTGTCCTCGACCTCGCCCGGAGGTGGGAGCTCGGGGCCGAGCGCCTGCGTGACCTCGGTGGGCGCGGGGGCCGTCGGAGTCGGCTGGCTCGCCCGGGAGCCCGCTCCGGAGCCGAGCGTCGCGAACCCCACGATGGCCAGCACCGCCGCGACCCCGCCGAGACCGGCCGCGATCCACGCCGGCCCCACCGAGAGGCCCGGCGGAGCGGGCTCCGGCGGGGGCGCGGGCGTCGGCGCGACCTCCTCCAACACCGAAGGCGGCGGCTGCGAGGCCTCCACGACCCCCTGGGTCGGGTAGTACGTGTCGGAGTCGTCGGAGTGCGCGCCCGGCTGGATGGGCGCCAGGGCGCGGCCGATCTGGCTCACGGTGTCCGGGTCCCAGGGCCCCACTCCCCGACCATCGGCGGACTCCCCGGTCCACACGTCGAGCAGCGCGTCGCAGTTCGCGATCCGCTCGTCCCGGTCGACCTGGAGCGCCCCGTCGATCGCGATGCGGATGCGGTCGGGCACGTCCGGGATGAGCTCCTCGATGGGACGGCGCTTGCCGCCCGCGACCGCGTTCAGGACCTCGAGGGTCGAGTCGCCCTGGAACGGCCGCTCGCCCCCCACCAGCTCGTACAGGATGGCGCCGAGGGAGAACACGTCGGCGCGCTTGTCGACGTCCTTCGCGCTCTCGATCTGCTCCGGCGCCATGTAGGCGGGCGTTCCCATGGCCATGCCGCTTCGCGTCTCGGTCTGGCCGCGGCCCTCGGCGTCGAGCAGCTTGGCGAGCCCGAAGTCGGTGATCTTCGGCACGAGCCGCTTGGCGGACGGATCGAGCAGGATGTTCCCCGGCTTCAGGTCGCGGTGGATGGTGCCGGCCTGGTGCGCGACCGCGACGCCTTCGATGATGCCGCGCGCGAGGTCGTCGGCCTGCTCGATGGTGAGCCGCCGGCTGCGCAGGAAGTCGTCGAGCGCGACGCCGGCGATGAACTCCATGACCAGGCCCGGCGAGCCGGAGACGTCGACCACGTCCGTCACCGACACGATGTTCGGGTGGCGGAGCTGGGCCTGGGCGCGGCCCTCCTGGAGCAGGCGATCCTGGATGGCGGCCGTCGGGAGCTTCAGGACCTTGAGCGCGTGCAGGGAGCCGAGCTGGTTGTGGCGCGCGCGGTACACCACGGCCATGCCGCCCTCGCCGAGCACGGCCTCGATGGTGTACCGGTCCACCACGGTTCCGGGCGGAAGCTTCACCCTCGGTCCTCCCGGCGCGAGCATAGCGGAAAGGCGCGCGCGTCAGGCTCCGATCGCGAGGATCCTCACCAGCGGTCCTCCTGCCGGACGGATTAGGCTTCCGTATGGGCGCATTCCCGTCACGAGCATTCGACGTTCACGCGCTCGCCTGGACCGTCGAATCGACCTGGACCGGGTGGTTGGTTCCCAATGCCAGCCCTGATTCGAGTCCTGTCGAGTAGCGGAACGGCGCCCCCGTGTGCGCGTGGACGGTTCGTCGCGCGCTCGCTGGTGCTGGGCGCGATCACGATCTCCCTGCATGGGCAACCCCGGTCGACACATCGGCCGCGCTGGGCTCGGGCGTCTACGCGGAACGCCAGTTCGGCTCCGTTGCCGCAGCCGTCCGCGTCGGACCCGGGGTCTTCAGGGTGGACGTGTGGCGGTCACCTCGAACCCTCTACACGGCCCTCGCGGCGAAGCACGGAGTCCGGTATTCGCACGGACGATTCGAGCTGGACGCCGGGGTCGCGTGGGTCGTGTTCATCGGCGACCCCCCGTGCAGGGCCTGCGGCTCCTGGGCCGCGCTCGAAGGAGGGACCTCGGAGGCCCACTGGTCGGTCGCCGCCGATTTGAGGATCGACCTGTCACCGCTCTTCCTCCGTTTCCGAGGCTCCATCCCGCGAATCGACGAAGGCCCCGGCACCTGGCTGGACCGTGGCGCTCTTGAGGTCGCTGTGTCGCCGCTCGTCTCCGAAGCTACGGTCGCGGCGCGCCCCAAACCCTGGATCGAAGTCTTCGCAGCAGTGGACGCGCCGTGGATCTGGTGGATGCGGGACCTCCAGGGCCCAGAGTTCACCCGGCTGCCCCAGGCGACACCGCCCGGGGTCTCCGCGGGTCTGTCCTTCCTCCCGACGCGGTACCTGAGCGTGGAGATCGCGGGCGCGGCCACGCGGGACGGGCCCGGAGTGGTGGTCTCCGTCGAGGTCGCGTCGGGCGGGCGGGGTCGCGTCGGAGCGGCATGGTGACGGGATCGATCAGGCTCCGATCGCGAGGATCCTCACCAACGGTCCGCTCGGGTCGGCGTCTCCCGACAGGTCGACCACCCCGTCGATCGACCACGCGTCGTCCTCCTCGTCGTCGTCGACGAGGATCTGGCGGACGGTCCAGCGCTGCGCCGTCTCGGCCTCGAACACGGTCGTCCAGCCCTGGCGGACGCGGGCGTCGAATCGCACCGGTCCACGCTCCTCGACGTAGGGCGCGATCGCGGCCTCGAACGCCGCGGCGTCCCACTCGCTGTCGTCGCGCACGAGCGCCGCGGCCTCCTCCCAGTCGCCTTCGGCCAGGGCGTGGACGAGCGCGTGCAGCTCGGCCCGGATGCGGGCACGCAGCGCGCGCGGGTCCGTCCACAGCGGGCGTTCCGCGGCGTCGTCCTCCTCGCCCCCGGCGGTCAGGACCT
Source organism: Alphaproteobacteria bacterium (assembly GCA_020632875.1). Classification (GTDB taxonomy): domain Bacteria; phylum Myxococcota_A; class UBA796; order UBA796; genus JACKEQ01. Next base: position 396,322 of record JACKET010000004.1, read on the forward strand.
CCCACGCGCTCACGAGGCTGTCGTCGACCCGCGCGAGCAGGGCGCGCAGGTAGCCCGCCACGTCGAGCAGCTCGGGCGTTCGCGCAGCCTCCGGGACGTTCTGCAGCAGCGTCCGATAGACCTGGCTGCAGTAGCGCAGCAGCACGCCCTCGGCGCGCTCGAAGCCCAGCGACTTCACGTACGTCGAGAAGACGGCCTGGGTCTCGTACATCTCGCGCACCACGCCCTTCGGGCGGATGGGCGCGGACTCGAGCCAGGGATGGTGCTCCTTGTAGGCGTTGTACGTGGCGTAGATCCACTCGGCCATGGGCTTCGGGTGCGTCACGCCCTCGAGCGCCTCCATCCGCTCCTCGTACTCCATCCCGCGCGCCTTGAGGTCGGCCAGCAAGGCCGTCTTCTCGCGACTCACCTGGGCGGCGAGCACGGGTGCGGGGTTCTCGAGGATCGACTCGACCTGGGTGAGCACGTCGACCGCGTAAGTCGGACTGGCCGGGTCGAGCTGGCCGATGGCGTGCAGCAGGTAGAGCGACAGGGAGTGGTGCAGGCTGAAGTCGTCCTGCAGGTCGGGCTGGACGCGGTAGCGCGGCAGCGAGTCCGCGCCCAGATCCTCCACGACACCCGCGTGGACGAGCTGATCGAGGCGCTGGTCGGCCTGTTCGTGCAGCGCGGGCTTCTCGCGGGCGGACGCGTGGCTGGCGTCGATCAGCCCGCGCACGTCCTCCATCCCGTCGGTCAGCAGGTCGCCGGCGCGCTGGAGCATGAGCAGCACGAGGCCGTGGTCGACCGTGAACCGGCTCTTGAGCTCCTCGGGTGGGCTGGCGACGAGCTGCTCGAACGTGGCTTCGTCCCAGTGCTTGTAGCCGCGCGTGGGCGGCTTCTTCATGACGACCTTGCTCTTCTTCTTGGCCCCCGTCTCGACGAGCGCCGAGAGCTTCTTGTTCTCGATGATCCACTCGGGGGCCTGCGCCACCACGAAGCCGTGGTCGTCGTAGCCCTTGCGGCCGGCGCGCCCGGCGATCTGCTTGAAGTGACGGGACGAGAGCAGGCTCACGTCTTGCCCGTCGAACTTGCAGAGCTGCGTGAACAGCACGGTGCGGATGGGGACGTTGATGCCGACGCCCAGCGTGTCGGTGCCGCAGATGATGTGGAACAGGCCCTGCTGGGCGAGCTTCTCGACGAGCATCCGGTACTTCGGGAGCAGGCCCGCGTGGTGCAGCCCGATGCCGTGCAGCACCAGGCGGCGCATGGTCTTGCCGTAGGGGGAGTCGAAGCGGAACTTCCCGACCGCCGCCTTGATCCGCTCCTTCTCCTCCGTCGACGCGAAGGACGTGGAGAGGAGCGCCTGGGCGTGCTCGGCGGCCGCGCGTTGGGTGAAGTGGACGGTGTAGATGGGCGCCTTGTTCCCGGCGACGAGGTCGCGGAGCGTGCCCTCCAGCGGAGTCTCCCGGTAGGTGAACGTCAACGGGACCGGCCGGTTCGGGCTCTTCACGACGGCGGGCTCGATCCCCGTGCGCCGGTGCAGGTCTTCGCGGATCACGCGCGTGTCGCCCAGCGTCGCGGACATGAGCAGGAACCGGACGTGCGGGAGCATCAGCAGCGGCACCTGCCACGCCATGCCCCGGTCGCGGTCGCCGTAGAAGTGGAACTCGTCCATCACGACGGCCGCGAGCGGCAGGTCGGCGCCGTAGCGCAGGGCGATCTTCGCGAGGACCTCGGCCGTACAGCACAGGACGGGCGCGTCGCGGTTCACGCTGCCGTCGCCCGTCATCATGCCGACGTTCTCGTGGCCGAGCTGGGCGGCGAGCTCGCGGTACTTCTCGCTGACCAGCGCCTTGATCGGTGCCGTGTAGATGCAGCGCCGGCCGAGGGAGAACTCGCGGAACGCCAGCGCCAGCGCCACCATCGACTTGCCCGAGCCCGTCGGCGTGTCGAGCACGACGTGCCGGTCGGCGAACAGCTCGAGGATGGCCTCCTCCTGGGCCGGGTACAGCTCGAGCCCGAGGGCCGCGACCCACTCGAGGAAGGCGTCGAGCACGGCGTCCGGCGGGGACCCGGGCGGCGGCACGAGCTCGGCGAGCGTCGTCATCGCGGCTGGATCTGGCCGGAGCCGAGCGCGCGCGCGTCGACGTCCTTCGGATTGCCGGCATACCGCACATCGCCGGAGTTCTCGCTGCGGGCGACGAGCGAGCCGGTCACGGTGACCTCGGCATCCCCGCTGCCGTGCAGGTCGACCACGGCGGTCACCGCGGTGAGGTCGAACAGCGTGGCGCGACCGCTCCCCTGCTGCGTGAGGCGCAGCTCGCGCGCCGTGCCCTTCGCGCCGAGGTCGCCGGACCCGAGCAGGTCGATCGTCGCGGTCTGGACGGCGATCGCGCCGAGGTCCACGTCCGCGGACTCGCTCACCTCGACGCTCAGCGCCTTCACGTCCGCCCCTTCGAGCGTCACGTTCCCGTTGCCGGTGACGACGCGGAACGCCTCGCCGCGCACCCGCCCGACGCTCACCTGGCCGCGGTCGGTCGTCAGCGCGACGATGCCGGGACACACGACCTCGAACTCCACGGGGACGCCGGGCTCGCCCGCTTCGACCTCGATCTCCACCCGCCCCTGGTCGTCCCCTCGCACCGACGTGACGCCCAGCAGGTCGTCGGGACCGCGCAGCGACACGCGCGGCTTCCCGGTCAGCGCGATGCGCCCGCGCAGGAGGCCCTTCGCGGGCGCCTGCACCACGACCTCCGAGCACCGGAGCACGTCGACGACCCGCGCGTAGGCCTCCTCGACGACCTCGGGCTGCGAGGGGGCCGGGGCCGGCGCCTTGCTCGTGACCCACAGCGCGAAGCCGCCCCCGCCGATGCCGAGCAGGGCGAGGACCGCCGCACCCGCGAGCAGCACGATCGAGAACCCCACGAGCGCCAGGGCGAGCGACGACGTGCGCCTCGGCGCCGGCGGGCTCGGCGGAGGGACCGGGCGCGGCGGCGCGGCCACGGGAGGCAGCGACCGCTGCCGGGTGCGCGGGTCGGACGGGACCGTGATCGACAGGTCGTCGTCGAGCGCGTTCCCGCTGAGCTCGCGCTCGATCAGGCCGAGCCGCCGGTCGACCTCGGCCATCGAAGCGGGCCGTTGCTCGCGGTCCTTCGCCGCGCACGCGTTCACGAGCTGCTCGAGGGCCGGCGGGCACTTCACGCCCACCGAGGCGAGCGACGGCAGCGGCGTGGAGACCTGGTGCAGCATGATCGTGGCGATGCTGCCCTTCGGGAACGGCTCCTTGCCGGTGAGCGCGACCCACGTGAGCAGGCCGAGCGCGTAGATGTCGGTGCGCCGGTCGACGGGGTCGCCTTCGACCTGCTCGGGCGCCATGTACATCGGGCTGCCGAGCGTCTGACCCGTGTGGGACAGGTCCTGAGCGGCCTCGAGGTCCTTCACGAGCCCGAAGTCCAGGATCTTCACGTGGTCGGGCTGGCCGCCGTGCTGGGTCAGGAAGACGTTCCCGGGCTTCAGGTCGCGGTGCACGACGCCGAGCTCGTGGGCCTCGTGCATGGCCATGCAGACCTGGCGCATGATCTTCACGACACGCAGCGGATCGAGCGGGGCCTCGCGCCGGACGACGGCGTTGAGGCTCTCGCCGTCGAGCAGCTCCATCGTGATGTAGTAGAGCCCGTCGTCGGTGCGGCCGTAGTCGAACATCCGCACGGTGTTCGGGTGGCTCAGCCGGCCCTGCACGGCGGCCTCGTTGAGGAACCGCTGCTTGAACTCGCCGCGCGGGTCGGAGAGATCGAGGGTCTTCAGCGCGACGGCCCGCCCCAGCGGCTCCTGCACCGCGCGGTAGACGCGCCCCATCCCGCCGCGGTCGATCAGCGCCTCGACGCGATACCGACCGGCCAGGACACGCCCGATCAGGGGATCTTCGGGGTCGCGGGGCATGGCGCAGCATCGCGCGGTGCGGCCGATGTGTCCAGGCGACGGCGAGCGGATACCATGGCGGGCACGGAAGCGTCCGGAGGTACCGATGTGGCTCGCGATCAGCCTGTTCGCCTGTGGGGGTGGCGCAGAGCTCCAGCAGCCCCACGAGCCGCCCGCCTGGCCGATGAAGAACCTGCTGGTCCACGGGCAGGAAGCCACGCCGATTCCGCGGCCCGGCGTCACGCCCGCGGCACCCGCGCCTGCACCGGACGCGGAAGGTGAACCCGTTCCGGACGGCGCACCCGTGCCGGATGGCGCACCCGTGCCGGATGGCGCACCCGTGCCGGACGGCGAAGCCGCACCCGAAGCGCCTTCGCCGTGATCGCGATGCTGGTGGGGCTGGCGTGCACCAAGCCCGTCCCGCCGACCCCCGCCGCGCCACCGACCCACGAGGAGGTCCGGTTCGCCGGGCCCGCCTTCACGCTCGAGGGCACGCTGCACCTGCCGCCCGGCGACGGGCGTGTGCCCGCCGTGGTGCTGGTGCACGGGAGCGGGCCCCAGAGCCGCGACGAGAAATCGCCCGGCCAGCTCGGGATGACGTTCGGCTTCGCGGTGCCCGTGTTCGCGGAGCTCGCGGACGGGCTGGCGGAGCGCGGGATCGCGGTGCTGCGGTACGACAAGCGCACGTGCTTCGCGATGAACGGCTGTTCGAACGCCTACCCCGGGCCCCAGCTGAACGTCACGGTGGATGACTTCGCCGCGGATGCGGCCGCGGCGCTGGGCTTCCTGCGCGACCACCCGCGCGTCGACCCCGCGCGGCTCGTGGTGCTCGGCCACTCCCAGGGCGGCTCGTTCGTCCCGGAGCTGGTGCGCGACGAGGAGCTCGCGGGGGGCGTGATGCTGGCCGCGCCGCACGGCGAGCTCGCCGACCTGCTCCAGGCCCAGGCCGACACGGTCGAGCGGCTGCTGCGGGAGTCCGGTGAGGGCGACGCGTCCGTGCGAGCGAAGGTCGCGCCGCTGGCCGCGATGGCGAACGGCGTGCGGCAGATCGACGCCGACCCGGCGTCCATCCCCGCGCTGGCGGGCATCGCGCCGGAGTTCTGGACGAGCTGGATCCAGGTCCAGCGGCGCGCGCGGTCCGTCGCGCCGGGGCTCGACGCGCCGCTGCTCGTGCTGTCGGGCAGCGAGGACCGCAATGTCCCGCCGACCGAGACGGAGGGCTGGCGCGCGACCCTCGCGGGCACCGACGCGCAGGTCGTGGTTCTGGATTGCGTGACGCACGCGATGAACTGCTGGGACGGCGAGATGCCCGGCAGGCACGTGGATGCGCGGGTCGTGCAGACGATCGCGGAGTTCGTCGGGGCCCGGTGATCGGCGCCATGAGAACCGGCGTTCCGAGTGTGACCCACTTCACCGAATCCGGTGTCAGAGCAAACCCGAACCTGTCGAGAGTCACGCTTTTCGAAGCCATATGGGCGATTCTATTTTACAGTTGACGCGTCAATATCTGCGAAATCAGGAGTCGACGCCGGAGGCACCGGTCGACTCACGGGGACCGACGGCAGGTGCCGCCGAGGCGGCCGCGACGGGAGATTCCGCGCCCCTCCAGTCCAGAGTGCCCACGGATGTGAATCTCCCCGAGCACAGTCGCCCTGAACGTGAATCTCGCCGCAGGAAGTGGGCAGTCCCACGGCGGCGAGCTCCGCATCACGGGTTCACGTTCGCCCACTCTGAATCGTCGCGTTCACGCTCGACGCCGCACGTGTTCCCCGGAGGGGTCAGATCGAAATCGCAACGGCGTATAACCAAGGATAAATCACCACCATCCGACCAAGGCGTGCCGGACGGATTCGACGCCGCGCGGGGCCCTCCCTGGCGGCGAAGCACCGAGTGACCTTCTGGGACGGCGAGACGCCCGTCCGACCGCCACAGAGGCGTCGACGCCGAATATTGACGCGTCAAGGAGAGAACAGAATCGCCCGAACACCTCATGAAAGCGTCGATTTCACGATGTTCGGGTTTGCTCTGACACCCGATTCGGTGAAGTAGGTCACACCGGAAAGCCGGTCGCCCACGATCACCCCCGCAGCGTGGCCGAACCGCGCGCCTCCGCGTCACCCGGCGTGAGAGCTTCGACTCGCGATTCACACCATCAAAACCCCTTCATCCGAGAGTTCGGTTTCGATCTGACACCCGCAGCCGGTGCCACCGCCGCCTCCCGGTCTGGAGCACCTCGCCATCGCGGAAGCACCGCCGCGCCTCCGGATCCAGCAGCCGCTCGTCCCCCAGGCGCACCGCGCCCTGCTGCATCAGGCGCCGCGCCTGCGAACGCGAGACCCCCGCCAGCTCCGCGACGAGCGCCACCACCCACACCGACGCCCCGGTCAGGCGATGCTCCAGGATGTCCGCCGGGATCTCGCCGGACACCACCACCCGGTCGAAGTGCGCCCGCGCCCCGTCCGCCGCGTCGGACCCGTGGCACCGCGCCACCACGCGCCAGGCCAGCGCGCGCTTCGCCGCGAGCGGCCCCTCGGCGAGCGCTGTCCGCGCCTCGTCCGGCGACAGCCCCGCCGCGAGCTCGAGCCACTGGGGCACCGCGTCGTCCGGGATCGACATCGCCTTGCCGAACTGTTCCTCGGGAGCCTCGGTGATCCCGATGGTGTTGCCGTGGCTCTTCGACATCTTGCGGGCGCCGTCCAGGCCGACCAGCAGCGGCATCATCACCGCGATCTGCGGCGCCTGGCCGAAGCGGGGCTGGAGGTCCCGACCCATCATCAGGTTGAACAGCTGATCCGAGCCTCCGAGCTCCACATCCGCCCGCACCTGCACCGAGTCGAACGCCTGCATCACCGGGTACACGAGCTCGTGCAGGCCCACGGGCGCCCCCGCGTCCAGGCGCTGCCGCGTGCTGTCGCGCGCGAGGACCTGTGCCACCGTCACCTGCCCGCACAGCGCGATGACCTCCTGGAACGGCATCGCGTCGAACCAGGTGCTGTTGAACCGGATCTCGGCGGACTCCATGTCCAGGATCTGCCCGATCTGGTCGAGGTACGTCGCGGCGTTCGCGCGGACCTCGGCGTCCGTCAGCATCGGCCGCGTCTTGTCCTTGCCGCTCGGGTCCCCGACGCGGGCGGTCGCGTCGCCGACGATGAGGACGGCCGTGTGCCCGGCGTCCTGGAACGCGCGCAGGGCGCGCAGCACGACGGCGAAGCCGAGGTGGATGCCCGAAGCGGTCGGGTCGATGCCGAGCTTCACGCGCAGCGGGCGTTTCGCGGCCTCGCGCAGCGCGTCGTGAGGGCGCATGTCCGCGACGGGCCCGAGGTCGGGGAGGTGGGTCATGGGGTCTCCAGATGGACCCCTCACGCCCGGAGCACGAGACCCCGGGTTCCGTGAGGAGCCCGGGGGTGTTCTCGTGATGGTGTGCGTCTAGCCCACAGCCGTCCCCGCGCTCCACGAGGGGCGCGAATACACGGCAGCGGCGGCGGGACGGAACGTCACGACGCGATCGTACCGGCCGCCCTGCCGACCGTCAACGCGCCCACGCGTGCAGCAGGTCGCGGCCCGTGCGCTTCGCGAGCCCCCGCGTGTCGAACGCCTGGGCATCGAACCGCGTCAGCTTCTTGAGCTGCAACACGCCGAGCGTGCCGAACACGACCTGCAGCGTGCGCCCGAACGGGTCGCCGGGCGCGAGATCGCCCTCCGCGGCGGCCTCCGCGACGAGGCGCACGATGCGGCCGAGCAGCTCCATCATCGCCGGGACGTGCGTGGCATCCTCGATGTGCGCCACGAGGTTTCGCGGGTCGGCCATCGTCAGGCTCACCATGCCGAACTGCGTGGGACGCTCGTGCGCGAGGTCGACGAACCGATCGAGCACCGCGACGATCCGGTCGCGTGCCGACGACGCGGCGTGCTCCGCCAGGACCTCCTCGACCTCCTCGGCCCACGCCTCGATCACCCGGCCGTTGAGCGCGGCGACGAGCTGGTCTTTGCTGCGGAAGTAGCGGTACAGCGCACCCTTGGTCCAATCGAGCTTCTCGGCGAGCGCCCCCACCGTGAGCCCGTCGATCCCGACCTCCGCGACGAGCTCGAGCGCGAGATCGAGGATCTCCGCGACTTTCTTCTCGCGGCGGAGCTCGGATTTCTTGTACACCATGCCGCGATTGTAAACGGTGTTCACGGGTGGGCGACGGAAAACTCCCCACGAGCCGGTCACCCCTGTGGGATCCCGTGTTACGCGGCGGGTCCAGCGATCCGACCCCGTGCGAGGGCCCTCATGAAGCTCACCGGCCGCATCCTGCACCTCTTCGAAGACCCCGCCGCCGTCCGCGCCCAGCTCGACGGGTCCGATGCGAGTGGGGATTCCTACGTGTACGGCGTGAACACCGACGCCATCATCTCCGGCCGTGCTTGCACGTACGGCTACACGCCCGAGATCCTCGGCCCGTACTTCCTCGAGGACTTCCTCGACACCGTGAAGCAGGACGACGTGAAGAACGGCGGCTTCCAGGTGGTCGTGGGCGGGCACGCCTACGGGTCGGGCTCGTCGCGCGAGGTGGCCGTCGTGGCCCACCAGGGCGCGGGCATCGAGCTCGTCGTGGCCGACAGCTTCCAGCGGATCTTCCAGGAGAACATGGTCTACAGCGGCATGCCGTTCACGACCGACCGCGCGGTGCTCGAGCGGCTCCAGGCGGGCGAAGAGGTCGATCTCGGCGCGCTCGCCGACGACCTGCCGCCGTTCTTCGAAGCGGTGGCGAAGGCCGGCGGGCTCATGTCCTACGGCACGAAGCTCCTCGCGGGCCAGATCGAGCCGACGTACACCACCGACGTGATGCCGCGCCCGATGAACATCGCAGAGAAGATCATCGCGCGGCGCACCTGGGTCGGCGAAGGCCAGCCCGACGGCATCAAGGCGGTGAAGCCGGGCGATCAGGTCCTGTCGCGCTGCGGGTTCCGCGGGATGCACGAGTACACGACCGGCATGGTCATGGCGCTCTACCGGCAGGAGTGGGCCGACGCGCCGATGTACCGGCCCGAGATGGTCGCGGCGTTCGAAGACCACTTCGTGCTCATCGCGCACGAGGCCGTGCCCGAGTCGGCCAAGAAGGCCCGCCTCGCCCCGGCCATGCAGCTCACCGCCGAGATGGTCGAAGCGGCCCAGCAGAACGGCATCCGCCTGCACGGCCCCGGCCGCGGCCTGCCGCCGGGCGTCTGCCACCGCGTGGTGGTCGAGCAGTACGCCGAGCCCGGCGACATCGTCGTGCTCACCGACTCCCACACGCCCACGGCCGGCGTGCTCAACGCCTTCGCCTTCGGCGTCGGCAGCACCGCGATGGCCTTCGCGCTGCGCACGGGCCTTATCCCGGTGACCGTGCCGAAGGTCGTCCGCGTCGAGATCACCGGCGAAGCGCGCGGCGGCCTGTCGCCGAAAGACCTCATCCTGCACCTCATCGGCGACCCCTACTTCCGCGAAGAGCACTGGCGCGAGAGCCCGACCGACACGTGCATCGTGGAGTTCGGCGGCTCGGGCCTCGACCAGTGGAACGTCGACGAGCTGTCGGTCCTCACGAACATGACCGTCGAAGGCGGCCTGATGACGGGCGTCGTCGAGCCCTGCCAGCCCATCGTCGACTTCCTGAAGCAGCGCCGCGACATCGACGCGCGCGAGATGCTCGTCTACCCCGACCCGTTCTGCGACTACGTCCGCACCATCCGGATCGACCTCGCCGACGTGCCGCTCACCGTCGCGACGCCCGGCGACAGCCGGAACCGCGCGCCCCTCACCGAGCACACCGAGGTGGGCGTGCAGAACGTCGTCATCGCGAGCTGCACGGGCGGCTCGCTCGCCGATCTCCGCGCCGCCGCCGAGGTCCTGCGGGGCCGCACGCTGGCCGACGGTGTCCGGCTCACGGTCACGCCGTCCAGCACGCTCGTCGCCGAGCAGGCCGAAGAGGAGGGGCTGCTCTCGCTGTTCCGCCAGCTCGGCGCCGTCGTCACCGACCCCGGCTGCGGCTCGTGCATCGGCAACGGCCCGGGCATCCCGCTCCCCGGCGAGACCACCGCGAGCACCACGAACCGCAACTTCGCCCGGCGGATGGGCGCGCCCGGCGACGTGTACCTCGTGTCTCCCGCCGTCGCGGCGGCCAGCGCCGTGACCGGCAAGCTCACGGATCCGCGCGGGCTCCCGCTCCCGGGCTGACGGCTACAGCCGCTCCATCACGACGGGCTTCCCGCGCCAGGCGTCGAGCGCGCGGCGCACCCAGGGCGCTTCGAGGGCGCCCATGCGCAGCTCGCGCATGCGGATCTCGCCGGAGTCGACCCACACCATCACGCCGCACAGATCCGGCGGCTCGTCGACCTGCGGGTCGCCCAGCGCGTAGAGGCAGTAGAACCCACCGCAGACCGCGGGCCGCTCGGGCTTCCCGTAGATCGCGCACCCGACGCGACACTGGTGGACGCACGGCACGCCCGCGGGCGCGTCGACCTCCTCGACCCACAGGAACTCGCAGCAGGCCGTGCAGCCGTCGCAGGGCCGGGGTTGGGGCTTCGGCTTCAGCGCGGGCATCAGCGACACTCCTGGGTGCGCGTCTCGGTCGAGCCGACGTCGCAGGTCGTGGGGTCGATCACCGTGCAGCCGGAGATGTACTCGCCCGCCGCGCCGCACGCCGTGGGCGTCAGGAAGCCCGGCACGCTGGAGCAGAAGTACTCGCCGGGCACCATCGTGGGCATCGTGGCGCACGTCCAGTCGCCGTACAGCCCCTCGTCCGTCCCGTCGCAGTCGAAGTCGTACGGGTACGCCGCAGGGCCGTCGGCCACGGGAACGTCGAAGAACGCGGTCTGCCCGGGCCAGGCGTCGGGATCCGCGTCGGAGCAGTCGACCGTCGTGTTCGCCGGGTCGTTCGCGGGCCCCACGGGCGCCACGAGGGTCCACGTGCCGTCGGGACAGGCCGTCGGCGCGGCGGGGAGCTCGCAGGCCTCGACGCCACCCACCGTGTCGGCCGCGAAGCCGTCGAGGTCGCAGTCGACGAAGTAGAGCCCGGGCGCACGCGCGAGTGGGTCGAGGTCGTCGCAGTCGACGTCGACGGGCACCTGGTCGCGATCCTGGTCGTCGTCGATGGTCAGGATGGGGTCGCAGTCGTTGTCGAGCCCGTCGTAGTAGATCTCCTCCTGCCCCGGGTGGATGTCGGCGTTCCCGTCGGCGCAGTCGGGCCCGCGCCGGTACCCGTCGCCGTCGAGGTCGTCGTCGGGGGTGGACGGGTCGCAGTCGTCGTCGAGCCCGTTGTACGGGTCCTCCTCGGCGCCTGGCGAGATGGCGGCGTCGAGGTCCTGGCAGTCCTCGGCCACCACGAAGCCGTCGCCGTCGAGGTCGTCGTCGGGCGTGGACGGGTCGCAGTCGTTGTCGATGCCGTCGTAGATCTGCTCGATGACGCCGGGGAAGACGGACGGGTCGTCGTCGTCGCAGTCGACGTCCGCGAAGACCCCGTCGCCGTCGGCGTCGACCTTCGACGGGTCGCGCTTGCAGCCCGCCAGCGCGAGCAGGACGAGGAGCGCCCTCACCGGCACGCCTGCAGGACCTGGGAGGTCGCGGGGTCGGGGTCGCACTGGATGGTGCCGATGCAGTCGTCGGCGTACTCGCCGAACGCGCCGCACTGCGTCGTCGTCACGAAGCCCGCGAGGAACACGCAGCCGGTCGCGGCCGAGTTGCCCTGGCACTGGAAGACGGGCGTCTCGGCCTCGGTGTCGGCGTTGCAGTCGTAGTCGAACCGGAGCCCCGGAGGGAGCGCGAGGGACTGCACCGGGAAGAAGTCGGTCTGCCCGGGGAACGCGCGCGGCTCGAAGTCGCCGCAGTCGGTCGTGGTGTTCGTGGGCCAGTTGGGCGCGTCGACGGGCTCGACGGTCGTCCACCCGGCCTCGTCGAACGGGCAGTCGACGAGCGGCGGGGGCTCGCCGCAGCTCGTCGTGCTCTGGGCGCCTTCGCCGGCGAACCCGTCCCCGTCGCAGTCGAGGAACCACACCTCGACGAGGCCCACGGTCGGGTCGGTGTCGTCGCAGTCCATGCTGCCATCGATGCCGTCGCCGTCGAGGTCTCCGTCGAGCGTCGACGGATCGCAGTCGTTGTCGATGCCGTCGCCCACGATCTCGGTGTTGCCGGGCACCGCGTTCGGGTCGGTGTCGTCGCAGTCCTGGTCGACGGGCACGCCATCGGCGTCCTGGTCGTCGTCGTCGGTGGACGGATCGCAGTCGTCGTCCTCGTCGTTGTAGTAGACCTCGGGCCCCGGGATCGACGCGTCGGCGTCGTTGCAGTCCTCGCCCTGGCGGAGGCCGTCCTGGTCGCCGTCGTCGTCGAAGGTCCACCCGTTGCAGTCGTTGTCGATGCCGTCGAAGGGGATCTCCGGCGCCATGACGTTCACGTTCGGGTCCTTGTCGTTGCAGTCCTGGTGCGAGAAGTACCCGTCGCCATCGAAGTCGACGGGGTGGTCTCCGCACGCGAGCAGCAGGAGGGCGGCGATGAGTGATGGACGTCCCATGTCCACCAGACTACCCGAGCCCACCGGGAGCCATCCATGCGCATCGCCACCTTCAACGTGAACAGCCTCAACGCCCGCCTCGACCACGTGCGTCGGGTCACGGAGGAGATCGCGCCCGACGTGCTCTGCCTGCAGGAGACGAAGCTCGAGGACGAGCGGTTCCCCGAGCTCGCGATCCGCGCCATGGGCTACGAGCACGTCGCGTTCGACGGGCAGAAGTCCTACAACGGCGTCGCGATGCTCTCGCGCTTCCCGCTCGAGGACGTGCAGAAGAACTTCCGCGAGGGCGAGCCCCACCCCGACAGGCGGATCATCGCGGCGACCGTGCAGGGCGTGCGGATCTACGGGCTCTACTGCCCCAACGGCACCGAGGTCGGGTCCGACCGGTTCCACGGCAAGCTCGAGTGGTACCGCCGCCTGCGCGCCGAGCTCGATGCACACTTCGCGCCCGGCGACGACGTGCTGATCACGGGCGACTTCAACGTGACGCCCACCGAGAACGACGCCTGGGACCCCTTCCGCAGCGAGGGCAAGCTGCTCTGCACCACCGAGGAGCGCGAGGCCTTCCAGCACCTGCTCGACTTCGGCCTCACCGACGCCTGGCGCGAGCTCAACCCGTTCGCCGTCGAGTTCTCGTGGTGGGACTACCAGAAGATGGGCTGGCAGCGGAACCAGGGGCTCCGCATCGACCACGTGCTGCTGACCGACCCGCTGCTCGAGCGGTGCAGCGCCGTGACCATCCACCGCGACGTGCGCGGGTGGGACAAGGCGTCGGATCACGCGCCCGTGTCGGTCGATCTGGACTGATGCCCGTCGTCCGCGTCGGCGGGGTGCCGGACTGGGTGGACGTGCACCGCCTGCTCGATGCGGGGGACTGGGCGCGCGACGGCGACGTGTGGACGGCCGAGCGGACCGCGGCGGAGGCCGCCGACCTCGACGCCCGCCTCCGCAACCTCGGGATGGGCGGGCGGGCCTTCGAGGTCTCCATCGACCCGCCGCCGAAGCGCCCGCTCGTGCGGGCCGCCCGGGCCGAAGACGCGCGCAGGCGTCGCGACACCACACCTGGATTCACGCGCCCCGGCGCGAAGGTCGACGCCGACGGCAAGCGGTTCCTGACCCCCGAGAAGCTCGCGCTGGCCCTCGGGAAGCGCGCGAATGCGGACGTGGTGGTCGATGCGACGGCGGGCTGCGGCGGGAACGCCATCGGCTTCGCGCGGGCGGGCTGCGCGGTCATCGCCGTCGAGCTGGACGCCGACCGGCTCGCGCTGGCCCGCGAGAACGCCCGTGTGTACGGGGTCTCCGACCGGATCACGTTCGTCTGCGCCGATGCCGTCGAGCGCCTCGCGACCCTGTCGGGCGACCTGCTGTTCCTCGACCCGCCGTGGGGCGAGCCGGACCGCATCGCGTGCCGCGAGGTGCCGCTGCTCGACGCGCTGCTCCATGCCGGGCGCCACTTCGAGCGCATCTGGGTGAAGGTGCCGCCGAGCTTCGTGGGGCTGCCCGGCTTCGCGATGGAGGCGTGGTTCGGCCACGCGCCGGGCGACCGCCAGCGCGTCAAATTCGTCCTGCTCCGGAACGATCGATGACCCTGCTCGAACAGATCGACACCGATCCCGCCGAGGCCCTGACCGCACTGCTCGCACGATGGCGGCAGGCGCCGGACCCCGTCCTGGCGGACGCGATCGACGTGGTCTCCGCGAAGGCCGCCGCACCGGCGTTCGGCGGCACGCTGGCGAAGCAGATGCAGGCGGCGCTCGGCGCCGTGGCGAAGCCCGACATGGTGCAGCTGCCCGCCATCCTCGACGCGGCGGCGCGCCAGCGCGGCATCGACCCCGTGTCGGACCTCCTCGATGCCCTGCTGGCCTCCTGGCCGCCCGACCCCCGGATCGGCACGGCGCTGATGGGCTGGATCGAGCGACCGCCGTGGACGAGCCAGCGCAGCCAGCGCATCTGGCGCCGCGCCTTCCGGCTGCTCGAGGCGCTCGGCGATGCCCGGATCCAGCGCCTCGCGGAGGTCGACACGAACCGCGCGTTCCCCGGCCTGACGGGCGATTTCGTCGGCGAGCGCATCGCGCGCCTGCTGGGCCGTCCCTTCGCGCCGAGCACGGCGTCCCAGGCTCAGCGCGCCGGGTGGGAAGCGGTCCTCGCGCGCCACGCCGACCGCGCCCGCCGCGAGGCCGAGGCCCGCGCGTCCATCGAGGCCCTCCGCGACGCCGTCCTCGACGCCCCCGACGACCTCGGCGCGCGCATGGTCTGGGCCGACGCCCTGTCCGAGCTCGGCGACCCGCGCGGCGAGCTCGTGCTGCTCCAGCTGGAAGACGCGGCGGGCGAGCTCGATCGGTCCCGCCGCATCCGGATGAACGCGCTGCTCAAGGCCCACGAGGCCGACTGGCTCGGCCCGGTCGACGCCGTGTTCGCCAAGACGGGGCGCGTGTGGGAGCGCGGGTTCCTCGTCCGCGGCAACGTGCGCCCGAAGAGCCGCGAGGTCGCCGAGTCGGCGGTCGGACACCCGGCGTGGCGCCTGATCCGCAGCGTCGACCTCACGAACCAGCAGGGCACCGGCTGGCGCGGCGTCGAGCTCGTCGCCCAGCCCGCCACGACGGCGCTCCGCGAGGTGCGCGGCATCCTCGACTCCCAGGAGCTCCGCCGCATCCTGACCGACCCGACCCCCCGTCCCCTCGCGTCGCTCGGCCTGGTGACGTCGTACTGGCCGGTCGACGGCATCGACTTCACGCCAGAGGTGGCGCGGGTCCGCGCGCTCGAGCGCCTCGAGCTGACGCCGGGCTGGCGGCACTGCCTGCCGGGCCTCGCGACCGTGTTCACGCGCATCGATCGGCTCGTGCTGGTCGCGGTCCTGTCGCTCCAGTCGCACGGCAACGCGACCACGCCGGCCGAAGCGGTCGACCAGCTGCGCCAGATGGCGCGGATGGCGACGCACGCGGAGGTCCAGATCCATCACGGCGGGCTCGTGATGACGGCGATCGCGTACGAGGGCGAGATCAAGGTGCACCTCCACGACGGGCAGTGGGGCCACGCGCAGCAGCAGGCGCTGATGGCCGCGCTGCAGCTGCTCGCCGACGGCCCCGGCCTGCACCACATCCGCGCGACGCGGGCCTGGCGGAACGTGCTCGGCGACACCTGGCGGGGCGTCACCCTCGAGCCGCTCTGACTACCGCCGACGGTGCATCATAAGCGCGGGCAGCACGAGCCA
Organism: Alphaproteobacteria bacterium; assembly: GCA_020632875.1. GTDB lineage: Bacteria > Myxococcota_A > UBA796 > UBA796 > JACKEQ01. The sequence goes on from JACKET010000004.1 coordinate 411,955, forward strand.
CGCGAGCAGCGGCGACGGGCTGGAGCTGCACCCGCAGCCCTTCACGTCTTCGCCCGAGATGTTCTGCTGGTCGGGGTCGGGCACCTGGTCGACGGCATCCGGGTCGAAGCCGGTGCCCGTGAGCGGGATGCGGACCAGCGGCGTGACCGGGTCGTTGCTCTCGATGACCAGCGTCGCGAGCTCTTCGCCGACGGCATCGGGCGCGAAGGTCACGACGAGGCCGTCGGTGTTGCCCTCGGTCGCGTAGAAGTACTGCGGCCACACGCCGAACGTGTCGCTGCCCTCGACCCACGCCGTGCCCTCGAGCCCGAGCACGCCGAGGTTCCGCAGCGGGATCTCGAGGTTCCGCAGGTTGCCGATCTCGACCACGCCCACGTCGGTGCCCATGTCGATGGGCTCGAGCGCGGGCAGCGGATGGGTGTACACCGCGGGGCTGAAGGCGCGCTCGCGCGTGTCGGAGAGCAGGTCGATCGGGATGTCGAAGGCGACGAGATCGAAGTCACCGATGATCGTCGTGAGCTCGGCGGCGGGCCGGATGACGATGCCGAACGTGGTGGTGAGGTCGGCGAAGTAGGTGCTCTGGAGGAACACCTCGCCGGGGTTGCCGCTCGGCGGGTCGATCTGGGCGAACCCGCCCTCGCCGCTCTGCGTGCCGATCTCGGCGCCGAGCTGGGTCTCGATGCGGTTGCCGGCCATCTCGGTCGACAGCTCGGGGAAGATGTCGACCTGGAACCCCAGCCCCGCGATGCCCGGCACCACGTCGATGTCGTACTCGAAGGGGTCGATGAGGCTCGTGTTGGCGACCGCCACCTCGAGCGGGAACTCGGGCGAGCCCGGCAGGACGAGCGTGTCGAACGCGATGCCTTCGGTGATCGAGAACCCCTCCTGCCACAGCGGGATGGAGCTCTGGTAGATGCCGATCACGTCGATGTGGACCTCGAACTCGATCTCGACGGACGTGTCGATGCCGAAGAGCCCTTCGCCGGGGATGGCCGCGAGGCTGTGCTTGAAGGCGGTCGGCCACTCCATGTTCGACTCGGCCTCCATCTCGGTCACGATTCCGCCCGTGGGCGTGACGTGGAAGCGCACGGAGATGGGGTCGTTCTGGCTGGGCAGGTAGCCCGTGTCGAAGTTCACGAAGCCGAACAGGTCGAACGTGTCTTCGAACACCATCTCGGCCGGTTCGGACTGGAACGTCTGCGCCTGAGCAGACAGCGCGAGCAGGAGCATGGAGCGCCTCCGCGGGCATCCTACACTTGCCCGGCCCGACCCAATTGAATATCATTTTCAACAAAGAGAGGCGGACGTGACGCTCGACCAGCTCGAGCCCGGTCAGACCGGGCGAATCGCGTCGATCACCGGCGCCGGCTCCTTCCGTCGGCGGCTGTTGGAGCTCGGGCTCGTCGAAGGCACCGAGATCACCCGCAAGGGCGCGGCTCCGCTCGGCGACCCCCTCACCTACCGGGTGCGTGGGGCGGTGCTGGCGCTGAGGCGCAGCGATGCCCGCGTGGTCGAGGTCGTTCGTTGATCGCTCTCGTCGGCAACCCGAACACCGGGAAGTCCACGCTGTTCAACGCGCTCACCTCGGGGGCCCGCGCGAAGGTCAGCAACCTCACGGGCACCACGGTCGACGTGCTCGGCGGCGAGATGGCGCTCGGCGACCAGAGGGTCGAGCTGCTCGACATCCCCGGCACCTACAGCCTCGCCGGCCGGTCACCCGAGGAGTGGGTCGCCGTGCGCGCGATGCTCGGCCTCGACGGGCAGGAGCGGCCCGCGGGCCTCGTGCTGCTCGCCGACGCCGTGCGGCTCGAGCGTTCGCTGTACCTCGCGCTCCAGATCCTCGAGCTCGGCGTGCCGCTCGTCATCGCGGTCAACCTGCTCGACGAGGCCCGTGCGCAGGGGCTCACCGTGGATGTCGCCGCCGTGGCGCGCGATCTCGGCGTGCCCGTCGTGGGCATCAGCGCCCGCACGGGCGAAGGGCTCGACGCGCTCCGCGAGGCGGTGGCCGCGCTCGTCGCCGACCCCTCCGCACACACGCCGGGCCCGCGCCACGCGTGGTCTCCCGACCTCACCACCCTGCTCGGCGAGGTCCAGGCGCTGCTCCCGGCGCCGCTCCAGGCCCACGGTCCGGGCTTCGCGGGCATCGTCGTCCTCTCGCTCGACGACGCCGAGGCCCGCCCGGCCGAGGCCCTCGACGTCCCCGCGATCCGCGCGGCCTGCGCGCGCCACGACGACCCGGTGGTCGAGCTCGTCCAGACCCGGTACCGCTGGCTCGACGCGCACGCGCCGAACTGGCGCCAGTCCCCGGTCTCCGATGCGCACACGCTGTCCGATCGGGTCGACGCCGTCGTGCTGCACCCCGTGTCGGGCACGCTCCTGTTCCTGGGCGTCATGACGCTCGTGTTCACGGCGCTGTTCGCGTGGGCCGACCCGGCCATCGGCCTGATCGAGGATGCGTTCGGCTTCGTCGGCGAGCAGGTGGGCGCCTTGTTCGGCGAAGCGCCGTCCCCTGCGCTCGCGATCGTGCGCGACTTCGTGGTCGACGGCCTGATCGGCGGGGTCGGCTCGATCCTCGTGTTCCTCCCGCAGATCGCGCTGCTGTTCTTCTTCATCGGCCTGCTCGAGGACTCCGGCTACCTCGCGCGCGCCGCCCACCTCGTCGACCGGGTGCTCCGCCTCGCGGGCCTGCCCGGCCGCGCGTTCGTGCCGCTGCTGTCGGGCTACGCTTGCGCCGTGCCCGCGATCATGGCGACCCGCGCGATGCCGCGGTTCCGCGACCGGCTGCTCACGATGCTGGTCATCCCGCTCACCACGTGCTCGGCGCGGCTGCCGGTCTACACGCTCATCATCGCCGCGCTGTTCCCCGCGACGATCCAGGGCTTCCCGCTCCCCGTCCAGCCGCTCGTGCTGCTGGCGATGTACGTGTTCAGCACGTTCGTCACGATCCTCGCGAGCATCGTGCTCGGCCGGCTCGCCCTGCCCGCCACCGAGAGCGCGGAGCTCATCGAGCTCGTGCCGTACCGCCTGCCGAGCCTGAAGGTCGTACTCGGCAGCACGTGGCGCAACGCGAAGCACTTCGTCGAAGAGGCCGGAGGCGTCATCCTCGTCGCCACCGTGGTCCTGTGGGCGATGCTGTACTTCCCGCGTGTCGATGGCCACGACCTGCTCACGCCCGAGATCGTCGCTCAGGCCGAAGCGAGCGGGCTGAACGTCGACGAGGTCGCGAACGGCCTCGCGCTGGAGCAGTCCATCGGCGGCCGCATCGGCAAGACCATCGAGCCCGTCATCGCGCCGCTGGGCTTCGACTGGCGCATGGGCATCGGCATCATCGGGGCATTCGCAGCCCGCGAGGTGTTCGTCTCGACCATGGGCCTCGTGTACGGCATCGAAGACGCCGACGAGGAGAACGAGGCGCTGCGCGCCCAGATCGCCGATCAGCGCCGCCCCGACGGCACGAAGGTCTGGACCCCGCTCGTCGGCCTGTCCCTGATGGTGTTCTTCGCGCTGGCGATGCAGTGCACCAGCACGCTCGCGGTCCTCGTGAAGGAGAGCCGCGGCTTCGTCTGGCCCGCGTTCGTGTTCACGTACATGACCGCGCTCGCGTGGACCTCGAGCTTCCTGGTGTTCCAGGTCGGGCGGCTGCTGGGTTTCGGCTGAGCGTGGACCGTGGACCGGTCCCGGATAGAGGCCCTCCATGGCCATCCCCGTCGACGCGACCCACCGGCCCGACGCGCTCGGGAAGAGCTTCGCGCGCCTCACGCTCCGCAAGGTGCTCGTCGAGGCCGGCTTCGAGCCCGTGGGCGTGGCGTTCTACCCGCCCCCGAACCCCGATCTCACGGACGAGGGCATCCTCTACCCCGGCGAAGACGGGCGCGAGTTCGCGCGTCGCATGCGCGAGGGCCACGCGAACGAGGTGTTCGTGAGCCCCGACGGCACCGCGGCCGCCGAGGTCGACACGCGCTACCAGGCCGACCAGATCTGGCTCGCCACGCTGTTCGCCAACGGCAACGTCCTGTGGACCAGCAACGCGCCGAGCCGCCGGCCGAAGACCGTCTTCTACGAGCCCGACCCCGACGACCTGCGCCAGCTCGACGACGCTTCGCGCGAGCGGCTCGAGACGGCGCTCGGCTGCTTCCGTGCCGAGTCCATCGTGGGGGACGTGGAAGGCGCGATGCACCGCCCCCACCCGCTCGTGGGGTTCGACATCCAGGTGCTCCCGAAGCTCGACCTGTCCGCGATGGTGGCGGCCCACGCGGCGCGGATCCAGGCCACGCGCTCCACGCCGGTCGCGGCGTCGATGGACGTGCTGCTCGCGTGCACCGAGCGCGCGATGGCCGTGCAGCGCAGCCGGGAGCGGTTCGCGGTCGGGTCCGGCGCGATCGCCGTGCTGGCCGGGTGGATCGTGGCCGGGGCCTTCGTCTGGACGCAGCTCGACGGGGCGTTCTTCTGGGGGGCGCTCTGCGGGCTCGGTCCCGTCGCCCTGCTGCTCGGGCTCTCGGGCTTCTTCATGTGGCCGACGCGGGTGGGCGTGCCGCTGTCGACATGGGTGTGGCCCTGGCCCTTCCGCGTGGGGGCCGAGCGGGCGCTGGCGCAGGTGGCCGCACGGCGGGAACAGGCCTGAACAGGCGCTCGACGGGCTGGATCAGCCGCCCTGCCAGAGCAGCCGGCAGGCGTTCTCGGACGCGTCGTAGGGGTCGAGGAACACGTACCCCATGCCGCCCGTGGTGATGTCGAACTTCACCACGTCGGTCGTCATCTGGAGGACGAGGCGCATCGGGCCCTGCCCCGTCGGGCTCGCCGGCGTGTCGTCGCCGTGCAGCCAGACCGCGCCGCCGCCGAGCTTGTCGTGCCGCAGCTGCTCGAGGGCATCCTTCACGGGGACGCCGTTCGTGCGGACCTGCGCCATCACCGCCCGCTCGTCGAGCGGCGTGTCGATGGTGAGCATCTGGCGCCGGTAGACGCGGACCGTCGGAGGGCCGTCGTACAGGTTCTCGTCGCGCATCTTCGACAAGAGCACCTTGTTCGCGCCCTTCCACGGATCCCAGTCTTCGCAGCGGCCCCCGGTCGCGTGGCAGATGAACACGGTCATCCGCTGGTACGCGCCGAGGTTGAGCCAGGGGCCTGAGTCGATCTGGGCCATGTGGCACATCGGCGCGCCACACACGGCGCACCGCGGCCACTGGTGAGCGCGGATTCCGCGGGGATGCCCGCCGTACGCGCCGATGTCGACCTTCGAATCGGACTTGAACTTCCGGATCCGGAAGGAATGCCAGGGAGTCAGATCGCTCATGGCGCGATGTTGCCAGCCCGCGGCCGGCTTGTCACGCAGAGGCCGCCAGGTTGCGCAGCACGGTCTGGAGGATGCCGCCGTTCCGGTAGTATTCCACCTCGACGGGCGTATCGAGACGCACCTGCACGGTGAACCGCTTCTCGGTGCCATCCGCCTTGCGCGCGACGACCTCGAGGTCCTGGAGGGGCTTCACGGCGTCGGTCAGGCCAGCGAAGTCGAAGTGCTCGGTGCCGTCGAGGCCGAGCTCGTCGGCGCCCTCGCCATCCTTGAAGCACAGCGGGAGCACGCCCATCCCCACGAGGTTGCTGCGGTGGATGCGCTCGAAGCTCTTCGCGATGACCGCCTTCACGCCCAGCAGGAAGGTGCCCTTCGCGGCCCAGTCGCGCGAGGAGCCCGTGCCGTACTGGTGCCCCGCGAGGACCACCAGCGACGTGCCGGCGGCCTGGTACTTCATGGAGGCGTCGAAGACCGACATCACCTGGTCGCTCGGGAAGTGCGTCGTGACGCCGCCTTCGGTGCCGGGCGCGACCTGGTTGCGGATGCGCACGTTGGCGAACGTGCCGCGCATCATGACCTCGTGGTTGCCGCGGCGGGACCCGAGGCTGTTGAAGTCCTTCTTCACGACGCCCTTCGACTTCAGGTACACGCCCGCGGGGCTGGACTCGGGGATGGAGCCGGCCGGCGAGATGTGGTCGGTGGTCACGGAGTCGCCGAGCTTGAGCAGGACCCGCGCGTCGCCGATGGGCTGGATCGGGCTCGGCTTCGGGGTCATGCCCTCGAAGAAGCTCGGCAGGCGGATGTAGGTCGAGCCGTCGTCCCACGGGTAGAGGTCGGACCGCTGCACCGCGATGGCGTTCCACCGCGGCTCGTCTTCGACGTCCGCGTAGCGGGAGCGGAACAGGTCGGGCGTGACGCTCTTCTGGATGGTCGCTTCGATCTCGGCGTTGGTCGGCCAGATGTCCTTCAGGTACACGTCCTGGCCGTTGCTGCCCTTGCCGATGGGGTCGTTCTGGAGATCGATGCGCGTGCTGCCCGCGATGGCGTACGCGACGACGAGCGGCGGCGAAGCCAGGAAGTTCGCCTTCACGAAGTTGCTGATCCGCCCTTCGAAGTTCCGATTGCCCGAGAGCACGGACGACACGACGAGGTCGCCCTTCACGATGGCGTCCTGGATCTCCGCGTCGAGCGGGCCGGAGTTGCCGATGCACGTCGTGCAGCCGTAGCCGACGATGTTGAAGCCCATGGCCGCGAGGTCGTCGAGCAGGCCGGCCTTCTCGTAGTACTCGGTGACCACGCGCGAGCCGGGGGCGAGCGACGGCTTGACCCAGGGCTTCGTGGTGAGGCCGAGCGCGCGGGCCTTCTTCGCCACCAGGCCGGCGGCGATCATGACGGACGGGTTCGAGGTGTTCGTGCAGCTCGTGATGGCCGCGATCACCACGTCACCGTGGGAGAGCTTCCAGCTCTCGCCCGCGACGGGCTCGCTGTGCTGGGCCTTCGCGGGGTCGACGCCGTGGCCGCGGTGGCCGATGGGCGCCGAGAGGTAGGCCTCGAACTTCTCGGCCATCTGGGACAGGGCAATGCGGTCCTGCGGGCGCTTCGGCCCGGCGAGAGCCGGCTCGACGTCGCCGAGGTCGAGGTGCAGCGTGTCGGTGAACTCGGGGTCGGGCGAGGCGGAGGTGTGGAAGAGCCCCTGCTCGACGTAGTACCGGCGCACGTTCTCGATGTGGTTCTCGTCGCGGCCCGACAGCCGGAGGTAGTCGAGGGTGACCGCGTCGACCGGGAAGAACCCGCAGGTGGCGCCGTATTCGGGAGCCATGTTCGCGATGGTCGCGCGGTCGGCGAGCGTCAGGTGCTCCATGCCCTCGCCGTAGAACTCGACGAACTTCTCGACCACGCCCTTCTGGCGCAGCATCTCGACGATGCGGAGCGTCATGTCGGTGGCCGTGACGCCCTCGCGCAGCGCGCCGGTGAGCTTGAAGCCCACCACGTCGGGCGCGAGCATGTAGATCGGCTGGCCCAGCATGACGGCCTCGGCCTCGATGCCGCCGACACCCCAGCCCAGCACGCCGAGCCCGTTGATCATGGTGGTGTGCGAGTCGGTGCCCACCAGGCTGTCGGGGAAGTAGACCTGGGCCCCGCCGATGGCGCGGTGCGACGCGACCGTCGCGAGGTACTCGAGGTTGATCTGGTGCACGATCCCGCGGCCGGGAGGCACGGCGCGGAAGTTGTCGAAGTTGACCTGGCCCCACTTCAGGAACTCGTAGCGCTCGCCGTTGCGCTCGTACTCGATCTCCATGTTCTTCGCGAGCGCCTCGGCGTCGCGGCCGCTGAAGTCGACCTGCACGGAGTGATCGATGACGAGATCGACCGGCACGAGCGGGTTCACCTTCTTCGGGTCGCCGCCGAGGTCGACCATCGCGTTGCGGAGCGCCGCCACGTCGACGACCGCCGGAACGCCCGTGAAGTCCTGGAGGATCACGCGGCCCGGGATGAACGGGATCTCGGTGCGCTCGCCCTTCGGGGTCCACCCGGCCACGCGCTTCACGTCGTCTTCGTTCACGAGGAAGCCGTCGTGGTTCCGCAGCGCGCTCTCGACCAGCACGCGGATGCTGTAGGGGAGCTTCGCCAGCGTGCAGTGCCCCGCCTTCTCGAGGGCGGAGAGGCGGAAGATCACGCCTTCGCCGCCACCGGCGAGGGGGAAGGTGTCACGGGCGCCGAAGGGGTCGGTCTGGCTCACGGGGGCCTCCAGGAAAGGCGGTGGGTGTATCACGGGATGCCCTGAAGGTGCCCACCTGCGGAACATCCGGCCAATCGATGTTCGTTGGGGTCAGCATCGATGGTGTTGATGGTGGTTGGTGTTGGGTGTTGGGTGGTGGGTGTTGGGTGGTGGGTGTTGGGTGTTGGCCGGTCGGTGTTGGGCGGTGGGTGTTGGCCGGTCGGTGTTGGGGGGTCGGTGTAGGGCGGTGGGTGTTGGCCGGTCGGTGTTGGGGGGTCGGTGTTGCCCCTGGCGCGCGGCGGCGGGCGGCGGCGGCGGCCGGCCGCGGGACGGCGGACGGCGGGCGGCGGGCGGCGGGCGGCCCCTGGCGGCGGCGCGCGGTTGGCTGGCGGTGGGCGGCGCGGCGCGCGGCGCGCGGCCGGCAACTTTGCCCCGAGATGAACGAGCTGAAAGGCAGGGACTTCGAGGTTTCGGTTTCGGTCTGACACCAACGGCGGTGGCCGTGGTCGCAGCTGCGAGTACCGAGCATCGGGCTTCAAGTGCACGTCGACTGGAGGCATCGGGCCGTGAACGCTCGTTCCGAGCGAGACACGCGGCGCGAGGTAGTCGATTCTCGGCGTCGGACTGTTGGCCATTCCACTGGGCCGTGCGTTCGTGGCCCTATGCCTCCCGCCGGCGTGCGTTCGTGGGCCGATGCCTCCCGCCGGCGTGCGTTCGTGGCCCGATGCCTCCCGCCCGCGTGCGTTCGTGGGCCGATGCCTCGCGCCGGCGCGCGCTCGCGGGCCGTTCCTCCGGTGTGGGCCGGGCGTGCGGCGGGTTCGGCCCGGGGCCGGTGAGTGCAGCATTCCCGCGCCAGGCGGGCCGGAGGGGGCGGCGCAGCCGCCGTCGCGCAGCGACCGAGCCCGAATGGGCGAGCCCGGAGGACAGCCGACGGCGAAGCCGGGGCGCCCAGAACGGAGCACCGCGACCACACTCGACACTCGACACTCCCGCCGACGACGCCGACGCCAACGCCAACGGGCTCCCGGCTCCAGGCTCCGGGCTCCAGGCTCCGGGCTCCCGGCTCCCGGCCCCCGGCTCGGGGCTCAGGGCAGCCTGAGCACCTGATCCGCCGCCACGTTCCGCACGGCCAGGCTGCGACCGTCGGGCCAGAGCACCGCCACCACCGTGGCCCCGTCCCAGTCGCCGAGCCCGAAGCGCACGCTGTGCGCCTGCTGGCTCGCGCGGCTGTTCCCGCCGGTGAGCTCGCGCCACAGCGTGAAGTCGGGCGTCTGCACGAGCACGCGTGCGCCCACCCCGCCGTAGGCGCCCGTCACGGGCTCTTCGTCGATCACGACCTCGAGCCAGTGGTTCGTCCCGGCGTCGGTGTCGTTGCGGAACAGGTTCAGCCGGGACCCCGAGGTCCCCGCGGTCACGAGGTCGACGTCGCCGTCGGCATCCATGTCCGCGACCGCGAGCGCCACGTTGTGGCCGTTGCCGACCGGGCTGTGCGACCAGTCGGCGCGGGTGTACGCGAGCCCCGTCCCCTCGTTGTGGAACGACAGGTACGGCAGGTTGTCCTCCTGCGCGACGAAGAGGTCCCACCAGCCGTCGTGGTCGAAGTCCTCGAACACCAGCCCCCACGCGAAGTCGCCCCGCACACCCGCCGAGAGCCCGAAGTCCGCGAACGTGTCGTTGCCGAGGTTCACGAGCAGCGCGTTCGTGCCGATGTCGCCGACGTAGAAGTCCGTTCGGTCGTCGCGGTTCACGTCCGCCGCGTCGATGCCCATCGGGTTGCCCATGGGGTTCGTCCACCCGACGTCCACCCGGACGTTGGTGAACACCCCACCATCGTTCCGGAGCAACGCCCGGTTCTGCGAGGAGTTGCCGCGGTCGTTCCACACGGCGAGGTCCGAGTCGCCGTCGTTGTCGAAGTCGCTCCAGACCACCGCGCAGGGGTTGCCGCTCGGCGCGATGGCCGCCCCCGTCGTGGCAGTGGTGTCGGTGAACGTGCCGTCGCCGTTGTTCCGCATGACGTAGACGTGCGGCGGATGCGCGTCGAACGTGCTGCTCGCGACCGCCAGATCGACCCAGCCGTCGCGGTCGTAGTCGGCCCACGCGCCGAACTTCGACGAGCCGGTCGAGTCCCGTGTGCTGGGTGGGCCGCCGAGCCCTGCGGCCGCGGTGCCGTCGACGAACACCCCGCCGCCCTGGTTCAGGAGGAGCACGTCGTTCGGGTGCGCCGTGACGTGCACGTCGATGTCGCCGTCGGCGTCGAAGTCCGCCGCCGACACGGAGTACGTGTCGAGCCCCGCGAGGATGGACGCGACGTTGCTGCTCGCCGACGCGTCGGTGAACTGCCCCGTGCCGTCGTTGAGCCAGAGCGCCGACGGGAACGCGGTGGCCGCGTTGTTCACGCCATTCGCCTGGAAGATGTCGGGGTCGCCATCCCCGTCGACATCGAAGAAACCCACGCCGACGCCGTGGCTGTTGCCGCCCGCCGTGGAGGCCAGGAGCCCCGCCGTGTCGCCCACCTCGACGAACGCGAGCGCCCCCGCCGCCACGGGGCTCGGCTCGAGGGTCGGGACGTGCCCGAGGTCGGGCGAGCCCGTGAGCTCGACGTCCATCCACAGCGCGGGATGCGACAGCGGCGGGAGCACGACGGGCGCGGTGTCGGCCGTCGGCACGACCCCGGTGTCGCCCGTGGGCGTGGGCCCCGACGTGTCTCCCGTGTCGGATCCCGCGGCGGTGTCGGTGTCGGCGTCGCTGTCGGAATCGGAATCGGAATCGGTGTCGGTGTCGGCGTCCGCGTCCGTGTCGGAGTCCGCGTCCGTGTCGGAATCGGTGTCGGAGTCTGCGTCGGAGTCGGTGTCCGCGTCGGAGTCCGTGTCGGCGTCGGCATCCGAATCCGCGTCGGTGTCTGCCTCGCCGGGGGGGTCGCGGACCTCCGCCGGCTTGCAGGCGAGCAGGAGGACCAGGGGGACGAGCAGGAAGCGGGTGTTCATGGCCGGAGTCTAGCCTCGGACGCTCGCCTTCGCGTGACCCCCGCGGCGAGCACGCCCAGCGCGAGCCATCCAGGGGGCGTGGGTGCCGCGCATCCACAGGCCTTGCCATCGTCGGGACCGTCGCCGCCGGTGTCGGGCACCGGGTCGGTGTCGGGGACGTCCGTGTCCGGCGGGCTCGTGTCGACGGGTGGATCGGTGTCGCAGTCGGGATCGACGATGCCGTCGCAGTCGTTGTCGCGCCCGTCGCAGAGCTCGGGCGCGCCGGGGTGGATCGCGGGATCGGCGTCGTTGCAGTCCTCGGCGCAGCGGGTGGCGCCATCGCCGTCGGCGTCGGGCCGATCGGGCGTGGCCGGGTCGCAGTCCTCGTCGACGCCGTTGCAGATGACCTCGACGAGCCCCTGACCCACGGTCGGGTCGGCGGGAGCGCAGTCGACGCAGTCGGAAGCCCCGTCGCCATCGGCGTCCGGCGCGTCGGGAGTCGCGGGATCGCAGTCGTTGTCGACGCCGTCGCAGGTGAGCTCGGGCGCGGGGACCGCCGGGTCGGTGTCGAGACAGTCGCCCGCGCAGATCGACAGCCCGTCTCCGTCGTCGTCGCGGTCGTCGGGCGTGGAGGGGTCGCAGTCGTTGTCGAGCCCGTCACACAGGACCTCGGCACCCGCCCCGACGAGCGGGTCGGCGTCGTCGCAGTCGGTGTCGCAGGCGAGCGCGCCGTCGCCGTCGGCATCGAGCTCGTCGACGGGGATCACGCCGTCGCAGTCGTCGTCGACGCCGTCGCAGATCTCCGGGAACCCCTCGCCGACGGACGGATCGGTGTCGTCGCAGTCCGTCGCGCACGCGAGCTGGCCGTCCTGGTCGAGGTCGGCCTCGGCCGCGTCGAGCCCGTCGCAGGCGTTGTCGACCCCGTCACAGCGCTCGTCGAAGCCGGGACCGGTGCCGGGGCTCGCGTCGTCGCAGTCCCCGTCGCAGACCCGCGCGCCGTCGCCGTCGGCATCGGCCTCGAGGGACGGGTCGCCGCCGAGGTCGGCCACCCCGTTGCAGTCGTTGTCGATGCCGTCGCACACCTCGACGGCCAGCGGGGACCGCGCGGCATCGCCGTCGTCGCAGTCCGCGCACGCGATCGCGCCGTCGCCGTCGCCGTCCTCGACCTCGACCGCCGGGATCGTCCCGTCACAGTCGTTGTCGACGCCGTCACACACCTCGACGGCCCCGGGGAACGTGGACGGGTCGCCGTCGTCGCAGTCGTCGCGGCTGCCGAGGCAGCTGTCGGACGCGGTGGACCCGTCCCCGTCGACATCGATCGCCGTGCAGCCCGTGGAGGCGTCGCTGTTGAGCTGGTGGACCCACAGGTCGTCGAACGTCCCCTCCTCGCGCCACACGACGAACGCGGCGACCTCCGTCGCGACGACGTCGATGCCCACGTCGTCGCCGAAGGCGCTCAGGGCCGTCCCGAACGTGCCCCACTGCCTCGTGCCGTCCGGCGTCAGGCGCTGGACCGTGGCATCCATGTCGTCGGACCACGCGACGACCACGCCGCCGAGCCCGGCCGCGAGCTCGGGGAGTGTGTTGTCGAAGCCGAAGCCGAGGTCGATCCCGAAGCTCTGCCACAGCTCGACGCCCGCAGCGTCCACGCGCTGCACGCGCACGTCGTCGTAGTCCTCCTCCCAGGCGACGTAGACCCCGCCCTCCCCGTCCGCGGCCACCCGCGTGCGGAGGTTGTCGAAGCCGAAGCCCGGGTCGACACCGGAGCTGCCCCACTGCTCCGCGCCCGTCGCGTCGACGCGCTGCACACGCGCCTCCGGCGTGCCCGCGAACCAGTCCTCGAACCCCAGGAACGCGCCGCCCGCACCGTCCGCCGCGATCCGCGGCGCGCGCGCATAGGAGGTCCCCACGTCGGCGCCCCACGTGCCCCACAGCTTCGTGCCGACCGGGTCGAGCCGCTGCACGACCACGTCGCTGAAGCCGGTGATCCCGCCGCGCTCCTCCCACGCCACGACGGCGCCGCCCGCTCCGTCCGGGACGAGCTCCGGGAGGTAGCCGTCGGTGCCGAACGCGAGGTCGATCCCGCTGTTGCCCCAGAGCGCGTTCCCGTCGGCATCGAGCCGCTGGGCGCGGATGTCGGAGCCCGAGAAGACGTCCTCCCACACGACGATCGCGCCGCCCTGCCCGTCCGCGATCACCCGCGGGCGCGCGTTGTCGAAGCCGAAGCCCACGTCCACGCCGAACGCGCCCCACAGCTTCGCGCCGTCGGGGTCGAGCCGCTGGGCCCAGACCTCGGGCGAGGACGCGAAACGGTCCTCCCACACGACGATCGCGCCGTCCTCCCCGTCCGAGACCACGCGCGGCAGGAACAGCTCGCCGGGCTTCACCTCGATGCCCTGGGGGTCCCAGACCTTCTCGCCGTACGGACCGAGGCGCTGGATCCACACGTCCGAGCCCGAGAACCGGTCCTCCCACACGACGAACACGCCCCCGCGCCCGTCGAGCGCCATGTGGTGGTCCCCGAGATCGGAGCCGGTCTTCACGAGGGTCTGCGCCACGGCGCCCGGGATCAGCAGGGAGATCAGCATCCGCCCGTACTATCGCGTGCGCTCACAGCAGGGAGCGGTACCCGGGGCTCGGGTCGATCTGCGTCACGCCGAGCCGCTCGAGGTGCGCGCAGCCGGCGATCACGGATGCCTCGTCCCACGCGTCGCCGACGAGCTGCAGCCCGATGGGCAGCCCGTCGTGCAGGCCCACCGGCACGCTGGCGGCCGGGACGCCCGTGAGGTTCGCGAGGAAGTTCATCTCGGTCATCGAGGCGGTCCAGGCGGTGTCGGCGATCTGCACGCGGCTCTCGCTCAACGGGTAGGGGCTCGCGAGGCGCCCGGTGGTGGGCAGGGCGAGCAGGTCGACGCCGGCGATGGCCGCCGCGAGATCCCAGCGGAGCTGCGTGCGCACGCGGGTCGCCTTGAGGTGCTCCTGGGCCGAGATGCAGTCCATCAGCGCGTACACGAGCCGCAGCTCGTCGCTCGACTCGGTTCGGTGCGCCACGAGGTCGTCGTACGCGTTGGCCGCCGATTCGCCGGCGATCACGATGGGGCCGACCGCATTGACCACCGCGAGCAGCGGGAAGTCGATCTCGGTCAGGATGGCGCCCTCGGCCTCCAGCGCCTTCAGCGCGACCTCGCAGGCCTTCGCGATCTCGGGCGTGGCCATCGCCATGAACCGCGGCAGGATGCCGATCCGGCAGCCGCGGATGCCCCGTCCGAGCGCCGGCCGCCACGTGCTCTCGACCCGGCCCCAGTCGGGCGGGAAGTCGGTGAAGGGGTCGCCGGGGTCGTGGGCCGAGCAGACCTCCATCAGGTCGACGAGATCCGGCGTGGACTGCCCGATGGGCCCGGTGTGGCCGACCGTTCCGACCCAGATGTCGCCGGAGCGGCCGAACCGCTGCAGCGACGGCTTGAGCCCGAACTGCCCGTTTAGCGACGCGGGCACGCGGATCGAGCCGCCCCCGTCGGTGCTCACGGCGACCGTGGCCAGCCCGAGCCCCACGGCCACGGCGCTGCCCGTGCTGGAGCCGCCAGCGCCGTGCCCGGCGCTGTACACGTTGCGCGGGTAGTCGAAGTTCGGGTTGAAGCCGAGCGGGTTCATGCCGTTCTCGGTGCAGTGGGCCTTGCCGAGCAGCACCGCGCCCGCGTCGCGCATCCGCGTAACGATGAACGCGTCTTCGTCGACCGGCGCGTTCCGCCACGAGGTCCCGCCGCGCGTGGGCAGCCCGCGCATGTGGAACTCGTCTTTCACCGGGACGATCAGCCCGTCGAGCGGGCCCTTCGCCTCGCCCGCCTTCCAGCGGGCCGCGCTGGCCTCGGCCGCCGCGCGGGCCCCGTCGCGATCGAGCGCGACCCACGGGCTGTTCGTGCTGGGCCCGAAGTCCTTCGCGTCTTCGCGCGCCAGCACGGCGTCGAGCACGTCGACGGGCGTGAGGTCGCCCTTCGCGAAGGCCGCGCGCAGCTTCGCGCCCGTGCAGCGGGGGCTGTCGGGGGCACCGAGGTCGGCCTCTCCCCACTGGCGGGGTGCGGCGCCCTGCACCGGCTTCGGGACCTCTTCGACGCGGCCCCGGCCGCTGCGCGGAAGCGCCTCGAGGGCTTCGAAGTGGAAGTCGCGGCTGACCACGCTCCACAGCATGCCGCGCGTGAACCGGCTCTCGGCGAGGGCCCGCACCATCGAGAGTCGTCCGCCCACCAGTCTCAGGTCCGCCATGCGTTGCTCCTCACAGGACGGGTCGCGTAGCCCGTGGCCTCACACGGTACCAACGGCGAACCACACCTTCTGGCCGCCGTTCGCGAGCATGATCGTCACGGCGGGCTTGCCGGGCAGGCACTTCACGAGCGAGGCGTCGGGCAGCAGGATGCCGTAGCGCCACCCCGACCAGGCCTGCGCGAGCCGATCGCCGATGAACCGGTAGGTCTTCTCGGTCGCGCCGAGGCGGTTGCCGTAGGGCGGGTTCATCACGACGAGCCCCGACTTCGCGGGCGGCTCGAGCTCTTCGAACGCGACGTGCTCGAGCTTGATCTGGCGATCGACGTGGGCGTGACCGGCGTTCGCACGGGCGGCGTGGATCTGCCGCGGGTCGCGATCGGCACCGAGTACGTGTACAGACTTCCCGGACGCGGCGCGCGCCACCTTCCGCGCCCTCTCGAACGCCGCCGTGTCGAACGACGGCCAGTGCTCGGCGGCGAACCCGTGCCAGGCGCCGGGCGCACGCCCGAGCCCGATGTGCGCGGCCTCGATGGGGAACGTGCCCGAGCCGCACATCGGGTCGACCAGCCACTCCTGCGGCTGCCAGCCCGCCGCCATGAGCAGGCCCGCGGCGAGGTTCTCGCGCAGCGGCGCCCGACCCGGCACCTTGCGCCAGCCGCGCTTCCACAGGTCGCTGCCCGCGACGAGCGCGACCTCGACGCGCGCACCGCGGTCGACGAGCAGCACCTTGGCGGGAGGCAGGCGCGCGCCCCGCGTCTGGCGGGGGTCGGCGAGCTTCGCGATGACCGCCTCGCACTTGCCCTCGAGCCCACGTCGGCCGACGCGCCCGACGATCCGCACCTCGACGCGCTGGCCTTTCCGCAGCACGTGCTTCCACGGGAGCGAGACGAGCCCGTCCGGCAGCCGATCGGCCCGCACCGTGCCCATGCGCCGCGTGACCGCGCTCGCCACCCGCGACCACAGCAGCACCTCGACGAGGTTCTCGACACGCGTGAGCAGCCCGCCGGGCTCTTCGGTGACCTCGATGCCGCGTGCGCGGAGCTCTGCGGCCGCGATCGACTCGAGCCCGGGTGGGACCCGAACGCGGAGTCCTTCCGGATCTGCCGTGCTCATCGCGTGGTATGCTCCTGTCGAGCCGTGGGAGTACGTTTGTCGGAGACCGCCGCCGCCAACGGCGCGAACGAGCCGAAGGGCGGGTCGATCATCGCAGGTCGGTATCAGATCGACCGACTCATCGCCCGCGGCGGCATGGCTTCCGTGTATCTGGCCCACCAGGTGAAGCTCAACCGCCCGGTGGCGCTGAAGATCCTCACGCCGCCGCCCGACGCCGAAGACAGCGCGGCTTTCGAAGAGCGCTTCCGGCTCGAGGCCGAGACGCTCGCGGCCCTCGACCACCCGAACATCGTGATCCTCCACGACTTCGGCGAGCTCGACGACGGGCGGTTCTTCCTCGCGATGGAGTTCGTCGACGGGCCCCGCCTCTCCGACATCCTCCGCGACGGCCCGATGGAGTGCGAGCGGGCGCTGCAGCTCGTCACGCAGGTGGCTGCCGCCCTCCGCTACGCCCACAAGCGCGGCGTCGTGCACCGCGACCTGAAGCCCTCGAACCTGCTCGTGAAGACCGACGACGACGGCGCCGAGCAGGTCAAGGTCGTCGACTTCGGCCTCGTGAAGCTCACCGAGGCCGACCAGAGCATCACGCGCGCGGGCCTGATCCTCGGCAGCCCCCACTGCATGAGCCCCGAGCAGGTGAAGGGCCTCGAGGTCGACCACCGCGCCGACATCTACGCCATCGGCGTGCTGCTGTTCCGCGTGCTGACGGGCCAGTACCCGTTCCACGGCGCGAACTCCGCCGCCACGATGATCCAGCACCTCAACCACGACATCCCGACGTTCTACTCGGTGGCGCCCGAGCTCGTGGTGCCCGACGGGCTCGAGGCGGTCGTGCGGAAGTGCCTCGCGAAGACCGCTTCCGAGCGGTACCAGGACACCTCCGAGCTGCTCGCCGACCTCGCGACGTGCATGGCGCAGCCGCCCGACCCGTTCCGCAGCACCAGCAGCACGGCGGCTTCGCTCGTGCGCCAGGTCCCCGCGGCCGAGGTCGCCACCGCGCCGCCCGCCCCGGCCCGCTCGTCCGTCGCGGGCAAGCTGTGGATCCCGTTCGCGCTCGCCGCCGTGCTGTTCGCGCTGGTGTTCGTCGCCGTCGTCAGCGTCGTGGCGACCTCGCTGTTCACGACCGGGCGGGGCGCCGTCCAGCCCACCGAGCAGCTCCCGAACATGGTCGTCGAGACCGAGCCCGCGCCGCGTCCGGTCCCCACCGAAGACCCCATCGACGAGGGCACCCCCGGAGACGGCACGCCCGAAGACCCCGGCCCCGCGGATCCCGAGCCCGACGCGGTCCCCGAGCCCGCACCGCCCGAGCCCGCACCGGTGCCCGAGCCCGTGGCTCCGAAGCCCGAGCCCGTGGCTCCGAAGCCCGCGCCGACGCCGAAGCCCACGCCGAAGCCCGCGCCGACGGCGAACCCGGCACCTGCCCCCGCTCCGCAACCGGCGCCCGTCCAGCCTGCGCCCCAGCCCGCCCCGTCCCCCGCCCCCGAGCCGAAGAACCCCGAGGGGTACATGGGTCTGCCCGACGATTTCAAGTAGGCTCCCCCCGTCCTCCACCCCGCCCCGGAAACCCAGTTGAAGCGCACCGCCCTCGCGTTCCTCGCCCTGCTCCTGCCCGCCACGGCGCTCGCCGACCCGAAAGACGACGCCCGCCGCCACTTCGGCGCCGGCCTCGAAGCCGCCCAGCGCGGGGAGTACGAGATCGCGCTCCAGCGGTTCCTCGCGGCCCAGAACGCCTACCCGCACCCGGCGACGCTCTACAACATCGCCCGCGCGTACGCCGACATGGAAGACCTCGAGAACGCGCTCGCGTACTACCGGCTCTACCAGGATGCCGCGCCCGACAAGGCGGCCGACGTCGACCCCGTCATCCAGGTCCTCGAAGCGCGCCTCGGCCAGGGCCAGTCCGTCCCCACCGCACCGCAGCCCGTCGCGGGCACCGGGGGCGGCCGCACCATCGTCGTGGGCGGCGCGACCGAAGAAGAGCTCGCCCGGCTCGAGTCCATCGCGGCCGAGCTGCAGGCCCTCACCCAGGCGCTGCAGACGCGCACCGCCGAAGAGCTCGCCGCGGCCGAGGCCACCGACGGCACCGACCCCGATTCGCCCGACGGCACCGACCCCGATGCGCCCGATGGCACGGATCCCGACGCGCCAGACGGCACGGATCCCGACGCGCTTCCCGAGCTCCCCGACGCCGGATTCATCTCCGACGCCTACGAGAAGCTCGTCGTCACCGCGTCCCGCGTGGGCCAGGACCCGCTCGACTCCCCGTCCACCCTCACCGTGCTCACCGACGAGGACATCCGCCTCTCGGGCGCGACGAACCTCCCCGACATCCTCCGGCGCGTCGTGGGCGTCGACATGATGAGCCTGTCGAGCGCCCAGCAGGACATGTCGATCCGCGGGTTCAACCGCGAGCTGGCGAACAAGGTCCTCATCCTGGTCGACGGGCGCAGCACCTACCTCGACTTCCTGGGCGCCACGATCTGGGCCACCGTGCCCGTGTCGCTCGAAGAGATCGACCGCATCGAGGTCATCCGCGGGCCGGGCTCCGCGGTGTACGGCGCCAACGCGGTGACCGGCGTGATCAACATCATCACGAAGACCCCGGGCGAAGAGCCCCGCACGGTCTTCCGCGGGGCCGGCGGCACCAACGGCTACGGAAGCGGCTCGGTGTACACGAGCCAGCGCGTCGACCGCACGAGCTTCCGGCTGTCGGCGTCGTACAACCAGGTCGGGCGCTGGGCCAAGTCGGCCCGGGTGCTCGAGGGCACCGACACCGACGCCCTGGCGCTCGAATCGCCGCTCGTCGACAACGAAGACCTCGCGCTGCGCGTGCTGCGGGCCAACGGCCGCGTCGACCGATCCGTCGGCACGAAGGGCTACGTGAGCCTCTCGGGTGGCCTGAGCCGCGCCGACAACATCGAGTACTTCAACATCGGCGCGCTCGGCGACTACGTCATCGACGACCACGCGCACCACTACGTGCGGGCCGACGCCGGGTACGACGTCGTGCACTTCCGGGCGTTCTGGAACCACGACGACGCCATCACCGGGCCGTACGTCCGCCAGAAGGGCGCGCGCGACCTCGATGCGAAGTATCGCCTCGACACCGTCGATCTCGAGCTCGAAGCCCCGCTCTCCTTCGACACCGGGCCGCTCTCGCACGTGCTGAACGTCGGCATCGGGTATCGCCGGCTCGACACGCGCTTCGGCTACCTCGCCGGGGGCTTCGACCAGCCCTACGCCCAGAACCACTTCCGGGGCTTCCTGAACGAGGAGCTGACCTGGAAGGACCTCAAGGTCGTCGGGTCGCTCCGCGTCGACAAGCACCCCCTGCTCGACGTGCAGGAGACGATCAGCCCGCGCGCGGCGCTCATCTACCGGCTGTTCGACAAGACGAGCGTGCGGGCCACGGCGGGGCGCGCGTTCCGCCAGCCCAACAACATCGAGTCCTACATGGACTTCAACCTGCCCTCGACGGCCGACGGCGCCTACATCCGCGACTTCGGCTCCCAGGGCCTGTCGCCCGAGCAGATCACGACCTTCGAGGTCGGCGTGCACGACGAGTCGACGTACTTCCACGCCGCCGACGTGGTCTTCTACTACAACCGGGTCACGAACCTGATCTTCCTCGACTCGGTCACCCCGTCGATCGAGCCGTTCGACCCGCGCACCAACGGCTACCAGGCCGGCACGACCGGGTGGATCAACCAGGGCGACGTGTACACCGGCTACGGCGTCGAGGCCGAGATCGAGACGTACCCGACGGACGGGCTCGACATCTTCGCGAACGTCGCGGTGTCGACGGTGCTCGAGACCCCGCCCGACGGCGAGGCCGTTCGCGACGGGTCTTCTTCGCTCGTGAAGATGAACCTCGGCGCCGCGTACCGCACGCCGTACCGCATCGACATCTCGGCCCAGGCGCACTTCGTGAGCGCCCAGACCTGGCGCCTGCGCGAGTTCGACGCCGGAGGGAACCTGGTGCTCAACGAAGCCCCCATCCCCGCGCGCACCATCCTGAACGCGCGCCTCGCCGGCCGCCCGCTGGCCGACGACAGCCTCGAGCTCGCCATCGGCGTGTGGAACGCCATCCCGCTCGCGGGCTTCGACAACCGCTTCCAGGAGCACCCGAAGGGCCATCCGGTCGGCGCCATCGCGTACGGGGAGGTGTCCTATGCGTTCTAGGATCGCCATCGCGCTCGCAGCGCTCCTCGCCGGGTGCGACTTCGAGGCACCCCTGCTCGAAGGCCAGCCGCCCATCGGCAACGTCGTGTCGGGCACGCTCGTCGCGAACGGCGTCGCGGTGCCGGGCGACACCATCGTGCTCGTCTACGCCGCGAACGATCCGGGCCCGCCGGCCGGAACGGGCAGCCCCGTGACGCTCGCGACGGTCCCGGCGGCCGCGTACACCGGCGAGGGGGCCGGGCTCCAGGCCGCGCCTTTCGCCGTCACCGGGCTCGACGACGGCACCTACATCCTCCAGGCCCTGATGGACCTCGACGGCGACTTCAACCCGTTCGACATCAGCGTGTCGGGCGCCACGTGCGGAGACGTCGCCGGGGCCCACGTGACCGACCTCGTCACGGGAACCATCGCCACGGTGACCGTGCAGGGCGGGCAGAACCTCGACGACGTGACGATCGCGCTCGGCACCGTCGTGCCGCTCGAGCGGCCGGCGTTCGCCCTGCCCGCACCCCAGGTCGTGAGCCGCGAGGCGTCGCTGAACCCCACGACCCCGCAGACGTTCACCCTCGCGTCGACCGCGGTGCACTCGGCCTTCGGGCTCGACTTCCCGCTCGATCTGCCCGGGCCGTGCGCGGTGAACGCGGCGGCGCCCCAGTTCTGCGACCCCACGCAGCTCGACCTCTGCGACACGGCCTTCTGGGTGCACGTCGTCGACGCCGGCCAGGACGGCCTGCCCGACCCGCGCCCCGACCTGCCTCCCGAGGCAGGCATCCCCGACATCTGGCCACGCGTCTACCTGCAGTACCTCGGCCTGCCGAACGCCGACGGCACAGGCTTCGAGCCGCTGCCCGAAGGCGAGAGCTGGTCGGCCGAGGCGTTCCCGTTCCTCGCCGAGATCGGGGCCTGGGCCCAGGGCATCCTGCCCGCTCCTCCCGTGCCCGTCGGCGCGGTGGTGCCGATGCCGGGCATCAGCGTGACCTGGGCGCCGGTCGCGAAGCACGTGCACCCCGGCGGCCAGGCGATCGACCCGGTCTCCGGCGAGCACTACGACATCGTCGATCTCCGCCAGGGCTCGCCGCTCGACGCCGTGCCGCCGGGCGCCTGGAGCATCACGGTCGTCGCCGAGACCGGCCAGACCTGGCGGATCCCGAACGCCCTCGCGGTGGTCGGCGTGACCACGCAGCCCGACGCGTTCGATCCGGCGAGCCAGGCGGGTGTGCTCGTCGTCCAGTAGCGCTCAGGGCGCGACCTTCAGCACGTACGCCGCGCCCGTCTCCGCCAGGCTGTTGTCGGTCGGATCACCGCCAACACCGGTCGAGCTGCTCGCCTCGCCGATGGCGCCCACGACCAGCGTGGGGCCTTCCAGGGCGACCGACGCACACGGCCCGGTGTAGTCGATGCCTCCGAACCCGTCGCCGGCATCGGGGTGCGGCGCCTTGATGTAGGCGGTGGGTGTCCACACCGCCCCGACGCGGTCGTACAGGTAGACCGCCCCCGTCCCGTAGCCGTCGTTGTTCATCGGGTCCCCGCCCATACCCGCCGACGTGCTCGCCTCGAAGCCCGAGGCCACGGCCAGCCGGTCGCCGTCGAGCGCGATGCCCATGCCGAACGCGTCGTCGGGGTCGGTGTTCGTGGCCTTCACGAACGCCTGCTGCGCCCACGTCGACCCCGTGCGGTGGAAGACGTAGACCGCGCCGCTGGCGTACGCGAGCTCGTCGTGGATCGGGTCGACTCCGGTGCCGCTCGAGCGCTCGTAGATGGCCGAGATGGCCACGGTGTCGCCCGACAGGACGAGCCGATCCCCGAACCAGTCCGTGGCGCTCGGCGACGACGACTTCAGGTAGGCCTGCTGGGTCCAGGTGCTGCCCGAGCGCGTGAAGACGTAGGCCGCACCCGCGTCGTTCGCGCCGTTCGACCCGCCGTCGCCGTCGATGCCCGGCGAGGCGCCGTCCTCGAGGTACGCCCCCACGACGAGCGTGTCTCCGTCGAGCGCCACGGCGGCCCCGAACGCGTCGCCCGCCTCGGTGTTGTCGCCCACGACGGCCTGTTGGAGCGACCACGTGGCCCCGGACCGCGTGTACACGGCCGCCTGCTCGCCCCCGCCGAGCGCGAGGGTGTCCCCCGAGATCGAGACGGAGGCGAGGCGCCCGCCCACCGGACCCGGAATCCGCGCCTCTTCGGCCCACGCGGTGCCCGAGCGGACGAAGACGTACGCCGCCCCGTCGGAGCCCTCGAACGGCGCCGCCACCACGAGCGTGTCGCCGTCGAGCGCGAGCGCCAGGCCGAACTCGCCGTCCGACACCGCGATCGAGGGCTTGAGGTACGCCTGGTGCGACCACGTCGTACCCGCGCGGGTCAGCACGTACACGGCCCCGGCGTCGTTGCGCGTGTTGTCGGACCCGTCACCGCCCACACCGGTGGCCGCGCTGTCCTCGAACGGCGCCGACACCGCCAGCGTGTCGCCGTCGAACGCGATGGCGTACCCGAACCAGTCGCCGAGGTCCGTGTCGACGGCCTTCAGGTAGGCCTGGTCGAAGTCCGGGCAGTAGACATCGAGCGCGTAGGAGCAGTCGTCGTCGCACCGGGCGGCGTTGGGCTCGAGGCTGAAGAGCCCGGCGGCACACGTCTCGCAGGTGCGATTCGTCGTGGGGCTGCCCTCCGACAGCACGGCCTCGCCGGGCACGCAGTCCGTCCATGCGACGCAGGGAGTGCCCGGATCGGCGTCGTCGTCCCACGTGCCGGACGCGCAGGGCTCCGGTGGGTCGGTATCGGTGTCGGCGTCCGTGTCGGCATCCGTGTCCGTGTCGGCGTCCGTGTCCGTGTCGGCGTCCGTGTCCGTATCGGTGTCCGTGTCGGCGTCCGTATCCGTATCGGCGTCCGTGTCCGTGTCGGCGTCCGTATCCGTATCGGCGTCCGTGTCCGTGTCGGCGTCCGTGTCGGCGTCCGCGTCCGTGTCCGTGTCCGTGTCCGTGTCGGCGTCCGTGTCCGTGTCGGCGTCCGCATCGGTGTCGGCATCCGACTCGCCCGTATCGGAGTCGATGGGCTGCTTGCAGGCGAGGAGGAGCGGGACGAACAGCAGGACGTGGCGCACGGACGCCTCCGGGAGGATGCAGGCCAGGTGGTGTCCGAGTATGCTGCCCGCGGCGGAGGCGCCCTTGGAGATGGGGACCACCCTGGCGGACGGGCGATACGTCCTGCTCGACCAGCTCGGTTCGGGTGGGATGGCCGCGGTGTACCGCGCCGAGGACCGGAAGCTCGGGGTCGAGCGGGCCATCAAGGTCCTGCACCCCGACTTCATGCGCTCGAAAGCCGTGATCGCACGCTTCGAGCGCGAGGCCCGCGTGATGGCCGAGCTCGAGCATCCGAACGTGGTGCCCGTGCACGACATCGGGCACGAGCAGGACCGCGTCTTCCTCGTGATGTCGTACCTGCCCGCCGGGTCGCTCGAAGACCGCCTGCGCACGGCCGGGCCGATGATCCCGCGCGACGCGACCCTCGCGATGATCGGCGTGCTGCGGGCGCTCGAGGCGGCCCACCAGCGCGGCGTGGTCCACCGCGACATCAAGCCCCACAACATCCTCGTCGACGGGCGCGGCGTCGCCCGCCTCACCGACTTCGGCATCGCGCACGACGACCGCGACGCGAAGCTCACGAAGACGGGCTCGCTGATGGGTACCTGGGCGTACATGGCGCCCGAGCAGCGCTCCGGCGACGCCGTCGAGCCGCGGGCCGACCTGTACTCGGTCGGTGCCACGCTGCTCGCCCTGCTCCGCGACATCGAGCCGCACGACCTCCACAACCCCGAGTCCCATCCGACCCAGCTCGCCGGGCTCCCCGAAGGCCTCGCCCGGTTCGTCGAGCGCTGCACGCGCTACCACCCGGCCGACCGCTTCCCCGACGCACACGAAGCGCGCGTCGCCCTCGAGAAGGTGCTGGGCTCGCTGCCCGAAGACATCGCGATGTCCCCGCTCGAACGCTCTGTCCCGATCGTCGACGAGCTGCCGCGCGAGCCGTCGGGAGAGACCGGGAACACGCTGCTCGCGTTCCTCCAGGACGACACGCCTCCCGTGACCACGGGGCCCACCTCCGTGCCGCGCGAGGTCGCGCCCGAGACCACCCTCGTCGAGCCGGCCACGCCCGTCCCCCCGGAGGAGCCGCGGCCCATCGAGCCCCGTCCCGTCGAGCCGATCGCGCCTCCGGGGCCGGCAGGGCCGTCGCTGCGTCTCGGCGCGGGAATCGCGCTCGTGGGCGGCATCGTCGCCGTCACCCTCGCGGGCGGATTCGCGGCGATGGCGCTGTTCGCCGTCCCGTCGATGCCGGAGCCCGACGGTCCCGTCCAGATCGACCCCCTCCCGCCCGACCCGGTGCCCGAGCCAGACCCCGTCCCGGTCGAGCCCGACGCGCCCGAGCCCATGCCCCCCGAGCCGGCCCTGCCGCCTCCCACGCCCCGACCCGTGCCCACGCCGAAGCCCGTCGTGCCGGCCCCGACCGCACCGACGCCCACGCCTGCGCCCGTGCCGGCGCCACTGGCACCCGAGCCCGTCGCGCCCGAGCCCGTGGCACCGGCCCCCGAGCCCGTCGCACCCGCTCCGGAGCCCGGTTTGCCCGGCATTCGCGTCGAGATTAACAGTCAACCATGTTGCGCCAGGGTCCGTCTCGACGGCGCGGACGTCGGGTCCACGCCCTACTCCGCGACGGTCTCCGCAGGAAGCCACTCGGTCGAGCTCCGACACGACTCGGGCGAGGTGTGGTTCCGCAAGATCCGCGCCGAGGGCGCGCCGGTACAGCTGTGCTGGGACTTCTCGTCCTCGCAGCCCTGCGCCCGCTGACGGCGTTCGCGGGCACGCCGGTCGTCCACGACGTCGCGGCCCCCGCCGAGGTCGTGAAGCCCTGGCCCGAAGACGCCGAGCCCGTCCGCTTCCGCGAGCTCGTGGTGGGCGCGCCGGCGCTCCGCTCGGGCGAGGATGTCGTCGTCTGCGCCGACCTCCCGCCGCTCGGCGAGCTGCCGAAGCGCCTCGAGGGCGCCGTGAGCTACGGGGCCCTCGACGAAGCCGAAGGCCTGTACGGCGACGCCATCGAGCGCCTGCCGTGCGATCCCGCCGTCACGTCCGAGGCCCTCGGCCGCATCGGGATGCTCGGCGGCATCACGGCCGCCCGGCGCGGCGAGGCCGACACGGCGCGGCTCCGGTTCACCGAGGCCCGTACCTGGCATCCGTCCGTCGCGTGGTCCGACGACTGGCCGCCCGACCTGCGCGAGACCTTCGACTCGGCCGCTGCCGGCGCGCCCGTCGCGCTCACGATCATCCCCGAAGGCGGCGTCCGCATCGATGGCAGCCCCGCCTCGGCTCCGGCGCGCGTCGCACCCGGCCGACACCTCGTGCGCGTCGCCGACCAGGGCATGTGGGTCACCGTTCCGCCCGTCGACGACGCGTTGATCGTGCCCCTCGCCTACCCCGTCGACTCGCTCGGCTGGATGGGAGACCCCACGCGCCGCGCCGACCTCAGCGCCCTGCTCGCCACCGCGCTCGGCGAAGGCAGGTACGCGCTCGTCACCGACGGAACGACCACCTGGGCGGGCACGACGGGGCGCACCGACTGGGTCGAGACGGGCGGCGCGGTCCGCACCACCGACACGCCCACGAAGCGCTCTCCCGTGGGCGCCGTGCTCGCTGTCGGCGGCGGGGTGCTGGCGCTCGCGGGCACTGCGGTGGCCAGCGAGGCCTGGCTCA
This sequence comes from Alphaproteobacteria bacterium, assembly GCA_020632875.1. Classification (GTDB taxonomy): domain Bacteria; phylum Myxococcota_A; class UBA796; order UBA796; genus JACKEQ01. The sequence goes on from JACKET010000004.1 coordinate 438,208, forward strand.
CGGCCGACAGGTACGAGAAGTCCCCCGACCCCGCGTGGACCTTCAACCAGTACAGCAACGCGCGCACCCGCTACACGACGGGCCTCGTGGGCGCGGTCGCCGGGGCCGCGCTGGCGGGCACCGGCGTCGTGGTGCACGTCGCGGGGAGGTTCTGATGCGGTCCTGGGTGCTCCCGCTCCTCGCGCTCGGTGCGTGCAAGTTCCCCGACTTCGTCGACCCGTCCGGTGAGGTCGCCGACACCGACGCCGACACGGATGCCGACCTCGACACCGACACCGATACCGACACCGACTCGGATGCCGACGCCGACACCGATTCCGACACCGACGCGGACGCGGACACCGATACGGATTCGGACACCGACACCGACACCGACACCGACGCGGACACGGACACCGACACGGATACGGACACCGACGCAGACGCCGATTCCGACGCAGACACCGACGCCGACGCGGATGCCGATACCGACGCCGATGCCGACACCGACGCGGATGCAGACTGCACGCCCACGGCTCCCAACACGCTCGACGTCGATGGCGACGGCGACCCGGCGGTCGCCGACTGCGACGACACGAATCCGGGCGCGTTCCACGGCAACATCGAGATCTGCAACAACGTGCTCGATGCCGGCGGGGCCGAGATCGACGACGACTGCAACTCGCTGACCGACGGCTCCGCGGGGTGCACGCCCCCATCCGGATTCGCGACCGACTTCGCGACGGGCCCGCAGAACGGCGTGCACACGGCACTCGTCCCCGGAACCCCCGTGCGGTACGCCTCGGGCAGCCAGGACAGCACGGGGCGGTTCACGCTGCACGACGTCGACGGCACGCAGGTCGGGAGCTGGATCGGGCAGGCTGGTCCCGGCGATCAGTTCGTGCTGGCCGGTGATCTCGACGGCGACGGGGCCAGCGAGCTCGTGTCGTTCGGGGTCTCCGGCTCCTTCGTCTCGCGGGTCGACGACCCCGCCGGCGCCCCCGTGCAGGCCACGCTGAACCTCCCCACCGACTACATCGTGGTGGGCGGCGAGATCGTGCCGAGCGTCGCCGGGGTCGCCGCCGGATCCGACCTCGTGCTCAGCATCTTCGACGACGCCGCGACGCCCCACGTCTGGGTGATCGACGGGCCCACCGCGATGTCGGCGACGGACATCACCACCGCGACGCCCGTCAAGATCCTCGACATCCCCTCGCCCGTCCGCGGGATGGGCATCTGGAACAGCCCCACGAGTGGGCGCCGCCTCGCGGTCGGCACCGAAGCGGGCTGGGTCTACCTCCTCGACTTCGCCAGCCCGCCCCGCACGATCGACGTCGAAGCCAGCATCTACTCCACCCCGATCGAGGTCGTGACCAACTCGACGTTCCCGACGGTCGTCGAGAGCTTCGACTTCACGGGCGACGGCGTCGAAGAGCTGGTGGTCGGCGCGGGTGGGTTCTTCGGCGGTCCGAACGGCGTCGTGCTGGTCTTCGACGGCTGCAATGTCGACGCGGGGGTGGTCGACGAGGCCGCGGTGATCGTCGGGACGGACCGGTTCGGCTGGGACGTGGCGAAGGGGCCCGACACCGACGAAGACGGCCTCCCCGACCTGTTCGTCGCGGCCCCCAACGACGGCGTCTACGTCATCGGCTCCACCCGGCGGACCGAGATGTACGTCCGCACGGACGAAGGCGCCGCGAGCTACTACCTCGCCGGCGCCGTGACGCTGTTCGGCGAGAGCCTCTACACCGCCGACACGAACGGCGACGGCGCGCCCGAGGTCTTCGTGAGCTCGACCGAGGGTGCCGACGGTACGACCTACGTGCTCGACGGCGCGGGGCTCGTGACCGCCATCCAGCCTTGATACAGGGAATCCCTGTCCATCCCGGAGCATCCATGGCCTTCGCACCGTCCGTTCCCCTGAGCCACGCACCCGACGAGGCGCGCGTCGCGTACCTGCGCTCCGTCGCGGGCCTCACCTTCGTCGGCCTCGTCATCGCGGGCGTCACGGGCACCCTGTCGGCGATCTTCGTCGCTCCGCTCGTGTTCCAGCTCGGCCGGTGGGGCGTGTTCGCCGTCGTCATGGGCACGTTCGGCATCGCCAACTGGGTGGCGCCGAAGATGGTCTACGGCAGCCAGAAGTGGCTCGGGTTCATCCTCGGGATGGTGTGCGAAGGCATCGCGCTCGGCCTGCTGCTGCTCGCCGCCGTCCTCATGGGCACGTCGCTCGGCAACCCGCTGGGCCTCGTGGGCAGCGCCATGGGTCTCACAGCACTCACGGCCCTCGGCATCACCGGGTACGTGTGGACGGGCCCGAAGCAGCTCTCGATGGTCGGCGCGGGCCTCTCGGCGCTCATGATCCCGATGCTCGTGCTGATGGTCGTGGGCTTCGCGTTCCCCGGGCTGTTCGGCGGCCCGCTCGGCATCGTGCTGTCGGCGGTGTTCGTCATCGTCTCGGCGGCGGGCCTGCTGTACCAGACGAACGAGGTCATGCACCAGATGAGCACCGACATGAAGATGGAGGGCGCCTACACCATCGCGATGGGGCTCCTGATCCTCTTCTGGAACCTGCTCTCGCTGCTGATGCGGCTCAACAGCCGCGACTGATCGTTCGACCGGGCTCGACGGTCAGGGTTGCTCGACGCAGATGAAGCCCTGACCGTTGGAGCATCGCGCGTCGAGGTTGCTGATCACGTTCGAGTCGAGGGCGCTGATGGAGCCCGTTCGCCCCATCAGGTCGGGCGACTGGTTGGTCCAGTCCTCACACGTAAATCCGGTCGCGACCGTCCAATCGGCGTTCAGTCCCGTCCACGGATTGCCCGCGGGGCCGCCACCCGAGATCATGGCCAGCAGGGGGAACTCGAAGATCGCGTTCTCGTTGGTGCTGCCGAGCGACTCTCCGAACTCCGACACGTACTCCGTGTTCGCCGCGAGCACCCAATCGACCTGCCCAGCGGCCCCGTTCGCGCAATCCGGCTCGCCGCAGGCCACCCGGCCGGCCCCGACCAGGAGCGCCCTCCACTCGCGGTCTGGAAACGGGTTCGCCGCGGCGCTGGCACACCGCTCGTCGGCGACCGCGAAGTTCCCGTTGCCTTCGTAGTAGATGGTGAGCGGCCCTCCGACGGGCGGGTCGGGCGCGTCGGTATCGGAGGTGTCGGTGTCGGCAGCGCCGGGACCGCTACAGGCGGCGAGGAGGGCGATCAGCACCCATCGCCAGACCAGGGAGTTCGAGGCTCTCGTCATGGAGACGAGTCTAGCCCAGGACCGGGTGGCGGAGTGTTAAGCCAGACCTCCCGGAGGCCGGATGCCCGAGAGCTCGTTCCCCACCCTGCGCATCACGCGCGAAGACCTCGTCCCGCAGGGCGCTTTCGCCGTGGCGCAGGCCCAGTACCTCCGCCCCGACCGGCGCACGGTCGACGACCTCGCGAAGCTCTGCCGCGACCGCTCGATCGGCGTCGTGGCGCACTTCTACATGGATGCCGAGCTCCAGGGCGTCCTCACGGCGTGTGACTGGCCGCACATCCAGATCGCCGACAGCCTCAAGATGGCCGATGCCGCCGTGAAGATGGCCGAGGCGGGCATGAAGACCATCGTCGTGCTCGGCGTCGACTTCATGTCCGAGAACGTGCGGGCCGTGCTCGACGCCGCGGGTCACGAAGCCGTCGAGGTGTACCGCGTGGCCGAGGCCGAGATCGGGTGCTCGCTCGCCGAGAGCGCCGAGAAGCCCGCGTACACGCAGTGGCTCGAAGAGGCCGGCCGCACGCCGCGCGCGCTGCACGTCGTGTACATCAACACCAGCCTCCAGACGAAGGCGAAGGCCCACAGCCTCGTGCCGACCATCACGTGCACGTCGAGCAACGTCGTGCAGACCATCCTGCAGGCCGACGCGCAGATCGACGGCGTCGAGGTGTTCTACGGCCCCGACACGTACATGGGCCACAACCTGCAGACGATGTTCGCCCAGTTCACCCAGCTCTCCGACGACGCGATCCGCGCCATCCACCCCGCCCACGACCGGGCCAGCATCGCCGCGCTGCTCGACCGCTTCCACCCCTTCGAGCACGGCGCCTGCGTCGTGCACCACATGTTCGGCGGCGACGTGGTGCGCCGGGTGAAGGAAGAGCACGCAGGGGCCTTCCACACGGCCCACCTCGAGGTGCCGGGCGAGATGTTCGAACTCGCGGTGAAGGCCCAGTCCGAAGGCCGCGGGGTCGTGGGCTCCACGTCCAACATCCTCGGGTTCATCGCCGACAAGGTCGCGGCGAGCCTCGGAACGCCCGAGCGCGAGCGGCTCTCCTTCGTGCTCGGCACCGAGGCCGGCATGGTCACGGCCATCGTGAAGAAGGTCCAGGATCAGCTCCGCGCCGCCCACGACGACACGGTCGAGGTCGAGATCGTGTTCCCCGTCGCGAGCGAAGCCATCGCCCAGGCCCCCGAGAGCGGGCTCGAGATCATCCCCGGGGTGGCGAGCGGCGAGGGCTGCTCGGTGGCGGGGGGCTGCGCGACGTGCCCCTACATGAAGATGAACCACCTCGACGCGCTGTTCGACGTGCTCGAGACCGTCGGCACCGACGCCGAGCGGGGCCTCTCGGGCTTCCGGCCGAAGAAGTACACCGCGACCATCGCGGGCCGCACCGCCGCGGATCTCGGCAGCGAGCCCATCCTGCACATGCGCCACTTCCAGAAGCACGGCGTGCTGCCCGACGCGCTCGTGCAGGACGTGCTCACCCGGTGATCGCCCTCCTCGCCGCGGCCCTCGCGGGCAGCGCCCAGCTCGAGACCTTCGACCACGTCGTCGAGCGCGTGCCCGCCATGCAGCCCGAGGGCTGGGACGACACGGCGTGGCGCGAGACGGCCGTGCGCCTGCGGAAGCCGGCGAAGAAGGCGAAGACCGCATCCGAGCTGCGCCCCGTGCTCACCGAGCTGCTCGCGAGCCTCGGGGCCTCGCACCACACGGTCCTCCCGCGCTCGTGGGACGGGACCGAAGACCCCATCGCGACCCCGGGCATCGGCGCCGGGGGCGGCGGCACGGCGGGTCTCGTCGTCGCGACGCTGGACGACCGCGTCGTCGTGTGGCGGGTCGCGCCCGGCAGCCCCGCAGACGTGGCGGGCATCGCGCGCGGCGACGTCGTCGAGTCCGTCGACGGGAAGCCCGTCGAGCCCGTCCGCGCGGCCCTGTTCGCCCACGAGTCGCCCACGATCGCCGACCTGATGCTGCGGGCCTGGGTACACAGCCGCGTCGACGGCACTCCAGACGGAACCGTGGCGCTCGGTCTCGAGGGCGGGCGCACCGTCGAGGTCGGGCGAACGACCGACGGCGTGTTCGTGGCGCCCGGGATGGGCACCATGCCGTCCATCGCCTCGACGTGGACCGAGACCGCGATGGCCCTGCCTGGACGCGACGCCACGGCGCGGTACGTGGGCTTCGAGGTCTTCGCGATGCCCGTCCTCGAGCGCTTCACGCGCGCCGTCGAGTCCGCGAAGGCCGGCGATGCCGGGCTCGTCGTCGACCTGCGCGGCAATCCGGGCGGCGTGCTCGGCGTCGGACAGGGCATGGCCGGCTTCCTCGTCCGCGAGAAGACCACGCTCGGCACCACCCGCGCCGCGTACGGCTGGCTCGAGCTCGGCGTGAGCCCCCGTCCCGCGCGCCAGCGGTTCGACGGGCCCGTCGCCATCCTCGTCGACCGCGGCAGCGCCAGCACGTCCGAGATCCTCGCCGCGGGTCTCTCCCAGGCCGGGCGCGCGCGGGTGTTCGGCAGCACCACCGCGGGGATGGCGCTGCCGTCGCAGTTCGAGAGCCTGCCGAACGGAGACGTGCTCCAGCTCGCCACCGGCGACTACACGGCCCCCGACGGCACCCGCGTCGAAGGCCACGGCTTCACGCCCGACGCGCCCGTGTCCCTCACGCTCGAGGCGCTGCGCGAAGGCCGCGACCCCGTGCTGGACGCCGCCCTCGCGTGGATCGCCGAGCAGGCGCCCGCCGACGCTATCGTCCCCGACGGAGGTGAGCCGTGATCCGGGTCCTCGTGCTGGCGCTCCTCGCGCTTCCCGCGTGCAAGAAGTCCGACGGGCCGGCCGGTTCGGCCGACGCGCGCGACCCCTCGGCCGCGGCCGACGCGCTGTTCGACCGGTTCCTCGAAGCCACCGGCGGCGTCGAGGCCTCGCGGGCGGTCCAGAACCAGGTCGCCGAGGCCGTCGTCACCCTGCCCGCGCAGGGGCTCACGCTGTCGATGACCCTCTGGACCGAGCGGCCGGACCGCTCGCGCATCGACTTCCAGGTCCCGATGCTCGGGAAGGTCAGCTCGGGCTACGCCGACGGCATCGCGTGGGAGCTCAACCCGATGCTGGGCCCGCGCATCCTCGACGGCCGCGAGGCCGAGGAGGCCGCGCGCCGCAACCGGATGGACCTCTTCGAGGACTACCGGATCCACTACCCGAAGCGCGTCGTCGTCGGGAAGCTCGAGTTCGGCGGCGTCCCGTGCACCCAGGTCGAGGTCGAGACCTCGACGGGGCTGCCCACCTCGATGTTCTTCGCCGACGAGACGGGCCTCTGGATGGGCATGAGCGGCGTGGGGCTGGTCCAGGGCGGCGAGGTCGAGGCGACCACCGTCGTGGAGCAGTACGCGCAGCTCGGCGGCACCCTCTACCCCGTGCTCTCGCGCCAGCAGGCCGGCCCGATCGAGACGGTCACGCGGTTCACGAAGGTCGAGTCGAACATCGAGGGCTTCCCCGACCTCACGCCGCCGCCCGAGATCCTCGAGCTGCTCGAGGGCGGGGAGTAGCGTGGATCGCCCGCTCTGGCGGCGCATCTGGGAGGCCGTCGGCCCGGAGGACCCGCTGGAGCGCGCCGCCTGGCTGCGGGGCGACGAGGCGGAGGACGGGGACGACGACGGAGAGGACGGCGCTCCCGAGCCGACGCCCGACCCGCGGTTCCGCCCGTGGGACCTGCAGGACGAAGCGACGCTGGTGGAGGGAGACGCCCGGCGCGCCGTCCTCGACGCGGCCATCGCGGCCTTCGACGCCATCGCCGATGCGCCGATCGACCCCGGCAACGACGAGGGACCGTTCTGGGCCGTCGCGCGGCTCTTCGACCTCGATCAGGTGCACCGGGCGTTCGACGTGCTGGACCGCATGGCGCCCCACCCCTGGACCTACCGCCTCGGCGGGAGCCGGTCCGCGCTGATCGGGCGCCTCGCCGACCTCGGGCAGCTCGCCGAGGCCGAGGCCCGCATGGCGGATTTCGACGCCAGCGACCCGTTCGCGACGCACTGGCGGGCCGTCGCCTGCGGCCGGTGGGTCGCGGCGGCCCTCGGTACGGCGCCCCTGCCCGCGCTGCTCGAGCGGGTGGGCTTCGCGTCGTTCGCGTCCGATGCGCAGTTCCAGCTGCTCTGTGCGCTGTGGGACGTCCCGGTGCCCGGCGCCCCGCTCGCCCGGGACGCCCTCGCCGCCGCGCGTTCGGTGCCGGACCCGCGGATCCGGTCGCTGGTCGTGCGCTACTTCGCCGAGGCCTGGTGGGCCGCCCTCCCCCCCGAAGAGTGGATCGGCGCCGTGCAGGCCGAGCAGGACGCGGCCCTCGCCCTCCTCGACCTCGCGGACACGGGCGGCCCCGTCGCCCTGCGCGCAGCCGAGGCGCTCCTCCGCGTGCGGCCGGACGCCGCGGCGTTCGCCGAGCTCCTCGAGTGCGACGCCGACCCCGCCGTCCTCGAGGCCTGCGCCGAGGCCTGGCTCGCGACCGGCCCGTCCCGCTGGGCGCTCGACCGCGACGCGCTGCGGCCCTGGCTCGTTCGCGCCGGAGCGTTGGAGGGACCCTGAGCCTTCAGCCGGGCAGCCTGCACGCGGGCTCCCACGCCCACTGGTCGCGCGGCACGCCCTCGGCGTGGCCCACCACCCGCGGCCCCGCGGCGAGCGACGAGGGCGTCGGACGCCAGCCCGCGGCGAGGCGCCGCGCGAGCAGCGCGTCGGGGTCGGGACGCTCGGACCAGATGGCGACCGCCATCACCGCGGCGTTTCAGGTCGTGTCGTACACGAGCCAGACGCCCTCGGCCGCGACCACGAGATCGATCGTGAACTCGTCCATCTGGAAGGCGTCTTCGATGGCGTAGCCCGCGTCGAGCGCGTCGCGCACGAGGTGCTCGGTGAGGCGGTGCGGACGCACGTACGCGGCGAGCTGCTCGACCCGCGACGCGTCCACCCCTCCGACGACATCCACGCCCATGGAGATCCCATAGCCCGTCAAGAACGTCTGAAGAGCATCGCGATCGCCGCGATCCTCAGGTACAACACGCGCCATCGGGTTTGCGATGTTGCTCTTGTTGTCCATTGCCCATGCTTCGACCCTCGTGTCGGGCGAGCGGATCCAGGTCCACTACGGTGACCATGGGCTGTGGAACTCCGCGTCCGACGCGGCGGGTGTGCAGGTCCGCGCCGACGCCGCGGCCCCCTGGATCGACGTGACGTGGCCGCGAACGCCGTGGGCGACCTTCACGGTCGAGACCGGTGGCACGTCCCCCGCGGTCTACACGCAAGCCGCCGACGATCCCGCGCTCGACGACCTGCAGGTGGTCGCGGCCGGCGAGCTCGCGGTCCCCGAGGGGCACGCGTACCAGGTGGTGTGGTCGGCAGGGCCGCTCGACATCGTGCGCACCGAGGTCTGGGGCGACGACGCGTCGATCGCGGTGCACCTGGTCGTCACGAACCGCGGAGCGGTGTCGCTGCCCAACGTGCGCATGGCGCTCGGGGTGGCGCCCGATCCCGACGTGCAGCCGTTCGGCGAGGACACCTGCGAAGAGGCCGGCTGTGCGTGGGAGGAGGTCTCCGACACGGTCGACACGGACGGCGACGGCGTGGGCGACCTCGTCACCGCGTCGGGCGTGCTGTCGGGGCTGACGTTCGGGCTCGGCCTGTGTGACGCGGGCGCCCAGGAGGTCGGCCACACCGACTCCTCGCGCGACGCCGACGCGTTCTACTCCGATCTGGACGGAGCGATCGTCGACCGCACTGCTCACTGGCGCGCCCACGAGGGCGTGCTTTCGCCCGGCGAGTCCTGGGTCGAGTCCTTCGTCGTCGTCTTCGGCGCGACGGCCGCCGACGCTCTGACCGCCCGCGAGACCAGCGCGGGGTGCGGCGCGGCGGATGCCGACGGCGACGGCTACGCCGCTCCCCTCTTCGGCGGCCCGGACTGCGACGACGCCGACCCGGCCGTGTCGCCCGGCGCGCTCGACGTGGCGAACGACGACGTCGACCAGGACTGCGACGGCGCCGACTACCGCCCGCTCGTCTGTTTCGCCGACCACGACTTCGACGGGTACGGCACGACCGAGACCCTCGCGAGCATCGACGCGGATTGCACCGATCCGGGCGAGTCCGAGGTCTCCACCGACTGCGACGACACGAGCTGGGCGACGCACCCCATGGCGCCCGAGCTCGGCGGCGACGGCATCGACCAGGACTGCGACGGCGTCGACGCTCCGGCTCCCGGTGGCGACGACGACGGAGACGGCCTCACGAACCTCGACGAGGTCGCGATCTGGGGCACCGACCCGAACCGCCCCGACTCCGACTTCGACGGGCTGCTCGACGGCGAGGAGGTGATCCTCTACGGCACCGACCCCGGGCGCGCCGACACCGATCGCGACGGCGTCACCGACGCGCACGAGATCCACGACGACGGGACCGACCCCCGCGTCGCCGACACCGACGGAGACGGGCTCGAAGACGGCGAGGAGCTGACGACCGACCCCCGCAGCTTCGACACCGACGCGGACGGGCTCGGCGACTACGACGAGGTGCACGGCATCACCGATCCGGCCGACCCCGACACCGATGGAGACGGGCTGCTCGACGGCGTCGAGGTGGTGGACCTCGGCACCGATCCCCTCGACTCCGACACCGACGACGACACGCTCGACGACCACATGGAGGTCGTGGAGCTCGGCACGGATCCGCACCTCGCCGACACCGACGGCGACGGCATCTCCGACGGCCAGGAGTACGCGCTGCGCGACGGGCGCAACTGCCCGAGCCCCCACAACCCGGATTCCGACGGCGACGGCATGCCCGATGGGCTCGACGGCACGTGGGACGGCGACGGAGACGGGGCGATCGACGCGTGCGACCCCGCAGAGCTCCTCGGCGAGCTCGAGGACTACACCCCGATCCGCGGCTGCGACGCCCGGCCAGGAGCCGGCGTTTCGAGCCGACTGTGGTGGCTCCTGCTCCCGGTGTTCGGGCTCCGGATTCCGTCGGCCACCGCCCGCAAGCGGGCGTCGTCCCGACGGAATCTCAACTGCTGAACGTCTTGACGTGACCTCAGTACCCCCTGTGAACGCGGCTGAAACGCCGCGTTCCGGGGGCACAGAGGTCTTGACCGTCAAGGCGTTCCGAAAAAGGGGGTGACAGCGGCGCGAGGGGGTGTGGTACAGTTCCTGTGACCCGATTGGGTCCTTACTTGTCGTTGCCTTTGTCGTTGTTGGAGCCTGATATGCACCGTCTGGCCTTTGTGCTCGCTGCTTTCGCCGTCGTGGGTTGTGCCCCGGTCGAAGAAGAGACCGACCTCCGCCCCCTCGACTGGACCACGCCGCTCGCCGAAGACACCCTGGGCGTCGACCCCGGCCCGGAGTTCGCCGGTCTGACCCTCGAGGCCATCATCTCGGGTCAGGTGGATGCGCGCGGCGAAGGCCGGTCCTGCTCGGCCTGCCACTTCGACGGCACGCTCACGTTCTACCGCCCCGAGGTCGAGCAGTACGCGACCACGCCGATCGGCCCGTACGACATGGTCGACGGCCGCACCTGGGCCGGGAACAACGGCTGGGGCGCCATCTTCGCCACGATGGGCGAGGGCCGCTTCTCCGAGAAGCCCCCCGAGCTCCGGGTCGCGATGGAGCGCTTCCTCGACCTCGAGGCCTCGCGCGTGCAGCCGCTCGACTGGACCACGACGATCGAGACCGTCACGCTCGGCAAGGACCCCGAGGCCTTCATCCAGAACGACACGATCGACGCGATCATCAACAGCCGCGTCAGTGGCCGTCCCGACGACCTGCTCTGCTCCGACTGCCACTACGCGGGCGCCAGCATCGGCTACCGCCCCGCCATCGAGCGCGGCGACACCACCACGAGCTTCGGCCCGAACGACGTGATCGACGGCCGCTCCTGGTCCGGCCCCGACGGCTGGGCGCAGGTGTTCGTCGAGCTCGGCCCGAACGCCGACATCCACAAGCCCGACTACGTGCGTCAGATGTTCTTCAAGTGGGTCGACGACGGGGCAATCTAGTCAGGCAGCGAAGCGCGCACGAGCGCCGTGAGCGAGAGCCCCTCGCGCACCAGCAGGCCCATGCCCGTCACCAGGTGGAAGCCGAACTGGTGCAGGTGCCAGACGATCGCGAAGGTCGCCGCCAGCGTCGGCTCGACCGACCACAGCACCAGCACCGCCTTGCAGAACACCTCGAACGGCCCGAAGAACCCGGGTGTCGGGAGCGCGACGGTGCCCGTGACGGTGAACGCCGTGACCGCCAGCGCGACCTCCCACGTCGCGGGCAGGCCCGGGAAAGCGGACAGGAGCAGCCAGACGCACGTGATCGTGCCGGCCCACACGAGCACCGCGAGGCCCGACACCGCGGCGGCCCGGCCGGGACGCGACGCGAGCTCGGCCGTCGCCGCGCGGAACGAGGTCGCGAAGGTCGCGAGCCGCGGGCCCACGATCGGCACGCGACCCAGCGCCGCGACGATCGCGTGGCTCGCCACACCAAGGGCCACGAGCCCGCTCATCAGCACGGCCAGGCCGACCGCGATGGACCGCTGCGCCACCGGCAGCACGTCGATGCCCTGCACCTCGACGGTGGCCGGCAGATCGACGGCCACGCTCACGAGCAGCAGCATGCCGAGCAGGCAGAACAGGTCCACCACGCGCTCCATGACCACGGCGCCGAGCGACGTGCCCCACGACACGTCGTCGTCGAGCAGCATGAACGACCGCACCAGCTCGCCGAGGCGCAACGGCACCACGTTGATGCCGAGGAACGCGATGCCGCACACGACCACCTGGCGCCCGAAGCTCGGCCGCGCGTCGCCGAGCAGCAGCTGGAAGCGCAGCACGCGGAGCAGGAACACGCCCGTGATCACCGCGAGCGCGAGCGGCACGTAGGCGAGCTGCATCGAGCCCAGCGCGGCGCGCACGCGGTCGATCTCGACCCCCCACAGCGCCCAGACGAGGCAGGCCGCCGTCACGGCGAAGACGGCCAGCGCTCTCCCCTTCTGGTTCATCCGCGAATCACTCGTCCTCGTCGTCCCCGTGGATGTAGCCGATGGTCTCGAGCGCCGCCTTCGTGTCGGCGTCGAGGTCGACGTCTGTGGGGCGCACGGCGCCCTCGACGCGGAGCGGGCCGGAGGGTGCCGCGCCCCCTGCGAGCGCCATCGCGCGGCCCGGCTTGCCGTCGGCACCGCTGAAGCGCACGGGCGTGTCGAACGGGAAGGTCTGGAAGCGCATGCCGGTCGTGACGGCCGCACGCCCCTCGGCCCGGCCGCCGACCAGGAGCTTGCCCTTGCGCACGGCCACGGCGCCGGCCTCGGTGGCCTCGAACGGCGTGCCGAGCAGCTCGATCACGCGCGCCTGGAGCACGGCGGGGTCTTCGCCCGTGGCGGCCTTCTCGGCGGGGTCGGCGTCGCTGAACACCTCGCGCGTGCCGGAGGCCAGGTCCCACTCGAGGCGCTTGCCGCCCTCCCAGAGGCCCAGGCGCATGGTGCCGTGGCGCGAGGTCTCCGCGACGAACGGGCGCGCCGGCACGGGGACCTCGCCCGACAGGAAGGGCGTGAGGTCGATGCCGTCGGCGCCCGGCAGCGCGACGCCCGTCCACGCGGCGAGGGTCGGCGCCAGATCGTGCGTGCCGACGGGCTCTTCGACGACCACGCCCGCCGGGATGCCCGGCCCGCTCACGACGAGCGGCACGCGGAGCTGCTCGGCGTACAGCGTGTGCGCGTGGCCCCACGAGCCGCGCTCGCCGAACTCCTCGCCGTGGTCGGCCGTGATGACCCAGCGCACCTCGCGCCCGGCGTCCCGCAGCACACGGTCGAGACGGGCGAGCTGGTCGTCGACGTACCGGATCGCCTCGTCGTACTGAGCGATCTGGTGTTCCATCTGCGGCTTCGGGAGCGGCTTCTTCTTGTAGACGAAGTAGTTCTTGTAGGTCGCGTCGCCGGCCACCGGCGCGCGGTCGAACATCGCGTCGTACGGCGCGGGCGGGTCGTAGGCGTAGTGCACGTCGTAGCTGTGCAGGAAGAGGAACAGCGGCTCGCCGTCCGGCACCGACTTCACGAAGGCCTCGAGATCGTCGACCACGCCCTGCATGTCGACGACCCCCTGGAGGTTCGTCTTCTTGTCGTGGATACCGAAGTCGTTGAAGTGGTCGAAGCCACGGTCGAACCGATACATCGCGCTGACGAACAGCGTCGACACCGCCGCGCCCGTGTGCACGCCGCGCCGATCGAGCAGCTCCGGGAGCACGGGCGTCGCGTCGGGCACCCGCAGGTCGTCCTCCACGACCATGTGCGTGGTGGGCAACAGGCCCGTGAGCATGGTGGTGTGCGCCGGCAGGGTCCACGGAGAGGCCGACCGGGCGTGCGCGAATCGGACCCCCTTCGCGGCGAGGCCGTCCACGAAGGGGCTCGTGTCACGGGAGTAGCCGTACGTGCCGAGGTGGTCGGGACGCAGCGTGTCGATGCTCACCAGCACCACGTCCGGAGGCCGCTCCCCGGTGAACGCCTTCGACGCCGCCGCCGGGAGCGCCGGGGGCGCCGCGCGCTTCGCGGGCTCGCCGCCGCAGCCCAGCATCCACAGGATCGCGATCATCCCTTCTCCTCCGGCACGAGCTCGACGGGTGTGCCCGCGGGGCTCGGCGGCTCTTTCGGCACCGGGGCCTTGGGCGCGGGCTTCTTCGGCTTCGGCTTCCGCTTCGGCTTCTGCAGCTCGACCCCGCGGAAGCGCTCGATGTCCCAGATCTCGACGCACCGGTCGCCATACCGGCGCGCCGTCGCGTCGGTCGCATTGAGGCTCCCGCGCGGACGCGGCCAGCCGCCCTTGGTGGACTGGTGGCAGCGGCTGATCACGAGGTACTCCGCCCCGCTGTTCAGGAGGTTCCCGACGACCTCCTCGTCGTTGCGCGCGCGGTCGTTGAACTCCCACCACCACAGCGCCGGCTCGTCGCGCCACCGCTCGTGGAGGAGCGCGTCGACGCGCTTCCCGTGCCGATCGACGGGGACGAGGTGGTACTGGAGCTGCCGCCCCATCAGGGGGAGCGAGAACATGTGGGTCGGCGGCATGTCCGACAGCCAGGCCACGTAGGCGCCCGACGGGAGCGCGTCGATCGCGTCCCAGGCCTTCGTGTGGACCCGCCCGATCGGGCTGAACGTCGTGCGCTTCGTGGCGGTGTGCTCGGCCTTCGCGGGGGTCCGCAGCGCGAGGGCGACGATGGCGACGGAGAGGACGGCGGGGACGGCCCCGCGCGGCACGCTGCCGAGGAGGCCCATCACGACGAGGCCCGCGCTGGCCCCGGCCAGCAACCACAGCGCGTCCGACGCGCCGTAGAGGAACTTCGTCGCGTAGTACACGCTCGCGGCGAAGGCCATCCACGACCCGACCGCGAGGCCCGCGACCGCCCAGCGCCGCCGCGGCAGCAAGAAGGCGACGAGCGGCAGCCCGATGACGAAGAACAGCGTGAGGTAGCGGACCATCCCGTGGAGGGGGGCGCTCGGCCGGTTGATGGTCGCCGAGAACGGCTGGAACGGGTGGAGCAGGAGGAACAGGATGCCGACCGACGCGACGAGCCACAGGCCGCGCCGGTCGCGCCAGAAGCCGGAGACGAGCGCCACGAGGTACCCGGCGATCGCGGGGATGCCGAGGAACACGGGCCAGTCGAAGCGCTTCACGAACAGGTCGTACCAGAACGCAGAGCGGTCGCCCTTCTTCTCCATGAAGTGGATGAGCGCGGTCTTCCGGGCGGTCTCGGGCTCGAGCGGCCCTTCGAACGGCCCGATCTGCGCGGGGAACAGCGGATTGCCCGTGTGGATCAGGTTCCGGACGTACCAGTACGCGCCGAACGCCAGCAGGCCCGCGACGAACAGGGCGGGCAGCGCGACCCGACCGCGCCGGGCGCGCCACAGCCACCACAGGCCGACGAGCCCCAGCGCCGGCACCGCCGAGACCTTGGTGCCGATGGCGAGACCCCCGGCGAGCCCACACCACAGGGCCGCCCGGCGCGACGGCGGGCGGACGGCGAGCGCGAGGGCGGCCAGCACGTACCCGGCCATCGCGAGGTCGGTCGAGCTGAAGGTTCGGGCGAAGTACAGCATCCGGTGGCTCGCGAACATCGCCGCGAGCAGGCCGAGCGGCACGGCCGGATGCAGCGCGTGGGTCTCGGCGATCGACATCGTGCCGAGGACGACCAGCAGCACGAACAGCAGCACCGCCAGGCCCGACTGCGACGGCTCGCCGAGCGGCACCCAGAACCACAGCGACACGAGCTCGGAGTTGAACGCGTAGTACGACTGGTACGAGAACGGCGTGTACTCGATGGTGCCCCACTGCACCCAGTGGGCCACGATGGCGGCGTGGTACGTGATGTCGTCGAAGCAGAAGCCCGTGCCGGTCCACCCGGGGCGGCCGAACCACACGCCCAGCGCGGCACCGAGCAGCGCGCCCGACACCACGGTGAGCGCACCGGTCACCTGCTCGGTCGCGACAGGCACGCCCGACGGCCAGCCGAGCCGGACCTCGGCGCCCACCACACCGGCGAGCAGCACCGCGAGCAGGCCGGCCTGAGCCAGGGGGTTCAGCAGGTGCGCGAGCCCGATGGCCAGCAGGATGCCGGTCATCAGCGCCAACGCGAGCAACAACGCGCACAACGCCCGCGTCCATGGCCCGCCCGGGGGGGCGATCAGCGGGAGGAGCCGCCACACCAGCAGGACGAGCAGCAGGTTCGTCAGCACGAACAGCATGGGTCGCCTTAAAGGGCCGTGCCGCTCGGCGTCAAGACAGGATGCGCGCCTGGAGCAGATACCCGCTGCCCCCGTCGACGGTCGCGGTCTGCAGCGCGTCGCGCAGCCCCAGCTTCCGCAGCTCCGACACGGCGACGTGGACGCGCGCCCGGCCCGAGTTCCCGGCCGTGCGCTCGCCCGGCCACGCGGCCGCCAGGACGGCATCCGTGGTGAGGGCCTCGCCCTCGTGGCGCGCGAACACCTCGAGCACGCGCTTCAGCACCCGCTTGCGGCCGAGCTCGACGCGCCCCGTGTCGGTGCGGAACCACGACCCGTCGCTCGCGACCTCGGCGGCCCCGGCGAGCCGTGTGAGCCGCACGAGCAGGCGCAGGTCGAGATCCCGGCGCGACGCCTCGACCACGTCGTCGTCGAGCGGGCGCCCGGCCGCGCGGGCATGGGCGATGCGATGCGCGAGGCGCACGGTCTCGGTGCGGGACGTGTCGGTGGGCGGCGGGGGCTCGGCCCGCGCCACGGCGAGGTAGTGCGCCGCGAGCTCGGCATCGGCCTGCATGCCCATCGACGCGAAGATCGACACGCCTTCCTCGAGGGCCCGCAGGCCACCCGGCGTGTCGCCGCGGAGCAGGAACAGCACGCCGCGGTAGCAGTCGAGGGTCGCGCGGTTCTTCGGGCTCTCGAGCCGGAGCCCGTCGAACAGGGCCTCCGCGCGGTCGAGGTCGCCGCGGTCGAGCTCGATGAGGCCGGAGAGCACCTGCATCCGCTGCATGCTGAACCGTTCACCGAGCCGCCGCAGCATCGGGATGGCCTCGTCGAGGCGCGCCGAAGCCGACGGACGGCCGAGGTCGGACTCGAGCACGGCGAGGCTCGTGAGGGTGCGCGCCTCGAAGCGCGGGCTGCCGATGCGACGAAAGCGCTCGAGGGCGCGCTCGAGCCGGTCGATCGCACCGACGATGGCGCTGTGCGACACGAGGCGGCTCGCCGTCGCCTGGCACCGCAGCAGCAGGCCCTCGAGATCGGGCCGATCGAGGTGCGCGGCCGCGGCGACGCCCGCTTCGCAGACCGCGATGGCCTGGTCGTACGAGCCGCGCTCCATGTGGGTCGCGGCGAGCGCGACGTGGATCTCCACCACGCGCTCGTCCCAGGGCACCCCGAGGGCCGAGGGCTCGCGGGCGAGCGCCCGATCCCGCGCGCGCTCGAGCAGCGCGACGGAGTCGTCCTGGTGGCCCTCGCGCATGGCCGTGATGCCCCGGAACACGTCGACCTCGGGCTCGCCTTCGAGCAGGCCCCACAGCGCCCGGGATTCGGCGGTGCGCCGGAGCCGGATGAGCAGATCGGCTTCGACCAGCGTGAGGCGCCGCACGACCGCGTCGGACATCGCGCTGCGGTCGACGCCCCGCACGAGCTCGACCACCTCGGCCATGCCGCCCTGCGCGATGGCCAGCCGGGCGAGCGCCACGAGCGCGCGGGCCGCCGCCTCGCCGCCGAGCACCAGCACGCCCTCGAGATCGGGCGCCAGGTCGCGCATCCGGGCCAACGCCTCGCGGCCCTCGCTCGACTGGAGCCCGCGCGCCAGGCTCTCGGAGCGGCCCAGCACCCCCTCGACGTACCGCAGGCGCGCGGGATCGTCGGCGGGCAGGCGGCTCAGCGCGAACCGCCGGATGGGCTCGAGCAGGTGGTATCGCCGGCCTTCGCCGCTCGCGACCCAGTGCACGAGCGACGCGTCGAGCAGGTGCTCGAGCACCTCGAGCCCGGCGCCGGTGATCTCCTGGAACGCCGAACGCCCGAACCAGCGGCGCACCTGGGCGATCCGCGCGAGCGCCTGGCGCGCGTCGGGGTCGAGCAGGGCCCACGAGCCCTCGAGCGCGGCCTCGAGGCTCGTGTGCCGGCCGCGCGACCGGCGATCGGACAGCACCTCGAGGGGCTCTTCGGCGAGCATCTCGGTGGGCGAGTAGAGCCGCAGGCGCCCCGCGGCGAGGGTGATGGCGAGCGGCAGCCCGTCGAGCCGGCCGACCAGCTCGCGGATGGCGTCGGCTTCGCTGGCGAGATCGACGCCGGCGCTGACCTCTTCGGCCTCGGCGCGGAACAGCGCTTCGGCGGCGTCGGCGGAGAGCGGCCCGACCTCGAGGAGCGTGAAGCCCGGCAGGCGAACGCGCGAGGTGACCACCACGGCGAGGCCCGAACAGTCGGGCATCACGGCATCGAGCCAGTCCGACACGCCCGTTCCGAGGGCTTCGGTCGCGTCGAGCACGAGCAGGTCGGCCTCGCCGAGCCCCCCGACGATCGCGGCGCGGTCGACAGGCAGATCGAGGCTGCGCGCCACCGCCGCATCGAGGGCGCCGTCGCCCACGGGCTCGAGATCGACCCACACGGCGCGTCGATCGCGCGCGACCCACGCCACCAGCGCGGTCTTCCCGACCCCCGGCGGGCCCACGAGCTGCACGCGGCCGGGCCGCGAGACGGCATCGGCCAGTCGTGCGATCGCTTCGTCTCGACCGATGGGCTCGCGCATCGCCGGCTTCTAACGCGGTCGGCCGGATACGTGGGGCGCATGGCGTACAACACGCGAGGCAGCCGCCCCATCGTCGTGGACGGGATGTCGTTCCGCTGGCGCCGGCACGACGCCGAGGCCGAGCTCGTCGTGTGGCACGTGCTCGACGCGGGGGTGCTGACGGTCGCGTACCTCGACCCGCGGTTCGACCCCCTGCCCGGGTTCGTCGCGCGCGCGGTGCGCATGGCGTTCGCGCGGGGCTGGCGCACCGACGACCACCTCCGCATCGAGCTGTCGCCCGCCGATCTGCGCGAGGCCGACGGGTTCTCGAGCCGCTCCCGCACCATCGCGCTGCCCGGCGTCGAGAGCCTGCTCGAGCACGAGGCCGAGGTGCTCGAGGCGCCGGATCCCGAGGGCCTGTCGGCGGATGCGGTGC
Source organism: Alphaproteobacteria bacterium (assembly GCA_020632875.1). Lineage (GTDB taxonomy): Bacteria > Myxococcota_A > UBA796 > UBA796 > JACKEQ01. The sequence goes on from JACKET010000004.1 coordinate 457,092, forward strand.
TGCAGGTGGTGTTCGCCCCCACCTTCGCACCCGCGTGCATCGCGACGCTCTGGGCCGAGCGCGATGCCGGATACGCCCACCTGGTGGGCGTGGTCGACGGCGACCGCACGGAGTGGCTCGTCGAGGCAGAAGCGGAGTGGATCCGCGACGCGATCGTGTCGGTCCGATCGGCCGAGGTGAAGGGCACCGGGCGCATCGTGCTCGACGGGATGCCCACCCGCGTGACGCTGCGCGACCCCGCGGGCACCTGGAGCGACACCGACAACGCGCCCGAGGAGGGCACGCCCGTGCGCGTGGCGACCCTCGCCGCGTGGCGCATCGCGATGGAGGCCTTCGGCGGCGTGGAGGACGCCCGCGACATCGTGGAGGCGCTGCACCCGTACGTGGCGCCGGGCGTGCTGCCCGTGCACCGCGACCCGGCGGCGCGCGTGCTCCGCCTGTACGGCGACTGGACGTGGCCGGCGCCCGGCGAGGCCCTCGTCGACGTGCTGCGCGCGTGCCGCGGGCCGTGGATCGTCGATGCGAGCCGGGCTGCGGCGCTGCCCGGTCTCACGCAGCACGCGGTGCGCCGCTACCTCGCCGAGCGCGACGTGCCGCTGTTCTGGATCGCGAACGAGGCGCAGCAGGTGCGCTGGGAGCACTACGAAGACCGCCTCTCCGCGGAGGCGGCACGCACCCGCGCGACCCGCGACGCCGTGCGTGCCCTCGTGGCGCACCTCGACTCGCGCTGGCAGGGCGTGGCGTCCGAGGCGCTGCTGTCGCGGGATCCGTCCCGTGTGGAGGGGGCCGCGCACGAGGCCCGGCGCTGGCTCGACGCCGGGTGGGCGCCGAGCGAGGTCGGCCCCGCGGAGGGCTGGTGCTTCGCGGCAGGCGCGTGGGACTGGCGGGAGGCCCCGGCGGCGCCGGGCTTCGTGCTCGACGCGCGTCAGGCGTGGCTGCTGGCGCCCGACGGCGCCGTGCTGCACCGCCCGCTCACTTCCCGAAGGGGTTCTTGAGGTCCGAGGTCGAGACGTCGAGCGTGGTGGGGCGCGGCTTGGCGACGACCACGGGCTCGGGCGCCGGCTCGGGTTCCGGCGCGGGCGCGGGCGCCGCGACCGGCTCGGGAGCAGGAGCCGGGCGCGGACGCGGACGCACCACAGGGCGGGGTGGAGGCGCGGGCTCGGGCTCGGCGGCCACGGGATCCGGCTCCGGCTGGACCTCCGGCTCGGGCTCGGCCACGGGCGCGGGCGCCGGGGGCGTCGCCTTGCGGGTCTCCTCCACGTAGACGCGGGGCTGGACGGGCGCGACCGTGGCGCGCAGGTCGGGCTGCGACTCGACGGGAGCGCCCATGAAGAAGGCGTTCCCGATGACCGCCCCGCCTCCGCCGCACACGGCGCCGAGCACCGCCATCACGGCCCACGTCCACACCGGCACGCCCGAGCTCTGCGGCGCGGGACGCCGGATCCCGACGGAGTCCTCCACGAGCCGCGCGGCCAGCGCCTTCGGGTCGGCGCGACGCCCGGGTGCCGCGACCTCGGGCGGGATGGTGGGCTCGTCGACGTCGAAGGTGTGCGCTCCGGACATCGAAGGCAGCATTCCGGGGAGCGCGCGGTGTCCGCCCGTGACGGGCGTGCGGTTCGGCGCTTCGGGGCTCGAGGGCTTCGCGGGCGCCAGCGGAGGTGGGACGGTCGGCGCGGTGGCCCGACGTGCACCCGAGCCCAGCGCGTCGACCTCGGTGGCATCCCCTTCTTCCGGCCCCGGGTCCGTCGCGTTGTCGCGGTCCTCCCACAGCGTGATCATCGCCATGGCGTCGGGCGGGAGGGTCTTCTCGTACTCCTCTTCGGCATCGCTCACGGACATCGACACGACCTGGCTCACGTCCGGCGGCACCATCTCGGGCAGCGCGGCCTTGAAGACGTGCCCACAGCGCGGACAGGTCACGGTGCCGAGACCCTTGAGATGGGCCGGCACCTTGTACCTGGCTTCGCACGACGGGCACGAGATGAACATCGTCAGTTCTCGGGGAAGGCCGTCCAACCGGCGTAGAACGGCGTCGGGTCCTCGGGCTCGACGGCGCCGATGTAGCTCCCACCGGCCGGGTTGAACCAGCCGTCGGCCGGGGGCATGCGGGCCCCGGTCGTGAGCGGCGTGCCCGCCTGCGGCACCCAGCTCGGCGAGACGAGGTCGTAGGGATTGCCGAGCAGCGGAGCCATGCCGAACGCGTTCTCGTTGGCGGCATCCGCGAGCCAGGCCACCTCGTCGAACTCGTTGTCGTCGTCTCCGCTGACGTACGTGATGGAGACGTAGTCGCCGGTGTCGGGAGTGCTGGTGTCCCAGACGATCGAAGGCGCCGTGGTGTCCTCGACCTCGCCGTGCACGTCCGCGGTCGCGCCGTTGTTGAAGAACAGGCTGTTCTTGATCCACAGGTCGCCGTCGAGCGCGCGCTGGCTCGTCCGCGAATCGAGGTCGTAGGCGATCGACGGCGGGCTGCTCGAGTTCTCGTCGCGGACGTCGACGCCGGACTTGCCGAAGCCCATGACCAGGAAGTTCGCGAGCTCGCCTTCGGTGTTCTCGCGCAGGCACATCCCGCGCTGGTTGCTGTCGCCGCCGCCCACCATCGTGACGTTGTAGAGCTGCGGATGCGACTGGAACACCGCCGTGAACTTCGAGTCGGCCTCGATCCCACGGTCGGGCAGCCCGCCCCCGTGATCGACGGCATCCTGCTGGATGACGATGAACTGGCCGCGCCCGGTCCACCCCTCGTCCCAGTCGAGCGAGTCGTCGCCGGCGCGGGTGAGCACGATCTCGCGCAGATCGACCGTGCCGCCGAACACCTCGATGCCGTCGTCGAGCGTGTAGTGCACCTGCACCTTCTCGATGAGCGTGTCGGTGCCGCAGGCCGCCAGGGTCAGGCCGTTCAGCTCGTTCCCGGTGCCGATCGAGTACCCGGCGAACTCGATGCGGACGTAGCGGAGCGTGCCGCAGTTGTGCGCGGGGTCGCCGCCGCCGTACTCGCCCTGGATGTTGGTCGACTCGATGCCTTCGAGCTGCCGCGTGCCCACGTTGGTCGGCGCGCTGCCGAGCAGCGCGACGCCGCCCCAGTCGCCCGGACCGCGGCTGCCGGCGGGCTGGTTGCTCGTGAACACGATGGGGTTGTTGGCGGTCGCGGTGGCGAGCAGGCGCCCGTTCTTCGTGACGATCAGCGCGGAGCCGAAGGCGCCTTCGATCTTCGTGCCCGCCTGGATCGTGAGCGTGGCCTCGACGAACACGAGGTCGTCGAGGATGTAGAGCTTGTCGGCGGTCCACGTGGTCGCCGCCGAGATCGTCCCGGAGACGTGCACGACATTCGCATCGGTGTCGGTGTCGGCGTCGGCGTCGGTGTCGGCATCCGCGTCGGTGTCCGCGTCGGCGTCGGTATCCGCGTCGGCGTCGGTGTCCGCATCGGTGTCGGTGTCGGTGTCGGCCTCGCCATTGGTGTCGTACGCGTCCTTCCAGGGACCGAGACAACCGACGAGGAACAAGAGGGGCAGAGTGCGCATCCGATCTCCTAGAAGCGCCAGGACGCGCGCACGTGCGCGTCGGAGGGAGTGACGGCGAGGCTCACGGTCGTGATCTCGCGCTTGGCGGGGAGGGCGACACCGACCGCAGCGAGCCCGAGGCCCGCGACGGTGAGGCCGAGCGAGACGTTGTTCAGCGTCTTCGGCCCGGAGTACAGATCGCGGTTCCCCGCGTCGATGGCCGCCTGGCCCTCGGTGTACGACCAGGCCGCGAGGCTCCCGAACACGACCGAGGTGCCGATCCCGCCGCCGAGCAGGGCCCACTTCGCGGGATTGCCCACGGTGCGGGTGGTCTGCACGGGCTGCGGGGCGGGCGTGGGGGTCGGCGTGGGCACAGGTGCCGGTGCCGTCGCCACCCGCTGCTTGTCGAGCCGCTCTTCGAGCGTGCGGACGCGGCGGTCGAGCTTGGCGGCCTCGTCGGCCTCGGCGTAGATCCGGTACTTGTTGAGCGTCTTGATGGCGGCTTCGAGGTCGCCTTTCCGCTCCTGGGCGTTCGCGATGTTGAACAGCAGGGCGTGCTGCCGCGACAGGGCGTAGGACTCTTCGAAGGCCACGATCGCCTCGTCGTACAGCGCCTCTTCGTACAGCCGCACGCCGTTCTCGTAGAGGCGCTTCGCCTCCTCGAGCTGCTCGTCGGCGGGAGCGGGCGCCGGTGCGGGTGTGTCCTGGGCCAGGGCGAGGCTGGCGATCATCCAGATCATCGTGTCTCCGATGTCACTTCGCGAAGGGGTTCTTCAGGTCGCTCCCGCGGACGTCGAGGCCCGTGGGAGCGGGCGCCGGAGCGGGCTGCGGGGCAGCCACGGGCTCGGGCGCGGGGGCCGGCTCGGGAGCCGGGGCGGGCGCGGGTCGCGGCGCGGGCTCCGGGCGGGGCCGCGGCTTCGCGACCGGCTCGGGAGCGGCGACCGGCTCAGGCGCGGCGACCGGCTCGGGCTCGACCGGCTCCGGCGCGGCGACCGGCTCCGGCTCGACCGGCTCCGGCTCGGCGACGGGCGCCGGCACGGGGACGGGCTGTGCGGCCTGGCGCGCCTCGGGGACCGGCATCTCCGGGAGCGACGGGGTGCCTGGCACGAACGAGGCCGTCTCGGTGCCCGTCTGCGAGGCCTGCACCGCGCGGAGGCCCTGGGTCACGACGTATCCGAAGACCACGGCGAACAGGGCCGCCGCACCGAGCATCGCGAGCTGGTTCCAGTTGCGGCGCGGGCCTCCGGTGTCTTCGGCGACGACGGTCTGGCCGTCGACGAGCCGCAGGGACATCGTGTGCGCGATGCCCGGATCGAGCAGCGCGGCCTCGCACATCTTCAGCGCCCGCATGAGCTCGTCGATCGAGGCGAACCGATCTTCGCGCTGCTTCTCGAGGCAGCGGCGGACGGTCCACTCGAGCATCTCGGGCACCTCGAGGTTCGGCGCCGACAGCGAGAACGGCGGCACGGGCTCGGTGAGGTGCGCCATCAGGGTGGCGGCGGTCTGGGAGCTCGAGAACGGCGGGCGGCCCGCGATGCCCTGGTAGAGCAGCACGCCGATCGCGTAGATGTCGCAGCGCTGATCGAGGGGCTTCCCGCGGATCTGCTCGGGCGACATGTAGAGCGGCGTGCCGAGCAGGATGCCGTCGCCGGTCATGCTCACCGCGTCACCCACCTCCTTCACGAGCCCGAAGTCGACGACCTTCACGTGATCCGAGCCGTCGGGCCGGCGCGTCACGAGCAGGTTGGCGGGCTTGAGGTCGCGGTGGATGAGGCCGCGGTCGTGCGCTTCGGCGAGGCTCTCGCAGACCTGCCGGGCGATGCGGACGATGCGGAGCGGCGACATCGGCTCGGTGCGCATCACGTCGCGCAGCGTGACCCCGTCGATGTACTCCATCACGAGGTACGGGCGGCCGGCCCAGATGCCGTAGTCGAACACGATGACGGTGTTCGGGTGCTTGAGCCGCGACAGGGTGGACGCCTCGCGGAGGAAGCGCGCCGCGTGATCGTCTTCGGTGTCTTCGCGCATGGTGCGCGCATCGAGATCGAGCAGCTTCACGGCCACGACGCGGTTCAGCTTGATCTGACGGGCCTTGTAGACCATGCCCATCGATCCACGGGCGATCCGATCGAGGATCTCGTAGCGACCATCGATGATCTGTCCGGGCTCGTGGCTGTTGACCGCTTGCATCAGGCCTCGACCATACGGGGATCCCCATGTCGGTTCGGTCTGAGGTCGATGGCAGGGTGAATACGTGAATGTGGCAGCTCCATGACAATTTCGTCAATTGTTCCGTTTCGAACACGAAACCGCGTGGAAACACCCCTGAGATAGTGTCCGCCGTATGGCAAACCTGCTCCTGGTGGACGACGAGCGCGACCTGCTCACGCCCCTCGTCTACGCCCTCGAACGCGAGGGCCACGAATGCACGCTCTGCGAGACCGGCGAAGACGCGCTCGACGCCCTCGGCGAGGAGCGGTGGGATCTCGTCGTCCTCGACCTGATGCTGCCCGACATCTCGGGTGCCGAGATCTGTCGCCGCATCCGCAGCACCCCGCGCACCCGGATGCTCCCGGTGATCATCGTGAGCGCGCGGGGTGACGAATTCGATCGCGTGGTGGGCTTCGAGCTCGGCGCCGACGACTACGTCACCAAGCCGTTCAGCCTGCGCGAGCTGTCGCTCCGCATCACGGCGCTGCTGCGGCGTGGGGGCGGCGCGCCGAGCGCCGAGGTCCTGGACTGCGAGGAGATCGAGCTCGACCTCGAGGCCCACGTGTGTCGCGTCGCGGGCCTCGTGATGCCGCTGACGGCGCTCGAGATCCGCCTGCTCGAGGCGTTCATGCGCCACCCGGGCCGCGCCCAGACGCGGGGCGAGCTGCGCGACAGCGCGTGGGGCAACGCGTACCGCATCGGCGAGCGCGCGGTCGACACGAACGTGAAGCGGCTGCGCCAGAAGCTCGGTGATGCCGGCCGGTTCATCGAGACCGTCCGCGGCGTCGGCTATAGATGGGGCTCGGGCAAGCAGAGCACGTGAACCGGTCCTCCATCGCGCCGCGCTTCGGAACGAGCCTCGTCGTCGGCATCTTGGTCGCGGAGGTCCTGCTCGTCCAGCCCGTGGCGTACTGGGGGCCCGCGCTGGTGGCGCACGCGGAGCGGTTCGACGCCTTCGTCGACCTGTTGCGCGCGGCGTCGTGGATCGGGACCGTGGCGCTCACCGGGCTCGGCTTCTGGATGGGCTCGTACGTCGCAGGGCCCGAGGCGCCCGCGCCGGTCCCCCCGAAGCAGCGATGGCTCTGGCTGATGCTCGACACGTTCAGCGAGGGCGTCGTCGCGTTCGACCACGAGGGGCGCGTGGCCTTCGCGAACCAGGCGGCGCTGCGGCTGCTGCAGCGGCGGGCCCTGCCCGACGGCACCCCGATGGCGGCCTTCGCGGACGTGCCCCGGCTGCGCACGACCGTCGCGCGGGCCCTGCTCGACGGGCGCCTCGAGACGGTGGAGCTGCGGACCCCCGGGCCCCCGCGCCGCACGCTGCTCGCCCGGGCCGCGCCGTGTGACGACGGCGCCATGTTGCTGATGATGGACGTGACCGACGAGCGGGCGGCGGTCGAGGCCCGCGAGGCGTTCCTCTCCGACGCGGCCCACGAGCTGCGCACGCCGGTCGCGGGCATCGCGATGGGTATCGAAGCGCTCGCGATGGGCGCGCTCGACGACCGCGCCACGACCGAGGCGCTGCTGTCGGGCATCGAGCGCCAGTCCGGTCGCCTCCAGGCGCTGCTCGACGACCTCCTCTCGCTCGCGCGGCTCGAGAGCGGTGCCGCGCCGCTCGACATGGAGCCCGTGCACGTGGAGTCGACCGCGCAGATCGTGGTCGAGGGCATGGAGCAGCGCGACCGCGTCAGCTTCGAGGGCCCCGGCGACGTGTGGATCGACGCCGACGCGCTCGCGTGCGACCAGATCCTCACGAACCTCGTGACGAACGCCCTCCGCTACACCGACGGGCCCGTCCGCATCGCGTGGGGGAACAGCCTGAAGGGCGTGCGCATCGAGGTGGCCGACGAAGGGCCCGGCCTCCCCGACGAGCAGAAGGAGAAGGTCTTCGAGCGGTTCCACCGCGTCGACAAGGGCCGCTCGTCGAAGGTGGGTGGGACGGGCCTCGGCCTCGCCATCGTCCGCGAGCTGGTCGAGCGCTGTGGCGGGCGGGTGTGGGTCGAGGACAACGCGCCTTCGGGGTGCCGGTTCGTGGTCGAGATGAACCCGGCAGCGGAGCCGTCCGGGCCGCGCGAAGAGCACGCGGCGAGCGTCTGATGGCCCTGTCCCGCTGGATCGATGTCCTGCTCGGCCGAACGGGCCGCGCCGCGCCCCCGCCTCCCGAGCCGCCTCCGCCTCCCCACGCCTGGGACGACGCCCTGTTCGATGCGCTTCGGGAGGCCTCCGACGATGCGCCATTCGCGGTGCTCGCCGACTGGCTGCTGCAGGAGGGCGACCCGCGCGGCGAGCTCGTGAGCACGATGCTCCTCGGCGGCGAGCCCGCAGACCTGCTCCAGCGTCACGCGGCCCATCTGTACGGCCCGCTGAACGGGCTGGAGCGCCGGGAGGTGCCCGCCGGGCGCGACTTCTGGCTCCCCGACGAGCGGTACCGGGGGCCCGAGTGGCCGGCTGTCGTGGCGGGCTGGCGCCGCGGATTCATCGACCGGCTCTGGGTCCGGCCGGCGGACGACGACTTCGGCGAGGGCGGGGTGAGCGCCGAGGCGCTGATCGCGATGCTCGGCCATCCATCGACCTGGGTGCTCCGCGAGCTCGTGTTCGGCGGTGCGATGTCGCCGTCGCTCGCCGGGCTCCCGATCGCCCCCACGGTACAGAAGCTGCGGATCGGCGACTTCCTCTACCCGGAGGAATGCGAGATGTCGTGGTCGCGGCTCGGCGATTGGAGCCACGTCCGCACGACGTTCCCGAATGCGCGCGAAATCCACGTCCAGGGCGGGCTCGGAGCGATCGACCTCCCCGATGGGGTCGAGTCCTTCACGCTCGAATCGAGCACCACCCGCGGCGAGGTCGTGCGGACGGTCGCACGCCGCCTCGGCGCTGCACGGCACATCGTCCTCTGGACGGGCTCGCGGGAATACGGGTCCACCGTCGAGCTGGACGACGTGCTCCCGCTGCTCGACCTCTCGCCCGAGCACCTCGGCCTGCTCGACTCCGAGCTCGCGGACGAGCTGATCGAGCCGCTGGCGGGATCGACGGCGCTACGCGGGCTCCGCTCGCTCGACCTGTCGCTCGGCACCCTCACCGACGCCGGCGCGCGAACGCTCCTCGCCCATCTCGACGCGTTCTCGCACCTCGAGCGCCTCGACCTCGACCGCAATGCGCTGGAGGCGCAGATCGAGCTGCGTGCGGCCTTCGGCGACCGCGTCTCGCTCCGCGACCAGCGCCCTCCCGGCCGGTACGGGACCTACGTGTCCGTCGGGGAGTGAAGGCTCAGGTGGCGTCGTCCACCAGCTCCTCGAGCGCGTCGGGGACCTCGCCCGCCCGGTCCCGCACCGCCCGGTACATCTCGCCGATGCGCTCCGCGAGCCAGGCCTCCTCGTCGGCCGTGGTGCCGAGGCGGACGAGGGCGTGATCGCGGCCCGCGCCGATCGACAGGTACCCGCCGCCGATCGAGAACCGGTCGGCCTCTGCGAAGCCCCACCGCCGGCCCTCGAAGGCGAGCCCGACGGCATCGACCTCGAGCGTGCGGGGGTTGGACCACGCGTACCACGCGTCCGCCACGTACCAGCCGGGCGCCCAGCCCATCAGCCCGACGAGCCCCAGGAACGACGCCACGGGCAGCCACGCCTCGTCGCCGAGCGCCGGGAACACCTCCATGAGGACGGCCGAGGCCGCGGCCGCCGCGAGCCACCACACGGCGACGAACGGCAGGATCCACGCGGAGTTCGAGCCCCGCTTCAGGCCCGGCAGCTCGCACCGGAAGCCGTCCATCTCGTAGCGGACCTTCAGCCCCGCAGGCGCCTCGCGTGCCATCACTGCGCGCGGAGCTGGAGCTTCCACTCGATGGACTTCTGCCGCGTGCAGCTCGGGTCGTCGCCCAGCTCGCACCCCCGCTTGGCGGCGGCGTGGGCCTTCTCGAGGTCGGTCTTCTTGAGGAGGTCGGACAGCGCGCGACAGCCCTCGTAGTCGTTCCAGCCACACGCGTCGGTGAGGTAGAGCCGCGCCGCGTCGAAGTCCCGCGGGACGCCCTTGCCCTTCATCGTCATCATGCCGAGGCGCCGGCAGGACTCGGGGTCGCCGTGCTCGCACCCGACGGAGAACATGATCCCCGCCATGTCGACGGAGCGCTCGGCGCCATCGAGCCCGTCGAGGTACCGCCGCCCGAGCAGCGTGCATCCGCGGGCATACTTGAGCTCCTGGCACGCCTTGACGAGCATCGCGCGGCCCTTGGCCGGATCGGCGCTCGTGAGGTCGCCGCGCTCGACGCCCAGCGCCGCGCCGACGCAGCTCTCGGCGTCGTCGTTGTCGCAGCCCTGCTCGTACCAGAGCATGCTCGTGCCGGCCTCGCGCGGCACGCCGTCGCCGAGGATGTAGAGGTCGCCGAGCGCGCGGCAGGCCCGGCCGAGCCCCTCGCGCGTGCAGGCGTTCGTGTAGAGCTTCACGGCGCGTTCGGTGTCGCGGACGACGCCGTCGCCGTTGCGGAACGCGTCGGCCTCGTAGACGCAGCCCACCTCGTCGCCGTGCTCGCAGCCCTTGCGGAACAGCTCGATCGCGAAGTGAGGGTCGAGCGGCGCGCCGTTGCCGTGCAGGTAGCGCAGCCCGAGCGCCGTGCACTCCTTCGCCTCGCCGTTCTCGCACGACTGTTTCTGCACGTCGCGCTCGTTGAGCGGTGCGGCCAGGGCCGAGAACAGAAGCATCCAGGACATCGTCGTGAACCCTACCCCATCCATTGTGCGACCCACCACTCCGCGGTTAGGCCCGCTGTCCGCAACGGAGAACACCCATGGCGCGCCAGTTCATCTACCAGATGCAGGGACTCACGAAGTACCTGGACAACGGGAAGGAGGTGCTGAAGGGCATCAGCCTGTCGTTCTACCCGGATGCGAAGATCGGCATCATCGGTCACAACGGCGCCGGCAAGTCCACGCTGCTGCGCATCATGGCGGGCCTCGACGACGAGTTCCAGGGCCGCACCTGGGTCGATCCGTCCGCCAAGGTCGGGTACCTCCCGCAGGAGCCCCAGCTCGACGAGACCAAGACGGTCCGCGAGAACATCGAAGCGGGCCTGTCGGAGTGGCGCGACCTGCTCCAGCGCTTCGAAGAGGTGTCGGCGAAGTTCGCCGAAGAGCTCACCGACGACCAGATGGAGAAGGTCATCGAGGAGCAGGCCGCCCTGCAGGACAAGATCGACGCCGCCGGCGCCTGGGACATCGACCGCACCGTCGAGATCGCGATGGAGGCGCTCCGCGTGCCCGACCCCGACGGGGGCGTCGCGCACCTGTCCGGCGGCGAGAAGCGCCGCGTGGCCCTCGCGCGTCTGCTGCTCGCGAAGCCCGACATGCTCCTGCTCGACGAGCCGACCAACCACCTCGACGCCGAGAGCGTCGCGTGGCTCGAGCGCACCCTGCGCGAGTACCCGGGCTCCGTCCTCGTGGTCACCCACGACCGCTACTTCCTCGACAACGTCACGGGCTGGATCCTCGAGATGGTCGATGGCAAGGGCATTCCGTGGGAGGGCAACTACTCGAGCTGGCTCGAGCAGAAGCAGCGCCAGATGGCCCAGCAGGAGAAGGCCGCCTCGTCCCAGCGCAAGGTCCTCGAGAAAGAGCTCGAATGGATCCGGATGGGCGCGAAGGGCCGCCAGGCCAAGAGCAAGGCGCGCATCACCCGCTACCAGCAGCTGCTCGAGGCCTCGCAGGACGAGAGCGAGGATCGGGCGCGCACCGACATCGGCATCCCGCCCGGGCCGCGCCTCGGCGACGTGGTCGTGCGGGCCGAGGGCCTGCGCAAGGCCTACGGCGACAAGCTGCTGTTCGACGGGCTCACGTTCGACCTGCCCCGCGGCGGCATCGTCGGCATCATCGGCGCGAACGGCGCGGGCAAGACGACCCTGTTCCGGATGATCGTCGGCACCGAGACGCCGGATTCCGGCGTGCTGACCGTAGGCGAGACCGTGAAGCTCTCGTACGTCGACCAGTCGCGCGACGACCTCGACGACAGCAAGAGCGTCTGGGACAACATCAGCGGCGGCAACGAGGTCATCGACATCGGCATCCGCGAGCTGAACAGCCGCGCGTACGTGAGCGCGTTCGGCTTCAAGGGCAACCGCCAGAGCCAGAAGGTCGGCACGCTGTCGGGCGGCGAGCGCAACCGCGTGCACCTCGCGAAGCTGCTCCAGACCGGCGGCAACCTGCTGCTGCTCGACGAGCCCAGCAACGACCTCGACGTGGCGACCCTGCGCTCGCTCGAAGAGGCGCTCGAGACGTTCCCCGGGTGTGCCGTCGTGATCAGCCACGACCGGTGGTTCCTCGACCGGATCGCCACGCACATCCTGGCGTTCGAGGGCAACTCCGAGGTGGTGTGGTTCGAGGGCAACTACGAGGCCTACGAGCGCGACCGGCGCCAGCGCCTCGGCCAGGACGCCGACACCCCGCAGCGCCTGAAGTACCGCCCCATCAGCGTGTGACCGCCACACTCGCAGCGGCCCTGAAGCGCGAGAACCCCGACCCCGCCGGGCGTTCCTGGCTGTTCGTGCCCTACGACCAGCTGACGGATGCGCTCGGCCCGCTCGGCCGGGAGGACCCGCACACGCTCGGCATCCTGCTGGTCGAGTGCCCCGCGAAGGCCGTGCGGCGCCCGTACCACAAGCAGAAGCTCGCCCTGGTCCTCACGAACCTGCGCCACTTCGCGCTGGAGCAGGTCCGGCGCGGCGTGGCGGTGCGCTGGGTGGTCGCGGGCGGCTACGCGGATGCGGTCCGCGATCTGGCCCGCGAGGTCGGGCCGATCCGCATGATGGAGGCCGCCGAGCGCGAGCTGCGCGTCGAGCTCGCGCCGCTCGTCCGCGAAGGGCTGCTGCAGGTCGTGCCGCACGAGGGCTGGCTCACGACCGACGCCGACTTCGCCGCGATTCCCCGCCCGTGGCGCATGGATGCCTTCTACCGCCAGGTCCGCCGCCGCACGGGCGTTCTGATGGAGGGCGGCAAGCCCGTCGGCGGGCGGTTCAGCTTCGACGGCGAGAACCGCGAGCCCTGGCGCGGTGACCCGCCGGCCCCCGCCCTCCCCCGCTACGCCGCCGACGACGTGACCGCCGAGGTCGTCGACCTCGTGACCACGCGGTTCGCCGACCATCCCGGAACCCTCGACCCCGAGGCCCTCCCGGCCACCCGCGACGATGCAGAGACGGCGTGGGCCTGGGCCCTGCGCGAGTGCCTGCCGACGTTCGGGCCCTACGAGGATGCGATGTCCACGCGCTCCTCCAACCTGTTCCACACGCGGGTGAGCGCCCTGCTCAACCTGCACCGGCTCCTCCCGGCGCGCGTGGTCCGCGACGTGGCCGCGCTCGACGCGCCGCTACCGAGCCGCGAGGGGTTCGTCCGCCAGGTGCTGGGCTGGCGGGAGTTCGTGCGGCACGTCCATCGCGCGACGGACGGCTTCCGGACGGTCCCGTCGAACGTGCTCGGGCAGGACACCCCGCTCCCGCCGGTGTTCTGGGGCGGTGCACCGTCCGGGATGGCCTGCCTGGACGGCGTGGTGGACGACGTGTGGCGCGAAGCGCACTCCCACCACATCACGCGGCTCATGGTGCTCGCGAACGTCGCGCAGCTGCTCGACGTCGACCCGCGCGCGCTGACCGACTGGTTCTGGGTCGCGTACACGGACGCGTACGACTGGGTGGTCGAGCCGAACGTGCTCGGGATGGGCACGTTCAGCGTGGGCGACGCGATGACCACGAAGCCGTACGTCGCGGGCTCGGGGTACGTGCAGCGGATGAGCGACTACTGCACGGGATGCCGGTTCCACCCGAAGAAGTCGTGCCCCCTGACCCCGATGTACTGGGCGTACCTCGCGCGCCATCGCGGGGTGCTCGACGGGGTGGACCGGGCGAAGCGCCAGGTGCTCGGGCTCGACCGGAGGGCGCCGGAGCGGCAGGCGAGCGACGCGCGCATCTTCGAGGCCGTGCGCGACGCGCTGGCCGAGGGCGAACGCCTCGACCCCGCGAAGCTGCCTACAGGATGAACCACCACACGACGAGCCCGCCGAGCAGGATGACGGCCCCGCCGCCGACGAGCACCGGCAGCAGCACGGCGAGCTGAGGGCCCGCTTCGGGAGGCGCCTGGCGCGCGCTGATCGGCGCCGACTTCGGCGGCGAGGGCGGCGGACGCGCGACGGTCTCTTCGCCCGTGCCCGGCGGGAGCACGCCGGTGCCCTCTTCGTCGACGATGCTGTCGCCGGTGTCGGCGTCTTCCATCGGCTCGTCGAGCGTGACCTCGGACTGGCTGCCCTTCACGAACGACAGTGGGACGCTCTTCTCGGGGTCGGGCTCGGGCGGAGACGCGGGGCCGGAGACGACCTTCGCCTCGACCAGCTCGCCACCGTCGTCTTCGTCGAGGTCGGTGGGCTTGTCGGTGTCGGACACCTCGCGCTTCTTCGGAGGCGAGTCGGCCCGCGAGAGGTTCTCGCGCTGCGCTTCGGCGCGCTCTTCGTCGACCTCGGTGGCGAGGTCGGCCTTCACGTCTTCGAGCTCGAGCTTCACGCCGAGCGCCTCGAGCGCCTCGCGGACGGCCAGCGCGAGCTCGCGGCAGTCGGCGTAGCGATCCTTCGGCTTGATGCGGGTGCAGCGCTTGAAGACCTCGATCACGGCCTCGGGCTGGTCGACCATGTGGACCAGCGGGACCTCGTCGAGCACGAACATCGCGGCCTCGCGGACGGTGCGCGCGTCGCTGCAGTGCTCGCCGGTGAGCAGGAAGTGCAGGATGAGGCCGAGGCAGTAGATGTCGGAGCGGACCTCGAGGTTGTCGCTGCCCCGCAGGTGCTCGGGCGACGCGTAGCGCGGCGTGGCGACCACGGCGGTGCGGCCGTCGATCACGACCGGATGCGCGATGAGCCCGACGGTGCCGAAGTCGGTGAGCTTCGTGTGCCACGTCTCGGGACGCCGGTATTCGCCCTCGATCATGACGTTCTCGGGCTTGAGGTCGCCGTGCACGATGTCTTTGCCGTGCAGGTAGTCGATGCCCTGCACGATCTCGAGGAACACCGCGAGCGCCCGGTCGAGCGGCAGGCCCTTCGCGAACTCGCGGGAGACGACCTTCTCGAGCGTCTGGCCGCCCTTCACGAGGTCCATCACGATGGCGACGCGGCCCTCGTGCTCGACCAGCTCGCGCGCCGACAGCACGTGCGGGTGCTTGAGCTGGGTGCCGACGAGCCCCTCTTCGTTGAACCGCGCGCGCCAGTCGGCGTCTTTGTGGAGCTTCTCGTGCAGGACCTTGATGGCGCACACGCTCCCGTAGACGTTGTGGCGCGCGGCATACACCTGACCCATGCCGCCGCCGGCGATCAGGCCCTCGACGGCGTACGGCCCGAAGGTCGCCCCGGGTTCCAGATGTTCCATCTTCGCGGCTCCCTTGGAGGTGGCGGGATGCTACCAACCGATCGGGCCGTTGGCGAGGGCGGGAAGGCATTCCTTCAGGTGGGGGTGAACACCATCCGGACCCGCATTCCGTCGTCTCGCATCTCGAGCTCGAACGTGCCACCGATGGCCTCGGTGACCTCGCGGGCATAGCCGAGCCCGAGCGCCGCCGCACGCACCCGACGCGCCTTCAGCACCGGCCCGCCGTAGAGGCTCAGCAGCGCGTCGCGGGAATCGGCGTCGAGCTCGACCTCGGGATGGAACACTTCGATCATCGGGCCATCGACGCGGATGACGAGCTTCTTCGGCGGCTTCAGCATCCGCCGGCCGTTCAGCAGCACGCCATTGAGGGCGCGCATGATGGCCGAGTCGTCGGCGCGGGCCTCTCCGGAGCCCTCGAGCACCTGGACCGCGCGGGAGAACGCCGCGCGGGACGCCACGTCGCGCACGATGTCGCCGAGGTCGACGGTGTCGGGTGCGTACGTGGGCTCGTCGCCGGCCTCGAGCCGCGCGAGGTCGGACAGGCCCTCGGCCGTGACCGCCGCCACGTCGACCGCCTCGACGATATCGGTCAGATCGCCCGCCAGCGTGGGGCCCGCTTCGTCGAGGAGCATCTCGGCGAGCACACGGACCGCGGTGAGCGGGTTCTTCAGGTCGTGGGCCACCTGACGCAGGGCTTCCGATCGCTGGATGTCGCTCACGTCACTCCCGGGCTGCAGCGCCGGGCGCGATCATGCCATGCCTGTGCTCCCAGATGCGCAGCTGAAGTGGCGGGAGGCGGGGCCGATCGCCCGGATGCCCCGCCAGGGTGCCCAGACCCGCCACGGGCTCGCGCTCGAAGCTCTCGCGGAGGTACTCGCCGAGGCACAGCGCGATCAGCACGATCGCGGAGGTGAGCACACGTCCCGCGAAACGCACCGCCCAGGCCGACGTGCCGCCGTCCGGCTCCTTCGACCAGGCGACGAGCAGCCGGTCGATCCAGATCCACAGCGGGAGCGCGAACAGGCAGACGCGCGGGATCCAGCCCACCGCCGCGAGCACCACGCCCCCGCCGAGCACGATCATCATGGCGGCGCGGGCCGCGAGCAGCGTGCGCGCGGGGCCGTACTCGACGACGAACGTGCGGTAGCCGCGCTCCGCGTCCTCTTCGCGCTGGAAGGCCTGCGCGGCGAAGTACGGCGCGAGGATGCCGAGCCCGAACAGCGCCCAGCACACGTACGTGCGCGGGTTCCCCGGCACGCCCACCACCGACCAGCCGGCGTAGGGCGACGCGAGCCCGTACCCCACGAGGTTCACGAGCGGCCCAGCGAGCGGACGGCCCTTCCACGCGACTGCGGGGTGGCTGTAGCCCACGGCCATCACCGCACACAGCGACGTCGCGAGCCCCGCGCCCCACCCGGCGAAGAACGCCATCGGCACGCAGAGGATCAGGGCCGCGTACGCCGCGGGCACCGTGGCCGCCGGGGGTTTCACGCTCGCCCCCATGAGCACCTCGCCCTCGTCCTGGTCGAGCGCGGCGTTCAGCCACATCGTGCCGGCGTGCAGCACGACCCAGGCCGCCAGCACCCAGGCGAAGCCCGTGGGGTTCTGCAGGCGGAGCGCGCGGTCCCAGTGGGCCCAGGCCCACCCGAAGAACGGGAGCAGCAGCAGGAACGGCACGAACTTCGGCCGGATCAGCAGCCACAGCGCCCAGACCGTCTCCATCAGTCGTCCGCCACGCGCCGGTCGAGCGAGAACGGGCGCCCGGCCCGGCTGCGCTGGTTGAACGCGTCGATCTCGGCGTCCGTGAACTCGTTCGCGGTGCCCTGGATCTCCCCGAGGACGAAGCCCTCGACGGCCTGGCGGATGGCCTCGCCCCACGGCGTCTCGGTGCGGGTCTCCCAGTACTTGAGGATCGCGGCCTTCCGCTCGTCGACCGTCGCCAGGGTGGGCGCGCCCTCCTCCATCGGCACGCCGTCGTCCCAGAGCGACTGCAGGCGGTCGGGCAGCGCGTCGACCTTCGTGTCGACCGCGAGATCCGCGACGCGGTCGGACCACTCGGAGACCCCCGGATTCACCGCGGAGGCCGTGCGATCTTCGACGGCGCGGAACTTCCGCGTGCCCACGAGCTGGCCGCCGGGCCGCACGCACGCGAACGGGTACAGCACGCAGCCGGCCCACGCCCCCGCGCTGTTCTTCTTGCCCCACGGCGTGGCGGGCGCCTGGACCTGCACGGGCTGGCGCTTGATCCGCATCCACCCGTCGTCGTGCAGCCAGACGTCGCCCTTCCAGGTGGCCTCGTTGCGCAGGACGATCGCGTCGCCCTTCTCGATGACCTTGGTGTACCCGAGGTCGAGCAGGTCTTCGATGACCTTCTCGCGGGCCTGCTCCACGCGGAGCTGCGCGTACACCACGACCTCTTCGGAGTACTCCTCTTCGTCGGGGTCGGGCGCTTTCTTCGTGGGCTTCGGCTGCGGAGCGGGCTCGGCGGGCGGGGGCTCGGCGGTGGGCACGTCGTCGGGCGCGTCCTGAGCGACGGCGAGCGACAGCAGCGCCCAGATCACCACGGCACCGCCGCGATCGGCGGGTTGCCGAACGAAGCACGCAGGGCCTGCGCCTCTTCGAGCGACGGGACGACGCGGACCTCGAGCCGCGGGTGCTCGGGCAGCAGGGTGGGCGAGGTCACCAGCGCGAGGAGCACGAACCCCGAGCCCCGGTCGCGCAGCAGCGTCCACGTCCAGCCGTGCGCGTGCGGACCGGGCGCGCGGCCCCACGCGTCGCGCGTCCAGTTGGGCTGGAAGCGGAACGCGCCCTCGGTGTCGGGCAGGAACACGGCTGCCGGACCGGAGTGGGCGAGCTGGGCGTCGAACAGGCTGCAGAATTCCACGGCATCCAGCTAACCGCGCAACCACTACTTCGCGCGCGGAGCGCGCTGCGCGGCACGCCTTCGGCGGCCTTGCGGTCGGCAGACACGGCAGTCCCAGGATCCGGTTCCCCGGAGGGGCGGGCGTTGCGAAGGGGCGATGGGGAACCGGACCCTGCGGACGTGCCTATCCGGACCGTCGGGCGATCAGGAGACCGCGCGACCGGCGCCGGGCTTCGGCGGCGCATGGTGCCGAGCCTTCCCGGCTTCGGACGACGGGCTCGGTCGGCGAGCCGGATCCGCATCACGCAGATGACGCAGAAGAACGCAGATGACGCAGAAACGAGGCCGTCGCGGGTCGAGCGTCCTCGTATCCCCGAGCGCTGGGGTTGCACCTCCAAGGACGCCGAGAACGCCAGGAGCGGCGCGGGCGTCCGGCATGCGCAGGGCCCGGATGTGAAGTTCGACCCGGCTCTGTGCGTCGGTCCACGGCGAACGCTCGCTGGGACCCGGGGGACCGGATCGAGGGTCGATCTCGCACAGCGGGCCACAGAGAGCCACAGCGCGTCCGCCCACCGGATGCGGACCCGCGTTTTGCGTAGCTTCAACGAATGGAATCTGCCGGCATTCCCCGAGATCGACTGCCTCGATCACCGGAGCAGCCGAAACGCCGGCCTGCTCTGGTGAGTCTCGAATCCGATCCGCAAGAAGGCCCACTCATCGCTCCGGGGACGCGAAGACGCTCGACCCGGGGCGGCCTCGTTTCTGCGTCATCTGCGTCCTTCTGCGTCATCTGCGTGATGCCTCGGGACGCTCGAAGCTCGATCCCTTCCACACGGAGGACCGATGGACGCGTTCTCCCAGCACGGAGGACGCGGAGGGACGGAGGACACGGAGATGCTCGCGGATCGCCCGGCTGCTCTGGTGAGCGCAGTCCCCCGATCCGCCCCCAGT
Source organism: Alphaproteobacteria bacterium (assembly GCA_020632875.1). GTDB lineage: Bacteria > Myxococcota_A > UBA796 > UBA796 > JACKEQ01. The sequence goes on from JACKET010000004.1 coordinate 475,996, forward strand.
CCCTCTCTACTTCCGGGGCCAAGACGCGGTCGGGCCCATCCACGCCCTTCTTTCTGCGTCATCTGCGTCCTTCTGCGTCATCTGCGTGAGGCCGATCCGGCACCCGTCGCCAACCCCGTCCCCGGAAGCCTCGACGTCGCAATGACGCATCGCAGCAAACGCACGATCACCCTGAATCCAACCCATGACCGCCGCCACTTTTTTGGAAATGTGACGCGACGCAACATTTCCTGTTTGACGCAATGCCGCATCGCGATAAGTGCGGTCCATCGAAGGGGGAGGCACCCCCTCGGCTCTGGAGGACATCATGTCTGTTCGCGTTCCCACCCTCGTCTTCGCCGTGTTCACCGCTTTCCTCGCCACCGGCTGCCCGCCCGTCGAGGACATCGACCCGATCGACGACACCCCCGTCGACCCGATCGACTCCGACATCGTCGGTGACTGGGTCTCCGAGGGCGCCGACGTGGCTCCCCTCCTCGCCGCGAACGACGTGGTCCGCGTCGACGCCAGCTTCATGGACGACGGCACCTACGTGGTGACCTCGACCGACAGCCAGGGCGCCGAGATCGACTTCTCCGGCACCTTCACGCTCGACGAGACGACCAGCCCCGCGGGCATCGTGCTCGAGCAGACCAGCCCCTACGGCGCCACCGCCCGCGGCATCTGGGAGTACGACGGCTCGATGATGCGGTACGAGGTCGTCCAGGATGGCCTGGGCTTCACCGCTCCGAGCTCCGATTCGGGCTTCGGCAGCACCTCGGGCCCCGGCCTCGAGGCCGGCTGGAACATCCAGACCTTCCGCTGATCCGTGTACCTCGCAGCCCTCATCGCCGCGGCGTCCGCTTCGTCGGACTCCGCGGCGCCCGTCGAGGCGCGGCGCTTCGAAGCGGAGACGGTGCTCCCCAACGTCCCCGCCGAGAAGCCGCTGCGCGTCCTCGCGTTGGTGCAGGCCCGTGCGGCCGCCACCGATATCGTGAGCACCAATCCGTTCCTCGACGGGCAGGTCCTCGGCACGCTCGGCGGCACGAACGGCATGGAGGTCGACCCCGACGCGCGCTCGTACTACGTCGAGCAGCGCGCCAGCGGGTTCTTCACCTGGAAGCCCGACGTGCTCGACGGCAAGGCCGGCCTCACCGCCGCCTTCGAGATCGACTTCGGCTGGGGCGACCGCTCCTACGGGATCGGGGGCAACACCGGTGGCGGCTTCGGCGGCGACCAGGTCAACCTGCAGACGCGTCGGCTCCACTTCGACGTGTGGCAGAAGCTCTCCGCCCAGCACCGGCTCCACCTGGTCGTCGGGCTGCAGTTCCTCGCGGACTCCGCGAGCGATCCCACCGCCACCACGCCTGACGGCCTGTTCCGCAGCGGCGGGCGGCTCCTCTTCTTCGGCTCCGAGGCCGCCGGGCTGAGCGCATACGGCTCGATCCGGACGGGCTTCGGGGAACGCCTTCGGTACCGGCTCGGCACGTACACGCTGCTCGAGCTCGGTCTCGGCGAGCCCGATGACGCCTGGCTGAACATGGCCGACGTCACCTGGGTGCCTTCCAGGGGTCTGGAGGTCGGCGCTCACGCATGGTTGCTGCGCGACAACACGGGCGGCACCGGCGGTGCCTTGGGCGCCGGCCCCACTTCCCCACTCTCCGAGATGCAGGGCGGGCCGCGCCTCGATCCGTACGGCGACACGCCGCGACCGGACGAGGACGCCGGCACGAACGCGCTCCTCGTCTGGACGGCCCTCGACCTCGGGTTCAACCCGGGGCTCACGCAGGGTCCCTTCGGATTCACCGCGCTGGCCGTGCTCAACGCGGGCTCTCTGAAGGCGAACCAGGGCCCGACGGTCCCCCTGCTCGGCCAGCTGTTCGACGTCGAAGCCCGCCTGCGCTGGTGGCGGGGCAAGGGCTCCGTCGTCCGCGCCGAGGCGCTGTACTCCAGCCCCGACGACGGCGACACGACGAACCGCCACACGGGCGTGGTGACGGGCAACAGCTACGGGTTCGTGGGCGCGATCCACAACACCCACGGCATGCGCCTGCTCTTCACGGATCCGCAGTCCATCAACCGCATGGTGGCCGTGGTCTACGACGCCTCGGGCGGCGAGCGGGGCGTGCTCGGCATCACCAGCACGGCGGGTCTCGACGTGATCCCGAACAAGGTGAACGCCGAGGTCGGGTTCGGCACCGCGCTCGCGCCGCAACGCGGCACGTACGGCACCGAGATCAACGCGCAGCTGTCCCACGAGCCGTGGCCGTTCTTCACGTACTACGTGGCCGGCGCGACCCTGTTCCCGGGCGATCAGGCCCTGGTGTCCGACACGGCCTGGGTGGGCTACGCGGGCGTCGAGTGGCTCGCGTTCTGATCTGAGATCCGGGGCTCCCGACATTTTTGTTGCGCTGCGACAACAGCAACCCTAAGCTGCAACGCAACACGGAGCATCGATGTTCCCCCTCCTCGCCCTGTCCGCGTTCGCATCGAAGTACCACACGATGCCCGCGATGAGCCCCGAAGAGCTCTACACGCCGCTCGATCGCCAGATGCTCGACCTCGACGGGCTCCAGATCGCGTACGTCGACTCCGGCGGCGACAAGCCTCCGCTCCTCTTCATCCACGGGCTCTCGTCGTACATGGGCTTCTGGGAGTACCAGCTCCAGGAGTTCACGAGCACGCACCGCGTGATCGCGCTCGACCTGCCGGGCTACGGCAGCTCCTCGCGGCCCGACGCCCCGATGACGCCGCCCTGGTACGCCGAGACCGTCGCGGGCTTCATGGACGCGCTCGAGCTCGACTCCGCCGCCGTCGTGGGGCACTCGATGGGCGGGCAGATCGCCATCACCCTGACCCTCGACCACCCCGAGCGCGTCGACCGGCTCGTGCTGTCCGCCCCCGCGGGCCTCGAGCGCTTCAACCCCGGTGCCGCGCGCTGGATGAAGGACTGGTGGCACGAGGGTCGCGCGATGCACTCCGGCGAGTCCGAGGTGCGCACCGCCTTCCTCGCGGCCGTGTTCAACACGCACGACGAGGGGGTCGAGCGGCTCATCGAAGAGCGCGTCCGGCTCGGCAAGCACGAGGCCTTCAAGGGCACCTCGGTCGCCGTCAGCCGCAGCATCGCGGGCATGGTCGACCACCCCGTGGCCGACCGCCTCGGCGAGATCGACGTGCCGACGCTCATCGTGTTCGGCACCGACGACCACATGATCCCGAACCCGATCTTCACCGGCGGCCGAACGAAACGGATTGCGGAACAGGGGCGCGATGCGATACCTGGCGCTCGGCTCGTCCTCGTTCCCGGGGCGGGTCACACGGTGCATCACGATGCACCTGGTGAGTTCAACCGCGCCGTCGCCGAGTTCCTCGCGGGTGCGGGCGAATGACCCCGCTATACGGATTGTCCATGTTGTTTCTCGCGCTCTCGCCGGCTCTCGCCACCTCTGGCTTCGATCCCGAAGCCCCCGAAGCCGTCTTCACGGGCGCCGAGACGTACAACCACGAAGGCACCGACCTCTTGTGGAGCCGCATCGATCGCTACGGCGACCCCGATCGCGAGCTGTTCCAGCAAGAAGAGACCTCGCCGGTCCTCGCCTGGCAGGATGCCCAGTTCACGCCGCACATGCAGACGCTGTTCGGCGCGTCCGAGCCGCACAGCTCGAAGTTCCTGCTGCACTACGGCCAGCACGAGGCCACGAGCTCCGGCACGCCGATCCTGCTCGTGCACGGCGCCGGCGACAACGCGTCGCGCCCGTGGTTCACGCTGCGCCGCGAGCTCGAAGACCTCGGTCGCCCCGTGTACGCCATCACGTTCGCGCACCCGCACGGCGACATCTTCATGCAGGCCGAGAACGTCGCCGATGCGATCGCGGTGATCAAGGCCCGCACCGGCGCGTCGAAGGTCGACCTGGTCGCGCACAGCAAGGGCGGTCCGGCGGTGCTCGCGTACGCCTCGAACCACGCCGGCGCCGCGTGGGGCGTCGATGCGTACGACTCCGTGGGCACCCGCTACCGCGGCGACGTGCGCCGCATCGTGCTGGCCGGCGTGCCGCTCGACGGCATCGACACCGCGTTCCGCTGGCCCGGCTCGAACTACTTCGGCCTCGTCGAAGACCTCGCCGTCGCGCCGGTCTCCTGGTCGTCGTACTACCCGATGGGCTCGGGCACGTGGTGGGTCCAGCAGGATCTCGAAGCGCAGGACTTCCTGCCCGAGGGCGGCGACCCCTTCCCCGGCCAGCGCCAGCTCATCAAGCGCCAGCCCCACGACCTGCCGGGCTCGATGCCCTGGCTCGGGCTCTACGCGTTCCAGCAGGACTGGTGGACCACCTACGAAGGCGGCTTCGGCTTCGTGTCGTACTCGTACGGCATCGACGCGACGATCGAGGCGGGCGGTGACTTCATCGACACGCTCGCCGCGCAGGGCGTCGATCCGGGCGTCGAGATCTTCATCCTCGCCGGCAAGAACCCGATGATGCCGAACGGCGAAGAGTCCTTCAAACAGCTCTTCGACATGATCGGCACCAAGTCGCAGTGGGGCGCGCTCGTCGACAACATCAACACGTACGTGGGCGAGGTCACCGCCGACGACTCCGAGCTGCAGGCCCTCGCAGACGGCCAGCTCGTCCTCGGTGAGGTCAGTGGCCCGAGCGACGGCGTGCTGTTCCTCTCGAGCGCCATGGCGACCGACAACATCACCGGCCGCGGCGCGCAGGTCGTCGAGACCCGCGTGGTCGACGTGAGCCACACCGAGATCCTGCTCGCGTCCGACGACATGGGCTGGCTCATGCACGGTCTGGCGCAGCAGGATCCGATCAACGCCTGGATGGAGACGCGCGGCAACCGCTACATCGCCGCGAACACCACCGCCTGGGTCGCCGAGAAGCTCGCCGATTCCACGGGGGCCCAGTCCGCACGGGGCGATGCCGACACCGACGAGGATGGCGTCGGGCTCGGTGGGCTCTCCGGCTGCGACACCGCGTCGGCACCCGTGCTGGCCGGCCTCTTCGCCCCGCTGCTCGCGCTGGTCACCCGCCGCAGGTAAGACAGCGGCGGAGGTCCGCCATGCTCACCCTGATCCTGTCCACCGCCCTCGCGGGCGAGGCGAGCTCCAAAGCCACGGTCGGCTACCCGCGTGGCGGCGAAGGCGACCACGAGTGCCGCTCGCGCGTGCTGGTCGACGCCGAGGGCAAAGCCAAGCACGTCCTCGTCGAGGGCTGCCCGGCCGACTTCGCCGGACGCGTCCGCGAGGCCCTCGCGCTGTGGCGCTGGAACGCCGACGGCACGACGTTCATCGAAGAGCGCGTGGTGCGCTTCCGGCAGGACCAGCCCTGGGCCAACGCCGGGCCCGTGGAGTCCGTCGAGCACAGCGTCGACCTCCTGCTCGTCGACCGCCACCACTCCGAGCTGAAGCCGAAAGAGGCCATCCCGCCGAAGTTCCCGACCGCCGCCTCGGGCCAGGAGGGCAAGTGCAAGGCCACGGTGGTCGTCCCCGTCGAAGGTGGGCACCCGCTGTGGGTCGGCGTCGAGGGCTGTGAAGAGGTCTTCCACCTCGCCGCCCGCATGGCGATGTACGCATGGGACTTCGAGCCCGTGAGCGAGCCGGGAGAGGCCCGCTGGGTGCGGTCGAAGATCGCGCTCGTGTTCACCGAGCCCGCGCCGCCCGAGCCACTCGATCGCGCCGCGTACGCCGAGCTGCTCGAGCTGAAGGAGAGCCCGAAGCCCACGTTCCCGGCCGGCGGCAAGAAGTACGCCCCCGCGACGTGCCGCGCCGAGCTCACCGTGAAGAAGAACGGGCGGGCGTCCGACATCACCGTCACCGAGTGCGACCCGATCTTCCACGTGGCGACCGAGAACGCGCTCGGCCGGTGGGCGTGGGCCCAGAAGGGCGAGCCCCGCGAGGTCCGCATCGTCGAGGAGATCCCGTTCACCTCGAAGAAGGACGCCCGCGACCCGTGAGCGACGCCTCCGCCATCTGTGCCTGGCTCCTCGAGCCCGCCACGGGGCGGATGCCGCTCGCGCCCTTCGCGGATGGGCTCGCCGCGCGGGTGGCGGCAGCCGGGGTCCCGCTCGACCGGCTCTCGCTGAGCCTGCGCACGCGGCACCCCGAGGTCTTCGTGCTCTCCGCCATGTGGGACCGCGGGAGCCCCGCCGTGCAGGTCACGCGTCCGCGCTCGCTGCTCGACAGCCCGACCTACCTCGACAGCCCCGTGTACGCCGTGAGCCGGGACGGCCGCGCCATCCGGCAGGATCTGCGCGTGCCGGCCGACGCGATCCGGTGGCCCGTGTGCGTCGACCTGAAGGCCGAGGGCTACGCCGACTACTACATCCAGCCCATGCCGGCGGCGTGGGGCGACACGAGCTTCGCCTCGTGGACCACGCGGGATCCCGACGGCTTCCAGCCCGCGCACATCGCCGTGCTCGACGCCGTGGCGCCGACCCTGGCGCTGCGGATGGAGGCCGCGAGCGCGCACCTCGCCACCGACCACCTGCTGCGCGTGTACCTCGGCGACAACGCCGCACAGCGCGTGCTCGACGGTGCGTTCGTGCGGGGCTCCGGCGAGCGGATGGAGGTCGCGATCTGGTTCTGCGACCTGCGCGGGTTCACCCGGTTCACCGACACGGCGCCGCTCGACTGCGTGGTGCCCGTGCTCGACGACTGGTTCGAGCGCGTGGCCGGGCCGATCGTCGCGAACGGCGGCGAGGTGCTGAAGTTCATCGGCGACGCGATGCTCGCGGTGTTCCCGAGCGATCGCGGCGCGGATGCGGCCTGCGTCGCGGCGCTCACGGCGGCCCGCCAGGCCCTCGCCACGCGCGAGGCCCTCGAGGCCGGCCTCGATTTCGGGGTCGGGCTGCACTACGGCGAGGTCGTCTACGGCAACATCGGCGCGGCCGAGCGCCTCGACTTCACGGTCATCGGGCGCGCGGTCAACGAGGCGAGCCGGGTCGAGGGCATGTGCAAGCCCCTCGGGCAGAGCCTGCTCGTGACGCGCGCGTTCGCCGCGCACTGCCCGGACGGCCTGCTCCGGAGCCTCGGCGAGCACACGCTGCGCGGGGTCGCGGCCCCTCAGGAGCTGCTCACGCTCGCGGAGTGACCCGGCGCCTCCGGAGCACCCCGAGGCCGAGCGGCAGGACGAGGAGCGCCTCCTGCCCACGCCCGCCGCAACCGTTGCCGTAGCGGCTGCAGTCGCTGAAGAGCAGCCAGCTCGTGAGCCCCTGCCCGTCGAAGTCGATGGCGCGCTGCGACTCCACGCAGGACGCGTCGGGCGCGGCGAGCGGGTCGTCGAGGAAAGCCGTGATCAGGCGCGTCGCGCAGTCTCCGCCGCGGCCGGGCGTGGAGCCCAGCAGGACGTGCGTGCCGAGCGGGAAGCGGACCATGTGCTGGCCGGGCCCGACGAAGTGGGCCTCGGCGCCGTCGGCACGCCGGGGCGGGGTGAGCGGGTCGAGGTCGCCGTGGAGCATGAGCAGCGGGACCGCGGTGTCGGCCAGTGCCCCGTCGACCGCCGGGTCGAACGCGTAGCGCGGCCACGTGTCGAGGAGCGGGCGCTGCGAGGTGCCCACCTGGAAGCTGAACAGCGCGTCGCGCTGGACCGCCTCGAGGCTCGCGAGGTCGGGCCAGGGCTCGGGCCACTGCTCCGACAGCTCGATGTTGGCGAAGAGGATCGGGCTGTACAGGGTCTCGGTATAGTGCGGCGGACGGTCGCGGAACAGCGCGATGAGCCGCTCGAGATCGGCGATGTCGTCTTCGGTGCAGCGCCCTGCGCGGTGGAAGAGCGCGGGCGCGAAGCCCCGCAGGCTGCTGTCGGACGCGAACGCCGCGGCGCCCATGCGCAGGGTCTCGCTGTCGATCGCGGCGCACCCCCCGTCTGCCACGGCGTCCCGCACCTCCTCGGCGCGGGCTTCGGGGTCGTCGCCGAGCGCCTCCGCACACCGGTCGTCGTCCCCACACAGCTCCAGCACCTGGCGGGCCACCGCGTCGAACTCGGCGTCGTACACGCGGTGGTCGACGTCGAGCGCCAGCGAGTCGAGGATCACGCCGTCGACCCGGTCGTCGTGCCGCTGCAGGAAGCGGTGCGCCAGCGTCGTCCCGTACGAGGCGCCGTACACGAAGACCTCCCGGCCGTCCGCCGTGGCGTCGATCCACGCGGCCAGGTCGTCCGCCGCGGCGGCGCTCGAGAACGCCGCGAGGTCGTCCCCCCACTCCGCGACGACGGCGTCGAGGCAGCCCGGCCACTCCGCCGCGCTCACGTCGATCCCCTCCTCGCTGTCGGGGTCCTCCTGGACCGGGCACGACAGCCGCGTGGAGCGCCCCACCCCGCGGTGCTCGAAGACGTAGAGGTCGGTGTCGGGCAGCGCACGGGCGAGCGATTTCACGTAGGTCTCGTAGACCGCGCCGGTCTGACCGGGCCCACCGGGCAGCATCCACAGCACCCGCTCGCCCCGCGCGGACAGGTGGCGCTGGGCGAAGAGCTCGATCGTGGCGCCGCCCGGCGCGTCCCACCACAGCGGGACCTCGATCGTGGCGCACTGTGTCGGCTGGCCCTTGCCGTCGACCTGCAGCGGACAGGGCTCCCACGCGACCTCGCCCTCGACCCGCCCGTCGCGGTTGGGATCGCCGCACGCGCCGAGCGCGAGCGCCCCGACCAGCGCGAGGCAGCGGGGCGTCACGTGCTATTCGCCGCCGTCGTCGGCCGCCGGCACGAGCCCGAGATCCCCGGCGGGGATGGTCGGGTAGCGAAGCCGGAGCTCTTTGATGGCCTCGTCGAGGCGCTCGGTCTTGCCCCGCATCGCGGCGACGACCGCCATGCCCGCGTACAGATCGGGCGTCGGCGGGTTGGCCTTCTCGATCGCGCGGAGGTCTTTGCGCGCCTTCGCCGGGTCGCCGTTGAGCGCCGTGTACACCGCGGCGTGCACGTCTTGCGCGAGGTCGCCGGCGTAGCGCCCGCGCTGGCGCACGAGCTCGGCGCCGACCTGCGCGAGGTTGGCGGACTCGGCGCCGGCGACGAGCCCCGCGATCTGGCCGGGGACCCAGTACGGATCCTGCTTCACGAGCCGCTCGGCCATGGCCTTCGCGCCCTCGTCACCGCCCAGCAGCCGGCCCCAGTGCACCGCCATGAGCGCGGAGGTGAGCGGGTACTCGACATCGAGGCCGGGGATCTCGTCGACGATGGCTTCGACGGCCTCTTTCTTGCCCTGCTCGGCGAGCGCCCGACCGAGGCCCAGCTCGAAGTCGGCCGACTCGGCCACGTCGACCGAGAGCGCTTCGCGGATCGGGATCTCGGCGGTCTTCGGCTGGCCCTGGAAGAGCAGCGACAGGCCCTGGGCGAACGCGACGACGGGATCCTTGCCGTGGTGCTCGGAGTAGATCTTCGAGGCCTCGGTGGTGTTGCCCTGGGCCACGTAGGCCGCCATCAGCGTGCCCCAGGCCGTGAGGCAGCGGCGATCCTGCTCGATCTTGAAGGTGCCGGGCGGCACGTCTTCGTAGCGCCGCACCTTGTCGCGCGTCGCGGGGTCGAGGGCATCCCAGCGGTCCCACAGCTCGCCCGCCTCGCGCAGCGGCTGACGGATGAGCTCGATGATGAACTTCTGCTCCTGCAGCGAGCCCGACCACGCGAGCCGACGGACGCCGAGCTCCATCTGGGGGGCACAGCGGTCGCCCGCGGCCTCGGCGGCCGAGAGGTAGTGCGGCATCGCCTCTTCGAGCTTGCCGGCATCCCAGAGCGCCCGCGCCAGGCTGCGCTCGAGCGACATCACCGACGGATCGCCGAGGTCGCCCTCGAGCTCCTTCGGATCGACGGGACCGTCGTCGAGCTCGAGCTTCGGCGGACGCACGGAGCGCTCGTCTTTGTCGGAGAGGCCAGCAGCCTCCCACCGGGCGCGCGCCAGCTCGAGCACCCGCTCGACCGTCGGCGTGTAGCGGATGTCGTCGACCTTCTTCACGGCGGCGAGCGAGTGGGTCGGGCTGACCGCGAGATCGACCGTGTAGAGCTGGTCGTAGCCGAGCGCGCCCACGAAGTCGTTCGCGGGGTCGATGAGCGACTCGTCCATCTCGACCCAGCTCTCGGCGATCTCGGAGCTGCCGAGCCTGCCGCGGCCGCGGTAGTGCACGATGCCGTGGCGGCGGCGCTCGTCGGTGCCCCGGTAGTCTTTCGACACGCGGCTCCAGGCCCGCGCGGTGTCGAGCATCACGCGGCCGTCGCGCCCGCTGATGGACCCGTTCACGGCGAACGAGAGCCCGTTGCCGTAGACCTTCTTGCCGTCTTCGACCCACTTGCCCTTGGTCTGACGGAACAGGGGGACGGCCTCGCCGACCTCTTCGACCAGCTTCTTGCCCTCGGACGCGGGCGCGATCTTCACGACGCCCTTCGACGGGAGGACGGCCACCGCGAGCTCGTCGAGCGCGCCGAACCCGATCACGAGCTCGTCGCCGGGGACGACCTGCACGCGCAGCTCGCGCAGGGTGACGCCGTCGATCGACAGCGCGTCGACCGTCGCGACCTGGGCCCACTCGCCGTTCAGGTCGGTGGCCTCGGGCACGATGCCGAGCTCGCCGGCGAGATCGCGCCCGACGGTTGTCCACCCCATGCCGACGTCGACGATGGCGAGCACCGAGCGTTTCTTGCCGTCGACCTCGCGGTCGACCGCGATCATCGGGCGGTGATCGCCGATCGTGCCGCGGTACAGCGGCACCTCGACGGTTCCTGCGATCTCCACAGTGGCGGCGCCCTTCAAGAACCACCCGGCGTTCCGGGCGAGGGCCAGCTGGGGCAGCAGCAGCAGGCCTGGCAAGAGAATCCTGGTCAGCATCGGGCGCATCCTACAATCCGCCACTTGCCGTGTCACCGGGTTACGCCCGTCGGCCATCCACTGGGCGGAGGAAACGATGGCCACCATCTTCGAAGTTCGCGGGCGCTCCATTCTCGACAGCCGGGGGAATCCCACCGTCGAGGTCGAGATCCGGACCGAGCAGGGGCACGTCGGGCGCGCGGCCGTCCCGTCCGGTGCGAGCACCGGCGAGCACGAGGCGGTCGAGCTCCGCGACGGCGTGAAGGATCGGTGGGTCGGCAAGGGCGTCGACACCGCGGTGGCCAACGTGAACGGCCCCATCGCCGACCAGCTCATCGGCCTCGACTGCCGCGATCAGTCCGCCATCGACGCGCTGCTCGTCGAGCTCGACGGCACGCCGAACAAGGCGCGCCTCGGCGCGAACGCCATCCTCGGCGCATCGCTCGCCGCCGCGAAGGCCGGCGCGGCCGTCACCGGCCTCCCGCTCTACCGGTACGTGGGCGGCACCGTGGCGCGCACGCTCCCCGTCCCGATGCTGAACATCCTCAACGGCGGCTCCCATGCCGACAACAACGTCGACATCCAGGAGTTCATGGTCATGCCGGTGGGCGCCGACACGTTCGCCGAGGGCCTGCGCTGGGGCGCCGAGATCTACCACTCGCTGAAGAAGGTCCTGAAGGGCCGCAGCCTCGCGACGGGCGTGGGCGACGAGGGCGGCTTCGCGCCCGACCTCGAGAACAACAGCGCCGCGCTCGACCTCATCTGCGAGGCCGTCGAGGCGGCCGGCTACAAGCTCGGCGACCAGGTGGTCCTGGCCCTCGATGTCGCCGCGTCCGAGTTCTACAAGGATGGCGTCTACACGCTCGGCGGCGAGAACGCCCAGTGGTCGAGCGACGAGCTCATCGGCTTCTACGAAGGCCTCGCCGAGAAGTACCCGCTGTTCTCGATCGAAGACGGCCTCGACGAGAACGACTGGGCCGGGTGGGAGAAGCTCACCGCGAAGCTCGGCAATCGCCTGCAGCTCGTCGGCGACGACCTGTTCGTCACGAACACGAAGCGCCTGAAGGATGGCATCGCGCGCAACGTCGCCAACAGCATCCTCATCAAGGTCAACCAGATCGGCACGCTCACCGAGACCCTCGCGGCCGTGAACACGGCGCACAAGGCGAGCTACACGAGCGTGATGTCGCACCGGTCCGGCGAGACCGAAGACGTCACCATCGCCGACCTCGCGGTGGCGTGCAGCACGGGCCAGATCAAGACCGGCGCGCCCTGCCGCACCGACCGCGTCGCGAAGTACAACCAGCTGCTCCGCATCGAAGAGGCCCTCGGCAACGCCGCGGTCTACGCCGGCCGCTCGATCCTCCGTTGATCGGCATCCGGCCCGGCCGGCCCTCCGACACCGAAGCGCTGCTCGACCTCTGGGAGGCGCTGATGGACTGCGGAACGGCGGCGGATCCCCGCTTCCGCCGCAGCTCCGACGCCCGGCCGCACATGCGGACGTACATGGAGAGCTGGTTCGCGCCTCAGCCGTTCGAGACGGTCTGGATCGCGGACGACGCGGGCCAGCCCGTGGGCATGGTGCGCGGGTTCCCGAACCTCGTGGTGCCGGTCGTCGACCGCGAGCCCACGATGCGCATCGGCGACCTCTACGTCCGCGACAGCCACCGTCGCCAGGGCATCGCCCGGCGCCTGGTCGAGGCCCTGCTCGCCTCCGCGCGGGGGGGCGGGTATCCGCGCACCGAGGTCGGCACGCTCACCGCCGACACGCGCGCCGTGGCGTTCTGGAAGAGCATGGGGTTCACCGACTGGCAGGTGCTGCTCGCACGCGACTGAGGCCGCCGGGAGCCCGCCCGGATAGGGTCCTTCCATGCGTCCCCTCCTGTTCCTCGCGCTCGGTGCGTGCTCGCACGACCCCACCGACCCCCTCGCCCCCGTCGAGCCCAGCGAATCGCTGGGGGGCCGCATCGACGCGACGTGGGAGGTCTACGACGAGGCCGGTCCGACCGACTGCCCGTCCGGCTTCCTCGTGCAGGTCCTCGCTCCCTCCGACACCGAAGCCGTGTTCGACTGCAGCGACTTCGCCGGCACCGTCGACCCCGCGCCCACCGGCCAGTACGTCATCGACCTCGTGCTGTACGACGCCGTGGGCGAAGAGGTCGACCGGGCGCAGTACGCCGTGCACATCCTGCCCGACGCTTCGGACTCGGCGTACGCGGGCTTCCTGCTGTTCTGAGCGCGGTCAGTCCACCGCCTCCCAGCGCACCTCGTCGTCGGGCCACGCGAGCGCCTCGAGCCACGCGGCGTAGCGCGGCTCGCCGAGCAGCTCGACCCCCGCGAAGGCCGTCACCACGGTCTTCGTGAGCGCCTGCATGCGCAGCGGCTCCATGTAGCCATCGTCGGCGCCCGCACAGTCTGCGAGCGGCACCAGCGCACAGCCGTCGGTGAAGCCGAAGTGCCCGCCGTTCTCGAGGACCATGAGCGTGCGCGGCGTGCCGAGCGCGTCGAAGGTGGGCCGCTGCTCCTCCTCGAACGGGAGGTCGCCGTCGCGGCTGCCGGACACCACCAGGGCCGGGCCGACCCCGCCGAGGTCGGAGAAGCTGTACCAGCCGCCCGGAGCGAGCAGCATGGTGGCCGTGATGCGCGGATCGGGCGCGGGCGGAGGCCCGTCGAGCTCGATGGCACCGACGATTCCGCAGCCGGCCGGATCCATCGCCTCGCAGTACGCGATGCCCTGCTCGACGTCGAGCACGCCGCCGCCCAGCACCAGCGAGGTCCACGCGCCGAAGCTGTGGCCCAGCATCCCCACGGCCCCCGTGTCGATCCCACCGTCGAGCCAGTGCCCGGACGTGGCGGTGGACGCGAGCGCCCAGTCGAGCGCGAACCGGACGTCGTCGGGGCGGCGCGCGGCCACGACCGGCACGAGATCTTCGTCGTAGTCGAAGATCGTGTCGTGCGGGTGGTCGACCGCGACCACGACGAACCCGTGCGAAGCGAGGTGCTCGGTGAGGAACACCGACTGCTGCCGCGCCCCGCCGTGGCCGTGCGAGAACATCACCAGCGGATGCGGCCCGCCCGTGGGCGTCGCGTCGCGCAGCGCGAGGCTGTCGAGCGCGTACGGCAGCCCGTAGTCGGCGGGCGCGCCGTCATCGGACGCGGGGTACCAGACCTCGACGACGAGCTCGCCGCCGCGGGGATCCGCGACCTGCTCGGTGCGCACGCCGACCGCCCACCCGCCGGGCTCGTCGGCCGGCCGCCACCGGTCGACCGCGGGGACGGGCGTGGGCACCGGGGTACACGCGAGCAGGAAGAGGAGCATCGCCCTCTCCTATGGCGTCAGGCGCACCACCACCATCCGCTCCTCCGTCAGCACCTCGTCGAGCAGCCGCTCGACCGCCTCCGCGCCGAACGCGAGCGCGGACAGCTCACCCCCGTGCACGTCGACCTCCTGCGAGCGGTGCAGGTGCTCCGCCACGGCCTGCACGTGCTCCGCGTCGCCCGACGCCCCGAGGAGCCCGGCCAGCTGGCGCTTCCGCCACCCCTCGGCGCTCTCGTCCAGCCCCTTCGTCGACCAGCCGTGCCGCAGCCGCTTGCGCAGCCGGCGCACGTCGAGGCCCGCATCGCCCCGCACGACGCACAGCAGCGTGCTGTTGGCCCGGCCCTCGAACAGGTGGCACCGCGACAGCCCGTGCTCCGGGAGCGCGGCCTGCTCGCGCAGCGCGCCCTCGACGAAGGACCGCGCGAACCGGTCGATCTGCAGGCCTCCCGCGTCGATGCCCGGCAGCGACCAGCCGAGCAGCACCACGGGGCTCGAGATGCCCGCCTCCACGGGGCCCACGTCGGTGTCGACCGGGGACGGGAGGTCCGGCGCCTCCCACGCGGAGGGCTCGGGGAGCGCGAGGGTGGCCTCGGCGAGCTGGAGGTCGGGCGCGGAGCCGCACCGCGTCGCGTCGAGCAGGCACAGCACCCGCGATGGCGGCGTGGGACCGGCCACGACCAGCGTGGTGCGCGCGGGCGTCCACGTGGCCTCCGCGAGCGACGCGGCCGATGCGAGCGAGGCGCCGGGCGCCGGTGGCCGCCAGATGGCGTGGTACGGGTGGCCCTCGGGGTACAGCGTCTCGAACGCGACCTCGAGGTAGCGGGACGTGAATCCGTCGTCGACGGCGGGTCGCGAGGGCAGCGGTGCGCTGTCGACCTGCGCCAGGGGCCGGCTCAGGCGCTGGCGTTCGAGGAGCAGCAGCGGCTCGGTCGCATCCGCGGGACCGTGCACCCAGAACACCGTGCTCTCGGGCTCCACGCGCACCTTCGCCTCGGCACCGAGCCGGTCGTACGCGTCGCGGACCGGACGCCCACTGGGACTGGACGCGAGCCACGCGTCGACGAGCGCGCGGGACGCGCCCGGCGTGGGCTCGGAGACCTGCCCGCCCTCGATGACCGTCGCGATGCTCACGGTCTTCCACGTCGGGTGGTGCGCGACGAGCACGCGGAGCTGGCTCGACAGCACGACGCTCGCGTACTCCAGCCGCTCCGTCGGGGGCCCGGCGGGCGGCGGACGCTCGGCGGCCAGCGCGGCGAGGACGGTCCACATCATCGGTCCAGTGTGCCCGAGCCGGCGCCCGTTAACCACCAAGGCGCTCTCTCGAGTGTCGAGTGTCGAGTGTCGAGTGTGGCGCCCACGAACGGTCGAGCTCACCCGAGCTCGGGAACCGACCGACGCTCGGGACGACGGACACTGTGTCCCTCCCGTCCTCCGATCCTCCGTGCTGAGAATTCGACCGCCGGGGACGGGCTCTCTGGCGGGGCTTTCGGAGATGGCGGCGTTCCGGCGCGCGCTCTCTCAGCACGGAGGACGCGGAGGGACGGAGGACACAGAGGTCCTGGCTGAAGGCCGGATCCGGGCTGCCGGGTGGCGCCCCACGAGTCCAGCTCGCATGGGCCTGCTCGTGCCCGAGAGCCCGGATCCGCGCCGAGTCCACCTCGACTTCGGGAACCGACCGACGCTCGGCCCGACGACGACGGACACCGTGTCCCTCCCCTCCTCCGACCCTCCGTGCTGAGAACTTGACCACCGGGGACGGGCTCTCTGCCGGGGCGTCGGAGACCGAGGCGTTCCGGCGCGCGTTCTCTCGGCACGGAGGACGCGGAGGAACGGAGGACACGGAGGACACGGAGGTTGTGGGACGAATGGCGGTCTCGGTTCCGGCCCCGTTGGCCTCCCGCCCGCCAACCAGGCGACCTATTCGTCCAGGAACCGCTCCTTCACGAGCTCGAGGTCCTGGTACACGATGTGCGTCGGCCCCGTCTGGCCCTGCAGCCAGAAGGGGTCGCCAGCGGAGTCGAGGGGCGACGTGTAGTTGAAGATCCGGAAGGTCACCCCCGAGCGCACGACCTCCGGGAAGCACGTGTCGCCCTTGCTCGCGAGGTCGGCGGCGAACTCGGTGGTCCGCGTCTCGGGGTCGACGCGCCACAGCGAGCACCGCTTCGGCTTGCCCCAGTAGTCGGCCTGGTACTGGAGGTACTGCTGCTCGAGCGTGAGGTCGTCGCGCTCGAGGTCGTACGCGCCCGAGTCGGTGACGTTGCGCCGGGCGACGAGCCAGACCTCGCCGTTGTGCTGGAACAACAGCGGCGAATCGTACTTCTTCGGGTCGGTGTCGCAGGACCACGTGCCGAGGTCGTCAGCGGGGGCCGTGCAGACGAAGGACCCGAAACCCTCGGGCCCGCCGGCCTCGTTGCGCACGACGGCGACGATCGACCCGTCCTCCAGGTACTCGACGTCGGTCTCGCTCCCGCCGCCCTCGAGCACGACGGACTTCCCGGGGACGACCGGCGACCAGTCCAGCCCGTTCGTCGACTGCAGCCAGCGGATCTGGATGGGCTCGCGATCCGCGAACTCGTACACGTTCTCGCCGCCGTCGTACCCGGTGACCTCCATCCGGTCGTTCACGACCTTGATGCGCCACGGGATGAACCCGCGCGAGAACACCGGCCCCGGCGTCGTCCAGTCGCCGCGGCTGACGTAGAGGCTGTGGAGCGGCGTGCCCGGCTCGAAGTCGAGCGGGTCGGAGCCGAGCGTCGCGAAGAAGAGGTGCAGCTCGCCGCCGTACGAGACGAGCTGGGGCTCGCGCAGGTCGATCCCGTAGCGGAAGTGGCCCTCGTACTCCCAGGTGACCTGGTCGGCGGTCGACATGACCCACAGGTCGACCTCGGTGTCGGCGAAGTGCGTCGGCGCCGAGCGGAACGCCATCCACAGCCGCCCGTCGTGCTCTTCGACATCGAGGTTGTTGTTCGCGTTGTTCGGGACGATCTCGGGCGGTAGCCCCGGCGAGGGGACGACCGTCACGGGCTCGCCGAGCACGGGGTACAGCGGCGTCGGCGCACAGGCCGCGAGGAGGACGATCACGGATCCACCCGGTCGTGGCGGGTGTCGCGGCGCGTGACGCGCACGTTCGCCCCGGTCGGCACGAGCATCCCGGTGGCGTTGCGCCCGAGCTCGGCCGCGTTGGCCTCGTCGGTGTCGATGTGCATCTCGAGCGCGTAGCTGTCCTTCACGCGGACCATCACGTCGCGGAAGACGAGATCCCGGCCGTCGGTGTCGAGCTCGACCTCGACGTGGTCGCCGTGCTGCACGCCGTACTGCTCGGCGTCTGCGGGGGTCATGTGGATGTGGCGCCAGGCGCAGATGAGGCCCGACGTGAGCACCACCTCGCCCTTCGGGCCGACGATGGTGATGCCCGGGGTGTTCCGGTGGTCGCCGGACAGTCGGACGGGTGCGTCGACGCCGAGCGCGAACTCGTCGGTGCGCGAGATCTCGACCTGCGACGCGCCCCGCGGAGGCCCGATGATGCCGACCCGCTCGATGCGGCTCTTCGGGCCGACGATGGTGACGCGCTCTCCGCACACGAACTGGCCCGGCTGACCGAGCGGCGCGCGCGGCGTGAGCGTGTAGCCGGGACCGAACAGCGCCTCGACGTGGTCGGGCGAGAGGTGGACGTGCCGCGCGCTGACCTTCACCGGGATCGGCGGGAGGGCCGCGATGTCGGCGCCGCCGCGGGCGATCTTCAGCGCGGCCATCGCGATCGACCGGTTCTCGTCGGTCTTCACGGCGAGCAGCTTCGTGCGGCTCCGCTCGGTGGAGAGCTCGGCGACCGGCGACGCGTCGGAGAGCCGGGCGTCGGCGTTGCGCTCGGGGTCGAGCGCGAGCCCGAGGTACTCGAAGCGCTGCGCGATCCGCTGGCGCATCGCGACGGCGTTCTCGCCGATGCCGCCGGTCATCACGATGGCGTCGACCCCGCCGAGCACCGCGGCGTACGCGCCGATGTACTTCCGCACGCGGTGCGCGAACACGCCGATGGCGAGCCGCGCCGCATCGTCGCCCTCCGCGGCGCGGGCCTCGAGATCGCGCAGATCCCGCGAGCCAGCGAGGCCCTGCAGACCGCTCTCGTGGTTCAGCACGTGATCCAGCCCGTCGAGGTCGAGCCCTTCGGCCCGAGCGAACGCAATCAGGGCGCCCGGATCGACATCCCCGGACCGCGACGCCATCACGAGCCCCTCGAGCGGCGTGAGGCCCATGCTGGTCTCGACCGAGGCGCCGTTCTCCCAGGCCGTCACGCTGCAGCCCCCGCCGAGGTGGCACGTGATCAGGCGCAGGTCGCGCACGTCGGCCTGCATCCACTCGGCGGCGCGCTCGGCGACCCAGGCGTGGCTCGGGCCGTGGAAGCCGTAGCGCCGGATGCCCTGCGCGCGGGCCCGGTCGAACGGCAGCGCGTAGGTGTGCGCGCGGCGCGGGAGCGTGGCGTGGACCGCGGTGTCGAAGACCGCGACGTGCGGCACGTCGGGCAGGGCCTCGAGCGCTGCGCGGATGCCCGCGATGTTGGCCGGGTTGTGCAGCGGGGCGAGCGGCACGAGCGCTTCGAGGGCCCGCACCACGTCGGGGTCGATGCGGACGGGCGCCGTGAACCGGTCGCCGCCGTGCACGACGCGGTGCCCCACGACCTCGACCGACCCGTCGAGCAGCCGGTCGAGCGAGGCGGCCAGCGCGGCGCCGTGGTCGGGCACCTCTTCGCCGATCCGCTCGACGTGCACGGACGCGAAACGCTCGCCCGACACGGGGTCGATGCGCTCGGCCTTCAGCGAGGTGCTGCCACAGTTGATCACGACGACGCTCATCCGACCTCCGGCCAGCGGTTGTATCCGCTTTCCGCGCGGTTAGTGCGCCGGGGATGGGGGTGTCCGCATGATGGTGAGCAACCGGGGGTCCGTGACGGGGCTCCTGCGATGGCAGCGCGAGAACGTCGTCTGGTCGGCGTTCTCGGCGTCGATCTGCGTGTTGATCTACAAGCTGCACGTGCTCGACGTGATCCCGGCGCTGTTCAAGCTGCCCACGATGCCGGTGGCCGTGGTCGGCGGCGCGATCGGCATCTTCGTGTCCTTCCGCACCAACTCGGCCTACGCGCGCTGGTGGGAGGGCCGCCAGCTGTGGGGCCGCCTCATCAACACGTCCCGGCACTTCTCGACCCAGGTCGTCAGCTGGATCGGGCGCCACGACGAGCCCACGTCACAGCTCCTCGTCCGCCGGCAGATCGCCTACGTGCACACGCTCCGGTGCCTGCTGCGCAACGAGGATCCGTTCGCCGACGACGACGTGCGCGCCTTCCTGGGCGAATCCGAGCTGGCCGACCTCCCCGAGAAGTCGAACACGACGCACGCCATCCTCCACCTGAACCACCTCGACTTCACGACGTGGGCCGACGACCACGACATGAGCCCGCACCGGCTCCAGCAGCTCGACGAGAGCGTGCGGCACCTGCTCGACATCCAGGGCGGCTGCGAGCGCATCAAGAAGACCCCGCTGCCGCGCGGCTACGGCTTCATCGCCGAGCAGCTCATCAAGTACTACGCGTGGCTGCTGCCGTTCGCGATCGTGAGCGAGCTCGACGTGCTCACCATCCCGATGAACGTGCTGATCTGCCTGTCGTTCGCGCTGATCAGCGAAGCGGGCCGCGTGCTGGAAGACCCGTTCACGATGTTCTGGAACGGCCTGCCGCTGTTCGCGATGAGCAAGACGATCGAGCGCGACCTGCGCAGCCGGCTCGGCGAGACGGGCCTGCCGCCCGTGCCGGGGCCCGACGCCAACGGGATCCTGATGTAGTCAGCCGAACAGCGTGACCGTGCGCTGGAGCGCCGCGGCGAACCGCTCGACCTCGGCGAGCGTGTTGTACGCGGCGAAGCTCGCGCGCGCCGTCGCGTCGACGCCCATGCGGCGCATCACGGGCTGGGCGCAGTGGTGGCCGGTGCGGACGGCGATGCCCTGCTCGTCGAGCAGCGTGCCGATGTCGTGCGGGTGCAGGCCGTCGGTCACGAACGACAGCACGCCGGCCTTGTGCGGCGCCGTGCCGACGAGACGGACCCCGGCGATGGCCCCGACGAGCTCGGTGGCGCGCGCGAGCAGCGACGCCTCGTGGGCCGCGATGGCCGCGGGGCCGAGGTCGAGCATCCACCGCGCCGCGGCGCCGAGCCCGACCGCGCCGGCGATGTTCGGCGTGCCGGCCTCGAAGCGCGCGGGCGGTGGGGCCCAGGTGGATTCTTCGAAGGTGACGGTCTCGATCATCTCGCCGCCGCCCTGCCATGGCGGCATCTGCTCGAGCAGGGACGCCCGCCCCCACAGGGCACCGATGCCCGTCGGGCCGTACATCTTGTGGCCGGACAGCGCGTAGAAGTCGGCGCCGAGCGCCGCCACGTCGACCGCGCCGTGCGGAGCGGCCTGGGCGCCGTCGACCACGACGATCGCCCCGTGCGCGTGGGCCCGTTCGGCGATGTGGGCCACGTCGACCACGGTGCCGAGGGCGTTGCTGACGTGGGTGACCGCGACGACCTTCGTGCGCGGCCCGAGGAGCGCCTCGAACGCCTCGAGATCGAGCGTGCCGTCGTCGTGGATGGGCACCGCGCGGATGCGGGCGCCGGTCTGACGCGCGACGAGCTGCCACGGGACGATGTTCGAGTGGTGCTCGAGCTCGGTGAGCAGGATCTCGTCGCCGGGCGACAGGAACGCGGCCCACGCGTAGGCCACGAGGTTCAGCGCCTCGGTGGTGCCGCGGGTGAAGACGATCTCGTCGGGCGATGCGGCACCGACGAACCGCGCGACATCCGTGCGTGCCGCCTCGTACGCCTCGGTGGCGCGCCGCGACAGCACGTGCACGCCGCGATGGACGTTCGCGTGGTCGTGCTCGTAGTACGCGCGGATGGCATCGAGCACGGCGAGCGGCTTCTGGGAGGACGCCGCGTTGTCGAAGTACACGAGCGGCCGGCCGTCGAGCCCGGCCTCGCGCAGGATGGGGAACTGGGCGCGGACGGCGTCGACGTCGAAGGTCACGACACCCTCCCCGCGAGGTAGCGCTCGACCACGTGCTCGACGCCCTCGCGGAAGGCCGCGGGCACCGTCTCGATCACCTCGCCCGCGAAGGCGCGGGTGAGCAGGCGGCGGGCCTCGAGCGCACCCACGCCGCGCGACCGCAGGTAGAACAGCGCGTCGGGGTCGAGCCGCCCGACCGTGGCGCCGTGGGACGCCGCGACGTCGTCGTTGTCGATCACGAGCCAGGGGCGGGCGACCGCGCTCGCGTCGTCGGACAGCAGCAGGGTGTTGGCGGTCTGCGTCGCATCGGCGCCCGGCACGTCGCGCAGCACGTGAACCTCGCCCGTGAACACGGCCCTCGAGCGCGCGTCGAGGATGTTGCGGAACCGCTGGGTGCTCGTGGCGCCGGCCCCGCTGTGGTGGATGCAGAGGTGGTGATCGGCGTGCGCCGACCCGGCGCCCAGCACGAGCCCGCTGGTGTCGAGGCGGCTCGACGGACCGAGCCGCGCCGTCAGATCGAGCCGCGCGATGCCGACGCCCGCGAGCACGGACTGCACGGCGACCTCGCTCCCCTCGCCCGCTTCGACCGCGATGCAGCCGGCCAGATCGCCCTCGCCCTCGACGACGTGCGTGAGGGACACGCGGGCGCCGGCGAGCGCCACGATCTCGACGACGGGCACGGCCAGCCCCGGCCGGAGCGCGTGGTGCAGCAGCACCTCGGTGTGCGACCCCGACTCGCCGACCACGAGGACGCGCGGCGTCGCGAGGCCCCCGAGCTGCGTGGACAGCTCGACGGTGCGAGAGGCGCCCGCCTCGGTCGCCAAGAGCGCGAAGTCCTTGAAGAAAGCGGCGTTCAGCCCGGCGAAGCCGTCGCTCGACGCCACGGAGCCGAGCCGCGTGCCCGCCACAGAGCCCAGCGCCTCGACGCCCTGCACGCCCTCGGGGAGCGCGCCGAAGACGCCGTACGCACAGGGGCGGACCTCGGCGAGCAGCTGGCGGGCCGAGGTGAACCGCCAGGCCTCGTTGCGGCGCATCGGGAACTCGAGCCCCTCGATCGCCGCCCGCCGCAGCGCTGCGACACCCGGGAGCGACGCCCGGGCCGACTCGAACGCGGCGACGTACGCGTCGCGGGCCTCCATCACGCCCCCGCGGCCGCGCCGAGCTCGGCGCGGATCCAGTCGTAGCCGCGATCCTCGACCTCGCGCGCGAGGTCGGCGTCGCCGGACTTCACGATGCGCCCGTCGACGAGGATGTGCGTGTAGTCGGGCACCAGGTAGTCGAGCAGCCGCTGGTAGTGCGTGATGACGAGCATCGCGCGCTCCGGGCTGCGTAGCGCATTCACGCCGTTTGCCACGATCCGCAGGGCGTCGACGTCGAGCCCGCTGTCCATCTCGTCGAGGATGGCGAGCTTCGGCTCGAGCATCGCCATCTGGAAGATCTCGTTGCGCTTCTTCTCACCGCCCGAGAAGCCCTGGTTCACCGAGCGGTTCAGCAGGTCTTTCGTCATGTCGACGAGCTTCATCTTCTCGCGCGCCTGCTTCAGGAAGTCGACCGCCGACAGCTCGTCGAGACCGCGCGCCTTGCGCACCGCGTTGACCGCGGCCTTCAGGAAGTAGCTGGTCGACACACCGGGGATCTCGACCGGGTGCTGGAAGCTCAGGAAGATGCCGATCCGCGCACGCTCTTCGGGGGCGAGCTCGAGCACGCTCTGCCCCTCGAAGCGGATGTCGCCCCCGGTGACGCGGAATGCCTCGTGCCCGCAGATCACCTTCGACAGGGTGCTCTTGCCAGCCGCGTTCGGACCCATGATCGCGTGGACCTCGCCCGCCTTCACGACCAGCGAGAGACCCTTGAGAATGGGCTTGCCGTCCACCTCGGCGTGGACGTCGACCAGCTCCAGCATCTGTCCTCCAGGAGGCCCCGCCTAACCAAACCGGACTGCTCCATCCAGATTGCCGGACCGCCTCGCAGCGCTACACTCCCGCGCATGTGGTCGTGGACCCTGCTCGCCCCCGCGCTCGCCGGGGGCCTCGATGCCGACGGCGCGGGCCTCCCCGTCCACGACGGTGCGCACGACAGCCCCGCGCTGTTGTCGAAAGCGCCGGAGCTCGGGCGCGCGGGCATCGCCATCGGCCTGCGCGGCTCGCTCGACGTGGCGCCGCTCGTCCGCACCGAGCCCGACGCCAGCACCACCGACCTCGTGGGCCTGGCGACCGTCGCCCGCCTGCAGGGGGCCGTGGGCCTCGCAGAGTTCCTGTCCGTGGCGGTGGATGCGCCGTTCCGGGTGTACGGCACCTCCGACCTCGTCGCGCAGGGCCCGGCGTTCGGCGACGCCTCCGCGACGCTCTGGGCGCGCACCACGGTGCAGCGCGTGCGGCTCGGCGGAGGGCTCGGGGCGCGGCTCCCGACCGGGCAGCCCGGGCTCTTCGCGGGCTCGGGTCGCGTGATCCCCGAGGTCCACGTCACGGCGCGCGCGGGCACCCTGTGGACGGTCTCGGCTGCGCTCGACGGGGCCTTCGAGGGGTCGGTCGCACCGGCCGATGCGATCGGCGGCGCGATCGTCGGAGGCGGCGTGGGGCTCGACCACGTCCGAGATCGGTGGGCGGCCGGCCTCGCGGTGCGGGGCTCCGTGCCCCTCGCCGAAGACGTGCGGATCCGCCGCGGCGTGCCGCTCGAGGTCGGTGTGCACGGGGGTTTCGCGGCCACCGAGCACGTCGCGCTCGACGTCCTCGGGGCCCGCGCGATCCTCGATGCGGCGGGGTCCCCCACGTGGCGCGTGTCGGCGGCCGTCGTGGCCGCCTTCGGCCCGCGCATCGAGCCGCCGCAACCGCGGATCCTGACGTACGAGATCACCGTCCTCGACCCCGACGGCGTGCCCGTGGCGGGCGCGGAGGCCGCGTTCGACGACGGCGTGGTGGTCGCCTCCGACGCGAACGGCACGATCCGCTGGGAGGGCAAGGCCCGCCCCGTGATCTCGGCGCCCGGGCTCCAGGCCGTGCAGATCCGCGACTCGGGCGAGGTCCGGCTCGACTGGGCGCCCGTCGAGCTGCGCGTGGTGGTCGCCACCGAGAAGGGCGAAGCGGTCACGCCGGCCATCCGGCTCGAAGAAGAAGGCGCGCCGCCCCTCGCCCTCGCCGACGGCACGTGGGCAACCCAGGTCCTCCCCGGCACGTGGACGCTCTCGGTGGGCGCCGACGGCTACGGCAGCCAGACGCGCGAGATCGACGTCCAGCCCGGGCGCACCGAGCCCATCGCGATCGAGGTCGTGCTCCTCCCCACCCGCGGCGACGCCCGGCTCGACGTGACGATCGCCGACCCTCAGGGCAACGGGGTCCTCGGGGCCGAGGTCCGCATCGACGGTGTCGCGATCGGCACCGCCGGGCAGGGCGCAATCGGCATCGCGGGCCTCGAGGAGACCACCCACGAGGTCGCGGTCGACGCGCGCTACTTCGACGAGGAGTCCCAGGAGGTCGACCTCCAGGCCGGCTCCGGCAGGGCCGACTTCGGGCTGTACTACGCGCCGGGCACGGTGCGCGTGACGGCACTCGGCCCGCACGGCCCCATCCGCGACGGCACGGTGTTCTTCCAGGGCCCGCGCGCCCTGCCGCCGCTGAAGCTCGGCGACCACGGCGAGCGCCTCGTCCAGCTCTCGAACGGGCGCTGGGCCTGCGTGCTCTCGTCCCCCGCGTACGGGCTGCAGGAGCGGTCGCTGCTCGTCGAGCCCGGCGGCCCCGTGCCGCTCAACGCGGCCTTCCGCCTGCAGGCCGCGGCAGAGGGCGCGAGCGACCTCGTCGTGAAGCTCACCGACCCCGACGGGCGGCCGCTCGAGGACGTGGAGATCGACCTCGACGGGGCCTCGGTCGGGCGCACCGGGACCGGCGGCGAGCTGCGGCTGTTCGACCTCCAGACGGGCCCCGTGACGCTTCGCGCGACCGGCGAGGCGCTCGTGACCGCGTCGAAGACGGTCGAGCTGCGCGAGGGCCTGCAGGCCGTGGGGCTCGGCCTGATCTGGGACCAGGGCGCCGTGCGCGTCGCGGCCAACACGCCGCGCGGCCCGGCCGACGCCTACGTGGAGTTCGACGGGCCCGAGCCCTACGAGGGCGGCTCGCTCGGCGAGCCGGGCCGCCGGCTGTTCCAGAAGGTCCCCGGCGGCGAGTGGGAGCTCGTGGCGTCCCACCAGGAGGGCATGGAGGTGGCGTGGACGCTGGTGTCCGACATCGGCGGGCGCCTGACCGACGTGTCCATCGCGCTCGGCGAGGAGACCGGCGACGCCACGCTCGAGGTCGTGGTCACCGACCCCGACGGCGCACCCGTGGATGGCGTCGAGGTGCTGGTCGACGGGCGCCCCCTCGCGCGCACCGCTTCGGGCGGCCGTCTGCGGGTCTCCGGGCTCGACGCCGGGCCACGCGAGCTGCGCCTCGTGCACCCGACCTTCGAGACCTGGTCGTCGGGCACGGCGCTCACCGACGGGGAGGTGAACACCGCGGTGGTCGGCCTCGTGTGGAAGCCCGGCGTGCTCGACATCCTCGTGCGCAGCGGCGGGAAGCCCGCCGACGACGCCGTGATCTACGTGGCCGGCAACCGCTCGGTGCCACCGATCGAGCCCGGCCCCGACGGGCGCGCAGTCGTTCCGCTGGGTCCCGGCGACTGGGACGTGCTGGTGTCGTCGCCGAGCGGCGGTCTCGCGGAGCGCTCCGTCACCCTCGCCGAGGTCGGGCCCCCGACCCGCCTCGAGGTCGATCTCGACGCCACGTCCGGGCTCGTCGTGCAGGTGCTCGACCGCCGCGGCGAGGGCATCGCCGACGCCGAGGTGCGCGTCGACGGCACGCTCGCCGGCACCACGGATACCTCGGGAACCCTCGTCGTCGACCTCCCCGACGCGGGCGCGTCGATCGCCGTGAGCCACCCCCACCTCGAGCCCGTCGGTGCGGTCCAGGTGCCCCCCGGCACGCAGCAGCAGCTGTTCGAGGCGAAGTGGAAGCTCCAGAGCGTGCCCGTCCGCATCCGGCACCAGGGCCAGGCGCACGCCGCGAAGGTCGGTGCCATGGGGCCGGGCCGCATCGAGCCCGTCACGATCGACGGCTCCGGCTCCATCGAGCTGCCTCCGGGCCGCTGGCAGGTGCTCGCCAGCGCCGACGGCCTCGCCGTCGCCCGGAAGACCGTCGACGTGATCGCAGGCGTGTCCCAGCCCGCCCCCATCGACTTCGAGCTCGGCAGCGCTCAGATCCGCATCACCGCCGAGGGCATCGAGCTGCGCAACGTGCGCTTCGACCTCGACCGCGACGTGGCGCTCGAGCAGTACGCCAGCGTGCTCGAAGAGGTCGCCGCGACGCTCATCGCCGACAGCCGCATCCTGAAGGTCGAGGTGCAGGGCCACACCGACGCGCAGGGCGATCCGGTCTACAACTACGACCTGTCGCGGCGCCGCGCGCAGTCCGTCGTGCAGGCCCTGATCGACCTGGGCGTGCCGGCCGATCTGCTCGTGTCACGCGGGTACGGGCCGAGCCGTCCGATCGGCGACAACCGCACGTCGGAGGGGCGCGCGTTGAATCGACGGGTCGACTTCCGCACAATCGTCGCGGACTGAACCCGTCGGGTGACCTTGCCCCGCTCACGCTTCATCACCGCGCTCGTCATCGGCATCGGCACCGCCCTGCTCGTGGTCTTCGCCGTGCTCCGCTTCGCCATGCCCGACACCACGGGCCCGTCGACGCGCGACGTCACGCTGTCGGTCGCCACGCCGGGCCCCGATCACCCCGTCACGCTGTGGGAGGGGGGTGTGCGCCTGCTGCTCGGCGGAGACGGGCGGGTGCGGCTCGGCGAGCGTCCCACGCCGTCGCACCTGTTCCTCGAGTGGACCGTCGGCGACGGCTGCGACGAGGGCTGTCCCGACCGGTGCCCCGCGTGGTGCGAGCTCGGGAGCCAGCGGGTCGAGGTCCCCTCGGGCTCCGGGCCGTACGAGGCGACCCTCGCGATCGCCGCTCCTGCGGCGCGCCCGGTCGAGGTGGTCGCGAACGGCCCGCTCGGTCGGGCCGAGCTCGGCGGCCGCGTCGGCACCCGCGAGGCGGAGCGCGCCCACTTCGAGCCCATCCTGCCGGGCTCGTACGAGATGGTGCTCGAGATCGGCGCGTGCCCGCCGGAGTCCCTCGGGTGTGCGTCGTCGGGCGACGTGTGCCCGGAGGGCTGCAGCTCGTGGTCCCAGAACGTCGCGGTGCCCGTGGGCGAGGGTCCGGTGGAGCTGGTCTTCACCCTGCCCGTGCCCGGCGCCGAGCCGAAGCCGGGGCCCACGGCTCCGAAGGGTGCGGGCGCCATCAGCGGTGCCGCGTTCGCGCGCTTCGTCGAGGCCAACCCCGACTGGGGACGCGAGGCCGCCATCGGCGCGGGTCGCGCCGACGCGCGCTATCTCCGCGATTGGTCTCCCGATCCGCCGCCCGGGCCGGTCACCCAGGTGACGTGGGGCGCGGCGCGCGCCTACTGCGAATCCCGCGGGGGGTTGCTCGGGGTCGACGAGGCGCCCCTGACCTGGGACCGGGCATCCGGCCCGACGCAGGAATGGCGCGATTCGAACGGGAGTCCGGTCTGGCGCCGCTTCGACGGCGTGAAGTCGTCGCGGCCGGAGCGCGCCGATCGGGCGTTCTCGTTCACCGGGTTCCGCTGCCGTCGGTGATACCCTGGGGGCATGAGCCTCCTCCTGGTCGCACCGGTGCTCGCTGCCACGGTGTGCCCCTCCGGCTGTGACCACACCGACGTGGCCTCGGCCGTCGCGGGGGCCACGCCGGGCGAGGTGGTGTGGATCACCGCACCCGGGGCCTACGACGCGTCCGGCCTTCAGTTCCCCGCGTCCGGCGTCACCGTCCAGGCCGAGGCCGATGGCGTGACCCTCGTGAACGCGCGGGTGCTCCCGCCCTACGCGCTCGGGATGCGGTTCGAGCGCGTCACCATCGACTGCGGTGGCGGCGGGTTCGTGGGCACGCTGCTCAACCAGCAGTCGCTCGAGCTGTCCTGGGTCGAGGTGCGCAACTGCTTCGCTCCGTCCGGGTCGATCGCCACGACGGGCAATCCCAACGCGTCCGTCCTCATCGAGCACAGCTGGCTGCACGACCTCTCGGCCGACCGCGGCGGGGTCGTCTCGATGGAGCGCGGTGAGGTCACGCTCGACCACACCCTCGTCTGCGACACGTCCGCGACGGAGCGCGGAGGGGTGGTGTACCGGTCCGACCAGTCCCGCGAGCTGATCGTGACGCACACCTACGTGTTCGGCGCGTCGGCGCCCGAAGGCGCCGTGCTCTACAACGAGACCGGCGGTACGGTCGAGCTGCTCCACAACACGTTCGTCGGAGGGGTCGCGAGCCCGATGTCCGGCGGGGCCCTGAACCTCGAGAGCGCCGGCATCGAGGTTCGCAGCAACGCGTTCGCCTATACGGTGTCCGGAGACGCCATCGGCCCCAACGCCCCCACCGGGCTCTACACCCACAACGGCTGGTGGCAGAACTTCGTCCGCGACGCGCCAGGCGATGCCCGCGGGGCCAGCGCCGTGACGGCCGACCCCCAGCTCCCCGGCGGCATGCCCACGTGCGACCCCCTGACCGCGATGCCCTCGAGCCCCTCGTGGCTCCAGGGCGCCCACGACGGCGGTGCGATCGGCGCGTTCGACACCACGGGGGTCACGGGGCCGACCGCCTGGGACGACGTCGACGGAGACGGCCGCGTCGCGGTGTTCGACTGCGACGACACCGACCCCGACGTGAACGACCTCCTCCCCGAGATCGCCTGCGACGGGAAGGACAACGACTGCGACGGCATCGTCGATGGTGGGCTCGTGGGGCAGGGCTACGTCGATGCCGACGGGGACGGGTACGGCGGCGGGAGCCCCGTGCCGTGCGGCGTCGATCCGCTGGTCGGGCTCGGCGGAGACTGCGACGACGCCGATCCGCTGCGGAGCCCCGGCATGCCCGAGGCGACCTGCAACGGCGTCGACGACGACTGCGACACGGCGACGCTCGACGAGCCCGACGCCGATGGCGACGGCGACCCGGTCTGCACGGACTGCGACGACTCCGACCCCGCGAACAGCTCGATCGGGACGGAGATCTGCGACGGTCAGGACAACGACTGCGACGGCGGGATCGACCAGGGTGGCGGCCTGGTCGCGTGGGCGGACGCCGACGGCGACGGGTTCGGCGACGTGCACGTCCCCGTCTTCGACTGCGCCGAGGGCGTGGCCAACGACCTCGACTGCGACGACACCACGGCGTCCATCAACCCGGGAGCGGCCGAGCGCTGCGATCCGCTGAACGTCGACGAGGACTGCGACGGCTGGCCCGACGACCTCGACCCGGAGGGCGCCGTCGGCGCGGTGATCGCGCCCGTCGACCTCGACGGCGATGGCTACGCCGACCCCGACAACCTCGCGGCCCAATGCGACGCGTCCGATCTACCCGCGACCGACTGCGACGACACGAAGCCCGGCGTGCACCCGAGCGCCGCCGAGATCCCCGACGACGGGCTCGACCAGGACTGCGACGGCGAAGACCCGCCGTACCGCTACGGGAACGGGTCCTGCGGCTGCAACGCGGGTCCGGGCGCGTCGGGGGTCTGGCTGCTCGCGCTCGCGCTGGCCGCGCGGCGGAGGGCTACCCGACCGCGCCCTCGAGGCTGACTTCGAGCAGCTTGCGGGCTTCGACGGCGAACTCCATCGGGAGCTCCTTGAAGACCTCGCGGCAGAAGCCGTTGACGATCATCGAGACGGCGTCTTCTTCGGAGAGGCCGCGCTGCTTGCAGTAGAACAGCTGGTCTTCGCCGATGCGCGAGGTGGTGGCCTCGTGCTCGACCGTGGCGCTGCCGTTGCGGACGTCGACGTACGGAAAGGTGTGGGCGCCGCACTCGGACCCGATGAGCAGGCTGTCGCACTGGGTGTGGTTGCGGGCGTTCTCGGCGTTCTTCCCGATGGACACGAGCCCGCGGTACGACTGCTGCCCGCGGCCCGCGCTGATGCCCTTGCTCACGATGGTCGACCGGGTGTTGCGGCCGAGGTGCACCATCTTCGTGCCCGTGTCGGCCTGCTGGCGGCGGTTCGACAGGGCGACGGAGTAGAACTCGCCGACGCTGTCGTCGCCCTTCAGGATGCAGGACGGGTACTTCCAGGTGATCGCGGAGCCGGTCTCGACCTGGGTCCACGAGATGTGGGACCGGTCGCCGGCGCAGAGCCCGCGTTTCGTGACGAAGTTGTAGATGCCGCCCTTGCCGTCTTTGTCGCCCGGGTACCAGTTCTGGACCGTGGAGTACTTGATCTGCGCGTCGGTGTGCGCGACGAGCTCGACCACGGCGGCGTGGAGCTGGTTCTCGTCGCGCTGTGGAGCCGTGCAGCCCTCGAGGTAGCTCACGTAGCTGCCCTCTTCGGCGACGATGAGCGTGCGCTCGAACTGGCCCGTCTTCGCGGCGTTGATGCGGAAGTAGGTCGACAGCTCCATCGGGCAGCGCACGCCCTTCGGGATGAAGACGAACGACCCGTCGGAGAACACGGCGCTGTTGAGCGCGGCGAAGTAGTTGTCGGTCGGCGGGACCACGGTTCCGAGGTACTTCTTCACGAGCTCGGGGTGGTGCTGCACCGCCTCTCCGAAGCTCATGAAGAGGATGCCGAGCTCGGCGAGCTTGCCCTTGAAGGTCGTGGCGACCGACACGCTGTCGAACACGGCGTCGACCGCGACCCCGGCGAGCGCGGCGCGCTCGGCGAGCGGGATGCCGAGCTTCTCGAAGGTCTCGAGGATCTCGGGATCGACCTCGTCGAGGCTCTTCGGAGCCTGCTTGGGCGCGGCCCAGTAGCTCACCGCCTGGTAGTCGAGCGGCGGGTACTCGAGCTTCGCCCACCAGTGCGGCTCTTCCATCGCCTGCCACGCGCGGAAGGCCTTCAGGCGCCACTCGAGCAGCCACTGCGGCTCGTTCTTCTTGTGGCTGATGAACCGCACGACGCTCTCGTCGAGGCCCGGCGGGAGGAAATCCTGCTCGATGTCGGTGACGAAGCCGTACTTGTACTCGCCCGCCGCTTCGACGAGCCGATCGACCTCGCTCATGACACCGCTCCTTGCAGCTCGCTCGTACCCGACGGGATCCCGCCGCGCATCAGATCGGCGAGCGTGAGCTTCGACAGGCCCGCTTCGAGGGCCGAGCCGACGAACCGCCACACCGCGCGCAGCTCGCAGGCCGTGTTGGCGTGGGCGCAGGATTCCTGCTGGCCCGTGAACGCGTCGCAGAAGCCCTCTCCGTACAGGGGCGGGTCGAGGGCGACGAGCGCATCCCACACGGAGATCCGGTCGGCGGGACGGGCCAGGTGGAAGCCGCCCTTCGCGCCCCGGGTGCTCACGACGACGCCGCCCCGGCGGAGCAGGCGCATCATCTTCGCGGCGTGCTCGTACCCGATGCCCTCGAGCTCGGCGATCCGCTCGATGGAGACGGGCGGGACGGCCGGGCACGGCGCCTGGCGCGCCACCTGCAGGAGGCAGCGCAGCCCGTACTCTTCCTGCGGGGTGAGCTTCATGCTCCCGCTGTAATCAATCCGTACCCTCGATTCCAGATTGCAGGAGGCGCGCCGTCACCCACGGTCGAGGAAGAACGCGCCGAGGTGCGAATCGAGGATCACGACCGCGGTGGCGTGGGCGTGGGTGCACCGCCACACGCCGAGAGCCCCGTCCAGACGGGCCCGGAACCAGTCGAGCGCCGCCGCCGAGGCGTCGCAGCCGAGCCGCGCCTGCAGCCCCGCTGCGATGGCCAGCGCCTCGTCGGGCGCACACGGGGCCCACGGCCCCGCTTCGAGCTCGGCGAACGCGGACGACTCGGGCAGCTCGGCGCAGAGCAGCTCGTCGACGAGGATCGCGATCAGCGCCTGCCCCGCGGCCTCGTCGCGCCGGGTGCGCCACCCGCGCACGGCGGAGCGGATGCGGACGTGGCTCGGGCGCTCGGTGGGGGCGTCCGGGGCGAGCGCGTCGAGCCACGCGACCTTGCACCAGGCATCGCCGTCGAACCACAGGTCGCGCACCCGCGCGATGTCGTCAGGGACGGCCGACACCGCGCCCCACCCACGCCGAGCACAGCAGCAGGCCGCACAGCGAGAGGAACTTCAGCTCCTGCACGAAGACGCCCGGCCAGTGGCTCTCGATCTCCATGAACAGCTGCTTCAGCGCCTGCAGGTCGAACGCCAGCAGGGTCGTCGAGAGGCCCGCCACGACGGCGAGGATCAGCGGCAGTCGCCCCGCAGAGGCCGCCAGCACGGCGAGGACGGCCGCCGGCAGCGCCCACACCAGGTGGTGCTCGTACGTGTAGACGGGGATCAGCAGCATCGCGACACAGACGGCGGAGGCCTGGCCCGCGACGGTCCACCGGTCTTCGGCGGGCGGCTTCACGCCGAACAGCAGCCCGAGCCCGACGACGAGGAGGAAGGCGAAGGCCGAGCTCATCGCCGCCGCCGTGTCGGACAGGCTTCGATCGTGGGACGGCCAGACCTGGTGGAACAGGTTCGGCACGGAGTGGTTGCCGAACAGCTCGATGGGGATCGAGAGGCCGTTGTAGTCGCCCGATTTGAACTTCGGCAGGACCTCCGTGTAGAAGCGCCACTGGTCGTCGAACCCGACCACGGCGAGCGAGGCGACCGACAGCGCGACGGCCGTGACGCAGGCCGTGCCCGCCGCGACCCATCGCCGGCGCAGCAGCCACCAGGCGACGAACAACGCTGGTGACATCTTCGCCATGCACGCCATCCCGACCAGCACGCCAGCGAGGCCTGGCCGGCCGCGGTCGTCGGCCCACAGCCCCATGAGCAGCGCGAGCAGCACACCGAAGTTCGCCTGCCCCATCGCGTGGTTGTTGGGCACGGCGGTGGTCAGCGCGAGCAGCACGGCGATCACGGCGGCACCGATGGGGCTCAGGTCGCGCCACCAGAGCCACAGCACGAGGGCCGAGAGCACCGCGAACAGCTCGTCGAGCCAGAACCACACGCGAAAGGCAGAAGGCAGGTCGAACGCCGTGACCCACGCGGTCGCGGCGATGAACGGCGGCGGGTAGAAGAAGGGGTGGACGGCACCCCGCGCGCCGTCCTGGCGGGCCGCCTGCGTGAGCGCGCGCTTCTCGTAGGGGTCGCCGCCCTCCCGCGCGACGCGTGCGGCGTAGTAGTAGCTGGCGAAGTCGCGCCCGTTGTTCTGGCCGGCGACGCCGACCCAGGCTGGCGACAGCACGGTGAGCAGGTGCCAGGCGACGGCGGCGACGACGACCAGGAGCACCGGGCCGCGCGTGGGCTCGGACGCGGTCACGGCGCTCCGAAGAGCTCGCGCTGCGCGGCAGCGATGTCGTCGCGCGCGTCGCGGGCGCGGGCCTTCCATGGGGCCGGGCTCGGGATGCGCTTGTCGAGGCCGATGGCGCGGTCGTGCGCCGACGTGATCACGCCGTCGCTCACGCGCAGCCGGAGCTCGCCGAGCCGCTGCGTCTCGAACGCCGAGCGCACCCACACGGTGTCGCCCACCACGACGGGGTCGTAGCGGTTGCGGTGGGTGTCGGCGTCGACCAGCACGTCGATGTCGAGCTTCGCGATGGCCTTCGCGTCTTTGCCGAGCGCGTAGCCGAGCACCACGACGAGGTCGGCCTTCTCGTGCAGCTCGGGGAGCAGCGACTCGAGCGCCTGGACCGGGTCGAGCCGCTCGAAGTCGGGTGGCTGGAGGTACTCTTTCGACCAGTGCGTGACGCCCGTGATCGCGACGTCGAGATCGCCGGCCTGCGCGATCACGTACGGCGGCGGCCCCCCGGGGCCACGGGCGTTCGCGAGCACGGCGCCCTTCGGGAACTGCCCGACCGAGGCGAGGTACGGGAGATCGCGGAAGCTCACGTTCACCGCCGACCAGTCGGCGGCCTGGACCGCTTCGACCATGTGCGCGTTGGCCACGCGGGCATCCGAGCGGAGGCGATTGTCGTCGCCGATCGTGTCGCGCAGCCAGTTGCCGGCGTTGACCGTGATCACCGGGGCGCTGAGCGCCTCTGCGGCGTGCTGGTAGGCGACGAGGCGCGCGAGGGAGCCGCGGGGGTTGTTGGGGCACCCGCAGGTGTCCATCGAGCCGTCCTGCTCGCCCCCGTAGAGGATCACGACGTCGGCGGGGTCGTCGTTCAGGCGCTTCTTGAGCGGCCCCTCGTCGGCGCTCGTGGCGACCACCGAGGGACTGGCGAGCGCGAGGTTCCAGACCAGCGTCAGCATGTCCTCAAGGTACAATCCGGCAGGCGCGGCTGCATCCATGTCCTGGCTAGACCGATTCTCCACCGACCGAAATGACGGTTCGACGCAGGTCCGTGCCGGCTCCCGACGTGTGCGCGACCTCATCGCCCAGGCGCGCTTCCGCGAGGCCCTCGCGGAGATCGAAGCCTCCGGCGGGCCCGATGCGGCGGGCTGGGCGGCCGAGGTGTCGCAGCGCGCCGCGGTGCACTGGCTCCGCGAGGCCGAGAACGCGTGCCACCAGGGCGAACGCGAGCAGATGAACGCGGCGCTGGCCGAAGCAGCCCGGTACTACCGGGACGATCTCGGCCCCGTGTTCCGCGAGGCCCGGCGGCGCATCCGCTCGCGCATCCTCGAGCTCACCAGCGCACCGCACTGGGTCGCGCTCCTGCACGCCGCGACCGACCAGCGCGCCGTGCACTTCAGCACGCCGTCCCTGCCGGCTCCGTCGAGCTACGCGGCCTTCGCCAACGAGCGTCTGGTGGCGCTGGTCGCGCGGAAGCTCGGCGAGACGGCACTGGCGACGGACGCGCTCGAGCGGATCGACGCGAAGCGGCTGGAGGCCGCGCGCGACCTGTTGAAGAAGGCCTACCCCGACTCGCTGGCCGCGCGGATCGACGAGGTGTCTGGCGAGTTCGTGCGCGCCGCGCTGCACGTGGCGAGCGGCCGGCCCGACCTGGCGGTGCTGCCGCTGCTCGAGCTGCCCGTCACCCAGCCGCTGGTGTGCCTGGAGCGGGCCCGTGTGGCGTACGCCCTGGGGTATCCGGGAACGGCGATGCTCGCGCTGTCCGACTTTCGCACGAACCACGGCGGCCACGAGACGGTCCGCCGGCTGCACACGGGCGTGTTCATGGCGCAGATGGCCGTGCAGTGCGGGGATGCCGAGCGGGCCGTCGAGATCCTCGAGACGGTGCCGCTCGAGGACGTGGGGCGGCGCCCCGTCCTGCTGTATGCGCAGCTCCTCGGTGCCGTGGGGCGCGTGGAGGACGGGCGAAACGTGCTGGAGGGCTGGCTCGCCACGCACCCCGACGACGAGGAGGCGCGCGCGCTGGCTGCGGAGCTCGACGACCCTTCGGTGCGTACCGGAAGTGGGCTCATGGAATCGCCGCAGGAGTAGGTCCCCCGACGCATGGCAGGAGCGAGCGCTGTCGGTTGGAAGACCACGGGATCCCGGCTCGTACACGAGATCCCGGCTCGTCGATCCGACCGGCGTGGGGGCTCGGACGGCGGGATCCCGGCTCGTCGAGCCCGCCCGGATCGACGGGCGAGCTCCCGGCAACCCTTACTCCGCGCTTCGCGCTTCGCCTCGCTTCGCTCGTTGACATGACTGCGGGAGACACGGCCCGACCTGCGTCCCGGTTTCGTTGGGCGGGTCGGAGGCTTTCCAGAGGAGGGGCGAAACCGTGCCGCCGCGGTCGGTCCTGCGGGGTCTGAGGGTTGGGATGTTCGGAGGAGCATCGGGCAGGGAACGCATCCTGGCGCGAAGCAACGGGGGTTCAACGCATCCTTCGGGGAGGCAACGGACCCCGAACGCACTCTCAGAGGAGGCATCGAACCCCGAACGCATCCAATTCGCGCTCTTGGAGCCGTGCAGGATGCGTTGAACCCCCGATGCCTCCGCCGAGGATGCGTTGCGGGTCCGATGCTTCGGGCTACGCCGGGCGGACCGGCGAGCCGGGATCCCGCGGCCGACACCCGCAGCGGCGCCGTCTCCGACGAGCCGGGATCCCGCTCCGAACATCCCATCGCGCACGCGCACGCGCACCGCCTGCGGCTGGGCACGGGTCGGGCCTCGAACGCCCTGCCGATGCGGAGCTCTCCCGAACA
>JACKET010000040.1 GCA_020632875.1 Alphaproteobacteria bacterium
GGCGCAGGGCCCGAGATCGGGGATGCCGGATTCGCTGGTGCACCCCGGCCCCAGGAGGACGAGAAGGGTCGCGAGGAACGGGGCGGGGCGTGGGATTCTCAACACTCGGGGCGGTCTCGGTCCGGGAGGCAGGCGACTATCACACCCGACCCGGCGCGCCCACTCCTGCCTCGGCGCCGCCGTGGGACTATGATGGCGCAGAAGCATCGGAGTCCCCGTGAGCCACCTGTCCCCCGACGACTTCCTCCACGCCAGCCCGCGGGATGCGATCCAGGCGCTGCAGCGGATCGGAGCCGACCACGAGCCCCGGTTCGACATGGAGGTCGATTCGCCCGAGATGGGCAGGTTGAAGCGGTTCTTCGGCGTGCTCGGCAACGTGGTCGACAAGCAGGCCTACGTCGAAGAGCCGTCGATCGTGAACCGGCTCATCACGATGCTGCAAGACCCCGACAACGACCGGATCTATCAGCGGCTGCAGTCGAGCAAGCTGAAGTACACGCCGATCAACAAGCGCACCGCGCGCCTCATCGCGAGCGACCTCGCGGCGAACGGCGTGCACCTGCCCTGGACCTGGCGGCCGATGAACTTCGACTTCGCCGCCGTGGCGAGCAAGGTGCATCGGCAGAGCCCGCTGCCGTTCATCATCTTCTACAGCCAGCAGGCGATGTTCTCGTCGGGTGGCGTCAGCCTCGGCCGCATCTTCTCGTTGCCCGTCGAGGGCACCGCGCAGGGCACGTGGGCCGAGCCCATCTCCGACGAGATGCTCGACCCCGACGTGGGGCTCGTGATCGAGGCGAACTGCAGGGCCTGAGAGCCCGGCCGCGTGGGGCTCTCCGCAGCGCATCGACGCGCCTGGTTCCCGTGCCGTGCGAAGCACGTTACGGCGGTTGGCCTCACTGCGGAGAGTCAGCATGGAGTTCACCGGATTCGGGGTCGTCGGCGGCGGCCAGATGGGCAACGGAATCGCCCATGTGGCGGCGATGACCGGGTACGAGGTCACGGTCCAGGATATTTCGGAGGCGGCTCTCGACCGCGCCCGGGCCACGATCGAGAGCAACCTCGGCCGCCAGGTGAAGAAAGAGGCCATCTCGGCTGCCGATGCCGAGGCCGTGATGGGCCGGCTGAAGTTCACGACCGAGCTCGCCGCGCTCCGCGACTGCGGCATCGTCGTCGAGGCGGCGACCGAGAACATCGACCTGAAGTTCAAGATCTTCGAGAACATCGCGAACACGGTCTCGCGCGACACGATCCTCGCGACGAACACGAGCTCCATCTCGATCACCGCCATCGCCGCGCGCACGCAGCAGCCCGACAAGGTGATCGGCATGCACTTCATGAACCCCGTGCCGGTCATGAAGCTCGTCGAGATCATCCGCGGCCTCGCCACGTCCGACGAGACGTACGCCGCGGTCGACGCCATCGCGCAGAAGATGGGCAAGACCACCGTGGTGTCGCGCGACATGCCAGGGTTCATCGTGAACCGCGTCCTCATGCCGTACATCAACGAGGCGGTCTACGCGCTCTACGAGGGCATCGCGAGCGTCGAAGACATCGACACCGCCATGAAGCTCGGCACCAACGTCCCCATGGGCCCGCTCACGCTGGCCGACTTCATCGGGCTCGACACGTGCCTCGCCATCATGGAGGTCCTGCACGGCGGGATGGGCGGCGACAGCAAGTACCGCCCGTGCCCTCTGCTCCGGAAGTACGTCGAGGCCGGCTGGCTCGGGCGGAAGTCGGGTCGCGGCTTCTACACCTACGGGGGCTGACATGTCCGAAGAGAACGTCGTCACCCTCGCGCGCGACGGGGCCGTCGCGATCATCACGATCGACCGGCCCGCCGCGCTCAACGCCATCAACGCCGCCGTGCTCGACGGGCTCGCCGCGGTGCTCGACACGCTCGAGGCCGATGCAGGCGTGCGCTGCGCGGTCCTCGCCGGCGCAGGCGGCAAGGCGTTCGTCGCCGGGGCCGACATCGTCGCGATGTCCACGCTCGGCGCCGTCGAGGCCGAGCGGTTCGCAGGGCGCGGCCAGGCCATCCTGAATCGCATCGCGGGCCAGGCCTTCCCGGTCATCGCCGCGGTCGGCGGGTTCGCGCTGGGCGGCGGCTGCGAGCTCGCCATGGCGTGCGACCTCGTCATCGCCGGCGAGAAGGCGAAGTTCGGCCAGCCCGAGGTCAACCTCGGCGTCATCCCCGGGTTCGGCGGCACCCAGCGCCTCGTGCGCCGCGTCGGGATGTCGGCCGCGCTCGACCTGTGCCTCACGGGTCGCATCGTGGGCGCCGACGAGGCCGTCCGCATGGGGCTCGCGTCGCAGAAGGTCGAAGGCGACGTGCTCGAAGCCGCGCTGGGCATCGCGAAGACCATCGCGAGCAAGGGCCCCGTCGCGGTGCGCCTCTGCAAGCGCGCCATCCACGAGAACGCCGATGGCGCGCTCGATTCCGCGCAGGCCGCCGAGCGCTCGCTGTTCGGTCTCTGCTTCGCCACCGCCGATCAGAAAGAGGGCATGGCCGCCTTCATCGAGAAGCGCGCGGCGGCCTTCACCGGGGCCTGATCCCATCCTCTCAGACCGGAGCCCGATTCCGATGTTCGAACTGTCCGAAGACCACCTCGCGATCCGCGACATGGCGCGCGATTTCGCGCGCTCCGA
>JACKET010000041.1 GCA_020632875.1 Alphaproteobacteria bacterium
TGATGCGAATTCTATGAGCTGATGGCGGCTACCTGAGGGGCGGCGACCGCACGGTGATCGCGGGGGTGGGAGCGTCGATCGGCGGAGCTTCTGAGGGGCTCTGCGGCGAGGGGCGGGGGTATGTGGTCGGGCCGATCGGCGGGGCTTCTGAGGGGCTCTGCGGCGAGGGGCGGGGGTACGTGGTCGGGCCGATCGGCGGGGCTTCTGAGGGGCTCTGCGGCGAGGGGCGGGGGTACGTGGTCGGGCCGATCGGGCGGGACGGTGAGGGCCCCGGTGACCAGCGGGTTGATGTGGACGGCGACGGGCGGCAGCAGGACGAGCGGAGGACCGTGCGGGAAGCGCTCGGGGTGCGCCTGGTAGGCCTCGTCGAGCGCGGCCTGGCGCACGGCGCGGACCTCGTCGATGCGGCCGTGGAAGACGTCGGCGGGCGTGAAGAGCGCGAGGCCCGAGTGGTGGTGCTCCTCGTTGTGCCAGCCGAAGAAGTCCTGGAGGTAGGCGCGGGCGTGGAACTCCGACTCGAAGCGGCCCGGATAGTCGGGCTGGTACTTGAGCGTCTTGAACTGTGCCTCGCTAAACGCGTTGTCATCAGAAACGCGGGGACGGCTGAAGCTGCGCGAGACGCCGAGCGAGGCCAGGAGCTGGGCGAGGGTGTCGCTCTTCATCGCTGCGCCGCGATCGGCGTGGACCTGCAGACCGGGCTCGACGCCGTGCCGGGCGATCGTCTCGGCGAAGAGCTGCGCGGCCAGGTGCTGGCACTCCTTGCTCGCGACCATCCAGCCGACGACGAACCGGCTGAAGAGGTCGATGATCACGTAGGCCATCAGGAACACGCCCTTGTGGATCGTGGCGAGCTTGGTGATGTCCCACGTCCAGACCTGGTTGG
The DNA here is from genome assembly GCA_020632875.1 of Alphaproteobacteria bacterium. GTDB lineage: Bacteria > Myxococcota_A > UBA796 > UBA796 > JACKEQ01. The sequence goes on from JACKET010000041.1 coordinate 884, forward strand.
GCGCGGTCGCGGTGAGCGAGGGCTTCGCATGGCTCTGCGCGGGCCGCTGGTGGCGCCGCTCGCGCATCTCGCCGGCCTCCGCGAGGATGCGGTACATCGTGCGGATCGACGCGAGGTAGATGCCGCGGCCCAGAAGCTCCGCGTACACCTCGGCCGGGGGCTGGTCGGCGAACTCGGGCTGGTGGAGCGTAGCGAGGATGTGCGCCCGCTCGGCGTCGTCGAGGCGGCGCGGGCTCGGACCACGTTCGCGCGCGGGACGAGGCTCGGGCGGCGGACGGTGGCTCCGGTAGAGCGTCGCGCGGCTCACGCCCAGCGCGTCGCACGCCACCTGGAGCGGCACGATCTCCGCCCTCTGCTCGACGATGGCCATCAGCTCTCCTCGTCGAGCTCGGGCAGGGCGATCCCCAGGATCGCGTGCGCTTTTTTTTGGAGCTCGATCACGGCGTTCGCCACCTCGAGCTGCCGGCGGAGCTTGGCGAGCTCCTTGGTCGCCGCGAGCAGCTGCCGGTCCTTCGCGTCGAGCTTCGGCTTGCGCCCGGGCTTGCGCGCCTCGAGCCCGTTCGTGCCGTTCGCGCGGAGCTGCTTGCGCCACGCCGCGAGGTGCGAGCTGTAGATACCCTCCCTGCGCAACAGCGCGCCGACCGCTCCGGGCTCACCGCTCGCCAAGGCGGCGTCCGCGGCCTCGACGATCCTCAGCTTCTCCGCGGCCGAGTACCTTCGGCGCGTCTTCGGGGGGACCGTCTCGACCGAGGCTCCGTTCGCGCCGCGATCTCGCTGCTGGCGAGACGCTTCGCGGGGACTCTCACGACCAGGGATGGGGGATGACTTGGGCACGTCGGGGACACCATTCTCCGCCCGTCAGGACACTGATATCCAGGGGAGGCTGTCTCACGCGACGTTGGCACAGAGGGGTCCGTGCCGTCGGTGCAAGGCCGACCGGAGCAGCTGAGCGTCGGTGCACGAGCAGGTACGTGCCCGAGGGCAACTCGGCGAGAGAATAATCGACGACGTCTACGGCACATCGCGACCGCTCGCCGCCGTAATACGGGCGAATCGACCGAAGCAGCTGACTCGGCACGGGAATAGCTCGGCCCGCTCCGTCTGGAAAGACCTCAATTAGCTCT
>JACKET010000042.1 GCA_020632875.1 Alphaproteobacteria bacterium
GCGAACCCACCGTTCGAACGGCCCCTGGAACACGGGGATCTCGGGCCGGAGCGCCTGGAGCATCCGGGCCGACAGCTCGGACCACTCGACGACGAGCCAGCGCAGCGCGTCGAAGTCCTCGCCGGTGGCGGCCTGCACGAAGCGGCCGATGCCCGCGGACGGCTCCAGGGCGAGCACCACGCCGTCCTCGTTCGGCAGGTCCGACAGCAGCGGCCGTACGACGCGGGCGACCTCGCGCGCGACCTTGGTGGGCGTGTAGTACTCGTGGATGAGCCCGCGCTCCTCGGGCACCGGGAAGCCGGTGGGGAACTGTGCGGCGGCGGACAGGATCGAGAGCCCGCCCCAGCCGGAGTAGGCGGCGAGCGCGGTGCGGTCCTGCGCGGTCATCTCGTCGGGGCGCTTGCTCGCGGCGACGCGCATCGCGGCGAGGTTGGCCGCCGTGCGCTGGCTGGCGGACCACAGGTCGGGCGGCTGCGCGTAGGCTTCGGCGTAGCGGTCCCCCGACGAGAGCGCGGCCGTCCTTCGCGTGGCGAGCTGGCGGTCGAGCACCGCGACGAGCACCGGCCGGTTCCGGCGCAGGAAGCCGTCGAAGTAGGCGGGCGTCACGCCCGGCGGCAGGCGCTGGCGCAGGACGGTGGCGATGCGGTCGACGAGGACTTCAGCGGTCGGCTGCACGGGGACTCCGAGGGGGCGAACGCCCTCGGGTCAGTTTGGCGACCGGGGATCAGCGCGGCCAGGAGAGGCGTCTCCCATCGTCTCCCACGCCTCGGGGTAGGGCATGTTCATCGCGACTGCGCCTGCATCATGCCCGCTTCTCGATGGCCTTGCGCAGTTGCTTCGCAGTCTCCACGACGGTCAAGGGGTGGGTAGACTTCGCGACGAACGTCTTCAGATTCGCGGCGAGCATTGAGTCGTGACACACGATGATGTCCACGGCGAAGGCGGTAGTCGCGTGGTCTACATCGAGCGTCGCTCCCTGAGTCGGCACGCCAGTCGCGTTCATCCTGACCTCCAACTCTCGAAGCAGCGTGTAATATCCAACACTCGTAATCGATAGCCCGACAGTCGCCGCCGCACGGATGCAGTGATTCAGCACCGCGACGACGATGTTGTGATCAGCCCGCTGCTGTTCGGGTGGCGCGCCCGTGATCGCTGTTGGCAGAGGCGGAACGTTGCCCTTCTTTTGATATTCTGGCCACAACTTCACGATCTTCGGAACGTCAAACGTCAACTGGAGGGCGCACGGTATCGAGCCCAGCACCGCATCGAGCGCTCCTCCGACGTCAATCGCGCCGTACCTTGAGGATATCATTGCCCTGTTCTGCTGGAGCAGCTTGATCGTTGCCTGGGATGGTGCCTTGAGCTTCGACTTGAGTTCAGCGATCTCCTCCTCGATCGCCTCGTCGGACATCGAGGCGAAGTCGAAGGGATCTGGGTTCGTCGTCGTCGCGATCGCACTGGCAGCGGCGACGATCTTCTGCACCGAACCGTCGGGATCAGCCGCGATACGATGATGAAGCAAGTGTGATTCCCGCTTCGTTCGGCGCGAGGCAGTGACACCGGGACCAAGTTCCACTGGAAAGGCTGAAGCAAGTCGCGCGAGAATCCCGAGCCAGATTAGCTGACTGGTCTCGATCTCGCGGTCCAAGAACGGGCTCGTATCGAACGCACCTGGCGTGACGTCATTCAGGAACTGGCCAAACGCCAGAACCGTGAGCATGTCGCTCCCCGCAAGCATTCGTCGTCCGTCTGTGAGCGTGAGGATCATCTCCGCGAGGCAGCGTCGCCGGTGGATGTCGGAAGCCATCGCCGTCTCGATCGCGTTGGTCGGCGACGACCATACCTGGATTGAGCCAGCGGCTTGGCCCTCGACCAGCTCCTTTCCAAGCTCGTGAGCCTTCCAGTCTCCGCTGTCGAGCAGGTGACCGTACACGTTCTGGTCGAGGTATACTCTTGCTGGTTCCACTAGACCCCCGGAGCCCGTCGCCACCTCTGCTCGTGGCGACCGCGCTCGGGAGCTAACGCGGTTCGGGTTCAGCCGAGTGCCGCCGCCACCGCCGCGCTGAACGCATCGATGAGCGCCTTGTCCTTCGCGGTGTCGACCTCGACCGGCGCCGCCTGCACCCTCGGCTTCCGCTCCTTCTTCGGCGCGGCGGCCTTCGGCGCCTTCGCCGGCACCTCGTCGACCACCGGCGCGAGCATCGTCACCCGCAGCAGCGCGGTGACACGCTGTCCGTCCTCGCGCCACGCGACGCGGTCCTCGCCGCGCCACTCCAGCACGGTTCCGACGCGGCTCGGGTCGCTCACGAGCACGGCGCGGTCGCCGGGCTGGAGGCCCTCGTCGGCGACCGACGAGCGGCCCGACGGCAGGCTCATCTGCCCCGCCGAGCACGACTTGGCGGCCTTCGCGGCGGCGAGCGCGACCCACTGGGCGATGCTGCGCAGCTTGCGGACGCCGTCGAACGGCTCGCCGCGCCCGATGGCGTCGCGGGCCTCGGTGTAGGCGCGCACGGCGCGGTCCACCGCGTCGCCGGCCTCCTTGCGCTCGGTGCCGCGGCACAGGTCGGACTCGGTCATACGCGCGGCGTAACGGACGAGCCGTCGGGCGCGCTCCAGCAGCGCGGGCGCGGTCTTCCATCCGTCGTGCAGGCGGTCGACCTGGGCGCGCGCGTCCTGCCGGGTCGGCTCGTCGACGTCGAGGTCGTCCACGAGCTCGCGCAGCCGCGCGACGAAGGCATCGAGCGGTCGGTCGGGGCCGCCGTCGTAGGACGCGACCTCCTGCGCCAGGTCGTCGAGGCCCACCTGCGTGAACCACGCGACCGCGTCCTCCTTGGCCGACGTCTCCTGCCACACCCACGGCACGTCGCGCACGGACTCGAGCGCGTCGGCCTCGGCAGTGACCTCGTCGGCCATGCGCTTCAGCGCGGGGGCGGTGACCGGCGCGTCGGGCAGCGACACGGGCGCGTCCACCGGAGGCGGGGTGCGCGCCTTGGTCTTGCGTGGCTCCTTCGGCCGCAGGCGCTCCGTGGGGTCCTTGCCCTCGGCTGCGGGCTTGATCGGGTGCTCGACGGCGAAGCTGGTGTCGAGCGCAGCGCGGCGGCGGCTGTCGCGCACGCTGCACGCCTCGCCGAGCAGTCCCATCGCGCGGGCGAGGCCCGCCTCGATGGCCTTGAGCAGCGTGGGCGCGGTGCCGGTGTCGGTGCCCGGCTTGCTGAACCACTTCTCGGTCCGCGCGACCGACCACGTCCAGCCGTCGGGCGACGACGTGATCGTGAGCACGCCGTAGGCCGCGAGCTTGCGCACGAGCTCGACACGCGGCGTGCCGCCGTCGCAGTGCAGGTAGCCGGACCACTGGCCCTTCAGCGTGATCGGGCCGGGCTTCGGGGTCGCCTTCTGCTCGGTGCGGATGAGGGTGACCGCGTCCTTGGCGGTGATGCTGCTGGTGGGCACGCCGGGCGCATCGCGTTGGTCGGTCGCGTCGCCGGTGACGACGTGCGCGAACTGGTCGTCGGGGTGGAAGGCCATCGTGACGCGCTGCCCGGCCCGCAGTCCGGTGGCGTCGTAGGGCAGCCAGGTGGCGCCGCCCGAGCCGACGGTGAGCGGCGACAGGCGCAGGGAGCCGTCGTGGTGCCGCACGACCTCCGCGGGCACGCGGCGCTGGCCGTCGGTCGCGGGGGCCTCGCCGGAGCGCCAGAACGTCGCACCGTCCTTGCGGACGAGCACGAGCACGCCGCGCTGCTCGGGCGGGCGCAGCACGAGCGCGAACTCACCCTGGCAGGCGCGGCCGTAGGCGCGCACGAGCCGCGGCACGTCCTCGGCGGCGTTCACGAAGGACAGGCGGAACTTCTTCGGGGCGTTCTCGGTCATGGGTCACCGCTTGAGCAGCGTGGGGAGGACGACGGCCCCGGTGACGACGGCGAGGCCGCCGAGCACCCACAGGCCCATGTTGCTGCCGCCCGCGCCGGGCGGGGGCGGGGGCGGCGGGAGTGTGGACGGCTGGAGCACGCGGCCATCGCGGCTCGCGGCGACGCGCGCGTCGAGCTCGCGCTCGGCGAGCGCGGTCTGCTCGCGCAGGTTCACCGCGTACTCGTAGGCGGACACGGCCCAGGCGATCCCGACGGCGGTGAGCGCGAGGCCCCCGACGACGAGGACCGGCGCCACCCCGACCACGGGCTGCCCCGGAGCCCCGGCCCCGGCCGGGGTGGCGTCGGCGTAGAGACCCGCCGCGAGGTCGTGCCAGCGACGCTCCAGCGCGGCGTACTTGAGGACGATGGCCTTGTCGGCGGGGTCCACCACGGACATCGGCAGGCGGACCTTCATCCGGTCGAGCGTCGCGCGGCTGTTCGCCAGCTCGGCCTGGAACGCGGCGGTCTTCTCCGCGTAGGCGACGGGGTTCTCGCCGACGGCGCGGGCGTAGAGCCGCGTGGCCTGGTCGGACAGCGCCTTCCAGCCGGACGACCAGCGGTCCTTGATGGTGGTCCAGGTGCTCATCGTCCGCACCCTCCGCCGCACTTGTCGCAGCCGACCACCTCGGCCACGAGCACGTCGTCCGCCCACCCGAGCACCGGCGCGGCGGCCGGCTGCGCGGCGACGGGACCGGGCAGCGCGAGGGGTGCGGCCTGCGGCGGCGCGGCGGCCGGAGCGGCCTGACGCGGCGCGCGCTGCGGGCGCGGGGGGCGGGCCTGGCGGTTCGCCTGCGCGGCCTGGACCGCCTGCGTGATCGGGCCGATGGCGCTCGTCGCGGCGTTCATGATCATCGGCGCGAGGAGCGGCACGAACCCGAACTCGGGGCGCAGCGCCGCCTCGGGCACCTCGGCGACGAGGAACAATCCGGGCTTGAGCTCGATGACGGCGGCGCGGTGCCCGACGGCCGCCTGCACGCGCAAGTTCGCGCCCATGCGAACGGCCGGACCCCACGGGTCGGGCAGGCGCGTGAGCGCGCCAGTGAGCGGCTCCAGCACGGGCTCACGCTCGGCTTCGAGGCGGCGGCGCAGTTCGGCCTTCTCACGACGCAGGCGCGCGATCTGACGCTCGCGCTTCGTCGGCTTGCGGCGGCGGGGCCGGCGGCCGAAGTCGGTCATCTGGTCGAGCGCGATGGCGGGGTGCAGACGGCTCACGCGGTCCTCCATGCGCCGTCGCCCGCACGGAGGGCCCAGCGCTGCTTCACGAGGGGGTCGATGCGGCCGCCGTTCATGCCGAGGCGGGCGCTGGGGTCGTCGCGGAACCAGCGGTTCCCGACGCGGTAGCGGACGATGCAGTGGTAGAGGCCCGGCGCGTCGGGCCGGGAGCGCGTGGTGAGGAGCACCTCGGCGTGCAGCGTGGACGGCTTGGTCCTTGCGGCGGCCTCGAAGCCCTCGTCACCCTTGCGCAGTGCCTTGAAGCCCCGCGCGATGAGCTCGCCCGCACGCGCGGCCGACAGCCCGTCGCAGTCCTCGTGGCCCTGCGCGAGCATGTTGAGGTAGTCGCACCAGGTCTCGTCGGTCTCGCGCCGGTAGGTGACGCCGGAGTCGTAGAGCAGCGGCAGGTCCGGCTGCGCGCGGAGGAGAAGCGCGTTCTCCTGCGCCAGCCAGTTGAGCAGCCGCAGCGCGGCCCGCTCGTCGAAGGCGAGCTTGACGGCGATCTTCATCACCCACCCTCGGGCGGCGGCTGGTTGTTGCCCTCGTTGTCGCTCGGGAAGACGTTGTCGGTCGCGACGCGCTCCAGGATCACCGGCACGTTGGCGGGCTCACCGCGGAACGGCGCGTTGCTCGCGAAGCGGAACGCCACCACGAAGTTGGGCTTCACCTCGCTGCCCTCGGGCGGGGCCGCGCTGACGCGGCAGCGGACGTAGGGCGGGATGGCGCCGATGTCCTCGAAGCCCATGAAGTGCTGGCCGTCAGCGTTCAGCGTCCGCCGCCCGAAGATGGCCCACAGCCCGTCCCCGAAGCTGGCGAGCACCTCCGCCTGCACGGTGCCCGCGCCCTGCTGCTCGGCGAACACGAAGCCGAAGATGCGCTGCGCGCTGTCTTCGGTCGGGTCGCCGTCGGTCGGGACCAGCCGGATGGGCCCGGAGTCCGCGTCGTCGGAGCCCGGGGTCGTGCGGAGGAGCGCGACGTAGCTGTTGCGGAGGATGGCCATGCGGGCACCCGTTCAGAGCGAGAGGTGGAAGACGACACGCGCGAGCGTGCCGGGGTGGGTCGTGGTGGCGGCGATCTTCGACGCTCCGCCGACCGGGATGCCCGAGTGGGGCTGGAAGGCCGCGTTGTAGGCGCCGCGGGTGTCGCCAAGCGCGTCCTTCACGGCGATCTGGGTGGCGGCGTAGGCGCCGGGCTCGGCGAGCTCCAGGCGGAAGGTCTCGGCGAAGGGCGGGACGTCGACCTCGAGCGGTGTGCCCTCGGCGACCCCGGTCGGGACCTCCCAGGTGTTGCGCGTCGGCGCGAAGCCGTCCGCCACCGTCACGCCCACCCGGTTCAGCTTCTTGGCGAGGTTGGTCGCCGAGATGCGAAGGGAGCGGGCGAGCACGCAGATCCGCGCCGACCGCGAGACGGTGACCTGCGCCCCCGCCCCGCTGCCGGTGCCCGACGACCAGGACAGGTCGGCCTCGAAGGGCAGGCCCGTCCGGCTGAACACCTCGACGATGCGCCAGGTGTCGATCTCGGCCTCGGTGTTCAGCAGCTCGACCGGCTTGCCGGGGAGCACCACCGCCATGAGCTGGATCCGGGCGGGAAGGTCCGCCTGGTCCGCCCGCGTCGTGAGCTCCACGCCGCATCCCGGTCGAGCCACGGATCACCCCCGTGCATCAGCAGTGGGGGGTGACCGGCTTCTCGCCGACGATGGTGACCGCGAAGTCGCCCGCGCCGGTGAGGCTGCCGTTGACCGTGATGTCGAGACCCGCGCGCAGGGACTGGCCCTTGAGCAGGCCGCGGAGGAAGGACGTCGAGCCGAACACCGACACGTCGATGCCGTCGCTGGACGACCAGACCACGCGGTCGCCGAAGAAGATGCTGGTCACCTTGGCGCCGGCCGCCGAGCCCGTGAACGTGACGTCCTGGGCGCGAAAGTCGTGCTGGAGGCGGATCTTCACGGCCGCGGAGCCCGCGGCGGCGAGGGTGTCGGTGCCGCTGACGGCGGTCATGCCCCAGTGCATGTCCTTCTTCTCCTTGGTGCGACCGCGCCCGCCGCCGAGGCGGTCGAGCTTGGACCGGACGCGGTCCTCGCGGCGGTTGAGGCGGCCGAGGCGGCGGTTGAGGCGCCGACGGCGGCGCGGGCGGCGGCGGGCGCCGAAGTCGGCGGCCTCCTCGCCCTCGACCTCGTCGTCGCCCTCGAAGTCGTCGTCGCCCTCGAAGTCGTCGTCGCCCTCGAAGTCGTCGTCGCCCTCGAAGTCGTCGTCACCCTCGAAGTCGTCGTCCGCGCCGAAGTCGTCGCGGCCGGCGAACCCGCCCCCGCCGCGGCGGAGGCTGTCGGTGTCGACCACGAGCGAGCCCGTGCGGGGGTGCCGGAAGACGCGGGCGTAGCCCAGGTTGTCGAGTCGGTTGGCCATGATGGCGTTCTCCTGGTGGAAGGTGGGGGAGGTGGATCAGTCCGCGTCCGACTCGTCGTCGTCGCGGTCACGGTTGCGGGCGGCGCGCACGAAGCGGCCGGGTCCGGGGCGGCGGTCGCCGCGTCGGTGGCGGCGGCCGAAGTCGTCGTCGCCCCCGGCGGCCACGGGCTCGGGCGTGAGGAGGACCTCACGCACGGGACCGGCGACGCCGGGCTCGGGGAGCAGCATGGTGGGGCCGGGCAGCGCGCCCTGCATCACGACCATCGGCTGCGCGGCCGGCGTGAGCTGCACCTGCGGCTGCGCGGGCGCCTGGTTGGCGGCGCGCTTCTCGGCGAGCGTGCGGCCGGCGTTGCGGGCGACGTTGGCGAGCCACGAGCCCATGACGCCGTTGCCGAGCGCGAGGACGTGGGCGCCGGCACCCTTCTGGCCGGTCATCGTCTGGTACAGGCCGTAGCCCTGGGCGAGCAGGCCGACGGGGGCGCGCAGGTCGACGGACCCGAGCTTGAGCTTCTCCTCGCCGAGGTAGCCCTCGGCCATCGAGGAGAGGAACAGCGAGCCCTGCGTCTCGGCGGTGTGGAGGACGAGCGTGCCCGTCTCCATCATCGCCTCCTTCGAGGTGTTCGCCTTCTTCGTCAGGTTCGCGATCCGCGAGACCGCGGAGCCGAGCGCGCCCTGGGCAGCCTTGTCGCTGACCTTGCCGCCCTGCATCGCGGTCTGGAGCGCCGTACTTGCGGTCTTGCCAGCCATGCGGTGGTCCTCTCGTGAGGGGGAGTGAGGGAGGGCGTCCACCGCCCGTCCTGCACCGCCATCTACGCACCGTGTTCGGCGTTCATCCAGCGATACCGTCTCCCACGCCCGTGGTGGTTCCGACATGCCGGGCGCGTGGGAAGTGCGTCTCCCGCGTGGGCGGCGACGTGTGGGAGACGGTTCCGGGCACTTCCCACGCTCGCGGGGAGTGACGCTCCCCCCTGCGGAAAGCGCGAGATGGGCCGTTGGGACCGTCGGCGGCACCGGTTGCGATCGGGATCCGAGGTGGGCATGATCAGTGGGCGACAGCGAAAGCGAGGCCCGTGGGGCGTGCGAGACTCACCTTCGAAGGACTGGATTCGATCGAGCGGCGGCTGCGCCGCGTGGGGCCGGATGCGTCCCACGTCATGGTGTGGGACCGGACGGAGCGGAACGCTGAGGAGAACCTCGGCCGCTTCGACCTGACTCCCGCCGACGCGCTGCCGTACCTCGACGAGAACTGGCAGCCGGACTTCGACGACGACAGTGTCGCGATGGACGACGACCCCGGTGACGAGCCGGAGGACACCGGCCTCGCGGACGCGATGGACGAGTGCGGGGAGGATCCGCCCGAGCCCGTCGAGGCGCCGAGCCACGCGGCCCCGCCGGGGAAGCGCGACCCGCGCACCGTGACGCAGGCGCAGATCGCCGAGGCGGCGTGTCGCTGGCTGCGCGACATCGCGGCGCGCAACACGCTCGCCGAGCCCTACCGCCGCTTCCGCGTGAAGATCTACGGGCCGAAGGGCCTCCGAACGGTCGACTCCGGCAGCTTCGTCTGCCGCAACGACGACCACGACCTCGACCTGCCGGTGCCGGCGCAGAACAGCCCGCTTTCGGAGCCGGTCCACCGTCCGCACGACCGCGAGATCCCGCCGCCGTCCTTCGAGACGGTGGAGGTGGTGAGCGCGGGCCGGGGGATGCGCGCGCTCGGCGACTACTACGCCCAGTGGGGCCGCATCGTGCTCGGCTCGGTCCACCAGCTCCAGGGCGTGAACAACGCGATGGTCCACAAGCTGCACAAGCAGCTCGACGCCAGCCGCGACCAGGTCGACGAGCTCGTGGGCGCGATCCTCAACCTGCGCGCGGCCGAGATGGAGATCGCGGAGAAGCAGCGCGCCACGGACAAGACCGAGGACACGCGCGCGGAGATCGCCAAGCACGCGCTCCAGCAGCTCGGCGACGCCGCCAAGGCGTTCCTCGCCGCGAAGGGCGTCACGCCCGAGATGGCCGACGTGCTCGGCACGCTCGGCCAGAGCCCCGAGCTCATGGCGACGCTCAACGACCCCGACGTCCGGCTGCTCATGCAGGACGGCAACAACCTGAAGCTGCTCGCCGGTTTGCTCAAGCAGGCCGCGGAGCAGGCCCGCGCTGCCCGCGAAGCGACCACCCAGGCCGCCTGATCCCTTCACCCCCGACACGTCCACGGCGCGGCTGCGCCGTGGCGCTGGAGACCGTCATGCCCAAGCCCAACGACCGCACCCCGAAGCACCCCGCGTTCCTCGAGGCCGCCCGCGCGTTCTACGCCGACGCCTTCGAGCACCGCCGCAAGAAGGATCTCGCCGCCGCGATGGAGGAGTGGACCGACCTCGAAGCGCCGGAGCAGACCTTCGCCATCGCGCACCTGCTGTACCTGAACCTCAAGGCGCAGGCGGACACGCTCCGCGTGCTCGTCGACGTGCGGGACCTCCTCGACGAGGTCGCCGACGGCGTCGACCAAGCGCTCGACGCGGACGCGGACGACGACGACGACGAGCCCACCGGCGACGACGACACCGCGCCGGGCGACCTCGACGGCGACGCGGTGAGGGCGCCCGCCGTCGACGACAGCAGCACCACGAGCACGCCGGACACGGACGCCGCGCCGGTCGAGGGGGTGTGACCATGCGCCACCCGCTGCCCCGCTGGACGCTGCGTCCGGCCATCGTGCGCGAGGTCGTCGACCGGGCGCACTTCTCCATCGGCGAGTTCGCCGCCGAGCTCGGGATCTCGAAGGGCTACTGGGACTCGCTCGCGTCAGGCCGTGCCCCGATGCCGCCGCACCTGCGCCGCGCCCTGCTCGCGCATGCCGCGTTCGCGGGCGTCGACGCCACGACGCTGTGGGACGTGAAGTCGCCGCGGTTCGAGCAGCTCGCGCTGCCGGGCACCGTGGTCGGCGACGAGCGGGGTGCGGCATGAAGGCCGCCGTCGCCGCACCCGCGCCGTCGGGCGCGATCCGCGTGAACCTCACCGTGCCCGTCACCCGCATCGGGTTCGGGCCGTTCTCGATCGATCCGCTGGAGCAGATGATCGGCGCGAAGCTCGCCGACCTGCTCGCGCCGCTGATGGTGGGCGAGGTGACCCGCCGTCCGTCCGCCACCGGCCCGGCCGTCGAGGTGTACCCGCTCGCGCTCCCGGACGGGGAGGGGGCGTCGATCCCGCTCGCGCAGTGGGGCGAGGTCGGCTTCTACAACGAGGCCGGGCTGCTCGCGCTCACCGTACCGTGGGGCATGGCGTCGTGGCTGCGGCAGAAGCTCGGCGACGCGGTGGTGCGCGGGCCGGAGGCCGGGGTCAGCCTGGACGGCACCGCGCGCGTGGCGAAGGCGTGGGTGCGGCTGCGGCCAGGGATGCGGGCGAGCGTGCCGCTGGGGGCGCTCGGGGAGGCTGGGGTCGAGGCCGCTTAGTGCGCGCCTCGGTCGGCACGTGAAGGAACGAGCGTCGTCGAGACGTCCATCCGCACGAATTTGGCGTCGTCATCATGCTGGTGCTACTCGCGAGATCGGAAGCTGCGTTGGGCGGCAAAGGAGTAGAGTTGTCTGCCAACCTGGATGACGAGGAAGCCCCGCCGGACCTTACTAAGCCAACGGTTCGAGATGCTGTCAGGGAAATCGTTCGCGAGGAAGTGGGTGCGTGGCTCGACCGCTTGAAGTGGATCGGGATCTCAATCCTCGGTGTCGTCTCCTTCCTCGGGTACACGGGCTGGGCGAGTGTTCGCGACGATCTGGTAGACTTCGCCAAGGAGCAGGTTGGCCAAGCCCCGCTTGCCGCGGCCAACACTGAAGTCGAAAGAATTCTAAGAGATCTCAGGATTCGTCATACGCAAACGTGGCAAACAGGTAGATGCTCTCTCGCCGATGGTTACGCGGTGCGAGATGTGCTCTCTGATCCCGAGTCGCCGGAACCCGTCTTCGACGAGGCACTGAGCCTATCCGAGGGATGCGTTGAGGCGTACCTCGGCGAGGGCATCGACTTCTCCAAGATCGCCGACGCAATCGCCAAGGAACTCGATGAGGATGGGATCGGACAGAGTGGATTTCCTCGGGAGCGCGTCGCTGCGTTCATCGAGCGGCTTCCGCTCCGGCCGAGTGACAACGGGCCAGACGAGAGGTTGCTGGCATCCCTGGAGCGGTACGTGGCAAGCGACCAGCGTCGCCGTCCGTACCTTGCGAGCGTCCTACGGCGAATCGAGCACGATCGCATGGGACTTTGGCACCTGGATCCGAAGGCGCTGGAGGCGATCGTTCGCGGCAACGAGAAGGATGCGAGTGATGAGGCCCTCAGGGGCTTGGCTCGCTACTTCCCGAATTCGGAGGTCCTTTCAGACTGGCTCACGAGAGCCGTGGCGTCGCGTTCGCTCGCAGACTTCGTGCAGGCGATGGAGGCGAGTTCCATTTTCGCGAGGCCCGGCATCGTGACGCCCCGTGGATCCGTCATGGGTGACACCGCCTTGTTGGACAAGGTCATGGATGCGTTTCTCGACCTGGGCGTGTCGTTGTATCATGGTCGAGACGGAACGGTCGAAGTGTGGTTGCAGGAGGATGCGCCGAGGTTGGGCGAGGTGCATCGTCCGAAGCTCGGCGAGTCGAAACTCGACCGCCTTGGGGGTTGGTTGAGTCAGAGCGCATCGCGGATCGATGCCGCGTTGAAGGCGGGCGACATCGACCGCGCCGGTGAACTGCTCGATCGGCTGTCAGTCAAGGGAACCGGCGGCTGTGGAAAATACGACCTCATGTGCACGACCTTCGCCCTTGAGGAGGTAGCTGACGCCTCCGTCGACCCCACCGCGCGTCTGTGGAGCCCGACAGCTCGCACCATCGTCGAGTGGCCCCTGTGGGCCCGGAAGTCGGATGGCGGACCCTATCAAGTCTACACTCGGCGCATCGACCGGGAGGGGGTGCCGGTCGTGGTGGAAGTGGAGGCGGGGGACTTCCTGAACGGCACCCACGTCGTCGTGCGTGAGGTCGAGCGCTGACGCCGGTGTCTCGGGTCACGGGGGCGTCAGATGGGCTCCGCTATGTCGGAAGTGTTGAGGTCGAAAGAGAACTAGTCGCGTACGGGACTCGTCGTTCAGCCCCGCCAGCCAGTTCGAAAATCGTTCTGTATGCCCAACCACTTCAGAGCCCGCCGTGAACCTTGGTTCCGGCGGGCTTCGTCGTTCTGGCTCTCGCGTCGACGCCGAGTACGCGGCGTTGGAAGCGGACTGTTCGAGTTCGAATCCCACACCCGTCGCGCCGGTGGCTCCCGTCCTCGGTCCTGCGACCCCGGCCGAGCCGTGCTACCCTCTCCCCTGGAGGTCGCGATGGACGTCGACACCCTCGCACGCGAGGCCGCCCGGCCCTCCGCTGCCGATCATCACACGCTGCTCGACCGTATCGTCGACGCGCTCACGAGGACTGCGGAGCAACCTGTCGCCGAAGCATGGGACGAGGAGGTCGCACGCTGAGTCGACGACCTCGACGCCGGTCGAGCGTCGGCGATCCCGCGGTCTGCCGTGAAGCAGCGACTGCACGCGGGGCGCAGGTGGCGGTGACCATGTAGCCTGCGTCCTTCGCCGTCGACCTGTGGGGTCTGCCTTCGACCGTCTCTGCGGTGCCGGTCGTCCTGGTTCCTGTCCATCCATGAAGGGCACAACCAAGACCGCTCGCTCCGGCGTGTTCAGCGTGCGGTCCGCCCGAGCCGCGGATACCGACGTCGTGTCTCGGCGTCACGGAGAGCTGCGGAGGTTCGCGATGGAGCCCGGTCCGGAGATCGATCGTGTCGAGTTCTCGCCGTGGTTCGGCTGGCTGTTCAGGGCCCAGGTACGCGCCCTGACGGTGCACGAGCACGGGCTCGTCATGGTGCGTGGAACGGGGACGGAATTCGTCCCGTGGTCGGACGTGGGCCAGGTGATGGCGGGGGAGCGCGGTCTGCGGAGCCGGTCGACAGGGGAGGCGTCCGACGTCTTCCACTACTTCATCCTCGTGGTCCGTGGAGAAGTGATCGAGATGCCGTCACAGATCGCGCGACAGGCGGGCCAGCGGATCGCCATGCACATCGCCGAGCGTGCCCAGTTGCAGTGGATGGATCTGCCGAATGGGATGCGGTCGGCCCGCCGCCTGAAGTAGCCAATCGACCACGTGTGGGTCGCCGTGCGAATGGCAGCGCCCGGCGGTGTTCGTGGGTCGCGCTGGCGTTCCGCGGCGCCACCGGCCACGTGTCGGGGATCGCCGCGACGACGTCTCCGCGGTGGACAGCATGGAGGGCGTGGACCACCCGCGTCACGCTGGTGCGCAGTTCGAAGCGTGGCGCCTCGTCAGCCTGGTGGATGCAGCCGTCGGTTACGGCCCAGGTGTCGATGGACTTGGAAGTCCGGGTGTCCGACGGGCACCACACCCGTTCGGTCTGCCTCGCGGTTCATGGCGTTGTATGTTGGACACCTCTTGCAGTGCCTCTGCACGATGTCACCGAGCCGCCCGGCCCGCTGCGCCCGC
>JACKET010000005.1 GCA_020632875.1 Alphaproteobacteria bacterium
CGTCACGACGATGGAGACCAGGATCAGGAAGATCGACTGCGCCATCCCGCTGCGCGTCACCGCCCCACGGGCCGCCCCGCGCAGCTGACGCTCGGACGCGTCGTGCGCCTTCAGCACGGCAGCCGCGGCGTCGAGGCGGGCCTGCACCGCATCGGGCATCGCGCCACTGCCCCCACACGACGGGCATGCCCACTCCCGGTCGGAGACGGCGAGGGGCACGGGAGCCCCGCAGGACGGGCACGACATCGCCAGCATGGCGCCGAGCGTACACGACGGGGCTATCCTCGGCGCGGAGGGTGCGTGCTCTGGTTGCTGCTGGGATGTGGGTCCCCCTCGCCCGAGGCCGCGTGTGACGCGGCGATCCAGACCTCGCTGGCCGAGATGCCGCCCGAGCGGCTCCTGGCGACCTGCGGGCCGCTCGTCGAAGAGCCCGCGTGCGCGGCGGCCTTCCAGGGCTCCGCCGCGAAGACCGCGCAGGAGGGGCTGTCCCGCCTCGGTGCGTGCATGGACGCCCTGTGCGCCGGGGGCGCCTGCGGGGCCGCGCCGCTCACCACTGCGGGCGTGAGGGGGCCGTTCCGCGAGTCCCTCCGCGATGCGCTCGCGGCGCGGGGATTGCCACCATCCCGGGCCTACGCCATCGCGGAATCCGCGTGCACCCTCGCCCTGCCCACGACGCGGATCCCACTCCACCTCGAAGCGCGCGGCGATGCGCTCGTCGTCACCGTCGGCGCCGGAGCCGAGGCGCGAACGGTCTCGTTGTCGATGGCCGCGGAGCGCGACGCGAGGGGCCTGCCGACCATGGACGTCGGGCCGTTGGTCGACGTCATCGCATCGATCGAGCCCGACCCGGCGCTCGTGGACCTCGAGCTGTACGACCGGCCGCCCGCCTCCGTCGACGTGGCATTCGCATCCACGCTCGGACGGCGTGGCTATGCCTGCGTCGCGTGCTTCCTCGGGGGCTGCGCCCGCTGACTACTCCGCGAGTGGGCGGAGGCCTGCGATGGCGTCGTCGATGCTCGCGCCCTGGTCGGGCAGGAGCGGGCGGAGCTGCTCGAGCCGGGCGATGGCACGACGGGCGTTCTCGGCGGCGTCGGTCCCCGCCTGCGCGAGCGCCATGTGGGCTTCGACGAGGAAGAACAGGCCGGCCGCGTCGGTCGGATGTGCGTCGACCCAGGGGCTGCAGGCCGCGATCCGCGCGGCGGCGGCGGGTGTCGCGTCGTCGCAGCCCGCCCGGCTGCTCGCACGCAGCGCATTCGCGAGCTCGGCGCGCGCGGCTTCGTCGGCCGCCTTCGCCTCTGCGTAGCCGGACATCGCGTCGAGCACGGCTCCCTGCGCCGCGGCCTGCTTCGCATCGAGGGAGTCCTGGAGGGCGTCGAGCTCGGCGCGGGTCTCGGGGTCGAGGTGCGCGGAGGCGCGCAGGGCGTCCTCCTTCGCTTTCATCGCATCCACCAGCGCCGTCTCGATGCCCTCGCGCGGTGCGACCTTCGCCCAGGAGCGCGGCGTTCCGC
This sequence comes from Alphaproteobacteria bacterium, assembly GCA_020632875.1. Taxonomy (GTDB): domain Bacteria; phylum Myxococcota_A; class UBA796; order UBA796; genus JACKEQ01. The sequence continues at coordinate 1,509 of JACKET010000005.1, forward strand.
ACGAGGCGTGCATCCGGCCCGCGAGCGCATCGAATTCGTCGGCCTTCGCGCTGCGGTCGTTGGCGCGGAACAGGTCGCGGGCCGCGCACACGGCCCGGGGGGCCATCGGGTGCTTCCGGTTCTTCCAGGCCTGCTTCGCGAGCCCCGCATCGTGCAGCGAGTACGAGATCTCGCTCGAATCGTACGGGAAGCGGAGGATCAGGGAGTACGTCTCGAGCACGTGGGCGAGCTCGGTGTCGACGGCGCGGCGGTACGCGTTCGCCGCGTCGTTCGCGGCGCGGGTGCTCGCATCCGACGGTGCGGACTCCGCCGCTTCGAGCGCGCGCTCGACCGCTTCGAGGGTCGGTTCGGCCGCCCAGGCGGCGAGCAGGGTCAGGAACACGCGCGCTTCTCCACCACCGGACCGGTGCCGTCCAGCGTTTACATCCTCGCTCAGATGGCCACCGACACCCGGGGGATTCGCACATGTGGATGTTCGTGGGGTCGGCGCTGGCCATCGTCGGTGGCTCGCCGGTTGCGGGGGATCACCCGGAGGTCGTGGCGATCCGCGCCGAGGCGAACCTCTGCACGGGCACCCTGGTGCACCCGCGCTGGGTGCTCACGGCGGCGCACTGCTGGGACCACGTGGTGGCCACCGCGTTCGCGGGCGAGCAGAGCGCGGTGACGACCGCCGACGCGGCGCTGCAGCCGCTCGAGCCCGAGTCGGGCGACACGGGGCTCCCGCCGCTCGGCTTCGCGAGCGAAGCGTCCATCGACGGTGTGTTCGTGCATCCCGCCTACGTCTCGATCGGGTGGTCGCCGAACGCCGTGTCGCAGGGGCCCGAGCAGCAGCACGACCTGGCGCTGGTGCACCTCGCCGAGCCGCTGTCCGGCCCGACGGTCCAGCTCAACGCGACGCCCATCGACGACGACTGGATCGGCGTGCGTGCGCTGTTCGTGGGCTACGGCATCACCGCCTACCAGGGGGCCGGGGCGTTCACGAAGCGCCAGATCGAGCTCGCGATCACCGAGGTCGGTGACGACACCCTCGTCGCGTACCACCCGGATGGCGGGCTGTGCCAGGGCGACAGCGGAGGGCCCGGGCTCCTCGAGGTCGGGGGGCGCTGGGTGCAGATCTCCGCGGGGTCCTTCGGGCTCGACGCCGTCTGCGAAGCCGGCGTGAACGCCCGGATCGACGCGCACATCGACTGGATTCGGTCGGTGACGGGGGATGTCGTCGAGACCGTCGTGATCACGCCTCCGCCGCCGGAGCCGATGGACTGGATCGTCGACACGGGCGCGGTGGCACCGGCCTCGTCGCGCTGTGCGAGCGCGTCGGGGGTGTCGGGTGCGTTCGGAGCGCTCGCGCTGCTCGCGTCGATCGCCGTCCGGCGCCGCTGAGCGCTATCGCCGCTTCGTCCGTTTCGCCCACCACTTCTGCGGGCCGGCGACGAACACGAGCCCGAGGAGCACAGCGAGCTGCGTGCGGCGGTTGCAGAGGTAGACCCAGGTCTGGAGCCCGTCGCGCGACGGCCCCTCGTAGACGCAGACGCCGCCGAGGCTCTTGTAGTACCGGTCGAGCGACGGGTGTTGGGCGACGCCGAGCATGTACCGCTTGCCGCTGGTCAGGGTCATCAGGTTCCCGTACGGCGCGACCAGCCCGACCATGCGGGCCGAGCTGAACCCCGGCTCCCGCCACGCGCACACGGCCTCGCAGCAGTCCTCCTCCCGGAAGCCCGGAGGCCAGTCGATCGCGGCGTCCTGCGGGATGAATCGCTCGATGACGCGCATCGGCGGCTCGCTGCCGATCGTGAACCCGGCGACCATCCGCCCGGACCGGTCGAACACCCCCATGACCCGGCTGCGCTCGAGGTACGCCATCGGCACGGCGCCGGTGATCACCCCTTCGGAGCGCTCCTGCGAGATGGACGCGAAGCGCTCGGCGTACGTCGCGAGCTCGGCGGGGTCGGTCAGGCGGCGGATTCGCATGGCTCTCCACGGGCGCGCGCGATGGCCCACGTCCACAGCGCGCGGCTGTCGTGCGGAAGGTCGAGGCCGACCCGTGTGCGTCGGGTCTTCAGCAGGATGCGGTCGGGCCAGTCGCGGGTCGTGAGCAGCACGTCGTCGAGCGGCAGCTCCCACCCCGGCAGCCTCAGCACGCCGTCGCGCAGCTCCAGCGGGCCGGACGCGAGCGTGTCTTCGAGATCGCCCGTCAGGTCGCGGACCTCCACCGTGCCGATGCTCTTCAGGGCCGGGCCGGACGGGCCCCAGTCGCTCGCGACGCGCTCCCGGATGCGGCGCAACGCTTCGGTGATCGACAGCTCCTCGGGACCGCGGAGGCGGTTGTCGGTCCCGACCTCCCACCGCGTGCCGCACCCGCTGCAGGACAGGCGGTCGCCGGAGTCGTCGAGGCGGGGCGCGCCGCACGTCGGGCAGTACGCGAGCAGCGCGCCCAGGCCCGCGGCGAGCCTCCTGCCGCTCACGGGCCAGCGCCGGGCGGTCGCGGGGTCGACGCGCAGCGCCGACGCGATGGCCGTGGGGATGTCCTCGCCGCGTGCGAACGTGCGGGGTGGGTCGATCTCGAGGGCCACCGTCGTGCGGCGGGGATGCCGCGCCCACGCGGGCTGGAGCCGGTCGGCGTTGTGGATGCGCATCGTGACGACCGGCAGGTCGAGGTAGCGCACGAGCTGCGTCAGGCCCGGCATCATGGGCTGGGCTTCGCCATCCCACGGGAACACGCCTTCGGGGAAGACCCCGACCACCGCGCCGGCCTGCGCCCAGGCCTTCATCGTGCGGATGGCCCGGGTGTCGGGCTCGAGCTTGTGCTTCGGGATCTGGCCCCAGTACGCCAGCATCCGGCTGCGCGCGTAGCGCACCTGCATCGCCGGCGCCGTCACGAGCCACTGGATGGGCACCGCGGTGTGCAGGCCCACGACGAGCGGGTCGGGCGGGCACCCGTGGTTCATCATCAGCAGGCACGGGCCGCGCAGGTGCTCGAGCCCGTCGATCTCCACGCCGCGCAGCCAGCGCCGGAAGGGGAGCCGCAGGACGGGGGCCCAGCGCGCCAGGGTCCGCTGCATGTGCCGCACGGCGTCTTCGCTCGGCGGCACCGGCACGCGCATCGCGGTGCTCACCTGAAGCACGGGATGACCTCCTCGGCGAACGTCCGGAGGGACCGGCAGATCACCTCGTGGGGCACCGTGCCCGTCTGCATCACGAGGATCAGCTCGTCGACGCCGGCGTCCACGAAGCGCTGCACGGACTCCCGCGCGGCGGCGGGGTCGCCGATGATCGACGAGAGCTGCGACTCCGACGTGTTGCGGTGGGCCATGAACTGGTCGAGCTGGCGGTCGGTGGGCGCGTCGCGCGGCGCACGGACGGGCCCGATCGGGCGGTTCTCGGTGCGGTAGTACGTCATCATCGAGCGCAGGAAGAACTGGGCGCCCTGCAGGCCCCACCGGCACGCCTCGCGGTCGTCGGGGAGCACGATGCAGGCCGGGTTGCAGCAGAACCGGTTCGTGACGGTCTCGCCGATGGGCTCGGCCCGCGCGATGGCCGCGCGGTAGTCCGCGACCCGCGCCGCGAGCTCGTCGTCGCGGTAGATCGCGAGCGACAGGGCGCCGAGGCCGCGCTCGCCGGCCTTCACGGCGAGCTCGGGCCGGCTGCACGCCTGGAACAGCGGGGGATGGGGGTCCTGCACGGGCTTGGGGACGATCTGGGTCGGCGGGATGTCGTAGAACCGCCCCTGGTGCGAGAAGACCGGCTCGCGCCACATCCGGGGGATCATCCGGATGGCCTCCTCCCACTGGGCTTCGAGCTCGGCGCCGTCGATCTCGAAGGCGCCCTGCTCCACGCGGGTTCCGGACTTGCCGGTGCCGAGCTGGAGCCGCCCCTCGCTCAGGATGTCGAGGGTCGCCGCCCGCTCCGCCACCCGGATCGGGTGGTTGTACCGGCCCGGGAGCAGCGCCACGCCGTGCCCGATGGCGATGCGCGAGGTCTTCGCGGCCACGTAGGACAGGAAGATCTCGGGGGCCGAGCTGTGCGCGTACTCGTAGAGCCCGTGGTGCTCGACCGCCCAGACCCCGTCGAACCCGAGCGCATCGGCGAGCACGACCTGGGCGACGCAGTCGTGGAACAGCTGGCGCTCGGTCTGCGGCGTCGGGCCGGAGATCTGCATCTCGTAGAAGAGCGAGAACCTCACGGCTTCCCCATGCGTCCGAGCCGCGTCGCGGTGTCGGCGATCAGCATCTTCTGGACCGCCTCGGGGCCCTCGTAGATCTGGAGGACCTTCGCGTCCCGCGCGATCTTCTCGACGACCCCGCCCTCCATGTAGCCCTGCGCGCCGAGCAGGTGGATGGCCTGATCCGCGATCTGCACGGCCGTGCGGGCCCCGAGGAGCTTCGCGATGCTCGAGAGCCGCGTGCCGTGGCCTCCGCGGCCCTGGCCGACCTCCCAGCACGCCCGCCACGTGACGGCGCGGGCCGCTTCGATCGCGGCGTCCATCTCCGCGAGCTGGAACCGGTAGTCCTGGGCCTGGACGAGCTTCTGTGTGCTCGAGGCCTGTCGCGAGTGCCCGTAGGCGAGCACCGCGTCCCGCGCCCTCCGCGCGGCGCCGACCCCCATCGCCGCGACGCCGTAGCGGCTGCGCGTCATGGCCCGCGTGGTGATCTGCATGCCCTGCTCGGGCTGCCCGATGCGGTCTTCGATCGGCACGAAGACCTCTTCGAACGTGATCTCTCCGGTGTCGGACGCCCGCTGGCCGAGCTTGCGGTACGGGTTGCGGCGCGACACGCCGGGCGCATCGGCGGCGAGCACGAAGCACGACAGCCCACCCGGCCCCCCCTCGATGCGCGCGAAGACCGTGATCACCGAAGCGACCGTGGCGTTCGTGATGGTCGACTTCACGCCGTTCAGCACGTACCCGCCGTCGACCGGGCGCGCCGTCGTGCTCGCGGGGCGCGCGAACAGGTTGCTGCTGCCCTCGGGCTCGCTGAACGCGTGGCACGCGAACCGGAGCTGCGTCGTCAGCGGGCGCAGCCAGCGCTCCTGTTGGTCGGCGGTGCCGAACTGGAGCAGGGCCGCCGTGGTCAGCGTGCCCACGAACGTCGAGGTCGCCACGCCGAGGTCGCCGTACGCGAGCTCCTCGGCGCCGAGCACCACGGCCATCGGGGTCTGCCCACCGCCGCCGAGGGACCCGGGCAGCATGCTCGTGATCAGCCCGGCGCGGAAGGCCTCCTCGTACAGGTCCCACGGGAAGCACCCGTGCTGGTCGAGGTCCGCGCGGCCGACGACGTGCTCCGCCACGAACGTCCGCACCCGGTCGCGGAAGGCCAGCTCGTCGGGCGTCGGCGCGAAGTCGATCATCGGGCTTCGATGCGCTCCTTCAGCTCGACCAGCAGGTCGTCGACCGTGAACAGGTCGTAGAGCGACAGGGTGGATGTGTCGATGTCGAAGCGCTCCTCGATCCTCACCAGCAGCCACGTCAGCCGGACCGAGTCCCAGCCGAGCTCGGTGAGCGGGGCCTCGGCGCGGATGCTCGCGTCGAGCTCGGCGCGCAGGGCCCGCGTGGCGGCCTCGTCCGCGTTCGTCTCGGAGGCCGTGACCTCGGTGGCGAGGTCCTTCACGACCTCGAGCAGCTCCGCCTTGTCCATCAGTCCCTCTCGGGCACGCCGTGCGCCGGGACCGTAGCGTACCGGTCGAGGTCGCCCGCGAGCCACCGCCGACGGCAGAGCTGGCGCTGGACCTTGCCGCTCGTCGTCTTCGGCACCGTGCCCGGCGGGCACAATGCGATGCGATCGACGACCACGCCGACCTCCTGTTGGACCGCCGCGCGCGCGAGCCTCGCGCACCGGGTCAGCTCCGCATCGTCGGGGTCCGTCGCGGTGATCTCCGCGACGACGACGAGGTGCTCCTCCCCGTCCCGCTCGACGCCGAACGCGACGACCCGCCCCGCGCGGAAGGCCTCCAGGTCCCCCACGGTCGCCTCCACGTCCTGCGGTGCGACGTTGCGTCCGCGGAGGTTGATCACGTCCTTCAGGCGCCCCGTCACGAAGAGCTCGCCGTCGACCATGGCCCCGAGGTCTCCCGTGCGGAGGAAGCCCCCCGGCTCGCCGTCGAGCCGGGCCTCGAACACCTCGGCGGTCTCCTCGGGGCGGCCGAGGTAGCCCCGGGCCTTGCTGGGGGAGTCCACCCAGATCTCGCCGACGGACCCATCGGGGACGACGGTGCGCGTCGCGGGGTCGACGATCCGCAGCCGTACGCCCGGCCCCGCGGGACCACAGCCGAAGAGCTCGACCGTGGGGCCTCCTTCGGGAGGGCTCATGATCCCCGCGTGCTCGAGGGCCTCCCGCGAGAAGCGCCGCCGCTGCCGACCGAAGACCGCCACCGCCACGCTGTGCTCCGCCAGGCCGTAGGCCGGACAGAACGCCTCCTCGGGAAAGCCGGTTCCTGCGAATGCTTCGCGGAATGCGTCGACGGTGCGTGCCCGGATGGGCTCGGCGGCGGTCATCAGCACGCGGAGGTGGGAGAAGTCCCACGAGGTGCGGTCGGCCGGCGTCGTGCGCGCCGTGAGCAGGGCATACCCGAAGTCGGGCGCCCACGTGTGGGTCGCGGCGTACCTCGTGATCATCTCGCCCCACAGCGCCGGCCGGCGCAGGAAGTCGACGGGCGAGAACAGCACCAGGTGGCCGTGCCCGGCAGTGGCGCCGAGGATGCCGCTGATGAGCGCGAAGTCGTGGAAGTGCGGCACCCACGTCACCGAGCGGCACTCCGCGTCGAAGTGGAGCTCGATCCGATTGTTCTCGAGCTGGTGCGCCAGCGCGGAGTAGGGGATGACGACGCCCCGCGGCGCGCGCGTGGAGCCCGACGTGTACTGGAGGATCGCCACGTCGGACGGCTCGGGGAGGTCGGGCAGCGGCGCCTCGCCGGAGAGCGCGTCGGTCGCGTGCCACGGGATGCCCGTCCAGCCGGGTGTGTGCGCGAGCGCCTCGGAGACCCGCGTTCCGGCGCGGCTCGCGAGGAACGAGGCCTCGGTGAGCACCGCCGTGGCGCGGCAGTCCGCCGCCACGCTCGCGAAGCCCGGCAGACCGCGCTCGACCGCGGAGGCCAGCGGAGGCGGTACCGGTGCGGGGACCAGCCCGGCGCGCAGGCAGCCGAGGAAGGCGTCCACGAACGCGAGACCCGGCGGGTACACCATGAGCACGGCCTCGCCGGGACGGAGCCCCGCGGCGAGCAGCGCGCTGCCGATGCGCTCGGCGGCCCCGAGCGCTTCGCCGACGCTCCGCGTGGCGACGGGCGTTCCCTTCGCGTCGACGAACGTGAACAGGGGTCGGTCGGGGGTCGCGGCGGCCTGCGCGATCAGCGCGTGCACGACGGTCGGTTCGGAGCCCATGGCCCTGGATACCACGAGACATGCGGTACGCTCGTGGCGGAGGTCGTGTGCTCGTACTCCTGTTCCTCGGCTGCACCTCGCTGTTCGTGACGTCCGATGCGAGGGTGCGCGAGGCCGTGGCCGAGGCGCTCGAGGCGCGGCACGGCGAGCCGTTCACCGTGGTGTCCACGCGCCACTCCGACGCCATGCCGCTGCTGATCCCGGCGGACCGGCACCAGTTCGTGGCGCACCCGACCGCCGACCCGTCGATGCAGTTCTCCGGGTTCCTGGTGATCGGGGGCTTCATGCAGGAGCGGTACGTGTGCGCGCGCGCGAAGGCGCTGCTCCCGCGGCTCGAGGCGCTCCCGGAGGTCCCGGGCGAGAAACGCATCGCCCAGGTCGACTGCGTCGTCGGTGCGGGCAATCAGTACACGGCGAAGTGGCGCGTGCGGTTCGAGCTGGATCCGGGCGTCGAGGCACCGTCGGGGCTGGCGGCGGTCCAGGAGCTCGCGGACGAGGTCGGGCTCGAGCTCGACGTGCGCTAGCTGCCCGACAGGCGGGTGGCGACCCAGCGCGCCACCGCGAGGTCGTCGTCGAACCCGCTCGGATCGAGGTCTTCTTCGTCGTCGCCCGCCTCGACGAAGTACAGGCAGGCCGCCTGCACGAGGTGGCGCTGCGGGTCGGTGAGCCCGTCCCACCGGTCGAGCAGCCCACCGAGCAGCTCGCCGATGCCACGCGCCACGCCCACGTCGGCCTCGCGCCCGCGGTCGGCGAGGCGGGCGACGACGCGCACGTGGTGGGCGATGCGGACGCGCAGGTCGTCGGCCGATTGGAGGGGCTGCTGCGCCAGCATGTCGACCAGCGCAGCGAGGTTGGGGGCGAGCGGTGCTTTCATGGCGCCATCGTATCGGTGTGTGGATCGCTATGCTGGGGCGGTGCAGCCCTACCCCACGCTGGAAGAGGTCCACTCCCGCGCCCGGGAGCGCGGGGAGGCCCGTGTCTACGGCACGTCGGTCGAGGGCCGCCCGCTGCTCGCGGTCGACCTGCCGGGCGAGGGGCCGCTCGTCGTCGTGACCGCCGGCCTTCACGGGATCGAGCACATCGGCGTGCAGGTCGCCCTGGCCGTGCTCGATGCCGGCCCGCTGCCCGGCGCCCGCCTGCGCGTGTACCCCGTGCTGAATCCCGACGGGTTCGCCCGCACCCACGCGGTCGGTGGCGCCGGGCGGGTGCGCGAGCTCCGAAAGAATGCCCGCGGCGTCGACCTGAACCGGAACTTCCCGCTGCCCTGGGGGGCGCACCCCACGCGCATGCCGTTCGCCGGCGGCTCCGACCCCGACAGCGCGACGTACCGCGGTCCGGCGCCGCTCTCGGAGCCCGAGTCGAGCGCCCTGGCGACCGATCTCCTGGCCGAGCCGCCGCACGCCTCCATCAACCTCCACAGCTTCATGGGCACGCTCATCGCGGCGCGGGTGTGGCATCCGTCCGACTGGCGCGGGTACACGGCGCTGTGCAAGGCCTTCCGCTCCGCCCAGACGGGGGTTCTCGGCTACCCGCGGCTCGCGAGCCCCCTGTTCGACGTGTTCACCGGGGAGCTCGAAGACTGGCAGCACCATGTCCTCTGCTGCTGGTCGGTCTGCGTGGAGTGCTTCTCGCTCGGCGAGTCGCTGCGCCAGCACGCGCGGGCTCCGACGGGCTTCTGGCGCTTCAATCCGCGCGATCCCGCGCCGGTGGTCGCGCGGGACGCACCGGCCGTGCGGGCGATGCTCGAGGCGGCGCTGCAGCTCGATCGCCCGCCGCCCCGTGCCGGTGCGTCGGTCAGCCTTCCCGCCTGGTGACGGGGGCCACGGTGAGCCCGGCCCACGCGACGAGCCCGGTCCCCACGTGCCCTCGCGGGTCGCTGCCGATGCCGCCGTCCAGCGACCACAGCCCGACCCGCGGATGCGGCACGGTGCTCACCCGCACGCCCACGACCGGCGCGGTCCCGACGAAGCCCACGCGTAGGGCCTGGGTCCCGCGGGGATGGACGCCGAAGCTGATGCCGCCCTCTGGCGTGCTCGCGAACCGGTCGATCGGGCCGCCCCACGTGGGCTCGTGGGTGTCGCGCACGTCGGTCCCGACACCCCACGCGAAGTCGACCTGCACGCCCTGCCCGTCGATGCCGCGCCCCGCTCGGGCGACCACGGAGAGCCCCGTCCGCGAGATGGGCCCGGCCTCGAGGAACAGCTGAGCGCGCATCCACGGGCGGTCCACCACCGCGAAGGCTCCCCACACGCTCCCGGAGTTCCCCAGCCGGCGGTAGCCCATCGTGAAGAGCCCGGTCCCACCGACCGCGAAGCGACCCACCCTCGCGGAGACGCCGAGCCGGGTGGCGGTGTCGACGTCGAACCCCACGACGTGCAGCTGGGTGCTGGTGAGCACCTCGACCTCCGGCGCATTCGGCGCGGTCGACGGGATGAATGCCGCAGGGCTGGGATCGTGGGCGAGCGCGAGACCGGTGAGCAGGACCATTTCGAACCTCCGCTCCCCCCGTAGGATTCCGGGCGGAGGCGGGCGCTTACGCGCGATGTCCGGGGTACAGGGCGCCATGCTCCTCCTCGCCATCGCCTGCAGCGCGCCCGACCCGGCGCCCGCGCCCGTCGAGACCGCACACGCCGTGTTCGGGGAGGACCGCGTGCACGCGGCGTCGCTCGTCGTGGCGGACGCGGACTGGGAGGCCCTGCGCACCCTGGCCGCGACGCGTGGCTCGATCCGGAAGACGTGGTTCGAAGCCGATCTGGAGTGGGACGGCGAGCCGGTGGGCCGCGTCGGCATCCGGGTGAAGGGCCAGTCGAAGCGGCTCGAAGCGGTGGGCGAATCCATCCCGTTGAAGGTGGACTTCGACCGGTTCACAGAGGGCCTGCGAATCCACGGGCTCGAGGGGCTGGCGCTGCACAGCACGCCCGTCGATCCGACCGGCATCCGCGAGGCGCTCGCGTACGCAGCGTGGCGCGAGGCGGGCGTGCCGACCGCGCGGACCGGCTTCGTCGCGCTGACCGTGAACGGCCGGGCGCTCGGGACGTACGTGAGCGTCGAATCGCTCGACGAGCACTGGCTCGCGGCGACCTTTCCACCGGGAGACGGCGTGCTGTACGAGCCCGTCGGCACCCTCGGTCCGCCGCTCACGGCGCGGGCGGGGGAGGGGTTCCTGAAGGAGGGCGAGGACCCCGGGAACGCGCGGTTCGGCGCGTTGCTCGACGCGCTGCAGGGCCCGGTCGACGGCTGGGGCGAGGTGCTCGACGTGGACGGGCTCCTCGCACTGCTCGCGGGCGACGTGGCGCTGGGGAACGGCGATTCGTTCCTGCGGGCCGGGCACAACTACCTGCTGTACGCCCCGCCGGACGGGCCGTTCCGCTGGATTCCGTGGGACGAGGACCGGACCTGGACGCGCGAGGGGCTCTGCCCACCGGTCGACCCCGCGAAGAACCCGGTGTGGCGGGGCATCACGACCGACCCCGCGCTCGAGGCGCGGTACCGCGAGGCCGTGCGCGCGATGCTCGCCGGGCCGGCGCATCCCGACCGGTTGATCGCGCATGCCGACCGGCTGGAGGCGCTGGGTGTGGGCGACGGGCCCCAGATCGAGCTGTTGAAGGCGGGGATCCGCGGGAATTCGGACCGCCTCGTGCGCGCGCTGGACGCCGGGCAGCGGTGCACGAACTGACGAATGTCCATCTGGGGTCTGACCCCAAATAGACATCGGTCGGTCGTTTGGATTCTGGATGTCGGCGTTCTTCATGATGAACGGGGCGGCCGCGGCATCGCGGCGCGCGGGTGTGGTAGCGATCGACCTGGAGTCCCGATGCTCTCGCTGTTCGCCGCCGCCCATGCCCAGCCCACCATCATCGCGCACCGCGGGTTCTCGGCCGTCGCCCCCGAGAACACGATGGCGGCATTCGAGGCGGCCGCTGCGATGGGCGTGGGCTTCGAGCTCGACGTGACGCTCTCGAAGGACGGCGAGGTCGTCGTGCTGCACGACGACACCCTCGACCGCACCACCACCGGCAGCGGCGTGCCCGCCGACTTCACGCTCGCCGAGCTCCAGGCGCTCGACGCCGGCTCCTGGTTCTCCCCGGAGTTCGCGGGCGAGAAGCTCCCCACGCTGCGCGACGTGCTGGCGAAGCTCGGCGATCGCGTGCAGGTCGATATCGAGCTCAAGTCCACGAAGCCCCGCGAGCCCCTCGCGCGCGCCGTCGTGAAGATCGTCGAAGAGGCCGGGCTCGTCGACCGGGTGCTGGTCACGTCCTTCGACCCGTACCTGCTCGAAGCGGTGAAGGACGCGAATCCCGCCATCCCGCGCGGGCAGCTCACGAGCCGGTTCCGCGACACGAAGCTCTCGTTCGTCGCGAAGTACGTCCTCCGCCACATGCTGCTGAACCGCCGCAGCGCGCCGTCGACCATCCTGCTCGAGCACCCGCTCGCCCGGCGCCACCGCGTGTGGCGGCTGCAGCGCCGCGGCTACGCGGTGTGGTGCTGGACCGTGAACGAGGCCGACGACATGCAGCGGATGCTCGACGTCGGCGTCGACGGCATCATCACCGACCACCCCGACCGTCTGCGCGCCCTGATCGACGCGCGCCGCTGAACGTCCGACGGAATCCTCAGCGGCAGAGCTGCGCGACGAGGCCCGCCAGCGCGGGGGATTCGCTCGGGACCGCCGGGCGCGCGAGCACCGCTTCACCCACGAGGCGCGCGTCCCGAGGCAGCCCGAGCGTCGGCAGGGCGAGGGTCGGTGCCCCCACCCGGGCCGCGAGCTCGGTGGCATCGAAGTCCTGCACGGGTCGCGAGGCCACCGTGGCGCCGCGGACCGGGCCCTCCACGCGCGGCCCGAATGCACAGGTCACGACGTGCGCGGCGAGCAGGCCGCGAGGACGCGTCCCCCGGACGTGCTCGATGGCGAGACCCCAGTCGTCGCCGTGGCGGAACGCGGCGGCGCGGACCTCCCGCACCTCGGGACCGGGCCACAGCTCGACGCGGGTGTCGACCTGGCGCGCGGCGCATGCGTCCAGCAGCGCCAGCACGGCGTCTTCGGTGGGCGCTCCGTCGATCGGGCCGCCGAGGGCGAAGAGGAGGGCTTTCGCCTTCGCGTCGGCCTTGTGGGCGAGCTGCTCGCGCGCGACCTCGGGGTGGCGCTGGCACCACGACAGCAGCAGGTCGGCGTCGCCACAGCCGCCCCACGGCGTGCGGCCCGCGATGTCGACGACCCGCCACGCGAGGTCGAACGCCTCGACGCTCCCGCAGCGGAGCAGGCAGGGCACCACGCACCACGGCACGTTGTGGAGGATCCCGTCGTCGTCGAGGCGCGTCGCCAGGAACGGGACGATGCCGTCGCCGTAGCGCTCGTACAGCTCGACGTTGTCGAAACCCCGCGGGTGGAACTGCCAGTCGAGGCGGTTGGCCACCGTCACGAGCTCGGCGGCGTCCTCGAGCGAGAGCAGGGCCTCCCACAGGCGGTCGGAGAGCAGCTCGAGCCGCCCGTCGACGACGGCTTCGCCCTTCTCGAACGTGTCGTGCCGGGCGAGGAGGGCACGGGCTTCTCCGAGATCCATCGCGTCAGCCGAGCTGGGAGTAGACGCGGGTGGCCGCGAAGTCGCGCCGTGCGAGGGCTTCGCGGTGGATGAGGAAGAAGAGCTTGTTGCAGTCGCCGAACTGGAACTCGGCGGCATCGTCGGAGTCGAGCTGGAGGAGCAGCTGGTCGTCGACGCCGTTCTCGTGGGCGTCGACGTAGTCCTGCTCGTCGGCGTACCCGAGCAGCGTGTTGTTCGGCGGCGGGCCGGCGAGGGCCTCGAAGACCTCGGCCTGGAAGTCCTGCCAGTCGTCGGCGATGTCCTCGGGGACGAACGGAGAGACGCCGCCGGGCGCGGCCAGCACCGGCTCGAGCGCGAGCGTCGCCATCCCGTGGAGGAAGGGGGCGACCTGGGGCACGTCGGAGTACTCGCTCTTCCACTCGACCTGGGGCGGGGTCGCGCGGACGAGGGTCGCGTTGTCGCCGTCGTGGAACAGCACCGCGCAGCACGCCTCGTCGACCATGTCGTGGGTGTCCCACTGGCTGTTGTAGAAGAACAGCAGGCTGCCGCGCGTGGGGAGTCGGCGCTCTGGGTCGAGCGGGCCGGCCTCCGCGAGGTCGAGCTGCGCGACGAACTCCATCGGCACGCCGTCGCGGGCGGGCCACGCCGCGCCGGGGGGCAGATCGGGCACGCCACCGAAGCGCGACGCGCCGAGCGGCAGGGCGTCGAGCGCGGCTTCGAGCGCCTCGAGGGCTTCGGGGACGACCACCTCGCCGCCGGGCTCCCGGCGGAAGCACATCGGCCGTGGAGCGGCCGCGGTCGCGACGAGGCGGATCGCCGGGCGGAGGAGGGGGACGAGGGTGTCGACGGCGTCGTCGAGCCCTCCCTGGCGGAGCAGATCGGCGAGCTCTTCGGGGGATCTCACTGCGCACCTCGGATGCTTGTGGGAGCGGAGTATCGCACCGATGAAGGATCGGAGGGCGCCGCGACATGAGAGGATCGGAGAGTCCCATGTCCCGTGCCCCCGACCTCGCCGACGACGCGGTGTTCGACCGGTTCTACCGAGAGAACGTCCGTACCGTGCTGCGCTGGGTGATCCGCCTCGGCGGCCCCCTGCTCGACGCGGAGGACGTGACCCAGGACGTGTTCGGCGTCGCCTACCGCAAGGCCCACACGTTCCGCGAGGGCTCCCCGACGGCCTGGCTGTACGGCATCACGCGCAGGGTCGTCGCGAACGCCCGCCGTCGTGCGCGGTTCCGGCAGTTCGTCGGGCTCCACCTGCTCCCCGGGATCCCGAGCCCCGGGCCGACGATGGACGCACGCCTCGAGAAGCTCGGGCGGCGGCGCATCGTGCAGACCGCCCTCGACGCGCTGGGCGAGAAGCACCGCGAGGCCATCGTGCTCGTCGACCTCGAAGAGCGCACCGCCGTCGAGGCCGCCGCGATGATCGGCGTGAGCGTCGGCACGCTCTACAGCCGCCTGCACCACGCGCGGAAGGCCTTCGCCGTGGCCCTCGCTCCCTACGAGGCCGATCTCGCCCAGGCGACGCGCCGCGTGCACCTGAAGGGAGAGGCCTGATGCCGACCCCCGACTGGCTTCGCTCCGCGACCGAGCCCACCGACGACGAGGTCCGCGCGGTGACTGCGGGGCGCACCGACCCCGCGCGGCTCCGCGAGCTCTCGGAGGCCACCGAGCCGCTCGACGACGAGGTGCACGCCGTGCTCGCCCGTGGCTTCGCGCCTGCGCCGCGCCGGGCGACGTGGGCCGCGCCGCTCGCCCTGGCGGCGCTGGTGCTCGTCGTGATCGGCGCGTGGCTCGCGCGTCCCGAGCCGCCCTGGCGCATGGGCGGATCGGCCCGATGGGCCGCGGTGCAGGAGGGGCCGGTGACGGTCGTGACCCAGCAGCGCGGGCTGGCCGCCTGGGAGGTCGACCCCGTCGCGCCCTCGGGCCACTTCCAGGTGCGCGCGGGCGACGTGACGGTCACGGTCCTCGGCACGGTGTTCCTCGTCGACCATCAGCCGCCGGAGGTCACGGTCGAGGTCCGCGAGGGCCGCGTCCAGATCGACCACCCCTGGGGCCGGACCATCCTGTCCCGCGGGGAGCGCTGGGTGCGCTCCGAAGAAGCCGCCCGCCACCGGGTCGACGACGCGGTCGACGTGCTGCTCCCGGGGCGTACCGTCGCGGTGCTCGTCCCGACGGCCCCCGTTCGCACGCCCCGTCCGGAAGCGCCCGCGCCCGCGGAGGATCCGGGCGAGGCGCTCGCCGACCTGATCACGCGGGTCGAGGCCGGCGAGCGCTCCGACGACCTGCTCGCCGCGCTCGAGTCCTTCGCGCGCGGCCTCCCCGAAGCGCACCCGCTAGCGGGCGAGGCGCGCACCCTCGCGATGGTCGTGGGGGCCGACGTGTGGCCGGCCGACACCGCGATGGTGGCGCTCGACGCGTGGCTCGTCCAGCACCCGCGCCATCCGCACCGCACCCGCCTCGTCGAGGCGCGGGCGACCGTCGCGCGGGCCCGGCTCCAGCGCTGCGATCTGGCGCTGCCCGACTACCGCGTCCTCGCAGCGGGTCCCCGCGGGCCGGCCAGCGCGCGTGCAGCGGCCTGGCAGGGCCTGTGCGCCGCGTCGCTCGGGATGGACGACGAAGCCGCGAACGCCCTCGATGCAGCGCTCGAGCGCGGGGTCACTGGCGAGCTGCGTGCCGCCGTGCTCCGCGCGCGGAGGCCGTGATGGACGACACCGACTGCGAGAACGTCACGGGGGGCGGGCTTCTCGGCGGTCCCGGGACGTGTGCCGAGGTCTTCGTCGAGACCGGCATCTTCCAGGACGCCGACACGGCGTCGGAGGTGGTCACGGGCGGCGGCGGTTGCGCGCACGCCCACGCGCCGGGCCTCGGCTGGGTGCTGTTCCTGGGCTGGCTGCTCCGCGCGGTGCTCGTCGCGCTCCTGCTCGTGGGGCCCGCACACGCGTTCGACGCCCAGCTCCTCCAGGCGCTCGAGGGCGGGCGGTTCGTCAGCGTCCGCAACCCCGACCCCGGCCCTGCCTGGACGGGCTCCGCGGCCCTCAATGCCCAGACGCTGCTGACCCCCGTGGCCCTCGCGAGGCCCGGCGGCACGCGCCATGCGCTCCTCCAGAGCGTGCAGACCGTCGAGCTCGCCACGACCTTCGCGCTCGGCCGGCGTCTCGGGGTGGGCCTCGCGATGCCCGTCCACCACGCGGTCTGGCCGGACGAGAAGCTCACCCGGCGCGGCGATCTCGCGGTGTGGACGACCTTCTCGGTGCCCGGCACGCGCCATCCGCTCGCGCTGCGCGTGATGCTCGAGCGCGCTTCGTCCGGCTCGATGCCGCTGTTGAGCGGGAACGCGATGGTCTTCGGCTTCGCGAACGAGCTCCCCGCATTCGGCGGGACCGTGGGCTGGCACGCCCAGGTCCGGATGCAGGCCCGCGACATCCTGCCCGGCGTGGTCATCGGCAACCGCCTCGAGGTCGCGATGGCCTACGGGCGCGACATCGGCGGCCGGAGCTCCGCAGCGCTCGAGGTGATGGCGTCCTCGCCGCTCGGCGTCCCGGGCTCGATGCGCGACGTGCCCGTCGAGCTGCTCGCGTCGGGGCGCCACCGCCTGTTCGGACGCGTGTACGCGCGCGGCTCCGTCTCGCTCGGCCTGACGCGGGGCGTGGGGACGCCGCTCTCCCGCGTGCTCGGGGGCGTCATGGTCACGGGGCACGAGCGCCGCGATGCCGATGGCGACGGCATCCGCGACCTGTTCGACGCGTGCCGTCTCGACCCCGAGGACCGCGACGGATTCCACGACCGCGACGGGTGCCCCGACCCCGACAACGACGGAGACGGCGTGCTCGACCCGGTCGACCACTGCCCGCTGCAGCCCGAGGTGTTCAACGACTTCGAGGACGAGGACGGGTGTCCCGACGCGCTCGCGCGCTGGACGGTGCGCGCGGTGGGCCCCGAGGCCGTCACGCTGACGCACGTGGGCACGTCCGTCTCGCTGCTCGGCGGCGAGCCCTGGACCATCGACCTGCCCCCCGGCTCGGCGCTCGTGGTGGTCGAGGCGGAGGGCTTCGAGCCCGTTCCCGTCACCCAGTGGCTGGCGGGGGGCACCGAGACGCTCACGACCGTCACGATGGACCCGGTGCGCCTGGGGCGCCTCGTGGTCCGAATCACCGACGAGGCCGGAGCCGTCGTGCCCGGCACGCGCCTCGTGGTCGAGGGCCGCGAGGTCGAGCCCGTCGAGGGTCGCTGGGAGGCCGACGAGCGGGTCGGTCGCCCGTCCCTGCGCGCCGAGGCACCGGGCTTCGAGCCCGCCGTGACGGACGTTTCGGTGCGTCGAGGCGAGACGTCCGAGGTGCACCTCGTGCTCCGGCCGAGCGGGGTGCGGGTCGAAGAACGGCAGATCGTCGTCGGGCAGGCGCCGCTCTTCGAGCTCGACAGCCACGCGCTGAACCCCGACGCGCTCGAGGGGCTCGACGCGCTCGCTGCGTGGCTTCGCGCGCATCCCGAGGTGCGTCTCCTGCGCGTCGAGGGCCACGCCGACAGCATCGGAGGCTCGGCGTACAACCTCGAGCTCTCGGAGCACCGGGCGGGCACGGTCCTCGAAGCGCTCGTCGCCCGTGGAGTGGAGCGCGCCCGGCTCGTCGCGGTGGGCTCGGGTGAGGCCTATGCGTGGCGCGGACCCGAGCGCGTCGTCGGTTTCACCATCCTCGTCCACGACGACCTGTAGGATCGGGAGATGGTCGTGCTCTCGCTGTCGATGGCGCTCGCCGTGCCCCTCGTGGTGGACGACGACGCGCGCGCGGACGCCATCCGGGCGATCGCCGATCGGCTATGGCACGACAACGATCTGTCCGTGCAGACCGAGCCCTCCGCAGACCTGCCCCGGATCGAGGTCCGCGACGACGTGGTGTATTGGGTGACCGACGCCGGAATCGTCGAGCGGACGGTCGATTCGCCCACGACCATCGTGATGCTGGCGCGCGCCTGGTCGCTGCCCGGCGAAGAGCCGTCGCTCGGCTGGGTCCCGCCGACCGACCCCGTCGGGATCGACGCCGAGGTCGAGGCGGTCGAGGCCCCTCCGGCGCGTCGCCCCGTCCTCTCGGACCTGTGGTTCGGGATGGGGGTGCGCCAGGGGCTGCCCGAGCGCTGCGCCATCCCGGGGCTCTCCACACAGGTCGGGCTCCAGCGGGGCCTGCTGCTCGTGCGCATCGCCACGGCCTCGCGCCTCCGGTCGCCCCGGTCCAGCTTCCAGAACCTCCCACCGGGTCCGATCCACCAGTCCCGCTTCGGCGCGTCGCTGCTCGCCGGGATCGCGAGCCCGCCGAACGAGGCGCTCGCGTCGGTGATCGTCTTCGCCATGGTGGGCCCGGAGGTGCAGCTCTATGCGACCTACCCGAGCGGCTCGTGGGCCTCCTGGGAGCCCGAGGACGTCGACATCGCGAGCTGGGACGTGGGTGCACAGGCCGCTGTCGGAGGGGAGATGCGCGTCCGCCGCGTCGGCTTCCGGGCCACGGGGGCCGTCGACGTGCGGCGCCGGAGCCCGGTGGTGTCGACGTACGGCGACTTCGCGCTCGTCCTCCACCTGTGACGTTCGCGCCCGAACGTGTGAAGCACCGCCGTGCTCGTCGACCCCTCTGGAATCCCCGACGGCGCGACCGTCCGCGCGGACGTGTGCGTCGTCGGAGCCGGCGCTGCCGGAATCTCGCTCGCCCGGCGGCTGCGGACGTCCGGCCTCGACGTGCTCCTGCTCGAGGCGGGCGGCTTCGAGCCCGACGCCGCGGGGCAGGCGCTCTACGACGGCGAGATGGTCGAGCCCTTCAAGCGGTCGGCGGACGACTACCCGCGGACGAGCCGCCTGCGCTATTTCGGCGGCACCACCAACCACTGGGCGGGCTGGTGCCGGCCCCTCGACGCCCACGACTTCTCCGACCGGCCGTGGATGGGCGGAGGCTGGCCCGTCTCGCGCGCGGAGCTCGAGGGGCCGTACCGGGTCGCCGAGAAGCTCGTCGGCATCGAGCCCGTGCGCGACGCGCGGGCCTGGGAGGGGAGCGCGCGTCCGCCCCTGCCTCTCCCCGCGGGCTCGCGGCTCGAGACCGCGTTCTTCCACTTCAGCGAGCCGCGGCGCTTCGGGCAGGCGTACCGGGGCGACCTCGTGGGGGCGGAGCGGGTGCGGCTCGTGCTGGACGCGGCCGTGACGGCCTTCCACGCGTCGCCCGACCGCACGCACGTCGAGCGCCTGACGGTGGCATCGCCGGGCCGCACGTGGACCGTGGAGGCGCGGGCGTTCGTGCTCGCGACCGGGGGCCTCGAGAACGCGCGGATGCTGCTCGTCGCGGATCTCGGCAACGACCACGACCTGGTCGGGCGGTACTTCATGGACCACCCCGGCGTGAAGGGGCTCCGCGCCGCGATGTCCGCCCCCTCGCTCGGGCTCTACCAGGAGCGGGCGCGGGGGACCGTGGTCGCGTGTCCGGCGATGGGGGTCGTCGCGCTGACGCCGCGGGTGCAGCGCGAGGAGCGTCTGCCCAACGGGTGTTTCCTGCTGCGGTCGGACTGGGAGCCCGACGCGCTCGGGGCCGGCGTGGTGGCGGCAGCCGGAGGCCTCGCGCGGAAGGCGGTCGTCGCCGTGCAGTCGTCGTTCATCGCCGAGCCCATCCCGTACGCCGAGAGCCGGGTGACCCTGCTCGACGCGCGGGATGCGCTCGGATTGCCCAAGATCCGCCTGCACTGGCGCCTGCACCCGGACACCCGCGCGAGCCTCGCCCGCGCCGCGGAGATCTTCGCGACGGAGCTGGCGAAGGCGGGGCTCGGGCGGGCCCACGTGGGCGCGATGCACGACGAGGCCCTGCCGAAGGGCCTGGATGCGGGCAACCACCACATCGGCACCACGAGGATGGCCGCCGACCCCACGAAGGGCGTGGTCGACGCGACGTGCCGGGTCCATGGCATCGACAACCTGTACGTCGCGGGCAGCAGCGTGTTCCCCACGGCGGGATTCGCGAACCCCACGCTCACCATCGTCGCCCTCGCCGTCCGGCTGGCGGACCACCTTCAGGAGGCCCTGTCGTGAGCCCGTCGCGCCGCGAGGCCCTGTTGCTGCTCGCCGGAGTCCTCGCGACGACGTGGGGCTGCGGCGGCCCTCCCCAGAGCGCCTATGCGCTCGCCGACTGGCTTCCTCCCGAGGCCGCGGCGCTCGGCAGGGCCTGGCTGGCCGCGCACCCGGAGTCCGACGAGGCGCTGCTCGTCGCGCTCATCGGGTCCGCCGAGTCCGTCCCGCCCGACGCGAAGGAGCGCGTGGAGCGCCAGATCCGCGAAGAGCTCGCGCGGGGCGAGCTGGTCGACGTGGAGGGCTGGCGCGTCGGACCGACCGAGTGCCGGCTGTGTGCGGTGATTCACCGCGCCTCGTGACGATCAGAACGAGGGGATGGCCGTCTCCGTTCGGACGCCCGCGCCGTACCACTCCACGCCGTAGGCATTCACGACGGCCCACGCGCCGGTCACGGGATCGATCGACAGCACGTCGCCCGAGGCGTCGAAGGCGAAGATCGCGTCTTCCCAGCCCGCGAGCCCGTAGACCTCGGTGTACGGCACCGAAGCGACCTGGCGCGTGATGGCGCCGGTGGCCGGGTCGGACTCGACGATGACGACGTCGCCGCCCTGATCGACCGCGCCGAACGTGCCGGTGCCGAGGATGCTGAACACGTCGCCGCTGCTGCCCCAGCCGCCGCCGTACGCGCCGATCGTCGTCGCGGTCACGGTGGCACCCGCGACGGTGAGCTGGGACCAGGTGCCATCCTGCGCGATGCCCACGAGCGCGTCGCTGTTGGGCAGCAGGGTGCCTGCAGGAAGGAAGGTGAGCCCGTTGCTCGAGGCGGGCAGGTCGCCGAGGTACCAGCACTCGGCGGTCTGCGGGTGGCAGACGTAGAGGTCGTCGAACGTGATGGCGTAGAGCACGCCGTACCGGTCGATGGCGATGTCGGTGAGCGTGCCGACCGCGACGCCGTTCTCGACCGCCGCGCCGACGAGCTCGATGCCGTTGGTGTTCACGTCGAACCGGTAGAGATCGGTGGCCGTGTGCGCGTAGGCGCTGCCCGGCAGGGACGTGCCCGGGCGCGTGCCGTCGGTCGGGAAGAGGTCGTAGGTATCGGGGATCTGATCGCCGTCGACATCGACGTCGCAGGCGTCTCCGTCGCTGTCGCCGTCGAGGTTCGCCTGATCGGGGTTCGGCTCGAACGGGCAGTTGTCGACGTCGTCGGTGAAGCCGTCGGCGTCGGAGTCGACGGGCGGCGGCGGGTCGGTGTCGACATCGGTGTCGTCGCTGTCGGGGAAGGGCGCCACCGGGCCCTTGCAGGCGATCGCGAGGAGGAGGGGGAAGGTGCGGATCATTCGAGGCTCCGAGCGATTCCCCCTCTAACGCTCGTGGTTCGATTGGGGAGGGCTTGTCATTGAACAAGTTTTGAATAAGTATTGTGCATGCTCTGGCTGTCGCTCGCCCTGGCCCAACAGCTGCCCTCGCTCGAGAGCGCGGTGCCGCCGGTCTATCCGCAGCCCGCGCTCGAGCAGGGGCGCTCGGGTTCGGTCGTGCTGCGGCTGTCGGTCGACGAGGCCGGTGCCGTGCGGTTCGCGGCGGTCGAGCAGTCCGACGATCCCGCCTTCGACGACGCGGCGCTGGATGCCGCGCGCGCCTTCCGGTTCGCGCCGGCCCTCGACCAGCGAGGCGAGCCCGCGCCCGCCGAGATCCTGTGGGAGATGCGGTTCGAGCCGTCGCTCGCGCCGCCCGTTCGCATCGAGGGCACCATCCGCACCGCGGCCGTGCGCCAGCCCGGGGCGGGGTTCCGCGTCGAAGCGCGGTCTGGCGGGGTCGTGCGCTACGCCACGGCCGACGGGGAGGGTCGGTTCCGATTCGCGGATCTCGACGACGGGGCGTGGTCCGTCGCGCTGGCCGAGCCCGGCTACGAAGCGCTCGAGGCGTCGGTCGAGGTGGTGCCCGGCAAGGTCGCGACCGTGGCGTTCTCGCCGAAGCAGACGCGTCCGTGGGAGGTGCAGGAGGACTTCGACGAGGTCGTCGTCGTGTACGAGCGCGAGGCGGCCGTCGAGGTGAGCGAGCGGGTGCTCTCGACCGAAGACATCTACTACCTGCCGGGAACGGCGGGCGACGTGGTCAAGGCCATCCAGAACCTGCCCGGCGTGGGGCGACCCGCATTCGGCATCGGCCAGCTGCTCATCCGCGGCACGGCGCCCGAAGACAGCGCGTACTACCTCGACGGGGCCCGCCTGCCCGCCGTGTTCCACTTCGCGGGCTTCTCGACCGTGCTGAACGGCGACATCCTCGAAGACGTGGCGCTGCTGTCCGGCAACTACAGCGCGCGGTACGGCCGCACGCTCGGCGGCGTGGTCGATCTCCGCGTGAGCGAGGCGCTGCCCGAGCGCAGCAGCGGCTACGTGAGTGTCGACCTGTTCCAGGCGACGGGGTTCGTCGAGCAGCGCATCGGCGAGAACACCTCGCTCTCGGTCAGCGGGCGACGCAGCTACGTCGATGCCGTGCTCACGCCGGTCCTGTCGGGCCTCGGCAGCTCGGCCGTGCGGGCGCCGCGGTACTACGACTTCCAGGTCCGCGCGCTGCATCACTCCGACCAGGGCGTGGTCGACGCGATGTTCCTGCTCTCCGACGACGCGTTCCGCGTGGTGGGCGACATGGACGACGCGGACGAGGTGCAGATCGGGCTGAACGACCGGTTCCAGAAGGCGCGCCTCCGGTGGACCCACGATCTCGGCAGCGGCTGGCGGGGCGACGTCACGTTCCTCGGCGGCCCCGAGGTGCGGATGTTCGACATCGCGCCCGACGGCAAGGCACGCGAGACGACCACCGCGGTGAACACCCGCCTCGAGCTGACCCGGGGCTACGAGGGCACGCCGTTCGCCTGGCGCACGGGCCTCGACCTGTACACCGGCGGGTTCCGGTGGGAGTACGACGTCGAGACCTTCGGCAGCCGCACCGTCGAGAAGGGGTTCGCGTGGTTCACGAGCCCGTCGCCGTACATCGAGCCGTCGGTGCGCTTCGGGGTCTTCGAGGTCACCTCGGGCCTCCGGATCGACCCGTGGATCCTCGACAACGGGTACACGGCCGTCGCCGTCGACCCGCGGTTCGTGGGCCGTATCCGCCCGACCGACACCACGACCTTCGAGGCGGCCGTCGGGCAGTTCTCGCAGTTCCCGGGCGTGCGTCAGGTCATCGACAGCCAGGGCGGAAGCTCCGATCTCGGCCCGCAGCGGTCGATCCAGGCGAGCGTCGGTCTCGAGCAGCAGCTCGGCCCGTTCCAGCTCGAGGTCACGATGTTCGGCAGCGAGCTGTCGAACCTCGTCAGCGGCCGCGAAGACGCGTTCCGGTTCTTCACCGGGCCACCCCCCGTCGGGCCTCTCGACACCGCGCCGTATGCGAACGACGGCACGGGTCGGGTCGTCGGCGTCGAGTCGCTGCTCCAGCTGAAGAGCGAGCGCACGCTCGGCTGGCTCGCCGTCACCGCGTCGCGCAGCACGCGCGTGAAGCGGCCCGACGCGAAGTCCGAGCTGTTCGAGTACGACCAGCCGCTGGTGGTCACGGCACTCGTGTCGCACCAGCTCCCGCGGCGGTGGCGCATCGGCGGGCGGGCGCGCTTCGGGTCCGGCAACCCCTACACGCCGGTCGTCAACCGGTACTACGACCTCGACCGGCGCGAGTTCTCCCCGATCTACGGGGAGATCGACAGCGCGCGGCTCCCGGCGTTCTTCAGCCTCGACCTGCGCATCGACAAGGACTTCCAGTTCCGGAAGTGGCAGCTCACGACGTACCTCGACGTGCAGAACGCCACGAACCGCCAGAACGTCGACGTCATCGGGTGGACCGACGACTACAGCGCCGAAGACCCGATCGCGGGACTGCCGCTGATCCCGGCGTTCGGCGTGAAGGGGGCCTGGTGAAGCGATTCCTGGCGTTCTTCATGATGATCGGGTGCAGCGACGGCCCTGCTTCGCTCACCGTGGTCGACGACCTGCGGATCCTGAACGTGGCCGTCGAGCCCGCGTCCCCGGCGCCGGGCGAGGTGCCGGCTCTCGACCTGCTCGTGGCCGACCCGCTCGGCGCGGGCTTCGAGAGCTGGTCGTGGTGGTGCGTCGACGACGTGTGTGGCGATGGTCCGGTGCCCGCCGGGCCGCTCGTGAGCATCTCGGCGCTGGCGTGCGCGCCGGGCGCGTGCGACGGGCCGGGCGAGCTCGCGGATCCGGCGTCGTGGATGGCCGATCTCGGCATCGAGGGCGTGAGCCTCGTCACGCGCACCGTTCCGCAGAGCCCGTCGGCCGAAGCGCGCCTCAACGACAACCCGGTGCTGGCGCTCGCCTCCGAGCCGCCCGCCGAGGTCGCGCCGCTCCGCTCGGCGCCGCTGACCTTCGCGATGGAGGACGCCGTATCGGACGGGGCGATGGCTTACGGCTACGCCACGTGGGGTGGGTTCCGCGTGGCGGCCGGTCGACCGGTCGTCGACGGCAGCGTGACGCTCGAGTACGTCGCGCCCGAAGAGCCGGGCGAGGGTGCGCTGTTCGTCGTGGTCGAGGATGGCCTCGGCGGCAGCGCGGTGTGGTCCGGCGACATCGTCGTCCGGTAGATTCGTCATGATCTAAGGGACGAACTGGCCGAGAGCGAGGTCGAGCGCGTCGTAGGCGTCGAGGTCGTCGCCCGCGTAGGGGGGCGGGATGGGGGTGCCCTCGCGCTCGAGGCCCGTCATCCGGTACAGGTTGCGGGTGCCCGACACGACCTCGGTGAGCTTGTAGTCGACGGTGCGCACGCCGCGGTCGTACACCGTGTACGGCCCGGGCCCGTTGGGCTGGAAGCGCTCGTAGAGCATCACGTCGTGCACGGTGTCGGCCGTGCCGTCGAGCACCCCCTTCAGGCTCAGCCCGTCGACGCCCGCCGGGGTAGACACACCGGCGAGATCGGCGATCGTCGGGAACAAGTCGACGGAGTGCACCATCGCGGCGGTCTCCGTTCCCGGGCTCGCGACCACCGGGCCGCGGACGACCAGCGGGACGCGCATGCCCGTCTCGCGGATCGAGTTCTTCCCGCCGGGCACCTCGCGGTCGTACATGAACGGGTTCGGGGTGCCGTTGTCGGACGTGAACACGATGGTGGTGTGGTCTTCGATCGGCTGCACGGCCGTCAGGAGCCGGCCGAGCTCGGTGTCGAGCGCCTCGACCATCGCGCCGAACACGTCGATGTCGGGGCTCGCGCCCGTCAGCGTGTAGGTGTGGAGGTTGGCCGGCGGAGGGTCGAGCGGCTCGTGTGGGGCGTTGTACATGACGAACAGCAGCCAGGGCTCGGACATCGTGCCCAGCGCGTCGATCGCGTCGTCGGTGGTGCGCGTCGTGATGTACCCGGTCTGGCTGACCTGCACGCCGTTCGTCGTCTGGAGCCAGGTGGTGTACCCGCCGCTGAGGCCCACGAACGTGCCGGAGTAGTAGTCGAACCCCTGGGTGTTGGGCTGGTCGAGGCCCGAGAGCACGGGCTCTCCGAGGTGCCACTTGCCGAGCATCCGACGGTGGAACGCGGGGGCCTCGGCACCCAGGTGCTCGGCGATGGTGAGCTCGGAGTCGGCGAGCTCGGTCGCCGGGGGCGTGCCGGTGATCGTGATGAAGCCGATGCCCGTGTGGTACGCCCACCGCCCCGTGAGCAGGGCGGCCCGCGTGGGGGAGCACACGGGTTGCGCATAGGCGCGGCGGAACATCAGCCCCTCGCTGGCGAGCTGGTCCATGTTCGGCGTTCTTGCAGAACCTTCGCCATAGGCACCCATCCAGTCGACGCCCTGGTCGTCGCTGACGATCACCAGGACGTTGCCGGGCTCGATGGATGCCGTCGCACTCACGCCGGGCGCGGTCTCACACGTGACGACGTCGCCGGGCCACAGCGGGCCCGTCGGGCTGGCGCCCTGGGTGGGGGCACCGGCGTTCACCGTCCAGGTCGCGTCGCACGCTGTGCCCGCCGCTTCGCAGCGAGGCGCCTGCCCATGGAGCACCGGCGGGATGGTCAGCGGCCCGGTCGCACAGGCCGCGAGGCCGGTGTGGGCGCCCGTGTCGCCCGTCGGTGTGGGGCTGGTGTCGCCGGTGGGCGCGCCGGTGTCCGTGTCGGCATCGGAGTCCGCGTCGGCGTCCGCGTCGCTGTCGGTGTCCGCGTCCGTGTCGGCGTCGGAGTCCGTGTCTGCGTCGGAGTCCGTGTCGGCGTCCGAATCCGCGTCGGCGTCCGAGTCCGTGTCGGCGTCGGAATCCGTGTCGGCGTCGGAATCCGTGTCGGCGTCGGTGTCCGCCTCGACCGTATCGGTGTCGCCGGTCGATTTGCAGGCGGCGAGCGCCAGCCACCAGATCATCGGTCCCTCTCGACCCGGAAGTATGCCACGCGCGGCGTCGTGTATGCTGGAGAGTGCGGAGGCATCGGTGCTCGCTCTGATCGTCATCCTGACTGGCTGTGGCACGCCGACCGTGGATGCGGACGAGTGCTGGGACGAACCGGTCTCCACACTCGTCGTCCGCGGCGAGGCGGACGGGATGCCGCTGCCCCTGCGCGCATTCGCTCGGCTGACGCCGACGGGTTGGGCGCTGGACCCCATCGTGCTTCCGGTGGGCAGCGGGGTGCATCGGATCGAGACCAACGAGGACTACCTGGTCGTCGATGGCTGTGGAGACGGGGTGAACGGGACGTTCTCGTACGCGGATCGACGGGTGGACGAGGGGCCCGTGGAGCTTCGCGTACGTGACGGGGCCATCCAGGTCGAGGCCATTGAAGCCGGGACGCTCGACACGGTCCTCGATGCCACGCTCGAGATCACGCGAGGGAACGGGTCCTGCGAAGGGCTCGTGACGGGCGATGTTCTCGACGTCGCGCTCGCGGTTCGGATCGAGGCCGTGTCTCCCGGGTGGACGGCGGTTCCCGGCTGCGAGCTCGCCGACCCCGCGCTCCAGGACGGAGCGCGCTTCGACCTCGCGATCCGACCCGCGGAGGCGGTCGTCCCCACCAGCGACCCCCTCGGAACGCCGGCGTTCACGCTCGTGGGCGACGGGGTGCGCGTCTCGCGGCCTTGCGACGAAGGCGGATTCCGCGTGGTCGGCACCGGCACCCTCGAGGTCTGGATCGACGACGAGGCGGTCGCGAGCTTCCCGGTCGTCCCGACCGATGCGATCACGGACTTCACGTTCGCGCTCTACCGGGAGGGACGGGTGCTGGAGCCCGACCGGGCCTACCGCTGGTGGGAGCTCGATCGCATCCTGGCGGTGCCGTACGGGTTGGTGGCGGGCGACCGTCCGGTGTGCTCCGACGCGATCGGGACGGGATTCCGCCTCGCCACGCGGGGAGACAACTGCCATTCCACTGTCGAGGCGATCGCGGGGGAGAGCAGCATCCAGGGCCGGGTCGACGTGACGGCCGCGGGTGTCTGTCGCGTCGACGTGATCGGCGACGGGCTCGCCGAGGCCGCGATGACCCGAACCCAGCGCGTTCGCGCCGAATAGCGGCTATCCGGGGGTCAGGACCTCGCGGACGAGGGTGAGCTCGATCCGCTCCCCGGAGCGGTCGACGACGAGGTCCACGCTCGTCCCGGCCTCGCCGCCCACGCGCTCCACGAGCTCCGCGAGCGGCACGTCCGTCATGCTCTCTCCGTCGACCTCGACGACGACGTCGCCCGGCTGCAGACCGGCGGCTTCGGCGGGGCCGCCCTCGATGAGCCCCTCGATCACGATGCCCGCGTCGGACTCGGCGATCTGGACGCCCAGCCCGCCGCGGCGGGCCTCCGGGATCTCGATGTCCACGACGACGTCCTCGCCCGGCACGGGGACGACGGGAATCGGGTCGCTCATCGTGCGGAGGAGGCCGTCCTGACGCATCGCCAGCAGGGTGCACGGGTCGGTCACGATGTCCATGTGCACCACGCCGTGCTCGTCGGCGAACGCCATGTTGCCGCAGCCCTCGACCCACGCGCCCGCCGCGGGGGCTCCAGAGCCCGCCAGCGTGAGGGTACCGGTCAGGGACGCCCGGCCCGGCTCCGGGTCGATGGTGGCCGTGCAGCGCCCGTGCCCGCCGCCCTCGGGCGGGTCGGACCAGGAGAGCGTCGCGGGGCCGTAGCCCTCCAGCGAGAACAGCCCGGTGCGCTCGGTGAACACGGCGTCTCCGAGCTCGCCGAGGTCGTAGACGAGCGGCAGGTAGGCCTTGCCGTCGACGACCTGGACGCGGCGGCCGTTGAAGTCGGAGTGGCCGCCGATGGCGAGGTAGCCCTCGGCCTCCGCGACGGGGATGGAGAGGTCGCAGACGACCTGGGTGTTGGGGTCTTCTTCGAGCTGCTTCGCGCGCTCGCGGAGCCGTGCCTCGTCGTCGGACGACGCCGTGCCCGCTGCACCGGCTGCACCTCCGGCGAGCCTGCCGCCCGGCGCGTCCGTGTCGGTGAAGACGGGGTCGTCGGCTGGGGCGTCGTCCGCGTCGTGGGGCTGACGGGCAGTGCGGTGGGGCGCGTCGTCTTCGGGGAGGGAGTCGCCGAAGAGCCCGGTGGCGCGGCCCCCGAGCAGGGCGAGGACGAGTGCGAGCAGGGCCACGGCGAGGAGCGCGGAGCGGCGACGGTTCATGGGGTCCCTCCGGGTGGACGTCGGTCGATGGGTGGAGTACACGCGCGGCGATGTCCACGGTTCCCTCCCTCTATGTGCCCTGGCTCGAAGCGGCGCTTCCCGGCCCGATTCGCGGCGAGCCCGAAGCGACGTGCGACGCCTGCCCGATGTGCGCGGCCGGCCAGCCGTGGCGGTTCACAGTCGATGTGAAGTGCTGCGGCTACCTGCCGTCGCTGCCGAACTACCTCGTGGGGCGCGCCCTCCGCGACGGTGGGCCCGGAGCGGCCACCGTGCGGGCCCGGATCGACGGCAAGGTCGCCGTGAGCCCGCTGGGCGTGGGCTGTCCGCCGGACTACGCCGCGGCGTGGAAGACGGTCGAGCGCACCACGGGCTTCGGGACCGACCCCACCCTCGTGTGCCCGCACTTCGATCGCGGGCGGTGCGCGATCTGGGCGCACCGCGAGGCCGTGTGCACGACCTGGTTCTGCAGGTTCGACCGCGGGGACGCCGGCGAGGCGTTCTGGCTGGCGCTCCGGTCGATGCTCCAGACGCTCGAGCAGGGGCTGTCGCGCTGGGCCGTCGGCGAGCTCGGCATCGATCCCGGCCGCCGTCCCGTGTCGTGGGGTCGCTGGGCCGACGACCGCGAGGCGCTGTTCGTCGCGACGGCGGAGCGCGTGGAGGCGCTGCGGTGGGACGAGGTCCGCGCAATCGGCGGGTTCGAGCTCAGGGTGAAGCTGCGCGAGGTGAAGCGGGCCTTCGTCGCCCGGGCGTGAGGCCCCGTCGGGCTCAGCCGCCCGAGACGGCCTTCAGCGCGTCGACGACGTCGGCGTCGCGGGCGCCGAGGCTCTCGAGGATGCTCTCGCAGGGCTGGTAGTCGTGGACCTTCAGGTGGGACTCGATGGGCTCGCGGAACGCGATGGGCTCCGGCCCGACCTCGAGCCCCGTCGACCACGCCAGGGCGCGTGCGGGCGACTGGCCGGGTGCGGCGACCCAGGCGGCGACCGCGCAGGTCTTGCCGGTGTGCACGAGGACCGACCCGATGCTCGCCCCGAGGCATCCGGCCTGGGGACAGGTGCGCTGCGGGGCGGGACGCGCGTCGACCTTCGCGTCGGGGCGGGCCTGCCGGGCCACGGCCTCGGCGTGCGCCGTGATCGCCGCGGCCAGCGCGAGGATCGCGGGGTCTTCGGACGCGGGGATGATCCTTGGGTTGAGGACGAGGACCCCGCCCTCCTTGCCGCGGGACGTGGAGACCCGGGGGTCGTTC
Source organism: Alphaproteobacteria bacterium (assembly GCA_020632875.1). Taxonomy (GTDB): domain Bacteria; phylum Myxococcota_A; class UBA796; order UBA796; genus JACKEQ01. The sequence continues at coordinate 31,276 of JACKET010000005.1, forward strand.
GCGAAGGCGGAGAAGAGGGCGAGCATCAGCATGCCCCGATCCTACCGCGAGCGGTTGCGGCCCCTCCGGGTCTCGGGGATGATCGACCCTCTCCGGACGGTGCGAATGGCGAAGACGAGAACCCACATCGAGCATCCTGCGGCCCTGACCCCCGAAGACGCGGCGTCGCTCTCCTTCGGCCAGGCGCACTGGTGGCTGCGCCAGAACGGAGGGGATTTCGTACGGATGCCGAAGCGGGTCCGCGGCGATGTGGCGCTGGATCTCCAGCTGGATCTCGAGCCCGGCTCCTACGTGCTGGGCGTCGGGCCGGCGCGCGGCGGGGTACGGGTCGACATCGAGGTGACAGCGACGGCCGCTCCGGAGCCCGCCGCGGCGGGGGCTGGCGACGTCGAAGGGCGGACGTTCGTGCTCACGGGTGACCTCGAGACCATGGACCGCGACCGCGCGAAGGCGGTGCTCGAGGGGCTCGGGGGCCGCGTGACCGGGTCGGTCAGCGGGAAGACCGACTACCTCGTGGTGGGCCAGGAGCCGGGCGAGAAGAAGATCGAGAAGGCGAGGGAGCTCGGCAAGACGCTGCTCGACGAGGCCGCATTCCTGGCGCTCGTCGGGCTGCAGCCCGGCGCCCCGGTCGAAGCGGACGACGGTGGCGAAGACGACGACTCCACGGCCGAGCAGCGCGCGGCCCGCCGCTACCTCGAGCGGATGTCCGTCGCCGACAAGACCCGGAAGTCCGCCGAAGGCATCGCGTCTCCGGACTTCTTCGACGATCTCGGGGCCGAGGGCCGCATCGTGTGGGGCGTGGCGGTCGGGCCGCGGGGCGGCCGCTACGAGGTCTACGGCGACCTCGGCAACCGCAACGCGCGCTACGCCCTGTCGTGCAACTGCTCGAGCCGCGACCGGCCCTGCAAGCACGCCGTGGCGCTCGTCATGACCGCGGCGGAGCACTGGCTGCCGCCCGTCCCGCCGCCGCCCGGGCACCAGGAAGCCGCCCAGGACCGCTTCTCGTTCATGGAGTGACGGTGGCCGACGTGCTGCTGGTCGGCACGCCGGGCTCGCTCCGCACGCGCGGCTTCCTCGCGGCGGCCGAGCGGTACGGGCTCGCGGTGGTCGTGCACCCCTGGGACGCCGTGCTGGCAGGGGTCCCCGCGCCATCCGCACGCCACGCGAAGATCGACGCACCGACGCTGACGCCCGAGGTGCAGCGGGCCCTGATCGCCGCGGGAGGCGGCACGCCGGGGCCCGGCGACCCCGGCCTGCGGGGCGCCCGTGTGGCCCAGCGGGGCTTCGAGCGCCTCGTCGCGCGGCTCGAGCACGAGCTGGCGCCCGCTCGACTCTTCAATCCCGCGTCCGACATCGCGGTCCTCGGCGACAAGGCCCTCACCCAGGCGCGTCTCGCGGCCCACGGGGTCCCGACTCCCGCCCCCGTCGAGCTGGCGGAGGCCGACCGGCCCGACGTTCCGGTGATGGTCAAGCTGCGCTGGGGCTCCGCCGCTGCGGGAATCGTCTCGATCCACCGGATGAATGGGAGGCCGGAGGGGTTCACGACCATGACGCCCGAGGCCGGTGGCTGGTACAGCTCGCGCCGCGTCCGACGGGTCGCGGGACCCGCACTGCGCGCGCCCGTCGCCTGGCTGGTCGAGGAGGGCGCGCACGCGGAGGCCTGGCACGCGAAGGACCGCATCGACGGGCAGCCGTACGACCTGCGGGTGCTGGCGATCGACGGCCGCCCCGCGCACGTCGTCGGACGCGCGAGCACGGGGCCGCACCCCTTCACCAACCTCCACCTCGGCGGCCGCCGGATCCCGTTCGAGGTCGTGCGCGCGCACCTGGGGCCCGAGCGCACCGAGCGCGTGCTCGACGTCTCCCGGCGGGCGGCGGCGTGCTTCCCGGCGTGCCGCGTCCTCGGGCTCGACGTCATGTGGACCGCGGAAGGGCCCAGGGTCATCGAGGCGAATGCGTTCGGCGACCTGCTGAACGACGTACTCTGGGAAGGGCTGAACCCGTGGGAGGCGCAGCTCGCGACGCTCACCAGCGGTCGCGGCGGCCCTCGGTGATCTGGAGGCCTGGGCGCGCCTCGCGCAGGCGGCGCACCTCGGCGGCGTCGGCGCGGGTACCCCGCAGATCGAGCGCCCGGAGCGCCGTCAGCCCGTGCAGGGGCTGCAGGTCGCGCACGCCCGTGTCGCCGATGTCGAGAGACTCGAGCTTCACCATGGCCTCGACGCCCTTCAGCGAGCCGAGCAGCGTGTGGTGGACGTCGAGCGACCGCAGGTGCCCGGTGGGGACCGGGTCGAGGCTCGCGAGATCGGTCCAGGCGAGGTCGAGGGACTCGAGGAAGTGGCACGGGGGCGCGGCCAGCACCTCGAGCAGCCAGCCGATCTGGCGACGGTGCCGCAGCTGCGGGCCTCCCGCGTAGCGGAGGCGTCGGACGAAGCCGCGCTGGTGGCTGATGTCGAGCATGCCGCTCTTCACGGCCCGTCCGCCCGTCTCGCCGAAGAGGGCGCGCGCGTGCTTCGTGAGGAGCTGGTGGCGGCGCTCCTCCAGCTCGTCGACGCTCGCGCCGGCCGCCTCCATCGCGAGCTCGACGGCGATGAGCTCGCCCCGCGGGTCGCCGTTCTCGACGAGCAGGTCGGCGTAGACGGCCCACGTGTGCGCGTCCGTGGGGTCGCGGTCGAGCTCGGCCAGCAGCGCACGCTCCATGGGGCCTCCGGGGCGTCCGCTATCCGCGATGTCCGGCATCGACACCCTTCCGTGGATACACGACCCGCTCGGAGGTGGCGGTGTCCGCAGACGACGTGCAGACGATGAAGGCGCCCGTGCTGGTGACCGGCGGCTCGGGTTTCGTGGGCGTCCACGCCATCGCGGCGCTCTTGAACGACGGTCACCGCGTGCGGACGACCGTGCGAAACGTCATGAAGGAAGAGGAGATCCGCGCGATGTTGGGTCGCGCGGGCGTCGATGCCGGCGACCGCCTCACGGTCGTCGCCGCCGACCTCACGTCCGACGAGGGCTGGGACCGGGCCGTGGAGGGCTGCGCCTACGTGCACCACGTCGCCTCGCCGTTCCCGGCCGCGGTCCCCAGCCACGAGGACGAGCTCATCGTCCCGGCGCGCGAGGGAACCCTGCGTGTGCTCCGCGCGGCGCGGGCGGCCGGCGTGAAGCGCGTCGTCGTGACCTCGTCGTTCGCGGCCATCGGATACGGCGGGGGCGAGCCTCCTCCGGTGTTCGACGAGACCTGCTGGAGCGACCCCGACGGCGACATCGCGCCCTACGCGAAGTCGAAGACCGTCGCCGAACGCGCCGCCTGGGACTTCGTGGCCGACGGCGGTCCCGAGCTCGCCGTCGTGAATCCGGTGGGCATCTTCGGGCCCGTGCTCGGCGGGCGTCCGTCGACATCGATCGAGCTCGTGAAGCGGGTCATCCGCGGCATGCCGGGCTGCCCGCGCCTGTGGTTCGGTGTGGTCGACGTGCGCGATGTCGTCGACCTGCACCTGCGGGCGATGTCCCATCCGGATGCGGCAGGAGAGCGCTTCCTCGCGGTGTCCGGCGACTTCCTCACGGTCCAGCAGATCGCGACGATCCTCAAGGAACACCTGGGCGATCGCGGCTCCCGCATCCGCACGCGGCAGATCCCCGACTTCGTGGTGCGCCTCGTCGCCCTGTGGGACCCGGCGGTGCGGCTCACGCTCACCGAGCTCGGCAGGGAGAAGCACGGCACCGGCGCGAAGGCCGAGCGGATGCTGGGGTGGTCTCCGCGCACACCCGCCGAGGCGCTCGGCGCCACCGCCGACTCGCTGATCGAGCTCGGGATGGTCTGACTACCGGCCGTCCCAGCCCGCCAGGATCTCGTCGAAGCGCCGCACCAGTGTGGAGATCACGCGCTCGCGGAACCACCGGTGGGCGGGGTCGTCGTGGTACCGCGCGCGCCACAGGGCTCCCGCGCGGATGCCGGGGACCGGGATGGGCGGCTCGCGCAGCTCGAGGCCGAGGCTGTCGGCGAGCGGCGCGAGGATCTGCACGGCACCCGTGAAGAACGCGTTCGTGCGGGCGACGAGGTGCGGCGCGAGCAGCAGGTTCGGGACGGTGTAGCCGACGGTGCGCGCGAGCCCCCGCTCGGCGAGGGCCCGCTCCACGAGACTGGGCCCGCCACCGCCCAGGCGCACCTGGACGTGGGGCCACGCGAGCCAGGCCTCCACGGTCCACGGGGCGTCGAGGACGGGATGGCCGCGGCGCATCGCGACCACGTCCCGCGTGCGCCCCAACACGCGGGCATGCACGCCGGGCGCGTCGTCGGGGAGCACGTCGAGCAGCAGGTGGGCATGCTCCAGGGCCTCGAGACCGCGGTCCGCGCGGATCTCGATGGAGATTCCCGGTGCATCGGCCACCGACTGCAGCACGTCGGGCAGGATGGGCGCGAGCGCGTCGGGACACGACAGCACGAGCTCGCGGCGGCTCGTGGCCGGGTCGAAGCTCGCGCCACCGCCGACCAGCGTGCGCAGCTCCTGGAGCAGCACGCGCAGGCCGGGCTCGAGCTCGAGGGCCCGGGGCGTCGGGGTGAGACCGGACCCCTCGCGCACCAGCAACGGGTCGCCGAACGCGTCGCGCAGGCGGGCGAGGGCGTGGCTCACGGCGGGCTGGGAGCGGTCCAGGCGGGACGCGGCGGCCGTGACGGAGCGCGTCTCGAGCAGCACGTCGAGGGTCCGGAGCAGGTTCAGGTCCAGGCGGGCCAGCGCGTCCATCTATTCGTCTCGTGCATGTTCAGATGCACATCATGCATTGGATGAACCCGGCCGTCCAGGTGACAGGAGGACCATCAGGAGGTCGCCATGAAGGTGTTCGTGACAGGGGGCTCGGGTTTCGTCGGTGGGCACGTGATCGAGGCGCTCTCCCCGCAGCACACGGTGCTCGCGCTGGCGCGGTCCGAGAAGTCCGCTGCGGTGGTGCGCGGCTTCGGGGCCGACCCGGTGTCCGGCAGCCTCGAAGAGGTCGATGCGGCCATGCTCCAGGGCGTCGATGCCGTGGTCCACGTGGCGGCCTACGTCGAAGAGAGCGGCCCGTACGCGGCGTTCTGGGAGGCCAACGTCGAGGGCACCCAGCGCGTGCTCGACGCTGCGAGGGCCGCGGGGGTGGGCACGTTCGTGCACATCTCGACGAACGGCACCGTGCTCGATGGCCGCGGCCAGCGCGACGTCGACGAGGACGCGCCGTACCCCGACCACCAGCCGCTCGCGTACTGCTCGACGAAGGCCGAGGCCGAGCGCCGCGTGCTCGCCGCAGCGACCGAGGGCTTTCGCACCGTCGCGCTGCGTCCGTGCTTCGTGTGGGGGCCGCGCGACAACACCGTCCTGCCGGCCGTCCAGCGCATGGCGAAGAGCGGGGGCTTCCTGTGGGTCGACGGGGGCGAGCACCTCGTGTCCACCACGCACGTCTCGAACCTCGTGGAGGCCGTGAAGCGGGCGCTCGACGGGGCCGGCGGCTCGGGTCGCGCGTACTTCGTGGCCGACGACGGCGACCTCACGCTGCGCGAGTTCATCGGCGGGCTCGCCCGCGCCGTCGAGCTCGACCTGCCGCAGCGTTCGCTGCCCGGCGGGCTGGTGCGCGGGATCGCGTGGAGCGTCGAAGGCGTGTGGAGCGTGCTCGGGCTGAGGTCCACGCCTCCGCTCACGTCGATGGCGGCGGTGCTCATGTCGAGCGACATGACGGTGAAGACGGCACGCGCGCGCGACGAGCTCGGCTGGGCTCCCGTGGTCGACCGGGCGCGCGGCCTGCGGGAGCTCGCCGCCTCCGCGTGAGGCGGGTGAAACCGCACGCCTTCCATGGGTCGGATCACACGGTCTGACCCGCGATGTCGGCTGGTGCGGCGCGCCGCTGCTGGTCCGGGACTTGCACCCCTCCGATCCGAGAGGATCGATGCGATTGTCCCTGGCCACGTGGCTCCTCGCAGGATGCGGGCCCGTCGAGCGGTTCGGCGGGAGCGAGTACGTGTTCTCTCGCCGGGGCGAGAGCTGGACCGGCGCCCGAGACGACTGCGCCTCACGGGGCTTCCACCTGGCCGACATCCTGGACGCGGACGAGGACGCCTGGGTGTCGGCCGTTTCGCTCGTGTACGGCGAGGACGCCCGATGGATAGGGCTGAACGACCGGGCGGAGGAGGGGACCTGGGTCTGGGAGAGCGGCGCCGTGTCGGCGTACTCGAGCCTGGACATGTACCCATCGCCCGGTGCCGACTGTGCGGTGATCGTCGCCGGGCAGCCCGTGGACACGGGGCTGTTCGAGGTCGGTTGGCAGCCGGCCCGATGCCCCGGCACCCGGCCCTACATCTGCGAGCGGCTGCGATGACGACGCTCCTCGGGTCGCTCTGGCTGGTGGCGGCGTCGGCGCTCGCCGAAGAGCCGCCTCCGCAGGACCCCACCGAGGACCCGCGCGACGCCGCGCTCGAAGCCGCGCGTGCCGACCTCGACGCGCTGGAGGCCCGCGTCCGCGAGCTCGAGGGGGCCGCGGAGCAGGGCGAAGCCGCGACGACGCGGCTCGCCGCGCTCCTCGACGCCGCGTCGACCCTGTTGGACGACCGGAACCCGGAGCCGGACCGCGTCGCCGCGGCCGAGCGCCTCGGTGCGATGGGCGAGCCGGCCGCGCTCCCGTTCCTCCGCGGGGCCACGCGGGGGCGCGAGCCCGCGGTGCAGGCTGCGGCCGTCGCCGCGGCGGGAGCCCTCGGCGACACGCAGATCCCCGACGACGCCCTGCACGACGCGCGCTCCGGGATGGAGGTGCGCCGGGAGGCCATCGCGACGCTGGTGCGCATGCAGGGCCGCCACGCCGGAGAGCGCCTGTGGGCCGCGGCGGGAGACGGGACCCTCGCGCGCCCGCTGCGCGCCGAGGCCCTTGCGGCGATGGACGAGGGCTACCCCGCGCTGCTCGACGAGCTCGGCCGGCCGCTGGTCGCGAAGAGCGACTTCCTGGGGCTCTCCTCGGGCATCACGGCCAACGGGGTCGCTGGCGGCGTGCTGCTGTCGAGCATCGGCACCTGGGGACGCAGCGACGAGGCGGTCGTCATCGGGGCGCTCGGCGGATCGGTCGTCGGCGTGGGCTCCGGGGTGCTGTACGCGCGCACCCGGCCCGTGACGGCGGGGCAGGGGCTGCGGTACGCGAGCAACGTCGCGTGGGGGCTCGGCGCCGCGGGGCTGGCGACGGCGATCACGTCCTCGGACGCCTTCGATCTCGGCGAGGAGGGGGAGCAGAACGTCGCGGCGCTGTACCGCGTCGTCGGGGTCGGGACGGGCGCCGGGCTCGGCATGGCGCGGCTCCGCGACGACATCCATCCCGTCGATGTCGCGGAGTCCGACCTCGCGGGCGTGCTCGGCATGGGGCTCGCGATGAGCGCGAGTGATCTCGCGTGGGCGGGGACGGTGTCCGGCATCGACGCCGGAGCGTGCCGTCGCTGGTCGCTGGACACTCCGCCCCCGCGGGTCTGCACGCTGCGCGGGCTGCGCCAGGCGAGCTTCGCCGGTGCCGGGCTCGCGGGGGCTGCGACCGGCATCGCCGTGCACGCCGCGGTCCGCGACGCGTGGGACCTGCAGCCCGAGGACCTGCTGTTCGCGACGGGGGTCGGCGCCGAGGCCGCGTGGGTGGGGGGCTGGCTGCCGTTCGCGCTGAAGCGGGACGTCTACCTGTCCCATGCGACCGGAGCCGCGACGCTGGGGTTCACGGGCGGGCTGGTCGCGTCCCACTTCGCCCACGTGCCCCCGCGGATCTCCGCCGGGCTCGGCTGGGGGGCGCTGCTCGGGAATGCCGGGGGGTACGGCATCGCTGCGCTCGCGCGGGCCGACGAGGAGCCGAGCATCGCGACGATGCTGGGGGTCGGCGTGGTGGGCGCCGTGGCCGGAGGGTTCACGGGCAGCGTGCTCGACCCGACGCCCGGTGACCTCGTGATGCTGCCCGTGTTCGTGCCCCTCGCCGCGGCAGAGGGTGCTGCGGTGGCCTACTGGCTGGCCGCGAAGGGGCACATCGACGACCGCCAGGCCGTCGGGCTCGGGCTCACCGCGTCCTCGGCGGCCGGGGTCGGTCTGACGGCGCTGGCCACGCAGATCGACCCCGACCCGGGCGACATGGCGTTCCTCGGGACGGCGGCGGCCTGGGGCGTCTGGTACGGCACGATGACCCCGCTCGCGCTCCAGATCCCCGGCGAGCCCGAGGATGGCGTGCTGACGGCGGCGATCACCGGGGATGCGTTCGTGCTCCTCGGCGGCCTCGCCCTGCTCCGGCCGCTCGACCTGAAGCCCGGACGTACGGTGGTCCCGCAGCTGATGGGGGTGGGCGGTGCCACGACGGGCGCTCTGGTGGTCGCGATGGCCAGCCCCCAGGCGGAGCACGTCGCCGCCGGCGCCGTGATCGGGAGCACGGTGGGCATCGGTGCCGGCGCGCTCATCGGGCCGCTGACCCGCGGGAAGCGCGCGCCCGTGGGGCTCCTGCCGCGGGTGCGCGTGCCGGGGACGTGGGGCGTGCACGCGATGCCGGGTGTGCCGGGCGCCGGGGAGCCGGGGTTGTACGTGTCGGTCGACGCCACCGGCTGGTAGCCGATCCCATTGCTACGCGCGCGGAGCGCGCTGCGCGGCTCGCCTATGGCGGCCTTGCGGTTCGTAGACCCGGCAGTCCCAGGATCCGACGGGGGGTCGCGGGTGTCGGCCGCGGGATCCCGGCTCGTCGCAGACGTCGGGGATGGCGGGTGTGAACGTCCGGTCTACCCTTGCTCCGCGCGCGGAGCGCGCTGCGCGGCTCGCCTATGGCGGCCTTGCGGTTCGTAGACCCGGCAGTCCCAGGATCCGGTTTCCCGGTGGGGCTGGGCGTCGTGTCAGGGCCGGGGGAAACCGGACCCTGCGGACGTGCCTGTCGGGATCGAGGAGTTCGGGAGAGCCACGGATCGGTAGGGCGCTCGAGGCCCGACCCGTGCGCGTGCGCGTGCCCGATGGAGCGTTGGAAGCGGGATCCCGGCCCGTCGTAGACGGCGGCGTCGCGGGTGTCGGCCGCGGGATCCCGGCTCGTCGTAGAGGACGGGGATGGCGGGTGTCGACTGCGGGATCCCGGCTCGTCGCAGACGTCGGGGATGGCGGGTGTGAACGTCCGGTCTACCCTTGCTCCGCGCGCTGCGCGCGCTGCGCGGCTCGCCTATGGCGGCCTTGCGGTTCGTAGACCCGGCAGTCCCAGGATCCGGTTTCGTCTGGGTTCGGGCGTCCCGGCATGGCCTGGGAAACCGGACCCTGCGGACGTGCCTGTCGGGATCGAGGAGGTCGGGAGAGCCACGGATCGAAAGGGCGCTCGAGGCCCGACCCGTGCGCGTGCGCGTGCGCGTGCGCGTGCCCGATAGAGCGTTCGAAGCGGAATCCCGGCTCGTCGTAGACGGCGGGGTCGCGGGTGTCGGCCGCGGGATCCCGGCTCGTGGGAGACGGCGCGGATGGCGCGTGTGAACGTCCGGTCTACCCTTTCTCCGCGCGCGGAGCGCCTTTGGCGGCCTTGCGTTCGCAGACCCGGCAGTCCCAGGATCCGGTTTCGTCGGGGTTCGGGCGTCGCGGCAGGGCGGGGGAAACCGGACCCTGCGGACGTGCCTGTCGGGAGTGGCGGGAGAGGACGGCCCGCCGCACGCAGAGCCCGGTCGAACTGCGCCGGCGGTACGCAGAGCCGGGTCGAACTGCGCCGACCGCCTGGGTCTCCGGACGCGCTCGATGAATGATCGGCGTTCGCTCGTTCACCGATAGAGGCGGAAGGAACGATCGAGGGAGCCGGCATCGCGTCCGGCGCAGTTCAGGGGGACTCTGTGTCGAGCGGGCGCAGTTCGAGGGGACTCTGCGTAGATCGGCCGTCGTGGACCGAACCTCCATCTCGTCACGGGCGCCCAACCAGTAGAGGTGGAGGGTTCGCTTCGACGCGGACGGCCTGCAGCAGGGCAGTCGCGTCCTGGGAGGCGGTGACGCGGTAGGCTCCCGACATGCTCTGGCTCCTGCTCGCGTGCTCCGACCCTCCCGCGCCTCCGGCCGCTCCACCCGTCCAGACCCCCTCGGAGCCCCCGAAGCCCGCCGAGCCGCCTCCGCCCCCGCCGCCGCGGTCGGCGCCGCCCCCGCTGCCTCCTCCCGACCCGAAGGTCGTGAAGCTGTTCACCGGCGCCGAGACCATGATGCCGGGCCCGGCCTACGACACGCTCCAGAAGGCCGTTGCGATGGGGGAGCCCGCGCTCCCGTCGATCCTCGCGCTCGCCGTCGAGACCGACCACCCGAACCGGCTGTTCCTGCTGTGCGAGGCGATCGAGCGGATGGACGTGCGGGACGACCGCGTCGCGCTGTACCTCGAGCCGAAGCTCCGCTCCGACAGCCCGTTCGTGGTGTCGGTGTGTGGCCAGGCCGTCGCACACAGCCTGCCCGTCGGCTCCGAGGACCTGCCGCTCGTCTGGCGGCTCGTCACCGACCCGTCCATCGACTGCAACACCCGCCGGAACATCGCGGCGGCGCTGCGGGAGCCGGCCGCCTGCGAGACGATGGCGGCGATGTCGCTGCGGCCGGGGTGCGACCAGATGACCGGTGTGTACGGGCTCGGCTCGTGTCCCGGCAGCCAGGACCGCCTGCTGGCCATCGCGGGCGACGCGGGAGCCGGGCTCGACGTGCGGGAGGGCGCGCTGGCGATGCTCCGCCGGCTCGAGCCCGCACCCCAGGGCCGCGACCTCTACCTCTGGTGGATCCGCGCGGGCGACGAGCCGGGTCCGAGCAACTGCCGTGCCTTCGCGCTGGAGCTGCTCGCGGACGTGGGCACCCGCGACGACCTCCCGCTCCTCCGGCAGATCATCCGCGACGACCCCTACGACGGCGAGGGGATCGACGCGGTCAACGCCCGGAAGGCCATCCGGGCGATCGAGCGCCGCTGACCGGTCAGAAGACCCGGAGGCCGCGGTCCTGCTGGACCTCTGCCGCCAGCTGCTGGCCGCACCCGATGTCGACCCAGTCCTCGCTCCACACGTCGCCCACGAAGCTGGTGACGCGCACGTGGTGGGTGCCGGGTGCGAGGTCCCACACGACCTGCTGGCTCTCGAAGTTGCGGCTCTCGATGACCTTCTGGCCGTCGACGTACACGTCGTACCAGGCGTTCTGGAACGGCGAGATGCCGAGCGAGCCCGCCGTGCACACCCGGGGCGGGGGCGCGGGGCGGTGGCCGTATTGGGGCGGCGGCGGGGGAGGCGCGGCCCAGCGGGTGAGCAGCGACAGGCCCGCGCGGTCGTGCACCTCGCCCACCAGGACCTCGCCGCAGCGGACATCGAGGATCTCCTCGCTCCACACGCGCCCCATGAAGTTGGTGACGCGGACGTGGTGCCGGCCGGGCGCGAGCGCGATGGCCTGCTGGCCGTCCATCACGCGCGACTCGATGCGCTGCACGCCGTCGACGTACACGTCGAACCACTCGTTGCGGGCCGCGGACACGCGCAGCTCGCCCGCTTCGCACACCTGGGGCGGCGGCGGAGGCCGGTGGTGATCGGGCCGATGCGAGTGGGGATTCGCGAAGGCGGTGGAGACGGGGAGCGCGGCGAGGAGGAGGGCGAAGAGGCGCATGGGGTCGTCCTTGTCGTGATTCGGTCGAGGGACGCGCGGCGCTGCGTCGCCATTCGCCGCGCCGTGTCTCGGCCTGTCACACGCGGATCGGACCCGGCAGCGTCAGGACCACGCGGAGGCCCGGGCCCGCCGGGTTGTCCTCGAGGGCCACGGCGCCCTGTGCCTGCTCGACGATGCGCTTCACGATGGGCAGCCCGATGCCGTGGCCGCTGACCGGGCCGCGTCGCGCGCCGAGGCGCTGGAAGGGCAGCATCACGCGCTCCCGCTCGGATGCCGGCACCCCGATGCCGTCGTCGGTCACCGTGATCCGCACGTCGTCGCCGGCCTCTTCGCCGCGGAGGACGACGGCCACCGTGTGCCCGGGCCGCGGGTTCCGGACCGCGTTCGCGATGAGGTGGGCGAACGCCTGGCGCAGCCGCGCCGGGTTCGCGACGACGGATGGCATGGGCTCGATCGTGACGCTGGCAGGATGCGCGTCGAGCAGGTCGGACAGATCGACGAGCGCGTCGCGCGCGATGTCGGCGGGGTCGATGATCCCGGCGGGTGCCGGCTCGCCGAGCTTCGTGTAGCGGAGCAGGTCGTCGACCATCGCGCTCATCCGGGTGGCCGCCGCGTGCGCGTTGGACAGCGGCTCGCGCGCTTCGGCGTCGACCCCGTCGGAGTCGAGGACGACGCCCACGAACCCGCGGATGGAGCGCACGGGCTCCATCAGGTCGTGCGAGACGACGAAGGACAGCTCGTCGAGCGCCCGCCGCTCGCGCTCCGCGGCCGCGGATTCGGCCTGGAAGGCGAGCTCGAGCTGCTTCCGGACCCACCACAGCACCCACGTGGATCCCGCCAGCGGGAGGATGGTCGACACCCCCATCCGGATCCAGCTGGCCCGGTCGCCAGGCGCGTTCGGGATCGCCAGCCAGCCGTCGAGGTGGGCGATGCCGATGCCGACGTAGGCGAGCGTCATGCCGGTCACGGCGATGGCGCTCCCCACGTGCCCGAAGAAGAACGTGCAGGCGACCGCCGCACCCATGAAGTACACGCCGGTCCCGATGGTCGGCCCGAAGTTGGCGAGTGCCAGGACCGACATCCCGAGGAACCCGTAGGAGAGGATGCCCGCGCGGACCTGCCGCCTCACGCGGGGCATCCAGAGCCCGGCGACCATGACGACGCAGAGTGCCGCTTCGACGAGGATCAGCGGCTGGCCGCGGTCGAGGTACGTGAGGCCGAACCCGATGACGATGGCGGGAGCGAAGCCCAACAGGATCCGCGCGACGAAGCGCAGCGCGGCGTCGTCGAGGGCCTGGAGTCGGGAGGGCTCGTTCACCGGGCCCTCCTATGCCGCCCTCCGACGGGGGGGACGACAGGGGGATTTCAGGGATTCACAGGGACGCGGCGACCCGCGCCCCCTGGTCGATCGCGCGCTTCGCGTCGAGCTCGCGCGCCTCGTCGGCCCCCCCGATGCGGTGGACCCGGTACCCGGCAGCTCGCAGTGGCTCCTCGAGGCGGCGGTCGGGCTCCTGGCCGGCGCAGACGATGACGTGATCGACCTCGAGCACCCGCTTCTTCCCGTCGATCGTGACGTGCAGGCCGGTGGCGTCGATGCGCTCGTACTCGCACGACGACAGCATCTCGACGCCCGCGTGGGCGAGCTGGGCGCGGTGGATCCAGCCCGTCGTCTTGCCGAGACCCCGGCCGAGCTTGCCGGGACGGCGCTGGCAGAGGTGGATGGTGCGCGCGGGCGCCGGGTGGGTGGGCGCGATCAGGGCGCCGGGCGTGGCGTGGTCGCGGTCGACGCCCCAGTGCGCGAGCCAGTCTTCGAGGGGCGGCTCTTCGTGGGCGGGGGCGGCGAGGAACTCGGCGACGTCGAACCCGATGCCGCCCGCGCCGATGATGGCGACGCGCGGCCCGACCTCGGCGCCACCCGACAGCACGTCGACGTACGACAGCACGTTGGGGCCGTCTTCGCCGGGGAGGCGCGTGCGGCGCGGCGTGACGCCGGTGGCGAGCACGACGTGGTCCCACTTCTCGCCGGCGAGGGACTCGGACGTGACGCGCTCACCGAGCTTCAGCTCGACGCCGAGCAGCTCGAGGCGCCGCGAGAAGTACCGGAGCGTCTCGCGGAACTCCTCTTTGCCCGGGATCTTCTTGGCCATGTTGAACTGGCCGCCGATCTCGGGGGCGGCGTCGAACAGCGTGACGCGGAAGCCTCGCTCGGCGGCGACCGTCGCCGCGGAGAGGCCCGCGGGACCGGCCCCGATGACCGCCACCCGCCCGTCGACGGACCGCGTGCGGTACACGAGCTCGGTCTCGTGGCAGGCGCGCGGGTTCACGAGGCAGCTCGCGCGGCGGTTCTGGAAGACGTGGTCGAGGCACGCCTGGTTGCACGCGATGCACGTGTTGATCTCGTCGCTCCGCCCGCTCGCGGCCTTGTCGACCCACTCGGGATCCGCGAGCAGCGGCCGGGCCATCGACACCATGTCGGCATCCCCGCGCGCGAGGACGTCCTCGGCGACCTGCGGCATGTTGATCCGATTGCTCGTGATCAATGGGACGCTGACCTCGTCGCGGAGCTTGCGCGTGACCCAGGTGAACGCGGCCCGCGGCACGAGCGTCGCGATGGTGGGGACCCGCGCCTCGTGCCAGCCGATGCCCGTGTTGATCATCGAGACGCCCGCGCCCTCGAGCGCCTTCGCGAGCTGCACGACCTCGGGCCACGTGCTGCCGTCGGGGATGAGGTCGATCATCGAGAGCCGGAAGATCACGATGAAGTCGGGACCGGTCTCTTCACGCACCCGGCGCACGATCTCGAGGGCGAAGCGGATGCGGTTCTCGTAGCTGCCGCCCCACTCGTCGGTGCGCTGGTTCGTGTGCCGCGCGATGAACTGGTTGATGAGATAGCCCTCGGAACCCATGATCTCGACGCCGTCGTACCCGGCGAGCTGGGCGAGGGCGGCCGACTTCGCGAACTGCTCGACCGTGCGGCGGACGCCGCGGCCCGTCAGGGTGAACGGCGTGAACGGGGTGATGGGGCTCTTGATGCGCGACGGGGCCACCGAGAGCGGGTGGTACGCGTAGCGGCCCGCGTGGAGGATCTGCATGGCGATGCGCCCGCCGGCCTCGTGCACCATGTCGGTCACGACGCGGTGCCTGCGGGCCTCGCGCTGGGTCGTGAGCTTCGCGGCGAACGGCTTCAGCCAGCCGCGCCGGCTCGGCGCCACGCCGCCGGTCACCATCAGGGCCACACCGCCGCGGGCGCGCTCTGCGAAGTAGGCGCCGAGGCGCTCGAATCCGCCGCGCTCCTCTTCGAGCCCCACGTGCATCGAGCCCATCAGCACGCGGTTCTTCAGCGTGACCGAGCCGACCTGGAGCGGCGAGAGCAGGGTGGGGTAGGGCGGCTTCATTCTTCCTCCGGCCGGGTGGCCTTATCCCAGACCGACAGGTACGTGTCCCGCATGGATCCGACCCTGCTGCTGTCGCTCTACCGCAAGCTCGCGCCACTCCCGGGTGGAAAACGGCTGTTTTCCAGGCTCGTCGGGCGCGCGGCGCCGTACACGGGCACGCTCCCGTTCGTCGTCGAAGAGCTCGACGCGGGCAAGGCGCAGGTGAAGCTGTTCGATCGGAAGATCGCCAGGAATCACCTGAAGAGCCTGCACGCCATCGCGCTGATGAACCTGGGCGAGGTGTCGACCGGGCTCGCGATGTACTCGACGCTCCCGCGGGGCGCGCGCGGCATCATCACCGACCTCGGCATGACCTACCTGAAGAAGGCCCGCGGCCCGATCACGGCGACCTGCGTGGTCGATCCGCCCAAGGGCAGCGGTCGGCAGGACATGGTCGTCGAGTCGGTCCTCCGCAACGCAGACGGCATCGAAGTGGCCCGGGCCCGCGCCGTGTGGCGGATCGACCTCCCGTAGCGCCGCGCGGCCGCCAGCCGAGACGCGGAGCGCCGACGGGTGTAGTGTCCCGGCCATGAAGCGCACCGCAGTCCTGGGTTTCGCCGTCCTCGCCGCCATCTCGTGCCGCCAGCCGCCTCCGAAGGCCTGGGGCCCGATCGACCACCTCGGCACGCCGCCGCCGCGGGATCAGACGCTCGCCGGAGTCCCCGTCCACGCGGACGACTACGGCCAGTTCCTGAAGTGGGGCGAGGCCTTCTTCAAAGACGGCGGGTTCGGCAACGAGCGCGGCGTCACCGACGTCCTTGGCGTCCTGATGGGCACCGTGCAGGCGCCCTGCGGGAAGGACTGCACCGAAGACCGCGCCGTCTTCGACGCCGTGGTCGCCGCGATCGACGCGCTCGACGGCGAGAAGGGCAACCTCTTCAGCGGCAACGGCAACGGCTACACGTCCGACCTCGTCCTCGAGTTCCCGAAGGGCACGACGCTCCACGGCATCCCGGTGCCCCAGCGCGTCCACACGGGCCTCGACGTCGAGGCGGGCTCGCCCTTCCCGATCGGGGTCGTCCCCGTCCAGGCGCCGAAGGAGGAGGAGCACCTGCCGTTCCTCATCCGTCCCTCCGAGACGGGCATGGAGGGCGCGCCCGAAGGGGCGTTCCGGCTCCGGATGAGCTGTGCCGCGTGCCACTACAGCCTCGACATCGACCAGGACGGCGTGGCCGATCTCCACTCCACCGAAGCGGACGAGCCCACGCCCGGCAGCCCGTGGATGCCGCACCACGCGTGGGCCGTGGGCAACCAGGACCTCGACTTCGGCTGGCTGGTCGGGCTCTCCGCGAACCCGATGCTCGCGGCCCTCGTCATCGGCGGGGACGTCCACCGCAGCGATCGCGACGCGGCGAAGGACTGGGCGCTCTGGGTCGACGCCAACTTCGACGACAAGCCGGAGGTGGTCCTCAACCGCGTCGTCCAGTCGATCCTGCTGCAGCCGCGCGGCTGGGCCGACGTGACCGGCGACGCCCGGTACAACACCATCCAGATCCCGCCGCTCTACACGCAGGGGGCGTGGCCCTCGAACAGCAACGGCGCCATCTTCGACGACACCGACCGCAACAACACCGTGTGGACGGGCGCCCTCGACTTCACCGGGCAGATCGGGCTGTGCAAGGAGCGCTCCGCGTCGCTGCCCTGGGAGGCGCCCGGTCCGTTCCACGCGCTCTCGTGCGACCGGCTGGTCGACCTCTGGGTCCGCTATGCGCCGGCCTCGCAAGACCCCGAGTACGCCAAGCGCATCCGCGCCGACATCCTCGGCGACTACGACGGCGTGCCCGGTCTCCTCGACGCCGACTCGCTCGTCGTCATGCAGACCACGGCCTCGATGCCCGACGAGCTCTGGGACATGCCCCAGAACGAGCCCCGCAAGCGCACGCCCGAGCAGTACGGCGAGCAGGGGGCCCTGCGGAAGACGTCGATGGCGCTGCTCGGCTACCGCCTCGGCGTTCCGCCGGACTTCTCCTCCGAGCACGACATCCCGCAGTACGCCCAGAAGTACCCCGGCACGTACACCGACGACTTCGTGAGCGACACGGTCTCGCTGTTCCTCGACTGGCTCGAGCCCCCGCCGAACCCGTCCGAGTGGCTCGAACCCGAGCTCGTGAAGCGCGGCCAGGAGGTCTTCCGCGAGGCGGGCTGCGAGGATTGCCACGCCGGGCCGTTCCGCACCGACAACGTCATCCACTGGCTCGGCCCCGACGCGCGCCGGCAGTACGGCGGGCCGCGCAGCCCGTCCACGGCGGGGTGGCGCGTGCTGTACCGCGGCTACGGCCCGCCCATCGGCACCGAGCCCCAGCGCGCCGAGTCGGCCCGCACGGTGCGTCGCTTCGCGAGCGCCGAGTACGACCCCGCGACGGGCCTCGCGGTGAAGAAGGCCGGCCCGCTGCAGGGGTTCCTCGGGGTGCGCGAGATCGGCTACAAGACGCCGCCGCTGCGCGGGCTGTGGTCGAGCGCGCCCTACCTGCACGACGGGGGCGTGGCGGTCGCGCTGCCGCCGGGCTCCGCGAAGGCCGAGGGTCTGGCGGCGCACCTCGCACGCGGCGAGACCGAGGTGTGGCCCGGGGCCGGCAAGCTCACCGAGCACAACATCGACGACGCCGACCACCCCGTGCGCGCCGACGCGGCGTTGAGCCTGCAGGCGCTCGTGCTCCGCGAGGAGCGGCGCAAGGTCGTCGTGGCGAACCGCGAGCGCACGCAGCCCATCCCGGGCACGCACGAGAAGCGCAGCCTGGCGAGCCTCGGCATCGCGGGCGTCGGGCACGAGTTCTGGGTCGACGACCAGCCCGGGGGCCCCGACGTGACGGCGCTCGTGGCGTTCCTGCTCGCGCTCGACGACTGCCCGGGAGACGTGCTCGGAGAGGCCTGTGAAGCGTACGGAGGTGCGAAGTGAGGGCGCTGCTCGCGGGGCTCCTGCTCGCCGCTTCGCCCGCATGGGCCGGTGGATTCGTGCGCATCGACGCGCAGCGCCAGAGCGAGGCGCGCCTCGGGCTCTTCGCGCCGGTCAGCCGCACCGTGGCCATTGCGCCGTCCGTGCGGCTGTCGGGCCGCCAGGCCGAGCTCGACGTGGGCGTGACCGCCGAGATCGGCGCGCTGTACGTCACGGGCTGGGTGGGCGGCGGCATGCGCTGGGAGGCGACGCAGGCGTTCTTCGGGCCCGGCCTCGCGCTGGCCTTCGAGGCGCCGCCGATCCCGCTGTACCTCGAGAGCTGGACCGAGCTGCGGCTGTTCCGCCCGCTCGGGGGTCTCGAAGACGAGCTGTGGAAGCAGGACCTCGTGCTGATCACGGTCCGCAACAACCTGTCGACCGGCGCGCAGTTCGAGCCGCGCTACACGTTCCCCGGCGGGCTGCAGACGCTGTACGTGGGCCCACGCGTGAACCTCGGCTTCGGGAAGGACGCGCTGGGGTTGTTCGGCGGCTGGGACACCCAGGGCAACGGGTTCACGGCACGCGTGACGCTGCTGCTGCGGTTCTGAGGCAGGGGACCGACGTAGAATCCACGGATGATTGCGCTTCTCCTGGTCCTCCGACCGATGAGGGCGCACGCTGGGCCCTGCTCGTGCGACTGGATCGAGCAGCCCGGTTGACGATGATCACCGACCGAGCGCATCTTCCAGGAAGGCACGCACACCGGAATCCTCGCTGAGCTCGACCAGCGGCACCGTGCCGCGTGCGAGCCGAACGCCCTTCCCGGGTCGCAGACGGAGCGTTTCCAGCAGGACCCATTGCACCACGTGCTCGCGAACCACCCGAAGTCGTGCTGCGTCCACGGCGATGACGACGGGCCCCGTCGACATCGTGTGCCCGAGCCGCTGCAGGAACGGGAGCGCCGCGAGCGGGGGGAGGCCGAGGACGAGGCAGAAGATGGCATCGACGGCCGTCCCCGCGACGAGGTGGCCGATCCCGACGAGCGTGCAGACGGCACCCACGATTCCGAGTGGGATGGCGAAGAGCGATGCCCAGAAGTCACCGAGCGGCCCCGGCACGCGGGTGTTCTCGTTCGCCGCCACCCCTTCCAACGGCGGGACCGTCAGGGGCTGGGGATGATGGTGTTCGAGGGCCACCGCGAACCGGTCGAGGTCCCCCTCTGCCACGGTGTCGCCGTCGAGCCAGACCGGCGTCCCATGGCGCAGCCACACCACGAGCGTCCGGCCGTGCCGCGTGATCTTCCGCACATCGCTCAGCGACACCTGCTCGGCTCGCTCCCCCCACCCGGCGATCAGCTGACCCTCGGTCACAGTGGCCGAGAGCACGTCGCCGTCGCTCACTCCGAGACGCCACCAGATCGCGCCGCCCGTGCCGCGAGCGAACCGGTCCGGCCAGATCTCGCGGGCGACCACGAAAGCGAACACCATCCCGGGGAGTGCGGTGTAGTTGCCGAGCAGGTAGGGGTCTCCACCACTGCCGAGTGCGGAGAGGAAGAGCACCACCGCCGCGACTGCAATCGCCACGCGGTTGCCCGAGAGGAGAGTGGCGGCCCTGACATGGTGGGGCAGGTGGTTCAACGCACGGGTCCGGTTCGCTACGCACGCGATGTGTGCAGGCATTCTCGACCCGTCGCCGTCGCGAGGGGGGCTCCAGGCACTTTCCATTCCGCCACCATCCCACGGGGTGGCGTGTGCGATCCAGGGTCATTGGCGGACCTGTGCGACCCCCTTCGCGAGCGCGTCGGGCACCGCCTGGCGTCCACCCTCGTCGGCGGCGTCCGCGTGCACCACGCCCTCGACCCGCACCACGACGTGCTCGCGGCCGTTCGCCAGGTCGAGCCGGGGACCGCGGCCATCGAGCGCGATCGACACGCGCCGCCGGGCTCTTCGAAACCGCTCGTCCCGCACGTGCAGCACGCTCCCGCGGAGCTGCACCGTCGTCGCGGGACCCGGCCGACCGAGCAAATCGAGGAGCCGCGAGAGCGCCGCGCCCCACGGCAGGAGGAGGAAGCCGAACGCGAACATCGAGAACACCGACATCCCGAACCCCATCCCCATCACCCCGACGGCGCCCGCCTCGCCGGGGTCGGAGGAGGAGCTGGGCTCCGAGCGCGATCATCGGCATCACGACGAGTCGGACGAAGAAGCTCGGCACGAGCTCGCTTCCCAGCGCGCACAGCGCCAGCACCGCGATGGCCCCGACGTGCACGGCGACCCGGAACGCGGTGGGGCGGCTGCTCCGGACCCTCAGGTCAGCAGCCAGAGCGCGCCCTGCCCGACCCAGGCCGTGATGACCGGAATCGTGAAGTTGTCTTCGAGGCGCGTGCTCAACAGCTCCGTGATCGAGCCCGCGACCCCCGCGACGACGGAGAGGGCGAACAGCACGTGGAGCGGCGCGAGCGTCCACTGGAACAGGACGAGGTACACGTACCCCGCGATCATCGCGACGAACGCGAACGCCGCGGAGCCCTCGAGGCTCTTGCCGCCCGGGATGCGGATCTGGCCGTACGTGCGCCCGACGAGGCCCGCGACGGGGTCGCCCGTCGCGAGCGCGAGCAGGCCGAGCACGCCGGCCGGGCCGAACGCCGTGATCGACAGGACCCACAGGGCGGTGCCGTACCACGTCGCGGAGTTGACCCGGTACCGCTCGTGGTCGCGCGCGATGGGTCCGAAGAACCACATGCACGCGCGGTTCACGGCGGGGCTGACGCGCCGCGCGCCCTCCAGGCTCCACGCCCACACGACGAACGCGGAGGCCGTCCAGAACGCGGTCTCCGGCGTGAACAGGAACTGGAAGGCCGCGACGACGGCGAGGCCCGAGGCCACGTGCACGGCGCTGCGCTTGTAGTTCGTGGGGTGGAGGTGCCGGACGCGGCCCCCGGCCGATTTCACCGACAACGCGAAGGCCTCGTACATCGGCGACGCGCGCTCGCGCAGCACGAGCCAGTCCATGACCTCGGTTCCCACGGCATCCGCGGCCGGGAGCTCGGCCATCAGGGCCTCGAAGGCGTTCTGCACCCGGATCTGCCCGGTCTTCGTGCTCGGGTTCGCGGCGAACCAGTCCCGGAGGCGCGCGGCCTTCTCGTGGACCGCGGCGAGCGTGAGCCGCGCTTCGTGCACACCCGCTTCGTCGAACACACCCGGGTCGAGCAGCACGAGCCACTCGTAGACCTCCTGGGCGAGCGGTACCGAAGGGGGCGGGGCGGGCATCAGCCCTGGATATCGCGCCCGGCCTGCGGTGCGTAGACGGCGGCGAAGCGGTCGGGGTTCACGATGCCGAGACGCGTCATCTCGGCCTGCGCAGAGGCCACCTGGCCCGCCGCATCTGGCGCGCCCGACCACTGGGCCCGGCGCAGCCGCGCGCTGACGGCGTGCAGCCGCATGTCGAGCGCCACGAGCTGCTTCTCGGCGTCGGCGAGCTGGACGAGCGCCGTGCCGTCGTCGCCCTCGTGGTGGGCGCACAGCCCCTCGACGAGGAGCCCGAGCGCCGGGCCCCAGCCGCACGTGGACTTCTTGATGATCGCGGCCTCCTTGCGGGCGAGGGACACGAACGAGCGGTCGCCGGTGTCGCGGGCGCGGGCCAGCGCGAGCCGCGCGCGGTGGTAGCGGCCCGGCACGTTCATCACGTCGACGCGGAGCAGCAGGCTGCCCTTGAGGGCGGGCCAGTCGGTCTCCCACGCGTCCCATGCCGCTTCGGAGTCGCCCTTGTAGGCGTGCAGGAGCGAGAGCCCCATCATGCGCCACCAGTCCGGCGTGGTGAACCCGTGCCGGGCGCGGTGGACGAACGTGGCCTCCATCGCCGCGATGCCCGGATCCGGGTCGTCTTCGGCGATGCGGACGAACACGGCCCGCGCGTACTCGAGGTAGTGCGTGAGCTGGAGGTTGCCGTTCTGGCGGGCCTCGGTGAGGCGCGGGCCGATGATGCGCTTGAGCCGCGCCCAGTCGCCGCGGAGGGAGAGGGCGTCGACGTAGAACGTGGCGACCTGCGCGAGCTCCCACGTGACGCCGCGGCAGTCGCGCAGCAGCTGCTCGGCCTTCTCGAGGCCTTCGCAGCACTCGGGCCAGCGGGAGACGAGGAACTCGCGGATCGCGCGTTGCAGCTGGACGATGGCGCGCCCGTGCGGACGCTCGATCTGGTTGGCGAGCGCCTCGGCGTCGCCGAGGATCTGCTCGCTCACATCGAGCTTCGCGGACGACTCGGTGACCGCGTAGGCCCCCTCGAGCGCCAGGGCGCGGCAGATGCGGTACGGCTCGCCCACGTCGAGCGCACGCAGCAGGTGGCGGACCTGGAAGTCCGTCGCGCGCATCGTGTCCATCACGCTCATCGCGCTCGCGACGGACCACAGCGTGTCGACCTCGAGCAGCTCCTCGGGTGTCACGTCGTCGCGCAGCGTGTAGCCGAGGCCGCGCCACCACAGGCGCCCGCGGTTCCACAGGAAGCGCGCCAGCGCGGTGTTCGGGCTGCTGGCGAGGGACAGCCCCAGCACGGCCAGGACCTTCTGCATCTCTTCGATGCCACGGTCGGCGTGGCCCCCGGCGAGGAACTGCTCGGCGGCGGCCCGGCGGTGCTCGATGGCCTGGATGCCCTCGGTCTGCTCCGCCGCGAGGAGGTACGCCTCGCCGGCCTCCCACGGGCGGCCCGCCGAGACGAGCGCCTGGGCGCGGGCCGCGTGCACCGCGGTGGACGCCTCGCCGAGCGCGATGGCCTCGCCGTACAGGCGCGCTGCGTGGGCGAAGGCCAGCGAATCGGCGGCGGACTCGGCGGCCTCGATCGCGAGGGACCGCGCGCGGTCGAGGTTGCCGGCCTCGCGGTGGTGGACGAAGCGGCGCTCGGCATCGGCGCCCAGCGCGTCCATCGCGCGGGCGAGCGCGGCGTGCAGGGCCTGCGCGCGGTCGCCGAGGTCTTCGACGACGGTCTCGCGGACGCGGTCGTGGTACGCGACGACGCGCTCGCGTCCCGGCGTGCCCATGCTCCGCACGAGGTGCGAGCGCACGAGCCGCGAGACGGCCGCGTGGTCGCCGGGCTGACCGGACGCCTCGCGCAGGATGTCGCGGCCCACGGGCTGCCCCGCGACGGCGATGACCTCGAGCAGCTCGCGGGCCGCGTCGGGCAGCACCTCCATCCGCTGCCGGACGATGCCCGCGACCGACACCCGCCCCTCGCTGCCGAACTCGACGACGTGCCGCGCGAGGGCGTCGAGGAGGAACGGCGTGCCGTTCGCCTCTTCGAGGAGGCCGGGGATGCGGTCTTCGGGGATGCGGCCCCTCAACATCTGCCGCGCGGACGGCTCGGAGAGCGGCCCGACCTCGACCGTGTCGACCGCCACGCCGAGCCGGCGCAGCTCCTCGAACGCCGCGGGGACGTCGGTCTCGGCGCCCTCGGGACGCATGGTGGCCACGAGGAACACGGGCGGCGGGTCGGGCGGCTGGAGCAGGTCGACGAGCAGCGCCGCGCTGTCGGCGTCGCCCCACTGCACGTCGTCGATGTAGAGCACGACGAACGCGTCTTCGCCGAGCCGGCCGAGCAGCTCGCGCAGCGCCAGCGCGGCGCGTCGCCGGAGCTCGGACGCTTCGAGGTCGGTGGGGGACGTGCGCTCGAAGATGCCGTCGAAGCTCTGGAAGACCCGCATCAGCGCGGCGTCGTGCTCGGGCTGGTACCGGTGTCGGTCGGCGGCGGGCAGGGAGAGCAGGTGCCCGGCGATGTCGTCGACGAGCTCGTCGAGCGCCTTGAACGGCACGCTCTCGCGCTCGTAGCAGCGCCCCGAGAACACGAGGCAGTCGGCGTCGTCGCGGATCTCGGCGAGGAAGTGCTCGGCCAGCACGGACTTCCCCATGCCCGATGGGCCGGTGACCACGGCGACGCGGGGCTTCCCGGGGAGGACCTGCGTGACGGCATCCGAGAGCCGGCGCAGCTCTTCGTCGCGCCCGACGAACGCCGTGCGGCTCGCGGCGCCCGCGCGGATCCCGAGGCGCTTCCGGATCTCTGGGGCGGTGGGCCGTTTGGTGGGGTCGGTGCGGAGCAGGGCCTCGGCGAGCTCGGCGAGGTCGCGCGGGGCCTGGGGCGCCAGCTCGGCGACCGTGGGGGGCGCCTTCATCCGCTTGGCGGCGAGGATCTGCCGCGGCTCGCCGAGGAAGGGGACGCGGCCCGTGAGCGCTTCGTACAGCAGGCAGCCCACGGCGTACCAGTCGCTGGCGGGCGTCGGCTCGTGGCCCGCGGCCGACTCGGGCGCCATGTAGGCGGGCGTGCCGATGCGCACGTTCTGGCGGCCGTGGCGGCGCGCGGCGAGCTCTGCGGCGAGGCCGAAGTCGAGCAGCACCAGGCGGCCGTTGCCATCGACCAGGATGTTGGTGGGCTTGAGGTCGCGGTGGAGGATGCCCGAGTCGTGCATCGCCGTGACGCCGTGCACGATCTGCTCGATCGCGGCGCGCAGGTGGGCCTCGTGGAGGGTGCCGGTCGCGTCGGGCACCGCGGGCAGCAGGCCGCCGGAGCCGAGGGAGCCCTTCAGGTCGTCGGACACGATCGAGAGGTTGAACGTGTCTTCGCGTGCCGGGGACCAGCCGGGACGCACGTGGGAGAGGAAGTCGACGCCCTCGACGAGCTCCATCGTGAAGAACCACTGCTCGCCCTCGGTGAACAGCTCGTACAGCGACACGAGGTTCGGGTGGACGAAGTCGGTCAACGCGCGGAACTCGCGCTTGAAGCTGCGCACGGCGTCGGGCTCGAGCGACCGGACCGTCTTCAGCGCCACGGCGATGCCCTGATCGCGGTCGAAGGCCTCGTACACCACGCCGAACCCGCCCGACCCGAGGACCTTTCGGACCTCGAAGCGCGCCGTGCCCTGGAAAGCGGTCTCCATGCGCCGGGAGACTACCGCAGGTGCGCGGGTGCTATCTTCCCGCGCCATGTGGACCCTCGCCCTCTCGCTCGCCGTCGCCTCCGACCACTTCGACGGCCGCGCTGCGTCGCGCGACCCGGCGCGGGATCTCACCGATCTGTACGCGTGGTCGGACGACGTGGCCGGGGAGCGCCGGTTGCGCATCGTGCTCGACCTGCATCCGTTCGCCGGGCACCGGTCTCGGTTCAGCGACGACATCACGTACCGCGTCGACCTCCGGAGGGCCGAGGTCGTGGGGGTGGGCGCCGGCACGCGCGTGGAAACGGGCGACGCGTTCCGCATCGACTGCCACCTGACCGAGTCACGCGACGCGATGCGCTGCCGCCTCGAGCCGCGCGGGCCGCACTGCCCGACGTGCGTGCGCGTGCTCACCGCGCGCCTCGACGACCCCGCGGGGGCCGAGGCCGACGGGATGCGGATGTACGCAGGGCTACGACGCGACCCGTTCTTCATCAACACCCTCGTGGTCTCCGAGAACCGCCCGCGACGCGGTCGCACGACCCCCCGCAAGCCGCTCGACGTGACCGACAACGCGCTGGTCAAAGCGAGCGTCCTGTCCCTCGCGTTCGAGCTGACGCCCGGCGAGGTGCTCGGCGGGGACGGGCTGTTCGCGGTGTCCGGCCGCTCGGTCTGGAAGGCGCATCTGCCCGACGTCCCCCGGCTCGGGAGGCTCGAGTGATCGCGCTCGCCCTGATGCTCGGGTGTCATCACCACGAGAAGCTCGTCGCGACCTGGCCGGGGCCCGACGGTCGTTCGTGTGACGACCAGCGGGTCATCGCCCTCGATCCCGACCCCTGGACGACCGTGAGCTCGGTGGCCGTCCGCCTCGACGCACGCTCGCCGGCGGCGGTCGCACGGGCGCGGGAGCCCGTGGCGGTCGTGCACCCCGCCGACCTCGCCGCGGGATTCCTGCTCGACCTCGACGGAGAGCTCGGCCCGGCCTCGTGCTCCGTCGTGCCCACGCACCCCGACGCCGAGCAGCGCGAGTGCGGCGGCTACGGCTTCACGCTGCACTACCAGCCCCTCTGCGAGCACCCCGCGATGGAGGAGGGGCTCGAGCGGAAGGCCCGCCCCGAGGTCGCGAACTTCGTCCTCGCGCAGAAGTTCGGGTCGAAGATGCCCGAAGACGACGTGCGGGACGCGTGGAACGCGCTCGAGCCGTTCGGTCTCGCCGCGCGCATCGCCGCCTGCGAGACCACGCCGGAGGCCGGGTGCGAGACGCTCCTCGCCGTCCGCGACCAGATGGACCGGGGCCTCGCGCGGCTCGACGCCCTCGACCGGTTCGACGATCCGAAGGACGCGCGCGACCTCGAAGCCATCGGCGCAGGGCTCGACTGGTGCCAGTGGACACCCACGCCCGACGGCCTCCGGTGCATCGACCCGCACCCGCTCCGCGAGCTGCTGCTCGACGACTACCTCGTGGTCGACACGACCCGGCGGTGCGGCATCGACACGCAGAGCTTCCTCGAGATCGAGCTGGCCCACCTCCAGGAACGCCCGCCCGGTCCCGACGGCGCCCGCCACCAGACGTGCGGCGGCCGCACCCTCGCCGACGACGTGGTCGACCGCCTCCTGACGCTGACGATCAACGGCCCGCACCGCGTGCCGCCCGGCGCACCGCTCTACGGCCCCACCGACGCCGAGGCCGACCCCCAGCGCGGTGACGGGGTCGACGGTCCGCCCGAGCCGTTCGACGCGGTGTTCCCGTGGCTGCGGCCCCCGCGGCGGCCGAAGTAGCCTATGGCTCGTCGGTCGACGCCGGCGGGCCGAGCAGCCGGTGCCGGATGCCCGCGACGACGGGGGTGAGCACCACGGTGGCGCCGATGCGGATGGGCTTGGTGAGCTGCGTGGCCGCGTAGGCCGCCCAGAACTTGCCCACGCTGCCCGCGGTGCCGTCGACCTCGAAGCCCGTGCTGATGGCGACCCAGAAGCCCAGCAGGGTGAGCAGGAAGATCGCGAGCCACACGACGAGCGCGATGGTTCCGTACTCCGCGAAGAGCGTCTTGAGCTTCTCGCCCTGTGCCTTCCACCAGGTCATCCGGTCCGACTATTCCATTCGGGGTCGTGGCGCTCCCGAGCCGCGGCCCTGGAGCTACTCGGGCTTGCGCTCGGAGCCCTGGAAGCGCCAGGTCAGGTCGCCGTTGTTCTTCCAGTCGAACACGACGTCGCCGAAGGGCGAGCTCATGAGGAGCTCGACGTCGTCGGGGTGCTTCGCGCCGTCGGCGTCGAAGTTGTCGACGGCCGCGAAGCGGAGCTGGATGCTGTCGCCTTCGATCACGTTGTCTTGCGCCTCGTAGAGCGTGTCGCCGTACCGCAGCCGGAACATCGGGCGCAGGATCGAGAGCTCGCGCGGGAGCTGGACGACGAGGTTGTCGGCGCCGTACTTCGACTCCATCTCGAGCTGCGCCACCTGGCTCGCGCCCTCGAGCAGCGAGTCGACCGTGCCCTGGAACTCGGGGTGGCGGCGGGCGAGGGGGTGCTCGATGGGCTTCGCGTCGGGCTGCTTGCCGGCGAGTGCCTTGCGCGTGCGCTGGGCGTCGCGGAGCTCTTTCTGCTTCGAGATGCGGTACTGGTCGGTATCGACCCAGGTGACCGCCTCGTCGCTGATGAGGATGGCGCGGTGCACGACGATGTCGACGACCGACTTCTGCTTGCCGAACACCTCTTCGTCGATCTCGACGCTTCCGAACGAGGTCTTCGTGTGCGGCTCGACGGACGGCATGGTGTCGGGCGCGGCCAGCGCCACGTAGTCGCCGGCGTACATGTCGGTGAACTGCACGGCCAGCACGAGCGTCGCGTTGTGCAGGGCGCGCGGGGACCGGTTGTTCACGGACAGGTTCAGCGAGCTGCCCATCATCGCCGCGCCGGCTTCGAGGTCGAGGTACGTGTCTTCGGGGAAGATCTCCCAGAAGTGGGGGCCCAGCAGCTCGTGGCAGAAGGCCACGTCGCTGATGATGAAGTCCCACTGCTGCTGGGTGCGGCGGCGGGCGAAGTGGTCGAGCACCTTCTTCTTGCCGCCTTCGAGATCCCCGGCATCGAACAGGTTCTTCGCCATCTGCAGGTCGGGGCTGAAGTACCCGGCGCCGAGCATCGTGGACTGGTAGAGCTCGACGATGAAGTTGCCCTCGCGCGACTGCCGCAGGAACGACCGCATCTTGTACGGGTTCAGCATGTCGGTGAGCTGCTGCGCCTGCTTCGGGTAGTACGCGGCGGACTGCTGGAACGCGAGCTGGGCCGCGCGGGTGTCGCCCTTGCGCGACTGGTGCACGCCCATGAGCAGGAACGCGGGCGCGGTGGAGTCGGGGTGCTCCTGCATGTAGTCGTCGAGGATCTCTTCGATCTCGCCGGCGTTCTCGAGGTTGTCGAGCTCGATGAGGGCCATCGCCTTGAGGAGGTGGGCCTCCTTCTCGTGCGGAGCCTTCTCGATGGCGAGGTCGGCGGCGGCGAGGACCTGCTCCCAGTCGCCGTTGTTGGCCGCGAGGTAGGCGCGGTCGCGCAGCACGGAGAGCTGGTCCCACTCCTCGATGTACTTGTAGTACACGTCGCCGTAGTCCACGAGCGCCTGCATCAGCTCGGTCTCGATGCCGGCGATGTCGCGGACGAGCTGCTCGTGGTCGGACCGCTCCTGCTTCAGCTCGGTGAGGAGCTGCTGGGCCTGGGCGCGATCGACGGAGAGCTGGGCTTCGGGCGAGATCATGTTCGCCTCGCCGCTCACGGAGACGACCGACAGCGTCGTGAGCAGGAGCTCGCTCGTGATCTCCCACATCGCCTTCTGGTCGTCGGCCTCGACCTGCTTGGCGTACAGCCGCATGAGGACGTCGAGGACCTCCTTGCGGGCCTCGAGCACCTCGGGGGAGACGTCGGAGTAGTCCTGGCGGGAGGCCCAGACGAGGTACTCCTCGAGGGTCTGGTCTTTCTTCATCGCGAGATCGATCTCGTGGATGACCCGGACCGTCTTGTCGATGTCGTAGGGCTTCTCGGGCTCTTTCGTCGCCTCTTCGAGCGCCTCCATCATCGGCTGGAACTGCTGCTCGGCAGCGGCCTCCTGCTCGACCTTCGCGGCCTCGAACGCCTGCTTGCTGGAGTAGTCCCAGTACAGGTACGCACCCACGGGGACCACCACGACCAGCACCGCCGCGGTGGTGCAGCCGAAGAAGAAGTTCCGGCCGAAGTTGCCGGGACGCTTCGCGGTGGCCCCCGAGTCGCTCATCGGTGCCTCAGGCGTTCGCCACGCTCGGGTCGACGGCCGGCCCGGCGAGCGGAATCACGAGCTGCTGGCCGACCGCGATGGCGTCGGGGTTCGCCAGGGAGCCGCGGTTCGCCTCGAAGATGTCGGTGTAGCGCTTCGCGTCGCCGTAGTAGAACTTCGCGATCTTGCCGAGCGTGTCGCCCTTCGCGACCGTGT
This sequence comes from Alphaproteobacteria bacterium, assembly GCA_020632875.1. GTDB lineage: Bacteria > Myxococcota_A > UBA796 > UBA796 > JACKEQ01. Next base: position 60,524 of record JACKET010000005.1, read on the forward strand.
GGGTCGAGTTGGCGAGGCGCGGGATGCGCAGCACCTGCCCCGGGTAGATCTTGTCGGGGTGGTCGAGCATCGGCTTGTTCGCCTCGAAGATGTGGTCGAACAGCTGCATGTTGCCGTACTGGGTGAGCGCGATCTTCGAGAGCGTGTCGCCCTTCACGACGGTGTGGTGGATGGCGGGAGGAGCGGGGATCTCGACCGCGATCTCTTCGGACACGGCACCCACACCCTCGGTGTTGCCGGCGATGAGGATCGCCTTCTCCTTGTCTTCCTGCGAGGTCGCGGTGCCCGACAGGCTCACGGTCTCGCCATCGAACGAAACGTCGAGGTCGCGGATCACGATGCCGTGGCTCTGGATGGCCGCGGCGATGTCGAGGGAGACGGCCTTGCGGACGAGGACGTCGCGCTCTGCGGTGGCGGCGACCTGCTGGCTCGCCTGGAGCGCCGCCTTCGCGGCCGATTCGGCCTCGGCAGCCGCCGAGCCTCCGAAGAGTCCGAGCTTCCGACCTGCCGACTTCACGAACGAGAACATGCCCATGTGTTTCTTCTCCTTGTCCCCGAATCCGGGACCGTCCAGAGGGTGCGGCACCTGCCGCGCGAGAGGTCGGGCGACGAGAGCCGCCCGGAGGTTCAGCCGAAGAGCCCGCCGAGCCCGCCGAGCGGGTTGCCGGCCTTCGGCTGCGAGCCCGTCAGGAACGGGGCGACCGCGAGCATGCGGTCGAGCCAGGCCTTGTCCATGCGGCTCTCGAGGAACTGGAGCAGGATCGGGGCCGCCATCATGGCCTTCGTCTCGTCGAGGCCGACCTTGCCGAGCACCGCGGCGAGCAGCGCGGCATTCTGCGCCTGCTTGCCCGCGACCGCCCCGAGGAGCTGGTTGCCGGCGCCGCTGCCGGCCATGCCCATGAGCCCGCCGAGCATGCCGCCGCCACCCGCGGGAGCCGCGGAGGGTGCGCCGGCGAGCGCCTTCGCCTGATCGAGCCAGCCGCCCATCTCGGGCACGGCGCTGTCGAGCTTCGACGCCACTTCGGCGCCGTCGTCGTGGGCTTCGGCCTGGCTCTGCACCGTGGCGAGCATCGCGCCGGCGACGGCCTGGGCCTGGTTGCTCTCGATACCGAAGGCGCCCGACAGGGCAGAGACGAGATCCATGCGTCCTCCAAACCACTCCAGGAGCGGGTCCACAGAGTGGCGCGCCAACCCCCTGGCGCCCATGACACGTGGCTTACTACCACGGCCGGGTCAGCGGATGACGGACCCCTTCCGTCCGACGTAGAGGAGGTGGCGCCACAGTCCCATCCAGGAGGTCGCCCGCGCGACGTGGAGCGGGGCGAGGCGATCGCCGAGGGCTTCGACGAGACCGCTCCGCGCATGGATCCCCGACCGGCGCAGGAGCGCCTCGAGGTCGAGGGTCGACGCCCCCTCGAGCTCCAGGAGCGCGAGGTGTCCGCCGAGGGGGAGCCGGTCCGCGAGCTCGTCCGCGAGCCGCGCGTCGCTCTTGAAGGTCGCCGTGAGCCCGAATGCGCAGAGGATCGCATCCGCCTCGTGTCCGTCGAGACGATCGGGCTCGGAGACCACGACGAGCGCGTCCGGGAAGGTCTTCGCGAGCAGCGTGGAGGTCCGCTCGTCGGCGCCGACCTGGAGGATCCGCCGCGGTCTGGCGTCCAGCGCGAGGAGCTCGACGAGCGGATCGGAGGGCAGCCGCCACGGCTGTCGATCGAGGAAGCGGCGGGTGGGGTGGGTCTGGGACAGCGTTGCGTTCACGGCGACCTCCGGGTTCGGGGGATGCCGTATGGGGCCGAATCCACGTTCTCGTGACGGCCGGGCGAAACCCTCGCGCCGCGCCTGCGTCAGTCCGTGGAACGCGCCAGCCGGACGGCCGTTCCGGCGCCCGTCGGCTCCACGGACAGGAGCCAGCCCGCGCGCTCGGCGTACAGCGCTTCGCCGTCGCGGCTCGCGTTCCACCCGGTGCCGAGGCAGCGCTCCATCCGTGCGGAGGCCGTCGCCAGCGGGCCACTTCGCGTCCAGGACGTGGGCTCGCCCTTGCGCACGGCCGCTTCGAGGTCGGTGCACCAGGAATCCACGATGGGCGCGGGTGCGACCGGTGCGACCGGTGCGACGGGCTCCGGCGCGGCGGGTCGGGGAGGGCGGGTGTCGGGCGCCGCGGTGTGGAGCTCGACGCGCCGGTTGTGGGAGCGACCCTCCTCCGTGGCGTTCGTGTCGATGGGGTAGTCCTCGCCGTACCCGACCGCCGTCACGCGGCCCTCCGGGACTCCCGCCGCGATCAGGGCGGCCCGCACGGCGTCTGCGCGGTCCTGGCTCGTGCGGACGTTGAACGCGGACGCCCCCCGCGAGTCGGTGTGGGCCTCGACCTGCACCGTGAGCGCGGGGTCGGCGGTCAGCGCGCACACGAGGGAGGCGATGGCCGCTTCGGAGCCCGTGAGCTCGGCGGTGCCTGCGCGGAACGCGATCGGCGCCGAGGGCTGGAGCTGGCCGTCGGCGTGCGTCGCGCAGTCGGCGGCCAGAGCGAGGGAGAGGAGCAGCACGTCGGCCTCCGGAGAGTGGGAATGTACCCAGTCCCTGGGACTTCTGGCACGCCCCACCGGTTCCCCCGTCCGGTGTCAGAGCGAACCCGAACATGCCGAGAAGAGCGTCTTTCGGAGGTTCTCGGAGATTCCGTTCTCCGGTGCCTGCGGAGCCGGGTCGGGGCACGAATCGTGCTCTCCCGCAGAGAAGGGAGGTCGGATGCTCTGGTTGGCCCTCGCACACGCGGCGGAGGAACCCGGATGGTGGGTCCGGGAGGCCGTGGGCGTCGGCGGCTGGCCGAGCGGCGCGGTGAACGACCTGCGCGTGCAGTGGCGCGCGCCGCTGTACCGGTCCGAGAGCATCGTGTTCCGCGACACCTACGCGGGTGCCGGAGCCCGCCTCGCCGTGACGCCCGCCTACGTGGATGTCGGTCCTCGCGTGTCACTCGCGCCCATCGACGTGTTCGACCTCGATCTGCAGGCGTCGTTCGTCGGGTACTGGCGCACGCGCTTCGGCCCGATGCCGTTCTCCGAGCTGCGCGGCACGCTCGAGGCCGACCGGGGCGCGCGGGACGACGCGATCCGCACGTGGGCGGTCGTCCTCACCGCCGCGCCGACGCTGAAGGTCGCGCTGGGCCCGATCGTCGCGTTCGACGCGTGGTCCGTCCAGCACTGGCGGTTCCACCGCCCCGCCGGGGTCGACGCGCCGTACACCTACGAGCCCTACAACGACATGATCCTCGGCTGGGCCGACACGATGGTCGAGCACCAGGCCGTGGTCATGCTCACCGTGCTGCCCGGCGACGACGGGCCGCTCCTGTGGATCGGTCCGACGTACCGCGACCGGATGGCGCTCGTCTCGAAGGACCGCAGCATCTGCCTCGGCGGCATCGTGATGACCCGTCCCATCGTGGAGGACTGGGCGCCCCAGGCCGTGGTCCAGGTGCTGCCCTACCTCCGCGACCCCGACCACGCCGGGGGCGTCCCCAACATCCAGGCCCAGCTCTTCTGGGTCTTCGACTAGGTGAGCGCGTAGCCCACGTCGTAGAGCGTGGACGTGAGGAACCGGTCCGCGAACCCGAGCGCCAGGAACAGGGCGATGGGGGACAGGTCGAGCGCGCCGATGCGCAGGAAGGGCAGCAGGCGGCGCGTCCCGTCCAGCACGGGGTCCGTGACCTGGTACACGCCGGAGATCACGCTCCGCACGAGCCCGGGGCGGGGGTTCGGCTGGATCCAGGAGAAGACGATGCGCGCGAGCAGCACGAACCACGCGATCTGGAAGACCGTGTGGACCACCGGCGCCAGCGCGACGAGCAGGTTTCCGAGCACCATCATGGGGCCTCCACGCCCGGAAGGTGCGCACCCGGCGAGCGGGGACACGCCGCGGTGACGAAACCTGAAGCTCCGTGTCTACTTCTTGACCGCGCGGCCCCGGTGGATGGGCGTGAGGCTCAGCGCGCTGCGGCCGTGCCCATGGACCTCCTCCACGTCGAACCCGCCGTCGCGGAGGAGCCCGACCGCGTCGCGATTCAGGTTGCAGCCACCCGAGAACAGGCCCCACACGGGGTTCAGCGCATCCTGCACCGCGGCCATCGCGCGCGAGTCGGAGCGCGTGTGCTCGGCGAAGTGCAGCGACCCGCCGGGCGCCAGCACGCGGTGCATCTCCTTCACGGCCGCTTCGACCTTCGGGATCGTGCACAGCGTGAACGTCACGACGACCGTGTCGAACGCGGCGTCTTCGAAGGGCATGTCTTCCGCGCCCACCTGGACGAGCTCGACGGGGTACCCGGCCGCGTCGAACCGCGGCTGGGCGCGCTTCAGCATGTGGGGGTCGGGCTCGATACCGACGAGCTGCAGGACGCGCGACGGGTCGTACAGCCCGGCGTTCAGCCCGGTTCCGACGCCGATCTCGAGCACCTTGCCCGTCGCGAGCGGCGGCACGCGGCGGCGCACGCTCTCGAGCGGCCACATGACGAGGTCGAGCACGGCGGCGACGACGGGATGTCCGGAGGAGGTGCGCATGGCTCCCCCCTATGCACGCCTCACCAGCCGGACACGGCCCTGCACACCATCACGACGAGGAGCGGCAACCAGCCCACGCGCAGGAGCCCGATCGCACGGGCGGACCAGGGCGAGTCGGTGCGCACGAGCTCCAGCGGGTCGGTCGGCGTGGGCGCCCGGAGGGAGCGGACGTTCGGCGGCTCCTCGAGGAAGCCGAGCAGGGCGAGCACGAAGAAGATCGGCAGCACCACGAGCATGCGGCCGATCGCGCCGAGCGTGCCCATCGCGGGGATGGCGCCGAGCACGAAGAGCGGCGCGAGCCCACGCGACACGGGCTCGTCGTAGGTGAGCACCAGCCAGAGCAGGACGATCACCGCGGAGTGGAACTCCCACGACCGCTCCTGGAACAGGGTCCAGTTGAGGCGGAACTCGTTCGTGATCGGCGGAGGCGTGTGGCTCTCGGCGAGGACCTGGGCGGCGCGCAGCGCGAGGATCGGCGCGAGCAGGAGGACAGCCCACAGGCCGGGCGCCGAGTTGCTCGGGAGCAGGACGGACGGTGCGAACAGCGCGTCGAGCAGCCAGGGTGCGCCGAGCAGGAACCCGAGGTGGACGAGCGCGGGCGCGAGGTAGACGCCGAACGCCGACAGCATCGCGAGGTCGGTGCCGCGGCTGCGAAGGCCGCGTTTCTCGAGCTCGGCGGCGGCGCGCAGGCTCGCGTCGCCCTCGTCGAGCAGGGTGCAGACGTGGCCCACGAGCCCCACGAGCAGGGCGACGAACGCGACGGACGCGGCGATCCCGCTGTCCATCAGGGCCGCGGTGAGCATGCCGGCACCCGCGATGGGCAGCGCGTGCTGCTGGACCCGGCGGCCCATGGCGAGCGTCGACGCCCGCCGCGTGTCGCGGGCCCAGGCCAGGGCATGCCCGAGCTCGTGGGAGGCGACCGCGCGTCCGGCCGGGCCGCGATCGACCCAGGTGCGCGGCGAGAGGCCCACGAAGCGGCTCTCGGGCCAGTACCCGTCGATCGAGCCCGTGATCTCGGGGCTCACGCCGACCTTCACGCCGGGCCCGCTCGCGGCGACGAGGGCGGTGAGCCACTCGCCTGCGGGCTCGCCGAGGTCGGGCTGGCGTTTGAGCCCGTAGTGCACGGCGGCACACACGAGCGCGGCCACGGTGCTCGCGAGGAACGGGGTGACGAGGAAGGCCAGGGCCGGCAGAGCGGCGAAGAACAGGTCGACGAGCTCGGTCATGCCTCAGGATGACACCGGGTTCCGCGACCCGGTTCGTCAGGGGAGTGTCAGGCGACGTATGCTCGCGACGAGGGGGTCGTCCGTGTCGACAGCGCTGTTCCCGATCGTCGTCGTCGGGGCGGGGCCCGTTGGGCTGTCCGTCGCGCTCGGCCTGCTCCGGCAGGGCTACCACGTGCTGGTGTTCGAGCAGCGCAGCGAGCTCGCCGACGATCCGCGCGGCACGACGCTCCAGCCACCGACGCTCGAGATGCTCCAGCACCTCGGGGTGCTCGAGGCGATCGAAGCGCGGAGCCGCCGCGTCGACCGGGTCCAGTACTGGGCGTGGGACGCGAAGCGCCCGGAACGGCTGGCGGATCTCGACCTCGGGCTGCTCGCCGACGACACGCCGCATCCGTTCCGGCTGCACTGCGCCCAGCCCGACCTGTGCCGCGAGCTGCACGCCGCCATCGAAGCGATCGCGCCGGGCACCGTGCACCTCGGTCAGAAGGTCGCGGAACTCCACGACCGGGGTGACTGCGTGGACGTGGAGATCGACGAGCGGGGCCGCACGCGCCGCATCCGGGCGAGCTGGCTGTGCGGGGCGGACGGCGTCGGGAGCGGGGTCCGCCGCAAGCTCGAGCTCCCGGTGCGCCGGATGAGCCGTCCGGACGTGTTCTTCACGTGCGAGACGGACCTCGCGATCGACGACGCGCTGGAGCGCCGCTACGGCGTGCGGCTCGGGGATGCCGCGTTCCTGTTCACGGATCGCGGCTGGGCGCTGTTCATGCGGATGCAGCACAGCGCGCGGCTGTTGTTCCTGGCGTCCGAGAACCACACGAGCGAGTCGCTGCACGCGATGACGCGGGCGCTGTACGGCGCCGATCCCCACGTGCAGATCGGGCATCGCGGCGTGTACGCCGTTCAGCAGCAGGTCGCGGAGACGTGGCGGAAGGGCCGCGTCCTCGTGCTGGGTGACGCGGCGCACACGACGTTCCCCGTTTCTGGGACCGCGATGAACTCCGGCATCCAGGATGGCTACGCGCTCGCTCAGGCGCTCCCCAAGGGCGAGGAGGGCGTGGCCGCCTGGGAGGTCGAGCGCCGGACCGAGGTCCACGCGCGGGTGAACGCCTTCGCGGGCGAGGCGTACCGGACGCTCGGCGCCACCGGGCTGTTCACGCGGTTCGGTCGCGATCGGCACCTGCGGGCCGTGTCCGCCAACGCGGCGGCCGCGCGGAACCACCTCCTGCGGGCGTCGATGATGGAGGGCCGTGCGGGCCCCGTCCCCGAGCTCGAGGCGGACTGAGGGTCAGGCGGGCTTCGTCCGCAGGAACACGGAAGCGATCAGGGCGACGAACACGCCGGTGAACAGCGTGCCGAAGACGCCGGCGGCCATCTCGTCGGGCTGCGCGCCCACGAGGACCGCGCCGACGAGGATGAACGGCGTCGCGACGAAGGCGACCCCCGATCCGATGGCGACCTGCTGAACGTAGGCGTGCTGGGCGCGTGTGCGGACGAGGACCCCGATCTGCACGGCCAGCTCGAGCGCGGTCGCCACGAGCGGGAAGAGCATCTGGAGGCCCGCTGCCGCCGAGACGAATTGCCACACCACCACGAGCAGCCCCAGCACCACACCGCCGATCGCCGCGGTCTTCCAGTCCATCGCGTACCTCCCGCCGCACCGTCGCACATCGGGTGACGCGGCGCCCCCGATTCCGGACGAACCGGGCCGTGGGCGGGACGAGCCGGACGCCCGGGGGTGTCCCGATTGTGCCAGAGCCTCCCGGAAACGACGGCCAGCACGAGAGAATCGGGTGTCCCAAAAGGGCCAGACCCGATTTGGACAGGGTACGATTCGCGCGATGGAGCACGTCAACGACATCGACGACCGGTGGCCGCGGGTGGTCGGGATCCTCGGGTTCGGGCTCGGGATTCCCCAGCTCACCGGGCTCTTCGGCCCGCTCGGTCCGTCGGATCCCCGCTACGCGGCGGGGCTCGTGTGGTTCGTGGTGCTCGCGTCCGTCATCTGGCACGGCAACCGCTGGCTGCTGTTCCGCCAGCGCGAGCGGCTCGACTGGTTCACGTCGCCCGTGGCGAAGGTCGTGTTCCTCGTCGTGGGCTGCGTCTTCTACACAGCCCCCGTCACCGCTGCGATGCTGTGGGCCTGGTACGCGTGGGCCGCGTTCGGCCCCGTCGACACGGGCGCGATCGGCACCGTGGTCCTCGCGAACGTCATCTGCGTGCTCTTCGTCGCACACATCTACGAGACGGCGTTCCTCGTGAAGGCGCGCCGGGACGACCGCCTCGTCGTCGCGGAGCTCGAGCGCGCCCGCGCCGAAGGCGAGCTGGCGGCGCTGCGGAGCCAGATCGACCCGCACTTCCTGTTCAACTCGCTGAACACGCTGCAGTGGCTCATCGAGCGCGACCCGCCCGCGGCCTCGCTCTACACCGCGAAGCTCGCCCAGGTGTACCGCTACATCCTCGCCAACCGCGAGCGGGAGCTCGTCCAGCTCCCCGACGAGCTGGCGTTCTTCGACGACTGCTTCCACCTGCTGGAGGTCCGCTTCGGGCACGCCCTCCGCGTCGAGCGGAGCGGGCTCGACGCCGCGCTCGACCGGTACCTCGTCCCGCCCATCTCGCTCCAGCTGCTCCTCGAGAACGCGGTGAAGCACAACGCGTTCAGCGAGCGCGACCCGCTCTCCATCGCCGTGACCCTCGAGGACGGCCACATCGAGGTCGCGAACCCCATCCGCGTCCGCGAGGCCGACGGAGAGGGGCTGGGCCTCGCGAACCTCGCGGAGCGCGTCCGGCTGTCGATGGCACGCGAGCTGGAGGTCCGCTCGGATCAGGGCTGGTTCCGGGTCCGCGTGCCGGTGGCAGTGGTCGCGTGAGGGTCGTGGTCCTGGAGGACGAGCGGCCCGCGCTGGAGCAGCTCCTCGCGGCGGTCCACGCGTGCCGGCCCGACGTCGAGGTCGTCGCGGCGATCGACAGCGTCGCGGACGCCGTGGCGTGGCTGCGGTCCCACCCCGAGCCCGACCTCGTGCTCGCGGACGTGCGCCTGACCGACGGGCGCTCGCTCTCCGTGTTCGAGGCCGTCGAGGTGCGGTGCCCCGTCGTGTTCGTCACGGCCTACGACCAGTACACGATGGCGGGCCTCGAAGCGGGCGGCATCGACTACCTGCTCAAGCCCGTCGACCCGGCGCGGCTCGCCGTGGCGCTCGAGAAGGTCGCGCGGCTCCGGGCGCACTTCACGGGTCGCGAGCCCCGATCGCCCCGTCAGCGCGTGCTGGTGCGGCGGTCGGGAGAGATGCACGCCGTCCCCGTCGAGGACATCGCGTGGTTCACGACGGAGCACCGGCTCGTCCTGCTCGTCACGCGCCAGGGGCAGCGGTTCGTGGTCGACAGGACGCTCGCGGACCTCGCCACCGAGCTCGATCCGGAGCGGTTCTTCCGCATCAACCGGAGCTGGCTGGTCTCGGTCGACGCCATCCGCGGCTTCCGCTCGGCGGGGAAGGGGAGGCTGTCCCTCTCCCTCGCGCCGGAGACGGACCGGGACGCCGTGGTCAGTGCCGAATTCGTGGGGGCGTTCCGCGCGTGGCTCGACCGGTGAGGGTCAGGGGCGCGGTGCGTCGAGCAGGTCGGCGAGCTCGCCCGTCTCGAGCATGTGCACGGTCTCGTTCGCACCGCCGATCAGCCGGCCCTTGACGTAGATCTGCGGGAACGTCGGCCAGCCGGCCCAGATCTTGATGGCGAGCCGCTCCTTCCACATGGAGTGGTACCCGCCGTAGCCGAGGTAGGTGTACGCGACCTTCGCGTCGTCGAGGGCCTGCCGGGCGCGCTTGACGTGCGGGTTGACCGCCATCCCCACGACCACCACGTCGTTCTCGGCGATCGCGCTCGCGACCTCTCCGACGACCTCGGCGTGGTAGGCGGCCTGCTTCGTGGCGACATGTGCAGTGACGAGGGGACGTTCGGACATCGGGGCTCCTCCGGGTCGAGGACCTATCACCGCGGTGCCGCCCCAGCGGTCAGGAAGCGTGTGACCGTCACGAGATCGGCAAAGGCGGTCGATCTCGGCAGGGATGGAGCCGCGGGATCCGGCGGGAGATGCGAGTCCGTGAACACGGGGAGCGGGCGCTGCGACGGGTCGAGGTCGAGGCCCGTGAGCGCGTCGAAGGTCGACGGCCCCGCGAACGTCGGGTCGAGGAGCATGGGGAACCGCTGCTCCAGGCGCGCATGGATCTCGGCCTTCGACGTGTGGACCGCTTCGAACGCGCCGTCCGGTCGCACCGCGAGGGGGCCCGACTGCCCCACGAGGTCGCCGAAGACGTCGCTCCGGAAGAACGAGTCGCCGCAGCAACCGGTGTAGACGCCGGGATTCCCGGTCTCGCTGAGGAACGCGAGGATCGGTTGATCGCGGATGCTCGGCGGTGGGCTCCCCACGAGCAGGATCCGGGCCGGGTCGCCCTCGAACGATGCCTCGACGACGAGGTCGAACACCACCAGCGGATGGACGCCCGGCGCGGGCACGTGCTCGGTGCGCTCGCCGAGGCGAACGAGGGCGACCACGTCGGACGCCTCGACCAGCGCTCGGACGGATTCGGGGGGTAGGGGCGGGCCGCCGCTGGCGGTCGCCTGGATCGGGAGCGCGAGCGCGAGCGCGATTGTCGTGGAAAGCCGCGTCCGGTTCGTCTCAGCGCGCATCGACCCGTCCCACAGTAGTCTAATCCACGCCTCTCGCGGAGGGCCCGGTGCTCTCGTGGTTCCAGCTGGTGTCCCCCGGTGATGACGCGCATTCCGCCGAGCTCGTCGTGGAGCGGCTCGTCGGAGACGCCGCTTTCGCGACCCCTGGCCCATGCTCGACCCGGCAGCCGCGCGATGCGGTCTCCGTCGCATCAGCGCCAATAGGCTCCGTACACCAGAATCGGGGTTTCGGAGTCGGCTCCCGCGACGAACGCGAAGTGTGCGGTTTCGTCGGGCGCGAGGACCATGGATACCTCCGTCACGCCCGCGTAGTCAGAATCGTCGACGGGCTGGAAGTGTTGCCAGGGAGATCCTGCGTATCCAGCCCAGCGCGCGTAGTGGACACCGACGGTCGACTGACTGGACCACGCGAGGTGTGCTCGACGGCCCGAATCGACCTGGATCCCGGGCGAGTAGCAGTCGGGCGAACCTGGCGTGTCGGGTGTCTCCGCGACGATGTTGGTCGTGCCGTCACGCCAGTCGCATGGGGCGTCTTCGAACCCCAGCGCCAGCTGAACTGCATTGGCGGAGTCGATTGCGATTGCGGACATGTCGGTTCGGGAATTGGAGAACAGGAGCGGAGTGCCAAGCTCTCCATCGAGAAAGTCTACGAGCGTGACTCGCGGGACTCCCTGAACGATTGCCGAATACACGATCCAGTGGCGCCCATCGGCGTCGACATCGAGGGAGGGGGACACAGAGTCCGTTGCGACCTGATACGCGCTCCATCCTGATGACGTCCGCCGTCCCAGCTCGATCACCCCATCCGACGTGCGATACACCACGGAAGGCTGTCCGAGAGGGCCGACCGCGATGTCCAGGCCGCCGGCCACCACGCTTCCCGCAGTGATGGTCTCCTTGGTCCAGATGCCGGGCCCCCTCGCGTAGACGAGTTCATCTGTGAGCGGGTCGACATATGCGACGTGCGCGGTCGAACCGTCGACGGCCGCGACGGCTGATCGAGCGCTCGCTGCGATCTCCTCGACCCTCCCGGAGTCGACCGGCCACCACACCAGCCGTCCGGCGCTGTCATCGTCGGACACCACGATGATGGGGGAGCCATCGAACCAGACGATTCGAGGATGGCTCCACGACCCCGTGCTCACGATCTGGTCCGCCCACTCTCCGACCCAGGGCAGGCTGTCATCTGCAGTATCGGCAATATCTCGTGCGGTGTCAGCCGTATCCGCTGTCGTAGGGATCGTATGATCAGAGTCGAACGGCTGTGCGCAAGTACAGCCGATCAGACCGAAGGCGGGGGTCAGAACCAGAAATCGGTGCATTCTTGCGGTTCTGATGCAATGATCTGGTAGTCGCAGGAGGCGCCTGCCCAAGTTGTGCTCACGCCGCCAAAAATGACCGAACAGGTGTCATTGGAGGTGGAGAAGCCAGAAATGCCCGACGAAGACGAATAACCTCCGGCGTGTGCATACAGTAGATCGGCGTCGTTGCCTCCACCATCCCTTCCATCGAGAACATCGTTCTCATCACCGCTTCCCGCGCAAATAATGTCGGCTCCCTCTTCGCCCGCGAGATCGTCGGCTCCTGGCCCACCCTGGATAATGTCATCCCCCTCGGCCCCGAAGATGTCGTCGTTGCCCGATCCACCGAAGATCACGTCGCCCGTCGTGCTGCCAACGATGACGTCGGCTCCGGCGCCTCCATCGATTCGATTTCGTGTTGTGCTGGCACCTAGGATTTCGTCCGCACCGCCCTCGCCGAAGATAACCGTCTCCGCAGACGCAATCGTGCTCCATCCACGTGCATCGAGCGTGTCGCCTCCGCCGCCCAGAACCACTGTCGTGTCGGCGAAGGGCGGCGTACCTCCGTTGCATGTCATTTCAACTTCGTCCGCCGAGTCGAATGTCTTCACCGTCACTTCATGATTTCCGGAGGGTGCGCAAAATTCGAAGTTGCCACCGTTTCCGATTTCAAAGTGGTCTCCGCGCACTGTGCCGAGAAACTGCCAGTCTTGCCATGGGTCAGAGTTATCCCACTGACAGCAGAACTTATTCTTGTCTTCGTCGGTTCCCCAGACGGCGGTGAAGTCATCCTGGCCGCCCCACTCGCTTGACGCGAAGAGCTCCGTACTGCTGGTCCCAGTTGTCGTGTCGGTGCTACAACGAAAGAAGGAGCCCCAATCCTCACAAACGGCGTTGCATCCAGCGGAGACGTAGGCCGCAGGAGCCACACCAGAGGTGCAGTCGTCGAAGGGTGTGGACGCAGCGAGAGCACTGGAGAGGATGAGTGACACAAGCATTTCGGGTTCTCCTTGATTTGAGAGGCTGATCGGACTTGAGGATTGTGCTCCAGGACTCTTGCGTTGTCAAGGCGGTGCGCACAACAGTCCCATGTGAAAGAGCGCACGAACCTGGACGCGTGCGGTGGGCGAGGTCCCCGCACATTCCGACGTGAGATCAGGGGTTCGATGGACCTCAGGAACGGCGCGTTCACGGGGGAGGGCGTCGAGCGACGAAGCGGATTTCGCGCTCGAGGTGTTTCGGTCGAGCTGAACGTGGCGCCCGTGGTGACGGGGACGTTCAGCGGGAGCGGAGTCGAGCGTTCGACGATAGTGCCCGGAACGTTGGTGTAAGAACGGAACTGGCCCATCCGCCGGTCCACAATGCGGGTGCAATTCGAAACCGCAGGGAGGACCAGGGATGGGTAGCGCCAAGAGTTTGCGCCATGTGGAGGCGCTCGTGGAAGCCGTGATGTCGGGGGGATTGACCGAGGGACTGCTTAGAAGCGGCCTCGAGTCCGTGCTCGCGGCCATCATGGAGGCTGAGGTCAGCGAACAGCTGGGAGCCGAGCATGGGGAGCGCTCCGACGCGCGCAGCGGCTACCGAAACGGCTATCGGGAGAGGTCCTTCCAGACGGCTCTCGGCACCTCCACGCTGCAGATCCCCAAGGTGCGTGAAGGCCACTACGCTCCGTCCTTTCTGACCGCGTATCGGCGTTCCGACGATGCGCTTCTCGCGGCGGTGGCGGCCTGCTACCACCAGGGCGTCTCGACCCGGAAGGTCGAGAGCATCATGCGGGAGCTGGGTGTCGAGAACCTGAAGAAGAGCCAGGTCAGTGAGATCGTGCGTCGTCTCGACCCGCAGGTTGAGGCTTTCAGGAAGAGGGGTCTGGGCGAGTTTCCCTACGTCTGGCTCGATGCTCGGTACGAAAACGTCCGGGAGGACAACCGGGTCATCAAGGTCGCCGTCCTGGTCGCGATCGGCGTCCGGCGGGACGGGATGCGAGAGGTGCTGGGGGTAGCTGTCGAGCGAGCCGAGAACGAAGCGTTCTGGGACGATTTCATCCGGTCGTTGCTCGATCGCGGGCTGACGGGTGTGAAGCTGGCCATCAGCGACGCGCACGAGGGGCTCCGAGCGGCCATCGCGAAACGGCTGCCCGGGGCCTGTTGGCAGCGCTGCCGGGTCCACTTCATGCGGAATCTCGGCGAACGCGTCAGTCGTCGTCACCGTCCCGCGGTCCTCGCCCTGGCGAAGACCATCTTCGTCCAGGAGTCCCACGCCGAGGCGCTCGAGCAGCGGAAGGCCGTTGTGGAGGCGCTGAGGAAGGCGAAGCAGAACAAGGCTGCGGACTTCCTCGAATCGTCCGACGACATGCTGACGTACATGCACTTCCCGCGGGAGCATTGGTCGAAGCTCCATTCGACGAACGTGATCGAACGCCAGAACCGAGAGCTGAAACGCCGAACAAGGGTGGTTTCGATCTTCCCCAACCGGGAGGCGTTGATTCGCCTCGCGGGAGCGCTTCTTCTGGAAGAGCACGAAGAATGGACCGTGGCCCGCCGCTACATCAGCGAGCGGAGCATGGACGAGCTCTACACGCCGGCCGAGCAGCTGGGCCTGGCGGAGGATCCCACCCGCCACATCACGGCGGCGAAGTGATGCTCGGCTCGGCCTCGATTTGCGCGAAACGGACCGGCAGTTGCGCCGCGTACGGGGTGCCGCAAGGAAGACAGCGCCGTTCACGCGGCGCTTCACGCTCAACCGGATCGGCAGGGGGGCCAGGCTCCTGTTCGTACACCAACTTGACGGGCACTACTGGACGCCGTTTCGGCTGCAGCTTCAGTTGGGCACGACCTGCAGTCCACCCGACTTTGAGATCCCACGGTAGTGTATGGGCTGGCGCTCGCGGAGGGCCGATGTCGTCGTGGTTCCTGCTAGCCTGCACCTCGCCCTCCGTTCCCGCGGGTGACCCGGTCGAGACGGAGTCCGATCTCGTGGAGTGCTCCGTGCTGGTGTCGGACCCGCCGACCCCACGGGGGGATGGGGCGTTCTTCCGGGACCCCGTCGTCTTCATCGCCCATGGTGATGACGCGCATTCCGCCGAGCTCGTCGTGGAGCGGCTCGTCGGAGACGCCGCTTTCGCGACCCCCGGCCGCGTCTCGTCGACGGAGGTGTCTCCCGGGCGGTTCACGTGGGTGTTCGAGCCTGACAGGTACTTCGAGCCGGACACGCTCTACACCGCCCGGATCGCCTTCTGCGACGGCGCGGTGGAGTACCCGACCACCTTCCGCACGAGCCACGTCGGGCACCCCGTCGACCCGAGCGAGGCGCTGGGGACGACCTGGCGGCTCGACTACCAGGAGGGGGAGTGGTTCCACACGACGTTCCCACCAGCCGACGGCGGCGACGAAGAGGTGGTGCTGTCGTTGGTGGAGAGTGCGAACGGCGTCACGTGGCGCCTGGGCTACGCGAGCCCGTTCCAGCAGTCGTGGTCCGCGTGCTACGCGACCACGGACATGGAGACCGACTGGTCGCAGGACCCGTGGTTCGCGGCCACCGCCATCGGTCGATCCGTGGATGGCGACCAGCTCGATCTTCCGATCCTCTCGATCCTGCAGGTCCGGTGTGGGTTGGGCCTGGCGCCGACCACGCTCGAGGGGTGTGAGCTCACCCAGTGGTTCGAGGTCGCGGAGACGACCTGCGACGAGTTCCATGCGGAATGCGAGCCGTGTCCGGGTTTCGAGGACCAGACCTGCGCGAATCTCGGTGCAGTCGGCCTCCCCGCCCGGCCCGTCGCGGAACCGCTGCCCGTGATAACCCCGGAGGAAGCGGCTGCCTGCGGAGGGTAGCGGCTACTCGACCGGGTTCTTCAGCGAGCCGAGCCCCTCGACCGTCACCTCGACCACGTCGCCCGACTCGAGCGGCGCGACGCCCGGCGGGGTGCCCGTGGCGATCACGTCGCCCGGCTCGAGCGTCATCACGGCGCTGATCCACACCAACAGGTCGGTGATGCTGAAGATCATGTCGGAGGTGCGGCCCTTCGCGCGCACCTCGCCGTTCACGGCCGTCTGGATGGCCGCGTCGGACGGGTCGAACGCGGTGTCGACCCACGGCCCGACCGGGCAGAACGAGTCGAAGCTCTTCGCACGCCCGAAGATGCCGTCTTTCTTCTGGTAGACGCGCGCCGTCACGTCGTTCAGCAGGGTGTAGCCGAAGACCGCCTGCAGCGCGTCGGCGGCCGTGAGGTGGCGGGACCGGCGCCCGATCACGACGGCCAGCTCGCCCTCGGGATCGACGCGCCCGGCGCCCGGAGGCAGCGCGATGGCGTCACCCGGGCCGACGACCGCGCTCGGCGCCTTCAGGAAGATCCGCGGCTCGTCGGGGACCTCGCCCCCCATCTCTTTCGCGTGCTCGGCGTAGTTCCGCGCGGCACAGATGATCTTCGTCGGCTGCACGGGCGCGAGCAGGCGTGCGGGCGTCGGGATGCACGCTGGCGTGGGGTGGAACCCGTCGGCGAACGACCCGGTGAGGAGCACGATGCCGCCATCCTCGAGCGAGCCCCAGCGCGGCCCGGCGTCGGTCTGGACGCGGACGAGCCTCACGCACTCATCTGCGCGGTGTTGCGCAGCGCCTGGCCGAGGATGTCGGCATCCTTCACGGTGGCCCCGACCTGGCCCACGGTGATGGCCGCGACGTGCGACGCGAGCCGGCCGCACCGCTCGAGATCCCAGCCGCGCGACAGGCCCGCGAGGAACCCGCCAGCGTAGGCGTCTCCGGCGCCCGTGGTGTCTTTCGCCTCCACGAGGTGCACCGGGATCTCGATGCGCTGCTCGCCCGACCGCACCAGAGAGCCGCGCTTGCCGAGCTTGACCACGACCGTCTTCACCTTCGCCCGCTCGGCGATGTGGTCGACCGCGACCTCGGCCTTCATGCCGGTGAGGTGGTGCGCCTCTTCTTCGTTGAGGAAGACGAGATCGGTGTACTTCTCGAGCATGTCCCAGAACAGGTCGGTGATCGTGTCGACCACGAACGGGTCGGCCGCGTCGAGCGAGATGGTCGCGCCGTTCTGCTTGGCGTGGGCCATGGCCTCGAGGAGGACCTTCTGCATCGGGCCCGGGAGGAACGTGTAGCCCGTGAAGTGCGCGATCTTCGTGTTCTCGAGGGCCTGCCGGAACTCGCCGATGTCGAGCAGGCCGACGGCCGCGCCGAGGTCGGTGAGCATGGTGCGCTCGGCGTCTTTCGCGCTGATGATCGACAGGCACTTGCCGGTCGCCATCTCGGTCGTGAACTGCAGCGCGTGCTGGCCCGTGGCGCGCTCCATCTTGGAGGCGTAGAGCCGGCCCATCTGGTCGTCGCCGACCCGGCCGCAGTACAGCGCGCGGCAGCCGAGGCGGCCGGCCGTGGCGATGGTGTTCGCGCACGAGCCGCCCGAGTCGAACGTGACGCCGCGGGTGCGGAGCCGCTCGTAGACCTGCTGCCAGCGCGGGTGGTCGACGAGGTGCATCGTGCCCTTGGTGAGGCCGAGCTCTTCGAGGACGGCGTCGTCGTCGATCGTGACGAGCGCGTCCATCAGGGCGTTGCCGATTCCTGCGATGTCCCAGGCCATACGACCTCCAGCCAGGCGATGTATGTCAGGGCGCGTCGGCCGGCCAGTCGGCGCCTTCGAGCCACTTCTCTGCGTCGAGGGCCGCGGAACAGCCCGAGCCGGCCGCGGTGATCGCCTGGCGGTACACGGTGTCCTGCACGTCGCCGCACGCGAAGATGCCGGGGACGTTGGTGTGCGTGGAGCCGGGGCGGGTGAGCAGGTAGCTCGAGCCGTCCATCGCGACCTTTCCGACCAGGGGCTTCGTGTTCGGCACGTGCCCGATGGCCAGGAAGAAGCCCGTCACGTCGCCCATCACGGTCTCGGCGCCGGTCTCGACGTTGCGGACCTTGAGCCCGTCGACCTTCTGATCGCCGAGCACGTCGACGACTTCGTGCTTCCACAGGATCTCGACCTTCGGGTTGTCGAACGCCCGCTGCTGCATGATCTTCGACGCGCGGAGGGAATCGCGCCGGTGCACGAGCGTGACCTTGCGCGCGAACTTCGTGAGGAAGGTGGCCTCTTCGCACGCGCTGTCGCCGCCGCCGACCACGACGACGTGCGCACCCTGGAAGAAGAACCCGTCGCAGGTGGCGCACGCCGACACGCCGTGGCCGCGCAGGCGCGTCTCGTTCGGGAGACCGAGGTACTGCGCGGAGGCCCCGGTGGCGACGATGATCGCGTCGGCCTCCATCGGCTCGCCGAAGCTCGGCTTCACGACGAAGGGCCGCTTGCTCGTGTCGATCTCGACGATCTCGTCCATCACGAACTCGGTGCCGAACCGCGTGCACTGGGCCTTCATGCGGTCCATCAGCTCGGGGCCCATGATGCCTTCGGGGAAGCCCGGGAAGTTGTCGACGTCGGTCGTGATGGTGAGCTGGCCGCCCGGCTGGAGCCCCTCGAACACGGTGGGCGCGAGGTTGGCGCGGGACAGGTAGAGAGCGGCGGTGAGGCCCGCAGGGCCCGAACCGAGAACGACGACGCGATGTGACACGGTCTCCTCCAGGTGGTCGGGCGCCATATCCCGGCAGGCAGTTACCCTGCGAATATGGTCGAGGTCCGAATCGGCGACGAAGGCGTCGAGGTCTTCAGCTACGAGGAGTTCGAGGCGCGCGTCGCCGCCGGGCGGATCCCCGACGACGCGATGATCCGCTTCGAGCCCGTCACGGGCGAGGGCTTCGTGCGCGCGGGGGATCTCGACCTCGTCACGTCGCTGCGCCAGGACGCCGCGCACGCGTGGCAGGCGCGCTTCACGAGCTCTGGGCCGCCGATCCTGACGGCCCTGCTGGTAGGCGTGCAGATCCGGATCTGGCTCTACACGATGGTGCCGGGCGGCGACGACATGGCGTACCGCGGGCTGAACTGGCTGCCGCCCGCGATGGAGAACGGCGAGACGTGGCGCCTGATCACGAGCGGCCTGCTGCACACCGATTTCCTGCACATCCTGCTGAACATGGTGTGGCTCGCGTACACGGGCTGGAACATCGAGCGCGCGCTCGGTCGCATGAACCTGGCCGCGATCTTCTTCTTCAGCGTGATGACGGGCGCCGTGTTGTCGATGTTCATGACTCCGAACGTGCCGAGCCTCGGCGCTTCGGGCGGCGTGTACGGGCTCGTGTCGGCGTCGGTCGTGTTCGGGCTGGTCCGCCAGGAGCTGCTGCCGGAGCGCGGACGCCGGCTCTTCGGCATCGCGCTGCTGCCGTACCTGGTGCTGATGTTCTGGGGCGGCCTCATGAACGACACCACCGACAACTGGGCCCACTTCGGCGGCCTGATGTGCGGTGCGTTCCTCGCGTTCGTGCTCGATCCCCCGCCGTTCCAGCGCCGTCCGCACCAGAACCTGTACATCCAGATCGCAGGTACCGTGCTGACCGTCGCGACGATGGCGGTGCTCGGGCTGTTCGGGCCGTGGCTGTACCCGCTGATCGACAAGGACACCGCGATCCTCGCGTCCCTGCCGAAGGGGTCGCGCCAGCGCGTGCTCCCGCCCGAGGACATGCTGCTCGAGGAGTTCACCTGGACGGTCCCCGCCGGCTGGAAGCCGTCGTCGAACACGTCGGGCGATCAGTCCTTCCGCTCGCCGCCGTCCGACCATCGCCGCAGCTGGGCCGTCGTGCAGGTCGATCGGGCCACGCCCATCGACATCGACGCGCTGACCGAGGAGTGGCGCGAGAACGTGCGGCGAGCGAGCTCCGAAGCGGTGCTCGAGGACCTGCCGGCCGAGCCGTGGCAGGGGATGCCCGCCGACCGCGTGCGGCACGTGCGCGCCACGCTGCCCGGCCGCGACGGCGGCGAGGTCGTGATCGACTACCTCGGCACGAGCCGCGGGATGTACGGGTTGTACCGCGTGAGCGAGGTCGAGGCGGACTGGGAGAGCTGGCTGTCGCCGATGTACCGGCGGCTCGATGCCGGGCTCCACTGGACCGAGCCGCTCGCGCTCCAGGCCGCGCGCCGCAACGCGGATGCGACCCAGCGCAGCGTGAAGTCGCGCGCCACGCTCGCCTGGGAGCTGGCCCGGTGGGGCGAAGCGGCGGAGGGCATCGCGCTCCAGGAGGCCCTGGTCGCCGAGAAGCCCGAAGACCCCGACCGCTGGCTGCCGTGGATCGACATGGCCGGCTGGTACCCGGACGTCGTCGACTCCGACGCGCTGTACGCGCGCGCGCTCCACGAGCTCGGCACGCCTGAGATTGTGACCACCGTGGCGTCCGCGCTGCGCGTCGAGGGCCGTGCAGACGACGCGGATGCGCTGCTCCAGCTCGCCTGGGCGCGGGAGCCCGGCGACCGGAAGCTGCGGCGTGCGCTCCGCAAGGAGGGGATGCCGTGGATGCTCGACGATCAGGGCCTGCCCACCGAGCTCTCCGTCCTGCCGGACGGCTCGGCGCGCGACATCGACGAGGTGGCGCGTGTGCAGGGCGTGCCGCTGACGCTCGAAGAGGCCCGCGCGTGGCGGAAGACCGTGCTGGCCGAGCGCGACGCGCTGGTGGCCCGGTTCTCGGGAGAGACCGACGTCGAGGCGCGGATCGCGGTCCTCCTCCGGCTGCGCGACGGGAACCCCGTGGTCGAGCCGGGCGACGAGCGCGTGCTCCGCAAGGATCTGGCGGCGCTCGAGGGCGGCCGTACGCCGGGCTGGATGCCGCCCGCCCTGCAGGCCGCGCTGCTCGAAGAGGGCGTGCTGGACGCGCTGAGCGCCCGGATCGATCCGGTGGCGGACGAGCCGGAGCCCGAAGAGCCCTGACCCTGGATGACGAACGCGCACCGTCCGGGCTACGGTTCGGGCATGCGCTACCTGGTCCCGCTCCTGATGCTCGCCGCGTGCGAGCGAACCGTGTCCTCCGACGCCGATTGCGAGGCGTGGGTCGATGCGTGCAACGCCTGCGCCCAGCAGTGCACGCCGCGGTGGGACGTGCCCGCCGAGACCTGTGACCTGGGCTGTCCCGACGACCCGCTGCCCGCCTGTGTCGCCGACGGCGGCAGCTGCACGTTCTCCGACTGATGAACGACCTCGGCGCCCGCCTGCACGCGCTGCCGGTCTTCCCGCTGCCGGGGGCCGTCCTGATGCCCTCGTCCGTGCTCCCGCTCCACGTCTTCGAGCCGCGCTACCGCGAGCTGCTGAAGGCCGTGCTCGCGTCCGACGGGCTCATGGGCATCGCGACGCTCGACCGCGCGGCGTCCGACGCCGACGACGCGCCGCCCATCCACCCCGAGATCGGCGTGGGCAAGGTCGTGCAGAGCGAGACGCTGCCCGACGGCCGCTCCAACGTCGTGCTGCTGCACGTGGGCAGCGCGCGGGCCGTGCGCGAGCTGCACGTCGACACGCCCTACCGGGTCTTCGCCACGCAGCCCATCGCCGAAGACGAGCCCGCCGAGGCCGCGCTGGCCGGCGTCCGCGCGATGGTGCTGCAGCTCGGGGCGGCGACGCCGAGCGCGGGCCCCGAGGCGCAGCGCCTCGCTGCTGTCCCGGGGATGGATCTCGTCCACAGCCTGGCCCGCCGCATGTTCCAGAGCAGCGACGAGCAACGGGCGTACCTCGGTTGCGACACACCCGGTCGCATCCGGCTCGTGTCCGACGGCCTCGCGACGTTGTTGGCCTCGACCGGAGCCATCGGCGACGCCTGAAATCCCGATGTCACCCCGATGTCACCCCCGGGAAATGAATTGCCATTCAGTGAGTCACGGTTAGCAGAGTCGGGATTCTGATTCTGGAGGCTCTGATGTCGCGTTCTGCTCTTCTGTTCCCGATCTTCCTGGTGGGCTGCTCGTTCGAGCAGGTCACGGGCACCGATGCTCCCGTCGAGCAGCTCGATCCCACGACCCTCGAGGCGATCGAGATCCAGGGCCACTTCTTCGCAGACCGCAAGGCGTTCGTCGACTCCGGCAAGCGCTGCCCGATGACGCTCGACGAGGCCGAGTACCTCGCGGTCGAGCAGATGCTGGCCGAGAACGTCGTGTTCCAGAGCGCCTACGACGAGTCGCTCCAGATCGCCGCGTCCACCGACCCCGCCCTCGCGCAGAAGGGTCGTCCGGGCGGCGGTGGCGGTGGCGGTGGCGGCACGACGCCGCCCGCGGTCACCGGTGGCACGATCAACGTCTACTTCCACGTCATCCACAGCGGCACGACCGGTCAGCTCTCCCAGGCCGACATCGACGGCCAGATGGCGGTGCTGAATGCTGCGTACGCCGGCACCGGCTGGAGCTTCCAGCTCTCCTCCGTCGACTACACGAACAACGCGTCGTGGTTCGCCATGACGCCGGGCAGCAGCGCCGAATACCAGGCCAAGGCCGCGCTCCGCGTCGGTGGCCCGTCCGACCTCAACATCTACACGGCGAACCCGTCGGGCGGGTACCTCGGGTGGGCGACGTTCCCCTGGTACTACACCAGCAATCCGTCCGACGACGGCGTCGTCCTGCTCTACAGCTCGCTCCCGGGCGGCGGTTCGGCTCCCTACAACGAGGGCGACACGGGCACGCACGAGATCGGGCACTGGATGGGGCTGTACCACACGTTCCAGGACGGCTGCCGGAAGAGCACGGGCGACCTCGTGGCCGACACGGCGCCCGAGCGCTCCGCGGCCTACGGCTGCCCGACGGGCCGCGACACCTGCAGCGGCGGTGGCGTCGACCCGATCTACAACTTCATGGACTACACCGACGACTACTGCATGGATCACTTCACGACCGAGCAGGATGCGCGCATGGACGCCTCCTGGTCGGCCTACCGGAACTGATCCGTCAGCTCCGGGCGGCGAGCCACGCGCGCAGCCGCTCGAGCCAGCGCTCCCGCTCCTCGGGAGTCACCGGGCCCTCCATCCGCACCGCGGATCGGAGGGCTTCGTGCAGGTAGGGGAAGAAACCCGCGTCCCACGTGCGACTGCCGAACAGCGGAGCGCCGACCAGGACGATGCGCTCGCCCTCGAACACCGGGATGCTCGCGGCTTGTGCCTCGCCCCACAGTGTGGAGCCGGGGTGTCGATCGACGCCGCTGTGGTCGAAGAGGTGGAAGCGGGCGTGGTCGTGCATGCCGGCCGTTGGCGGGTGCTCCCCGCGGGCCGCGGCGGCCACGGCGGGATCGACCGGATCGCCGTCACACCACGCGGGGACGGCCGCGGCGAGCAGGGTCGTGAGGTGGAAGACGTTCGACACGGCGTCGACGCGGACCCGGAAGCCCTCGGGACGCTCGAGGTGGAGCACGAGCAGCGGCAGGTCGTCGACCATCGCGAGCACCTCGGCGACGAAGCCCGCTTCGGCGATCGGGACGTCCGCGACCGCCGCGGGAAGCCCGGCGGACCGGGCGTGCTGGCGCAGCTCGCGGTCGCGGCAGAGCATCGCCATGGCCGCCAGCCCGAGGAACCGCACGGACCGCGCATGCCGCGCGGCATCCGGACCGGGCGAGCGACACACCGCGGCGAGGCGGTCGAGCAGGGCGGGTGCGGCGGGGCCGGGGTGCGCGCCGTACTCCACGAACGTGCCCATGAGCAGCGCCAGGCGAGCCGCCTGGTAGGGCTCCGCGGTCGACAGGCAGCCGGCGAGGGCGGCCAGTGCGGCGCTCCGCGCCTCGGGCGTCGCGGACTGCCCTGCCTGCAGGGCCTGCCGGAACGCCGGCTCGGCGAAGGCCTCGTTCTCGGGCGTCCAGACGGCCGGGTGCTCCAGGGCCTCGCGGAGCGCGGGGAGCGTGGCGTCGAGCGCGGTCACAGCCCGGCCTCGCCGAAGCCCGCGAGGTGCCCGCCTGCCGCGAACCAGTCCGCGGCCTCCGGCGAGATGCGGCGGAGCGCGGCGGGGTCGAGGTGGTGCAGCGCGAAGGCCTCGGCGAACGCCTCCTGGTCGGCGGTGTCCCCGTAGGGCGTGAAGCCGGCGAAGCGCTTCCGGAAGCCCTCCGAGACGGGAGTGAAGCCGGCGATGCGCGCGCGGTCCTCTTCGATGCCGGCCTGGCGCGCCACGATGTCCTTCTCCTGCGCGCGGTTCGCCGCGACCCGGTCGGCGGGCGGAGACCGGAGCGACCGCAGGGCCTCGACCTCGGCGTTGTACGCGCGGGTGTCGGCGTTCAGCGCGTCCACACGGGCGTTGAAGTCGCGCGCGAGGGCCCGGAGGGGCGCCGTGTCGATGGCGTGCGCGACCTCGTGCACGAAGATCGCGTAGGCCGTGTGGTACGGGCGCTCGACCGACCCCACGAACCGGCCGACGGGGCGGAGCAGATCGTCGAACACGGCCATCACGCCGCGGTCGGTCTCGGTGCGCAGCTCGGCGCTGTTCACCCACCGTCCCTTGGTGGACGGCCCCTTCGACGGGACGCGCAACAGCGTCACATCGGCGAGGGCGACCTTCTCGCGGTCGGTCAGGAGGCCCAGCACCTCGTCGATCACCCCGCGGACACGGGGCTCGAACGCGGCCTGGCTCTCGTCGGCCCCGGCCAGGCCGTGCGCGGCGACGATGTCCGCCACGGAGCGCCCCTCCGGCGGCAGCGCGATGGACGGGCCTGCGCTGACCACCACCGCGCCCTCTTCGAGCCACACGGTGACGGGGTGGGGGCCCTCGGCGTCCACGAGCACGAGGTCGGCCTCGGCACCCGCCTCCAGCGGGCCCTCGAGCGCCATCCACACCGCGACGAGCCCGGCCCAGCCGACCTCGTCGTGGGGCTTGCCCTCACCGAGCGGCTCCCGGGCGGCGCTCCCGGGCTCGGCCCAGTGGACCTGGACCTTCTTCCGCTTCGCCGAGGCCTTCACGGTGGTGACCCAGCCGGCGGCCGTGCGGTCGGGGACCGTGAGGACGTGGTCGGTCGTCTCGTACCAGGGCGGTGGATAGGCCGCGACGGCGGGGAACGCGAGGAGGGCGATCATGGGGCTCCCGTGGTCGCCGCCGGGTAGCGCGGGCCGCGGGTTGGCGCACCCTCACCACGTCCAGGCGTCGAACCGTCCGAAGTAGTCGGAGGGGGTGATCTCCACGTTCCGAACGTCGCGCCAGGCGCTCGCGGTGTCGAGCTTCCACAGGAACAGGTAGGGGCGATCCGCGGCGAGCTTCCGGTGCAGCTCGCGGTAGGTCTGCTGGGCCTCGGTGTCGGTCGCTGCCGTTCGGTAGCGCTCGAGCAGGGCATCGACCTCGCGGTTCCCGTATCCCGTCACGTTCCGCCGCCCTTCGCCGCCGATCCGGGTGTGGAACAGCGGGGAGACGTCCTCCGACTCGGCCATCGTCCAGCTGCCGATCAGCAGCTCGACTCCCGGATCGCCGTCGCGGACGGCCCGGAACCAGTCGTCGTCCGAGAACCGGTAGGGGGACGCCTCGAAACCGGCCGAGCGGAGCTGCAACACGAGCTGCTCCAGCAACTCCGCGGCCCGCGGCTCGAGGGACGCGCGGATGCCCACGCGCAGGGTGATGGGTGTGCCCTTCCACAGCCATGCGCCGTTGAATTCCGTGGCGCCGGCCCGCTCCATACGCTCCTTCACGACGGCGAGATCGCGGGTGGGGAGCGGGACGTCGGGGTCGACGTAGGCCGATGCGGGGACGAACGGCCCCGACATGGGCTGCACGGTGTCGTCCTTGCCGATGCACTGCTCGATCAGCGCCTCGCGGTCGATGGCGGCGTCGAGGGCGGCCCGCACGTCTGGCTGGGCGAGCGCCTCGCGGTGCGGGTTCACACCGACGAACCACCACGTGCGCTGGTCGTAGCGCCGGAGGGCGCCCTGCGCGGCGAGCTCCGGCCGGAGCGACGGCGGGACGTCGAGGATGCCGTGCACCCCACCCGCGAGGAACGTGCGCAGCTGGACGAACGGGTCCCCGCCCTCGTTGAATGCGGCCTCGCGGATGGCCGGACGGTGGTGCGGGTTGTCGAATGCTTCGTACCGGACCTCCCGCCGGTCTCGCGAACCCTTCATGGGGCCCGTCCCGACGGGCCGGATGGCGAAGTCATTGTCGGGTTGGACGCTCGAGGAGGTGAACGCGTGCGCCGGGACGATGGGGAAGGTGAGGGCGTCGCGCGGGTCCCGTTGTGGGGTGCGGAACGCGACGGTCGCCGTGAGATCCCCCGTGGCGGTGCACCCCTCCAGCCGATCGTGGGCGATCGTCGTCGGCGTGGACGGGTCGAGCAGCGCGCCGACCGTGAAGCACACGTCGGCTGCGGTCAGCGGCTGGCCGTCGTGCCAGCGCACCCCGGGGACGAGCTCGATCCGCACGCTCCTGCCGTCCTCGGACCGCGCGAAGCCTGCGGCGAGCACCCCTCGGAATTCGTGGGTGGTGCCCGTGCGTCGGAACAGCGGATCGAAGATCAGCGCCTGGGCGCGGCGATCGACCATCGTCTGGTCGAACAGCGGGTTCAGCGTGGTCGGCATGGACTCGTCGAACCACGTCAGCTTCGCCCCGCCCGTCGCGAGCAGGGCGAGCAGCGCTCCGCCCGACGCCAGTCCCTTCCGCATCGACCCCTCCACCGGGCCCATCCTACGGTGCGAGCCGCGCGACGGCCCAGCGCGACGCATCGCGGACGACGGGCGCTTCGTGGGCGAGCCCCCAGCGCTCGAGCGTCTCGATCGCGCCGCGGTCGCCGAGGTTCCCGAGGGCCACCGCCGCGTTGCGCTTCAGCCCCGCGGCCCCCGGTCGGCGGAGGGGCGTGCCGAGGAACCGCTCCATCAGCGCGTCGTCGGGCGTCGCGAGCACCTCGTCGAGGTCGAGCCAGGCGTTCTTCGGGAGGAAGTCGGGCTCGGTGGGATCGGGCGGGTGGTGGTTGTGCGGGCAGACCTCCTGGCACACGTCGCACCCGAACACCCACGCGCCGAACCCCGGGAGCAGGGCCTCTGGCGCGAGCTCGCGCGCCTCGATGGTCCAGTACGAGATGCACCGGCGGGCATCGAGGCGGTGCGGCCCCGAGAAGGCCCCGGTCGGGCAGGCCACCAGGCAGCGCGAGCAGGTGCCGCAGGGGTCGCGCGCATAGGGCGCATCGGGCTCCACCTCGGCATCGATCACCAGCGCCGCGAGGAACCCCCAGCTCGAGCGGCCCGGCTGGAACACGACGGCGTTCTTGCCGAGGGCCCCGGCCCCGGACGCGACGGCCCAGCTCCGCTCGAGCACCGGCGCGGTGTCGACGCCGCCGAAGCTCTCGATGCCGGCGTCGCGCAGCGCCTGGCGCAGCTTCTTGAGCCGCTTGCCGATCAGGTTGTGGTAGTCGCGGCCCCACGCGTAGCGGGCGACGAGGCCCGCGCGCCCGCCGGGGTGCGGCGGCCGGTTCCACGCATGGCCGAGGCCGAGGACCACGACCGTGCGGGCCTCCGCCATGCGCACGCGCGGGTCGACGCGCACGTCGGCGGTGCGCGAAAGCCAGTCCATGTCGGCGTGCATCCCGTCGGACAGCCAGCTCTCGAGGTGCGCGGCATCGGGCGAACGCCCGGCGCAGGCGAACCGGACGGTCTGGAAGCCGAGGTCGCCGGCGAGGGCCTTGATGCGTGCACGCGCGTCCATGAAGCCTGTTATGACGGGCGGGATGCGTAAGCTCCTGCCGCTCGTCGCCTTCGCCTGTGGCGCCTGCAATCCGAACTGCGGGCTGCCCACCGTGCTCGATGGCGTGCGGTTCGAGGCATTCGGCAACGTCATCGACTACACGATCGGCGACAGCGGTGCGCCGCCCGGGCAGATCCTCGTGAACGGCTACACCGACCTCGAGTTCGAGTGGAATGCGGTCATCGAGGGCCCCATCGTCGTGCGCATCGACGACCAGCCGTTCGACGGCGAAGGCCAGTGGAACCAGCAGGAATGCGGCAACTTCACGGTCTCGTTCGCCGGCACGTTCCAGTCGCAGGATGGCAGCGAGCACAACTTCACCGCGGCCGCGAACTTCCTGATGTACGACATCCTCATCGAGGGCTCCATGGCCTACAACGAGACGTGGACCAGCGCCGACGGCACCGCCGTGGGCCAGCTCCAGGCGCGGGATGCCGCGGTCACCGGGCGCCAGTACGCGCCGGCAGGCGGGCAATGACCATGTTGTTTGCCCTCGCGCTGCTCGCCTGCAAGCCCGAAGCCGACGAAACGCCCGTCCCGTCGGGCCCCATCGACGCCTACGACCCGGTGGATCACGTCGATCCGTTCATCGGAACGGGGGGCGAGGGGGCCCAGGTCGCCAGCGTGAGCCCCGGCGCGAGCCGTCCGTTCGGGCTGACCCTCGTGGGCCCCGACACGGCCGCCGACTACGGCTCGCCGGGCTTCTACCACTGCGCCGGGTACCACTGGCCCGACTCGTACGTGATGGGCTTCTCGCACCTCCACGCACACGGCATGGGCGTGCCCGACTACGCGGCCGTCCAGGTGATGCCGCAGACCCGATGGGATCCCGCGTTCGTCGACTCGGGCGAGCGTCAGCTGCCCTTCACGCACGACCGCGAGTGGGCCACGCCCGGCTGGTACTCCGTCGAGCTCGACGGGGGCGCGATCCTCGCCGAGATCGCCGCCACCGAGCGCGGCGCCGCGCACCGCTACACGTTCGCGCCCGGCACCGACCCCGTGCTCATCGTCGATCTCGGGTTCCACCTGCAGGGCAACTCGGTCGAGACGGGCCGCGCCGAGGTCGACCTCGCGCAGGGCACGCTCCACGGCTTCCAGAACCTCGACGGCAGCTACTCGGGTCGGTTCGGCGGCCTGATGACGCACTTCGCCGCCCGGCTCGACCCGGCGCCGATCGCCGCGGGCACATGGGCCGACGGCGTCCTCACGCCCGGCTCGACGTCGGTCGACGGCGGCGAGGTGGGCGTGTGGCTCGAGTTCCCGGCCGGCACGACCGTGGTGCAGCTCGACCTCGCCGTGTCGTACGTCGACGACGCCGGTGCGCTCGGCAACCTGAGCGCCGAGCTCCCGCTGCACGACATCGACGCCGTGGCGGCCGACGCGCGCCAGGCGTGGGTCGACGAGCTGTCGAACGTCCGCGTGCGCGGCGACGCGCGCGACCTGCGCATCTTCCACACCGCGCAGTACCACGCGATGCTCATGCCGAGCCTCCAGCAGGATGTCGACGGCCGGTACCGCGGGCTCGACCAGGCGATCCACACGGTCGACCACGACTACTACAGCGACTTCAGCCTGTGGGACACGTTCCGCACGCAGCATCCGTGGCTCCTGCTCACGCGGCCCCAGCGGCAGCGCGACATGGTGAAGTCGCTCCTGCGGATGACCGACGACGGCGGGTCGCTCCCGCGCTGGCCGCTCGCTCACGGCTACACCGGCGGCATGGTCGGCACGCCGGCCATCCAGGTGCTCGCCGGCTCCGCGCTGAAGGGGCTCGGGGGCTTCGACGAGGCGCACGCGCTCGACATCTCGCTGCGGGCCGCGCTCGAGGGCCAGGCCGACGCGGGGCGCGCGGGCCAGACCTCCTACAACACGCTCGGGTACGTGAGCATGGACGAAGCCGGACAGGCCGCCAGCCGCACGCTCGAGTACGCGTGGTCGGATCACGCCCTGTCCGTCTGGGCCGCGGCCGCCGGGCATCCCGACGCCGCCGAGGTCGCGTCCATGGGCACGAACTGGCGCAACACCTTCGATCCGGTGCAGGGCCACTTCGCGGGCCGCTACTCCGACGGCTCGTTCGTCGAGCTCGAGAGCGACCTGTTCTGGGCGTCCTCGTTCACCGAGGGCAACGCGTGGCACTACCGCTGGGGCGCCTTCTGGGACCCCCAGGGTATGGTCGATCACACGCACGGCGGCGACCTCGACGCCGCCCTGGCCGAGATGGCGTCCTACTGGGATCGCGTCGAAGCCGAGCCCGACGACGACCTGCCCGACGACTGGTACTGGCACGGCAACGAGCCCGACCTGCACTACGCGCTCGTGCCCGCGATGCTCGGCCAGCCCGAGCTCACGGCGCGCGCGGTCGATCTGCTCGTCGAGACCCGGTACGACGACACCGAAGAGGGGCTCGACGGCAACGACGACGCCGGCACGCTCAGCGCCTGGTACCTGTTCAACGCCATCGGCTTCTACCCGGTGGCGGGAACGCCCGACTACGTCGTCGGATCCCCGGTGTTCGAGCGCACCGAGATCGACCTCGAAGACGGCACGATGCTCGTGATCGAGGCCGACGGCGAGGGCCCCGTGCGCTCCGTGCGCCTCGGTGATGCCGAGGCCGGCTGGGTGGTCGACCACGGCGCCCTCGTCTCTGCGGGCCGGCTCGTCCTCGAGCGCTGACCGTTGCGCTGACCCTGCCCGATTGCGAAGATGCCGTCGGGAGGTCGGATTTGTCGAAGCGCATCGCAGTCGTGGGGTCGGGTCCGTCGGGGTTCTACGCGGTCCAGGCGCTGTTCAAGAGCGACCCCGAGGTCCGCTGTGACATGTACGACCGGCTGCCAACGCCGTTCGGGCTGGTTCGGGGCGGCGTCGCGCCCGACCACCAGAAGATCAAGAGCGTCGTGAAGGCGTACGACAAGGTCGCGGAAGACCCGCGCTTCCGGTGGTTCGGGCACGTCGAGCTCGGCACCGACATCACCATCGAGGAGCTGCTCGAGCGCTACGACCAGGTCGTCCTGGCGGTGGGCGCGCAGTCGGCCCGCAAGATGGGCATCCCGGGGGAGGATCTGCCGGGCTCCGTGTCCGCGACGGAGTTCGTCGCCTGGTACAACGCGCACCCCGACTTCCAGCAGCACGAGTTCCCGCTGCTCGACGTGCACGACGTCGTCGTCGTGGGCGTAGGGAACGTGGCGATGGACGTGTCGCGCATGCTGCTCGCGTCGCGGGCGCACCTCGAGGTCACCGACATCACCGACGAGGCCCTCGAGCAGCTCCAGCGCAGCGCGTGCTGCCGGGTGCACGTGCTCGGGCGGCGCGGCCCCGCGCAGGCCGCGTTCACGCCGAAGGAGATCCAGGAGATCGCCGAGCTCGACGGCATCGACGTCCGCGTGAAGGACGACGAGGCGGTGCTCGATCCGCTCTCCGCCGCCTGGCTCGAAGCCGAGGGCGACCGGGCGGCGCGCGACAATGTCGCGTTCGTGCAGGCCCACGCGGGCCCGCGCGAGGATCGCGACTGCGCGGAGATGTGGCTCCGGTTCTACGTGCAGCCCGTCGAGATCCTGGGCGACGGCAAGGTCGAGGGCATCCGCGTCGAGAAGACCCGGATCGTCGAGCGCGACGGCTGGCTCGCGTGCGAAGGCACCGGCGAGACCGAGGTGATCCCGGCCGGGCTCGTGCTGAGCGCGGTGGGCTACCGCTCCGTCTCGATTCCCGGCGTCCCGTTCGACCCGAAGCGCGGGGTGTTCCCGAACGACGAGGGCCAGGTGCTCGACGGTGGCGTGCCGGTCGACGATCTGTTCGTGGTGGGGTGGGCGAAGCGCGGCCCGACGGGCCTGATCGGGACGAACCGGCAGGACAGCGTGGCCACGGTGAACAAGATGCTCGCCACGGGTGTGAAGCACCCGGCGAAGGGGCCCGATCCGAAGGAGTGGCTCGACGCGAAGGTGCCGAAGCACGTGAACTGGGAGGACTGGCTCAAGCTCGACGCGGCGGAGCGCGCGCGGGGCGCCGAGAAGGGCAAGGTCCGCGACAAGTTCACGGTGGTGCCGGAGATGCTGAAGCACGTCGACAAGCACTGAGGGCCGTGGAGCGTGGGCCGTGGGCCGTGGGCCGTGGACCGTGGACCGTGGACCGTGCCGATCCCCGGGTCGCGCACAGCGACCACAGCGACCCACAGCGCTTCGAGTCCGAGGTGGTCGAGCTTCGAGCGCCCCAGGGCATCACGCAGATGACGCAGAAGGACGCGGATGACGCAGAAACGCGGCCGTCGGGGGCCGAGCGTCCTCGTGTGCGCGAACGGAGCAGGGGTACCCGCCCGGGCGGAGCACACAGTCGGGTCGAGCTTCACATCCGACGCACACAGTGCCCTCGGGTTTCACACTTCGGGGTGCGCCACCCCCGGAACGAGGAATGCTCCCACTTCGAGCACGAGCTTGTCGGCGTTCGTCCGTGAGGCGGCCAGCGCGTCGAGGGCGCGATGTGAAACTCGCCGAGGCTCTGCGTCCGAACTGTGAAATTCGACCGAGCACTGTTTCTGGGATCTCCGAGCATCCCATCGGAGAGCACGTCGCAGGAGGATCGGAGGCGGGACGTCCCCGACCCTCCGCGGTGGACGGGAAACGGCGGGTCCGCTCACATCCGAGCAGCGCGAGACGCCGGCCTGCTCTGGTGAGTCCCGAATCCAGTCCGCGAGAAGGCCCGCTCGGTCGACCCGAACACCGAGACGTCCCTCACTGCGATCGAAGGCGCCTCGGGGACGCGAAGCCACTCGACCCGCGACGGCCTCGTTTCTGCGTCATCTGCGCCCTTCTGCGTCATCTGCGTGATGCCTGACGCTCGAAGCTCGATCCCTTCCGACACAGAGGAGGCTAGATCCGCGAGTCGAAATCGGCCGGGATCTCGTACGTGTTCTCGGTCAGGTCGACGCTACGGATCCGGTCCATCCGGAACACCCGCTCGCCCTCGCGCAGGTGGCACCAGCCCTGGATGCGCGGGACCTTCAGCTTCCAGATGCTGACCTCGCGTTTCACGATGCCCTCGAGCGGGTCGGACGTGCTGATGTAGTCGATGATCACCGTGCGGCGGAGGCGGAACGCGTCCCGCAGGCGGCGCTCCATCTGGCGCCGGTACGGGGAGTTGGGCGCCAGCGCGCCGAGCAGGTCGAGCAGCTCTTCGACCGTGAGGACGCCCTGCGGGTCGAGGATGTCGAGCATCTGGTGGTATGCGAGGAACGTCGCGCGCGCGTCGGCCAGGGCGCGGTGGTGGGTCTGGAGCTCGATCTTCAGCCGCTCGCACACCTCGACCAGGTTGTTCCGCGGGAACGCGAAGAGACGCCGGCTCATCTCGAGCGTGTCGAGGCTCACGGGCGGGCCCATGTCGACGCCGGACTGGCGCATCTCGCGGTCGAGGAACACGAGATCGTGCGGGACGTTGTGCGCGACGAGAACCGCGCCCGACAGCGCCTCTTCGACCTCGGGCGCGACCTCGGGGAACAGCGGCGCGTCGACGAGCATCTCGGGGGTGATGCCGCTGACCCGCACCGCGCCCTCACTCATGTCGACGGGCGGGCGGACGAGGGTGTCGTATTCGAGGAGGACCTCGGAGCCGTCGGCGCGGATGACGGCGATCTCACAGACGCGGTCGGACTCGGCGCGCAGGCCCGTCATCTCGAGGTCGACCACCGCGATCGAGACGCTGCGGGCGGGCGCGTTGAGGAGGTCCTTCCGCGTCACGGCGTCATCGCCGGGGGGCGCGGCGGGCGCTGATGCGCTGGTTCGGCGCCTCGGGCATGCCGGGGGGAGGCCCGTCGCGGCGGCCGCGCATCATCATCTGCTGCGCCATCTCTTCGGGGAAGAACTGGTACCAGGTCTGGGGGAAGACCTTGGTGTTGATCTTCTTCTTGTTCGCCACGACCTTGTGGAGGTTCTTGAGGTGCTCGCTGTCGGGCATCTCCTTCAGGCCCTGGTCGAGCACCTCGAGCGCGCGCTGGCGCTCGCCGTCGCGCGTGAGGAGCGTCGCCCAGACGAGGTAGACGATGGACTCCTTGCCGGCCACCGACGCGGCGTCGGAGAGCTCTTTGTACGCGGCTTCCTTGGCGCCCTTGCGCCAGTGGATGCAGCCGATGCAGGTGAGCGCCGACCAGTTGCGCCACTTGCCCTTCTCGAGCTTCGGAAGCGCGTCGTCGAACTTGAGCTGCAGGTAGTCGATCATCCCGATCTGGCTGTCGATCTGGCCCTCGAGCAGCAGCTGCCAGGGGCCGTAGCGCCCCTTCACGTCGTCGAGCAGCGCGAGGGCCTCGGGGATCTGGCGGTTCTGCAGCAGCGGCACGATGCGCTGCATCTCGGCCTCGACCTGGGCCGCGGTGCGCCGCGACAGCCCGTACATCACGCCGATCATCACGATGAGGGCGGGGATGATGCCCGCGATCGGCCCGAGCCACACGGAGGCGAGGGCGAACACGGCGAGGCCGGCCACGGTGGAGATGGCGATGTTGTACACGGAACGACCCCCGGGAGCCCCGACTAACCGGCGGAAGGGGCGTCAGCCCGCCGCAGGGCTCTCCTCTGGAGCCGCCGGCTCGCCCGCAATCGGCGCGTCGGGCTCACCCGTGGGCAGATCGATCGTGAACGTGCTGCCGGCGCCGACCTCGCTCTCGACGAGGATGTCGCCACCCATCATCTCGCACAGGCGCTTCGACAGGGCGAGGCCGAGACCCGTGCCGCCGTAGCGCTCGCGGTCCTTGTGGTGGTGGACCTGCGAGAACAGGCCGAAGAGATGGGTCTGCTGCTCGGCGGTCATCCCCACGCCCTCGTCGCGCACGGCGATCCGCGTGCGGCCATCGGCCTGGGTGACCTCGACCCGGACGAGGCCGTTCTGGGTGAACTTCGCCGCGTTGGAGAGGAGGTTGAGCAGGACCTGGCGGAGCCGCATCCGATCCGCGAACACCCAGGGATCGTCATGGTGGATCGCCACTTCGAGCGTGTTGTGGTTGCGGTCGGCGAGGTTGCGGGCCGTGGGCTCGATCGAGCGGAGCAGGTCGCGCACCTGGACGGGCTCGGAGACGACCTCGAGCTTGCCGGACTCGACCTTGGACAGGTCGAGGATGTCGTTGATCAGGTCGAGCAGGTAGCGACCGGACTTCTCGATGCGCCGCAGGTCGCCTTCGGCGTCGTCGCCCTCGAAGTCCTCGGCGAGCAGCTCGGCGTACCCGATGATGGCGTTCAGCGGCGTGCGGAGCTCGTGGCTCATGTTCGCGAGGAACAGGCTCTTCGCGCGGTTGGCCTCCTCGGCGAGCTCTTTGGCTTCGAAGAGCTCGCGCTCGACGACCTTGATGCGCGTGACGTCGTGCGCCACGAGCGCCACGCCGGGGTCGCCGCGCTTCGACAGCGGGATCGGCGCGAGGCTCACGAGGAAGGGCGTCTTCTTGCCGTCGACCGTGATGAACTCGGCTTCGAGGCCGTGGTAGCGGTTGCCGCGGAGGGTGTCCTTCCAGCGGCCCGAGAAGAACTCCTGCGCCTCGTCTTCGGACGCGAACAGCTCGCTGACGTGGTGCGACTGCACGAGATCGCGCGGGAAGCCGAACTGGTCGACCGCCTGCGTGTTGACGAACAGCAGCTGGCCGTCGGCGCGCGCGATCATCAGCGTGTCGGTGATGGTGTCGATGACGGCCTTCGCGGCGGCGGGCGTCGACACGCTGAACAGCTGGTACTTCGAGAGCCCGATGAGGATGCCGATCGCGAAGAAGATCGCGACGGTCGAGGTGATCGGCCACTGCTGGACGTCGAACAGCGGGAACACGACCTCGAAGAGGACGCCGATGAGCGTGGGGATGCCGATGCCGATGAGCAGGATGAAGGCCGCGGGGCCCTTCACGGGCACCCGGCGCACCTCGACCCAGTGCAGCAGCAGCACGAAGAACGTGCCGACCGCGAGGATCGCGAGGAAGATGCTGTGCACCTCGTGCACGGGGCCGAGATCCTGGTTGCGCGCGAGCCAGCCCCACCCGGGGCTGTAGTAGAGGGTCTCGTCGATCGTGCGGGCCTGATACGCCCCCATCTGCAGGAATGCAGGTAGATACAGGGTCGTCAGGAACAGCGGGTGGTTCGCGATGCGATCGCGCTCGGCGTACAGCACCGCGAAGTGCAGGCCGAGGGGGACCAGGAAGAACTGCCCGCCGCGCAGGTAGCCCCGCCAGATCGCGGCCGTCTCGGGCGTCGCGGCGAGCCGCACCACCACGTCGTAGAGCTGCCAGATGGAGAGGGTGATGAGGAACAGCTCGAACACGATCGACAGTTGATCGCGCGGGAGCATCCGGTGGACCCAGCCGAGCATACCGAGGGTGAAGATCAGCGGCACCGCGGCGAGCAGCACCCCGATCAGGTTGTCGGAATGGAAGTCGAAGAGGACTTCGAGCATGTCGCGAAGCCTACACCGTCAAGGCGGTGGAGTGGATGTGTGGTAGCATCCGGGAACGGGACACTCCTCGTTCCACCTCTGTGCAACTGTCGTTTTTGAAGGAGCCACGGGATGAGCTCTCATTCCCGCAAGGGCATCACCTCTTCGGGCCACGGCACGGGCAACATCCTGTCGTCGGGCCACGGCACCAACATCACGTCGTCTGGCCACGGCACCCAGAAATCCGGTGGGAAGTCGGGTGGGTTCGGCGGGATGATGTCGGGCTTCTCGGGCGACAAGAACATCCTGTCGTCCGGTCACGGCACGCAGAACGTGTTCTCTGCGAAGTCCTCGTCGAGCGGCGGCTGGTCGGGCGGCGGCAAGGGCGGCAGCATCACGTCGTCGGGCCACGGCACGCTGAACTACGGCGGGTCGGGCCACAAGTTCGGCAACAGCAGCTCCGCGTACTCGGGCTCTGCGGGCGCCACGAGCTACCTCGGCGACTTCTCGGTCTCGTCGAAGGGCGGCGGTGGGTCGATGAAGGGCGGAGGCAGCGGCGCGGCCGCCGACTGGGGCGCGTCGAGCAGCTCGAAGGGCGGCTCGTCGAAGGGGTTCGCTGGTGGCGGCAAGAGCTTCGGCGACGTGAAGAAGTCCGCGGGCAACTTCCTGTCGTCGTGGGGCTGGTAGCCCCGAGCCCCATTCCGCCTGCCTCGAGGGGTTTGCGACACGGGCGACTCCGGGGCAAGCTGAGAGAGGCACGGCTCGGGGTGACGTGAAGAAGGGAGGGCGATCCGTCGCGTTCGGCGCGGCGCTGGTGCTCGCGTCCGGTCTGTGGCCGGCTCTCGCGGGCGTTCCGGTCGCGCTGCCCGAAGGGGAGGATCCGGCGGTCTGGCGCACCGCGCTGGATCTCGCCGGTCTCGAGATCGCCGTCCGCGAGCCCGCGATCGTGATCCGCACGAGCGAGCGCGGCTGGGAGCTGCGCGCCCGCGACGCCGATGGCGTGCTGCGCCACGTGTTCGTCGCCCCGCCGACGAGCCAGGTCGAGCGCGAGGAGGTCGCCGCGATCGCCCAGGGCATCGCGCGCGCCATCGGGCACGCCGAAGCTCCGCCGGCTCCCGTGGCGGTCGTCGTGCCGCCTCCTCCTCCGCCCGAGCTGCGCCCGGAGCCTGCACCCGTGGAGCCCGAGCCGGTGCCCGAGCCCGCGCCGGCGCCTGCCCCCGAGCCCGTCCCGGTGGCCCGTCCCGAGCCCGAGCCGCGTCCGGAGCCCGTCGTGACGCCTCCGCCAGAGCCCACACCCGATCCCGAGCCCGTGGCCCCGGTGCCGGAGCCGGTCCCCGCTGCGGAGCCCGTCGTCCCACCCGAGGTCCGGTACTACACGGTCGAGCTGGTCCCCGTCGTGGAGTCGGGCCTCGATCCGACCGACGGCGAGCTCGCGCGGGCCGAGCGGCGCGCCCGCTGGCGCGTGGCGGTGCCACCGTTCCACATCGGCGCGCTGGGGGGCGTGCGTCCCGGGATCGACGCCGGGCCCGGCGTGACGCTCGGCACCCAGGTCGCCCGGTTCACGGGGAGGCCTCGGCGCGCCGGCGGCTCCGGGTCGGGCATGGCGCTCGACCTCCACGCGCTCGCGTCGCGGCGGATCCCGGCGCTGACCGATCCCGATCAGCTGTTCGAGAGGCGCGTCGCGATGACCGCCGCCGACGTGAGTGTCTTCTGGGAGCCGATGCGGTGGTGGCGTGGCGAGACGTTCGGCGGGGCGAGCATGCACGTGTTCCGGCAGCAGTTCACGACGATCGACCGCGTGCTCACGCCGTACGTCGGCGTGGGTACGTCCGCTTTGATCTCGGGGTCGTCGGGCTGGGGGGTGCGCGTCCGGGTGCGCGGGCTGCAGGATCTCACCCGCGTGCAGATGCTCGACCCGAGCGGGAAGTCCGTTCAGATGTCGGGAATCGAGGGGCGCGTCTCGATCCTGGTGCAATTCCCGGGCTTCGGTGATCCGTTCGCGAAGCCACCGACACTGTACGAGTGATGTGGATGCTCGCCACCGGTCTCGCGCTCGCCGACGTTCCCCTGCCGCGGGATGTTCCCCGCGCAGGGGCGGAGGAGCGTGCGGCGCGGTGGCGGGTAGCGCTGCCCCCGATGGACGTGGGGCTCGCGGGTATCGGCCGCGTGGGCACGTCGCCCGCCGCTGCGTTCGAGCTCGGCGTCGAGCCCGTGCAGAAGGGCCGGTTCGGCGCCCGGGTCGGCCTGAGGGCCGCGGGCTCTTCGCACCTCGGTGCGGTTCCTGGGGTACGCATCGACGACGGGTGGTGGGGCTCCGTCGAAGAGCGGCGGATCACGCGCACCGCCGTCGATCTCGCGCCGCGGTTCCGCGTGGTGCGGGGGCTGAACCTCGAGCTCGTCGGGCAGGTGAGCTGGCGCACCTACCGCCAGCAGTGGACCACCGTGGCCACCCAGGCCATGCCGGGGCTCGGCGCGGGCGTCAGCTACGATCTGAAGTGGGCCGGGGTGCGACTCCGGGGCACCACAGACCTGGCGCCGACGCGGCTCGTCACCGAGGATGGAACGTCTTTCTCGATGAGCCCGCTCCAGCTCGTGGCCTCCGTGTTCTTCCGTTTTCCGGGGACCCGTGATCCGTTCGGTCCGGTCCCGACACTGCCCGTTCGATGATGTGGCTCGCCCTCCAGCTCTGCTCCGCTCCCGCGCTCGCGGTCGACGAGCCCGTGGACGTCGAGGCGCTCCCGGTGCGCACGAGCATTCCCGTGCGGCAGCCGCGGAAGATCCGATTCGCCGGGCCTCCCGTGCGGTTCGAGGTCCGCACGGGCTTCCGGGACGGCGTCGCGCCGAACCCGATCGTCGAAGCGGGCGTCCAGGTCGTGCGGCTCGGGCGATTCACGGTGGATGGCGCGCTGGGCTACAACTCCCACGCCTCCGTCGTGACCAACGGGCTCTTCCGCACGATGGGGAGCGTGAACGGGTCGGTCGACGGGCTCTACGAGATCGGGAACTGGCTCGGCGTCGGGCCGACCGCGGGGCTGTCGTTCCGCATCTTCCGCCAGCAGTTCACCGACATCGACGCGGCGCTGATCCCGGTGGTCGGCCTGCGCACCCACGTCGGCCTGATCCGGGCGCGGCGGTGGTCGTTCGGGCTGTCGGGCAAGGTCACCGCCGACCTCGTGCGCACCGACCTCGTGCTCGACACGACGGCCATCACGACGGTCTCGCCGTTCGAGGTCCAGCTCGGTGGCCGGATCCAGCTCGGCCACGGACGCGACCGCCGCAAGCGTCGCGAGGGGCCGGCATGACCGCGACGCACCCCGGCATCGGCTACGCCCGTGCGGCCCTCGCGGGCGACGACGCGGCGATCGACGCGCTGGCGAAGGCCTGGCTGCCGACGGTCTACGCGTGGTGCCACCGGCTCGGCGGTCCCGGGGTCGATGCCGAGGGCGCGGCCCACGACGTGCTGATGGTGATGTGCCGCAAGGTGCAGAGCGTCCGCACGCCCGAGCAGTTCCCGAGCTGGTTGTTCGGGGCGTGCCGCCGCGTGGTCGCGAACCACCGGCGCAAGGCCTGGCTGCGGCGCTGGGTGCCCGGTCCCATCGGCGACCGGCCGCACCCCGATCGCGGCCCGGAGCGGTCGGCGCAGGCGCGCCAGGCCGCCGACATCGTGTGGAAGGCACTCGACGCGCTGCCCGCGGGCCAGCGCGAGGTGCTGGTGCTGTGCGAGCTCGAGGAGCGCAGCGGCAGTGAAGCCGCCGAGATCCTCGGGGTTCCGCTCGGCACGGTGAAGAGCCGCCTGCGGGTGGCGAAGCAGGCGTTCCGCGCCGCGGTGGAGGCCCAGGGGGTCCCGGCCGACGGTACGCCTGCGGTGGAGGGATTCTGATGGACGTCCGAAGCGAGCTCCAGAAGCTCCCTCCCCCCGACCCGGCGGGGGAGGCGCGCGTGTGGGCGAAGTACCGGGAGAGTCGCGCCCAGCCGGCCCGCGTGCGCTGGGTCGTGCCGGCGCTCGGCCTCGGGCTGCTCGCGGCGGCCGCGGCGATCGCCGTGCTGCCCCGCCTCGGCGACGCGCCCCGCACGGTCGCGATCGACGACGGGGCCGCTGCGGAGCAGTGGAGCGACGTGGTGCACCTCGAGACCGAGGGGCGCGGCGAGGCCCGCGGCACCGACCGCGACCTCGAGATCGCCTGGGAATCCGGCACGATCACGGCCCATGTCACGCCGAACACCGGCACGCACCTGGCCGTCGTCACCGACGAGGCGCGGGTCGAGGTCGTCGGCACCGTGTTCTCGGTGACCCGCGACAAGCTCGGCGTGCGCACGTCGGTCGCGAAGGGCCGCGTGAAGGTCGAGTGCACGTCGGGTGAGAGCGGGTACGTCACGCCCGAAGACGGCGAGCGCACCTGCCTGCCCGTGCGTCCGGCGCTGCTGCTGGCGCGCGCCGACGCGCTGACCGACCTCGGCGCCGACTCCGCGACCGTGCTCGACACGCTCGACCGCGGCGTCGCGGCCGCCACCCCGGGGAGCCTCGTGCACGGCGAGCTCCTCGTGCGCCGGATGCACGCCCGCGGCGACGCCGGGCGCATCGACGAGGCGCTCGCCGACGCGGGCGCGTACCTCGGGTCCTCCGAGACCCCGCGGGCCGTCGAGGTGCGGCGCTACGCCGCGTGGACCGCGATGGCCAGCCGCGGGTGCGCCGTGGCCCTGCCGCACCTCGAGCCGCTCGAGAAGGCCGGCAACGACGCCGACCGCGTGCTGCTCGCCGAGTGCGTCGCCGCACCCGACCCGACCCGCGCCCGCGCCCTGCTCGAGCGTGCCCTGGCGGGGTCCCTCGACGAGACCTGGGCCGAGCGCGCCCGCACCGACCTGCGCGCGCTGGAGGGACGCTGATGCTCCTCCTCCTGCTGACCGCCTGCACGACCACCGTGCGCTTCCCGCCCGACCTGTGGGTCTGGGAGTTCGACACCGCCTTCGACACCGGCTTCCGTCCCGAGGTGACGCCCGGCATCGTGTCCACCGTCGACATCGACTGCGACGTGGCCGCGACGGCCTGGTACGCCGAGGTCCGCACGTCGGGCTGGACGACCGCCGGCACGCTGTTCATGGCGCTGGACGCCCTCGTCGAGCAGCACCCGCTGGTGCTCGTCGACACCGACCCGCAGGGCGCCTGGGACCTCTACCGCGGCGGTCCTCTCGCGCCCGGCGTCGACGCGGCCGACTACGACCCGGCGACGAATTCGCAGTTCGCCTGCGCGAGCCGGGCGGATCTCACGTTCGCGATCATCGTGAACGACCGCGGGACGGGGCTGCCCGACTGCGTGGTCCACGGGCCCGACGCGACCACGCTCGAGACCCACCTGCGCTCCGTGGTGCCGGACCTCTCCGCCACCGGCTGCGTCGCTTTCTGAACCTCTCCCCACACCCATCGAACCGAACGAACCCACCCGAGGCGCGCGCCCAGGAGAACCCATGAGACACCCGATTGCCGCCGCGTGCTTGCTGGCGACCACCGCCTGCTCCATCGAGAACGAGCTCCGCTACACGGCCACGCTCGAGGCCGAGACGAACGGCGTGGCGCTGTCCGACGACGGGCTCGACGCCTATGCCGCGATGTCCGGCACGACCTGCCGCATCGACACGAGCTGGGGGTGCCCGACCTCGGATGCCGACCTGCCGACCGACCACGAGCGGGTCGTCGACCACTGGAACGGCCGGACGCTCGGCGCCAGCGACCTCGGTGTGCACACGATCGAGGGCCAGGCCTGGCTCGCGGACTTCGACCTCGAGATCCACGACGTCGTCGGCGCGCGGCTGACCGAAGCGGGCACCCTCGTTCTCGCCGGTGACGCGAACAGCTGCGTGCTGTCCGACACCGCTGGCTCGATCGAGGTCCCCGTGGGCGCGTGCAGCGAGCACGCCCGCACCGACGTGGACCGCGCCGGCAGCGCGATGTTCGCGGCCACGGCCGACGGCGTCTTCGAGCTGCGTCCCGACGGCGTGCGCCAGCTCTCCGACACGGCCGACCTCGTCGCGTCCGACCCCGTCAGCGGGCTCGTCGTGATCGCGGAGCGCGGCGACACCGTGCTCACCGCGCTCGACGCGTCCGGCGAGACCGTCTGGGCGGCCGACACGACCGGTCCCATCGAGAGCATCGCGACCCGCGGCGACCGCGGCCAGCTCCTCGTGCTCGTGCGCGACGGCGAGTTCGGGCGGGTCGAGCGCCGCGACACCCGGTCCGGCGAGGTCGACGGCACGAGCTCGGTCCCGTCCGTCGAAGGTGAGCTCGTCGTGTCCGGCAACGGCCACACGATCGGCATCGTCCGCCTGGCCGAGGTCCACTGGTACGCGATGGAGCTCGACGGCGAGGCCCCCGTGGTCGATCCCGAGGTCGAGTCCTGCATGGACGCGTGGGAGCGCGCCAGCCGCGACTGATCCGCCCGCGCCGCCCGCGCTCCCGGGCCATCAGCACCGGAGTGTTCTCGTGGGGGGAGCCCCCCCTGGACATCCGCAACAACACCGCGCCTCGCGGATCCGAGGGGCCGGTGCTGATGGCCTCGGTGCGCGGGCGGCACGCGGCGAACCCGTCGGGGCGGTGTATGCTCCGCGACCGCAGGGAGGGACGATGAGCGAAGGCGCGTTCACGCTGGACTACGAGAGCCTGAAGGCATTCTGCGACCGGCAGGGCCTGGCGTACTTCACGAACGACGCGCTCGACCAGATCGCCATCCCGCGGCCCGACCGGCGGGGCTGGGCGCTCCGCCTCGTCCCGCGGCCCGAGAAGGGCATGCTGACCATCGCCTACCCGCTGCCCGGCCACATCCCCCAGGAGCGCATGGCCGCGCTGGCCGCGTCGGCGAACCTGATGAACGCCCGCACGTTCATGGGGGCGTGGGTCGTGAACTGGGAGACGAGCGAGATGTACTTCCGCGAGACCGTGCCCACGCAGGGCGTCGAGTACACCGACGACAGCGTGCGCGAGCTGCTCCAGATCGTGATCGGCACGGTGGAGCTGATGGTCCCGCGCCTCGACGCCGTGCTGAAGGGTGCCGAGCCCGAAGCCGTGCTCGAGGAGTCGAATGCGTGAAGCGCTCGACCGGGTGCTCGCCCAGCTCGGCGAGCCCGCTGCCGTCGACCTGCAGCCGTTCTCGCGCAGCCGTCGCTTCGACAACCTGCGCGTCGACCTGCAGGACGGCACGTCGCGCCTGCTGCGCATCGCGGTCGACCGCCGCGGCGAGGTGGGGCTGCAGCACGAGGCGGCCGCGCACGAGATCCTGAAGCAGACCGAGCTTCCCGTGGTGGAGCGGTACGTGCTGCTCGAGCCCGACGAGCTCGGGGTCCCCGCTTCGCTCTCGGAGTGGTTGCCGGGTCTCGCCGGCCAGGGTGTGATCGACGCGCATCCCGAGGTCCTCCCCGAGGTCTGCAACGGGCTCGGCCTGCTGCGCCGGGTGCTCGAGGAGCAGACGGTCGGGCGCTTCGCGATGGGCGTGGTGGGCGGGCGGTTCCGGCCCATCCGTCGCTCGTGGGGCGACGAGTATCGGGCGCGCGTCTGGGACTGGTACCGCTCGGCCGAGCGCGCGGGTGCGACGCTGGGGCCCCTGTCGGCACGCATCGTCGCGCGGATCGACGAGCTGGCGCCCGCGCTCGACCGGGCGAATCGCTTCTGCCTCGTGCACGGCGACCTGCGCCCCGTGAACCTCGTGATGGAGCTCGGCGAGCGGCCCGACCGCGACACGGCGCCCGAAGCCACCATCACGGGGATCTTCGACTGGGAGCTGGCGACCATCGCCGACCCGCTGCTGGCCTTCGCGCTGCCGCTCGACCTGCCCGATGCCGCGCTCGCCCACGTCCTCGCGGGCTACGGCACCGACGACGTGCGGGCCTGGCTCGACGACGAGGCCGCCCTCGCGCGGCTCACGGCGTACACGCTCGGCCGCGTGTTGCAGTACCTGGCGCTCGTCGTCAGCGCGCAGATCGAAGACGAGGGCAACGCCTGGGGCCACGGGCTCGCCTACGCCGCGCGGATCGCGGCAGAGCGCCTGCAGCCCGGGTTCGTGCGCGAGAAGCTGCTGCGCGCGCTCCCCGAGGAGCTGCCGAAGGAGATCGAGGTCCCCGATCTCGTCGACCCCGTGGGTGCCGTGCTGCGCCAGGCGCTGGGCCGGCTGGGCGGGCGTCCCGTGCTGGGCCCGGGCGACGCCGGTGCCTGGATGGGGGCCGTGGGCGCAGCGCTCCGCGATCAGCACCACGAGGCCGAGGGCTGGGCGCGCGACGGCGAGCTGATGCTGGAGGCGCTCGGCGACTCGCTCGACCCCCGTGGCTACGAGCCGATCCCCGATCGCGTCCACTGGCTGCTCTCGCTCGACGCGCGCGTTCGCGGGATGGAGCGCGATCGCGCTTCGGCCGTGTGGTGGCTGGGTCTCGAAGGGGTCGTCGCGGCGACCCGATCCGCCGATCCGCGGGAGTGGGCCGTCTCGGACGACGCGCTCCGCGGTCTCGAATCGCTGATCGAGGTCCTGCTCGCGCAGCCCGTGGGGCCCGTGGAGACGAGAGAGTCCATGCTCCTCGCGCTGCTCGCCCTGGCGTGTGAAGAGCGCATCGGAGCGCTCGTGGGCACCGGGCCCGATCCCGATCGGGCCTCCCGCCACACGCTCAGGATCCTGGAGGCATGGGAGGATCTCACCGTCTTCGCGGGCCGCGATCCAGGCGAGCTGGACGGCGAGGACTTCAATGATAGAACGCCAGGAATAGAGAGCTGGACGGTGCCCGTCGTGCTCTATGCGACCGAGGTGGCACGGGGCCTCCCGGTCGATCGCAAGCGACTCATCGCCGCACTGTGCGCATCTTCGGATGCATGAAAGTCACAGTGGGGCATTGCCAACAGGATCGCGCACCTGTAATTTGCGCGTGGAGGAAACACCCCATGAAGAACTTCACCCTCACGCTCATCCCGCTCTTCGCCATCGCCTGTGGCGTGTCCGACAGCAAGCCGCTCGCCGACATCGATTCCGACCTCTGGCGGAAGATCTGCGACGCTGCGACCGACGCGTCCGCCGAAGAGACGATCACCTGTGATGGTGTCGAGATCACCATTCCCGCTGTCACCGAAGAAGAGGCGTCCGACGCCTGCTACGAAGGCAGCAACATCACCTGGAAT
Organism: Alphaproteobacteria bacterium; assembly: GCA_020632875.1. Lineage (GTDB taxonomy): Bacteria > Myxococcota_A > UBA796 > UBA796 > JACKEQ01. The sequence goes on from JACKET010000005.1 coordinate 105,334, forward strand.
GCCGACGACGGCTGCACGTTCGGCGTGTGGGTCGACTGCAACGACTGGGATCCGGCCGATCTCTGCGATCCCTTCGCCGACATCCCCGCCGCGTGCACGACGCTCGCCGAGTGCGCGACCCCCGCGGCCTGATTCCGCGAACATCTCGGGTCCTCCCGGCCGCTCCGGCGGTCGGGCCCCGCGCGTAGGCGGCCCTCGGGCCGCCTTCGTCGTGTCTGGAGCCCGGGCTCAGGGCTCCCGGCCCAACACCCAGTCCTCGAGGCCGTGGGGCGTGCCGAGGTCGCGGTAGTGGCCCTGCATGCGGAACGCCCGCGTCGAGAGCCCCGTCGAGATGGCGTCGTTCACGTGGGGCCCGACACTGAGCGCGCCCAGCGCGGGGTCGGAGCGCACGCGGCCCGTGAGCCAGGTCTGGAACCGGGGGCTCATGCCCATGATGCCCCACGTGTTCGGAGGGCAGTCGCGGTCGGGCTTCTCGAGCACCCGCACCACGCGGTTCCCGTCGGTCTCGACGGGTCCGAGCTCCTGGGGCCGGTCGGTCGGGAAGATGGCGAGGGTCACGTCGGCGTCGTCGTCCGCGACCCGGCGCAGCGCGGACCGCGGCTCGAACACGGCGTCGGGCAGCAGCAGCACGGCGCGCCGCCCGCCCGTCCACTCGAGCCCCCGCACCACGGCATCCGAGAGCCCCGAAGGCCGCGGCTGCACGACCCAGGCGATGCGGAGGCCCAGCTCCGAGCCGTCGCCGAGCACCCGCACGAGCTCGAGCTTCGCGGGCGACACCACGACGATGGCGCGATCGAAGCCCTCCGCCGCGACGTTCTCGAGCGCGTGGACGAGCGCGGGCACCGGCAGCAGGCCGCGGTCGCTGCGCCGGAACACGATGGGCAGCAGCTCCTTCATCACGCCGTCGAGGCGGGTGGCCGCGCCCGCTGCGGGTAGCAGGGCGACCGCGTCGCTCATTCGAGCACCACGGGCGTGCAGTTCGGCGGCGCGTCGTTGCCCGCCACGGCGAAGTCGTCGCAGGTGAGCCACCACGGGTGCAGCCGGCCGAGCAGCCCGCCCGCACCGGCCATCACGACCGCGACGAAGAACAGCCCGACCCGCATCTTCACGGTGGGCACCTCGATGATGGTGGGGTCGAGGATGCGGGCCAGTGTGAGCATCACGTACGGCAGGGAGATCAGGTAGATCGCCGCCAACCCGAGGCTGATCAGCGCGGCGGTCAGGATGCCGAGGATGCCGAGGATGCTGTCGCCGAGCGGGCGGCTCACGATGAGCGTCGTGAGGAAGGCGGCCGGGAAGTAGAGCGAGGGCAGGGCGAGCACCACGGCGCCTCCGCAGCCGATCGGGCGCTGCTTGGCCGGGAGGATGGTGCTCGCGAGCACGACGGTGATGCCGACGCCCCACACCGTGATGTAGCTCTGGAACGGGATGTCGCCGTACACCGCGAGGTTGAACGCGAGATCGAAGGCCAGCAGCGCGATCGTCACGGCCGCGACGAGGAATCCGCGCGCCTCCTCCGACGTCGTCGACTCGGGCAGGGCGACCGGGAGGAGCGTGATGTCCGACAGATCGAAGTCCGGCGGCCGTGCGGGCAGATCGGTGGGCCCGTCGGGCTCGAGGTGGACGTCGTCGTCGGGGACCACGATCCTCCGGCGGGAGAATCGGGGGGCGTCGAGGGTGTGGTCGGCGGTCTCGAGCTCGACGTCGTCGTCGCGGTGGCGGGTCATCCGCTGAGATTATGGCCCATCCCGCGTGGACGCGCGTGCGAGGCGTGGACCGTGGTCCACGGTCCACGTCCACGGCCCACGGTCCACGGTCCACGGTCCACGTTAGAGGGCCCCTCCTGGAGGTCACCCGATGCGAACCATCCTGTGCACGGCGCTGCTCGCGGCGTCGCCGGCGTGGGGCCAGGCCGTCGAGGCCGAGGAGTTCGTGCTCGACAACGGCATGAAGTTCCTGCTGTACCCGCGCACCGAGCAGCCCCTCAACGTGAGCGCCGGCTGGGTCGCGCACGTGGGCAGCGTGAACGAGCGGCCCGGAATCACGGGCATCAGCCACTTCTTCGAGCACATGATGTTCAAGGGCACGCAGACCATCGGGACGAACGACCCCGCGCAGGACGCGGCGTTCCGCGAGCAGCAGGAGGCGGCGCGGACGAAGCTCCGCGCGCTGCAGCTCGACCAGAACTACGCCCGGTACCTCAAGGGCGAGATCGACGACCCGTGGCACCCGTCCCACGACACGCCCGAGATGGCCGAGCTGCGCAAGGAGCTCGACCGCCTCGTCGAGGCGCACAAGTCGGTCATCGTGAAGGACGAGTTCGACCAGGTCTACACCCAGCTCGGCGGCAGCCGGATGAACGCATTCACGAGCAACGACCTGACCTTCTACTTCATCACGGTCCCGTCCAACAAGATCGAGCACTGGGCGTGGCTCGAGAGCGACCGGCTCGCCGACTCCGTGTTCCGCGAGTTCTACAGCGAGCGCGACGTGGTCCACGAAGAGCGCCGCAAGCGCACCGAGTCCACCCCCACGGGCGTGTACGACGAGCAGTTCGAGGCGATGTTCTGGGAGAGCTCGCCGTACAGCTGGCCCGTCGTGGGCTGGCCGACCGACCTCAACAGCTACACGATGGAGCAGGCGCAGGCCTACTACGACACGTACTACCGGCCGAACAACCTCACGGGCGTCATCGTGGGCGACTTCGACGCCGAGGCCGTGAAGCCGGTCCTGGTGAAGTACTTCGGGCGCCTCGAGGCCGGCGAGCCGCCCCCGCCGGTCGTCACGCTCGAGATGCCGCAGCTCGCCGAGAAGCGGATGGACGCGGCCTGCGAGTGCACGCCCCAGGTCACCGTGCGCCACCGCGCGCCGCCCTACGAGCACGCCGACATGGCGGCCTTCGAGGTGCTCGCGAACCTGCTGAACGGCCGCACCGGTCGGCTCTACCGCAGCATGGTCGAAGGTGCGTCCGTCGCCGCCGAGGCCTCCAGCGGGTACCGGCCCCTGAAGTACGGCGGGTACTTCGACATCGGCGCCGAGGTGAAGGGCGACGCGACGCCAGACGACCTCGAGCGCGAGATCCTCGCCGTCGTCGCGAAGCTCCAGGCCGAGCCCGTGCCCGAGCGCGAGCTGCAGAAGGTGAAGAACCAGGTGCTCGCCGACAGCTACCGGCGGCTCGAGGACAACTACAGCCTGATGGTCCAGCTCGGCTTCTACGAAGCGCTGGGCGACTGGCGCTACCTCAACACCGAGGGCCAGCGGATGCAGGCCGTGACCGCCGAAGACGTGCAGCGCGTCGCGAAGGAGTGGCTGGTGCCGAGCCAGCGGTCCGTCGCGTCGTACGTCCGCGAAGGAGGGGAGGAGTGATGCGGTACGCCCTGGTCCTGTTGCTCGCCGCGGGCTGCCCCAAGCCCGCACCCGTCGATTCCCCCGCGAAGACCGCGCGCGGCCAGCTCCCCGAAGAGGCCGGCCTCGCGAAGCGTCCCGAAGACCTTCCCGTCACGGCGCTCGCGTTCGAACCGCCCGAACCGGCCGCGTTCCGCCACGAGCTCGATGGCGGGGTGCCCCTGTGGGTGGCGACGAGCGACGAGTTCCCGCTCGTCCAGATCTCGATGACCTTCAAGGGCGGCAAGTACCTCGAGCCCGCCGGCCACGCGGGCCTCGCGCGCATGACGGGTAGCCTGATCCGCTCGGGCGGCTCGAAGTCGAAGACGCCCGAAGCCCTCGACGAGGCGTTCGACTTCCTCGCCGCGGACGTGCGCGTGTCGGTCGGCAACGAATTCGCGAGTGCCGACCTGAACTGCCTGAAGGACAACCTCGAGGAGTGCCTCGACCTGTTCGTCGAGATGCTGCGCGAGCCGCGCTTCGACGCGTCCCGCACGCAGGTGTACAAGGATGGCTGGCTCGCGCGCCTCGAGCAGCGCAACGACGACGCCTCCGACATCCTCTCCTACGAGTGGAACGCCCTGCTGTTCGGCCGCGACCACTACCTCGGCCGGATCGAGAAGAAGTCCGACATCGACGCGATCGACGCAGCCGACATGAAGAAGATGCATGCCCGCATCTTCCATCCCGGCAACATGAGCGTGCAGGTCTCGGGCGCCATCACGGCCGACGCGGTGAAGCCCCTGCTCGAGAAGCGTTTCGCGGGCTGGGCCAAGGGCGAGCCGGTCGACGACCCGCCCGCGCCCACCGCGGCGCCGGCGCCCGGCGTCTACCACGTCCAGAAGGACATCCCGCAGGGCAAGGTCCGCATCGGCATGCGCGGCATCACGCGCGACGACCCCGACGCCATCGCGATCGAGGTGATGAACGACATCCTCGGCGGCGGCGGCTTCACCTCGCGCATCACGAAGCGCGTGCGCTCCGACGAGGGGCTCGCGTACACGGCGCGCAGCGCCTTCCAGAACCGCGTGTACTTCCCGGGGATCTTCCTGGCCTTCACCGAGTCGAAGAGCGAGACCGTCGCGTTCGCCACGAAGATCATGATGGACGAGATCACCCGCATCCGGACCGAGCCCGTGAGCGCCATCGAGCTCGACACCGCGCGCGCCGCGCTGATCGAGACCTTCCCGCGCACGTTCGAGAGCAAGGCGGCGACGCTGGACACGTTCGCCGACGACGCGTGGACCGGGCGCGACCCGGGCTACTGGAAGGCGTACCGCGAGAACGTCGCGAAGGTCGACGCCGCGCGCGTCACCGAGGTCGCTGCGGCGCACCTCGACCCCGCCAAGGCGGTCATCCTGATCGTCGGGGACTGGGAGCCCATCGCGAAGGGCGACCTCGAGGGCCACGCGACGATGGCGGACTTCTTCGGCGGCGAGGTCACGCACCTGCCGCTGCGCGACCCGCTGACCGACGCGCCGCTGTAGTCAGGCGCGCTGGCGGGCCTGCAGGGCGCGCAGCTCGGCGGGCGCCTGCAGCTCGGCTTCGGTGGCGACGGGCGCGATGGTGCGGCGCGCGTCGATCGCTCGGCGCAGCGCCTCGTGGTCGTCGCGGGTGCCGTTCGCGATGACGAGCTCGGGCTGGCCCACGCGCTCGACGACGAGGCGGTGGCCCCCGAAGCGGCCCGGCTCGAGGCGGAGCGCGTGAATCGCCTCGTAGGGCACGGTCTCGTGGGAGGTACCGCGCCCGAAGACCGTGCGCTGGACGAGCAGGGCGCGCTGCTGGAGCGCGACGGTGGTCTTCACCTGGTTCAGGGCCATGCCGGCCATGAGCAGGACGGCGTACGACATCGACCACAGCTCGAGCCCGAGCCACGCCATGACCGCCATGAACCCGATGGTGAGGACGAGGAGCAGCGCGTAGCCGCCGCGCTTGCGGGTGAGCGTGATCTCCTGGCCCGCGAGATCCTCGGCGAGCGAGATGCCTTCCTTCGGGTCGTGCTTCAGGTCCATGGGCGAACCTAGCCACGGATGGCGCGGCGCCTACCGGCCGGGGGTGCGGACGAGGTCGCGGAGGGCCTCGGGGACCTGGGGCTCGGCGCCGCTCATGCAGCTGCGGAGCAGGTCGCGCAGCGCGAGGCGGTTCGTGACGCTCTGCCCGTGGAGCTGGAGGTACTTCGGGCCTTCGCGGCGGCGGATCAGCAGGACCTCGCCGAGCAGGTCGACGCTCGTGAGCTCGTCGAGCGAGCACGTCCACGTGTCTTCGCCGAGCCGGTTCACCGTGCGCGCGACGAGCCGCCGGGCCCCGAGCTCGATGGTCTGGAGGGTGGGCTGGACGAGCGCGTCGCGCACCAGGACCACGACCGCCAGCACCAGGATGCCGCCGAGCACGGCGAGCACGGCCTGCGCGCCGCCGGCACCCACGTCCATCACGACGGTCGCGGGCACCCAGACCATGAGGCCGAACAGCGCCGCGATCAGCACGCCCGGGACGGCCTGGTTGCGCGCTTCGGGCGGCGTCAGGTCGACGAGGATGCCGTCGTGGGTGGGAGTGGAGGAGATGGGGTCCAAGCGGCCGGGCTCCAGCGGATCACCCGGTTGTATCCCGGCGCGTGACCGGGCTCACCCGCCTACAGGTACTCGAACCCGCTGCCCCCGATGAACTCGCGGAGGATGGAGGTGGGCGGGACATGATCCGGGTAGATCGTCACGAAGTCGTCGAGCAGGGCGAGGAGTCGGAAGGCCGTGACGGTCGCCGGGTCGCCGGGCGGGACCTCGAGCAGGTAGCGCTCGGCGAAGACCTTGAGCACCGAGAGCTCGAAGACGAGGGACGAGTCGAACACCGCGTCGGCGTTCGACACGAACGGGAAGATGTGGCGGCGCTCGCCGCGGCGGACGCTCGGCCAGCGCGCGATGGTCGCGGCGGCGCCCTGACCGCGGCCGTGGCGGTCGCGGACGATGCGGCGCAGCAGGCGCACGTCGGAGGCGTGCACCCGGCTCGCGTCGTCGAGGGGGAGCTGGGCGAGGGGACAGACGAACACCCGGAACACCGACGCGCGCGGCACGCTCGGCAGCAGCGCCGGGTTCAGGCCGTGGATGCCCTCGACCATCAGGATCTGGCGCGGCCCGAGGCTCACGCTGGGGCCGTGGTGCTCGAGGCTGCGGCCCGACGGGAAGTCGAACCGCGCGGTGCGCACGGTCTCGCCCGCGAGGATGCGCCGCAGGTGGTCGTCCAGCAGGTCGCGGCGGAGCGCGTCGAACGCCTCGAAGTCGTAGTCGCCGCTCGCGTCACGCGGGGTCTGCTCGCGGTCGCGGAAGTAGTCGTCGAGCGACAGCCCGATGGGGCGGATGCCGTTGACCTGGAGCTGGACCCGGAGGCGCTTGATGAACGTCGTCTTGCCCGACGAGCTCGGCCCGGCGATGCACACCACGCGCACCTCGTCGGCGCGGGCGGCGATGGCGTCGGCGATGTTCGCGATGCGCTTCTCCTGCGCGCCCTCCGCGACGTGGATGATCTCGCCGACGCTCCCGTCGATGCAGCGCTGGTTGAACTGCCCGATGCTCGCGAGCTCGACGGCACCGAGCCAGGTGTCCTCGGTCTGGTTGCGCAGCGCGGCGTTCAGCGAGACGGCGCGCGCGTCGCGGGCGCGGCGGCGTGCCGCCTGCTTCGGGTCGTCCTCGGCGGGGGTGCCCTCGCCGGTCGACGCGCTGCCGTACATCAGCACGAGGTCGGTGGTGTCCTCGACCAGGCCGAACTCGCCCATGGCGCCGGTCGCGGGGAGGAGCGGGCTCGTCGCGAGCGTGAACACGTCGCCGTAGGACTGCAGCCGGACGGTGGGCTGGCGTCGGGTGCGGAGGAGATCGACCATCCGGCGGCGCCCGGTGATCTCGAAGTGGTCCGACGCCTCGTCGCGCGTCCACCACTCCTCCTGGAGCGCCTGATCGCGCTTCACGAGCGCGACCATCTCGTCCTGGACGGTGGCTGCGAGCCCGCCGAGCGCCCCGCCCCAGCCTGCGACCCGCACGCAGCGGCCCATCCCGAGCGAGTGGTCGAGCGACAGGTCGACGCCGGGCGCCACGCGCGCCGCCGCCTCGAGCAGCAGCAACGCGAGGGACTGCCGGTAGATCCTCCGACCCTCCCAGTGCTCGGTGGTCAGCGGCTCCACCGCGCAGTCCGAGGTGAGGGGCTCCGACAGCGAGACCGCCCGCCCGTCCAGCAGCGCCGCCACGACGACCTCTCCATCCGCCCGGTCCGGGAGCACGGAGCCGACGGGCTCGCCGGTCCGCACGGCCCGGACGTCCCCCGAGACACGCACCCGGACGAACCGGCGCCGCGGCAGGGAGCGCTCGTGCAGGAGCGACCCGATGTCGTCGGTGAGCGCGCGCAGGCGCCGCCCCAGGCCCCGCACGAAGAGCTGCGTCAGGCGGAAGGCCACTGCGGGCTCGTGGGCGACGAGGCGCTGGAACGCCGCCTGGCTCAGCCGCACCGCCGTGACCGGGCCGTCCGCCACGATGGTCGCGGCGCGTGGCTGCTGCGGCTCGACCAGGGCGAGCTCGCCGAGCAGCTCGCCCGGGACGGCATGCCCGAGGTCGAGCGCGCCCCGCCGCATCCGCACCATCCCGTCGAGCACCACGTACAGGTCGCGGTCGGCGTCGCCCTCTCGGATGAGCACGGTGCCCGACGCCAGGTCGAGAACGTCGAGGAACCCGGCCAGCACGGCGCGATCGTGTGCATCGAGCGTGCCGAGCGCCGGGTGCGCCGCGAGCTTCTCGAGGACCGCCGTGGGGACCATGCCGCCTCCTGGCCGCCACACTACCCGCTTTTCCGGTTCAGTCCGCGACGGAGATCGTCCAGCGCCCGCTGCTCTCCTCGGACGCGAACCGCGCCGGGAGGAACCGCTCGATCACGGCCATGTTCGTGAGCGTGTGGAGCGTCGGCTTCACGGTGGTGAATCGGCCGGAGCCGGCGAGGGCCATCGGGATCAGGAGCTGATCCGCGAGGTGCTCGCCGACCGGGGCCCCCGCTTCGAGCCAGCGCTTCGCCTCGCGGACGGTGCGCTCGGCGACCTGCTCGGCGGTCACGCCCTTCTGCCCGAAGCCCGTGAACACCTCGGTGACCTTCCCGGCGTTCGCCTCGATCCACACGACGTTCCCGGGGCCCGGCCCGCCTACGGACTCGATGCGGGTCTGCGCCTCGTCGAGCTTCAGCTTGCGCTGGACGACCTTCAGCTCGCGCCGGGCGATGTTCGGCGGGAGGTTGCTGACCACGCCCACGGCCGTCAGCTCGACGGGGTCGCGTCGCTCGGTCAGATCGAAGCCCTTGCGCAGCGCGGCCGGCGTGATGGTGGCCGTCATCTGGCCGCCGCCCGCCGGGTAGAAGCCCCAGCGGTCGAGCGACAGCTCCACGCGGGGCCCGAAGCGCGCGAGCTGCGGGAGGAACGCCTTCGCGAGGAAGCCGTGCGGGGGCGACTTCATGTTGTGCGTGCCGCCCTCGAGCACCACGGTGGAGGGCGCATCCGCCAGCACCAGCGCGGGCAGCACGGTCTGGAGCACCAGGTTCGCGCTGCCCGCCGAGCCGACGGCGAACCGGTACGTTCCCGGCCGGATGCGGGGCCCCGGCCGGAAGGTGAGCGCACGGCTGCCGAGCTCGGCGCCCTCGACCTCGGCGTCGGAGATCTCCGCGGCCGCGCGAACGCCGGTGAGGTGCTGGCGCAGCAGGCCCGGCTTCTTGCGCCCGGCCCGGATGTTCTCGATGCGGATGGGGCGGCCGGTGATGACGGAGAGCGCGAGGCTCGTCCGCACCACCTGACCGCCGCCTTCGCCGAACGCGCCGTCGATCACGAGGAGCCCGGCCATCGTCAGCCCTTCACACAGACGACCTGGCGCAGCGTGTGGACGACCTCGACGAGGTCGGCCTGCGCGGCCATGACGGCTTCGATCGGCTTGTACGCCGCGGGCGTCTCGTCGATGACGTCGGCGTCCTTGCGGCACTCGATGCCCTCGGTCATGCGGCGGTGGTCTTCGACCGTGAACTTCTTGCGCGCCGCCGTACGCGACATCGCGCGACCCGCGCCGTGGCTGCAGCTGCAGAACGACTCGGGGTTGCCCTTGCCGCGCACGATGTACGACCGCGTGCCCATCGAGCCCGGGATGATGCCCATCTCGCCGAGACCCGCGCGGACCGCGCCCTTGCGCGTCACGAGGACCTCGTCGCCGTAGTGCATCTCGCGGGACACGTAGTTGTGGTGGCAGTTCACGGCCTGGACCTCGGCGTCGAACTCGCCCAGCACGTGCTTCATGGCGGCGACGGTGCGCGCCATCATGAGGTGCCGGTTGCAGCGTGCGAAGTCCTGCGCCCACTCGACCGCCTCGACGTAGTCGTCGAAGTGCTGCGTGCCCTCTTCGAGGTACGCGAGGTCCTTGTCGGGCAGGTTCCGCAGGTGCACGCCCATGTCCTCACGAGCGAGCTCGATGAAGTAGGAGCCGATGCGGTTGCCCACGCCACGCGAGCCCGAGTGCAGCATGATCCACACGCGGTCCGCCTCGTCGAGACAGATCTCGATGAAGTGGTTGCCCGTGCCGAGCGTGCCGAGGTGGACGACGTGGTTCGAGCTCTTGATGTGCGGGTGCTTCTCGCAGATCGTCTCGAAGCGGGCCTCGAGGAGCTGCTTCCACACGTTGCCGTGCACCGTGGGGACGCCGGAGCGCGCCCAGGAGCCCTTGTCGCCCGCGCGGACGTTCTTCGAGCGGCCGTGGGGGACGTCGCGCTCGATCTGGGAGCGGACCTTGCGGAGGGAGTCCGGCAGATCGCTCGCCGTGAGGCTCGTCTGCGCCGCCATCATGCCGCAGCCGATGTCGACACCGACCGCAGCGGGGATGATCGCGCCCTTCGTGGGGATGACGGAGCCGACGGTGGCGCCCATGCCCAGGTGGACGTCGGGCATCGCCGCGACCCAGCGATGGATGAAGGGCATGGACGCGATGTTCCGGAGCTGGTCCTTCGCCGCGGTCTCGACCTGGACGCCGCGCGTCCACATCTTGATGGGATGCGCGCCTTCGTCGTGGAGGGTCTCGTAGGTCGTCATGGTGCTTCTCTGGTCTCGGGTGGCCGCTGTGGGGTCTGACCCCACTGAGGCCACCGGGTCCTTCGCACATGCTGTGCCAGGGGTGCGAATATCCCGTGTGGGACGGAGGATTCGCGGATCGCGGGCGGCGCGGGGCTCGCCTGGATCCCCGATTCCTGTATAGAGTTCGATATGACTTTATCCAAGAAGCGCGTCGTCCTCGGTTTCTACGGCTCGGTGCTCGATGCGGGGGGCGGGCCGAAGCGCTGGGAGCGCTGGCGCCCCACGGTGTCGCTGTTCCAGCAGCCCGACCTGCACGTCGATCGGCTCGATCTGCTCGTGTCGCCCGACCTCGAGAGCGCCGCCGCGCAGACGATCGACGACATCCGCAGGCTGTCGCCCGAGACCGAGGTGGTCCCGATTCCCTTCGAGGTCCGCGACCCCTGGGACTTCGAAGAGGTCTACGGGCTGCTGCACGACCACGCCCGTGCGCGCGGCGACGACCCCGACGACACCGACCTGCTCGTGCACATCACGACGGGCTCGCACGTCATGCAGATCTGCCTGTTCCTGTTGACCGAAGCGCACTTCCTGCCCGGCCGGCTGCTACAGACCGCGCCTCCGCGGAAGGGCGAAGAGGTCGGCCACTGGACGATCATCGACCTCGAGCTCGACCGCTACGCGGGGCTGGCCTCCCGCTTCGAGGCCGTGCAGCGCGAGTCGACGAGCTTCCTGAAGGCCGGCATCGACACCCGGAACGCCGCCTTCAACGCGCTGGTCGACCGCATCGAGCGGGTCGCGCTGCGCTCCTCGGCGCCCATCCTGCTCACCGGGCCCACGGGCGCCGGGAAGACCCGACTGGCACGGCGGATCTACGAGCTGCGCCGCCAGCGCGTCGCGCTGCGCGGGCCGATGGTCGAGGTGAACTGCGCGACCCTGCGCGGCGACCAGGCCATGGCGGCGCTGTTCGGGCACGTCCGCGGTGCGTTCACCGGGGCCGTGTCCGACCGGCGCGGGCTGCTCGCCGCCGCCGACGGGGGGCTCCTGTTCCTCGACGAGATCGCCGAGCTCGGGCTCGACGAGCAGGCCATGCTGCTGCGCGCGATCGAAGAGCACCGGTTCCTCCCCGTGGGCAGCGACCGCGAGATCGAGTCGACCTTCCAGCTCATCGCCGGCACGCACGCCGATCTCGGCGAGCGCGTGCGCACCGGGCGTTTCCGCGAAGACCTGCTCGCGCGCATCGACCTGTGGCACTTCCACATGCCCGGCCTCGCCGAGCGCCGCGAGGACATCGAGCCGAACCTCGCCTACGAGCTCGACGCCTTCGCGCGCGACGAGGGGCGGCGGGTCACGTTCACCCGCGAGGCGCGGGAGCGGTTCCTGGACTTCGCCCTCCACCCGAGCAGCGCGTGGCGCGGGAACTTCCGCGAGCTGCACGCCGCGGTCCAGCGCATGGCCACGCTCGCGGAGGGGGGCCGGGTGCGCGTCGGGGACGTCGAGCACGAGATCGGGCGCCTCGAGGGCGGGTGGACGGGGCGGGCGAAGGCCGATCCGGTGGCCGAGGTGCTCGGTCCGGCGGCGGACGACCTGGATCGCTTCGATCGGGTCCAGCTCGCCGACGTGATCGCCGTGTGTCGGAGCGCCCGGTCCTTGAGCGATGCCGGCCGGCTCCTCTTCGCGGAGTCGCGAAAGCGGCGTGCATCCGTCAATGACGCCGACCGGTTGCGCAAGTACCTCGCGCGTTTCTCCCTCACCTTCGCGGATTGCGCGGGCCCGGTCCCCCCGCCTCCGTGACTCCCTGAAGTTCCCCCTTGGACCCGGTCGCCGGGTCCGATACCCTGCGCCCATGTTGCTATGGGTCCTCACGGGGTTGGGACTTGCTGCCGAAGGTCCGTGCTCGCCGGACATCGTCGAGTTCCGCCACGAGGTCGAGCTCCGCAGCAGCAACGACGGAACCATCGCTGAATCCTACCGTTTCACGGTGCCCGCGAAGTCCTGCAAGGCCGTCCAGCTGCCCCGGCTGCTCGACGGATTCAAGCTCCTCGACCAGGAGATCGTGGTCGAGAACGGCGTGCTCCCCCGCGACAAGGACTGGAAGCGCGGGCAGGTCCTGATCGTCACGGGCACCCGCGAGCTGCAGGGCGGTCCGTTCTCCGAAGAGGTCCCGCTCCCGCCGTTCCCGGTGCTCCGCACGGTGGTCGAGGTCACCGCGCCGTCGTACACGCGCCTCACCGTGTGGGCCGACCCCACGGCGCAGGTCGAGGTCCGGCGCGATCGCGTGCGGCGCTACCGCGCGACGTTCGCCGGCGGCGGGCGCGTCGTGTGGTCGACCGAGAAGGACTGGTGGGACGTCGGCACCCGCCTCGAGTCCGCCGTCTCCCGCAAGCTCGCGACGAAGGCCCAGCTCGGCGATCTGGCCGAGGGCATCGAGTACCTCACGCCCGCCGACGCGATGCGGAAGCTCGCCGCCTCCGTGAAGCTCGACGCCGTCGGCCCCGCCATCCTCGAAGCCGCATCGGCGCCCGAGGTGCTCGAGCGCGGGCACGGCAGCGCCGCCGAGCGCGGTCTGGTCCTCCTGAGCCTGCTCCGCGCGGCCGGCTACGAAGCCGACATCGCGCTCGTCCGCCCGTTCGGCACGCAAGAGGTGTCGCTCGCGGTCCCCGGTGTGGGCCTGTTCAACAGCGTCGCCATCCGCCTCCTCGACGAGAAGGGCCGCGAGGTCTGGCTCGATCCGCGGTCCCCCTACAACCAGGTCGAAGAGATGCCGCTCGGCATGCGCGGCTCCGTCGCGCTGGTCCCGGGCGACTACCCGCGGCGGGTCCACGATCGCCTCGCCCCCGACGGGCGCGTCACGATCAAGGCCAAGGCGACGGTGAAGGAGGACGGCTCCCTCGAGGTCCTCGCCGACGTGGTGGGCGAGGGTGGGGGGCCCCAGGCGATCCGCGACGTGCTCGCGCCGCTGTCGAAAGACTTCCGCAAGCAGTGGCTCTCCGACCTGCTGGGCCTCGCGCGGCCCAACATCGACAAGCTCCGCTTCCAGGTCTTCGGCGTCGAGGACCCCGCCCAGCCGCTCGGGATGAGCCTCGAGTTCCTCGAGACGAAGGCCCTCGAGCCCATCGGCGAGAACGGGCTGCGCGGCACGGTGCCCGCCATCCTCGCGCCGCACCTCGCCCGCGTGCTGCCGCCGAACATCGAGGTCATCGAGACGATCGAGCTCAAGGGCACGGGCGAGCTGCGCCCCTTCGGCGTCCAGCCCGTCGAGGTCGTGAAAGACCGCGATGCCGTCCTGCACCGCCAGGCCGTCGTGAAGGGCAACACGGCGACGCTGACGACCTCGATCCTGCGTCCGTGGCGCGTGCTCGACCGCGAGGAGAACACCGACCAGTACCTGTTCCGCGCCGCCGAGGCCGGTCCCCAGCTCCTGATGTTCGACACGCTCGACCGGTCGATCACCCACAAGCTCCGCGCGGCGGCCAACAACACCGAGACGCGCGTGCTCGAGGCCCTGCTCTGGTACGAGGCCGGCGACGAGGACGAAGCCGAGCGCACGCTGCGGGGCACGCTGCGTACGGCGCGCGTGCGCAGCCTGCTCGAGATCCTCTCGCTCTACACGCCGCGCGGCGAGTTTCGTCCGTTCGACGTGGTGTGGGACAACGCGGCCGACGACCACGACCGGCTCGCCATCGTGCAGGCGCTCGAGAAGAAGCGCGAGCGGCGCGAGGCGTGGCGGCGGGCGAGCATGCTCGTGAACAGCGAGCTCGATGCGGTGCGCATCGAGGCCGTCGTCACCGTGGCGCGCATCCAGGGCGAGCGCCCCGCGGCCAGCGTCGACGAAGAGGCGCACAAGGCGTGGCGCGAGCCGGCCCTCCTCGTGAAGCGCGCGACGAAGTGGGCCGAAGAGGCGTATGGCGAGCGCGGGCACCCCGCCGTCGACATCCCGGCCGCCGAGCAGCTCATCCTCGACGGCAGGTGCGCGGCGGCGGGCCCGCTCATCGAACGGGCGTCCGAGGTCACCGACGTGCCGCACCTGCGCGCCATCCGCGCCGAGTGGCAGGCGTGCCTCGGCAACGAGAGCGTCGAGAGCGAGCTCGAGTCCATCATCGTCGACTCCGATTACGACCCGGTCGTGATCACCTCGGTGGTGCGGGCCTTCTGGAAGCTCGGCCGCATCCCCGAGGCGCGCCGCTGGTCGTTCCTGGGCGCGCTCATCGCGAAGAAGGATGCCGAGCTGTGGATGACGGCGTCCGACGCGGCCCTCGAGGCCGGCGACCTGCCCAGCGCGGTGTACTGCGCGCGGCAGGCCTCGGATCTCGAGCCCACGTCGGTGCGGTTCACCGTGCCCCTGCAGATCCTCGCGACGCTGGCGGGCGATGCCGAGGTCGCGAAGCTCGCCACGAAGCGCACGGGCTACGCGGTCAGCATCCAGGAGCTCCCGGTCACGATGGACAACGCCGAGGAGTTCATCACCGAAGAGCAGCGGCTCGGCTTCCTGCGGCTGCGGGATGCCGACGTGCTCGAAGACCCCGCGCTGCTCGAAGAGCGCGCCCGCCGCCAGCTCGCCCTGAAGGACGAGGTCGGCACGATCCGCGACGCGGCGTGGCTCGCGCGCAAGCACCACCTGAACTCGGCCGACGGCACGACGTACCTCGCGATGGCCGAGGAGATCTGGTCGACCATGACCGAAGACGTGCTGTCGCGCAGCGTGAAGGACGACTCGGTCCGCAAGCTCCGCATGGAGTACGCGCTGCTCACGGGCTCGGTCGACCCGTCGAGCGACGCGCGGCTGCTGCAGGACGACCCGGCCGCCGAGATCATCCGGATCGCGCGCTCGGACGTCGCCGCGCTCGCGTCGAAGACCGAGTGGCCCGAGGGCCTCGTCGACCCCGACATCCGCGCTCCCGAGGGGTTCCGCCCGTCGAACGTGCTCGGCGCCCTCGACGGGGTGGTGGGGTTCACGAACCAGGATGCCGGGGCGTCGGTGCTCGCGAGCGCCGACAAGGATCGCCTGCCGCCGCCCGTCGCGGGCGTGTACACGCTGGGTCCCGTCGTGGGCCAGGCCGGTCGCGTCACCATCCACGCGCTCGAGGGCGGCGCGGCACCGGCGTACTGCGCCGTACGTCAGGTGGGCGAGACCACGTGGTGGGGCATCAGCCGGTCGCGCCAGCTCGCGGTCTACGCCGTGCAGGCGGGGATCGCCGCCCAGTCGGTGCTGTAGGCTCGCCTATCTGTACAGCAGGCCGTGCTTCTGCAGCGCTTCGACCGCCGCGTCGCGCGTGCGGAACACCGCGATGAACAGGTTCTTGTGGCAGAACACCGAGCCCGGCACGCCCGTCACGGCTTCGAGGTCGCCGTCGGTGAGCCCGGCCCACGCGGCGGGGAGCGAGCGCTTCTGCCCGAACTCGCCGAAGCGCGGCGGGATCGCGATGACCCGCCACGAGTCGTCGGTGCCCGGGAACAGCACGAGCTCGGTCGGGTGCGTCTCTCCGCCGAGCTCGAAGTAGGGGGCCTTCCAGCTGTGGTACGCGTCGAGGAACAGCACGTTGCGGCCCTCGGCGGCCGCCTCGTCCATCGCGGCCTTCACGACCGCGCGGGCGAGCTCGATCTTCGCGTGCCCCGCGCGCAGCCCCTCGAGCGTCCAGGTCGCGACGGTGACGGCGCGCTGGAACGCCTCGTCGAAGCCCTCTTCGGTGTCGGCGACCTGGTTCAGCGCGTCGACGATGCGGGGGAAGCACGGCACTTCGCCCTTCGGCGCGACACGGCCGTTGTCGACGTCGTCGAGGTACTCCATCACGCCGTCGCGCAGGTACTTCGCGAGGGAGGGGCTCACGGCACCCGTGGACTCGAGCCAGTCGAGCACCATGCCCGCCGAGGAGCGCGGGCCCTCGTAGGTCGCCTGGTGGTGGTCGAAGCGCCGCGCCTCGGGGTCGAACACGCCGCCCACGTCGAGCACCACGTCGGCCGGCGCGAGCTTCTCGGGGTCGCGCGTGCGCACGACCGCGGCGTCGGCGTCGACGAACACCCGCACGAGCGCCGTCGCCATCACGTCGTCGGCGTGGAACGGTCCGGAATGGGTGGCGATCAACAGGCTCATGGCCCCTCCGCGAGAGGGCCTGGATATCGCCCCGTCCGCCGGCATGCCGGTCTGCGGTATACAAACACGGTCATGAGCGGGTCATGAGCAGGCTCCTGTTCCACGAGTGCCTCGGGCGAGGCGGGTACGGCGAGGTGTACCGCGCGACCTGGCACCGTCGGGAGATGGAGCTCGAGGTCGCGGTGAAGGTGCTCAACGCCTCGGTGGCGAAGGGCTCCGAGGCCCAGAAGCGCCTCAAGGACGAGGCGCGGCTGCTGGGCGCGCTGACCCACCCCGGCATCCTGCGCGTGTACGACCTGGTCGAGCTGCGCGGGAACGTCGCGATGATCGCGGAGTACGTCGACGGCGCCGACCTCGACCGCTGCGTGCTCGAAGGGCTGCCGGCCAAGGCGCTGCTCGAGACCGTGAGCCGCGTGTCCTCCGCGCTGGCCGCGGCGTGGGGCGACATCTCGCCCGTCTCCGGCAAGCCGCTGCGCCTCGTGCATCGCGACGTGAAGCCCGAGAACGTGCGGATCACGCCGCACGGCGAGGTGAAGCTGCTCGACTTCGGCGTCGCGCGCGCCGCCGAGCTGCGCCGCGAGTCCGAGACCGCCACCAACACCGTGCTCGGCAGCTACCGCTACATGGCGCCCGAGCGCTTCGACACCGGGCTCGAGCCGCATCCGTCGGTCGACGTGTTCGCCCTCGGCTGCATCCTCTACGAGGGCCTCGCGTTCCGGCGCCTGTTCGAGCACCTCTCGATGCGCGAGATGCTCGTGCTCTCGCTGCCGGGCACCGAGCGGTACGAGGCCTACATCGAAGAGCGTCTCGCCGAGCTCCCCGACACGACCGACCCCACCACCGTGCAGCTCATCAAGCGCCTCGTGAGCCGCGATCCCGCGCACCGCCCGATGCCGGGCCGACTGGCGGCGCTGTGCGACGACGAGGCCGATCGCGTCGAGGGCCAGGGGCTGTCGCAGTGGTGCCGCGCCCGGCAGTGGGTGCGCCTCGCGAACACGGCGGGCGAGTGGACCGGGCTGTCCTACGACATCACCGACTCCCAGTCCTCCGAGCACGACATCGGCATGGTCTACACCGAGGTGCCGAACGAGGCGCACGCCTCCGAGGCCACCGAGAGCTCAATGGAGTTCGACGCCCGCGAGCTGCTCGAAGAGCCCGGCTTCGCGCCGCGCGACCTCGGCTTCGGCGACGACGTGATGCCCGCGGATGCCCAGACCGAGCCCGACGTCTTCGCCGACTTCGGGTCCGCCGAGATGGAGGACGAGCCCACCGTGGGCACGATCCGTCCGCCGCCGCCGCCCGCACCGCCCATCGCGTCCTCCACGCGCGACCCCGCGCCGCCGCGCACGGCCGGCCCTCCGCGGCGCTCGCTGTCCGAGCCGGTCGAGCTCCCGCTGCCGCAGCCGCACCCGCCCGGCCGTCCGAACCCCAACGCGGTCGACCCGGACGAGACGCTCCAGCAGCCCCGCTCCGTGCTCGACGAGGTCGAAGCCGAGCTCGCCGCCGAGCGGGCCGCGAAGGCCGCACCGCCCGTCGACGACGAGCCCGTCACCGAGGGTCCGCCCGCCACCGACGGTCCGGCCGTCGAGGCTCCGGGCGCCGAAGCGGCCGAGGCGGAGCTCGAGCCCGTCGCCGCCGAGACGATCGACCTGTCGTCCGACGAAGAGGGCGACACCACCGAGCCCGATTCGGTCCTCCCTCCGATCGAGCCCCCCGAGAGCGAGGCAGAGGTCCCGCCCGACGCCGAGCCCGAGCGCGACCCGGCCGACCTCCCCACCGCCCGAACGTCGACGGACGAGAAGGTCGAGGCCGACGTCACCATCGATCCCGACCCGTCGCCCGAGATCGAGGTCAACCCGCTCCCGAAGCGCCCCCGCTACGACGAAGACGCCACGCTCCCCGCGCCTCCGCCCGACGCCCCGACGCGCCCTCGGTCCGAAGACCCCGACCGCACCGCCACCGAGACCGTCGACATCGCGAAGCTGAGGGCCAAGATCCAGGCCGAGAAAGAGCGGTTCGAGAAGCTCCGCGCCAGCCGCCGCCTCGAAGAGGACGCGCCGACCGCCGACCGCCCGGCCCCCGACCCCGACACGCAGGACCGCATCCCCGACGACCTGTTCGACGTCCCCATCGCCGACGCGCCGGAGGAGGACTCGATCCCGCCCGGCTCGCCCACCCAGCCGCCCCAGCGCGTGCGCGCCGCCGAGGCGAAAGCGCCACCTGCGCGCAAGAAGGGCCGTGCGGGCGGGAGCCTCACTGCGCCGGTCATCGGGAACCTCGCCGCGCTGGGCCTGCTCGGGGCGGTGTTGTTCCTGTGCGTCGTGCTGGGGTTGTGGATCGTCTTCAGCTGACGTGGCACGATCGCGGGGTGTGGCTCGCCCTGCTGACACGTACCGCCCAGGCCGGTTGTGACGCTCCGTACAGCGTCGACGACATGGTGGTCGACCTCTCGGCGACCGAAGCCGCCCTGCGCGACGCCGACCACCCGTCCGCGAGCGCCGGCGCCAAGCGCCTCGAGGCCGGGCTGCCGTGCCTCGACTCGCCGCTCAACGCGACGCTCTCGGCCCGCGTGTACCGCTCGATGGGCGCGGGGCTCGTCGCTGGCGACGACATCGACACGGGCACCGCGTGGATGCGCACGGCCGTCGAGGTCGACTCGAGCTTCGTGTACGGCGTCGACGAGATGGCCGACGGCCACCCCGCGTGGGACGCGTGGAACGCCGCGCAGGGCCCCGTCCCCGCGCCGAAGGCCGTCGAGGGCCAGCAGCTCACGCCCGGCAACTGGAAGCTCGACGGGCGCAACCTCGACAGCCCTGCCGCGACGGTCGACCGTCCGCACATCCTGCAGCGCGGCAGCGAAGACACCTGGACCTCCTGGCGCCTCGACGGCAACGCCTTCCCCGCCGACGCGCTCGAGGCCCTCCAGATCGCGAAGGTGAAGCCCGAGAAGACCCATGAGCGCCGCTGCCGCAAGGGCATCCGCTTCAAGGGCTTCATCGCGTCCGACGGGCAGTACTGCGCCGCCACGCCGGGCGAGCAGATCTTCTTCACGGTGTCCGGGCCCGTCGTGCTCGGCGCCGCTGGCCTGATGTACCTCGAAGGCTGGCGCCAGTACGGCCTCACCCGCGACGCGTCCAACCTCGACGAGATGCTGCGGCACAAGCGCATCAACAACCGCGTCGTCGCCGGGTCCGCCGCGCTCGCGGGCGTGGGCATCGGGCTCGGGGTCTTCGGGATCAGCTACACGGGGCAGTTCTAGAGGCGGGACCGGGCGTCGGGGTGAACCGGCGAAATCGGTATCGGGTATTGGGTGTTGGGTATTGGGTATCGGGTAGGCGTTCCGAGGCCGACGCTCGCAGGACCGATGCCCGACTCGCCAACACCCAACACCCAACACCCAACTCCCGACACCCGCTACTGCCCGCCGACCACGACCTCGGTCGTGTCCCCGAAGACCAGGGTGCCATCGAGCACGGGAGCGACGGTGTCGTCGCCGTGGTGGGCGCGGATCCAGGCGAGCCAGTAGGCCCCGATGATGGGCCAGCCGACTTCGGGATCGATGTACTCGGGCCCGCTGTCGAGGGCGGAGGCGAAGTCGGAGAAGATGTTGTGGCCGCCGTCTTCGAGGTTCGTGCGAAGGTTGCCGGCGCGGTCGAGGCCGGCCCACGTGGCCTCGTTCAGCGTGGGGTTGTCGAGCTGACCGGTCATGTGGAGCTCGGGGATGCCGATGGCTTCGAGGCCGGAGGCCGTGAAGAGGTCGAGGTTGCCGGGGGCCATGGCGATGATGCTCGTGATGCGGTCGTCGCGGAGGCCCGCGGAGAAGAGGGCCTCCTGGTCGGGGGTCATCGTGGAGCAGAAGTCCTGCGTGTCGCCGGCCGCGCAGCCCGGGAAGAGCGTGGCGGTGTCGTACGTGGCGCCCGCGAGGGCGTGCATCGTGTAGCCGCCGAAGGAGTGCCCGATGCCCACGATGGGCGCGTCGGACAGGTGGCCGGCGAGCAGGTGCGCGGGGGCGGTCACGTGGTCGAGGACCGCGCCGATGTCGCGCGGACGCTGCCAGAAGATGGCGGTGGTGCGATCGGAGCCGTCGAAGGCGGTGTTCCCGGTGTGGTCGGGTGACGCCACCACGTAGCCGTGGCTCACGAGCTGGCTCACGATGCGGCCGGACGCCTCGGCGTAGCCCTGGTGCCCGTGGGAGTACACGACCAGCGGGAAGGGGCCGTCGGCCACGGGCGCGTCGCCGATGACGCCCGGCGCGGGGAACGCGCCCTGGTAGCGGAGCTCGGGGCCTTCGTGCGTGTCGGACGGGTACCACACGGCGAGGCGCAGCGTGCGGGGCCCGTCGCCCGGGTCGTACGTGACGGACTGCTCGACGTAGCCCACGCCGTACGGGCCGTTCGCGAGCAGCGTGACGGAGAGGTCCTCCGGCGCGGGGTCGGAGTCCTGCGGCTCGGCCTTGCACGCCGCGAGGACGAGGCTCGTCGCGAGGAGGAACGCTCTGTGCACGGGGACCCCCGGCCCGTGGGCGCGGCATTCGCACCCGCATCGGGCATGGCCATGGTATCTCCATGGGCGACGGGTGGAGGACTCATGCAGCGCGCCGCACCTCCCGGGCCGCCGCGATCCGGGCGACCGCCCGGGCCTCCCGGGGGCTCGAGCCCCGGCCCCGGCCCTGGCGACGGGATCCAGATCACCCGCGACATGCGCGGCGTCCCCGACGACGACGAGAAGCTGTGGGGCATGGTGGCCCACGTGGCAGGCGTGTTCGTCCCGGTGCTCGGGCCCCTCGCGATGTGGGCCCTGAAGCGCGAGGAGTCCGAGTTCGTCGCGTACCACTGCGCCCAGGCCCTGTGGTGGAGCACGATCACGGTCGTCGGCACGGTGGTGCTGTCGATCGTGACGTGTGGCGCGGGCTCGGTGGTGTTCCCCCTGTTCTGGCTGGGCTCGGCGTACGTCGCGCTCGAGGCCAAGGAGGGGTCGTGGATCGGCTACTGGGTGATCAACCGGTTCGGGTACCACCGGAAGCTCGTGTAGAGCCTGCGAGCCGTCAGCCTCGGCTGTCGTAGACCGCGCGCGCCAGGGCCATCGCGCGGGGGCTGCGGAGCCGGAAGTCCATCCGGTTCATCACGTAGCCGAAGCCGATGCCGTTCGTGGGGTCGGCGAAGCCCAGCGCGCCGCCCGCACCGGGATGCCCGAAGGTGTCTGGGCTCGGGCTGTACAGGTGGAGCTCGTCCTTCACGTAGCCCTGCGAGAACCCCATCGGCTTCTGCAGGACCTTGTCCCAGCCCCACGACTGGCGCGGGCGGACCGCGTCGATCGCGGCCTTCGACACCAGCGGACGCTCGGGATCCGGTGATGCGAGCGCGGTGTAGACCTGCGAGAGGCCCCGCGCGGTCGCGACGGCCGAGGCCCACGGCAGGGCGAGCGCGCGCACCCGCCGCGTGCCGAAGTTGCCCACGCCGCGGAGCCCGAGCTCCGGCGGGTTCGCGAACGCCCGGCGCGTGGCGCTGTTCCGGTTCAGGAAGTTCCGGTACACCCGCCCGTCGACCTTTCGCGAGAACAGCACCCGCGGGATGATCTTGCCGACCAGCGTGCCCGGGCCGTTGGTGTAGAGCGTGCTGACGCGCGGCTCTTCGGACTCGGGCAGGCCGAGGAACACGTCGGCGCCGAGCGGCCCGAAGATCTCGTCGCGGAGGTAGTCGGAGAGCGTGCGCCCCGACGCGCGCGCGAACAGCTCGCCCGCGTACGGCCCGAACGTGACGCCGTGGTAGCCCTGCGCCGTGCCGGGCTGCCAGAGGGGGCGCTGCTGCTCGAGGGCCGTGAGCACGGTGGAGGGGTCGCTGCCCGTCGCCCAGGCTTCGATGGCGTCGAGGGAGAGCGGCGCGTCGAACGCCACGAGCCCGCCGCGATGGTTGAGCAGCATCCGCACGGTGATGGGCTCCTTGCCCTGCTGCGCGAAGCCCTCCCAGTACTGCGCCACGGGCGCGTCGAGGTCGATGCCACCGCGGTCTGCCAGGTGCATGAACGCGGTGGCGACCATGCCCTTCGTCGCGCTGAACACGATCTGCAGGGTGTCGGACTCCCAGGCGGCCCCGGTGTCGCGGTCGCGCACGCCGCCCCACAGGTCGACGACCTTCTTCCCGCCGACGTGCACGCACACGCTCGCGCCGACCTCGCCGCGCTTCTCGAAGTTCTCGCGGAACACGTCGGCCACGCCGCCGAAGCCGGGCTCGGCGTAGCCTCCGATGGCGGTCACGGGCCGGGAGCGGAGGGGCATCGCTACTCCTGCTTCAGGATGTGGAACTCGACCCGACGGTTCTTCTCCATGTTCTCGGGAGAGTCGTTCGGGACGAGGGGGCTGAACTCGCCGAAGCCCTCGGCCTGCAGGCGCTCGGGCGCCACACCGCGCTCGACGAGGAAGTCGCGGATGGCGTTGGCGCGCCGGTTCGAGAGGTCGAGGTTGTAGGCGTCGCCGCCGCGGCTGTCGGTGTGGCCCTCGATGCGGACGAGCTGGATCTGCGGGTTCGTCAGCAGGGTCTGGGTGACCTCTTCGAGCAGTGGGTAGCTGTCGGTGACGATCTCGGCCTTCGCCGTGATGAACAGGACCTTCTCGAGGATCACGATGCGGTCGCGCGTCACGACGACCCGCTGCGCGTCGGGGCAGCCGTCGTCGTCCTTCACGCCGTTGACGTTCTCGGGGTCCATCGGACACAGGTCGTTGATGTCGAGGATGCCGTCCTGGTCGTTGTCTTCGTCGGGACAGCCATCGGCGTCCTGGAACCCGTCGATGTCCTCGGGGTCGAGCGGGCACTGGTCGACGTTGTCGAGCAGCCCGTCGCGGTCGGTGTCGATCACGACGGCGTCGGCCTCGGGACAGCCGTCGCGGTCGTCGACCCCGTCGAAGTCCTCGGGCTGCATCGGGCACGCGTCGGACACGTCGGGGATGCCGTCGCCGTCGTTGTCGGGGTCGGGGCAGCCGTCGGGGTCCTGGAACTGGTCGAAGTCTTCCGGCTCGTTCGGGCACCGGTCGACCATGTCGGCGATGCCGTCGCCGTCGTTGTCGAACTCGGGGCAGCCGTCCTCGTCCTGGAAGCCGTCGAGGTCCTCGGGGTTGACCGGGCAGTCGTCGACCTTGTCGAGAATCCCGTCGCCGTCGGTGTCTTTCTTGTCGGGCGGGCGGTAGCCGACGCTCGCGAAGGCGCGGAAGACGGGCGTGCCCACGGCGGCCGTGAGGCCGGGCCCGCCGCCGATCAGCACGCCCACGCCGCTCGGCGTGTCGATGCGGAAGTCGCCGAGCACCTCGAGCGGGGAGTGCAGCGAGGCCTTGAAGTCCTCGGTGAGCACGAGGCCGCGCGCGGGGCCGACCACCATCCCGCCGGCCGCCTCGACGTTGAAGCGCACCCACTCGGGGACGAGGGTGAGCCCGACGCCCGCGCCGTACAGGAACTCGTCGTCGACGGCGACGGACGTGCCGACGTACCCGCCGCTCGGGAGCATCCGGTAGCCGGCGTTCACCGCGAAGTGCACGGGCTCGGCGGTCTTCGAGACGACGGCCCGCGCGCCGAACGTGGGCACGCGGTGGGTCAGGAAGGTCTTCGCCGAGCCGGTGGGTAGGGTGAGGAACGGCACGAGCGCGAGCCCGATGGTCTCTTCGGAGAGCGCGCGGGCCTGCACGTTGAGCGCCACGTCGCCGAAGCCTGCATTGCCCTGGGTGCCGCCGAACGTCTCGATGGCCGCGGCCGTGGACGTGTACTGGAACACCGGCGCGTCGACCGACACCTCGAGCCAGTCGACGATGCCGAAGCCCGCGCGCAGGTGCGTCGCGAACAGCGCGTCGACGGCGCCCTCGTCACGGACCAGCTGCCCGTCGACGATCACGCTCTGCTGGAACGGGCGGTGGGCGTACTGGAAGATGCCGTCGACGCCGAAGCCGGTCTTCGGGAGCTGGCGCGCCGAGAGCGTGGTCGCGAAGCCCTGGCTGCTGCCGGTCGGCAGGAACCGCTGCACGTTCGCGCCCGGCGCGGTCTGTGCGTGGGCCGCGGCGGCGAGGAGGAGCAGGGACACCGCTCACCGCCGCCGGAGCAGGAGGAGGAGCAGCGGCGCGAGCGCCCAGCCCGGCGCGCCGGTGCCGTTGCAGCCGCCCGTGCAGCCGCCCGTGGGGATGACGACCTCTTCTTCGATGGGCGGCTCGAACGGATCGAGCACGTTGATGATGCCGTCGCCGTCTTCGTCGCCGAGGCCGTCGGGGCCGTCTTCGATCAGGTCGCCGTCGGTGTCGGGGTTGAACGGATCGGCGCCCACGTCGACCTCGGTGCCGTCGTCCATCCCGTCGTGATCGGTGTCGGGGTCGTTCGGGTTCGTGCCCGTGTTGTCGACCTCGACGCCGTCGGTGAGGTTGTCGTCGTCGCTGTCGGGGTCGGTCGGATCGGTGCCCGTCTCGGTGACCTCGCGGCCGTCGGTGAGGCCGTCGTCGTCGGTGTCGGGGTCGAGCGGGTTGGTCGGCCCGTTGACCTCGACGCCGTCGTTCAGCCCGTCGTCGTCGGTGTCGGGGTCGTTCGGGTTCGTGTTGTGCGTCTGGACCTCGGCCCCGTCGAGCAGCGAGTCGTCGTCGCTGTCTTCGTCGAGCGGGTTGGTGTTCCAGGTGTTGACCTCGGACCCGTCGGTGAGGCCGTCGTCGTCGGTGTCGGGGTCGAGCGGGTTCGTGCCGTACACGATGACCTCTTCGCCGTCGGTGAGGCCGTCGTCGTCGGTGTCGGGATCCTGCGGGTTGGTGCCGATGACGACCTCTTCGTCGTTCGTCAGCCCGTCGCCGTCGTCGTCGTTGCCGCCGGTGTTCAGGTCCTGCCCGTTGCAGTCCTGGTCGATGCCGTCGTTCGGGAGCTCGGGAGCGCCGGGGTAGATCGTGGCGTTCGCGTCGTTGCAGTCGGTGTTCACGTCCGACTCGCCCGGGTCGTCGCAGTCGAGGTCGAAGCTCTGGATGACGTTCTGGCCGCCGTACCCGTCGCCGTCGTTGTCGGCGAAGCACGGGATGGTGACGAGGTCGGCCCCGTCGCAGTCCTGGTCGATGCCGTCGTTCGGGATCTCGGTGCCGTTCGGGTTGGTGGACGCGCTGCTGTCGTCGCAGTCGTCGCCGCCGTAGAACTCGTCGTCGAACCCGTCGCCGTCGGCGTCGGGGAGGTTGCACAGCGTGTCGGACTCGAAGAAGTACTCGAGCTCGGCGCCGATGGAGTCTTCGTCGATGGTGACGAGGAAGCCGTCGCCGATGGTCTCGCCGGGCGCGATGGTGCCGTCGCGCACGCGCCAGTGGACGGTGTGGTCGATGACCGTGCCGTTGTGGTCGATGTACACCGCGTCGGCGTCGCTCACGAAGTTGGTGTGCCCGACCTCGTGACGCGCCGGGTCGCACAGGCCGAACCCGATGGTCATGCCCGACGTGGCGCCCGCGGAGTAGGCGAAGTCGAGGTCGCCGTCGAGGTCGGCATCGATGGTGTCGTTCTCTTCGAGGAACGCCTGCAGGCCGTACGGGCCGACATCCTGGTCGGGGTCGGCCGCCACCTGGAGCCGGAAGTTCGTGATGGTGGTGGTGCCGGTGTTCGTGACCGCGAAGTACACGAGCATCGCTTTGCTGTTGTCGTCCCAGACCTCGGTGCGGACGATGTCGAGCGGGCCGGCGAAGTAGAACGCCTGCATGATGTTGGTCGTGCCCGTCGACAGGTTGTCGGCGTAGATCAACGTGAAGTCGTTGCTGGGGCCGGAGTACGTCTTCGCGCGGAAGTAGCGATCGGAGCCGTCGTTGAACTCGCACGTGAGCGCGACCCAGGGGGTGATCGGGTAGGTCACGTCGATCCAGGAGCCGGTGCCCGTGGGCCTGGCCTGGAAGCCCGCCGCCGCGACATCGTCGTTCCACAGCCCGAAGTCGTTGTAGTAGACGCGGATGTGGTCGCCCGCGATGAACGGCCCCGCAGAGGCGGTACCCGTCAGCAGCGCGATGAGAGTGTGCATGGAGATCTCCGAGCGGCGTCCCTAGCGATTTTCACGGATTTTGCAAGCGCCCGCCACGCCCGTCTCGACGGGCGCGTGGAGGTGTGGGGCCGCGTCACGTGAGGCGGGCCGTGCCGAGGGCGAGGACCGCCACGGCGTCGGGCTCGCCGGACTGCGCGGCGGTGCGGCGCGCGCGGCCCTCGAGCTCGAGGTGGAGCGCGCGGAGGGCCTCGAGGCCGGCTGCGGCCATCGGGAGGACGAGCAGGGCGTCCTCCGCGAGGCCGGCCTCGCGCAGCCCACGCTGGACGGGTGTCTGGCGCTGGTAGGCGAGGAAGGCCATGCGGCGGCGCTCGTGCGGCAGGCGGTGCTGGAGCGCCGGGACCTCGCGCAGGTCGACGAGGCGCGACGCGAAGGTCGCGGGGCGATGCGTGAGCGCGTCGAGCAGGACGAGGAAGTCGGGGATGCGCGGAACCGCGGTACCCGTGAGCCAGCGGCGGATCTGGTGGCGCGACCGCTTCGCGCGCCGGGCGAGGAGCGTCTGCGAGACGGGGCCCCGCAGGTGGTCGAGCCAGGGCCCCAGATCGGCGGGGTCGACGAGCGCGGCGGATTCCGGCGCGAGCTCGCGGAGCGCGCCCACGGCGTCGATCTCGAGGGCTTCGCAGATCCGCAGGAGCTCGAGGGCGTGCGGGAATCGCCGGCCGCCCTCCCACTCGGCCGCGACGTTCGAGCGGTACCCGAGCTGCCGGGAGAAGGCGACCTGGCTCGTGGACCCGCGAAGGGCCCGCATCAGCTGGCAGGCGGCGGACTTCATCAGGGTGGGGAGACCCGGGTCGCGGCGGGGGGCGCCAGACCCGGGGACGGGGAGGGGCAGGGGGGAGGGATCTGCTGGGTAGGACCGGGCCCCTTATAGTGGACTGCCGCATTTTCGCGCAACATCTTTCTCAGATATCCGAGATTGCGCGGAATCGCGGTAGTTTTCGATCGGCGACACGCGATGATCGAGGCCGACCGCCGATCCTCCCGCCTGTCCAAATGGGGTCAGACCCCAAACGGACAGGCCGGAGCCCCTCGCGGAGTCCGGCCTGCCGGATTCTCTTGGTCAGAGCGCGATGATCAGCGCATCGACACGCGCTGCGTCCCGCCGAGCTGCTCCGCCACGCGGAGGTCGTTGTCCAGGCGGGCCTGGAGCGCCGCGACGTACCGCGCGCTCGCCTTCTTGCCGGAAGCGCGGTTCGCGCGCCGCGCGAGCTGCAACGCGCCGGGCACGTCCCCGCGGGCTTCGGCGGCCACCGCCAGGTTGTGCAGCGCCTTGCCCTCCAGCTTCGCGTCGGACGCCGCGACCTCCTCCCAGAGGGCCGTCGCCGTCTCGAGATCCCCGCGCTTCATCGCCTTGCGCGCCTTCCGCATCTCAGGGCTGCCGCCGCCGAAGATCTCGCGGTCCGCGAGGACCTGGTGGGGGCTGACCCGTGCGGCGTACGCGGCGCCCAGCTCCGAAGCCCCCGCGAACACGCGGCCTTCGAAGGGCAGGTCGCCGAGCGCCTCGCCCGCGTCGTCCGTGTCGTACCCGGTGTCCGTGCCGGAGAGCCGCGCCGACTGCTCGTCGATGACGCGCCCGGTCCGGCCGTCGTACATCCGGAAGGTCGCGGTCACGTCGGTCGTCTGGGTCGCGTGGTAGTCGAAGTCGCCCTCGCAGCGGCGGTCCTCGCAGTCGCCCTTGGCGATGGCCTCGCGGCGTTCGGCCGGCGTGTAGGCCTCGCCGTCCCGGTGGACCGTCGTGAACGTGTCGGAGTCGAAGCTCTCGAGCGAGATGACCGCGTCACAGCGCGCCTGCGCGCACAGCTCCCGGACCTTGCGGGCCGTCAGCTGCCGGTCCCAGGTCGAGGAGTCGACCGCGCGCCCGTTCACGTGGAAGCTCACCACGTCGAACCGCGGGGCGTCGGCGAGCACGCCCTCCAGCGAATCGAGCGCCAGGGCCGCGCTCTCCGCGTCCAGGCGGAACGTCTCGCCCGTCGCCGCACCCTCGATCCCGGCGAGGACGTGCTCGCCGGCGTTCTTCGGGCGCGACCGGTCGATCACGAGCACCGTGCGGATGTCGTTGTCGACGTGGATGTCCGCGGCCTCCAGGTACCCGACCTTCACGTCGTGCATGCAGCCGGTGGTGGCGAGCATCAGGGAGAACATCGCAAGGGCGCGGGACATGGGGGCCTCCTCGTCTTCGTTTCTGGATGCCCGTGGGACGCCGCCCGTCGGACCGCGATTCGTCCGCGGGCGTCGGCGGGTGTCACCGCGTGTCGCCGCGGTGTACCGTGCGCGGATGCACCGTCTCTCCGCCCTGGTCGCGCTCCAGATCGTCGCTTCGCTCGGCACCGTCGCGTGGTGGGTGTACTGGTTCGCGAGTGGCTCGTACCACCACGGCCAGCCGTGCGATCTCGTCTACGAGAACAGCTTCCCCCTGGGCGATCTCGTGATGGCGGGATTCGTCATGACGAGCGCGGTCCAGATCCATCGGAGGCACCCGAGTGCCCTGTTCTTCGGGTTCGTGGCGGCGGGCATGGCGCTGTCGCTGGCGTGCCTCGACACCACGCACAACCTGCTCGTGGGCGGATTCTCGGGCCCACTGCCGAAGATCCTGCAGAAAGCGGTGTTCGCCGTCGTGAACACGCTGGTCGGCGTCACCACGCTGGTGACGCTGAACCGGCATCGATCCGAATTCAAAGGGAGGAGTCAGCGGCTTCCCGCTGAAGGCTCCCGGCCGGATGGCGCCGTCACGCCCGTCGCGGCGGGGCTCTCGGGCCTGGGTGCGGCCGTGGCCCTCGGCGGCATCGCGGCCTATGCGGCGCTGGCGCACGACCGCCCGGAGTGCGCGCACCTCACCGAGGTCCCGTTCGTCACGCCGTCCGTGCTGGCCGCGGCATTCGGCGTGGGCGGCGCGCTGGGGCTGTCCGGTCGGCCGACGCAACCGATGGTCCTCGCGACGGGCGGGGTCCTCGCGCACGCGGGACTGATCGCGCTCCTCTACGTGGCGCTGAATCCGGCGCTCGTCACGCGGCCCTGGCTGCTCGCCCCGGCGCTCGTCGTGACGCTGGCGGTCGGCATCCAGGCCGCGGGCAGGGGGTCCCCGCCGACCTGACCTGGCGCGGGAACGTCCTGGCGGTCGACCCCGGAACGCGGGGTTTCAGCGGCGTTCACAGGGCCGAGGCCCCGTCATGACGTTCAGCGCCGAGCCGTGACGAACCGCTGCACGAGCCAGGGCAGGTGGCGGCCCACGAACACGCCGGCCTTGCCGTGCCCCGTGAAGGTGTGCTCGACCTTGCGCTTCGCGATGGCCCAGACCATTACGCGCGCCGCGTCCTCGGCCTTCCACATCAGGTTCGCGGGACGCTTGTCGACGCGCGTCTCGTCGAAGTTCCCGTCGTTGTCGACGAGCGCGATCTCGGACTCGACGAACCCCGGGTGGATCGTGGTGCACGTCACGCCCTTCGGGGCGAGCTCGGCGGACAGCGTGCGCCCGAGGATGCCGATCGCCGCTTTGCTGGCGCAGTACGGCGCGTTCTTCGGGAGCGGCAGGAAGGCCGCCACGCTGCCGACGAGCGCGATGCGCCCCTGGGTCTTCTCGAGCTCCGGGAGCGCGAGCTTCGCCGTCATCGCTGCGCTCACGACGTTGAGGTCGAGCTGGCGCCGCCAGTCGTCGCGCGTCAGTGTCTCGAAGCGCCCAGCGACTCCGAAGCCCGCGTTCGCCACGGCGACGTCGAGCTTTCCGAAGGCGCCGACCACCGCGGCGACCGCGGCTTCGAGGTCGGCGTCCTGCGTCACGTCGCAGGGGACGGCGAGCCCGCGCCCCCCGGCGGCTTCGACGGCGGCGACCGTCTCGGCGAGGCGGTCCTCCCGGCGGCCGGACACGGCGACAGAGGCGCCCTGACGGGCGAATTCGACGGCCATGGCGCGACCGAGGCCGCTGCCACCGCCGGTGATCCAGACGGACGAACCGGAGAACGACATGCGGCGCCCCTATCCTCGCAGCGCTCCGCGGTCAGTCCCGGCAGGTCGGATGTCGTGTCTGGGCGCGCCGGCTTCGCCGTCGGCTGTCCTCCGGGCTCGCTGACGCTCGGTCCCGGGCCTGCGGCCCGTGACTGCGGCTGCGCCGCACCCTCCGGCCCGCCTCGCGCGGTTCCCGGAGCGCGGAGGTGGCGGCTGCGTCGGGGCTGGTGTTCGGTGTCCGATGTCGAGTGTGAGATGCTTCACCAAATCCGGTGTCAGAGCAAACCCGAACATCGATGGAATCGTGCTTGATTGGTGTATGTCGTCGGTTCTATTTTTCAATTGACGTGTCAATTGCGGGCGCATCTGGGCCTTCGCGTCGGCGTGGCCTTCGGGGCCATTTCGACAGCCGACCGACGCCGGACCCTCACCGACGGGGGCCTGGCGAGGCCTACGGGCCGGAGCCAGTCCGAGACGCGCAGGCACGCTTCGCGGCTCCAGGTGAAGCTACGGGCGCATGTGCTTGGCCGTCGGGTGTCCTCCGGCCTCCATGACGCTCGGCCCGAGCATGCGGCCTTCCCTCCAGCCCGCCTCGCGCGGCTCCCGGATTGCGGAGGTCTGGAGTGTCCAATGTCGGGTTCGGCGTCGGGCGTCCAACTTGGGACGGAGGCCGTGGGGTTGACGTGTCAACTTTGGAATAGAATCGACGATATACGGCGATATAACAAGATTCACGCGATGTTCGGGTTTGCTCTGACACCGGATTCGGTGAGGTACCTCACACCCGACACCCGACACCCGACACCCGACACCCGACACCCGACACCCGACACCCGACACCCGACCACCGACGACCCCGATCCTTCACCAACGGCGGTCGTGGTGAGGCCTGCGGGGTGGCTGCCAGTTGGCGACGCACACCAGCGCGTCGCGGCTCGAGTAGAAGCTGCGGGCGCAGGTCTGCACCACGTCGGGCGGCGCGGCGGACGCGACGCACTGGAGCGAGTCGCGCGTCGAGTAGAAGCTCTGGGAGCACGCGGTCACCGTGTCCGCGCGGCGTGCCGTCGCGAGGCACGTGAGCGCGTCAGAGGTCGAGTAGAAGCTGCGCGAGCACGTCGCGACGAGGTCGGGCTCCCGCGCCGTGCGGATGCACGTGAGCGAATCCCGCGTGGAGTAGAAGCTCGTCGTGCACGTGCTGACCACGTCCGGCCGGCGCGCGTCGGCCATGCACGCGAGTGAGTCGCGCGTCGAATAGAACCCCGACGCACACGCCTGCACCACGCTCGGGTGGGCGGGGGTCGACAGGCAGGTCAGCGTGTCGCGGCTCGAGTAGAACGCCGCACCACACGCTTCGATCTTCGGGGCCGGCGCGCCGGCCGCCATGCAGGACTGGCGGTCCTGGCTGCCGTAGAACGCCGCGCTGCACGCGGCCGCGGCCTGCTGGAAGCCCACGTCCGGGCGGTGGTCGGGGGGGTGGTAGGGGTTCGCGGATGCGGTGAGGGCGGCGAGCAGGGTGAACATCGTGGGCTCCGTGGATGCCCTCCAGACGCCGCGTTCCGGCGGTCATTCGTCTGCGGATGTCACAGCTTCGCGAGCGCCTCTTCGAAGGGCCGCGGGTGGAAGCCCAGGTCGCGCGCGGCCGCCGAGTCGTCGAACGCGATGCGCAGCGGGACGGGCACCGGCACGACGAGGGCCCGCGCACCCGTCACCCGCTTCCAGATCGACAGCAGGCGCCACACCGAGATGCTCTCGCCGGTCACGTTGTACGCGCGGCCCACGCTGGCGGGGTTCTCGAGGGCCGCAGCCGCGGCGAGGGCCACGTCACCGGCGTGGACGTGCGGCAGCTGTGCGGTGGGGGCCAGCACCACGGGCCAGGACAGCATCCGCTGGTACCGCGCCGTGAGCTTCGGATCCCGCTCGCCGTAGATGGGCCCCGGCCGGAGGGCCGTGAGCTCGAGCCCGTGCTCGCGGGCCCAGTCCCACGCGAGGCGCTCGGCAGCCGCCTTGCTGCGGGCGTATCCGGGGTCGGTGGTGAGGTTGTTCCAGTCGAAGCGGGGGTGCGCGGGGTCGATCTTCTCGGCGTCCTCGGCGAGCGTGCGCCAGGGTCGCGTTCGGTACACCGCCACCGTGGAGATCCAGACGATGCGCTTCACGCCGGCGTCCACCGCCGCGCGGAGCTGGTTCTCGGCCCCCTCGACATTCGCGCGGACGAACTCCTCGGCCGAAGGCTTCGCCCAGCCCGGCGCGAGGGCCGCGTTCGCCACCAGCGCGTCGCACCCGCGCATGCCCTCCGTCAGCGCGGCGACGTCGGTGAGATCGGCGCGCACGAGCTCGATGCCGAGGTGCGCGCCCTTCTCGGGGCTGCGCACGAGCCCGCGGACGTCGAACCGCTCCCGCAGCACCTCGACGAGGTGCGACCCGAGGAATCCCGTGGCTCCGGTGACGGCGACGCGCATGCCGTCCGCCCTATGCGGTCTCGCCGGGAGGGGCGCGGCGGCGTCATCCGCGGTAATCGGGAATCCTGCTGGAGCGCCGATGCACACCGATCTCGTCGTCACCATCTCCGGCCCGGACCGCACGGGCCTCGTCGACCAATTCGCGTCCCGGATCCGGGCGCATGGCGGCAACTGGGAAGAGAGCCGCCTCATGCGCCTCGCGGGCTGGTTCTGCGGCATGCTCCTGGTCCGGGTGCCGGTCGAGCAGGCCGAAGCGCTCGAGACCGCGCTGCGCGCCGTGTCGGCCGACACCGTGGTGACCATCGGCCACGGCGAGTCCGACGTCCGCGAGCTGAACGTCGTCCACCTCTCGGTGACCTGCGCCGACCGCAACGGCATCGTGCACGACATGTCCCGCACCCTCGTCGCGCAGGGCGCCAACATCGAAGAGCTCCACAGCGACGTGATCCGCGCGCCGATGTCCGGCGAGCCCCTGTTCCGTGCGACGATCCGCGTGTCGGTGCCCGTCGAGGTCGGCACCTACGGCATCCTCGACGCCCTCGAGGCGCTCCAGCCCGACCTGCTCGTCGAAGTGCTGTGATGAACCCGTTCCACCTGGCCTTCCCGGTGCGGGACATCGCGTCCACGCGGGCGTTCTACGAAGGCGTGCTGGGGGCGCGCGTGGGGCGCAGCGCCGAGCGCTGGATCGACTTCGACTTCTGGGGACACCAGCTCTCGGCCCACGTCGCCGACGATCCGGGCTGGATTCCGACGAACCCGGTCGACGGCGAGGACGTGCCGGTCCGCCACTTCGGCGTCGTCCTCCCGTGGGCCGACTGGCACGCGCTGCGCGACCGCCTCGCCAGGCGCATCGCGTTCCTGATCGAGCCACAGATCCGGTTCGCCGGCGAGATCGGCGAGCAGGCGACGTTCTTCGTCGTCGACCCGAGCGGCAACGCCCTCGAGTTCAAGAGCTTCAAGGACCCCGAGCGCCTGTTCGCGAGCTGAGGGTCGGATATGAGGCCGCATGCTCCTGTGGATGCTGGCCTGTACCTCCGAGCCTCCCGCGGTCGTGGTCCCCGACGAAGAGGCCGACGCGGACGCCGACCCCGACGTCCCCGAGCCCGAGCCGGAGCCAGATCCCGAGCCGCAGTTCTGCCGGAACGTGCCGAACGACGCGGAGGGCGCCTGCTGGCACTCGTTCGGCGGGCTCTACGCCGACGGGGCGTGCTCCGAGAGCTACCAGTGCTGTGACGGCGCGTTCGGTGCGCTCGGTTCGTGCGGCGAGTGCGCGTGCACCGAGCCGACCGGCCACGAGGGCTGCGTGCCCGCCGAGGCCGGCACCGAGGTGTGCTTCGCGCCGTACACCCACACCGTCGAGCCGCTCCCGACCGCGCTGCGCGACGCGATGGCGGGCACGACCTACGAAGAGGGCTGCCCCGTGGGGCTCGACGCGCTCGCGCTGATCACGACGGCCCACTGGGGCTTCGACGGCGAGCCGAAGACCGGCCAGCTCGTGGTGAAGGCCGATCTCGCCTCCGTCTACGTCGACGTCCTCCAGCACGCCTGGCAGGTGCAGTTCCCGATCGAGCGCATCGAGCCCGCGAGCGCCTACGGCGGCAGCGACGACGCGTCCATGGCCGTCAACAACACGAGCGCCTTCAACTGCCGGCCCGTCACCGGCGGCACGTCCTGGTCCCAGCACAGCTACGGCCACGCCATCGACGTGAACCCGCGCCAGAACCCCTACGTCAGCGCGTCCGGCAACACCGTCCTCCCGCCGGAGGGGGCGCCGTACGTCACGCGCGACCCGTCCGTTCCGGGCCTCATCGTCGATCCGGGCCCTGTCGTCGGGGCTTTCCGGAGGCACGGCTGGGGCTGGGGAGGGAGCTGGAACAGCCTCAAGGACTACCAGCACTTCTCCGAGAACGGCCTGTGATCGATCTGGTCGCCCTCTCGAAGGACGAGCTCGGCGTCCTGCTCGCCAGCTGGGGAGAGAAGCCGTTCCGCGCGAAGCAGGTCCACGGCTGGCTGTACGAGAAGGGCGCGGCCGACGTGTCCGAGATGACCGACCTGCCGAAGGGCCTCCGCACGCGCCTCGCCGAGGAGACCGTGCTGGGCGCGATGGACGTGGCGGCCGAGCAGCGATCGAAGGACGGCACCGTGAAGCGCCTCTACCGGCTCGCCGACGGCAAGCTCGTCGAGACCGTGCTCATGCCGTACGCCGACGGGCGGCGCACCGCGTGCATCTCGTCCCAGGCGGGCTGCGCGATGGGCTGCGTGTTCTGCGCGACCGGCCAGATGGGGTTCAAGCGGCACCTCACGGCCGGCGAGATCTTCGGCCAGGTGTGGCGGCAGCACGTCGAGCTCAAGGCGCGCGGCGAGCGGCTCTCGAACGTCGTCCTCATGGGGATGGGCGAGCCGTTCCACAACTACGAGCCCGTGATGGAGGCCGTCCGCCGCATGATGTCCGACCTCGGCATCGGGGCGCGGCACATCACGATCAGCACGGTCGGCCTGGTCCCCCAGATCGAGCGCTTCGCGGACGAGGGCCTGCAGGTGGGCCTCGCGATCAGCCTGCACGAGGCCACCGACGCGGCGCGCAGCGCGCTGATGCCGGTGAACCGGCGGTGGAGCATCGACGTCCTGCTGGAGGCCGTCCGCGGCTACGTCGAGAAGACCGGGCGCCGCGTGACCTTCGAGTGGGCGCTCATCCACGGCACCAACGACACGGTCGAGGTGGCCGAGCAGCTCGGGAAGCGCCTGCGCGGGGTACACTGCCACGTGAACCTCATCCCGCTCAATCCCACCGGGGGCTACGCGGGCCTGCCGAGCGATCCGGGCCGCGTGGAGGCGTTCGTCGAGACCCTCGGTCGCTACGGGGTCCCCGCGACGGTGCGCGTGCGGCGCGGCATCGACATCGACGCGGGGTGCGGTCAGCTGCGCGAGCGGGTGCTCGAAGCCGCACCGTAGGCGGTGGTCAGGGCCGTGAGGCGCAGGTCTGCGGGGACGTTCGACCGGAGCGGGTCGAGCGGGTTGAGGCTCGCGGCGAACGTCTGCGCGGGGGCGAGCGGCAGGCGGAGCTCGGCGAGCACGAGCCCGGCGAACGGATCGGTGAGCGGCAGCCCGCCGGCCTGCGCGTAGAGCGTCGCGAGCACGTACGCCGCGACGGCGCGCATGCTGCGAACGTCCGCGCCCTGCATGTGCGCCCGGTGGTGCAGCCACGTGAGGTCCACCTCGAGCCACGTGAACTCCCGCTCCTTCACCGGCGTCGCGCGGCCGGGCGCGTCCCGAAGCACGAGCGCCGGCCGACCGGCGAGGGCCGCGATCCGCGGATTGAGGGCGTTCAGCCGGGTGACCCAGCGCTCGCGCCCGCCCTTCGACAGGGCTGGCCAGGGAGAATCCACGCGTCCTCGTATCGACCCTGTGCCGATGCGGCGTCCCGACACACGAACGGGCAACAGGAGGGTCCCATGGTCCCGCAGCTCTTCACCGTCGTCGCCGCGCTCACGTCCACCAGCCCCGAGGTGGGCCGCACGCTCGCCGTCCGGGACGACGGAGGCGTCGCGGTCCTCACCTGGACGGGCGAGACGGCCCGCTTCTACCGCCGCGGCGAGCTGCTGGTGTCCTACCCGGCAGAGACCTGGGAGATCGCGCTGTGGAACCATGTTCCCGGCCGCGCCAACGTGACCGCGCCGCACTTCTTCGACCGCGCGCTCACCGACGCCGAGGTCGTCGAGCTGCAGTCCTGCGACTGGGCTCCCTCGTCCGAGACCGCGCAGTGCGGGCCGATCGCACGCTGCGACTGCGAGTGAAGGCGGTCAGAGCGACCGCAGGTAGGCCTCGAGGTCGTCCATCCCCGCTTCGTCGAGGTGGGCGGTGCTGCCCATGAACTCCGGCGTGCGGGCGCGCTCGATCACGGCCCGGAGGCTCGGCGCCGAGCCGTCGTGCAGGTAGGGCGCCGAGCCCGCGATGCCCGTCAGCGTGGGCGTGTCGAGGGCGAGGCCGGCGATCTCGTGGAGCTGGCCGTCGGTGTGGCGGGGGCCGGAGTGGCACGTCGCGCAGCCCGACTGGACGAAGTGCACTGCGCCCCGCGCCACCGCCGCCGCGTCGGGGTCGGGCGTATCCGGGATGCGGGTCCAGTCGATGAACGCGGCGACCGCGTCGAGCTGCTGGGCGTTCAGGCCCCTGCCGCCGAGGCGCGCCATCGCGGTGATCTGGGCTTCGTCCTGGATCGACGGCACCTGCTCGGTCCACGTCACCGGTGCGGTCTCGCTGACCACGCCGGCCAGCGAGGGCGTCTGGCGCGGCCCGGACTCGAAGGTCCACGTGAGCCCGTCGTTCCGGCCGTCGAAGTGGCACGTCGAGCACGACACGCCGGTGCCGCCCATCATCGGGTCACGCGCCATGTGGAAGAGCTCGCGGCCCTGTTGGACCTCGGGCGACAGGGGCGATTCCGAGACCGTCCAGAAGCGCTCGCGGGGCACGATGCTGCCGGTGAGCTCGGCGGGATCGGCGTCTTCGAGGGTCGCGCGGGCCCCGTCGACACCGAGCTCGACGATGCGCCCCGTGAATGCGGCGTTGGCGAAGGCACGCCCGTTCACGAGCACGGCCCCGTCGACCCCGGAGCCCGCGGCCATCGCGGCGGCCTGGGGGATGTGGAACCCCGCCAGGCCCAGGATCTCTGTGGGCGAGGCATCCAGGCCGTCGGGCGTCACGACGACCAGCCGGCTGCCCGTGGACTCGGGTGTGACGGACATCCAGAGCGCCGCTTCGGAGGCCTGCATCGTCGCGATCACGTAGGTGCCGTCGGCCGAGGGCGTGACGCTCGAGATGTAGCTGCTCACGAGCTGCGGAGCGTCTTCGCCCACGATGGCCGACGCGATGAACGCACGGCCCGCCTCGAGCGCCATCCCGTCGACCCCGAGCGGCATGGCGACGACGGACGGCGTGACGCGGTCGATGGGATCGAGGGACGACACGATCCCGCCGTACGCGCCGCCGTCGATGACGATCTCGCCGTTCGCCTCGGGCTCGAAGGACCCGATCTCCTCGACCGAGCTGACGACGCGGATCGGGGTCTGCGTGTCGACGTGCAGCGCGGGCACGTACAGGGTGGACCCGTTCACGGCGAGGTCGCCCGTGACCCGCGTGTGCAGGGGGCGATCCGGGGTGGAGGCACGCGAGACCCGCGGCAGGACGAGGGTGGTGGCCATCCCGGTGCGGAGGTCGACGACGTTCAGCCCCGTGCCGCGCTTCAGCCCCACATAGAGGAATCGCCCCGCTGGGTGGAGCGCGAGGGACCGCGGCTCGCCCGGGTTCTCGAATACGCGCTCGATGGCCATGCGGTCGCGGAGGATCTCGACGACGGTGTCCTCCATCGACAGCGCGACGTAGATCGCGGAGCCGTCGTCGCTGACGACCACGCCCATGGGCTCGGCGCCCACCTCGACCCATTCCTGTGGCCCCGAGGCGAGTCGTTCGAGGTCGAGGCGCACGAGCGCGCGCTCGCCGCGGAGCGTGACATACAGGTCGTCGCCGCGGATGGCGAGCCGGCTCGGCTCGACGCCCACGGCCACCTCGAGCACCTCGCCCGTCATGGGGTCGGTGCGGGTGATCGTGCCGGGGTCGGGGTTCACGTTGTAGACGCGGCCCTGCGCGTCGGCGGCCACGGTGGCCGAGCTCTGCCCCGGCACGACCCGCTCGGCGGGCTGCTGGGCCGGCGGTACGGGATCGATGCGGTCGTGTGGCTCGATACAGGCTGCGAGCGCGAAGAAGACGACGAAGCGTGGCATGGGTCCCCCTGGAGATGGCGCGCATCGTCGATCCTACGCCGGATCGCGCGCGCGGCGTGTTTTCAGGAGTGGATGGCCGGCCGCGGATGTGAACTTCAGGGTGGCGGGGATTCCGCCGGCCACCGCCCGCAAGCGGGCGTCGTTCCGACGGAATCTCAACCAGGGAACGTCTTGACGGGACCTCGGTACCCCCTGTGAACGCGGCTGAAACGCCGCGTTCCGGGGGCACAGAGGTCTCGACCGTCAAGGCGTTGCTGCGCCGTCTCCGAAGAACTGGGCGACGGCCTCGGGGAACCACGCGTCGGGGAGGGTGGCGAGCACCTCGTCGCGGTCGCCGGCCATCCCGGCCCAGCGGCGCTTCAGCTTCGTGACCACCGCGAATCCGCCCTGCGTCGCGAAC
Organism: Alphaproteobacteria bacterium; assembly: GCA_020632875.1. Lineage (GTDB taxonomy): Bacteria > Myxococcota_A > UBA796 > UBA796 > JACKEQ01. The sequence continues at coordinate 144,458 of JACKET010000005.1, forward strand.
AGGAAGTGCCCGGCGGGCTTGGTTCCGCGCGGCCCGCGCCACAGGACCCGCGTCACCCGCACGGCCGGGGTGATGTAGGCGTCGGCGGCACTCTGGCACTCGGCGACGAGCACGGCCTCTTCGAGGGCCGCGGCGAGACCGGGCACCGCGTCGGGCGCGACGGTCTTCCCGAGGCGGCCCGCCATCGCCTGGAGGATCTGCATCACGGAGTACGACGCGGCCGTCAGCGCGCCCGCCGCGGCGATGCCGAGCGCGTCGACCCCCGCGGGACGCCGCCGTGCCGCGACCTCGCCGGCCCGCTTCCGCGCGACGGCCCGCGCGCGGAGGACGCGGATCGACGCCTCGGGCTCGGGGTCGCGGCCGAGCAGCAGGGCTTCGGTCTCGAGAGTGAGGAGCTCGCGCGCGGCGTCGAGCTCGGCGTCGAAGTCGCCGAGCCTCTCCTCCGACACGTACGGACGGGCCTGTTCGGCGAGCCACACCGCGACCCGCCCGCTGCCGAGCATGTCGAGCTGGGGCAGCTCCGCGAAGCCCCGCAGCCCGACGGGCTCGAGGGCGTGCTGGCGGAGCAGGTGCCCCACGACGGGGTGCACGTGCTCCCACTTCGGATCGTCGCCGTACTCCATCGAACCGGCGTTCAGGATTCCATCAGCACGTCGCCGAGATGCACGAGCGCGCGCATCTCGTCGGCGCCGGACGAGATCACCGGCAGCGCCACGGCCGTCGCGGACGAGCCGGCATCGCGGCGGAGCTGATCGAGGAGCTTCTGGTGGCGCTCGACCGCGGCCTGCTCGATGCGCGCGAGCACGAGGAGCTTCTCGAGGGCGGAAGCTTGCAGCTCGCTCGGCTTCGGGCCGAACAGCGAGCCGTCGGGCAGCACCCGCGCGTCGCCCGCGGCCTGGCTGCGGTTGAGCACGAAGCCGCGGAAGGGAAGCTCGAGCTCGATGGTCTTGCGGCGGAAGAAGAAGGCATCCGTGAGCGACTCGGTGGCGGGGCTCGTGACGAGCAGGAAGGCCACGGTCGCGGGGTCGCGCAGGCGCACCATGCCGTCGGCAGCGTTCTTGTTCATCGACCGGAAGATGCCCGAGAACGACGACATGAACTCCTGCAGCTCTTCGTACAGCTCGGCCCCGAAGATCGCCGCGTTCACGCGGTTCACGAGGCGGCCCGCCGCGCGGCGGATGAAGCTGCGGCGCCCGGTGTCCTCGGGCAGGAAGAGCTGGAAGATGCGCCCGTCGAGGAAGCTCGACAGCCGCGACGGCCCGTACAGGAAGTCGAGGGCGTTGCGCGACGGGGGCGTGTCGAGCACGACGAGGTCGTAGCGCTCTTCGCGGAGGAACGTGTAGAGCGCCTCCATCGCCATGTACTCCTGCATCCCGGCGACCATGCGCGAGATCTGGCGGTACAGGCGGTTGTTGATGAGCCGCGCGGCCTCTTCGGGCGTGTCGGCGAACCGGTTCACGAAGTTGTCGGCCACGACGCGCGGATCGAGCATCCACGCCTCGAGCATGCCCTCTTCGATGCCCGCCTCTTCGCGGCGCTCGGCCGGGATGGCGATCGGCTCGGCCAGGTTGCGGTCGACTCCGAGCGTCTGGGCGAGCCGCTTGCTGGGGTCGACGGTGAGCGCGAGCACCTTGCGGCCCGACCGCGCCGCGGCGAGCGCGATGGCGGTGGCCGTGGTGGTCTTGCCCACGCCGCCGCTGCCGGCGCACACGATGACCTTCCGGCTCTTCACGAGCTCGTGGATGTTCACGCGTCACCCCCGGCCTTCGTCAGGGATTCGGCGATGGCGTCGATGAGGTCGGTGGAGGTGAGCGGCAGCTCGGGGATCTCGACGGTCTTCACGGCCGTGCGCTCGCGCAGGTCGGCGAGGGCCTCGGTGGCCTGCACGACGCCCACGAACCGCTCGTACCCGTAGTGGCCGGGAGTGAGCACGGGCTCGAGCGCGGCGCGCTCTTCGGGGGTGAAGGGGTCTTCGATCACGCGGTTGACGAGGATTCCGCCGATCGGGGTGTCGTGGCCCTCGAGGCCCTCGATGAGCTCGAGCGACTCGGTGATCGGCAGGACCTCGGGCAGCGTGACGACCCAGGCGCCGCACAGGTCGGGCCGGGTGAAGTAGGGGATGCCGCGGTGCATCGCCTCGGCGATGGGCCCGGTGGGCATGAGCGCGAGCAGGCGCTCGGGGAGCCCGGTGAGACCGAGCGTATGGCCCGATGCCGGCATGTCGACGATCACGATGTCGTACTTCGGCCTGCCGGTGGACGCCTCGAGCTCGAGCAGCGTGAAGATGTGGTAGAAAATCCCCATCTCGCGGAACGAAGGCGCGGTGTCGAGCAGCTTGCGCAGCGCCCCCGAGCCCATCGCGGCGGACACGACCGCAGAGACCGGGATGACGGTGCGGAAGAACGCCTCGTGGCCGCGGCGGGGCCACAGCACGCAGCCGTCGATGCCGGGCGCGAGACGCTCGGGGTCGGCGGGGAGGGTGTCGCGACCGAAGATGCGCGCGAGGGGCGTGTAGTCGCCATCGGGCTCGCCGAGCTCGGTGACCAACACGCGCTTGCCGAGCTTGGCCGCGGCGACGGCCATGGCGGCCGACACGGTGGTGCGACCGACGCCACCCTTGCCGGTGACCAGCGCGACACGCCTGCTGAACAGGTCGACCAAACGTCCCTCCGCCGTCTCTTTACGGGGGCGTTCCGACGACTGCAAGGGGCAGAGTTGCGGCTGCCCGGGGCGGCCCGGCGGGATACCGGGCGAAACTCACGTGACCGGGGGCAGGCATGATCGGGGTCGTGATGGGCAGCACATCGGACTGGCCCACCATGGAGCACGCGGCTCAGACGCTCGAGGCGCTGGGCATCCCGCACGAGGTCGAGGTGGTGTCGGCACACCGCACGCCCGACAAGCTGTTCCGGTACGCCGAGACGGCCGAAGAGCGCGGGCTCTTCGCGATCATCGCGGGGGCCGGTGGGGCCGCGCACTTGCCGGGGATGCTGGCCGCCAAGACGCACGTCCCCGTGCTCGGGGTGCCGGTGCAGAGCAAGGCGCTCTCCGGCATGGACTCGCTGCTGTCCATCGTGCAGATGCCCGCGGGCATCCCGGTCGGAACGCTCGCCATCGGGCGCGCGGGGGCCGTGAATGCGGCGCTCCTCGCGGCCGCGTTCGTGGCGCGCTCGGATGCCGCGGTCCGCGAGCGCCTCGTCGCCTGGCGGGCTGCGCAGACCGAGAAGGTGCTCGCCACGCCCGACCCGCGGGACGCCGTCTGATGGGGGCCGAAGCGCGCGTGGGTATCCTGGGGGGCGGTCAGCTCGGGCGCATGCTGGCGCAGGCCGCGCTGCCGCTCGGGGTCGACTGCGTGGTCTACGACGACGCGCACGACTCGTGCGCGGCCGCCTATGCGCCCGTCGTGCAGGGGTCGCTCGCCGACCGCGAGGCCCTCGAGCGCTTCGCCGTCGGGCTCGACGTCATCACCTTCGAGTTCGAGAACGTGCCGGCCGAGGCCGTGCAGTTCCTCCGCGACACGGGGCACCTCGTGCACCCCGGCCCGCTCGCGCTGACCACGGCCCAGGACCGGTGGAACGAGAAGCGGTTCTTCCGCGACCACGGCATCCGCACCACGCCGTTCGCGAAGGTCGACGACGAGGCCGGGCTGCAGGAGGCCATCGCCCAGCTCGGGCTGCCGGCGGTGCTCAAGGCCCGCCGGCTCGGGTACGACGGCAAGGGCCAGCTGTACCTCGCGCACCCCGAGCAGGCCGAGGTCGCGTGGCCCGCGCTCGGCGGGGTGCCCTGCATCCTCGAGAAGGTCGTCACGTTCGACCGCGAGGTCTCGCTGCTCTCGGTGCGCGGCCGCTCGGGTGAGGTCCGGCACTACCCGCTGGTCGAGAACCGCCACGCCGGCGGGGTCCTCCGGTGGAGCCAGGCGCCCGCGCTCGGCCTGCCCGACGGGATGCAGCAGCGCGCCGAGGCCGCCGCCGAGCGGGTGCTCGAGGCGCTCGACTACGTCGGGGTGCTCGCGATCGAGTGGTTCCAGGTGGGCGACGATCTGCTCGCGAACGAGATGGCGCCGCGCGTCCACAACTCCGGGCACTTCTCGATCGAAGGCGCGGCGACGAGCCAGTTCGAGAACCACATCCGCGCGGTCCTCGGCTGGCCCCTCGGCGAGACCGAGGTCTCGCCGTGCATGATGGTCAACCTGCTCGGCCAGATCCCCGATCGCGGGCAGATCCTCTCGGTGCCGGGCGCGCGTCTGCACGACTACGCCAAGGCGCCGCGGCAGGGCCGGAAGCTCGGCCACGTCACGATCACGGGGCCCGACATGCCCACCGTCGCCGAGCGGGCGCGCCGCGTGCGGGCGCTGGTCGAGGGAACCGAGTCCTGACGGCCGTGGCCCGCGGGCGCGGATTCCGATATCCTCCGGGGCGATGGAGTGGATCGTCCTTCTCGTGGTCGCAGCGCTCGCGGCGCTCGCAGCCGTCGGCGGATACGCGTACTGGGCCCGCCAGCAGGCCCAGTCGGCGGCACCGCCTCCACGGGCCTGGAAGGGCGACACGGTCACGCCGGTCATCCTCGGTCCCCGCAACCGGGCCCCCGAGCGCGTCGCGCGCGGCTTCGTCGCGTCGCAGGGCGCGCTGCTCGCGATGAACATGGCGAACGCCGACGGCCAGATCACCGAGGTCGAGCGCGACGCCATCCGCAGCTTCATCCTCAAGCACGTCACCAACGCCAACGAGATGCTGGCCGAGAAGGCGCTGCAAGAGGCCGAAGAGGCCATCCTCAGCCAGGCCAAGGTCGATGCGGCGGTCGAGGCCGTCCGCGCGGTCGGCAGCGAAGAGCAGCGCCAGCTCCTCGTCGATCTGCTGGTCCACGTCGCCCAGGCCGACGGCCAGGTGAAGCCCGAAGAGGTCGCCTTCATGCAGCGCGTCGGCAACGAGCTCGGCCTGTCCGAAGCCGACGTGAAGGCGCGGATCGCGCTGACGTAGTGGTCGGCGAGACGCTGGGGGGCCGCTACCGTCTCGCCGCCGTGATCGGCGACGGGGGCACGGCCACCATCTACGCCGCCGACGACCTCACGCTCGGCGTCCGCTGCGCGGTGAAGGTCCTGAAGACGGGCCCCGAGCTCGACGGCCACCTGCGCTCCCGCCTCGTCGCCGAGGCCGAGACGATGTCGCGGCTCTCCCACCCGAACATCCTCCGCGTGTTCGCCGCCGGGTCCGACGGGGCCGACTGGATCGCGATGGAGCTCGCCGAGGGCGGCAGTGTCGCGGACCGGGTGCGCGGCGACGGGCCGCTCTCGCCGCGGCGCGCGATCCAGGTCGTGCTGCAGGTGCTCGCTGCGCTCGATGCCGCGCACAGCGCCGGGGTCGTGCATCGCGACGTGAAGCCCGACAACCTGCTGCTGCAGCCCGACGGCAGCGTGAAGCTCGCCGACTTCGGCATCGCCCTCCTCGACGACAGCACGCGGCTCACGCGGGCCGGCTTCGCGATGGGGTCGCTGCCGTACATGGCGCCCGAGCAGCGGGTCGACGCCAGCGCGGTGGGCCCGTCCGCCGACGTGTACGCCGCCGGGGCGACGCTCTACAACCTCATCACCGGGGCCACGCCGGTCGACCTGTTCCTGGCGCCCCCCGCGTCGCCGCGGTTCGCCGCGATCCCCGAGGGGCTCGTCGAGCTCATCCGCAAGGCCACGCACGCCGACCCCGCCCGGCGGTTCGCGAACGCCAACGAGATGGCCGATGCGCTCCGGGCCTGCCTGCCCCACGCCGACGACGCGGTGGTTTCGACGAGCCGCGAGCCCACCGAAGAGTACGTCCCCACCGAGCTCCCCGAGACCTCGCGCATCCAGACCGACGTGCCGCTCGACGAAGAGGCCCACCTCGAGCGCCTCGAGGGTCAGCTCCACAAGGACTGGGTCGAGCGCGACCGCGAGCGTCGCCGGCAGAGCTCCCATTGCATCGCGCGTGGCTCGATCGCGGTGGTCATCACGCTGCTCGGCGTGATCGTGGCGCTCGGAGCGCGTCTCTCGATGGAGGAGTGGCTCGAGCGCGAAGAGGTGCGGCGCGCCGCGGTGCTCGTGCCGCTGGAGGGCACCTGGAAGGGCACTTTCGGCGTGTACCAGGCCACGCTGGAGCTCGAGGGCCCGAACGATCACCTGCGCGGCCTGTTGATCGTGCAGCTCGGCGCGCACGAGATGCGCTCGGCGGTCACCGGGGCCGTGGTGGGCGATGCCCTGGTGCTCGGCGAGCCCGACGAAGCGGGGCTCTACACCGCCCACCTCGCGCAGGAAGCGCGGCTGGACGGCACGTACGAAGGCCGCGGGCGGGAAGAGCCGTTCCATCTCGTCCGCGTCGAGTGAGCCCCCGCTGATCTAGACTCCCCGGAGGAGGGCGTTTGTTCGAGCTCGCATTGTCGGAGGGTGGCCAGGCGGTGCCCCTGGGCGACGCGCCGCTGCACGTCGGGCGGGGCCCGGCGAACCACCTCGTCCTCCAGGACGACACGGTGTCGTGGAACCACGCGCAGGTGTGGATGGAGGCGGGGCGCGCGTGGGTGCGCGATCTCGGCAGCCGCAACGGCACCTTCCGCAACGGCGAGCCGTGCGCTGCCGCGACGCCGCTCGAGCCCGGCGACCGCCTGCGCTTCGGGAAGCGGGTCGAGGTCGTGCTGCGCGCGCCGCTGGGCTTCGAGCCCGTCGTGTCGTTCAAGGTCCGGCAGCTGCAGGAGGTCGCGACCGGCCACGTGTTCATGCTCCGGTCGAACCGCTTCCACATCGGCTCGGGTGCCGACGCCCACCTCCGGATCCAGGGGGCTCCGGCCCGCGCCGCCACGCTGATGATCCACGACGACGAGATCTGGGTCGGCACCGACGACGAGGAGTTCCAGGTCGAGATCGGCGAGACGTTCGATGTCGCCGGGCGATCGATGCGCATCGTCGAAGCGCGGCTCGAGCACGTGCCGACCGTCGAGCACGGCGAGGTCGAGTACGGCTACACGTGCCGCTGCGTCGCGAACGGTCCGCTCGGCCCCGAGGCCTGGCTCGAGGCGCCGAGCCAGGGCCTGAAGCACCACGTCACCGGCAATGGGGCCATCCTGCTGCTGCTCCTCGCCCGCACCCTCGAGCGCGACCGCGCCGAGCGGCTCGACGACGACGAGCAGGGGTGGATGTCCGACGCCGACGTGCGCACGGGCATCTGGGGGCGCGGCGGCGGCACGAAGAGCGCGCTGAACGTGCTGGTGCACCGCCTCCGCAAGCAGCTCGAGACCGACGGCTTCGATCCCTGGTTCATCGAGAAGAAGCGCCGGGGGATCCGGGCGCGGCTCACGTCCGTCGACCTCCAGTGACAACCTCGTTGTGACGCTGGCCGGTCGAACAGCTAAGGTACGAACGGCGCGGATCGAGGACGACATGCGAGGCTTGCTGCTGGCTCTGGCGCTCACGGGGTGCAAGGGGCCCCCGACCGAGACCGGAGGCCCCGATGCGCAGTGGGGTCCACCGAAGCCCTGGCACGTCACCGGCGAGGCCGGTTCGATCGTCGTGACGCGGCTCGACTTCCCCGACAATCCGCGCGTCGACGTGTACGGGCTGTTCGGCACCGACATGCAGGGCTTCCAGACCGCCGCGGCGTGCGCCCAGCTCGGCATGCCCTGCGTCACCACGCTGCCCGACCCGGGCGACTGGCTGCGCGTCGACAACACGTCGTTCCGCCCCCGCCAGACCGACTACCGCTGGGTCGGCGACGTGATGACGGTCGGCCCGATCCAGGCCCAGTTCGAGTACGACCCCGAGCGCGGCATCGCGTCGTACCACGCGACCGATCAAGCCCGTCCCGAGCTGCCGCAGGCCGTGCGGTTCGGCGGCGAGTGGGCCAACTTCGACCGGCCGGCCGTCGAGTTCGCGTCGAATTTCACGGTCACGGGCCCCATCCTCGAGGTCGGCGAGCGGCTCGACCTGTCGGGCGGCGAGATCGAGTTCACCTGGGAATCCGACGGGCTCAACGAGGTGTGGCTGTGGATCCAGGGCCCGCAGAGCCGCCGGATCTACCTGCTCGAAGACTCGGGCTCGTTCACGCTCGACACGGGCACGCTCTCGCTCGGGCGCACCGAGGTCGTCGAGATCGGCCTCGCAGCCGCGACCCACAACAGCTACGACGTGGCCGGCAACGCGCTCGACGTGCTGTCGCTCGCGGGTGGCGGCTGGAAGGGCAGCCGGTGCGGCGACTTCCTCGACGTGCCGCTCGAGGGCAACACGCTGCCGGAGGGCGACCCGCCTGCGCCGATCTTCATGGGCTGGTCGTTCAGCGGCATCATCGACGACGGCATCCACGACTACTTCGACCCCGACACGGGCGAGCCCTCGTCCGCGCGGCTGACGTTCACGTTCTTCGACTTCGACTTCAACGAGCTGTGCCAGGTCGACTACGACGCGAGCGCCGCGGCCCGCCGCGACCCGCTGATCACCGACACGGGCGCCCGCCTGGCGCAGACGTACGAGGTCGCGCTGTTCAACGGCGTCAGCACCTGCCCGCAGGTGAACGAGCTGATCTACGGCACCACCGACCTGCGCACCTACATCGAGCAGTTCGACTGGGGCTTCGCCTTCGGCGAGATGATCGAGCTCGAAGAGCCGCTCTCCGACGCCTTCGGCACCGCGTGGGCCAACCAGAGCCAGTACATCTACTCGGTCTACTGGACCCAGGATGGCCTGTTCGGCGACGAGCAGGGCTACGGCTACGCCTACACGATGAACGAGTGCTACCAGGGCTCCGGCTCGCCGCTCGAGACCCCTGACTGGAGCGAGCCGCTCCCGCCCGGCTACTACTTCACGTTCCCGTACTTCGTGGAGCCCGTTCCGTAGGAGGGCGTCCGGAGGCCGGGAGAAGGCTAGTTCTCTTCGCGGCGCTTGCGGCGGAGGCGGCGGAGCAGGGCGTCGGCGCCCTCGCTGCCGATCTGGGACTCGGTGGATTCGCTGGCGGGCGTGATGAGGCCCATGTTCGTGGGCGCGTCGCGCGACGGGGCGGGCTCGCGCTCGGCGGGACGGCGCGTGCGGCGGCGCTCTTCGCGTCGCTGGCGGGACTGCTCGCGCTCTTCGCGGCTGCGGGGCGCAGAGTCGGAGTCCTGCTCGAACGGTTCGGACACCGGGCCGGACCGATCGGACTCGGGCCGCATCCGGCTGCTCTCGTCGGGGTCGGGCCGGCGGCGCTTGCGGCGGGGGCTCGGCATGGCCCCGGTGTCGGGGCGCACGGGGGCGGGGCGCTCGAGCCGCGGCTGGTCGTCGCGATCGCGTCGCCGTGCGCGCAGCCGCTCGCGGAGGCTCGACAGGTTGGGCGGTGCGCGCGTCTCGCGCTCCTGGAACTGCGCCTTGAGCTCCTCGCGCTTCATGATCTTCGACTCGTTGCGGCGCTGGCGGAGCTTCGCGCGCAGCGCTTCGTCTTTCTGGCGCTTCGCGTCTTCGCGGGACTTCCGCTTCACGTTGTCGATGATCTCGCGGCACGCCGTGGCCTGGCGGTTGAGCTCCTCGAGCTGGCTCTCGGCCTCGGCACGCTTGGCCTCGACCTCGGCAACGGCCGCGCGGACCGCTTCGAGCGTGGACATCTCCATGCTCGCCTCGGTGCGCTCGAACGCCGTGGCAGCCGCCGCGGCGATGGCCTTCGCGGTGCGCTTGGCCTCGCGGAACGTGCGCGCGGCCTCGTCGTCGACGACCCCCGACTCCGACAGGAACCTCTCGAGCTCCTCCGCGATGGCCGTGGCGTCGCCGGCATGCATCTCGGCGGTGGCTGCGGCCTCGGCGGCCTGGATGCGGAGCCCCTGGGCTTCGGCCTCGAGCGCGCCGGCCCGATCGACCGCGGAGCGCAGCTCCTCGAGGGCCTCTCTCACGCGGTCGGCGGCGCGCTCGGCCCGCTCGGCGGCGGCGCGCACCTTCTCGCCGATCGCCTTGGCCGTCATCGCGTTGGGCGCGCGGCGGGCCGGCTGGGCGGCGTTCTCGGCCTGGTCGGCGAGGCGGCGGACCTCTTCGGCACCGTCTTCGATGGCCTTCAGCGCGGCCGCGACCTCTTCGGTCACGATGCCCTTCGCGGACTGGCGCCCGATCTCGACCCAGCCCGTGGCCTTCTCGGCGACCGCGCGGGCCTCCTGGGCGGGTCGCTCGGCCTCGGACCGGGCGTCGGCGAGGCGCTGGGCCGCGCGCTCCTCTTCTTGGGACAGGAGCTGCTGGGCCTTCGCGATGAGGTCGCGGACCACGTCGGCCGCCTCGTCGGCCCGCTGGAGCGCTGCGCGGCACGTGTCGAGCAGGTTCTGGGCGACGTCGAGGCTGTCGGCCTGCAGCGCCATCGGCGCCGCCGCGCGGACCTTCGCCGCGGAGCGCTTCACGGCCTGGACCGCGGCGTCGGCCTCGTCGTTGCACGCCAGCGTGTCGGGGTCGCGGCTGCCGGACGTGACCTCGCGGACCCGGTCGGCATCCTCTTCGGCCTGCTCGATGTTCTCCTCGACCATCGTGGAGATGGACTGGATCTCGGCCTTCACGGCCTTCAGCGCTTCGGCCTCCTGCTCGGCGCGGCGGGCGATGTCGACGGCCTCGCGCAGGATGGTGCCGGCCTCGGCGACCGCGTTCAGCGCGTCGGACGCGAGCCCGTTCGCCCGCTGCTCCCACTCGGACGCGGTGACGGCGACCTTCGCGCGCTGGCACTCGCGGGCGGCCTTGAGCGCGTTGGTCGCGGCGGTGCGCCCGACGCGGATCCACTCGTTGGCGCGCTCGTGCAGGCGCTTGACCTCGGGGTCGTCGTACCCGGCGAGCTGCTCGTGGGCCTCGCGGAGCAGCGCGATGCCCTTCTCCGTCGCGATCTTCGCGGTGTTCACGTGGTTCAGCGCGGTGGCGCGGGCATGGTCGAGCTGCCGCTTCTCGGAGTCCTCGCGCTCGACGGCCTCGCGCTCCGCTGCGCTCACCCCGCCGGACTGGGCCTCGGCGGCCATCTCCATGTACCGGGTGACCTCGTTCACCGCGGCTTCGGCATCGATCTGGAGCGACCGCGCCTCGGATGCCGTGGCGGCATCCCGCACCGCGAGCATGGCCCGCCGGACGCGCGCCTCGGCCGCCGCCGTGCCCTCGACCGCCTGCGCCATGCGATCGGTCGCCTCGCGCACCTCGTCGCCGGTCGAGAGGTGGGTGGCGACCGCGATGCGCAGGGCCTGGGCGCGCTCGGCGATGGCGTCGCGCACCTTCTCGATGGTGCGCAGCGCGTCGGTCACGCCGTCGACGGCGCCCTCGCGGGTCTCGATCTCCTGCCTTGCGGTTCGCACGGCGGCGTCGAGGGTCGCGGCGATGCCCTCGCCCTCGGTGCGCAGCTCGACCAGGCGCTTCGACGCGGCCTCCGCGACGGGGACCATCTCCCACGCGTCGTCCGCGTTCTCGACCTGCTGGCCGCGCTCCGCGGCGTAGCGGACCTCCTGGAGGTCCTCGTCGACCCGCGATGCGAGCCCGTCGAGCTGCTCCATGGCCATCGACACGGCCAGGTCGTCCCAGTCGAGCGCGGCTTCGCGCCCGGTGGTGCGGAGCTCCTCGAGAGTCTTCACGGCCTCCTTCGCGTCGGACACGGCCTTCTGGATGCGGGCGCGGGCCTCTTCGAGGCGCGTGATCTCCTTCGTGGCCTGGGACCGCGCCTTCTCGAGCAGCTCCATCGCTTCGGGGAGGTCTTCGGTGATGCGCTGCTCGAAGCTCTCGGCCGTGGACGCGTGCGAGCGGGCCTCGTCGGGGTCGCTCTGCGCGGCGGCGGCCTCGGCGGCGGTCTCGGCCTCGCCGGCCTGGTACTCGGCGATGTCGATGATCTCGTAGGCGCGTGCGCGGAGCTGGTCGGCCCCGTCGATCGGCGCGGCGGACAGGACCTCGACGGTGTCTTCGTAGCTCGCCCACGCCGCGCGGACGGCGATCATGCAGCGCTCGGCGTGGCCCCGCGCCTTCTCGACGGCGCGGTCGAGCTCGGCGCGCTCGGCGCGGCGGCGGGCGATCTCCTCGAGCTCGCGCGAAGCCGCGGCGCGCGCCTCGCGGAAGCGGGTGGCCGCCCGATCCGCCAGCTCGGCGACGACCTGCTCGCTCTCGCGCAGCGCTTCGACGCCCTCTTCGAGGCCCTCCAGCGAGGTCGCCGATTCGATGCTGGCGACGGCCTCCTGCATCTCGCGGTGTTGCTTCTCGAGCTCGCGGGCCGCGCGCTGGGCGACCTGCAGCGCGTCGCGCGCCGTGCGCGCGGTGACCTCTTCGGTGTCGGCCTGCAGGGCCTCCCAGCGGGTGCGGACGTCGTTCACGCGGTCGGTGGCCCGCGACAGGCTCGCCCGCGCCTCGGACTTCCACTTGGCGAGCTCGGCTTCGGCCGCAGCGGCCTCCCCCGCGAGAGCGACCAGGCGGTCGGACAGCTCGCCGCAGTCGGCGCTGTGCTTCTCGGCCAGCTCGGTGGCGGTCTCGACCTCGGCGAGGACCCGGCGGAGCTGGGCCGCCGCGTTGGGATCCTCGCGTGCGGCCTCGAGTGCGGGCCCCGCGACGCTCTCGGCCCGGGATGCGCCCGTGTCTGCGGACCTCGCGTGACCCTCCATCTGGCGGAGGAGCGCGCTGGCGTCGGGAATCGTCGCGTGGGTGGCCGCGTGCTGGGCGCGCTCCATCGACTGGCTCGCCGACAGCGCGGCGCTGCGGGCGCGCGCGACGAGGGTGCGCATGCGGGAGGCGAGCACGTCGCGGGCGTCGCTCTCGGCCTCGTTCAGGTTGCGCTGGACCGTGCGGATGGACTCGAGCGCGGCCTTGGCCTCGTCTGCCGCGGCACGCGCGCGTGCGGCCTCGCGCTCGGCCTCGGGCGCGTGGGACTTCAGCTCGACGGCCTGTGACGCCTGCTTCGCGCGGACGGCGGCGCTGGTCGCGGCGGAGGCTGCGGTGCGGGCGCTTCGCAGCAGGTCGCGCGCCATCTCGACCGTGTAGCGCGTGGCCTCGAGCTCTTTCGCGATGGTCATGGCGTCGCGAGCGGCGTCGCGCGCGCGCTCGGCGGCCTCTCGGGACTGGCGCCGCGCCCGATCGAGGGTCTGCTGCTGCTCGCGGACCTGATCGACCTCGGCCTGCACGCGGTAGAGGATCTCGAGGGCCTGGTGGGTGGCGGAGTAGCAGAGCTTCTCGGCGCTGCGCACCATGTCGAGCGTCACGAGCGCGTCGGCCAGCGTGTCGTCGAGCTCGACGAGCTTCGCCGTGTTCGCCGTGCTGGAGGCGGCCTTCTCGGCCTTGTTCACGGCCTCCTTCAGCTTGCGGACGACCGGGCCCACGCCTTCGATGTTGTTCGCGCGCTGAACCGCGATGACCTCCATCGCGGCGGCCTGCTCGGCGAGCTGCTGGGCGCGCTCGACGACGGCCCTGGCGTGGGCGCGCACCTGGTCGAGCGACGCGCCTTCGGGCAGCGGCGGCACCTCTTCGACCAGCTCGAAGTCCGACTCGATGCCGGACTCGGTGATGAAGTCCTCGTCCTCCACCTCTTCGGGATGGACGGAGGGCGCGTCGGGCGGGGGCCGGTCGGCCTGCGGACGGTCGCGCGGCGGGCCCTGAGAGGGCAGGGGAGCCACGTCGGTCGGGAGATCGTCGGGCTCGTCGTCGCGCACGTCGATCGCGATTCCGACGAGCTCGCCGAGGCCGCGGCCCTCGACGGAGCGCGCGAGCCCGCGGGCCTGGGCGATGAACTCGGACACGTCGCGGAAGCGGTGGCTCGGCTGGCGCTCGGTCGCGACGCACAGCAGGTCGAGGGCCTCTTCGCCCAGCTCGGAGCCCAGGGCCTCGATGAGCTCGGGCGCATCGCCGTTGATCACGCGCTCGGCGACCTTCTCGGGCGGCCCGTCGAACACCGGACGCCCCAGCATCAGCTCGGCGCCGATGATGGCGAGCGTGTAGAGGTCGCTGCGGATGTCTTCTTCCTGGTCGTCGAGCCGCTCGGGCGGCGCGTACCGCAGCGTGTCGATGGAGACGCCGGACCGCTCGCCGTCGAGGTACGCGAACAGGTCGGCATCCGGGATTCCGTAGCCGAGCAGCACGATCTCGCCGTTCGCGCGCAGCAGGATGCGCCACGGATTCAGGCAGCCGTGCGAGCCGAGCCCCGCTTCGCGTGCCGCGCCGCTGACCTCGTCGAGGGCCTGCGCGACGTGCACCATCAGCTCGACCGCGGCTTTCACCCCCATGGCACCCTGGGCGTGGTGGTGGGCCATCACCTCGGCGAGGCTGATCTCGGCGTCGGTGGCGTACGAGAACACGCCGCTGTCGCGATCGCGATCGGCCAGGGCTGCGACTCCGAGGGCACGCGGGGCGCGGAGGAAGGCCTCGATCGCATCCAGCCCGCGGGTGAGGCTGGTGTGCGCGCGCAGCTGTTCGTCGAACACCAGCTGAATGCCGCTCCCACCCGGCATCTGGTGCACCAAACTGGCGCCTGGTCCGTCGACGACGTGCCGTGTCGTTTGTCGTGCTCCTTCGGCCCGAACTGTACCACCTGTCCGCGCTGCCGGACGGCCTGTGTACAATCGCCGTGGAGCTCGGAGTTGAAGCAGGAGGTCGCACCGCCACTGGCAGAGGGACGCTACCGACTCACCGATGTCCTCGGTGTGGGCGGAATGGCCGTGGTGTACCGTGCGCACGACACGCGGCTCGACATCTCCCGCGCCATCAAGATGCTCCGCCCCGAGCTCGACGATCGCGCGCGCGAGCGGTTCGACACCGAAGCGCGCACCATGGCGAAGCTCCACCACCCGAACATCGTGCTCGTGCACGACGTCGCGGAAGACGGCGACCGCTGCTACCTCGTCATGGAGTACATCGAGGGCGGCAGCATCTCCGACCGGCTGCACGCGTATGGCGCGCTCCCGCCGCGGATGGCGTGCGACGTGACGATCGCGGTGCTCGCGGGGCTCGGCGCCGCGCACGAGAAAGGCATCGTCCACCGCGACATCAAGCCGCACAACATCATGGTGGCCGACGACGGCACGGTGAAGGTCACCGACTTCGGCATCGCCCAGGTGTCCGACATGTCGAGCACCAAGACGGGCGCGATGATCGGCACCTGGGCGTACATGGCGCCCGAGCAGCGCGCCGACGCGAAGCATGTCGACGGCCGCGCCGACATCTTCGCGGTGGGCTGCACCCTCTACAAGATGCTCACCAACAACGAGCCCTTCGATCTCTACAACACCGAGCTCCACGAAGAGCTGTTCGAGAAGGTCCCCGAGGCCTTCCAGGAGATCATCAAGAAGTCCACCCGGTACAAGGCCAGCAATCGCTACGCCGATGCCGAGGCGATGAAGGCGGCCCTCGAGGCCCTCCGTCCCGACCTGCCGCCCGATCCCGAAGACGTGCCGCCGCTCGGCGCCTCCATCGAGAGCGAGAAGGCCGCGTACATGCCCACGATCTTCGGCGTGAACAGCGCCGAGGTGTCGAATCCGACCATCTCCAGGCCCGAGACGCCCGCCCCGTCGTCGCGCGGGATGCAGTGGGGGATGATCGCCATCGTCGTGGTCGCGCTGATGTTCATCGCGGGCGGGGCGCTCGCGGGGCTCATGTTCACGGGCGGAATCCTCGCCATGACCGTGGGCGACTCGCCCGACGGCATCGTCGACGTCGACCCCGTCGACCCCGTCGGTCCCGAGCCCGATGTCGACGACCCGATCGATCCCGAGCCCATCGACGACCCCGAGCCGGCGGTCGATCCCGAGCCGTCCGGTCCCGAGCTTTCCGGTCCCGAGCCCGTGGTCGATCCCGAGCCCGCGGTCGATCCCGAGCCGGCTCCGTCCCCGACGGCTCCGAAGCCCGCTCCGGTCCCCGATCCGTCTCCGGTCTCCACGCCGAAGCCCGATCCGGTGCGCCCGGTTCCGAAGCCCGATCCGGTGCGCCCGGTTCCGAAGCCCGATCCGCGCCCCGAGCCCTCCCCGGCACCGACGAAGATCGACTACCAGCCCGAGCCCGAGCCCAACACGGCCGGCACGTACCTCGTGACGGTCAACAGCTACCCGGCCAGCACGGTGTGCGTGGATGGCGTGAAGCACTGCCGGAACACGCCGTGGTCGCAGCGGCTCCCTCCCGGCACGTACACGTTCGACCTGTCGAACCTCCAGGACGTGGCGCAGGTGAAGACCATCTCCTACACGGTCAGCAAGGACGTCGTGCTCTGCTGGAACTTCGACAGCGAGTCGGCCTGCCCGAAGTAGGCCGAAAGGCTCGCGACATGAGAGGGCGTCGCGCACCTCCCGGGATCCGATTACCCTCCGGCGGTGCTCAGCCTGATCCTCACGACTGCCCTCGGCTCCGACCTCGTCCTCTTCGGTGACGGCGTCCCGCCGGTGTCGGTCCTCGCGAAGGTCTCGGCCGCGACGGGCAAGAACGCGGGCGAGTTCGAGCTGATGTCGATCCGCGACTGGACGAAGGGCATCCCCACGGCGTTCGCGGGCGGCACGCTGCGGGTGTGCGAGGGGCTCCCCGTGTCGCGGGCCGTCGTCGAGCAGAAGTTCGAAGAGGCCTCGCAGGCCGTGAAGTTCTTCGATGCCGACCGCGCGACGGGCGCCTTCGCCGAGCTCGAAGACCTGCTCCCCTGCGCGAACGAGGTCATCCCCCGCGAGATCGTCGGTCGGGCGTTCTTCCTGAAGGGCTTCGTCGAGTACACGAGCGGCGCCGAGGCCGACGCCGCCGCGTCGTACGCCAATGCGCGCTCGATCGACCGGCTGATGCGGTTCGACGGCGCCATCTCGCCCGACAGCCGCGACCTGTTCGAAGAGGCGAACCCGAACCCCGCCGTCGCGTGGGTCGAGATCCGCCCCAAGCCCGACCGCGTCTGGCTCGACGGCGAGCAGGTCACGTACGGCGACCAGGGCTTCCAGGTCGCGCTCGGTCGGCACTACGTCACGATCGAGAGCATCTCCACCGTCACCGCCGACCTCGTCGTCGAGCAGGATGGCGCCCTCATCCTCCCGACGATGATCGGGCCCGAGATCATGGGCCAGGTCGACGATCCGCGCCGTCGGTCCGCCTTCCTCCAGATGCTCGCCTACGCCGGCGTCGAGCGGGCCTACCTCTCCGACCTCGAGAACGTCTGGATCGCCGAGCGGAACAAGAACTCCATCAAGAAGCTCGGCGCCGAAGAGCCCACGATCAAGGAGCCGAAGCGTCGCGGCCGCTTCACGCCCGCTGGGCTCGGGGTCGCGGGCGCGGGCCTTGTCGTCGGAGGCGTCGGGGGCGTGCTGTTCGCGACCTGCGACGACTGCACGGGGCCGGCCATCGGGCTCATGGGCGGCGGCGGCGCCGTCATGGCCACGGGCCTCGGCATCGTCATCGCGGACCAGGTCTCGGTGGGGCCGACGTTCGGTCCGCGGCAGTGGGGCGTATCGATCGGGGCGCCTTTCTAGCGGCGGGACGTTCCGGTGTCGGATCCCGGCTCGTCGGAGACGGCACCGTCGCGGGGGTCGGCCGCGGGATCCCGGCTCGTCGTAGACGCCGGGGACGGCGGCTGTGAGCGTCCGGTCTACCCATTACTCCGCGCGCGGAGCGCGCTGCGCGGCTCGCCTGCGGCGGCCTTGCGGGTCGGTAGACCCGGCAGTCCCAGGATCCGGTTTCCCCGGAGGGGCGGGCGTCGCGATGAGGCGCGGGGAAACCGGACCCTTCGGGCTCTGCCTGACGGGACCGGCGGGGTCGGAAGAGAGCCCATTCGCCGGGGCGTTCGAGGACCTTCCCGTGCGCGTGCGCGTGCGCGTGCGCATTCCCGATGGTGCCCGGGACGGCACATGGGTGACAGTTGTACCCGTGTGCAGGTGACACGGGAAGCTGCGTTTTGGCGAACGTGCCTGAGCCCTGCCCGAGGCATCCGCGTTGGGGGCCTTCCTTGAGTGAGCAGAGCTCCCGCCGGAGGCCTTCCCGTCGTCCGTCGCTCGCACATCGTGCGGTCCGCGAAAGGGCGCGCAGGTCCAGGAGCGCCCGGAGCAGCCCGGAGCCACGCGCAGGCCCCTCGCTCGCGAGGGGGCGAGCATGGCGAGGACTGCGAGGACGCACCCTTGACTGAAGGAAGCGGCCGTCGCGGTATTCGCGGCGAGCGTCGGAGGATGGGATGGCCGGAGCCCGCAGGGCAGGCAGGCGGCCCATCGTTGTGGGCGTCTCACTCTTTGACCTCGGGAATGGGGTCGTTCCAGCCCAGTCCGCGCCGGTCGGGCCGCTTCTGGGTGACAATCGACAGGTCGAGTTCGCCGAGGCCGTAGTCGTAGAACCACAGGCGTACCCGTGTGCCTTCGAGGGCTCCATGCCGATGAGATGGCCGATGAGGGCGGCGCTCACGTGGTAGTGGTTGCCTTTGACGCTGATTCGCCCGGGGCAACTCACACCCGGGTTTGCCAGGCGCTCGGGTACAGAGGGAGTCGCCAGGCCCCGAGCAGTCGACGAACCGAGGGCTGGTAGACCTCTGCCGGTACTCGCTGTCCGAGCGCCTCGTGGGGCCGATGGTGGTTGAACTCATGGACCCACCGCGCCGCCGCTTCGCGCTCCTCGCGAATCGTCTCGCTGGCGTTGTCTTCCACGTCGTACCGGAGATCGAGGTGCATGCGTTCGTGCCCGCCGTTGTCCTCGGGGTGGCCGGGACGGGGAGAACACGACACGAACGCCCATCGAGACGAGCCAGGCCGACAGTCGGGTGAAGCCTGCTCGCGACGCAGTACTGCCAAACGGGGATCCGTTGTCGGATTGAATCGCTTTCAGGATTCCGTACCGCCGGAAGAGCTCGAGAAGAACGCCACGAACGCCCTCCATCGATTGTGAGTCCAGGAGCACTACAGCGAGGACGAATCTGGAGAACTGGTCCCTCACGGTGAGCGGGTACACCCTCGTGCCATCCGCAGTGAGCCACCAACCCTTGAAGTCGATCGTCCACAGATCATTCGGGCCTTCGACGGCCACGCTGGGGAGTGCTTCTGAAGCGGCTGCTTGCGGGAACGCCGCTTCTTCCTGGGTTCGCCGCACCGCCTCAACGCCCGATCGATGGTCTTCACCGACGGAACATCGGCTTCGTCGTGCTCCCGAAGCAGCAGAGCTCGCAGCTTCTTCGGACCGTATCGAGGGTTCGCACGGCGGAGACTCACAATGCTCGCGACCATGTCCGCCGAGGTCTCGAGCTTCTGTGTCTTCGGTCTACGCGACCGGTCCTCGAGGCCGGCGACCCCCTCATCGAGGAGCCGCTGTCTCCACTTGTAGGCTGTCTTCCGGCTGATTCCGAATTCCGCACACAACGAGGAAACGCTGTCGACGCGGTGCGGATCCAGCAACCGATGAAGGAACTCCTCTCTCGAACTCAAGATGCACCTCTGTGGCCACGGCACGGATGACCTCCCATGGAGCTGTCACCCATGTCCTGACCCTGATGTGTCACCCATGTCCCGACCCCGGACCATGGGGCGCTCGACGCGGAAGTCCGGCGCGTCGTAGACGGCTCCGTCGCGGGTGTCGGCCGCGGGATCCCGGCTCGTCGTAGACGCCGGGGATGGCGGCGTGAACGCCCGGTCTACCCTTTACTCCGCGCGCGGAGCGCGCTGCGCGGCTCGCCTGCGGCGGCCTTGCGGGTCGGTAGACCCGGCAGTCCCAGGATCCGGTTTCCCGGGAGGGGCGGGCGTTGCGATGAGGCGGGGGGAAACCGGACCCCTCGGGCTCTGCCTGTCGGGATCGAGGAGGTCGGGACAGCCTCGGACCGGCAGGGCGCTACCGATGCGGAATCCGCCGCGCTTCGATCTCGATCCCGCTGATCTTCCACGTGATGGACTGGGCATCGGGGATGTCGAGTCCGGCGGCGGCGCGGTCCGAGAGGCACAGATCGCCCGGAGCAGCGAGGTCTTCGGCCATCTTCGAGGCGCGGTTCACGGGGTCGCCGGCGAACTCGTGGCGGCCTTCGGCCATGGGGAAGAGGTACACGTCGCCGCGGTCGATGCCGACGGTGAGCAGGATGCCGTCGCGCAGGGCGGCGGCGCGCATCTCCCGCGCGCAGGCGAGGGCGTCGGCGCTGGTCTCGAAGGCCGCGAGGGCGAGCGCACCGCCGACCGTCCAGTGGTCGGTGGACGCCTTCAGGACCGGGATGAGGAGCTGCTGGAACTGGACGTCCGCGAGCAGGGCGTCGACGGTCTGCATGCGGTCGAGCACGGGCCGCCGCTGGTGGCGGTGCGCGAGGATGACCGTGCGGCGGCCGCGGTAGCGGCGGTCGATCTCGGCGATCGTGGCTTCGGGAGAGGCCTCGTCGAGCGCGTCGAGCAGGTCGTGCATCCCGGCGTCGTAGGGCTCGGGGTAGCGCGGGGACCCCGTGGGGACGGGCCCTTCTGCGTCGGTGACCGCGTTGAACACGGTGCCGAGGTGGCCTTCGTGGCGCTCCTCGAACGTGAAGATCGACGGGTCGGACAGCGCCGCGCGGCACTCGGGGGTGAGCAGGGTGTCGCCACCGCGCGTGTGGTCTTCGGCGAGGACCTCGACCCGGTCGGCGTCCGGACCGTACAGCCCGCCACCGATCTCGTAGAACGTGCCGGTGTGGATGCAGAACCCGACGCGCACGGGCCCGGAGTCGTGGATCCGGCACATCGCGCGCACGATGGCGTCGACCGACACGTGCTGCGGGAACAGCATCTCGGTGTTGTCGGCGACCCAGCGCCCGATGCCGTAGCCACCGAGGCCCGCCCCGACGGCGTGGATGCGGGTCTTGGGCTCGCCGATGCGCTTGAGGACCACGGCGAGCGGCAGCTGGCTCGCCATCCGCGAGAGACCCGACGTGTCCGACGCCGTGACCGTGCCCACGCGCCGGAAGGGCTCGAGGATCGTGGCGGCGAGCGCGTCGGTGCGCTTGGCGGGGTCGGTCCAGTCGGCGAAGGCCTGCTCGGGGAGGTCGCCGGCGATGTCACGCGCGAGATCGGCGAGCGCTGTCCACATCGGGCCCCTCCACACGGTCCGGTACCGCGATCCGGCACGCATCGCAAAGCGAGCCCCTTGCCGATCGTGCGGACGGCGCGTACGTTCCATGGAGGAGGTGTGTGCATGCGTGGATTCCTCTTCACGACCGCGGCGTCCCTCGGGCTGGCCCTCGGCACCACGGCGTTCGCCGATCCGGGCCCCGAAGACGAGCCCGCCGAAGACTCCGCCACCGCGGCCAGCGAGGCTCCGGCCACCGACTGCAGCACCCTCGAAGGCGACGCGAAGACCATCTGCGAAGAGGCCGCCGCCGAGAAGCCTGCCGACGAGGCCGAGAAAGACGAGGCGAAGGGCAAGGGTGCGAAGGCCAAGCGGTCGAACACGAACCGCATGGAACGCGTCCACGAAGACGAGTAGCGGCGTCTACGGCAGCGCGCCGGATGCGGCATGGCGCGACGGCTCGTCGCATGGCGTGAACGGGGACGTGGGGAACCGGTACACCCAGGAATCCGCCGAGTCGGGCCGATAGGTGGTGAGCGTGCAGGCCTCGGCGTCTGCCACCCACGGCTCGGTCGGCGCCCAGGCCCGCAGGTCTGCACTGCGCACACGGTAGCGATGCGCCAGCACGCCGGTGTCCGTGAAGTGGCAGACCTCGATCTCCTCCGGGCTGGCCGACGCGGCGACGACGTAGTGCTCGCCGGTCCGGAACACCCGCGCGTCGTCGGGTGCGCTGCAGGGCAGTCGCTGGGGGAGGTGCGCATCGGGGCGGCCCGGTCGCCGGATTCTCAGGCGTCGCTCCCAGACCTCGCCGCGCCGCACGGTGCTCCGGGCCAGCTCGCTTCCGTCTCCCGCGACAACCGCGGTCACCGCCCGCTCGTCCTCGGTCGGCCGATCCGGCCCGGGGAGGTCGAGGCCCCAGGCGGAGGGGTCGGGCGCGGGAGGCGGGACCTCGAGCGGCGTGCGATCGAGCTCGGTCACCGGCAGCTGCTCGACGAGGGACGCATCGCCCGTGAGCCGCGTCCAGCCCACCGCCGCCGGGTCGAATGGAGGAGGCGGGACCGGGAGCACCCGCGATGGCGCGTCGGTGAGCCAGGTGCGCAACCAGGGATCCGCGGGAGCCGCGGAAGGGACGTGGTACCAGATCGGGGAATTCCCCCGACCGGGAGCCTTCAGCGGCTTGAAGCCGCTGACTCCTCCCTGTGAATTGCCGCCACCGTCGCGGCACCAGAGGTCGGCTTCCGTCGCCATGCACGACAGGCGGGCGTACTGGTCGGCCGCGACGAGACCCCCGACCTCGGGGACGAGCTCCGGCAGCCCGCAGATCGGCTGGCTGGCGTCGACGGTGCAGTGCGGGGGGTCGCGGGGAAGGCGCACGGCCGCTCCGACGCCGTGCGGCAGGCCGTGCTCCGAGTGCCAGCGACCCCAGCAGAGCCGCTCCGTCGCCGTCTCCGCGCAGACGTGGTCCTTCGCACCGACCGTGAGCCGCTGCACGCCCTCGAGACCCTCGACCTCGAAGGGCGCCAGCTCGGCCGCCGCCAGGACCATCCGGCCGCCGTCGCGCCCTCCCCAGCACACCACGCGCCCGTCGTCCCGCAGCGCGCACGCGAACAGCGGTGTGGACACGACCTGGGTGGCGACGAGGCCGGGAATCGCGAGCGGGAAGGGGCTCCCCGCGCTGACGCTGCCGTCGGTGTGGAGGATCGTGGTCCGCCCGTTCGCGCTGAACCCGGCGACATCGCGGGTCCGCTCCTCGCCTCCGGCGCGGCGGTCGCAGAGCAGCGTGTCGTCGGCGTGCAGCACGCACCGCCCGCCCCACCGGGTCTCTCCGATGGCCCGGACGGGCTCCGTCCTCCGGAGGCCCAGGTAGGGGCCGGGCCGGGGTCGAAGCGCGTGGTGACTCGCGCGGCGATCTCCCCGGCCGCGCCGGGCCAGTCGTCCTGGATCGCCCAATGGCCCGCCGACGCGAGGACCCCGGCTCCGGCGAAGCCGAGGACCGTCCTGCGCTGGAGGAGCAGCGCGAAACGCCTTGACGGTCAAGACCTCTGTGCCCCCGGAACGCGGCGTTTCAGCCGCGTTCACAGGGGGTACTGAGGTCCCGTCAAGACGTTCAGCAGTTGAGATTCCGTCGGGACGACGCCCGCTTGCGGGCGGTGGCCGACGGAATCCGCCGCCGAGCACGGGGACGAGCGACCCGAGCTGTCCCACGGCGATGCACGTCCAGTAGGCGGTGTCCCAGACCGGCGTCTGGAGCTGGACCCACATCGCCCAGGTCGCCGGGATCGCGATCGACACGGACGAGAGCACGCCGAGCCCGAGGGCGACGAGCGCCAGGGCGCGCTCCCACCGGCCCATGGTCGCTATGCCAGGATCATCCGGGTGTACGCGCCGACGAAGAACGTCAGGATGATGTACCCGATGAGCGTCTCGAGCGTGTTCAGGTACCGGAACCGGTGGTCGTCGTCGCCGAAGTCCCAGCCAGTGTTGATCGCCATCAGCGTCTGCAGGCTCACGAAGAACATGCCGACGTACGACACGTCGCGCACACGCACGTTCTCCCCGTCGTACGACAACATCGTGTCGGGGCAGAAAGCCCGGTAGAACACGGCGAACAACGCCGTGATCACCAGAACGGCCACACCGAGGTTCCCGAGCTCGACCCCCCAGCCGAAGCACAGCTCGAACAGGCCCAGGCCGAACACCGTGGCGCCGATGCGCTGGAACGCGTTGCCGCTGTGGAGCTGCGCCATGGTCTCGTGGTGCTTGAACCACCAGTACGCGTCGTCTTCGGCCTCGATCATCGCCTCGGCGCCGTAGGCCTCCTTCAGCCCGACGAACTCGTCCAGCACGCGGTCGAAGCAGACCTTCACGCGCTGGGCCTCGGGCACGTCGGCGATCCGGGGGTCGGTCGGGTCGGCGAGCCCGCGCGCGCAGTGCTCGTAGAACAGCCTGTGGCCGCCGTCCGGGTGGTCGACGTGGCTCGTGTCGAGCTGGAACTCCTTGAACGCCGCGGCGTAGAAGCTCCAGTCGGCGGTGTCTTCGAACGTGGCGTCGGTCAGCGCGATCCGCCCGTCTACATAGGCGTCGTCGAGCACGAAGCTGTCGCGGAAGGTCGCTTCGTTGAACGCGACCTCCTTGCCGAAGATCGTTCGGAAGTCGGCCCGCGCGTTCCACAGGCTGCGCTCGAAGTGGGTCTCGCCGAGCAGCTGCGCGTTGTAGAAGCTCGCGACGTTCGTGGCGCTCGTGCCGAACGTGACGCCCTCGAACACGGTGTACGCGCGGAACGCGGTGTTCGCGAACGAGATGTCGCCGTCGATGCGCGCCGTGAGGTCGTCGGCCGACTGCACGCCGTAGGAGTTCTGGGTCGTGAGCGGCTCGTCGGCATCTTCGTCGCCCTGGTACTCGCGGTACAGGACGCGCATGCCGTCGGGGTTCGACGCGAACGTGCTCCGCGTGACGCGGTCGACGCTGAAGCGCGCGCGGCCGTCGATGGTGGTGTCGGTGAAGCGCGTGTCGCTGGCGAAGTGCGTGCCGAACGCGTCGAGCCCGCCGAGGTGGACCTCTTCGACGCGCAGCGCGGACGCGAAGTCGGCGCGGGACAGGTTGAGGCGCTTGTTCGGGATGCGGGTGGTGCCGAACGACGCGGGCCCCGCGAACCGGGCGTTCTCGAAGGACACCTTGTCGAGCCACTCGCAGGCGTCGAACTGCGCTTCGCCGTCGAACCGGGCGGACGCGAAGTAGAGCGGCCCGGACGACCGCATCCCGGAGAACCGCGTGTTCGCGCGGAACCGGGTGTTCGCGAAGTACGCCGGGCCGTCGAGCTTGAGGAGACGGAAGTTCGCGTCGGCCCCGAAGGTCGCGTAGCGGAAGTCGATCGTGCCGGAGAGCTCGGCACCCGCGAAGTCGACGGGGCCGTCGAACACCGACATCTGGAAGTACGCCCGGCTGTGCGGGTCCATCTCGACGCCCGAGAGGTTCGTGGCCCCGAGGAAAACGGCGTCGGCCAGCACGAGCTCGCCGTAGTGCCCGGGTGGATTGGCGACGCTCTTGTTCTTCTCGCCCGTCCAGGTCTTGCCGAGGTTCGCATCCCCCAGAACGAAGCCCGACATCCACAGCGCGGGCAGCTCGACGCCGGACAGCTCGACGCTGCCGATGACACAGCGATTGAGGTCGATCTTCTGGACGCCCGTGAGGTCGACGCCGCGCAGATCGAGGGAGGGGAGCCAGCAGTACCGCAGGAAGTCGCCCTTCTTCGAAGCGGCGAGGACCTCGGCCACGGTGACCTTCTCGAGCGAACGCGGCGCGCCCTTCTTCGTGTGGTAGATGACGGCGTTCTCACCCCGATCGGCGGCCGCGGCGAGCGTGCGCACGTATTCTGCGGCCTCGTTCGCCAGCGCGTCGCGGTCGGGGTGCACGGAGTGCGTGCGGAGGACCTGGTAGGTCGAGAGCACGTTGTCGACGATGCCCTCGCGGTACTTCGCAGCGGACTCGGCGCTGCGCCCCAGCCGCTCGAGCACGAGCGCATCGACGAGGTACTCGCGCAGGTCGGCGTAGCGCGAGAGCTCTTCGCGCGTCAGCATCTCGCGGTACAGGTGCTCGGCGAGCGCGCTGTCGCCGGCGTCGCGCGCGGCGTCGGCCGCGGCCTCGAAACGGCGCGGATCCTCGACGCCCGCGAGCTCGGCCGGGGTCTCGGCGGCCTGCGCGAGCCCCAGCCACACCAGCAGGAACGTGAGCATCCCCGCCGTCAGTACGCGACCGGATTGCGCCGCACCACCCAGCCCTGGTCGCCCGAGAAGCTCGGATTGTCGTCGCCGAACGTCCAGAACATCACGTTGCCCGAGCCGCTGCCGGCACACTCGGACGCCAGCAGGATGCCGTCGCCGTCGCCGTCGCTCGTGCACCGGGGCGTGTCGTCGAGGGGGTCGTGGTTCGAGCCATCCTTCTCGGTCGTGTGGTACAGCCCGAGGAAGTGGCCGCCCTCGTGGGCCATGATCCGCCCGACGTCACCGGGCGCGTCGCGCAGGTCGACGCCCGACACGATGACGCCGGACTTGCTCGTGCGCGGCACCGTCGCGGCGCCCGGAGGCCCGGCCGACAGCCCGAGGATGGTCGCGCCACCGTCGCTGTTGTTCGCGATCTCTTCGACCACGAAGAACGTGATGGAGCGGGGATCGTCGGGGTCGGCGGTGCGCAGCAGGTCGTTGAACTCGCTGTAGTCGTCGTCGGTCACGTCGACGACCGTGAAGCGGTCGACGTTGCCGCCGAAGTCCTTGTAGACGACGTTCACGGTGAGGCCCGCGGTGCCCCACTCGGTCTCGAAGGTGTCGAGGGCGGACTGCCAGTCGGCGTCGTCGGCTGCGGTGGCGGCCGTGAGATCGACGCCGACGAACACGACCTCGACGTTGATCGTGGCGTCGGACCCGACGTCGTCGCCGATCCCGGAGCGGATGACGGCGCCGCAGTCGAGCGAGCCGCCGTTGCCCGCCCCGACGAACCAGTCGAAGCTCCACGCGCCGTCGGCCATGGGGAGCTTCGGGGACACTGGCAGCAGCGCCGGCGCCATGTCGTCGAGGAAGTCGGACCGGAAGCGGGACGTGTCGCCGTCGTCGCCGTCGTACACGACCGCCCCGCCGGGGTCGGTGAGGGTCCAGACGGCGCCGAGCGCGGCGTCGCCGTAGCCCCCGCACCAGGCGACCGCGCTGGTGGTGTCGGACGGCATCGCGACCTCGATCGGGCCGGAGTAGCCGCCCGTGTCGCTCAGCGTGACGGTGCCGAGATCGAGGACCTCGACCTCATCGGGGGCGCCTTCGCACGCGGCGGCGATGGCGATGAGCGCGGCGGAGACCGCCAGCGCGGCGACGGGAGCCCTCACTTGGCCTCCATCGATGCGAGCGTGGACTTCAGGACGCTCTTGACGTTGTCGTCTTTCTCGCGGCGGACGCGGGCCTGCAGGAGGTCGCGCGCGGCCTTCGAGTCGAGCTGGCCGACGGCGTGGACCGTGGCGAGGCGCAGCTGGGCGTCTTCGGCCTCGAGGGCGGGCGCGAGGCTCGGCAGCGCGTCGTCGCGGAAGGCCTTCGCCAGGGCGCCAGTGGCCTTGCGCTGCAGGAAGGCATCCGACCCCGTGAGCTGGGCGTCGAGGAACGAGCGGACGCGGGGCTCGGGGTAGTGCCCGAGCGCGCTGACGGCGCGGCCGCGGCGCGAGTGGGGGACCCCGGAATCGGCGGCGATCTCGAGGAGCTCGGCCACGACGCCGTCGCCGAGCCGCGTGAGATCCTCGGCGCTGGCGCCGTGCTCGTAGGCGTTCAGCAGCTCCATCAACGGCTCGCGGAGCTCGCCGGCCGACGCAGGGCCCGCGAGGATGAGCATGAAGGTGGCGATCATCAGTCCTCCTGGGTGGAGGATAGCAGCGCCTCGGCCTGTCCGCGCCAGTCGTCGCGGGACGGGCGCCGGGAGCCGAGCTGGCGCTCGAGATCCGCGATGCCCTCGTCGGAGAGCGAAGCGAGCTGGGCGAGCGTCGAGAAGCCGAGCTCGACGAGCTTGTCGCGCGTGGCGGGCCCCACACCGGCGAGGCGGGTGAGGTCGTCGGACGCGGGGGGCACCGAGGGCGGTGCATCGGAGCGCTCGGCCGGGGGGAGCGAGTGCGGGACCGGGTCGTCGAGCGTGTCGTGCTCGTCGCGACCGAAGCCGAGATCCTCGTCTTCGTCGTCGTCCCCGAGGTCGGGCAACGCGTCGAAGGAATCGGCATCCGCACCGCCCGGAGTCGGACGGCTCTTCTCGATGGCGTTGCGGGCCTCCATCTCCATCAGGGCGCGCTGGGCGGCGTCGCGCTCACGCAGCGCCATGGCGAGCTGGAGCTCGATCTCGGGGAGCGGCGTGGCATCTCGGCGCGTGGCGCTCTTGAGCGCGGCCTCGAGGTCGCGGACCCGGCGGATCAGCTTGCGGTTCTCGTCGGCGGCGGCGCGCGCGGTGCCCTGTGCGTCGTCGAGGTCGGCCAGCGAGCGGTCGCGGTCGCGGTCGCGCTCGGACAGCTCGTGGGCGAGGCGGCGGTGCTCGTCTTCGAGGGCCTTCTGCCGTGCGGCGAGCTCGGGCGAGCTCGCGCCGTTGGACCGCGTGCCGTGGCCCACGAACCATCCGAATGCGAGCCCGATGAGCAGCCCGCCGATGCCCGCGACGATGGGAGACATCGCCTACAGCGCCCGGGTGGGCGTCCACGACACCTCGCGCAGGAAGTTGCCGCCGAGGTACTCGCGCTCGATCACGCCGGCCATCTCGTCGGCGTCGCGGTACTCCTCCCAGTTCACGCGGATCACGGGGATCCGACGGGAGATGTCGGCGATGAACACCTCGTACTCCCTCCGGAGGGCCGCGAGGTACTCGATGGTGATGCCGCTCTCGACGTCGCGGCTGCGCTGGCGAACGCGCTCGAGCGAGCTCTGCGGCGAGAGGTCGAGGTACACGATGACGTGGGGGCGGCACATGAAGTTGCTCATGTGCTTGAAGAGCTGGAGGTACGTCTGGTAGTCCCGCTCCTCCATCAGGTCTTGATCCACCAGCGTCTTCGCGAAGACGGCGTCTTCGTAGATGGTGCGGTCCTGCACGCCGCCGCCGCCGCGCCAGATGATCTCCTGGTGCTGCTGGAAGCGCCGGTTCAGCAGGTAGATCTGCGTGGAGAAGCTGTATCGGGCGGTGTCGCGGTAGAAGTCGGCGAGGTACTGCTGATCCGCGACCGGCTCGTAGTACACGGGCAGATCGAGGTGCTCGCCGAGCGCCTTCGCCAGGGTCGTCTTGCCGGCCCCGATGAGACCGGCGATTCCGATGAAGAGGTCGTCGAGCCCTTCGCGCATGTCATCCCCGTCGCCCGGCGGCCCGCCGGGAGGCGTGCATAACACACCCCACGGCGGCCCACCGGGTCGGGAGACCGGCCTCAGGTCAGGCCGAGGGCCTCGAGCGCGCCGTCGCGGACGTGCCCGCCGAGCGACTCCGCTCCCACCATCACGCCGCGGACCTCGAGGGACGGCTTGGACAGCGGGTTGCGGACGACGCCCGTGAGGAACACGGCCGTGTCGGGACCGAACGCGCCTTCGACCCGCTCGACCAGGCCGAGCCCGACCGCGAGGCGGACGAACACGTTGTCCTGGTTCTCGGGCGCCTCGATCCGCCACGCGAGCGCGTGGCGGGCGAGCTCGGCGTCGCAGACCACGAGGCGGTCTTCGATGCCGTCGGTCGCGGTCGCGGGGACCACGCCGATCTGCACCCAGGGGAGCGAGGCGAGGGACGGCTCGGGCGGCAGGACGCGCTCGCGGCCCGCATACCACACCGCGCCGAGGCGGTGGGACACACGGATCGCGTCGCACGGCGAGCCGCTGTTCGCATTGCGGTAGATGCGCTGGATGTCGTTCATGGCGAAACGCATGGCTTCCTCCGTGCGTTGGGGTGACCGGGGATCGCAGACACACGTCTGCGACTCTGCAAGGAAAACGCTCCCTGCGGAGGGGGTGGGACGGGACACGGTGGGCCAGAGGCACGAAAAAGCCCCCGGGAGCGATGCTCGCGGGGGCCCTGACGCATAGGACGCGGGATCGCGGTCTACGTCAGGGCCTCCAGCACGACCGCATCGAGTCGCGTCTGGGAAGTGGAATTTGTGGCTTCTGGGCTCAACCGCGCTCCTGGACGCACGGGTTCGATCGGAAGAGTAACAGTGGAATCGACAGTTGTGTGGAATTTTTGTTCCACGCGGTTCGGATCCCGGGTGCGATCGTGCGAATGATCGGCGTTGTACCGATGTCTCGAAGATTCTTTCGACGGGTGGTGACAGGACGCGACGGAGGCGGTGTCCCACTCGCGAACCCCGGTCACCCCGGGGCACGCTGATGAGGGAGAGTGCCATGTACCTTATGGGAACGCTGATCCTGTCCTTGACGGGCTGCTACTTCGAGATCCACGAGAACACCGGGCGCAACTGCGTCGAGGTCTGTACGGACGGCCAGTGCGAGACGACCTGCACGGGCGACGGCTTCCTCGACGGGCTGGGTGACGACCACGACGACGTCGACACCGATGGCGACGGGGTGCCCGACTGGTTCGAGGACTGGTGCCAGACCGACCCCAACGACTGGGACTCCGACGACGACGGCATCCCCGACGGCCAGGAGGACCCGGACGGCGACGGCTACACGAACGCGGAAGAGTCGGTTCCCTGCACCGATCCGCTCGACCCGAACAGCCACCCCGACGCGGGCGACTCCGACGGCGACGGCATCCCCGACGACGAGGAGGTCGACAACGGCACCGACCCGAACAACAGCGACACCGACGGCGACGGCGTGAACGACGGCGACGAGACGGCCCACGGCTGTGATCCGGTCGATCCGGACTCCGACGACGACGGCCTGCTCGATGGCGAGGAGACGGTCATCGGCACCGATCCGAACAACTGCGACACCGACGGAGACGGCGTGAACGACGGTCCCGAGGTCGATCGCGGCACGAACCCGCTCGAGCCCGACACCGACGGCGACGGCGACACGGATGGGGAAGAGCTCGACTGCCACAGCTCCCCGCTCGACCCCTACATGACCTGCGACAACGCCTGCCCCACGCCGTAGGTTCGAATGCGGGCTCCACCACCGTGGAGCCCGCAACTCCCCGGAGATCCGGGCTCGTCGAGCCGGGATTCCCACAGGGAGGAGTCAGCGGCTTCAAGCCGCTGAAGGCTCCCGGTCCCCTGAATTCACATGTCTGGGATGCAAGGTGCAGTTAGTGGGGCCGGATGAACCGCCCGGACCCCATCCAGCTGTCGCCGTTCCGCGTGAAGCTGTCGGCCATCCTCGCTTCTGTCGAGCGGGTGGCCGAGAGTCCGGAGTGCCGGGCCTCCGACGAGATCAAGCGGGATCTCGACACCATCGCCAGCGCCACCGAGACGCTGAGAACCCGCGTCGACCGCCTCGCACAGGGCAATCCCGACGGCTGGTCGGCCTCCAAGATGCGCCACGACCTGCGCACGCCGCTCAATCACATCATCGGCTACGGCGAGATCCTGCTGCAAGAGGCCGAGGATGTCGGTGCCGACACCATCGTCCGCGATCTGTCGCGCATCGTGCGCGGCGGGAAGGAGGTCCTCGCGGATCTCGACGAGCTGGTGCGCGAGCTCGTGCAGCCGGGTAGCCCGCCCGCCCCCACGCCCATCGGCGTCCCCCGCGCGCGCGTTCCGCAGCCGGCGGCGTTCGTGCCGCGCCCGACCGACCACCACGGCCGCATCCTCGTGGTCGACGACAACTCCGCGAACCGCGAGCTGCTCACGCGGGGCCTGTCGAAACAGGGCCATACCTGCGAGACCGCCGCGGATGGCGCCCAGGCGCTCGAGAAGCTCGAGTCCGGCGAGTTCGACCTCGTCCTCCTCGACCTCGTGATGCCGCGGCTCGACGGCATCGGCGTGCTCACCGTGATGAAGCAGGATCCGATGCTCCGCCGCATCCCGGTCATCATGATCAGCGGCCACGACGACCTCCCGCAGGTCGTGAAGTGCATCCAGCTCGGCGCCGACGACTACCTGTCGAAGCCCTTCGATTCAGTGCTCCTCCAGGCGCGCATCGGCGCGTGCCTCGAGAAGAAGGCCCTGGTCGACAAGCAGTCCGAGCACCTCGAGCAGATCGAGCTCGAGCGCAAGCGGGCGAACGAGCTGCTGCGCGTCATCCTGCCCGACCCCATCGTCCACGAGCTGCAGCAGACCGACACCGTCACGCCGCGCCTGCACCACCGGGTGGCCGTGCTCTTCTGCGACATCGTCGGGTTCACGGCCTACTCCGAGAACCGCGCGCCCGAAGAGATCCTCGCCAACCTGCAGAAGCTCGTCGAGGCCTACGAAGGGCTGATGGGCCTGCACAAGATGCAGAAGATCAAGACCATCGGCGACTCGTTCATGGCGGCGGCCGGGCTGCTCGAAGCGGTCGAGAACCCGGTGCTCCAGTGCGTGCGCTGCGGTCGCGACATGATCCGGCTCTCCGACGAGCTCAAGACCACCTGGGGCGTTCGCGTGGGGGTCTCCTACGGGCCCGTCGTGGCCGGGGTCCTCGGGCGGCAGCAGTTCCAGTTCGACCTCTGGGGCGACACGGTGAACACCGCCGCCCGCGTCGAGGCGCACGGTCGCGAGAACGCGGTGTGCCTGTCGGGTCCGGCGTGGGATGCGCTGGCGGGTCAGCCGGGCGTCCAGGCCGAGTCGCTCGGATCCGTGAAGATGAAGGGCAAGGGGCTCGTCCCATTGTTCAGGGTCATCCGGGTAGATGGCGAAAGTGTGGGCATCGGGTGACAGCTCCTCGCACCCCTGGTGTCCAAGGGGTGCAGAAGGGAGAGCAATGCGGCTCGAGATGACCCGGAGCGTGCTGTGAGCGTCGACGTCGGTCGGCTCTACGAGCAGTTCGGCCCGATGGTCTATCGGCGCTGCAGGTTCCTGCTCCGCAACGAGGAGAAGGCGATGGAAGCCACCCAGGACGTGTTCGTACAGGTGCTGCGCCGAGCGGACGAGCTCGAGGTGTCGGCCCCGTCGTCG
This sequence comes from Alphaproteobacteria bacterium, assembly GCA_020632875.1. Taxonomy (GTDB): domain Bacteria; phylum Myxococcota_A; class UBA796; order UBA796; genus JACKEQ01. The sequence continues at coordinate 176,899 of JACKET010000005.1, forward strand.
CTGCTCTACCGGATCGCGACGAACGTGTCGTTGAACCGGATCCGCACCGCGAAGCGTCACCCCGAGCACTCCGACGACGAGCTCCTCACGCGCATCGCCCGCGCGCCGCTCGTCGAGGAGCGCACCCTCGCGAGCGCCATGCTCGCGAAGCTGTTCGGCGGCGAGAAGGAGACCACCGCGACCATCGCGGTCCTCCACCTCCTCGACGGGCTCACGCTCGAAGAGGTCGCCGAAGAGGTCGGGATGAGCGTCTCCGGTGTCCGGAAGCGGTTGCGCCAGCTCCGCGCCCATCTGCACGAGCTCGAGGAGGCCGCATGACCCGTCGGATTCCAGATCTCCTGCTCGAGCGGTACGCGCTCGGTGAGCTCGACGAGGCGAGGCGCGCCGAGATCGCCGCCCGCATCGCCGAGGATCCCGAGACCGCGAGCCGTCTCGCCGCCATCGGGGAGTCGAATGGCGCCGTGCTGAAGGCCATGCCCCCGCGGGTGTTCGCGGCGGCGGTCGACGAGCGCGCCCGTCTGGCCGCGCCCGAAGCGCGTGGGTTCCGCTGGGGCCTCGTCGCTCCGCTGCTCGTGGCGGCCGTCGCGGTGCTCGTCGCCATCCCGGTCGTGACGCAGGTGCCCGGGCCCGGCCTCGAGGTGACGCGTGCGAAGGGCGACGCGATGGTGTTCGTGCACCGCCAGGGCAAGGGCGAGCCCGAGGCCCTGCGCGACGGCGCGAAGGCCGGCGAAGGCGACGTGCTCCAGCTGTCGTACACGGCATCGGGCGCGGAGTTCGGCGCCATCCTGAGCGTCGACGGGCGCGGCACCGTCACGTGGCACCTGCCGCAGAACGGGCGCCGCGCGGTGCGGCTGCAGCCCGGCGCGGGCGTGCCGCTCGACCACAGCTACGAGCTCGACGATGCGCCGGGCTTCGAGCGGTTCGTCCTCGTCACGGGCCCGGCCGACTTCGACCTCCAGGATGTCGAGGATGCAGCGGCGGAGTGGGCGGGTCACGGGAACCTCAGGCTGGATCCTCCGCTGCGGAGTACGTTGTTCACCGTGAGCAAGGAGGGCGCGCGATGATTCCGTCCGTGCGCCACCTGGCGCTCTCTCTCGCACTGGTCGGCCTCCCCTCGCTGGGGTGGGCCGACACACGGCGTTTCGCGCTCATCGCGGGGGCCAACGACGGCGGCGCCGACCGCATCACGCTCCGGTATGCGGTGTCCGACGCCACGGCGTTCGGCGCGGTCCTCGAAGACCTCGGCGGCGTGCCGCGGTCCAACCAGACGCTGCTCATCGAGCCCGACCGGGCCGTGCTGCAAGACGCCATCCACAACCTCGCCGAGACCGTGAAGGTCGCCGAAGAGCGGGGGATGCGCACCGAGGTCGTCTTCTACTACAGCGGGCACTCCAACGAAGACGGCCTGCTGCTCGGCGACACGCAGTACGACTACCCGGCGTTGAAAGAAGATCTCGAGTCGATCGGGGCCGACGTTCGCATCGCGGTGCTCGACAGCTGCGCGTCCGGGGCGCTCGTCCGCACGAAGGGCGGCGTGGCCCGGCCGGCGTTCCTCGAAGACCGCAGCAACGACGTCGAGGGCACGGCCTACCTGATGTCCAGCTCGGCCGACGAGGCGGCTCAGGAGTCCGATGCGGTGGGTGCGTCGTTCTTCACGCACTACCTCGTGTCCGGCCTCCGGGGCGGCGCCGACCTCTCGCAGGACGGGCGCGTCACCCTCGACGAGGCCTACCGCTACGCGACGGCCGAGACGCTGAAGCGCACCGAGCGCACGAGCCTCGGCGCGCAGCACGCCACCTACAGCTACAAGCTCGGCGGGCACGGGGATTTCGTGTTCACCGACCTCTCCGCCACCACGTCGTCGCTCGTGCTCGACGAGGGCACGCGCGGGCGGTTCTTCGTGCGCGACGACGAGGGCAACCTCATCGCCGAGGTCGAGAAGAACGACGGGCGTTCGGTCGAGCTCGCGCTTCGTCCCGGCACGTACACCGTGGTGCTCGACCGCGAGTCGAAGCAGTTCGACGGGGTGTTCGACATCGGCGAGGCCGAGCACCTGATGATCGGCGACATCGAGTTCCTCGAGTTCCAGGGCGAGGTCGCGACGGCCCGCGGGGGCCAGGCGGTCGCGGCGGCACCCCCCGACGCGCCCGTGGCTGGCGAGGATTCCGAGGCCATCGCCCCGCTGGCGCCCGTCTCGCCTGGCGCGATGGACCCGGTCGACACGGGCGTGCGCATGAGCCTCGGCGTGGCGCGCGCGGCCAGCACGGGCTTCGAGCTCGGCGTGGTGGGCGCCATCGCGACCGACGTGGCCGGCACCCAGATCGGCACGGCCTTCAACAAGGCCGACTCCGTCGAGGGGATGCAGGTCTCGCTCGCGTACAACCAGGCTGCGGTGCTGCACGGGATGCAGATCGCGATGGGCGTGAACGTCGTGAGCGGGGTGTCGACGGGCTGGCAGAGCGCCATGTTCCTGAACGTCGCGAGCGGCGAGCTCACGGGGTTCCAGTCGGCGTTCGTGAACGTGGGCGAGCGGGTGCGCGGCATCCAGACGGGCTTCGTGAACCAGGCGCGGGAGGCCCACGGGATCCAGATCGGGCTCGTGAACGCCGGCGGCGACGGCAGCGGCGTGCAGTTCGGGCTCGTGAACGTCGCGGGCGACTACAAGGGCGCGGCCTTCGGGCTCGTGACGGTCCACAAGAAGGGGTACAACCACGTCTTCGTGAACTCGGGGACGATCGACCCGTTCCTGGTGAGCGCGTCCTGGGGCAGCCAGTACGTCTACACGAACGTGCAGCTGGGCATGCAGTTCAAGTCGGGCGGCAACCCGAGCCTGGCGGTCGGCATCGGCGGACACCTGCCCATCCGGAAGTTCTACGTGGATGGCGACATCGGCGGCGGGTACCGCTTCGGCGGGTCCGCCGAGGGGCCGGTGGTGCGGTTCCGGGTGCAGCCGGGCTTCGCGTTCGGGCAGCACTTCGCGATCCAGACGGGGATCATCGTCGAGGCGCAATCCGCGCTGGGGCTGCTGGGCCCCGACCCCACTCCCGAGGTGGTGACGATCGACGAGGTGGGTCGCACGGTCGGTTGGACGGTCGGGCTCCGGTTCTAGCGGGCCGCCGGAGTCGGACTGCGGGGTGTGAGCTACTTCACCAGATCCGGTGTCAGAGCAAACCCGAACATCGAAATAACCATCGTTGAATGGGTGGTATTTCTGATTCTACTTTTAACTTGACGTGTCAAGTCCCCCCTCCGGGGATGGCATCGGCGAAGGTGGGTTGACGTGTCAATACAAAAGTAGAACGCGTCATATTCGCGCATCGTCGCTGTTATCCGCATGTTCGGGTTTGCTCTGACACCAGAATCGGTGAACTGGCTCACACCGCGACGCCCGCCCTACGGGAATCGGAACACCGCCGGATCCGGAGTGATGCGCTTCAGCCAGATCGAGCCGTCGGGCCCCACCGTCGTCTGCTCGGAGAGCTCGTTGTACGGGATCTGATCGAAGCCCGGACCACCCGCCACCAGGCTCGCCGTCACCGCGCCGCTGGCATCGAGCCGCGCGGCCAGCAGGTCGTAGCCGCCGAGCCCACCCGCGGCCGGCGTGCCCTCCGCGACCAGTGCGAACCCGGCCCCGTCGCGTAGGACCAGCGCCGGGAAGAAGTCGTACTGCAGCGTCAGGCTCGACACCTCGGCGCCCGTGCCGTCGAAGTGCCGCGCCATGGGCGCCGTCTCGACGTACAGCAGCCACACGCCGCCCGCCCCGTCGGGCTCGAGCCGCAGCGCGTTCACCCCGAGGTACCCGACCGGCACGACGGCCGTGGGGACCCCCGCGCCATCCACGAAGACCAGCGCCTCGCCCACCGGGGTGGCGAACGCGCCCCAGGTCGAGCCATCCGTGATCGCGAGCACCGCGAAGCCCCCGCCGTCGAGCCCGGTCGCCCCGAGGGTCGCGAGGGCCGGGTCGAGCGGCGTCTCCCAGTCCGTGGAGCCCGGGCTCACGGCGCGCAGCGAATACCGCGGCGTGGCGGCGAAGTCGTAGTGCACGAACGCGACCTGGCCCGCGCCGTCCATCGCCAGGTCGCGCAGCTGCACGATGGGGTCGGTCGGCGCGAAGCTCTCGACGTGCCCGCCCGCGTCGAACCGGTGGATCTCCCACGGGCTCTGCGAGCTCGCCACCGCCTCGTCGGCACCGGGCCGCACGCCGAAGCCGATGTTCGCGCCCGCCCCGCCGAGGTCCGCGCCCCACTCCACGACCGTCTGCCCGCCGAGGTCGATCACACCGGTGGCCCCCGAGGTCCGCCCCGCGAACAGCACGCTGGCGCCGGACGCGAGCGCACCGTCGAGGTACGGGTGCGGCTCGGCCTGGAGCGGCTGGAACGACGCCGTGACCGTGCTCGTCGCCTGGTCGGCGTGCAGCAGGCAGGGATCGCCGGTGCACCCCGAGAGCCCCGTGGGCGCAGACCCCGCTGCGGCCTCCGCCGACACCACGAGCTCGGCGAACAGCGGCACGGACAGCGTGCAGCTCGTCGTGCACGACTGGTCGCCCACGAACACCGTGCCGTCGCCCGTGATCGTCACCTGCACGACGGGATCCGGGAGGACCCCCTCTGGCGTGCAGCCCGGCGCCGCGTCGGGTGCGGCGACCTTCACGATGGCGGGACCGGTGTACCGCACGCCCTCGAAGCACTGCTGGTACGCGAAGTTCACGGCCATCGCGACGTCGCCCTCCGACGTGTACGCGACGTCGGCCACCGAAGCCGAGTAGTCCGGGTCGCCGAGCGCGATGTCGCACTCCGCGTGTACCGCGGTGGCGACGAGGTCTCCGCACGCGTCGAACGTCCCGACGACGAACGCGAAGGGGTAGTCCGTCCGTCCCGACCCATCCGGACCGCCGATGTCCGGCCCCGCGCCGAATCCCGACACGAACCCCGTCGGCGTGCCGAGCACCGCGCCCGCCAGCAGCTCGCGCCGCCATTCGAACGCCCCGTCGGGCCCGATCATCACGTGGGCCTTCGGGAACCCGTCCGCGTCGCCGGCGCCGGGCAGGTCGCCATCGTTCGAGGTCCACACGAGCGTGCTCCCCGCCACGTCCGTCGCCGAGGACGCGATCAGGCCGCGCGGCGTCCACGTCGACCACCGCTGCCCGTCGAGCCCCTCGCGCCGGAGCACCTGGCCCTGCCGGTCGCCGTGCACCTCCGGCGTCGCGGACGACCCGACCGCCTCGATCAGCACGTCGCTCCCCGACGCCAGGCCGAACAGCCCGAACGGCCCCGGGAGGCCGGCGATCGCGTGCACCGGCGTCCCCGTCTCCGGCTCGAACCATACGACCGCCTGGTCGACGACGTCCGGCGCGAGCGCCTGGACGTCCGCCCCAAGCCCGAAGCACGCGCCCACCCAGTGCTCCCCCGCGTCCACGAGCCTGCGGCACGTCTCGGACCGCTGCCACACGACCGCGAAGTCCCGATCGACCGCGAAGAGCCCGCCAGTCTGGGGCGAGAAGCCGCGCAGGTCGCCATGGCTCACCAGGGACGGGGGCAGCGGCGTGTCGACCGGCTGCGGGTCGAGCGGCTGCCCGTCCGCCCCGAGCCCGCTGATCCAGTCGTCCGCGAGCTCGTCGCCGATGGCCCAGATGGCGTCGGAGCCGTCGACCGTGAGGTCCCACAGGACGCCGCGTGCAGGGGCGTGGCCGAGCAGCGCGCCGGACCCACCGCCGGGACCGTCGGGCAGGGCGTCGGCGCGGGTGTACAGGCGACCGTCGAGGTTCAGCGTGTCGCGCCCCTCGAACGCCATGTCGGCCGCGAACCGCGCGCCGATGTTCGTGGGCTCGATGTCGTCGCGCACGTCGAACACGACCTCGGCGTCCCAGCCGTCCGTGGCCGCGGGCAGCACGCCGAGGAAGCCGGACTGCACGACCCGCGGGTCCTGGGAGGGCCGGTACAGGTAGAGGTCGTACGCCAGGCGCGTGCCGTTCGGCTCGGGCGTGTCGAGCGGCTCGAACGAGAGCGCGCGGATCTCGGTCTCCTCGTTGACCCACAAGCCTTCGAGGCGCGCCCCGTCGGGCCGGCATGCGAGCAGCACGAGCGCGATCACGGCAGCGGCCTCCACGCGGAGCGGTCGATCAGCACGTCCTTCGCGATGACGACCTTCTCGCCGCCCGGCGAGATCCGCACGTGCTCGATGAGCGCGCCGTCGAAGCCGCCCCCTTCGAACGCGAGCCGCTCGCCGTCGGGACCGACGCTCGCGAGCCACGTCGCGCCGGTCGCGACCTCGATGACGTAGGCGCCGGAGTAGACCTGCCGGAAGCCGCCCGGGTCCGCGAAGATCGAGTCGAACACGACGGCTGCCCAGGCGTGGTCGGGCGTCACGTCCCAGGCCGACAGGTTCAGCCCGTTCGCGCCGGTCGCGTTCTCGCGGACGTGGGCCACGGCCGTCTCGAGCAGGTCGGTCTCGTCGCCGGTCGCCACGTCGAGGCGAAGCAGGCTGGCCTCGTCGAAGTAGCTCGTGGGCACGAGGATGGACGCGAGGTCGGGCGCCACCGAGATCCCGACGGGCGCGTAGCCCGTGAACCACGGCGAGCCGTCGGGCCGGACGAATGGCGCTTCGGTGCCCGCGAGCGTGTCGTGGAGCGTGAGGGTCCGCAGGTCCCCCGCGTCGCTGCCGCTGTTCGCGAGCGCATACCGACCGTCCGCGCTGGCCCACTCGACGACGAGGAAGGACCGCGGATCGCCCACGGGCGTCGAGAGCACCCCTTCGTTCTTGTGGAGCTGGTTGCCGTCGGTCACGTAGAACGCCCCGCCCGCGAAGGCCCGAGCGGACGTGATGCCCGCGATCGCGGCGGTCTGGACGGGGCTCTCGCCGTCGTGGGCGAACAGGAAGCCCGACGACCACACCCGCATCTCGCCATCGACGGGGCCGGGCGCGAAGATCCACGGGTCGGGCAGCGCCCACACGGTCAGGCCGGTGGCGTCGAACTTCGCGAGCTCCCACTGCGCGATGCCGAGGTGGTCGCCGTGGGTGGTGCCGTCGTCCTCCACGGCCTGCACGCGCATGGGGACCGCGCGCACCAGGTCGTCGACCTCGCAGCGCAGGGGCACGCGGAACTCCCGTCCCGGCTGGTCGTCGGCCGTGATCACGATGGTCGCGTCGTGCGTGCCGAGCACCTCCGACGCGCAGACGATGGCATCGGGCCCGAAGAAGCCGTCCCCGACGAGCTGGAAGGCGGGGGAGCCGATCACCTCGATGGTCCCCCACGGGCCGAACACGTCGAAGGCCATCGTGGCGTTCGGGAACCGGTCGACCGGGGCCGGGGGCACCACGCGGGACGTTCCGTACGCCGGATCCGGAGGTCGATCGTGGATCATCGGCACGCCGTCGATCTGGACCGACACGGCGCGGAGCTGCTCGTCGGAGACGTCGGAGCCTCCGCCTTTGCACGCCCACAGCAGGAGCAGCGTCGGGACCATGCCCCGGTGTACCACACGCGGACGCGCCCTGCGTGCCGGTCGAGCCCTACTGGTGGACCGCTTCGAGCTTGTGTCCGTCGGGGTCCCGGACGAACGCCGCATAGTAGGCGGGACCGTAGTGGGCCCGGAGCCCCGGCGCGCCCTCGTCGGTTCCGCCGTGCGCCAGCGCGGCTGCGTGGAATCCGTCGACCGACGCGGGGTCGGGGGCGCGCAGGGCCAGGTGGAAGCCCGGCCCTGCGGCCAACGTCCCCACCGACTGGGGGAAGATCGCCAGGCGGTCGTTTCCGCCGGGCTCTCCGTAGCCGATGCCACGCTCGGTCCCCCAGACGCGCACGTAGCCCAGCGGGGCCAGCGCCGCGTCGTAGAAGGCGCCCGAGACGGCCAGGTCCCGGACGCCGAGCGAGACGTGGCTCAGCACGTCAGTTGCAGTACGTCTGCGAGGTCGAGCCCATCGAGTCGATCGGGGTGATGGTGCCGCTCGGCCACGCGATGGTGCCGACAGTCCACACCTGGCTCGCGTCGTCCATCACGCGGGTGAAGGTCTGGGTGAGCACGCCGCCCAGGTACACCTTCACGGTCGCGGTCGACACGGGGCACGAGCTGAACGTCCCGCAGCTCGAGGAGCCGTTGAGCCCGTAGTAGTGCACGCGGACCTCGTACGTGCCGTTCGCCGGCATGTCGATCGTCGTGGTCTCGGGGCCGTAGCCGTAGATGGCGTCGGCATCGAGCGACGGGTCGTCCATGGCGCCCGCCGCACCCCAGCTCGGGTTCATGTTGCAGTAGTTGCAGTCGCCGTCGCTCCACATCGCGCTGCTGTTGTTCAGCACGTGCAGATCGAGGTCGTTGTCGTTGTCCCAGCTGACCTCGACGTAGAACCCGTCGATCGGGATGGCCTCGACGGTGACCTGGTCGGGCGTGGTGTCCCACGTGCCGGCGCTGTTCATGACGGTCAGCTCGAACACGTAGGCGCCCGCGAGGTCGGCGAAGAACGACGGCTGCGAGGCGGCCGTGTTGTTCAGCGACGCGGTGGAGCCGGACGGCTTGCTGATCATCGTCCACGCGTAGGTGAGCGGCGTCAGGCCGGCGGGGTCGTAGGACGCCGTGCCGTCGAGCTGAACCTGCTCGAGGGGCAGCACGCCGAAGTTGGCGCCGGCCTCGGCGACGGGCTCCTGCACGACGAGCTCGGACACGTTGATGTTCACCTTGTCGGGCGTGGGGTCCCACAGGTTCGCGGTGTTCCCGACGGTGAGCTCGGCGATGTAGAGGCCGGGCAGGTCGGGGGTGAAGCTCGGCGTCGCGGTGCCGGCCTGCACGAGCGTCGCCGCGGAGCCGCTCGGCTTGCTGGTGAACGACCACACGTACTGCAGCGGCGTGAGGCCCTGCGGGTCGGTGGAGCCGAGCCCGTTGAGGTTCACGACGTTCCCCGAGGTGGCGCTGATGTCGAGCCCGGCGTTCGCCACGGGCGGCAGCAGCACCTCGTTCGCGGAGATGACGACCTGGTCGGGCGTGGAGTCGAAGACACCCGCGGAGTTGCGGACCGTCATCTCGACCACGTACGTGCCGTGCTCGTCGGCCAGGAAGCTCGGCGTGGACGAGCTGTTCACGTCGAGGACCGCGGTGGAGCCCGGCGGGCGCTGGACGATCTGCCACAGGTACTCGAGCGGGACGAGGTTCTGCGGGTCGAAGGAGTTGGTGCCGTCGAGCTGGACGACGGAGCCCTCGTCGAGGGTCTGGTCGGGGCCGGCATTGGCGACGGGCTCGTACACGGGCTCGTCTTCGACGGTGATGGTGACGCGGGCGGGCGTGCTGTCCCACAGGCCCGCGGTGTTCATGACGGTGAGCTCGAAGCTGAACGTGCCGGCGATGTCGCCGACGAACGCGGGCATCGCGGTGTCGAGGCCGTTCACCTGGACCGACGAGCCGGCGGGGAACGCGGTGAGCGTCCACACGTAGTCGAGCGGATCGAGACCCTGCGGGTCGTACGAGGCCGTGCCGTCGAGCGAGATCAGGTCGCCCGTCGCCCAGACGCGGTCGGGGCCGGCATCTGCGATGGGCTCTGTCGGACCGGGGGGCGGAGGGGGAGGGGGAATCTCGGGAAGCCCGGTATCTCCGGTGTCTTCCTTGGGAGGCAGGTTGCTGAGGGTGTTCTCAGAGCAACCGAGCAGGCCGAGCAGGACCAGGCCCGCCGCGAACAGTGGCGCCAGCACACGCATTTCGAGTCTCCAAGCGATTTCGCTCGCCCACGAGGGGGCGCAAGCAACAACAAGCAAAGGCAGACACAGAAGGACCCGAATGCGGTCGGTCTGCCGTCATTGCGAGTAACGTGCCACGGGCCGGTGTCACCTCGATCGCTGGAATTCCCGGCGGACGGGGTGGATTTCGCCGATCGGGCCGGCTCGCGAGCTGCGATCGTTTTGTCGCAACCCCGGGCACCGGGTGTACGATCGGAGGCCGGAGCTCGCATGGAGGACCTCGAGGACGACCCCCACCTGAAGCTGGAGTGGACCCACGACGGCTTCGTCGTGCACGCTCGTCGCGCGCCGAGCCCCAACGTCGCGCTCTCGGCCGTGCTGAACGCCTTCCTCTTCACGGCGAGCTTCTCCCTGGTCGAGGGCTTCGACCTCTCGCGCACCGTGCTGATCGGAGCGGTGCAGTGCGGGGGCCACGGGACGATGTACCTCGGCTACCGCGCCTGGCTCGCCGCGCAGCGCACCCGCATCGCCGTGACCCGTGTCGGCGTGGAGGTCCGCACGCGCACCCGCTCCCACAGGTACGCCTGGTCCGACGGGCTCCTCGTCGAGCACGTCGGCAGCTCCTCCTCGACGGGACCGCATTCGAGCTCGGGCCGAGCGCCGAGCGCGTCGCCGCCCTGGTGGATGCCTACCGCTCCACCCTCGGCACGGGATCCGACGACGACGCCCGAGAGCGCATCGCCGCAGTCGCACACCAGCTGCGGACCCGCAGCACCATGGGGTGATATCGCCCACGTGTGCGATATCGCTCGGTGGGAAGCGCGTTTCGAGAGGGTATGGTCCTGGCGCACATCCAGCCGGAGTCCCCATGTCCAGGTCCGCGATCCCCGCGATCCTCTTCAGCGTCACCCTGTTCGCCTGCTCGTCCGAGCCGTCGGTCCAGACCGTCGATCCCGAGGGCACCCTCGTCGCGGATGTCGCGGCGGATGGGCTCGTGGTCCGCGACGAAGGGGCCGCATGGTCGGTGACCATGGCGCTGGGCGCGTTCGGCCGCGAGGGCGACACGAGCCCCGCCGAGGCGGGCGAGATGCAGAGTGGCGAGCGCGTGACGGTCGCGCGGCCGGGCATCACCGAGTGGTACGTCGCGAAGGGCCCGGCGCTCGAGCAGGGGTTCGACATCGCCTCGAAGCCCAGCGGCGTCGGCCCGGTCACCATCGAGCTCGTCGTGTCGGGGGATCTTCAGCCCTGGATGGGCCCCGGTGGCGTGCGGTTCGCGAGCGACAACGGCAACGTCCAGATGATGTACGACTCGCTCGAGGTCTACGACGACCGCGGCGAGACGCTCGCGAGCTGGATGGGGCTCGACTGCACCGGCGCCGACTGCGTGATCACGCTGAGCTTCGACGACACCGAGGCGGTGTACCCCGTCGTGGTCGACCCGATCTTCTACGACACCAACACGATCCTGAACCCCGCGGTGGGCTTCGCGGCGGCGAACGACGCTGACGACGTGGGGTGGGACATCGCGATCGACGGCACCACCGCCATCGTCGGCATTCCCCAGGCCGACGACCCTTTCGGTGCGGCGCAGGTCGGGATGGCAGTCGTCTACGACTTCAACGCCGGCGTGTGGTCCCAGCGCTCCCAGCTCTGGGGTGACGCGCCCTTCGGCGCCGTAGCGAACGGGCACGCCGGGTGGTCGGTCGACGTGTCGAACAACGTCTTCGTCGTGGGCGCCCCGGACATCGACGAGGTCTACGTCTTCGTCGCGCCGAGCGGTGCGGCGGTCTTCGGGGCGACCCAGACCCTCTCGGCCGGTCCGAACGACGACTTCGGCTATGCCGTCGCACTCGATGCCGCTGGCGACACGCTGATCGTCGGTGCGCCGCGCGCGGGCACGGGCAGCAATCGCGGCGAGGCCTACGTCTACGACGCGGGCGGCGGCACCTTCGCCCTCGAGGACACGCTCTCGGACGGCACCGCCCCCAACAACAACGAGCGATTCGGGGCGGCGGTCGACATCTCGGCCGATGGGCAGTCCGTCGTGGTCGGCGCTCCCGGCAACCAGGAGGCCGTCAGCGGCGACGCGTCCGGCGGCGTCTTCTACTTCACCGATCCCGCCGGCGGCACCATCGCCTTCACCCAGCAGCAGATCATCGAGGCCACCGACCTCGAAGCCGGTGCCGCGTTCGGGTTCAGCGTCGACCTGAACGGCACCGGTCTCGGCGTCGGCGCCCCCGGGGCGGATGTCCCGCTGATCGGGGTGCCCACGAGCATCGACGCCGGCGCGGCCTTCGCCTACCTCCTGAACGCCGGCACGTGGGGCCTCGATGGGACCTTCACGGCGCCGGTGGTCCAGGCGTCCTCGAACTTCGGGACCGACGTGGCCATCGCCTCCGACCGCCTGGTCGTCGGTCACCCCAACGCCACGGCGTGGAGCGGGCAGGCGACGGGCGGCAAGGTGTGGGTGTTCAACGACCCGGGCACCGATGCCTGGGTGCTGAACCAGGAGGTCGGCCAGAGCACCGCGGCGTCGCTCAGCGCCGGCGAGAACTTCGGGCGCTCGGTCGCGCTCGGCACGTCGCTCTTCGTCGGGGCTCCCGACCGTCCCGACACCTCGAGCCCCGGCCCCGGTGTCTTCGTGCTCGACGGCTTCGAAGCCGACTTCGACAATGACGGCTACCTCACCGACGCCATCGAGACCGGCGGTCTGTGCGGCGGCATCGCGTGCGACTGCAACGACGCCGACAGCGCCATCAACCCCGGTGCCGTCGAAGACGAGACCGATGCCGTCGACGAGGACTGCGACGGCTTCCTGGCCGACTGCAACACGTTCAACGGCAGCTGCGCGCCCTTCAACATCGTCGTCACCGAGATCATGGCGAACCCGGTCTCGACCGACGACGAGTGGATCGAGATCCACAACACCAGCGCCACCAAGGCCGTCGATCTGGCGGGCATGTTCATCCGCGCCGACAACCAGGCCCACACGGTCGCCGACAACCTGCTCATCAAGCCGGGCGACTACGTCGTGCTGATCAACGACGCCGCCAACGCGGGCACCACGGTCTACAACACCGAGGTCATCCCCGGCGCGGGCCCCGTGACGGCCGCGTACTACTACGACACGGTCGTCCTGCCCGACACCACCGCGACCACGACGCCCCTGTCCCTCCTCTCGGCCACGGCCGCGATCGACATGGACATCGTCGACTACGACGCCACGTTCTCGACGGGCACGGCGACGCCCGACGGCGCCACGTTCTCCCTCGACCCCGACTTCATGACCGACGTGGCCAACAACACCGCCACGTTCTGGTGCGACGGCCGCACGTCCTTCGGGGACGCGGGCCAGCTCGGCACGCCCGGCGCCGTCAACGACGACTGCGACTACACGTTCAACCTGTCCTTCCTCTACACCAACAACATGGGCGACCCCGATGTCACGGGCAGCACGACCTTCACGTTCTCGTTCGACGCGACGAGCCGGTGGGGGGCCTCGGGCAACGGCGCCGACTTCACGTTCACGCGGACGACCACCGATCCGGGCGGCCAGTCGCTCGTCGTGCAGTACGCGGACTTCGTGGGCGGCGGGGCCGGCGTGACCTACCTCGGCAACCAGCCGTTCGGCGACGACTGCGTGCCGGGCGGCACCATCACGAACATCCCCAACCCGGACTTCGACGACCCGGGAGCCTGGGTCAACCTCGACTGTCCGTAGGGTCCTGACATCTCCCTGACCGTTGTACGGCGTTCGCCAAGATCGCCGGGTTGCCCCCCTCGGTCCGTCGGATCCGATTACCGAACCGGTGCCATGGACCCCCGTCTCTACACCGTCGTCTGGATCGTCGCGTGCGCCGGAGCGCTCGCTGCGCTGCTCGTGCGCGAGGATCTCGAGATCCGGTCGGCGGACTACTGGCGGTTCCTGCTCCAGCCGTGGAAGCTCGCGACGTTCGCCACCGCGTGGATGGCCCTCCTGCTGCTCGCGCCCTTCGCGGGCGACCCGACGTGGGACCGCGTCGACGCCACGTTCATGGGCGTGCTCACGTTCGCCACGGCGCCCTGGGCCGTCGGCACGCTCGCCAAGGGCCTGTTCGGGCAGCGCGGGGCCGTCCCCGTCGCGGTGGCCGCGTGCCTGTGGCTGTTCAGCACGAGCTGGTCGTACGACGCGTACCTGTGGTGGCGCGACGGCGCCTACCCCGACAGCTCGCTGTCGAACCTCGTGGCATCGGGCTGCCTGTACCTCTACGCGGGGGTGCTGTGGAACCTCTCGTGGCGGTCGACCAGCGAGCTGCCCATCGCGTTCCAGGACTCCGAGTGGCCCGCGCCCTCCGACGGCGACCGGTTCCTCCGCGTCGCGCCGTTCGCGGCGGGCGTCATCGCGCCTGTGGCGCTGGTGCTGCTGACGTTCGTCCTGTGACCTTCGCGGCGAGCCACGCCAGCCCGCCCACGAAGAGCCCGAACACGAACCCCGCGACGACGCCGCCGGCCACCATGCCGATCTGCACGTCGCGCACGGACCCCGTGAACGCGTCGGCGTACCACGGGTTGTTCGCGCGGTAGAGCCCGAGCAGGGCGGCCTGGATGGGCCCGACGAGGAACCCCGACACGAGCGACGCCGCCAGCCCGGTCTGGAAGGGCTCGGCCCGGCGCCACAGGATCACGGGAATCCACACGACGTAGGCGCCCAGCCAGAGCAGTGGCTCGATGTGCGGCGGCACGCCCACGAGCGACGTGACCAGCCCCATGACGGCGCCCCAGCTCCCGAGAATGAAGACCAGTCCCCAGGCCATGCGACCCTCCGGACCGCATCTCACCACGGGGTTACATGCCCGCTCCACCGGAGGGACCATGAACGTCGCGTTTCTGGGCGCAACGAAGGGGATGGGGCGGGCGCTGGCCCGGCAGATGGCCGCGCGCGGCGATCGGTTGTTCCTGCTCGGCCGCGATGTCGCCGAGCTCGAGCGGTCGGCGGTCGACCTCGCGGTCCGGGCCGACAGCGAGCCCGTGAAGGCCGCGGCGTGCGACCTCGAGCGTCCCGAGACGTTCGCTCCGGCGCTGGCCGCCGCGAAGGAGGCCCTCGGGAAGATCGACTGCGTCGTGGTCACCGCGGGGCTGTTCGGCACGCAGGACCAGCTCGAGGCCGACCTCGACTTCGCCCGGCGCGTGCTGACCGTGAACTACGCGAACACCGTGATCTTCTGCGAGCACGCCCGGCACCTGCTCATGGAGGGCGGCGGCGGCACCCTCTGCGTCTTCTCGAGCGTCGCGGGCGACCGGGGCCGCAAGCCCGTCGCGCTGTACGGGTCGAGCAAGGCGGGGCTCTCGCACTACCTCGAGTCCCTCGACCACAAGTACCGCGCAGACGGGCTCGTCACGGTCTGCGTCAAGCCCGGCTTCGTGAAGACCGGCATGACCGAGGGCCTCAAACCCCCGCCGTTCGCCGGCGACCCCGAGGGCGTCGCCAGCCGCGTGCTGGCCGCCATCGACGCGAAGAAGCCCATGGTCTACGCGCCGTTCATGTGGGGCTGGATCATGCTCGTCATCCGCAGCCTGCCGCGGCTCGTCATGCGTCGCGTCGGGTTCTGACGTGACGAAGAAGGTCTGCATCCTCCACGTCGGCGGCACCATCGGCATGGCGCTGTCGGAGTACGGCTGGGTGCCGGCGAAGGGCTTCGTCGAGCGGTACCTCAAGTCCATCGAGTCGCGGCCCGCGCTGCCCGACTGGGATCTGCACCGCCTCGAGCCGCTGCTCGACAGCGCGAACATGCGCCCGAGCGACTGGGTGCGCATCGCGGGCGAGATCGTCGCGCGGTACGACGACTACGACGGCTTCGTCGTGCTGCACGGCACCGACACCATGGTCTACACGGCGTCCGCGCTGTCGTACCTGCTGCACGGGCTGGCGAAGCCCGTCGTGATGACGGGCGCCCAGCTCTCGCTGCAGGACGTGCGCAGCGACGGCCGGGAGCACCTCGTCACGGCGTTGATCCTCGCGACCCTCGAGATCCCCGAGGTCACGCTGTACTTCGGCGCCCAGCTGTTCCGCGGCAACCGCGCCCAGAAGATCCACAACCACGACTTCGTCGCGTTCGCGTCGGGCAACCTCCGCCCGCTCGCGAAGGTCGGGGTGCGCATCGACGTCCGGTTCGACCTCGTCCGGCCGGCGGGCAGCGGCGTCCCGCGAGCGGTCGAGCTCGAGCGGGAGCCCGAGGTCATCGCGCTCCGCGTGTTCCCCGGCATCAGCGAGACCCTGCTGCGGCGCGTGCTGGCCGACCCGGTCGACGGCGTGGTCCTCGAGACCTACGGTACCGGCACCTTCCCCAGCGCCCAGGCCGGCCTGCTCGACGCCATCGGCGAGGCCATCGACCGCGGCGCCGTCGTGGTGAATTGCAGCCAGTGCCACTCCGGCCGCGTCCACCAGGACCTCTACGGTACCGGCCGCGCGCTCTCCGACATCGGTGTGGTCTCCGGCCACGACATGACGCCCGAGGCCGCGCTCACGAAGCTCTACTGCCTGCTGGGCGCGGGGCGTCCGGTCGAAGAGGTGCGCCGGCGCATGGTGCACGACCTCGCGGGGGAGATCAGCCCGCTGTAGGCGGTATTCGGTATTCGGTATTCGGTGTCGGGTTCTGGGTCTGGGCGTGCCGGCTTCGCCGTCGGGTGTCCTCCGGGCTCGCGCATTCGCGCTCGGTCGCTTCGCGACTGCGGCCTGCGGCCGCACCCTACGGCCCCCCTCACGCGGGTTCACGGGCACGTCCACGTCTCACGAGCACGTCTCACGAGCACGAGGACGAGCACGTCTCACGAGGACGAGCACGTCTCACGAGCACGAGCACGTCTCACGAGGACGAGCACGAGCACGTCGCAGGAGCACGACGCACGAGCACGAGCACGAGCACGAGCACGTCGCACGAGCACGAGCACGTCGCACGAGCACGAGCACGTCGCACGAGCACGAGCACGTCGCACGAGCACGAGCACGAGCACGAGCACGTCGCACGAGCACGACGCACGAGCACGAGCACGAGCACGAGCACGAGCACGAGCACGAGCACGAGCACGAGCACGAGCACGAGCACGTCGCACGAGCACGAGCACGAGCACGAGCTCAGGGCGACGGGACTCCGGTCGCCTGTGTTGGACGGCTGCGGACCAGGGAGTCGGGCTGCTCTGGTGAGCCGTGGTCCCGGTCTGCCCCCAGGCCCCTCGTCGACCGGGCGCGCGTTGCCATTCGGCACCGGCCGCGGATTTAGACTCTGCCGAGTTCTTGCCAGGTTCTCGGGCAGGCCCTCCCCGGCCTCGTCGGTGGGCGACTCTCAGCACGAAGGACTTGGGTGGACGGACGATTCGGAGTCAGCCGTCCCAGGGCCCAAACACAGAGCTCTCCTGAATTTCACAGTCCGAACGCAGAGCTCGGTGAGTCTCACACCGAGCCGTGCGTGAACCGAACGTCGATGGGCTCCGGCCGGATCGGCGCGTCGATCGCGCACAGCGGTCCACAGAGGGCCACAGGGCACGACGCTCGCTCGCTCGATGGGCGCCTGATTGCACCACTAAGACCGCCAGTCCCGCCGGGCGCGGGGCCGGGTCGGACGGCCTCGAACGACGGGTAGGTCGTCGGCGGGTCCGCTCACCCGAGCGTCCCGAAACGACGGCGTGCTCTGGTGAGCTCCGATTCCGGTCCGCGGGAAGGGCCTCTCTGTCGACCCGACCCGGGGGACACGACGACGTTCGACCCGTGACGGCCTCGTTTCTGCGTCATCTGCGTCCTTCTGCGTCATCTGCGTGAGGCAGATCCGGCTCGGCCCGCGAGCAACGCCGTCGGAAGCCTCGATGCTCGTGGGAGTCCGCGCCGCTAGCAAGCCGAGACGCCCTCCAGAACGGCCTGAATCGCTTCGGGATGCACGAGGAGCCCCGCGTGGCCGACGCCTTCGAGCCGCACGTGGCGCGAGCCGGGCTGCTCGGTGCTCTCCTCGGGGTAGACGATCATGTCGGCCGTGCCGCCCACCGTGGTGATCGGAACGCCGGGCAGCAGGGCGTCGAGCGTGGGCAGCGCTTCGACCCACTCCGACCGGTACGAGAGCTCGCGTGTGGGGTACATCCACGTGAACCAGCGCGCGGCCGCGGTGCCGTGGTGCGGCGTGCCCAGCGTGACGACCGACGCGATGCGCTCGCGCAGCCCGGGGCGCCGGCGCAGTACCTCGCGCAGCACCAGCCCACCCATGGAGTGCGCCACGATGTCGACCGGGTCGGGGCCCGCGCGGTCGATCGCCCGCTCGAGCGCGTGCCCGTACGCCGCGATGCGCCGCCAGGGCCACGCGATGCCGAGGAACACGGTGTGGCAGCGACGCCCGCGCGTCGTGAGCTCCTGCTGGAGCCGCCAGAAGTTGGTGCTGTTCTGGGTGTAGCCGTGCACGAACAGCACCGGCCGGCCCTGCGGACGGGGACTGCGCTGCGCGAGGTTCGCCCGCACGAACCACCAGCCCACCCGCACCGCGGCGAAGTACTCGGAGACGTGCGCCCAGAACAGCTCGCGCAGCGTGAGGCCGGGCAGGCCGTGCGCCCGGCACCACGCGTTGAACCGGAGCTGGTTCACGATCAGGAAGCCGAACAGCACCCCGCCCGCGATCAGCAGGCCGAAGAGCACGAAGGGCAGGGCGACGACGACGGGCACGGGTGGATCCGTAGCCGATGAAAGCGCCCTGTCGAACGGCTGCGCACCTTCGACCGGTTAGTCGGGCGTCATGCCGGATTCCGGAGTCGTGGGCCTGGAAGTCGTCGCGCGGGTCGCCGCCGCGCTCCTCGACGTGCGCCCGGACGACCCGTCCACCGGGCTGACCCGGCTGCTCGAAGCCCTGTCCCAGGCGCTCCGCTCCGGGTCCGCTGCGCTCTACCGCATCGATCGCGAGCGCGGGATCGCGGTGCGCCTCGCAGCCGTCGGGGCGTTCCGGGCGCCCTCCGACGAATACCCGCTCGGCATGTTCCCCGAGCTGACGCGACGCACGCTCGACGGGCAGCCCGTGGTGTACGGCATCGACGACCTCGACCCCACCTCTTCGGTGCGCGTGGCGCTCGAGTCGCTCGGGTTCTCGCGCGGGCTGCTGCTGCCCATGGTCGGGCCGGACGCGGTGTGGGGACTGCTCTCGTTCTGGTGGCAGGGCGAGCCGCCCGCGCTCGAGCGCTCCGTCGACGCGTTGATGACGATCAGCGCGCTCGTCGCCCAGACGATGCGGTGGCTCGCATCCGAGCAGGAGCGTCGCCAGATCACGGCGTGGTTCCGCCTCTACGCCGAGGCGAGCTCCGAAGGCATCGCCATCCACGAGAACGGCGTCTTCGTCGACGTGAACGAGCCGGCGCAGCGCCTGCTCCGCGCCCGCCGCGAAGATCTCGTGGGCCAGCCGATCCTGAAGTTCTCCCGCCCCGAAGACCACGCGCTGGTCATCGACCGCGTGCGGTCGGGCGTCGAGGGCTCCATCGAGATCGAGGTCCTCCGCCTCGACGGCACGCCCGTGTGGTGCGAGCTCGACGTGCGTCAGGCCGTGGTCGACGGCGCGACGTATCGGATGATCGTCGTCCGTGACATCACGGGGCGCGTGCGCGACCGCGCCATCCAGGCCCGCGCGCTCCAGGCCCAGCGGCTCGAGGGCCTCGGCCTGCTCGCCAGCGGCATCGCGCACGACTTCAACAACCTGCTCGTCGGCGTGCTCGGGAACGCCGAGCTGCTCGAGGCCGAGGCCGATCTCGATGCGACGGCCATGACCGCCGTGAGCCGCATCCGCGAGGCCGCCATGCGGGCGTCGGGGCTCACGGGCCAGCTGCTGGCCTACGCCGGCAAGGGCCCCTTGCAGGTCGCCGAGCTCGATCTCGACACCCGCATCCGCGACCTCCACGTGGCCCGTCGCAGCGGGGTCGATGTGCGGGTCGAGCTCCACGGGGCCCTCCCCAGCGTGTCGATCGACGGGTCCCAGATCGATCAGGTCGTCATGAACCTCGTCACGAACGCCATCGAAGCCGTGGGCGAGGTGGGCACGGTGCACGTGTCCACGGCGGTCCGCACGGTGTCCGACGCCGAGGGCGCCGACCCGCTCAACGGCCCCCTCCCGCCCGGCACACACGTGGTGCTCGAAGTGCGCGACAGCGGCCCGGGCATGGACCCCGAGACCGCCGCCCGCGTGTTCGACCCGTTCTTCTCGTCCAAGGCCGAAGGGCGCGGGCTGGGGCTCGCTGCGGTCCACGGCATCGTCCACCAGCACGGCGGGCTCGTCGAGGTCCACAGCGCGCGGGGCGAGGGGGCGGTGTTCCGGGTGTACCTGCCCGGCGGTGCGTCCCCCGCGGCTCCCGCTGGCGAGCCCGTCGAGCGCGTGGCGGGCTCCACGCGGGCGCGGGTGCTCCTGGTCGACGACGACGACGCGGTTCGCCGGGTGGCCCGCCGGCTCCTCGAGGTCACGGGCTTCGACGTCGTCGAGGCGGCCGACGGCGAGTCCGCGCTCGACCGCATCGGGGCCGAGCACTTCGACGTCGTGATGCTCGACCTCTCGATGCCCGGCATGGGCGGCGAGCAGGTGTTCCGACGGGTGCGGGAGCTGAAGCCCGAGCAGCCCGTCGTGATCTGCTCCGGTGCGATGGACGCGCGCTCGTTCGCGGGCCGGCCCCACGTCGTGCTCCTCGCGAAGCCCTACCGTCGCACCCAGCTCCAGGCAGCGCTCGAGAGCGTGCTGTCGCCCTGAAGCGTCAGCCCTCGATGGGCTCGCACTCGACCGCGGCGAGCGCGTCGGCCATCGCCGCGGCCGTCTCGAAGCGCCGCGGCGGATCGACCTCGAGCGCGCGCATGATCACGCCTTCGAAGCCGTCGGGGAGGGGATTCGGCGACGTCTCGGACAGCGGCTTCGGCGGGTGGTCGAGGCGCGCCATGGCCAGCGCGTAGACGGACTCGCCCTCGAAGGGGACCTCGCCGGTGAGGCACTCGTAGAGCACCAGCGCGGCGCTGTAGAGGTCGGTGCGGCCGTCGAGGGGGTCGCGGGCGACCTGCTCGGGGCTCATGTACCGCGGAGAGCCCATGATCACGCCGCGTTCGGCGAGCTCGTCGTCTTTCTCCATCGGATGCGCGATGCCGAAGTCGATGACCTTCACCTCGCCGTCTTCGAGCACGAAGACGTTCGCCGGCTTCACGTCGCGGTGCACGATGCCCGCTTCGTGCGCGGCCTGGAGCGCGTCGAGGATCCGGACGCCCACGTGCTGCACGCGGGCGGCGCTCATCACGCCGGCCTTCACGAACGCGTCGAGCTCGTGGCCCTCGAGCTTCTCCATCACCATGTACGTCTGGCCGTCGTGCGTGATGCCGTAGTCGAAGACGCGCACGATGTTGGGGTGCTCGAGGGACGACGTGACGTACGCCTCGTTGTAGAAGCGCTGGAGGTGGTCGGGGTCGCGCGCGAATTCGGGCAGCAGCACCTTGAGCACGACGGGCCGGCCGTCGGGCGCCACGGCGTCGAGCACGCGGCCCATCCCGCCCCGCCCGAGCTCGCCGCGCACCCGGTAGCCGTCGAGCACCTCGGGTGCGGGCTCGGACGACGCCTGCTGCGCCTTCACGGCCTCGGCGTGCCGGTCGGCGGCGGAGTGGAACCGCAGCAGCGCGTAGGCCCCGACGACACCGGGCTTGTGGGTGGCCCGCCCCTCGAGCAGCGGTGCCAGGGCCTGCATCGCGTCGAGCGCCGCGGCCACGTGCCCACCGCCGACGGAGCGCATGATCTCGAGGGCCGCGTCGACCGTCGAGCCCGTGGGCATGGACTCGTCGCCCTGCTCGAGCCAGACGACCGGGCCGCGCGCGAGGCCCACCGCCACGTCGGGGTCGCCGTCGTAGGACTCGACCGTGGCGAGGGCCGCGACCGGGTCGTCGTACACCCGCAGCCAGGTGCCGTTGCCGATGACGCCGCTCGGCTCGTCCCAGATGGCGCTCGTCTGGCCTCCGCTCGCGATGACGTGGGTCATCGCGACCACCCAGCCCGCCTTCACCGCCACGTGCAGCCCGGGCGCGACGGCGTCGGGCGGAAGCAGGTCGCGGGAGTCGGGCAGCTCGAAGAGGCGCCCGGCCGTGAGGGTGTCGCGGGGGCGGTAGGACTTCTCGAGGTGCGCGACGAGGCGTCGCGTGCGGTTGCGGATCACCACGCGGACCCGGCCGGGCCCCACCCGAAGGACCGCGGGCTGGATGCCCTGGTCGGTCAGGTCGACGGTGATGCGATCCGCGCGGATGCCCGGTCGGACCTCGACGCTCGCGGTGCCGAGCTCGGTCGCCAGGCGGTACCCGCCCACGGCGAGATCGAGCAGCCACTCGACGGTCTGCCTCGGCTCGATCGGCTCCTGCACGAGCACGTGGGGCGTGCGGCCCGGCGAGAGCAGGCAGGCGACCGCGACCTCGACCTCGCGGAGGTGCCGCGCGGGCCGGAACACGACGTCGACCGAGTCGGGGAAGCTGCCGTCGTAGCGGATGTTGCACGACCGGCAGTGCACGTCGTTCGGGCGGATGTCGAGCTTCGCCTGCCCGGCTTTCGGCGCAAGGCAGCTCGGGCACAGCAGCTCCCACGACAGCTCGAGCACGCCGTTGCGGACGCCGTCGAGGAAGCCGCGGATGGCGTCGTCTTCGGGGATCTGGAGGGACCGGGCGAACGCCAGGGGCCGCAGGCGCGCCTGCTCGGCGAGCGGAGCGTGCTCGATGTGCCGGAGCAGCGCCTTCGACAGGGCCTCGGGCCGCACTTCACGCAGGCCGTTCTCGAGCAGGGTGTGCGCTTCGTCGGCGAGGGGGTCGGGCGGCGCGTCGTAGGTGTTGGGACGGCCTTCGAGCAGGGCCACCATCTCGGTGAGCGCTCGGTCGACCTGGGGGCGCGTCGTGAGCTTCGCCTCCGCGGCGACGACGGGCCGCAGCAGGCCCATGCGCGGCACCAGCGAGAGCGTGTAGTGGAGCATCGTGCCGTCGGGCGTGCCCTCGAGGCGCACCTCGACCGTGCTGCGGGCGACGGGGCCGTTGTCGTAGATGCGCTCGTGCTGCAGCCACTGCGGCGCGCAGAAGTGGAAGGGCTGCTCCTCCCACGTGACCTTCAGCCCGAAGCGGCGGAGCACCGCGCGCCGCTCGATGCTGCCGTCGGGCAGGACGTTCTCGGTGAACTCGATGCCGAGCCCGAGGGCGCGGTTGAAGCGATCGGTGTCGGACACGGCTGCCCAGACGGCCGCGATGGGGCGTCGGACCGGGAGCTGCCAGCTCATGACGACGGGGCTGCTCTCGGGCATCAGAGCAACCAGCTGTCGTCTTCGGGCTCGAGCTCGCGCTGCAGCGTGCGCGCGAGCAGGGCCACGGTCGGCTCGGTGGCCGTGGCCTTCGAGAGGTGCTCGACGGCCGCGTCGGCGTAGCCCGCCCCGTGCGCCACCCACGCGCGCGCCACGGCGCCGAGCCCTGGAAGGCTGGGCGCGTAGGGCCCGAGCAGCTCTTCGGTGTGATCGAGCTCGGCCTGGGCGGCGTCGTGGTCGCCGCTCGCCACGTACGTCGCGACGCGGATGCCCGCGAGCAGGGCCCGGAGGCGCGGCATGCCCTGGCGCGACGCCTCGCGCTCGGCCTCGGAGAGGTAGCCCATCACCTCGTCGAGGCGGCGCTGCTCGAGCCGCAACAGGGCGAGGCCGTGCAGCGTGGCGGGCAGCAGATGCAGCGCGTCGTGCTGGCGGAGGATGGCCAGGCTGTCTTCGAGGTGCGCGTCGGCCTCCCAGTCGGTCTCTTCGAGCACGCGTACGATGCCCATCGCGCGGAGGACCTGGGCCTCCTGCAGCGGGTCGTCGCTCTCGCGGGCGATGCCCATCGCCTCGGTGAGCAGGGCCTCGGCCTCGGCCAGGCGGTCGTCGGCGAGCAGCAGGTCGGCGAGGTCGGTGAGCACGACGCCCTCCCACCGGCGGTCGCCGATCTGCTGCTGCAGCGCGAGCGCGTCGCGGAAGGCACGCTCGGCCTCGTCGTTCCGCCCGCGCCAGTGCAGGCGGATGCCGTGCTGGCACAGCACGCGTGCGCAGTTCTTGCGGTCGCCCACGTCGGTCAGGATGCCGATCGCCTCGCGCGCGTACTGGTCGGCGATGTCGAACTTCCCGGCGCTGTCGACGAGGCCGAAGAGGTTCGCGAGCGCCAGCCCGATGCCCCAGCGGTCGCCCGTGCGGCGGAACACGGCCAGCGCGCGCTGGTACATGCGCTCGGCGGCGTCGACGGCGCCCTTCTTCGCGAGGATGTACGCGAGCCCGATCGCGTCGCGGCCCATCGCCGCGCGCTCGCCGGTGCGGGCGTGCAGCTCCATCGCCTCGCGGAACGAGGACTCGGCCTCGTCGTAGCGCGTCTGGGTCGTGCGGATCGACGCGAGCGTGTAGAGCGCCATCGCGCGGAGCTCGGGGAGCTCGCCGGCGTCGTCGAGGGCGCGCAGCAGGTCGGCCTCGGCATCTTCGGGACGGTGGCCCTCGAGGAACCGCGCCCGGGCGATGTACGTACGGGCACGCACGGCGGGGGGCGCCTGGGCAGCGAGCGCGACCATCTGATCGAGCAGCTCGGCGAACCCGTCGAGCGGACCGCGCATCAGCAGCACGACCCGCACCGCGAGGGCCGCACGCACGCGCTGGACGGGGTCGGGCGCCTTCATCCAGGCAGCCATGAGGTTGCCGCGCTCGGCCGCGAGCCGCTCGAGCATCTCGGCGCCGGCGGGCCCCTCGACGGCCGCAGCGAGGTTCTCGCCCTCGCGGATGTAGTACTCGGCGTGCCGCGCCCGCAGCGCGTCGGCATCCCCGAGCGCCTCGAGCTTCTCGCCGGCGTACGCGCGCACGGACTCGAGCAGGCGGTAGCGCACGTCGCCGCCGCTGGGGCTCTCGGTGAGCACGAGGCTCTTGTCGGTCAGGGACTGGAGCAGATCGAGGGTCCACGGGGCGTCGGGATCCTCGGGCAGCAGCACCTCTTCGGCGGCTTCGAGCGTGAAGCCCCCGCGGAAGATGCTGGCCACGCAGAGGGCCTGGCGCTCCCAGTCGTCGAGCAGGTCCCACGACCAGTCGAGCGCCGCGCGGAGCGACGCGTGCCGGTCGGGCCGGGTGCCGGGCTGCGCCGTGATGAGCTTGAAGCGCGACTGCAGGCGCTTCGCGAGCTGGGCGGGTGCCATCGAGCCCACGCGGGACGCCGCGATCTCGATGGCGAGCGGCAGCCCGTCGAGCCCGCGCACGATCTCGCGGATGGCGCTGTCGTCGGCGTGCGTGACGGCCTCGGGACCGCGCACGGCGCAGGCGCGGTCGACGAACAGCGCGATGGCGTCGTCGTCCTCCATGGGCTGCACGTTCAGCACGGCCTCGCCGCGGATGCCGAGGCGCTCGCGGGTGGTGACGACGAACCGCGCGTCGTGGGTGCGATCGAGCCACTGCTCGACGACGGGGCCGAGCGGCACGTGCTCGGCATTGTCGATGAGCACGAGGCACTCGCCCCGCTCGTCGATCGCGGTGGCGAGCTTGTCGAGGCTCTGCTCGACGGTCGCCCGCGCGTCGAGGCCCGCGCGCACGCCCGCGGCGATGGCGTCGAGCACGTCGCCGAGGTCGCGCGCCGGGGTGAGGTCGCAGAACCACACGCCGCCGGGCCAGCGGTCGCGGTGGGTGTGCGCCCACTCCTGCGCCAGGCGGGTCTTCCCGCTGCCGCCCATCCCGAGCAGCACCACGAGGCGCCCCTCGGTGAGCAGCGTCTCGAGCCGCTCGAGCTCGCGGACCCGGCCGATGAACCGGGTGCGGGGCGGGGGGAGCGTGGAGTCGGGCGGCTCGGCCGGCGGAGCGGGGGGAGCCGCGGGCTCGTCGTCGGGCGGGGCGTCGACGTCGAGGATCTCGGGCATCGTGTTGCCGACGAAGCGGTACCCGACGCCCCGCACGCTGATGATGTGCACCGGGTTCGCGGGGTCGGGCTCGACCTTGGTGCGCAGGCGCCGGATGGTGAAGTCGACGGCCCGCGTGGGGTTGCTGGACTTGTAGCCCCACACGTCGGTGAGCAGCGCGTCGCGCTCGACGTCGGTGCCCTCGCGCGCGGCGAGGTACGCCAGCAGCTCGGCCTCGCGGGTGGTGAGGCTCGTGGTGTCGCCTTCGCGGACCAGCCGGTGACGCGCGAGATCCACCGTGCAGTCGGACAGCCGGAGGATGCTGTCGGACGGGCCGTTCACGGGACGGCCGGGGTGGGTCGCGGGGTCGTTCATCGGATGGAGTCACCCTGGCGGGATGCGCGGACTCTACGTGTCTTACTCGGTTTCCCGCACGCCGTCCGGTCAGAGGCCGAGGCCGACGTCCAGGCCGCCCTGCACCAGCAGCCCTTCGCTGAACCCGGCGAGCGCTTCGACGCCGAGCCCCACGGGCCCTCCGAGGGGCACGAAGAGCCCCGCGGTGCCCGCGCCGCCGGGACCGACGGGTGGCGCGTCGGGGCTGCCATGGAAGGTGACGAGCGCGCAGCCGCCGACCCACGGCTCGACGGCCCCCGTGGCCAGGGGCACCCGCAGGCCGGCGCGCAGGGCGGGCGTGACGAGGAAGCGGGTGTCGACCGCCGCGCTCGCGTCGATGTCGTCGCGCGTGATGCCCACGAGCCCACCGACCTCGAAGTCGACGGGCCCGAGCGGCAGGGTGGCGAGCACGTCGATGCTGCCCATCCCGGGGCGCGTGGAGCGGTTGCGCGCGTCGAGGTACATCGCGCCGGCCCCGACGTGGAGCCGTGCGCTGCGCGGGACCTTCGGCTCGGGGGTCTCGGCGTGCCCCACGCGCGGATAGCGCGGGTCGGGCGCGTCGCCGTCGACGAGCCACGTGTTCTGCACGGCCCCATCGTCTCCGATCCACTGCACCAGCGCGGGGAGCCCTTCGAGGCGGTGGCCTCGGCTGCCGTCGACGCGGATCGTGCCGCTCTCGGGCGGCTCGGTGGGGCGGGCCGCGCGGGTCGCGGGGTCGATGGCCGTGTAGTCCTCGAGCACCGGGTTGTCTTCGGGCACGAGCGAGGTCGGGAACGCGTAGGCCGGCTCGATGGCCCGCGCGGCGGCGAACGACGCGGCGGCGCTGTCGTGGTCGCGCCCCACGAACGCCTTGAGCCCGCGGGCGCGGTGTACACCCGCGGCCAGGTGCCGGGGCAGCGGCGTCGAGAGGCAGGGCACGCTGGCCTCGATCTCGGTGACCAGCGTCACGAATCGCTCGGCCTGCAGGGCCTCGTAGGCCGACAGGGCGTCGACGAGCAGGCCGTCGAGCGCGTCGTCGCTCACGGAATCGGAACAGTCGGCCAGCGCGCTGGCCACGAGCAGGATCATCGGCGCCTCGCCATCAGGACCGCCAGGCCCACGAGGACCCCGGACCCGCCGGGCGCCCCGCCGGCGCACCCGCAGACGAAGCCGCTGTGCACGACGCGCTCGCCCTCGGCGTCTGCCGTGTCGGTGTCGCTGTCTGCATCGGAGTCGGTATCTGCGTCGCTGTCGGTGTCTGCATCGGAGTCGGTGTCTGCATCGGAGTCGGAATCCGAGTCCGTATCCGAATCGGAGTCGGTGTCCGAATCGGAGTCGGTGTCCGTGTCCGTGTCCGTGTCCGTGTCCGTGTCGGCGTCGGTGTCGGAGTCGGTGTCCGCGTCTGCGTCTGAGTCGGTGTCCGCGTCGGAGTCTGCATCGGTGTCGGCGTCGGTGTCGGTGTCGGCGTCGCCGCCCTCGTCGACGAAGCCGTCACAGTCGTCGTCGATGGTGTTCCCCAGGATCTCCACCACGCCTGGGTTGATGGCCGGGTCGCCGTCGTTGCAGTCGGTATCGTCGAGCACGGCACCCGGATGGGGGCAGCCGGTGGTCTGGAAGAACGGCGACCCGTATCCGTCGCCGTCGTCGTCGAGGTGGAGCGTGACGGGATTCGTGCACGCCTCGCACACGTAGGGCCGGGCGATTCCGCAGTCGTAGTCGTGCCAGCGCCCGTCGTAGAGGGAAGGCGCCGCGCACCTCCCCGCCGTCCCGGCGGGCGTGAGCTGCCAGGGCGCGTACGTGACGGGATCGCCTCCCGGTGTCTCGAAGACCCCGTCGCCATCGAAGTCCTCGGCGCCGACCCACGGGTCGTCCTCCGTGCCGAACACGTCGGGATCGGCCTGCAGGCTGCGCATCACCTGCCACACGAACGTGTTCTCGGCGGTGTCGTCGATCACCGCGAGCTGAGCGCCCACGTTCGTGCAGTCCGTCACGGCGTCGTTCCAGTCGAGGAGCTCGTCACAGAAGTGGTAGACCGACCCATTCCAAGGGATGGTCCGGCAGAACGTGCAGACGCCGTCCTCGTCGATCCGGCCGTCGCAGTCCTGGTCCTTCCCGTCGCAGATCTCCACGGCCAGTGGATGGTACGAGGAATCGGAGTCGTCGCAGTCGATGCCGGCGGCCCACCCATCACCGTCGACGTCGATCGGAAGGACGGGCACGGGCCCGCCGTCGTAGTACGCCCCGATGTCGCCGTAGCTCTGGTCGGGATCCAGCGGGATCGCGACCCGATCGTTCAGCGGGCTGAACAGCGCCAGTGCGAAGGAGCTCGTGCAGTCGCCCTCGGTGTAGGCCAGGAAATCCGGGTCGAAGGACGTGCCGGGCAGATTGTCGAAGGTGCCGCCGCCAGTGACCGTCACGAGGCCCGGGGACCAGTTGGAGTCGTCGAAGTCGACGGAGGCCGGTGGAGCGACGTGCACCGCCGTGGTGCCGTTCTTGAGCCCGATGGCGACGAGGAGGCCCGTGATGCCGTTGGCCCCCTCGGCGTGCACGACCGCGCCCTGCGAGCCGTCGTTGTCGACCAGCGTGCTGCGCTCGAGCAGCACGTTCGAGGCGTCGACGTGGAGCCCGCCGCCTGACGTCAGCCCGGAGTTGGACTGGAGGACCGACCCGGTGACGAGGCCGTCCGCGACGCCCGCGATGTGCGCTCCACCGCCGAGATCGGCGGAGTTCTCGCAGAGGTGGCTCGCGGAGAGCGAGAACACGTCGCGAGCCTGGGCGTGGATCGCACCACCCGTGGTGGTGGCGGTGTTCCGTCGTGCCCACGAGCGAGCGACCAGGAGATCCCCCGTGCCGCTGCCGTGGATCGCGCCTCCGCTCCCGACCGCCCCGTTGTCGGCGAAGCCGCAGTCGGAGACATCGAGCCCCGCCGAGCCCACGTCTTCGATCGCACCGCCGTTGTCGCCCGCGAGGTTGAAGCGGAACCACGACTCCTGCACGTCGCCGGTCGACCCGGACGCGTGGATGGCGCCCCCGTCGACGCCGGCTTCGTTCCCGATGAACCGGGACCGCATCACGCTCCATTCGGCGTTCACGATCGAGAGCGCGCCCCCGTCGTCGCCCGCATGGCACAGCTCGAAGTACGAGTCGCTGACATGGAGCGCCGCGCCGCCACCCACCTTGATGCACCCTCCATCCTTGGTGAGGGACTGCTTGTCGCCGAACCACGAGCGCTCGACCACGGCCGAGGCGCCGGAAGCGATCTTCAGGATCGCCCCGTCGAGATCGGCGCTCGCCGAGCCCCCGGCGACGAGCCCGACGAGCTCGGCCTGAGCGCCCAGCTCGACCACGAGCTCACGGCCCGCGGTGCTTCTCTGCATCCGGAGACCCTCGACCCGGATGGCGGCTGTTTGCAGCGTGATCTGTCCGGCGTAGCGGGTCGCTTCGGGCCCGTACTCCCCGAGGATGGTCACGGGGGTGCTGACGACGGCATTGCCGTTGTGGAGCCCCGGGCAGAGCAGGAGGCGGTCGCCCGTGGATGCCGATGCGAGCGCGCTCTGGAGGGTGGTGTGCTGCGCTGTCACGGACAGACGGTGAGGTCTGCGGAGTGCGCGAGCGCGATGGCGAGGAGCATGGAGCCGTCCGACGCGTCGAGGATAGGCCAACTCCCGCGCATCCGCCACCCGCGGGCGACGGGCCCTCGTGGGTTGCATGCCGGGCCCCGGCTCCCTACTCGGAGTCGCGTGGAGGCAGCGTGGAGAGCGTGTCGTTGAAGGCCCGGGAAGGGGGCACGGGCCAGGGGGAGGCCGACGTCGTGCGGTTCTCGAACGGTCAGCGGCTGTCGAAGGCCGTGCCGATCGCCATCGGGGGCTTCGTGCTCGGGGCCGCGTCCATCGTCATCCCTGGCGTCCACCTGATCAGCACGTGGGCCATCCCGCTGCTGTCGCTGGGCATCGCCTGGTACTTCTTCGGCAAGCGCGGGTCGGTCCGCAGGGTCACGGGCACCTGCCCGGCCTGCGGCGAGGCCATGGACGCCGAGGGCGGCGACTGGGAGGACCCGATGTACGTCCGCTGCGACAAGTGCGAGAAGCCCATCCAGGTGCTGCTCGCGTCGCCGATGCCCTGACCCGTCAGAGCGGCTCGATGGTCAGCGCGTACGTGCCGCACGCCGAGCTGTAGCCCCCGACCGCCACCAGCAGGGTCTGTCCCGCCGTGACGTCGTACGTGACGAGCGACTGGGTCCCGATCGCGTCGTCGTTGCACGTGAGCTCGGCCCCTGCGCAGGTGCGGACGGAGAGCACCGTGTCGAACGTCGAGCCCTCGGTGGAGAAGCGGTAGGTGCCGGTGGAGGGCGGCGTCCACTCGACGGCCCGGTCGACGCCGTTCAGGCCGCAGCCGAACACGAGATCGTCGGACTCGCCGCACAGATCGCCCGTCAGCACGAGCCCCGTTCCGGTGACGGTTCCCGTCGAGCCCGCGCAGGTCGAGCCGAACGCGGAGCCATCCGCCAGCGTGCCCGGGCTGTAGGGGTCGGACGAGAGGGACGTGTGCGCGACCCAGGCCGTGCCCGCGGTGCCCTGGGGGCTGACGGTCAGCGACACGTCGAGCCCGCCCTCCGCGCCGTACGTGACGCTGTCGAGCACCTGCCCGTCGGCGTCGAGCAGGGTGATGGTGTCGCCGCCGTTGTTCAGGCCGAGCAGGCCCGTGCTGCTGGTCTGGAACAGCGCGCCCGGTGCGGTGCAGAGCGCGCTGCCGCCGCCGTAGACGACGACCACCTGGCCCGCGGGCACCACCGTCCCGGACGGGAACACGTGCCGCGTGCCCGTGAGGTCCTCCAGCGTGGCGCCCGAGAGGTCGGCGCTGTCGGGACCGAGGTTCAGGATCTCGAGGAACTCGTCGTCCCCGCTGTCGACCAGGCCGTCGCAGTTGGCGTCGCCGAGCGCGGGGTCGGGGTCGGCGTGGACCTCGTGGAACACGACGGTGAAGAAGCCGAGGCCCGTGTCGACGTCGGCGTCGGTGTCCGCGTCGGCATCGGTGTCTGCGTCGGCATCGGTGTCTGCGTCGGCATCGGTGTCCGCGTCTGCGTCGGTGTCCGCATCGGCATCGGCGTCTGCGTCGGAGTCCGCATCGGCGTCCGCATCGGAGTCTGCGTCTGCGTCGGAGTCGGCGTCTGCATCGGAGTCGGCGTCCGCATCGGAGTCGGCGTCTGCATCGGAGTCGGCGTCTGCATCGGAGTCGGCGTCTGCATCGGAGTCGGCGTCCGCATCGGAGTCGGCGTCTGCATCCGCGTCGGCATCGGAGTCCGCATCCGCATCCGAGTCGGCGTCGGAGTCCGTGTCGGCGTCGGCATCCGTGTCGGTGTCGGTGTCACCGGGGACGACGGGCTTCTCGATGGTCGTGAGGCAACCGGCCAGCATCAGGATCAGAACGGACATTCGCTTTCCCCATCGAAACGGTATCCGCCTGCCATGGGACCCGCTGGAACTGAAACACGCCGCAACAAACCCGCACGCCCGGGCTCACACGTACTTGCTCGCCTCGCGACGCGAGAGCCCGGAGAGCTCGTGCCCGTGGGCCTCCAGGAAGGCCCGGATCGCGTCGGGGTCGCGCCGGCTGTGGTCCCGGAGCGACCACCCGATGGCCTTCCGGATCCAGAAGCTCTTCTCGTGGGCGCACCGGCGGCAGAAGTCGAAGTGCTGCTCGAGGTCGGCGTCGCCCTTGTGCTTGAGCTGCGCGAGCAGGGCCGTGCGGCGGATCCACTCGTCCTCGTCGGTGATCCAGCGCTCCATGACCGGCCGCATCGCCTCGCGGTGCTTCGCCACGATGGCGCCCGCGAGGTTCACCGCGATGTCGTCGACGAGGTCCCACCACGCGCCCTCCCGGACGAGCTGCTCGACGAGCGGCACCGCGTCGGGATCCAAGAAATCACTCGACCGGGAGCCTTCAGCGGCTTGAAGCCGCTGACTCCTCCCTGTGCGGCCCATTCGCTTGAAGCCCTTCGCGAACTCGATGGCGGCGTACTGCATCTCGCGCTCGGGCCCGGCCCACAGCGCGCGGACGCCCGCCTCCCACTCGTCGCGATCGGCGGGGACGAAGCGCTTCTTCATCGCGCTCCAGATGGGCTTCTGGGCCGGACGGGACGCGCCGTACATCGGCTGCTCGGTCTTGAGGTACGCGCGCATGTACGCGGACTTCTCCGCGTCGGCGTGGGCTTCGAGCTGCCCGCGCACCCAGGCGACGAGCTCGGCGGCATCCATGGAATCCCCCGTGGTGACGGGAGATTCTACTGTCGCTTCGGCGGAGGCAGGACCCCGAAGAGGCTCTGGAACCAGGTGGACAGCGTCCATGGCGGCTCGCTGCGGGTCCCCGCCCGCGCGGGATCGTCGAGCTCGGCCATCCAGCGCGACGCGAGCCGGCCCTCGGCTTGCGCGAGCGTGTCGGCGGCCTGCGCGAGCGCCGCGGCCAGCTCGCGGGCCGTCGGGTAGCGCGCCGTGACGTCGGCCTGCGTGGCGCGCTCGAGCACCGCCGCGATCTCCGGCGCGACCCGCGCGCCCTCCCAGTCCCCGGCGGGACGCTCCCCGGTGAGCGCCGTCCACAGCGTGGCCGCCACGGCGTACAGATCGGACTCGGGACCCACCTCGTGCGCGTCGCGTGCCTGCTCGGGTGCGCGGTAGCCCGGTGTGCCCATCGTCTCGCCGGGACGGGTGAGGGCCGGGGCCGTGCCCTCGGGGTGCCGCGCGATGCCGAAGTCCGCGAGGCGCGCCATCCCGTCCTGACCGAGGAGGACGTTCTGCGGCTTCACGTCGCGGTGGACGAGCCCGAGGGCGTGCACCGCACTCAGCGCGCTCGTGACCTCGAACGCCATCCGGAGCGCCGCACCCGGGTCCATCGGGCCGTGCAACCGGAGGTGCTGCCACAGCGAGCCGCCTTCGGCGTAGTCCATCGCGAACCAGTACCAGGCGCCCTCGCGGCCCGCGGCGTGCACCTGCACCACGTGCGGATGCCGGATGCGCGACATCGCGCGGGCCTCGGCGAGGAAGCGGGTGCCCGACTCGAGCCGCGCGCCGCGGGGCGCCTGCATGATCTTGATCGCGCACTCGGTGTCGGACTGCGTGTCGAGCGCGCGGAACACCTCGGCCGCGCCGCCAGCCCCGATGCGACCCTGGAGGTGGAAGCGACCGTCGCCCACCACAGCGGGGCGGGGGTCGAACGGGTCGTCGGCGTCCAGGTCCATGGGGTCAACGTACGCGCCGCCCCGCATCCCCGTGATGACACAGAGATTTCCCTGCAGTGTCCCGCGGATGTCAGAGGCAGGCGGTGGAATCGCAGGAGAAGGTCGCGGCGTTCCCGTAGTCGTAGGCGTTCCCGGAGGTCGCGGTCCACACGTCCTCGGGGTTGTTGGTGGCCAACGCTCCGCCCCAGTTCACCTGCACGCTGTCCAGCAGACCGGCCGCCACGTAGGCGCCGCCGCCGTTCCCCGCACCGCTCGCGGCGTTGTTGAGCGTCACGGCGCCGCCGGTGACCGTCACGAAGCCGTCGACGAAGAGCCCGCCGCCTGCGGTGCTCGCGGTGTTGAGCGTGACGAGCGGCTGGTCGAGGGTGCCGAGGATCGACGGCCCGATCAGCGAGGACGAGATGTACGCGCCCCCGCCGTTCTCCGCCGTGTTCGTCGAGATCACACCGCCGGTCACGGCGAAGGGCGTGGTCGCGTGCAGCCCGCCGCCCTGGGCCCCGCCGTTGTTCAGCAGCAGCTCGACGCCCGTGAGCGTGCTGCCGTTCACGAGCCAGGCGCCGCCTCCGCCGGTCGTCGCGACGTTCAGCGTGCTCACGCCGCCGTCGAGGGCGGTGGCATCGAGGTACAGCCCGGCGCCCTCCGGCGCGGTGTTGCTGGTGGCGTTGGTCTGCGTGACCGCCGTGATGGTCGCGCTCACGGCGTACAGCCCGCCCCCCGCGACGTCCGCGGCATTCGCGAGCAGCGAGACGCGCGAGAGGTCGAGCGTGCCGGTCGCGAACAGGCCGGCGCCCCGATCCGCGCTGTTCAGCGTGATCGTGAGGGCCGAGAGACCGCTCTGGCCCTCGGCGTACGCGCCGCCACCGTCGCCCGTGAGGCTCGCGTTGGCGGAGATCGCGCCGCCGGCCACCTCGGCGTCGGCCATCGCCACCCCGGCACCCGCAATCACGGCGGTGTTGGCGGTGATCGCCGAGGTACCGGACATCGTCAGCACGCCGTCGGAGACCCACGCGCCGCCGCCGGCATTCGACGCGGCGTTCAGCGTGACGGTCGTGTCGTCGAGCTCGACGTCGGCGCTCGATGCGAACAGCCCGGCGCCGAGCGGCGAGGTGTTCCCGGAGATCTCGGACGCCGTGATCGACGCGACCGACCCGACCGCGACGCCGCCTCCGCCGACCTGAGCATTGTTCAGGGCGATGGTGCAGCCCTCGATGGCGGAGTCGGCCGCGTAGACCCCGCCGCCGCTCACCGTCGCGACGTTGGCCGACAGCGAGCCCGTGCCGGTGCAGGTGAGGCGCGTCTGGTCGAGCCAGATGCCGGCCCCGTCGTCGGCCGTGTTCGCGTCGACGTTGCTGTCGTTCAGCACGATCGGGCCCGCGCTGTAGATGCCGCCGCCCGCGATCTGCGCGCCCGAGAGGCTGACGTTCGTGTTGGTGAGCGTGGCGCCGGACTGCCCGACGAGCACGGCGCCGCCGTACTCCGCGGCGCACAGGGTGACCGCCGCGTCGACCAGCGTGAGCCCGTCGGCGTCCCACGCGTGGATGCAGCCGCCGTTGCTGGCGTTCGACGGGCCGCCGCTCGAGCCGGAGCCGAGCGAGAAGCGCATCCCGCTGAGCGTCACGTCGCCCCCCTCGATCACGACGACGCTCGAGCCGCCGATCGACACGTTCGTCATGTCGCGCCCGTACACGCCGTGGATCGTGAGGTCGTGCTCGATGGTCAGCATCTCGAGGTACTGGCCGGTGCACACGTCGATCCTCGAGCCCGGGCTCGAGTCGTCGATGGCGCCCTGGATCGTCGTGAAGTTGGTGGTCTGGTCGAGCGTGACGAGCCCGAATTCGACCACCGGCCCGGCGCAGTCGTTGTCGACCCCGTCGCAGATCTCCGTCGCGCCCGGGTAGACGCGCGGGTTCGTGTCGTCGCAGTCGTCCGGCGTGAACGAGCCGTCTCCGTCGTCGTCCACGCCCACGGGCGGGTCGGTGTCGGTGTCGGCATCGCTGTCGGCGTCGGTGTCCGAGTCGGTGTCGGTGTCGGAATCCGTGTCGGAGTCGGCATCCGTGTCGGCGTCGGTGTCCGCATCGGAGTCGGTATCGGTATCGGTGTCCGAGTCGGTGTCGGAGTCCGCATCCGCGTCGGTGTCGGCGTCGCCGCCCGTGTCGGTCGCCCCGGTGTCGCCGGTGTCCGGGGGGAGGGAGGTGTCGGGGACGCCCGTGTCGCCGATGGTGTCGGTGTCCGTGTCCGCATCGGTGTCGGAGTCCGTGTCGGCATCCGCGTCGGTGTCGGCGTCGGAGTCGGTGTCGGCGTCGGAGTCCGTATCGGCGTCGCTGTCCGAGTCGGTATCGGTGTCGGAGTCGACGACCGGGTCGGTCTCGGTGCCGGTGTCCTTCCCCCCCTTGCAGGCGGTGAATGCGAGGGCGAGGACCAGCAGGGGAGAAGTGCGCATCGAAGCTCCTTGCGCGCATGCTACCCGGTACGCGCCTCGTCCAGCCAGATCACACGGTCACGGAGGCGCACCGCCTTCCAGTCGATGGCGAGCAGGGCGCCCCGTCTACAGTTCATCGGCGCTGCGCGTCTCGCAGGGGCTCTGCCCCTGCATCCCCGCCGGGGCTACGCCCCGGACCCCGACAATCGGTGGTGGGTGGGTTCCGGCTCCGTGTGGCCCGGCATCTTTGTGTCGGTTGTCGCCCCGTCGTGCCCCGGTGCTGCGTTGTGCGTTCTCGGGGGGCCCGATCTGGAGCTGGGAGCGGCGGACGCCTCGCGTGGGACGTCGGTTCCATCGCGTCTTCCCCGCGCTCAGTCTAGCGGGAGCGTGCGGCAGATTGTCGCGGCCTTTCGACCGGGCGCTCGCCGGACGGCCCGGTTATCAGGGCGCCTCCACAGTGAGCAGTCCTGCCATCGGCCAACGCCCGGGAGCCAGAAGATGACCTCCACCCAAGCCGAGATCGACATCTCCTACAGCGTCTCCAACGAGTTCTTCGAGCTGTGGCTCGACAAGAACATGCACTACACGTCCGCCGCGTACGACCGGCCGGGCATGACCCTCGAAGAGGCGCAGGAGAACAAGGCGCGCGTGCTCTACGACTTCGCCGAGCTCGACGCGACCAAGACGGTCCTCGACATCGGCTGCGGCTGGGGCTCGGCCATCGAGTGCATGACGCGCTTCGGCATCAAGGAGGCCCACGGCATCACGCTGTCGACCGAGCAGCTCGCCTACTGCCACGACCGCAACCTGCCGAACGCGAAGTTCTGGCTGCAGGACTACGCGCTCTACGAGCCGCCGATGAAGTACGACGGGCTCGTCTCCATCGAGATGATCGACCACCTGTGCAGCCCCGCGCAGGCGCGCCAGGGCCACGCCGTCAAGCTCTACCGCCAGTACTTCGACAAGCTCGCCGAGTGGGTCGAGCCGGGCGCCTGCTTCGGGTTCCAGGCCATCCTGCGCAACCGCGTTCCCCGCACCCGCAAAGACCTCGAAGACCTCGCCTTCACGGCCGACGTCATCTTCCCGGGCGGCCTCAACCCGCGCATCGAAGAGCTCGTGGTCGCGATCAGCCCGTCGTGGGAGCTCGAGCAGCTCGTCATGCGCCGCAAGGACTACCTCGCCACCACGGCCGAGTGGTACCGCCGGCTGCAGGTCCACGAGTCGACCATCCGCGCCAAGTGGGGCGACCAGGTCTACGACGACTACGCGCGCTACCTCGACACCTGCGTGCGCGGGTTCTCGAGCCACTGGGCGGGCGACGTCCAGATGAAGCTCCGCCGCATCTGACCGTGGAATCGAGCGACGCGGTCCTGCTCCGCGACGCCGTCGCGCAGCTCCGTGAGGGGCGTCTCTCCGAGGCGCTCGTCTCGCTGCTCAGGCTGTGGGAGGCTTCGCGCGACCCCGACGTGGCGCGTGCCATCGAACGCCTCGACCCGCCGCTGCGCGAGGTGCGCCCGGCCCTCGACGCCGAAGGAACGCGGGCCCAGAAGGCGTGGATGCTCCGCGAGGGCGACGCGCACCCCGCCGACGTGCGCGCCCTCGTCGAGACCCTGCGCGCCGGAGAGCCCGGCAGGGCCCGCCTGAACGAGCGCATCCAGCGGTTGCTCGAGCGTCCGCCCGACCCGCGGCTGTTCGCGGCGGTGATGCAGCGCGTGCAGAAGCTGCCGTACCACGACGTGGCGCCGGCCTACGAGAAGCTCCTCCTCCGCCACGCCGACCCGCGGGCGGCCGGGCAGCTCTCGGTGAGCAGCGATTCCTCCATCCGGAAGGCCCTGGTGGCCGAGTGGACGAAGCGGCTGGTGCGGGTCGAGAAGGCGCTCGCCGGCATGGCGGTGCGGGCGGTCCCCGGGGCCGACGCGCTGACTTCCGAGGTTTCGTCGGCGCTGAAGACGCCCCGTGACCACTGGCTCGACGTGACGCCGCCGACCTCCGACGCCGTGCTCGACGACCTCTGGGACGGCGTGCTCGCGGATCCGTCCGACGACGCGGCGCGCCTGGTGTTCGCCGACCGGGTCGCCGAGACCGACCCCGACCACGCGGTGTTCATCCACCGCCAGCTCGCCGACGAAGCCGAGCCCCTGCCCGAGAAGGAGCAGAAGAAGCTCGCGAAGCTGGTCAAGCAACGGATGAGCGACTGGCTCGGGCCGCTCTCGGGGCGTGTGAACACGACGGGGGCCGTGTTCCGGCGCGGCTTCCTCGATGCCGGCATGGTGATCACGGCTTCCGAGGCCGAAGCCCGCGAGCTCGGCGACCTGCCGCACTGGCGCACGGCGTCTGCGCTGTGGGCCAAGCACACCAGCTTCTTCGAGGGCGCTGGCGTCTCCGCGCTCGCCTGCGCCGGGTCGAAGTTCGCGTGGGATCCGCAGCTCGGCCGCTGGATCCCGAACGCGGGGCAGGCGATGAGCGGCGGTCAGGTCCGCAAGCTCGTGCGGATGGGCCGGCAGCCGTGGCGCGCGCTGCAGGTCCAGGCGTCCGACAGCCACGTCGACCTGCTCGAGGTCGACCTGCCGAAGCTCGACGCGCCCGACCTCGAGACCCTCGTGCTCTCGGCGTGGCGCATCGACCAGCGCCTGGTGGCCGCGCTGCCTCCGGTCCGCGAGATCGTGTACCCGGGCGAAGCGGCCGACCCGACGTGGTTCCTCGCGATGCCGTCCGTCGAGCGGGTCACGATGTCCGGCATCGTCGACCTCCGCCGCCGGCTCGACGACCGCTGGTCGGTCGAGTTCCTCGTCCCCACGAAGACCGAGCGGCTGCACTCGCCCCGGCTGATGCGGCTCGGCGACCGGGACGCGCTGAAGAACCGGATCCGCGCGGCGCTCGCGAAGCACCGCCGCGGCACGCTGCTGGAGGACTGATGGAGGTCTGCTACGACGTTCGCTGCGCGTTCACCGACCCGCGCGTGGCGAAGCGGTGGGTCGAGTGGCTGCACGCCGGGCACCTCCAGGACGTGCTCGACGCCGGCGCGACCTCCGCACGGGTCGTCCGGATCCGCGGCACCGGCCCGGTGTTCGAGGCCCGCTACACGTTCGCGTCCGCCGAGGACTTCGCCCGGTACGAGCGCGAAGAGGCGCCGCGGCTCCGCGCGCTCGGGCTCGAGGCGTTCCCGCTGTCGCTCGGGCTCGAGTACAGCCGCACGGTCTCGGATGCCGTCTGAGCTCGAGGCGCTCGTGCGCGACGGGCGCTTCGAAGAGGCCCTCCGCGCCGCGCGCGATGCGTGGGTCGAGTCCGCCGACCCCGCGCTCGTGGGCCTGATGGACCGCCTGGCCGTGCACGTGCCGCGCCCGCCCATCGCGAAGCAGGGCCGCGAGTCGCACGCCGCCGCGTGGGCCCGGCGCTGCGCCGACGACGATCCGGCCGACCTGGACGTGCTGATCGACGATCTGCTGGGCCGGCACCAGCCGGGGTGCGACGGCGATGCCATGCGGGCGCTGGCGCTCCGCACGCCCGACCCCCGCGCCGCCCTGCGGATCGCGGCATTCCTCGAGTCTCGCGTGGGGCTCTCGTCCTCGAACCGCTGGTTCTGGCTCCGGGGGATCTGGCTCGTGGCGAGCACGGGCGAGCCCACGTCGTGTGCCGCACTGCGCCGTTGGCAGCAGGCGCATGCCGGCCGGACGAAGCCCTGGGGCCAGATGGTGGCCAGAGAGCTCGCGAAGCTCGAGCCCACCGAGCGTCCCGTGCGGCCGATGGCCGGAATCGCCGCGCTGGCCGAGCGGATCGCCGCGCCCGCCGCGGAGGGGCGCGATCTGACGGCGCTCTGGGCCGATGCGTGGGCGACCCCCACAGACCTCGCGGTGCGCGCGGTGCTGGCCGACCGCCTCCAGGAGGAGGGCGACCCGCGCGGCCAGCTCATCGCGCTCCAGCTCGAGCGGGGCCCGCATGGCAAGCCCGGCCGCGAGGAGCGCGCCCTGTTGAAGCAGTGGGAGCGCACCTGGCTCGGCGTCATCGAGCCGGTCGTGCTGCGCAGCGGCACGCAGTGGGAGGGCGGCTTCCTGACGGCGTGTCGCTACGGCAACCGCCCGGCGAAGGGCGACGAGCGCACGGCCGACGAGTGGCGCACGGTCGAGACGATCGACGTGAGCGCGATGGTCTGGGTGCCCTCGGCCTTCGACCTGTTCGATCACGCGCCGTTCGAGTCGCTCCGGGACGTGTGGGGAATCGCGGCCTGGGACCTCGATCAGCTCGGCTCCCGGTCGTGGCGGTCGCTCGGGCTGCGCAGCTATCCGGGCCAGATCGAGCGCCTCGTCGGGGCTCCCGGGGTGCTCGACGGCCTCCCGCAGCTCGAGCTCCTGTGCGTGGAGGACATGGAGGGGCTGACGCACGACCACGTCCGCCGCCTGCTCGCGCATCCGTCGGTCCGCAGGCTCGATACGCTGCGGGTCTCGGCGCGCCTCGTCGAGGGCCTGGCGGCGCTGGTGCAGCCGGGCACGGCGCTCCAGGTCCGCGTGGTCGCGTGGGTCGGCGAGCTCCGGTGGACCGAGGCGGGCCTCGAGCTCGGCATCCGCTCGCGTGGCAGGCGTGCCGGCTCACCGCAGCAGGCGCTCGAGTCGCTGGTACGACGGGTCGGGCCGCTCGCGCGGGTCGTGGTGCACGACACGGCGCCCGTCGCGCTCGATCCCGGGTCGTTGGAGCGCGCCGCGGAGGCCGCGGGCGCGGAGCTGGTGCTGGCGGGCTGACCCGCCGGGGGCGTCAGTCCTTGCGACCGGAACCCGGCGACAAGCCACTGGGCTTGGGGAGCCGCTGATTCTTGCTGACGGTCGTGGGCGGCTGCTGGCGCACGGTGATGTGCTGCGCGGCGGAGGCCGCGGAGACCTCGGGCCCGGGGACCTCGGGAGTCGCATCGGGGTTCGTCACCACGAGCTCGCGCTGGGGCTCGGCGGCCGGCGCGGGGGCATCGGCCGGTGCGGGCGCCGCTGCGGCCGGTGCGTCGGTCGCGGCCGGTGCGTCTGCCGCGGCGGGGGCCGCCGGAGCGGCTTCGGCCGGAGCCGCAGCCGGAGTCGGCGCGGGAGCCGCGTCTTCCTCGGAGCGCTTGTCGAGCGGCCCGCCGGGGATGCGCTCGACGCGGATGGACTTGATGCCCTGCTTGAGCTTGGTGCGCCCGGTCTTGCCGAAGGTCCAGCCCTTGCCCTGGGCGAAGGTCTCGACCTCGAGGAAGCCGAGCTCGAGCTCGGGATCGGCGCGGGGTGCATCGGGCTCGGAGTACACGTCGAGATCGGGGATCTGCACCGCGGTGCGGCCATCCTGGAGCTTGTTGGTGCGGCCCTCGATCACCTGCACGCAGCGCCAGGGCAGCTTCTCCCAGTCGGAGCCGGTCGCCGAGGTCATGAACACCACGCGCACGCCGGGCTCGGCGATCACGCCGACGCTCTTCACGTCGGCCGGGTTCACGTCACCCTGGAGCCCGCCGTAGGGGTGGATCTTCACGACCGTCTTCTGGCCGGCGAAGTTGATGCCGCTGAAGAACCACAGCTCGCAGTGGATCTTCGGTTCGTATTCCCAACGCATGGCGCCTCCTCGGCGGCGGGGCATCACCGTAGCACCCTTCGCGCGGCGGGCGAGATCGGAGTGTGAGCTAGCTCACGGAATATTTCTGACCCCGTGGTCAGAAGTTGTGGATCCCGCCATGTTGAAAGTGGGGGAGCGGTCCCTCTCTGCGAGGTGGCCGCCGATGTCGGGGTCCGCCTTCACGGGGAGGTTGGCATGGGGATCCGTACGCTTCTTTCCTGGACTGCGTTCCCGCTGCTGCTCGGCGGCGCGGTGCTCCTGAGCCACGTGCTCGTCACGCTCGGGTTCTCCGGGTCGTTCTCGGTGTTCTGGGTCACCTTCGCTGCGGCGTTCCCGTTGCTGTTGATGCAGCTGCGCATGCCGGCCGACGAAGAGTGGCGCGGGCGCCCGCGGGATTTCGGGCTCGACCTGCTCCACATGGTGTCGACGGGCCTCACGGGCGACCTGTGGCGGGCGATCAGCTTCGGCGTGTCGTTCGCGGTGGCCGCGTGGCTGTCGGCGGCGCTCGGCATGACGCTGTGGCCGACGGAATGGCCGATCCTCGCGCAGTTCGCGCTCGCGATGGTGGTCGGCGACTTCGGGGCGTACTGGGTGCACCGGTCGTGTCACACGTTCCCGCTCATGTGGCGGGTGCACGCGATGCACCACAGCTCCGAGCGGCTCTACGTGTTCTCGGCGACCCGCAATCACCCCGTGAACGTCGTGCTCGCGTGGGGGTCCCAGGCACTGCCGCTCATCGTGCTGGGCGCTTCCGAGCACGTGCTCGTGCTGATGAGCGTGTTCACGGCCGTGCACGGCATGCTCCAGCACGCGAACATCGACCTGAAGCACGGCTGGCTCAACCACCTGTTCGCCACGGCCGACCTGCACCGTTGGCACCACTCCGCGAAGATCGAGGAATCCAACTCGAACTACGGCAGCAACCTCATCATCTGGGACTGGGTGTTCGGAACCCGCCTGCTCCCCGACGACCGCGCGCATCCCGATCGCCTCGGCCTCGAGGGCTACGCGATGCCGGAGAACTGGTTCTCGCACCTCGCGTCCCCGTTCATCCTGCGGCGCTACGAGACCGACGAGATCGAGCTCTCCGACCTGCCCGCGATCGACGACTTCACGCTCGAGAACCGTCCCGTCGAGGGCGAGCGTCCGCAGCCCGTCGCGCCCTGATCTCCACACGAGAAGGCGATCGGGCTTCGAGCGTCCGGTGGCATCACGCAGATGACGCAGAAGGACGCAGATGACGCAGAAAGGAGGCCCGATCCCCGGGTCTCGCACAGCGACCACAGCGAGCCACAGCGCCCTGTGTGGAAGGGATCGAGCTTCGAGCGTTCCGAGGCATCACGCAGATGACGCAGAAGGACGCAGATGACGCAGAAAGGAGGCCCTCGCGGGTCGAGCGTCCTCTCGTCCCCGCCCACCCGCAGCGTCCGGATGTCGTGAGGGACGCCTCGGTGTTCGGGTCGATAGAGATGGCCTCCTTGCGGACCGGATTGGAGACTCACCAGAGCAGGCCGGCGTTTTGGGCTGCTCGGGTGAGGTGGACGGGACGGCTGTTGGCGGGTCCGCTCACCAGAGCAGCCGAAACATCGGCCTGCTCTGGTGAGTCCCGAGTCCGATCCGAGAGAAGGCCCGCTCGGCGCTCCGGGGACGCGAAGACGCTCGACCCCGCGAAGGGCCCCCACTGGATGCGGATCCGCGTTTTGCGCAGCTTCAACGAATGGAATTTGTCGGTGTTCGCCGAAATCCACTGCCTCGATGGGCCAAACGTCTGATTGCACCGCCAAGACCGCCAAGACCGCCAAGACCGCCAAGACCGCCAAGACCGCCAAGACCGCCAAGACCGCCAAGACCGCCAAGACCGCCAGGACCGTAGGACCGCCAAGACCGCCAAGACCGCCGACCGGGTCGGACGGTGCCTCTCCCCAAAACTCAGTGGTGGACCGGGCGGCGTTTGGCGGGTGCGCTGACCGGATCAGCAGAAACGCCGGCCTGCTCTGGTGAGTCGCGAATCCGTTCCGCAACGAGGCCCACTCGGCGCTCCGGGGACGCGAAGACGCTCGACCCCGCGAGGGCCTCGTTTCTGCGTCATCTGCGTCCTTCTGCGTCATCTGCGTGATGCCACGGGACGCTCGAAGCTCGATCCCTTCCGACACAGAGGAGGGTGCAGCCAGCAACGGTCACTGCGTCATCTGCGTGAGGCCCTGAGACGCTCGAAGCTCGACCGCCGTGGGGCTCACCGGGCGAAGGGCCGGACC
Source organism: Alphaproteobacteria bacterium (assembly GCA_020632875.1). GTDB lineage: Bacteria > Myxococcota_A > UBA796 > UBA796 > JACKEQ01. The sequence continues at coordinate 220,250 of JACKET010000005.1, forward strand.
TGTTTCACGATCATCCGGCCGTCATCCAGCACCTTCCACTCGGTGTCGAGCAGCACCGTCGTGCCTTCGGGAGCGACCTCGTCGAGCGGGTACACCGCCTGGATCTGCGCGAGAAGCTCGGACATCGCCGTCACCGCGGCGTCGTCCATCACGTCTTGACCCGGGGGGAGCTCGGACGAGCCGCCCACACGGACGATCTCGGTGACCTGGCCACCTGTCACGGCGACCAGGATGCGCTCAGGGAACACCCCGGGCTCCGCACTCACCACGTCGAGCGTGCCGATCTGGGCGTTGAGCAGGTAGCGCGGGTCGTCGAGCGTCGGGTGGCCCGTGAACGCGACGGCATTGATGCGCTCGTCCTTGCTGCGCGTGTTCACCAGGATGCCCATGGCCGCCTGGGTGTGGTCCATCCCGTACCAGGCGCGCTCCTCCCAGGCGGCGTCGGACCAGAGGCTCTGCCACACCTTCTTCAGGCCGCGCTCGATGGTGCGTTCCTTCGGCTCGTCGGGGTCGCACAGCGAGGGGCCCTCGTCGTCCGCATCGTACGAATCCGCCGCGCACACCGACGTGGAGTCGTACAGCCCGGCTCCCGAGAAGGCCAGCGCGTCCTCGGCGTTGCTGGAGCTGCGGAAACGCACGGTGGTGTCGAGCGTTCCGAAGGTGGCGAGGATCTGAGCTGCGATGCGGTCGACCTCGTCCTGGGGGACGATGGCGTCGTCGATCGAGGTGCGCAGGGCGGCGAGCCGCTCGCGCCGGTAGCCGGCGTCGCCGAGGAACGCCGGATCCGCGTGCCACCGCGCGATGGACGCGGCGTACGACTCCCCCCGGACCCCCGACGGCTCGGCCGTGAACCACAGGTGCGTCGCCATGAACCGGTCGTACGGCGCGAACGGGACGAGGAACCCCTCGAGCTGGTGCTCGGCGGGGATGCGCTGGTACAGCGTCGCGAGGTTGGCACCCTTCGAACCGTACGTCTGGACGGCGTCGCGCCGCGCCACGGCCGTGGTCGTGTCGAGCTCGAGCAGGGGGACGAGCACGTCGGTCTGCAGGTCGGGCGGCGCCAGCACGACGGGGTCGGGCCGGATGGACGCCCAGAACGCCTCGGCCTCCGCCAGGGTGGCCGCCTCGATGGTGAAGCGCGTCTCGCCACACTCCAGGCGCGCCAGGTGGCCCTCCCAGAGCTCGAACAGCCGCAGCGCATCGGGCACGTAGCAGTTGGGGGTGCCGCGGGCGGCCGCGCGCACGTTGAGGTGCGAGAGGTCGCCCTGCCGCGTGCCGGTGACCGTGCCGGACACGGGCTGGGCGAGGTCGAACGGCGCTTCGTCGAGGATCAGGATGTCCTGGAAGCCGATGGCGCCCTCGGCCTCGGCCTCGGCGAGCTGGGAGAGGGTGAGGCGGCGGATCGTGCCGTACCCGACGCCCGTGGTGTACGCCTCGTACGTGACGACGCCCTGCCCGCGGACCTGGAACGGCGCATCCCACGTGGCAGCGTTCTCGGCCTGCAGGGACGTGTTCGGGACGAACACGAGCTCCGCGAGCTCGAAGCGGTCGTTCAGGTCCTCCCACGACGCGAGGACCTCGTCGTAGGTGACCGTGAGCTCCGGCCGGGTGCGGTCGTCCCAGATGGTGAAGCCGTAGAAGGCGCCGTCCGGGCCGTCGTAGAGCGCGACGTTCCCGCTCGACAGCACCTTCCGGTCCGGGTCGAGCACCATCCGGCTGTACTCCTCGAGCGTGAGGCCGGGGAACCGGTCCGGAAAGGCCTCCCGGAGCATCTCCCAGTGGAGCGGGTAGGTGTTGGAGTCGAGGAAGAGCGTCTCGGGGAGCGGGGAGGCGTCCCCGTACGGACGGGCCCACTTGGTGATGGTGTCCTGGTCGACGGGGTCGGCCTCGCGGGCGATCTCGCGCCACGTCGCCTCGTCGGGCACGCGGTGCACGCACGCGATCTTCCCCAGGCGCACGTTCGCCTCGTCACAGGAGCCGTTGTGCGCGGGACACCCGAGCAGCAGCAGGCCCCAGAGCGTCACCGCCGCCTCCGGACGGCGAGGAGCAGGGGCAGCAGGAGCGCTCCGCCGAGCACGGGTTGGGTGTGCGCGCACCCGCGCCGGCGGGTGACGGAGACGCAGGAGGGGTCGGAGGGGCCGCGCCACACGCCCCGGCTGTCGCGCTCCTTCACGGTCAGGCAGACCTCGCGCTGGCGGCGCTCGCCGGGCCACGCGTGCGCGCTCGTCCGGCCGGCCTCGTAGAGCCTCGCCCGGGCGCGTCCGTCCTCCTCCACGAGCCACGTGGCGAAGGGGCCGGAGACGCCGTCGACCCGGAGCTCCACCTCGAGCGGGTGGTTGCCGCGGCGGTCGTCCTGGCCGGCGTATTCGGTGCGGAGGGTGGGCAGGCCCTCGGCGGGGACCGCGGGACCGCTGCCGGTGGTGAACCGGACCGTCTGCGGGCCCTGCCCCCCGGCGGCGACGACGAGCGTGTAGGTCGTGTCGGGCGCGAGCATGTCCCACGTGGGCTCGAGCGTGAGGTCGCCCTCGGTGACGAGGAAGTCGCGGAGCTCGTACTCGCCCTGGTGGATCGGGACCGGCGAGTCGGGGCCGGTGAGCGTCACGGTGACGGGGAAGTCCCACGGCGAGCAGCCCCACACGAGGAAGGGCGCGATGTCGGTGGGGACGTCGGTGGCCCCGTGCGCAGGGAGCGGCCGGGCGGAGGTGTCGCCGCAGTAGAGGCCCGTGTCGACGGCTGCGAGCGCCGATGCGGGCGTGGAGAGGGCGACGACCAGGATCAACGGGCTCTCCGGAGCCCGAGGAGCAGCGGCATCGCGAGCCACCCCAGCGCGAAGGGCGCCGTGTGGGAGCAGCCGCGCGCGCCCTGGAGCTTGGCGCACGTCTCGTCGGACGGCCCGTGCCACGCGCCGGTCTCGTCGCGCTGGACGGCCGTGATGCACACCTCGCGCTCGCGCTCGCCCACCGTCCAGGTGACGGTCGCGGTGCCCGTCGGCGCGTCGGTGATCGCCACGCCCACCGCCGTCCCGCCGTCGCGCAGCACGAACACGCCGCCCGATTCGCCCGCGCTCGTGAGGGTGAGGTCGACCTCGATGGGGTGCGTCCAGCGGTTGAGCTTCGCCTGGCGGGCGTCGTCGATCACCACCCCGGGAGCGCCGCCCGCGATGGACTCCGCCGTGCGCGACCCCGTGGTGAAGCCGAACAGCGTGGCCTCTCCGTAGGGGTTGGTGATCTCGACCGTGTACACGGTGTCGGCGTCGAGGGTGCCCCAGTCGGGCTCGAGCATCCACGTGGCGCCGTTGCTCGTGAACGCGCCGAACTCGAAGTCCTGAGTGAACACGGGGCCGATCTCCCCGGCGCGGGACAGGGTCACGGTGACCGGCGTGTCGATGCCGCAGTCGCCCTCCCACAGGAACAGCGGCGCGAGGTCGACGGGCACGTCCGTCGCGTCGGCCGCGGGGACCGTGGCGGTCAGCGTGGAGAGGTCGCAGACGAAGGCGACGTCGGCCTTGGCGAGGGCCGAGAGGGTGACGAGCGCGATCATCGCTGCCTCCGGAGGCCCAGCAGGGGGAGGAGCATCCAGCCCGCGAGCCAGGGCGCCGTGTGCGTGCAGCCGCGCGTCTTCTCGAGCGGGATGCACGTCTCGTCGCTCGGGCCGTGCCAGTTGCCGATGCCGTCGCGCTCGATGGCGGTGAGACAGATCTCGTGCGCCCGCTCGAAGCTGTTCCAGGACAGCGAGACCGACTGGCTCTCGCCGGTCGCGAGGACCACCGCCCGATCGGCGCCGCCCTCGCGGACCACGTACGCGCCCTGGCCGCGCCCGGCCGAGGTGAGCGTGAGCTCGACGGCCGTGGAGAACAGGCCGGCGCCGAGGTCGGCCTGGGACCCGTGCTCGATCGACACGCCGGGGACGCCGCCGCTGATCACGTCGGCGTAGTCGGAGCCCGTGGTGAAGCCCAGCTGCACCTGCTCGCCCCAGTCGGTCGTGAGCTCGACGGTGTAGGCCGTCTCGGCCAGCAGCTCGCCGAAGTCGGCGTCGAGCATCCAGCTCTCGCCGGCGGACTGGAAGGCGGGGAAGTCGTAGACCTCGGTGTGGACGGGCTCGGCGACGCCGTTCTGGTACACGGTGAGCGTGTACGGCGCCGCGACGCCGCAGCTCCCGCGGAAGACGAAGAACGGGGCGATGTCGACCGGCACGTCGGTGGCGCCGTTCGCGGGCACCGAGTCGGACAGGGTGGCGATCGCGCACTCGGCCGGCGCGTCGGCCTGCGCGCGGGCAGGGGCCGCCAGGGCGAGGCTGGGGAGGAGGAGCAACATTCGGATCTCCGGGGCTCTCATGGGCTCACTCCCTGAAGCAATGCGTGTGCCATCGAAATCGTCGAGGTTCGACCTGGGTCGGCGGATCCGGGCGGACCGTTCCCGCGACGTCCTTGTCGCGGTCCGGATATCCCTTGAAAGGAGGCTCCGGTGCTGCTGATCGTACTCGCGGCGTGTACGAGCGCGCCCGTCCCGCCGCATGGCGACGTGGCGCCGGCCCTGCTGGAGGCGGGCCTGAAGCTCGACTGGGACGAGACGACCGCGCGCGCCGCGGCGCTCGCGGCCCCGGTGGAAGGGCTCTCCGGCGTCGACGACCGCAAGTGGGGCGCGGTGCGCGAGGCGGCCGAGACGATGGCCGTGGCGCGCAAGAAGTCGCACTTCTCCGAGGCGTACGGCCAGCTGCTCGCGGCGTGCGAGGCGTGCCACCGCGGCCAGGTGCTCCACGAGGTGCTGCCGGAGGGCCACGGGGGCGGGTACCTGGCGCTCGAGCTGTCGGTGCTCACGAACGATCGCGCGCTCGCCGACGAGGGTCTGCGCCAGCTGCAGCTCGCCCCGGATCTCGGGCCGTCCCAGCCGCGGTTCCTCGACCTGGCGGGCAAGATCCGCGACGCGAAGAGCACGCCTTCTGCCGGCAAGTTCCTCGGGCGCGCGGTGCTCGAGTGCTACCAGTGCCACGGGTCGATGGTGCAGTAGCCTGGAGCCTGGAGCCTGGAGCCGGGAGCCGGATCGCGTTCGCGGAGTCAGCGACCCGTGCTCACCGGCCGCCGGGAGGACTCGAGGGTCGCATGTGCGCACGAACCGTGGTCAGAAACGCGTCGACGTCCCCCACGGCGCGGCTGTCGATCGTGAGCACCCGATGGCCGCGCAGCCGAACCAACCAGCCCAGGTGGCACGCGGGAGACGTGTACGAGGTTGGGGCCGCGGCCGCGATTCCTCGTCCATGATCGAGAGCACGGGTCCGGACCGCGCTTCCAGAGGTGTTGATGGGGGCGGTGTCGTGGGGTCCACTCCCGAGGTCGCCGCGGGTTCGAGGCGGTGTCGTCTCACCGGTCCGCCCTCCATACTCGACACTCGACACTCGACACTCGACACTCGACACTCGAGTCGCCCCGCCCCGCCCCGCCCCGCCGCGTCCGCCGCGTCCGCCGCGCCGCTCGCTGGGACGCGGCGCTCGCTCCCTACAACTCGTGCCAGGCGGACTTCGGGATGGCGTCGCTCGTGCGGGGCTTGCTGGCCGCCAGCAGGTAGAGCGCGCGGCGGTTGGCCTCGTTGTCGGTGTTGTCGGGCGTGGCGACGGCCAGCACGGACTCGCCGAAGCCCTGGCTGTAGACCCTGCCGGGGAACCCGCGGTCCTTGAACCAGCGCGCGATGCTCTGCGCGCGGCGCTCCGAGAGGCCCTGGTTGGACGACGTGGAGCCCACGGTGTCGGTGTAGCCGGCGACGTAGAGGTTGATCTCGACGTAGTCGCCGAACTTCTTCAGCACGGCCTGGATGTCGCTCCAGGTCTTCTCGAGCTTCTTCTCCTCGGCGCCGGTCACGACGGCCTCGTTGGTCGCGAAGGCCACGTCGTCGTGGGGGATCTCGTAGGTCCACGGGGAGAGGTCGAGGCTCGACTTGAACCCGTGCACGTCGGTCGCGACGATGGCGACCTTCAGCACCTCGTCGGTCGACTGCCAGTGGAACAGCGGCCGCTGCGGGTCGGCGAGATCGGCGTCGATCGTGCCGAGCTGGTCGCCGTCGACGCTCGTGATCTCGGCGGTGGCCTGCTTCAGCGGGCGCGACGCCCACGGCTGGACGGTGCGGGCCTTCAGGTCGACGTCGTCCATCGTGGCCTTCCAGTCGAGCGGGTCCATGCTCGCGACGGGCACGCGGAACGTGAGGGTGCCGCTGCCGTGCGGCGAGTCGACCTCGATGTTCCCGGCGCAGTCGTGCTCGCCTTTCGGCAGGCCCGTGAGCTCGAGCTTCACCTCGCTGCCCGCCGCGAGGCCCTGGGTGGGCTGGGCCCACTTGCGCACGCCGCAGTCGACCTCGAACCCGAAGTCGCCGTCGACGGTGACGCGGAACGTGACGCTCGCGACCTCCTTGCCGTGCGTGACGGCGTTGCGGGTCTCGTACTTCACGAGGTCCTGCGCGGAAGCGGTCGAGACGAGGCCGAACAGGACGGTCAGCATGGGTCAGCCCTCGATGAAGGAGTCGTGGTAGCCGGGGTCTTCGATGCCCGCGGCCTGCCGCGTGGGGATGAGCGGCTCGAAGCAGTCGAGCATGACGGCGAGCTCGTTGGTCTCGCGGTGCCCGATGCTCGCCTCGTAGGCGCCCGGGTGCGGGCCGTGCGGGATTCCGGCGGGGTGGTACGACACCGAGCCCGGCGAGACGCCGCGGCGCGACGTGAAGTTGCCCTCCGCGTAGAACAGGAACTCGTCCACGTCGACGGAGCTGTGCGGGTAGGGGCAGGGGATGGCGTCGCGGTGGAAGTCGACGGCGCGCGGCACGAAGCTGCAGATCAGCGCGCCGGGGATGCCGAAGGTGCCGTGCCAGGTGGGGGGGAGGTGCACGAGCCCAGCCCTTGGTTGGAACTTCAGGATGGGGAACACCCAGGGGTACTCGGCGCCATCCCAGCCCACGACGTCGAGCGGGGAGTGGCGGAGCGCGAAGCCCGTCCACTGGCCGTTCCGCTTCACGATCTGCGTGCGGATGCCCTCGTCGACCGGGCCGACGAACGTGGGCTTCACGAAGTCGCGGTGGCAGTACGGCGCGTCCATCGTGAGCTGGCCGACCGCGTTGCGCCACTGCTTGAGCAGGCTGACGGGGCCGGTGCACTCGAAGTGCAGCCAGCGCTGGGGCCCGCTGTCGGGGACGAAGCGGTGGATGCAGCCGCGCGGGACCCGCACGTAGTCGCCCTTCGTGAACCGCAGCTCGCCGAACGGCGTGACGAGGCGCCCGCCGCCCTCGAAGACCCAGTAGAGGTCGTCTGCATCGGCGTTCACGACGTACACGGGGTCTTCGGCGTCCGGCAGGACCATCGCGATGGTCACGTCGCGGTTGAACAGCAGCGGGACGTGGGCGTCGACGGGCGGGCCGCCGATTCCCACGAGGTCCTGGGTCTTGAAGTGGCGCTTGGCGAGCGGGAGGCCGGTGACGGGCTCCGGCGCGGACCAGCCGTGCTCCGCCGGGACGATGCGCTGCTCGTGGGGCCGGTGCAGGTGGTAGAGGATGCTGTAGGGGCCGTCGAACCCGGCGCGGGTGAAGCACTCCTCCCAGCGCAGCGCGCCGTCGTCGCCGCGGAAGGCGATGTGGTGCTTCTCGGGGACCTCGCCGCGGACGATGCGCTCCATCAGATGCGGCCCTCCGCCTTCTGGGCGCGCTCGATGCTCTCGAAGAGGGCGCGGAAGTTGCCCGCGCCGAAGCCCTCGTCCCCCTTGCGCTGGATGATCTCGATGAAGAACGGCCCGGCCTTCGGGTCGTCGAACAGGCCGGCCTGCTCCTTCAGGAAGATCTGGAGGAGGTAGCTGTGGTCCTTGTCGCCGTCGATCAGGATCTCGAGGTCGCGCAGCACCTGGATGTCCTCGTCGATCCGGTTGATCCCGAGGCGGTCGATGCGGGCGGGGAGGGCGTCGTAGTAGGTGCCGGGCGTGGGCATGAACTCGACGCCGCGGCCGCGCAGGTCGGTCACGGTTCCGACGATGTCGGGCACGGTGAGGGCGACGTGCTGGACGCCGTCCCCGCGGTGGTCTTCGCCGAACAGGTTGATCTGGGACTTCTTGAAGAACGGCCGCTTCGGCTCGTTGTTCGCGAACTTCACGCCGCTGCCGGCGTCCCAGACGACGACGGACTTGAGGCCGGACCCGGTCTCGGCGTCCTCGGCCACGTCGGTCGTGTGGAACTCGACGTCCCAGTAGACCCGGAAGCCCATGACCTGCTCCATCCACAGGAGCATCGGGCGCATCGTCTGGAAGTTGCTCGTGATGTGGTCGATGCGGTCGAAGCCGAAGCGGTTCTTCCCGCCCTTCGGTGCGTCGTAGAGCTGGAAGCCGGGGAACAGGCCGACGACGTGCTCGTCGCGCTCGACGAAGCGGAACGTGGTGTCGCCGAACGGGGTGGTGATGTTGAACATCGCGCACTTCCCGCCGGCGACCTCGTAGGTCTCGACGTCTTCGATGAACGTGCCGCCGCGCTGGTCGAGCAGGGCGTAGGCGCGCTGCGCGTCGGCGACGCGGAAGATGATGGTGCCGACGCCTTCGGGGTGGCGGCGGAGCCACCGCCAGGCGCGCCCGCCCGGCTGGGTGGGCTGGGACACGACGAGCGTGATGTTCCCGGCGCGGAAGACGCGGGCGCGCTGGCCGCTGCGCTCCTCCATCTCGGGCGCGCTGCGGCCGATCTCGGAGAAGTCGAGCTTCTCGGTGAGGAACTCGCGCATCCGGTCCAGGTCGTGGACGTAGTAGTGGATGGCATCGATTCCGGTGATGCCGAGCGGCTCGACGGTCATGGGGTGCTCCGTGGGGCGTCGGGTTGCTGATCGGGATGGGCCGCCTGGAAGGCGGGGAGCGCGGCGCAGCGGGCCTCGATGGTGGTCAGCAGACCGAGCCGGTCGAGGTCGCAGGCGAAGCGACGCGCGTTGTAGAGCTGGGGGACGAGGCACAGGTCGGCGACGGTCGGCGCGTCGCCCACGAGGAACGTGCCGGCGTGCGGAGCCGCGGCGGCCTGCAGGGCCTCGAGGCCGGACTGGATGACGTCGCGCCCCCAGACGAGCTTGTCGCCGCCGAGCGCTTCGATGCGGCCGAGGACGGTGAGGTTCTGGAGCGGCTGGATGCCGGCGTTCACGATCTCGGCGAGGGCCACGGCGTGCGCGCGCTCGAGGGCATCGACCGGGTACAGCGGCGGATCGGGGCGCAGGTGGTCGAGGTAGCCGAGGATGGCGAGGGACTGGGTGAGCCGGGTGCCGTCGTCGAGCTCGAGGACCGGCACCTGGCGCATGGGGTTGCGCGCGGCGTGGGCGTCGGCCTTCTGCTGCGAGGCGAGCAGGTCGACGGCCTCGTAGGCGTACGGCAGGCCCTTGAGCGCGAGCCCGATGCGGACCCGCCACGACGCGGAGCTGCGCCAGTAGCTGTAGAGCTTCATACCGCCACGACCTTCTGGTCGATCGCGCCGAACAGGCTGTGCCCGTCGCTGTCGAGCATCTCGATCCGCACGGTGTCGCCGGGCTTCATGAAGGGCGTGGACGCTTCGCCGTGCTCGATGATCTCGATCATGCGCTGCTCGGCGAGGCAGCTGATGCCGTGCTGCTGGTCTTCGTTGCTGACGGTGCCCGAGCCGAGGATGGTGCCGGCGGTGAAGGCGCGGGTGCGGCAGATGTGCTGGACGAGGTCGCCGAAGCCGAAGTGCATCTCGGGCCCCGCTTCGGCCCAACCGACGCGCTCGCCGTTGTGGTGGACGAGGAGCGGGAGGTGCACGCGGGTGCCCTGCCACGCGCCGCCGAGCTCGTCGGGCGTGCAGGCGAACGGCGCCCACGCCGTGGACGGCTTGGACGTGAAGAACCCGAAGCCCTTGGCGAGCTCGGGCGGGATGAGCCCGCGGCACGAGACGTCGTTGCAGATCATCACCAGCCGGACGTACCGGCCTGCGTCTTCGGCCTTCGTGAACATGGGCGTGTCGCCGAGCACGACGGCGACCTCGCCTTCGAAGTCGAGCCCCCAGGACGGGTCGCCGAGCGGGATGCTCTGCGTGGGGGCGAGGAAGGTGCCCGAGCCGCCCTGGTAGACGAGCGGATCGGTCTCGAGCGTGGCGGGAGGCTCGGCGTTGCGGGCCTTCCGGACGAGGCGGACGTGGTTGAGGTACGCGCTGCCGTCGATCCACTCGTAGGCCCGGGGCAGGGGAGCGAGCAGCTTGGCGACGTCGACGGGCTCGCCCGCGATCGCGCCGGACTGGAGGGCCTCGAAGCGCTCGCGGAGGCGCGGCTCGGCGGCATCCCAGTCGTCGAGCGCCGCCTGGAGGCACGGCGCGATGTCGGCGGCATCGGTGTAGACGGCGTTGTCACGACGGACGACGATCAGGCGGCCATCGCGGGATCCATCGGCCAGGGTGGCGAGCTTCATCGCGGCTCCCGTGCGAGGTGGCTGGGCGCCTTAACGCCGAAGTAAAAGGATGTCTCCACCCCGTCACCGCGGGCCTCGCAGCTGCTAAGGTCCACCCGTCGAAACGAAGCGCGGCCCCCCGCGCCCGGAGGTCCCCGATGCGTCTCCCCGCTGTTGCTCTCGCCGCCTTCCTCGTCCCCAGCGTCGCCTTCGCGTGCCCCGGCAAGACCGCCACGGCCGATGCCAGCGAGCCCGATGCCACGCACGTCACCGCGAAGACCGAGACCAGCGAGCACCTCGACGCCACCGCCTGCGCCAAGAAGGCCGAGCTCGTCGGCGCGGCCTGCAGCTACAGCACGGGCATGATGGCCAGCCGCGTGCTCGAGCAGGGCAAGTCCTTCAGCTACACCGGCAAGCTCACCCCGACCGACGAGGCGCTCGCGTCCCAGGTCGCCGCTCCGTTCGTCGTGGGCCCCGAGAAGGTCCGCGTCATCGCGAACGAGGTGGTCGAGTCGGCCCAGGGCCACGACCGCATGACCTTCCAGGGCAAGGTGCTCGAGGTCGACGGCGTGCAGTACTTCGTCGTCACGTCGTACGAGAAGGCCTCCGCCTAGCTCGCCTCGCCTGTCCGGCGCACAGCCCGGCCCGCGGCAATCGCCGTCGGCCGGGCTGTTCGCGTTCTGGGGGTGGCCTCGGTGGGGTCTGACCGGAGGTGGCCTCAGTGGGGTCAGACCCCGCTGAGGCCACCCTGTGCCGCGTGGTGTTCTCAGTGGCACATCCAGATTCGTATTTTCGGCGCTGATGCATAGACCTGTGGGCCGAAAGCCGGGGTTCGCGCAGATGTCCAAATAGGGTCTGACCGGTCTGACCCCAATTGGACAGGTGGCCTCAGTGGGGTCAGACCGGTCAGGCCACGCTGTGCCAGGTGGTTGGGCTCAGTGGCACATCGAGATCCACGGTTTCGTCGGAGATGCATGGACCTGTGGGCCGAAAGCCAGGGTTCGCACTGACGTCCAAATAGGGTCTGACCCCAGATGGGCCGGGCTTCGACGTCCGGTTGCTTGGACGTAACTCTGCGGTGAGTTACGCTTGGCGCGACTGCATGCCGAGCGTCACTTCTGGAGGAGACCATGGCAGACGTCCGAACCCTGCGAGATCAGGCCCGCGAGCTGGGCATCGCCGGCCGCAGCAAGATGCGGAAGGCCGAGTTGCTCGCCGCCATCGAAGCCGCGCTCCGCCAGCACGGCACCAGCCCCGCCGCGGCCCCCGCCGAGTCGCTGCCCGAGCCGGCACCCCGCACCACCCGGCCCGCCCGCAAGCACCGCCACGCGGGCGCCACGCCGCTGCTCCCGCCCCTGGCGCTCGCGCCACTGCCCGCCGCGTACGACATCACGCACGTCGCGGTGCTGCCGCGCAATCCGCGCGAGCTCGTCGTCTTCTGGGCCATCGAGCCGCGAGACTTCCCCGCGACCGGCGCGCGCCTCGAGCTGAAGTCCGGCGAGCGCGTGCTGGCCGTCGCCCCCGCCGACCGCGCGCTCGGGCGCTGGTACTTCGGCGGTCTCCAGCCCGATCAGGCCGTGCGGGCCGAGGTGATCTTCGAGGGTCGCGTGCTCGCCTCGTCCGGCACGGTGCTCCTGCCGCCCGACGGGCCGTCCCGCCTGCACCAGCCGCTGATGGGTGCCATCGACATCGCACGGCCGCTCGCCACGCTCCCGCGCGACCTGCGCCAGGCGGCCGGGCCCGCGCCGCTCCCCGCGTCCGCGACGGCCAGCGAGCGCGTCTGGCAGGCCGCGACGACCGGCACCGCCGCGGCCGGTGTGGTCCGCGAGGCCGATGCGCCCGCCCTGCTGTCCGCCGAGCGCCACGAAGCGCTCGTCTCGTCCTTCGTGCACGCGATGGGGGAAGCATGAGCCGCGGCTACCTCGCGCTGGTCCTCCACGCGCACATGCCCTTCATCCGCCACCCCGAGTACCCCTCGTACCTCGAGGAGGACTGGCTCTTCGAGGCCATCACCGAGACCTACCTGCCGCTCCTCGAGGTCTTCGACGAGCTGCACCGCGAGGGCGTGCCCTTCCACCTCTCGATGACCCTCACGCCCCCGCTCGTCGCGATGCTCGACGACGCGCTCTTGCAGGAGCGGTACGTCGACCACCTCGAGCAGCTCATCCAGCTCGCGTCCGAAGAGGTCGGCCGGCGCACGGGCCACGTGCAGTGGCTCGCCGAGCGCAACCTCGAGCTCTTCCGGCGCCGGCTCGCGCAGTACACCCACCGCCACGGCGGCGATCTCGTCGGCGCCTTCGCGGACTGGCAGGACCGGGGGAACCTCGAGATCCTCACGTGCGGGGCGACGCACGGGTTCCTCCCGCTCATGCAGAGCTGCCCGGAGGCCGTCCGCGCGCAGATCGAGGTGGCCATCGACAGCTACCGGCGCCGCTTCTGCCGCGAGCCCCGCGGCATCTGGCTGCCCGAGTGCGGCTACTTCCCCGGCCTCGACGCCATCCTGCGAGACGCCGGCATCCGGTGGTTCATCGGCGAGGGCACGGCCATCCAGCACGCGACGCCGCGCCCGGTGTACGGCGTCTACGCGCCGGTCTACACGCCGAGTGGGGTGGCCGTCTTCGGCCGCGACCCCGAGACCAGCGCCCAGGTCTGGTCCGCCGAGTCGGGGTACCCCGGCCACCCGGACTACCGCGAGTTCCACCGCGACCTCGGGTACACCGCGCCGTTCGACGAGATCGCGCCGTACGTGCAGCCCACGGGCCTCCGGAAGAACGTGGGCATCAAGTACCACCGCATCACCGGGAAGACCGAGCGCAAGGAGTACTACGACCCCTGGCGCGCCCGGCGCGTGGCCGACGAGCACGCCGCGGACTTCGTCCGCAACCGCGAGCAGCAGGTCGCCTTCCTGTCCGACGCGCTCGGGCGCGCACCGATCATCACCGCGCCCTACGACGCCGAGCTCTTCGGGCACTGGTGGTACGAAGGCCCCCAGTTCGTCGGCGATCTGTTCCGGCACCTCGCGCGGTCCCGCGTGGTCGAGTCGATCACGCCGTCCGCGTACCTCGCGCGGCACCCCGAGCAGCAGGTGGTCCAGCCGAACCTCTCGTCGTGGGGCGCCAACAGCTACGCCGACGTGTGGCTCCACGAGAGCAACGAGTGGATCTACCCGCACCTCCTCGTGGCGGCGCGGCACATGACCGACCTCGCGAACCGGTTCGCGCGTCCCGATGCGCTCCAGGACCGCGCGCTCCGCCAGGCTGCCCGCGAGCTGCTCCTCGCGCAGAGCTCCGACTGGGCGTTCATCCTCCAGACGAACACCTCCACGCAGTACGCGTCGCAGCGCACCGTCGACCACCTCGAGCGCTTCCGGGCCCTGTACGACGGGCTCGTCGGAGGGGGCGTCGATCCGGCGGTGCTCGCGAACATCGAAGCCCGCGACACCCTGTTCCCGGACATCGACTGGCGCGTCTATCGATCGCGATAGACCGGCGTTCTCGTCGACGAGCGGATACGTGCGGCGCTCCGGCGCCCGCCGGCTCCAGTGGAGGCACCATGGTCCGCCCGTCGATCCTCGCCCTCGTCCTCGTGGGCTGCGGCAAGCCGCCCGTCGAAGCGCCCGAGGGGCTCAACGACCTCGCGCGGTTCCTCACCACCAACTTCGAGGCCGAAGGCACCGAAGAGCTCGAGGCCGGCATGCTCGGTCTCGAAGCCGAGCTCCTCGCGCTCGACCTCGAAGGCGACGTCGACGGCCGCGCGTTCACGATGGCCACCCTGCGCCCCGAAGACCTCGGCGGGATGCCGCAGCACGACGGGTACGATGTCGATGCGCAGATCCCCGTGGCGGTCGCCATCCGGTCCCAGCACGACTTCCAGGCCCAGATGCGCATCGTCGAAGAGACGAACCACGTGTGCATCGAGAGCGCGACCACGAAGTTCTACGGCCGCACCTTCGACACCGACGTGGCGTGCTTCACGGGCGGCACCTGCGACACGCTCGAGACGAGCAACGAGGTCCGCAAGGAGAGCCTGCTCGGCGACGTCTGGTACGACCTGCCGAAGCAGTACCGCCGCATCACCCTCGCCGAAGACGGGCGCGACGTGATGATCGCGCGGGGCTACACGCCGGGCGTCTTCTCGACCGACGGCGGCGGCGGCTCGTTCGACCAGACCTACACGCTCGAGGCGTGGATCCCCGACGGCGACAAGACCCTCCGCTTCTACTCCATGTGGTCGAGCGTCACGCTCACCGCGGTGGGCGACGACGCCTGGGCGGCGCTCGTTCGCAGCGGGATCGACGAGGGCTACGGCTACGCCGACGACTTCCTCGCCGACTTCGCCGAAGAGCTGTGCCGCGAAGACCGTGACCGGGCGTACGACCGCGAGTGAGTCGCGTGTTACGCGTCATCCCTGCTCCGGAGGATGGATGAGACGGGTGTTTCGAGTGGTCAGCGCGCTGGGTGCGGGTGCCGCATTGGTGTGGGGCCTCGCGAAGTCGATTCGCCGCAAGAGGAACGGCGGCGAGTCCGAGAAGGGCGCCGAGTGGCCGCCGAAGCCCCAGCCCGAACCCGTGAAGCCCGCTGCGAAGGCCGAAGCGAAGCCCGCGAAGGCCGAGCCGGCCGAGGCGCCGAAGGCGGAGGCGAAGCCCGCTCCGAAGGCGGAGGCGAAGCCGGCTCCGGAGGCCGAGGCGAAGCCCGCTCCGAAGGCGGAGGCGAAGCCCGCTCCGAAGGCCGAAGCTCCGAAGGCCGAAGCTCCGAAGGCCGAGGCCAGTGCAGAGCCCCTCGTCGTGAAGGGCGTGGTCATCGACGATCCCGCCAAGCTCCTCGCCTACGTCAACGGTGCGTCCGAAGACGCGCTCCAGGCGGGCGGCGTGAAGGGCAAGGCCCTCGCCGTGCTGCTCGAGAACCGGCCGTTCGCGGACGCCGAAGCCCTCGGGAACACCGCCGGCGTCGGTCGCCGCACCCTGCAGACGCTGTCGAACGCGCTGGACTGAAGTCCACTCGCGTTCGTCCACGCCGCACGACCTGGTGCAGCGGCGGCACGGCCGTCGAGCGTCCTCCCGTGTGGTTCCAGGCCCCGAAATGGCCGAAGTCCCGAACTCGACACTCGACACTCGACACTCGACACGGGCCGGCCTCGACACCCGACTCGGGCCGCCCGACCCAGGCCGACCCGGCACCCGCCTACATTCGGTAGCTCGAGCTGCGCTCCCTCCCGTTGGCGGCCACGTCGATCTGGATGTCGAGACCGCGCGGTGAGTGCGGCGTGGGCGCGATCGAGATCTGGAGCCGGATGGCGTCGCCGCGGTTCACCTTGAGCGGGTTCGGCAGGTAGAAGAGCGTCTGCTTCCAGTGCGTGGGCACGTCGAGCGGCGAGGTCGACAGCACGACCTCGTTCGTGAGATCGACGTCGAACCACAGGAGGATCGCGTGGACCGTCTCGGTGCGGAGCGCGATGAGCTCGACGTCCGCGAAGTGCTCGTTGTCGTCGAGCCCGACGGTGTGCAGGTCGATGTCGGCGATGATCGCGGAGTCCGTGACCAGCGCGTGCGGATCGACCGTGTCGACCAGCGGCTCGTGGCGGCTGTGGTCGGCCACCGCGGCCATGTCGAAGCCGTAGACGCTGTCCCACCAGGCGAAGCGCTTGGCCTCGACCTCGAAGTCCTCGACCGCGCAGGCGTACAGGCGGGCGCGCTTCGGGACGAGGGTTCCGCCCTCCTTCATCCAGTGGTCGCGCGCGACGAGCACGCTCTGCATCATCCCTTCGAAGAGCAGCGCGTAGCCCATCCACTCCGAGATGATCACGTCGACCTTCTGCGGCGGGATGAGATCCTCGAGCGAGCCCTTGAGGACGGTGATCACGGACGAGAGCCCGTTGTCCTCGACGACCTGCCTCGCCACCTCGGCCATGTCGCTGGCCTCGACGGCGTAGACGTGCTTCGCGCCGGCCTCGGCTGCGAACAGGGAGAGGATCCCCGTCCCGCAGCCGACGTCGAGCACGACCTTGCCCTCGAAGAGCTCGGGCGTCTCGAAGATCGCGCGTCGGTAGGCACGAGTTCGTGTTTGATCGCCGATCATCTCGGCGTGGATGTCGGTGCGGGAGTACCCGCCGAAGTAGTCGTCGGACGGCATGCCGCCTCCGTGGGCCCGCCCGGTTAACCGCTCAGCGGGAGGGAGGGTGTACACGGTCGTCGAAGAGCCGGCACCGGCGTCGGCCGTCGTGCTGGACATCCGCGGGTTCACGAACGAGCTGTCGGCCACCGTCGGGGATCCCGAGGGGCGCGCGGGCCTGCTCGGTCTGCTCGCCGTGATGAACGGCGTGGTCGTCCAGAGCGCCGCTCTCGCGCTGGCTCCCGCGATCCGCGCCGAGGTCGGCAGCCTCGTGCACGTCGGATCGACCGGGGATGGCGCGATCGTCGTGTTCCTCGATCCGGCGGGTCACGCCGCCCAGGCGACCCTGGCGACGCTCCTCATGCGGGCCGCGATGCAGCGGGTGTGCGAGGAGTACAGCGCGCGCACGGGTCGCGAGCTGTCGTTCGGGATCGGCGTCGAGAGCGGCACGGTCAACCAGGTGCACGCGTCCGGGCCCCTGCCGCTCGGCACCTACATCGGCGAGTGCATCAATGCGGCGGCGCGGGTCGAGGTCCTGACGAAGGAGATCCACCGCACCGACGTGATCTTCTGCAACGACCTGGTCGGGCTGCTGTCCGAGCAGCTGCTCGGGGCCGACTATCCGCGGCTGATGCGGGGTCAGGAGATCCCGGCCGGCTCGATCTCCGACGGCGAGTACCTGTCCCTCGAGCGCCAGCTCGTCGAGCTGAATCGCCAGCTCTGCCTGAACTACCTGCACATGCACGTGCTGCGCGGGTTCGGTGCGCCGAAGGCACTGTTCCGTCTGTCGAAGAGCTCGGCGTCCCTCGGGAACCCCCGCTTCGACCGGATGATCGAGCTGCTCACGGGCGGCGAGCCCGCCTGGCTCGCGCAGGTGCGCGCCGCTTTGTGAGACGCCCGCGCGGTGTTACGCGCGCCTTCCGGACTCGGAGGGCCCATGTCGATCAATGTGACGAACGTCAGCAAGGGGTACGGCGGACGCACGCTGTTCAAGGACGTGACCGTCACGTTCAACCCCGGTGTGAACTACGGTCTCACCGGTCCGAACGGCTGCGGGAAGTCCACGTTCATGAAGCTCCTGATCGGAGCCGAGGACACCGACACCGGCAACGTGGGGCTGCCCGAGCGCACGGGCTGGCTGCGCCAGGATCACTCCGTCTTCGACGAGTCCCGCGTGATCGACACGGTCATCCAGGGCAACCAGAAGCTGTGGAAGACCCTGGTCCGCCGCGAGGAGCTCTACGGCAAGGGCGACGACCTCTCCGACGACGAAGGGGTCGAGATCGGCGAGCTCGAGATGATCGTGGCCGAAGAGGATGGCTACATGGCCGAGGCCGACGCGGCCGTGCTCCTCGAGGGCCTCGGCATCCCGCAGGACCAGCACGAGCGGAAGATGGCCGAGCTCCAGGGCGGCCTGAAGGTGCGCGTGCTGCTCGCCCAGGCGCTGTTCGGGCGTCCCGAGGCGCTGCTGCTCGACGAGCCCACGAACTCCCTCGACCTCGACTCCATCCTGTGGCTCGAGCAGTTCCTCCAGAACTACCAGGGCGTGCTGGTCGTCATCAGCCACGACCGCCGCTTCCTGAACGCCGTGTGCGACGTCATCGCCGACATCGACTTCGAGACCATCATGCTCTACCCGGGCAACTACGACGAGATGGTGCGTACGAAGGCGAACGTCCGGAACCGCGTCGAGAAGGACGCCGCCCAGCGCGAGAAGAAGATCGCCCAGCTCGCCGAGTTCATCCAGCGATTCAAGGCGGGTACCCGCAGCTCCCAGACACGCAGCCGCGCCAAGCAGATCGAGCGCCTCCGTCCGGACGAGGTGAAGCGCAGCAACATCGCACGCCCGTTCATCCGGTTCCCCATCGGCGACGAGCAGAGCGGCCGCGACGTGCTGTCGATCCGCGATCTGTCCCACGCGTACGGGGATCACGTCATCTTCTCGGACTTCCACTGCGAGGTGCAGCGCGGTGACAAGGTCGCCGTGCTCGGGAAGAACGGCATCGGCAAGACCACGCTGATCCGGGCGCTCTTCGACCCCGCGAACATCGAGGCGGGCCGCGTGAAGTGGGGCCACAACACCCGCATCGGCAAGTTCATGCACGACCACCGCGACGAGATCGGCGCGGGCTCGACGGTGTTCCAGTGGCTCGTGTCCCACCGTCCCGAGGTCGGGCAGGAGCACGTCCGCTCCATCCTCGGTCGCATGCTGTTCTCGGGCACCGACGGCGAGAAGCCCACCGGCACGCTCTCCGGCGGTGAGGCGGCGCGCCTGAGCATGTGCCACCTGATCCTGATGGAGTTCAACGTGCTCGTCCTCGACGAGCCGACCGACCACCTCGACCTCGAGAGCATCTCGGCGCTCCGCGAGGCGATCGAGGCCTACGAGGGCACGGTCATCTACGTGACCCACGACCGCGACCTCGCGAGCGCGGCCAACCGGATCTGGTGCTACCCGACGCCCGGCGTGCTGCTCGAGTACTCCGGCGGGGTCGACGAGTACCTCGCCTGGTACGAAGAGAACTACAAGAAGTAGGGCCGACGACTCAGGGCCGGGCGACGAACGCGATGGTGAGCAGGACGTTGTCCTGCACCAGGTCGTCGGCGCGGCCCGGGTAGCTGACCTTGAAGTCCTGGCGGTCGATCGAGAACTCGGTCGACGCCGTCACGGCGTCACCCGTCTTCGCGACGATCGCGGGGAAGGTCACGGACTTCGTGTTCCCGCGGATCGTGAGGTTGCCCGTCACGGTGTGCGTGGCCTGACCCTCGCCGCCGGGCTCGATCGACGTGCTGACGAACGTGGCGGTCGGGTGGTTGGGGACGTCGAAGAAGTCCTCGTCCTTGAGGTGGCTCGTGAGCTTCGGGTGGTCGGCCTCGAGCGAGTCCATCTGGACGACGAATTCGATGGACGTCACGTCGTCGCCGTCGACCTTCACGGAGCCCTTCCAGTCGTTGAACACGATGGGGTGCGTGGCCGTGACCTTCGCGCCGAGCGCCTTGAGCGTGGACTGGTCGCGGTCGACGGCCCAGGTGGTGCCCTTCGCGGGGGCGGGAGCTTCGGTCTTGGCTTCTTCGACGGTGGCTTCGACCTTGTCTTTCGCGACATCGGCGACGCAGGCGGGGAGGGTGAGGGAGGCGAGAAGGGCGACGAACATGTGTGGTTTCCTCTGGGGCAACGCGGACCTCCTATTCGGTGGAACGGTGCGCAACGCGGAACAGATCGGTGCCCGCTACGACAGGAGCGCGTCGAGCACGGCGCGACTGGCGTCGTCCATCGGGTAGTACGTCTCGATGCGGAGCTCGGCGGTCGTCACGTCGGTCGCGGTGCCGAGCGAGGTCAGCGTCGTGAACAGCGCGACCTCGACGCCCTGGTTGCGGATGCGGACCGGGAGCGCGACGGCCGGCACGTCCCACTCGGGCGTCGGCGCGAGGTGTCGGACCCGCTCGTAGACCGCGTGCAGCGCGGGGTCGCCGGAGTGCAGAAGCTCGCGGTGCAGCCGGTTCAGCGTGGCGGCCGCGACCTCCTCGAAGTTCACGATGAAGGGCGCCAGATCGAAGAACACGGCATCGATCAGGTTCGTCGCCGTCACGCCGAGCCACGCCGACAGCGCCAGCATCGCGCGGTTCATCTGCACCAGGTCGTACGCGCCGTTCGCCACCACCGTGGGATTCGGCTCCGCGTTCGCGAGGATGACGTCGAGCACGGCGCGGACCGGCGCCATCTCGGGCGCGCCGAGGTCGGTCTCGCGGTACGCGGCGCCGTGACCGCCCGCCATCAGCAGCAGGTTCCGCTCGCGCAGCGGGATGTCGAGCGCGCTGCTCAGGACGAGCAGCATCTCGCGCGACGGGCGCGCCTTGCCGGTCTCGACGCAGGACAGGTGGCGCGTGCTCACCTCGGCGGCCTCGGCCAGGTCCTGCTGGGACAGCCGCCGTTTCTTCCGCCACTGGCGGAGCATCTCGCCGACCCGGGCCTCGGTCACGGGACTTGACCTGTCAGGTCATGGGAAGCCGCGCGGCCGGCGGTGAAGGGAGGGGCACAGGAGGTCGCCATGAACGCTCGTATCCTCGTCCTCACCGCCGTGAGCCTGCCCTTCCTCGCCCTGACCACCGTGGCTGTCGTGCAGCACGGCCTGATCGGGATCTTCGCCGTCGCGCTGCGCGACACGGCCAGCGCGCAGGTGTTCGCCGATCTGTGCGTGTCGCTCTTCCTCGTCACGGGGTGGCTGCGCAACGACGCCCGCCGGCGCGGGCTCGCGTGGGTGCCGTGGTTCGTGGCGACCCCGTTCCTCGGGAGCATCGCGCCGCTCGGCTACCTGTTCTGGCGCGAGCTGCAGGGCGTCAGAGACTGAGGAACAGGTTCGTCGCCACGACGGGCACGGTCGTCCAGTCGCCGCCGCGGTGGATGGCCTGGACCAGCAGGCCCGTCTCGGCGCGCAGCTTGCCCGCCCGCCAGGCGGGGCCGCCGAACAGGCGGTTCTGGTCGATGCCCGCGGCGCCCCAGTCGGTGTCGTTCAGGCCCACGAAGAGCTCGTCCCAGATCACGAGAGAGAGCGGCCCGGCGACGTCGGCCTGGGCGCGTCCGAACGCGCGGAACCGCAGCCCGAGGCCGTCGCGGTCGCCGAAGCGCTGCTCGAGCCGGCCCCGCAGGCCTCCGCCGCCGCGCTTGCCCGACCGGTTCCACGTGATCTGCTCCCACACCCGGTGCTCGGACGCGAGATCGCCCGGCGTGGCCGTCGCGATCCAGCCGTAGCCCGCCCACAGCGCGACGCCGCCGCCGAGATCGACGCCGACCCCTGGCCGCACGATGCTCACGAAGCTGTCGCCGCGACGGGCATGGCCGTCGAACCACAGGCGCAGCCGGCTCTCCTTCTCGCCGGGGGGTGCCGCGGTGATCACCAGGCCCTCCCAGGCCGACAGGGGAGCCGCGCTCGCGATGCCGAGCCACAACCAGGTCACACCCACCTCCTCGGACTTCTCGTCCGTCGGATCGGCCTCCCTAACCGTGTCCCGGGGACGGGGGAGTCGTGCTAGACCGTCCGTCCGGAGGCGCGCATGTACGAATCACGGCCCGCTCTGCAGACCCGCACCAAGATCGTCGCCACGCTCGGTCCCGCCTCGTGGGACGAGCCCCTGCTCACCGAGCTGCTCCAGGCGGGCGTCGACGTGTGCCGCATCAACTGCAGCCACGCCGATCACGACAGCATCCGCCGCCAGGTCGCGCGCGTGCGCCGGGCCGCGATGAAGCTCGGCGTGCCCACGGGCATCCTGCTCGACCTCCAGGGCCCGAAGATCCGCACCAGCAAGGTCCCCGAGCCGCTCGAGCTGCGCACGGGCGACGTGCTCACCGTGGTCATGGTCGACGAGCAGATCTCGAAGGACCGCAACGACAAGCGCGTCGGCACGACCTACCCCGAGATGGCCGACGACGTGCAGGCCGGCGACCGGGTGCTGTTCGCCGACGGCGCGCTCCAGGGCAGCGTGGCGGCGGTCCGGCACGACTGCAGCCCGAAAGAGGTCGACATCCTCATGTCGGTCGGCGGCCCCCTCGGCTCGAACAAGGGCATCAACCTGCCCGGCGTCGAGATGAGCGTCCCCTCGCTGACCGAGAAGGACATCGCGGATCTCGCCGTCGGCCTCGAGGTCGGCGTCGACTACGTCGCGCTGTCGTTCGTGCGTTCCGCCGACGACGTCATCGTCCTCAAGGAGGAGATGGGGCGGATCGGGCGGACCGCGCCGATCATCGCGAAGATCGAGAAGCCCCAGGCCGTGAAGAACATCGACGCCATCTGCGAGCACGCGAACGGCGTGATGGTGGCGCGCGGCGATCTCGGTGTCGAGGTCCCCATCGAGAGCGTGCCCGTCTACCAGAAGCACATCATCGAAGCGGCCCACCGGCACGGGGCGCTCTGCATCACGGCCACCCAGATGCTCGACAGCATGGAGCGCAACCCGCGCCCCACCCGCGCCGAGACCACCGACGTGGCGAACGCCATCCTCGACGGCACCGACGCGGTCATGCTCTCCGGCGAGACCGCCGTGGGCAGCTACCCCATCCAGGCCGTGCGGATGATGGACTCCATCGCGCGGGAGGTCGAGGGGTCGCGGTTCTTCCACTCCGTGCCGCTCGACCAGCTGCCGCCGCTGCCGGGGTCCGCGGGGATCGTCGCGCGGGCCGCGGTGTACGCGGCCACCGAGCGGGCCCGTCCGCTCGTCATCTTCACGTGGTCCGGGCTCACGGCGCTCTACGCCGGGAAGGCCCGTCCGCGCGGGCCGATCTTCGCGCTCACCCCGCACCAGCGCGTGGCCGACAAGCTGGCGCTCGCGTGGGGCGTGACGCCCATCGTGATCCCGATGCACACGAACGTCGAAGAGCTCATCTCGACCGGCGAGCAGCTCCTGCTGAAGCGCGGCGACGTGAAGCCCGGCGAAGAGATCGTGATCCTCGGCGGCCGCAGCCCCACGCGCGGGTCGGCGAACCTCATGAAGATCCACCTGGCGGGCGCCGAGGACTGATGTCTCTGTGGGGTCTGACCCCAGAGAGACATCGGTCGATCGTTTGGGTCGCCAGAGTGACGGTTGCCCCGGCGTATGTCTCTGTGGGGTCTGACCCCGGAGAGACATCGGTCGATCGTTTGGGACCCGGAGCCTAGCGCGGCACCGAGACCAGCGTGACCGCCGTGGCCCGCCGGAACCCGAGCTTCCGGTAGAGCGCTTCGGCCGGCGTGCCTTCGCTGGCCGCGACGTACGCGATGCCGAACGAGACCTCCTGGTACACCTGGAGCGCCCGGGTCACCGCGAGCTCGGCCAGGCCGCGCCGCCGGAGGTCTGGGTGCGTGATCACCGCGTGGTACCGGGCCTCGCGCGCGTCCCATGCGAGCGTCGCCATGCTCGCGAGCTGCCCGCCCTCGAACACCCCGACCAGCGCCGCGTCGTCGCGGTCGAACAGGTGCTCGAGCATCCACCGGCCCCACGCCGCCGCGTCGTCGGCGTCGGGGTGACCGAGCGTGTAGAGCGCGACCATCGCTTCGAGGTCACTCCGCTGGAGCGGCGCCACCCGCGCGTCCCGCACCTCGTCGACGGCCTGGTCGGCCATCAGGCACCAGAGCGTCCACGACCGGCCCTCGGGCGCCGCGACGGGAGCGCGGCCCTCCCACGCGAACATGCGGTCCTTCACGGCGGTGTCGCCGTGGAGCGCGTCCCAGCGGGCCTTCCACGGCTCGAGGCTTTCGGGCGGCTCGTCGAGGAGCAGGCGGTGGTGGAAGCTCGAGAGCGGCGTGTCGGCGGTGTACGCGACGTGGTCGTCGTGCTCCGTCCACGTCACGCCCGGCGGGCTCGTGAGGTGCAGCGTGCGCGACCAGGGGAGCTGGCGGGATCTCACTGTTCTTCGGGCAGGGTCGGCGAGGTCCACGTGGCGGTGAACTCGATCTCGGCCGTGCACGGGAAGCTCTGCCCGTACGCCTCTTCGAGGGCCTGGCAGCCGGGACCGTCGCAGGTGACCGTGCCGAGCTGCGAGCCGGCGGCGTCCTCCCGGCCGTCGAAGGCGCCCTCGGCCGCGACGACGGCGCTGAGGGTGGTCTGGCCCTGGGTCTGCTCGTCCTGGAGGCGATCGGGACACGAGAAAGCGCCCTTCTCGAGCGTGCACGTGAAGATCTCGCTGCCGTCGTTCGGGTCGATGACCATGGTGCCGTCGCCCTGGTTCCACAGGTAGAAGTCGCCGACGAGCAGGTCGCCGTCGTCCAGCAGCTGGCAGCTGTCGGACACGATGGTGGAGTCGGCGTAGAGCCACGTGCCCGAGAGCGGGCCCTTCGAGCAACCGACGAGGAGGAACAGGGGGAGCAGACGGGTCATGGCGCACTCCGGGCACGCTGGGAGACCGGCAATCTAGAGAAACGCGAGCCGACCGTCGACCACTCCTTGCGATCCCCACACGAACGCGTGGTTCCGCGCGCCGTGACCCACCGGACAGCCCGCCAGGACGGGCACACCCAGCGGCTCGAGGTGATCCCGCAGCATGTCGTCGAGCGTCCAGTCGGCGCCGTCGGGCGCGCGGCACGACACGAACTCGCCGAGCACGACCGCCTGCACGCCGTCGAAGATGCCGGCGGAATGCAGCTGTTGGAGCATCCGGTCGACGCGGTACGCCTGCTCGCCGATCTCCTCGAGCACGAGGATGCAGCCGCTCGCGTCGAGCTGCGCGGACGTTCCGGCCGTGGCCGCGAGCAGGCACAGGTTCCCGCCGACCACCCGGCCCTCCGCGCGGCCGGGGACCCACACCTCGCCCTCCAGAGCGGGCCGCTCCCCCGCCAGGACCGCGACGAGACGCTCCACGGTGGTCGCATCGGAGACCGGCAGGCTGTGCACCACGGGGCCGTGCACCGGAGTGCCGATGCCGCGCAGGTACATCGCGTTGAACAGCGCCGTCACGTCCGAGAAGCCGATGACGGGCCTGCTCTGGACGCGCTCCCACGGGATGCCGTCGAGGATGCGCGTCAGGCCGTACCCGCCGCGCGCGATCCAGACCGCGGCGTACGCGTCGGACGTGAGGGCCTCGACGAGCTGCTCGAGGCGGTGCGCGTCGGTCCCCGCGAAGTAGCGCCACGGGTGGAGGTTCCCGGGCAGTGGCACCGGATTCAGCCCGTGCTCGCGGGCGATCCGCAGGCCTTCGGCGAAGCGGGTGGGGTCGTACGCGCCACACGGGGCGACCACGGCGATGGGGGCTCCGGGCGCGATCATCCCTGCCACCCGGAGAGCTCGGGGAGCCCGTCGATCGCCGCGAACCGCCTCCCGTCGAACGAGACGCCGGACAGCGCCGTCTCGGGGTCGTGGGTGTAGAACAGCCGCCCTCCGCGCCCCACGAGGTCGGAGAGCAACGCCTGTTTCTCGTCGATCAGCCGCTCGGGGAACCGGTCGTACCCCATCGTGATGGGGAGGTGGACCCACGGCGTTCCGGGGATCAGGTCTCCCGCGAACACGACGGGCCCGCCCCGCATGGGGATCTCGGTGAGCAGGAGCCCAGGCGTGTGGCCCTCGGAGCGGTGGAACCGGTAGTCCGGCCCGAGCGTCTCCGACGTGTCGCCCTCCACCACCTCGAGGCGCCCGCTCTCGGCGAGGAGCTCGTTGAGGCGGGGGACGAAGCTCGCCCGGTCGCGGAAGTGGGGGTTCAGCGCCCGGTCCCAGGCCTCGGCCCCGACGACGAAGGTCGCGTTGGGGAACAGGAGCCCGGACTCCCGTTCCGGCTCCCACGCCGTGAGGAGCCCGCCGGCGTGGTCGAAGTGGAGGTGGGACAGGACGACGACGTCGATGTCCTCGTGGGACAGGCCGCGCGCGGCGAGGGAGTCGAGGAGGACGTGCTCGGGCTCGACCACGCCGAAGCGCTCGCGCAGGTCGGGCGCGAAGAACACGCCGATACCGGCCTCGAAGAGGATGCGGCGGTCGACGGGCTCCCCCTCCTCCACGAGGAGGGCGCGGCAGGCGAGGGGGATGCGGTTCAGCTCGTCGGGACGGGCCCAGCGCGCCCACAGCGGCTTCGGGGCATTACCGAACATCGCGCCGCCGTCGAGCTTCTGCGTGTTGCCGGCGATCGAGGACAGGGTGCGGGTCACGGGGCCTCCCAGCCGAGCGCGGTCGCGACGGCGTCGTGCACCAGGGGACGGACGCGGCGGATGGGCGCCGGATCGTCGATGGGGTGGGCGCGGTTGGTGAGCAGGGCCACGACGGTGCGGCGCTCGGGCGACATCCAGATGCTGGTGCCGGTGTACCCGAGGTGCCCGATGGCATCGTCCGGGAAGAACCGCCCGGTGGAGGTGTAGCCGCCGCGGGTGATGCCGTCCCAGCCGCAGCGGTGGCTGCCGGGACCCTTCAGCGACCAGAACGTGCGGAGGGTCTCGCCGGGGAGGCCCGCGTAGTCGGGGTTGCCGCGGGTGGCCTCGACGAACGCCTCGCCGATGCGGGCGACCGCGCGCGACGTGCCGAACAGCCCGGCGTGGGTGCTGACCCCGCCGAGGGACGCGCAGTTCAGGTCGTGCACGGTGCCCTCGACGCCGACGTGCCGGTAGGGGCATGGCCACTCGGTCGCCGCGGCGCCGGCCCAGCCCCACCGCAGGTCGGTCACGCCCGACGGCACCGTCACGCGCTGGTGGAAGAGCTGCGCGAACGGCGTGCCCGTCGCGGCTTCGCAGATCATCAGCAGCCACAGGAACCCGACGTCCGAGTAGACGTGGCGGGTGTCGGGGTCGGCCTCGAGCGGCACGGAGCGGATGAGGTCGTAGAGGTGCGCGCGGGTGGCCTCGGTGCCGAACGGACGGCCGCCGATCTCGAGGTAGAACTTGCGCCACGCGGGCAGCCCGGACCCGTGCTGGAGCAGGTGCCGGACGGTCACCCGCGGATCGACCCCGTCGAGGTGGGCGGCTGCGGGGGTGTCGAGCGCGAGCGTGCCGTCTTCGACGAGGCTCGCGACGACCGCGGTGCCGGCGAGCACCTTGGTGACCGACGCCAGATCGTACGGCTGATCGTCGACGGCCGGGCGGGGTGGCGCGTAGCGCGCGAGGCCCGTGGTGTGGTGGAGCACCTCGCGCCCGGCGACCCGGACGGTGAGGCTGATCGAAGGGACGACGCGGCGGGTCACGAGGTCGTCGAGGAGGGCGGTCACGGCTTCCATGGACGCGTCCTATCCCGCTGACCGTGTTACGCGGGCGTCCTGTCGCGTGCCCCGGTCCTCCGGCGGCCGCATCGGAGCATGGAATGTCGAACGAAGGTCGCCGCTGGTTCGAGCAGCGCAAGGAATTCGTCGGGCGCGCGCGCCCCGCCGAAGGGCAAGACACGCCCGACCTGCTGACCCGCTGCCCGTCGTGCAACGAGCCCGTCTACAACGAGGCTCTCGCCGAGAACAAGCAGGTGTGCCCGCTGTGCGGCCACCACTTCCGCCTGGGCGCGATGAAGCGGCTCGAGCTGCTCTGCGACCCCGACACCACGCCCGTGCACCACGACGACGCGCTGGCCCCGGTCGACGCGCTGGGCTTCGTCGACAGCAAGCCGTACGGCAAGCGCATCGAGGTCGCCCGCAGCAAGACGGGCCGCAACGACGCGTTCGTCTCGATCACCGGCCGCGTCGGGGGCATCGACTGCGAGATCGGCTGCTTCGACTTCCGGTACATGGGCGGCTCGATGGGGTCCGTCGTGGGCGAGCTCATCACGCGCCTCTTCGAGCGCGCGGCCGAGCACGAGCGCCCCGCCATCGTGATCAGCGCGTCCGGGGGCGCCCGGATGCAGGAGGGCGTGCTCTCGCTCATGCAGATGGCCAAGACCTGCGCGGCGCTCGCGCGGCTGCAGGACGAGGCCGGCATGCCCTACATCAGCGTGCTCACGCACCCCACCACGGGTGGCGTGGCGGCGTCGTTCTCGATGCTCGGCGACCTCATCATCGCCGAGCCGGAGGCCCTCATCGGCTTCGCCGGGCCACGCGTCATCGAGCAGACCATCGGCCAGCAGCTGCCCGAGGGCTTCCAGACCTCCGAGTACCTGCTCGAGCACGGCATGATCGACCTCATCGTCCCGCGCGACCAGCTCCGCGGCACCATCGTGCGCGTCCTGCGCCAGATGCTGAAGCTCGACTCGCTCGAGGTCGACGACGCGCTGGTCGACCGCGATGCCGCGGCGGGCGGTCCCGTGCACGCGAAGCCCGCATCCTCGGCGGGCACCGAGGCGTGATCACGCATCCCGTCCTCTCCCGCCTCGCGATGTCGGGCGTCAAGCTCGGCCTGGATCGCGTGCGGGAGTTCCTCCAGGTGCTCGGCGAGCCCCAGCGCGCGTATGCGGTGGTCCATGTCGCCGGCACCAACGGGAAGGGCAGCGTCACGTCCATGGTCGCGCACGCGCTGCGCGAGGCCGGCTACCGGGTCGGCGCGAACTTCTCGCCGCACACGAGCGAGCTCAACGAGCGCATCTGGATCGACGGCGCGCCCGTGTCCGACGCGTTCCTGAGCGAGGTGCTCGAAGCGGTCGACCGCGCCCGGCAGGAGTGGGCGGCCACCGCGCAGATCGAAGGCGAGCCGCTGACGTACTTCGAGCTCGTCACGTGCGCCGCGTTCGTCGCCTTCGCGCGGCGCCAGGTCGACATCGCGGTCATCGAGACGGGGCTCGGAGGGCGCCTCGACGCCACGAACGTCGTCCAGCCGCAGGTCGTGGCGGTCACGAGCGTCTCGATGGACCACATGGCCGAGCTCGGCGACAACCTCGTCGCCATCGCGGGCGAGAAGGCCGGCATCTTCAAGAAGGGCGCGACCGCCGTGGTCGGTCCGATGGAGCCCACGGTGATGCCGGTGTTCGTCCGGCGGGCCGAGGTCCTCGGGATGGAGCTCTGGAAGCCGGGAACCGAGCTGCGCCGCAGCCTGTCCCACGGCCGCTGGACCCTGACCTCGCCGCACGGCACGCTCGAAGACGTCGAGATCGGGCTCCAGGGCGAGCACCAGGGCGCCAACGCCTCCGTCGCGCTGGGGGTGCTGCACCAGCTGCGGCAGCAGGGCTTCCCCATCGACGACGACGCCATCCGCCGGGGCCTCGAGAAGGCGTGGATGCCGGGCCGGCTCGAAGAGGTGGCGCCGGGCATCTGGGTGGATGGCGCGCACAACCCGGGTGGCGCCGAGGCGCTCGCGAAGTGGCTGTCGCGAAGGCCGCGTCCCGACCTGCGCATCCTGATCTTCGGGATGGGTGAGGGGCGCAATCCGGTCGACGTCGCCGGGCCTCTCGTGCCGTACGTCGACGAGCTCGTGACGACGAAGTGCGCGCATCCGAAGGCGCGTGACCCGTACGACCTGGCGGTGCAGCTGCAGGATCTCGAGGTGGTGCTGTCCGCGGGGTCCGACATCGAGACGACGTTGCCCGAGGTGGCCGCGGAGGCCGACGAGGTCATCGTCGCGGGGAGCCTGTACCTGGCGGGTGCGGTGCGCACGCTCGTCGCCGAGGGCGTGCTGGACGAGCCTTTCGAGTACGAAGAGGGCGACGAGGACGAGGGCGGAGACGAGGACTGACGGAGTGCCCGCGGTGGAGTCGCGGGTCGATGCCGGATCCGTCTCACGCAGATGACGCAGAAGGACGCAGATGACGCAGAAACGAGGGCGTCGCGGGTCGGGCGTCCTCGTGTCCCCGCTGTCGAGGGGGATTTCGCGTAGACCGCCAAGGACGTTCCAACCGAAGCGTCCGGGTCTGAGTGACGTCTCGGTTTTCCGGTCGAAGAAGAGGGCCTGGCCGCGGACCGGAATCGGGACTCACCAGAGCAGGCCGGCGTTTCGGGCTGTTCGGGTGAGCGGCCATGGGCGGAGGGGGACTGGGCGCGGATCGGGTGGGACGGCCCACCAGAGCAGGCCACCCCCGATCCGGGCAGGCTGAGCCCGAAGGGTCCGGTTTCCGTTGGCCCCGCCACGGCGCCAGAACCCACCGGGAAACCGGATCCTGGGACAGCCGGGTCTCCCGACCCGCAAGGCCGCCGCAGGCGAGCCGCGCAGCGCGCTCCGCGCGCGAAGCAAGGGTAGACCGGGCGTCGACACCCGCGGTCCCCGTCGTCTCCGACGAGCCGGGATCCGGCGGCCGAAACCCGCCAACCCCGTCGTCTTCGACGAGCCGGGATCCGGCGGCCGAAACCCGCCAACCCCGTCGTCTCCGACGAGCCGGGATCCGATCGGCCACCGATCCGGACAGGCTGAGCCCGAAGGGTCCGGTTTCCCTTCGCCCCGCCACGGCGCCAGAACCCGCTGGGAAACCGGATCCTGGGACAGCCGGGTCTCTCCTGACCTGCAAGGCCGCCGCAGGCAAGCGCGCGCAGGCGCTCCGCGCGCGAAGTAAGGGTAGACCGGACGTCGACACCCGCGGTCCCCGTCGTCTCCGACGAGCCGGGATCCCGCGGCCGACACCCGCCAACCCCGTCGTCTTCGACGAGCCGGGATCCGGCGGCCGACACCCGCGGTCCCCGTCGTCTCCGACGAGCCGGGATCCGGTGAGGCTCGATCGGCCACCGATCCGGACAGGCTGAGCCCGAAGGGTCCGGTTTCCCTTCGCCCCGCCACGGCGCCAGAACCCGCTGGGAAACCGGATCCTGGGACAGCCGGGCCTCGCGACCCGCAAGGCCGCAGCAGGCGAGCCGCGCAGCGCGCTCCGCGCGCGAAGTAAGGGTAGACCGGACGTCGACACCCGCGGTCCCCGTCGTCTCCGACGAGCCGGGATCCGGCAGCCGACACCCGCCGTCTCCGACGAGTCTGCGCGCGAAGCTAGTGGTGCTCGCCGAGCTCGGCCCGGAGCTTCGTGAACACCGCGTCGAGCACGAGCCGCCCGTTCACGTTCACCTCGAGCTGGTCGCGCGCGTCGATCAGGGCCTGCTGGACCTGGCGCACGCCGCCGGGCCACAGGCGCGCCGACCAGTCGGCGACGAGATCGGGCTGGTCGGCGTGCAGCAGCATGCCGTTGGCCCCGCTCGCGTGGACCGCCACGTCGCGCAGGAGCTCTTCGAGCACCTCGAACATCAGGGTCGCCTCGGGCAGCCAGTCGGAGCGGGACGTGCCCTTCGTCAGGTTCTGGTCGTAGTCGAACAGGCCCTTCAGCGTGCCCGCCGATGCGAGGCGGAGCAGGGTCGACCGGGCCTCGCGGCGCTTCTCGAGCCCTCCGTCTGCGAGCTCGAGCGCCCGGCCCGGGCTGCCGAGGGAGAGGCGGGCGCAGAGGTCGGCGTCCTTGGCGCCCCGCTCGACCAGCCACCCGCGGATCGCCTCGATGGGGACGGCGCCGAAGCGCACCCGCTGGCACCGGCTGACGATGGTGGGGAGCAACCGCCGCGCGCTCGTCGTGAGCAGGACGAAGCCCGTGCCCTCGGGAGGCTCTTCGAGCGTCTTCAACAGCGCGTTGGCTGCCGGCTCGAGCATGGCGTCGGCAGGGTCGACGATGATCATCCGCCGCTTGCTGTCGTAGCGGTGGTAGCCGGACTGGCGGATGATCTCGCGCACGGCGTCGACGCCGATCGTCTGGCTCGCCCGGGTCGGGTCGGGCTCGAGCACGATGACGTCGGGATGGGTGCCGGCCGCGATGCGCACGCATTGCGGGCATCTGCCGCACGGACGCGACTCGGACGTGCAGTTCACGTACCGTGCGAGCCAGTCGGCCACGAGACGCCTGCCGAGGCCCTCGGGACCTTCGAACAGGTACGCGTGGTGGAGCCCGTCGCGGTCGGCCGCGGCCTTCAGCCGCTCGAGAATCGCGGTGTGGCCGAGGATCACGGGCCCGTCGCGATCAGCGGTGTTCGGGCTTGAGCTGATCCTTCGGCGCGTTCTTCACGGCGTCGGCGCTGTGGATCTCGAACGCCGGCGTGGTGCCGTTGGCCTCGGCGGCCGCCTTGCGGTCGCGGCCCATCTTCTTGCGACGGAGCTTGCGGCGGAACTTGGTGATCTTGGTGAGCGTAGCCATGATGTGGATCCCGGCGAAGTGCGTTCTGTGCTGGCGGTTGCCAACGAATCGCTGCAAGCTAGCCCTGCGGGGGGTGCGCGTCAAACACCCCGGAGGAGACGTACCCATGGTGATGCTGGCTCTGCTCGCGCTGACAGGCTGCGATGCGCTGAACAAGGCGAAAGACACGATCGACGGGCTCCTCGATCCGGTCGTGGTCGAAGGCATCGTGCTCGGTGTCGAGCCTCCGCAGAGCCAGGAGCTCCAGGACCTGCTCACGGGGTCCGAGTTCGACTCCGGCACGACGGCCACGATCTTCATGGCCGACGCCAAAGAGGTCCAGGAGATCGAGAACGCGCCCATCTCCGGCGCCAACGTCACGCTCACCGGCCCGGGCGTGAACGCGACGGTCTCCGAGATCGACTCGGGCATCTACGTCATGACGCCCGCCGATCAGCCCGTCGAGTACGCCTCCGGCGACACGTGGGAGCTGAAGGTGGTGCGGTCCTCGGGCGACCAGACGGCCACGTCCACGGCCCAGATCCTCCTGCCCGAGCCCGCCGACTTCACGGCGCAGATCCCGCAGCAGCACCAGAACAACACGCCGATCACGCTCGACTTCACGGGCCTGCCGTACGACTCGGCGCTCGTGGTGGTCGTCGACGACGGCGGCAACGTCACGTACAGCAACGAGCCGTCCACCATCAAAGAGGTCTACGACTTCACCCACGGCCAGTCGACGCTCGGGGTCATCACGATTCCCGGCGAGGCGTTCCCCGCCGACGGGGTCTACGCGGTCGGGGTCGCCGGCATGGTGAACACGGATGCGGCCGACCTCGACGAGATGAACACGGGCCTGTCCTCGATCGTGTCGGGCCTGATGAAGATGTACGCGGTGAACACGTACCCGCTGCCGATCTAGTCAGAGCCCGACGCGCGAAGCGCGCAGGGCTCGCCCCGTTCCCGTTCCCATTCCCGTTCCCGTTCCCGTTCCCGCTCCCGTTCCCGATCGGGACGCCGGGAGCCCTCGCCCGGTCGGGGGAGCGACGGCTGCGGAGGACTTTGAACGACCCGAGCTCCTGAGACCGCCCGCCCGTCGTCCCGCTGCCCGCTTCTTCGGGAACGGGAACGGGAACGGGAACCGCCTGCGGCTGGGAACGGGCCTAGGCCGCGATCGGACCGATCGCAGCGATGACCTCCGACACCGCCACGCGGCTGTCGCCCTTGCGGGAGATGGCGCGCGAGACCTCGGGCGTCGAGTGGAAGCGGAACCCGCGGTCGAGCCGGTAGATCCGGTCGCGCACGAGCGGCGTGTCGTGGTTCGACAGCACCACCTGGGCACCGCGTGACGCGGCGTCCCGCGCGGCTTCGGCGAGGGCGATCTGCTCGGGCAGGCCGAACGGGGCCTTGCAGTACGCCGTGAAGTTCGCCGTCGCGCTGAGCGGCACGTACGGCGGGTCGCAGTAGACCTGATCGCCCTTGCCCGCGCGGGTCAGCGCCGTCCGGAAGTCGTCGGCCGAGAGGTGCACGCCGCGCAGCAGCTCGCTCACCTTCCGGAAGTGCGACTCGTCGGGGATGCTGACCCGCGTGTACCGGCCGACGGGCACGTTGTGCTCGCCGCGCTTGTTCTCCCGGTACAGCCCGTTGAACCCGGCCCGATTGAGCCAGATGAAGCGGGCGGCGTGGGCCGGGCCCTTGAAGGGTCCGTCATTGTAGGCCGCGCGGACCTGGTAGTACCGCTCCTTCCAGTCGTCGTACGGCATCGCGGCGAGCTCTTCGAGCACATCGTCCACGTGGTCCCGCACGGCGGCATGGACGGCGATGAGCTTGTGGTTGACGTCTGTCAGGACGGCGTCGCCGATGTCCCCGCGCTGAAGGCGGAACAGGGCGACGGCGGCGGCTCCAGCGAAGGGCTCCAGGTAGGTGCCGGAGCAGGGACCTGCGAACGCCTCGCAGATCTCGGGGGCCAGGCGTGCTTTTCCGCCTGCCCACTTGAGGAGGGGCTTCATGGAGGGATCTCGGGGAGAGAAGGGGGAGGGGGGAAGGGGAGGGGGAGGGGGGGAGGGGGGTGTCCGGGGAGGACAGGTGCAATTTCCTGCGGAACCGGACCCTTGTCAACCACCAGAAGTCTTGACGCGCTCCGATGTGAGGTCGTCTGTCAGTCGAATTAGTTCCGTTACCATGTGTAAATTTCGATACGAATGAGCTATTGACAACCCTTCAAAAAATACATGAAGAAATGAACCAGGCGCGCGGCGCGCGGCCCTCGCGCGGGACGCGGGGTGGGGCGCCGGGCTATGGGGCGATCCTCGGAGGACGGATGCGCAAGTCGTGGCTCGTGTTGGCTGTGGTCGCCTTCTTCGGCGTGGTACTGGCGTTCGTCGTGTTCGCGCTCACCATGAGTGGAACGGGGGGCGACGTGCCCGAGTCCGAGCGCGTGGCGATCGACCTCACCGGGCCCGACCGCACGCGTCCGGCGCCCGTGCGCACCGACAAGCCGTTCATGGCGCGACCCGGCGCCGATCCCGCCGATCCCGACGACGACGGCAACGGCATGCACGAGCCCACCGACAACCCGATCAACCCGATCGCAGCGCCCGGCATCGAGCGGCGCGCCCAGCCCGACGCCGTCGCCGCGGGCCGGGCCACGGCCCCGTGGAGCCTCGTCCGCCGCACCCTGCTCGACCAGAAAGACGAGCTGGCGCTCGAGGCCCTCGATCAGTCCGCGCAGATCATCGCCGACCTCCGGCAGGCCCGGCGCGACCCCGACTCCGTCGACTTCGCCGCGCTCGAGCAGCGCCAGGTCGACCTCGCGAACCGCATCCGCGAGTCGCAGCACGGCAGCAACCCGACCATCCAGGGTGCGCTCGAGCGGCTCGACTCCGTCCTTGCTGAATACCACGAGTCCATCGGCGAATAGCCGATTCGGGAGGTAGAATGTCGTCCAATCGCCGCGTGTTCGTGATCGGCGGTCACACCACGCCCTTCATCGGGAAGAAGCACCCCGATTTCGTCTGGAAGGGCCACCCCGACTTCGGGAAGCGCGAGAACCCGACGCTCGAGGACTACATCACCACGGCGGTGAACGGTGCCCTCGACGCGACCGGCGTCGAAGCGGCGGCGGTCGAGAAGGCCTGGATCGGCAACTTCGTGGGCGAGCTGTTCTCCAACCAGGGGCACCTCGGTGCCGCCGTCGTCGGAGCCCACCCCGACCTGCTGTACAAGCCCGTGATGCGGGTCGAGGGCGCCTGTGCGTCCGGCGGCCTCGCGTTCGCCTCGGCGGTCGACGCCATCCGCGCCGGCAACGACGTGACGCTCGTGGTCGGGGCCGAGGTCCAGACCACCGCGAGCGCCCGCCAGGGCGGCGACTTCCTCGCCCGTGCCTCGCACTACGCGCGGCAGCGGTCCCTCGACGACTTCACGTTCCCCGCGCTCTTCGGCTGGCGCACGAAGCACTACTTCGCGAAGTTCGGCATCACCGAGGAAGACATCGCGTACTTCGCGGTCAAGGCCTACAAGAACGCGAACCGGAACCCGCTCGCGCACATGAAGAACGTGAAGATGGACTTCGAGACCGCGGCCCACGCGGGCGACCGGAATCCGACGTTCCTCTCGAACGAGGAGTTCCACCCGTTCATCAAGATGAGCGACTGCTCGCAGGTGTCCGACGGCGCCTCCGCGATGATCGTCGTCAGCGAGGCCGGGCTGAAGGCCCTCGGCAAGACCGAAGCCGATGCCATCGAGGTCGTGGCGCTCGCCCACACCACCGGCAACCTGTACGAAGACGGCGACCCCACGGTGCTCGACACCACCAAGGTGGCCGCCGAGCGCGTGTACGCCGAGGCGGGCATCACCGCGAAAGACGTGCAGGTCGCCGAGGTGCACGACTGCTTCACGATCACCGAGTGCCTCATGTACGAGGCGCTGGGCTTCGCCGACGCCGGGCACGGCGCGGCGCTCGCGAAGGAAGGCCGCACCGACATCGACGGCGACATCCCGGTGAACACGGGCGGCGGGCTCGTGGGCTTCGGCCACCCGGTCGGCGCGACGGGCGTGAAGCAGGTGCTCGAGGTCTACCGCCAGATGAAGGGGCTGTGCGGCGACTACCAGATGCCGAAGCAGCCGTCTGTCGGGCTCACGGCGAACATGGGTGGCAACGACAAGACGGTCGTGGCCGCGGTCTACCGCAACCTGTAGCCGGCATCCGCTCCACCCGGCCTCACCGGGTGGAGCGCGCTTCCCGGCCTCGCCTACTCGAAGCGGGGGAGTGCGGGGAGCAGCGCGACGGCGCCGTCCTGGAGCATCGCCTCGAGCAGCACGAGGTGCTCCACCGCGCCTTCCGTGGCACCGGCTGCGACGGGCGGCAGGCCCAGATCGACGTCGACCTCGACGCGGCTCTGGTCTTGCAGGTCTTCGAGCAGCACCTCGAGGAGGTCTTTCTGGCGCGGCCAGCTGGTCGTGCCGTACGCGCCCTCTTCGAGCTTCGCGAGCTCGGCGGCCTTCGCGACCGCGGTCTGGAGCCCGCCCAGCTCGTCGACGAGCTTGCGGTCGAGCGCCTGGCGGCCCGTCCAGACGCGGCCCTGGGCAACCTCGTGCACGGCGTCGCGCTCGAGCTCGCGGCCCTCGCCGACGCGGGCGAGGAACTTCTCGTAGAAGTCGGACAGGAAGCGGCGGTAGGTCTCGCGGCCCTCGTCCGAGAAGCCGTGGGACGACGAGAACAGGTCGGACAGCTCGCCCCGCTTGAAGTCGGCCTGGGTCATGCCCAGCTTCTCCCAGAAGCCGCCGAGGTTCAGCTTGCCGCCGAAGACCCCGATGGACCCGGTGATGGTGCCGGGCTGCGCCACGATCCAGTCGGCCGGCGCGCTGATGAAGTACCCGCCGCTCGCGGCGTAGTCGGCCATCGACACGACCACGGGCAGCCCGTCGGCCTTCGCGAGCTCGATCTCGCGCCACATCATGTCGGACGCCAGGCCCGAGCCGCCGGGGCTGTTCACGCGGATGACGACTGCCTTCACGTCGTCGTTCTTGCGGACCTCGCGCATCCACTTGCGGAACGTGCGGTCGGCCAGCACCTGGCCGCCGAAGAACCCGCCTTCTGCCTCGCCCGAGAGGATGTTGCCCTCGGCGTAGATGACGGCGATCTGGTCGTCTTGCGCGCGGTTCTTCGCCCGCTCGCTCTTCACGACCTCGCCGATCGGCGTGAAGCGGTCTTTCACGGCCTCTTGCAGCTCTTCGGGCACCGGCGCGGCCAGCGAGTCGACCCAGCCCTCGTCGCCGACCTGGTGGATGCGGGCGACCACGGAGTCCTGGAACGCCAGCGCGTCGACCAGCCCGCGCTCGAGCGCGGCTTCGGGGGACATCGGCGGGTGGTCGATGAGGTCGCGCGCGGTGTCTTCGGAGATGCCACGGCCGGTCGCGACGCCGGCGACGAGCTGCGTCCACAGGTCGTCGAGCAGGTAGTTCAGCGCCTCGGCCGCCGCGTCGGACGGTCCCGTGCGCTCGTAGGGCTCGATCGCGCTCTTGAAGTCACCGACGTGCTCGAACTCGGCGTCGATACCGAGCTTCTCGAACGTGCCCGCGTAGTAGGTGATCGAGCTCGCGAGCCCGTTCACCATCGTCAGCCCGCTCGGGGCCAACACCACCTTGTCGCAGCCCGAGGCCAGGTAGTAGCTGGCATCGTCGAGGATCTCGGCGTACGCGACGCACGGCTTGCCCGACGCGCGGAAGTCGTCGATGGCGGTGCGAAGCTCCTGCAGGCCGCCCCAGCCGGCCGAAGGCATGTCGAGCTGGAGGAACATGCCCTTGATGCGCTCGTCGCGGCCGGACGCGCGGATGGCGCCAGCGAGCTCGGTGAGCGTGGGGTTCGGCTTGTTCGGGTCGGCGAACAGGCTCGGCGGGGGCGGCGACTCGCTGAGGGGCCCCTGCAACTTCACCTGGACGTACGTCTCGTCGGCGATGTCGCCCTTGTCGACGCTCGTGACCATGTACACGACGAACGCGATCGAGCCCGCGAACAGGAGCAGCCCGAGCAGGCTGATCGCGAGCAGGATCCGGGTGGCGCTGCTGTTCCGCCTGGGCGGAGCCTTGGCATTCTCGGCCATCGACGAACCTCCGGTGGAGGCTCCTATGCGCTCGGACGGCGGCGGACCACTGGCCCGCCCGTGCGGGTCAGTCGTCGTCGCGGCGGTCGGTGGCGGGCTCGAGCGGCGGACGGCACGTGAGCGCGCCGGCGCGGGTTCCGCAGCTGTACTTGCCCGGGTACACGACGGGGACCTTGCCGCTCATCTCGACGCCGTCGACCACGGCCTTGAGCTCGCAGATGCCGGCCTTGAAGTTGCGCACGTAGCAGGAGGGGGCGCAGGCCTTGACCTCTTGATCGCGGCAGCGCACCGACTGGCTCGCGCCCTGGCGGAAGACGAACTTCGCCGACCAGACCTCGGAATCCGGGAACTGAGCGGCGGGCTCGGGGATCGGGGCCGTCGTGTTGCTGGGGTCGGTGCCACCGGTGTTCTGCACGCCCATCGCGATGACGGTCTCGCGCGGCATGTCCATGGGCGAGCGGACCGGGATCTGGCCCATCGGGGTGATGCGGCTGTCGAGGTAGTCCATCGTCTCGCCGAGCGTGACCATGCCGTCGCGGTTCTTGTCGGCCGCGCCGCCGATCGCGTCGGCGAACACGGTGCCGAACGCGCCATCCTTCGCGGGGCTGTCGGCCTGGGAGCTGCTGATCACCGACGTGTTGCCGGAGAACTTCGGCCACTGGTTCGCGGCCGGGCCGAAGAAGTACACGCCGTCGAGCTGGTTGCGGTGGATCGCGTCGGTGACGACGATCGTGGTGCCCGCCTGGGCCCAGGTGCCGAGGTCGGTCACGAACTCGCCCAGCTCGAGGCCGGACGCCGCGGCGTCTTCGAGGCTCGAGTCGTAGACGAGGAGCACGGGCTCGTCGAGATCGGCGCCGACACCGTGGCCCACGAAGTACAGCAGGAACACGTCGTTGGGGCCGAGGAGCTGCGCGACCTCGGTGCGCAGCAGCTCGCGCACGTTCTCGCGCGTGGCTTCGCCGTCGGTGACGAGGAAGGTGTGCGTGAAGTTCGCTTTCGACTTGAGATTCTTCGTGACGACCGCCGCGTCGGAGCGCGCGAAGTCGAGCTCGACGGCGTCGGGAAGGGCGTCGTAGCTCGACAATCCGATGACGACGGCGACGAAGTTCGCCCCCTCGGCGGGCTTGATGGGCGGGCCGTCGGGCTTCTTGTCTTGGGCCAGCGCTCCAGCGCAGAGCAGGGCGATGGGTGCGATTCCGAACATCCGGTCTCCGTCGATGCGCCCCGGAACATATCAAACGGCGTCGGGCGAGCTACGTTGTATGCGAAGGCTCTGGAACCACTGCAATGGACCAGGGTCCGAATCCGTACCCCCAGCAGGAGGTCAGATGTCCGCACTCCGCAACACTCTCGCAATCGCGGTCACCGTGGGTGCCGTGTACGCGTTGGCGTCGCGCCCGGTCGATCGGCACCTTCCCGACGCCCCGGATGCGGCGCCGGCCCCCGATGCGTCGGGCCAGCTGGTGGTCGATCTCGTCGATGGTGCGACGCTCGAAGATCTCGCCGAGATCGAGCGGCTGCTGAACGCGGATCTCGACTGGACCTCCCCGATGTCCGTCGACGAGGCCCTCGCCGAGGGCTGGGTGGCGGATCTCGACGATGCCGTCGCGCTGCTCGCCAACCACCCGCTGGTCGAGGTGGTCGAGCCGCAGATCGAGATGGCGATCCCCATCGACCTGAACTTCGATTCGCTCGTCGTGGTCGACGATTACGGGCCGGCGGCCGGCTTCCCCGACGACCCGATGTACTCGCGCCAGTGGAACCTCCCCGCGATGGGCGCTCCCCACGGCTGGTCGATCGGCGCGATGGGCGGCGGTGTGATCGTCGCGGTCGTCGACACCGGCGTGTCGAAGGTCGAGGATCTCGAGGGCACCAAGGTGCTCGAGGGCGCGTCGTTCGTGCCCGGCACCCGCACCGCCGAAGACGATCAGGGCCACGGCACCCATGTCGCCGGCACGATCGCGCAGACCACGAACAACGGGAAGGGCGTCGCGGGCGTGGCGCCCGAGGCCACGATCCTCCCCGTGAAGGTGCTCTCGAAGTGGGGCTTCGGGCAGAGCTCCTGGATCGCGTCGGGCATCGACTACGCCGTCGACAACGGCGCCCAGGTCATCAACCTGTCGCTCGGCGGCGGGTACAGCGCGGTCATCCACAACGCCATCAAGAAGGCCCGCGCCAAGGGCGTGATCGTCGTCGCGGCCGCCGGCAACACCGGCCGGCGCGGCGTCGGGTACCCGGGCGCCCTCGAAGAGACCATCGGCGTCAGCGCGCTCGGGCCGGGCGGCAAGATGGCGCCCTACAGCAGCTTCGGGAAGGGCGTCGACATCTCGGCTCCCGGCGGCGACAAGCGCGTGAAGGATGGCGGCATCCTGCAAGACACCGTCGACGGCAAGGGCGGCCACCACTACGTCGAGTACCAGGGCACCTCGATGGCCACGCCGCACGTCGCGGGCGCGGCCGCCGTCCTGCTCTCGCGGGGCGTGCCGGCCGACAAGGTCGAGCAGACGCTGCTCCAGTCCGCGCGTGGCGACGGGTGGGACGAGAAGTTCGGCCACGGTCAGCTCGACCTCGGCGCGGCGCTCGACACCTCCGTCGAGAACGCGAACGGCATCCGGTTCCTGCTGGGCGCCTTCCTGGCGTTCCTCATCGCGCAGATGGCCGGCACCACGGGTGGGTTCCGCATCCGCAGCGCGGCGGTCGGCGGTGTGACGGCCGGTGGGCTCTTCTTCCTGAGCTACCTCCCGCTGCCCGACCTGCTGGTGGTGCGCCTGCTCGCCTCGGGGCTCGTGCAGTGGCCCGAGATCCTGTTCGGGCACGGGTGGATGCACTTCCCGCTGTGGCTGTCCGCGGCGCTGCCGTTCGGGCTGGCCTTCACGCTCGGCGCCTACAGGGGCACCCGTCCCATCGCGCTCGGCGTCGCGGCCGGGTACGCGGCGGTGCTGTTCCACGGCGCGGCCACCGGTGGGCTCGCCCCCTGGGGCCTGCCCGAGGCGCTGGGCCACGCCTGGCTCGCGCTGAACGCCACGGTCGCCGTCCTGCTCGGCATGGGCATGGCGGGCACCGAGATCCTCGAGATGCAGGAGCGCCGCCGATGACGCTGAAGGGAACGCTGAAGTACGTCGACCTCGGGCCCGGGCAGTGGGTCCTCGAGACCCGCAAGGGCAAGGTGTCGCTGTTCGGTGACATCGACACCGCGCTCGACGGGCGCGAGGTCGAGGTCGAAGGCGACGCGGTCGACGGGATGTCGGCGAGCATGGTCGGCGGCAGCGCCGTCTCCGTGCGGAGCGTGCGCGCGAAGGGATAGGCGGGGGTCGTGAACGGCATCCGCATCGTCGACATGAGCCGTGTGCTCGCGGGACCCTGGGCCACCATGCACCTGGCGGACCAGGGTGCCGACGTCGTGAAGATCGAGCCCCCCGAGGGCGACGACACGCGTGCGTTCGGGCCCCACGTCGAGGGCGTCTCGACGTACTACCTGTGCGCCAACCGCAACAAGCGGTCCATCGCGCTCGACCTGCGCGACGCCCCCCAGCGCGGCGTGCTCTACGAGCTGGTGCGCACGGCCGACGTGGTCGTGCAGAACTACCGTCCCGGTGTCGCCGAGCGGCTGCAGGTCGACTACGCCACGCTCCGCGCGCTCAAGCCCGACCTCGTGTTCGTCACGATCCACGCGTTCGGCGAAGACGGCCCGTACGCGGGGCGGCCCGGCTACGACCTCGTGCTGCAGGCCTCGGGCGGGGCGATGGCCATCACCGGGTTCCCCGGCACGCCACCCGTGAAGTGCGGCACGTCCATCGCCGACCTCACCACGGGGCTCTTCTGCAGCCAGGCCATCCTGCTGGGGCTGCTGCACCGCGAGCGCACGGGCGAGGGCCAGAAGATCGTCGTGAACATGATGCAGGCCCAGGCGAACGCCCTCGCGTACCACGCCACCCGCGTCTTCGCGTCGGGCTCGGAGGACGTGCAGCGCGGCAACTCGCACGGCGGGCTCGCGCCCTATGACGTGTACCGGTGCCGGGACGGCTGGATCGCGCTCGGGTGCGGGAACGACACGATGTTCCGGCGGCTGTGCGCGGCCTTCGGGATCGAAGCGAAGCCGGGATGGGCCACCAACGCCGGGCGCGTCGCCGACCGCGAGGCGCTCGATGCCGTCGTGGCGGGCGTTCTGGCGGGGCTCGCCGTCGCCGAGGCCGACCGCGTGGCGTCGGAGGCCGGGGTCCCCGCGAGCCCGGTCCACCGGCCGTCGGAGGCCGTCGCGCACCCGGCGGTCGAGCTCACCTCCGTCGAGCATCCGGTGCTCGGCCGGGTGCCGATGGTCGGTCCGGCGCTTCGAACCGCCACGACCCGCGAGAGCCACACCGCACCCCCCGGGCTGGACGCCGACCGCGACGCGATCCTGCGCGCCCTGCACAGCGCCGCGGGCCCCGCAGACAGCTAAGGGATCGGCATGTCGATTCGTGTACGCAAGCTGTCCAAGCAGCTCGGCAAACCCACCGTCGAGCTGCTCGGGATCCTCAAAGCCCTGGGTTTCGACCGGTACAAGTCCCCAGAAGACATGCTGTCCGACGCAGTCGAGGGCAAGCTGCGCTCGGCCGTGAAACGCGGCGTCAAACCCGAGGTCGTCGAGCTCGAGCGCGTCCGCAAGCCCAAGGCGGCCGAAGCCCAGGCGCGGATGGCGATGGACGTGCTGGTGCCGGGTGTGGTCCGGCAGGTCGACGAGCGCTTCGATCCGGCCGTCGCGCGCAAGCCGCTGAAGGCGCAGGCTCCGGCTCCTCCGACGGCACCCGGCCCGACGTCCGCGGCTCCCGCGGCGCCGGTGGCTGCGGTGCCTGCGACCCCGGCCCCGGCTCCGGATCCCGCCGTCGCCCAGGCCACCGCCGCCCTGAAGGCGGCCCTCGAGGCCGAGCGCGCCGCGCTCGAAGCCGAGCGCAGGGCGCTGCAGGCCGAGCGTGACGCGCTGCAGGCCGAGCGTGCCGCGTGGGAGGCCACGCGCCGGGTCCCGTCGGGCACGAGCCTCGCCGACGTGCTGCGCGACCGGGGGCTCGTCGGGGTCGACGAGGCCGAGCGCGCCATCCGCGCCCTCGCCGGGTCCCGCCGCATCGGCGAGATGCTGCCGTTCCTCTCCACGTCCGACCCCGAAGGCCTCCAGCGGTGGCTGCGCGACGTGCTGGTGCTCGTCGACGGTCCGCCGCCCGAGGCCCTCGAGAGCGAGGCGATGGTCAGCGTGGCGCCCGAGCGCTCCGAGATTCCCGGGGCCGCCGCCTGGCGTCGCCTCGCGACGGGGCTCTCCGAGAAGCTCCTGCTGCACGGCGCCCGACGCGTGCTCGTCGTCGGGGGGCCCGTCCGGGCGCATCGCCTGCTCCGCCAGGGGCTCGACCCGCGCGTCGACCTGCGGTTCCGGCCGGGCGCACGGGTCGTCGGGCCCGATGCCGAAGCCGACGTCACCCGCACGGATGCCGTCGCCCTGTGGGAGGTCGAAGAAGACGAGCGGGCCCGCGAGGTCTACGACACGAGCCGGGCGGTCGTCGCCCGAATCCGTGCGTCGGACGTACGATCTTTCGTGGAGGAGTGGATTCGTGCGCTCACGGAATGAGGTCGACGGGACCGGGACGAGCCCATACGGTAAGAGGATGGCGGGAGACAGGATGACGCAGGAGAGGCCGTCAGCGCGGCGCACGGTTCGACGCCCCAGCCCGGAGTCGTTGAAGGCGAAAGCCGATGCGCTGCACAAGGACGGCATGCCGTTCCAGATGGCCATGGCGGTCGCTCACGGGCGGATGGACCTGTCCGAAGCGCTCGAGCGCATGTCCCGCAAAGACAAGGTCAACCGCCTCGTCGAAGACCACGACCTCACCCGCGCCCTGGCGACGCAGGTGGCGATGGGCCACGTCGATCTCGAGATCATCCTCCGCCGCCGGCGTCTCAAAGAGCACCGCGACGAGAACCGCGATCGCAGCGTGCTCGAGGTCGGCAACCGCCTCACACTCGGGCTGCACGGGCGTCGCCTCGTCACCGGCACGGTCGTCGACACGTCGCCCTACTCGGTCACCATCAAGCCCGACGACGGCGAGCCCGAAGAGATCCACAAGCTCCAGATCAAGCTGGCGTACTCGCCCGACGACTGGAAGCGCGCGAAGAAGGCCATCCGCACCGACAAGAACCTCGCGAAGTCGCCGCGCGAGCCGATCCCGCGGCCTCAGGATCGCTACGGCTGCTCCGACAAGCGCCTGTTCTCCTACGTCGATCGCGGCGAAGAGATCGTGGTCACGCTGCTCGAGGGCGAGGTGGTTCGAGGCAAGGTGCTGTGGTTCTCGCGGTACGAGATCGCGCTCCAGGTCCGTGGCGAGACCGACATCGTCGTGCTCCGCCACGCGCTCCACGACGTCCAGATCGGCTGAGCGGCTTCGCCCGGCCCCCCCGCGACGGCTATGTGGGGTGCCCTCGAGGTTGGGAGATCGGATGGGAATCATGTCCGGCGCGATGTCCGTGCGCCGATTCCGGGTCGTGGGTGAGCTTCCCGAAGGCTGGCGCGAGCTG
The DNA here is from genome assembly GCA_020632875.1 of Alphaproteobacteria bacterium. Taxonomy (GTDB): domain Bacteria; phylum Myxococcota_A; class UBA796; order UBA796; genus JACKEQ01. The sequence goes on from JACKET010000005.1 coordinate 264,796, forward strand.
TTCCGCGACCGCCTGCAGGAGCTCGCGTTCAAGACGCCTCCGCACGAGGTCGGCAAAGAGGAGATCGAGGGCTGGGTCGAGGTCCACAACCTCCTCGACGCCGACTTCGAGAACTACAACCGCTGGCTCTACAACGAGTTCGTGCTGATCGCGCTCCGCGTCGACAAGAAGCGCCTGCCCGCCAAGCTCTTCGCGGCGACGCTCGAGAAGCGCTGCGAAGCGTGGAAGAAGGAGAAGGAGGTCGAGCGTGTGCCCGCCTCCATCCGCACCGAGCTGAAAGAGGCGCTCGAGCTCGAGTGGCTCAAGCAGACGCTGCCGACGGTCGCGGTCACCGAGGCCGCGTGGAACGTGAACGAGGAGTGGCTGGTGCTGCACGGCATGTCCGACGCCGTCTCCGACCGCTTCCGCAAGCGCTTCTTCCGCACCTTCGGCCTGCGGCTCGTGCCGTGGTCGCCGCTCGACTGGGTGCGCACGACCGACACCGTCGAAGGCCTCATCAACAAGGCGCCCTCGCTCATGGCGAGCCCTGAAGACCTCGGAGAGTTGCGATGAGCGAGCAGGATGGCCTCCCGGTTCTCCCGCACCTCGCGGGCGAGTTCTACACGTGGCTCTGGTGGTCGAGCGAGGTCCAGGGGGCGGTGTTCAGCCTGCCCGACCCCGTCGGCCAGATCGAGCTGTGGGTCGACGAGCGCCTCGCGTTCCGCAACGCCGACGACACCAAGGTCACCGCGGTGATGACGGGCGAAGCGCCCTCCACGTCGCTCGAGGCGCGCGCGGCGCTGGCGGGCGGCAAGGTGCTCAACGACCTCCGCGTCGGCATCCGCCGCGACGACCGCGAGTTCACGGTCACGCTCAAGGGCCCGGCGATGCACATCACGGGCGCGAAGCTCCCGCAGGTCATGTCGGAGGGCATCGACGAGGTGCTGTACGACCGGATGTTCCTGTACGGCGAGCTGTCGCTCGTGCTGGCCGCGCTGTACGACACGTTCGCCGAGAAGCGCGTCTCCGCCGCGTGGGAGAGCGAGGTGCTGCCCGGTCTGCGTCGGTGGATCGGCGGCGAGCTCTGACGGCGGTTGCCGTCCGACCGCACCCCGAATACACCTCCCGTACAGCACGCTTCGCCGGATGGCGGGGGCTCGTGCGCGATTAGCTCAGCTGGATAGAGCGCTGGCCTCCGGAGCCAGAGGTCACAGGTTCGAATCCTGTATCGCGTACCACCCCCGCCTTTCGGGTGCTGATGGTCACCCGCTCCGAACGGTGCGTGTGGGGACCGTCACCGCGCGCGGGCTGTGCGTTGTGCTATGTTCGTCCCGTGAATCGAGGACATCACAGCACGTGCGCGTGACCTTCTGGGGAGTACGGGGTTCAATCCCCATTCCGGGCGAGCGAACGCAACGGTGGGGTGGCAACTCATCGTGCGTCGAAGTGCGCCATGGCGATGGGCCGCCCCTCGTCCTGGACTGCGGTACGGGTGCGCGCGCGCTCGGATTCAAGCTCGTCGGCCAGCCGGTGCGCGAGATGGATCTCCTGTTCTCGCACTTCCACATGGATCACGTGTTCGGGTTCCCGTTCTTCATCCCGATCTACACGCCCGGGTACAATGTCCGGATCTCGATTCCCGCGTTCAGCGAAGACGAAGCGCGGCAGAAGCTCGGCCGGTACCTGAACGGCGTCTACCACCCAACGCGCCTGCGCGAGCTGCCCGCGAACGTCGAGTTCATCCCGATCCGGCCCGGCAAGGCGTACCGCCGCGGCGTGTTCGACGTGAAGGGCCTGCAGCTCAACCACCCCGGCGGCTCGGTCGGCTACCGCATCGAGGCCGACGGCCAGAGCTTCGCCTACATCACCGACACCGCGCCCTTCGCCCGCCCGGGCGAGGGCGTCGACGCGGGCGAGCCGCCCACGGCGGCCGAATCGCGGGTCATCGAGTTCCTCCGCGACTGCGACATGGTCGTCTACGACACCATGTTCGACCACGACGAGTACCTCGAGAAGATGACCTGGGGGCACAGCTACCCCGAATACGCGGACGCCCTGTGCCGGGCGGCCGGCGTGAAGACGCTCGTCCTGTTCCACCACCTGCCCGACGCGTCCGACGAGATGATGGATGCGCTCGAGGCCAAGTGGGCCGGCGCGTCCAATCCGGCCGTCATCGTGGCCCGCGAAGGGGCGACGGTCGAAGTGCAGCAGCCCGCCGTGCCATCCGGGCAACAGGGCGAGGCGAGGGCTCCCGTGAACGTCGAGGGGTAGGTCTCGAGGTCTCCGCCGAGTGGCTCCAGGCGACCGCGACCGGGCTCCTGCTGCTGCTCGCCGCGTATTGGATCCCGTGGCTCGTGAATCGGGTGTGGCGCCAGACGCTGTGGGACGAGGGCGGCGGCACGCTGCGCGACCTCGAGCAGGCGCTCGGCGCCCCGATCCGCGCCCGCCGCGCGGGGTGGGAGATCCGCGGAGCCACCGGGCGCGTGTGGATCGCGGGCGGTATCCGCGGCGTGCGCACGCGGCTGTGGCGCGCCGACGGGCAGAAGCGAATCGAGGCGGGGTGGATGGAGCCCGCCGACATCGTCGCGTGGCTCGGGCCCGCGAAGGAAGGCTAGAAGGCGCCGACCTCGCGGGCCGTCTTGCGGCGCGTGTCGCCCTCTTTCGCGTGGGAGCGCAGGCGGCCGAGCACTTCGTCGAGGCGCTCGGGCATCGTCTCGCCGGGCAGCTCGCGGGCCACGGCGAGCCCCGCACGGGCTTCTTCGAGGAACGCGAGGGCGTACTCGACGAGCGCGTCGTTGCGACGGATCTCGACATCGATGAGCGCGCGGTGCTCGAGCAGGCGCTTGAGGTGGGCGGCGGTGGCCGCGTGGCGCTCGCGGGTGAACTCGTCTTCTTCGGGGTCGGGGTTCTCGTAGCGATCGATGCGATCGTTGATCGAGACGGGGTCGATCGACTCGGCTTCGGCGTCGAGCGTCTGGCGCGTGAGCTGGAGGCGGTAGACCCACATCGCGACCTCGGCGAGACCGCCGCGCGTGTCGCGATCGGGAGCGTGTTGGCAGGCCTTCTCGTAGAGCTCGAGCGCCCGGAACACCGGCGGGCGGTAGCGGAGCTGCAGCTCGGCCTGGATCTGGCGCGGGGAGGGGAGGTCGGGCCCGTTGTCGAAGCGGATGGCGGCGGGCAGCAGGCCCTGGGAGCCCATGAGGCCCACGAGGCCCGCGGTGACGATCGCGGAGATGACGAGCGGCATGCTGTTGGGCAGCAGGGCCGTCGCGGCCCACAGCCCGAGGCTCGACCCGGTGAGCGTCGCGAGCGCGCCGTTCACGTGGTCGAGCCAGTCGGTGCGGTGGGGCAGGAGCCACGTGGCGAGCGCGCCCGCCACGGCCCCGGCGCCCACCACGGCGGGGAGCTGGTTCACGGTGAAGAGGAGGCCGGCGAGGGCGACGGCCACGGTGACGATGGGCAGAGCCCACATCTTCTTCGGATTCACCGAGCCCGCTCCGGCGCCGATGGCGATGGAGAGCGCGAGCTCGGGCTGCATCGCCCAGAGGCCGACCACCGAGACGAACCCGGCGACGAGCATCTGAGCCCCGACCCACATGCCCTGGCGTGCGGGAAGGGCCGGCAGCGCGGTGCCCCGGAGGGCGATGGGAGCCGCGCTGACCGTCTGCAGCTTACCGGTAGGCGTCACGGAAGTACTCCTTGTTCATCTTGATGGCCCGGCGGCCTTCGGAGCTGGAGGGAGCGTTGTCTTCGTACACGTCGAGCTGCAGCTCGAGGGCCTTCGCGTCGGCTTCGAGCTTCACGTCGCCCGTGCTGCTCGCGGCCTGGCGCAGCACACCGCTGCCCTCGGCGAGCATCTTCTTCGCCTGCTTCAGGTCGCCCTGCTCGTACGCCCGCGTGGACATCTCGAGGTACCGGTTGCCCCACGCGCGGTTCGCGGCCGCCGACTTCTCGCGGTCGACGTTGGCCTGCACGCGGTTGGGGTCGACCGTGATGTCGGCGACGGCGATGTCGGAGCTCTGGCTCTGGATGCGGTCGACGAGGTCGGTGTAGTCGGCACGCACGGCCGCCACGTCGAGATCGCCCGTGGTGTGGCCCGTCACGCGCACCCGCGCGACGATCTTGCGCTCGGCGCCCGCCTGCACGTCGCCCATGAAGATGGTCCAGCCCTTGCCGGTCTTCTGGGCATCCCAGCCGATCACCTCGATGGGCTCGACATCCGGGGGCAGGTCGATCGTGATGGCCGTGTTGCGGGCGACCACGGTGGCCGTGCGCTGAAGCTCGGCCTCGAACACCGCGGAGAGCTCGGCGGGATCGTCGATGAAGTCGTAGTTCCCGCCGCCGAGGTCGGCGATGCGCGCGAGCACGTCTTCGCGGTAGTCGACGCCGAGGCCCAGGGCCGTGACCGAGATGCCCTTCGCCGAGGCCTGGGCCGCGAAACGCGCGAGGCTGTCGGGGTCGCTGACGCCGACGTTCGCCTTGCCGTCGGAGAGGATGACGAGCTTTCCGACCTCACCCGCATCGAGGGAGTCGAGGACCTCCTTCTTCCCGAGCTCCATCCCGCCGTAGAGGTTCGTGCCGCCGCCTTCGTAGATCCGGTCGATCTGGCGCGAGATGCGGTCGACGTCGACGATCCGGGTGGCCGGGACGATCACGCGCGCATTGTCGTTGAAGGTGACCAGCGAGTACTCGTCGTCGGGGCCCATCGAGCGAACGATGTGCTTGGCCGCGGACTTCGCGTAGTCGATCTTGCCGCGGGCCGACATCGAGCCCGACGTGTCCATCACGACGGCGACGTTCACGGGCTGCCGCACCTGCTCGCCCTCGCCGAGGGGCGCGCGAACGGAGATCGTCAGGAAGCGCTCGGATGCCGTGCCCTTGAGGACGCTGGGGCGATCGAGGCCCGCGTCGACGATGAGCCGGCCCTGCTCGGCTTCGGCTTCGACGACCACATCGGGCTCGACGACGACCGGCTCGACGACCGACACCGGGGGCGCGGGCGGAGGCTCCGGGGGAGGGGTGGGCGCGAAGATCGCCGTCAGCCGGGGGGCGAGCGCCGCTGCCACCACCGCTGCGCCGGCGAGCCCGAGAGTCATCTGCCATCGCTTCATGAGATCCTCCGGAACGTTCGTCGAGACGTGCACATCCCGACAACGGGGGCGCGGCGGGGTTCCTTACACCTCCGACTGGAGATTTCAGGAGACGATCTCAGGATAGCCTGGCTCGCACGCCGCCCGCCGGGTCGTGACACGTCGTTTCAACAGACGAACGACGGGCCTCCCGGATTGCACGGCGGCAGCGCGCTCTACTTGTAGATCTTGCCCTTGACCTTGGTGCCGCCGGGCTCGGGCCCCAGATCGGGCTCTTCGCCGAGCGGGTCGACCTTCGGACCGGGGCGGACGACGATCGTGGGCGGCGGCTCTTCGCCGGTGCCGACCTTGTGCGCCTTCGCGATGTTGCCGGGCACGGCGGGCCCCTCGGCCTGCGCGGTGGTGGCGGTCTCGAGCATCTCTTCGAGCTGCGGCACGAGCTCGGGGCGGTGCGTGCGGAGGAGCTTGCCCACACGGCCCTTCAGCGCCGACGAGACGACGTAGACGCGGCGTGCCCAGGCCTCTTCGATGTCGGGCGTGCGGGGCTCGGCGCGCGACAGCGCCACGGCGGCCTGCGCTTCGACCAGCACGTCGGCAGCGAAGTCGTCGGCGATCGACGGCTCGCCCTTGAGGTCGATCATGACCTCGCGCATCAGGTCGTCTTCGGAGGACGACGCCCACGCCTCGAGCCGGTACTCGACGCCGTCGCGCGCGGGGCGGTACCAGAGCGGGAGGCGCTTGTCCTCGGCGGTCCACTCGAGGTCTTCGGGGTCGCCGAACTCGGGCCAGCCGCGGAAGTGGGACTCGAGCTCTGCGAACTGCTCGTAGTTCTCGACCTTCGAGTTCACGAGCTGGCGCGCGTGGCTCTCCTGGAAGCAGAACCAGGCCTGGGAGTAGAGCTTCGCGTGGTCGGGCGAGAGGGCCATGGCCTCCTGCACGGCGTCGAGGCTCTCGGCGCACTTGTGGTCGCGCGCGGCCTGCACGGCCACGAACTGGCTCTGCCCGCGGGGCGGCGGCTGCGTGTAGCGCAGGGGCCGGTGGGGCAGGCGCCGCGGCGGGTCGGGGATGCGCGCCCGGAAGAACGAGTCGTCGGGCTCGGGGACCGCCGGATCGATGGGCTCGGTGCCGGGCTTCGGGCGCACGTTGGACGGATCGCCGTCGACGATGATCGTGCTCTCGTCTTCGTCGGTGGGGTCGGGACGCGTGAGGAACGCGATCGCACCGAGGCTGACGATGGCCATGAGGCCGATGACGCCGAGCGGGACCAGCAGGCGCGCGGGGCTCGCGCCCTTCTTCTTCTTCTTGAGCTTCTCGTCTTTGCCGCGCTGGAGCGGGCGGGGCGTGGCCTGCTTCTGATCGGGGACGGGCTCGTCGACCGAGGTGCCGATCGTCTGCGTCTCGCGGGGGGAGGGCGGCTCGGGCTCTTCGTCGAGGTAGCTCGGCGTGGAGGGGAGATCCTCGCGGGGCGGGGCGCTGGGCTCGGTGCGGTAGCTGTCGGGATCCGAGGCCGACTCGTAGTCGTCCATCATCTGGATCTGCGCTTCGTCGCGGAGCGCCGCGACCTGCGCGTCGATCGACTTCGGATCGGGCACCGGTGAGGTGCCCATGCCGGGCGCGTCGCCGATGAGGATCGCGACGGCCGTGGCGTTGTCGTCGCCCTCGCGCGCGTCGACGATGTCGAGCACGTGCTTCACGCCGGGCTCGGGAGCGGCCCAGTCGATGCTGCCGAGCTCCCAGTCGGTGACGACGCCGTGCACGCCGTCGGAGCACAGCAGCACCACGTCGTTGTCGGCGAGCTCGATGGGATCGGAGAGCTCGACCTCGACCTGGCGCTCGACGCCGAGGGAACGCGACAGGACGTGCGCCTCGGGGTGCGTGGCCGCGTCTTCGGGGGTGAGCAGCTCGGCGTCGACGAACAGGTTCACCATCGTGTGGTCGCGGGTGACCTGGACCGCCTGCCCCTCGTTGATGAGGTACGCGCGGCTGTCGCCCACGTGGGCGATGTGCACGAAGCCCTCGCCCGTGAGGATCGCCGCCACGGCGGTCGTGCCCATCCCCATCAGGCGGTGGTTCTTGCGGGCCGCCTCGTAGATCGCCTGGTTCGCGCGCTCGAGCGCGACGCGCAGCGCCTCGGGATAGTCGCCGCCCGCGGCGAGCTCTTCGATGCAATCGTGAACGGTGCGGACCGCGAGGCTCGACGCCTGAGCGCCTCCGACGTGCCCGCCCATCCCGTCACACACGATGGCGAGGGTGTACCCGTCGAAGTCGAAAACCCCGAACGAATCCTGGTTTTCAGAGCGCTTGCGCTGTTCGCTCCGGTATCCGAAGGCGCGTTTCAACCGGTCCTCCACGCCGAATCTAGCACCCGTGGGCTTGTCGGGGCACCTCGACCGTGCGAACTTCCGCGACCGCACCGGAGGACAGGTGAGAAGCACGAAGCCATTCGCAGTCCTCTCGGTCGTCCTCGCGGGCGCTGCCCTGCTGGGTCTGGCGCCCCCTCCCGAGGTGGGCACGGCGATCGTCGCGGCCGATCATCGGCTGGCGTCCGAAGCGGGCGCGGAGATGCTCCGGCGCGGCGGCAATGCCGTGGATGCCGCTGTCGCGGCGGCGCTGTCGGCGGGCGTCGTGCAGCCCGCAGGCTCGGGGCTGGGCGGAGGCGGCTTCGCGGTCGTGGTGCAGCCCGACGGTCGCAAGAGCGCGCTCGACTTCCGCGAGACCGCGCCGGCCGGCGCTTCCCGCGACATGTACCGCTCGGCCGACGGCACGGTCGACGCCACGGCGTCGAAGGTCGGCGGGCGGGCCGTCGCGACGCCGGGCGAGAGCCGTGGCCTCGCGAAGCTGCTCGCCGATCTCGGCCGCCTGTCGCCCTCCGACGTGGCGGCACCGGCCATCCGCCAGGCAGGCGACGGCTTCACGGTGGGCGCACACCTCGCGCACGCGCTCGAAGGCACGAAGCACCCCATGATCCACGCGCTGTTCACGGTGGGGGGGCGCGTGGCGGCCGACGGCGAGCGGGTCCGGCGCCCGGCGCTCGCGCAGACCCTGAAGCGGTGGGCGAAATCCGCGGGCGAAGACCTCTACACGGGGCCGGGCGCCCAGGCCGTCGCACGCGCGGTCGAGGCCGACGGGGGCGCGATGCGCCTCGCCGATCTCGCGGCCTACGCGCCGAAGGCCCGCGAGCCGATCGTCGCGTCGTACCGCGGCTACACGCTCGTCACGATGCCGCCGCCCTCGTCGGGTGGCGTCGTGCTCGCCCAGGCGCTGCGCGTGCTCGAGGGCTACGACCTCGCCGCGCTCGGCCACAACAGCTCCGACTACATCCACCTCGTCACCGAGGTCATGAAGCACGGGTACGCGGATCGCGCGCACCACATGGGCGATCCCGACTTCGTGTCCGTGCCCGTCACGCGCCTCCTGTCCGAGGGCCGGGTCGACGCCATCCGCAAGCAGATCTGGCCCGGCCGCACGTTCGAGCCGGATCACTACGGCCCGCTCATCGCGCCCCCGAAGGACGACGGCACGCAGCACATCAGCGTCGTCGACGCGTCCGGCATGGGGGTCGCGCTCACGACCACCATCAACACGTCGTTCGGCTCGGGCCTCGTCGACACGGTGTCGGGGCTCGTCCTGAACAACGAGATGGACGACTTCGCCGCCGCGCCCGGCGTCCCGAACGCCTACGGGCTCGTCGGGAACGAGGCGAACGCCATCGAGCCCGGCAAGCGGCCGTTGTCCAGCATGACCCCGACGGTCGTTCTCGACGGCGACGGGCGGGTGGTCATGGCCATCGGCGCCTCCGGCGGCAGCTTCATCATCTCGAGCGTGCTGCAGAGCTTCCTGAACGTCGTCGAGTTCGGCATGGACCCGCAGCAGGCCGTGGCCGCCGCGCGCTTTCACCACCAGTGGCAGCCCGACACCCTCGTGATCGAAGGCGAGATCCCGCTCGACGTGCGGCGGGCGCTCGAGGCGCGGGGTCACGCGCTGCGTGTGATCGACCGGTTCTCGAGCGTGCAGATCGTCTACGCGCCCACGCCAGGCGCCCTCTCGGCGGGTGCCGACCCCAGCAAGGGCGGCTGGCCCGCCCGCCGGTAGTCAGCGCCGCCGCACCGCGAGCAGCGGCAGCAGCAGGGCGCCGAAGGCGAGGCCCGGGCCAGGTGCCGCGGCACAGCCGCACTTCTTCGTCTCGTCCACGTCGGTGTCGTCCGTGTCGACGGGCGGCTCGCTCGTGTCGGCGGTGTCGAGCGGCACGCCGGGCGTGTCGACGCCGTCGCAGTCCTGGTCGATGCCGTCGCCCGGGATCTCGGTGCCGCCGGGCAGCGCGTCGGGGTCGGAGTCGTCGCAGTCGCCGTTGCACACGCGCGAGCCGTCGGCGTCGGCGTCCTCTTCGCCGGCCGTCGAGCCGTCGCAGTCGTTGTCGACGCCGTCGCAGAGCTCGGTCGCGCCGGGATGCACGTCGGCATCGGCATCGTCGCAGTCGCCGTCGCATTCCCGCACGCCGTCGCCGTCCGCGTCGACCTCGCCGTCGTTCGCGGGGTCGCAGTCGCTGTCGATGCCGTCGCAGAGCTCGGTCGCGCCGGGGAACCGCGTCGCGTCGGCGTCGTCACAGTCTCCGCCGCAGACCCTGGCGCCGTCGCCGTCGTCGTCGACCTCGTCGGACGGCACCGCGCCGTCGCAGTCGTTGTCGAGCCCGTCGCAGAGCTCGGGGGCGCCCGTGAACACGAGGGGCTGCGTGTCGTCACAGTCGCCGTCGCAGGCGTACTCGCCGTCGCCGTCGCCATCGCCTTCGGTCGCGAGCAGCGTGCCGTCGCAGTCGTTGTCGAACCCGTCGCAGGCTTCGGTGGCGCCGGGGAACGTCGCCGACATCGCGTCGTCGCAGTCGCCGTCGCACTCGGCGAACCCGTCGGAGTCGTCGTCGGTCTCGGTGGCGGGCACGGTTCCGTCGCAGTCGTCGTCGACCGCGTTGCAGAGCTCGGGCGCCCCGGGGAACGTCGTGGATGCCGCGTCGTCGCAGTCGCCCGCGCACTCGGCGAACCCGTCGGCGTCGTCGTCGATCTCGGTCGCGGGGACGGTGCCGTCGCAGTCGTCGTCGACGGCGTTGCAGAGCTCTGCGGCCCCGGGGAACGTCGTCGCCGCGGCATCGTCGCAGTCGCCCTGGCACTCCGCGAATCCGTCGCTGTCGTCGTCGGTCTCGGTCGCGGGGACGGTTCCGTCGCAGTCGTTGTCGGCGCCATCGCAGATCTCGGACGCCCCGGGGAACGTGAAGGCCGACGCGTCGTTGCAGTCCCCGCCGCAGACCCGCACTCCGTCGGCGTCTCCGTCGACCTCGTCCGCAGGGACGTTGCCGTCGCAGTCGTTGTCGACGCCGTCGCAGACCTCGTTGGCACCGGGAACCCGCGTCGCATCGGCGTCGTCGCAGTCGCCTTCGCACGTGGCCGTGCCGTCCGCATCGGCGTCGGTCTCGTTCGCGGGGACGATGCCGTCGCAGTCGTTGTCGACGCCGTCGCAGACCTCGTTCGCGCCAGGCGTGCGATTCGCGTCATCGTCGTCGCAGTCGCCCGCGCAGGTCGAGACGCCGTCGCTGTCCCCATCGAGCTCGTTCGCCGGGACGAGCGTGTCGCAGTCGTCGTCCACGCCGTTGCACAGCTCGGTCGCGCCCGGGTACCGCGAGGGATCGTTGTCGTCGCAGTCCTCGCCTGCGGGAGAGCCGTCGTTGTCGGCGTCGACGGGCACCCCATCGGTGAACGAGAGGTCGTCGAGCACCCAGTACGACGCGCTCGAGTCGAAGACGACCGATTCGATGGAGCCGGAGAGGGTGACGAGCTGCATCGTGCTGGTGAGCGTGACGGCGACCGTGTCGACCGTGTTCCCGTTCCCGTCGAACGCCGTCGCCTGGAACGGCCCGCCCGGGCCGGCGCCGACGAGGAAGCTGACGGACGAGGCGCCCCCCGCGAACGTCATCGTCTCGGGCCCGCGCGCGACGCCGCCGGTGGGGTAGACGCCGGAGTTGTTGAACGCGAGGAAGTTGGGGCTGCTGTGGCCCGTCACCCCGAATCCGCCGGCCTCGTCGAGGATTCCACCGCCGTCGAGCGCCGCGGGGCCGGTGAACGTGACGCCCTCGGCCACGTACTCCGTCGAGGCGGGCACCGAGCCCGACCAGCAGCAGTCGGCCGTACGGTCGTCGAAGTCGATGAACGTCTGGGCGTAGGCGGCGTCGAGGGTCGCGAGCACGAGCAGCATGGAGACTCCAGGCCTCCAGCATAGAGCACGGGGCCGCGAGGTGCGGCTCGGCCTACTTCTTCTTCAGGAGCTGGAAGAAGTCGTTGCCCTTGTCGTCGACGAGCACGAACGCCGGGAAGTCCTCGACGCGGATGCGCCACACGGCCTCCATCCCGAGCTCGGGGTAGTCGATCACCTCGACCGAGCGGATGTTGTCCTGCGCGAGGATGGCCGCGGGGCCGCCGATGCTGCCGAGGTAGAAGCCTCCGAACCGCTTGCAGGCCTCGGTCACCTCGGGGCCGCGGTTGCCCTTCGCGAGCATCACGAACGACCCCCCGTGCTCCTGGAACAGCCCGACGTACGGGTCCATCCGCTGGGCCGTCGTGGGGCCGAACGAGCCCGAGGGCATGCCGTCGGGCTTCTTCGCGGGACCCGCGTAGTAGACCGGGTGGTCCTTGATGTAGTCGGGGAGCCCTTCGCCGCGCTCGAGGCGCTCGCGGAGCTTTGCGTGGGCGATGTCGCGGGCGACGATCATGGTGCCGGACAGCGACACGCGGGTCTTCACGGGCAGCTTCGACAACGCGGCACGGATGGTGTTCATCGGCTGGTCGAGGTCGATCCGGACGGCGTCGGCGTCGGGGGCGTCGGCGTCGAGCAGGAACCGCTCGGGGTGGCGCTCGAGCTGCTCGATCCAGAGGCCGTGGCGGTCGATCCGCGCCTTCACGTTGCGGTCGGCCGAGCACGACACGCCGATGCCGATGGGGCAGCTCGCGCCGTGGCGGGGCAGGCGCACGACGCGCACGTCGTGGGCGAAGTACTTGCCGCCGAACTGGGCTCCGATGCCGTTCTCGCGGGCGATCCGGAGCAGCTCCTGCTCGAGCTCGGTGTCGCGGAACGCGCGCCCGCCCATGCTGCCCGTGGTCGGCAGGGTGTCGTAGTACTTCGTGCTGGCCATCTTCACGGTCTTCATCGTCGACTCGGCGCTGGTGCCGCCGATCGCGATGGCGATGTGGTACGGCGGGCACGCCGCGGTGCCGAGCTTCGCCATCTTCTCGGTGAGGAACGCCACGAGATCGCGGGGATTGAGCAGCGCCTTCGTCTCCTGGAACAGGTAGAACTTGTTGGCGCTGCCGCCCCCCTTGGCGACGAACAGGAAGTCGTAGGACATCCCGTCGGCCGCGTAGAGGTCGATCTGGGCGGGCAGGTTCGTGCCCGTGTTCTTCTCTTCGTACATCGAGAGGGGAGCGACCTGGGAGTAGCGGAGGTTCTCGGTCGCGTACGTGCGGAAGATCCCCTTCGCGAGCGCCTTCTCGTCGCCCCCGCCGGTGAGGACGAACTGGCCCTTCTTGCCGACCACCATGGCCGTGCCGGTGTCCTGGCACAGCGGCAGCACGCCGTTCGCCGCGATGATCGAGTTCTTGAGCAGCGTACGCGCGACGAACCGGTCGTTGTCGGTGGCCTCGGGGTCTTTCAGGATGCCGGCGACGGATGCCTGATGCGACGGCCGGAGGAAGAAGCTCACGTCGTAGAGCGCCTGCGCGGCGAGCGTGGTGAGCGCTTCGGGGTCGACGCGGAGGAACTCGTGGTCACCGAGCTTCTCGACCGTGACGCCCTCGGTGCCGAGCAGGCGGTACTCGGTGGTGTCCTCGCCGAGCTGGAAGGTCTTCTCGTAGTTGAATGGCGTCATCGACCACCTCCGGGCCGGGCAAACTACACCGATCCGGGCGGGGCGGATAGCAGTCCGCCCGGAGGACGGAATGGACTGGGTGGTGCTCAAGTACGGCGGGACGTCGGTGGCGACGGCCGAGAAGTGGGGGACCATCGCGCGTCGTGCCCGCGAGCTGTCGGGCGGGAACCGCGTGTGGATCGTGGCGAGCGCGCTGTCCCAGGTCAGCAACCGGCTCGAGCGCGCGATCGACGCGGCGGTGCACGGCGAGCGGCTCACGCCCCTCGAGACCATCGAGGCCGACCACCTGGCCCTCGCCGACGCCCTGGGCCTCGATGCCGCCGAGCGGGCGCCGCTGCTCGAGCTGCTGGGCGACCTGCGCCGGCTGCTGGAGGGGATCCGGCTCACCGCCGAGGCCAGCCCGCGCCTGCGGGCACGCGTGATGAGCTTCGGGGAGCTCGCGAGCACCCGCATCGGCGTCGCCGCCCTGCGGCGTGCCGGCCTCGACGCCACGTGGGTCGATGCCCGCAAGATGCTGACCTCCTCCGGAGCCCACCAGCACGCCTCGGATGCGTACCTCTCCGCCGAGATCCCCGTGGTGGTCGACCCGGCGAAGGGCGACGCCGCGGCGGGCGGCCACGCCGTGGTCATCACGCAGGGCTTCATCGGCCGGAACACCGACGGGCACACCGTTCTGCTCGGCCGGGGGGGCAGCGACACGTCCGCGTCGCTGTTCGGCGCCCTGCTCCAGGCGGCGCGGGTCGAGATCTGGACCGACGTGCACGGCATGTTCACGGCCAACCCCCGCGAGATCCCCACCGCGCGCCTGGTGAAGTCGCTCGCGTACCGCGAGGCCCAGGAGCTCGCCGCGATGGGCGCGAAGGTCCTCCACCCGCGGTGCCTCGCGCCGGTCGCGCGGTCCCGCATCCCGCTCGAGATCCGCAACACCGAGGCGCCCGATGCCGAGGGCACGCGGATCGAAGCCGATGCCGGCGACGACGCCGTGGTCACGGCGGTCGTGCGGCGCACGGGCGTGACGATGCTCACGCTCTCGACGCTCGACATGTGGGGGGCGCCCGGCTTCCTGGCCCGCGCGTTCGCGCCGTTCGCCGAGCTGGGCATGTCGATCGACCTCGTGGCGACGAGCCAGGCGGCGGTCTCGGTCACGCTCGACCACATCCCCGGCGGCACCGAGGGCGAGTCGTTTCGCGAGCTGCTGACGCGACTCGAGCGGCTCGGCGCGGTGCGCGTCGTGTCGCCATGCGCCGTCGTCAGCATCGTCGGGCGTCGCATCCGGGCCGTGCTGCACGAGCTCGGCGGTGCATTCCAGGTGTTCCGCGAGCACGACGTGCACCTCGTCAGCGAGTCGAGCGAGGACCTCAACCTGTCGTTCGTCGTGGACGAGGAGGATGCGCCGCGCCTCACGAAGCGCCTGCACGACGTGCTGTTCGCGCCCCAGGCGGGCGATCCGCGGCTCGGGCCGTCGTGGGAGCAGCTCGGTCGTGCGCCGGCACCCGCGCGTGCCGAGGCCCGCTGGTGGACGCGTCGCGTCGACGACCTGCACGCCGCCTGCCCCGAGGGCGAGGCCCGCTACGTCTACGACCTCGCGACGGTGAAGGGCCACGCCGAGGCGCTCGTCGCGGCGCTGAGCCATGCCGAGCGCCTGTACTACGCCATCAAGGCGAACCCGCATCCGGGAATCCTCGCGCTGGTCGGGGCGGCCGGGTTCGGCATGGAGTGCGTGTCGATCGGCGAGGTCCGCCGGGTGCGCGAGGTGCTCGGCTCCGCCGCGCCCATCCTGTTCACCCCGAACTTCTGCCCGGTCACCGAGTACGCCGAGGCGCTCGCGCTCGGCGCCGAGGTCACCATCGACGGTCCGGACGTCCTGGCGCTCGCGCCCGACACGTTCCGCGGCGCCGAGCTGGCGCTGCGCGTCGATCCCGGGGCCGGCGCCGGGCACCACGAGAAGGTCGTCACGGCCGGGGCCCACGCGAAGTTCGGGCACCCCGCGGCCGCCATCGCGAGCGTCGTGGAGGCGTCCGACGCGCTCGGCATCCGTCTCGTCGGGCTGCATTCCCACGTGGGCAGCGGAATCCTCGACGCGGGCGCATGGATGCGCACGGGCGACGTGCTCGCCGACCTCGTCGGGCGGCTCCCGGCCCTGCGGTGGATCGATCTCGGCGGTGGGCTCGGCGTGGTCGAGCGTCCCGGCCAGACACCGCTCGATCTCGCCGCGCTGGACGACACGCTCGCTGCCCTGAAGGCCCGGCTGCCCGCGCGCATCGGCCTCCGCATGGAGCCCGGCCGCTACCTCGTGAGCGAAGCCGGCGTGCTGGTCGCGCGCGTCACCCAGGTGCGCAACAAGGGCCCCGTGCGGTTCGTGGGGCTCGCCACCGGGATGAACTCCCTCATCCGCCCGGCGCTGTACGGCGCGTGGCACGCCATCCACAACGTGTCGCGCCTCGCCGAGGCCCCCGTCGGCTACGCCCACGTCGTCGGTCCGATCTGCGAGACGGGCGACGTGCTCGGGCGGGATCGCCTCCTCCCCGACAGCCGGGTCGGCGATCTCGTGTTGATCGACAACGCCGGGGCGTACGGCCATGCGATGTCCAGCAGCTACAACGACCGGGCGCCCGCACCCGAGGTCCTGCTTCCCGTATAGAGTGCGCGAATGGCGGACGGCACGCGGCTCGGAGACTGGATCGTGGGCGCCCTGTTGGGCTCCGGCGACACCAGTGCCGTCCACGTCGCGACCCACGTGGACGATCCGGAGCGCAAGGCCGCGATCAAGGTGCTCACACGGCCCGATCCGGCGACGGCCGCCCGGTTCCGTCGCGAGGCCGAGATCCTCGAGTCGCTCGACCACCCGAACATCGTGAAGGTCCGGTCCCTCGACCTCGAGGACGTGCTCCCGTACCTCGAGCTCGAATACGTGCCGGGCCGGTCGCTGCGGGACGTGCTGCTCGATGGCCCACCGCCGGTCGCGACGGCGCTCGGCTGGGCCCTGCAGGTGCTCGACGCGCTCGTGTACCTGCACGCCCGGAACGTCCACCACCGCGACCTGTGCACGTCGAACCTCGTGCTCGCCGGCGATCGCGTGGTGCTCGTCGACTTCGGGCTCGCGAGCCTCGCGCGGGCGGGCGAGACGGCCGTCGGAGCGCGGATCGGGGCCGTGAACACCGCCCCTCCCGAGTGGATCCGCGACCGTCCGATCGACGGCGACGTGTGGGACCTGTACGCCTTCGGGCTCGTGCTCTACGAGCTGCTCACCGGCCGCGAGGGCTTCCCCGCGAGCCCAGGCGAGCCCGAGCACCTCCGCGCGGCGCACGTGATGGCCGAGAAGCGCAGGGTCGACGCCCTCGACTGCGGCGACGGGTTCCCCGACGACCTGTGCCAGCTCGTCCGCGACCTCACGGCACGCGACCCGAAGCTCCGGCCCCGCACGGCGATCGAGGTCCGCGATCGGCTGAAGGCGGTCGTGCCACCCGCCGTCGAGCCGGTGCGCCCGGAGCCCCCGCGAGAGGAGCTCTCGAAGGAGTTCCGTCAGGCGAGCGCGGTCGGCACGGCGGTGACGATCGCGCTCGGCGTCGGGGCCCTGGCGCTGTTCCTCGCGGTCGCATGGAGGCTCGGCGCCTGGGTCACCCGCTAGTGCGCGTGGCCGGCTTCGTGCTCGGCGATCTTCTTGCGCACCTCCTCCATGTCGAGGGCCTTCACCTGGGTGATGAGGTCTTCGAGCGCGGCGGGGGGCAGCGCACCGGCCTGGCGGAACACGAGAACGCCCTCGCGGAACGCCATCAGCGTCGGGATGCCCGTGATCTGGAGCTGCCCGGCGAGGGCCTGGTTCGCCTCGGTGTCGATCTTGCCGAACACCACGTCGGCGTGGCGCTCGGACGCCGCTTCGAACGTGGGGGCGAAGGCCCGGCACGGGCCGCACCAGCTCGCCCAGAAGTCGAGGAGCACGATGCCGTTCTCGTCGACCGTGGCCTGGATGTTCTCGCCGGTGACTTCTTGGGTGGCCATCAGGGCCTCCTTGTTGGTGACACTGGAACTGTACCCACGTCGCTTGCGGAATCAACCCGCTGTCAGGGCGCTGCGAGCGCCTCGCGAATCGCCTCCAACCGACGCCGGTTCACGCCGAGGTCGCTGTGGCCCACGCGGCTCGCGCTCCGGAAGTGGAGCAGGCCGCCGGTGCGATCGAGCTCGAGCTGGACGTCGTCGCGGAAGCGCATCACGGCGGTGGTGAAGACGTAGTGGCGGTGGTCGGGCCCCTCGTCGGCGAGTCGGGCGCGCGGCAGGCCCCCGACGACCTCGCCCACCCGGGCCCAGAACGCGTCGGCATCCCCGACGACGGGGATGGGCGCGATCCAGTGCTCGGCGTCGTCGGGTGATTCGCGGGTGCTCACGCAGTTCGGCGAGCTCGGGCAGGCGGCGAAGGGCGTGGGGAGCGCGGGGTCGGGCGCCCGCGCGCAGGAGGCGGCGATGAGGAGCGACAGGAACGGCATCGTTGCGGCTATACTCAGCGAGGGCAGTGGCCCCGCCCTTTTTGTTGCAGGTGTTTCTGATGAAGCGTGAGTATCTGATCGGAGCCGGTGCGCTCCTCGCCATCCTCCTCGCTCTGCTCTACGCGTTCTGGCCGGGCGACACGCGCGTCGAGACCCGCGAGACCGCCAGGGCCGAGGCCGGCCAGAAGCGGGCCTCCCGCCGCGTGCGGGCGGTCAACCCCGCCGAGAAGGCCGCCGAGGCGAAGTTCGTCGAGCTCGAAGACGACCCGAACATCCCCGTGGTCACGACCACCTGCAAGTGGATCGTCACCGAAGAGCGCCGCAACGTGCCGCAGTGGGTCATGCTCGACAACCTCCGCGACCGCGGCCAGAAGTTCCAGGAAGACGACATCCGGTGCCTCACCGCGGCCGGCGTGACGCCCGCATTGCTCGACTTCGCCGAGCGCTACCAGGATCAGAACGTCCTGCAGGGCAAGGTCGGGCGCGCACCCGGGCAGTGAACAACGCGGTCCGGTCGGGCACCGCGTTACGCAGCGTGCCCCCGGAGTGTCCATGCGCGTCTCCCTGTTCGTCCTCGCGAGCCTGATCGCCGGCTGCAAGAAGTCCGCGCCGCCGGTCGACCCGCTCGATCAGCCGCTCGGGTGGGCGCCGGGCATCACGCGGGGCACGCTGTCCAACGGGGTCCAGTGGTTCGCGATCGATGGCGGTGAATCCACCGTGCGGCTCGTGGTCCGCGCGGGCTCCGCCGACGAGACGGCCGACCAGCAGGGCGCCGCTGCGGGGGTGGCCGCGGCCACAAGTGCAGCGCCCGAGGTGGGGGAGTGGGGCACGGTGCTCACCGTGACGGGCACCGACCTGCCCGTGGCCCTCGAGAAGCTGCGCGACGCCGTGTGTTGCGCGGCGCCGCCCGATCCGGCTGCCGCGGGCTACCACCACACGTGGTACGCGGGGTCCAACGTCGCCGTGGTCGTGACCGGCGAGACGGCCGACGTCGAGGCCGAGGTGAAGCGCGCGCTCGGCGGGCTCGCGTCGGGCGACGTGCCCGTGCGCACCGTGCCGGACGCGCCGACGGGCACGGTCTACGACGTGTCCGTCGACCCGGGGCTGGCCTCGGCCCACGTGCGGCTCCTCTCCCCGCGGCCCCTGCCGGGCGGCGACACGGTGCGCTGGCAGCGCGAACGGCTCCTCGAGCAGGTGGGGCTCTCCATCCTCCGGGCCCGGCTCGAGCGGCGCTCCCGGGACGTCGATGCGCCCTTCGCGTCGGCATCGGCTGCCGTGCTCCCCGCGATGCCAGGCATGGGCGTGAACGTGCTCGAAGCCGACGGAGACGCGCTCGAGGCGTACGCCGGGCTGCTCGCAGAGGGGCGGCGGCTCGCCACGTGGGGCGTGTTGAACAGCGAGATCCGGGTCGCCGAGAAGGCCGTCGTCGACGCGGCCCGGGCGGCCGCACCCGAAGGCCCCGAGGCGCTCGCCGAGGCCGTCGAAGCGCTCGTGGTCCGGGGCTTCCCGGTGCCCGGTTCTGCGCGGGTGGCCGTGCTCGCCGAGACCCATGTGCCCTCCTTCACGGTCGCCGAGCTGACGGACTGGGCGCACGGGTTCCTCGCGGGGGGCACGGAGGTCGAGATCGTCGCGCCGACCGAGATTCCAGAGGCTGCGATCCATGAGGTCGAAGCGCGCGTGGGCGCCATGCGGCTCGAGCCGCCCGTCGACCAGGGCACCCTGACGACCCTCGCCGAGCCGCCTGCGCCGGGCTCCATCGCGAAGCGGTCGCCGGTCGGCGAGACGGGCTTCGAGCGATGGGAGCTCTCGAACGGAGCGGTGGTGCTCGTCCGCGACATGCCCGGTCCCGTCGCGTTCCGCGCGGTGCGGGAGGGCGGGCTCGACGGCTTCTCCGACGAGACGTGGCGCGCGGCGGCCCTGGCGCCCGCCGTGCGCGAGGCCAGCGGGCTCGGCGAGCACGACCCGGCGTCGATCACGCGGTTCCTCGCGGCCCGCGACGCCCGGGCGAACGCGAGCATCGACGCCCAGCGGGCCATGCTGTCCGGCGGTTCGTCGCCCGAGGATGTCGGGATCGCGCTCCAGCAGCTCCACCTGCTCATGGCCGCGCCTCGCTTCACCGAAGAGGGGCTCGAGGCCGCGCGCTCCCGCGTGACGGCCGATCGCCTCGAGCGTCTCGACGACCCGATGGAGGCCTTCGAGGCGGCGTGGTCCGAGGCGCTCTTCAACGACCCACGCCGCATCCCGATCGACGAGCAGGCGCTCGAGGCCGTCGCGCTCGGTGACGTCGAGCAGGCGTGGAAGGCCCTGTTCAGCGACCCGTCCGACTTCCGGTTCGTCGTCGCGGGCGACGTGCCCGACGACTTCGACACCCTCGTGTCGCGCTGGCTCGCGAGCATCCCGTCCGCCGACACGGGCGTCGAGCGCAAGCAGCGGAAGCCCACCCGGGACGACGAGGCCTCCGTGTCCATCGAGCTTCGGGCAGGCCTCGAGGCGCGGGCGTTCGTGCGGATCGAGTCGGGTGGCGTCCTGCCCGACGGCTCGGCCGCGACCCGCGAGCGCGCGCGGGCCGTGGCGGGCGTGCTGGAGACGCTCCTCCGCGAGGATCTCGTCGAGTCGGCCGGGGGCCTGTACGGGGTGCGGGCTTCGGTGGCGCTGGAGAGCTGGCCGCGGCCGCACTACGTCGTGCGGGCCCAGCTCACCTCGCACCCCGCGCTCGTCGACGAGCACGCTGCCCACGCACACGAGGCCTTCGAGCGGTTCGTCGCGGCGCCCCTGGATGCGTTCTACGTCGAGAAGTACGTCGAGGCCGAGACGAAGCGCCGCGATGCGTCCAGCAGCGTGTACTGGGTCTCGGCGATGGTCGACGCGCTCGAGTGGGGCGACGACCCCGCCGCCATCGGCGACTGGCCGAAGCACCTCGCCGCGATCACGCCCCAGTCGCTGCACACCGACGCGAAGGCGTGGCTCCGGTCCGACTACCTCGCGACGGGCGTGTTGAAGCCGGGCGAGGGGGCCGTGGAGGCGCCGCCACCCCTGGCGGTCGGCCGTCCGTAGCCCGTTCTGCGCCCTGCAAGGGATCGAGCTTCGAGCGTCCCAAGGCATCACGCAGATGACGCAGAAGGACGCAGATGACGCAGAAACGAGGCTGACCCGGGTCCAGCGTCTTCGCGTCCCCGGGCACCTCTGATGGGGATGCACCGCCAAGACCGCCAGCGTCCACCCGTGAGGTCAGGGCTGTCGAGGGACGTCTCCGCGTTCGGGTCGACAGAGCGGGCCTTCTTACGGACCGGATTCGGAACTCACCAGAGCAGGCCGGCATTTCGGGCCTGCTCGAGTGAGCTTGCTTCGGTCCCAGGCCGTAATATCGACAGATTTCATTCGTTGAAGCTTCGCAAAACGTGGATCCGCATCCAGTGGGGGCCGTCACGGGTCGAGCGTGTGGGTTCCGGAAACTCTGACCGGTCGATTCCGGAAAGTATGGCCGGTCGGTTGGGTCAAGAGTTGCTCGGGTCGGAAGAGGTTTCAAGCGGCGTGATGTGCTGAGTCCGGTGGGACGGACCGCTCAGCACGAGGAGACGGCCGCGCTCGAGGATGCGGTCGACGATGGCCTCGGCCAGATCGCGGTCGTGGAGAACGTCGCCCCAGGCATTCAGAGGCGACTTGTTCGTCGAAGACCATCGGTCGCTGCGCCAGATGGCGGTCGTTGACGACATGGAATCCTGATCGTGCGGGACGTTGGCCGCGTCGTTGCTGTAGGCGAGGTAGCCGACTTCGTCGACGACGAGCACCTGCGGGGACGTGAGGTGGCGAGCACATCGCGGAAGCCGCCGCGGCGAGCCGCGTCCGACAGGTCGGAGATCAGCTCGGCCGCGGTGACGAAGCGCGCCGTGAAGCCGTTCTGGATGGCCTTGTAGGCGATCGAGATGGCGAGGTGGGTCTTCCCGCGTCCGGTCTTCCCGAAGAGGATGAGGTTGCGGCCCTCGCTGACGAGCTCCCGGGCCGAGGTAGCTGCCGAGCATGGCCTTCCGAAGGTTGGACTGCAGCCCAGAAGTTGAACTCGTCGACGGTTCGCAGGAACGGGAAGCCCGCGCGGCGAACCTGCTGGTTGATGCGGGTGTTCCGGCGCTGGGCGATCTCCTCGGCGAAGAGCGTGGCGAGCAGTCGGCGTGGGCTCCATTGCTCCGCCTCAGCGCGCTCGCAGAGAGCGCTCCAGTGGCGACAGGCGTAGGCCAGGTGCAGCCGCTTGAGGAGAGGCTCGAGGTCGAGGGTCTCGGGATCGAAGGGCAGGTCACTCATTTGGCCGCGACCCTCCGGCGCGCTCCGAAGAGGCCGGCGACGTACGCCGCGTCGTAGCAGCGGACGTCGGCCGCAGCGCGGAAGGCATGGCGCATGGCGTCCGGGCCGTGTTGCTGCAGAAGCGCGTGGAGTGCGGCCACCGCCTCGTCCCAGTTGGGGTCGCGATGGCAGAGCTCGGTGAGGAAGGCCTCGACTCCGCCACCGAGATCCAGGAGATCATTGCCGTCGCGTGTACTGCCGACCGCAGCTCGACAGCGCTCGAAGCTGGGCTTCGCGCTGGGCAGGATGCGTCGATCGCACCTGCTCGGCGGGCTTCCGCAGGTAGGTGTACTCCCGGCCTCCCGCCACGATCCGGAGCCGGTCGCGGTGGACGAGAGCGTGCCGTCCTTGCCGGCGAGGTCGGGATCGACCGCGTATTCGTGAGCCTCCGGGCGAACGTGACGTACGCCGTGGGGCCCGATGGAGAGGGGCTTGCGGATGGCGAGCTCGTTCGGGGTCACCCCGAGGCGCGGAGGCGAGGCAGCTCCTCCAGCCGACGCTCCTCGGGCAGAATGCCCGTGGCGCGGCTCAGGCGTTCGTGATTCGCCTGCTGGAGCCACTCGGTGAGCTGGGTCTCGAGGTCCTCCATGTCGTGGAACCGGCGCTGCTTGAAGAACGACGACTTCACCCAGCCGACGATCCGCTCGATGGAGCCTTCTGGTTCGGGAGTACGGCCAGCAGACGTGGGCGGCGAAGGCCGATGTCCATCGCGGCCTGCGCGAAGGTGTGGTTCCACTCGGTGATCTTGCCGTCCTTCTCCCACTTCAGCGCCACGGTCTTCGGTCGGTCGAAGACGGCCAGAGTCAGGGATCCGCCGAGCTGGACGAAGTGATCGAGCAGGGTGCGCACGAGAGTCTCGGCGGTCTCGTCCTCGACGAGGGTGACGCACGCAAACCGCGACCACTTGAGTCGGGAGGCGAAGAACTTCACCCGTCGCGTGGAGCCGTCGACGAACGTGACCTCGACGGTCCCGAAGTCGTGCTGCGAGAACTCTCCGCCAGCCTCTCGAACGGGAGGTGAAGTCGCAGACCGGCTCTCGGATGTCGCGAACCATGTCGTAGAACGCGCTCTTTCCGCCCTCGTAGCCTTCATGCCGAGCACGCCGAAGGAGCTCGAGCGTGAGGACATCGGCCCTGACGGGCGATCTCGTTTTCGACGAAGAGGCGGAAGCGCGCAGTGGTGCTGGGACGCCCGAGCTTGCGTGTCTGGCGCAGCAGGGCGTCGCTGGGGTCTTCGATGGGTTCTTCGGCCTGGATCCGTCGGATTGCGCGGATGCTGACCCCGGTCTGCCGCCGCACGACTTCCTGCGAGACCCCCGCCTGTCGCAGCTGCTGGACGGTGTACCGCGTGAGCGCAGAGTGCATGCGGTCCTCCGCACTCCGTACCCGGTCGTGGCCGATGGACGCTGCCGCCCCCATGGACGCTGTGGACGGGCTTTCCGGGCCGCAGCGCACCGAAGGGTCGCAGGGCCCGCCCACAGCCCCCACAGGGGCTTGGACAACCTGGCCGTCGAACACATCGACAGGGCGGGCCTCACGAGAGGCCAGGTTGCCCACAGCGCCCACAGGGCCTGCTGCTGTGGAGATCTGGATTCTGGTCATGTTCACCTCCGTTGGTGAACCGGCCAGACTTTCCGGAATGGGGGCGGCCAGACTTTCCGGAACTCACAGAGCGTCCTCGTTTCCCCGGGCACCCTGTCGAGGGACGCGCGTTCGGGTCGACAGAGCGGGCCTTCTTGCGGACCGGATTCGGTACTCACCAGAGCAGGCCGGCATTTCGACCCCACGCTCCACGGTCCACGGTCCACGGTCCACGGTCCACGGTCCACGGTCCACGGTCCACGGTCCACGGTCCACGGTCCACGGTCCACGGTCCGCCCACGGCCCACGGCCCACGGTCCACGGTCCACGGTCCACGGTCCACGGTCCACGGTCCACGGTCCACGGTCCACGGTCCACGGTCCACGGTCCACGGTCCACGGCCCACGGTCGACGGTCCACGGCCCACGGTCCACGACCCACGACCCACGACCCACGACCCACGACCCACGACCTCAGTGGAACGCCTCGGGCCTGCCGCGGCCCGCCCAGGCGGACAGCGCGAAGAACACCCAGATCCCGAGGTGCGGCGCCTCCTGCACCAGCAGCCCCGGCAGGCCGCCGTAGTACCCCGCGAGCCGACGCATCGGTGGGGTGGGCAGGCACAGCACCGCGAACGCCAGCCCCGCCGGGACCGCCGCCCACCACGGGAGCCGGCCGCTCCGCAGGGCCGCCCACACCGCGACGAATGCGGGTGCGAGCCACACCAGGTGGTGGTCGAACGTGTACACCGGGACGAGCAGCATCGCCGCGCTCGCAGCGCCC
The DNA here is from genome assembly GCA_020632875.1 of Alphaproteobacteria bacterium. Classification (GTDB taxonomy): domain Bacteria; phylum Myxococcota_A; class UBA796; order UBA796; genus JACKEQ01. The sequence continues at coordinate 288,947 of JACKET010000005.1, forward strand.
ACGCGGGCCGCCCGCACGACCGGATCCGTCGACCTCCAGAAGAACAGGGCGGCCATCGCGCCGCCGAGGGCGACCAGCACGGCGAACGACCCGATGCGTGCTGGCGTCGAGAGGGTGTCGCCGCCGGGGGCGAGCTGGTCGAGCACCCCGGGCACGCTGTGGTTGCCGAACATGCCGATGCGGATGGTCAGCCCGTTGTAGTCGCCGGACCCGAGACCCGGCACGACGCGGCCCCAGAAGCTCGCCTGGCCCGCCGGACCGACCACCAGCAGCGAGGCGACCGACGCCACCAGGCCCGTCGCCAGGGCCGCCGCCACGGCCCTGAAGCGCCCCTCCACCAGGAACAGCCCCACGAACACGAGCGGCGCCAGCTTGCCCATCACGGCGAGCCCCACCAGCACGCCGCCCGCCCACTGGCTCCGGCGGACCAGCACGACCCCGGACATGGCCAGGAACAGCACGGCGTTGTTCGCCTGGCCGAGGTGGTGGCCGTACGCGACGCCCGACAGCAGGGCCAGCGACACGGCGAGCGTGGCGAGCACCTCGGTGGGATCGAGCTCCGACCAGCCGAGCGCGAGCACCGCGATCGTGCCGAGCAGCGCGAGCTCGGAGAGCACCCGCCAGATCGCGAGGCCGGTCTCGAGGTCGACCGCGGGGGCCCAGACGAACGCGAACACCGCGGCCGGCGGGTAGATCCAGGGGTGCACCGCGTTCCGGCGCACGCCCTCGGCGGCCGCAGCGGCGTCGAGCGACGCGGTGTCGTACGGATCGCCGCCCGCCAGCGCGACCTTCGCGGCGTAGTGGTAGGTCGCGTAGTCGCGGCCCACCGAGCCGGCCGGCGCGGGCGGCCGCTCGGGCACGAGCAGCGCGAGCACGTGCCAGAGCCCCGCAGCAGCGAGCACGAGGGCGAGGAGGGCGCGTCGGTCCGTCACGGCGCCCATGTAGCACGGTTAGATGGGCGCCATGCTCGGCGGGGACGACACGCTACCGGGCCGCGCGTCCGGCGGCCTGCTCGGGCCCGTGCTGTTGCTCGCGGCCGCGCTGGTGCTGCGCTTCGCCTTCCTGTGCGACGACGCGTACATCAGCTTCCGGTACTCCCGGAACCTCGCGCGGGGCCTGGGCCTTCGCTACAACCCCGGCGAGCACGTGCCCGTCGAGGGGTTCAGCAACCTCGGGTGGGTGCTGTACGGCGCGGTGTTCGAGGGCCTGCTGCTCGACCCCACGTTCTGGCTGCCGCTCACGTCGGGGCTCGTCGGCCTGCTCGGGGTCGCGCTCGTGTACGTGTGGGGGCGACGACACCTGCTGTTGTCCGAGCCCCTGGCGCTCGTCGCCGCGGCCCTGCTCGGCTGGTGCCCGGCGTGGGCCGTCTGGAGCACGGGGGGCCTGGCGACCGTGCCGTTCGCGGTGGCGGTGCTGTGGCTGTTCGAGCGGGCCGTGCTCGAGCCGCGGTCGGGCGTCGGGAGCCTCGTGCTGGCGGGGCTCCTGGTGATGCTGCTGCGGATCGAGGGGGCGGCGTGGGTCGCGCTCGTGCTGGCCGTGGGTGCGGCGTGGGGGCGCGAGGCGCCGGAGCGGAATGCCCGGCTGGTGCGGGCGGCCGCCGTGCTCGCCGCCGCGTTCGTCGCATACACGGCGGTGCGCGGCTGGTGGTTCGGTGCGCTCGTGCCGCACACGGCCATGGTGAAGGTCGCGCCCGGGCCGGACCGCCTGGATCGGGGGCTCCGGTACGTCGCGCTGTTCGCGCTGACCTTCGGCACGCCGCTGTTCCTGCTGGGTGCGGCGCCGGGCCTGCTGCGGGAGCGGATCGGGCGCGCCCTGCTCGCGATGGTCGGCGGAGCGGCGGTGTTCGGCACCCTCGCGGGCGGCGACTTCCTGCCGATGGGCCGGCTGCTGGTGGTCGGGCTGCCGTTCGGCGCCTGGGCCCTGGCCCTCGCGCTGCAGGAGGTCGCGGATCGGCGCGGCATGCGCGTCGCTGCGGTCGGTGCGTGGGCCATTCTCGCCGTCGGCGTGCTGCCGGCAGCGGGGCTCTCGGTGGCGCCGTGGTGGATGCTCGCCGGGCTCCACGTCCGCTACACCGACATGACGCCGATGAGCGAGCTGTCGCGGTGGGTGCGCACGAAGGAGAACGCCGACGGCTTCGCGGCGCGCGGGCGGGCCCTGCACGACTACGCCGCCCGCGGCGACTCGATGGTCGCGCCGGCCATCGGCGCGGTCGGGTACTACAGCGACCTGTTCGTGTACGACCAGCACGGCCTGGTGACGCGCGACGTGGGGCTCCGCGAGGTCGGCCCCGACGAGCCGCCGCGGTCGCCGGGCCACGACAAGTACGTCGACGCCGCGTATTTCGCGCCCCTGCACCCGACGTACCTGCACACCAAGATCGTGTTCGGGCGCCGCAGCGCGAAGCGGATGCGCGAGCTGCTCGATCGCTGGGACGTGCCGATCGCGCTGCAGCAGGAGTACGCGCCCCGCTTCCACGAGATCGTCCTGCCCGGGCGATCCGAGCGCCACTTCCTCCTGCTCGTTCAGCGCACGGGGCCCGACGAGGACGCCGCTGTCCTGTGGAGGAACTTCTTCGAGAGCACGCGGACCCTCGCAGCCGATCTATGATGCCGGCCGCCATGCCCTGGGGAGGGTGCGGCGCGAAGAGGTTGGGATGACGGACGCGGGTGGAGAGACCCAGATCAGCGGTGCGCTTCTGTTGCCACCGGCCCCTCGCTACGAAGACGAGGAGGCCGAGTCCCTGGGCGAGAAGCTGGCCGAGCTGTACACGCGCCGCGAGAAGAAGTCCGACGCGAAGCTCGAAGCCCAGATCGAGAGCACCCGGCGCGAGCTCCGGCGCGGCCCGCGCCTGCGTCCCGGCGAGTTCCTCCGCGACGGGCGGTACCGCCTGATCGAGCGCATGGGCGAGTCCGGCGGCGACGCCACCTGGAAGGCCTGGGATCGCGAGAACAAGACCCTCGTCGTCGTGAAGGAGATGGTCGGTCCGTGGGTCGCGAAGAAGATGCGCGTCGGCGCCTTCCTCGAAGCGGCCCGCACCCTCCAGGGCATCGAGCACGCCGGCCTCGGCCGGATCCACGAGGCCACCCAGAGCCGCGACGGCTTCGTCTACCTCGCCACCGACTACTTCGACGGCGGCACGCTCGAGAAGGGCTGGTCGGGCGACAGCGTCGACGTCCTCCAGGTCGTCGTCGAGGTCGGCAACGCGCTCCAGGCGGCCCACGAGGCCGAGCTCGTCCACGGGCGCGTCGCGCCCAACAACATCCACTTCGGGCTCGATGGCGGCGCACACCTCGTCGACTTCGACCTCGCGGGCGAGCACGTCCAGGAGGAGCGCGCCAACGTCTACGCCGCTCCCGAGTCGGTCGAGCGCGGCCAGCGCGCCACCCCCGCGTCCGACGTGTACGGCCTCGCGATGTGCGCCCTGTACGGCCTCGCGGGCGGCAAGCTGCCCTACACGGTCGTCCGCAATCCGAACAAGTTCATCGACGGGCTCGACGTCTCCGAGGTCGTCCGCGACGTGCTGAAGCGCGCCGTCGATTGGGACATCGACACCCGCTACGCGACGATGAAGGACTTCGTCGAGGCGCTGCTCGCCGACGGCACCGTGCTCGAATCGCTCGCCGAGCGCGCGCTCGAGCGCAAACGCTACGTCATCGCGAGCGAGCACTACACGCGGCTGTGGTCGGTCAAGCCCGGCAAGAGCGTCGAGATCAAGCGCATCCTCGGCGTCATCTACCTGCGGATGTCGGCGTGGGAGGAGGCCTTCGAGTGCCTCTCCACCGCGCTCGAAGAGACCGCGACGCCCGAAGACCTCTTCGTGCTGCTGCGCGAGTACGCCGAGGGCACCGACGGCTGGAAGCGCGTCGCCGACGTGCTGTGGAACCAGGCCCGCGAGCGGCCGCCCGTCCGCCGCGCCGCCATGCGCGCCGAGCTCGCGCGCATCACCGAAGACAAGCTCGACGACCCGCAGGGCGCGAGCGAGATCTGGGCGATGGTGGTCGTCGATCACCGCCTGCCCGAGCGCGGCGAAGAGGCCCTCCGCGCGCTCAAGCGCCTCGCCGAGGCCCGCGAAGACTGGGCGGCGTTCGTCGAGCACAGCAAGGCGCTGCTGCCGTACCTGCCCGAGGCCGAGCGTCCCGACGTGCAGTACGCCATCGGTCGCGCCTACGTGAAGCACCTCGCCGACGAGGATTCCGGGCTCTACTGGATCGACAAGGCCGAAGCCGCGGGCATCAAGCCGCTCGACATGACCACCGAGCTGCAGGATCTCCGCGCCCGGCGGGGCCAGTGGCGCCGCGTCATCGCGCTCATGCGGCTCGAGGCCGACCACGAGAAGAAGGTGCACAACGCGTCGCGCATCCTGCTGCGCGCGGCGACCATCGCCCGGTCGGTGCACCTCGATCCCGAGGCCGAGGCGATCTACGAGAACATGCTCGAGCGCGCCCCGCAGCACTACCCGGCGCTGCGCGAGCTCGCCCGCATGCGGCACCGCGCCGGTCACGACGACCGCGCGATGGAGGCCTACGCCCAGCTCACCTCGATCTACGACGGCAAGTCCGAAGAGCCCGAGGCCAGCGAGCGCGCCGCCGATCACACCGCGTACGCGGGGCTGCTCATCGATCAGAGCCGCTTCGACGACGCCATCGGGCAGCTCGAGGCGGCCCTCGCGCTGCAGCCCGACAACTGCGAGGCGCTCAAGCTCGCCGGCCCGCTGTACCTCGACATGGGCAAGCTCGAAGAGGGGGCGCAGGCCCTCGAGCGGCTCTACCAGCTGTTCAAGGCCGTGAAGACGCACGGCGAGCGGCTCGAGGCGGCGATCCAGCGCGCCGACGCGGCGTGGTTCCGCGGTCGGCTCGCGGTGGCGATGCGCTGGTACAACACCGTGCTCGACACCGTCCCCGAGCACGCCGAGGCGTGGTGGGGGCTCGCGAAGGTCGCGCTCGCCGCGCGTGGCGGCCACCCGGGCACCGATCGCGCGCCGTGGCTCGCGAACACGCCCGACCGCTTCACGCCCCAAGAGGCGCTGGCCCGCCTGTTCATGGGCATGTTCACGGGCGAGGCCCTGTCCGACTGGCTGGGGCGGCACCCGCTCGGCAACAGCGTGTCCGACGCCGGTGCCACCAGCGGCCGGCTCGCGTGCGCCGCCGTCGACCTGCTCACGCGCTACGGGTGCGTCGATGCCGAGCTGTTCGCGCGGCTCGCCACGGCCTATCCGCGGTGGGAGCGCCGCATCCGCGCCGTCGAGGTGCTGTGGCTCTCCGGCGACCCCGAGTTCCGGTTCGCACGCAGCTATCGGTGGGCGAAGCCGGCGTTCGCGGCCAACGACTTCCTGGCGAAGTCGCACCGCATCGTGCTGCCGCTGGGCGACCCGATCCGCGGCACCCTGTGCGTCGACTTCGGCAACGCCGGGCACTGGGAGACGCTCGTCGGCACCCCGATGCCCGACGAGGTCGAGCCCGACCTCCCCGAAGAGCCGCGCAAGCACGAAGACGACGTCGAGATGCCGGCCATCGAGTTCCTGCTCGGCGAGACCGTCGAGTTCGAGATGCCGTCGGGCGCCTGGGACGCCCGCATCGGGTCGTCGAACGCGTCCGACTGGGTGGTTCCCGGCCTCGCGGCCGACCACGCCGTGCTGCGTCGCCGGGGCGGGTCCGTCTACATCCACCCGGTCGGTGACGCCGATCTGACGGTCGAGGGCGAGCAGGTCGGCGGCTGGCGGCTGATGGGCGGCGAGACCGTGCAGCTCGGCAGCTACATGTGGGACATCCGCCTCACCATCCCCGAGCCCGAGCCCGAGGAGGAGGAGCCGTCGCCCGACCATCCGTCGATGGAGCTGGCGGCGGGCTTCGAAGAGCTCTCGGACTTCCCCGACGAAGCCGACCCCACGTGGGAAGGCGTCGATCCCGAGGCGTCCTCGGGTCCGCCGCGCGTCGCCACTCTCGAAGATCCAGCTCCGCACGAAGACCCGGCTCCCTCCGAAGCGCCCGACGCCGACGATGCCGAAGCCGACGAGCCGGCCACCGAGGTCGCCGACGAAGGCTCCGAAGAGGCGGCCGAGACGGCCGAGTCCGGTCCCCAGGCTCCGGAGGAGCGCGCGCCCGCAGGTCCGCTCGACGACGGCTCCGACGACGAGACCGTCGGCAGCTCCGAAGCCGGCGCCTTCGAAGAGCCGCCCCCCGAAGAGGAGGACGAGGACTTCGAGGAGACGGTGGGCCCCGACATCGAAGAGGAGCCCCCCGCACCGCGCGTCACCGTCCTCCCGCAGGACGAGCACTCCTTCGAGGTCGGCATCCCCGACGACGACTTCGACGACTTCGAGGATCCCGTCGTGGAGGAGGAGCCCGATCCGGAGCCCGCGTCGGAGCCCGAGCCCGAGGCCCCTGCCGCCCGCGAGGAGGAGGTCGAGGACGAAGACAGCGCCGGCGACGGAATCGCCGTCGGGATCGGGGTCTCCGCTCCCATGCCGCGCCCCGGGTTCCGGTTCCAGCCGCCCCCGCCGCAGGAGGTCGACGACGACGGGCCCGTGTACTTCGACGCCTCGCTCATCGTGGAGAGGTTCCCTGGCGACGAGGAGGAGGAGGAGCCCACGTCCGCCACCGACCGCGACGCGATGTTCGCGCAGCTCCGCGTCGAAGAGCCGCTGCCCGAGAAGAAGAGCGACTCGGACTACGAATACGAGGACTTCGAAGACCAGGTCGCCACGCAGATCCGCCACAACCCGCTGCTCGAGTCGGGCTTCATGGACCTCGACCGTCCGCAGTCCGAGGAAGACAGCCTCGGCCCCGCGGGCGACGCGCCCACCCCGCAGTGGGTGGTGCAGGGCGACGTCGACGAGCTCGACCAGACCATGGCGCAAGAGCCCGTGCTCAAGGGCGATCGCATCGCGCTCCAGCTCCCCACGCGCGACCCGTACAGCGCGCCCGAGCTGTCGCCCGTCGAGATGACCGCCGAAGAGCCGATCGCCGAAGAGCCCGCGGTGGAGGACTCCGCGGGGCCCGAGCCCGAGACGCAGCCGCGCACGTCGGCCATCCTCGAGATCATGAGCGGGCCGGCTCGCGGCACCCAGGTCGCCGTTCGTGGCGTCGTCGCGCTCGGCCGAGACGAGGCCTGCGAGGTGTACCTGCCCGCCGACCCCATGCTCGCGCCGCTGCACTGCCGCTTCGTGCAGACCGACGACAGCTTCCTCGTGATGGACAACGGCACCGAGCGCGGCACCGTCGTGAACGGCACGCGCGTCTCCGAGGCCGTGCTGTCGGGCGGCGAGACCATCATGGTGGGCAGCACCGTTCTCCGCTTCCAGGTCCAGCATGTCTGAAGCCGATGCGGCGTATCTGCGGCTCGGCGATCTGGTGTGGGGGCGGTTCCGCGCCCTCGGTGTGCGCGAGGCACAGGCCGCGACGCTGAGGTGGTTCCGGGCACCCGAGCAGGGCTGGCTCGGGCGCGGCACCAAGGTCAACCTCACGCGCCTGCTGCTCGACGCGACCGACGCCGCGCTCGATCAACGCAACCAACCGCCCGTCGAAGCGGCGTGCGGGCCGTACCTCGCGAACGCGAAGCAGCTCGCCCGCGTGCTCGACGCGCCTATCGCGGTACGCAAGGCGCTCGTGCTGCTCACGGCCGACGGGCTCGACACCGACGAGGTCGCGAGCCTGCTCGGCATGACCGGCACGGCCGTGACGTTCGCGATGAACGACGTCGACGACGAGCTCGCCGAGCTCTCCGACCCGCTGCCCGACGGCTCGCTCGAAGACGACCACCTGTCGACCATCCAGCTGCACGGCTTCGCGCTCGAGGTGCTCGATCCGCTCCAGATGCAGCAGTACGAGCAACATCTCGCGTCGTGCTCGCTGTGCTTCCACCGCTTCGACGCCTGGTCGAAGAACAAGGAGGCCTTCGACGCGCTGCCGAAGCCCGTGCCTCCGAAACCCCCGTCCCGCGCGCTGCCGTTCCTCGTGCTGGGCTTCGTGCTGCTCGCCGCGACGGGCGCGTTCGTCACGGCCGTCGCGCTGGCGCTGACCACGGCCGAGCAGCAGGTCGAGGCCGAGCGGTGGAAGGGCGACCCGGCGACCGTCGAGGTCCGCACCGCGGCGGGGCCCGTGGCCGATGGCGTCGTCGCGCCCGGCGACCTGCTGCAGATCTGGCTCGACCCCGGGCTCGCCGGGCACGCCGGGTTCGCATCGGGCGCGAAGGGCCAGCTCCACGAGGTGCTCGCGGTGCGGCGGATGGAGCGCGGCGGCGGGCTCCAGCTCGCGCCGGTCGAGGTGCCCGTCGGCGAGATGCCCCCGACCGTGTGGGTGCTCGTGTCCGACCGCCCGCTGTCGGAGATGGGCGTGCGCGAAGCCATCGAGAAGGGCCGCGACGACATCGCCGTCACGCAGATCGATCTCGTGTTCGCCTCTGACGCAACGGACTGAGAAACGCCTTGACGGTCGAGACCTCTGTGCCCCCGGAACGCGGCGTTCCAGCTGCGTTCACAGGGGGTACCGAAAGTCAGGGGATGGGCTGCACGTCGAGCGTGTAGGGCACGCAGGCGTGGTGCCCCGGAGCGCGCCACACCCGCACGTGCCGCACGTCGCCGGGAGGGAGGGCCAGCAACTCGCCGTCGGTCGCCGTGAGCGCCTGCGCCTCGAGGCCCGCCGCCGCGAAGACCGACAGCTGGAGGTCCCCGTCGTCCTGGAGGAAGTCGAGCACCAGCGTGTGCGCGCCGGGCTCCAGCCGGAACCAGTCCTCGTCGCGGCCCGCCTCCACGACGCCGGAAACGAGCCCCGCAGCGATCGTCGCGTCCGACAGGGCGTCGTTCGGCTCGTTCGCATCGGCCGCGCACACCGGGAGCGGAGGGCCGATCAGCTGGAGCTGGTACGGGCCACACACGGCGCCGAAGCCCGTCACCACGAGCTCGACGGCCTCGTCGTCCGCGAGCCACAGCGAGACCTGGGACTGCGCGCCGAAGCTGTCGTCGTCGCAGAGGATCTCGTTGCCGTTGGGCCCGATCACGGCCAGCACGGTGTCGAAGCCAGACCCGAGCGTGTCGAACTGGTGGAACCCCTCGACCCAGGGCACGAACGGCACGCGCGCGTCGGGCACGCCCGCGAAGGGCGCGCACGACGGGACGTACGAATCGCCCGCCGGGCACGTGTCGCCCGCGCCGATCAGGATGCCGGGGCCCACGGCACCGGTGTCGCCCGAGTCACCCGAGTCGCCCGAGTCCTCGACCGCGGTGTCGAGCACGCTGCCCGAGTCCGCCGCGGCCGTGTCGACCTCGCGCTCGATGCCCCAGTGGTACGCCTGGCAGTCGGGGTCGCCGCCCACCACGAACACCTCCGCCAGCCAGGTGGCCGGCGCGCCGTGGTTCTCGACCGACACCGCCTCGATGGCGTTCGCGCCGTAGCTCGCCCCCGCGATCCCGCCGGACGGCCGGTACACCCGCAGGTCGAGGTCGGCCACCGCGGGGTCGTGCTCGACGCGCACCGTCGCGCGCTCGTTCGTGCCGACCTCGAACGCGATCCAGTCCGGCGAGGCCGACGAGATCCGCAGGCCGGCCGACTCCAGTGCCACCGCACTCGCCGCGTCGTCGTTGGGCTCGTGGGCGTCGTCGGGACAGGCGGGCGGAGTCGGCGTGTCGGTGTCGGTATCGGAGTCGGCGTCGGAATCCGTGTCGGCGTCGGCGTCGGAATCCGCGTCGGCGTCGGCGTCGGAATCCGCATCGGAGTCGGCGTCGGCGTCGGCGTCGGCGTCGGCGTCGGTGTCGGTGTCGGTCACCCCCGGCGTCGGAGGCCCGGACCGGCAGGCGAGCAGCGCGAGCGCGAGGGCAGGGGACATCGGAGCCAGCGTACCAGCCGTGCCATCGTCGTGCTGCCCCCGGCGCGGCGTGCGCGCTGGTATCGTCGGCCGATGTCGATCCGCGTCCGTCGTCTGGACCTCCCCGCCGAGAGCCGTCTGCTCTTCTCCCTGCCCCGAAGGCTCCATGGGTCCGACCCCGCGTGGGTCGCGCCGCTCGAGGTCTACGAGCGCAGCCGCCTGAAGCCGTCGAACCCGTTCTTCGAGCACGCCGAGCTTGCGGTCTTCGGGGCGTTCCGCGGCACCGAGCTCGTCGGCACCGCGTCCGCGCTCCGCGACGCCAACTTCGACCGCGACGAGGGCGTCGTGTGGTTCGGGTTCTTCGAGTCCGAGGACGACCCGGCCATCGCGGAGGCCCTGATGGGACGGGTCCGCGACCAGGCGAAGCGCTGGGGAGGCCGGTCGCTGCGGGGTCCGCGCAACCTCACGCGCTGGGAGTACGCCGGGCTGACCGTCGAGGGCTTCGACACGCTCCCGCCGATGCTGCAGGGCCACCATCCGCCGCACTACGCCGAGCTGCTCGAGGGGCTCGGGCTCGAGCGGCACCACGACACGCTGGCCTACGAGATCGACCTGTACGAGGCCGATGGTCGCGCGAAGCCCATCCCTGACGCCCTGCGCGCCAAGGCCGAGGGCTGCGACATCCCCGGGCTGCAGGTGCGGCGGGCGCGGTGGCGGAGCATGAACGCCGACCTGATCCGCGCGCACGAGGTCCTCAACGAGGCCTACCAGACCGTGCCGGACGTGAGCCCGATGCCGCGCGCGACCTTTCTCGCGCTCGGCCGCGCCTACCTCGTCTTCGCGAACACCGAGCTCATGCAGCTCGGCCTGATCGACGGCCGGCCCGCGGCCTTCACGGCCTGCCTGCCCGAGGTCAACGAGGCGCTGGTCCACGCGCGCGGCCGCCTGCTCCCCCTCGGCCTCCCGCGCTTCGTGAGGGGCCTCCGCGGCGTGCGGACGGCGGCGTTCAAGCTCATCGGCGTGAACCCGGCGTACCGGGGCTCCGGCCTGCACGCGAAGATGATCGTGAACGTGGTCGAGGGCGCGCGTCGGGCGGGCTATTCGCGCATCGACGGCAGCGTGATCGACGAGCGCAACAAGCCCATGCGGGGCGTCGTGGAGGGCGTGGGCATGACGGTGTACCGCCGGTACCGGCACTACGGGGGCGCGCTGTGATCGGCGTCCTCTGGCACCTGCACCAGCCCGAGTACCGCGACCCGGCGACCGGCATCCCCGTGATGCCGTGGACCCGCATGCACGCGCTCCGCGGCTACCGCGACCTGCTCGTCGAGAGCATCGCTTCGGGCGTCCCGTGGACCGTGAACATCGTGCCCGGCCTGTGGGAGCAGATCCTGTACTACGCCGAGGGCGGGTCCGACGCGCACCTCGACCTCACGCGCAGGCCGGCGGACACGCTGTCTCCCGCCGAGCTCGACGCCCTCGCGCGGACCTTCCCCGTCGGCCATCCCGTGATGCGCGACACGCCGCGGTACCACGCGATCGAAGACGCCATCACCGCCGGGCGCACGCTCTCCGTCGACATGGCGCGCGACCTCCAGGTGCTGTCCACCCTGGTGTGGGCGGGGGCCACCGCACGCCGCGAGTTCCCCGCGCTGGCCGCGCTCCTCGCGAAGGGCAGCGGGTTCAGCGAGGGCGACAAGGCCGCGCTCCTCGAGGCGCAGGACGCCATCCTGCGGTCGTTCCCCGATCTGCTCGCGCGGTTCGGCGCCACCGAGGGCCCCGCGCTCTCCACGACCCCGCTGCACCACCCCATCCTGCCGCTGCTCGTCGACGTGCGGCACGCGAAGCGGTGCACCGCCAACCCGCCGGATGTCGACTTCGCCTGGCCCCAGGACGCGAAGCTCCAGCTCGAGCGCGGGCGGCGCGCCATGGCGGAGTGGGCCGGCAAGGCGCCGAAGGGCTGCTGGCCTTCCGAGGGCTCGGTGTCGCCCGAGGTCGTCGAGCTCGTCGGGGCCGCGGGTTTCACGTGGCTCGCGACCGACGACCACGTGCTGGCGCGCTCCGCCGTGCACCGCAATCGCCCGGGCCGCGGCGGGTGGGACCTCGGGCACGGGGTGACGGGCTTCTTCCGCGACCACGCGCTGTCCGACCGCGTGGGCTTCGAGTACGCGCGGTGGCCCGCCGACCGCGCCGTGCAGGACCTCGTCGGCCACGCGACGCGCCACCCCGGCCTCACTGTGGTCGCGCTCGACGGCGAGAACCCGTGGGAGGCGTTCCCCGACGCCGGTGGAGCCTTCCGCGCGCGCCTGATCGAGGCGCTGATGAAGCGCGGCACCACGCTCGACGCCGCGGCCGAGCAGCGCCCCGTGGGCCGGGTCGAGCGGCTGCACACCGGGAGCTGGATCGGCGCCAACTTCGACATCTGGGCGGGCGCTTCGGAAGACCATCGCGCGTGGGCCCTGCTCGGCCGGGCGCGGGACGCGGTCGAGCGCGCGGAGACCGGGCGCGAGGCGGCCATGGAGCACCTGCTCGCGGCCGAGGGCTCGGACTGGTTCTGGTGGTACGGCCCGGAGTTCGACACGCCGTTCGCCGACACGTTCGACGCGGCGTTCCGCGCCCAGATCGCCGCTGCGTGGCGCGCCATCGGCCAGCCCGTGCCCGCCGACGTCGACGAGCCCATCCAGCGCGCCATGGCGCGCGTCACGCCGCCGGATCGCCCCATCCGGCCGCTCGGCTACAGCGTGGTGCAGTGGATCGGCGCGGGCTCGTGGGCCCTCTCGCAGGGGTCGATGGCGCGGGCGGGCGGCGCGGTCGTTCGGTACGGCTGGGATCCGGAGGGCCACCTCTGGCTCCGCCTGCCGCCCGGCGTGGTCGAGCTGACCGTCGGAGGCGTCGCCGTGGAGCCCGCGCCGGTCGTGCAGATCGCCGCCGCCCACGGGGTCGAGGTGAGCATCGATGGCCAGAAGGCCTGCCTCGACGGCACGGACTGGGTGGTGTAGCGCGTGGAGCCCGACTGCACGGCGCTGCTCGCGATCGTCGCCGTCCCCGCCTGGGAGGGCCCGGAGGGCGTGGAGCGCGCGTGGGACGTGTGCCTCGGCCCCGTCGTGGAGGCGCTGGCCGCCGGTCCGGGGTCTGCGGCGCTGATGATCGGCGGCCGCCTGATCGAGGAGTGGGCGAAGCGCCGGCCGGAGGCCGTGAAGCAGCTGCGCGCGCTGCTCGATGCCGGGCGGCTCGAGCTCGTCGCGACGGCGATGCACCGGCCGGTGCTGAGCGCGGTGCCCGAGCGTGACGCGGCCGCGCAGATCGCCGCCCACACGACCCTGTTGAAGCGCATCCTCGGGGTGCGGCCCGAGGGCGCGTGGATCCCGCACGGCGTCTGGGATCCCACGCTGCCGCGCATGCTCGGCAAGGCCGGCCTCCTGTGGACGACCCTCGATCGCCGCTGGCTCGCGCGCGTCGGGGCTCCCGAAGCCCCGATCCTCTCGGTCGAGCGGGAGGGGCGGGCGCTCGACGTGCTCCCGTCCGAGCCCCTCGGCGTGGCGGGGTCGGGCCTGAGGGTCGTGCACCTCGACGAGGCGTCTGCGCGGGCGGCCGTGGCGTTCCTGCCGCGCGTGTCGTGCCTCCCGTCGGCCCTGCTGGACGGGGGTCGCGCCCGAGCCTACCTCCCGGCGGGCGGCAGCGAGGGGATCTGGGAGTGCCACCTGCTCGCCGACCCCGGCGCGGACGCGCTGCACAAGCGCATGCTCACCGTCAGCCGCCTGGTCCGGCGCCTCGACCGCACCATCGGCGACGGGCGCTACGCCGACGACGGGCCCGACCCGCACGTGTTCCAGCAGGCCCGCCGGTACCTGTTCCGCGCCCAGGCGACCGAGGCGTACGCCCCCACGTCGTTCGGTCCGGTGCACGGGGCGCATCGCGACCGGGCGTGGCGCGACCTGCTCCGCGCCGAGCGCATCGTGCACCGGGCGCTGTCGCTGCCGGAGTGCGACTCGGTGCGCGTCGACCTCGACTGCGACGGCAATGCGGAGGCCCGCCTGTGGAGCGGGAGCTGGTCGGTCACGCTGGCGCCCGGCCGGGGCGGGCGGATCGTCGAGCTGTCGCAGCGCGACGTGGCGCTCAACGTGCTCTCCGGCGCCGAGCCCGCCGCGTTCCACGAGCGGTGGGGCGACACCGGGGCCGCGGCGACCTGGGATCTCGTGACGATCGAGCCGGGCGGCGACGGCTCGATTCGCGGCGTGATGTGTGCGGACAGCGCGGTGAACGGGGTACCCGTGCGCATGACGAAGCACGTGCTGCTCCCCGCGCGCGGTCCGATGGAGGTCCGCATCGACATCGACAACCGCGGGATGGAGGGCGTTCGCGGCATGCTCTCGACCGAGCTGTACGCCACGCTCGGCGGCCCGCGCCTCGAGGGCGAGGAAGAAGCGTCACTCTCGGTGGAGGTCGCCGGCGGGAAGGTGCCGCTCGACGAGATCATCGAGCTGCCCGCCATCGAGCAGATCTCGATCATCGGCTGGCGCGCCCGCATCGAGCTCGAGCCCCGGCCCGCGGCCCGGCTCGCAATCGAGCCGCTGGAGCAGGGCGCCGCGCGGGTCGTGCTGTCGTGGCCCGTCGAGCTCTGGGGTCGCGAGCGCGAGCGGCGCGAGGTCGCGGTGAACGTCCGGGAGGAGCCCCATGGCTGACGGCGCATTCTGCCTCGTGCTGCACGGGCACCTGCCCTGGGTGCTGCACCACGGTCGCTGGCCGCACGGCGAGGACTGGCTGTTCGAGGCCGCCGCCGAGACGTGGCTGCCGCTCATCCAGGTCCTCGACACGCTCGAGGCCGAAGGCATCCGCCCCGGCTGGACGATCGGGCTCACGCCCATCCTGCTCGAGCAGCTCGGCCACGAGCGGTTCCGCGAGGGGATGCGCCGATGGCTCGAAGAGCGCATCGCCCATGCTCGCCGCGACAGCGTGGCCTGGGCCTCCCAGGATGCCCATCTCGGCTGGCTCGCCGACCGGTGGGCGCTGCACTTCGCCGATCTGCTCGCGCGGTTCGACGCCATCGACGGCGACATCGCGCGCGCCATCCGCGGCCGGCCCGGCATCGAGCTGTTGAGCTCGAACGCCACGCACGGCTACCACCCGCTGATCCTCCACGACCGGTGCGCACGCGCGCAGATCCGCGCCGGGCTCGCGACGAGCGAGCGACACCTGCGCGCCCGGCCCCGCGCCGCGTGGCTGCCCGAGTGCGCGTATCGCCCTGCGGGGCCCTGGATGCCGCCCGCCGTCCACGGCGATGTGCGCGATCGGGCCGGTGTGGCGGGGCTCTTCGGCGAAGAAGGCGTGTACGCGTTCGTCGTCGACACCCACCTCGTCGAGCGCAGCACGCCGGTCGCGAAGCTCGACGGGGATGTCGCGACGCCCGTCGACCCCGGCATCCTCGCCGACACGCACATGGCCTGGAACAGCGTGCTCGAGCCGCTGCGCGTCGTCGAGCGCGACCACCTCACGCCGGTCACGGTGCTCGCGCGCTGCCCCGACGTGAGCGAGCAGGTGTGGAGCGGCGAGGTCGGGTACCCCGGCGACGGCCGCTACCTCGAGTTCCACAAGCGCCACGGCCTGCGCGGCCTTCGGTACTGGCGCGTCACGGGCTCGGGTGCCGACCTGGGCCAGAAGGAGGCCTACCAGCCCGACGAGGTGCAGGCGGCCATCGACAGCCACGCGATGCACTTCGTGGGCACGCTGCAGCGCCGCCTCGTCGCGCATCGGCAGCACACGGGGCGCTTCGGTGTGGTCTGCGCACCGTTCGACGCCGAGCTCTTCGGCCACTGGTGGCACGAGGGTCCGCGCTTCCTGCTCGCCGTGGCCCGGTCGATCGCGCAGCAGTCCACCGTCGAGCCGATGACGATGTCGGAGCTGCACTCGCGCGTCCCCGCGGACAAGGCCGCCGCGCTGCCCGAGGGCACGTGGGGCGCGGGGGGCGACCACCGCGTCTGGATGAACGACGAGCTGCGGTTCTACTGGGAGCTCGCGTACCGCGCCGAAGACCGGTTCCTCGACCTGCTCGACCGCTCGCAGGGCGTGGGCGCCGCGCGCGTGCTGATGGAGGAGGCCGGGCGCCAGCTCCTGATGCTGCAGGCGAGCGACTGGCCGTTCGTCATCCACACC
The DNA here is from genome assembly GCA_020632875.1 of Alphaproteobacteria bacterium. Taxonomy (GTDB): domain Bacteria; phylum Myxococcota_A; class UBA796; order UBA796; genus JACKEQ01. The sequence continues at coordinate 304,895 of JACKET010000005.1, forward strand.
CGCGGTGCCGTCGACTACGGCCTGCGGCGGATCCTCGACCACGCCGAGCGCCTCGACGACCTGCTGAACGGCGTGGAGGACGTGCTGTCCGACCACCCCGAAGACCCCGTCGTCCGCTCGACGCTCGAGCGCTGCCGCCTCGTGGACCCCGTCTTCCCCGACCTCGACCTCTCCTGGTGGACATGACCCCGTCGACCGTCCGGATGGACCCGCTCACCGGGCAGATCGTCGTGATCAGCCCGAGCCGCATCCCGCCGCCGCCCGCTTTCGGGCCGGGGCACCTCCCGACCGTGGCAACGTGCCCGTTCTGTCCAGGCCACGAGCACATGACCGGGCCGACCATCGCCGCGATGGAGGAGGGTGGGGCGTGGGTGGCGCGCGCGTTCGCGAACCGCCGCCCGGGACTGCGTCCGGAGGAGCCCGATCACCCCATCGGGCGCGGGCTCCTGCGGGGGCACACCGGCGTCGGTGCCCACGAGGTCATCGCCGAGTCGCCGGATCACGTGCACGTCGCCGACCCCCGTGCCGCCATGTCCCTCGCGGCCGACCGCCTCCAGGACCTCCGCCGGGACGGGCGTTTCGGCGCCGTCACGTGGTTTCGGAACCGCGGGGTCGAGGCCGGGTCGAGCCAGCCGCACCCGCACTCCCAGGTCATCGCCGTGCCCGTGGCCCCGTCGCTGCTCGAGTCCGTGATCGCCCACCAGGCCGCGATGCCCGGCCTGGTGCAGCGGCTCGTCCAGGCGGCGCGCGACGAGAACCGCGTGGTCTGGGAGGGGAACGGCGTGGTCGCGTTCTGCCCGTGGGCTCCATCCGCGGCGTTCGAGGTGTGGCTGGCGCCGACCGACGCCGTCCCGTGGATGAGCCTCGATCGGTCCCGTGTGGACGGGCTCGCCGACGGGCTCGCCGAGGTGGAGCGCCGCCTGCACGAGGGCTTCGGCTTCTGCAGCCACAACACGGTCCTGTTCGACGGGCCCAACCGGGCGGTCGACGCGGGGTTCTCCTGGCATGTCCGCCTCAGACCCCGCCTGGTGCCCATCGCGGGCTTCGAGCTCTGGAGCGGTGGGGCGATTCAGCCCATCGACCCGGTCCACGCGGCTGCCGTTCTGCGCGGCTTTGTGACATGATGCGGGTCGGTCGAGCCCCACCCACCGATGTTTTGTCCGTATCATCCGGGTCAACCGGTCAGTTTCGCGCTTCCTTCGACTGCTCTCGGCGACGAAGGGATGAATGCCTGGCTGCCCGGGTGCTGTGGTCTTCCCGTCTGGGTCTGCCCCGATGGCGAGCTGCAGCCCGTCGAGGCGCGCTACTGCGTCTCGCACGGTGAAGAGCGTCCGCACCCCGAGCGCATGGCCCACGAGCTCGGTCTGCTCGGCCCACCGCGGCTGGTACGCCGGTCGCTCGAGCTCCCGGCCATGTCCGATGGGCTCTCGTCGCCGTGCCTCGCGGGCAACGTGCTCGTCTACCTCACCGAGAAGGGCCGGCTCGTCGCGGTCGACATGGGGTCCGACGCGACCGTGTTCCTCGCCGAAGACGTGCTGCAGGCCTCGCTCCGCCTCGAACGGGGGATGATCCGGGCCGCGCTGCGCATCGAGAGCGGCGTTCGCTACCTCGCCTGGGACGTTCGCGACGTTCGCGACGCGCTCGCCGACTTCAGCGAGGTCTCGGGGCGCCCGACGGGCGGGGCGGGCAGCAACCTGCTCGGCCTGCCGCACAACCACACGCGGCTCCACGTCGGCGCCGGCCTCGTGCGGCTCGTCGTCGAGCACGACCCCGTCGAGGGCCCGCTCGCCGAGACGTACCACGAGGTCACGGGCGCCTGGCCGGGCCCGTGGCTCATCCGCCGCACGGCGAACCCCAAGGGCCCACCCGTGCACGACATCGACCTGCGCCCCCAAGACCTCTGGCAGGTGCCCGTGCCCATCCCGGGCGGCATCCTCGTGCTGGGCGTCGCCCGGGTGAACGGCGAGTTCCTGGCGGGCGCGCTCGCGATCCCGAACCTCGGGGGGCAGCGGTGATCGCGTGGCTCCTCGCGGCGTTCGCGGCTCCGCCGACCACGGTGGTGACCTTCGACAACGGCGGGTTCAACCTCCCGCTCTACACGCCCCGCTGGAACGGGCGTTTCGCGCAGCCGTCGGTCGCCCAGCAGCTCGCGTCCGACATCGCACGCCTCCAGGGCCACGCGCCCCGCGTGTTCACGTACCTCCCGCCGGGTCCGGTTCGCGGGCGGTCGTCCGACCCGTTCGAGGTGTTCCCGAAGTCGTCGGAGTGCAGCGACGTGTCGAGCGCCCCCGAAGAGGGCAGCGCGTGCTGGTGTCCGCCGGGCGACCGCTGCTGGAGCGCGCTCGACCTCAACCGCGACCCGGGCGCCAGCACGAGCCTCTACCAGGCGGCCCTCGCCATCCGGGGTCGCGTCGACGGGCCGCGCGTCGAGATCCACTTCACCGACCTGTTCGAAGAAGACCCCACCTCGGCCGAGAACCCCGCCGACGCCGACCGCTGCGTCACCAAGGCCGGCACCCAGAAGGCCCTCGAGGCGCTGATGCGGCCCGTCGAGGGCTCGCTCGACCACGTGGCCGTGGGTCTGCTCAGAGCGCGGGTCGACCCGCCGCAGGGCGTGGCGGGCGGGGTCGTGCGCTTCACCGAAGAAGACGGCGGGTGCTGGACGGCCGCGCGCATACGCACCTTCGGGGGCGGCGGAGAGCCGCTCGAGGTCGCGATGGGCGTGGTGCTGCTCGGCATCGACACGGCACCCGACGACGACGAGGTGCGGCGCCTGGTGCGCGACCTCGAGCGCCAGATCAGCGAGCCCCTGTCCCTCGAGCTGGTCACCGTGCGCGAGCCCCCCACCCAGGGCCGGCTGGCCGCGGGCTCCGTGCCCGCAGAGGGCGTCCGGCTCGCGCTGGGCGAGGCGCCTGCGCGCTCGACGCCCTGCGACGCCGTCACGACGAGCGTCTCGCTCGAATCGGGCCCCGAGTCGGTGTCGGGCCGCGTCGACGCGACGTGCGACTCGCTCGGCTCGCTGTACGTGAGCCGCTCCGAGGTCTCGCGCGTGTTCAACCTGCGCGCCGGGCTCGACCCGACGTTCCGCAGCGTCGACCTCTCGGGGACCGTGCACGTCCGCGGCACGTCCGAGCCCGTGCGCGCGGCGGTCGAGCGCCTCGCCGCGCGTCAGGAGGGCATCGATCGGCCCCTGCCGTTCTGGCCGTACCTCGTGGCCGCGCTGCGCTTCGAGGCCCCCGACGGCGTGTGGCGGCCGCGCGAGCACTACGTGGTCGTCGAGGGCGTCACGGTGACGGGCGCAGACGACCGGCCGTGGGGCATGGCGGGGATGTTCGCGTTCCTCATCGCCGCGGGCTTCACCCTGTTCGTCTACATCCTGTTCGGTCGCTTCGCGGCGAACCGGGCGTTCCGGCGCCATCTCGGGGCGGCGTCCGCGTCGGGCCGTCCCATCGCGGCGGTGCTCGCCGAGGCCTCCGAGGAGGCCCGTGCGGGCTGGTTCCTCCGGCTCGTCGTCGCGCTCGGCATCGGGCTGACCTTCGGCCTCTCGGCCGCCCTCGTCCTCCTCCTGTTCCACGGAGCCCTCGTTGGCTGAGCTCGGCATCGTCGTGGTGGGGCCCGAGGCCGGAGCGCTCCGGCTGAAGCACCTCGATCTGCCCCTGCACCGGGTGTGCGTCGACCCGATCGTGCCGCTCGAAGCCGACATGCCCACGCTCGCCCGCGAGAGCGCCCTGGCCGCGTTCTCGGGGCCCGACGCCGACCGGTGGCGGCTGGTGCCGTCGCGGATGCTCGCCGACCACACCGAGATGCTGTGGGCCACGAGCCAGGCGATGTCGGCCGACGTCGAGCGCGTGACCGACGGGTGGGAGCGCGTGCTGGTGGTCGGATGGGCCGGCACGCCGGCGCTGCTGCCCGTGCTGCGCGGTCTCGGCGACAAGCCCGTCACGGTGCTGCTCGGCGGGCGGGTGCGTCCCGAAGACCCGTCGGTGCGGCGGAACCACACGGTGCTCGCCGAGATGCTCCGCGAGGGCCGCATCACCGCGGCGGTGCACGTCCCCGACCCCGAGCCCGTGCTCGAGGTGGCCGTCGACGCCGCACGGAACCCGGCGGTGCAGTCGTATCCGCGGCGCAAGGCCGTCGACATCGGCACTCAGATGGGTATCCGCCCCACGTGGGCCATCCCGTCCGCCGAGGTCGCGATCCATCGGCTGGTGCACGTGCCCCTCGGCCAGGCCACGCAGCTCCCGCAGCTCGTCGTCGACACCGCGGCGTTCCTCGCGCTCCGCACGGTGTTCTCGGGCCCTCCGGCCGACGTCGAGGGCGTGACGGTGCGCGACCTCGAGTCGCTCCGCGCCGAGCTGCCCGAGGGCGAGGTCTTCGAAGACTTCCGCAGGCGCATCACCACGACGCTCGACTCGGTCGAGTTCGTCGGCGAAGAGCCGCTGATCGAGCAGATCGCCCACGTGCTGCGGCCCATCGCGGCCGAGGTGCGGCGCATCGCCCAGGTCGCCGACGAGATCGAGCAGAACCGCATCCTCCGCCTCAAGGCGTTCGGCGCCGCCGGCATCGGCTACACGGCCCAACGCCTCCGCGCCCAGCTCGACGACCTCGGCGACGGCGAGCGGCGAAAGCCGGGCCTCGACCTGTCGGCGCTCCTCGACGGCGACCTCGAGCCCACCCGCGACGGCGTCAGCACGCTCGCGTGGCGGCGCACCTTCGCGGGCGTGCCGTCGTACATCGTGCGCCGCAGCGCGCCGGGCTGGGCCGTGGCCCGCGAGATGGTCCGCGAGCGCTTCGCCGCGTTCAAGGCAGAGTTCGCGTCGGCTCTCGCCACGGCGGTCGAGCAACGCGTGCGCGTGGCCTCCGACCCGTCCTCGCCGCTGCCGCGCCCCGTCGTGCAGTCGCTCCACGACCGTGCCGTGCGCGTTCGCGACGCCCTGCAGGAGGCGCTGGTCACGCTCAACGGCAAGGTGCTCGGCGGCTGCGAGATCGCGCTCCGCCAGGATGGGCTGCTGCGCTGGGTCACCGAAGACCCCGACGAGCTGCGGCGCCGGCTCGACCGCCTGGCCGGGCGCTACGCGGTGTCGTCCGAGCTCGAGCGCGCCGTCACGGTCTCGATGACGCGGCGTCCCCTGGGGATGGCCGAGGCGTCGGACTTCGAGGACTACGTGCGCGAGGTGGTCGACGCGGCGGTCGGCCTGTCGCGCGCGGCCACGGCGGTGCCGTCGTACGCCGACGTGCTGCGCGCCCTGCTCGCCGACCGCAGCCCCGAAGATCTCCGCAAGCACCTCACCACGAGCGAGGGCATGGATCCCGTCCTCTCCCTCCAGAAGGGCACGCCGGCCGAGCTGATGGAGTGGTTCCAGCAGACCGGGATGAAGGTCGAGGTCCGGTCGGGCGAGCCCTGTGCGATCTACTGGGACGACGCCGCAGAGCTCTCGTCGCCCATCGGCGACCTCGGGCGCGTCGGCACGAACGAGCACCTGCTCGAAGACCTCTCCCTGCCGCCGCCCGAGGGCGACACGCCACAGAGCCTCGCCGCGCTCGCCGAGTCCGTGGTCCTGCTCGTCACGGGCCTCGTGGTCGGCGAGCTCACCGTGGCGGGCGAAGAGGGCGTGCGCGCGCTGGTCATCACGGGCGCGGGGCTCCCGCCGCTGTCGCTCCTCCCGCACGGCGCCGTGCACCACCTCGTGTCCGACGCGGCGATCCGCGCGAACCTCGCGGTGCGCGTGGGCCGCAGGCTCGACGCGCTGCCCCGCGCTCCCGACGCGGAAGAGGCCCTGCTCAAGCTCGTCGAGCTCGCCGAGCTGGGCCCGTCCACACGGGTCATGGCGCAGATCGGCCTCGACCGCCCGCGCTACAAGCACCTCCTGCCCGCGATCCGCACGCTGCTCGAAGACAACGCGCGGCGCGCCATCGTGTCGATGGTCGACCACATGCGGGGCGAAGAGGTCGCTGCACTCGCCGAGAAGCCCACGCGTCATGCGATCGTGGACGTGCTCCAGCTGAGCCCCCTGGGAGTCGGATGAGCGAGAACCGCGAGATCCCCACCGCACGCCGGCTCACCGAGCGGTACTGCCCGAACACGGGCGCCCCGCTGCGGGTCGGCAAGGTGTGGCCGCCCCGGCTCGTCGTCCACGACGTGTGCGCGAAGGGGATGCGCAAGGTCAACGAGGCCATCGCGAGCGTCTACGTGCGCCACGAGCTGCGGCGGCCCGTCGAGGTCCTGGTGAAGCCCGGCAACGCTCCGGCGCACGACCCGGCCGGCCAGCCGATCCCGGGCCTCACGATCGGGCGTTCGGCGCGGATGATCGACAAGGCGGGGGAGTGGGCCCTGCTCCCGATCACCCTCCAGTGGACCCCGGAGCTGCAGACGCGGCTCCTCGGGCTCCCCTGGGTGCGCAAGGAGCTCATCATCGAGCTCAAGGACGGCGGCGTCACGCGCTCGTTCCAGTGGTACGCCTACCTCACGCCCGACCCGCCGCAGCTCCCGCGGCACGCGAGCCTCTACGACGACCACCCGCACTACCGCTGGGTCACGCACCAGGGCGAGCCGCTCCGCATCGAGGGCGTCAGCGAGCGCTGGATCGAGCTGCCGGCGCCGATGTCGAGCCCCGCGCTCACCCCGGCCTGCTGGGTGCAGGCGCGCCGCCTCGCCGAGGGTCCGCCGGGCCCGTCGACGCTCGACATCCTCCCCGTGTTCCCGCTCGAGCCGGCCGTGCCGAGCGGACTCGAGGTCGCCGGCTGGAACGGCGCGCTGGGCGGGCACGATCGGCGTCCGATGCTGCTGCCGCTCGGCGTGCGCAGCCACGAGGGGCGGGGAGGGGTGTGGTCCGCCGAGCTCGAGTACTGGGACACGCCGCTCGAGGGGCAGTCGGGGCCCCTTCAGCACACCGAGGCCACCGCCCTCGAGAAGCCCACCGCCTGCGTCTGGCCCCGCGTGCTCGCGGCCGACGCGAGCCCCGTCGAGCTGTGGCAGCTCCGCAAGCCGACCGAGAAGGGCCGGGACGTGAAGCTCAACATCCGGGTGCGGCTGCCGGACGACGCCGAGCCCATCCAGGTCACGCGGGCCGACATCCGCCTCGGAGGCCAGAAGATCGGCACGTGGCTCGGCGGCCCGCTCGACCTGTTCGCCGGGCGCGAGTGGTCGCTGCCGTGCAGCGTCAACCAGGACCGCATCGCCGAGCTCGGCCAGGAGCGGCTGAAGCTCACGATCGTCTTCCACGGCCGCCCGAGCCGCGGGATGTGCGCGCACGCGCAGGAGTTCCGCACCGACAACGGGCCGTACGTGCGCGTGCACCGCGCCCGATACGCCGCGGGTCGCAGCCGCCGGCCGTGGCTCGTGATCGACCTCGGCACCGAGGGCACCTGCGCGGCGGTCGCGTTCCTCGACGGCTTCGCGCCGCGCGTGCTGACCGTGCAGTTCGCTGAGGGCCCGATCCATCCGAGCCGCGTGTACGTCAGCCCGGGCCAGGGCGGCGCCTGGACGCTCACCGACCAGCCGACCGACGACGCGCTCTACACGACCGGCATCAAGCTCGGCCTGCGGTTCGGCGACGGCGCCCATCCCGGCTGTCCCGACCACGTGAGCGCCATCGAGGTCGCGCGGTTCTACCTGAAGCGCTTCCTGCTCGAGCTGCGCGAGCGCGCCGCGTGGTTCCCGCTCGAAGACTGCGACGTCCTCGTGTCGTTCCCCCCGCGCCTCGCGTGCATGCCCCGCTTCGTCGGGGCGCTCCGCGAGACGTTCACCGACGTCATCCCCGAGGTCCTCTGGCCCGACGGCCGCCACGGCCGCATCCGGTTCCGCGAGGAGGCCTTCCTCGTCGCGATGCCGAGCCTCTACAAAGATCTCCAGCTCAAGCCGCTCGGCCCGAACGCCAGCCGGTTCTACTGGGTGATGGACTTCGGCGGCGGAACGACCGATGTGTGCGGGTTCCTGTGCACGGCGGACGAGTTCGGCGAAGAGCACACCATCTCGCACTTCTCGTACCCGCAGCGCTTCCCGCACCACCTGTCGGGCAACGACGTGACCGCCGCGTTCTACATGACGCTGCGCCGCTATCTCGAGCACGCGGGCGTCGTGGCCGGGAGCGACCGGTCCCAGCCGGCCGATCGGCAGTTCGTGTTCCCCGAGGACCCGTTCCCGTCGACGCGTTCCACGCAGACCGCGCTGATGAACCAGACCGCGCTGCGCGAGCTCGCCGACCTCATCAAGTGCACGCCGCCCGAGGCCCAGGGCACCATCACCGTCCGCGAGCTCGCGAAGCTCCTGCGCAGCACCACGATCCGCGCCGTCGACGACGTGGCCACCACGCTGGTCGCCCTGCTCGCCACCGAGGTCGCGCAGCTCGGCGCGCTCACGGCCCGCCAGCTGCACGGAGACGTGCTCGACCCCACCGGGGCCCGCGGGGGCGGGGCAGCCGGGGCGCTGCGCTCCGCCGGGGCCCGTCGCGGCGGCACCGCCGAGACCGCGACCGTGAACTGCATCCAGTGCAACGAGCCGCACGTGCTGCCGGTCTGGGTCTTCTCGTCGAACCGGGCCTTCCGGTTCCGCTGCCGGTCGTGCGGGAAGGCCCAGCAGCTGCGCGGGCTCGGCGACACCATCCTGCCCGAGGGCTCCGACGACGACTCGCCGACGATCGTCGCGTGGAACGACGGGGAGCGCTCGACCTCGCAGGCCCTGCTGCTGAAGCAGGACCACCAGAACTACCGCGTCGACAGCTGGGAGACCGTGCGCCGCTGGGTGCAGGAGCGGCGCGTCGGCGCGAACGACCTCGTCTCGGAGACGGGCGTGGTGTGGGACAAGCTCTCGGAGCGCGCCGAGCTGCTCGACCTGTTCCACGACATGGACGATCCGACCGAGGAGATCCCGGACGAGCCCACCGCCGAGACCGCGCCCGAGCGCGCGGCCGTGCCGTTCGCGGGGGAGGACGAGGGGCTCGGCGTCGAGATCGAGCGGTTCCTGCTCGCCTGCCAGGACGCGCTGGACCGGGCGCTGGAGCGGCTCCCCGAAGAGGCGCAGGGGGCCGAGATCGTCGTGCTGCTCGCGGGGCGGGCATCTCAGTTCCGCCCCGTCGCGGACGGCGTGCACACGACGATGAGCGGCCGCGTCATCCACCTCCACAACGACTGGGTGAAGCGGGTCTACGGCACGACCGGCACGATCGACCCGACGGCGGGGCTGAAGACGCTCACCGTGAACGGCGGCGGGCTGTTCGCGCTGAACCAGACCCACGCCGACACGTCGCACCTGCTGCTGTCGTTCGACACCGACCGCATCGACTGCAACACCTACCTCGACACCGGGCAGCGCGAGCCCTGGCTGCTCACGCGGCACCTCGCGCTGGCGCCGGGCTGCGTGATGGACCTCGCGAGCGACAGCCTCGAAGGCGAGCCGCTCCCGCCGCTGCCCGAGGGCCAGGCGCTGCTGGGCGAGCTGCGGCTGCAGATCGAGGGCCTGCCGCAGGACCGCCACTGGGAGCCGTGGGTGACGCTCGCGCGCGGCTCGGTGCGCCGGATCGGCGGCCATCGCCCGCGCGTGACCGGCGAGACGGAGCTCGTCGTGCGCGAGGGGTTGTTCGTGCTGCGTCGCCTGACGCACGACGGGGAGGTCGAGATGGTGAACCTGCTGCCCAAGCTCGAGCTGCTCGGCAGCGAATCGGAGAACGGCCGATGACGATCCCGGACTACTTCGAGGCTCCGCTCGGCGACCGCGGGATCCGCCTGGGCACGTTCGGCAGCGCGGAGTGGAAGGGCGTCGATCCCGACGAGCCGCGCCGGCTCGTGGGGGGCCACCTCCGCCTGATGCTGCGCGCGCCGAAGTTGCGCGTCTACGACATCTGGGCCGAAGTCGACGGGGGGTGGGTGCAGCTCAACCCGGTGCCCGGACAGGCGGATGCCTGGGCGAACGAAGACCTCGCCGAAGCGCGGATCGACCGCCTGCGGCTGTGGGTGGGCGCCTCGTGGGACATGACGCTCGAGCCCGCGCCTCCCCGCAAGTCCACGCTCGTCGAGCCCGAGGTCGCGTACACGCCGCCACATGGCGCGGATCCCTCGCTCCCACCGGGCTCCACGCCCTACGTGCCCGTCGTCGAGGGCGAGCCTCCGCTGCCCAGCGAGCGCGAGTCGGTCCGCATCCCGTCGCGCGTGCGGCAGTGGGTGAAGGATGCCCGGGACGACGTGGTCGTCATCGCGTTCCTCGAGGACTGGACCCAGGCCTGCGCCGGGGCCGCGGGGCACGGGTGGATGGTGGGCCTCCCGCGCGGCGAGGACCTGCTCGAGGTGTACGCGCGGACCGCCGGCGCCGACCGCCGCATCCCCGACCACGACCAGGGCTTCGCGCGCTGGCTCACGATCGAGGTCGGGCGGGCCACGCGTTCGGGGCTGCTCGATCGCCGCGAGCTCGAAGCGCGGCGGCCCGGCGCGCGCCTGCTGCACGAAGCGCTCCAGAACCTCGTGCGGGCGCTGGCCGACGACCTGTCGGTCGACTTCAGCCCGCCGGCCATCGTGGGCACGGCCAGCCGACACGAGTGGCTCGTCGACGACCACCTGGCCGCCGCCGTCGACAATCCGGTGCTGACGCCGGGGTCGCATCGGCCGATCTTCGTGCTGCGGCCGCGGCTCGCACGCGGTGTGCTGGTGGTGGTCGAGGGCGAGGTCGTCTGACGCCCCGCGGCAGACCCCGTCCTGCTAGAGTCGCGGGAAGTGAACGGGGAACTGCCATCCAAGCCCCTGCTGATCGGCCTCTCGGCCGGCACCGGGGCGGCGCTCATCGGGCTGTACGCGGTGGGCGCGCCGCTGTTGTCGGCCGTCGTGGTCCTGCTGCCCGCGGGCGCCGGCCTCGCAGCCCTCGCGCTGTCCGCGTCGTCCGAGGCCGCTGACGCCGGGCTCGACCCGGTCGACGGGGTGCGCGAGCCTCCGTCCGTGCCTCCCGAGGTGCCGTCCGGGCCTCCCGCCCCATCGGTCGACGGCGCACCTGCCGACGATCCGTCCGAAGACGACGCGCCCGCGCCAGACGACGCTCCCGCTGCCCACACGCCTCCCGAGGCCGACTCCGACGGCGCCGCGTCCGTCCCCCCCGCAGAAGAGCCCGAGCCCGCCGAGCCCGCCGCGGGTCCCAACGGCTGGCCCGTCGACGCGCCTCCCCCCGAAGAGTCCGGCGACCTCGTGCCCATCCCGCTCGAGCCGACCGAGAGCGCCGACGACGACGGGGGGCTCGCCGCCCGGATCTGGCGCGCCGCGCTCGAGGCCTCGCTCGACGGCATCCTCATCACGAGCCCCGACGACACCATCCTGTTCGCGAACGCCGCGGTCGGGCGCATCTTCCAGACCGCTCCGGGCGAGCTCGTCGGCCTCGATGTTCGCGAATTGCTGCCCGACCTCGACGACGAGCGCACGTCGACGAGCGGCTTCCGGCGCGCGGGGGCCGACGTGCTGGGCGTCGAGTGGCAGACCCAGGCGAAGCGCCGCAGCGGTGAGGAGTTCCCGTGCGAGCTCACCATCACCGCGCTCGACGAAGAGGGGATGGGCGTCTACCAGCTGCGCGACATCACCGACCGCGTCGTCGCGGAGAGCAAGGCGCGCAAGGTGAACCAGGTGCTCGAGGGCCTGCGCGACCAGGCGCTCGAGGCGAACCGCGCGAAGAGCACGTTCCTCGCGAACATGAGCCACGAGCTGCGCACGCCGCTCAACGCCATCCTCGGCTACAGCGAGATGCTCGCCGAGGAGTCGGACTCACCGGCCGTGCTGCAGGACGTGAAGAAGATCCAGGCGGCCGGGCGGCACCTGCTGTCGCTCATCAACAGCATCCTCGACCTGTCGAAGATCGAGGCCGGCCGGATGGAGCTGTTCATGGAGACGCTCTCGGTCGGCCTGCTGGTGCGCGACGTTCGGGAGATCGCCGAGCCGCTCTCGGTCGCACACGGCAACCGCTTCGAGGTCGAGGTCTCGCCGACGGTCGGGCGCATGGTGGCCGACGAGGTGAAGCTCCGGCAGGTCCTGGTGAACCTGCTCGGCAACGCGTTCAAGTTCACCGAGGGCGGCACGGTGCGCCTGAAGGTCGGCCGGCTCACGCCCGTCGATGCGGACTGGATCCACTTCGAGGTGTCCGACACGGGCATCGGCATCGACCGCGAGACCCAGGCGCGCCTGTTCGAGGAGTTCAACCAGGCCGACGACTCCACCACCCGGAAGTTCGGTGGAACGGGGCTCGGTCTCGCGATCAGCCGGCGTTTCGCGCGGATGATGGGCGGTGACATCACCGTCGAGAGCACCCCGGGCTCGGGCAGCACGTTCGTGCTCCGGCTGCCCGCGAACACGGTCGAGGAGGACGTGGGGGAGGCTCCGCACGGCCGCGGCGACGTGAAGGTGCTGGTGGTCGACGACGACCCCGGCGTGCGCGAGCTGCTCGCGCGCACCCTCGCGGCGGAGGGCTACCGCGTGCTCACGGCTTCGTCGGGCGAGCAGGCCCTCGAGCGCGCGCAGACGTTCGAGCCCGACGTGATCACGCTCGACGTGATGATGCCCGGGATGGACGGCTGGACCGTGCTGGCCGCACTGAAGGAGGACTCCGCGCTCTCCGACGTGCCGATCGTCATGGTGTCGATGGTCGACGAGCGCCGCACGGGCTTCGCGCTCGGCGCGAGCGCGTACCTCACGAAGCCCATCGACCGGCGCCGCCTCGTCGATCTCGTGCGCGGGTTCCACGTGGGCAGCGAGGCGTTCGAGGTGCTGATCGTCGACGACCAGGACGACGTGCGCGAGCTCGTCCGCCGCACGCTCTCCGCGGATGGATGGCGCGTGCGCGAGGCCGCGAACGGCCGCGAGGCCCTGGCGGCGATCGAAGAGCGCCCACCGACCGTGATGCTCCTCGATCTGATGATGCCGGAGATGGACGGATTCGAGCTGCTCGAGGTGCTCGCGCAGCGCGAGGATCTCGCCGATCTGCCGGTGGTGGTGATGACCGCGATGGATCTGACGTCGGAGCAGCGCGCCCAGCTCGAACAGAGGGTAGAGCGCATCCTGCAGAAGAGCGGATACACGCGTGAGGAATTGCTGAACGTCGTCCGTGATAAGGTGACGGCCCACGCGCTGCGGCGAGCGCGCGAAGCCGGCTTCGACACGCACGAGTAGGGGTGGAACCGACCGTATGTCCAAGATTCTCGTCGTGACACCGCCGGGTCCCAACGCGGACGAGCTGGCGGGCAAGCTCGCCGACCGTGGCTTCGACGTGCAGCGCGCGTCGAGCGGATCCGAAGCGCTCCCGTATGCGCTGCGCGACCCGCCCGACGTGATCCTGATGGACTCCGCGCTGTCGGCGATGGATCGGTGGCACGCCGTGAAGCGCCTGAACGGCGAGGCGCGCACGTCGCGCATCCCCGTGCTCACGCTCGCGAGCGACGCACACAGCCCCGCGGGCCTCCAGCGCGTGCTCGACAAGCTCGACCAGACGCTCGGCCCCGCGCGGGTCGCGGCGACCCCGGTGGCCGCCAGCTCCCGCGTCGCGGCGCGCCGGGTCGACCCCGACACGCCGTCCGGCGCCGACGGCCGGGTCTCCACGCCCATCCTCGACGCGCCGCCGCTGCCCACCAGTGGGCCCGCACCGCCGCTCACGCCGCCCACCGCTTCGGTCACCTCGATGCCGCCGGGGTCCGTGCCGCCGGTGAAGAAAGCGACGCCCACGCCGGCTCCGCAGGCCGACGCGTCGCGTGAGAAGGTGTCGGGCATCAAGATCACGCGCCGCGCCGACCCGCTCGACACCGGGCGCATCCTCGTGGTCGACGACAACGACCTGAACCGCGACATGCTCTCGCGGCGCCTGCACCGGCGTGGCTACAGCGTCGAGGGCGCCGAAGACGGCGAGAAGGCGCTCGCCGCCATCGCGAGCGGCAACTTCGACCTCGTGCTGCTCGACTGGATGATGCCGGGCCTGTCGGGCCTCGACGTGCTCAAGAAGCTGCGCGAGCAGCACACCTCCGTCGAGCTGCCCGTCATCATGGCCACCGCGAAGACCGAGGCCGACGACGTGGTCGAAGCGCTCCGGGCCGAAGCGAACGACTACGTCACCAAGCCGCTCAACTTCGACGTGGTTCACGCCCGCATCCGCACGCAGCTCTCGCTGGTGCGGGCCCACCGCGACCTCGTCGCGAGCGAGCAGCGGTACCGCGCCCTGCTCGAGAACACGGGCGACATGATCGTCCAGTACACGCTCGACGGGAAGATCGTGTACGTGTCGCCCGCGAGCCGCACGCTGCTCGGCATCGAGCCCGACGTGCTCCAGCAGAAGAGCTGGTACGACGCGCTGCACCCGATCGACCGGCGCGAGCTGCTGTCCCAGCAGGACAAGCGCGCCTTGCCCACGAACTTCACGTACATCGCGCGGATGCCGCGCGCCGACGGGCACCACATCTGGGTCGAGACGAGCTGCCGCGTGATGCGCGAGCCGAAGACCGGTGCCGTCGAGCTCATCCAGGCGGCGTGCCGCGACGTCACCGAGCACATCGAGCGCATCCGCGGCGACGAGCCGCCGCTCCCGCTCGGCGGCGACATCATGGCGCACCCGGGGTGGCGGTCGTCGACGGGCGAGCCCGCTCCACCGCGCGGCGCTGCGCCGGCCGACGGGCCGGGTGAAGTCCAGGCGACAGAACCCGCATCCAATGCGGCGTCAGCGCCTCCGAAGCCCACTCCGGTGGTGCTGGTGAGTGCAATCGACGGCCTGGATGCGGTAGTCCTGTCGGGTATGTCGAACGAAGAAATCGGGGCTCGGGTCGCGGCAGCGCTGCGGAGCCTGACGGAGCGCGAGAATGGCTAGGATCCTGCTGGTCGAGGACAACGAGATGAACCGCGACATGCTCTCGCGGCGCCTCAAGCGGCGGAACTTCGACGTCGACCTCGCGGTCGACGGTCAGGAAGCCCTCGACATGACCCGCTCGGCGAACCCCGATCTCATCCTGCTCGACATGTCGCTCCCCGTGAAAGACGGGTGGACCGTCGCACAGGAGCTGAAGGCCGACGCGGCGACGAAGACCATCCCGATCATCGCGCTCACCGCGCACGCGATGGTGGGCGACCGAGAGAAGGCGCTCGCGGCGGGCTGCGACGAGTACGAGACCAAGCCGATCGACTTCAAGCGGCTGGTCGCGAAGATCGAGGCGATGCTGCCGAACGCGTGAGCGCTCGGCTCGCAGGTCAGTCGCGCCAGACGCTCGAGACGGGCGTGCCCTTGTACATCTCTTCTTCGACCTGCGCGCGCTGGCGGTCGAGGAAGACGTAGCGCTGGTCGGCCTTGTCGATCTGCATGACGAGGTTCTTGATCAGCGCCTGGCGGAACACGCTCGCCGACAGCGTGAACGTGTCGACGATGGCCATGAAGTGGTCGCGGTCCATCACGAGCACCTGCACGTCGCCCTTCGCGACGCACGTCGCCGTACGGGGGCACGCGTGCATGATGGCGCTGTCGCCGAAGGCCATGCCCGGCCCGAGCGTGGCGATGCGCTCGGCGCGGTCTTCGGCCACCTGCAGCACGATGTCGACCTGGCCGTCGGCGATGATGTACATCGTGTCGCCGACCTCGCCCTGGACGCAGATGCGGTGGTCGTTGCCGTACGCCGCGGTGGTGAAGTTCGTGGAGAGCTCGTCGAGCAGGTTCGCCTGGGCCCACGAGAACAGCGTCGAGCGCGAGAGCACGTCGGTCTTGTCGAGGTTCGGGCCCTTGTCGCGCGCGAACGGGTTCAGGCGGGACAGCAGGCTCTTGCCCTTGGGGTGCAGCACGAAGGGCTCGCCGTCGCTCATCTGGGCGATGGCTTCGTCCATCTGGCGGAGGCGGTCGCCCACGCGGCGCAGGGCCTGCTGCTCGAGGCGGTAGACGACCGGATTGCCGGTCTCGCAGAGCTCGACGTACTGGTCGGGGCCGAGGACGAGCAGGTCGAGCGCGTTGATGGCGCGCGCCGTGGCGAGGCGGGGGCAGCTGCCGAACAGCTCCATCTCGCCGATGATCTCGCGGGGCCCGGCCGTGCCGACGCGGGAGTCTTCGACCAGGATCTCGGCGCTGCCGTTGGTGATGAACGCGACGGAGGCATCGTCTTCGCCCTGCGCCATGACGATCTCGCCGGGCTCGAAGCGGAACGGCTGCAGCATCGCGCGGGCCTGGGCCTGATCGTCAGGCTCGAGACCAGCGAAGATGGGGGGAAGGGCCGTGATCATGAGACTGTCTCCGATGATGGCCGGATCTTATCCGTGCGGACCCCGTTCGGACAGGGTGTGCGCCGAAATGCGGCATTTAGATCGCAGCTGGCGTGTCTAGTTTGAACGTTTGATTGATAGACTGTGGCGCTGACAACGCCCTTCCGGCGGGGTGCCCCGCGCGCGGGGCGTTTGGCCCGCTCTTTGCACAGGGGACGCCCGCTGGAGGATTGGATGTTGACGTTTGCGACGTTGGCGCTGTGGCCGCTGGGCTGCAGCAACACGCTCAAGGGGGACTCGTTCAAGGACGTCGTCCCGCCGGACGACACCGGCCTCCACGTCGACACCGACCCGCCGACCCCGGTCGACACCGACCCTCCGCCACCGGCCCCGGATGACGACGGCGACGGCTACGACCAGGACGAGGACTGCGACGACAACGACGCCTCCACGCACCCCGGCGCGCCCGAGATCTGCGACGGCCGCGACAACGACTGTGACGGCATCACGCCCGTCGAAGAGCAGGATCTCGACGGCAACGGCGTGATCGAGTGCGCCGAGAGCTGCGAGGCGCCCGACCAGGCGCCGGTGAGCGTGCTCCCCACGTGCGAGTACCAGCCGAACGTCGCCGGCACGCCGTTCCACGCGCGCATCGAGTGGAGCATGTCGCACGCGATGGTCGACCCCGCGACCGGCAATGCCGTGGCGGCCTACACCTACGCCGAGTTCCCGACGTACCACGACGCCATGCACGCTCCGGTCGTGTTCCAGGCCACCGACGACGACGGCAACGGCGCGCTCGGCTCCGAAGACATGCCCGACATCGCGGTCATCATGGGCGTCGAAGACGGCATCGACGACGGCGTGCTGCGCCTCATCAGCGGCGACGGGTCGCGCATCCACGACTCCATCCACTGGGAGTCGTTCACGAACGCGAACGGCACGCACGACTACGCCCCGTACCACTACGCTGGCGTGGCGATGGCCGACATCGACGCCGACCCGAAGGTCGAGATCGTCACCCTGGTCATCCGCCAGTCCGACGGGCTCTGCTACCCGGCGGTGTACGAGGTGAACGGCGCCCTGAACAACGTCTGGCTCGAGCTCGAGCACGTCTACGGCGGCGGAAACCACACCTGCACCGCGCACGCTCCGGCGCTCGCCGACATCGATGCAGACGGCGACGTCGAGGTCATCATGGGCCGCGCCGTGATGGATTCGTCGCTGAACTCGCAGTGGGTCGGCACGGGTGGTCGTGGCTGGTACCACCTCAACCAGTTCGCCGACGGGTACTGGAACAGCGGCGCGATGAGCTTCGCGTACGACATGGATGGCGACGGCACGTACATGGAGGTCGTCGGCGGCAGCACCGTCTACAACCACGACGGCACGGTGTTCTGCGAGCTCGGCTCGTACGCGGGCACCACGTGGAACCCGGCGCTCGACGGCTACCCCAGCGTCGCCGACGTGATGCGGTTCACGGGCGACTTCGAAGGCGAGCCCGAGATCGTGCTCACCGGCAACGAATTCGTGAGCATCTACCACGGTGTTCCGGACTACGACCCGAACGGCGCCGCGCGCTGCCTGCTCATCGACGAGATCCCGAACGACCCCGCGGCCGACCCGATCCTCGCGCCCCAACTGCCGGCGAACCCGAACTGCCTCGACCGTCCCGCCCGCGGCGGCCCGTCGACCATCGCGGACTTCGACGGCAACGGCGACAAGGAGATCGCCGTCGCGGGGAGCTGCTGGTACAACGTCTACAAGGCCCTCCCGAACGGCCTGGCGCTCTACGCGCTCGCGCAGACGCTCGACTACTCGAGCGCGTCCACGGGCTCCACGGTGTTCGACTTCAACGGGGATGGCGCGGCCGAGGTCGTGTTCTCCGACGAAGAGGCGCTGTACGTCTGGCGCGTCAACACGGCGAGCAACCTGCAGCCCTGGCAGCGGCTCCAGCCCCTGCTGGTCGACGAGAACCACAAGTCCTGGACCATCCACGAGTACCCGCTCGTCGCGGATGTCGACAACGACGGCAAGGCCGAGATCGTCAGTGTGAACGCGTCGAACCCGACGTGGGCCGACCGCTACGGCATCTACGTGCTCGGCAGCGCCGACGACGACTGGGTCACGGCGCGCCAGAGCTGGCCGCAGCATGCGTTCCACATCACGAACACCGACAGCAACGGCGACGTGGGGTACGCCGCGCCGAACTACGCACCCTACACGGCCGCCGACTACAACAGCTTCCGCCAGCAGGCGCCCGGCCAGTACGGCTCGCTCCAGGCCCCGAACCTGTACCCGGTCGTGTCGACCTGCCAGGACACGTGCGGCGAGGTCGAGGTCTACGTGCAGGTCGGCAACAACGGCCCGCACATCTCCGTCGACCCGGCGGTGGTCGTCAGCCTCTACGGCGTGGCGAACGGCCAGCGCACGCTGATCGACTGGATGCCGCTCGGCCTGTACGTCCATCCGGGCGCCCTGTCGGCCGGGTACACGTTCACGGTCTCCAACTGGGCCGCGTTCGACTCGCTCGTGGCGGTGGTCGACGACCCCGCGTTCGGCCCGCTGGGCTCGTCCGGCCAGGCGCGCGAGTGCATCGAGAACGACAACGAGTACTCGATCAACCTCTCGGGCTACTGCCAGTAGCTACCGACGGCGTTCGGCGAGCACGCTGACGAGCACGGCGTGCACGCCGCGCTTGTCGAGGCCCTTGAGCACGGCGAGGTCGTCGAGCAGGCGCAGGGTGCCCGTGGTCGCGAGCCCGATCTCGGTGATCGGGCACTCGAGCTCGCCGCGGTGCACGAGCGCCAGCAGCGTCTTCAGATCGTCGGTGCGAACGGCCCGCAGGCCCTGGGTGCCGAGCATGGCTCCTCCGGCGTGCGTCTATCGCGGGAATCCGCGTTAAACGAGAGGGTCGCCCGGAGCCCGCGATGCTGCTGTTCGCCCTGCTCGCCTGCAAGCCCCCCGATGACGAGGTCGTCACCGGCGTCCCCGACGAGCCGGGGAACAACCCCATCGTGCCCGAGGTCGCGCTGTTCCCGTGGCCCAGCAACCTGTGGCTCGAGCCCGACCCCACCACGCGCACCGGCCTGCACCTCGCGTTGCCCGACGAGCACATGCCCGACGTGGGCGGGTCCGCGCTGTTCGCCGACCAGGATGGGTTCTCGCGCGTCGCGCCCATCCTCACGCACTTCCCCGAGGGCATCGACGGAAGCACGCTGCCCACGCTCCCGCAGACCGTCGAGCCCGACAGCCCCGTGCTGCTCGTCGATGCCGGCACGCTCACGCTCACCCCGGCGCTCGTCGAGCTCGATGGGTACGCGAACGTCGCGCAGCAGTCGCTCATCATCCGGCCCCAGGTCACCCTGGCGCCCGACACCAACTACGTGGTGCTCGTGCGGAAGGGCGTGCGGTCGCTGGCCGGTGAGGATCTGCGCGTGACCAAGGCCTTCCGGGCCCTTCGCGACGGGCTCGCCACCGACTCGAGCGTCGCCGAGTCCCTCCGCGCCGACTTCCAGCCCGTCAACACGGTCATCGAGGGGCTCGGCATCGACCCCGAAGACGTGGTGTCCGGCTGGACCTTCCACACGCGCAGCGAAGGCCAGATCCTCGACAAGGCCGTCGCGATGCACGACATCGTCGCGGGCGCGTCCCTCGGCACGTGGACGGAGGTGTCCCGCGAGGACGACGGCGCGAACTGGGTGATCGAAGGCGTGGTGGACGTGCCCGACTTCCTCGGTCCCGACGACCGCATCGCGCTCGACGCAGACGGCGTGCCCATCGTCGAGGGCACGCGTCCGATGGACTTCCTCGTGACCATCCCGCACACGGTCGTCGCTCCGCGCCCGACCATGGTGTTCGGGCACGGCTTCTTCAGCGCGAAGGAGGAGCCCACGTGGGGCAGCCTCCAGCAGCTCATCCAGCCCTGGCAGATCCCGACGGTGTCCACGAGCTTCCTCGGCTTCACCGAAGACGACCTCGCGAGCAGCGCGGGCGCCCTCGGGGGCGATGTCGAGTCGCTGCTCGCCGTCGTCGACATGCAGCTGCAGTCCCACGCGAACCACACCGCGCTCGCCCGCATCATCGAAGACCAGCTCGAAGACGACATCGTCATCGACGGTCCGTCGGGCCCGTTCCAGCCGCTCGACGCGAGCCGGATCGACTACATGGGCATCAGCAACGGCGGCACGCAGGGCTACACGCTGCTCACCGCGTCGCCGAAGTTCACCCGCGGCGCGCTGGTCGTGGGCGGCGGTGGCTGGTCGCACATCACCCAGCGGGCGACGCAGTGGAACACGATGGGCGCCATCATCTCCACGAAGTACCCCGATGATCGCGAGCTCCAGCTCGTGCTCGCGCTCATGCAGCAGGTGCTCGACCCCATCGACTCGCTTAACTTCGTCGAGCACCTCGTCGACGACCGACTGCCGGGCCGCCCGCCGGTCGAGGTGTCGCTGCACATGGCCGTGGGCGACTGCCAGGTGCACAACATGACCACCGAGTGGGTCGCGCGCAGCGCCGGCATCCCGCTCGTCACCCCGACGGTGCGCGACGTCTGGGGCCTCGAGACCATCGCGGGCTCGTCGAACGGCCTCGACGTGCCGGCCGGTCTCATCATCTACGACGAGGGCTTCGACGTGACGCCCGACAACGTCGCGCCGCCCGTCGACAACGGGGCGCACGAGTCGATCCGGGATCTCGCGAGCTACAAGGAGAACGTCGGCCGGTTCCTCGAGACCGGCGACATCGTCGATGTCTGCGACGGTCCGTGCGACCCCGACTGACCCGGCGCCACTTCGCGCTCTTCGTGCTCGGAGCCCTGCTCGTGTGGTTCCTCGCTCCGCCCGCCAATCCCGAGCCCCGCGACGGCCGCGTGCTGCCAGGAGGGGTCGTGGTCGCGTGGTCGCCCGCGTACCGCGTGAGCTTCTTCGGCATCGAGCGCCTGCACCCCTTCGACATCGCGAAGCTCGACACCATCGCCGCGAACCTGGAGCGCGAAGGGCTCGTGCACGACGGGGATTTCTGGATCCCCGCCGCCATCGGGGACGACGCGCTGGCCGCGGTCCACGACCCCGCGTACCTGGCGTCGCTGCACGACACCCCGGTGCTCTCGCAGGCCCTCGAGGTGCCCGTGCCGGACGTGTTCCCGCGCAGTGTCGTCGAGAGCCGCGTGCGCCACGCCTTCCGCAAGGCGGTCGGCGGCACCGAGATCGCCGTCAGGGGCGCGCTGGCCCACGGCATCGGCATCAATGTCGGCGGCGGCTTCCACCACGCCCGGCCGGCCCTCGGCCACGGGTTCTGCATCTACAACGACGTCGCGTGGGGCCTGCACGTCGCGCGGCAGGAGGGGTTCACGGGGCGCGTGCTGATCTTCGACACCGACGCGCACCAGGGTGACGGGAACCACGCGGCCTTCGCGAACGACCCGTCCGTCACGACGATCTCGCTGCACGGCCGGCGCTTGTTCCCGCACCCCCGGGTGCCCGGCGACGTCGACGTCGAGCTCGATCCGGGCATCACCGACGCCGGGTACCTCGAGCAGCTCGATGCGGCGCTGTCCCTCGCGTTCGAGCAGCCGTTCGACCTCGTCGTGCACGTCGCGGGGTCCGACGTGCTGTCGGACGACCCGCTCGCCGACCTGGCGCTCACCCCGGCCGGGCTGGTCGAGCGCGATGCGCGGGTGTTCCGGGCCGCGCGCAGCCGGGGGATTCCGTACGTGCACCTGCTCGCCGGGGGCTACGGGCCGAGCTCCGCGTCGGCGCAGTCGGCTTCGCTCGCGTCGATCCTCCGGGCCGCCCGGTGAGTCACTCGACTTCGGTCAGGGGATAGGGGCCGAGGGAGTGGCTTCCTTCTCCGGGCGCACCCCAGAGGGTGCCGCTCGCCTGGGCACCAGGCTCCCCCAGTGTCCCGTGGACAGCGAAGTCCACCTTCTCTACACTGGCGACTCCGACGTCGGCGGCGAGGGCGGCGGCGAGCGCGGAGGTGGGTGGGACCGCAGTCCGCCAGATCCAGTTCACCTTTCCCGGAGCATCTGGGGGAACGGTCAGCTCGACAGTCGCCCCCACTGTGCCCCCCAGCCATTCGACGGTTCCGTCCAGCGCACGTACCGGGATCGCGTAGGTGTAGGGGGCTTCCTCGCACTCGGGGACGCGCGCCATCCACTCGCCCGCGAACGCGAACCACGTGAATACGACCTCCTCCCCCTCGAGCTCGGCATCGAGGACCGCCGCACCGGTGGGTTCGAATCGGAACCGGCCGGGGCCTTCCTCGATGGTCAGCGCGGATGCAACGGGACCCGGGTCGTGTGGAACGAGCTGTTCGCCAGCGCACGGAGGCTGGTGGATCTGAATCTGGTCCCGACCGCATCCGAGGGTGCCGACCAGGAGGAAGAACACGGTTCGACTGATGTTACGGTGGAGCATTCGATTCTACCCACGATTTGAAGTTCTCGGCGCGAGGACCCAGATGCGAATGCGTGACCCAGGGCCTGTAGGCTGTGTGGAGACCAATGATGCCGGGCTGGTTGTTGCAGTCCTCACCAGGGCAGAAGAAGTACGCGCTTCCGGAGGAACCCGGAGCAGCGTCGAATCGGGTCTTCGTGAAGTATGAGGTGTATTCGGTGTCACCGAAACGCGTGTCGCGGAAGAGGTTCCGTCCACCGAGCTGACCGCCAGGAATGTCGAGGGGCAGGACCTCACTCAGGTCGTTCGTCCAAGTGGAGAACTGGGACGATGCCTGATTCAGGGTGCATGTTGGCACCCCAGGCGACGAAAAACCCGGCATTCGACCGTGACCGTATGCCATGTGCCGGTGGTAGTAGGAATCCCAGACGCTAGGACCCGCATTGGAGATGTACATCGTGTCAGTCGAGGCCACGACATTGGACTCGAGGTGAATCACGCCCCAGTCGTCCTTGGCCTTTCCGTTGTTCGCATACCATGCTGGGTTGACCACCACATCGCTGGCGGAGGCACAGGACGGTCCCCCACCGGCGAGATTCCCCTTGCTGCACACCACTACCAGCCTCGGCTCCATGTCCCAGGTCCATGTCGAACCCGACTGGACCGAGATGCAGTGTGCAGCAGTGAGAACGAAGTCCGTCTCGAGCATCGTGCCGGAGCAGTTGCCGCTCTGAATGTATTGGTACCCAGTCGAGGGATGCCCTTGCCGTGTGAAGGTGTAGATCATCACCTGCGCTTTCTGCGCTCGGAAAGTCGGGTTCGAGATCAACACCCGGTCTTCGGTGTCGTGGATGTTGTTGTTGGAGATGCCGTCCTGGTTGCAGTCGCTCTCGAACCACGTGAGGTAGTAGTCTTGTCCGCCCGGTTCGTCGGAGGCATCTAGAACTTCGGTTGCGGTGTCGGGCGGCCTGACGCAACTGGATTTCGACGCCAGCGCTGACCCAAGGCGTCCGTCCTGTATGTCGGGAGATCGTACGCCGTCAGTCCTTGGTCACCGTCTCGTGGTGCGAAATGCAGCGGCTCTCCAGTGGAGAACTCCGCTTGGCCTACATACTCCCAGACGTTTGGGTCCCATCCGCGCAGCTGGGGTCCACCTGCTGGCGCCTCAAGGGAGTACCGTCCATTGCCCAGGTCGACTATCGATTGATCACCGGCCGGGGGGGGGGGCGGGGGGAAGCCCAGGCGCGGGCCGTGATCCCGATTGCGAGGATCCCTATTAGAGTCCGATCTTTCACGGTACCTCCCTTGAGTCAAGAATGACCGACAGCATACACCATGCCTTCAGCGAGGCCAATCGCCCGGATCGAATCGTTTAGTGCGTCGAGGTTGAAGTAGTGGTTTTCGGATGGCATGCCGTAGAGTTTCGATGCCTTGTTTCCATGCGCTGCGCCACGTGGTGCAGACCGCTTCATTCCAGCGTCGCTCGATGATTGCGCACGTCCAGGTCGCGGGCCGCACGGTCCGCCTGTCGCGCGTGGGGGAGGGGCCACCGGTCGTGTGCCTCCACGGGTACCCCGACGATCTGTCGGTGTTCGCGCGCCTCCAGGAGGCCCTGAAGGGCGACTTCGAGGTCCTCGCGGTCGACTGGCCGGGGCTCGGCAGCTCGGAGGCCGTAGAGGGCGTCGCAGGGCCCACGGCGCTCGCCGCGTGGCTGGCGGAGCTGCTGGACGTGCTGGATCTCGACGACGTCGTGCTCCTCGGCCACGACATGGGTGGGCAGCCGGCGCTCCTGTGCGCCTCGCCGCGCGTGCGCGGGGTCGTCGCGATGAACTGCCTCGCGATGCCCGACGGCCCGACGAGCTGGGAGCTGCGCCTGCTCAGGTTCGGCCGTCTGTATGGGCCGGTGCTGCGCCACTTCGCGCTGCCGGTGTTCCTCCAGTGCATGTGGACCTTCTTCGAGGGCCGGCCCGACCCGACGCTCCGGCGGGCGCTGTGGCGCTCGTTCGCGCGCCAGCCCGTCCGGGAGCAGCTCGTTCGCATGTGCATCGCGTACGACGACGAGCTGCCCGACCTCCCCGCGCGCTACGCGGCCGGAGGCCCCGTGCTGGCGCTGTGGTCCGAGCGCGACCACCACTTCGACGTGGCCCACGGGTCCGGCATCGCGCGCACGGTGCCCGGAGCGCGCCTCGAGATCCTGCCCGGGGCCCGCCACTGGGTCGTCTGGGAGCGGTCCGACGCGGTGGCCGACCGCGTGCGCGCCTTCGTCGCTACTCTTCGAGCGCCACGTCGATCCGGTTGAGCAGCTTCTCGAGCTCTTGATCCGAGCCGCCCTGGCCGAGCAGGAGGGGCTCGCCACCGGCCTTGCGGACGAGCTTCAGGGCCTGGCCCTCGCGCTCGACCTTCTCGACCTCGTCCCACGGGATGCGGTTGCGGATCGGCCCGATGACGAAGCCGCGGATCATCGGCTCGTCTTCGATGAGCAGCTTGGTGCGCGTGACGCGGTAGCGGCGCTGGCCGCGCTCGTTGGCCATCATCCCGAGGCCGACGACGAGCAGGGGCGCGGCGAGGCACCAGGAGACGAACCACCCGGCGGGGAAGCTCGCCAGCGCGAGCACGGCGCCGATGGCGATGCCGCCCATCCGGGGCTTCATGGGCTCGATGTAGCCGTCTGCGGTGAACTGCACGGACAAGGCGGTCTCCTCGGGAGCCGTACTCTAACCGACGCGGTCGTCGCGGTCGGGTCGGAGGGTCGGCTCGCGGGGGAGGTCGGGGAGCCAGATGATCAGCACGTTCACCAGCAGGACGGCATCGGCGGCGGCGAGCACGAGGAGCGGGTGGATCTCGGTGACCGTGTACGCGATGACGCTGACCGCGAATCCCAGCGTGGTGGGCAGCAGCCGCGGCTCGCGCGTGGAGGTGATGGTCGCCGCGAGGGTCGCGAACACGAGCGTCTCCATGGCCATCGACGTGCGGAAGTCGCCGCCGCGCGCGAGGAACACCATGTGAACGCCCATCTTGCAGATGGGGACGAGCAGCAGCATGGCTGCGGTGGTGCGGTTCATCGGGGTCGCCGAGAAGCTCTCGCGGGCCCACAGCACCGCAGCGGCCACGACCAGGAGCACGCTGGCGCCCCACTGCACCTGGTTCCAGCTCGTCAGCTCCTGCTCCCAGTACCAGGCGCCGAGCGGGGAGAGCACCCAGGCCAGCGACAGCATCCCCACGACGAACACCCGGGTGCGCTGCCCGATCCGCCCGTCCTGATCGATCTGGAGGGCGCGCAGGCGGCGGCTCTCGCGCTCGACCTCGACGCGGAGGGCCTCCACACGGGCTGCGAGCCCGGGGGCCGCGTCGTCGATCTCGGCGAGGAGCAGGGCGGCCGCGCGGGGGTCGCGAGCCTCGATCTCGTACTCCAGCACCGCGCACAGTGCGTCGCGGAGGCCCGTCAGCGCGGGTTGGTTGCCGGGCCACACGCGGATGGCCTCCTGGAAGCCGAACCGGCATGCGCCGAGGTGCCCGTAGATCCGCTCGCGGTTGCGCTCGCCGGCGAGCTCGGCGCGCAGCGCCTGGAGGCCCTCGTGGGCCTGCTCGGCGATGTGGGTGGACCCGCGGTGCTCGAGGAACGTCGCGAGGCGCAGGCGCACCTGCTCGGCGCCCGGAACGCGTGCGCCCGGGTCGATGGCCATCGCGTCACGCACCAGCTGGGCGAGCTCTTCGGGGACCTCGGGCCCGAAGGAGGGCACGAACTGGCGATGCCGTCGAGGATCTCGCGGATCGACCAGCCCCGGTGGGGCGGGACGCCGGTGAGGATGCGGTGGAGCACGCCGCCGAGCAGGTAGATGTCGGTCGCGACGGTCACGGGCTCGGCGCGCACCATCTCGGGCGCCATGTACCGCGGCGTGCCGGCGATCCGCCCGCCCCCGACGGCCGGGATGCGGCCGTCGTCCTTCAGGGGCACCGCGATGCCCCAGTCGACGAGGTACACCTCGCCGAACTCGCCCACCATGACGTTCTGCGGCTTCACGTCGCGGTGCACGATGCCGCGGTCGTGCGCGTAGTGGAGCGCGTTGCACACGGCCATGAGGATGCCGAGGTTCCACGCGAGCAGGTCGTGGGTGCCGAATCGCTCGGCGATGGCGGGGCCGTCGTCCATCACGGACTCCCACTCGATGCCCGTGATGCGCTTCATGACGATGTGCGGACGGTGCGCGTCGTCGACGGCGATGTCGTAGACCGGCACGATGTTCGGGTGCTCGAGGGCCCCGGTCATCCAGGCCTCGGCGAGCAGCTTGCGCGTGGCTTCGGGGTCGTCGATGTCGGTGCGCAGCGACTTCACC
Organism: Alphaproteobacteria bacterium; assembly: GCA_020632875.1. Taxonomy (GTDB): domain Bacteria; phylum Myxococcota_A; class UBA796; order UBA796; genus JACKEQ01. The sequence continues at coordinate 331,806 of JACKET010000005.1, forward strand.
GCGACCGTTCGGTGCAGCCGGACCTGCTCGGCGGTGCGCACGACGCCCATGCCGCCGGTGCCGATGGTCGTGCCGAACGCCAGCTCGTCCCGCCCGTCGGGATGGGCGAGCAGCTCGGCCATGGCCGCGGAGGGCTCCCCCGCCGAGCTCTCCGGACGGATGGTCGCGCTGGGGTCGCCCTGGTAGGCGGCAGCCCAGGTCTCTGCGAGGGTCGGCTCGATCTCGGACATCGGGCGAATCGTACGCCAACCCCGCGGGACTGGCCCGTCAGGCCTTCGCGCCACCCTCGGCGTAGGCGCCGAGCCACGCCACGATATCGGCGCTCTCGAACAGCGGCTGGCCGTCGATGAACAGGCAGGGCACCTGGCTGCGCCCGGTCTTCGCGATCAGCGCGTCGCGATTCGCGCGATCCATCAGGATGTCGGCGGTGGGCACGTCGAGCCCGAGCTGGCCGACGGCGTGCGCGACGCGCCTGCAGTACGGGCAGCTGTCGTACTTGTACAGCAGCAGCTCGTGCTTCTCGGTGGGGCTGGGGGCGTTGCGCGGGACGGAGCCGCCGCCGCCGAAGAGGTCGAAGATGCCCATGGGGTCTCCCGGGATTCCCACCTCATAGACACGGCGCGCCCCGCCGGCCACGCTACTCGACGACCACCGCGTCCGTCCCGCTGCGGCCGAACGTCTCGGGCGTGTACATCTCCTCCGCCTTGGCGGGCGGAGCGACGAACTTCCCGGGGGTCGTGGCGCGCGCGACGTACGTGTACTCGTGCACGCCGTCCCAGAGCAGCGAGGCGAAGGCTTCGACCCGCTCGTCCCGCATGTTCTGGTGCTCGTACCACGTGCGCGCCCACCACCACGGGGCCCGGCGCGACGCGTCGCCGCCACCGTCGTCGGCGGGGATGGGGCCGCTGCCCACGAGCGCCGGGTTCACGGGCTCGAAGCCGGCCGGCAGCGGGTCGACGAGCGCGACGTGGTACCGCCGGCCCTCCGCCACCATCTTCAGCCGCACCCGCACGCGCGCCCCGGCCTTGACGTGCCAGGTGCCGTCGGCATCGCGCGTGACGTCGCCCGGGTCGTCGATCGGCTCGTACTGCCGGGTGACGGTGAAGCCGTAGTCCGCGGGGTCGAGCTTCAGGTCGCGCGGCGCGTACCGGAGCCCGATGCGGTAGTACATCCGGCCCTTCCCGTCCTTCTGCAGGACGAGATCCTGGCTCGGCTTCTCGGTGACGTAGCCCATCGGGATGTCGATGCGGGCCCGCTTGGTCTCGCGGCCCTTGAAGGCCTGCTCGCCAGCGTAGTTCTCGCCGAGCCAGGCCCGCGCGACGAAGTCGGGCGTGACCTTCTCGTACGTGCGGAAGTAGCGGTCGAGCGCGAGGAGCACGAAGGCGTTCTCCTGCGTGTTGCCCCACCGCCCCTTCTTGCGGTGCGCGAGGAGGCCCTGGACGAGCTTCGGGATCAGGTCGTTCTGCGCGTCGACGCGGATGAGCGCGTCGAGCAGCACGCCATCCACGCGCCGGTCGCTGGAGAGCAGCACGTGGCGGGCCCCGTCGTCGTACGACGTGACGAAGTGCGCGCCCGCGGCGGTCTCGGTGACGTTGTTGTTCAGGAACGCGAGGATCTCGTCGCGTTCCTTCGTCGCGCCACCGGCGTCGAGCGTCGGCAGCAGCCATCCGAGCGCCTCCATCGGCAGCCCGCTGGTGCCCGCGGACTTGTAGAGCCGCTTCGCGCGCTCGACGTCGGCGTCGCCGAACAGCTCGCGCACGTACAGGGCGTACGCGATGAGCGTGTTCTTGTAGCGGAGCCCGTACCAGTGCGGGATGTGGTTCTCGATCCGGCGGAGGTACGCGAGGCTGCGGTCCTTCATGCGCTCGGGCAGCGTGTAGCCCTTCTGCTCGGCCCTCGCGAGCGAGTGCGCGACGTGGATGGACAGGTAGGGCCAGCTCGGGTCGTTGCGGCGCCAGAACGCGAACCCTCCGTCGCCGTTCTGGAGCTTCGACAGCAGCTCGAGGTCGCGGTCGACGGCGGCCTCCATCGCCTGGGCGCTCGGCAGGCCCTCGGCGTCGAACGCCGTGAGCACGTCGCGCAGGGCCGCGATCGACATCACGCGGCTCGAGAGCTGCTCGCTGCAGTCGTACGGGTAGCCGACGATGTACAGCATGGCGTCGGTGAGGGCCTGGAGCGACGTGCTGCTCGTGGTGATCTCGAGGCCGCCGTACTGCGTCCACACGTCTCCCGGCGCGCTGACCGGCTGCTTGATGGCGCCCTCGTCGATCGTGCCGTACGTCGCGAACGCCTCGGTCGTGGCGGGCGTCCAGACGGGCAGCTCGAAGCGCACGGCATCGGAGAACGAGCCGGCGGAGACGGCTGCCTGGAAGCGCGCCGTGCCGGCCATGTCGGCGGCGGCCGGCAGGCGCACCTCGACGCGGTCGTTCGCGGGGACGGTGAGCTTGCGGCCGGCGGTGCGCGTGCCGATCTCGTAGGGGTCGCCGACCTCGTCGAGATCCTTCAGGAAGGCCGCGTTGGTCGACTCCACCGCGATGGAGACCTGCATCGGGGCATCGGTCTGGTTCTGGACGACGAACGGCAGCTCGAAGCGGTCGCCGAAGTTCAGGAACCGCGGCGCGGACGGACGGACCATCACGGGGTTGCGCGCCGTGACCGTGGATTCACCCTTGCCGAAGCGCTTCGCGTCGTCGACGGCCACCGCCATGATGCGGTAGCGCGTGAGGTTGTCGGGCAGCTTCAGCTCGACGGTGACGGTGCCGTTCGCGGCCGTGGCCTCGTGGGGGGCGAACAGCGCGAGCGCCGAGAAGTCCTGGCGGACCTTGATCGCCGGGCCGGAATCGCCGCCCGCCATGTTCGCGCCGAAGTACCCATCGGCGTCGGCGGGCTCGGCTTCGGCCGCCGCGTCGAGCATCGTGGAGCGAGACGACTTCGCGCGCTCTTCGCGCATCCCGCCCCCGCCCTTGCCCGCGCCGGTCGATCCGAGCGCACCGAGCGACTGGATCTCCGCGCCCATCGCGCCTGGCGGTGGGGCGGGCTGGGCCGCCGCGTCGGGCGTGGGCACGTCGGCGGGGTTCGCGAGCCGCAGCAGGCTGCGGATGCGGTAGTCGGTGACCCCCGCGCCGCGCCGGGCGTAGAACACGTCGAGCGGGTCGGTGAGCTTGTAGCCGGTGAGCGCGAGCACGGACTCGTCGACCACGGCCACCACGACCTCGGCGCCGGACACGGACGCGCCCTTCGCATCGTGCACGCTGACCTTCACGGTCGTGGTGCCACCCGGCAACAGGGCCGCCTCGGCGGGCTCGACGGACACATCGAGCCCCCGGTGCACCGGCGGAACGGGCAGATCGATGGTGCCCGTCGCGAAGGCCGGGCGCTTCGCACCCGTGGGCTTGCCCTGGTCGTCGAGCCGGTCGGTCTGCCCCGTGAGCTCGACCTGGACGTGCAGGTTCGGGGTGTGCGCGTCTTCGATCGGGATGGAGAGCGTCGTGCTGGACTCCTCGAGCCGCACGTGCTCGGTCTTCACGATGCCCTCGCGGCGCCACGTGACGATGGCGTCGGCCGGCGCGAACGGCGCCTTCACGAAGAGCTCGGCCTCGTCGCCGGGCGCGTAGGTGTCGGCGTTCGGCACGATCAGCACGCGCTCGAGCTCGACCTCGCGGGACGGCGTGGCGTCGCCGCCCTGCACCCACATCCGCAGCTCGCTCGTGTTCGGGCGCCCGTCGGAGTCGACGACCTTCGCCTCGAGCACGTACGTGCCGCCCTCGTCGGGCTCGAACGTGCACTTCACGGGGTCGGCGGCGCTCTTGACGCTGCACTTCTGCTCGTCCTCGCGCACCTTCTGGTAGCGATTGTCCTTGTACTTCCAGGATTCGCGCGCGATCACCATGTCGATCGGCTCGTTCGCGACCCGGGTGCCCTCGATGTCGGTGAGGACGGCTTCGACCACGAGCTCCTCGCCCTCCTTCACGAAGGAGCGAACGGCGCGCAGCCCGACGTAGCGGGCCGAGGGGTGCACCAGGGTGCTGGCGTTGGTCGACCAGGTCTGGCGGTTCACGTCGATCACGGTCGCCGAGACGTTGACGTTCATCGGCCGGGGCGGGTCCATCGCCGCGAAGTACAGCTCGACCTCGCTCATGCCGGCCGCATCGGTCTTCGCGGTGAGCGAGGGCGCGTCGAAGCCCTGCCGGACGGTGTCGTCGCCGTACCACCAGCCGCCCCACCACCACGGGTTGAACTCGCCGAAGCTGAAGTCGGACTGGTTCGGCGGCGTGTAGCTGCCGGGGCTGGCGCTCGCGTACCAGTTGGTGTCGGCGCCGGGCAGGCCGCCGCCCGCGTAGTAGCTCGCGGTGATGGTCGCGGTGGTGCGGTCGCCGAGGAGGTGCGGGCCGGGCGCGATGCTCGCCGAGACCTCGAACTCGGGCCGGCGGAACTCCTGGATCTGGAAGGAGTGGCTGGTGCTCCACCCGGTCCCGGAGTCGATCCAGACGTTCGCGTAGCCGAGGTTCACCGAGTCGGGCAGGGCGATCTGGAAGTCGAACCCGCCGTTCTTCGACACCTCGGCCTCACCGGACCCGATGTCGTTGCCGCGGGGGCCGGTCGCCCGCCACTTCACGCTCTTGCCGGGCATGTCGGACCGCTCGATGTCGCCGGTCGGACCGGGCACGTACTTGCGCACGAAGCCCTTGATCCGCACGGTCTCGCCGGGCTTGTAGAGGCCCCGGTCGTCGAACGTGAACCAGCGCAGCGACTCGGACGTGCCCCAGCGCCGCCAGGTCGGGCTGTCGTTCCAGTACCAGGTGTTGCCGGGGAGGAACGCCGAATCGGCGCCCTTCGTGACCTTCAGCACCTGGGTCTGGTTGCCCGGATCGCTCGGCATGGCGAGCTTCGCGACGCCGTCGGCGCCGCTCGTGGCGCGGCCCTCGTCGCTGTTCGGCTTCGGGACGAGCGCCACGGTGGCGTCGGCGATGGCCGCACCCGTGGAGAGGTCGGTCGCGAAGGTGTAGAGGTCGTCTTCGTCGGCGAACGCATCGACGCCGAGCTTCGTGGCCTGGAGCCAGGTGATGCCTTCCGGGCGGTCCCACTGGCTCGCCTTCTTCGTGCCGCGCACCCACACCACGAGGTGACCGAGGCCGCCGTCGAGCCACTTCCCGAGCGGGATGGAGGTCTCGACGCGCGCGTCGTCGGGGCCGGTGATGTCGATCCTCTCGTCCGCGACGAGCTTCCCGGGCAGGTCGGGATTCGAGGTCTCGCGGTCGTGCTCGCGCTTCCAGTGGAGGTAGCGGTTCCAGTCCTCGGGCTGGACGCGGTGCACGACGACGCGCACCGACGGCTGGTTGCGCGTGTAGACGTTGATGGACGGCTCTTTCGCGTCGGGGTCGAGCACCGTGACGACGTCGTACGGCATCCACAGCGTCGGGTCGGCCTTGCCGACCGTGAAGGTCAGGGGCTTCGTGTCGCCCAGCGTCTGGCCGAACTGGTCGGTGATGTCGGGCGGCAGGCGGACGGTGTAGGTCTTGCTGCCCGGCTTGTCGCCCATCAGGGAGAGGGTGGTCCAGTTCGCGGCCACGCCGAGCTTCACGTCGGGGTCGATGCGGATGGCGTCGCCCTTCACCGAAGCCGTGTCGAGCTGGTTGTTGAAGCGCACCACCCACGGCGAGTCGGGCGGGCACCGGTCGCGCCAGCCGCAGTAGTGCTCTTCGACGCGCAGCGGGCTGTACGTGCTGAAGCCGAAGCTCTGCTCGGACTTCGTGGGGACCGGGCCTTCGGCGCTCGGCGCACCGGCCTTCACCCGCACCGTGAAGCGCGTGGCCTTCGGCAGCGGCTCGTCGGGGACGAGGTACAGGTCGCGGTGCTCGGGGGCCTCGGAGCGCGACCACGTCTGCGGGATGGAGTCGGCCGCTGCGAGCTCGGCCTCGGTCGCGAGGTGCACCGGCCAGGCCTTGTCGCCGCCCTCGACACGGATGTGCTCGAGCATCTTCGCTTCGTCGATGGCCTGGTCGAACGCCAGCCAGATGACGGGCTTCAGATCGACCTGGTCGTGCGACGGCGAGTAGGACTGGAGCTTCAGCGGCGGCGTCGAGAAGGCCCACTTCGTGGACTCCTTCAGCACGTCACCCGTCGCGGAGTGCGTCTCGGCGGGCACTTCGACGGTGTACTCGGTGGCCATCGGGAAGCGGACGGTCGGCTCGAACACGATCGTCTTCGTGCCGAGCCAGCGCCACGCGCCCTCGGGCTGCGGCGAGAGCTTCACCGGCACGGTCTCGGCGGCGACCTCCTGCGAGGTGATCGCGACCATCGGCCGGTCGAACGTGACGGAGAGACGCGGCGCGATCGGCACGTCGCCCTCGGGCGCGTAGCGCAGGACCTTCAGCGGACCCTCGGGCACCGTGGGCGCCTTGGCGTCTTCGGGCGGAGGGAAGGGGACCTGGACCGTCTCGCCCGTGAGCGGCGGCTTCATCGACTCGGATCGCTTGGCGAAGACCTGGCGGTCGCCGTCCTGGATCTCGAGCCGATCGGTACGGGCGAGGAGCCGGTCGATCTCCGCCTGGGCGAGCGCCGTGGCGTCAGCCGCCGCGGGACGCTCGTACCCGCCGTCTCCGGCCTCGCCGGCCTCGGTCATCACGATCTTGAGGCCGGTCTTCCCCGCGGCGTCCTGCACCTGGGGGGCTGCCTTCGGGCGCGCCGTGCCCGTCGGGCTCTCGGCGCCCGAGATGCTCGGCTCGCGGCCGCCGTTGCAGGCGGACAGGACGACCAGCAGCGCTGCAATGTGTGCGCGCATCACCACTCCATGGGGGGCCGGTCGGTATAACGGCTAACCGACCTCCGCGGAGGGTGTCGCAGGTGCGAGGCGGAAAACGCTCAGCACCGTCTCGATCACGTCCTCGAGGATGAGGTACAGCGCCGGGATCAGCAGCAGGGTCACGAAGGTCGTGAACAGCACGCCGAACCCGAGGCTGATCGCCATCGGGATGAGGAATCGCGCCTGCACGCTGGGCTCCGCGATCATCGGCGCGAGCCCCATGAACGTCGTGAGCGAGGTGAGGAGGATCGGCCGCATGCGTCGCGTCCCGCCCATCACCACGGCCTCGAACGGCGTGGCTCCCGCGGCCCGGTAGCCGTTGGAGGCGTCGACCAGCACGAGGCTGTCGTTCACCACGACGCCGGCGAGCGCCACGATGCCGAACGAGCTGATCATCGACAGCTCGTAGCCCATCACGAGGTGCCCTCCGACGGCGCCCACGAGGCCCATCGGGATGGCGCTCATGATGATGAGCGGCTGCAGGTAGCTCCGGAACGGCACGGCCAGCAGGGCGTAGATCACGAACGCCGACAGCAGGAAGTTCCATCCGAGCGAGCCCATCGCCTCGCTCTGCTCCCGCTGAGCGCCTGCGAACTCGGCCTGCAGGCCCGGGTACTTCTCCTTGAGCCCGGGGAGGATCTCCTCCTCGAGGGACTGGATGATCTCGCGGCTGCTGGCGTAGCCCTTCGCGAGCTCGGCCTTCACCTCGACCATCCGGCGTCCGCGCTCGCGCGAGATGCTGGTCGGCGCCTGGGTCCGCTCGTAGTCCGCCACGTAGCCGAGGGGCACCTGGCGGCCGGCGGGCGTCGTGATCCTGAGCTCCTCGAGGTCGTACTCGCTGGCCCGCTGGTCTTCGGGCAGCCGCACCATCACCTTGACCTCGTTGCGCCCGCGCTGCTCGCGCAGGGCCTCGGCGCCGTAGAACGCCGCGCGCACCTGGTTGCCGAGGTCGGCGGCCGTGAGGGACATCGTGGAGGCGAGCGGCTTGAGGTCGTAGTCGAGCTGCGGCTTGCCGTTCGAGTACGCGTTCTCGATGTTCGTCAGGCTCGGGTACGTGCGCAGCACGTCGGTGAGCTCGTTCGAAGCGGCCGCCAGCACGTCGTTCTCGGCGTGGATGAGCTGCACGTCGACGGCCGCGCCGGCGCCCGGACCCACCGAGCTGTTGATGACGAGCGACTCGAGCCCGGGGAAGGACGGCAGCTGCTCCTCCCAGGCGAACGCCAGCTCTTCGGCGCTGATGTCGCGCTGGTCGGTCGGGACGACGAACAGCTCGACGGTCACCATGTGCGAGCCGCTGTCCACGGCGCCGCCCGCCGGGCCGCCCTGGATCGGGCCCTCGCCGAGCCGCGAGAACATGCCGATGAGGATGTCGCGCCCGCCGTTCGCGTCGATCGCGCGGAACGCGCCCTCCTCGAGCGCCCGCTGCACCTCGGCGGTCTTCGCGGCCGGCGTCCCGTACGGGTAGCGCGCCGTGGCGACGAGCTTGTCGCCCTCGAGCTTCGGGAAGAACCGGAAGGGCACGAGCCCCGAGCCGATGACGCCGATCGTGAGGAGGAACGCCGCGACTGCTGCGGCCGCGGTGACGTAGCGGTACCGCAGCGCCACCTCGAGGATCGGGCGGTAGAGCTTGTGCGTGAAGGAGTCGAGGCCGCCGGAGACGCGGATCCGGACCCACTCGATCGGGCGCGTCACCCAGCCGAACCAGCGCCCCAGCAGGTCGAAGGCCGCAGGCGTGTGGCCGAGGTGGGCGGGCAGCACGAAGAAGCTCTCGACGAGCGAGAACACGAGCACCGAGATGACGACCACCGGCATGAGCCGGAAGATCTTGCCCATGACGCCCGGCACGAAGAGCATGGGCGCGAACGCGGCACACGTCGTGAGCACGGCGAACGCCACGGGCACGGCCATCTCCTGGGCGCCCTCGATGGCGGCGGTCATGCCCGGGATGCCGCGCTCGGTCTTCTCGTGCACGTTCTCGCCGACGATGATCGCGTCGTCCACGACGAGCCCGAGCGTCACGATGAACGCGAACAGGCTCACCATGTTGATGCTGATGTCCATCGCCGGCATCAGGAAGAACGTGCCCATGAAGCTGATCGGGATGCCGAGGCCGACCCAGAACGCGAGGCGCAGGTCGAGCAGCAGCGCGAGCACGAAGAACACGAGCACGAGCCCCATGGCCCCGTTGCGCACGAGGAGCTCGATCCGCTCGTCCAGGATGATGGAATCGTCGGCCCAGATATCGACCGACACGTTCTCGGGCAGCTCGGCGCGGAGCTTGTCGGCGTACGCCCGCACGGTGCCGGCGACGCCGCGCGGGGTCTCGTTGCCCACGCGGTACGCGGTGACGCGCACGGCGCGGCGGCCGTTGTAGAAGGACTCCTGGTCCGTGTCGGCATAGCCGTCGATGATGGTCGCCACGTCGCCGAGGCGCAGGCGGGCGCCGGTGGCGGTGCCGCGGAGCTCGATGTCGGCGAAGTCCTTCGCGGTGCGGCGGCGCGAGTCGACGCGCACCAGGATCTCGCCGCCTTCGGTCTTCACGGCGCCACCGGGGATCTCCTGCGACTGCAGGCGGATCTGCTGGGCGACGTTGGTGAGCGAGAGCCCGTGGGCCTCGATGGCCTCGCGGGGGATCTCGATGCTCACCTCGAGCGGGCGGATGCCGAAGATCTCGGCCTGGGTCACGGCCTCGCCGGGGCGCGTCATCGGCAGGTAGGTGCCGAGCACGGGCACCGGCACGCGGACGTCCGGGTTCGTCGTGAGGTCGGTTCGCACCTTCTCGGCGAGCCCGTGCAGCGTCTCGAGGTCCTGGTCGCCCGAGATCACCAGGCTGATGACCTCGCGGCGGTTGGAGACCAGCGAGACACGCGGCTCGAGCGCCTCTTCGGGGAACGAGGTGATGCCGTCGACCGCGGACTTCACGTCGGCGAGGCCCTGTTGGCGGTCGGCGCCGAGCAGCAGCTCGACCGACACCGTCCCCACGCCCTCGGAGCTCTTGGAGCTCACCTTCTTCACGCCGTCGAGCCCGCGCACGGCCTCTTCGACCGCCAGCACGATGCCCTGCTCCACCTCGGTCGGCGAGGCGCCGGGGTAGGGGATGCTCACCGTGATGATGTCGAGGGTGAAGCTCGGGAAGACCTCCTGGGTCGTCCGGAACATCCCGACGATGCCGGCGGCGATGATGACGAACATCAGGAGGTTCGCGGCGACGCCGTTGCGCGCCATCCACGAGATCGGGCCCTTCTCCGGGCCCTCGGGGGTCTCGGTGCTCATCCGGCCTCCTCGATGGGCTTCACGAGCTGTCCGTCGATGGGGAGGGCGAGCGGGCTGGTCACGAGGCGGTCACCGGGCTCGATACCGCCTGTCACGATGACGCTCTCCGGGGTCCGCCAGCCCACCGTCACGTTGCGGCGCCGCAGGGTGTCCTCCGGGTCGACGACCCACGCGTACTCGCCCTTCTCGAGCGCCGTGCGCGGGATCTCCCAGGTGTTCTCGAGCGACTTGCCGGTGATGGCGACATCCACCCAAGCGCCCGGCAGCAGCGGCAGCCCCTCGCCGACGAGTGGGTCGGGGATCTCGACGAGCAGCTGCGCGGTTCGCGTCTGCGGATCGAGCTGCCCCATGAGCTGGAGCACCTTGCCTTCGCGGACGATGGCGTCGGGGCCGAGCTTCTGCACGATGCTCGCGGTGCTCCCGGCGTCGGCCGTGATGCCGGGAACGTCGATGCCCGACAGCTTCTCGACCGGCAGGCTGACCTGCACCCAGAACGCCTCGGTGCCCACGAGCGTCGCGACGGGCGACGCGGGACCGACGATCTGCCCCGGATCCACGGCCTCTTCGATGACCATCGCGTCGAACGGCGCCGTGACGCGGGTTCGGCCGAGGTTCGCCTGCGCCTGCTCGAGGGCGGCGAGGGCCGCTTCGTGCGCGGCCTCGGCGGTGGCGAGGTGCGGCTTGCGGAGCGCGAGGTCGGCGTCGACCTTCGCCTTGTCGCCGAGCAGCTCCCACTCGCGCCGGGCGACCTCGCCGCGGTTGCGCTCGAGGGCCAGCTCGAGCTCGGCCTGCTTCACGGCGCGCTCCTGGGCCTCGACGGCGGCGCGGTAGTCGCGGCTGTCGAGCTGCACGAGCAGGTCGCCCTTCCGGAAACGCCCGCCGGGCACGAGCTTGTCGGACTGCGTCACGACCTTGCCCTGCACCTCGGCGGCCAGGCGCACCTGCTTGGCCGGCACGACGACGCCGCTGCCCTCGATGTTCGCGGGCAGCGCGCGCGCTTCGAGCGTCGCGACCGAGACCTCCGGCACGGCGGCCTCGACAGCCGTGCGCTCGGCGTGGGGGCGCATCGCGAACAGGAAGCCCATGCACACGACTCCGCCCACGACCACGGCCCCGGGCACGAAGATCCGCGTGAGGAGCCACGTGAGCGGGCCCATCGCGGCCTCCATGCGCGCCTCGCCGGGGTCGGTGGGCGGCTCGGGGTCGGGCGGCCGCGCGGACGGTGCGGGCTCGGGCGTGACGCCCAGCGCCTTGCGCGAGAAGGTCTCGGTGTCCTGTTCGCTGCTCATCGTGCGTCTCCGATGGACTCGGCCACGTCCGCCGGCCAGCTACCGCCGAGGGCGTCGTGGAGCTGGATGCGGGCCGAGATCAGCTGGCGCTGGCTGTCGAGCTTCGCGAGCTCGGCGGCCTGGTGGGTGGTCTGGGAGGTGAGGAGGGCCAGGTAGTTGCCGATGCCCGCGACGTATTGCGTGCGGGCCTCTTCCCACGCCTGGCGGGCGGCCTCCTCCTGTGCGGAGGTGGCCTCGAGGTGGGCCGCGCGCTGCCGCTCGAGCACGAGCGCGCTCTCGACCTCGAGAACGGCGTTGGCGGCGAGCTGCGTGTACGCGTGGACGTTCGCGACCTCGGCGGCACGCGCGCTCTCGATGCCGTAGTGCGTGCGGCCGCCCTGGAAGAGCGGGACGGAGACCGACGCGCTCGCCGTCCAGAAGGTCTGGGACTTGAGCTCGGTCTCGTTGAAGAACTGCCAGCCCGCCTGCCCCTGGATGCGGAGCGTCGGGAGGAGCTGGCGGACGGCGGTGTTCTTGCGCGCGGTCGCGGCGTCGAGCCGGTACTCGGCGGCCCGCAGGTCGGGGCGGCTCAACACGAGGTCGGCCGGGATCCCGGCGTCGGGGACGGGCGGCAGGGCGGGCAGGCGCTCGGAGACGCCCGGCACGACGGTCGCGGGCGGCAGGGCCAGCGCCACGGCGAGCTGCTGCTCGAGGGTGGTGACCTGGGCGCGCGCCAGCGGCACCTGGGCGCGGACCGTCGCGGCCTGCTGGCGCTGCTGGAGCAGGTCGACGGCCGTGGCGTCGCCGCCCTGGTACCGCAGCTCGACGATCTCGAGCAGCGCCTCGGTCGCCTGCTGCTGGCGCTCGACGATCTCGACCCGCTGGCGCGCCGTGACGAGGTCGAAGTACCCCTCGGCCACGCGGGTCGCGAACGCGAGGATGACGGCGTCGCGGTCGCCCTCGGCCGCACGGGCATCGTGACGCGAGGCGCGGATGTTCTCGGTGTTCTTCAGGAACACGTCGGGCTCCCAGGCCGCCGTGAAGGCCGCGGAGCCGGTCTGGTACGTCTTCGGCGGCTCGGGCGCGCCGGGCACCTGGAACCCGCCGAACTGGAAGCCGCGCGTGGCCGTGGGGGCCAGGGTGCCGCTCACGTCGAAGCTGATCTGCGGGCTGACGCTCGCGAAGGTCTGCTTGCTGGCGGCGTTCGTGGCGTGGGCGCGCGCGACGCTCGCCCGCAGGTCGCGGTTCGCGGAGACCGCGGCGGTCATGATCTGCGAGAGCCCCGGGTCGCCGAACGTGTCCCACCACGCGCCCTCGACGCGGGCTTCGCCGTCTTCGCCGGCCCATGCGGGCAGGGCGTCGGGCCGGACGAGATCGTCGCGAGGGCTCGCGAATGCGGTGAGCAGGAAGAGGATCACCGGGCCTCCTCGACGCCGTTGACGAACACGTCGACGACGTTGCGGATGTAGTCGGAGGGGTCGTCGGGGAAGGGCGCGCCGACGTGCTTCATGAAGGCGCGCACGTGCAGCGTGCCGAGGAACGCGGTCGCGAGGTCGACGGGCGGCACCTGGCGGACCCGCCCCTGCTCGCACGCCTTCACGAACCAGCGGGTCATCGCGATGTTCGTGCGGATGGGCGGGGGGATGTCGTAGCTCGCGAACAGGTCGTCCTTGTCGAAGCCGCTGGCGTGCAGCGTCGCGACGCAGGGCACGATCTCCTGGAAGAACGAGAAGACGCTGTGCGCGATGGCGACGAGCTGGTCGGCGATGGGCCCCTCGGTGGGGCCGGCCTCCATGAGGTCGACGAACGGCGGGACCGCGGGCGGCAGCAGGGCCGCCATCATCAGGTCTTTCTTGGTCTTGAAGCGCTTGAACAGCGCGGCCTGCGAGAGGCCGACCCGCTCGGCGATGACGGTCGTGGAGACGCCCGGGCCCTGCTCGAGGAAGCAGGCGCGCGCGATCTCGAGGATCTCGTGGTCTGAGAACTGGCGTGGACGGGCCATGGAGCGCCAACGGGGTCGGGTGAGTGAGCACTCACTAACCAGTGAGTGAGCAATCACTTACCCAGGTGTCGGCGGCCGGGTTGTCACAGATTGTCACTGCTGTGCGAAGTCGCACGATCGGTGCGAACGCCCCCCGCTCGATCGGGACCGCAGGCCGTGCGGCGGCCTGCGTCTACTGACCGACGGCCGCGAGCAGCGGGTCGGTGGGGCCGCGGACGACGTAGTACCAGTCGAGCGACGCCATCCGGTTGTAGACGATGATCTCGTCACCGACCTCGAGGTAGCCGCTGCGGCGCTGCTTCACGGCCTCGACCACGACGGGGTTCTCGAAGAGCTGAGGCGCTTCGTCGGTCATGCCGCGCTTCATCTTCTGCGGGTCGAAGATCACGCGCCCCGAGGTGTCGAGCAGGACCGCTTTGGCCCCGGCGTCGGCGAGCTCCTTCGCTTCGAGGATCTCGTTCGCGAGGTAGTCGAAGCCCACGTCGATGCCGACGACGCCCATCAGGTCGCCGGAGCGGTCGAACAGCGGCATCGAGCACGAGACCACGGTGCCGATGCGACCGCCGTCGTCGTCGCTCTCGGGCAGGCCCCACTGCGGGCCCTTCGACTTCGCGGCGTTCTGGTACCAGGGCTTCTCGCGCGGGTCGTAGCCGCCGATGTAGCCGCCGTGGCCGGGGTAGACGTTGTAGGCGCCGTTCTGCAGGCCGATGTAGGTCCAGGCGATCGGCGTGCCCACGTCGGTGATCGCGTGCGCTGCCCGCAGCGGCGTCATGGTGGCGGCCTCTTCGGAGAGGCTGCGCAGCAGGACCTTGCGGTAGTGCCGGTTCATCGGGTCGAGCTTGGGGAGCGTCAGCAGCCTGTCGGCGGCCGGCATGCCTTCGGGCACGACGAACGTGGACTTCGTCACGCTGACGGGGATGCGGTACCGGCGCGACTCTGCGAGGTCGGGCGGGCCCTTCTCGTCGTTGTAGTCCTGCGAGGTGTAGATGCGGCTGCTCGACTCGCCCAGCACGAGGAGATCCTCGGCGGAGGCCGCCAGCACGGCGAGGAGGCCCTCGAGCCGCAGGAACTGCCCGTCGACGAAGCTCGACTGGCGACCCACGGTCGTGACGAGGTTCGAGACCGACTGCTCGCGGGCCGCGGCGCGCGACAGCGACACCTGCGTCCAGATGCCGATGAAGGTCACGAACACGAAGCTCATGAAGATGACCATCATCGCGGCGAGCAGGGTGAGCTGCCGGTGCCGGCCCGTCCACCGGACCAGGGCCTGCCACGGGTTGTCGGGCTTGGCTTTTACGGCTTCGCCGCGCAGGAAGCGGCGGATGTCGTCACCCAGGTGGTCGACCGTGGTGTAGCGGCGCTTCGGGTCGACCTGCGTGGCCTTCGTGACGATGGCCACGATCTCGGGCGGGATGCGCTCGCGGAACGCGTGCACCAGGCGGTCGACCTCGCCCTCCTGCTGGCGCGTGAGGAGGTGCAGCCGGTTCTTCCCGGTGACGGCCTCCTTCAGGCTCACGAGCTCGAACAGGATGAGCCCGAGGGCGTACTGGTCGCTCGCGCCCGTGAGCTCTTCGGTGCGGCCGTCGGCCTGCTCGGGCGACATGTAGCCGACCGTGCCGATGATGAGCTCGCCTTCGTCCTCCATGCCCTCGACGACGGGCTTCTCGTCGAAGTGGCCCTCCATCAGGTGCGCGATGCCCCAGTCCATCACGTACACCTCGCCGAACTCGCCGAGCATGATGTTCTCGGGCTTGAGGTCGCGGTGGACGACCCCGCGGGCGTTGGCGAAGGCGATGGCGTCGCAGACCTTCAGGAACATGTCGAGCCGACCTTCGAGCGAATGGTCTTCGTCGATGGACTTCCGGGACTTGTAGAGGTCGCGGGTCTCGCGGATGAGGTCTTCGACCGTGCGCCCGCGGATGAGCTTCATCGTGTAGGCGGCTTCGCCCTCGAGGGCGTAGACCGGCACGATGTTCGGGTGCTCGAGCTGCGCGGTGATCTGGGCCTCGGCGGCGAACTTGCTCGCCAGCGCCGGCTGCTCCGCGATCTCGTCGGACATCTCCTTGTAGGCGATCTTCCGGTGGAGGATCTTGTCCTTCGCGAGGTGCACGCTGCCCATCGCGCCTTCGCCGACGAGGCCGGTGAACTCGTAGTGGGCTTCGTCGCGGCGCTTCTGGACGGGCTCGCGCGTGGGACGCTTGCGCTGGCGCTCGGGCTTCTGCGTCTTGGTCGACAGCGCGTCGGTCTCGGCCCAGCCGCCGTCGCTGCGCTTGCGGAACATCGTCCGCTTCTTGCTCGACTCTTCGTCTTCGTCGGGGGCGTTCTGGAAGTCGGGGACGAACGCCAGGCCACGACCCGGCGAGGTCGGCGTCATCGGCTCGGGCGGCGCGGGGTCGCGCGGCGGTGCCGGCTTCTTCGGGGCGTCGGACGTGGGCTTCGACTTCGCGGCGGCCTTCGGGGGCTCGGCCTTCGGTGGCTCGGCCTTCGGCGGCTCGGCCTTCGGAGGCGGGGGCTTCTGGGCTGCAGGCTTCTCGGGGGCCGTCGCGGGCTTCGCGGCCATGGGCTGACCCGCGGCCTCTTCCGTCATCTTGATCAGGTCGCTGGCTTTCGCGAGGACCGTCGCCTCTTCTTCGCCTTCTTCGTCGTCGCCCCAGTCGATCGGAGCGAGGGCGCCTTCACCGCCGCTCTTCGGCTTCTCGAACCCCAGCGTTCCGTCGTCGGCGAGCTGCTTCACGAGCTCGTCGGAGATCAGCCCGAAGTCGTGGAGGTGGATGAGGAACTCGACGACGTCGGCCTCGCCCGTCTCTGCCACGAACTCTTCGTAGAGTGCATCGAAGTCCTGGTCCAGCTCGGGCTGAACCGCCTTCTTGACCTCGTCCAGAATCACGCCAGGGAACCCCGTGCGCGAAAAGTACCACGAGTATGCCCCTCTGCGTGGGACAGTCTCATGTCAGTCCGGCTCGAGCGCGATGATGCCGGCCTTCGGCATCGCGGCCCGGATGCGCGCTTCGATGCGATCGACCTCGTCGCCCACGTCGTCGACCACCGCCTCGCCGAACTCGGCCAGGAAGGCGCGCAGCGCGTCGGGGTCGCCCTCGATCCGCGCCCGGATGGCGTCGAGGTCGTGGGAGTCGAGGAAACGCTCGGCGAAGTAGGCGCCGTCGAAGTCGAGCTCGGCGGAGATCCGCATCGCCTCGGCGCCCACGACGAGCGCCTTCTGCTGGACGATGCGCTCGATGGCGGGCTCGCTCTCGAGGATGGCCCGGATGGCGTCGCGCTCGCGGGGGTGCACGGCACGCCCGACCAGCAGCTGGGCGTTCTTCCAGATGAGGAACACGGCGACGAGGCCGAGCAGGGCGCCGATCGCCAGCGAGCCGATCGCGTCCCAGTACGGCTGGTGCGTCCATTCGGAGAGGGCCACGGCGGCCAGCGCGATGAGCACGCCCGTGACCGCGGCACTGTCTTCGAGGAGCACCGCCACGCCGAACGGATCGTCGGTGGTCTTCAGGTGCTCGACGAACCCGATGCCGAGCTCGTGGGCCTGGTGCCGGAGCCCCCGGACGGCGATGGCCAGCGTGGCCCCCTCGGCGACCAGCGCGAAGAGCAGGATGGCGATGTTCACCGTCTGGTCTTCGTGGGTGACGTGCGGGTGCTGCAGCGACTCGATGCCGTGCATCACGGTCACGCCGCAGCCGAGGAAGAAGATGCCGACCGCGCTGATGAGCGCCCAGACGAACGCCTCGCGGCCGTATCCCGCCGGGTGGTCGTCGTCGGGCGGCCGGCTCGCGCGCTTCATGCCGACGGCGAGCAGCACCTGGTTGCCGACGTCGGCCGTGGAGTGGATGCCCTCGGAGAACATCGCCCCGCTGCCGGTCAGGGCGAACCCGACGAACTTCGCGAGCGTGACCACGGAGTTCGCTCCGATGGCCGCATAGACGGCGAGCTTGCTTCCGCCGGCCACGGCGCCTCCTGTGCGGGCCCCGCGGGGCCCGGGGGATCAGACGTGGGCCTGCACGAGGCGACGGATGGCCTGCACACCGCCGGCGGCGCCCTGCTGACGCGCCACTTCGGCGCCGTTCTTGAAGACGATCAGCGTGGGGATGCTGGACACGCGGTAGCTCATCGCCGTCTTCATGTTGGTCTGGATGTCGAGCTTCACGACCTTCAGCGCGCCCTCGTGCTCGTCGGCGACGGAGTGCACGGCCGGCGCGAGCGCCTTGCAGGGGCCGCACCACTCGGCCCAGAAGTCGACCAGGACGGGCCGTTCGGACTTCAGGACCTCGGACTCGAAGTTGGAATCGGTGACATCGGACACGGTGGCGGACATTCGACTCTCCGGCGCTGGAGCCCGCTACATAAGTACGGCGAACCTGCTCCGGCAACCGTCGGGAGCGGGCGATCGCGAGGTTCGTGCGCGGCGGCGGTCGAGACTTGGCCCCCCGCGTACTAAGCTGCCGTCGTGGAGCGCATCCCCTACATCGCCGTCCTCGTCGTGTACGCGGTCGTGCTGCTCGCCCACCTCCTGCCTTCGGCCGTGCCGGCGGGGCTGCGCGAGCGGGTGCGCCTCGTCGCGGGCGTCGGCGCGCTGCTGCATCTCGCCACCCTCGCCGAAGAGGCCGTGTTCTCGACGTGGTCGCCGGGTCTGCCCGAGGCGCTGTCGGCGTGCTCGCTCGGCGTGATGACGGCGTACTTCTTCGTCGCGCACGGCCAGCAACGCGCGCTCGGCATCCTGCTCGCGCCGCTCGCGATGGTGGCGCTCGGCACGGCCCTCGTGGTGCCACACGCCACCGTGTCCGCCCTCGACCAGACCGACGGGCTCAACGTCTGGCTGCCCATCCACCTGGCGCTCCTGTTCGCGGGCGTCGCGGGCTTCGCGCTGTCGAGCGCGGTGGGCGTGCTCTACCTCTACGTCCGCGACGCGCTGAAGAAGAAGCGGTTCGACCGCATCGGCCGGCTCCCGTCGCTCGAGTCGCTCGACCGCATCCAGTTCCGGTCCATGCTGTTCGGCTTCATCGCGCTCACGCTCGGCATCGGCGCCGGCGGGGCGCTGGCCACGGCGTCCTTCCAGGAGAGCTGGGCGCTCGACCCGAAGGTCCTCTACACGCTCGCCGTGTGGTTCTGGTACTTCGTGGCCCTCCAGGCCCGGCTCATCCTCGGGCGTCGCGGCCGGTGGACCGCCAACTTCAGCATCGTCGGCTTCGGCGCGATGGTCTTCTCGCTCATCGGGCTGAACTTCATCCTCGCGAGCTGGCACTCCTATGGGTGACCTCATCGCCGTGGGCCTCTCCCACCACACCGCTCCGGTCGAGGTGCGCGAGCGCATGGCGATGTCCGAGGAGGCCGTGCGCGACCGGCTCGAGCGGCTCCGCCTCGAGGGGGCGGCGGAAGAGGCGTTCATCGTGAGCACCTGCAACCGCGTCGAGGTCTACGCGGTCGCGCAGAACATCGGCCTCATCGAGGCCTGGCTCGGCGAGCACCGGGGCCCGGGCGGCGAGCCGATCGACCGGTACCTCTACTGGTACCGCAACGAAGAGGCCGTGAAGCACCTGTTCCGCGTGGCGAGCTCGCTCGACAGCCTCGTCGTGGGCGAGCCGCAGATCCTCGGCCAGGTGAAAGACGCCGTCCGGCTCGCCGAAGAATCGCGGTCGCTCGGCCGGGTGCTGGGCCGGCTCACGCGGCAGACGCTCTCCGTCGCGAAGCGGGTGCGCACCGAGACGCGCATCGGCGAGGCGCGGGTGGGCGTCGGCAACGCGGGGGTCGACCTCGCGCTGCAGATCTTCGGTCGGCTCGACGACAAGCGCGCCCTGCTCGTGGGCGTCGGTGAGATGGGGCAGCAGGTCGCGCGCGCGATGGTGGGCGCGGGCCTCAAAGAGCTCATCGTCGCGAACCGCACCTACGAGCGCAGCGTCGAGTGCGCGTCCGAGTTCGGCGGCACGCCCATCGCGTGGGACCGGATGATCGAGTACCTCGGGCAGGTCGACGTCGTGATCACGGCGACGGGCGCGACGAAGCCCATCATCCAGCCCGACGACGTGCGGCGCGCTCTGCGCGTCCGGCGCTACCGGCCGTTGTTCCTCGTCGATCTCGCGGTGCCCCGCAACATCGCGCCCGGCGTCGACGACATCGACGAGGCGTTCCTCTTCAACGTCGACGACCTCACGCACGTGATGGAGCAGGGCAAGCGCGAGCGCGAGAAGGCCGCTGCCGAGGCCGACGCGCTCGTGGCCGACGAGGCCAACCGCTTCATGGCGCGCCTCGCCGAGGTCGAGGTCGGCGAGCACATCGGCGCCATCACGCGCCGCGCCGAGACCATCCGGCTCGAGGAGATCGAGCGCACCGCGAAGGTGCTCGAGCAGCTCGACCCGAAGCAGCGCCAGGCCGTCGAAGCCATGACCAAGGCCATGGTGAAGAAGCTGCTGCACGGCCAGATCACCCACCTGCGCAACGCTGCGCGCGAAGGCGACGCCGAGGTCATCGAGACCCTGTTGAAGCCGTGGAGAGAGGACAGAGGATGAGCACCCTGAAGCTCGGAACCCGGGGCAGCAAGCTCGCGCTCACGCAGAGCGGGCAGGTCGCCGATGCGATCACGGCGGCCACGGGCCGTCCGGTCGAGCTCGTCGTCATCAGCACCCGCGGCGACCGCGTCACCGACCGCCCGCTGCAAGAGGTCGGGGGCAAGGGCCTGTTCACGAAAGAGCTCGAAGACGCCATGCTGGCGGGCGAGATCCACTTCGCGGTGCACTCGATGAAAGACATGCCCACCGAGGATCCGCCGGGCCTGATCATCGCGAGCGTGCCCACGCGGGTCGATCCGCGGGACTGCCTCGTGGGCTCCACGCTGGCGGGCCTGCGCGAGGGTGCGGTCGTCGGCACGGGCTCCATCCGGCGCTCGCTGCAGCTGAAGGCCGCGCGACCCGACCTCGACATCCGCGGCATCCGGGGCAACGTCGACACCCGCATCGCGAAGCAGCGCAGCGGCGAGTACGACGCCATCGTGCTCGCGATGGCGGGCCTCACGCGGCTCGGCCTGGCCGAGGTCGCCGACGAGGCGATCGACGCGGCCACCATGATCCCGGCGGTGGGGCAGGGGGCGCTCGCGGTCCAGGCCCGCCGCGACGACGCCGAGACGCTCGCGGTCCTCGAGGCCATCCACGACCCCCGCACGGCCGCCTGCGTCGAGGCCGAGCGCAGCTTCCTCATCGGCATCTCCGGCGGCTGCAGCGTCCCCGCGGCCGCCCACGCGGTGTGGGAGGGCGACCAGATCGCGATCACCGGGATCTACGCCGCCGATGGCGAGACGATGAAGAAGGCCCGGCTCGCGGGTGACCCGCTGCACGTCACGGCGATGGGCCGCGAGCTCGCGAAGAAGCTCAAGTAGCCTTCGGCCTTCGAGCCCGGTCCCTGGCAGGCGCCGTTGCGGGTCGGGTGTCGAGTGTCGAGTGTCGAGTGTCGTGAAACACACCGGCCCTCGCGCTCCATGGGGAGCACGAGGGCGCGGGGTCGTTTCGTCGCGGCAGCTCGTGAACGTCAGGCCGGGGCGAGCCTGGACTCCGCGAGGCTGGTGATGGCGGTCGCCGCGAAGCTGCCGAAGACGAACATCACCTGGGCCGCGACGGCGAAGAGGATGACGCCCAGGATCATCGTGTCGGCCCAGGTGTGCGGTGGGAACGCGATGGGGATGAGGAGACACGCGACGACGGTGTGGACGAGCAGGAGGCCGAGGGATGCGGCGATCATCCAGGCGACCCGCAGGTTCGCCGGACCGGCCGTGACCACCGCGATGAGCGGGAGAGGCGCGAGCAGGAAGTAGCCTTGCCCGAAGACGGTGGTGGCCACCAGAGCGAGACCCACGGCGACTACGGCGATGGTGGTCGTCGCTGGCCGGAGGCGCGCGCCCTTGCCCGACACGAAGCTCCCGATCCCGTGCCCTGCGGCGAACCAGGCGAATGCCATGCTCGAGACGAGCAGCCCAAGCATGCTCCCCACCCACCCCACGGAGACGAGCTCGCCAGCGAGGGAGTCGAAGGAGCTCGCGATCAGCGGTATCGCGATGGGCGTGAGGCCGAGCAGCAGAGGGACGACGATGGTGCGGGGCCTCGCGAGCTCTATGAGCCCCCAGATCCCGATGCCCGCCAGACAGGCAAGGCTGAGAGCGAGAACAGCGAAATCGACGAGGACGGGCAGAAAGAACTCGAACATGGGAGGCCTCCGGTGGTCGCCCAGGTCCGATGCACGCGACATGCCTATGGTCGAAGCTTCAGAATCGTCACATGTGTCCCGACATCCGTCGCTCCACCGACGGACGTCCGTCACGGACCCACCCGAGCCCGGACGCTGAGCGCGGAGCACACTCGACACTCGACACTCCGGCTCGAGGCCCGGCTCGGCGCTACCGGAGCTCCGCGTCCAGCGCCATCAAGAGCCCGTTCACCGTGTACGGATTCGCGACGGCGTGCACCGGAAGCCCCACGTCCTGCGCCGCTTTCGCCGTGGAGGGGCCGATCACCACCACCCGGCCGAGCAGGGCCGGGTCGAGGTCGCCCAGCGCGGCTTTCAGGCGCTCTGCGGCGGACCCGGAGAGCAGGGTGGTCGCGTCGACCGGCAGGGCCGCGGCGAGCCGCTCGACGTGCCCGTTCGGCGGGACGTTGCGGTAGGCGACGACCTCGATCACCGTGGCCCCGCGCTCGACCAGCGCGTCGCGCATGGACTCGGGCGCCAGATCGGCCTTCGGGTAGATCACGGTCTTCCCCGTGAGGTCGGGCAGCAGCGCGACCAGCGCGGCCCCGGTGTGCTGCTCGGGCACCACGTGTGCGGGACGCCCGATGGCTTCGAGCTTTCGCGCGGTGACCGGACCGACGGCCCCGATGCGCGCGGACTTCCACGCGCCCGGCGCACCTGCGGCCAGCACGTCGGCGGTCGTCGCGCTGGTCACGAGGAGCCAGTCGGCCTGCGGGTGCTCGGCGGCGCACTGCGCGAGGGCGTCGACCTCCCAAAGCCGCAGCAGCAACGGCACGCGGACGGGCTCGTGGCCGTGGGCCTCGAGCGAGTGGCACAGCGGGCGCGCGTCTTCGGCCGCCCGGGTGACGAGGACCCTCGCCATCAGATCCGGTGGAGCCGCGCGAGGTCTTTCGTGAGGTTCTTCTGGTGCGCTTCGAGCGTGCCGCCGCCGATCTCGAGCAGCTTCGCGTCGCGCCACAGACGCTCGACGGGGTACTCGCGGCAGTAGCCCGAGCCGCCCATCACCTGCATCGCGTAGTCGGCCACCATCTTGCCGACCGGCGCGGCGAAGAGCTTGGCCGCGTCCGAGCCGATGCGGTTGTGCACGTCGGGCCCCACGTCGCGGGCGACGTTGTAGACGAGGCACTTCGCGGCTTCGGTCATCGCGTAGCCGTCGGCGATGTACCGCTGGATCTGCCCGTACTGGTTGATGGGCTGGCCGAACGTGTGCCGCTCCTGGCCGTGCCGGACCATGATCTCGACGCAGCGGTCGGCGATGCCGACACTCATCGCGGCGAGCGTGAGGCGCTCGATCTCGAGGTTCCGCATCATGTGCGTGAGCCCGCCACCCTCCTTGCCGAGCAGGTTGGAGGCGGGGATCCGACAGTCCTCGAAGATCAGCTCGGACATCGTGGAGCCGCGCATCCCGAGCTTGTCGATGTGGTGGCTGGTCGAGAAGCCCGGGCAGTCGCGGTCGACGATGAACGCCGTGATCCGGTCGCCGGTCTTCGCGTACACCAGGAAGACGTACCCCTCGCAGCCGTTCGTGATGTAGGTCTTCGTGCCGTTCAGCACGTACGAATCGCCGTCCTTCACCGCCGTCGTCGTCATCCCGATCACGTCGGTGCCGGCGCCCGGCTCGGTCATGCCCATGCCGCCGATCCACTCGCCCGAGATCGTCTTCTCGAGGTACCTGCCGC
The DNA here is from genome assembly GCA_020632875.1 of Alphaproteobacteria bacterium. Lineage (GTDB taxonomy): Bacteria > Myxococcota_A > UBA796 > UBA796 > JACKEQ01. Next base: position 355,068 of record JACKET010000005.1, read on the forward strand.
GCTGCTCGTCGTTCGAAGCCCAGTAGAAGTTGTTCACGAACAGCATCGAGTGCGCGAGATACGCCAGGCAGAAGCCCGGATCGGACTTCGAGAGCTCGTGGTGCGCGATGACCGCCGCCACCGCATCCATCCCGGCGCCACCGCCCTCTTCGGGGATCGTGATGCCGAGGAGCCCGAGCTCGCCGAGCTTCCGGAAGAGGTCGACGTTCAAGACGCCCTTCGCGTCGAACTCCGCGGCCTGGGGCTCGACCTCGGCCCGCGTGAAGTCGGCGACCATCTCGCGCAGCGCCTGGTGCTCGTCGGTCGGGTTGAAGAGCTTCTCGTAGTTCATGATGGGCCTCTCCGAGGCCGACGCCAGTAACCGATCGCGGGAGCGGATCGCCGACGTGCAGGACAGCCGGATTCCACCTCCCAGCAGCTCGCGCATCTCCAGAACGCTCGTCTGGGCCGCGATGATCGGGTCGGTCGTCGCCGTCTACCCGATGTCCACGCAGCTCGATCTGTGGACGCTGCTCTTCCCTACGGTACCGTTCGCGCTCGCCCTCCTCCTCCGTCCCGCGCCCTCGCATCCGCCGAGCGGCGCGATCCGCGACGTCGGCCGCACCCTCGGGCACGACTGGGCCGACGTGGCCGGCCAGTCGGTGTGTCTGTCGCGTGGCGCCGCAGAGGGGCTCCGTGAGCGCATCGAGCCCCGTTCCCATGGCGTGGTGACGCACGGGGGCTTCCGGCTGCAGGTGACGCCGTCGCCCCTCGTGCTCCCCCGCGGGGATTGGGTCGGGGGGAACGCCGCCGTCGCCGTGGGCATCGGGCTCGGTCTGGCCCTCTGGTACGAGACCCTGATGGAGCTCGCTCCCGGCGCGGGTGGCGCGGGAGAGCTGGCGCTCGCCGCCCTCTTCTCCGTGCTGCCGGCCGCGGTCCTCGGATTCGTCGGGGGAGTCGCCGCCAACTTCCTCGTGTGGCCGCATCGCGCTCTCCTGAGCGGGCTCCTGTGGCTCGACGCGCGCCGCGCTCCGACTGTCGTGGAGCGCGTCGGCGGCGTGTTGATCGTCGGGTCGGACCGCTTCCACCTCGGCCGGCCGGGTCGGACCACCGACCTCGACGTGGTGGAGGGGGGCCCGGTCCTCCACCTCCGCAACGACCGCGAGCACGTGCGGGTGCGCGGACGCTACGCGGAGCTGGCCTGGCTGCAGTGCGTCGTGGAGGCGATCCCGGAGGGGGAATCCGGCGAAGACGCCGTGCCCGACGGGCTCCGCGCCGCACTGGCTCAGGCGGGCCGACAGGGAGAGCGGGCGCCGCGTTAGGCTCGCTGCCTTCGCCGGAGGTCGGGTGCCCAAGAAGAAGAAGATGTTCCTCGTGGACGGCAGCAACCACGCGTTCCGCGTGCAGTTCGCGCTGCCGCCGATGCACGCCTCCGACGGGTTCCCGACCCGCGTGCTCTACGGCTTCACGCTGCTGTTCCAGAAGATGATGCGCCTGTACCGGCCGGACTACGCCGTCGTGTCCTTCGACTCCGGGAAGACCTTCCGGCACGAGACGTACCCGGACTACAAGGGCCATCGGCCCGACATGCCCGAGGATCTCGGTCGGCAGTGGCCCTGGCTGCCCAAGCTCGTCGAGGGCTTCGGCTACCCGTGCGTGATCCGCGAGGGGTTCGAGGCCGACGACGTTCTGGGCACGCTCGCCGCGCAGTTCGCGTCGGACGAGCTCGAGGTCTACCTCGTCACGGGCGACAAGGACTTCGCGCAGCTCGTGACGCCGAACATCAAGGTCCTCGACGAGAAGAACAACAAGATCATGGACGAAGCCGGCGTCCGCGAGAAGTTCGGCGTCGACCCCACCCAGATGATCGATCTGCTCGGGCTCTCCGGCGATGCGTCCGACAACATCCCCGGCGTGCCGGGCATCGGCGCCAAGACGGCCGCGAAGCTGCTCGAGCAGTGGGGCACGCTCGAGGGCACGCTGAAGGCTGCAGAGGCGGGGAAGATCGCGGGCAAGCGCGGAGAGAACCTGGTCGAGTCCGCCGGGAATGCGCGCCTGTCGCGCGAGCTCGTCACCATCAAGACCGACCTCGACCTCGGCCTCACCCTCGACGCCCTGACGCCCACCGGCATCCAGGAAGACCCGCTGCGCGAGCTGTTCGACTGGTGGGAGTTCGGGATGGTCGCCCGGAAGCTGCTCCCCGAGAAGAAGACCGTCGACACCGACTGCTACCGCGCCGTGAAGGACGCGGCCGACCTCGACGCCGTGCTCGCCGCGGTCCGCAAGGCCGGGCGCGTCGCGATCGACGTCCAGCGCGCTTCGGGGAACGCCCGCAACGCCGGGCTCGTCGGCATCTCGCTCGCCTGGGGGCCCTCCGACGCCGTGTGGGTGCCGCTCGAGTCGCGCCCGGGCATCGATCTCGACCCCGGCGCCGCGCGCACGGCCATCGCCGCTCTCCTCGCCGACCCCTCCGTCGGGAAGCTCGGCCACGACATGAAGCCCGTCATCCAGACGTGCAACCGCGCCGAGATGCCCATCGCGAACGTCGTCGGCGACACGATGCTCCTCGACTACGCCCTCATCCCGCACCTCGACCACGGCCTCGACAGCCTCTCCCAGCGCCAGCTCGGCCACAGCCTGTCGCACGGCGACGCCCAGGGCCTGCTCGTGATGGACGAAGCCGTCCGCCAGGCCGTCGAGCCGGCACACGTGGCGTTCCTCCTCGACAAGCGGCTGCAGCCGCGGCTCGACGAGGGCACCCGCTTCATCTACGAGCAGGTCGAGCTGCCGCTGCTCCCGATCCTCGTGGAGATGGAGGAGCGCGGCATCGCCATCGACCTCCACCGGCTCGGCGAGGTCCGCAAGGACATCCAGCAGCGCGCCCTCGACATGGAGAAGAAGTGCCAGCAGATCGCGGGCGAGCCCTTCAACGTGGGCTCTCCGCGCGATGTGTCGCGCATCCTCTTCGACGTGCTCGACCTGCCGAAGACCCACAGCCAGAAGCGGAAGACCGGCTGGTCGACCGATGCCACGGTGCTCGAGAAGCTCGAGGAGTACCACGAGCTCCCCACGGCCATCCTCGAGTACCGGCAGCTGCAGGGCCTCGACAGCCGCTACCTGTCGACGCTCCCCGACTACGTCGAGGGCGACGGCCGCATCCACACGACCTACCGGCAGGCGACCGCCGCGACGGGACGCCTGGCGAGCGCGGATCCGAACCTCCAGAACATCCCGATCCGCTCGTTCGAGGGCCGCCGGATCCGCGAGTGCTTCGTGCCCGCGCCGGGCCACGTGTTCCTCTCGGCCGACTACAGCCAGGTCGAGCTGCGCGTGCTCGCGCACTACACCGGCGCGCCGGCCCTCATCGAGTCCTTCCGGCACGGCGAGGACATCCACCGGCGCACCGCCAGCGAGGTCTTCAAGGTGCCGATGGAGGAGGTGACCTTCGAGCAGCGCAACGCCGCGAAGGCCATCAACTTCGGGCTGATGTACGGCATGTCGGCCTTCCGACTCGGTCGCGACCTGAACATCAGCCGCGCCGAAGCCGAGCAGTACATGCAGGACTACTTCGGCCGCATGCCGACCGTGCAGGAGTGGATCGAAGCCAGCAAGGAGGCCTGCAAGCGCGACGGCTACGTCACCACGCTCTACGGCCGACGCCGGCTCATCCCCGAGATCTACAGCAAGACCTTCTCCGAGCGCGCCCAGGGCGAGCGAGAAGCGGTGAACACCCGCGTCCAGGGCACGGCGGCCGACATCATCAAGCTCGCGATGATCCGCGTCGACGGGGCGCTGAAGGCGTCCGACCTCGAGGCGCGCCTCCTGCTCCAGGTGCACGACGAGCTCCTGCTCGAGGTGCCCGAGGCCGAGGTCGGCAAGACGCTCGAGCTCGTGGTGCGCGAGATGGAGGCGGCGGCCGAGCTCGCCGTCCCGCTCGACGTGAACGGCGCCACCGGCGCGAACTGGAACGAAGCGCACGGCTGAGGGGTGGCGCGATGAAGGCGGTGATGCTGAACCTCGGGCGGTGGCTGGTCCTCACCATCGCTCACGCCGTGCTCTTCACCGTCGGCGCACAGCTGTTCCCGCCCGTTGCGGACATGGCGCTCGACCCGGCCGACGAGGCGGTCGCCGGCGTGGCGCTGCTCGCGATGTCGGCCGTCGACGCGGCGCTCGTGCTCGCCGTCGTGCGGACGTCCCGTCTGCACGGGCTTCCGCTGATGGGGCTGGTTGCCGGTCTCCTCTGGTTCGTGAAGACCGTGATCTCGCAGATGGAGGCGGCGTACTTCATGCCGAACGTCACGGGGCTCATGCTGCCGGCGCTGTTGGCGATGACGCTGCCCCTGTCGCTGGGGCTCGGCCCACTCGCGGTCTGGGTCGGGGGGCGCGCGCGGCGCTCCGACCTCGACGAGTCCCCGGGTCTCGCGCCCGTCGGGCTGCCCGCCAGACAGCTGTGGCTGCGGGTCGGGCTCCTGTCGGCCGGCGTGTACCCGTTCCTCTTCTTCACGGCCGGCTGGTTCATCGCGTTCCGGAGCGCCGCGCTGCGCGAGTTCTACGGGGGCGCGCGCGGCGACACGTTCTTCGCGCACTACGCCTGGGTCTTCGCCCACGACCCGCTCCTGTACCCCCTCGAGGTCCTGCGCGGTGCCTTGTGGGTCGCGGCCGCTGTGCTGCTGCTCCGCTCGACCCGCGGGCCCTGGTGGATCGGCACGCTGCACGTCGCGCTGTGGTTCTCGCTCGTCGAGAACGACGGCCTGCTCGTCCCGAATCCCCTGATGGCACCGGAGATCCGGCTGTACCACTTCATCGAGACGGCCTCGTCGAACTTCGTGTTCGCGTGGTGCATCGGCGCGCTTCTGGGCCGCGTGGATGGGAACACACGCCCCGCGAGTTGAAGAGCCCTGCGGTGTGCGACGCCTCGCCTCACGAAGGCTCTTCGCTCGCCGATTGTCCCGTGAGAATCGAGGCTCTCACCGTAGCGCGAAGAAAATCCGGATTTTCTTCGAATGAACGGAGGCGGCGCGCGTCCAACGGGAGCCAGCCCCCGGTTATCGTGGGCCGGTGGAGGTACTCGATGAGTACGGCGCTCGAAGACGACAAGCAGCTCTCGCGGGACGAGGACGCCGAGATGGTGAAGGCCGTCCTCGGTGGCGACAGCACCGCGTACCGCGGCCTGGTCGAGAAGTACCAGGGGCGCGTCTACTCCATGGTCTACGGCATGGTCCGCAACCGCGAAGACGCCCGCGACATCACGCAGGACGCATTCGTGAAGGCCTTCAACAACCTGAAGTCCTTCCGCCTCGAAGCGAGCTTCTACACGTGGCTGTACCGGATCGCGATGAACAAGGCGATCGACCACACCCGCAAGCGCAAGCGCCGCGGCGAGACCGGCGAGTTCGACGAGAACATCGCGAACCGCGACGAGGATGGCGGCATCGCGGACGTCCACCACTCCGAGAGCCCGTCCAAGTCCCTCGAGCGCAAGCAGCTCTACACGAAGATCATGGAGAGCCTCGAGAAGCTCCCGGCCGATCAGAAGCAGGTGATCCTGCTCCGCGAGCTCGAGGGCCTCTCCTACAAAGAGATCTCCGACGTGATGGGAATCCCCGAAGGAACCGTGATGTCGCGGCTCTTCTACGCCCGCAAGAAGATGCAGAAGCTCCTCTCGGGAGAGAAGGACTGACGCCTCGACGATCATTTTTCGAATGACGCCAGGAGTCGGGCGTCGACCTCACAGTAGCCCTGGAGCCGAGATGGCCACGAACACCAACCTGGAGAGCCTCCTCTTCCGCATCCGCGACGGCGTCGCGACGGTGGACGAGATCGTGCGCGCCCGGGAGCTGGTGGTGGCCGATTCGCGGCTGCCCGACGAGCTGAAAGAGGTCGTGGACTTCGAAGACGACCCCGAAGGCGACGCGGTCGGCCTGCTCGCCGTCCTCGGCGCCGACTCGCTGTTCGGCGAGGTGCTGCGCGAGGGCCTCGAAGCCGAGCTCGCGCTGGGTGTGATGGATGCCATCGGCGCCGAGCCTGAGGTCACCGCCGACATGGTCGACGGGGTCTGGGATCTCGGCGAGGTCTTCGTGGCGGCCGTGCACTACGAGGCCGGCGAGGTCGACGTGCTCGACGCGGTGTTCGTAGAGGCCGGGCTCGCGCTCGAGTCGCTGCACGTCGCCGAGGCCGTGCGCTTCGAAGCCGGCGAGGTCGACCTGTCCGACGCCATCGTGGCAGCGGTGGGCGGCGAGGCGCGGGTCCCGCTGGCCGAAGCGGTGCGCGCCGAAGCCGGCGAGATCGAGATCGCGCTCGAGGTTCTCGCCCGCTGCGGGCTCGAGGCGCACACCCTGCCGCTCGCGGCGGCCATCGCGGGCGAAGCGGGGTCCGTCGACCTCGTGTCCGACATCGAATCCGCGCTCACCGACCTCGGGATGCCGCTGGCTGCGGCCATCGCGTCCGAAGCGGGGCGCATCGACATCGCCGACAGCGTGCTGGCCGCCATCGGTGGCGAGGCGCGCCTGCCCATCGCCGAAGCCGTGCGGGCCGAAGCGGGCGTGGTCGACGTGTGGCCCGACCTCGAGGCGGTGGTCTCGGATGCCTGGGTCAGCGCGATGCTCGACCACGAGCTCTCGCCGGCCGCACATCGCGCCGCGGTGCTGCGCCTCCGCGAGGCGCCCGAGGCCGGTGCGCTGATGACGGCCTTCGCCAGCCTCGGCAGCGAGATCCGCACCGCGGTGCGCGCCGAGGCGGGCGAGTGCCCGTACATCTGGGAGGCCGTCGCCGAAGCCATCGGCGTCGAGGCCGAAGCGGTCGAGGGCTGGGATGGCGCGCTGTTCGCGGCGGCCGTCCGCGCCGAGGCCGGCTCGGTGGATGTCGCGAACGACGTGCTCCGCGCCATCGGCGCCGTGCGCCGCCCGGCCATCCCGTACTCGGCCGTCGAGGTCGAGGCGGTCCCCGCGCCGGCGAACAGCCGCCGCTGGAACGTCGGCACGCTCGTCATGGCGGCGGCGGCAGCCCTGCTGCTCACCGTCGCTCCCTTCGGGCTGCAGAACTCGCGGTCGGTCGGCGGCACGCACACCGCGTCCGTCGAAGCCCCGAGCCCGCAGTTCGCCTCGGCCGGTGAGATCACCGTCGAGAACCTCGACTACCACGACGAGGCGTCCGTCACGCAGACCCTCGGAGACGAAGGTGCGTTGATCCTCTGGGTCGACGAGGAGGCTACGCTGTGAACATGCTCACGTCCCTCATGCGGTACCTCGGAATCCTCGTCGTCTTCGCCTCCCTCGCGGTGGCCCTGCCGAACAGCGCGCTGGCGCAGGCCCGGCCGGGGCAGCCCGTGCCGGCGACGCACACCGAGGTCACCGGCAAGGTCAGCATCCAGGTGCAGGTCGTGCACGCCAACAACAGCGGCGTGGTCGACCCGGATCTCGAAGCCGTCGCCGCGAACTTCAAGGCGTTCAAGTACACGGGCTTCCAGAAGCTCGAGGCCTTCGACGCGAAGCTCGCCCCCAACCAGGAAGCCCAGTTCAACATGGTGGGCGGCCACAAGGTGAAGGTGATGCTGGTCTCGCGCGACTCGCGCCAGGCGAAGGTCCGCGTGATGATGTTCAACGACTCCGGCAAGGTGATGGACACCACGGTCGCCATCAACCGCAACCGCGCCTTCATGATCGCCGGCACGTCCTACAAGGATGGCAAGCTCATCCTGCCCATCCACGTCCGGTACTGACGCCCGCTACAGCGATCCGAACGAGCCGCAGTCCCCGTCGTCCCAGTCGAACGCCGCGCAGTTGAGCACCGCGGCCCAGGTGTCGTCGCACCAGCCGTCCCCGAGCCGCCACTCCTCGACGCACCGCCCGTCGCAGTCGGCCATGAAGCCCGACGGGCATCCTGCTGCGCAGTCGCCGGCGTCGTGGTTGAAGGCCGGGCAGTCGAAGTCCTCCGGCGGGCCGCCATCGCAGTCCGCATCGTCGAGGAACGACGCCGGAGAGCAGACGCCCCGGCAGTCCGCCACCCAGCCGTCCGGACACGCCTGGGGCCCGCAGTCGCCGGCGTCGTTGCCGTACAGCGGGCAGTCGAGCGAGGCGCCGTACAGGCCGTCGTGGTCGCACACGCCATCGCCCAGGAAACTCGCGGGGACACAGGCGCTCGTGCAGTCGGGGATCTCGCCCGGCTCGCAGTTCGGGAAGGTCGTGGGGTCGGCGTCGGTGTCGGCGTCGGAGTCCGCGTCGGCGTCCGCGTCGCTGTCGGCATCGGAGTCCGTGTCACTGTCGGCATCCGCGTCGCTGTCGGCGTCGGAATCTGTGTCGGCGTCCGCATCGGTGTCGGCGTCCGCATCGGTGTCGGCGTCCGCATCGGTGTCGGCATCCGAGTCTGCATCCGCGTCGGTGTCCGCATCGCTGTCGGAGTCTGCGTCGGCATCGGCATCCGCTGCGGCGGGCGGCTCCGTGGGGACACGATCGTCTCCGAGGATCCGGATCGAGCCGGGCTCGGAGCAGGCGAGCAATGCAAGCAGGGACACCATGGCGACCTCCAACCGCGGCGAGGTCACACGGGCTCCGCTCGGGAGCCCCTAAGGCGTCGCTAAAACCGCGGGCCCGGTAACCGCAGGGGGAGAGGAGGCGTATCCGTGTCGGGAGGTCCGATGAGCCTGCTGTTCTTCATCTCGACCCCGGCGCTCGCCGGTGGGGACTGCGCCGGTGGGCACTGCCCGTCGCCGCACGACGAGCCCGTGCCCGCCGTGAAGGAGGGGCCCTCCGACCCGCCTCCCATCGACCAGCGGCCCAGCGGGCACCTTCGCACCGCGACGTTCGCCCTCGGTTGATTCTGGGGACCCGACTCCCGGTTCGGGGGTCTCGAAGGCGTCGTCCGCACCCGGGTCGGGTACGCGGGCGGCGAGAAGCACGCGCCGACCTACCACGCGCTCGGCGACCACAGCGAAGCCATCCAGATCACCTACGATCCCGAGAAGATCACGTACGCCGAGCTCCTCGAGGTGTTCTGGGACGACCACATGCCGACGTACGAGCCGTTCTCGCGGCAGTACCGCTCGGCGATCTTCGTCGCGTCCCGCGAAGAGCGTGCGATCGCCGAAGCCAGCCTGCTCGCGAGGCAGTCCGAGCTCGGCAAGCGCATCTGGACGGCCATCGAGCCCGCCGGCACCTTCTGGTCCGCCGAGGACTACCACCAGAAGTACAGCCTGCGGGGCGAAGCCGAGGTCATGGCGGCCGTCGCGGCGCGCTATCCGGAGGGGGACTGGGTCGACAGCACGGCAGCCGCGCGTCTCAACGCCATCCTCGGTGGGCACCACTGGGATGGCGATCTCGAGACCCTCGGCCTCGACGGAGCCGCGCTGAAGCGCGTCCGCAAGCTGAACGACGGCGCGCGCTGAAGCCTACGGGCAGTTGCCCCGCGCCGGGTTCACGGTGTCGTCGGTGTCGTCGCAGTCGCCACCGGCCGTCGTGAACCCGTCGCCGTCGCCATCTTCGTTCACGGTGCCCTCGTCGATGTCGCCGTCGCAGTCGTTGTCGACCCAGTCGGGCAGCTCGGCCGCGCCGGGGTACGTCAGCGCGTCGGTGTCGTCGCAGTCGCCGGGCATCAGCGCGCCCGTGCACACGGTGCCCTCGCAGTAGCCGTCGCCGTCGTCGTCGCCCGCCGTGGTGCCCTCGTCGATCGCGTTGTCGCAGTCGTTGTCGAGCCCGTCGACGATCTCGGGAGCGCCGGGGAACACGTTGGCGGCGGAGTCGTTGCAGTCGAGCGGGGGTGCCGTGCCGTCGCCGTCGAGATCGACGGAGCCCGCGTCGACCGCGCCATCGCAGTCGTCGTCGTAGCCGTTGCCGTTGACCTCGGTAGCACCGGGGTTCGACGCCGCGCGCGCGTCGTTGCAGTCGCCGGGGGTGCTGCCATCGGTGCAGGTCGTGCCCTCGCAGTACCCGTCGCCGTCGTCGTCGGTGCCTGCCGAGCCCTCGTCGATGTCGCCGTCGCAGTCGTCGTCCGCGCCGTTCACGACCTCCGCCGCGCCGGGCCGGACGTCCGGGTCGGCGTCGTCGCAGTCGCCCGCGCACCCCGACACGCCGTCGCCATCCGCGTCGTACAGCGCAGGCGTGCCGTTCGCGCAGTCGTTCGCGCGGAGCGACACGCTCGCGAAGTCCTGATCGCCGACGGAGAGCGTGAGCACCGCCGTCACCGCGCCCGCGTCGATGGGCGCGTAGCTCACGGGCAGCGTGACGAACCCGCCGTCCGGCACCGTGACGGGCAGGGTGCCGATCACGGTGAACCGGGTGTCCGTCGTCACCGCGCCGATGGCGACCGGCTCGTCTCCGTCGTTGTCGAGGCGCACCTGCACGGACTTCGTCTCGCCCACGGCCACGGGACCGAAGTCCGCGGCCGCCGGGAAGGCCTCGACCTGGGGCAGCGCCGCCCGGCCGCGCGCCGTGATCTGGAAGGTCCCGTCGACGGCGTTCGTCCGGATGTACAGGGCCGCCACATCGAACCCGGAGTCGTCGGGTGCGTAGGCGAACGGCAGCTCGAGGACCTCGTTCTGGGCGAGCGTCTGGCCGGTCTCGCCCGTGTACGTGAAGCCCGTGCCCTGCACGGCCACCACGTCGATGCCGACCACCTCGACGGCCTCGCCACGCGAGTGCTCGAGCCGCACCACGAAGGGCACGGTCTCGCCGACCTGCGCCGACACGTCGACCAGCGGGGTCGGCACGACGAGGCGCGCCTCGACCTGCTGCAGCGTCACGTCCTGCTTGCACGCTACGAGCGCCAGGAGGAGCAGCGCGCGCTTCACCGGCGCCTCCGCAGCATCGCGAGGGCCGCCAGCGGGAACAGCCCGAGCGCGCCGCCCGCGTGCGAGCACTTCGAGGTCTCGATGGGCGTCGTGTCGGTGTCTTCGTCGCACCCCTCGTCGACCTGCCCGTCGCAGTCGTTGTCGATGAGGTCGCAGATCTCCGGGATGCCCGGGTTCACGAAGCCGTCGTCGTCGTTGCAGTCGTCGGTCGTGTACCCGTCGCCGTCGCGGTCGGCGAGGCCCTCGTCGATCAGGCCGTCGCAGTCGTCGTCGATGCCGTTAGCGGTCTCGGAAGCGCCCGGCGTGATGGAGGGATCGCCGTCGTCGCAGTCGCCGCCCGCCTCGGTGAACCCGTCCCCGTCGTCGTCGCCGGAGTCGGTGCCCTCGTCGATCTCGCCGTCGCAGTCGTCGTCGACGCCGTTCTCGATCTCCGTGGCCGCGGGGCTCACGAGCGGGTCGTCGTCGTTGCAGTCGCCGCCCACCTCGCTGGCGCCGTCGCCGTCGTCGTCGACCATCGGGCTGCCGTCGTCGACCGTGCCGTTGCAGTCGTTGTCGATGCCGTCGAGCGGCTCGGGCGCGCCGGGGTAGACGGTCGGATCGTTCGGATTGCAGTCACCCGCCGCGATGGTGACGCCGTCGCCGTCGGGATCGGGGTCCTGCCCGTCGACCTCGCCGTCGCAGTCGTCGTCGAGCCCGTTGCCCTGGACCTCGGTGGCGCCGGGATGCACGCCGGGCAGGCCGTCGTTGCAGTCGCCGGGGATGCCGTTCGTGCAGGTCGGCCCCTCGCAGTAGCCGTCTCCGTCGTCGTCGTTGCAGGTCAGGCCGTCGTCGGGCGTGCCGTCGCAGTCCTGATCGACGCCGTCGCAGGTCTCCACCGCGCCGGGATGGATGGCTGCGTCGCCGTCGTCGCAGTCGCCCCCGAGCTCGGTGACGCCGTCGAAGTCGTCGTCGAAGCGCTCGGTCCCGTCGTCGACGGCCCCGTCGCAGTCGTTGTCCTGCCCGTCGGCCACCTCGCCCGCGCCCGGGAAGGTGAGGGGATTCGTGTCGTCGCAGTCGGTGCCGTCGGCGACCGTGCCGGGAGGCGCCCCGGAGCACGTGTTGACGGGCGTGCTCGCGAGGTCGCCGAAGCCGTCGTCGTCGTCGTCGGGCCAGTAGTCGACGTTCACCACGCCGTCGTCGACCGTGCCGTCGCAGTCGTTGTCGACGCCGTCGCAGAGCTCGGTGGCCGCGGGGTACGACGTGGCGTCGGTGTCGTCGCAGTCGTTGTCGTTGGGCGCCGTGCCCGGTGGGGGGCCGTCGCACGCGCTCGTCGGCGTGGAGCCGGGGTCGCCGAAGCCGTCGCCGTCGGCGTCGTCCCAGTAGTCGGTGTAGACGACGCTCTCGTCGACCTGCGCGTCGCAGTCGTTGTCGAAGCCGTCGCAGACCTCGGTGTTGCCGGGGAACCGCGTGTTGTCGGTGTCGTCGCAGTCGAGCCTGCAGACCGAACCGTCTCCGTCGCCGTCTGCGTCGTCGTCGAAGTTCGGGCACACGTCGCAGGGGTTGCCGTAGCCATCGCCGTCTGCGTCGGTCTGGAAGGTGTTCGGGTCGTTCGGGCAGTTGTCGCAGGCGTCGACGATGACATCGCCATCCTGGTCGGCGGACGGCGGGTCGAACACCGAGTCGTCGCAGTCGCCCCCGCCGCACTGGATGTCGATGAACCCGTCTCCGTCGTCGTCGCAGCAGTACGGCTCGTCGAGGCAGTCGGAGTCGTCGCAGTCGGCGTCGCCATCGCCGTCTTCGTCGCCCGGCTGGTCGCAGATCTCGGTGCCGATGCAGTCCATGGTGAGCGTGTAGTTTCCAGTAGGACTGTCATGGGTGCCGCAATAAGCGACTCCGCCATCCAAGTACCCGCCCTGCGTGAATCCGAAACCCTCGATCACGACGTTGTAGGTGACCCCGGGCGTGCAGTTGACGGTCCCGCCTTCTTCCACCAACCCACTGTTGGTGGAGCCATAGAGACAGCCGCTCACGGAACACGTGTTGAACGGCAGCACATAGAGGTCGAGATCGCAGTCGGCGGTCAGGATGAGATCGACCTGCCCCGAGGCCGGACACATGATCTCGTAGATGTCTTCGGGCCCCTCTCCGAAGGCCTGTACTCCACCGCAGCTCGAGGGGTAGGACGTGCCGGAGCTGCAAATCCACCCGAAGGAGCAATTCCCCAGGAAGGGGCCACAGCTCGAGGCTCCCAACGAGCTGTTCAGGCTCCCGAAGCCGCTGTCACAGGTGGTTGGGGTCGCGTTTCCCGTCCAGGCGCCAGCGTCGAGCTGGCCGGTGACCACCGCCCCACACGAAAGCGGCGCTCCCATGTTCACGGGGTTTTCGGGGCAGCTCGTCGCCATTGCCTTCGGGGCGAATAGCAGCGACAGGAGGACGATGGGGGTCTTCACGCCCTCGATTGTACGCGACCGCGACCGGACCGTGCGCAGTGGATGACGTGGTTGCGCTATGGTCGCGCGGTGCAGTACTCCGGCGTCGTCGACACGCTCGTCAGCCTCGTCATCGCGGGCGTCGTGGCCCGCTGGGCGATCTTCCTGGCGCTCGCGCTGAAGGACTGGGTCGAGCAGCGCCGCAGCGACATCGATCCGGCGGACGTCGAGCCGGTGACCGCCCTCGTGCCGGCGTGGAACGAGGAGGCCGTGATCGAGCGCACGGTCCGGAGCCTGCTCGCGAGCGACACCGCGCTGGACGTGATCGTCGTGGACGACGGGTCGACGGATCGCACGGCGGAGGTCGTTCGCGGCATCGCGGCCGTGGAGCCGCGCGTGAGGCTGCTCCAGCAGCCGGCGAACGCCGGGAAGCCCGCTGCGCTGAACGCCGGGCTGGAGGCCGCGCAGACCCGCCTCGTGGTGACCGTCGACGCAGACACGCTCGTCGACCCGGCCTGTGTGCGCTGGCTCGTCGCGACCCAGCGGCGCACGGGTGCCGACGCCGTGTGCTCGAACGTGCGGGTCGGCAACCGGAACGCGCTGCTGACGCGCTTCCAGAGCCTCGAGTACATCGCGGGCCTGAACCTCGACCGGCGGGCGCTGGCCCAGCTGCGGATCATCACGACGGTGCCCGGGGCCGCGGCGCTCTGGGTCCGCGAGGTCGTCCTGGCGCATGGCGGGTTCTCGGGCGACACGCTCGCCGAGGACACCGACCTCTCGATCACCCTGCTCCGCGCGGGGCGTACGCTGGTCTTCCAGGACCGCGCCGACGCCTACACCGAGGCGCCCACCACCGTGTCGGGCCTGTTCCGCCAGCGCCGGCGGTGGCTCGGCGGCAACCTTCGGTGCATCGCGAAGCACGGCACGGCGCCGGGTGCTTCGGCCCGCGTCCGATGGCTCGCCATGCCCAACCTGTGGTTCGCGCACATCGGGGTGTACCTGCTCCCGCTCGTGGTCTCGGCCTGGGTGGGCATCGGTCGCGACGGCGTCGAGATCCCGGTGCTCGTGACGCTCGGCAGCGTGGCGGTGGCGCTCGACTGGGTCGGGCTGCTGTGGTTCTACGGCACCGACCGCACCGACAAGGTCGACCTGCTGTTCGCCCCGCTCCAGCGCACGTTCTTCCCGTGGTTCGTGTGGGCGGTCTTCGCCACGGTGGTCGCCCGGCCGCCGCGCAGCTGGGCCAAGATCACACGCCGCGGGACCGCCGAGCTCGGCTGATTACTCGGGCACGACGACGAGGGGCGCGGGCAGCTCGCCTTCGGCCTTCGCGTAGGGCACGCCGAGCGCGTCGGCGATGGCGTTCGCGAGGCCGAGGTCGTCGGCGCGCCCGGCCCAGACGCCCGGACCGAGGTCACCCGCGTACGGAGCCGTCTTCACGGTCGCGTCGAACACCTTCGCGTAGTGGTTCGCGATCTCGGCGACCTTCGTGCCATCGCCCTTCACCTGGATCTCGAGCCCTTCGGGCAGGAACCGCTGCCGCATGCCCTCGGTGTAGAGCTTCGCGGGGAACGACGCGATGCTGCCGTCGAGGACGAAGCCGAACTCGACGCAGCCCGGGCGGGTCGACTCGCACGGCTCGACGCGCGTGTTCCAGGCGCCGATGAGCACGTGCTTCGGGTTCTCTTCGAGCTCGGTCGAGAACAACACCGACTCGCTCATCGCCGCGGGGAACAGCGTGTGCACGAGCAGGTCGACCTCGCGGTCGGACTCGGTGATGACCGTGACCCCGATGTGCACGGGGTCTTTGCGCTCGGCCACGCCCTTGCCGACCAGGTGGGCCTCGACGGAGAGCGCCTTGGACTCGCCGTCCCACCGGATGGACATCGGCTCGACCTGGATCCCCTCGACCTCGGCGGACGGCGCGGGAGCGACGGGCTCGGGCACCGGTGCGGGCGGGGTGGGGGTGTCGCCGGAGCAGGCGGCGAGCAGGGCGAGGAGCGCGACGTGCATGGATTCTCCGTGAGGCGGGCGTAACGCGGCGGCATCTCCGGTTATACCGCCGCCGTGATGTTCGCCCCCCTGGCCCTCCTGTCGCTGCAGCTCGCCGAAGCGGGTTGAAGCCTTTGAGCGGATGCGAGCCTCCCGGTCGGGAGGTCCGAGTACGATGCTCCGCTTCAGCCCGGCCAGGTGGCCGTGGGCGCGGGGTTCCTGGCGGGGGTGCGCGCAGAGGGCTCGGTGGGCGCGCTGTCCGCGAGGGCGGTGACGCCGGTGCACGAGCGCGTGCAGATCGCCGTGCTGGCCGGGGTCTTCGCGGATCTCGACGGGCGGGTGTCGGCGCGCGACGTGCAGCTCCAGGCGCCCGTGCTCGCGCTGAACGAAGCGAGCGTGCAGCTCCGCGTGACCCCGGGCCTGTCGCTGCCCCTCGGCTCGGCGACCTCGGGCCTCGAGTACACGCTCCTCACGACGGGTAGCTTCGATCCGACGCTCTCGGTCGACCTCGCGGTGGGCGGGGCCTGGGTGTTCCTCGCCGGGGTCTCGGGCCGGGCGCCGCTGCATCCCGGGTTCGACCGCGTGCGGCAGGGCGTCTACGGGCGCACCGACCTGCGGGTGGCGCGCCGCATGGGCGGCGGCGCCGGGTTCGTGGGCGTATCGCTCGTGGGCCAGGCGACGCGAGGCTTCACGAGCCCCGGATTCGTCGAGGTGGCGCCCATCGCGGGCCTCTCGGTGCCCCTCGACGCGCGCTGGGGCCTCGAGCTCTCGGCGCGGTTCCCGGTCTGGGCGGGCGACGAGCCGGTGCCGTACTACAGCGCGATGCGATTCGGCATGACGCGCGTGCTCGGGAAGCGGAAGCCGGAGCACTGAGGGAGCCGAAGCGCGAAGAGCGCCTCCGTGCGCGTGTGCGTTCCCGATTCGGGGCGCACACAGCGTCGAGGTGGTCGGGGTTCGAGCGTCTCAGGGCCTCACGCAGATGACGCAGAAGGACGCAGATGACGCAGAAACGACGCCGTCGCGGTCGGGCGTCGTCGTGTCCCCGGGCGCCTGAGGTCCACCCGCGGCGTCGGGGCTCCTGAGGGACGTCCCGGTGTTCGGGTCGACAGAGAGGGCCTGCCCGCAGACTGGAATCGGGATTCACCAGAGCAGGCCGGCGTTTCCGGTTGCTCGGGTGAGCGGATCCGCCGACGCCCTCCCGATCCGCGTCAGAGCTTCGGGGAGGTGTCGTCGGGCCCGGGGAAGGATGAGAGCCTACCGCCGGCGGACCAGCGCCAGCGGCCCGAGCAGCAGCACGAGCAGCGGGGTCGGGGCTCCGGAGTCGCAGCCACAGCCCTTCTTGCCGTCGTCGGTGTCGGTGTCGGTATCCGTGTCGGTGTCCGCGTCGGCGTCGGCGTCGGCGTCCGCGTCGGCATCGGCGTCGGCGTCGGCGTCGGCGTCGGCGTCCGCGTCGGAGTCGCTGTCCGCATCCGAGTCGGCGTCGGAATCCGAGTCGGCGTCCGTGTCGGCGTCACCGCCCGTGTCACCGGTGTCGATCGTCGACGTGTCCGTGTCGGCGTCGGTGTCCGAATCGGTGTCGGCATCGGTGTCGGAGTCGGTGTCCGAATCGGTGTCGGCATCGGTATCGGAGTCGGTGTCCGAATCCGTGTCGGAGTCGGTGTCGGCATCGGTATCCGAGTCCGTGTCCGAATCGGTGTCGGCATCGGTATCGGAGTCGGTGTCGGAATCCGTGTCGGCGTCGGTGTCCGAATCGGTATCCGAATCCGTGTCGGCGTCGGTGTCCGAATCGGTGTCGGAATCCGTGTCGGCGTCGGTGTCCGAATCGGTGTCGGCGTCGGTATCCGAGTCGGTGTCGGCGTCGGTATCCGAGTCGGCGTCGGCGTCGGTATCGGAGTCGGCATCCGTGTCGGAGTCGGCATCCGTGTCGGCGTCGGAGTCGGCATCCGTGTCGGCATCGGTGTCGGAGTCCGTGTCGGCGTCGGTGTCGGCGTCGCCCCCGCACGCGTCGAGCGGGTCGAGCGGACACGGGTCGATGTCGTCGCAGGCCCCGTCTCCGTCGGTGTCGGGGACCGAGTCGACCGCGAGCGAGTGGACCGTGAACAGGCTGCCCGCCGCGCGGCGCCCGACGATCACGTCGAGGTCGCCGGTGAGCGTGGCGCCCGGCGAGAAGCTCAGGGTCTCACCGGCCGATTCGGCTTCGAGCGTGCCCGTCGTGTCGTCCCAGCGGACGGTGTAGGGCGAGCCCGGCGTGGCGAACGTGCCGTTCGCGCCGCCCGTGAACGTCATCGTCGGCCCGTCGTCGGTACCGGCACCCACGCGGATCGACGTGTCGTTCAGGAACGCGACGTACACGAGGTCGGTGCCGTCGGAGAACGCGAGGACGGCCTCGTGCGTGCCGCTGTCGCCGGTGCGGTCGAGCGTGGCGCCGATCGTCGCACCCGTGCCGGTGAACGGGATGCGGACGAGCACCTCGTTGGGGCTCGCGCCCGCCTGGTCGAACACGAGATCGGTGCCGGCGAGGGAGGGCACGACGTTCGGGTACGACGCCCCGCCCGACTGCTGGAGCTGGTCGATCGCGAGGCCGGAGAGCGCCACGCCGTCGTCGGCCGCGCCGGAGCAGTCGTTGTCGACCCCGTCGCACACGTCCGGCACGCCGGGGCTCTGCGTCGCATTGGAGTCGTTGCAGTCGGTGTCGCTGCAGTACCCGTCGTTGTCGGCGTCGTTCGTGGCGTCGTCGCCGATGCAGTCGTCGCAGAAGTCCGGGACCGTGTCGAGGTCGCGGTCGAGCGCGTCGTCGCCGCCGGGGCACACGTCTTCGGAGTCGCAGACCGTGTCGTTGTCGGAGTCGTCGAGCGGGTCGAGCGGACAGGGGTCGCACACGTTGCCGGCGCCGTCGCTGTCGTCGTCTTCCTGGAGCGGGTTCGGCGTGTTGGGACAGTTGTCGGACGCGTTCGCGACCCCGTCGCCGTCGCTGTCGGGGGCCGGCGCCGCGACCGCCACGTCGTTGCCGTCGCCCGCGTCGTACTGCACCTCGTAGGACGCGCTGCCGATGACGACCGTGGAGCCCTGGGGGAGCCCGGCGAACGAGCCCGTCACGGCGTCGCCGCCGTCGTTGTCGATCAGCACGATGGCCGCGGTCGGGTCGGCGCCGCTGGTGCCCGCGAGGGTCGGGTCGTTCAGCGTCACGCGACCCGCGACGACGAGCTGGCTCTGGGAGCCGGGAACGCCGGCGGGGAGGGTCGCGAAGAAGGTGGCCGGGGCGTCCATCTGCAGGTCGCCGACGAGCTGCAGCGCGTTCGGCAGGGCCGCCGGAGCGAGCGTTCCGCCGCTGACCACGAGGTCGCCGCGGAGGATGCCGGTGCCGGTGAGCGTGCCGCCGGTCTGGAGGAACGCCACGCTGGTCAGGTCGTTTCCGAGCACGTCCCAGGTGCCGGACGTGAGGCGGAAGTCGAGGAAGGACGTGAGGTCGATGCCGCCGAACAGCACGTCTCCGCCGGGCTTCGCGAGCTCGAGCCGCCGCAGGGCGCCCGAGCCGGACAGGGACTGATCGCCCGCACCCACGAGGATGACGCGCCCGGTGCCGGCGACCGAGTCGGCCACCGTGGCGTCGCCGGACAGCAGCAGGTTGCCGCCGGCCGTGTTGAAGCCGCCCATCGACACGATGTCGAGCGTCGTGACGTGCAGGTCGGCGTTCATCCGCGTGTTCGCGGCCGCGGCGTCGATGCGGAGCTGGGCGATGGTGCCGCTGTAGGTGGTGTCCATCCCGCGCGTGAACACGACCCAGTTGGGCCCCGGCAGGTCGCCCGTGCCCGTCAGGTCGTTGCGGAGCCGCAGGTCGTCGGCGAGCACCACGGTGCCGCCGGCCGGGATCACGTCGAGGCTCGTGATCTCGAAGCCGTTCGAGGTGAGCGTCTGCGTGCCGGTGCCGACGAGGCGGAGGAAGGCGGTGCCCGACAGCACGTCGCCGAGCGTCAGGTCGCCGTCGAGCAGCAGGTGCCCGCCGTTGCTGTTGACCGAGCCCACCGTGACGACGGCGAGGTCCCCGATGCGCAGATCGCTCGCGAGCGTCGGGTTCGCGGCGCCGGTCTCGAGCCGCAGGCTCGCGATGCGCCCGGAGTAGTCGGCGCTGACGCCCGCCCCGAAGACCACGTCGTTCGGGCCGGGAAGATCGCCGGTGCCCGTGAGGCTGGTCTGCAGCGTGAGGTCGTCGGCGAGGGCCACGGTGCCCGTGGAGACCACGTCGAGCCGCGCGATCTCGAAGCCGTTCGAGGTGAGCGTCTGCGTGCCCGTTCCGACGAGGCGCAGCGTCGCGGAGCCCGTCAGGTCGTCGTTCGCGAGCGTGGCGTTGCCGGACAGGCGCAGGTCGCCGCCGGAGTTGGCGAGCGACCCGATGTTGGTGACCGTGAGGTTCGTGACGTTCAGCGCCTGGAGCAGCTCGATCGTGCCGGTCGCCGCGAGCTCGAGGCCCGCGATCGTGCCGGCGTAGTCGGCGTCGACGGCGCCCACGAAGCGCACGGGCTGGGGGAGCGCGCCGCTGCCGGTGAGGGTGCGCGCGAGGTTGAGCGCGTCGGCGAGCACGACGGACCCGCCGGCCTGCTGCACGTCGAGGTTGTCGATCTCGAACCCGGCGGAGGTGAGGGTCTGGGGAGCGGTCCCCACGAGGCGGAGGACGACGGACCCGGTGAGGTTGTCGGCCAGATCGACGTCCCCGTCCACCAGCAGCACGCCCGGGTTGGACTGGATGTTCCCGCCCACGCTCGTGACGAGCAGGTCGCCCACGTCGAGGTCCTGGAGCAGGGACGGGTTCTGGATGTTGGACGACGCGAAGCCGAAGCGCTCGATGCGCCCGGCGAAGTCGAGCACGGTCGGCCCGGACGTGAGGACGTACGCGTCGGCGGGCAGCGTGCCGGTGCCGGTGAGGGTGCCCTCGATGCGGAGGTCGTCGGCCAGCGCGATCGTCCCGCTGTTCGCGAGGTGGAGCCGCTCGATCTCGAAGCCGTTGGAGGTGAAGGTCTGGGTGCCCGTGCCGACGATGCGGAGCAGCGCCGAGCCCATCAGGTCGTCGCCGAGGGTCACGTCACCCGTGACGAGCAGGTCGCCGCCGGCGTTGTTCACCGAGCCGACGGACGCCACGACGAGGTCGACGACATCGAGGTCCTGGACGAGGGACGGGTTCTGCCCGCCCGACGCCAGCCGCAGCACCTCGACCTGGCCCGCGAAGTCGACGGAGACGGCCGAGGTCAGCGCGAGCGCGTTGGGCCCTGGGATGGTGCCCGTGCCCGTGAGGCTGCCCGACACGCGCAGATCGTCGGTGAGCGAGAGCGACCCGCCGGCCTGCGCGATGGCGAGGGTCTCGATCGAGAATGCGCCGCACGCGAGCGTCTGCACGCCCGTGCCGACGAGGCTCACGAGGGCGCTGCCCTGCAGGTCGTCGGAGAGCGACAGGTCACCGGAGACGAACAGATCGCCGCCGCCGTCGACCAGGTTGCGCAGGTTCGCCACGTCGAGGTCGCCCACGAACGTGTCGCGCAGCAGGGTGACGTCGTCGCTCGTGGTGGCGAGGTCGAGCGCGTCGATCGCGCCCACGAGATCGATGCTGGAGGGGCCGCGCATGCGGAGCGCCGCGCCCACGAGGTCGGCGGTGCCCGTGACGCTCGTGAGGATCTCGAGGGGGTCGACGAGCGAGACCGAGCCACCCGCGCCCTGCGCGAAGTCGATCGCCGCGATGGTCGAGCCGTTGGAGCGGAACTGCTGCGGGGCGTTGCCCACGACGCGCAGCACGGGGCCCGCGTAGCTGTCCTGGATGTCGACGTCGCCCTCGACGCGGATCTCGCCCACACCGAGCAGCATGTTGCCCATCGAGAGCACCGAGAGATCGCCGACGGTGAGGTCTTGCGCCAGGGTGGGGCGCGAGATGCCGGAGTCGATGTACAGCACGTCGACGCGCCCGGACCAGTCGACCGCCGTGGCGCCGCGCAGGGTGAGCGGCGCGCCCGTCACGTCGGTGGTGCCGGTGAGCGAGCTCTGCACGCCGAGCTCGCTGGTGAGGTTCAGCAGGGCGCCCACGCTCTGTGCCACGTCGAGGTTGGCGATGTAGAACCCGCCGCCGTCGACGTTCTGCGTGGCCGTGCCCTCGAGGTGCACGGTGGCGTCGCCCTGGATGTCGTCGTTCAGCACGATGTCGCCGGTCACGCGCAGGCCGCCGAGCGTGCCGTTCACGACGCCCACGCTGTCGACGGTGAGCGCGCCGACGTCGAGATCCTGTGAGAGGGTGACGGCCGAGGTGCCGAGGTCGAGGACCAGATCGTCGAGCCGACCGGCGAAGTCGATCGTGCAGGCCGCGACGAAGGCGACCTGCTGGGCGATCACGCCGTCGCCCACGAGCGACGACCCGATGTTCAGGCGGTCGGCGAGCACGACGGACCCGCCCGTCTGCGCGATGTCGAGCTGCGTGATCTGGCGCCCGTTGGACGTGATCGTCTGCACCCCCGTGCCGACGAGGCGCAGCGCGGCGCTGCCGGTGGCGTCGTCGAGCAGCGTCACGTCGCCGAAGACGTTCAGGTCGCCGCCGTTGTCGGTGATGTTCGCGACGTTCGTGATGATGAGGTTCCCGATGGACAGGTCCCGGAGGATCGACACGGTGACGGTCGTGGAGAGCTCGAAGCTGGCCACGTCCGCGGCGACGTCGACGTTGCCGGTGCCCGTGATCACGACGCGCTCGGTCCCCGTCGACCACGCCGCGGCGGAGTCGACGCGGAACGCGGTGCCGAGGGTGATCACCCGCCCGTTGGGATCGACGGTTCCGCCGTACGCCGCGTCGACGTGGAGCTGCTGGAACGTGAAGTCGGTGTCGAACACGGCCGGCTGGGCGCTCGCGGCGCCGAACAGGACGACGTCGTCCTCGTCGGGCACGCCATCGGTGTCGATGCCGCCGATGGTCCAGTTCGCCGGGTCGGAGATCACACCGGGCGCCGCGGCGCTCCACGTGAAGGTGGCAGCGGCTGCCGTCTGCGACGTGCACAGAGCGAGGGCGGCCGCGACGATCGGACGTCGCGAGGGGCTCATCGGGGCTCCCGGGGTTTCGAGGCAGAATAGACGAAGCCGAGCAGCCATCCCAGCGCCAGGCCGACGACAGCGCCGATGACGACGCGGAAGAGGCCGGTCTCGATGGTGCCGAGCAGCGCCAGGTCGGTGAGGATGATCCCCCCGAACAGGCCGACGTAGAAGACGAGGACGTGCGTATCCCGGCCCGTGGCTCGGGGCTCTTCGGAGCTCACGGCTCGCGCGCGCCCCGCAGGGCGGGCTCCTGGGCCCACCAGCGCTCGGCGACCGCCTGGCACCAGGCCGGGAGGTCGGAGGTGTCGATCGCCGTGGCGAGCACGGCGTGGTCGTATTCGGACAGCGTGCGCTCGATGGCCGCAGCGAGCGCCGCGACGCTCGCGTAGACGATGCGGGTCTCGAGGATCCGCTCGCGCAGGCGGTCGGCGACGTCGACCGTGCGCTGCACGAGCCGCGCATCGTCGGCGCCCTCGGGCTCGGCGGCCTCTTCGATGCGCACCTCGTCGAACGCCGTGCCGTCGAGGCCCCCGAGCGCTTCGACGCACGCCCGGATCATCCAGCCCTCGCCCGAGCCGCGGTGCTCGGGGGCGACGGCCGCCAGCACGCCCTGCCAGAGCGACGGCGAGACGGGACGCGCGACGGAGCCCACCCAGTGCACGTCGACCGGCACGTCTCCGTCGAACCGGGCCACCCCGACGGTCAGGCCGTCGTCGTGCACGATGGGGATCCAGCGCAGCATGGTCACTCCGCGAGCAGCGTGGTGAGGACGCGGCTCTCGGCCGGGTCGGGGATCGGGTCGTCTGCGAAGACCGTGAGATCGGCGATGCAGCCGACCTCCATGCACCCCAGCATGCCACCGAGGCCCGCCGAGCGCCCGCTGCCCGCCGTGAAGCCCTCCAGGGCGGCCTCTACGCTGATGGCACCCGGTCGCGCGTCGTCGCGCACGGCGCCCAGCGTGACGAGGGGGTCGATCACGGGCACCGTCGGGTAGTCCGTGCCGATGGCGAGCGGTGCGCCGGCATCGAGCAGCGCGGCGAAATCGTAGCTGGCGTCGGCTTCCCACGAGGGCAGCGCGTCGTCCCAGCCCGCGAAGGGCGTGAGCGCGCGGGACAGCGGCTGGACGCTCGCGACGAGGCCGAGATCCGCGAAGCGGGCGCGCGTCGCCTCGGTGAGCAGGGACGCGTGCTCGACGGAGTGGGTGAGGGAGAGCGCGGGCTGGGCCTCGAAGGCGCCGAGCACGGCTTCGAGCGCGGCGTCGCCCATCGCGTGGACCTTCAGCGGCACCCCTCGGGCCTCGGCCTCGGCGATCAGCGCGGTCAGGCCGGCTTCGTCGACGTAGCTGCTGCCGTTGTCGCCCGACGCCCACGGACCCAGGGTCCAGGCCTCTTCGCCGGCCAGCGACCCGTCGACCCACACCTTGGCCCCTGCGAACCGCACGCGGTCGGACTCGAAGGCCCGCCAGTCGTCGATTCCCTCGAGATCGGCGGCCTCGCGCACCGGCACGAAGAAGTGCACGCGCAGCGGCAGCTCGCCGGCCCGATCCAGGTCGCGGAACAGCTGGGGCCGGACGAGGTCGACGCCGGGCGCCGCGAGGATCTCGGAGAGGCTCGTGAGCCCCGACGCCGCGGCCGCATCGAGCTCTGCGCGGAGGTCGGGCAGCACGGCCTCGTCGTCGTAGGCGGCGAGCGCGGGCTCCACCACGGGACCCACGGCCGCCTCGAGCAGCAGGCCCGTCGCTTCGCCCGTGGTGGGGTCGCGGACGATGGTGCCGCCCGGCGGATCGGGCGTGTCGTCGCCGATCCCGGCCAGCGCGAGGGCGTACGGGTTCGCGATCGCCGCGTGGCCGCTGGACGCGATCAGGAGCACCGGCCGGTCGGGCGCCACCGCGTCGAGCCCGCGCCCGTCGGGGTCTTCGAGGCTCGAGGTCCAGCCGAACCCGATCAGCCAGGGCTCGTCGGGGTGCGAGGCCGCGTAGGAGGCGACCTGCCCGGCCACGCCGTCCATCGTCGACGCGAGCTGGAGCAGGATGCGCGGCTTCACGAAGCTGCCGGCGAACAGGTGGGTGTGGGCGTCGTGCAGCCCCGGCGTGACGAATGCGCCGCCCAACGGCTCCGTCCGCAGGGCCTCCATCGCGAGCGCCTCGGCGCCCAGCGCCGCGATCCGCCCGTCCCGCACGGCCAGCGCGTCGGTCTGCTCCCCGGGCGCCACCCAGAACGTCGCGTCGGTGTACACCACGTCGGCGGGCGCGGACGGGGTCGGAGGCGAGCAGGCGAGCAGGAGCGACCACATGCCGCCCCGGTAACGTAGACTCGCGCCGGTGGGAGGAGGGGAATGGAGCCGACGCTCGCGGGCCTGCTGGAGGTCGGGCGCCACCTCGCGGAGAACGCGGAGGTGGTGTCGGGGCTCGCGGGCAGCACGTCCGGGATCGGGGGCGGGCTCCTCACGCACTGGTGGCAGCTGCGGAAGTCGCGGGTGCTCCCGACGCTTCCGTCCCATGCGGAGGCCCTGGCGCGCGAGGGGGACGAGGCCACGCGGTTCTTCTCGGCCGTCCACGAGCTGACGATGACCGTCACCGAGGCGTGGAACGCGGTGCGGGCGCGCCGCTCGGGCGGGCGCGTCGAAGAGGTCGTGAAGCGCGACGTGATCACGCGGTGCCGCGACGACATCGTCGGTGCGGCGGCCCAGCTGCGCGGGCGCCTCGAGGACTACGCGCTGTGTGCGGGCGACGTGGACGAGCCGCGCGACGTGCTGCGCGGCGTGTGGACCTACCGGAACCACCACAACTACCGAACCGAGACGTACACGGTCACCACCACCGACTCCAAGGGGAAGTCGCGCACCGAGACGCGCACGCGGCAGGTCTACGTGAACACCGACCACTGGTTCGACTTCGACCGCACGCGCGCCGAGAAGGCCGAGCGCCACATCCGCGCGTTCCTCGGCGACTGGGCGAAGGTGGACTTCCAGCCGCTCCACGTCCACGGGCACGAGGTCGTCATCGCGAAGCTCACGCCCGCCGAGCGCTCGTTCCTCGAGCGCCTCGTGCGCAACACGGTCCTCGAGGATCCGGAGGCCGAGGTCTCCGAGGCGGATCTGCACCACTGGGCGAACCAGTGGCTCCTCGGCACGCGGATCGACGCGTCCCTGCGGGCGTTCGAGGAGAACCTCGCGTCGATGGACGCCCACGTCGGCACGGTCTTCCGCGTCATGTACGAGAGCGACGCCCACTACCACTTCCGCACGACCTACAAGTCCCACAGCGGCCCGCCGGGGT
Organism: Alphaproteobacteria bacterium; assembly: GCA_020632875.1. Taxonomy (GTDB): domain Bacteria; phylum Myxococcota_A; class UBA796; order UBA796; genus JACKEQ01. The sequence goes on from JACKET010000005.1 coordinate 380,557, forward strand.
TCCAGCAGCACGCGAGCGCCGTGGCGTGGCTCGCGGGGATCTCGGCCGCCTGGGGCGCGGTCGACCGGATGATCGACACCTGCGTCGCGTCGGCCGAGAAGCTGGTCGCGTTCGCCTCCGATCCGTCGGTGATCGAGAGCGACCGCGAGTACGCCCAGGTCGCGATCGAGGCCTACGAAGCGGCCTTCCCGGACTCCGCGATCGAGGTCGATCAGCTCGCTTCGTACGGCTGGTCGGTGGCACTCGGTGTGCTCGCCGCGGCGGTGTCCGGGGCTTTGACCTGGCTCGTCCATCCGATGGGCTACGGCATCTGGTGATATCCTGGGCGGCGGAGGTCCCGTGCTCCTGCCGTTGTTGGCCCTGGTCGGATGCAAGTCCGGCGAGCCCGTTCCCATCGTCTGCGACGCGTGTGACGAGGTCGGCCCGTCCGCCCGTTTCTCGCGCCTCACCCACACCCAGTGGGAGAACGCGGTCCGCGATCTCCTCGCGCTCGACGCGCGCCCGGGCCTGTCCCAGGCGTTCATCGGCGACCTGCTCTCCGAGGGCGGGTTCGACAACGACGCCGATGCCCTGTCGGTCTCGCCCGAGCTCTGGTCCGACTACCAGCGCGCCGCCGAGCAGCTGGCGGCCCAGATCGTCACCGACCGCGACGCCTACGCGCGCGTGGTGCCCGAAGACTCCCTCGGCAGCGTGCCCGTCGGGGATCCCATCCGCGTCGAGGCCGAGAGCAGCGACGCAGAGCCCACGGTCGGCGCCGAGTTCGGCGACGGCTGGATGGTGTGGGCGAACGGCGAGCTGCGCGCCGACTTCGACCTCCCGGCCGGCGAGTACGAGCTGGTGGGGCGGGTCTGGGCCACGCAGGCCGGGCCCGATCTCGCCGAGGCCGAGATCCGGCTCGACGGCGCGACGCTGGGCTCGTTCGAGGTGGCCGCAGAGACCGAGGGCAGCGCCCAGGAGATCGCGGTCGTCGCGAGCGTCTCGGGCGGCGTGCACACCGTCGCCATCGCGTTCACCAACGACTACACCGACGGCAGCGGCGACCGGAACCTGATCGTCGACTGGGTCGAGGTGCGGCCGGTCCCGCAGGGGCTGCCGGCCACCGACGCCGAGCGCGACGCCTGGATCGCGCGCTTCGGGCGCCGGGCGCACCGCCGCCCGCTCACGGCCGAAGACACGGCGCTCTACACCCAGCTCTTCGACGCGGGTGCCGCGATGGAGCTCACGGGCGACCCCTTCAAGGATGGCGTGTACACCACACTCACCGCCTTCCTCCAGTCGCCGCACTTCGTCTACCGCACCGAGCTCGGCGAGGCGCCCGACGAAAACGGCCGGATTCCGCTCGACGAGTACGAGCTGGCGTCCAAGCTGTCGTTCTCGCTGTGGAACACCATGCCCGACGACGCTCTGCTCGATGCCGCCGAGGCGGGCGAGATCTCCGCCGACCTGCGCGGGCGTGCGCTCGCGATGCTCGACGACCCGCGGGCCCAGGCCACCGTCGACCACTTCCACCACCAGCTGCTGAACCTCGACGCCTACGCGAACATCTTCAAAGACGACGCGGCCTTCCCCGACTGGTCGCCGGTGATGAACGACCTGATGGCCGAAGAGGCCCGCCAGTACGCGCGTCACGCGGTGATCGACGGCGATTCGGTGTTCGGGTTCTACACCGCGCCTGCCACGTTCGTGAACCGCGACCTCGCGCCGATCTACGGGGTCTCGAGCACTTCGGATTCCTTCGAGCGGGTCGAGCTCGATCCGTCGCAGCGCGCCGGCATCCTCACGACCTCGGGATTCCTGTCGCTCAACGCCCAGGCGCGCGACATCGACTCCATCCATCGCGGGGTGTTCGTCAACCTCCGCCTGCTGTGCTCGAACCTGCCGCCTCCACCGGCCATGGTGCCGCCGCTGCCCCCGCCCGAACCGGGGCTGTCGAACCGCGAGCGCGTCGACCGCCACACCGGGCCGGGCACTTGTGGTGCGGGGTGCCACAGCACGCTCATCAACCCGGTGGGCTTCGCGTTCGAGAACTACGACGCCATCGGGCAGTGGCGCGACGACGATGCCGGCCTGCCGATCGACGCGAGCGGCACGTTCGAGTTCCTCGACGTGCGCCGCACGTGGCAGACCCCGATCGGCTTCGCGGCCGCGATGGGCGACAGCTACGACGCGCACGCGTGCCTCGTCCGCAACTGGATGCGGTTCACCCACGGTCGCGAGCCCACCCCCGAAGACGAGCGCCTCATCGCGCGCCTGGCGGTGCGCTCCACCCAGGAGGATGCCCCCATCCGCGACCTCGTCCTCGAGCTCGTGTCGACCGACGCCTTCCGGTTCCGCAATCCCGAAGGAGCGACCCAGTGACGAAGAAGCCCTGGTCCCGACGCGCCTTCCTGACCGGTGTCGGCGGCGTCACGCTCGCGCTGCCGTGGCTCGAGTCGCTGCGACGGCCCGCATTCGCCGCCAACGACGGCGGCCCCCGCGGTTCGCGTTCTTCATGCGCAACGGCAACGGCGTGCAGCAGGCCGACAACGGCGAGCCCGACCGCTTCTGGCCGAGCGAGACGGGCGCGCTCACCACGCAGCTCATGATGTTCCGCGACGGCGGGCGCGCGGTGTCCGAGCTCGCCGACTACGCCGAGCAGCTCACCCTCGTGAAGGGCACGCGGTTCCCGTTCTCCTCGACGACCTGTGGCCACACCCAGGGCGGCAACCAGCTCCTCACGGCGGCCCAGATCAACGACGAGCAGAGCCACCTCACCCTGGCGCTCGGCGAGTCCGTCGACAACCTCATCGCACGCTCGTTCCCCAACAACGGCGGCGAGCCGCTCACGCTCTACACGGGGCCCCGCAGCGGCTACCTCGAAGAGGTGCTGTCGTACCGCGGCTCCGAAGACCTGCGCTCGGCCGAAGACGACCCGTGGAACGCCTACCAGCGCATGGTCGGCGTGGGCGACGGCACGCTCGACCGCCTGCTCTCCGAGCGCCGGCGCTCGGTGAACGACCTCGTGCGCGAGCAGATGCAGTCGCTGCTGTCCAAAGACCTGTCCACGCGCGACCGGCAGCGGCTCGACCAGCACTTCCAGGCCGTCCGTGACTTCGAGGTCCTGTCGTGCCGCCTGTCCGAAGACGAAGAGCAGGCGATGGCGTCGATGCTCGGGCTCGGCACGCTGAACGACAACCGCGTGCTCGTCGCGCAGATGCACATGGACCTCGTCGCGCTGGCGTTCTCGTGCGACTACGTGCGCGCGGCGACGCTCCAGATGGGCGACAGGAACGACGGTACCGAGTACACGATCAACGGTGTCCGGCTCCCGCGGTTCCACTTCATCAGCCACCGCATCTACTCCGACGGCTCCGACGGCGACACCATCCCGGATGCCGACCTGCTCCACCACCAGATCGACCGGCTCCACGCCCAGACGTTCAAGCACCTGCTCGACCGGCTCACCGAGCACGGGATCCTCGATCAGTGCATCGCCGTCTGGACCAACGATCTCGGGGCCGGCGTGTCGCACACCTACCGGAACATCCGTGGGTGCTGGCCGGCTCGGCGGGTGGCGCGCTGTCGACCGGCCAGTTCGTCGATCTCGGCGGCGAGCGTCCGCACGCCCACCTGCTGTCGACCATCGCATCGGCGGTCGGCGTCACCAAAGAAGACGGCAGCCCGATCGACGACTTCGGCGATCCGTCGATCACCCCCGGCCGGGTCGACGAGATCCTCGCGTAGTGCTCGCATGGCTCGTGCTGGCGTGTGGGACGAGCCCGGCGCCCATCGGGCGGTTCCCGAAGGCCCTCTGTCTCGGGCAGCGGGTGTTCGTGGGCCGCGTCACCCGGGCTGACGCGCGGTTCACGCCGGAGCAGCGCATTCCCGTGAACACCGACGTCGTCTTCGACGTGGAGCGCAACCTGCGCGGCGAGGGCGAGCGGTTCGAGTGGACGCTCCCCGGAGGGCTCGTCCACGACGTGGAGCTGAATGGCCGTCACGAGCCCTTCGTCGAGGTGGATGTGCTGCACATCGGGCGGGTGGAGGTCGGTGAACGCTGGATGATCGGCCTGGTCCCGAACGGAGGCGGGGAGTGGCGCTTCGCGGGCGCCGTGCGGCTTCCCGTGACGACGGAGCTCCTGCCGGAGCCCGAGATGAAGCGCGTGTTCGAGGCCCAGTGCGCGGGATGAGCTCACGGCACGGGGACGACCTCCCAGGTCCGCCCGCCCAGCCAGACCCAGCGCCCATCAGGGGACACGTCGAGCCACGCCGCATTGCCCTTCGGCAGCGGGGTGTCGCGGTCGTCCCTCCCGGGCGCGGACCAGCGCGCGACGAGCGCGTCGTCGTGCCGTGCGACCGCCACCGTCGAGCCGTCGTGCAGGAACCGCGCGGAGACCAGCGCCGCGTCGGCCTCCGCGCCCCATGACCATCCGGACGGTCCGCGTGACAGGGGCTCCACGCGGGGTGGGTCGGTCCAGGCGATGCCGAGCAGCGCGTCGACGTCCGCGACCACCGTCCGGCCGCCGGGCCCCACGCGTAGCCCCGTCGCCGGCCCCGGCACCACCGCGGTGAGCGTGGGCCCGTCGGTCGCGTACAGCACGACCTCCGACGCGTCGTGCACGAGGTCCTTCAGCGCGCGTCGGAACACCGTGTTCTCGGGCCTCAGGCGCGCCACCAGGCCCCGCTCGGTCCACAGCACCGCGACGTGCGCCACGTGCGGCTCCCTCCGCACCTGCGGATCGGGCAGGGTCTCCGACGCGAACCGGAGGATCCGCCCGTCGATCGAGCCCACGAAGAGCGCGCCGTCGCCCCAGGCGACGCTGGCCGCGAGCCCCGGCTCGTCGCGGCTCCCGACCAATGCCCAATCGGCCGTGCGCCAGACGCGGATCTCGTGCCCCCCGACGCCTGCGAGGAACCGCCCGTCCGGCGAGAACGCGAACGCGCCGAGGTGCTCGCAGTCGCAGGCGAGCTTCGCGATTCGCGCGCGGCTCTCCGTGGCGTGCACGTGGATGGCCCGGGTCTTCGCGAGCCCGTCGTGGACGGCGACCATCGAGGCGTCCGGCGAGAAGGCAGCATGCGTGAAGGGGCCCGCCCAGGCGAGCCCGACGAGGGACAGCATCGCTCGGGGATAACCGTCCGTGCGCGTGGCGGGGACGCGACGAACGGGTTGTTGTGCCTTCGAGGAGGGGCGGTGAGCACAGCCGACACCCACGTCGAGCACCACTACCTGCACCGCGCGGGCTGGCTCCGGGCCGCCGTGCTCGGCGCGAACGACGGGCTCGTGTCCACCGCGAGCCTGCTGATGGGCGTCTCGGCGAGCTCCGCGGGCGACAGCGAGACCCTGATGGTCGCCGGGCTCGCTGCGCTGGTCGCCGGCGCCATGTCGATGGCGGCAGGCGAGTTCGTGTCCGTCAGCTCGCAGGCCGACGTCGAGCGGGTGGACGAGGCCATCGAGCGCGCCGCGCTGGAGGCCCATCCGGAGGCCGAGCTGGACGAGCTCTCGGGGATCTACGAAGCGCGGGGCGTCGAGCCGGCGCTCGCGAAGGAGGTGGCGCGGCAGCTCATGGCGCACGACGCGCTCGACGCGCACCTCCGCGACGAGCTCGGCCTCACCGACACGACCGCCGCTCGCCCGCTCCAGGCCGCGGCGATGTCGGGCGTGGCGTTCGGCACGGGTGCGGCGCTGCCGCTGGCCGTCGCCGGCCTCGCTCCCGCGAGCGTGGCGCCCGGTGCCATCGCGGGCAGCGCGGTCGTCGGGATGATCCTGCTGGGCGTCGTGTCGGGCCGTGCGGGCGGCAAGGTCGAGCCGAAGTCGGTGCTCCGCCTGGTCGGCTGGGGCGTCGCGGCGATGGCCATCACCTGGCTCGTCGGGGCCGCCGTGTGAGCGCGATCAGTCCGGTGTGAACGTGCCGATCGGCCCGAAGCCGACCTCGATGCACGTCTCGGCGGGCGACGGCTCGGTCGTGTGCGCGCCGAGCACGTTCTCGCAGCCGTCCACCCGATCGACCGTCAGCGAGAGCGAGTAGCCCTCGCAGCCCTGGGCGAAGGAGCCGGTCACGTCGGACATGCGGTACCGGTCGCACACGAAGTCCGCCGAGCCGACCCAGGTACACTCCAGGGTGTCGAACAGGCCGAGCAGCAGGGTGAATCGGCCGTCCTCGTCGGTCTCGGAGATCTCGATGGGGTCGCCTTCCCCCCAGCCCCGGATGCACTCGTCGCCGACGGGCGAGCGGCCGATGACGTACCGGTAGTCGGCCCAGTCGTCGATCCCGGCGTCCGCACATCCCGTGGCCGCGATGGCCACCATTCCGAAGAGCCCGTTGCGCATCGCGCACCTCCCGGCCCCTTCGTCGCCCGTCGGGCGGATCCCCGCGATTACCGGTGGTGTCTCGGCGGGGTAGGCTGGTCCATGCACACCCGCTTCCTGATGCTGTCCCTCGTCGCGTGCGGCGGCTCGACGCCCACGACCCCGCTGCCCGGAGGCTCCGCCAACTACACCGGCGCGCTCGGCGACGACCCCGACTTCTCGGCGCCACACTCGCGCATCGCGGCCCGCATCTACCCGAGCGAGGCGTTCGGCGAGCTGTCGGGCGCCTTCGCGGACGGTCCTCCGCTGCGGTACCACGTCGAAGCCGCGCGCAGCGGGAGCTGTCGCGTGATGGAGTACACGCCTTCGACCTGCGATCCGGCGTGTACGCCGGGTACGGAGGCGTGCATCGACGGCACCTGCGTCCCGTGGCCGGCCCGCACGCCGCGCGGCGCCGTCACCTGGACGCACCCCGCGGGCTCCACGACGGTCCAGCCGGACGGCACCAACGGCTACTACGCGACGGCCTCGGTGACGGCGCTCGGTCCGATGACCCTCGACGTCGAGGGCACGGTCCTCGAGGTCCCCGAAGCGCCGGAGCTCGAGCCCGACGGCGACTGGGCCGAAGCGCTCGGCAACCGCGGCACCGGTCCCGGCCTGCTCGAGTGGACGAACCCCATGCCCGGTGCGCGCGTCCGGCTGTGGATGAGCGACTGCACGGCGAGCCACGGCGGCATCGCGGCGGCCGAGATCGAGTGCGAGGGGCCCGACACCGGGAGCCTCGAGATCCCGGCCGCGTTCCTCGATCAGCTCGCCGCGGGCGACTGGAGCCACGGCGAGTGCGGCAGCCACGTGTTCGAGCGGTACCACGCCGCGGCGCCCGACGACGACGCTGGCCTGCGGTTCGAGTCGAAGAGCTTCGGGGGCCTGTTCTTCCGGCCGGACTTCTTCTGACGCCCCTCGCGCTCGCCGCGCCGCTCGCGTTCCGCGAGGCGGAGGTCGACGGGGTCCGGCTGCACGTGCTCGACGAGAGCGGTGCCGGCGCGCTGTACGGCGGGAACAAGGTCCGCAAGCTCGAGCGGATCCTGGCCGACGCGCGGGACCGGGGGCATCGCGACCTCATCACGCTCGGCGCCATCGGGTCCCATCACGTCATCGCCACCGCGCTGTACGCCCGGGAGCTCGGCATGCGCACCCACGCGCTGCTCGTCGCACAGCCCGACACGCCGCACGTCCGGGCGAATGCGGGCCGCATCGCGGCGCTCTGTGCGTCGTACACGGCGGTGCCGAGCCGCGCGGAGCTGCCGGTACGCGGACCGGAGGCCTGGGCGCGCATCGTCGCCGAGACCGGCACCACGCCCTACCGCATCCCGGCGGGCGGCTCGAGCTCTCTCGGCACGCTCGGGTGGGTCGACGTGGGCCAGCAGCTGCGGGCCTGGTGCACGGCCCGCGGGATCGACTGCGTGGTCGTGGCGGCCGGCAGCGGCGGCACGGCGGCGGGCCTCGCCGCGGGCCTGCGGGGCTCCGGGGTCGAGGTGGTCGGCGTGCGTGTCGCGCCGCGGGTCCTGATCAACCGCGCGCGCCTCGGGGCCCTGGCCGGCGGTGCGCTCCCCACGATCGACGGGAGCTGGTACTGCGGGGGCTACGGCCGGTACGACGCGCGCGTGGAGCGCGTGGTGCAGGCGTCCCGCGACGCCGGGCTCGTCACCGAGACGACCTACACGGGGAAGTCGCTGGGCGCCGCGCTCGAGCGGGCCCGCGCGGGCCCTCGCGTGCTGTACGTCCACACGCTGTCTGGCGTGGAGCCGGGCGAGTCGGCCCCGCTCCCGACCGATCTCGAAGCCCTGCTCCGGTAGCCCGCTCAGTCGAGGACCAGATCGTCCCGCCCGAGCTGCGCGAGCACGTAGTGCAGCACCTGCACGTCGTCTTCGAGGCCGACCATCGACTGGAAGTCGTCTTCGTCGTCGTCTGCGTCGGCGAAGTACAGGCAGGCGGCCTTCACGAGGCTCTGGTCGGAGCTCGAGAGGCTCTCCATCCCGGCGAGCAGGGTGTTGCACACCTCGGCGATGCGCTCCGCCCGGCGGACGTCGACGGGCGCGCCCTCCTGGGAGGCCTTGCGGGCAGCCGCCACGTGCGCCTCGACGCGAGCGCGCAGCGCGTCGCGGGGCTCGGGCGGCCGATCGCGGAGCTCGTCGAGGCGGATTCGAAGGGCGCGGGACAACCTGAAGTACACGGCGACTCCGTGCACCGACAGTAGCACGCCCTCCGCGGCCGTCTACGGGCTCGCTTCGCCGGTGTCGCCGCCCTCGTCGGCGGTCGTGGCGCTGCGCTTGCCGGAGAGGGTGTCCCACAGGAAGCGGTACGAGATGGCGCGCATGAACGCGGACTGCTCGTTGTTCGCGGCGCCGCCGTGCCCGCCTTCGATGTTCTCGTAGTACAGCACGTCCTTGCCGGCCTCGAGCAGGGCGTTCGCCATCTTGCGCGCGTGGCCCGGGTGCACGCGGTCGTCGCGCGTCGAGGTGGTGAACAGGATGGGCGGGTAGTCCTTGCTCGCGTCGATGTTGTGGTACGGCGAGAAGGTCTGGATGAACTTCCACTGCTCGGGGTCGTCGGGGTCGCCGTACTCGCCGGCCCACGAAGCGCCCGCGAGGAGCTTCGTGTACCGCTTCATGTCGAGCAGCGGCACCTGGCAGACCACCGCACCCCAGTGCTCCGGGTACAGCGTGTACATGTTGCCCATCAGGAGCCCGCCGTTCGAGCCGCCCATGATGCCGAGCGCATCGCGCGTCGTGACGCCGCGCTTCACGAGGTCTTCGCCGACCGCCGCGAAGTCCTCGTAGGCGCGGTGGCGGTTCTCCTTCAGGGCCGCCTGGTGCCAGCGCGGCCCGAACTCGCCGCCGCCGCGGATGTTCGCCACGACGTACACGCCGCCGCGCTCGAGCCAGCCCGCACCCACGGTGCCGGAGTAGCCGGGCAGCATCGAGACCTCGAACCCGCCGTAGCCGTAGAGCAACGTGGGCGTGCTGCCGTTCTCGGGCAGGCCCTTCGGGCTGACCTGGAAGTACGGGATCTTCGTGCCGTCCTTGCTGGTCGCGAAGTGCTGGCTGACCTCGAAGCCGCTCGCGTCGAACCACTCGGGCGTCTTCTTGAGCATCTCGGGCTTCTGCCCGATCTCGCCGAGCCACAGGCTCGAGGGCGTCAGGTAGCCGTCGACGTCGAACCACAGCGCGTTGCTCTCGAGCTCGTCGACCGCCCAGGCCGACACCTGCGCGCCATCCGGCAGGCCGTCGACGGAAGAGCGCGCCCAGCCGGCCTTGCCGGGGGTGAGGATCTCGATGCGGTTGTTGACGTTGTCGAGGATGTTGAGGACGAGGTGGTCTTTCGTGCTGCCCCAGCCCGCGAGCGAGGTGGTCTCGGTCGGCGCGAACAGGGTCTCGAAGGTCGCTTTGCCCTTCTTGAACTTCTTGTAGTCGGCGACGATGAGCGAGCCCTGGGCGTAGGTCTTGCCGCCGGTCTCCCAGTCGCTGCGCAGCTCGATGAAGATCCGGCCCCGGTGGACGGCCGCGTTCGCGTCGTCCTGCTTCGGGATCTTCCACAGGCCCTTCTTCGTCACCTCGAACATCTCGTCGGTGTAGAAGGTGACCCCGCGGTACACGAAGTCGCCCTCGAAGCCGGGCGTGTAGTCGTGCCACGCGCCCACCGAGATGTCCTCCTTCTTGCCCTCGTAGACGAGCTCGGCGGCCGACAGCTCGGTGCCGCGCTTCCACCGCTTCGCGATGCGCGGGTAGCCCGAGTCGGTCATCGAGCCCTCGCCGAAGTCGGTGCCGACGTACAGCGTGTCGCGGTCGATCCAGCCGACGCGGCTCTTCGCCTCGTCGAGCGCGAACCCGCCTTCGACCCACGACTTCGTGGGGACGTCGAACTCGCGGTACACGCCGGCGTCGGCGCCGCCGCGCGACAGCTCGATCATGCAGCGGTCGTAGTCGGGGAACAGGCAGCTCGCGCCGGCCCAGACCCAGTTCTCGCCCTCGTCCTTCGCGAGCGCGTCGAGGTCGAGCACCACATCCCACTCGGGCGCGTCGGTCTTGTAGGAGTCGAGCGTCGTGCGCCGCCACAGGCCGCGCTCGTGGTCGGCGTCGCGCCAGAAGTTGTAGTACCAGTCGCCCCGCTTCGACACGTGCGGGATGCGCTCGTTGGAGTCGTAGATCTCGAGCAGCCGGTTCTTCGCCGCCTCGAACTCGTCGTCGGACGCGAGCTCGCCGACCGACACGGCGTTCTGGGACTTCACCCACTCGAGGGCCTTCTCGCCCTCGACGTCTTCGAGCCACATCCGCGGGTCTTCGTCAGCAGCCATCGCACACACCAGGAGAGTGGAGATCACGGGTCCTCCGGACAGGGGTGCGGTCCTAACGCGTTGCCGCGGTGCAGGGGGCGGATACTCGGGCGCGATGGTGCTCCTCCTCGCGATGGTCGGGTGCGCGTGGTCCGGCACGCCGCCGACGTGCCTCGACGCGCGGACCCGCGGGTTCGACGTCTCCCAGCGCTTCCGCTCCGATGCCGCGGGAGGGCTCGTCGAGCACGCCCAGATCGACCGGACGGGCGAGATCGTCGCGACCACCACGGCCACGTGGGGCGACGGGGAGCTCCGCCTCGACCACGGCGGGGCGTTCGCGTTCCAGGAGCAGGCGACCCTCGGATCCCACGGGGAGCTGCTGGCCTGGACCATGGAGGGCCGCACCACCTCGCTCGTCTGGACGGGCACCTTCGCGGACCCCGTCGGGACGGGGCGTTTCGCGCTGGAGTCGTACTACCACCCCTCGCTGGACGGCACGATGGTGCTGCCTCTCGACACCGAGACGCGCGGCCCCTGGTCCCGGATGCGGGCGCTGCGGTTCACGGGAAGCGTCGTCCTGACCGAGCCGGACGGCTCGACCGTGATCGCGGAGTACATCGACGGGCTCCAGCAGGCGATCGCGACCGGAGGCACCCGCACGACGACGACGTGGACGGGGCGTCTGCCCGCCAGCCAGGTGCAGACCGAGGCGAGCGGGGCGACCCTCGCGAAGCGTGACTACACCCACGAAGACGGCCGCGTGCGCACCATCCGCGGCGACGTCGACCTCGACTTCGAGTACCGCGGCGGCGTGCTCTCGCGCGTGTCGAAGCGCGGGACGCCCGGGACCACCCGGATCGACATCTCGCGCTGCGACTGATTCTTTAGCCGTTCTTGAGGAGCATCCCGGGGCGAACGGGCTACGAGGCGCGCCACCGAGAGGTGTTGTTTGTCGCTTGTCTTGTTGCTGACCGGTTGCACCGGTCTGACGTGGTTCGGCTCGACCGGGCCCGAAGGGAGGTCCGGAGACGGGCAGGCCGATACCGCCTGTGCCGAGGGCTCCATCTGCAATCCCGTCGTCGTGGGTGCGATGCCTTTCGTGCACCACGGCGACACGCGGAACGCCCCTGCGGCGCTGGACCACTACGGCTGCGCGCCCGGCACGTCCGAAGCGGGCGGCGAGGTGGTGTACCGCGTCGATCTGGTCCGTGCGGGTAGGCTCACCGCGGCCATCGACGAGATCGCGGGGGATGGCGTCGACGTCGACGTGCACCTGCTCTCCGGGACCGACCCCGCTGCAGACTGCGTCGCGCGCGATCACATCGGCGTGGACGAGGATCTCGAGGCCGGCACCTACTGGATCGTCGTCGACACCTGGACGAACAGCCGCGGCGTGCCGCAGGCCGGCCCGTACACGCTCACCGTCGGCTTCGAGCCGGACCCGTTCTGGCGCCCGTCGCAGCAGGCGTCGTGGCACTGGCAGCTCGCGGGTGCTGTGGCCGCGGATCTCCCGGTGGACGTGGCCGTTCTCGACCTCTACGCCGCGGAGGGCGCGATCGAGGCGCAGGGCGCGAAGGTCGTGTGCTCGTTCAGCGCGGGCACGGCCGAGGACTGGCGCGACGACACCGGCGCCTTCCCGTTCGACGGCGTGGGCCTCGCGGCGGGGTCGTGGCTCGGCGTGTACTGGCTCGACGTGCGGCATCCGGGCGTTCGCTCGGTCATCGCGGCGCGGCTCGACGAAGCGGCGGCGCGCGGATGCGCCGCCGTGGAGCCGCGGGACCTCGACGGCTACGCGTACGACTCGGGCTTCGCGCTCACGGCAGACGACGCCCGCGACTACGCGTGGTGGCTCTCGGTCGAGGCGCACGCGCGCGGCCTGTCCATCGGGCTGCGCGACCTGACGGGCCTCGCGCCGTCGCTCGAGCCCGGCTTCGAGTTCGCCGTCTCGCAGGGGTGCCTCGCGAGCGGCACGTGTGGCGCCTACGACGGCTTCACGGCCGTCGGGAAGGCCGTCCTGCACGCCGAGATCCGCGCGACGCCCGCGGATGCCGAGGCCTCGCTGGACGCGATCTGCGGCGACCCGGCCCGCGAGCGCTTCTCGACCATCGTGAAGACCCCGGATCTGTCGTACTGGCAGCTCGCCTGCCCGCAGAGCGACCTGTTCACCGCCCTCTCGGATCTCACGTCCAGCTGCGTGCGCCTGAGCGGTACGAGCGACTTCCGGTCCGACTCGGGCGGCGCGCGCACCATCCCGATCTGCGGTCTCGACGGAGCCGTCTGGTGGACCTCGGACTTCGACGTCGACTGCGATGGCGGCACGCAGTCGTCGTGCACGTCCGACCCGTACTACCAGTCCCAGACCGCCGCGGTGGACAGCAACGGCCACTACCTCGACGCGAACGAGCTGCCGTACGTGGTCGTCCCCGGCAGCTCGTTCGGGTTCGACTACCGCACGCGCGGGCTCTCGATGGGCTCCGTCGTGGCGGTGCTGTACGACGGGCAGGTGCAGTTCGCCGTGATCGGCGACGTGGGGCCGTCTGGCGTGGTGGGCGAGGGGAGCTACGCCCTCGCCGAAGCGCTCGGGATGAACCCGCACCCCATCGCGGGCGGCGTGGCCGGCGGAGTGACGTACATCCACTTCACCGGGTCGGACGCGCGCGTTCAGCCCATCGAGGACCAGACCCGCGCCTTCGACCTCGGCGTCGAGCAGGCCTGGCAGCTCGTTCAGGACAACTGACTAGTACCCGCGGTCCGAAGTCCTGTCCGGGTACGGACAGGACTTCGGACCGCGGGTACGAGGAGCCGGAGTGAGGGAGTCCGGCTGAAGCCGGACGGGTCGGAGCGACGGCGCTTGCGCCGAGCGGAGATCCCGCCCTTCAGGGCGACCGAACGCAGGCGGCAAGGGTGGGAGTGCGGCCACTCCGATGTCCCGGCCGGAACCCGGACGGGACTTCGGAGTGGGCGCACTACAGGCCGGTGGGCGTCTTCCGCGGCATGTTGACCCGCGGCGGCGAGCTGCCGGTCGTCGTCGCGAGGAAGTTGCGGTACGCCATCTCGATGGGCCGCAGCTCGCGTCGCGCGGCGTCGAGGTCGGCCTCGTAGGTCGCCATCATCGCGGCGAGATCCTTGAGGTTGCGGGCGCAGTTCTGCGCCTCGAGCTCGGCGTCGACCTCGGTCGACTGGAAGATCCGCACCATCGACTCGTCGCCGATGCCCACCTTGCGGACGAATGCCAGGAGCGACTCGCGGGCCTCGGCGCCGGCGGTCTTCACGGTGGCGAGCTTGCCGATGCGGGCGGTGAGCGAGCCGGCCTCGAGCTGCGCGACCTCCGCGCGCAGGCGGCGCTGGTACTCTTCGGTGGCGAGGCGGGCGTGCTCGCCGACGCGCAGCACGTGCTCGAGCTCGTCGATGAACTCGATGTGGGGCCGTCGCTCGGCCTCGAGCCGGTTGAGGACGTCGACCTGGGGGCCGCCCATCTTGCGTACCTGCGTCGCCTGCTCGAGGAGGAGCTTGCGCTCTTCGAGGCGCGCGACCTCCTCCGCCTTCACGGGGTCGAGCTCGGCGAGGCGCCGGTCGTGCTCTTCGCGGAGCCGGTCGATCTCCATCTTGCACATGCGGGCGGTCTGGATGCAGTCGTCGATGCGCTGGTCGCGGTCGCCGCGCCAGCTCGCGAGCAGGCCCTTCAGGCCCTTCGTGAGGGCATCGGCCTCGCGCAGGTGGTGCGCTCGCGTGCGGGCGAGCTCGGCGATGCGCTCCTCCATGGCGAGGAGCTCGGGGTCGTGGGCGATGGGGGCTGGGGTGGTCATCGGGTCTTCCGGGCGTCGGCAGGACGCTGGGCTCCGGGTGGAAACACGGTGGAGGATGCCATGCACGGTGTAATGCTGCCAACGGTCGGATGCCGCATACGCGGCTGTTTCCCGTTTGTCTCGTTGAAGTTCGTGGGGCTTCCAGGCTGGCTATTCGTGATTTACGGTGCGCTCGTGCAGCGATGACGGACCGATGTCACCCTCCTTTCACGTTTCGTGTCCTGTTGCGCGCGGGGGATGGACTGCGGAGGAGAGCGCGGGTACCTCGAATCGGATGGACACCTCCGGACCCGATCTCCTCGGACTCCCGTACCCGGCCCTCGAGGCCTGGCTGGACGAGGTGGGCGTCGGGCGGACCCATGCGGCACGGGTGTTCCGCGGGTTGCACCGCACGCGCGTCCCGCTCGACGAGGTCCGCGACCTCGGTCGTCACGCGGCGACCATCGATTCGCGGGCGTGGCGCGCGCAGGCCGCCATCGCCGAGATCGTCCCGGCGCCGGGGGGCGTGGAGCGCGTGGTGTTCGCCCTGCGCGACGGGGCGCGCGTCGAAGGGGTCGTGCTGCCGAGCCACGCGCCGGGGCGGGTCACGCTGTGCCTGTCGTCCCAGGTGGGCTGCGCGATGGGCTGCCGGTTCTGCGCCACCGGCACGCTCGGCCTCACGCGCGACCTCACGGCGGGCGAGATCGTCGCCGAGGTCCACGCGGTGCGGGCGCACCTCGCGGGCACCGGGCGCAGCCTCACGCACCTCGTGTTCATGGGCATGGGCGAGCCGCTGCACGCCTATCGCGCCGTGCGGGACGCGCTGTTCGTGCTGTTCGACCACCACGGCGAGCCGTTCGATCGGCGCAAGGTCACGGTCTCGACGGTGGGCCTCGTCGATCGCATGGGCACGTTGCTCGAGGACTTCGACGGGCGGATCCAGCTCGCCTTGTCCCTGCACGCGGGCACCGACGCCACGCGCCGCGCGATCATCCCGTCGGCGCGGGCCTCCACCCTCGCCGACCTGCGCGTCGCGGCCGAGGCGTACGAGCAGCGGGCCAACGGGCGGCTCATGGTCGAGTACGTCGTGCTGCCCGGGCTGAACGACACACCCGACGAGATCGCGGGCCTCGCGGCGTGGATGTCCGGCCTGCGCGGCATCGTGAACCTGATCCCCTTCAATCCCTTCGTGGGCGCGGGGTTCCGCAGCCCCACCGACGGCGAGGTGAAGGCGGTCTACACGCGCCTGCGGGAGCGCGACGTGCCCGTCAAGGTGCGCTGGCCGCGGGGTCGCGCTGCGCACGGGGCATGTGGGCAGCTGATGCTTGCGCCGGCGGACGCAGCGACACGAACGCCAGCCAGCTGACCCCGAGCACCGCGGCGTACGTCAGGCTGATCGCCCACAGGTGCAGCGAGGGCTCGGCGACGAGCGGGGTCCACACGTCGCGCACCACGCCCAGCGGGTCGCTCGCCAGGTCCCAGCTGTTCCAGCGCTGGTACCGCCCGATCCACACGCCGAGGCCGTTCAGGAAGAGCGTCGGCACGATCATCGCCCACGTCCACCGCGCTCCCCAGACCCGCCGGCACGCCTCTTCGACGATCGAGAGCGCGCTGACGCCCGCCACGACACCCGCTCCGGCGAACGCGCCGCACATCGTGCTGTCGTACACGTGCGGCACGCCCGGCCGGCTGCGCAGGTGGACGAGGTCGGTCAGCAGGTACACGCTGTTCGGCAGGAACACGAGCCACAGCAGCACGAGCGGCAGCATGGCGGCCCGCGCGGAGCGGGACGCCGCAGCGACGCCGAGCGCGGCGAGCACCGGGATCCAGCCGAGGAACAGGTTCCGTGGCAGGAACAGGAACGTCCACGAGTCGGTGTGCACGACCCGCCCGGCGTACGTCGCGATGGCGGCGACCCCGAGGAGGAGCGTGGCGTAGAGCGCGTGGCGGCGGGCGAAGTCGTGCATCTCGTTCATGTCTTCAAGGTACGCCCGGGTCGTGCAGAGTCTGTGCAGAGGCTGCCGATCTTCGGCGGACGCTACATGTCCATCGAAGGGCGGAGCAGAGCCGTCTCACGCAGGCGATCCCCGGGTCTCGCACAGCGAGCCACTGCGGGCCACAGCGCTCTGTGGCGGAAGGGATCGAGGTCCGAGCGTCTCAGGGCATCACGCAGATGACGCAGAAGGACGCAGATGACGCAGAAACGAGGCGGTCGGAGGTCGAGCATGTTCGTGTCCCCGGGCGCCTCCGCCAAGGTCAGGATCTCCAGGGGACGTCTCGATGTTCGGGGCGACAGAGAGAGCCTTCCCGCGGACCGGAATCGGGACTCACCAGAGCGGGCCAGCGCGCTTGGGCGCTCGGGTGAGCGGGTGCGCGGAGCCCGCCGACGAGCGCGCGCCGTGCTCGGGCGCTGCCTGACACCGAGCGTCGTGCCCGTGTCCGAATCCCGCCGGAAACGGCGGCAGGCCCTGGTGAGCGGGACCTCTCGATCCGCACCAGGTCCTCCATTGTCGACCCGACCATCCGGACCCGGGGAGAGGAGGACGCTCGAGCCGCGAGATCCCCACCGGATGCGAAAACTACATTTTGCGCAGTTCAAATCAACGGAATTTGCCGAGGTTTCCGTCTGGGACCGAAGCAAGAGCACCCGAGCAGCCCGAAACGCCGGCCTGCTCTGGTGAGTCCCGAATCCGGTCCGCAGGAAGGCCCGCTAAAAAGCCCTGACGTCACGAGTGGACCATGGCGGTCTCGGCGATGCATCCCCATCGAAGGTTCCCGGGGAAGCGAGGACGCTCGACCCGTGACGGCCTGGTTTCTGCGTCATCTGC
The DNA here is from genome assembly GCA_020632875.1 of Alphaproteobacteria bacterium. Taxonomy (GTDB): domain Bacteria; phylum Myxococcota_A; class UBA796; order UBA796; genus JACKEQ01. The sequence continues at coordinate 397,789 of JACKET010000005.1, forward strand.
GCCCTTCTGCGTCATCTGCGTGATGCCTTGGGACGCTCGAAGCTCGATCCCGTCTGCGTCATCTGCGTGAGGCCCTGAGACGCTCGGAGCCCGACCGCGGCGGATGCCGGTCCGGTCGCGCTGGATGGATGACGCCCGATGGGAGTCAGCGCCGCCGCGCGACCAACAGCAGCCCCGCGAGCATCGCGAGCAGCCCACCGGGGCTCCCGGCGGTCGAGCAGCCGCCGCCGCTCGTGATCTGCACCTCGATCGCGAGGTCGACCGCTTCGCGCTGGTCGATCACGCGGACCCACACCGTGTCGGCGCCGACCGCGTGACGCAGCGGGCGGTAGAGCACCAGCCCGTCGGCGGTGGCCTCGGCGCTGCCGAGCGCTCCGTCCTGCGCGATCTCGAACGACAGCTTGCTGGGGTCGGCCGCTTCGATCGTGAGCTGCAGCGCGCCGAGCGTGTCCTTCTTCACGACGAGCGTGTCGCCGATGACGCGCCAGTCGGCGCCCTCTGCCACCGGCGCCGGGTCGGGGTCGGGCACGACGGGCTCGGGCTCCTCTTCGACGTCGGGCGCCGGGGGCTCGCAGCTCGCCACGGGCAGGGACTCGCCGATGATGCTCTCGATCCACCCGATGTGTGCGTCGGGCCGCACCCAGACGCCTCCGCCGCCGCAGGGGTTGCCGTACTGGTCGTTGCTGCCGCGCGACGTGACGCCCGCGAGGTACAGCTCGCCGTACTGGTCTTCGATGTACAGCGGGCCGCCCGAGTCGCCGAAGCAGGCGTCGATGCCGTAGCCGCCGGCGAACAGCTCCTTGCCGGGGCGCTCGCCGGGGTCGCAGGTGGTCCACTGGCCGTCGATCTGGTCCTGGCTGCAATCGGCGTCGCGGATCGTGCTGTACGCCTCGTGCAGGTGGGTGGTGCCGGTCTGCCCGTCGTACGAGATGGCGCCGAAGCCCACGATGGCCGCGGGAGCCCCGTCGTACACGTACTGATCGGCGACACACCCGCTGGCGATCAGCACCCGCGGGTCGGGGGAGTTCGACTGCAGCCGGAGCACCGCGATGTCGGAGCCGCCCTGTGCGCTGTACGTGGGGTGGGGGACGGCCTGGGTGACCGGGATCCACGTGCCGCTCTGGGTCACCTCGACCGAGCCCGTGATCACGTGCGTCACGTTGATGCCGACGACGCAGTGCGCCGCGGTCAGCACCACGTCGCGCTTCACGAGCGTGCCGGTGCAGACCTGGTAGCCGCTGTCGGCGATGATCATGACCGTCGAGGGCCACGAGCCCTGCGCAGCGGGCGCGCCGCCGACGACCTGGGGGAGGAGGGCGTCGGGCTGGACCCCCGCCGTGACGTAGGTGGGAGCGGACGCGAACGCCGAGAACACAGAGAAGAGTGCAGTGAGCACGACAGACCTCAAAAACAGAGAACAGGCCCAGAGGGGACGCAGAAGTATAGTCCATCGTCGCTTCGGTTGGGAAGCGCTCCGAGGGATTGCGGCCGATGTGGATGATCGTGGCGAGCGCGCTGGCGTGGGAGCCCTACGTGTCCGGGGGGATGGGCGGCGGAGCGGTGGGGCTCGCGAACCGTCTCATCGCGCCTCCCGCGGGGGGCGTCGCCGGATCCGTCGAGGTCACCGAGCTGATCGAGCCCGTGCCGTGGATCGGGTTCGGCGCGGACACGTTCGTGGGCTTCTACCCGAAGCAGTGCGACACGTGCTCCGGGTACCCGATCGTGCGCCAGGGCATCGGGCCGGTGTTCCGCCAGAAGCGCGGCATGATCCAGGTCGGCGCGCGCTACGCGATCGGCACCATCGCGATCCCGCGCCAGAGCAAGGTCCGGCCGTTCCTGAAGAGCGTGGCGAACATCCCGGCCGGGCCGATCGACTTCCGCCTCGGCGTGTTCGGCGAGGGCTGGCCGGCCGAGCTCGGCGTGACGCTCGAGCTCGGGTGGTGGCTCGAGTCCGGCCGCTTCACCGTCAGCCGCGACGCGAAGCCGAAGCCGAAGAAGCCCGCTCCCGAGCCCGCTCCCGAGCCGGCTCCCGAGCCCGATCCCGACGCCACGCCCGCGCCCGACGCCCCGGAAGACGGCACCGGGATCAGGTGAGCCAGCGCCGGGTGTAGACCCAGTACCCGCCGACGCCGGCCGACCCGAGCATCAGCAACCACGCGAAGGGGTAGCCGAAGCCCCAGTGCAGCTCGGGCATGTGGTCGAAGTTCATCCCGTACACGCCGGCCACGAACGTCGCGGGGATGAAGATCGTGCTGACGATCGTGAGCACCTTCATGATGTCGTTCAGCCGGTAGCTCGTGACGGCGAGGTGCAGCTCGTACACGCCGACGACCCGCTCGCGGCTGGTCTCGAGGATGTCCATCACCTGCACGACGTGGTCGTACAGATCGCGGAAGTAGGGCGTCACGGACGCGTCGATCGGGCCCCCCTCGGCCTTGAGCAGCGAGCTGACCGACTCGCGCATCGGCCACACCGACCGGCGGAAGTCGGCGAGCTCGCTCTTCACGTCGAAGATGGCCGTCATGTCGACGCGCCCGTTCGGGTCGAGCGCGTTGGCCTCCAGCCCGTCGACGCGGGACTCGAGGTCTTCGAGCGCGACGAAGTAGTGGTCGACGATGTCGTCGAGCAGCGCGTGCAGCAGGTAGTCGGCGCGCATCTTGCGGATCCGGCCGTTGCCCCCGCGGATGCGCTCGCGCAGCGGCTCCCACACGTCGCCGGCACGCTCCTGGAAGGTGAGCACGAAGCCCGGGCCCAGCACCATCGACACCTGCTCGCTCACCAGGCGGTCCTCGGAGCGGTGGACCATGCGCGCGACGACCAGCACGCGATCCTCGAGGATCTCGGCCTTGGGTCGGCCGGACGGGTTCAGGATGTCCTCCATCCACAGCGGATGGATGCCGAACGCCCGGCAGATCGTGGCGACCTGGTCGACCTGGTGGACGCCGTCGAGGTTGATCCACGTGACGGACGCGTCGGAGTGGTACTCGGCGAGCTTCTGGATGTCGCCTTCGCGGTGCTCGCGGTGCCCGTCGGTGTCGTAGTCGAGGACGCGCACCTCGACGGGCACATCCTTCACGTCGCCCGTGTAGACGGGGGTTCCGGGAGGGAGGCCCCGCTTGTCGCCGAGCAGGCGGGACCTCCGCCGTCGGGAGCGCTTCGTCGTGGTGGAGGTCATCGGATCCGTCCGGCGGTGAGCTCGATGAGCTCCTCGGTGATCTGGCCCTGGCGGAGAGCCCGCCAGTGCTGGGACAGATCGGCTATCCGCCTGTCGCACGACGTGCGCGCCGCCTCGGCTGCGACCAGGCGCGCGCGGACCTCCGCCCGCAGCGCCTCGACCAGTGCCACGGCGAGGCGCCCGGCCACGGCTTCGAGCACGGCGGCGGCGAGGACCTCGGCGGGCGGGAGGAACGTCTCGGGCGGGTCTTCCGCGGGCTCCCGGGAGCCGGCGAGCAGGACGGTGCGATGCAGCTCGGGACCTCCGCGCTCGGGGTGGAGGACGACCACCGTGCGCTGCTCCGCGGCGAGGATGGCGGTGGCGAGCTGCTCGGCGCGGTGCCCGAGCTCGTCGGGCGTGCTCGCGGCAGGCACGCGAAAGGCCACGCGGGCGTCGAGGGCGGCGTCCTGGGCCGCGACCTCGTGCAGGCGGTGCCCGACGAGCCCCACGGGCCCGGTCTCGGGCAGCTGCTCGATCAGCATCCGGGCGAGGGGACCGCAGAACGGGCGCTCCGGGCCGACGAGCACCCAGAGGACGTGGTCGCTCGGGACGTCCGCCGTGGCGGGCCTCCCCGCGAGGCGCTCGACGATCTGCTCGGCGACGTCGAGGTAGGCGGTGGCCTCCGCCGCGGCGGCCTCGACCTGGGGCTGCTGAGCGCGCGCCAGTGCCCACACGGCCCGCATCACCTGGTGCACCGCGCCGACCGCGGCGATCTTCTGCTCCACGCGGGCCAGGTCGTGCGGGGCTTCAGGCATCGGCGGGCCAGCGCGCGGCGACCGCCCGCTCGACCAGGGCGTGGAGGCGGGTCGCATCGGCATCCGACAGCACGACCTGGTCGGCGATGCGCGTCGCGAGCGACCCGTCGAGCGCGCGGAGGGTCTCGGGGAGCGAGATGGCGAAGGGCTCGAGCTCGTCGAGCGGGACGCGGATCAGGCTGTCCGGCGCCGAGGCCAGCGCGAGGCGGACGAGCTCGTCGAACACGCTCAGCGTGGAGAGCCGCGGCGCGCGGAGCAGGCGGCGCAGCCGGTGCCCGAGGTCGAGCCGGCGCTTCGCGGACGACTCGAGGCGCGTGCCGACGCGCGAGAAGGACTCCAGCTCGAGGAACGCGGCGTAGTCGAGCCGCAGGCGCCCGGCGAGCTTCCGGAACGCCTGGGCCTGGGTCTTCCCGCCGACCCGGCTCACCGAGAGCCCGGCGTCGATGGCGGGGCGCTCGCCCGCGGCGAAGAGGGGCCGCGAGAGCACGATCTGCCCGTCGGTGATGGCGATGAGGTTCGTAGGGATGTACGCCGAGAGCCGTCCATCCTCGGTCGTGGCGATGGGCAGCGCGGTGAGCGAGCCACCGCCCTTCTCGCCGGAGAGCTGGGTGGCGCGCTCGAGCAGGCGGCTGTGCAGGTAGAACACATCGCCCGGGAAGGCCTCGCGGCCCGGGGGACGCTGCAGGAGCAGGCACAGCTCGCGCCAGGCCACGGCGTGCGCGGTGAGCTCGTCGTACACGACCAGGGCGTGCTCGCCGCGGTCGCGGAAGAACTCCGCGACGGTCGTGCCAGCGAAGGGGGCGAGGTACCGCAGCGCGGGGCTCGCGTCTTCGGGGGCCGCGACGACGACCCAGCGGCCGCCCGCCTTGCGCAGCGCGTCGACGACGCGCCAGATCTCCGCGCGGCGGCGGCCGATCGCGACGTACACGCAGATCACGTCCGTCTCGCGCTGGCGGAGCATGGCGGTGAGGGCGAGCGAGGTCTTGCCGGTGCCCTCGTCCCCCAGGATCAGCTCGCGCTGGCCGCGGCCGACGGGGAACATCGCGTCGATCGCCAGCACACCCGTGTACAGCGGGCGATGGACCGCAGCGCGCTCGTGGATCATCGGTGCGTCGCGCTCGAGCGGCATGCGGCGCAGGGTGCCGTTCAGCGGCTCCCCGTCGAGCGGGCGCCCCATCGGGTCGACGACGCGCCCGACCAGTGGCTCGCCCACCGCGAGGGACGCGAGCTCGTCGGTGCCCCGCACGCGGTCGCCCTCGCCGACGGCACCCGCATCGTCGAGGACCGCCGCCTGCACGGCGTTCGCGCGCATGCCGAGCACCAACGCACGCGTCTCGCGGCCCACGATCACGACCTCCTCGGCGCGGGTGCCGGGCAGCCCGGCGATGGTGAGCACCCCGTCGTGCGACGCGATCACACGGCCCTCTTCGCGCACGCGGACGTCCGGGCGGTACCGCGCCGCGGCGTCGGACAGGGCCTCGGCGGCCTCGTGGGCGCTCGCGCGGAGGCGCGGATCGGTCACGCATGCTCCCGGGCCAGCTGGTGGCGGGCGTCGTCGCGGAGGATCTCGAGCTGGCCCGCGACGGACGCGTCGAACACGCGGTCCCGCACGCGCACCGTGGCGCCGGCGCCGAGCCGCTCGTCTTCGGTGATGGTCACCCGGACGGTGCTGCCGACAGACGCCTCGAGCAGCTGCTTCAGGGCCTGGGACTGCTCCTTAGTCGGCATGCGCGCGAAGGTCGCGTCGACGTGGACCGTCTCGTCCGGCCGGGCCTGCTCGCGCAGCTCGGGGTGTGCGGCGAGCACGTCGAAGAGGCGCCTCACGAGCGCGTCGTGGGCGGCGTCCGGGACGAGCTCGAGCAGCATGCGACCCGCGACCTCCACGCCCTTCTCGACGGTCACTTCGCGCACCCAGCCGAGCGCGGCCTCCCGCTCGGCGGCGAGCATGGCCTGCACGCGCTTGCGCTCAGCATCCGCGTCGGCGCGGGCTTCGGCGATGAGCTTCGCCCGCTCGGTGGCCGCGGCCGCCGTGGCCTCCGCGAAGATCGTCTCGCGCAGCGCGTCGAGCTCCCGGTCGCGGGTGGCGAGCTCCTCCGCGCGCTTGTCGACGAGCGCCAGCTTCTCGGCGGCCGCTGCGCGCGTCTCGGTGATCTCCTTCCTGCGCTCGGCGATCGAGGCCGCGACCGGGCGGTAGACCAGCCGCTGGAGCAGGAACGCCAGCACCAGGAAGTTGATCAGCTCGAAGGCGAAGGTGACCGGGTCGATCTGCATCGGATCACGGGAGCAGGGGGTTGGCGAACAGCAGCACGAGGGCGATGACGAGCGCGTAGATGGCGGTCGACTCGACCATCGCCATCCCCACGAACAGCGTGCGGCTGATGGAGTTGGCGGCGTCGGGCTGGCGGGCGATGGCGTCCATCGCCTGCGTGAGCGCGCGGGCCTCGCCGATGGCGGGTGCGATCGAGCCGACGGCGACGGCGAATCCGGCGGTCACGATGCTCACGATCGAGATCCAGTCGTGGGGGGTCATCATGTCGGGCTTCCTGCGGGGGTCGGGGTTTCGGGAACGGTCTTCTTCACGGCGACCTGCATCGCGCTCGCGGTGAACACGAGCGTGAGGACGCCGAAGATGTAGGCCTGGACGACGCTCGTGAGGACATCGAGCGCCATGAGCGGGATGGGGAGGAGGAGCCCGGCGAGCGAGACGACGATGCCGCCGACGATCTCCCCGGACACCATGTTGCCGAACAGGCGCAGCGCCAGCGCGAGCGTCCGCGAGGCCTCGCCGACGATGTTGAAGGGCAGCATGATCGGGTTCGGCTCGATGTAGTGCTTGAGGTACGCCATCCCCTGCGCGCGGAAGCCGTACACGTGGCCCGCTCCGAAGCTCACGATGGCGAGGGCCGCCGTCAGGGACAGATCGCGGGTCGGGCTCGCGATCACGGGCAGCAGGCCGACGAGGTTCGCGGACAGGATGAACAGCCACTGGGTGAGGATCAGCGGGACGAGGGGCGTCGCGTCGACCGTGACCATCTCCTGCAGCATCCCCTCGACCATCTCGTACAGGACCTCGTAGGCCTCGCGGACGGCGCGGATGCGGGCGCCGACGGCGCCGACACCCACCAGCAGGACCGTGAGCGCGCCGCTCACGAACACCGTCTCGGTGAGCCCGAGCGGCCCGAGCTGGAGCCACACCTGCGGAGTCATGGCGTCCATGCGCCCTCCAGGCGGCGGCCGAGCGGCCCGACCAGCGTGAAGCGCGCGACGACGAGCCCGAGGAGCACGGCCCACACGAAGGCGGGAGCGAGCTGCATGACGCCGAGCATCGCCACGGCGGGCCCCGCGAGCCCGACCGGCAGGAGCGCGAGCGCCGGACCGAGCCGTCCGGAGCCCAGGGCGCGGGCGCGGAGCGCGGTGAATCCGAGGTGCCACAGGCCTCCGCCGAAGCCCACGAGCAGCGCGAGCAGGGCGGTCATTCGTCCTCCCAGAACGCGCGGAGGCTCCGCGCTGCGGTCCACACGCCGAGCACGAGCCCGAGCACGATGCCCACGAGGGTCGGCCCGTCGTGGTCGATCAGCATGGCGAGGCCGCGTCCGGCGAGCGTGCAGCCGACCAGGACGAGCACGAACTGCCAGCCGAGCGTGCCGGCCTGGCCGAGCACGACCCACACCGAGCGCTTGTCCCTGCGGGCGCGGGCCATCCGCTCGGCCTTCTCGCGGACCGCCTTCAGGTACGGGTCTTCGGCGTCGTCGGTCATGCGGCGTCCCCGAGCAGGCGGCGGAGCGCTTCGCGCGCCAGGTCGCGCACGACGCCGCGGTGGACCTCCGCCCGCTCCTCGCGCTGGCGCTCGAGCCTCGCGACCTCGGCGGCGATGGACGCGAGGTCCCGCGCCGGCGTGGCTTCGGTCGCGACCACGCGGCACCGCCCGTCCCACATGCCGAGCAGCCCGCCCGACAGCGCCACGAAGCCCTCGCCCTCGGCGTCCAGGTACACGAGCAGGCCCGGCGGCAGCACGGCCATCACGTCCGCCCGGCCCGGCCGGATGCCGAACCAGCCGCTGCGGTCCTCGGCCGTGATCGACCGGACCTCGCGCTCGAGCACGATGCCCGTGGGGGTGCGCACCTCCAGCACGAGCGGCTTCATCGGCACAGCCGGTCGAGGTCGGCGCGGCCCCCGATCATGTACAGCCGCTGCTCGTCCACGCGGTCGAGATCGCCGGCCAGGATGCGCTCGCAGCCGCCGAGGGTCTCTTCGATGGGCACCCGGGCGCCCTTCCGGCCGGTGAACGGCTCCGACACGACGAAGGGCTGGGTGAGGAAGCGCTCGAGACGCCGTGCCCGCGCGACGATCTGGCGGTCCTCCGGCGAGAGCTCGTCGAGGCCGAGCATCGCGATGACGTCCTCGAGCTCGCGGTAGCGGGCCAGCGTGCGACGCACGGCGTCGGCGATCCGGTAGTGCCGGGCCCCCACGATGTCCTCGGCGAGCAGGCGGGACTGCGACCGCAGCGGGTCGACCGCGGGGTACAGGCCGGCCGCGGCGCGCTCGCGCGACAGCACGACCCGCGCGTCGAGGTGCTCCATGACGGTCGCCGCACCCGGGTCGTTCAGGTCGTCGGCCGGCACGTAGACCGCCTGGACGCTGGTGATCGTGCCGTCGAGCGTGCTCGCGATGCGCTCCTCGACCTCGGCGAGCTCGGTGGACAGGGTCGGCTGGTACCCGACGCGCGAGGGGAGGCGGCCGAGCATCGCGCTCGTCTCCATGCCCGCCTGCACGAAGCGGAAGATGTTGTCGACGAGCAGCAGCACCTCGCGGCCCTGGGTGTCGCGGAACCACTCCGACACGGCCAGGGCGGCGTGGATGACGCGCAGGCGGGCGCCGGGTGGCGCGTCCATCTGGCCGAAGAGCATGACCGTGCGCTCCATCAGGCCGCTCTCGGTGAACTCGCTCCACAGCTCCTGGCCTTCGCGGATGCGCTCGCCGACCCCCGCGAACACGGGCACCCCGCCGTAGCCCTCGGCGACCGCACCGATGAACTCCATCAGCAGCACGGTCTTCCCGACGCCCGCGCCGCCGAAGAGCCCCGTCTTGCCGCCGCGCGCGAAGGGACAGAGCAGATCGACGACCTTGATGCCGGTCCACAGGGTGTCGACCTCGGGCAGGTGCCGATGCAGGCTCGGCGGGCTGCGGTGCACGCTCCAGTGGTCGGTGGCTTCGATGGGCGCGCCCCCGTCGAGCGGCATGCCCTGCCCGTCGATCACCCGGCCGAGCAGGCCCGGCCCGACGGGGATCTGCAGGGGACGGCCGGTGCGCTCGACGCGCTGGCCGCGCTTCAGGCCGCCGGTGGGCGCGAGGGCGAGCGCGCGGGCCACGCCGGGCTCGGGGTGGCCGTGGACCTCGAGCACGAGATCGGGCCGACCGTCGCGCTCGATGCGGAGCGCCTCGCGGATCGCGGGCTCTTCGCCGGACGGGAACCGGACGTCGACCACGCTCCCCTGGATGGCTTCGATGCTTCCCTGCAATCCGCGCTCCCCGGCAGGCCCGATGCAAGCGACGGGCCACGGCCCGATGGGGGGTCGCAGGGGCCCTGCGCACGAGAGGCCTGTGCGAGATCGCCCGATTCGGATGTGGGATTCGCCACGGTCCACGGTCTGCGGTCCACGGTCCACGACCCGTGGGAGGCGGGCCCGGAACGTGCATGCCGTGTCCGGCGATGCAGCCAATCGTCGACAGCCTGCGGCTCGCGTGGCGGCGGGTCGTCCGGGACCCGTCGGGGCGGATGCTGGCCCTCGGCCTCGGGGCCGGGGTCGTCGGAGGGCTCGCCGCGGGCGTGTTCGACGGGGTTCGGATGCTGATCGGCAACGTGCTGCTGGGCGCCACGCACGTCTCGGTCGCGTCGGGCGAGGGGTGGCGGCTGCTCGTGTTCCCCGTGCTCGGCGGGATGGTCGCGGGTGGCATCCTCCAGGTGGCCGGCGTGCCGCGGCCCGTGGGCATGGCGCGCCTGCTCGAGGGCGTGCAGCTGCGCTCGGGCAAGGTGTCGCTCTGGGAGGCCGGGTTCACGGCGCTGTCGGCGGTCGTCGCGCTGGGGACGGGCCACAGCGGGGGCCGCGAGGCTCCGGTCGCCGGGCTGTCGGCCGGCATCGCGCACGAGGTGGGGCACGCCCTGCAGCTCCGCGTGGGCGAGCTGCGCGTCGTGGTGGCCGCGACGGCCGCGGCGGCGGTGTCGGCGTCGTTCAACACGCCGCTCGGCTCCGCGTTGCTGGCGCTCGAGCTGATCCTCGGGAGCTTCGCGCTGCGCTACTTCGGGCCGGTCGTCGCCGCCACGGTCGTGGGCACCCTCGTGGGGCAGGCGGTGCTCGGCGATCGGGTGGCGTTCCCGGCGCCGGTCTTCGCGCTCACGCACTGGACCGAGCTCGTCGGCTACCTCGTGCTCGGCGCGGTGTGCGGGGCGGCCGCGGCGGGCTTCCAGCTCGCGGCGGTCCGGGCCACCGGGTGGGCGGACCGCGTCGCGTGGCCGGCGCCAGTGCGGGGCGCCGCAGCGGGCCTCGTGGTCGGGATCCTCGGCGCGATGGGCCTGAACGGCGTGATGGGCACGGGCTACGCGCTGGTCGCCGAGGTGCTCGCGGACCCCGGGTCCTTCGGGCTGCCGATCCTCGTCGCGCTGCTGCTGGGCAAGGGGCTCGCGACGCTCGCGACCTTCGCGGGGCGCACGGGGACGGGGCTGTTCTCACCGCTCCTCGTGCTCGGGGCCCTGGTGGGCGTGGTGTTCGGCCTCGCGGTCGAGGGGATCCCCGGCGCGCCGGCCTCCGCGGGGTCGTACGGGCTCGTCGCCATGGGGGCGATCACCGGGGCTGCACTGAGGGCGCCGCTCGCCATGATCCTCGTCCTGTTCGAGCTCACGGGCGACTACGCGGTCGTCCCGACCACGATGCTGACCCTCGCGGTCGCGCTGCCCGTCGCGAGCGCGATGGGCACGGGTGCGCTGTACGACACGCTGCTCGCGTCGACGGGGGTGACGCTCCACCGCGAGGTCCCCGCGGAGCTGCGCGCGAAGACCGTCGGCGACCTGATGTCCACGGGCTTCGTCACGGTGCCGTGGTCGGCGAGCCTGCACGAGCTGGTCGACGCATTCGGGAAGACGCGCGAGAACCTGGTGTGGGCGGTCGATCCGCGGGGGCGGTACGTCGGCGCGGTGAACGTCCAGGACGTGCTCGACGCGCTCTCCAGCACGCGACCGCAGCCCGATCTGGTCGTCGCGCTGCCCGTGCTCGACGTCTCGCAGCCGGCGAGTGACGGCATCGCCCTGCTCGCGAATCTCGATGTCGACGAGGCCGCGGTGGTCGACGCGGATGGGCGGTTGGTCGGTGTGTTGCACGAGCGGTCGCTGCTCGCGGCTCTCGAGGGACTGCCTGTTTGAGTCTGGATCTGTGGTCGTCCAGGATGGAGACTGGTCGATGGTCGGAGCGGATCCGTCTCACGCAGATGACGCAGAAGGACGCAGATGACGCAGAAAGAGCGGTGTGGACGGGTCGGAACGTGTCCCTCCCCGATCGGTGGAGGGGGACTGGGAGGGGATCGAGAGGCGCGCTCACCAGAGCAGTCGGGCTTCTCTCTGAAGCGGTCAGGCTGAGCCCGAAGGGTCCGGTTTCCCTCCGCCCCGGCAGGATGCCCGGCGGAACCCGAGCAAGGCGGAAACGCGCAGATCCGCGCGGGAAGATGAACCGGACGCTCCCCGCCATCCCCGCCGTCTCCGACGAGCGGCGGCTCCGGAGGAATCCCGCTGTGTACGACGAGCCGGAACGCGTTCCTCCCCGGTCGGTGGAGGGGGACTGGGAGCGGATCGAGACGCGCGGGTCCTCCTTCCGAAGCGGGAAGGGTCCGGTTTCCCTCCGCCCCGGCAGGATGCTCGCACCCGTGGGGCCGGATCCTGCAGCCGTCTCCGACGACGCGCTCCGCGCCGGAATCCGGACGCTCGTCTCCGACGAGCGGAATCCCGCCGTCTCCGACGAGCCGGAATCCCGCTGTGTACGACGAGCCGGAATCGCGCTCCTCCCCGGTCGGTGGAGGGGACTGGGGAGCGGATCGAGGCGCTCACTCAGAGCAGTCGGGCGCTACGATCGAAGGGTCCGGTTTCCCTCCGCCCCGGCAGGGCTCGAACCCAGTGGGAAACCGGATCCTGGGACAGCCGGGTCTCCGTCTCGCAAGGCGCCCAAGCTGCGCAGCTCCGCGCGCGAAGTAAAAGGGTAGACCAGACGGCGCACCCGCCATCCCCGCCGTCTCCGACGAGCCGGAACTCCGCCGTCTCCGACGAGCCGGAATCCCGCTGTCTCCGACGAGCCGGAGCGTGTTCCACCCCGGTCGGTGAGAGGGACTGGGAGCAGATCGAGAGGCGCGCTCACCAGAGCAGTCAGGCGCGCGAAGCGGTCAGGCTGAGCCCGAAGGGTCCGGTTTCCCTCCGCCCCGGCAGGATGCCGAAGTCAGCCGGGTCTCCGACCTGCAAAGGCGGCCGCAGGCCGCCGCAGCGCTCCACTCCGCGCGAAGTAAAGGTAACCAGACGCTCGCACCGCCATCCCGCCTCGAGCCGGCCCGCCGTCTCCGACGAGCGGAATCCCGCTGCCCACGAAACCGGAGCCGCCCTCTCAGCCAGGTTGAGATCGCAACGCGTTCCTCCCGGTCGGTGGAGGGACTGGGAGCGGATCGCAAAGGCGCGCAAGGCCAGCCGCGCAGCAGTCGCGGCGCCTAGACCGACGTCACACCGCGCCATCGGAATCCCGCCATCTCCGACGAGCCGGAATCCCGCCGTCTCCGACGAGCCGGGCGCGTTCCCCTCGCCCGCGCGGTAGAGGGGACTGGGAGCGGATCGACAGCCGGAGTCGGGCTCCTCGCCGGACCTGTCGGAAGCGGTCGCCGTTTCCCTCCGCCGACGGCGCTCGAACCCAGTGGGAAACCGGCCTGGGAATCCCGCAAGGCGTCCGCCGCGCAGCGCGCTCGCGCGCGCGAAGCGAGACCGACGCTCAACCCCGCCGTCTCCGACGAGCCGGAATCCCGCCGTCTCCCCGAGCCGGAATCCCGCCGTCCCTACGATCCTACGGGTTGATCCGGTACTCAAGCCAGCGGCACTCGAGCGGCCCGTTGAACACCTTGGTGCGGCTGGCGGCCTTCAGGTGCAGGTGGCGCGTCAGCTCGCGGCTGCCGGTGAGCACCCATGCGGTCGCGCCGTGGCAGCGGTCGTGCAGGAACCCCCCGAGCGCCCTCCAGGTCTCTTCGAGGTCGGGCTCGTCGAGGCGCTCGCCGTACGGCGGGTTCGTGACCACCACGGCGGGCGGGACGGGCGGCGTGTACGCGGCGAGCTCGCTCTCGGCGAGCGTGATGTACCCGTCGACCTCGGCGCGGCCGAGCGCCTTCTTCGCCAGCGCGATGGCGCCGGGGTGCCGGTCGTTGCCGAAGAGGGGAGGGATGTTGGCCTTGCCCGCCTTCCAGCGCGCTTCGGCGTCGGCCTTCAGCGCGTCCCAGGCGGCGCGGTCGCGGTCGGCCCACCGCTCGAGCGCGTACGGACGCCGCAGGCCCGGCGCGCGGTCGCCCGCGAGGAACGCCGCTTCGATCAAGAACGTCGCGGAGCCGCACAGCGGATCGCACAGCGCGGACCGGCGATCCCAGCCCGTCAGCAGCAGCAGGCCCGCGGCGAGCGACTCGTTCAGCGGGCTCTTGTGCTGCCCCGCCGGCCGGTAGCCGCGCTTGTGCAGCGCCGTGCCGGCGAGGTCGCGCGAGAGCGTCGCGACCTTGTCCTTCACGTACAGGACGAGCGGCAGATCGGGGTCTTCGGTGTCGACGTCGGGCCGCGCACCGGTGGCGTCGCGGAGCTGGTCGGCGATGGCGTCCTTCACCTTGAGCGCCACGTAGTGCGGGTGCTTCACGAGCCCGCTGCGCGCCGACGCCGTCACCGCGAAGGTCTGGCCGGGCCGCAGGTGCTTCTGCCACGGCACCCGCTGCGCGACGGCGTACACGTCGTCGGCCTTCTGGATGCGCCCGCGCTCGAGCTCCTCGAGCACCCGCATCGCCACGCGGGACCACAGGGCCACCGCGTACCCCACGGCCGCAGCACCGCGGAACCCGACCCCGCCGCGGTCGGACCGCAGCTCGAGGCCGCCGAGCCGGGTGATCTCGTCGGCGAGGACGCCTTCGAGCCCGGCGGGACAGGTCGCATGGAACCAACGGGTGCGCGCCATCCGGGCAGCCTATGCGCTCCGGACCCTGCGGGCTACGAGAGGGGCGTGACCGTCGCCGAACGCCTCGCCGCCCTGCTCGAGGGCACCGAGCACACCGTCCTCGCGCATCCGCCGGCGTACTCCGCCGAAGAAGCGGCGGCCGTGCGCGGAACGCCCCTCGCGATCGGAGGGAAGTCGCTGGTGCTCAAGGTGGGCAAGGCGGGCTTCGCGCTGTTCGTGGCGAGCGGGGCGCGGCGCACGTCGAACCGGCTCGTGCGGCACGGGCTCGGCATCCAGCGCCTGCGCTTCGCCACGCGCGACGAGCTCTTCGAGCTCACGGGGCTCGAGCCGGGCTGCGTGCCGCCGTTCGGGCGTCCGCTGTTCGACCTGCCGCTCTACGTCGACGACGCGACCCTGACCCAGCCGCGCATCGCGTTCAGCCTCGGCGTGCACCACCGCTCGGTCGTCATGCGAACGGACGACTGGGCGCGGATCGCGCGCCCGGATCGGGTGTTCCGCTTCGCCGAGTGAGGGTCAGCCGCGCGTGCGCTCGAGGAGCAGCATCATCATCACGGCCAGCATGCTCCGCTGCTCGATGAGCTCGGGGGTGTCGTCGGCGAGCTTGTGCAGCTCGAACTTGCCCTCGAAGAACGCCGGCATCTTCTTGACCTGGTAGAGCGCCTTCCCGTCGAGATCCTTCACCGTGTAGGACGGGTTGATGAACATCGCGAGGAGGAACCCGATCAGCGGGATGCCACCGACGAGGCCGTCGACGACCTTCACGAGCGCGCTGTCTTCGGTGATGGTGAGCTGGTGCACGTCGGTCTCGTCGAGCACGTGGTACTCGGCCTTGAAGATCGAGCGCATCCCCTTGCGGCTCACGGCGCCGATGACCGCGTCACCGACATGGAAGTGGTAGCTCGCGCTGAAGTCCATGATCCGGTCGGCTTTGATGCGCGCGACCTCGTCGGTCTGGGCGGAGGTGCGGAAGACCGCGATGTCCTCCTTCAGCTTGAACAGCTTCTGCTTGACGTAGAACACCTCGGCGCCGGACCCGTCGTAGACGTAGATCTGCGGGGCGAGGCCGAGGATCTTGAAGCTGAACTTGAGCGGGAACTGCATCGTGGGCGCCTCTCGTGGTCCGCACCGCTAACCGGTTCGTCCCAACGGACGTACACGAACGGCTCTCAGTGACTCACGGGCAGTCCCACGCCTCGACGAACCGCAGGTCTGGCGTGCCGTCGACGGGGCCGCTGTCGCCATCGACCTCGGCTTCGCAGCGGGTCCAGGGGATGCCCTCGCAGACGTAGGTGTAGACCTCGGCGATGACGCCGTCCGACTCGATCTCCTTGCCGAGCACGATCCAGGCGTCTTCGACCCAGGTGTTGCTGGTGCGTACGGTGGGCAGCCCCTCGCCGGAATCGACCAGCTCGAGGAGTCGGGTGTGCTCGTCGTGGGTGGCCACGTGCGACTCGAGCGTGGTGCCGCTGTCGTCCACCGCCTTCGACGAGGAGAGCAGCTCGTCGGTGAGCCAGACCCACGTGTAGGTCGTGACGCCGGTCTCCTGGGTGTACACGAGCTCGGCCACCCGGTCTTCTTCGTCGTAGGTGAGGTCGGCGCTCCCCTCGAACACGCTCGTGCTCGTCGCGTACGTGCGGTCGTAGTGGCTGGTGAGCCCGTTCGCGCCGTACTCGCGGTCGTACTGGTCGGTCGTCTCGCTGCTGAACGGTGGGCCCAGCCCCGGGTCGTAGACGAGGACCTCCGTGATGGAGAGGGGGTCGGCGTTGGCATCGCAGGTGCGCGCCGTCGAAATGGTCTGGACGGCGCCGTCGACCGTCACGGTCTCGCTCTCGATGGAGACCTGGCAGCCGATGGCGTCGTACGTGGTGGTCTCTTCGTAGTCGAGCTCGTCGACGTAGTGCACCACCCGGGAGACCATGCGCTCCTCGTCGTCGAACACCTGCGTCTCTTCGGCGTCGATCGTGCCGTCTGCGCCCTCGTCGACCTCGTACGTGCGCGTGCAGCCCGCCCGATCCGGAGCCTCGAGCTTCTTCGCGCACCCCGCCAGCACCACCAACATCGTCATGGAAACAACCCGCATCGTCCCACCTCGCTGGCTTTCGCCCCGGGCCGTGAATCCCGCGACGCTAGCACGGTCACACTCGTTTCATCGCGGGTCCGTCCGGGAGTCAGATGTCGGGTCGAGATTCCCCACATGCAACGTCCTGCCTCGCGTCTCGCCGTCATCGCCGTCGTCCTCTCCGCGCTCCCGCTATTGGTGTACGCGGCGTGCATCGGAGCCATCGCCGTCTCGCCCGACGACCTGCGCTGGACGGTCGCGGGGGTGAGCTTCGTGCCGTGGACCGCGAGCACGCTGCTGTCGCTGGTCCTGGTGGTCGTGTCGACGGTCGTGCTCGTGCGTGCCGTCGCGCGGCGGAGGTCCTCGCGGGGCCGCCTGCTCGCGGTGGTCGCGACCGCGATGTCGCTGGTGGGGGCGGCCTGCGGGACCACCCCGCTCGTCCTGCTGGTGGCGGGCGTCGCGGCGGGCATCGCGATCCTCGTGACCATGGTCGCTGCGGCGGGACCGATGGGACGGCCGCTCGGGCCCGTCGCAGCGGGCTGGCACCTCCTCCTGGCCTCCGAGGACCGCATCTGGCGGGCGCGCGCGGAGGACGAGGCGCGGAGCGTGCACGCCTTCGACGCCATCGCGGAGGTGCTGGCGGCACACGGCGCCCCGGCGGACCTGGTGGACCGTGTGCACGTGGCCTCGGCCGACGAAGACCGCCACGCCGTGCTGACGGCGGAGCTGGCGGGCATCGGGACGCCCCGCCCGCTGCGGACGGACGCCAGGCCGAGCGACCTCCCGACGCTCATGGTCGACACGCTGGTGGACGGTTGCCTGGGCGAGGCGTTCGCCGCGGCCGTGCTGGCGCTCGAGGCGGAGGAGGGCGCGCAGGGCGAGGTGCTCGCGTCCATCGCCGCAGACGAGGCCGGCCACGCCGCGCTCGGATGGGACCTGCTCCGCTGGGGCGTCGACCAGCCCGGTGTGCGCGAGGCGCTGGCTGCGGCCCGCCTGCCGCGCGTGTCGCTGACGCCGAGCCGCCGGATCGGGCCGTGGCGCCAGCTCGCCCTCCATCGCACGGTGCGCCGCGCCGTGGTGGCCCGACGGGACGCCCTGCTGGCCCCGGAGCCGCGTCCGGTGGGATAGTCCCGGGGACACGGAGGCACGGTGGCGCAGGAGTATCTCGCGGGCCCACGGTCCCGGCTCAGCGAGCTCGGGTTCGCGTTCCGGGTGTTCATGGAGACCATCCGGGGCTTCCGGACGTTCCACTTCCTCGGGCCGTGCGTCACCGTGTTCGGGTCGGCGCGGTTCACCGAGGGCCACCCGTACTACGAGCTCGGCCGGAAGGTCGGCGCGAAGCTGGCCGAAGCGGGATTCACGGTGATGACGGGCGGCGGGCCCGGTGTGATGGAGGCCGCCAACCGCGGCGCCCGCGAGGCGCACGGGCGTTCGGTGGGCTGCAACATCCTGCTCCCGTTCGAGCAGTCCGCGAATCCGTACCTCGATGTGGTCGTGAACTTCGAGTACTTCTTCGTCCGCAAGGTGATGCTGCTGAAGTACAGCTACGCCTTCGTCGCGCTGCCCGGCGGGTTCGGCACGCTCGACGAGATCTACGAGACGCTGACGCTCATCCAGACCGGCAAGATGGCCGGCTTCCCGCTGGTCGTGATGGGCCGCGAGTTCTGGGGCCCGATGCACGAGCAGCTCGAGCGGATGGCGGCCGAGGGCACGATCGACCCGTCCGACATCGATCGGGTGCTCGTGACGGACGACGTCGACGAGGCGGTCGACCACATCGTCGCCGCGAGCCGCGCGTTCGGGCTCGAGGCGCGGATGGTCGTGCGTCCGCACTGGTACCTCGGCGAGCGCGCGCCGGGCTGACTCCGTCGAGAAGTTTCATCCCGCCGGCAGGCGCATCCGCACGGTCGTGCCCACGCCGGACTCGGACACGACGGACAGATCGCCGCCCATCATCGCGCACAGGCGGTGGGAGAGGGCCAGCCCGAGGCCGGCTCCGCCGAACCGCCGCGTGTAGGAGGCGTCGGCCTGGGTGAACGCGTCGAACACGCGCTGCAGCTGCTCTTCGCCCATCCCGATGCCCGTGTCGGCGACCTCGACCACCACGGCATCGCCGTCGGGGATCACGGACACCACGACCTCTCCGTCGCGCGTGAACTTCGCGGCGTTGCCGAGCAGGTTGAGCAGGCACTGGCGGACGCGCCGGGCATCCGCGCACACGACACCGCCCGACCCCGCCGCGAGCACCAGGGTGTTGCCGTGCTCGATCATCGAGGGACGAACGGCATTCGCGACCTCGCGGACGACGGCGTCGAGCGCGAAGGCCTCGGCGCGGACCTCGAGCTCGCCCGCCTCGATCCGCGAGAGGTCGAGCAGGTCGTCGATGAGCTCGAGCAGGTGCTTCCCGGCGGACAGGACGCGCTCGAGGTCGTCGGCATAGCCCTCGTGCCCCGCGTCGCGCGCTTCGTCGCTGACCATCTCGGTGTAGCCGAGGATGGCGTTGAGCGGCGTGCGCAGCTCGTGGCTCATGTTCGCGAGGAACTGGCTCTTGGCCTGGCTGGCGGCGTGCGCCTCGTCGCGGGCGCGACGGAGCTCGGCGGCCATGCGGGTGCGCTCCTCTTCCAGCCGGATCCGCTCGATGGCGCCGCCCACGGCGCGGCCGGCCGAGCGGAGGATGCCGCGCCACCGGGTCGTCCAGTCGGCGGTGGCCTCCACCCGGAACACGAGCGCCCCGAACGTGTGGGCCCCCGCCGCGATGGGCACGGCGTAGAACTCCATCGAGTCCGCGGTCAGCACCAGGGGGTGGGTGAACGCGTCGCCGAACAGGGCCTTCACGCGGAGCTCGACGTCGTCGGGCGGGGGCTCGGCGCGGGTGACGCGCAGGAGGTGACCCTCGCGGTCGAGCCAGACGGCCGATCCGGTGCGGATGCCGAGCCCGGCGGTGCCCTGGAGCGCCGCGAGGAACCGCGCACACAGGTAGTCCTCCTCGTGGCAACGGGTGATCAGGAGGTCGACGTCGTGCTGGAGCGACAGCTCTTCGGTGCGGCGCTCGAGCTCTGCGATCCGTTCGTCGAGCGCGTGTGGTTCGTGCACGTCTCCCCCGCGGGACGCGGTTCGCCCTCCACATTAGCCCAGGCGACCGCTCGCGCGGAAACACCTGCGATCAGGCGCGTCGGGGAACGCCCGTGCCGCAGCCCGGGTACACCCGGCGGTTCGCGCCCGGCAGCGCGTAGCCCTGGAGGAACAACCGACGTGGCGAATCGCCCGTGTTCTCGGTGCTCCCGTGGATGACGAACGGACCGAACACCGCGACGTCGCCGGGCTCGAGCCGCACGTCCACGGCGCGGTCGGCATCGACGAGCGATTCGGGGACCGCGCCGGTCTCGGGATCGGCCACGAACCCGAGCCGATGGGTGCCGGGAATCATGCGGAGCGGCCCGTTGCCGGGCGTCATCGGATCGACGGCCATGGCGAGCTCGACGAAGCTCCCGCGACCGTCGACGTCGGTCCACTGGTCGGTGCCGTAGCGGCGGTTCGACGCATCCTGGTGCCAGCCGAAGCCCACGCCGTCGCCGGGCAGCTTGAAGTGCGCCTGCTGGATGATCTGCACCAGATCGCGGCTCTGCAGGGCCTCGGCGGCGAGCGCGAGGAACCGCGGATCGTCGCCGAGGGCGGCGAGGCGGGCATCCGCGCCACCGCACCACACGACCCGGTGGACGCGGAACGGGTCGGCGTCCATCACGAACTGCGCCGTGCCGGGGTCGCCGCCGCCGCGCGCGATGGCGAGCAGGTGGTCGAAGCCCGCGGCGACCTCACGAACCTCGTCGGGGGACAGGACCCCCCGCACGATGGCGAACCCGTCGGACCCGAGCTGCTCGCGGATCATTCGGAGTCCTCGTCCTCCGCGTCGGCCTTCTCGCGCTTCAGCTTGCGGAGCTTCGCGGCCGCGAGCGCGTCGCCGAGGCGCTTCTCGGTCTTCTGGGAGGCGCGGGCCTCGCGGGCCTTCTGCAGTGCGGCTTCGGCGGAGGCGAGGGGATCGCGGCGCTGGAGCGGGTCGGGGTCGGCACGGTCGACGCCCCGCGCGGCTTCGGCGCGGTCGAGCGCCTGGCGGGCCTTCGCGAACGGGTCGCTCGGGTCGAGGCGCTCCGAAGGGGCCGCGGTGTCGGGGCCCGCGCCGCGGATCTCGCGGGACTTCGCGATGGCGGCCTTCGCAGCGGCGAAGGGGTCGGCAGGCTCCGGCGGGACGGGCGTTCGGTAGACGAAGTCCGCTTCGACCGCCGTGGGGTCGTGGGGCTCGGGGGGCTCGACGTCCTGCGCGAGGGGCACGAGCGTGACGTGGCGCGACGCGGCGGACGCCTGGGGAGGCGGGGGGACCGGGTCGCGACCGAGCGGCGCGGCCGTCACCGGCGCGTCGTCGGCATCCGACAGATCGAGATCCATCTCCGCCGCGCGCTTCCGCAGCTCTGCGGCGCGCGCCAGGATCGCGTCGACGTCGATGTCCTCGTCCTCTCCGCCCATCGGCTCCTCCGTGCCGCAGGATACGTCAGAGGGCGAGGATTCGTTGCACGTCGGCGTCGGGCAGGGGCGTCCCGGCGACGGCCAGATCGCGCGCCATGTGGGCGGGATCCGTGGTTCCCGTGAGGGGGAGCATGTCGAGCGCGATGGCGAGCATGAAGAGCACCTGGGCCGGCGTGCAGTCGCGCTCCCTGGCGATCGCGGCCACCTCGCGGTGGTTCCAGACGGCCCGGTTGGCCGTCAGCAGCGAGAACCCCTGGTACACGACGCCGTGTTGGGCGCAGAACGCGCGGATGTCGGCGTCCCAGGCGCGATCGGCGTAGCACCGGTTCTGGACGAACGCGGGCTTGATGCGCGCCTCCTCCCAGAACATCCGCAGCTGGGCGAGGGACACGTTCGACACGCCGAGCAGCCGCACGCGGCCGTCGTCGAACAGCTCCTCCATGGCGGCCCAGGCCTCCTGGTCGGCCGCGCCGAGCCCGGGGTGCTGCGAGGGCCCGTGGAGGACGAGGCTGTCGAGGTACTCGACGCCGAGGTGCTCGAGGGACGACTCGAACGACTGCCAGACCTGCACGGTGACCGGCGCGGCGGGGTCGTAGGGGAGGCGCTCGTCCTGGCCGGCGCGGAACGTGAACTTGGTCTGGAGGAAGAGCTCCGCGCGGCGGCCGTCCGCGAGGAACGGCGCGATGGCCGCGCCCACGCCGGCCTCGAAGTAGTGCTTGCGCTGGTTCGCGGTGTCGATCGCGCGGAACCCCGCGGCGAGCGCGTGGCGGACGAGGGTTTCGGTGCGGTCCTCCTTCCAGGCGGTGCCGTACATGAACGTGGGTACCGGGACTCCCCGGACGGAGCGCAGCGGAGCGGGCATGTGGACCTCCCAGGGCTCTGTAGCCTGGCGTGCCTTGGACCGTGGAGCGTGGAGCGTGGACGGTGGATTGGGGGAGTCCGTCGGAGGGTCGAGCGGGATCTGCCTCACGCAGATGACGCAGAAGGACGCAGATGACGCAGAGGGGAGGGCGTCCAGGGTGCGTCCGGCTCTCCTCCCCGTGCGCTGGAGGTGGACTGGGTGCGGATCGGGAGTGACGCTCACCAGAGCAGGCCGTCAGGCGCCGGTGCGACTCCCGATGGCGGGATTCCGGCTCGTCGTAGACGGCGGGGATGGCGGATTCGAGCGTCCGGTCTACCCTTACTCCGCGCGCGGAGCGCGCTGCGCGGCGGGCCTGCGGCCTTGAGACCCGGCTGTCCCAGGATCCGGTTTCCCACTGGGTTCGAGCGTCGTGTCGGGGCGGAGGGAAACCGGACCCTTCGGGCTCAGCCTGTTCGCTTCGGAGGGGAGGACGAAGGCGCCCGACTGCTCTGGTGAGCGCGCGTCTCGATCCGCTCCCAGTCCCTCACCACCGACCGGGGAGGAACGCGTTCCGGCTCGTCGGAGACGGCGGGATTCCGGCTCGTCGGAGACGGCGGGGATGGCGGGTTCGAGCGTCCGGTCTACCGTTACTCCGCGCGCGGAGCGCGCTGCGCGGTGGGCCTGCGGCCGCACTTCGGATCGGAGACCCGGCTGTCCCAGGATCCGGTTTCCCACGGGGTTCGAGCGTCGTGGCGGGGCGGAGGGAAACCGGACCCTTCGGGCTCAGCCTGATCGCTTCGGAGGGGAGGACGAAGGCGCCCGACTGCTCTGGTGAGCGCGCCTCTCGATCCGCTCCCAGTCCCCCTCCACCGACCGGGGAGGAACGCGTTCCGGCTCGTCGGAGACGGCGGGATTCCGGCTCGTCGGAGACGGCGGGGATGGCGGGTGCGAGCGTCCGGTCTACCCTTACTCCGCGCGCGGAGCGCGCTGCGCGGGAGGCCTGCGGCCGCACTTCGGATCGGAGACCCGGCTGTCCCAGGATCCGGTTTCCCACGGGGTTCGAGCGTCGTGGCGGGGCGGAGGGAAACCGGACCCTTCGGGCTCAGCCTGACCGCTCTGGGCGGGTCGGGAGAGGACATGCCTGTCCATTTCGGGTCTGACCCAAATGGGACACCCGATCCTCTCGTGTGGGAAGGCGTTTCGCGAGGGCTCTGGCACGATCGGGACAGGCGGATGGACGTTGACCGTGCCTGTCCATTTCGGGTCTGACCCAAACGGGACACCCGATCCTCTCGTGTGGGAAGGCGTTTCGCGAGGGCTCTGGCACGATCGGGACAGGCAGACGGACCGTGGATCGTGCCTGTCCATCTCGGGTCCGACTCACCCGCGCAGCCCGAAACGCCAGCCTGCTCTGGTGAATTCCGATTCCGGTCCGCCTGGAGGCCATCTCTGTCGACCCGAACGCCGGGACGTTCCTCGAGAGCCAAGACGCTGAGCTGGACCTTGGCGGTCTTGACGGTCTTCACGGTGCAGTTCCCCTCGAGCGCGTGGGGACACGACGACGCTCGACCCACGACGGCCTCGTTTCTGCGTCATCTGCGTTCTTCTGCGTCATCTGCGTGAGGCGGATCCCGCTCGACCCTCCGACGGACCCCCGATCCACCGTCCACGGTCCACGCACGGTCCACGGTCCACGGTCCACGGTCCACGGTCCACGGTCCACGGTCGACGCCGACAGCACGCGTATTCCCCGCGGATACGCTTTCGTCCCCGGCTCCCGGGGAGGGCTGCTACGCTCCGAGCGGGAGGCTCTGATGGCTCGCTGGAACCACATGCGCGCGGTGCTGCTGCTCGCGCTCGCGACCGGATGTCCGGACAAGGACACGACCACGCCCACCGAGACGGACACCGACACGGATTCCGACGCCGACACCGACACGGATTCCGACGCGGACACGGATTCCGACGCCGACTCCGACGCGGACTCCGACTCCGACGCGGACGCGGATGCCGACAGCGACGCCGACACCGACGTGAGCTGTGCGAACCCCACGAGCCTCGAGGGGGGCTTCGTGCAGTGCGACAGCGGCGCCGTCAACCGCGCGTCCGCGGGCACGTGCAGCCCCGCGACCAACCGCCTGCCGCAGTGCAACGGCACCGAGGACTTCCTCGGCTGCTCGGACGACAGCGAGTGCAACGCCGGTCCGAACGGCAAGTGCAGCCACTTCGACCCGTTCCTGTTCGACACCGGCACGACGGGCTCCTGCGGGTGCACGTACGCCTGCTCCACCGACGCGGACTGTGGCGCTGGCGAGGCCTGCGTGTGCGCGGGGCTCCTCGCCGAGAACCCCTACGACCCCGTCCCGCAGCCCGCGACGTGCGTGCCGGCGACCTGTAGCGACGACACCGAGTGCACGTCCGGTGCGTGTGGCGTGGGCAGCTGGTTCGACGGGTGCTCCGTGACCGGCGTCATGCAGTGCCGCGAGACGACCGACACCTGCGTGAGCGACGACGCGTGCAGCACGAACCAGACCTGCGGCGTCAGCCCGTTCTTCGGCGGCGGGTTCACGTGCAGCACCGAAGACTGCGCGATCGGCCGGCCGTTCCTCGTGGATGGCGAGCTGCGTACCGCGCCGTTGGTCGGGCGCTCCGACTGGGCGGCGCCCACGGGTGAGCACGCCGGGAACGACGCGCTCGCCGAGCACTGGGCACGCATCGGGGCCCTCGAGCACGCGTCCGTCGCGAGCTTCGCGCGCGTCACGCTCCAGCTGATGGCGCTGGGCGCGCCGCCCGAGATCCTGGCCGAGACCCAGGCTGCAGCGGCCGACGAGGTCCGCCACGCACAGCTCTGCTTCGGGCTCGCGTCCGCGTATGCCGGGCGCCCGGTGGGTCCGGGGCGGTTCCCCGTCGATGCGGCGCCGGTCGGGTCCTCGCCGGAGGCCGTGCTGGTGGGCCTGATCGAAGAAGCCTGCGTGCAGGAGACCCTCGCCGCGGCCCAGGCGCACGTCGAGGCCGAGGGCGCGACGGATGCCGAGGTGAAGGCGGTCCTCACCGCGATTGCGGCCGACGAGACGCGCCACGCCGAGCTCGCGTGGAAGACGCTCGGCTGGATGCTGGGGGCGTTCCCCGAGCTCCGTCCGCTCGCGACCGCCACGCTGCACGCCGCGATCGACGCGGTCGGCACGGGTGATGGCGGGCCTTCGCTCCACGCGCCCGAGCACGGGGTGCTGGGGCCGCGCGTGCGCCGCGAGGTCCGCAAGCGCGCGGTGCGCGAGCTTCTCGTGCCGTGCGCGGCTGCCCTGGCGGCCTGACGGGGGTCCGCAGTCCGCGCCGCGGGTCAGCGCGCCAGCTGCTCCAGCACCGCGCGGCCCGTGACCCGCGAGCACGCCAGCCCGTCCGGGAAGTAGGCGCTCTGCATCGCGGAGAGGTCGGTGGCGCCGAGCGATTCGAGGATGCGGTCGAGCTCCGCCCCGCGCTCGGCGGACCGCCAGGCATCGACGGCCGCCTCGGGCATCGGCAGCACGACCGGCACCACCTCGACGCCGCGGTCCCGCGCCTCCCGCAGGGCCCTGCGGACCGCGGCCAGGCCGTCGGGGTCGGCCCAGTGGCGCCCCATCTCCGCGCCCCAGGCGTGCGCGTCGTAGCGCCGCGGAGGCGCCCGCTCGAACAACCGTGGCACGCTCAGCCACCGGTCGAAGACCCCGTAGATCCGGGCCGGTACGCCGCCCATGGCGAACGGACCCCGCCGCAGGCGGTCCGGATCCGGAGTCGCATCGCGCGCCCACAAGAGCTGCTCGGGGTCTACAGCGGCGACGAGGATGCCCGGCGGGGCCGCGTCCAGGGCGAAGCGGATCTGCGCCACGACCGCGCGCCAGTCGGTGTCGCGGCGGGCCAGGCTCACCACGCGGTCCTCGGGCAGGTCGCCCCAGGCGCGCGGCAGGCAGTCCTCGGCGCGGCCCCCCACGATGGCGACCAGCGGTCGGTCCAGCACGTACCGGTGGGGAGGGCTCGCCGGAGTCCCCCGGAACGCGTGGAGGGCGGCGACCCCGGCACAGGCGGCGGCGACGACGAGCCCCGACGCCCGCCACCGCATCAGAGCGCGCCCAGCACTTCGTCGGTGTGCTGTCCGAGCGCCGGCGCCGGGCCCTCCGGCACGCGGGCGCCCGGAATCGGCGGCAGCACGACGCCATCCTGCACGACCCGCGCGAACTGCGGCTCCCGCACGGCCTCCGCGACGGTGTTCACGGGAGTGACCGGCACGCCGGCCTCCGTCATCCGCCGCATCCAGTCCGCCACGGTCCGCCCGCGCAGCCGCTGCGCGATCCGCGGCCGCAGCAGGGGCCCCAGCACGGTACGGACGGGCATCGCGAGCTTCCGGACGCGCTTCATGCCGAGCACGTCGGCGAGCTTCTCCCAGAAGTGCTGCTCGTCGACCACGCCGAGCGCGATCCAGCCGTCCTTCGCGCGGTAGAGGCCGTACTGCGGCATCGCGTAGAGCCGGTCGCGCTCGAGCCTCCGTCGCATCGGGCCGAGCAGGCGCTTCACGGGCGGCGGCGCCTTCCGCGTCGCGGCGTCGAGCTGGAGGCCGGGATCGACAGCGTCCCAGGTCCACGTCCACGACAGGAGCGCATCGGCCATCGACACGTCCAGCACGGTGCGATCGCGGTCCCCGAGGAGCGCCCCTCCGATGGCGGAGACCGCGGCGAGGCTCGTGGACAGGTCGGCCACGGGCAGCACGTTGGCACGGGGCTCGCCGTCGCGACCCCGCTCCATGTGGCACAGCCCGGTGAGCGCCTGGAGGTTGAGGTCGTGGCCCGGCTCGAGGCGGCGCGGCCCGCCCTGCCCGAACGCGCTGATCCGGCAGTACACGAGGCGCGGATTCAGCGCATGGGCCTCCGCCGGACCGCACCCGAGGCGCTCCGTCACGCCGGGTCGGAAGCCCTCCACCACCACGTCGGCCCAGGCCAGCAGCTTCTCGAGGTGCGGCTTGCTCGCCGGGTCGCGGAGATCGAGGACGACCGAGCGCTTGCCTCGGTTCAACCGGCCGAACAGGTCGCCCATGTGCCGCGCGGGGTCGCCCTTCGGCGGCTCGAGCTTCACCACGTCGGCGCCCATGCACGCGAGCACCCAGGTCGCGTAGGGGCCGGGCAGGTTCAGCGTGAGGTCGAGGACGCGGACGCCCTTCACTGCGTCTGCACCTTCTTCAGGCAGGCCTTGTCGGCGAGCACGGTGCACACCTGGTCGAGGGCCTGCGCGAGGTCGGCGTCGCCCGGCTTCGCGGACCACGCCTTGAGCAGGGCGTCGCGGGCGTTCCCGAAGGACAGGTCGAGCTCGGCCTTGAGCTCCTTGGCCTTCGGGTCCTTCTTCGGGAGGGCTTCGAGCTCCTGCTGGACCGGGATCGACTTGTTGACCCAGTAGACCCCCTGGGCGTACGGAGCGGACGATTGCTTCGGATCGAGCGCCCACGCGCGATCGAGGCGCGCGAGGCCGGCCTCTTCGTCGCCGAGGGTGAGGAGGACCTGCCCGAGCATCACCTGCACGCTGTAGTTGCCGGGGTCGGTGAGGAGGATCTGCTCGAGGAGCGGCTTCTGCTCGGCTTCGGTGCCCTCGATGCTCGCGAGGACGTTGATCCGCGTGGTGAGCATGCGGTTGCGGAGGGTCTCGAGGTCGGCGACGCGCTGGCCGTAGGAGTCGGCGAGCTCGTCCTTCTTCGCCTCGATGCGCTTCTCGACCGCATCGGCCTCGGCGGCCGCGGCGTCGATGCGGGCGAGCTTGGCCTTCGGATCCTCGTCGAGCGTGAGGTACGCGCTCGCCACGACGGGGGCGAGGTTCAGCGCGTCGAGGTTGCCCTGGACCTCGGACGCCGCGAGCAGGTCGCGGGTGAGGGCCTTCGCGGCCGACACGTCCTCGATCTCGACCGCGCACTCCATGGCCACCACCAGCACCTCGAGGGGGGAGTGCTTGTCGTGGTGCGGCACGACGAGCGCGCAGACCTTCGGCTCGCCGCTCTTCGCGGTCTCGATGGCCTTGCGGGTGAGGTCGATGATCTGCGGGATCTCTTCGCGGATCTTGTAGGGCCACAGGCCATCGGGGTCGAGCACGCCGAGCCGGGCGAGGTCTTCGTGCGCTGCGGGGAGGAGATCGAGCTGCACGGCGGGGTCGGGGTGCAGCGTGATGACCTCGATGCGCGCCATGCGGGCCTCGATCTCCTGCTTCGGCTTCAGCGCGCCGCCCTTCAGGGCCGAGTCGAGGAGCTGGAGCGCCGTCTCGGCGTCCTTCGCGTCGCGCGCCTTGAGGGCGGCGGCGAGGTCCTTCTTCGGGTTGGCCAGGGCGGTGAGGACGAGCAGCGACCACATGGGCGGTTTCTCCGTCAGAAGCTGAAGTAGAGGAACGGCCGGGCCTGGGCGATGCAGAGGAGGACGGCCGCGACCCCGGCGCCGAGCGCCAGTGGGGCGTACCCACGGACACGCGACCGGAACACCCGGGTCGGGTCGGGTGGTCCGAACGCCAGGACCATCACACCCCCGACGAGGGTGAGCAAGGTGACCGCGTCGGGGCCTCCGAGACCGAAGACCCCGTAGAGCCCGTCCTGGACGAAGGCCGCTCGCTCCAGCGACGGGCTGCGCGCGAGGAGGAGGCCATGGAGCGCCCCGATCCACACGAGGGGGCGCCACGGGCGGACGGGGAGGAGCCGTCCGAGACCCATCCACACGAGCTGGGAGGCCGCGGCCAGCGCGAGCATCGGGGTGACGGCGTGCCACAGCACGGCCAGGACGGCCGATGCGAGCAGGGGGAGCGCGCGATTCGGCCCCGCCAGCACGGCCCACAGGCTCGGGTGCCATCGCTCCCAGAAGCCCGCGAGGGTGGTCGCCGCGAAGGGCCGGGACGGGCCGTCGGGGAGCGGGAATCCCGCGACGAGCGCCAGCCCCGCCGCGACGTGCCACAGGCCCGCGAGATCGAGCAGGGCCTGGGCGGCGAACGCGACGAGGCCCGACCACGCCGCGATCAGGGGCACGGGCCCGTGGCCGTCGAACACGGCGTCGGCCCGCCACGCGAAGGAGTCCGCCAGCACGACCTTCTCGACGAGCCCGAGCACCACCCAGGCCCAGCCCGACGGGTCGGAGGCGGCCCGGCCCCGCGTGATGTGCATCCACACGGGCCCGCCGAGCGCCCGCGGGAGGAACAGCATGGTGAACAGGGTGTCGAGCAGCCTCGGACGGCCGGGCTCCCGGAGGAACACGAGCTGCTGCAGGCCCAGCGCGCCGAGGCCGATGACGCCGACGTCGCTGCCGGCGGAGCGCGCCACGGCCATCAGGGCACCGTGGGCGACGATGGCCGCGATCACGCCCTGCGGACCGGCGCTCCGCAGGGCCCAGCAGGCCCCGAGCGACGCGGCGAACAGGACCGCCGAGAGCGGCGACAGCCACGCGAGCAGCGCGAAGCTCCCCACGACCCACGCGAGCCGGACGGTGTCGTCACGCATCGAGGGGGCGGTCGAGCACGTCCAGCAGGGGCCCCGCGCGCTGGAGGCGCGTCCAGGCCGCGAGCGCGGGGGCGAAGCGATGCAGCGAGCCGTCGGCCCAGGCACACAGGGCCGCCCCCCGCAGCGTGTCGAGCGCCACCCGCTCGGGGTCGCGGCGCACGAGCGCGAGGCCGGCCATGCGCCGCGCGACGTCCAGGGCGTGGGCGGTCGTCGCGGGCGGGAGCGCCGGCCAGCGCGGGGCGCCCGCGGCTCTCAGCAGGGCGAGGTGCCGGAGCCGGGCCCGCAGCCCGGGGGCCGTCGACGCGTGCAGCACGGCATCGAGCACGTCGGGCAGGGCACGCGTCATCCAGGCGGCGACCGGCAGCGGCGGCGTGCCCGGAGCCGCGGGTGCCTGCACGAGCCGCCCGAGCGCGAGCTCGATGGAGTCCCGCAACACGCCGCCGAGAGGGTCGGTGAAAGGCTCGTTCTCGGTGAGGAAGCCCGTGAGGCAGCCGGGGTCGAGGCCGGTCGTCGCACCGTGCGTCACGCGCGGGAATGCCCGGCAGTAGGCGGGCTTCGCGGCCTCGCCCCACGTCAGGTGGAGCGCGCAGAGGTTGTCCTGCTGGAGGAAGACGCACCGCCCCCCGATCGTGCGCAGGCGCCCGTCCGCGATCGGATCCGGGATCCCGAGGGCCGCGGCATGCGCGACGAGGGCGGAGACTCCGGCATCTTCGACCGGTGCGCCAGGGCCCTGACAGGACCCGCCGCATCGGTAGCAGATATGCCGCAGGTCGTCCGAATCCATGCGCCCCCGTCGCGAGACTACACCGGTCCGGGTACGGGGGACCCGGAGGAATCCCATGCGTCAGGCCCTGTTGATCGCCGCTCTCGTGCTCGTCCCCGCGTGCAAGAAGTTCCCGGACCTCGGGGGCATCAAGCTCCAGGACTACCTGCCGAAGGTGAAGTTCGACCGCATGAAGGTCGACAAGGTCGACTTCCAGGGCCTCGACGTGACGTTCGACTTCGACGTCGAGAACCCGTACCCCGTCGACCTGCGCATGAAGTCCTTCCAGTACGACCTGGCGCTCGAGGGGGCGCACTTCCTGAACGGCGACTCCGCCGAGGGCATCGCGCTGAAGGCCTCCGACACGGCGAAGGTGAAGATGCCGGCGCGCATCGTGTTCGCCGATGTGTTCCAGCTGGTCGGGAACGTGCAGGGGAAGGACGATCTCGGCTTCGGGCTGAAGGGGAAGCTCGGCTTCGACACCCCGGCGGGCGCCATCGACGTGCCCTTCGACGAGCAGGGCACGGTCCCGACGCTGAAGGCGCCGCAGATCGAGCCGAAGGCCATCCGCGTCGCCGACTTCAAGCCGCTGCAGAACCGCGCGACCCTCGAGCTCGACCTCGCGGTCACCAACAAGGCGAAGTCCGACGCCTACACGATGAAGGACTTCGCGTACGGCATCGATCTCTCCGGCCGGCGCGTCCTGGACGGCGATCTCGCGCAGCTCTCGGTCGCCGCGGGCACCACCGAGACGCGCACCATCCCGATCCACCTGAACCTCCTCGAGCTCGGCGCCACGCTCGTGTCGGCCATCCAGCAGAAGAAGCCCGTCGACGTCCACTTCGGCGCGGGCCTCGGTGTCGAGACGCCGCTCGGCACCATTCCGCTCGACGTCGACGAGACGGTGAACCTGCGGATCCAGTAGGCCGCCGCGCACTACGCCTCCGGGCATTGATGATCCGCCTGGAGTCCTGTAAACCGCACATGCTGGAGGATTTGCCGTGCGCCTGACGTTCCTGCTCGCCACCCTCGCTCTCGTCGGCTGCAAGGCGGGCACCGGCGTCGACGACGCCGATCTCACCGATGCGGATGCAGACGCCGACACGGATTCCGACGCCGACACCGACTCCGATACGGACTCCGACGCGGATTCCGACACCGACGCCGACACGGATGCCGACAGCGACTCCGACACCGACGCCGATACGGACGCGGACACGGATGCCGACACCGACTCGGATACGGACTCCGACACCGACTCCGACACGGATGCCGACACCGACACCGACACGGCGGGCCCCGGCCTGCCGGTCGTCGGCCTGATCCTCGTGAACGAGATCCTCGCCGACCCCGACACCGACCCCGTGCTCGGCGACGCGAACTGCGACGGCGTGCGCGACGCAGCGGACGACGAGTTCGTCGAGCTCGTGAACGTCGGCAGCTACGCGGTCGACCTGTCGGGCGCGACGATCGCCGACTCGACCGACGTGCGCTTCACGTTCCCCGCGGGCACGATCGTGGGCCCCGGCGACGCGATGGTCGTGTTCGGCGGCGGAACCCCCACGTTCGACGGCTCGGGCGCGGGTCCGTGGTGCGGGGCGCTGCCCGCGAACGTGTCGCTGTACACCACGCCCTCCGGCCTCACGCTCACCAACACGGGCGACAGCGTCGTGCTGACGGCCTCGAACGGCATGGTGATCCAGAACGCCGCGTTCGGCGCGCTCGCCTCGGCCGATCAGAGCCTGGTGCGCCAGCCCGAGCTGCTGCCCGGCCCGTTCGTGCAGCACGCGACCGTGTACGCCGACCCCATGTCCCCGGGTCGCCAGGGCGACGGCAGCCCGCTCGGCGAGGCCCCTGTGGTCGACACGTCCGACACCGGCGCGACCGACACGGGCGGCCCGTCGTTCCCCGTGGTGGGCGACCTCGTGATCAACGAGGTGCTCGCGGATCCGCCGCCGGCCGCACCCGAGGGCGACGCGAACTGCGACGGCGTGCGCGACAGCGCGGACGACGAGTTCGTCGAGATCGTGAACGTGGGTGCCTCGCCGGTCGATCTCACCGGCGCCACGCTCAGCGACGCCACGGCCGTGAGGTTCACATTCGGCGGGCTGGTCCTGTTCCCGGGCGAGGTCGTCGTCGTGTTCGGCGGGCCCACGCCCACGTTCGACGGCACCGGCACGAGCCCCTGGTGTGCACCGCTGCCCGCGAATGCGCGGGCGATCGACGCCGCTCCGAACGGGCTCGGGCTCAACAACAACGGCGACACGGTCACGCTCACGGCGTCGAACGGCACCGTGCTCGACGTGTTCGCGTACGGCCTCGAGGGAGGGAGCGACCTGAGTCTCGTGCTGTCGCCGGAGCTCGCGGGGCCGTCGATCGTGCAGCACCCCAGCGCGTGGGGCCCGTACTCGCCGGGTCGTTTCGTCGATGGCACGCCGATCGTGGTCGGCCCGGTCGACACGGCGGGCGACACGGGGCTCGGCGACACCGGGGGCGCCGACACCGGCATGGCGGTCGACACGGCGGTGGGGGACACGGGCTCGACCGGGCTCGCGGCCGGCACGGCCGACACCGGCGCGGCGTCGACCGGCGACACCGGGTCGAACCCGTGAGCGCTGGGTTGGTGACCCTGCTCGCGCTGCTCCCGTCCGCGGCATTCGCACAGGCCGCGCCGAACAGCGGCTTCGACGCGCACGGCTTCCGGCTCGCCGCACACGACGCGGATGCCCGCGATCCGCTCGTCGTCGCGCGGCCCGGGGCCTTCGTCGCCCAGAGCTGGTTCGCGTCGGGCGTGTTCGAGTACGCGAGCCAGCCGCTCGTGTTCGAGCGTCCCGAGGGCACGGTGGTCGAGCTCGACGACCTCGTCGCGGCGAACCTCTCGGTGGGGTACGCCCCGCACGAGCGCGTCCGCCTCGACCTCGCGGCCCCGCTGTTCTTCTACGGCGAAGGCGTCGACGGTCCGCTCGGCGCCGGGCTCGGCGACGTCCGGGCCTCGGCGCTCGTGTCGCTGGTCGCGCCGCTCCCCGAGGATGGGGGGCTCGGGCTCGGCTTCGTCGTGAACGCCGACATCCCGACCGGTCGTCCCGAGGCCTGGCTCGGCCAGTACACCATCGCCGGCGGCGTGGGGGTCGCTGCGACGTGGGAGGGCGAGAAGCTCACCGTGGGCGCGTCCGCCTCGACGCAGATGCGTCCCAACACCGATCCGGACGACCGTCCCGCGTACACGCGCGGCGGCGACGCCTTCGGCTGGGGCGGCTCGGTGGGCTACCTCGTGGCCGACACGACGGGGCTCACGCTCGAGGCGCACGGCGAGGTGCCCGTCGACCCGACGGTCCGCACCGCCATCGGCGTGCCCGCCGAGGCCATCCTGTCGTTCCGCCACGTCCGCAGCAACGGGGGCTTCCTCACGGCGGGCCTCGGCACGGCGCTCACGCGGGGCGCGGGCGCTTCGCCCCTCCGGCTCCTGGTGGGCGGGGGCTTCGGGGACGTCGACGGGCCGTGGCGCGACGCCGACGGCGACGGCATCGAGGACAAGGTCGACGCCTGTCCCGAGGTCCCCGAGACGCTCAACGGATTCGAGGACGAAGACGGGTGCCGCGACACGCTGCCGAAGCTCGTCGTGCGCGCCATGGGCCCCGACGGCGCCGGGCTCGACGACGCGGCGATCGAGGCCACCGGCCCCATCGTGGTCGACGGCGTGGGCGAGGTCGTCGCGGAGGGCCCGGCGGTCCTCCCCGGCACGGAGTGGTCGATCGCGGCGAAGCGCGGCAACTGCCTCGCCGGCACGGCCTCCGTCACGCTCGACCGGCGCGACATGGCCGTCGACGTGCCGCTCTCGCTCGTGCGCGACGGCAAGCTGATGGTCGAGGTGATCGGCGCCGAGGGTCAGCCCATCGAAGGGGCGAACATCGAGATCCGCACGGACGAAGCGGCCTGCGGTCCCGACGCGCCCGTCGATCTGGCGGGCGGCACGGGCGAGATCCCGCTGGGTGTGGGCACCTTCCGGGTCGTCGTCCGCGCGCCCGACCACACGCTCCACTCCGAGTCGTTCGCGCTCGAGGCGGGCGGCCAGCACGTCATCCGCGCGACGCTGAAGCCCACGAAGGTCCGCGTCGAGAAGGAAGCCATCGTCATCCTCGAGAAGGTGTACTTCGACACTGGCAAGGCCACGATCCAGGAGCGGTCCTTCGAGCTGCTCGACGAGGTCGCGTCGGTCATCCTCGCGAACGAGATCGCGAAGGTCGAGGTGCAGGGCCACACCGACGACCAGGGCCCCGACGCGTCGAACCTGAAGCTCTCCCAGGACCGCGCCGACGCCGTCCGCACCTACCTCCTCGGAAAGGGCGTCCAGGAAGGGGTCCTCGAGGCGAAGGGCTACGGCGAGACGACTCCCGTGGCCGACAACAAGACCAAGGACGGCCGGTCCCAGAACCGCCGGGTCGAGTTCAAGATCCTCCAGCAGTCGGCGGAGGTCGAACAGGCTCCCGAGGTCGAAGAAGCGCCCGAAGCGCCCGAAGCGCCCGAAGAAGGCGGCCTGAAGCGCCCCGAGCCCGAGCCCGAGCGCCCCGCAGAAGAGGGCGGCCTGAAGCGCCCCGAGCCCGAGTCTCCCGCAGAAGAGGACGGCCTGAAGCGCCCCGAGCCCGAGCCTCCCGCAGACGACGGCGGCCTGAAGCGCCCGGACTGACGGTCCGGACGACCGCCACATCCAATCTTCGTCCGGCCCACCGGAACCGCATCCGCCGATCACACAGTTCAGAAGGCGCTGATTCGTGCCGGACGGGGAGGACGTCGGCGGGTCCACTCACCAGAGCAGCCCGAACCGCCGGCCTGCTCTGGTGAGTCCTGGATCCGGTCCGCAAGGAGGCCCACTCTGTCGACCCGAACACCGAGACGCCGCTCACAACGCCCGGACGCTGCGGGTCGACCTGGCGGCGCCCCGGGACGCGAAGGCGCTCGACCTGCGACGGCCTCGTTTCTGCGTCATCTGCGTCCTTCTGCGTCATCTGCGTGATGCCGATCCGCTGCGAGGGCCCGATCGGCCGACGTGAGCCTCGAAACCGCCCAACGTCAGCGCTTCGTACGCTTCATCTCCTCGAGCTCGGCGACCGTCTTCGGCCAGTCCTTCTTCAGGAGCGTGGACAGCGCGCGGTCGGCGAGGAGCTTGCCCTCGGTCTGGCACCCGGGGCAGTAGTTCGTCTCGTTCTCGGCGTAGACGATCCGTTGGACCTTGGCGCCGCATTCGGGGCAGGGTTTGCCGAACTTGCCGTGCACGGCCATCTCGTCGCGGAACGCCGTGACCTTGTCGGGGAAGCCGTCTCCGACCTCGGCGCGCGTGCGGTCGATCCACTCGGAGAGCACGTCCTGGCACGCGCGGAGCAGGCGCTCGACCTCTTCGTCGGTGAGCTTGTCGGACATCCGGACCGGGGAGAGCTTCGCCTTCCACAGGATCTCGTCGGAGTACGCGTTGCCGATGCCGTCGAAGTAGCGCGGGTCGGTGAGGCTGCGCTTCAGCGTGTGGCGCTCGTCGCGGAGGATGGCGCCGAAGGCGGCGGGCGTCGCGGCGAAGACGTCCATCCCGCCGCGGTCGAAGTCGATGAGCGCATCCCGGCCGCGGATGAGGTGCAGGCTCGCGCGCTTCTTCTTGCTGGCCTCGGTGAACAGGAGCGTTCCGTCGTCGAAGTCCAGCAGGGCGACGGCGTTCGGCGTGGTGCGCTTGGCCCCCTCGGGCCGCCAGCGGAGCCGCCCCGCGATCATCAGGTGGATGACGAGGAACAGGGGTTCCTCGCCACCGTCGTCGAGCTCGAACACCATGCGCTTGCCGAGCCGGTGGATGGCCGCGACGGTGGTGCCGTTCACGGCCATCAGCGGCGGGTCGACGGTGCGGAGGAGGAACGGGCTCACGAGCCGCACGCCCTCCATCCGGTGCCCCTGCGTCAACGCGCGCAGGCGCTCCACGTAGACGGTGACGTCGGGGAGCTCGGGCACCCGCTCAGAGCTTCTGGCCGAAGCGCTTGGCGATGGCCAGGCCGAAGCCCATCGCCTTCTGCACGTCGGGATCCATCATCGCCTTGAGCTGGCCGAACAGGCCGAGCGGCTGGAAGCCGCTGCTCTGGGTCTCGACGAGGGCCGTTGTGGCGGTCTCGGCGACGCCCACGGTCTTCGCGAGGGTGGGGGCGACCGCGGTGCCCTTGTCGATGAGCACGTCGAGCGTGCCGTCGGCCTCGAGGCGCTCGACCGCATCGAGGGTCTTGTGGAGGAGGGCCTGCTTGGCGAGCAGCCGCTTCACGGTGGCGATGCTGTCGGGCTTCGCGGCGACGAGCGCGATCTCGGCGGCCTGGAGGCCCGTTCCGACCGGGTCGATGCCGTTCGCTTCGGCCTGCTGCTGCGCGAAGGACGCCGTAGCCCCGGCCAGCTCGACGAACACGGGCACCTTCTCGCCGAGGGCCGCGAGGCCATCGGTCGTGCCCTGGATGGCGTCGATGCGCTTCTCGAGGCGGTCGAGGCGCTCGAGCACCTGGGTGAGAAGCTCCGCGGTCGTCGGCTCGCTCATCATTCCTCCGGGCTGCGCCCTTATCGCGGCACCTGCTCGATGTCGTGCAGGCGGTCGTAGTGCACGGTGATGCTGCCGTCGGGGTGGTTCTCGAGCATGTCGCGGTAGCGGTAGCCGATGCGCACCTCTTCGGGACGGTAGATGCGCTGGGCGCTCACGGTCTGCGCGAACGTGTCGTCGAGCCCCGTGAAGTTGACGATGACGCCGACCATGCGCTCGGCCACGTCGTGCTCGGCGAGGCCGTGCAGCGGGCTGTCTTCGTCGAGCGGGTGCATGATGGTCCACGACATGCGGAAGATGGGCGTCTGGGCGCGCACGAGGTCGAGATCGACGACCCGCCGCATCTGGTGGCCCTCGGCGCTCACGTGCTCGATGAGCGCGGCGACCTGCACCCGCGCGTCGACGACCTGGTTCTTGCGCAGGTTGCTCATGCGGATCTGGAGGGTGGGCAGGCCGTCCATCACGTTCACGACGGCGAACTGCGAGAAGCCGACGCGCGCGACGGGCCGCGAGAACTTCGCGAACAGGAGGCCCGTGACCATCGCGATGCCCGTGAGGCCGAGGAAGGCCTCGACGATGCTGACGACGTTCGCGTACGGCGTGGTGGGGCTCATGGCGCCGTAGCCGATGCCCGACATCGTCTGGACGCTGAAGGCGAACGCCTGGAGGAAGCTGCTCGGATCCTGCGCGTTGTAGCAGTCGCCGCCGAGCATGTAGAGCGTGGCGAACGCGAGGTTGAAGCAGAAGTATCCGCCCGAGATGAACGACACGAACCGCAGCCAGCCCATCGAGATGACCGAGTGGTACAGGTCGCTGAACGGGGAGTGGACGAAGCCCTGGTGGTGGACCGTGGGCAATCCTTCGGGTTCTGCCATCGGCCCTCGATATCGAGGAGATAGAATGGATGCGACCGTCAGGCGTCGATGCGGTCGGGAGGCGAGACGGGATGCGCAAGTGGATGTTGATCGCGACGGTGGCGCTGTCGAGCGGCTGTGACGAGTACACGCTCGATCAGTGGCTCGATTTCCGGGACTGGTTCGTCAAGCTCGACGCCGAGTCGGCCGAGGTCGCCGACCTCACCGCCGAGCTCGCGTCCGCGTCGGGCTTCGAGTTCGAGCCGATCCATCAGTACGACAAGGTGAACAAGGGCTTCGCGATGTTCGTGCCCGTGCCCATCGCGACCGAGCTGCAAGACCGCGAGCGCGTGCTCGAGGTCGTCGAGGTCCCGGCCGACGGCTACGTCCCGCCCGACGAAGAAGACAGCAAGGTCGACATCGACAACCCGATCACCGTCGACCCCGACGAGATCCCCGAGTCCATCGAGCGGATCGGGGGCCCGTGGGTCAACGGGGGCCTCGGTGCCGTGCAGGTCGCGGTCATCGACACCGGCGTCGACAGCTTCCACTCCGACCTCAACGTGGTGGCGGAGTTCGACGCCGTGCGGATGTCGGGCGGCACGCCGGCCAACGGCAACGACCCGAACGGGCACGGCACGCACGTCGCCGGCACGATCGGGGCCCTCGCGAACGGCGACGGCGTCGTGGGGGTCGCGCCGGGTGTCGGCATCCACGCGGTCCGCGTGCTCGACGAGAACGGGTCCGGCCTGTGGACCGACATCCTCGCCGGCATCGAGTACGTGCTCGACCATCCCGAGATCCGCGTCGTGAACATGTCGCTCGGCGGTGCCGGCAATCCCGATGCGGCGAACGACGAGCTGCGCGACGCCATCCAGGCCCTCGAAGACTCCGGGGTCATCGTGTGCATCGCTGCGGGCAACGACACGGCGAACACGAACGGCTTCGTGCCCGCGGGCTACGACATCGGCGTGGTGGTCAGCGCGTACGACGCGAGCGACGGCAGCGACAACGGCTTCGCGAGCTTCTCGAACTTCGGCGACGCCGTCGACATCGCGTCGCCGGGCGTGAAGATCCGGTCCACCTGGCCGGGCGGCACCTACGCCGAGCTCAACGGCACCAGCATGGCCACGCCGGCCGTCGCGGGTGTCGCTGCGGCCTGGCTGGTCGCGAACCCCAGCGGCACGCCCCAGCAGTTCCGCAACCAGCTCGTGTCCACCGGCGAGAACGGCTACCAGGGCCAGAACAACAACCGGCACCCGGAGCCCCTCGTGGATGCGGCGGCGGTCTGGCAGTAGCGCTTCGGGTGTGCCGGCCGGCCGGATGAGCGCCGTCCGCCATCGGGTCCAGGGTGTTGGGTATCGGGTATTCGGTATTGGGTATCCGGCCCGTGTTCGGGGTCGGATTCGGGCGGCCGAGCCGGCAGATTCCACTCCGGAACCACTACCCGACACCCGACACCCAACACCCAACACCCAACACCCAACACCCAACACCCAACACCCGATACCCAACACCTGGCGCCCAGATGCGGAGCGCTAGGTACTAGTAGAGGATGCCGTCGACCACCGGGATCGGGTCGGGCAGCTCGGCCTCCCCGATGCGCTGCTTGAGGTCGATCTCGATGGTGCGTGAGAGAGCGAGCAGCGGGAGGTCGTTCGGGTCCTCTTCGAAGGGGTCTTCGATCTGCGAGCCGACGCCGTCGAGCCCGAGGAACGCGAAGCTCACCATGACGACCACGATGGGCGTGTAGACCCCGACCGTGTCGATGACGCCCCAGGGCAGGGCGAGGCAGTAGATGCCGACGATGCGGTGGGTCAGCATCGTGTAGGCGATGGGGACGGGGGTGTTCTTGATGCGCTCGCAGCCGCCCTGGATGTTCGAGAACGTCACGAGCGAGTCCTCGAAGATCGGGACGTGGAGGGTATCGATGTGCCCCTCCTTCCACAGGTCGCGGATGCGCTCGCCCATGTGGTGCAGGATGGCGTTCGGCACGTTGCGCTGCTGCTTCAGGGCCGCGACCTCTTCGGCGGGCAGGAACGCGGCGAGCTCGTCGACCCGGTCGATCTGCTGGCGGAGGTGCAGCCGCAGCGCGTGGGTGAACGCGATGGTGCGCATGACCATCTCGCGCTTCACGGGGTGCTCGGCGGCGAGGTAGCTGCAGGACTGGCGCGTGAAGCTACGCGTCTGGTTGATGAGCGCGCCCCAGAGCTTGCGGGCCTCCCACCAGCGGTCGTAGCAGGCGTTGTTCCGGAAGCCGAGGAAGATCGACAGCGCGAGGCCGATGAGCGTGAACGGCGCCAGGGTGAGCGTGATCTCGCTGTCGTCGGGGTGGATGAGCGGGTAGCCCCACGTGATCGCCATGCTGTAG
Source organism: Alphaproteobacteria bacterium (assembly GCA_020632875.1). Classification (GTDB taxonomy): domain Bacteria; phylum Myxococcota_A; class UBA796; order UBA796; genus JACKEQ01. Next base: position 437,420 of record JACKET010000005.1, read on the forward strand.
ATGGCGAGGAACAGCAGGTACGGCCAGACGCCGCTGAGCGCGCTCCCCCGGAACAGGAAGATGGTGCCCGGGAACGACCGGGTCGGGCGGACCAGCATCGATCAGCGCCGACGGCGCAGGAAGAACGCCGCGACGAGCGGCAGCATCGCGAAGGGCGCGGGGCCCGAGGCGCTGCAGCCCTTGCAGCCTTCGCCGTCCATGCCGGTGTCGGTGTCGGTGCCGCCGGGAAGGTCGGTGCCGTTGCAGTCCTGGTCGATGCCGTCGCCGGGGATCTCGGCGGCGGTGGGGTTGGCGCCGGGGTTCTCGTCGTCGCAGTCCTGGCTGTTCGTGGTGTAGCCGTCGGGCTGCGAGCAGGCGCCGAGCTCGGACAGGGGATTGCCGAAGCCGTCGCCGTCGGCGTCTTCGAAGAAGAACTGCACGTTCTCGGCGTTCGGACCGTCGATCGTGCCGTCGCAGTCGTTGTCGACGCCGTCGCAGATCTCGGCGCGGCCGGGGTGCGCCGTGGGGTTGGTGTCCTGGCAGTCGCCGTTGGCCGGAACGAAGCCGATCGGGGCGTTGCAGGCCACCTGGCTCTGCGCGTCGTCGCCGTACCCGTCGTCGTCGACATCGGCGTACCAGGTCGTGGCATCAGCGGCGTCGGGCTCGTCGGTCGTGCCGTCGCAGTCGTTGTCCCAGTTGTCACACACCTCGGTGTTGCCCGGGAACTGCACGTCGTTGTCGTCGTTGCAGTCGCCGCCCACCTCGGACGCGAAGCCGGGCAGGAAGCAGCTCACGATCTCGAAGGCGGAGTTGCCGAATCCGTCGCGGTCGCTGTCGAGGTAGAAGACCGTGCCGTCGACGGGGTCGTCGTCGATGTCGCCGTCGCAGTTCTGGTCGACGCCGTCGCAGGTCTCGTCGGCCTCGGGATTGATGCTCGCGTCGCCGTCGTCGCAGTCGGACGCGTCTTCGAGCAGGCCGGAGACGGGCGAGCAGCTGCCGATGGGCGTCGCGTCGCGGTCGCCGTAGCCGTCGCCGTCGAGGTCGGGGAAGTACAGCGGGGACGCCGGGTTCTGGTCGGTCGTGCCGTCGCAGTCGTTGTCGATGCCGTCGCAGAGCTCGCTGGCGCCGGGGCTGCGGAACGGGTCGGCGTCGTCGCAGTCGCCGCCGAAGGGGCTGTGGTCGAGGGGCGCGAGGCACTGCACCACCTCGAGACCGTCGACGCCGTAGCCGTCGTGGTCGGCGTCGGGGTACCACGCCGGGGCGTCACCCGCGTCGTCGTCGACCAGGTCGTTGCAGTCGTTGTCGAGGGTGTCGCAGTTCTCGGGCGCGCCCGGGTAGATGTTGGCGAGCGTGTCGTTGCAGTCGCCGGTCGTGCTCGTGTAGCCGGGAGGCGCCGAGCACGCGAGGGTGCTGCCCGCGTCGGTGCCCCAGCCGTCGAAGTCCTGATCCTCGTAGAACAGGATGGCATCGGTGGCGTTGTCGTCGGCCAGCCCGCTGCAGTCGTTGTCGAGGGTGTCGCAGATCTCTTCGGCGCCGGGGTTGATGGCGGCGTTCGTGTCGTCGCAGTCGGTGTTGTTGTCGACCGCGGACGGATCGGGCTGCGTGCACTGGACGGGGTAGTTGCCGTCGACGGAGCCGTAGCCGTCGCCGTCGAGATCCTCGTACCAGGTCGTGGCGGGGTTCTCGTCGAGCTGCCCGTCGCAGTCGTCGTCGATCAGGTTGCAGATGTCGAGCGCGTTCGGGTTGCTGGCCGCATCGCCGTCGTCGCAGTCGTCGATGGCGTCGAACCCGTCGCCGTCGCCGTCGGCGAAGAGGGTGGGATCGGCCTGGACGCCGCCCGAGAGGCCGACGTCGTTGGCCGTGCCGTCGAGGTCGGTGTTGGCGGGGCCCACGTCGCGGAGCTCGCTGCCCACGGCGGCGTACAGGCGCACGTCCTCGCACGTGGTGCCGGCCGGACCGGGGTAGTTGTTGACCACCGGGTACGTCGTGATGGCCACTGGATCGGTGGGGACGGTGGCGTTCCAGCCGGACGCGAAGTCCTGCGGGGCGTTGGCGTCGAGGGCGCTCCAGCTCATGGTGAGCGGGCCGGACGTGTTGCTGGCGTGGAACGCCGAGCCGGTGGAGGCGAGGGCGACGACGTGGTCGATCGTGGCGGCCACGATGTTCTGGCCGCTGATCACGCCGCCCGTGTTGGCCGTGTTGCCGACGTAGGACGAGAACGCGACGTCGACGCTGTCGAACGCGGAGAACCGGTACGCGCCGCCCGTGCCGGCATCGTTGCCCGCGGCGCCGTCGTTGCGGACGATCGCGATGCTGCCCGCCTGGCCCGAAGCGAAGATCGCACCGCCGAACCCGGGCGTGCCCGCGGTGTTCTCGCACCACAGGTTGCGCAGCAGGCGCAGCTCGGTGACGGCCTCGGCGTAGACCGCGCCGCCGTCGTCGCTCGCGCCGTTGCGGAAGAAGTCGGTGTCGGACAGGTCGAGGTTCGCCGCCGCGCCCTGGCGGAACACGGCGCCGCCTCGCGCGGCCGTGTTGTCGGTGAACGACGCCGCGGAGAGGGTGGCCTCGCCCTCGCCGAGCCACACCGCGCCGCCGTCGTCGTCGGCGGAGTTGAGGTCGAAGCTGCTGTTCGTGAGGGAGAGCGCCGCCGCCTGGAGCCACATCGCGCCCGCGTCGGTGCCGGCCGTGTTGTTGCTCGCGATGGCCCCGTCGACCGTGATCGACGTGACCATGTCGGCCCAGATGCCGCCCGCGGCATCGGTCGCGGTGTTGTTGGTGAGCGTCGCGTCGGTGAGCGCGAGCGTGTCGCCCTCGAGGTACACCGCGGCGCTCGTCGCGCTCGACTGGTCGAAGGTGATCTCGGAGAGCGTGATGCCGTCGTGGCGGGCGACGAGGGCCGCCCCGAGGCCGGCCCCACCGTCGGGGGACGCGCCGCCGCCGGAGGCCATGTTGCCGATGAACTCGGTGCCGTTCTCGACGACGAGGTCTTCGGTGCCCGCGCCCTGGTCGAGCCACGCGCCGCCGCCGGCCGCTGCGGTGTTGTCGGTGAACGAGACGTTGTCGAGGGTGACGCCGTAGCCCATCGCGTAGACGCCGCCGCCGAGGTCGGACGCGACGCCGCCGTCGAACGCGGACTGCTCGATGGAGAGATCGCGGGCGTTGCCGGAGTTGGTGGCGTAGACCGCGGCACCGTTGGTGGCCGTGCCGCCCGTGAGGATGGAGCCGTCGATCGTGACCCCGGCATTCTCGACGAACACGAGCCCGCCGTCGGCCGAGGCGTCGCCGGCCTCGAGCGTCGAGTTGACGAGGCTGAGGCGCGCCGTGCCGGTGGGCTGACCGCGCACCGCGACGAGACCGCCGCTCGCGGCGCCGCCGCCGTTGACGTTGATGTTCGTGAGGAAGAGCTGGGCGTCGACGGCATTCACGAACGCGCCGTCGCCGCTCGTGTCGAGCCCGGTGGCAACGACGTTGTCGATCAGCATGATCGGCGCGGCGGAGTTGATGGCGCGGTTCACGCCGCCGCCGTCGAAGGTGAGGTCGCGGATGTTCACCGACGCCGCGGTGGCGAGGACGTCGAGGATGTTGCCCGACGAGCCACTCGTGTTCGTGAGCGTGACCTCGGCGCCGGCCACGGCCTGGAGGATGAGCGCCTTGTCGATGACGACCTCGACGTCGTAGGTGCCGGCCTCGAGCCGGATGGTGTCGCCCGGCGCGGCCCCGGCGACCGCCTCTTCGAGCGTCGCGAAGTCCGTCGGGACCGTGAGGATCGCGGCGAAGGCGGGGGTGGGGAACAACAACGCGAGGAGGGAAAGGCGGCGCATCGACACTCCAGACCGCCGCACCTTAGCCGGACCCGGCCCTCCTCGCGAGTGGCAGCCCTTCACCAGCCGTACACGGCATCGATGTCGGGACCATCGCTCACCGGGTCGGCCGGGTACGCGGCGCCGGTTCGCGGGTCGTCGACCAGAGAGGCCGGCACCAGGCGGACGAATCGCGCACCTCGCGCGAGAACGTCCGCGGTGGCGGGGCTCTCGGGCAGAGTGGCGAGATCGAAGCCATCCCCGCCGGCCGCGTCGCGATCCGCGGGATCGGCGGGCGCCTCGTCCTCGTTCAGCAGGACCGGCGTGACGCCCGCGAACCCGACCCAGTGCGTCGGATCGGCGCTCCACGCGGTGGGGTCGGGCGCCGCGTATTCGTGCGGGAACGTCGCCCAGGCGTCGCCGTCCGCGGAGACCGAGACGACCACCGGATCCATGAAGCGCCCGCTGCCGTCCGCGATCTCGAACGGGTTCTCGAACACGGCGAGGTCGTCGCCGGACCCGTCGAGCACGGGCGTCCCGAAGGACAGCACCAGCTCGGTGCGTCCCAGGGCCGGGCTCAAGGAGTAGACGTCGATCCCGCCCTGGCAGCACCCGGCTCCGCGCGCGCCGTTCGCGGCGCGATCGGGATCGCCGAACGCCCCGTCTCCGGCGCCGTCCGCCACGACGACCCCGTCGGCCCAGGGCACCTCGGGAGCGCACGCGAGCAGGAGCGCGATCACCGCGCGACCAGGCGCGTCCAGCCGAAGCCGCCGCACCCGCTGGTCGTATCGGACCGGTCGGCACCCGTGGCGGCCGTGGCGTCGGCCTCGGTCGCCGCGTCGTAGGCGATCTGGCAGAACCAGAGGTCGGTTCCGTCGTCCAGCCAGTCCATCCGCGAGTACAGGTCGGGGTTGTAGTCGTTCGCGGCGTCGTTCTGCGCGACGAGGAAGTCGGCGTCGGCGTCGACGGTGAGGATGTGGAACACCCCCACGCCGTCCATCACCCACGTGTCCTGCGAGATGTCGTGGAGGCCCCCGAAGTCGTCGGTGTAGGCCCCGGCGATCTCGAGGTCGGTGGTCTCGCCGGTGCACGCGAACAGGGCGAGGAAGGTGAGCGGAAGGATGCGGTCCATTCGGGTCTCCAGTGTCGGAAACCCGGGTGCGAAGAGGAGGAACGGCCGACGGACGGACGTCCCTCGCCGTATCCACCATCCCATACCCGGGGATGTGCTCGTGGATTCGCGACGGGTCGGTCTCCCGGCTCGCAGCCATTCTCCCGGCCGCCTTCCCGGGGCTCACGGAGGTGAACGGACCGGTGGCTGGATGGACGGGCTCGACTGCTCACGGTGGCGGGTCCGCGCCGGAATCACACCGGCTTCCCATGTCCGCCCTTCGACGGACACCGCATCGCACCTGCCTGGTACCCCGGTCGTGCCGGATCGGCACCTACCGGGCGCTGGATGGCTGCGCTCCATCCCCGGGGATCGCGGGTCGCGGCGCGAGGGCCGGGCGCGCGAGCGGGCCGCGCTGGACGGGCTCGTAGCCGACCGCCCGCGCCGCACCGAGGATCCGCTCGAACTCGTGGTGGATCACGGCGCCGGCCTTCTGGGTGACCTCGTCTTCGGTGGGGATGTCGAAGTCGTTCGCCCCGAATCGCAGACCCTCGAGCGCGCGCTCGTTCTGGGTGAGCACCGAGGTGCGGATGGTCGGGATGTTGTGGAGGTAGATCCGACAGATCGCGAGCCAGCGCAGGTACTCGCGGCTGCTGACCTCGCCGCCGCCGAGCTCGGTGTTGTACGGCTTGTACGTCCAGCACAGAAAGCTCGGCAGGCCACCGACCTCGCTCTGGAAGTCGCGCAGCCGCTCGAGGTGGTTCAGCCGCTCTTCGAGGGTCTCGTCGAAGCCGATCACCATGGTGGCCGTGCTGCCGATGCCCGCTTCGAGCACGGCGCGCTGGGCGTCGTAGAAGTCTTCGACGCGGTACTTCAGCGGGCTGTGGCGCTTGCGGAACGCCTCGTCGAGCACCTCGGCGCCGCCACCCGTGATCCATTCGGTGCCGGCGGCCTTCAGGATGCGGGCGCCCTCGGCGTAGCTCACCTTGCTCACCTTGCAGGCGAACATGAACTCGGCGACGGTCGTCTCGAAGAAGGTGAGGTGCGGGTAGCGCGCGTGGCAGTTGGCGAAGAGCTCGGCGTAGTCGGTGATGCGGAGCTTCGGGTGGAACCCGCCGTTGAACGCCACCAGCGTGCCGCCGAGCTGGGTGAGGGCGTCGATCTTCTCGAACACCTGGTCTTGCGACAGCAGGTAGCCGCCCGGCTTGTTCGGGAGCGTGTAGAACGCGCAGTAGTCGCACTTCGCGACGCAGACGTTCGTGTAGTTGATGATCGCCATGATGAGCCACGTCGCGCGGCCCTGCGGGTGGAAGCGATCGCGCACGGCGGTGGCGAGCTCGGACAGCGTGTCGTCGTCGGCGTTCTCGAACAGCCAGGCGGCCTGGGTGCGATCGATGGGGGCTTCGTCGGCGATTCGACGGCGGATCTCGCTGAGCACGGTCCCTCCAGGGGCCCCACCTAACCGCCGGAGTCCTGACAATCTCTTTGAGGGTCCGGCGTGGCGGTCGCGTCGCGGGTGGGTACGGTTGGAGGGAGCCCACACGCCGGGAGCCCCCATGATCGTCCTCGTGTCCTCTGCGTTCGCCAACCCCGCGCCCATGTCGGCGCCGGCCGAGATCCAGATGCAGGTGAAGGACACGGGCGAGTGGCTGACGCTGCGTCCGCCGGCCGACGTGCGCGCGATGGTGGTGGGCGGCGATCGGGTGCCGCAGGGCGAGTGGGACGACGCCGTCGGCATCGTGTTCAACAGCTCCGAGGTGCAGTGCACCGGCACGCTGGTCGCGCCGAACGTCGTGCTCACCGCGGGGCACTGCGCCGGGGCCATCACCCACGTGCTCGTGGGCTCGAAGGACTGGTTCAGCACCCAGGGCGAGCTCATCGAGGTGCGCGAGACCCACGTGCACCCGTCCTACGACGGCTACAACGGCTACGACATCGCGGTGCTCAAGCTGCGGGGCCAGTCGAGCTACACGCCCCGCGTCATCGCGAACGACTGCGTGCTCGACGAAGAGCTCTACGACGGCGCGCCCGTGTCGATCGTCGGTTTCGGCATGACCCAGCAGGATGGCAACGGCTTCACGTCGCGCCTGATGATGGCCGAATCGCTCGTGCGCGACGCCGACTGCAGCCAGAACCAGCTCGATGGCATCTACACCGGCTGCATCCCCGACCTCCGCCCCGGCGGCGAGATCGCGGCGGGTGGGCGTGTGGACGTCGACGGCGACGGCACGATCGACCAGGCCGATGCCTGCTACGGCGACTCGGGCGGCCCGCTCTACCTGCACACGAGCCGCGGCGACTTCGTCGTGGGCGTCACGTCGCGCTCGTTCATCGGGGTCAACCCGAACCAGCCCTGTCGCGATGGCGGGATCTGGGTCCGGCCCGACGCCGTGATCCGCTTCATCGAGAACCAGACCGGCGTGACGATGGCGCGGCCCCAGTGCAACGAGCCCCCCGAGGTCCTCGTCGGCTCGATCGTCGCTTCGCCGGGCGGCACGGGCGCGACCGACATCGAGGTCGAAGATCCCGACGGCAGCTCGTTCACCGTCGAGGTCGTGGGCGACTCGTCGCTCGGCGAGGCCTTCTGGGACGGAAGCCGCCTCGTGTTCACGGCCTACCCCGGCGTCGAGGGCACCGACACGATCCTCGTCGCGGTCACCGACGATGGCAGCGCGGTGTACGAGGGCAGCCCGCCGATCACGATCGAGGTCCCCGTCGAGGTGATCGTGCGCCGCGGCGTGTGTGGCTGCGCGTCGACCCTGCCCGGCACGGCGGGTCTCGGTCTGCTGGCGGGTCTGCTCGGCCTGGTCGGGCGCCGGCGTCGCTGAGCGGTCTTTCGGCCCGTGCTCATCGGGCCGCAGGTCGTCCGCTGACAGGGTATTGACAAGTACGGGTGGCTGGTCGTCGCGGCACCCGGGTATGCCTAGTCGTCGTTTTGCGGGGAGACCGTCATGAACATTCGCACCATCGCCCTCTGGCTCGTGGCAGGCTGCATCGCAGCGCTGGTGGCGTGTGGCGGTGGCATCGCGAAGTACCCGACCGATGGCACGCCCGTGGTCGACGGTGACTCCGACACGGATGCGGATGCCGACGCGGATGCGGATGCCGACGCGGATGCGGATGCCGACGCAGATGCGGATGCCGACGCGGATGCAGATGCCGACGCGGATGCGGATGCCGACGCGGATGCGGATGCGGATGCAGATGCCGACTCCGATGCGGATTCCGACTCCGACGCCGATGCCGACTCCGACGCCGACAGCGATTCCGGCCTGTCGAGCGACTCCGGCAGCTCCGATTCGGGCGGCGACTCCGGCTTCTGATCCGAAGTCCTGCAGCCCGACTCCTTCGGCTGTAGGTAGGTCACTGCCACTTCGGGGGTCGGCACGGGCGAGCCCGTGCCTACGCAGAAGACGCAGAAGACGCAGAAGATGGAGTGGATGGGGGAAGGCCTACGCGTCCCGACCCTGGCAGCCGTGCGTGACGGAGCGTTTGTCTGCTCTGGCGGAAGGGGTCGAGCTTCGAGCGTCTCAGGGCCTCACGCAGATGACGCAGAAGGACGCAGATGACGCAGAAACCAGGCCTTCGCGGGTCGAGCGTCCTCGTTTCCCCGGGCACCTTCGACGGGGATTGCAGCGCGTGGACTGCCAGGGACGCCAGGGCACCGTGACGTCAGGGCTCTCGAGGGACGTCTCGGTGTTCGGGTCGACACAGTGGGCCTTTTGGGGGACCGGATTCGGATCTCACCAGAGCAGGCCGGCGCTTCTGGCTGCTCGGGTGAGCGGACCCGCGCGGGAACGACCGCAGGCGTTGGCCACACCGATATCGAGGTGGGCGATTCGACGTCCCGAGACCGGGCGTGAGGGAGAGCGTACCCCTCCTCCTCCTTCTGCGTTCTTCAGCGCCTTCTGCGTCTTCTGCGGGCGCGGACGCTTGCGTCCGTGCCTACCCCGGGGGACGGAGGCGATCCGACGCTGATCCGAGCTCCCAGCTCCAGGCTCCAGGCTTGTATCTCCTGAGTGCTCCCTCCCGACTCCGCCACAGGCTCGGTTGAACCCGTCCTGGAGACCGTCTCAGCAGGGGGTGAGCGCGAGAGGGGGCAGCCGCCCCTCTCGCTCATGCTCGGCTCTGAGGTGGAGGGCTCGGCGAGAACACGCAGGGCTTGGTCGTCCGAGGCCGACCCGGAAAGGGTGGTCCCCGTCACCATGTCGAAATCCCGTAGAGCATCTCGGAGCGAATCCGAATTTACAAGCCTGGGAAACGACAGTTGCGGGATCGGGGACCGAGCCCTCCATATCACCGGAGGCATCATGCGGGAACCCGTAGAGGACAACGAATCGCGTACGTCGGCATCGACGTGTCGAAGGACAAGCTCAACGTCGCCTGGCGCGTGCGCGATGGAGAGCGGCTCGAGTTCGAGATCCCGAACGACGCGGATGGTCACGCCGAGATCATTCGACGTGTCACTGCCGGACGAATCGCCGAGGCGAGGGTCGCGTTCGAGGCCACAGGCCCGTACTCGACGGTCCTTCTGCTCAACCTGAGCAAGGCCCAGAAGGTCCGGGCAGCCCGACTTCGGCCCGCGCAGGCCCGCGCCTATGCGAAGGCAATCGGGCCGCGCGGCAAGACGGACGTGCTCGACGCGCGAATCCTCTGTGACATGGCGGCCCGGCCGGACTTCACCCCGACCGACGTTCCGGAGCTGGAGCGTCTCCAGCTCCAGGCGATGGCTCGGAGCTCGAGGCCCTCATCAACACCCGTGCCTCGATGAACATGCGCAGGCAGAGCGCGACCGCCGCTGGAGGGCTCTCCGACGCCTTCAATGACCTCCTCGGGGGTGTCCACGCCGCCATCGACGAGGCCATCGCCAAGATGGAGCTCGAACTGGAGCGTCGAATCAAGGCCGACCCCAAGACCGCCGAGTTCTACGACCGTGCTGACTCCTTGCAGGGCTTCGCGCGCCGCTCGCTCGTGCAGATCATTCCCGAGCTCGCCGCCGCGCCCCAGACCCTGACCCCGCGCCAGATGGTCGCGTTTGCCGGATTCGACCCTCGGCCGAAGAAATCTGGCTCTTCCAGGGCTGGTGAGAGTTGGTCCATCAGCAAGATGGGGAGCCGCAGGCTTCGACGGATGCTCTACGTCTGTGCGCGGGTCGCAGTGCGCTGGCACCCGCCATCACGCGCCTACTACGAAGCGATGCTGGCGAGGAACAAGCCGAGGATGGTGGCGCTGGTCGCCGTCGCGCGGAAGCTCCTGGTGGCCTTGTGGGTCATGTGGACCCGCGGCGTCGACTTCGACCCGAGCGCGTTCACCGGCAGATGGTCTCCGGATTCCGCTTGACGTTGAAGAGAGCATCTCCAGGCTCCAGAGACTACGGCGCCGACAGCGTGTGCTGCCGCGGCGTGACCTGCCGTTGGAACACGATCTCGACGTTCTGGGTGGGCTCGGAGGGGGCCACCGTGCCGGTGCCCGTGGCGCGGCCGCGCGGCACGTACCGCCCGATGGACCGCGGCTGCTCGGGGAGGTCGACCTCGACCACCCGCTTCGTGGGGTGCAGCGTCCAGCTCGCCGGGTTGCCGTCGACCGTGACGGACTCGATCGACTCGGCATCCGCGCCGAGCGCGAACACGGGCTTCGTGGGACGGGCGCCGTCGTCGAGCACGGCGTCGAGGATGGGCCGGTAGTCTTCGGCCGTGCACATGTCGATGACCGCGCCGCCCGTGTAGTCGGCGACGTCGAAGTAGGCCGGGCCGAGGTGCATCCAGCGCTCGACGCACTCGAGCTCGGGCGCGATGGCGTGGAAGCGGATCGAGCTCACGATGTTGTCGCGCTGGATGAGCTCGACGAGCTCGTCTGCGGTGGGCCGATCGTCGAGCAGGTCGCCCGCGACCCGCGCGCCGACGCCCGGATCGTGCGTGTCGCTCACGAAGACGACGTTGACCGCGGCACCCGGGCGGAAGGTGAGCTTGCCGGCATTGCGCTGCAGGAGCTGCGCGAACGCGGTGAGGCCGGCTTCGGTCTCGGCGGCCCGCAGCGTGGTCTGGGTGTGCGCGACGAGACACGGCACGCCGCCGGCGTTCTTGTCGCCCGGGCGGAACCACCCGGTGTCGCCGCAGCCGCGCAGCGGGTAGGAGCCGCGGAGCTTCTTGTTCTTGCGGGCCTTCGCGATCGAGCGGCCGCTGACGAACTGCCCGAAGCCCGCGTCGTCTTGCAGCACGCGGACCGGCACGGCGTCGTGCAGGCGGCTGAGGTCGTCGGGGTCGGCGGGCAGGGTGGAGAGCACCGCGATGCGGGTCTCGGGCGGGAACTGCTCGGGGCCGAGCGACGCGAAGCCCTTGCGCACCTTCTCGATGACCATGTTCATCGACACCGAGTTGTCGAGCACGAACACGTAGTCGACGACCTGGTTGCGGGCGCCTGCACCCCACTCGAAGGCCTCGAGGCGCCGGCCCTGGGCGTCTTCCCAAGCGGCGTACGCGTTGCCGCCGTCGTCGAGCACCTCGACGGGCGCCATCTGGTCGGCACAGGCGGCCAGCAGCAGGGGAGCGAGCAGTAGGGGAAGCGAGCGCACGAGCACCTCCGAGCCAATGTTACCGGGCGGCGGCAGACGTCGCGTGTCGCGAAATGCTTCGAACGAGATCGTCCCAGATCACGGGCGGTAGATCGTGGGCCATCTCGGCGTACACCTCGAGGCGGGCGCGGAGCAGCTTCGCGGTCTCGATGCCGTACGACAACGGGATGAGCGGATCCTGGGCGCCGTGCACGACGAGCCCCGGAACATCGGACGCGGCGAGCGCGTCGGCGCGGCTCGGCTCGGCGAGGATGGCGGCGAGGTGGCGCGCGAACCCGTCGGGGCTGGGGTCGCGCTCCCAGCAGGCCGCGGCGAGCGCGCGCAGCTCGTCTTCGGGCGCCGGATGCGTCTGGCTGCCGATGACCCGGAAGGTGTGGACGAAGTTCTCGAGGTAGCCCTCGCGGCCGGGCCCGGGCTTCTTCAGGAGCGCGAGCAGGGCGTTGGTGTGGGGCTTCGGCGCGCTCGGGCTCGACATGATCGACACGATGCCGGCGGTGCGCTCGGGGTGGTGGATCGCGACGCGCTGCACGATCATCCCGCCCATGCTGGCGCCCACGAAGCAGGCCCGCTCGATGCCGAGCGCGTCGAGCACGCCCACGCCGTCGGCCGCCATGTCGGCGAGGCTGTAGCCGCTGCGCACGGGCAGGCGGAGGCGTCGCCGCACGTAGGTCGTGGGGACGCTCGGCACCCCGAGGTGGTGCAGCCGCGTGGACAGGCCCACGTCGCGGTTGTCGTACCGGATGACGCGGTGCCCGGCCTCGGCGAGGGCGGCACAGAACGGCTCGGGCCACAGCAGCATCTGCGCGCCCAGCCCCATGACGAGCACGATGGGCGGGCCGTCTCCGGGCAGCTCGTCTACACCGATCTCGATGTCGCCGACCTGGATCTGCGTCATGCCCGGGACGTAACGCCTACCAGCCGCACTCGCGGTCGGCGTTCTGCTCTTCGAGCCACTTCATCAGCGGCTGGTAGTACTCGATGAGCGCCTGGCCATCCATCTGGCGCGTGCCCGTGGCCGCTTCGAGGGCCTCGGGCCACGGGCGGCTCGCGCCCATCGCCAGCATGTTCTTCAGGCGCTCGCCGGCCTCCTTGCTGCCGTAGAAGCTGCAGGTGTGCAGCGGGCCCTGGTGCCCGGCCGCCTCGCACATGCCGCGGTACAGCTGGTACTGGAGGATCTGGGCGAGGAAGTACCGCATGTACGGGGTGTTCCCGGGGATGTGGTACTTGGCGCCCGGGTCGAACGCGTCGGCCGGACGCCCGGCGGGCGGCGCGATGCCCTGGAACTGCTGGCGGAGCTTCCACCAGTGCGCGTTGTACGCGTCGGGCTGCACGTCGCCCGCGAACACGTCCCAGCGCCACTGGTCGATCATCCGGCCGAAGGGCAGGAAGGCGATGGCCCCGAGCGCGTTCTGGAGCTGCTGGTTCACCACGGCCTCGTCGGTCGTGCTGGCCTCTTCGAGGAGCCCGATCGACTTCAGGTAGGTCGGGGTGACCGACAGCATGACCGCATCGCCGATCGCCTCGTGGAAACCGTCGTTCGCACCGGACTGAAAGAGCACGGGGAGCGTGTGGTAGTAGTGGAAGTAGTAGTTGTGCCCGAGCTCGTGGTGGAGGGTGTAGAGGTCCTCCTGGGTGGGCTGGATGCACATCTTGATGCGCAGGTCGTCCTGCATGCCGATGTCCCAGGCGCTCGCGTGGCACTCGACCTCGCGGCCCTCGGGCCGGTCGAGCATCGACCGCTCCCAGAAGGTCTGGGGCAGGGGATCGAGCCCCATGCTCACGAAGAACGACTCGGCGGTCTTCGCCATCTTCACCGAGTCGTAGCCCTGCTTCTCGAGCTGGGCCGTGACGTCGAGGCTCGGCTCGTTCGGGAACGGCGTGAGGCCGGGGTAGAGCTGGTCCCAGTCCTGGGCCCACATGTTGCCGAGGAGGTGCGCCGGGATCGGGCCCTTCGCGGGCACCACGGACTCGCCGTACTTCTCGTTCAGCTCGGCGCGCACGTGGCAGTGGAGCTGCTCGTAGAGCGGGGAGACCTGGGCGTACAGGCGGTCGACCTCGGCCGCGAACGCGTCGGGCTCCATGTCGTAGCCGCTGCGCCAGAGCAGGCCCATGTCGGCGAAGCCGAGCTCGGAGGCCCCTTCGTTGCCGAGAGAGACGAACTCCTCGTAGAGCGGCTTCATCGGGACGCTCACGGTGCGCCAACGCTCCCAGGCCTGCTGGCGCTTCTCGGGAGGGAGGGACACGTCGCCGATGATGGCCTCGAGCGCGGCGAGGTCCTGGCACTGGTCGGGGGTGCCACCCTCGGGACACCACTTGCCCTTGCCGTACATGCTCGCGAGCTGGTTGCTGACCTCGGCGAGGCGGGCGCGCTTCTCGGGGTCGCTCGGCGCGGGCAGGCCAGCGGCGCGCTTCAGGAGCTCGATCTGGCGGAGCGTCTCGGGGCTGGCGTCGACCCCGTCGTAGTCGGTGGCCTGCGGGATCACCTCGGACATGTACGCCATCGTCGCTTCATCGGCCTTCGCGGCGGCCTTCTCGTGGTCGTCGGTGATGTCGGTCGCCAGCGTCCACTGGGCGGACTCGGCGTCGGTCCAGACCTTCCGCAGCCCGGCGTCGACCTCCTTCACGAACGCGTCGGCCTCTTCGGTGGTCTTCGCGGAGGCCTCCGGCATGTCCTTGCCGGCGGGATTCGGGGTGCCGCCACAGGCGAGCAGCGAGAGCAACAGGACAGAGCGACGCATCAGAGCCTCCAGAGCGCCGCGCCTTTAACGGGCGGGACCCGACCGGGCCGCCCGCACAATCTGCAACACGACGCAAACCACGCGCGACCCGCCGTCGGTTACCAATGGGCGACTCCCGGAGCTCCCATGATCCTGCTCTTCGCGCTCGCCGGCTGCCTCACGTACCAGGACAAGCCGCCCGTCCCCGAGTCCGACACCGACACGGATGCCGACTCGGACTCGGATGCCGACTCCGACGCGGATTCGGACTCCGACGCGGACTCGGACTCCGACGCGGACTCCGACGCGGATTCGGACTCCGACGCGGACTCCGATTCGGATGCCGACGCCGATGCCGACGCGGATTCGGATGCCGACGCGGATTCGGACGCCGACAGCGACACGGATGCCGACACCGACACCGATCCGTGCGTGTCCGACGGCGACCTGGGCTCGGTGACGGGTGCGATCGTGGCGAGCGGGTCGACCTGCGGCATGGGCGACGACTGGCCACAGACGTGTGGCCTCGGCTCCAATGTCCACGAGGGCGACGTGGCGTACGCGTGGAGCGCGCCCTACGCGGGCCTGTGGCGCTTCTCGACCGAGGGCAGCAACTACGACACCGTCCTCACCGTCCACACGGCGTGCCCGTCGGGGCTCGCGCTCATCTGCAACGACGACGTGACCACCGGTGTGCTGCAGTCCGCCACCGAGGTGCTGCTCGCCAACGGGGAGGACGTGGTGGTCGTGGTGCAGGGCTACTCGGGCCTGTGCGGCGACTACCAGCTGAGCATCGAGGAGTCGGTCCCCGACACGGGTGACACGGGCGTCCCGCCGTCCTGCCCGGTCGACGCGTACGAAGAGAACGACACCGTCGGCACCGCGGTGGTGCTCCCCACCTCCGCCACCGGTCTCACGGTCTCGCCGACCGATCCCGACCACTACGCCCTGGCCGTGAACCCCGACATGGACCTCACGATCTCCATCGTCCACAACGGCTTCCTCGACGGCCCCGAGCTCTACCTCTACGACACGTTCGGGACGCTCATCGACTCGAGCGTGGGCGGGTTCTTCGGGGGGAGCGTCTCCGCGACCTCCGCGCCGGGCACCGTCCAGACCTCGTACCGGGTCGAGGTGGCCTCCTCGAACGGGTGCTGGGACTACGACCTGTCCTACTCGACCGTCCCCGCCGGCACGACGACGTGCACCGAGGACGGATTCGAGCCCAACGACGACATCCTCGACGCGACGACGGTGGTCGACGGGGCCAGCGTCTTCGCGACGCTCATCAACCCGAACGAGGACTACTTCGCCATCAGCGTGGGGCCCGGCGAGACGCTCACGTGGGACGTGTTCTTCACCGATGCCATCGCGGACGTGGACATCGAGCTCAGCGTCGCGGGCCTCGTCGTGGACGGCAGCACGTCGACGACGGACAACGAGAGCGTGGCGTGGACGAACCCGGAGGCGTTCTCCCAGACCGCGTACCTGCGCGCCCACATCTTCTCGGGCACGTGCAACGAGTACGAGGCCATCGCCACGCTTCAGTGACGCAGGGGCGCGCCCGCCGGCACGCGGTTACGGCGAGGGGTCCAATCCGAGCTACTGAAGCGGGCGACCTGTGACCACCGAACTCGACCGGCTCCTGACCCAGCGCATCCTCGTCCTCGACGGGGCGATGGGGTCCCTCATCCACAGCTACGGCCTCGACGAGGCGGGCTACCGCGGCGAGCGGTTCGCGGCGCACCACCGCGACGTCCAGAACGACGCCGAGCTGCTGAACCTCACGCGTCCCGACATCATCCGCGCCATCCACGACGCCTACTACGAGGCCGGCGCCGACATCGTCACGACGAACACGTTCACCGCGAACCGGCTCCAGCAGGGCGAGTACGACCTCGCCGACTTCGCCGACGAGATGAACCTCGAAGCGGCGCGCATCGCGTGCGAGTCGCGCGACGCGGCCTCCACCCCCGAGCGCCCGCGCTTCGTGGCCGGCTCGCTCGGCCCCCTGTCGCGCAGCGCGTCGATCTCGTCCGACGTGAGCGACCCCGGCGCCCGCAGCATCACGTTCGACCAGTGCGTCGCGCTCTACCGCGAGCAGGCCGCGGCCCTCGTGAAGGGCGGCGTCGACCTGCTGATGATCGAGACCATCTTCGACACGCTCAACGGCAAGGCCGCGGTCTACGCCATCGAAGCGCTGTTCGACGACCTCGGTCGCCGCATCCCGGTCATCGTCAGCGGCTCGATCGTCGACCTGTCGGGCCGCAACCTGTCCGGCCAGACGGCTGAGGCCTTCTACAACAGCATGCGGCACGCGAACCCGCTCTCCATCGGGCTCAACTGCTCGCTCGGCATCGACGAGCTCGAGGGCTACGTCCGCGACCTGGCCCGCGTCTCGTCGCTGCCCGTGCACATGCACCCGAACGCCGGGCTGCCCAACGAGTTCGGCCAGTTCGACGACGACGCCTCGCACATGGCCGAGCGCATCCGCGGCCTCGCGCTCGACGGCTGCGTGAACATCGTGGGTGGCTGCTGCGGCACCACGCCCGAGCACATCCGCGCCATCGCGGCCGCGGTGCAGGGCATCCCGCCGCGCGCCATCCCCGAGCTGCCCGTGCAGTCGCGGTTCTCGGGGCTCGAGCCCCTCGCCATCGCGCCCGACAGCCTGTTCGTGAACATCGGCGAGCGCACGAACGTCACGGGTTCGGCGCGCTTCCGCAAGCTCATCGAGGCCGGCGACTACGACACGGCCCTGCGGGTCGCGCGCCAGCAGGTCGAGAGCGGCGCCCAGCTCATCGACGTCAACATGGACGAGGGCATGCTCGACAGCGAGGCCGCCATGGTGCGGTTCCTCAACCTCGTCGGCAGCGAGCCCGACATCGCGCGCGTGCCCGTGGTGCTCGACTCGTCGAAGTGGTCCGTGCTGCACGCGGGCCTGAAGTGCCTGCAGGGCAAGGGCGTCGTGAACTCCATCTCGCTGAAGGAGGGCGAGGCGCCGTTCCTCGCCCAGGCCCGCGAGATCCGGCGGTTCGGCGCCGCCGTCATCGTCATGGCCTTCGACCAGGTCGGCCAGGCCGACACGGTGCAGCGCAAGGTCGACATCTGCCGTCGGTCGTACGAGCTCCTCGTCGAGAAGGTCGGCTTCCCACCCGAAGACATCATCTTCGACCCCAACATCTTCGCCATCGGCACGGGCATCGAAGAGCACGACCGCTACGCGCTCGACTTCATCGAAGCGGTGCGCCTGATCAAGGCCGCCTGCCCGCACGCGCTCGTGTCGGGCGGCGTGTCGAACGTGAGCTTCAGCTTCCGCGGCAACAACCCCGTGCGCGAGGCCATCCACAGCGTCTTCCTGTTCCATGCCATCGAAGCCGGCATGGACATGGGCATCGTGAACGCGGGTGCTCTCGAGCCCTACGACCAGATCGAGCCCGAGCTGCGCGAGCGCGTCGAGGATCTGGTGCTCGCGCGGCGTCCCGACGCGACCGAGCGGCTGCTCGAGATCGCCGACCGCGCCATCGGCAGCAGCAAGAACCGCAAAGCCGACCTCTCGTGGCGCGAGCTGCCCGTCCGCGAGCGCATCATCCACTCCCTCGTGAACGGCATCGCCGACTACGCCGAGATCGACGCCGAAGAGGCGCGGCTCGCCGCCGACCGGCCGATCCACGTGATCGAGGGCCCCCTGATGGACGGGATGAACGTCGTCGGCGACCTGTTCGGCGCCGGCAAGATGTTCCTGCCTCAGGTCGTGAAGAGCGCCCGCGTCATGAAGAAGGCCGTCGCGCACCTCGTGCCGTTCATCGAGGCCGAGAAGGATGCCGACTCGCAGAGCAAGGGCCGCGTGCTGCTCGCCACCGTGAAGGGCGACGTGCACGACATCGGCAAGAACATCGTGGGCGTCGTGCTCCAGTGCAACAACTTCGAGGTGGTCGACCTCGGCGTGATGGTGCCCGCGCAGCGCATCCTCGACACGGCCCGCGAGGTCGGCGCCGACATCATCGGCCTGTCCGGCCTCATCACCCCGTCGCTCGACGAGATGGTGTTCGTCGCGAAGGAGATGCAGCGCCAGGGCTTCACGACCCCGCTGCTCATCGGCGGTGCGACGACCTCGAAGGTGCACACGGCCGTGAAGATCGAGCCGCACTACGAGCACGCCGTCGTGCACGTGTCCGACGCGTCGCGCGCGGTCGGCGTGGCGGGCTCGGTCACGAGCCCCGAGCACCGGGGGGCCTTCGCAGAGGGCGTGCGCGCCGAGTACGCCGCGCTGCGCGAGTCGCGCAAGGGCAAGACCGAGCGCCGGTCGCTGGTCCCGCTCGACCGGGCCCGCGCCAACGCGGCGAAGCTCGAGTTCGCGCCCGTCGAGCCCGCGTTCCGCGGGGTGCGCTCCGAAGACGCCGATCTCGGCGCCGTCGCCGAGCTCATCGACTGGACCCCCTTCTTCCACACGTGGGAGATCCGCGGCACCTGGCCGCGCCTCCTCGACGACGAGGTGGTGGGGGAGCACGCCCGCGAGCTGCTCGACCACGGCCGGGCGCTGCTGGCGCGGCTCCTCACCGAGGGCGGGCTCTCCGGGCGCGCGGTGTACGGCATCTTCCCGGCCAACCGCGTGGGCGACGACATCGAGGTGTACACCGACGAGACGCGCTCCGAGGTCCGGATGCGGCTGTGCCACCTGCGCCAGCAGATCGAGCGTCCGCCGGGCCGCCCGAACCTGTGCCTCTCCGACTTCGTCGCTCCGCGCGGAACGCCCGACTGGGTCGGGGCCTTCGCGGTCACCGCCGGATTCGGCGTGCACGACTGGGTGAAGCGGTTCGAGGCCGACCACGACGACTACCACGCGATCATGGTCAAGGCGCTCGCCGACCGCCTCGCCGAGGCCTACGCCGAGCAGCTCCACCTCCGGCTCCGCCGCGACATCTGGGGCTACGCGCCCGACGAGGCCCTCGACCTGCAGGATCTCGTGAAGGAGCGGTACGCCGGCATCCGTCCGGCCCCTGGCTACCCCGCGTGCCCCGACCACACCGAGAAGGCGAAGCTCTGGCAGCTCCTCGATGCCGAGGCGGCCACCGGCATCACGCTCACCGAGAGCATGGCGATGCACCCGGCCGCGTCCGTCAGCGGCTGGTACCTCGCGCACCCCTCCGCCCAGTATTTCGGGATCGGCCAGATCCTCCCGGATCAGCTCGAAGACTACGCGGCCCGGAAGGGCATGTCGCTCGAAGACGCCGAGCGGTGGCTCGCGCCTCTTCTCGAGGGCTGATCCGGCCTCGCAGACGACGCCCTTCAAACCGTGCACGTCCCGGCTCTGGGTGGTACCTTGGCGCGAGCTGCCGGGCTTCGCGGCGGGAGGGGTGTATGAGGATCAGCGCGCTGCTGGCGACATTGGTTCTGGTGTGGGGCTGCAAGAAGGATCCCGAGACCGAGTTCGTCGATCTCGACGGTGACGGGTACACGACCGAAGACGACTGCGACGACACGCTCCCGAACATCCATCCCGGCGCGACCGAGATCTGCGACGGGATCGACCAGAACTGCGACACCGTCATCGACAACGACCTGCGCGGCACCTACTACCGCGACGGCGACAGCGACGGCTTCGGCGACCCCGACGACGCGGTCGACGAGTGCAACCGTCCCGCCGGCTTCGTGACCGAGGGCGGCGACTGCGACGACACCCGCAGCGACGTGTACCCCGGTGCGGTCGAGCAGTGCGACCCCGTCGACCACGACTGCGACGGCAGCAACACCGAAGGCGCCCCCGGCAACACCACCTTCTACCTCGACAGCGACAACGACGGCTTCGGCGATCGGCTCCAGATCACCCGCGCCTGCGAGGCCCCCGCCGGCTACGTCGCCAACGACAACCCGCCCGGCACCAACAACGAGGGCTACGACTGCGACGACGGTGACGTCGCGGTCAACCCCGGCGCCGACGAGCTCTGCGCGACGCCGTACGACGACGACTGCGACGGCACCGCGAACGTGGGCAACGTCGCCGATGGCGTGCAGTACCCGATCGACGCCGATGGCGACGGCTACGGCCACGAGACGGTCACCTACGAGGCCTGTGGCGCCGGTGTCGCGTTCGACATCGACATGCCGCCCGACGGCATCACCGACTTCGTGACGGTCGCGCCGAACCTCAACACCGACTGCAACGACAGCGACGACACCGTCAACCCGAACGCGCCCGAGATCTGCGACGGCATCGACAACGACTGCGACCCGACCACCGACGAGAACGTCGTCGCGCAAGACACGCAGACCTGGTACCTCGACGCCGACAACGACGGTGCGGGCGTCTCCACCACGACCCTCACGGCCTGCGTCCAGCCCACCGGCTACGCGCCGCCCTCCGTCGGCATCGACTGCAACGACGCCGACCCCAACATCACGCCCACGGGCGTCGAGTACTGCGGCGACGGCATCGACAACAACTGCGACAACCAGATCGACGACCCCTCCGCCTTCGACGCCACCGAGTGGTGGACCGACCTCGACGACGACGGCTTCGGCAACGCGGCGTCGCTCAGCATCTTCCGCTGCACGCAGCCCTCCGGCTACGCCGACAACGACTACGACTGCAACGACCTCGAGCCCGCCGTGGGCGCGCCTCCGCCCCAGTTCCTCGACAGCGACGGCGACGGCTACGGCGACCCGCTCGTGTCCGACATCTCGTGCACGCCGCTCACCGGGTACGTCTCGAACGACCTCGACTGCGACGACACGCTCGTGGCGATCAACCCCGACACCCCGTGGTACCTCGACAACGACGGCGACGGCTACGGCCAGACGGGCTCGACGATCACGCAGTGCCTCCAGCCGACCGGGTACGCCGATGCGCCCGACGACTGCGACGACACGCTCGACACCGTGAACCCGGGCGAGACCGACCTCTGCGACGGCATCGACAACGACTGCGACGGCGACACCGACGAAGACTGCACGGTCGAGCACTGCGGCACGATCTCGGCCGACGAGACCTGGGCGGCGGGCTTCATCCACCTCGTCACCTGCGACGTTCGCGTGCAGGGCGCGGGCGCTCCGGTGCTCACCATCGAAGACGGCGCCGACGTGCGGTTCCGCTCCGGCGCGCAGCTCCGCGTGGGCGTCACCGCCGCGCAGCCCGGCGTCGTGCAGGCGTTCGGCGGGCCGCTCGGCATCCGGTTCCGCTCCGAGTTCCCGGCCTCGCCGGTCTCGTGGGACGGCATCGAGCTCGGCCCGGGCCAGGATCCGAACAACCCCTCGATCTTCGAGAACGTCACCATCGAGCACGCTGCGGGCATCGCGCTCCGCGTCGACCGCGTGGCGGCCATGCTCGACGGCGTGACCATCGACGGCACCAACGGCGCGGGCATCTCGCTCCTCGGCACGTCGACCCTCTCGATGTCGAACTCGGTCATCTCGAACGGCCTCGGCCGCGGCATCACCGCGCAGGCCGCGTCGATGCTCGACATCTTCCAGAACAACACCATCACCGGGAACGCCGGCGAGCCCCTCGTGGTCGGCGTCACCTCGCTCGCCGCGCTCGACGACGGCAACTCCTACGCCGGCAACGGCGTGCCGTTCATCGGCCTGCTCGGCGGCACCATCGCCGACGACGTGACCATGGCGCTGCTCGACGCCGACTACCGCATCGACGGCGACGTCCTCGTGCAGGGCGGCGGGTCGCCCGCGCTCACCATCGAAGACGGCGTGTGGGTCGAGTTCTCGGCGGGCACCGGCCTCACGGTCGGCACGGCCGCGCAGGGCTCGCTCGATGTTCAGGGCACCGCGCTCGGCGTCACGTTCACGGGCACCTCGGCCGTCGAGGGCCACTGGGATGGCCTCTACATCGACCGCAACGCGAACGACAGCTCCATCGTGGGCCTCGACGTGTCGTACGGCGGCGGCAACGGCTTCGGCAACATCCGCGTGCGCGGCGACAGCGCCGTCCCCGAAGACGAGCGCAGCCTCGTGACGCTCGATGGCGTCGTGTCGGCGTCGAGCTCCACGGCCGGCCTCTACGCCGAGCACGCGAAGCTCGTCGTGCTCGACAGCGTGTTCGAGGACAACCTCGAGAACGGCGCCGAGATCCTCGATGTCGTCTTCAACGAGTCGTCCGTCGACACCAGCACGTTCCAGGACAACGCCGAGAGCGCGGTGCGCATCTCGCCCGACCTCGTCGAGCTGCTCCAGAACAACACCTTCGCCGGCAACCAGCTGCCCATCGAGATCGTGCCGGGCGTCGTGAGCCGGGATGCCACCTGGATCCCGCTCGACGAGCCGTACTACGTCACCGGCACCGTGCGCGTCGAAGACGTGTCGGGCCCGGTGCTCACCCTCGCGGCGGGCACGACCATCTACCACTCGCCGAGCGGCTTCATGCGCGTCGGCGACGTGAACC
Organism: Alphaproteobacteria bacterium; assembly: GCA_020632875.1. Lineage (GTDB taxonomy): Bacteria > Myxococcota_A > UBA796 > UBA796 > JACKEQ01. The sequence continues at coordinate 459,987 of JACKET010000005.1, forward strand.
AGGGCTCCCTCGTCACCGAAGGCCCCGCGGCCGGCGGAACCGAAGACCGCGTCCTGTTCAGCGCGCTCACCGAGTACCTCGGCACGCCGAGCGTGCGCGGCTCGTTCCAGGGCCTGCGCATCGGCAACCAGAACCGCGAGTCCCGCCTCCAGGGCCTCACGGTGCGCTACGGCGGCTCCGGTACGGGCGGCATCAACATCAACGGCGGCGGCCTGCAGCCCATCGAGCTGTCGAACGTAGTGGTCGAGCGCAGCGGGTCGCACGGCATCTACGCGCTCAACCCCGAGCTCTGGATCCACGACTCCACCTTCCAGAACAACGACGACGTGGGCGTCTTCCTCGACGAAGACACCGCGCTCACCGACATGGGCGGGCGCAGCTTCTCCGGCAACGTCATCGTCGGCAACGGCCTGCACGCGATGGAGCTCGACGCCAACAGCATCGGCCAGCTCGACACCACGACCTGCCAGTTCTTCGGCAACCAGGTGGTCTCCGGCGAGCCCGACCGCATCGCGTTCCACGGCCGCGTGCTCGACACCCAGACGTGGGAGAACCCCTCCACGCCGGGCAACCCCGTCGAGTACTGGATGAACACCGAGACCATCGTGGTCGGCGGCCAGAACCGTCCCACGCTCACGATCGACCCGGGCGTGCGCGTCGCCGTCGCCTCCGGCACCGACTTCGCCTTCCTGGTCGGCCTGCTCGGTGAAGACGGCGGCATCTACGCGGTCGGTACTGCCGTCGACCCGATCGTGTTCACCTCCGACGAGGACTTCGTCGGTGGCGTCCCGGCGCACGGCGACTGGCGCGGCATCGAGATCGGGGCCGACTGCATCGGCTCCGAGAGCCTCCAGGGCCACTGCGTGCTCGACCACGTGAACATCGACTACGCGGGCTCCCTCAACGAAGAGGCGGCGCTCAGCATCGTCACGCGGCGCAACATCCCCGAGCTGTTCCCGGTCTACATCCGCAACATCCGCCAGCGGTACTCGGGCTCGTCGGGCTTCCAGTGGCAGGCCGAGTCGGGCGTCATCGTCCCGACCCCCACGCCGCTCCTGCCGATCCCGTGGCTCGACATCAACCCGGCCGGGTTCGGTCCCGAAGACTACGACTACCCGTTCGGCTGCGAAGGCTTCCCGACGGGCAGCAGCGTGGCGTTCAGCGGCTGCGCGACGTTCGACCTCTGCTACGACGCGGTCAACGGCACGCACGGGCAGACGAACCTGTTCTGCGACAACATCGAGTCCAACGTGACGGCGCGGAACTTCCGCAATCCCTTCACCTGGCTCGACTGCTCCGACGTGGCTCTCGACGACGGGCCGACCTTCTGTCCGTAGCCGGGTAGGCCGCGAGGCCTCAGACGACAGAGCCCCGCTGGAGACGCGCTCCAGCGGGGCTCTTCGCGTTCTCGGGGTGGCTACTTGGCGGCCGTCGACTCCTCGCGGGCGGGGAGCTCGCCCTCGTCCGCGTACGCTGGGGACTCCATCCAGGCATGGCGGCCTTCGAGGACGGCGCGGCCCGTCGCGTACTTCGCGGCGTCGTCGTTGTTCCACAGCGCGTGGAAGCGCTCTTCGATGAGCGCCGTCGCGTTGCGGCAGTGCTGGTCGGTCAGCGCGAGCGCCTCGGACGCGTGGGGCGCGCCGGACTTCTGCAGGTGGTGCGTGCGGACGACCGCGGCGGTCATCACGGCGATCTCCATCGCGATGTCGACCGTGCGGAACATGAACGCCTGCTTCTTCGCCATGCCCGCCTGGTAGCGGACCATGCCGTGGAACATCGTGCGGGCGAGGCGCCGGGCGGCGTGCTCGGCGTAGCGCAGGTGCTTGCCGAGCTCGCCGTACTGGCCGTACCGGAAGAAGGTCGGCAGGCTCCACCAGAGCTTCGGGTACCAGCGGGCGTAGAACGCGAGGACCCCCGGCAGCGCCTTGATCTTGTCGCCCGTCGTGGCCTTCGGGTCGTCGACCAGGGTCTTCGCGACCTGCAGGTGCTTGTCGAGCATCTCGCGGGCCATGAACAGGTGCATGATCTCGGAGCTGCCCTCGAAGATCCGGTTGATCCGCGAGTCGCGCATCATGCGCTCGACGGGGAAGGGCTTCTCGCCGCGCCCGGCCAGCGAGGTCTCGGTCTCGTAGCCGCGGCCCCCGCGGATCTGCAGGGTCGTGTCGATCACGTCCCACTGCTTCACGCTGGCCCACTCCTTGGCCGCGGCGGCTTCGAGGCGGATGTCGTAGCCCTCGCGCATCGACAGCTCGGCGGCCAGGCGCGACCACGACTCCATCGCGTACGTCGTGGCGGCGATGTCGGCGAGCTTGTGGCTGATCGCCTCGTGCTGGCCGACCGGAGCGCCCCACTGGACGCGCTCGGCCGCGAAGTCGCGGGCCCACTCGACGCAACGTCGCGCGCCGCCCACGCACGCCGCCGGGAGCGACAGCCGCCCGGTGTTCAGCGTGACGAGCGCGATCTTCAGGCCTTCGCCGTCCTTCCCGATGCGGTTGGCGGCGGGCACCTTCACGCGGTCGAGCTTGATCACGCCGTTCGCCAGCGCCTTGAGCCCCATGAACCGGCAGTGGTGCCCGACGGACACGCCCTCCCACGCGGTCTCGACGACGAACGCGCTGATGCGCTGCGTCTCGGCGTCGCGCGCCATCACCACCATCAGGTCGGCGATGGTGCCGTTCGTGATCCAGAGCTTCTCGCCGCTGATCTCGTAGTTCCCGTCGGGCGTCTTCGTGGCGATGGTCGCGAGCCGGGCGGGGTCGGAGCCCACGTCGGGCTCGGTGAGCGCGAATGCGCTGATGCCGCCGTTCGCGCACTGCGTGAGGTACTTCTCCTTCTGCGCGTCGGTGCCGAACAGGTAGAGCGGCTGGGGCACGCCGATGCTGTTGTGGGCGGACACCAGCGCCGCGACGTTGCCGTCGTACGACGCGACCAGCTCGCACGCCCGGCAGTACTCGACCTGCGTGAGCCCGACGCCGCCGTACTGCTTCGGGATCTTCAGTCCGAAGGCGCCGAGCTCGCGGAGCCCTTCGACGACGGACTGCGGGTAGGCGCCGAGCGCTTCGATCTCCGCGGAGTCGACGCGCTTCATGAACGCCTCGAGGCGCCCCATGAACGCCGTGAACTCGGGGCGCTCGGGGGTCTCCGGCCAGGGGTCGATCCAGTCGACGCGCAGCTCGCCGAGGAACAGCTCGCGCAGGAAGCTGCGGCCCTTCCACGAGGTCTGACGGGACTCTTCGGCGAGGGCGCGGGCTTCTTCCTCGCTCGCGTTCACGATGCGGTTCGTCGACACGGAGGCCTCCGGTGAATGAATGCTCATTCATGTTGTACACGTGGTTCGGCCGATTGTCGAGATCCGCCCTGGGGGCAGGCCCTCCCGCCCTGGTAGGCTCCCGGAGCTGGAGGTCGGGTGGAGCGATACGGAGTCGTGGCGCGGGTCGGCAAGGGGCGCCGTGTGGTCGATGCATTCGGCGACCGCGCCGCGATGACGGGTGAGGTCGAGCAGGCCGAGGGCACCTGGGTGACCGTCGACGGCGGCGCCGTCACGGGCACGCTCGCCGAGGCGGGCTCCGGGCTGGCCGAGCTCTACGCCATCGCTGCGAAGGCCGGTCTGTCGCCCCTGCACTCCGACGAGGCACGGGCCGAGGCCGCCGCGCTCGCCGCGAGCCCCGGCATCGACGACGCCACGCTCGTCGATCTCACGCACCTCCCGCTCGTCACGATCGACGAGGTCAGCAGCCGCGACCTCGACCAGGCCGTGTGCATCGAGCGCGATCGCGACGGCTTCGTCGTCTGGTACGCCCTGGCCGACGCGAGCTGGTACGTGCGGCCGGGGATGGCCCTGTACCGCGAGGCCGTGGAGCGCGGCAGCTCGTACTACCTGCCCGGGCTCGTCCTCCCGATGCTCCCGAAGGTCTTGAGCGAAGACGTCGTGAGCCTGAACGCCGGGGTCGACCGCCGCGCGATGGTGTTCGAGCTGCGCCTCGACGCCGAGGGGCGCGCGGTCGAGCGCCGCATCCACCGCGCCCGGGTCCACAGCCGCCACAAGCTCGCGTTCGACTGGGTGCAGGCGTTCCTCGAGGGCGGCGAGGTCGATTGGGACGCGGACGTCCAGGCGAGCCTGCGCCTCCTCCCCGAGGTCGGCGAGCGCCGCATCGTGCTCGCCGAGGAGCGGAACGTCGTCCGCTACCGGCGGGCCGAGGTCGAGGTGCGGCTCGAGGGCCTCCGCTTCGTCGCGCTCGACGAGCCACGCAACGACGTCGAGCGGTACAACGAGCAGATCTCGCTCCTCACGAACATCGAGGGCGCGCGGTTCCTCCTCGAAGGCGATACCGAAGACGACGCGGTCGAGCCGATCTACCGTGTCCACGAGGCGCCGGGCGACGAGCGCTTCGAGGAGCTCCGCCGCGCGACCATCGAGATCGCCCGGCTGCACGGGCTCGATCCCGACCTGTGGGTCTGGCGACCCGAGCGCGAGGGGCTGAACGCGTACCTCGACCGCCTGCCGCACGACTACGTCGGCCAGGCCATCCACCGGCAGGCGATGATCGCGAACCGACCGTCACACTTCGCGTCCATGCCGGGCCTGCACTACGGCGTCGGGGCGGATGTCTACGGCCGCTTCACCGCGCCCATGCGCGAGATCGTCGGGATCTTCCTGCACAACGAGGCGTGGGAGAAGATCGCGGGCCACGCCCTGGTCCCCGAGGCCCTCACGCGGGGCCTGCGCCAGCGCGTGATCGACGCATCCAACGAGGCGCGCGAGCGGCAGCGCCAGTTCGACCGCGACGCGAACCGCCTCGTGCTCGACCACCTGTTCGAGGGCCAGGATGCGCGGACGTACCCCGCCACGGTGCTGGGCATCACGGCCACCCGCATCCACGTGCAGCTCGACAGCCCCAAGATCGACGTGAAGGTCTACGTGCCGCACGTCGAGCGGGCGTGGGGCGACTCGCTGGTGCTGGCGCCGGGCGGCGCAGGGCTGCTCGACGCCGCGGGACGCTGCAGGCTGCGGCTCGGCGACCGCGTGCAGGTGCACGTCGTCCGGCGGGACACGAAGCGCGACCGCTGGGAGCTCGCGCTCGACCCGCTTTCACCCGATCGCCAGCTTTCGGACGATCGGTAGCCCTCCGCTGGTCGGAAGGGATCGAGCTTCGAGCGTCCCGAGGCATCACGCAGATGACGCAGAAGGACGCAGATGACGCAGAAACGAGGCCGTCACGGGTCGCGCGTCCTCGTTTCCCCGGGTACCTCTGATGGGGATGCACCGCCAAGACCGCCAGCGTCCACCCGTGACGTCAGGGCTGTCGAGGGACGTCTCCGTGTTCGGGTCGACAGAGTGGGCCTTCTTACGGACCGGATTCGGCACTCACTAGAGCAGGCCGGCGTTCTTCAGTTCCGGTGAGCGGCCCCGCCAACGGCCTCCCCGTCCACCTCGGGCGACGCGCGCCTTGCAGGCGGAAACGCCCGCCTGCTCTGGTGAATCCCGATGCCAGTCCGTGGGGAGGCCTTCTCGGTCGACCCGCACATCGAGACGTCCCCAACGACGCCCGGACGCTACGAGTGGACCTCCGCGGTCGTGGACTCGATGGAGTCCGGGGACACGAGCAAGTCCGACCCGGAACGGCGTCGTTTCTGCGTCATCCGCGTCCATCTGCGTCATCTGCGTGATGCCACGGGACGCTCGAAGCTCGACTCCCTTCCGACACAGACCGCTGTGGCTCGCTGTGGTCGCTGTGCGAGACCGGGGGCGCCGGACCTTTCACCCGAGCCGGACCTACTGCTCGGCGATGAACTCGTCGGTGGCTTCGAACACGAACGCCATGCCGTTCGCGAGCGCCGCGATCTGCAGGTCTTCGCCGATCAGCCCGTCGAGGCTCGACGTGACCTCGCTCCACGTGCTGGTGAACCGGATCGTCTCGTCGGGGACGGCCGCGTACCACAGATCGATCGAGAAGCTCTGCTGGAGGCAGTTCTCGCCGGACTCGTTGCAGCCCTTCTCGGGGATCCAGCTGCGCGCGATGATGGCCTCGCCGAGATCGCGCGCGTGGACCCACTTGTAGTCTTTGCGCAGCACGTAGGGGATCGTGACCCCGAAGTTGCTGGTCGTGATGTCGTTGGTCGTGTCGACCTGGCCCTCGCAGTCGAGGAACAGCGCCTCGTCGCCTTCGACGGTGCGCACGTAGCTCTCGTAGTTGCGCGGGTTCGAGAACACCTGGTCGGGGAGCAGCGCGGTGCCGGCGTGCTCGTGGATGGTGAAGGGCGACACCCCGGCCACGGCCGCGCCGAGCAGGCCGGACAGGTCGCGATCGGGCCGATCGAGCGTCGACACGCTCTCTTCGGACAGCGGGGTGAGGCGGTAGCCATCCTGCGCGTCTTCGGCGGTGGAGTTCTCTTCGAGCCACGGCGCGAGGTTGACCATCGCGTCTTCGAGCGCCCGGTCGTCATCCCAGACGCGCAGCATGAAGGACGCGATCTCTTCCATCTCGGCCGGCGCCGCCTCGCGCTTGCGCGCGCAGCCGGAGGCGAGGACCGCGACGACGAGCAGCCGCCGGATCACGACGCGCACCCGGTCACGGCGAGCACTCGAGCGGGCGGTCGGACGCGGCCATGCACAGCGCGGTGGGCAGCTCGGTGCTGGCCCCCGCGGCATCCGCCCAGGCCACCCAGCTCGACGCGATGTTGGCGGCCAGCTCGCGGTAGTGGTCGACCTGCTCTTTGTTCTTGCGGCTCGGCTCGTCGAGCCACGTGAGCTCCCACTGCTGCCAGCGCACGTGGTACGCGATGGCCCGCACGCGGTAGAGGTCGTTCACGAGGCCGACGTAGTCGCCGCCTTCGACGGTGTGGGCCTCGGCGCGCGCGATGTCGGCCCACTGGAGCGCGGCGTCGAACTGGCCGGGACCCTGGGCGAGCAGCAGCTCGGAGAACCCCGCGGTGAGGTGGGGATCGGCATCCTCGAGATCGCCGAGCCGGCCGATCGTCTCGGGGTCGAGCTGGATGGGACGATGCACGGCGGGTGCGAACAGCGCGGGCGCCTGGTCGGGCGAGTCGCAGTTGGCGCGCGAGACGGCGAGCAGCGTCGCCACGTCGATCTCGGGCTGGTCGGCGGCCTGGGTGGGCGTTCCGAGCGCCTGGAGCGGGATCTTCACGACGTTGCGTGCATGGCGCACGCGGTACTTCACCGTGCGGGGGAGGTGGCCGGGCGCCGCCGCGGTGAGCGTGACGACCTGGCCGGTCTCGAACGCCGCGGGCTCTTGGTTCTGCGGGTAGACGCCGTGGCCCTTCCACCGGCCCGTGCGGTGGTTGACGCGGTGGCGCAGGCCTTCGTCGTCGATGCGCACGGTGGCCGTCGAGACGGGGTGATCGGCGTCGTCGACGACCTGGACGACGAGCTTCAGGCCTTCACCCGTGCTGGCGGTGGCGCCGGAGGCCAGCAGGAGCAGCGCGAGGTTCATTGGGGCTCCGTCTGGATGCACGTAGATGGACCAGCATATCATCCCGGCGTGGTACCTGTGGCACTCGAAGGGTGTGCTTGCCGCGCGGCATTCCACGTCGGCGCGACGAGCTGGATGTCCCGCAACGGCTTCGTCCCGCCCGTGGTCGCGGGGGCGAGCTCGGGTGCGCTCGTCGGCGCCATCTGGCACTACGGTCGGGTCGAGGATCTCCGCGAGGTGTGGCTCGAGATGGCCGGCCGCGCGCGGGTCTTCGAGCCCGCGAAGCTCCTCGAGGGCCGGTGGCCCGGGCGGATGTCGCACATCCTCCGCGAGCACCTCGATGCGTACCGGCACGTGCGGATGGCCGACGTCCCCGGGCTGAAGGTCGCGGTCACCCGTCTCGGCCTGCGCGGGCCGCGCCCGATCGTGATCGACGAGACGCACGACGTGTCCGTGGTGGATGCGGTCCTGGCGTCGTGCTTCATCCCCGGCCCGTACTCGCGCCCGGTCGTGATCGGTCGACGGCTGGCCGTCGATGGCGCCTGGTTCGAGCGGGTGCCCGTCAGCGCGCTGCCCCCGGGTCCCCGCATCGCGATCGTCTCGGATCCGGTGGGACGCCTGACGGGGGGCTGGCCGATCGGCCGCGACCTTCCGACGCCCGATGACGTGCGGGTGCTCGCGCCGGTCCGCCCGCTCCCGCTGTCCGGGTTCGACTTCGACGGGCCGGGCACCCGCGCCGCCGTCGCGATCGGCGAAGAGAGCGCGGAGTCGTTCGTCCGCCGCAACGAGGCCTGGATCCGCGCGGCGGGGGAACGAACGCCGTCGTCGGGTGTCGGGTAGGCTCGCATGGGAGGCGTGATGTTCCTGATCGGCACGGCGTTCGCGTTCACGGGCGACGAGGTGGTGAAGCGGGTCGAAGAGACCCGTGCCCTGCGGGCGAAGAGCCTGATGGCCGAGCACATGCCGACGATCCCCGACGAGGCCTACCGCTCCGCCGCCGAGGGCACGCCCGAGACCGGCATCGTGGGCGTCGAGGGCTACAAGGCGAAGAAGGCGTGGGGCGTGGCAGTCGTCGATCAGCCGATCGCGAAGTTCTACGCGGCCGTGAACGACGACGCGAGCAAGCCGCTCTACGGCAAGCTCTCGTTCACCGAGGTGCTGTCGGGCGGGCTGTGCGGCGAAGACCGCCACGTCTTCATGTACCTGCCGATCACCATGCTCACCGACCGCTACTGGGTCTCGCACACGCGCCAGAACATGGGGTTGTTCCAGGCTTCCGGGGGCGAGGTCCGCGAGATGACCTGGGATACCGTCGAGCCGGACATCCCCGTCGGCAAGCGCTCCCGCGACTACCTCGAGAAGGGGATGCCCATCGAGTTCGCGAAGGGCGGGTGGTTCATGACCCGCCTCGACGACGGCCACACCCTCGTCGAATACTGGACCTGGACCGACCCCGGCGGCTACGTCCCCGCGGGCCTCGCGAGCTCGATGGCCGCGGGCGGGATCAAGGACACCATCGACTCGATGGCGCGCCTCGCCAAGGAGGGGCCCCGCTGCGAGCTGAAGTAGGCCGGATCCTCGCGATCGCCGCGCTCCTGCTCGGCTCGACGGGGTGCCTCGAGGGCTTCCTGAAGCTCGAGACGCGCGTGGTCTACGACGTGAAGGCCCAGCGGTTCGCGGTCGAGCGGCGCGTCGAGGGCGTCACGGCGGGCTTCTTCGGGTGCTCCGACACGGATTCGTGCGCCGAGGCGATCCAGCGGGCGGCCACGCTCGCGTCGGGGCCGGCGGATCGCTCGATGGCGGACCGGCTGGCCCAGCGCCTCGTCGACTCGGGGGCGGAGCAGGTGGACATCCGCCTCGAGCGCGACGGAGACGGGCTGAACGTCCTGGTGACCTACGCGGCGCCGGTGGGGAGCAAGGCCGCCGTCGACACCTACGTCCACCCCGAGTGGACCGGGACGGGCGATCGTGGCGCGTACAGCCTCGTGGTCGATGCCCAGGACTCGATGGGCGCGCCTCCCGACGACGTCGAGCTCCGCCGCGAGCCGGTCGACGCGAACGGCACGTGGAAGACGAGCTGGGTGTACTCGAAGAAGGTGCGGGACGTGGTGTGGGGGATGTCCGTCGACCCCGAGCCCGACCCGATCTTCGCGAAGATGCCCGAGCTGGCGAAGCGCCTGAAGAAGGCCGGTCTGCTGGACGCGAAGCCGAAGGGCGACGAGGTCGCGCGCGTCGAGCCCATGCCGGTCGACGCCGTGCCCCCGGCCGAGACGAGGCGCCCGAAGCCCGAGCCCGCTGCAAAACCCCAGCCGGCTCCGAAGCCCGAGCCCGTCGCGAAGGCCGAGCCGGCTCCGAAGCCCGAGCCCATCGCGAAGGCCGCGAAGCCCGAGCCGGTCCCGAAGGCCGAGCCGGCTCCGAAGCCCGAGCCGGTCCCGAAGGCCGAGCCGGCTCCGAAGCCCGAGCCGGTCCCGAAGGAGAAGCCGACGAAGGCCCGTCCCGAGCCGGAGCCCGTCGCGAAGGCCCGTCCAGAGCCCGATCCGTCCGACGAGGCGCCGCCTCCCGCGATGGACGGGCAGCTCTTCACCTACGACCCGCGGATCGAGGGTGCGATGAGCCCGGACGTCGCGGCCGCGGCGGCGAAGGCGCTGGAGCCGGGCGTCCGGGAGTGCCACCGCCAGCGCATGGCGAGCGGGGCGGTCCCCGAGGGCTACCTGTTCGCGGACGCGCTCGTGCGCTCGGATGGCTGGTTGCTCTCCTACTCGGTCTACGGCGAGGTCGACGATCCCGACCTGCTCGCTTGTGTGAACGCGCTGATGGACACGTGGGAGATGGCGCCCTGGGCCGGTCCCGAGGGCGCGGTGTCGACCGTCAGCGTGCCCTACCAGTTCCGTAGGGGAAGCGCAGGGGTTCCGGTGCGCAAGCCGCGATAGAGTGGCGGGGACGAATCGGGAGGGTCCGGGCGTTGAGCGTTCGGGCGGAGGGTTCATACAGTGCTGATTCGCGGGTCGATCATTGCGATGTTGCTCGGAGGCGTCTGCGCGGACGTCGCGTATGCGGGCAAGAAAGACGCTCCCGTCGCCCTCTCCGGTGAAGAGCTCGCGGCCGAGCGCTACCGGCTCGAGCAGGAGATGGACAAGCTCGCGAAGAAGACGCAGTGGACGGGCGTCGAGCGCACCTACGCGCAGATGCTCGAGCTCCAGACGCCGCTCACCACGCACACGCACTACACGGCGGCGCTCGCGGCCGAGGCGCGCGGCGACATGCGCGAGTCCTGGATCCGCCTCGAGCGCGCGCTCCGCGAGCAGTCGGTCGTCGAGATGGTCGAGCCCGACGTGGGGTTCTCGATCAAGAAGACGCTCCCCGAGGTGGTCGACACCGAGAGCGAGTCGGGCCAGGCCGCACGCGCGGCGTACGAGCAGCTCCGCACGCGCTACGGGCGCGTGGGCATCACGGTCCACAAGACGCGGCTCCCGGCCCTGGCGCTGGTGAGCGCGAAGCCGTTCTCGAAGACCGAACGCGAGGCGATCGAGCGCGCCCAGAAGGCGCTGTCGGTGAAGTACGAGTACGAGGGGCTGCTGCCGCTCGGGCGGTACATGATCGACGGCGAGTTCTTCGAGGTCGCGCCGGGTGAGATCCAGAAGGTGCGGGTCGAGAAGCACTGAATTCGCGGTTCGGCAGCGCGGAGGTCGATCGGGCCCGAACGCAACGGCCTCACGCAGATGACGCAGAAGGACGCAGATGACGCAGAAACGAGGCCGTCAGGGTCCGGGCGTCCTCGTGTCCCCGGGCGCGGATGAGGCCGTTGCGTTCGGGCCTCGTGACGGACGCCTCGGTGGTCGGGTCGCCAGGGAGGGCCTTCTCGCGGATTGGAGACGGGATTCACCAGAGCAGGCAGGCGTTTCGGGACGTTCGGGCGAGCGGGTCCGCCGTCCCGGTCCACCTCGGAGGGTGGCGATCGCGCCGATCACGCACAGCGGGCCACAGCGAGCCACAGCGCGAGGGCCCTGTCCACCGGACGACAGCGCCCCGGGGACACGAATACGCTCGACCCGCGGCGGCCTCGTTTCTGCGTCATCTGCGTCCTTCTGCGTCATCTGCGTGATGCCGGACGCTCGAAGCTCGATCCGTTCCGACCCACAGCGCGCTGTGGCCCGCTGTGGTCGCTGTGCGAGCCTCGGGGATCAGCGAGGCCGTAGCGTCGACGGCCAGAGTCCGACTGCGGCGCCCCGAAGTCAGCGCGCCGCCTCGATGAGCGCGGCATTGTCGGCGGCGGTCGCGTAGTGCAGCCACTGCGGCGCCTCCCACTCGACGCGGGGGTGGTCGTCGGTGTTCAGCCAGCCCTGCCCCGCGAGCCGGCGCACGCCATCGGGGTCGAGGGTCGGCTGGACGGGTGCGTCGGGTGGGGGAGGGGCGCCGGCGACGAGCAGCACGTCGGATCCGGGGATCGTCTCGTACAGCCACACGTCGCCGAACACCGAGGCGAACGTGCGGACGATGCCGCGGAACTGCTCGGGACCCATGCCGTAGAGCTGGACCCACTGGCAGAACACGCCGCCGTCGTTCAGCCGGGCGCGGCCGAGCGCCCAGTACTCCCGCGTGAACAGGCTCGAGATCCCGGAGATCCACGGGTTGGACGGCTCGCTCACGATCACGTCGTAGCGGCGCGGATCGCGCGTGAGCACCGCGCGGGCGTCGTCGATCAGGAGGGTGGTGCGCGGATCGTCGAGCGGGCGGCCGTTCACGTGATCGAAGAAGTGGCTCGCGCGGACCACGGCGGGCTCGAGCTCGAAGATCACGAGCGATCCCACCCGCGGATCGCGGAGCACCGCGCCTGCCGTCACGCCGGAGGCGAGCCCCACCACCGCGACGGAGGACGGGGATCTCGCCGCGGCGACGGGGATCTCGCCGGACAACACCTGGGTCGGCATGTCGTCGCCCGTGCTCGCGTCGAACTTCCCGTTGATCGACAACCAGACGTTGTTCGTCGTCAGCGAGCGACCCACCGCCACCGCGGCCGTGGCGCCGTGGTCGTAGTGCTCGAGCTCCCAGTTGTCGTTCGCGTAGCGCGCGATCGCGGCGGGGCTCGGATCGGCGAAGTCCGACACCCGCAGGTGCACCCCCACCGCGTAGAGCTTCGCGTCCCACGACGGCAGCAGCGCGGCGATCGCGGCGATCGCGATCGGCGCGGCGATCCACCGGCGATCGCCGACCAGCCCGGCACCCGCCGCGGCGAGGATCGCGAGGACCCCCACGGTCGCGCGCGGCTCCAGCTCCGGCAGCAGGACGAGCCCACCCAGCAGCGCGCCGGCCATCGACCCCACCGAGTTCACCCCGTACAGCCAGGCGCTCGCGGAGCCCGTCGTGTCGCGGCTCGCGAGCCGCATCATCCCCGAGAACGCCAGGCCGCTCGCGGCTGGAGCCCCCGCCATCCACAGGGCCGCGAGGATCGCGTTCCCGATCCACAGGCGCTCCGGACCGAGCGCGCCGTACGCGATCCCCAGCGCATAGGGGAGGAACGGCCAGCTGATCGCCCCGACGAGGGACAGCCCGCCCAGGGCCACCAGCCCGCCCGCGGCAGCGTTGGCGGGATCGCGCGGCCACGTGCGCCCCACCGCGCTCCCCACGGCGATCGTGGCGAGGAACACCGCCAGCACGAGGCCCATCGTCTGCACCGTCGCGCCCAGCGCGACCGACGCGAGGCGCATCCACACGACCTCGAGGCCGAGCGCGACGAACCCGGCGATGCCGGCCGCCGCGAGCAGGCTCCACGGCGGACGCGTCGGAGGCGCGGGATCCGCGCGGCCCCACGGCCCCACCGCGACGGCGACGGCCGCGGCCCCGAGCCCCGTGCACGCGGCGACGATCTCGGCGCCGCGCAGCCCGAGCGACGGGAGGGTCGCGAAGGTCGTGAGCAGCACCCCGACCACCGCGCCGGTCGTGTTCGCGGCGTAGAGCGTCAACGCGCCGCTCGCCGGCAGGGACCGCGCCAGCACGGGCCACGTCGCGCCGAGCGCCACCGCCGCGGGGAGCGGGAGCAGCGCGGCCAGCGAGACGGGCGTCGCGTCGAGCAGGAAGGGGAAGGCGAGCGCCCACAGCGCGGCGAACGTCTCGAGCGCCGCGTACGTCCGCGGAACGCCCCGTTCGTCGCCCTTCGCGGCCTGTGCGGCGAGCCCGCCGAGCGCGAGCCCGAGCATGAACACGCCGAGGGTCCACGCCGCTGCGATCGCGCTTCCACCCAGCACGACCGAGAGCCGCCGGAGCCACACGGATTCGTACGCCAGGGCGGCCGCGCCCGAGGCCACCGCGATCAGGCTCCACGTGAGCGCTCGCTGTGTCATGGCTGCGCGGTATAACGGTCGCGCACCGGAGGACGGACGATTCTCTTCGCCCTGTCGATCGTAGCGCTGGCGGCCGAGCCGGGATTCGACGCGCACGGGCCGAAGCTCGCGGCCCACGACGTCGACGTCCGCGACCCGCTGTACGTCCAGCGCCCCGGGGTGATGCGCCCGGGCGACTTCTTCGGCTCGGTGGTCTTCGAGTACGCCGAGGCGCCGCTCGTGCAGGCCGTCGAGGGCGAAGCAGGCCTGCTCGCCGAGAATCCCGTCGTCGACGATCTCGTGGCCGGCAACATCTCGGTCGGTGCCGCGTTCCACGAGCGGCTCCGGCTCGACGTGCTGGCACCGGTCTACTTCACGTCGCTCGGTCCCGAGGGCCGGATGGGGCCCGCGATGGGCGACATCCGCATGTCTGCGATGTTCTCGCTGCTCCCCCCCGAAGACGTGCCGTCCGGCGCGGGCGGATTCGGCGCCGGCATCATCGGGCACCTCGACGCGCCGAGTGGGAACGCCGGCCGCTTCCTCGGCCGGGGCCGTATCGGCGGCGGCGGCAAGATCGCTGCGACCTACGAGCTGCCCGTGGCCACCTTCACCGCGGATGCCGGTATCGAAGCGTCGCCCGGGCTCGACCTCGAGAACCTCGTGGGCGGCCCTTATGCCGTGGGCGGCGCGGCGATCGGCGTGGTGGTGCGGCGCAAGGCCGGCGTCACGCTCGAGGGCATCGTGCGGTCGCCGCTGTCCGCATCCGATGTCGCCGGCACGGCGATGCAGGCCGAGGGCGTGCTGTCGGTCCGGGGGCGCTCGCAGAAGGGCCTCGGCTGGACGGTCGGTGGGTCGGCGGGCCTGACCGAGGGCGCGGGTACGCCCGTGTTCCGGGCCTTCCTGGGCTTCGGGTTCGGTCACCACGAGCCGCCGCAGGTCGCGGACGTCGACACCGAGGGCCGGATGGGCGTGCGCGATGGCTGTCCGCTGCAGCCCGAGACCAAGAACGGCTGGAAGGACGACGACGGCTGTCCCGACAAGCTCGGCGCGATGTCGGTCGAGGCGCGCTTCGATGGGCGCACCTGGCCGGCGCTCGTCGATCTGACCGGGCCGAAGGGCACCGAGCAGATCGAGATCGGCGACGAGGGCGTGGTCCGCGACGCGGTCCCGGGCTCGCAGTGGTCGGCCACGGCCGTCACGACCGACTGTCTCGCGGGCGAGGGCAAGGCCACCGCGCGCGAGGGCGGCACCGCGCTCGTCGTCGAGCTGAAGCCGGTGTTCGACGCACGGGTCAAGGTGCTGGTCCTCACGCCCGCCGGCGACCCCATCCCCGAGGCGGTCGCGGTCTGGCGCAACGAGAAGACGCCGCACTGCGTGCCCGACGGCGTCCACATGGTCCAGCGCGGCGAGCTCGTGCAGGACGTCGGCCCCGGAACGCACGTCCTCAGCGTCACGGCCGAGGGCTTCACCTCCGAGGAGACCCAGGTCACGACGACCTCGAAGCGCCTCCAGGAGGTCATCGTCCTCCTCAAGGAGACCCGCATCCGCGTCGAGGAGAAGCAGATCGTCATCCTCGACAAGGTGTTCTTCGAGACCGCGAAGGCGGTCATCAAGCCCGAGTCTTTCGGCCTCCTCGACGAGGTCGCGACCACCATCCTCACCAACCCGCAGGTCGGGCGCGTCGAGATCGCGGGCCACACCGACAACCAGGGCTCCGAGTCGTACAACCAGCGCCTGTCCCAGCAGCGCGCCGAGTCGGTGCGCGAGTACCTCATCGGCAAGGGCGTCGACCCGCAGCGCCTCGTCGCCGCGGGCTACGGCGAGACCCGTCCCATCGACACCAACCGCACGCCCACCGGGCGCGAGCGCAACCGTCGCGTCGAGTTCAACCTGCTCGACGCCGAGGAGGGCACGCCGTGATCGCGCTGCTGCTGGCCTTCGCGTCCGCGCAGGACGACTCGGTCGAGCTCCGCCGGCTCGAGATGGCCGTCTCGAAGTCGCGCGGCAAGACCGATGGCGTCGTCGTGATGTGGCCCCGTGTCATCCCGGCCTCGACCGACAACGAGGTCACGGCGGTGGCCAACGAGCTGCAGCAGCGGATGGCCGAGATCGCGAAGCGCGCGGCTCCGCTCGCGACGCGCGACCTCCGGCCCGAGCCCGAGCGCGTGTGTCCGCGGGCCCGCGGCTGCCGGGCCACGTCGCTCGGCGTGCTGCTCGGCCAGCAGGACGGCGGGTGCGTCGCGGTGGCCGTGCTCGGCCCGCCGGGCGAGACGGATCTCGAGCTCTACCCGCTGGCGGGCACGGTCGATCTCGCGTCGAAGACCGTGCCGTTCCGCTCGCCGCCCGAGAACTCCGTCACGGTGCGCGAGTTCGTGCCGTGCAGCAAGCTCGTGTCGCTCGTCGACGACTCGGCGCTGGTGCTGCGGATGCGCCAGCTGGTGCGCGAATAGGGGTCAGTGCATCGACTTCGCGCCCGACAGCGCGCGGTTCGAGAACCACCCCTCTTCGGCGGGCTGAGCGGGCGCCGCGAGCTGGTCGTAGCTGGAGCGCGATCCCCAGTCCTGCCAGGTGAGGCTCAGCACGTTCTTCACGGGGACCTCGATGGAGTCGGGGCCCATAGGCATCGCGAGCTCGAACGTGTCGTGCTGGAGGGGCCCCACGAGCACCGTGCCGCTCTGGAGCTGGATCCGCCAGTCGCCCTCGGGCGATCCGATCGGCGCGAGGCTCGTGCACTCCGAGAGGAACGGGGAGAACGTGCCCATCGCGTTGGTGATCGTCACCTGGGTGCTCTCCGGGTCGATCAGGAGATCGTCGCCGTGCGTCGTCTTCACGCGGAAGACGGGCGTGTCGGGCCACTTCTCGGCGCCCGGGGTCTGCAGCCGCTCGACCTGATCCATCGGGAGATCCACCGTGACGATCTCGCCCCCGATCGAGATCCCCATCGACAGCTCCGGCTCCGTCCAGCGCCCGCGCAGCTCGGTGCCGTTGCGCAGCCAGACGCTGACGTGGCCGTTGCTCGCGTGGAGATCGTGACCCTCCACGGGGACGACTTCTCCAACATCTTCCAGGGGAATCGCGATCGTCCCCAGGGCGCCGTCGAGCATCAGGCTCTCGGTCCAGACCTCTCCGACCATCACCTGGGTGTCGTCGAGGGTGACCCTGACCTTCTCGCCGTCGATCTCCTGGGTGCAACCTGCGATCGCGAGCAGTGCGATCATCCGTGATCCGCGCATTTCCAGACCTCCCGTCGTGTGCTGGTCTGAGGACGGAGCGCGCTACGGGTTCGTCACGGGATGTCTGCGTTCCATGAAAACTGGACGACGGGTCAGAAGGCGCGGTACGTTAAAACTGGACGGTGGGTCAGATCGGCCGGGGGGCTGGGATGCAGAGCTTCGAGTCCTACTACTTCTGTGTGGTCGAGATCCTCAAAGAGGTCGACGAGCACGCTGCGTTGGCGCTCCTCGGCATGTCGGGCGAGGCCGAGCTGGTCACCCTGCTCGAGGGCCAGACCACCGCCGCAGAGGCGCTGTCCTACGCGCGCATGATGTTCGAGATCGGGATGGACGAGGTCGCGCACGACGTGGTGCGCGAGGTGATGTCGGCGTCGATCTCGGTGCCGACGTTCGCGGCCCAGGGCAGCTACGCGATCGCCTGAGTCCGACCCACGCTTCCGATCCCCGGGTCTCGCACAGCGACCACAGGGGGCCACAGCGCTCGGTGCCGGAAGCAGTCGAGCTTCGAGCGCCTCAGGGCATCACGCAGATGACGCAGATGGACGCGGATGACGCAGAAACGAGGCCGTCGTGGTTCGAGCATCCCCGTTGCCCCGGGCGCTGTCGAGGGGGATTGGACCGCCAAGGACGCCAAGGTCCACCCGCAGCGTCCGGGTGTTGTGAGGGACGTCTCGGTGTTCGCATCGACAGAGAAGGCCTCCCCGCGGACTGGAATCGGGATTCACCAGAGCAGGCGGGCGTTTCGGGCTGCTCTGGTGAGTCCCGGATCCGGTCCGCATGAAGGCCCACTCTTTCGACCCGAACACGGAGGCGTCCCTCGAGAGCCCTGACGTCACGGGTGACCCTCCCCATCGAAGGGGCCCGGGGAACGAGGACGCCCGACCCGTGAGGGCCTGGTTTCTGCGTCATCTGCGTCCTTCTGCGTCATCTGCGTGATGCTTCGGGACGCTCGAAGCTCGATCCCTTCCACACGGACGAGGGCGCAGGAACGGTTGCGCGCTAGGGCGCCGAAGTCCCCGTATCCGCGGTAGGCGTCGTGGGCGGATTGCCCGTATCGCCCGTGGGCCCGGTGTCTTGCGGAGGAGGCGGGGGAGCCGCGCAGTCGCCGCCGTCGTACGCGAAGCCCGCGCAGTTCAGGTTCGCGAACGGGAAGATCGTGCCGTCGTCGCAGGTGCCGTCGCCGAGCAGGTGGGCGGGCACGCAGACCTCGTCGCAGTCGCGCAGGTTCGCGATCGCCGTGTCGCAGAAGGGCGGGCCGGCGTCGGTGTCGGAGTCGGACGTGTCGACCGTGCCGGAATCCCCGGAGTCGCCGCCGGAATCCCCGCCCGAGTCGATGATGATGATGCCCGTGTTGCCGCCGGAGCCGCCGGAGTCGGGCGGGATGATGATGATCCCGGAACCGCCGGAGTCTCCGCCGCCCGAGTCGCCGGAGTCGGTGTCGGCATCCGTGTCGGCGTCTGCATCCGTGTCGGTGTCGGCATCCGCGTCGGCATCGGTGTCGGTGTCGGACTCGGTGTCGGTCTCGTCCTTCGCGTCTTTGCAGGAAGGCGCGAAGATCACCAGCAGGGCGGCGGTCCACACGAGGGTGCGCATCAACTCTCCGTTGGCCCCACCCTACGCGGTCGCGACGGGACTGTCATCAGGGAGTCGCCGCCGTGTCACCCGCGGTGTCGGCAGGGGGCTCGCAGTCGCCGCCATCCCAGCCGAATGCGGCGCAGTCGAAGTCCGGGTCGCCCCAGGGTCGGAGCGTTCCGTCGTCGCAGAGGATGCCGTCGCCGACGTAGTCCGCGGGCCAGCACGCGCCGTTGCAGTCGAGGATGCCGAGGGCCGTCGGGTCGGCCGTGTCGCAGGAGATCGCGAACAGCCCCGTCTCGGCGGCCCCGCTGTCGGTCGGGAGCGCGGTGTCGCCCGTCGTGGCGGTGTCGCCGGTGCCGGACGTGTCGACGTCGGCGTCGCTGTCGGCGTCTGCATCCGCGTCGGTGTCGGCATCGGCGTCGGTGTCGGTGTCGGCTTCGGTCGGATCGGTGTCGGGCGTGGGCTTCGGGCACGCCGCGAGCAGCACGATCGGCCACAGGAGCCTCAGAGCGTCACCAACAGGGCCGTGACGTTGTCCTTCCCGCCGCTGTCGTTGGCGGCGCTGACGAGGACCCGGACCTGGCGGCGCAGGTCGAGCTCGGGGTCGAACAGCTTCTCGAGCTCGGACTCCGGCATCTCGCCCCAGAGGCCGTCGGAGCAGATGAGGACGCGATCGCCGGCCTTCAGATCGGCCTTGTTGATGTCGGGATCGGACTCGCCCGGCGAGCCGAGGTACTGCAGGAGGACGTTGCTGCGCGGATGGGTGCGGGCGCCTTCGCGGTCGAGCTTGCCGGCCTCGACCATCGCCTGGACCATGGAGTGGTCTTCGGTGAGCGGGTGCAGCTTGCCGTCGCGCACGCGGTAGGCGCGCGAATCGCCGATGTGCGCGAGCCAGGCCTGGCCGTCGGGCCACACCGCGAGCACCACGAGCGTCGTGCCGGTCGGGCGCTCCTGGTCCTTCGAGAGCTCCTGCACGGCGAAGTTCGCGGTGCTCACGACCTCGGCGAGGGCCTGCTGGATGTCGGCGGGCTTCGCGTTGGTGCGCGGGAGGAGCGTGGAGGCGGCGCGCGTGACGGTCTCGACCGCGGTGGCGCTGGCCTTGTCGCCGGCGGCGTACCCACCCATCCCGTCGGCCACGACGAACAGGTCGATGTTCCCGATGCGCCGCCAGCCCCACGAATCCTCGTTGTTCGGGCGGCGCCGCCCGACGCTCGACAGCGCGGAGGCCTGCCGCTGCGAGCCCTTGAGCTGGAGGTTGCGCGCGAAGCCGCGCAGCTCGCGCTGCATCGTGGCGATGTCGGGGAACCCGCCCACTGCGGCCTGGTGGAAGAACGCGACCGTCTCGGCCTGATCCATCGGCACGTACCGCAGCATGAGCGCGCCGAGCATCCGCGCGGCGTCCATCGACACGGGGTCCCGCGGATGGATGCGTCGCCCACGCACCTCGCGGATGTCGAGATCCCACAGGCGCGACCCGTTCCGCCCGACGAGCACGTGCTCGGGACCGAGGCGATCGAGCACGATGCCGTGCTCCATCAGCTCGAGGATGCCCGCCGCGAGGGTCCAGGCGCCGGCGAGCAGGGTGCGCGGGCGCAGGGGCGAGGGCTCGTCGACGAGCAGGGCCTCTTCGGCGATCTCGTGGAACGCGAGGAGCTGCTCGCGGTACCGGTACAGCACGATCGGGCTGTTGATCGCGATGTGGTCGAGCCGGAGCGCCGCGAACTGGTGGAACTCCTCGCCGCCGGCCTCGTGCCAGCGGCACGAGAGCAGGAACCGCCGCTTCGTGATCGGGCGCTGGCAGTACTCGCAGATCGGGGCGTTCGCGGGGTTGTGCTTGTTGCCGCAGCCCCAGCAGATGTGCGTGTACCAGCGCGGCTTGCGGTTGTCGGCCAGGTAGTACGTGCGGCCCGGCCCCATCGAGAGCACGCGCTCGATGTTCAGGTGCAGGCCGATGGCCATCCCGGGCGCGAAGAGGCGGGGGCGGCTGTCGATGATCTCGGTGACTTCGCTCATGTCAGTCCTGGATGTATCCGAGATCCCGGAGCATCTGCTGTTCCTCGTCGCTGAGCTCGACGTCCACCGAGCCCCAGGTCGGGCCGGAGTATGCCAGGGGCGAGCCCGATTCGGGCACCTTGCCCGCCAGGGCCTGGTACGGACCCGCCGTGCCGGCCTGCCCGCGGAATCGCACGGAGCCGTCGGGGGGCAGGACGGCGAACCCGTCGCCGGGCCCGACGCGATGGGTCGTTCCGCGCAGCTCGCCCGCCCAGATCACCCCGCCGTCACCCGTGCGGAGGTCGCCCTCTTCGCGCGCCGACCAAGGCGTGCCGATTCGCTCCGACAGCCGCGCCTTCATCCGGGCGAGCTCGGCGGTGTGGGTGGTGGACAGGTCGGTGGTGCAGCCCGGGTCGACCCGCAGGTCGCACAGCTCGAACCGGCTCGCCCGCAGGTCGGCGACGAGGTCGTACCCGCCGTCGTGGACGCGAAGCACGAGCGTGTCGAAGCGCGAGGTCTCGGCGTAGGGCGCCGTGGGGCGGAGGGCTCCGCCGCGCGCGACCTGCGCGGAGCGGTCGATGCCGTCGCCCCGTGGGTGGCTGGCCCCGGCGAGCGCGGCGAGGGTCGCGGCGATGTCCTCGGTGCCCGCGCGCTCGGCGACCACCTGGTGCTTCACGCCCGGCCCCGCCACGACGAACGGCACGTGGAGCTGCTCGGGGTACAGCGTGTGCGCGTGGCCCCACGAGCCGCGCTCGCCGAACTCCTCGCCGTGATCGGCGGTCACCGCGACGATCACGGGGCGCCCGCCGGCCTCCCACGCCGTGACGAGCTCGGCGAGCTTCGCGTCGACGTAGGCGATCTCTTCGTCGTACTGCGCGATCTGGTGCTCCATCTGCACCGGATCGAGCGGGCGCTTCTTGTAGTGGAAGTAGTTCTTGTAGACGGCGTCGCCGAGCTTCGCCGGACGGTCGAACCGCTCGTCGAACGGCGCGGGCGGGTTGTACGTGTAGTGCACGTCGTAGACGTGGAGGAACGCGAACAACGGCGTGCCGTCGGGCTGCTGCTGCGCCCAGTGCAGCGCCTGCGCGAAGACCTCCTCGGCGTCGACGACCCCGCGGTTGTTTGCGGCGGGGTCGGTGATGCCGAAGTCCTCGAAGTGGTCGAAGCCCCGCTCGAAGCCGAACCGGCGGGAGACGAACAGCGTCGCGACGACTCCGGCGGTGCGGTATCCGGCGCTCTTCAGGGTCTCCTGGAGCATCGGCACGCCGGGCCCGATCCGTACCTCGCCTTCGATCGCGCCGTGCCGGTCGGGCAGGAGGCCCGACAGCATCGTGGTGTGCGAGGGCAGGGTCCACGACGAGGGCGACCAGAACGCGTCGTACCGGGTGCCCCGCTCGGCGAGGGAGTCGACGAAGGGCGACGTGGGCCGCGTGTAGCCGTAGGTGCCGAGGTGATCGGCGCGCAGGGTGTCGATCGAGACGAGCAGGATGTCGGGCGTCGGGCCCGGAGCGGGCAGGGGACGCGACGGATCGAAGCCCTTCGGGATGTGCGTCGGCGGGTCGCGACGCCAGGGCCGCTCGGCCTTCTCGAGGGCCGTGCGGAGGCGACCGACCTCGGCGCGCTTCGCTTCGACCTCGGCCTCGAGGCGATCGACGTCCTCCTGGAGGCGAGCCGTGCGCGCCGGAGCGCAGCCGAGCAGCGCGATCAGGGCGAGGCGCGCCATGCGCGACCCCCCGTCACCACCACGGCGTCGTCGGGGTTCCCGATGGTGAGCACGTCGATCAGCACGTACGGACCGCCCTCCGGCGAGCTCACGCGGATCCCGGTCGCGCCGTTCAGCGGCTCGGAGATCGCCGCGGCCCCCGCAGCGCGCCGCACCGTGTCGCCCACCGCGAAGGTCGCGTCGCCCGTGCCCACGACCAGCGCGCCGATGGTCACCTGGGCCTCGCCCCATGCCGGGTCCCAGGCGTCGAGGTGCACCGACAGCTCGGTGCCCGGGTACACCCAGTACATCGGACGCCCATCGTCGCCGCGCGGCAGCGGGACCCGCGGATCGAGGCTCAGACCGACCTCGCGGCCCTCGAGCGTCGGTGTGTCGGGCGTCGAGAACAGCACGACCGTGCCGGCGTGGCGGAACGCGCCGCCGCACCGCTCCTCGTAGTCCTTCGGGAACGCGTGGGCCTCGAGAGCCTGCCCGTCGACGCTGAGCACCACGGGCCCCGATTTGCCGAGGCCGCGGTTGTTCAGCGGGTAGTCCGAGATCGCCTTGAGCTCGGGCATCTCGAGCTTGAAGCCGCACGCTGTCGCGGTGCGCTCGACGTTGCCCGGCGGAGGCAGCGCGGGGACCCGGCCCGTGCGCGTGACCGAGAGCCCCGCTTCGGCCGAGCGCTCGGTCTGCGGGGTCTGGTGGCCCTCGGGCGGCTCGTTCGTGCGCGCCTTCGCCTTGCCGCGCGCGGGCTTCGCCTTGGCACCGCGGGCCTTGCCCCGCGCGGGGCGCCCGCCCTTCACCTCGATGCCCGCCTCGTCGAGCGTCTCGCGGAGGGCCACCAGCTCTTCGTCGAGCTCGGTCAGCTCGCGCTCGAGCTCTTTCTGGCGCTGCTCGAGCGCCGTGAGGTCGGGCGCGCATCCGGCGAGCAGCAGCAGGGGGAGGGACATGGCGTCGTGCCTAACCGGCATCAGCGGGCGCGCGCGAACACGCGGGTGAAGTCCTTCTTCTCCTGCACGGCCGTCCAGATCGGGGGATTGCGGGCGGCGAGCGTGAGCAGCGCGAGGGTCTTGCTGGAGCGGAGGATGGCGCCGGGTGCGTAGTACCGGAAGCCCACGCCGATGGTCGCCGTGTGGTTGCGGACCTGGTGCCAGTAGAAGGGCGGGTTGTACAGCACGTCGCCGGGCCGCAGCACGGTCGTCCATCCGGTGACGCCCGTGAGATCGGGGTCTTCGAGGTCCACACCGCTGAAGAAGTACGGCGAGCGCGCCATCTCGGGGGCGAACCGCGGGGTCCAGCGGGTGCTGGCGATCCGCCACTCCTTCTCGCCGTACACCTCGACGAACAGGTTGCTGCCCATGGCGTTGTGCAGCGCGGTGTTCGACCCGGGACCGCCGATGAACAGCTGGTAGTTCCGCCCACCCGCCACGCGGTCGCGCAGGCCCGCGAGCCAGGCTTCGTCGAAGTCGGCCGCGAGCTCGGGGAAGTCGTGCAGCAGCGGCAGGAACCGCGAGTACTCGCCCGTGCCCGACGCGATGGAGCGGATCACGTCGCGCAGGTGCACCGTGCGCCCGATGGGCCTCCAGCCCTGCGGGTCGGCGAAGTCCTCCACACCGGCGTTCATCAGGCGCACCGGGTGATCGCCGAAGCGCTCGGCGAACCAGTCCGGGCTCCACTTCTTCACGGCCGGCCAGTGCGACGCGGCGCCTTCGAGCACCACGGGCAGGCCGGGCTTCACGAAGCGCTCGAGCAGCTCGCGCCGGCTCGCGTCCCGCACGCGGGGGACGGGCTCGAAGCTCGCAGGCGCGTCGGTGGCGCGGTCGGGCAGGGACTCGCGCCAGCCCTTCGCGAGATCCGCGAGCGCGCCCGGGCCGGCGAAGTGCTCGAGCGCATAGAGGGCCGACCAGGCCCGATGCGAGCGGGAGGAAGGAGGGGTCGACGGCGACATGTGCGGTCCGGCGCTGTGCACGAAGGGCCACCTTGGGTAACGTAGCGGTCCCTGCAACGGGAGGAACGGCTTGTCGATCTGGATGCTCGCGCTCGCGGCGTGGGCGCAGGACATCGACGCGCACGGCTTCGTGCTCGCGGCGTACGACGCAGACGCCCGCGACCCGCTGATGGTGCAGCGTCCCGGGTCCTTCCAGGCCGGCAACGTGTTCGCGGGCGCGGTGTTCGAGTACGCGCGCATGCCGCTCGTCGCGATCGACCCCGCCACCGACGAGCGCACCCCGCTGCTCGACAACCTCTTCGCGCTCAACGTCAGCGCGGGTTTCGCGGTGCACGAGCGCTTCCGGCTCGACGTCACGGCGCCGCTCTACGGCTACACCGGCGTGGGCCTCGACCAGAGCGGCATCACGGGCTTCGGCGTCGGCGACACGCGCGCTTCGCTGATGGGCGTGATCCTCCGGCCCGAAGACACCGGTGGGTTCGGCCTCGCGCTCGTGCCGCACGTCGACGTGCCGAGCGGGCAGTTCCACCCGTACCTGGGCCGCCGCAAGGTCGCCGGGGGCGGCGTGGTCGCGGCGACCGGCGAGGCCGGGCCGCTCACCGTGACGGGCCACGCGGGCTACCAGTACGAGAACGCCGTGCAGCTCGGCAACCTCGCGAACTCCGACGCCGTCCAGCTCGGCGCGGCGGTGGGCGTCATGCTCGACGAGGGCCTCGGCCTCAACGTCGAGGGCGCGGGCTCCCTGCCCATCGAGCCCACGGGCATCGGCACGACCGGCGCGCCCTTCGAGCTGGCGGGCGCCCTGCGCTACGCCGACGACAGCGGCGCGCACTTCACGGGGGGCGCGTCACTCGGTGTCACCCAGGGCGCGGGCTCGTCGCTGTTCCGGGTGTTCGTCGGCGGCGGCTTCGGTGCGTCCGGTGGGCCCCGCGACGCCGACGGAGACGGGTTCGTCGACAAGGTCGACCGCTGTCCCGACGAGCCCGAGGTGCAGAACGGCTACCTCGACGACGACGGGTGCCCCGACTCCCGGCCCACGCTCAAGGCATGGGTCGCGCACGACAGCGAGCCCGTCGTGGGCGCCGAGCTGATGATCGAGGGCCCCGTGACGCGCAAGGTCACGACCGAAGCCGAGCCCTTCACCATCGAGGTCGATCCCGGGTCCACCTGGAAGGGCACCGCGACCCTCGGGAAGTGCCTCGTGGGCGAGCAGATCGCGAACGTGAAGGACTCCGACACCGACCTCGTCGTCGAGCTCGAGCTGGTGTCCTACGGC
>JACKET010000006.1 GCA_020632875.1 Alphaproteobacteria bacterium
GTCGTCTCCATCGACCCGTGCACGGGCGCCGCCACCCTGCTCGTCGGGCTCATCTTCCCGCAGCCCTTCGGCGGGGCGTTCGAGGGCTTCTCGTACGACGCGTCCACCGACACCTTCTGGGCGGCGTGGGGCACGACGGCCGCCACGTCCGACCAGCTCTCCACGGTCGATCTGTCCACCGGAACCGTCACGGTGGTCGCGACCATCACGGGCACCGTGCAGAACGAGCTCGACGCGATGGAGGCCGTGAACGGCAGCCTCTACGGGCGCGACGGCAACGGGGTGGCGAGCTCGGTGCTCTACAGCGTCGATCCCGTCACGGGCGTCGCGACCTCCATCAGCACGCTGCCCGAGCTGCACCCCCGCGGCTTCACGACGGACGCCGACGGCCTCACCTGGTGGGCCGGGCACACCGGGCAGCTCTACACGATGAGCTACAGCGACGGCGTCTCGACTGCCGTAGGCACGCCGTCGACCGTGGTGGGCGACCTCGAGTGGCTCGACCTGGCCTGCCCCTGAGGTCGCTGGCCACGCGCCGACAGCCTACTGGACGCCGAGCCTGGCCCTGACGAGCGGCAGCAGGTCGTCGGCTTCGGGAGACATCAGCACCGTGCCGTTCGAGGAGTCGAGCACGTAGGTGTAGCCCTTCTCCCTGGCGACCGCCTGGATCGTCTCCCGGACGTTCTTCAGCAGGGGCTCGAGGAGCGCGTCCGACTGGTTCGCCAGGTCGCGTTCGGCCGCGCTCGCGAACGCCTTCGCCCGCGCCTCGAGATCCTCGATGTCGCGCATGGCCTGCATCCGCTGGTGGTCGGCCATCTTCCCTTTGTTCTGCTCGTATTCCGCGTTCTTCCGCTCGAGCTCGTCCACGATCGCCTGGTGGTCACGGGCGAGCGCGTCGCGGTGCTGCGCCAGCTTCGCCTCCGCCTGCGCGCGCGCCGGGAGCGTCGAGAACAACGCCGCCGTGTCGATGTGGGCGATGCGGTCGTCGGCCTCGGCGGCCGTGGTGATCAGGAGCAGGAGACAGGCCAGCGCGCGCATCGAGAACCTCCGGGCAGCCGTCTAGCATGGGACCCTCGCAGGCGGTCGGCGATTCCCCGGTCGGGGCCCCGAGTGCACCGAACGAAGGAGGCCTTGCGAGCCGTTGACGAACCTGAGCGCCCCGCGCGGGTCGGGCTGCACATGCTGTTCGTCTCCCTCGCGTTCGCCGACTGTCCCGACCATCCTCCGCGGCTGTCGCCCCCCTGGGTCCACGTCGAGCGCGCGCCGGGCGGCGACATCGTCGCGCGGGGACGCCGGCGCAACGGGGCTCCCCACGGCACGTGGTGCCACTGGGCCCCGTACGGACGGCTCCTCGAGCGGGTGACCTGGGATCGGGGCGTCCGCGACGGGCCGTACGACCGCTGGGATCCCTCGGGGGGCGAGGCCCACGGCACCTACGCGGGTGGCGAGCTCGAGGGCGCCTGGACGCTCCTCGGGCCCTCGGGCCATGTCGAGGAGCAGGGCGGGTACGACCAGGGGCGGAGGGTCGGTCCCTGGGTCGTCGGGGACGGGTCCGGCGCCTACGTCGACGGCGAGCGGGACGGCCCCTGGCGGTTCTCCAATCGGGAGGAGAGCTACGCGCGGGGCGTCCTGCACGGGGTGCGCCGGCGATTCGACGCGGCCGGTGGGGTGTTTCGCGAGGAGACGTTCGTGGACGGCCGGATCGACGGGCCCGTCCGCTTCGTCGAGGAAGGGGTCGTGACCACGGGCGTGCTCCGCGGGGACGTCCGCTGGGGCGAGTGGACCGTGACGGACGGGGCAGGGGTCCGCGAACGGGGCGCCTACGTGGACGGGGAGCGCACGGGCGTGTGGACGGAGCGGACGGGCGGCGACCTCGTCACGACGACGTGGGCCGCGGGCGCGAAGCACGGCCCCTTCCGGGTCGAGCGGGGCGGAGCCGTCGTGTCGGAGGGCGCGTACGCGGACGACCAGCCGGACGGTTCGTGGGTGACCGTGGACGCCGCGGGCACCCGCCGCGAGCTCACCTACCGGGGAGGCCGTCTGCACGGGCTCTTCCGCGTGACCGATGCCACGGGGACCCTCGAGGAGGGCACCTACGCGGACGGGCTGCGGCAGGGCGTGTGGACGAACGTGACGACCCAGGGGACGTGGACCGGGCCGTACGAGCGGGGCGCGAGAGAGGGCGTGTGGCGACTCGAGAAGGACGGGCGCCTGCTCGTGGAGGAGGGCTGGAGCGCCGACCGCCGCGATGGCTCGGAGCGGCGGTGGACGGGCGACGTGCTCGTCCAGGACTGCGGCTGGGCCGCAGGGAAGCAGGACGGGCCGTGCCGGACGTGGTCCCCGGACGGGACCCTGCTCGGCGAGTGGACGTGGGCGGCCGGGGCCCTCGAGGGTCCGTTCGCGTCGTGGTACGCGGACGGGTCGCGCGAGTCGTGGGGCGCGATGCGCGCGGGGGCGCACGACGGGCCGTACCGCGCATGGCACGCGAATGGACGCCGCGCGGCGGAGGGCACGTTCGCAGCGGGGCGCCCGACCGGTCCGTGGACGTGGTGGCACGAGACGGGTGCCGTGGAGCGCAGCGGGACCTACGGCCCGGAAGGTCGCGAAGAGGGCGTGTGGGTCGAGCGATTCCCGGGCGGGACGCTGGCGTCGCGCGGCGCGTACGTGGACGGCGTCCGCGAGGGCTCGTGGGTGTTCGGGTACCCATCGGGCCAGCGCCAGCTCGAAGGGAGCTACGAAGGCGGCGAACGGACGGGGGCCTGGCGCGGCTGGCATCCGAACGGCGTCCTGGCGAAGGAGGGCCGCTACGTGGCCGGGCGGCGCAACGGGCGCTGGACGTACCGACGCCCGACGGGAGGCGTGCACCGCGTGGTGGACTTCGCGAAGGGCGAGGTGCTCGCCGTGGACGACGCCGCGGTGTGGTTCGGGGCCGAGCCCGATCCGATGCCCGACCCGGAAGACGCCGGGCCACCGGGAGCTCTGCCGTGGGGGACGCTGGAACCCTCCGGGCTGCCGGGCCTGAAGTCCGGGTAGCCTCGCTCCCGCAGGGCTCAACGCCGGGGCGTCCGACTGGGCGCATGGCGGCTCGTGTGTGATGACGCTCGAAGGCGTGTACCGTGGACGGCGTGGCCTGTCTGCGGTCAGGTTGGGGGGCGTGCGACTCTGGACGGTCGATCGTGAGCTCGGGAGACACCGTGAGGTTCTCGGCCTTCATCTCCTACAAGCACGCCGCGAGCTCCCGGTTCGCGAGTGAGCTGGAGCTCCACGTCAAGCGCTTTGGCCGTTCACCGTTCGCCCCGCCCCTCCGGCTGTTCCGCGACGAGCAACACCTCCGCCCTGGCCAGGCACTCGGTCCGGCGATCCGAGACGCTCTCGAACAGTCCAGATTCCTGATCCTCCTGGCTTCACCTGAGGCCGCTGCCTCGGAGTGGGTGAGGGACGAGCTCGGGATCTGGTGCGACGAGCTGAAGCGCGCGCAACGCCTGATCGTGGTGTTGACGTCGGGGTCCATCGGTCTCACGGACGGCGGGCGGCGAATCGACTGGGCGTCGACCACGGCGTTGCCGCGGCTCCTCGAACCCTTCCTCCCCGACGCGCCCCTCTGGCTGGATGCGCGGGCGGTGACTCTGCCCGAGACCCAGGTCCTCGCGCACGACCCCTACTTCCGCATCGTGGCAGCGCTCTCGGCTGCTCTGCAGGACCGGGATCCGAACGAGGTCATCGGCCGGGAGTGGCAGCTGCGCCGGCGGCAGCTCGTGATCGCATGGACGGTCGCCGCGCTCCTCGGGGCGGGTGTCCTCGCGCTCGGCCTGCTCACGAATCGTCTCCAGGACGAGCTGACCTCGACGCGCTCGCGGGAGCAGGCGGCCGCCGCTGGCCTGCTCGACCGGGGGGATCGGCTGCGTATGGCTGCCTCGGCCCTGCGGACGGCGGAGACCCTGGAGGCGACGCGCTCGTTGCTCGAAGCCCTGTCCGAGTCCCCGTCGCTGATCGCGGAAGAGGCCGTCTCGCCTGTCGCCATCTACACCCTGGCCCGGAGCTTCGAAGGTCTCCACATGCGCACGGACCTCGATCGCTACATCCTGCGCGACCCGCATGGACGATACAGCGGCGGCAGCGACGTGGTCCGGGCGCTCGCCGTGAGCCCGGGTGGGCACGTGTGGCGATTGTCCGAAGACCAGCTCTCCACTCGCTGGCATCCCGCGACGACCCTCGCGGAGCCGGTCACGGAGCTCTCCGCCGACGACGATCGCGTCGCGTGGGGGCTCCCGAACGGGGAGGTCTGGACGCGGCCGGCCTGGGGCCAGGAGACGTCGCGCATCTCGAAGCACGACGCCCCGGTGAACAGCGTCGAGGTGCGGGCTGGGTGGGTGGTGTCGACCGCGCTCGAGCCGACGCGTCCCCTTCAGCTCTGGAGCGAATCGACGGGCATCCTGGTGCTCGAGGACCCGCTCTTCTCCGCCAACGCCGCAGCGATCCGACCAGGCGGTGGTGCGGTGGCCGTGGCGTTCGAGGACGGCCATGTCGGGGTCTGGTCGCTGCCCGAGCTCGAGCCGATCGACGATCCGTACCGGATGCCGGCCTCCGGTTCGAGCGTCGCCTGGAACGACGACGGATCGCGCGTCGCGTTCGGCGACAGCGGCGGGACCGTGCACGTCTACGAAGGGGATCTGAGCGCCCAGGTCGACACGCTGGATGCAGTCGAGGGAGGAGTCTGGGCCCTGCAGTGGGAGGGGGCGGACCTCTGGACCACGGGCTCCGACGGGTTCCTGCGGCGCTGGCGGCCTGCCGGGTGGCCCGCGCACGTGAGGCGCGTCACAGCGGAGACCCCTGCGACTTCGGCGGTGAACCTGGACGACGCCCGATGTCGGGTGAAGTCGCTGCTGGCGGGGCCTTCTGGCTGTGCTCGTCTCGCGGATCGAACGCCGACCCGAGAGGCGCGCCAGCTGCCCGAGTGGCCGGACTGCCCACCGCTCCTGCACACGGCGTCCGGTTGGCGCGCCCTCGAGGACGGCCCCGCCTACCCGGACGCCCTGACCGTGTGCCCCGACGGGAGCGTTGCCGCGGTTGGGCCCGAGGATTCCTATCGGTCTGTGCTCCTGGTGCGATGGGACGCCAAGGGTGAGCACCTGTCCTCCGAGGAGCTGATGACCCCGCCGGTGACCTCGATCGCTTGCGCGGCCGACGGCACGATCGCCCTCGGCGGGCTGCACAACACGGTCACTTTGAAGCGAGCGGGGATGGAGCCACTCGAGAGTGCGCTCGTGACAGGCGCTGTGACCGACATGCGCTTCCTGCCCGACGGGAGCCTGGTGACCCTGGACGTGGACGCGATCCGGTGGTTCGGCCCGGATCTGGGGTACAGGGGTCCGCTCGTCCGGATGAGCGGCGCAAATCGATACGCGGATGCGCTGCATGCGTCCCGGGGGGCCCGTTCGATCCGTTTCTCGGATCGCCACGATCAGTGGTACGAGGTCCGGTTCGACGCGAAGAGCCTGATCGAGGCCGCTGCCCGGGTGGCACGAACCAACGAGCCGGCGGTCCCGTAGACACCGCCGAGTCCGTGTTCCAGGAGGTGCCAGAACAGCCCATCGTCGTCCATGGACACGTGCGGAAGTGTCGCACGACGCTCAGGGCGCGGCGGGCTCCGGCCAGCTCACCACGACCTCGTCCCCGGGCTGGAGGTCGAAGTCGACGAGCTGCACGCGCTGGGCGGCGACGAGCGCCTGGCACCCGTTGGTGGGCTCGCGGCACGTGGACAGCACCAGCGTCACGGTGTCGGCCCCGGCCGGGCGGAGCACCCGGACATCCGCGGAGACCTCGTCCGGCGGGGTGTCGGCGAGCGCGAAGAACCGCGGAGACGACCTGGCAGCGAGGGCCTCGAAGAACGACAGCCAGCTGCCCTGCTCGATGCAGCCGGTCGCGCCCCGGGACCGCGTCGCGTACTGCTCGTACGAGAAGGAGATGCCAGGGCACGCGGGGGAGACCTCGGCGAGCGCGTGGGCGGTGGCCCCCGGCCCCGAATAGCCGTCCATCCAGGCGAGGAACCCCGTGCGGCTGATGGGCTCGGACCCGGAACGGTCGTCCTCCTCGGACACGAACACCAGCTGCAGGGTGGCGCCGTCGCGCAGGAAGCCCGCGTTCGCCGGCTCGGACGACCGCTCGAACATCGAGATGGCCGCGGCGCGGCCCTGGCGCTGGACGTCGCCGAAATCCCCCGTGTCAGCGGTGTCGAAGAGGAAGTCCCAGGGCGCGACCATCTCTGCCAGCGCTGCGTCGGCCACGGCGGGCTCGGTGGAGCTGGACACGAACGCGAGGCCATTGCCCGGATGCAGGAGCCCAAAGGCGTCGGGGTCGGATGCATCCATGAACACGGCCCCGATGTGGAAGTCCAACCCCGCGTCACGGAGCACGGCAGGGAGCGGCGCGATGCGTGCGGCGAGGTCGGGGCCCGAGACCTGCCTGCGTTTCGGATCGATCACGAGCAGGTAGTCGGCGACACCGGGAGCGGTGAACGTCTCGGTGTGCACCGACGGCGCCGGGTCGGGCGGGTCGGGGGTCGGGACGGGCTGCACCGGGTCGGGCTGGGCGCGACAGGCAGATGCGACGAGAGCGAGAACGACGGCGGTACGGAGCATGCTTTCCCCTGGTCGGCCATCCTGCCACAGGATTTCACAGGGAGGAGTCAGCGGCTTCAAGCCGCTGAAGGCTCCCGGTCGGGGGAATTCGCGGCCCGCTGTCGGAGGTGCTCGCGCGGCCCGTCAGGGGCAGCCCTCGTCGATCGCCCCGTCGCAGTCGTCGTCGAGGGCGTTGCACACCTCCGGGCCCGGCACGCAGGACGCCGTGCACCCTTCGTCGATCGACCCGTCGCAGTCGTCGTCGACGCCGTTGCACACCTCGTCGACCGAGCCACACGCTCCGCAGCCCTCGTCGATCGTGCCGTCGCAGCTGTTGTCGACGCCGTCGCACACCTCGGGCCCCGGCACGCACACGGTGGGGCAGCCCTCGTCGGTGGAGGCGTCGCAGTCGTTGTCGGCGCCGTCGCAGGTCTCGGGCATGCAGACCATGCACGCGTCGTCGATTCGACCATCGCAGTCGTCGTCGTCGTAGTCGCAGACCTCGGGCTGGGCGATGCAGGCGGCGCACGGGGCCTCCGCGACGACCGTTGCGGTGAAGCCGTTCAGCACGTCGTCGCACGGGCCGCTGTGGAGGGTCACGAGCCCGGACAGTCCGTCGACGTCGTAGTCGCCGGGCGCGAGGACCGTCTCGACGCCGTCGATGGTCGTGGTGACGCGCACCTGGGTGAGGTCCTCGTCGCCGTCGAGCTGCAGCTGCACCCTGCACTCGGCAGCCAGATCCCGGCGAATGGTCTCGACCACGCTCGAGAAGGAGGCGATCGGGAACCAGTCGGCCTGCGCCGTGGCGGGCAGGCCGCGGCCCGCTTCGGCGATGTCGTCCATCGCGCCCGAATCGACACCGGGGAACGCCACGACGTACACGGGCACGCCCGCGTTGTAGAGATTGGAGGCCGCGATCGCTGTGTCGCTGACCGAATTGGCGCAGGTCGGCGTGTCGTCGGTGACGAGGAGCACGGCCTTGGGTCGAAGCGGTTGCGTGTCCCCGGCGAATGCGTAGAGGAGGTCGGTTCGCACCCGATCCAGCGCGTCTGCGGTCGGAGTGTTGCCGCCCGGGGTGATGCCCGTGTACGAGGCCTGGAGCTGGAACTGTGACCAGGCGGGCTGCAGGTCGAGCCGCTCGAATGCGGGCATGGTGACGCCACAGCTGGTGCCGGCGACGGGAAACGCGCCGACCCCGACGTTGAACTCCGAGAGAAGGGAGATCGACGCCTGATCCAGCGTCGTCTCGAGGAAGCTCCATCGGCTCCCGGGAGGGCAGCCCGAGCACCCGCTGGACATCGAGCTCGAGCGGTCGAGCAGCAGGTAGAGGCTGGGGAGCCCGATGGGGACGCTGGTCGCGCACACCTGGGGGGTGGGTGGGCTCGATTCGCACAGGTCTCCGAGGCCGTTGCCGTCTTCGTCGGCCTGGTCGACGTTGGCGACCCGCACGCAGTTGTCGCAGGCGTTGCCGATGCCGTCGCCGTCGGTGTCCTGTTGTTCGGGGTTGGCGACGTCGGCGCAGTTGTCCGCGAGATCGGGCACCGCGTCGCCGTCGGTGTCGTGGTGAGGGTCCCAGCCCACCGGGGTCGGGCAGGCGTCCCCGATGCCGTCGCTGTCGGTGTCGATCTGGTCGGCGTTGGCGATGACGGCGCAGTTGTCGCAGACGTCACCGACCCCGTCGGCGTCGGAGTCCACCTGGGCCGGGTTGGCGAGCGCAGGGCAGTCGTCTGCCGCGTCCGGCACGCTGTCTCCGTCGCTGTCGGTGCCTTCGCAGGCGTCGCCGATGCCGTCGCCGTCGGCGTCGGCCTGGTCGACGTTGGCCACGCCGATGCAGTTGTCGCAGGCGTCCCCGACGCTGTCGCCGTCGATGTCCGACTGATCGGGGTCGGAGCTGCGCCAGCACGCGTCTTCGGCGTTCTCGACACCGTCCCCGTCGAAGTCCTCGGTGCCGACGAGCCAGATCTCGCAGGCGTCCCCGATGGCGTCGCCGTCGGCGTCCTCCTGGAGGTGGTTGGCGACCTCGATGCAGTTGTCCTGGCCGTCGGGGATACCGTCGCCGTCCTGATCGAGCGCTGGAGTGCCCGTGTCGGCGGTGTCCGAGTCGGTGTCGGTATCCGAATCGGAGTCCGCGTCTGTATCCGCGTCCGAATCGGAGTCCGTGTCGGTATCCGCGTCCGAATCGGAGTCCGTGTCGCTATCCGCGTCCGAATCGGAGTCCGTGTCGGTATCCGCGTCCGTGTCGGTGTCGGCATCCGTGTCGGAGTCGGCATCCGTGTCGGAGTCGGCATCCGTGTCGGTGTCGGCATCCGCATCGGAGTCGGCATCCGTGTCGGCATCGGCGTCGGTCTCGGCGTCGGAACCGCCGCCTTTGCACCCCATCGACGTCAACAGCAGAACGACCGCGATGCGCATGGCACCTCCGGAGAGAGGGTACATCACCCGCCGAAGATTCGCGGCGGTGGCCGAAGACACGGCGATCGGCGAGCACGCGCCATCTCCCCCTCCAGGGCGCCGAATCCCGTCGACCCCGTCCTCGAAGAGAGCCGCTTCGTCAGCCAGGTGGGCAGCACCGTGATCGACACGCACGAGAGCTCGATCGTCGCGACGCCCACCGCTTCGTTCGTCGGGGTCGGCGTCCTGCGCTGATCGGGCTCACTCCTCCCAGGGCGGCGTGGCGCGCTCGGCCGCGAGGTGCTCGAGCGCCACGTCCCACGGGATCGGCAGATCCTCGGGCTCGACCTCCCACTGCGCGCTGTACACGCCTTCGATCACGGTGCCGGCGTCGCCGATCGCGGTCGCATGGGCTCCGGCACCGTAGGCGAACTCCAGCAGGCTCTCCTCGTCCTCCCAGACGGTCAGCGTCCAGCGCTCCCGCCCGAGGATGCGGGCCCGGAGCGCCCGGGCGACGAACCCGGGCTGGGCGTCCATCTGCGCGTTCACCGCTGCCACGTGGTCGGCGAACGCCTTCTGCTGCCCACTGGCGAAGCGGGTGTGCGTGGCGACCGCGATGTAGGGGCCCTCTGCCTCGCCATCGAGTCCGGGACCCGACATCGGGCTCCCCAGCGCGCACCCGGTGACGAGCATCACCACCGGGAGCCACCTGCCTGCTGTCACCGTCCGCATCCTGGCTCCGTGCATCTGCCCTCCACGCGGACCAGACACCGCAGGCCGCGTCAGGCGTCACCCCGCGTTCACCAGCCCCCGGATCACGGCGTCGATCAGGAGCTCGAAGCTGACCTCGGAGTCTGCGGCGAGCTGGAACTGCCGCGCCGACTCGAGCAGCACGAAGCCGTGCACGGCCGACCGGAGCGCGCGGATCGCGTGCACGCGGCGGTCGACGGGCACTCCGAGCTGCCCGAGCGGTCGGAGGAACAGGTCGAGCAGCGCACGGTCGGTCGCGCCGGCGTCGGGATGGTCGGGCTGTGGCTCGACCCGCGCCATCAGGGCGTACAGCCCCTCGTTCGCGTGCACCCAGCGCCGGATGGCGCGGCACAGGGTCTCGAGCTGGGCGCGTGGATCGTCGACCCCGCGGACCGCGTCGGTCAGGTCGTCGACGAGCAGGCGCTGCGCGGCGAAGCTGGTGGCCACCGCGAGCTCGGGCCCGCTCGCGACGTGGTTGTAGAGCGAAGGGGGCCGGATGCCGAGCTCCCGCGCGACCCTCGCCACACCCAGGGCGTCGGCACCCTCGAGCCGTACGAGGGTCAGCGCCGCCTGGACGACGTCCTCGCGGGTCAGCGAGGGGCCCTTCCTACGCCCCATGGTCGGCGCCTCCGAGGTGATCGAGGATGGCCCGACACGTGGCGTCGGGCTGCTCGATCTGCGGGTAGTGCCCCGCACCCTCGATCATCACCACGCGGTTGTCGCCACCGAGCAGCCGGGCCTGGCGCGCGGCCTCTTCGGCCGGGTCGGAGAAGTCGGGGTCGGACGCGCCCATCGCGATGAGCGCCGGCACGCGGACCTCGGAGAGTCGCGCCTCGATCGCGGCCTTCGATGCGCACATCATCCCGCGTGCGGCCGCCAGGCGGCCGGGCTCGCGCAGGTTCGCCAGCAGCTCGGCGGTGTTCGCATCGGCATCGGCGGGAGGCGTCGCGAACAGCGTCTTGCGGTACATCCCCCACAGCGCGACGCCCCAGGGCCACACGAACATCAGCCGCAGCACGAGGCTCAGCAGGGCGAACCCCGGCGGGTCACTCACGAAGCCGCTGAGCAGCACGAGCGAGCCGACCCGATCGGAGCGCAGCGAGGCATGGACGCCGGCAGCCGCACCGATGGAGTTGCCCACGACCACGGCATCGCGCAGGTCGCACGCCTCGAGGAGCGCGACCACGTCGTCGCCGATGTCTTCGGAGGTGTAGGACGGGAAGGCGGCGTCGGAGCCGCCGTGCCCGCGGAGGTCCATCGCGTAGACCGTGTGACCGGCGGCCGCGAGCATCGGCGCCAGCGCGCGGTAGCTCGCACGGGTGTCGCCGATTCCGGGCAGCGCGACGATGGGCGTGCCGCCCGAGCCGTGGATTTCGTAGGCCACCTGGCCGTGGGGGGTGCGAACGGTGGGCATGGGGTGCTCCGGGTCAGTGAAGCTACTGTAGTTAGTTAAAAAACTAATGCAAGTAGTTTCACGGCCGAAGCTCCGGACCTCACGGAGAAGGCACGTTCACCGTGGTCGTTTCGGCCGTCGCGGGGAAGACCGCCATGTCGTCGACCGAGGAGACCGAGCCGTTCTCGTCGAGCCGGGTGCGCATCACGTGGCTGCCGGGACCGAGCGCGTGGAGGGTGCCGTCGATCCCCACGTCGCCCGAGCCCCCGTGCCAGAGCTCGAGGGTGTCCCCCGCGCCGCGGAACAGCGTACCGAGCACGGTGGTATCGGGTGCGGGCGTCGTCTGCTCCACCAGCCTGGCCCAGACGAGGTCGCCGGTCGACCGCTCGAAACGCGCGACCACTGCGTGGGTGAGACTCCCGTTCAGGCCCGAGAAGACGGTCTCGTTCGCTTCTCCGGACCCGAGCGTCACGCCCGAGGAGCCATACACGTATCCGTAGGTGAACACCGCGTCGTCGCCGGGATCGTCGATCGCGCTGTACCAGCCGAGCACGCCGTCCTGGCCGCCCGCGAGCGCGGCCCGGGCCCACACGAGATCCTGGGCCGCGTCGTAGAGCGCCAGCCATCCGGTGTCGTCCTGCCCGCCGGCCAGCGTCTGCACACCCGATGCGCTCGAGAAGGACGCGCTGGTGATCGACGCCACGCGCGCCGAGACCAGCGTCTGCCCGTCGGACAGGGGGACGGTGAACAGACCCTGATCCGAGGCTTCGTTCCCCGCCACCGCCTGGTTGAGCCCAACGGACAGGTCGGACGCGGCGTAGGTCCCCCAGATGGCGCGGTACCCGGCAGGCCCGGGCTGCGGGACTGCGGGACCCGTCGCGCCGTTCTGCGAAGCGTAGCGCGGGTCGGTGACGAGGAAGTTGCTGATTCCGGCAGACTGGCCGTAGCGCTCGCCGGTCGGGTCGTAGAGGTTGTGCGGATTCGGGAACGCCCACCCGGAGTTCACCCCGCCGTACTCGGCCGTGTGATCGGTCAGGATGTCGAAGATGCGCATCTCGCCGGTCGACTTGTCGAGCAGCATGGCGATGTTCGCGCGGTGGTTGCGCGGCAGGTCGAACCCGGCCTCGTTCGGGTCACCCGGCGCCAGGGTCAGCGGTGTGGTGGCGTTGCTCTGGTCGTTGAGGTTCTGGGTTGCGACGATCGTGAAGAGCTCGTCTCCGTCGGCGTTCACGGCGACACCGGACACCGAGGTGGACTGGTGGAGGCCCGAGCCCTGCGCCAGGCGCTTCAGCCACTGTGGGCTGCCCACCTCGTCGAGCTTGAGCAGGAAGGTCTCGGTGTAGGCGTACCCGCCGAGCGTGGCGACATCGGCAGACGTGGTGGAGGTCGCGAGGCCGACCCCCGCGGCATCCGAGGCTTCGATCGTCACCGCGCCGCCGCCGTCGTCGGCCAGGACGGAGAACAGCACGTAGATGTCGCGGGTGACGGGGTCGATGGCCGTTCGCAGGGATCGGGCCCCGACACCGGCCACGTTGAGGTCGCCGGAGAACCCGAGCCCGGCGACCCAGGCCGCCTGGTCGGGTTGCGCGCCGAGGGCTGCGATGGCGACCCACTCGGCGGCCGTTCCGCGTGGAGCGTGCGTCACGCCGCCGATGGTGAAGGACTGCGCGTTGTGCAGCACCCCCACGGTCACGGAGGCCCACTCGGTGGGACCCAGGAGGCCCCCCGTGTCGGTGTCGGTGTCGGTGTCGCTGTCGGTGTCGGTGTCGGCATCGCTGTCGGTGTCGGCATCGCTGTCGGTGTCGGCATCGCTGTCGGTGTCGCCATCGCTGTCGGTGTCGGACTCCGCGGTGTCGGTCACCTTGCCCTTGCACGCGGCGCCGAGCGCTCCCAGCGCGAGCACCACCGCCGTTCTCGTGGCGTTCGACATGTTTCCTCCCTTTTCCTCGGGCGACCTTACCGCACGCTCGCCGGAGTGGAGCTCGGATTCACGGGCTGCCGCGCGGTGGGCCGCCGCCTTGCGCTGCCTGCGACTGCGCAGTACGGAGGCGACATCCCGCCGGGGAGCACCTGCACGCGTGGGCCGGCGGGTCGGAGTGCCGATGACGACCGGCAACGGGCCGCTGCGGGCCCTCACGTGAACCCCGGGGTCCGCTGGGCCGCGCTCCCGCTGTTCGTGCTCGCGTGCGCGCCACCTCCGCCCGACGTCGGGCTCAACGAGATCGGCACGACGTGGGCCGAGCTGCACAACCAGACCGACGCCGCCGCATCGATCGGCGACTGGACCGTGCAGCTCGACCTCCGTACCCCGTGGACGATTCCCGGATCCACGGAGGTCGCGTCACTGGGCTTCCGCGTCATCGAGGGGCTGGACGTGTCCGAGGGCACGCTGATCGTGCGCTCGGCGGACGGCGAGATCGTGCAGGAGGTCGACGTCCCCGCGCTCGACGACGGGCAGAGCTACGCGCGCGTCCCCGATGGCACGGGCCGCTGGCGCCTCGTCGACGCTCCGACCCGCGGGACGACGAACGACCCCGAGTAGGGCGGTCGTCGTCGGTCGAGATTCGGCCTAGTCCGCCGGTTTCGGGGGGGCGGGCTCTCGACACGGACGCGATGGCAGGTCGAGCGGATCAGGATCCCGTCCGGACGGGTCGGGGGCGGCGGCGGCTCGGGAGGAGGAGGAGGGAACCGCCCCCACCGCCAGTCCCGGCCCGTGGAGTCGGCGTGGACCACGAGCGAATACTGCCCACCCGCCGACCAGTGCATCCCGTCGAGCCGCCGGAGCACGCACTCCAGGTCGTCGTCCTCGGGCGTTGCACCGCGGACGCGCACGTCCACCACCCTCCCGTCGGAGTCGGTCGCGAACCGGACCTCGAAGCCCTTCGTCGCGCAACCATCGAAGTCCGCGAAGGTGTCGGTGTCGACCACCGTGGCCGCGCGTCGATCGAGGCTCGGTGCCCCGGTGCGTTCGAGGGTGACCTGCTGCACGAGCCCGTCGCGGAGGATGTGGAGCGCGACCCGTTCTCCGACGGGCCCCCGCACGAGGCCGACGCGGGCGTCCGCGGACAACGCGTCGAGCGCCACGCCGTCTGCGCCCACGATCTCGTCGCCGATGCGCAGCCGACCCCAGGCCGGTCGGTCGACCCACAGCCCGACGACCGCCAGGCCATGCGCGGACGACACGAGCTCCACGCCCACCACACCGCTCGCATCCCGCGTCCAACGGTCTGCGCACGTCATGCCACCCGGCCCCATCAGCCCGGCTGCGAGCACGGCCGTCGCGATGAGCCGCATTCAGCCCCCGAAAGCGATTCTACATCACGCGGAGTCGGCCTTCGACGTCGGAGCTCGTCGGCGGGTGGCCCGCCGTTGGCTCAACGCCGTCGCGACAGGACCTTCGGGATCAGGAGGCGCCCGCGGCCCGCTTCGCAGCGGCATCCGGTCGACGCCGGGTCGGGCCTGCCCATGTCGGAGTCGGTGAGCGCCGTGTCCGTGTCCGTGTCGGCTTCGGTGTCCGTGTCGGAGTCCGCATCGCTGTCCGTGTCGGCGTCGGAATCGCTGTCCGTGTCGACGTCGGAATCGCTGTCGGAGTCCGCGTCGCTGTCGGTATCGGCGTCGGCATCGGCATCGGCATCCGTGTCGGAATCGGCATCCGTGTCGGAATCGGAATCACTGTCGGAGTCCGCATCGGTGTCCGCATCCGCGTCCGCATCCGTATCCGCGTCCGCATCGGTGTCGGCGTCCGCATCCGCATCCGCATCGG
This sequence comes from Alphaproteobacteria bacterium, assembly GCA_020632875.1. Classification (GTDB taxonomy): domain Bacteria; phylum Myxococcota_A; class UBA796; order UBA796; genus JACKEQ01. The sequence continues at coordinate 14,915 of JACKET010000006.1, forward strand.
TGTCAGCGTCCGCATCCGCATCGGTGTCGGCGTCCGCGTCCGCGTCGGTGTCCGCGTCCCCCTCCTCGTAGTCGAGCAGCCCGTCTCCGTCGGAGTCGATGTCGGCTCGAAGCTCCCAGCGCTTCACGACGTGCCGGTTCCTCGCAGCGGTCCCCGTGCCCGAAGTGAAGCCCACCCAGGCGTCCCCGCCGAGCTCGGCATCCAGGTCGATCGCGCCCTCCGACACCGGGTCCTGCGGCCGGGTCGCCGTGAGCGACAGACGGATCTCCATCCAGTCCTCCACGCCATCGTAGTCCACCCAGACGTAGACGGGCGACCCGCCGTTGAGGTCGATGGGGACGGGGTCCCAGAAGACCTCGTGCGTGAAGTCGGCGTCGTCCACGACCGCGACGTGGTTGCCGGCCGGGTCGCCCCCGCCCGATGCGTACGTGTCGAGCTCGACGATGACGGACGGGCGGATGGAGTTCCCCCCGAGCCCGTTGGAGTAGCCGAGATTGCCGCCGTAGTCGCCGATCGAGGTGACGCTCTCGTCCTGCAGGATCAGCGTGATGCCGCCGGCCCCGTTCGTGCCCTCGGTGCCCGTGATCTCGATGGTGAACTCGGTGTGGAAGCCGGTCGTCGGCCCGATGGGGACCTTCACCGGCCAGTACGCGGTGCCGGCGCGCGCACCCACGTCGGGGGTCAGCTCGAGCACGCACGACCCCGGGATGGACGCGCTGCCGTTCGTCTGCATGCCCGTGCCGCAGAATCCGTCGTCCGGGACGACGATCTCGACCTGCTGGGCGGCTGCGGTGAAGACGAGGAACATGCCCACAGTGTCGCACGGTCGCTCGCCCGTCGCCCAGGCAAGCCCCGCCCTGCGCGATACCGGGCGCGTTCAGCGTCGGACGAGCCTCCGCGGATGCTGGCGCCGGAACGCCGGCTCGACAGTCGACGCGGCGTCGCGCGGCTCGTAAGGGAGGTCGCCGAACCCGGGGGCGAGGACCTGTGCGAGCCGGTGCGGCTTCGCGACCCCGCGAGCCACGAGCGCCTGGACGGCCTCGTCCACACCGTCGCCCGTGACCTGGGCGATGCGGAGCCGCGCCACATCGCGGTAGAGCCGCATCGAGCGGCTGTCGAACCCCTCCGCCGCGGCCCGGAGCAGCTCCAGGCAGCCGTCGTCCTGCCGGCATCGCAGGATCCCGGCGCGGAGCAGGGTGGCGATGGGATCCGACCAGGCCATCGACTCGCGCGCGATGGTTCGCACGTCCGACTCGGCGCGTCGCAGCTCGGCCGCCCCACCGACCCCGATCGCAGAGGCGGCCCGCGCGATGTACGCCTCGATGCGGAGCATCTGCACGCGCAGGATGAACGACCGCTTGAGGTCGGGCCACATGCCGTCCACACGCTGGAGGCCCTCGCGCGGAGACCCGCGGTACAGCGCCACCTGCGCGATGGCGCACATCGCGCTCAGGTGCTGCAGGTTGAAGCCGATTCCAGCCCAGTGCGCGAGGGCATTCGCGATGTTCGCCTCGGCGACCTCGGGCTCGTCCGCGGTGAGCCACGAGATGTTGAGGCGCAGCTGGAGGTCGGCGGCCTGGAGCAGGTCACCGCGCTCGCCGGCCTCCGCCAGAGCGGCGCGCAGGCCCTCGCGCAGGATCGTCACGTCGCCGAGGTACATCCGCGACGCGAGGTGGAACCGCTGGCTGTTCCCGATCTCCCACGAGACGTTCGTGCACACGTCGCGGAAGTGGCGCTCGGCGTCGGCACAGATCCGCCCGCTGTCGACGAACTCGCCGTTCAGGTAGTGGGCGAAGCCGTCGGCGAACGCGGCCAGCCCCACGGCGTGCTCGCTGCCCGACTGTCGCGCGATCTCCGCGCAGCGGGCCGCCGTCACGCGGGTCTTCTCGGCCGCGGGCCCGCCCTGGGCCCCCAGGAACCCCACCTCCATCGAGAGGTTGCACGCGACTCGGTAGGGGTCGCCGATCCGGAGCGCCGCGAGCAGGGCGTACTGCTGGTACTCCTGGGCCCGGATCACGTCGACGAAGGCGAGCCCGCGCGACACGGCCCAGTAGGCGTCGGCCTCGAGCAGGGTCTCGCGCGGCACGTCGGCGGGGTCGACGGCGTCGAACCCGAGCCCCCGGACCTCGAGCACGATGCGCGTCCAGACCACGCGCAGCAGCGTGATGATGCGCCCACCGCGGATGCGGCGCCCGACGCTCTCGAGCACGGCGCGGAGCACGTCGATGCCGAGCTCGAAGCGCCCTGCCGCGAAGTACTGGTCGGCGGCCTGCCGCATCAGCTCGAGCCGGCTCTGGCCACGCTCGTTCTCGGCGCACTGCAGGTAGAGGGGCGCGGCCTGCAGCGGCCGGCCGTACTCCGCCCAGGCCCCGGCCATCTCGGCGGGGAGCCTCGCGCGCTCGGGGTGGTCGGGCGGCAGGATCCGGTCGACCAGCTCGTAGAGCGCGATGGCGCGTGCGAACGCGAGGTTCGTGCGCGAGTTCCGGGCCGCGGTGAGCGCGTGCGCGGCGGCGAGCGCGTCTTCTCCCGCTCCGAGCCAGTGCTCCGCGACGATCTCGGGGTCGGCCCCGTTGGCGTCGAGGACCTGCGCGAGGCTGCGGTGGACGGCGACGGGCTCGCCGCAAGCGGCGGCTGCGACCTCGCGGACCCGGTCGTGGAGCGGCTCGACGATCGGCTTCGCCGACGTGCCGCGGATGCGGATGAAGTGCTCGGACGCGAGCTTCACCACCAGCAGCTCGTCCGCCATCCCGGCCGCCTCGAGCGCGATGGCCTGGGCGATCGGGTAGCCCGCGACCGCCACGACCTCGAGGACGCGCCGCGCCTCGGGCTCGAGCCGGGTGATCCGCTCGGCGAGCACCGCGTCGAGCGAGCTCGCGCCAGACAGGGCGTCGGGTGCGTGCCGCGAGAGCTCGCGGATGTAGAACGGGCTCCCCTCCGCCGAGCTCAGCACGCCCTCGATCCGCGCCGGGTCGCGCTCGCCGAGGACCGCCATCGCGAGCTCGCGCGCTTCGGCCTGGCCGAGCGGATCGAGCACCACGTTCCACGCCTCGCGGCCCGGCCCGGCCTCGAGCAGCGCGCCCAGCTCGGCCGTGGCCGTCACGTCGGTACGGAACCCGAACAGCCAGAGCACGGGGGCCGCGGGTGGGCGGAGCAGCTCCTCGAGCACCGCCACGCCGTCGGCGTCGATCCACTGCACGTCGTCGATGTAGGCCACGAGCGGGCCCAGGCCCGCCAGCTCCTGGAGGACGCGCCGGAGAGCGGTGAGGGCGCGCAGGCGCTGGTCGTTCACGTCCGAGCCGCGTCGGGGCGCTTCGATGCCGGGAACCCGCTCGAGCACGGGGAAGAGGAAGGCCAGGGCGCCGATGTCCGCGCGAACGAGGTCGTCGAGCACCTCGCGGGGGACTTCGCCGAGCTGCTCGGCGAGCGCGTCCATCATCGCGTCGATCCCCTTGAACGGCACCTGCTCGCGCTCGTAGCACCGCCCCTGGAGCGCCCGCAGCGTGGGCTCGGCCGCGCTCTGCGCCGAGAGGAAGTGCTCGATGAGCGCGCTCTTTCCGATGCCGGACGGACCGCACACCCGGACGATGTTCGGCCGGCCGCGACGCGTCGACTGGAGCGCGTGGACCAGCACGCCCAGCTCCGCGGCCCGCCCGAAGAACCCGATGCCCTGCATGCGCCGGGGGCTGCTCCACTCGATGCCGAGTCGCTCCGCGATGTCGGTGGCGTCGGGCCGGCGGTGGGGGTCGAGCGCGAGGAGGTCCATGACGAGGTCGGCGAGCTCCTCGTCCACGTCTTCGACGAGCAGCGACGGATGCGGCGGCATCTGCGTGAGCTTTCTCGCGGCGAGGTCGCTCAGGTCGCCCTCGCGGAGGACGTGTGGAGGCCGCCCCGTGAGCCCGCGATACAGCAGGGCGCCGACGCCGTACCAGTCGCTCGCTTCGGTCGCGTTCCCCATGAGCTGCTCGGGGGCCATGAAGCTCGGCGTCCCCACGCGCTGCCGGTCGCGCTGCTCGGTGCCCGTCACGAGCCCGAAGTCCAGCAGCACGACCCGGCCTTCGGGCGTCACCATGACGTTCGAGGGCTTGATGTCGCGGTGCAGCTTCCCGGCGGCGTGCAGCGCCTCCACGCCGGCCATGAGCTGCGGCAGGATCGCGCGCAGGTCGTCGGGCCGGCAGGGGGCGTCCTCGATGGCGTCCATCTCGCTGGAGCCGAGCTCTTCGGGCGAAGGCAGCTCTTCGAACCCGAGGTCGGCGAACGTGGACTCCGCGGGCGACAGCGTCCGCGCCTTCGGCCCCAGTGTGGTCGTCAGGAAGGAGGGGAGGACCTCGCCTTCGACGAGCTCCATCGTGATGCACGCGAAGCCGTCGGCCAGCAGGAGCTCGTAGAGCTGGACCAGGTTCGGGTGACGCACGTCCGCGAGCGCCCGGAACTCGTTCTTCAGGCGGAACAGTGCGTCCGCGCTGGCGTTCTTCAGGGTCTTCAGCGCGACCCGGCGGCCCTTCGTCGAGTCGAAGACGCTCCAGACGAGCCCCATCCCGCCGGCGCCCAGCAGCACGGGCTCCTTGAACCGTCCCCCCTGGATCGCTTCGATGGCCTCGGGCTCGATCACGCGGTGACTCTACCCCAGGCACCGGCCCGGTCTCGCCGCCGTGCCATCAGCCGCCGGCGTCTTCGATCAGCTCGAGCACCGAGCGGACGTCCGAGTAGTCGTCGATGCGGTCGTCCGGGATGCGGACCCCGAACGCCTCTTCGATCTCGGCCACCATCTGCAGGCCCTGGATGCTGTCGACGTGCAGGTCGGCCCGGAGGTCGGTGTCGAGCTGGATCCGCTCGGCAGGAACCCGGGTCACCTTCGTCAGGATCGCCCGCAGGCGGTCGACTCGACTCATTCGCATCTCCCGGGAGCGTACTCCCCGGCGAGCCAGCGGTCGCGGCACCGATGGCGCCGGACCTTGCCGCTCGTCGTCTTCTCGATGGTGTTGGGCTCGACCAGCGCCAGGGCGTCGGGGACGAAGCCGAAGGTGTCGGCCACGGCCGACCGGATGGCGCGCGCGAGGGCCTGGCGGGACGCGGGGTCGACCTCGCGGGTCTCGGCGACCACGACGACGCGCTCGCCGTCGCCCTCGTCGACGGCGAAGGCGGCTGCTCCGCCGTGTCGCACGCCCGGCACGGACGTCACGACGCCCTCGACGTCGGAGGGGTGGTAGTTGCGGCCGTTGCGGATGATGAGATCTTTCAGGCGACCGACCAGGAACAACCGACCGTCTGCGAGGTACCCGAGGTCACCCGTGCGGAGCCAGCCGTCGCCGTAGATCTGCGCCGTGAGGTCGGGACGCCGGTGGTATCCGTCGGTGATCGAGGGCCCGCGCACGACGACCTCGCCCACGCGTCGATCGGGCAGCGCCCGGCCGTCCGCGTCGAGCACGCGGACCTCGTGTCCCGCGATCGGCGGGCCGACCGACACCACCTCGCGCACGCGCACACCCTCCGCAGGAGCGCGGACCTCGCCGTCGCGCTCGAGGGCATCGCGGTCGAGGCGATCGACGGTGAGCGGACCGGGCTCGGCCCACGCGACTGCGAGGGTGGCCTCGGCGAGGCCGTAGGCCGGGCGCACGACGTGAGGCGGCAGCCCCAGCGCCGCGAACTTGCCCTGGAAGCGCGCCATCGCCTCGGCGTCGATGGCCTCGGCGCCGTTGAACATCGTGCACACGGCGTCGAGCCGGCAGCCTTCGAGCGCATCGAGGTCGACGCGATGGGTGCTGTAGCCGAACGCGAAGTTCGGGGCGGTCGTGATGGTGGCCGCGTGCCGGGCCATCTCGCGGAACCAGATCGACGGGTCCTTCACGAAGTCGAACGGCTCGAGGATCACGACGGGCGCGCGCGCGAACAGGGGAGTCATCAGCATCCCGATGAGCCCCATGTCGTGGAACATCGGCAGCCAGCTGACGAGCACGCTGCGCGGGGTGAAGCACAGGTCGCGCATGCAGCGGTTGTTCACCATCAGGTTGGCGTGGGTGACACGCACGCCGCGGGGGTCGCTGGTGCTCCCCGACGTGTACTGCATGAACGCCAGGTCGCCGGGCGCGGGCCGTGGGAAGCCTTCGCCATCGTCGGCGTCGACGGGGGCCTCCGGATCGACGAGCACGGGCCCGCCGTCCCCGAAGACCGCGCGCAGCATCGGGATGGCGGGCCCCGGCAGCACGAGCCCCCGTGCGCCGGAGTCGGCGAGCACCCGCTGGAGCGATTCGAAGTACGCCTGCACCGCGGCCGGCCGGCGCGAGGTCGGCGGCGCGATCGGCACGGGGCAGGCGCCGAGCAGCAGGGCTCCCCAGAACATCTCGACGAAAGCGGGGCGGTTCGTGAGCCCGATGACGATGGCATCGCCCGCGCCGAGCCCCAGCGCGCGGAACCGCGAGGCCTGCGCGCGCACGCGCGTCCAGAGCTCGCCGTACGACAGCACCTCGACGCCGTCCCGTGAGACGAACTTGAGGGCCGCGGCGTCGGGCCACAGGCTCGCCGGCCGCTCGACCATGTCGACGAGGTCGGTGGGCGGCGGGACGTCGACCTTCGACTCCGGCGCGGGCCAGCGGCCGCCCCAGAGCGAAGGGTCCCAGGTCACGCGGGCCGCCGCGCGACGGCCATCAGGCACTCGTCGGCGAAGATCGGCTCGACGGAGTCGACCTCGAACCCGCCGCGCTCGAGCAGCGCGGTGATGGAGTCGGGCGTGTAGAAGGTGTACGCGCCCGAGGCCTCCTGCTGCCGGATCTTCCGCACGTAGTACAGGATCCGCGCGGTGTTGTAGCTGTGCTCGACGCTGAACCGCATCGCCGAGGCCCAGCCGAACTCGACCTTCTGCTGGCGCAGGGTCTCCCAGTAGACCTTCAGCGAGTTGAAGTCGACGCCGAACACCGTGATGGCCGCGACGCCGCCGGGCCGCAGCACGCGGCACAGCTCGCGCACGGCGACCTCCTGGCCCTCGGGAGGCAGCGTGTAGATGACGTTGATGCAGGCGATCTTGTCGAAGCTCGCGTCGGGGTAGGGGATCGACTCGGTGAGGTCGGCGAACTGCAGCTCCATCTCGGGCAGCTTCGCGCGCACCATGTCGAGCGCGTCGTCGCAGAAGTCGGTGCCCACCACGGTGGCCCCGAGGTCCTTCATCCGCACCGCGAGGTTGCCCGTTCCGGTGCCGGCGTCGAGGATGCGGTCGCCCGCCTTCGGCTCGAGCACCTCGATGTGGCGGTCGAGCATCCGTTGGTAGGGGATGGCGTTGTTCAGGGTGTCGTAGAACTGGAAGTACTTGCGCCAGAACTCTGCGGCGGGCCGCAGACCCGGGCTCGACGCGGGGGCCTCGGTGGTGCTCACTTCGCCTCCGGGGTCTCGCCGTCGCGCATCAGACCCTTGACGATCTCGACGTAGCGCCGCTTGCGTGCGGTGAACTGCTGCTCGTTGTACACGTCGCGCATGAGGTCGATGATGCCCTGCTCGAGGCGCTCGACGCTCATCTTCTTCGGCTGGAACGTCACGTCGAAGAGCGTGCACTGGTTCCAGAAGTCCTCCTTGAGGAGGCGGTTCTCGCGCCGCAGACGCTGCAGGAGCCGCGTGCCCGGGAACGGCGTCAGGATGGTGATCTGGCACTCGAGCAGCTCGCTGCGCTCGATGAACTCGCGCACCTCGTCGAACACGCCCTCGTCGTCGTGGTCGTTACCCAGGATGAAGCAGCCGTTCACGGTGATGCCGTGATCCTGGATCTTCTTGATGCTGTCGATGTACCGCTCGAGCCGCTTGCGCTTCCAGTTCGCGCGGTCGAGGTCTTGCAGGCTGTCGGGGTTGACGGACTCGAGCCCGATCAGCACCTGCCGGCAGCCGCTGCCGTAGAGCTTCGAGAGCAGCGCGTCGTTGTCGGCGAGCGAGATGTCGGTCTCGGTGAACCAGCGCAGGTCGAAGTCGCGGATGGCGTCGACGAAGTCGAGGGCCCAGCGCGGGTTGGCGAAGGAGTTGTCGTCGGCGAGCTCGATGAACGCGCGGTCGCCCCAGATCTCGCAGATGCGCGCGATCTCGGCGACGACCTTCGCGACGGGCTTGCGGCGGTACTTCGGGCCGTAGAGCTTCGACGCCCCGCAGAACTCGCAGTCGAGCGGGCACCCGCGCACGGTCTGCAGCGTGATGCGGTTGTACGGGCGCCCCTCGAGCAGCTCGTAGCGCGGCATCGGCGCGTTCTCGAGGTCGTAGGTGCCGGGGTGCGTCTCGCGGTAGAACCGCTTCAGCCCGGCCTTGCCGCCGTTCCGGAAGTCTTCGACGATCTGCGGCCACGTGGTCTCGGCCTCGCCGAGCGCCACGGCGTCGGCGTGCTCGATCGACTCGTGGGGCGTGAACGACGCGTGCAGGCCGCCCAGCACCACCGGCATCCCCGCGGCGCGGTAGCGGTCGGCCAGCGCGTACATCTCGTAGGCCATCGCCGTGTACGACGAGATGGCGATGAGGTCGAAGTCGGTGCGGAGGGCGTCGTTGCCCGGGTCGCTCGCCTCGATGTACTCGACGTGCACGTCGTCGGGCGTGACCCCGGCCAGGGTGGTGAGGGCCAGGGAGGGCAGGCTTGCCACGACCTCGCCGCGGTTGACGAACTGGGGGAGGGTGAGCCCAGCCGCCGCGAGGTCTTTGTTGACCACGCGGACTCCGCTCATCGCGATCATTCCAATGCGCATCGGGGACCTCTCAGCTCGGTTGTGCCCCCGCGGCAGGCCGGGACGGAGTGCCCGAGGGTGCGCGCGGGTGCTGCTCGTAGAACGCGAAGAGCTCGTCGAGCGTGATGACCGGCACCTCGGGTGCCTGCTCGCGCAGCTCGGGGAGGGCCCACCACGGCACGCCCGCGAGGGTGTGGTGCTCCCAGTGGATCCAGATGTTGTGCGGCGAGACGAGGTGCCGCTGCCAGAGATTCAGGTGCAGGCGGTGGGTGTGCTCGACCCCGGCGTGCTCGAACCAGCACCGGGCCCGCCACAGCGCGACGAACGTGGTGCCGAGGCTCCAGTACCAGAGCACGACGACCCACGGGTGACCGAACGCCGCACCGACGGCCGTGATGGCGAGCGCACAGGTGATCGGGCCGGCGGCGGCGAACACGCTCTGCGGACCCATGAAGCGGCGGATGCGCCAGGCCTCGCCGAAGCCGCCACCGAGCGCGTCGAGCGTGCAGCGGCGCAGCAGCTTCGCCCGCGTGTACGGCAGATCCCAGTGGGGTGCGCCCGCTTCGCGGTAGGCGTTCTCGGGGTCTTCGGGCGTGTTGAGCTTGTGGTGGTGGGCGAGATGGAAGCCCCGGTAGACGTTCACGTCGGCGAGCAGCGGCCAGAAGCAGAGCACCTGCGTCAGCCCGTCGTTCAGGGCGCGGTTGCGCGGCGCGATGAGGCGGTGGGCGCCCTCGTGCCCCAGCACCCCGAGCGCGTGTTGGCGATTGCCGATCACGAGGATGGCGAACGGGAGGACCGACAGCCCCCAAACCCCCCACCACCGCCACGCGAGCCCGGGCGCCGCGAGCGCCGGTACGAGGATGGCCCAGTCGATCGCCACGGCGAGGAGCCAGCGAGCGAGCGACGGCCGCGCGTCGGACCTCAGGCCCAAGTCAGTCGACCGGGAACCAGTAGGGCAGATCGAGGCTCGAGCACCAGACCATGAGGAAGAACACCATGAACTGGTCGAAGTCGAGCGTACCCTCGGTGCCGTTCTCGTGCGTGAGCACGGCCCAGTGCGCCACCAGGTCGTCTTCGGACACGTTCGGGGCGAAGATCTTCGCGCAGGCGAGGTAGTCGCCGATCGAGATCCTCCCGTCGGAGTCGACGTCGTAGGCGGCGAACCCGTTCCGGCCGCCCTGCAGCAGCTCGACGCTCGGCAGCAGCGCGCCACCGCCCGCGTCGATGAGGAGCTCGCCGTAGTGGGTGTGCCACTCGTCGATCGTGACCTTGCCGTCGCCGTTGAGGTCGGAGCGCATCACGTCTTCGGAGAAGGCCTTGCGCATGCCCCCGATGATGGCCTGCCCGATCTCGGAGGTCTCGGGGATGCCCTTCAGCTCGAGGAACCGCTGGTAGGCGATCAGGATGTCGGCCTCGCTGAGATAGCCGTTTCCATCCAGATCGTACATCTTGAAGATTTGGGTCCAACGGGCCTTTCGATCGAGCAGCCGCATGGTTTCGTGCCCCCCCGGGTCATTTCCCGGGGAAGCCTACCAGAGGGCGCAACATCGCTGCGTGGGCCGATCCGACGATCTCGCGGATCGGCCCGTCAGCATGGCGTCTGCGGTTGTGGAGTTTCGACGGTCACGGGCGATCCCTGTCGTGCGCGTCGAGCGGGTGCCATACTCGCTCCGCGGAGGGTCGATGGGTGGAGCGTCACGCGAAGCGGTCTGTGTCTCGGACGCCTCGACCTGGATCGGGCAGCACGTCGCCTCGGCGCTGCGCGATGCCGGCCACGACGTGCGGCCCGGCCCCGGTGCTCCCGGCGACGCGGCGGCCTGGGAAGCCGCACTGGCGTCGTGCACTGCGCTCGTGCTCACCGGGTGCACCGACGGGCGCGACGCCGATGCGGCCGTGGCGCTCGTCGACGCCGCGCTGACGGGCGTCGAGCGGGCCGCGAGCGTCGAGCGCGTCGTGCTGACGAGCGACCTGGGCGCCATCACCGACGCCCCCGAGGCGGGCCGGGTGTTCGACGAGTCCGACTGGAACGAGCGCTCGTCGCCCCACCGGATGCCCGGTGCCCACGCGGCCACCGAGGTCGAGCGGGCGGCGTGGCGCCACGCCGAGCGCGGTCGCGGGTGGTCGCTGGTCGCGCTCCACCCCGGCACCTTGATCGGGCCGGGTCCGACGCGCGGGGATGTCGTCGATCAGCTCGTCGGGGGCGAGCTGCCCGCCATCTTCCCCATCGACTGGGCCCTGGTCGACGTGCGGGATGTCGCGGCGGCCCACGTGGCGGCGCTGGAGCGCCGCGAGCTGACCGGCCGCTTCGCGTTGGTCGGCGAGGTGCTCGCCATGAAGGACCTCGTGGGCCTCGTGCGGGCCCATGCCGGGTCCGCGGGGCTCCCGACCACCGATCTCACGGGGCGACGCGGCGCGGCGATGATCCGGATGTTCTCCCACAGCCTCGGCGGCGACTTCGGGGCCCGTATCCGCACCCACCTCGGCGTCCGGCTCCAGATCGACACCTCGCGGGCCCGCGCGCTCGGCGTCGCGTTCCGGCCCGTCGCGGCCACCCTGGCCGACCGGTTCCCGAGCGGAGAGCCCCGCCCCTGAGCGCGTGGCCCACGCCGACGCGATTTCCACGCGTCAGGCGCGATCGCCCGGCGCCACCTGCCCGCCCAAAGGCACCTCGAAGCCCGATAGCCATCCCAGGGCCTGCCACGCGACGTGCACGGCGCGCCAGATCCTTGGCGCGTCGTGCGAGCCGGCCCGGCCCCGCCGGAATATTCGCGCCGCGCCACGCGGAGGATTTCCATGCTTCTCGGACTCGCCCTTCTCGGCCTCGCGCAACCGAGCCTCGCCGCCGACTGCAACGACTACGACCGCGACGGCGTGTGCTGGGAGCTCGACCTCTGCTGGGGCGACGACGCGACCCGGGATGTCGATGGCGACGGCGTGTGTGGCGACCTCGATCCGTGCGAGGACGCGCGGGTGGGGGATGCCGATGGCGACGGGCGCTGCATCCCCACCGAGTGCGTGGGCGACGACGCCTCCGGGAACACCGACGGCGACCGCTACTGCGACGACATCGACGGGTGCGACGGCGACCACGTCGTCATCGGGTCCACCGAGAACGGCGAGCTCTGGCAGCCGTGGATCCACCTGCCGCACGGTACCGTCCCCCGCGACCTCGACGGGCAACCCGACGAGGCCGTCTACCTGCGCACCGGCGACACCATCACCGTCGACCTCGAAGACGGATACCCCACCCAGCTCGGCACCATCTACGCCGCCGACGTGCCGGCGGTCATCGCCGTCGGCTTCGGCGACCACCTGCCCGCCATCCATCGCCTCGAGCCCGTCAGCCCCCACTCCCTGGCCATCGACCTGACGGGGCTGAGCCAGGGGAACACCCCCGAGGCGACGCTGACGGTGCTGGGCGGCGAGCTGTGGATCTACCGGGTGCGCCGCAGCACGCCCGGGCCGGCCCACTTCGGGCTCGACCTCGATCACGACGGGCGCTGCGACGCCACGCCCGACGACCCGTGCTTCGGAACCGGCCCCGACAGCGACGGCGACGGGTACTGCGACGATCAGGACACCTGCTCCGGCGACTCCACGACCGGCGACGCCGACCTCGACGGTATCTGCGACAGCAGCGACGGCTGCTGGGGCGACAACAGCCAGGGCAACGCGGATTCCGATGCCTGGTGCGACGCCGACGACCCCTGCATCGGGTGGCCGGCGTCCTACACCGTCGTAGAGGACCAGATCCGGCTCGGGCTCGACGATGCGTCCTTCACGACGTCGCCGGGTGTCACCTTCGGTACCACCGACGAGGGCGTCGATTACGCGCGGGTCGAGCCGGGGGCATGGGTCGCGTGGGACATCGACGCGCGTGCGCCCGAGATCCTGACCCTGCCGACCCCGGGCCCGACGCGGGTGCGGGCCTGGATCGACGGCGTGCCCTCCGAGCTGCGCACCGAGACCCACGTGTACGATGCGCACGAGCTCATGGCGCCGACCTACCGCTGGTTGCCGCCCGGTACGCACCACGTCGAGATCCAGGTCCTCTCGACCCCGATCCGGCTCACCGGCATCCGCGAGCGCGCGGACACCTACGCCGTCGACCCGGCGACCAACCCCGACCTCGACGGAGACGGCTACTGCGACTTCGGGTGCATCGGCTGGGGCGTGGACCACGACGGCGACGGTCGGTGCGGCAGCCGCGAGATCTGCGAAGGCCCCGACACCCAGTTCGACGGCGACCAGGACGGCTTCTGCGGCAACCTCGATTCGTGCACGGGCGCCGCGAACGGCCAGGATGCCGACGGCGATCAGCTCTGCGACGACCTCGATCCGTGTACGAGCCCGCCCGGCAGCGCACCGGTCCAGGCCAGCTGGAGCGGCTCGGTCCTCGGTGGGGGCGTCCTCGACGGGGTCGGTGCGACCCTCCCACCGGGTGCGGTGCTCTCCATCACGCGCCCCGACATCTCGTCCGTCCAGATCCGCAAGCTCGACGACACCCCCATCGAGGTGCGGCTCTCGGTCCCCGGCCTGCCGGATCGGATCGTGGTCTACCGCGATGCGGGGATCTACTTCCCCTTCATGAACCTCCCTCCCGGCCACGAGACGGTCGCGTTCGAGGCGCTGCAGGGGGTGGCGGAGCTCGACGTGCTCAGCGTGCGGGCATGGCTCGGGCAGGTCGATGGCGACGACGACGGCATCTGCGACAGCATCGACATGTGCCTCGGCGACGACGCCACCGGCGACGCGGATGGCGATGGCGTCTGTGACGACCTCGACCAGTGCGTCGGCGACGACGCCACGGGGGATGTCGATGGCGACGGGCTCTGTGGGGACGTCGATCCGTGTCTGGGCGAGAACGCCACGGGCGACACCGATGGGGATGGCGTCTGCGACGACCGGGACGTGTGTCTCGGCGACGACGGGTTCGGGGACGGTGACGCCGACGGCATCTGCGACGACCTCGACGTGTGCCTCGGCGACGATGCCAGCGGAGACACCGATGGAGACGGCGTCTGTGACGACGAGGACCCGTGTCCGCTCGATGCCCCTCCCGACGACTTCGACGGCGATGGCGTCTGCGACAGCGACGACCAGTGCCTCGGCGACGACACGTTCCCCGACACCGACGGGGACCGGATCTGCGAGGACATCGACCGCTGCCTCGGCCACGACAACACGGGCGACATCGACGACGACGGCGTGTGCGGTGACCTCGACCCGTGCTTCGGCGACAACGCCACGGGCGATGCCGACGGGGACGGCCTCTGCGGCGACCGCGACCTCTGCTTCGGCGCCAACGCCACCCTCGACCTCGATGGCGATGGCATCTGCGGTGATCGGGACGTGTGCGAGGGCGACGACGCCAGCGGCGACACCGACGGAGACGGGCTGTGCGACGACACCGACCCCTGCGTCGGGCCCCCCTCCCTCGTCGAGATCACGCCTGCGACGGACTGGGACATGGGCGATGCCGGCATCACGATCACCGCAGGAGGCACGTCGGTGCCGCCCTTCGCGGCCGATCTCGGATTCACGCACCTCGTGGCCGCCATGACCCTGACGGGCTGGCAGAACGCCGCGCTCGACCTCGACCTGATGCCCGCAAACCCCTCGGTCACCACGTACGTCCGCGTGCGGATCGACACCCCGACGGGCACGCCGGCGTTCGAGACGGCGATTCCGCCGACCGGCACGCCCACCCCGCTCACGGTGCGGGTGGCGAGCGACCTGGCGCCGGGTGGGCACACGATCTACATCCAGACCACCTCGAGCATCTTCATGGGCCGCGTGCATGCCGATGCGGACCTCGGCCCGGACTTCGACAACGACGCCGACGGCGATGGCCTCTGCGACACGATCGACGCCTGCCCGGAGGGGAATGATGCGGTCGATGCCGATGGCGACGGCACCCCCGACGCCTGCGACCTCTGCCCGCTCGACTCCGCCGACGACAGCGATGGCGATGGCGTGTGCGACAGCGACGACGCCTGCCCCGGCGGTGACGATGCCCTCGACACCGATGGCGACGGCACGGCCGACGCGTGCGATGCCTGCCCCCTCGATCTCTACAACGACTCCGACGGGGACGGCTCCTGCGACGGGGACGACGCGTGCCCGCTCGATCCCGACGACGATGCGGACGGCGACGGCCTCTGCGGCGACGTCGACGTCTGCCCGCTCGACCCCGAGAACGACCTCGACGGGGACGGGGTCTGCGGCGACGTCGATCCCTGCCCGCTCGATGCGTTCAACGACGCCGATGGCGACGGCATCTGTGGCAACGTCGACAGCTGCCCCGGAGGGGACGACGGAGCCGACATGGACGGCGACGGAACGCCCGACTTCTGCGACGTTTGCCCGCTCGACGCCGACAACGACGCCGATGGCGACGGGGCGTGCGGCGACGTGGACCCGTGTCCCGCCGATGCGGCGGACGACAGCGACGGCGACGGGTCGTGCGACAGCGACGACCTCTGTCCGCTCGATCCGGACGACGATCTCGACGCGGACGGGGTGTGCGGCGACATCGACCCCTGTCCCTACGACCCCGAGAACGACGCCGACGGCGACGGTCTGTGCGAGATCGACGACAACTGCCCGATGCTCGCGAACGCCGACCAGGCCGACCACGACGGCGATGGCGTCGGGGACGCCTGCGAGCCGGACGCGGATGGTGACGGGGTCGTCGACGACCTCGACAACTGCCCGTTCGCGCCGAACCCCGACCAGGCTGACCTCGACGGCGACGGCGTCGGTGACGTGTGCGACAGCCCCGACGGCGACCTCGATGGCGTGCCCGACGTGGTCGACGCGTGTGCCGACACGCCGCTCGGCGAGGCGGTCGATGGCGAGGGCTGCTCGGTCGACCAGCGCTGCCCCTGCGATCAGGCCTGGAAGAACCACGGGGCCTACCGGTCGTGCGTCGCACACGTCCTCGAAGACCTCGTGGATACGGGTGCCCTGACCGAGGACGAGGCGGACGCCATCGGTAGCGCCGCGGGCCAGTCGAGCTGCGGCAAGCGCCGCTAGGGTCTTCCGGCAGCGAGGTCGCTCGCCGGCCCTCAGAAGCCCAGCGCCCCGAAGAGCTCGGCGGCCTCGGCTTCCCACGCCGTGTCTTCGGGTATGACGGCCACGGCGCAGTCACAGGCTGCGTCGTAGCGGGAGACCCCGCGGGCGTACAGCTTCGTGCGCTGCTCGATGGCGCCGGGCTCGCGCTCGCCGGAGTCGTCGCCGCGCCAGACGATGACGCTCACCTCGGCATCGCCCCGGGTCGCGCGGACGGAGAGACTCGACTGGTCTCCTTCACCCCTTGGCTGTGTGGGTCCGAAGACGGTGCTTCGATTCGCCGAGCGCGCCGTCACCATCTGCGCGGCGAGGCCGGTCCCAACGATGTGCCTCGAGCGGCTCGTTCGGACCGTCCCTCTACTCCACTAGAGTAGTCTCTCAACGGAGGCGCCGTGAAGCTCGTCAGCATCTCGATTCGCAATTTCCGAAGCATCGGCCGGGACGTGACGATCCCTGTTGACGGGATGAATCTACTCGTCGGACCAAACAACGCTGGAAAGAGCGCCATTGTTCTTGGTATTCAGTTGGCATTGATGCTCGGAAGGGGCGAACAAGGGAGGATTGACTCGGACCTCATCCCGGCGCCGTGGCGCATGAACCTCCGGATTGAAAGAGACCACCACAACCACGATCATGGCGCATTGCCGGCTTTTGGGCTTGCCTTTAGACTCGACGATGGTAAGTCGGACCGACAGTTCTCGGCGCCTTTTCACGCCGTCTACAAGGGGGAGGAGCAGACTCTCTCGGAAATTGTGTTTTGGTGGACGGCTCAATCGCGTCGAGACGAGAAGACACACAATGAGGTCAGATTGCAGTGGTCACTTGCCGCAAAGCTCGCCAATCTGGGGGAGACGCGAAGCCAGATCATGGGCCACCTGTCGGGCCTCGCGCCGTCCGCTCCAAGCAAGACAGGGCACCCCGCCAGTCCAAGCATGGAAAAGAAGGTCACCGAACACGATCAACTCCGTGCCATCTACGAGAAGTACTTCATTAACGCCGTCCCGAGCTGTTCGTTGACCCTAGCTGTTCGGGAACGCCATACCGACGCGGTACGGAGGCTACAGGAATGGCATTCACCGGAACCCGGTCCGTCGGCATCGGGGCTTCGCGCAAAGTTTCGGGTTGCGGAGAATCAGATCATCCGCCTGCTTGGCCTGAAGGAGGGCACAGAGCTAACTATCAGTAAAGACGGCAATAGACTCCGAATCGACCCGCCCGACGGGCACTATATGGAGGCGGAACACTATGGGACGGGGACGTCCCAGATCATTAGTCTTGTCGTTGATGCCCTCGATGACTCGAACAAAGTCATCGTCATTGAGGAGCCAGAGGCTTTTCTTCACCCGCCGCTTCAACGCGAACTCCTCACCTTTCTCTCCGAGCACTCGCACAACGCGCTCATCATGAGCACTCATGCCCCGGCGCTCGTCGATCAAATCGCCCTGCTTGCATCCGAGGATCGACCGGGTCGGGTCTTCAACGTACGGAGGCCGGCAGACGGGACCACCTGCTCCGAGGCGATTTCGATGCGTGAGAAGTACGAGGCCCTCGAGAACCTCGGTGCAACCCCCTCAGACCTTCTCATGACAAACTTCGTCATTTGGGTCGAGGGGCCATCCGACCGTATCTACATTAAGCACTGGCTCAACCTCTACGACGAAAGCCTAGTTGAGGGACGGGACTATTCGATCATGTTCTACGGTGGGTCGAATATCGCCCATTTGGAGCTCGATAGCAGCACGGCCCGTGACTTGATTCGGCTCCTCGACATCCATCACCGAATGGCCCTCGTCCTTGACAGCGATCGCACTTCCTCCGGGGATGCACTCAAACCTCACGCGAATCGGATTGTGCACGAGAGCCCCGATCGGGTGTGGGTGACGAGCGGAAGGGAGATTGAGAACTACCTTGATTTTCCGACCCTACGGAAGCTGTTTTCCGGCGAACCGGAGGAACCTTGGACTTCGTTCGCGTCACTTCACAAGGTCTTTCCTGCCTACGCCGCCGCTAAAACGGACAAGGCTCGTGCCTACGTTTCAGAGCGGAAACGCGTAGATGCCAAGTTCGAGCAACTTCCCCAGGACCTGAAGACGAAGATCGAATGTCTGGCCAAGCTGATTCAATTCGGGCCATAGGAGCCGAGGGAGCCGAAGGAGCGGGGAGTTGAATGCCCTGACCGAGGACGAGGCGGACGCGATCGGCAGCGCTGCGGGCCAGTCGATCTGCGGCAAGCGCCGCTAGGTTCCGGCAGCGAGGTCGCTCGCCGGCCCCCTCAGAAGCCGAGCGCCCCGAAGAGCTCAGCGGCCTCGGCTTCCCACGCCGTGTCTTCGGGTATGACGGCCACGGCGCAGTCACAGGCCGCGTCGTAGCGGGAGACCCCGCGGGCGTACAGCTTCGTGCGCTGCTCGATGGCGCCGGGCCTGCGCTCGCCGGAGTCGTCGCCGCGCCAGACGATGACGCTCACCTCGGCATCGCCCCGGGTCGCCCGGACGGAGAGACTCGACACACCCTCCTGGCCACCGAATCCAGAGCTGGCCTGCTTCCAGCCGTTGGCTTCCACGAGGGCTTCGAGCCGGGTCAGCTCGAGGGAGTCGAGGTCGGCCATGGTCAGCGTCGGAGCGGCTTCGGCCAGGGCGGCGTCCACGTCGGACTGCAGGGCTCTGCAGGCGCTCCGGTAGGCCTCGACCTCCGTCTCGACGAACGCTCGCAGCGATGCGCTCTCGTCCTGCCACGCTCGGAGGTCGTCCCCCGCCGTCCCGCGGAACATGCGGGCCTGACCGAGGTGTGTCTCGATGGAGCGATGTCCTTCCAGCAGGTCGTCGAAGCGCTCGCGATAGGGGGCCTGGGCTCCCGTGATGGAGGACAGGCGGCCCTGCAGGCCCTTCGTGTCGCAGCCCCGCAGGTAGGCCTCCTCGAGCGCGGTCTCCGCCTGGTCGAGCTCGACCATGGCCGTCTCCAGCGCGTCCGGGAGGCAGGTCGGGGCGGTCCATTCGCCCGAGCGGTCTCCTAGGGTCCAGCGCACCACCGCGGGAGCGACGTCGGTCGGGACCTGCAGGACGACCAGCTCCAGGGACACCTCCCGTCCGGGGCCGCGGTCGGCTCCCTCCTTCGCCCGCACCTCGTTCGCGGTGGCGCCGACCCGACGCTCCGAGAAATCGGCGATCACGCGGTGATGATGCAGCTCCGGATCGACGAGAGCCCCCGCACGGAGCCCGTCGCAGTCCACCGGCTTGTCGGTCGCGACGAACCACCAGTCCGTCTCCGTGCCCGCGGGAAGGAACGCGACCTGGGCCACGGGCGTCCAGTCCCGCTTGCCGAGTCGAAGCGTCTCGCCGGCGTGGGCCACGGGCGGTGCGGCGAGGAGGAGTGCGAGGGTGGCGAGCAGGGCGCGGGCATTCGACATGAGACACCTCGGGATTCGAGGCCGACATCACGCATGGAGCGTTCGCGCGCCGCGACGCGTAGCAGGTCTGTAGCGAAGTCGTCGCGACGCCGGGCGCCCGCTGGCGCGGCCCGGATACGTGGGATGCGTCGTGTCGACCGCAGTCGGACACCGGTCCCGGGGGGCATCCACATGGTGAGGATGGACAACGTTCTGCTGGTGGTCGACGATCTCGAGGCGGTCACCGCGTTCTTCCTCCGGCTCGGGCTGGTGCGCGAGGGCGAGGCTCGCGTCGGCGGGCCTGAGGTCGGGGCGCTCATCGGGCTCCCGGATGTCGACGCCACGCTCGTCGTTCTTCGCGCTCCCGACGGGGGATCGAAGATCGAGCTCGACAAGTTCCACGTCCCGGCCGCGGTGCGGCACGGTCCTGTGAACGCTCCTGTGAACGCACTCGGGTTCCGTCGGGTGATGTTCGAGGTCGACGACCTCGACGCGGTGGTGCGGCACGTCTGCGCTGACGGCGCCGAGCTCATCGGAGAGATGGAGTACGGCAACCGCTACCGACTCGCCTACGTTCGCGGGCCGGAGGGCATCATCGTGGGGCTCAGCGAGGCTCGGTAGTCAGTCGGGGCCGGATACATGGGATGCGTCGTCGCGACCGCGGTCGGACGCCGATCCCGAGGGAGCATCCACATGGGCCGTTGCGGCGGTGCGGCGTGAATCCCACCATCTCGGCAGTGCTCCAGTCGGCTCGGCTGGTCGACCCGGCATGGGGGCCACCCGAGCTCCTCCTGATGGTCGCGGCGGGGCTCGCGTCCGGGGTCTTGCTGGGCATCACCCGCGTGCGACGCCGGCCCGTGCCGCTCGTCGCCTGGCTCCTGGTCGCGACCCTGCCGATGCTGACGCGAGGATCGGGCTCGGTCCGGTTCGAGCTCGCCGCGTTCATCGTGTCGTGCCAGGGCTGGGCGCTCGCACTCATGACGCTCGAGCGGGTGCGCCTCCCGCCTCGATGGCCCCGGCTCGCCGCCCTGGGGGTGGTCCTGCTGCTCGCCGGGCCCTGGTTGGCCATCTCGATCGGGCCGTGGCTGGCGATGGCGATGCTGGGGGCGGGGCTCGCGGCGACGCCGACGGGATTCCAGCGGCCCGGACGCGCTTCGGGCGCGCGGGCAGGCGCTGTCGCCGTTCCGCTCGCGACGGCGGGGCTCGTGGGAATCGCCTTCGTGCATCGGGTGACCGCCCTCGGCAATCAGCTGCAGCCGCCCGCGGGGCCGTGGGCACTCGTCGTCGTTCCGATGGCCGCGCTGGCAGCCTATGGCGCCTGGCACATGCGGTCGGTGAGGGAGGCGGGCGCCGCGGTCGTGGTCGTGGTCTGGCTCGGTGCGCTCACAGCAGCAACGCCGCACCTTCGGCCCCACGGTGGCCACTCCGTGGCCGTCGCTCTGGCGCTGCCGCTCGTGCCGTCGGCTCCGATGGTCACGGGGGCGTTCGACTCCGGCACGCTGGTGTCGGGCTCTACGCGGCTGAACGTGCTCGCCACCGACCTCGGTCGCGCCGGGCTCAGGGTGATCGCCAGCGAGGAAGCGGGAGCGCGCGTCGGGTCCGTGCGATTCGTTCCGTTCGACTCCCATCTCCATGCGCCGGTCGATCGCGTCCCGCTCGACCAGACCGTCGCAGAGGCCCTGCCGCGATGTGCCCCGACCTGTGCCCTCGATATCCCCGAGTCCCCGATCCACATCGAGGAAGAGAAGAACGCCGTCGCTCACCTGGCGTGCCTCCGAGAGGCCGTGGCTACGGGCCATTTCACGGAGGCGGTCGCCCTGGCGCAGAGGCTCGAGGGGTTTCCCCGACACGCTGGTCACGTCACGGATCGCAACCGGGACTTCATCCGGATCCCGTTCGGACTCGTGGGACGCCCGATGCCGGAGGCCTGGCGAGGGCCCAACGGCGAGACCTCGGGAATCGGGCTCTGGGCGACCTGGGTGTATCTCGAGGAGCGCACGCGGCTTCGGCGTCTCCAGGGTGTCGGGCCCGCCTGGTTCCTCGACCAGGCATTGACGGACGCCTCGGGCTGGGAGCACCGAGATGAGGCGCGGGACGCGTACCACTACGAGGTCGTGTTCATCGACGGGCAGATCGTGTGGGTCGACGAGGCGGTCCCGAACACCGTGGTTCGATTCCCCGAGAGAGCGCGCACCCTACGCGCCGAGAGCCCGCTGCCGCCGAGGTGCCTCGATCTAGTGACCGGTAGCGCGAATGACCTGCACGGGTTCGTACCAGGCGTCGCGCCCGAGTGAGAACGCGATCGGCACCCGGAGCGTGCCCTCCACACCCTCTGGGAACACCCACCAGTCGGGGCGCTTCCGGACGCACTCCACGAAGTCCTCGTCCTCGACGGAGTGCGACAGCACGGTCGTGTCGCCGGCCCCACCAGAAACGACGATTTCGAGCTCGACCTCCCCGGTCAGGCGGCGGTCTGCGTTCAGGAACCGCTCGTAGCAGTACTGCCACTGAGCGCGGTACCGACGGAACGTCGCGGAGAGCGCATCCGCGTCGGGACCCTCGTACGCGATGGGCCCGATGTCCACGGTCACTCGGCGATCGTCACGGGGCGCGACCACGGTCCCGCCTCCGGACCCCGGGGAGCGTG
Organism: Alphaproteobacteria bacterium; assembly: GCA_020632875.1. Lineage (GTDB taxonomy): Bacteria > Myxococcota_A > UBA796 > UBA796 > JACKEQ01. The sequence goes on from JACKET010000006.1 coordinate 36,699, forward strand.
TCGCAGGCGCCGGCGGAGGCTCCGGTGCCGGCTCGGGGCTCCGGAGCCCCCCCGCGAACGCCACACCTGCCATCAGCCACACCATCCCGACCTCCCGCCTGACGGTTGGACATCACGGCGCGCGCCGGGTTCGCACACCTTCTACTCTCCGAGGCCCCGCAGGCGGCCCTGGAACCGCTTCGCGATCGCCCCCTTCTGGGCATTGGGGACCTCGAACCAGACGCTCTCGATCCCGTCGAGGCGGTCCGCCTCTTCGAGCACGACGTCGGCGCCCTGCGACGACAGCGCGCCCTGGAAGAGCCCGAGCCGCGACAGGCGCGCGACCAGGGGGGAGCGGAGCAGCGAACGCAAGAATTCCGGGGAGAGCGGGGAGTTGTTCGAGAACATCTCGAGCGTCCGCACATCGGGGACGCCCACCCCCGAGAACAGCCGCTCGGGGGGCACCGAGCGCGCGGGGACGAAGAAGACGAGCGTGTCGAGGCCGGGCCGGTCGAGGTGGTCGAGCGCCGGCCCGAGGTGGCTGAAGAGCCCCCGCAGCGAAGCCGGGGCCCGCTCGGACACCTGGCGGATCAGGGCCTCGTCCGGGACGATGGGGATGCGCAGGTTCCGCAGCACGCACGCCGTGCGCAGCCCGAAGACCCGGTCGAGCTGCTCGCCCAGCTGGGCCTGGCTCTGGGACTCGACCAGCGCGTCGACGAGGAAGCCGTCCTCCCACTCGAACAGCTTCGGCGCCATGCCCCCGGTGAGGTCGGCCTGGTGCTTCTTGAAGAGCTTGCGGGCCCGCGCATCCTCACCGGAGGCGTACAGCGCGAGCACCTCGCCCCACGGGTCGCCCGCTTCGAGGAGCTTGTCGATGAACACCTGCCGCGCCGCGGGGTCGTCGGGAGAGGTCGCCAGCAAGCGCTCGGCCTCGCGGTCGCGCGGTCGGGTGGAGGCGGGCTCGCGGTCGGGCTCGGCGGCGAGCTTCGCGGCGGCTTCGGCACGGAACGGCGCGAAGGCCCGCGGCGCCCCCGCCGACGCACAGCCCAGGTGGAACCACCGCGAGACCTCCTCCGTCTGGCCGAACCGCCACGCGCCGGCTGCAATCACCATCCCACAGTGTCTGCAGCTCGAACGCCCGGTCTTCGCACGCTCGATCCGATAGCTCATTCGCGGCCCCCGGCGATACCGCGGGACCATAGCGCATCGATTGCGGGGTTCAGAGCCCGAGAGCGGCGATGCTCCGGGCACGCACCTGGGCACACAGGTCGGCGTCGTCGTGCAGCGACCGCCCGTAGGACGGGATCAGCGCGGTCAGCGCGGGCCGCCAGGCCTCCATGCGGTCGGGGAAGCACCGCGCCAGCACGTCGAGCATGATGGCCACCGCGGTCGACGCGCCGGGAGAGGCGCCGAGCAGCGCCGCGACCGAGCCGTCCGCGCTGGTGACGACCTCGGTGCCGAACTGCAGCCGCCCCACGCGCTGGGCGTCCTTCTTGATGATCTGCACGCGCTGGCCGGCGATCTCGAGCTCCCAGTCGCCGTCTCGCGCGGCCGGCAGGTACTCGCGCAGCAGCGCCATGCGGTCTTCGGGCTCGAGCAGCACCTGGCCCACGAGGTACCGCGTCAGCTCGAAGCTCTGCGCGCCCGCGGCGAGCATCGGCACGATGTTGTCGACCCCGATGGACTGGAACAGATCGAGGTACGACCCGCGCTTCAGGAACTTCGTGCTGAAGCCGGCATACGGGCCGAACAGCAGGTTCCGCCGGCCGTCGATCCACCGGGTGTCGAGGTGGGGCACTGACATCGGAGGCGCGCCGACCGCCGCTTTGCCGTACACCTTGGCCTCGTGGCGCTCGATGACCTCGGGGTTCGTGCACCGGAGCCACTGCCCGCTCACGGGGAAGCCGCCGAACCCGTCGCCTTCGGGGATTCCCGTCGCTTCGAGCAGGGGGAGGGTGCCCCCGCCCGCGCCGAGGAACACGAACCGCGCGCGCTCGATGCGGTCGGTGCCGGTCGCCAGGTCGTGCACCTTCAGGCGCCAGATCCCGTCGCCCTTGTGGCGGAAGTCGCGCACCTCGTGCCCGAAGTGGCACACCACACCGGGCTGCGCGTCGAGGCTGCGGAACAGGCTGCGCGTGATGGTCCCGAAGTTCACGTCGTTGCCGATGGCCATGCGCGTCGCCGCCACGGGGACGGCCGGGTCGCGCCCCTCCATCACCAGCGGGGCCCACGCGCGGATCCGCTCCGGATCGGTCGTCAGCTCCATGCCCGCGAACAGCGGCGAGCGCGAGAGCTCGCGATACCGCGTGTGGAGGAAGGCCACCGCCGCCTCGCCCCACACGAACGCCACGTGCGGCACGGCCCGCACGAACCGCCCCGGTGCGGGCAGGTCGCCCGACGCGACGAGCCGGCCCCACAGCTGCTTCGAGAGCTCGTACTGCTCGGCGATCTTCACGGCCTTCGACACGTCGACCGAGCCGTCCGGCGCCTCGGGCGTGTAGTTGAGCTCGCAGAACGCCGAGTGCCCGGTGCCGGCGTTGTTCCAGGCATCCGACGACTCGGCGGCCGCGGAGTCGAGCCGCTCGAAGACACGCACCGTGAGCGACGGATCGAGCTTGCGCAGGAGCGTGCCGAGCGTGGCGCTCATGATGCCCGCCCCGACGAGCACGATGTCGTGGACCTCTGCTGACACGTTTTCCTCCGGTGGATTCAGTCGAACAGGTGGGCGATGCGGTCGGGCTGGGTCGCGAGGGTGTCGAGCACCCAGTCCCGTCCCGAGGCCCACGGCGCGGCGTCGTCGAGCGCGGAGCCCTCCACGTCGGCCTCGATGGCGTCGGCGGCCCGCGCGACGTCTTCGAGCAGCGTGGACGAAGCGAGCGTTTCGTCGAGGTCGAGGAGCGTGGTGCGCCACGCCTCGCGGAGGACGCCGTCGTCCTGGATCAGCTGCCAGAGCCGCCCGGGCTCGCCCGTCGGCCGCTCGAACCCGGTGGGGCGCAGCAGCGCCGTGTGCCGCATGGCGTCGTCGCACCCCCAGGGGACGAGCTGGAAGCCCGCTTCGAGGCCGGTGTACACGCGGTAGTTGTTGCGCGTGCCGACGTAGCCGTCCCAGTGGAGCGTCCAGACCTCGAGGGCCGTGAAGCGCAGCAGCCCGTCGAGATCGACGTGCTCCTCGACCGCACGGACCGGGTCGGCGTCGAGATCGGCCACGAACGCGAGCAGGTCGGCGCGGTCGGCCGGGAGCCCCGCGGTGTCGTGCTCGAACACGGGAACGCCGGCCTCCGTGAAGTCCGCGAACACCCGCTCGCCCCCCTGCGCCGCCCACGTGCCTTCGTACTGGTTGCCGCGGGCGTCGCCGAAGGTGCGCTCGAGGTAGTCGCGGTCGGTGTCCTCGAGCGCGAGGAGCACCCCGAGGTCGTCGCCGTCGAGGGTGACGCGCGCGTGCCGCGTCTGCAGCGTCGCGTGGCCGGCTGCCCCGAACGCGGCGTAGCACGCGGTCTCGGCGAGCAGGGACGGATCGCTCGCCATGTTGTTCAGCGTCAGCCCGCGCATGCCGTGGAACCGCGCCCCGGGCGCGTACCGGTCGAAGTCGATCTTGAAGGCCGGCTTCTCGCCGCTGTCGATGCCGCGGAACGACCCCCGACCCTTGAGCCGGATGCCGACCCGCTGCCTCCAGCCGTCGATCTCGACGGTCGCCCGCACGTACTCGCGGGGCGCCTCGACGAGGGACGCGCGGGACGACGGAGGGAGCGTGATCGCGATCACCGCGGGCGTGTCGGGCGCGAAGAACGCCTCGGGGGGACCCTCGGGCGGCCCGGACGAGCAGGCGAGCAGCGTGGAGACCAACAGCACCCGGCGAGCGTAGCAGAGCGGCGGGACCCGGTGCGTTATCGTGCGGGCCGACGAGGTGGGAGTGGGTCGAAGCCAGCTCGCGCTGTGGGCGCTCGCCGTTCCCGTCGCCTGGATGGCGACGAGCGACATCGGTGAGGCCTGCGACGTGCCCCTGCTCGCGTCGGTGGCGGGGCTGCTGGGCATCCTCCTGTGCGCGGCGTCGGCGAGGGTTCCGACGCATCTCGCCCGGTGGCTCGGCGTCGCGGGCCTCGCGTGCCTGTCGGTGCTGCCCGTCGCGCGGGCACTCGTCGTGCCGGGGCTGCCGTTCACCCACGACCTGTCGGTGCACGCGTGGGCGCTCTGGAGCACCGCCCGCGCGATGCTCGCCGGCGAGCTGCGCCCGCTCTGGTTCGACACCGTGGGGCTGGGCTCGCCCGCCCCGCAGTTCTACCCGCCCGTGCCGTACCTGCTCGGCGGTGGGCTCGTGGCGGCGGGGCTCGACGTTCCGACGGCCATCGTCGCGCTGGGCTGGCTCTCGGGAGCGCTCGGGATGGCGACCACGGCGGTGGTCCTCGCGGATCGGGGGCTCTCGGGCCCCGCCGTGCTGCTCGGGTGCGTGGCGTTCCTGCTCGCGCCGTACCGGCTCTACGACGTGGGCTACCGCTTCGCGCTCGGCGAGATGCTGGGCCTCGCGCTGGTGCTGCCGTTCTGGCACCTGTGCGTGCGGGTGGCGCGCGGCGAGCCCGGAGCCCTGCTGACGCGCCCGGCGCGGTGGCTGGCGGGGGTCGCCGCGCTGCTCGTGCTGACCCATCCGCTCTCGCTCGTCACGGCGGTGTGGGGCGGGCTCCCGCTCGCCATCGCGCTGGGCCGCGCCGCGCCCGGCGCCCGGAGCCTGGCCGCCGCCGCGGTGGTGGCGCTGGGTCTCTCGGCCTTCCAGACGGTGCCGTCCGCGGTCGATCTGCCGTCCACGCGGGTGCACGTCGTGCTGCCGAGCGGTCCGAACGGCTACCAGGCCCGGGCGCTGCACCCGCTCCAGCCGCTCGTGCGCGAGGCATGGCACGGCCGGCGCCTGAGCCTCACGCTCGCCCAGGAGGAACGCCGCGACCGCGCGGGCGAGTCGTACGTCGAGCCGCCGTTCTACCTGGGCTGGGTGCTCTGCGTGCCCGCCCTGCTCGGCCTGGCGTCGCGCGATCCGCTCGCCCGCGCCGTGGGGGCCGCGGGGCTGTGGAGCTGGGCCGCCACCTGGCCGTCGGTCTCGTGGGCCATGGGGCACGTCTCGGTGTTCCACCCGCTGCAGTTCCCGTGGCGCTTCCTCGGGCCGGCGAGCCTGGCGGGCGTGTGGGGCCTCGCGCTCTTCGTGTCCCGGTCGGGTGTCGCGCGGGGGCCGTTGTTCGTGGGGCTCGCGACCGCTGCGCTGGTCTGGGACGCCCGGCCGGCGTCGGGTGCGGGGAGCTGGGTCGACTGGCCCGAGGCGGCGTTCGTCGCGACGCCCCAGGTCCGCCCGCCGCCGACGTGCGATCCGGACGCGGACGTGTGGGGGGCGGAGGCCGTCCCCGTCGACCTCGCCGCGGCCCGGCCGCCCGCGCCGCCCGCTTCGGTCGGCCCCGCCACGGAGGGGCCCGCGTGGGCCGGCCGCGCGACGGGCGACCTCCCGATCCGCGTGGTGGGCGGGCTCCTGCCGCCGCGCGACCCCCGCGTGGAGGTGGCGGGCGTCTATCCGGTGCCCGCCGAGTTCTGGACCGAGGCGACGGCAGCGGCCTTCCGCAAGCCCATCGAGGGCCGGGACGCGGCGGCCATGGAGCGCGCGGGCGTCGCGCTCGTCCTGCCCGGCTCGCGCGGGGCGCAGGTCCGCGCCGTCGCCGACTGGCCCCGCGTGCAGCTCGTGTGGGAGGGCGGCCGGCACGGCGTGCGCGCCACGGTGCGACGACCGCGGCCCTCCCAGGTGGTGATCGATCTCCCGCCCGCCATGCCCGCCGGCACGCTGGTGCTGGTCGAGCAGGCGTTCCCCGGTTGGTGGGCGCGGGTGGACGGCGAGCCCGTCGAGGTGGGTGCAGTCGACGGGCTGCTCGCCGTGCCCGTCCCGCCGGGAGCGGCGCGGGTCGAGCTGGCCCTCGGCGCCACGCCGTCGCGGTGGGCCGGGCGGCTCGTGACCCTCGCCACCCTGCTGCTGGTCGCCTGGGCGTGGAGGCGCCCGTGATCGCGTGGCTCGCGCTGTCCTGCTCGCGCCCGCCGCCCGTCCCGTTCGACGGCGTGCCGGTGCCCGACGCGGTCCCCGCGTTGTCCGAGCGGGTCGACGCATCCCGGCTGCTCGACCGAATGGGCGAGGCGCACACCACGGCCCCGGATCCCGCGCCGTTCGCCCGGTTCCGCGGCGACGCGCACCCGCTGCTCGGGCACGTGTCGATGAAGGGCCCCGTCCACCGTGGCAGCGACCGGCGCCGCGCCCTGTACGCGCCGACCGGGTCGGCGTTCGGCTGGGAGGTCGCGCTGGGCGAGGCGCCCCACCTCGTCACCGCGTGCTCCGCCCTCCCCATGGAGCAGCCCGGAGGCACCGTGGTCTGCGAGGTCCGCGTGGCGGTCGACGGGCGGGAGGAGGTCGCGGGCTCGCGCCGCACGCCGGCATCACCCGACGAGTGGGTCGAGATCGACGTGGACCTCACGCGGTGGGCGGGGAGGGGCGTGACCCTCACCCTGGCGACGTCCCGGCTGGGCGAGGCGGAGCCCGTCGCGCACGTCGCGTGGGCCGAGCCCGTCGTGATCGACCGCTCCAGGACGGGCCGCCTGGTGGCCCTGGTCGGCATCGACACGCTGGGTGCCGCCCGCGCGACGGACGCCGACATGCCCGCGCTGGCGGCCCTCGCCGCCCGGGGTACCCGGTTCGACGCCGCATGGAGCGCTGCGCCGTGGACCCTGCCCGCGTTCGCGTCCATGCTCACCGGGCTCCCGGCGGGGGCGGGCGGCACGGGCGGCCGGACGCGCGAGGTGAAGAGCGGCCGGCGCCGCGTCCCGGACGGCGTCGAGACCGTGTCCGAGCGGCTGCGCGCACAGGGCTGGGCCACCGGCGCCTGGATCAACAACCCGTTCCTGACGGAAGGCTTCGGCCTGGCGCAGGGGTTCGACCGCTACGTCGACTACGGCACGCGCAGCCGTCCCGGCGCGGGCCGGGCGGCCGTCGATGGGGTCGCGCAGTGGCTCGACGCGACCCGCGGGCAGGATCGGTTCGTGTTCGTGCACCTGATGGAGCCGCACGGGCCATACCGCCCGGAGGCGCCGCCCCCCGCGCCGCCGGGCCCCTTCGTCGACGGCATGGGGTCCGACGCCCTGCTGGATCTCGCGCGCGGACGGCTCGTCCTCGACGACGCGAACCGCGCGCACGTCGAGGCCCTGCACACCGCGTCGATCCGCGACGCCGACCGCGTGCTCGGCGAGGTCGCGGCACTCCTCGACGGGGCCAACCTCCTCGTCGTCACGGCCGATCACGGCGAAGAGCTCTGGGAGCACGGGCGATTCGAGCACGGGCACTCGCTGTACGACGAGCTGCTGCGCGTGCCGCTGGTGGTGGTGCCCGGTCCGACACCCGGGGCCCGTGTCTCCGAGCCGGTGCCCGTGTCCGGCGTGGCCGGGCTCCTCCTCGACGCCGCGGGGGTGCCCGGGCCTCCGCCGCTCCCCACGGCGGGCGGCGGCACGCTGTACGGCGCCGAGCGCTGGTACGCCGTGCGAGACGGCTGGAAGCTCGTGGTCGACACCGATCGCGCGGGCCCGGGCTCCCGCGGCCACACCGACCTCGCGGGCTGGTACGACCGGTCCGACCCGACCGAAGCGACGCGCGGTGTCCCGCCACCCGGCGTCGAGCGGGCGGCCTGGCGCGACCTGTTCTCCGTGTTCCTGCCGTCCCTCGCCGACCACGTCGTCGTCGCGGTGCGCGACCGGGCAGTCCCGGTCCGGCTGCCGGACGCTGCCGCGCGCGACCTGCGGGCCCTGGCGTGGCCGACCGCCTCCGGCCGGGTCCCGGAGCCGCCTGCGGGCAGCGCGTTCCGCCTGGAGGGCGTGGCGCTGGTCGCCGTTCCCGTCGCCTCCTTCGCGTCGGATGCGACGATCGGGGTCGACCGGGTCGAGCACGCCGTCGCCTCGCTCGCGGCCGTCGATCCCGCCGCGTTCTTCGCCCCCGGTTCGGGCGCCGGCACGCTCGTCGGCGTCGTCCCGGGCGGCACCCCGCCCGGAGCCGACCTGCAGGGGGAGCTCGAGGCCCTCGGGTACGCGGAATGACCCGTGGACACGCACTCTTCGCGCTGGCCTGCGCCGTCGGGCTCCTCCTGCGGGTCGTCGCGCCGGAGCTCCGTCCGATCCACCACGACGAGGCCGTGAACTGGTTCATCGCCGGGCGGATCCTGAACCGAGGCTTCTACGCCTACGACCCGGCGAACTACCACGGTCCGCTCCACCACTACGTCGATGCCGTGGGACGCCTGCTCGGGCCCGATTCGCTCGTGTCGCTGCGCCTGCCCACCATGCTGGTCGGCGCGTCCATGCCGGCGATGGCCTGGGGCCTGCGCCATCGCCTCGGGGAGCGCGGTGCGCTGGCGCTGGCCTGGGCGCTCGCGGTGTCGCCGTCGCTCGTCTACTACGCGCGTGACGCCATCCACGAGACGCTGCTCGTCGCGTCGACGCTCGGCCTCGTCGTCGCGACGGACCACTGGCTCCGCACCGGCGGACGGGCGCGGGCCGCGGCGGTCGGCGCGCTCCTCGCAGCGATGCTCGCCACCAAGGAGACCGCCATCCTGACGTTCGGTGGGCTCGCGGTGGGCCTCGCCGTGGCCGTCGCTGCAGGGGCGCGCCCCGCGCTGCGCGAGCGCTGGCGGGAGACCGGCGCGTGGGCGGTGGGCTCGGCGGTCCTCGTGCTCCTCGTCCTCTTCAGCGGGTTCGGCCGCGATCCAGCCGGTGTGGTCGGGCTCGTGACGACCTGGCTCCACTGGGGCGCGCGGGGCGCCGAGGGCGGGGGACACGCGAGCAGCCCGTGGTGGGAGTTCCTGCACCTGCTCGGGCGCTACGAGGGGGCGATGCTCGTCGTCGCCGTGCTCGGCGCGCCCGCGGCCGTGCGCCGCCGGGACCCCTTCGGGCTCGGCCTCCTCGCGTGGGGGCTCGCGGTCGCGGCCGTGTACAGCGCGATTCCGTACAAGACGCCCTGGTGCGTGCTGAACCTCGTGATTCCTCTGGCCCTCTTCGTCGGGTGGTCGGCCGGGCGCGCGCCGGGCGGGTGGGTCGCGCCCGTCGGCGCGCTCCTGACGCTGGTCTCCGCCGGGCTCGCCGTGGACGTGGCCTTCGTCCGTCACGACGACCCGGACGAGCCCCTGGTCTACGTCCAGACCCGCCGCGAGGTCGAAGCCGTGGCGCAGATCCTCCGGGACGTCCACACCCGCGACGCCGGTGCCACGGTCCGCCGGCTGCATCCGGCGCGGTATCCGCTCAACTGGTACCTCCGCGGAACCGGCATCGGCTATCGACCCGAGGACGGCGGGGTGCCCGACCCCGTCGACGGAGACGTGCTCCTCGCGCTGCCTCGCGAGCGCGCGCGCGTGCGGGCGGGCACATCCCGGGCGTTCCGCGTGAGGGACTTCCCGTTCCGCGGCCACCTCGGCATCGCGGTGTGGGTCGCCGAGGACCGCCTCGACCTCGTGCCCGCCGCGCGGGAGTGGGACCGCGTGACACCCCTCCTCGGCGACTTCGTCCCACCGGCGATTCCCGCGGAGCGCGTGGAGGGATGGCGCGTGTCCTGGTACCGCGGGACGGGGCCCGACGGCGAGCCGGAGCGCGTGGAGACGCTCCCGGTGGCGGACGTCAGGTGGCCCGGAGACCGCGAGAAGCCGCACAAGGCGCCCCACTTCGTCCGCTGGGAGGGCTGGCTCGACATCGCGGAGGAGGGGACCTACGCGTTCTCGGCGAAGGCGGACGACGGGAGCCGGCTGTGGATCGACGGCCGGCTCGTCGTCGACCGGTGGCAGGGCACGGTGTGGGACATCGGGACCGGCGTGGCGGACCTCGCGCCGGGGCTCCACCACCTGCGGCTCGACTGGGGCGACACCGGGGGCCCCGCGTCGCTGCGGCTCGCGTGGACGCCGCCCGGGCGCGTCGAGGAAGTGCTGGCGTCGAAGCACGTGTCTTCCGTGCCGGTCTCGCGTTGACCGCCCGTTTGCCGCGGGCTATCGTCCCGGCGTCACGCCTGGAGAGATGATGTCGCGGTTCCGCTGGTTGGCCCTGTTCCTCGTGCTCGGCAACTTCGCGGGCAACTGTCCCAAAGACGACCCCGACGACTCCGACGACAACGGCACGCCCAGCACCACGCCGACGGCCCCCCAGAGCGCCCTGTCCATCGAGTTCTCGGCCCTCACGTTCACGCACACGGTCACCAAGAGCCCGTGTCCGCAGCCGATCGGCGTGGTCACCATCACCAACTCGAGCGCGACCGAGGCCACCGTCACGCTCGCGGTCGAGAACGCGAGCCCGCCCGGCACCGTGATCCTGAGCGTCACCGAGCCCACGACCACGCTCGCGGCGGGCGCGAGCCTCACGGTCGCCGTGAGCTTCAACTGCGGCGCCTGGGATGGCAGCGAGTCCGTGTCCGCCACGGTCGCGGTGTCGATCACGAACGGCACCGACACGAACTCCCAGTCGGCGAACGTGACCGGCACGGTCATGCAGCCGGGGGGCTGACGCCTCCACGCCGGGTGGCCCGCCGCATCGCGAGGGCGATCCACGAGCCTCCGAAGGGCGGCGCGATACCGCGTCGCAGCCACCGGGTCTCGAGCGAGGTCACGGCCAGGAGCGCCCGGTTCGCGGGCCCGGGCGGCACGCGCAGCCTCTGCGAGCGCGGTGGGCACAGGCGGAGCCAGGCCCGGCTGGCGACCAGCGCGGGCAGCAGCAGCGACAGCCACGGGTAGAGCGTCACCTCGAGCCCCGACCCGGCGAACGACGCCAGCAGCGCCGCACGCGTGTAGCGGCGGCGGTGGTGGTGCAGCTCGTCGTGGCGCGACGCGAGGCGCGGGTGCGCGGGCACGGTCGCGAGGAAGGCGCCGCCCGGGCGCAGCAGCCGCGCCACCTCGCGGATCGTGGCGGCATCGTCGTCGAGGTGCTCGAGCACGTCGAAGGCCGTGACGAGGTCGTAGCTCGCGTCGGGCAGGCCGAGCTCCGCGAGGGGCTGTGTGTAGAGCCCGGCCAGCGTGCGACGGCGGAGGTGGCGCAGCGCGTCGGGGTGCACCTCGAGCGCCTCGACGGGGCCGAGCGCAGCGAGCGCTTCGGTGGTCCCCCCGGTGCCGGCGCCGAGGTCGAGCACCCGGGCCGGGCGCGGGAGCCCCGCGTGCTCGAGCACGGCGAGCGACGCGTCGAGCCGCGAGCGGAACCACCAGTGGCGCGCTTCGATGCGGGCGAGGTCGTCGAAGAGCTCGGGCTCCATCAGCCCGGATCCGCCGGCTTCTCGGGCGTGCTGGCCTCGGCGACGAGGTACAGCGGGCGGCGCTTCACCTCGTCGTAGATGCGGCCCACGTATTCGCCGAGGACCCCGAGCATCACGAGCTGCACGCCGCCCAGCACCAGCATCGAGACCGTCTGGAAGGCGTAGCCCTCGATGTCGAGATCGAGGAACAGGCGCTGCACCACGACCACGATGGCCCCCACGGCCGCCAGCGCCGTGATCGAGATCCCGAGCCAGCTCGAGATCCGCAGGGGCACCGTCGAGAACCCGATGACGGCGTCGAGGGCGAGCGCGGCGAGCTGCAGCGGCCCGTACTTCGTCTCGCCGGCCGCGCGGGCGTCCCGCTCGTACGTCACCTCGGCGGTGGGGTAGCCCGACCACGCGATCATCCCGCGCACGAACCGGTTGCGCTCGGGCATCCGCAGGAACCCGTCGACCGCCTTGCGCGACAGCACCCGGAAGTCGCCGGTGTCGAGCGGCAGCTCGAAGTCGTCGACGAGCAGCGTCATGGCCCGGTAGAACAGCGCGCTCGTGAGGCGCTTCGACAGCCGCTCGCCGCTGCGGGCCCGGCGGCGCGCCGTGACCACGTCGAACCCCTCGGCGCCGCGCGCCAGCAGCGCGGTGAGCACCTCGGGAGGGTCCTGCAGATCGGCGTCGATCAGCGCGACCCACTGACCCCGGGCGTGCGCCATGCCGGCGGTGGTCGCCGCCTCGTGCCCGAAGTTGCGGCTCAACGAGAGGAAGTGCAGGCGCGGGTCGCGGGCGTGCAGGCTGCGCAATGCGGCGAGCGTGCCGTCGGTGCTGCCGTCGTCGACGAACAGCACCTCCCACGTACCCAGCGGCTCGAGGACGGGCACGAGCCTGTCGACCAGCAGCGGCAGGCAGGCTTCTTCGTTCAGGCAGGGCACCACGACGGTGATCAGGGGTCGATCCGGCACGACCAGCAGATAGCCGTCTCGCGCGTTTCCCGCCGCAATCCGGGCGCCTACCCGGCGCTCCAGTCCTCCGGCACGCAGACCGTGCGGCGGGCCGCCGAAGCGCCGGACGCGCCCACGAAGCGGTCGACCTCGTCGGCCACGGTCCCCGGCACGTCGTCGCACCAGTGGTTCGCGTCGTCGGAGCGGCCGAGGCAGACGCCTTCGCCCACGGGCGTCTCGACGCAGAAGGTCGTCGCGGAGCCCGTGCGATCGGGGCAGTAGCCCTCGCACGCGCGCATGCACACGCCGGACGTGCCGTCTGCGACGGGCTCGCACCAGGCGTCGGGCTCGGCGAAGCTGCACCGGTCGTCGGCGGGGTCGCAGGTCTCGCCGAGCCACGGGTCGTAGGGCGGCTCCACGCCGTTGAGCAGCGGCAGGACGGCGGGGTCGTCGAGCGCCGCGAACGTGTAGCCGGCGTCGCGGATGGCGGTGATCAGCGCGGGCAGCACGTCCGCCGTGCGGGACTGGATGTCGTGCAGCAGCACCACGCCGCCGTCGTGCTCCTCGAGCAGGTCGAGCACGTAGCCCACCATGTCGTGCCGGAAGGCCGATGGCACCCGCGACAGCGAGCACGAGCCGCTGCCCGCGTAGCACCAGTCCACACTGTCGACGTGCCAGCCGACGACGCGGTAGCCGCGCGACTCGACCCGGTCGCGGGACGTGCACGTGCTCGCGCCGTACGGGAAGCGGAAGAGGTCGGGCGCAGCACCCGCGACGACGAGCCGCTCGTGGGTCCCGTCCACCTCGGAATAGAGCTTCGACGCCGACACGTACCGCAGGTCGTCGTGGTGGTAGCTGTGGTTGGCGAGGTCGAACAGCGGGTCGGCCACGATCTCCTGCGCGATGGCGAGCTGGTCGGCGCTCTCGAGCATCTCGCCGAGCGCGAAGAACGTCGCGGGCACCTGCTCGGCCCGCAGGGTCGCCAGCACACGCGGCGTGTTCACGCGGTGGGGCCCGTCGTCGAACGTCAGCATCACGCGACCTCCGAACGGCCCCGCGTCCTCCATCTCGACGCCCGAGCACGAGCGGGAGGCTTCGAGCGCCTCCTCCCACACGCCCGCGTCGAGGGTGTGGTCGCTCAATCCCGAGCGGGAGCACGACGACGACAGGGCGAACGAGACGAGCAGCGGCCAACGCTTCATGGGCGACCTCACAACGGCAATCAAGGGCCCACGAGGTATCGGCGGCCCCGCGGATCTCCAGGCGTAGACCCGAGGTCTTAGCGAGTCCTTAGATCGGTCCTGGCGTGACCTTTGCACCCACCGAGACCGGAGGTGCTCCATGCGACTGGCCCTGCTGGCCCTGCTCCCGGCCTGCTACCCGGTGGAGGGCGACTGGACGCCGATGACCGAGGAAGGTGCCCCCGAGATCCGGACCGCCGCCGCGACGGCCTGGACCGGCTCGGAGGTCCTGGTCTGGGGCGGCTACACCCAGGGATTCGTGTACGGGTGCCTGACGGGCGCAAACGACCTGCAGACCGGCTCGCGCTACGACCCGGAGTCCGACGCCTGGGCGCCCATGTCGGTGGAGGGGGCCCCGGACCCGGCCTCCAACGCCGGCATGTGGTGGACGGGGACCCACGCTCTCGTCTGGACCCAGCTCGGCGGGTCGGACTGGCCGTTCCTGCACGCGTACGACCCGGCGGCCGACGCGTGGTTGGTCGGCTCGGCTCCCGGAGACCTCCTCGAGCACGACCCCACGTACTACCCGACCTGGACGGGCGAAGAGGTCGTCGTGTGGTCGCCGGGGTACCGGTCGGCCGCCTACCGTCCGGAGACGGACACGTGGCGCCCCATCGAGTCGTTCGGACCGCCGGGCGGCGATCGCTACGCCATGCACAGCGCGTCGACCGGGTCCCAGGTGTACTACTGGTCGCCGAACCAGACCGGCGGCGAGCGCCTGTTCTACCCGTACGACCTCGAGACCGACGCGTGGACGGAGCTGGAGGGCGGTCCCACCGTCCGGCTCGTCGCGGAGCTGCCCGCCGTCTGGACCGGCGAGGAGTTCCTCATCGTGACCTCGGCGGGGGAGGGGGGGAGCTGGGTGTGGCACTACGATCCGGAGTCGGCGACCTGGGAGGAGGGGCCGCACGGCCCGCGGGTCGGTGGCAAGGCCGCCCGGATGGGCGACCGCATCGCGTTCTGGGCCGACCGGGGCGCCATCTACGCGCCCGACACCCGCGAGTGGAGCCGGATGCCGCGCAAGCGCAGCCCGCGCGCGCGAAAGACGCCTGCGATGCAGTGGACGGGCGACGCCCTCGTGGTGTGGGGAGGTGGCTCCGACAACCCGTGCGACGATGACGCGGGGGAGGGGGGCGCGGTCTGGCGTCCCTGACGCGGGCGATCCGGCCCACCTCCCTGTGGACGATGACGCTGCGTGAGGACCGATGAGCGAGCACCACGTGACGCTGTACCTCCACGGCATCGAGCCGGACGCGCTCATCGCGTGGCTCGGCGCCTGTCGCACCGAGGGGCAGGGCCTCGGCGAGGGGCTGCGTCCCGACCGGGCCCCGAGCTACGGCCATCCGCTCGACGCGATGCTCGGGCCCGACATCCAGGTGGATCTCCCTGGTGCCGTCGGGGAATCCGCGGACGAAGAGGCGGACATCCCGTTCTGACCGCCCTCCCGGGTGATCGGCGCGCGATGGGCCCGCACCGCCGCGGGATGTGCCGTGTTGCAGCGCCCGACCCGCGCCGACGGGCCTGTTGCGCTGTGTAGCAGGGCTTCCCGAGAGGGTTCCCGGAGAGGGGGTGGGGTCGCAGCTCTCCAGTGCCGGCGACGACCGCCGGTCGAAGGAGCCCGAATGAACCTCGACGCCGCCACCTCCACCGCCACCCTGCTCGTCCCCGCGCTCCAGCCCGCGGACTGGCCCGGCCGGGCCCACGCGGTCCACCAGCCCATCGTGAAGGGGGCGTCGCCGTGGATTCCGCTGCTCACGTTCGCCGACGATTCGCCGCATACCCGCCAGATCCGGACGGCTGGTGACGCCGAGGCGCTGCGCCAGGCGTCCAGCGCGAATCTGCGCAAGCTGCCGTACCAGATCGGAATCCTCGACGATCCCGAGGGCCCGCCGTTCGCGATGGCGATGCTCGAGGGCGACGAGTATGCCGCGGAGCAGGTCCTGAATCCGGAAGCCATGCGCCACGTGGCGTACAAGCTCGGCTGCAAGGACCTCGTGGTCGGCGTGCCGCGCCGCGGCGTCCTGATCGCCGCCGATGCCGGCCTTCCCCGCGAGATGATGTCGTTCTTCCTCCAGTTCGTCTCGGCCCAGTACTGGCGGGCGAACACGGGCGGGCTGTCCCCCGTGGGCCTCCTGGTCGTCGACGGCGTGGTGTGCGGAAGCGCGGCGGGCATGGAGGAGAGCGGTCGCGCCGACGCGGAGAGCCACCCCGAGGTGCCCATCGACGTGGCCGTGTCCACGGTGGGGGACCGCGTCGAGGTGCGCGCGAGCGGCCCCGACCTCCACCAGGTCAGCGCGCCGTTGCTCGGGGGCCTGATGCGGCACCTCGTCGCGCGGGGCCTCTCGGGGAACACGGCGCCCGTCGACATCGATGTCCACCTGTCGCGGATGTCGCTGCGCCCCGACGAGGTCCCCGGATTCGTCCACTACGTCGAGAGCTCCGTCGCGCAGCAGCCCGGCGTCATCGCGCGTGCGGGCGTGGTCCGCGTATTCCTCGACGGTGTGGAGCAGGCGTCGATTGCGAACGGCGTGCCCGACGACCTGTTGCGTGCGCTGGGCCTCGCGCCCATCGCGGTGTTCGTGCTCGTCGCCGCGGCGGACGGGCGGTTCGACGAGCCCGAGATCGAGGCCCTCCGGGCGTCGCTGATGGCGTCGCACCCGCTGTTCCTCGCCGGCATCCAGCGCAACGGCCTCCGCCTCGAAGAGGCCATCGCGCGGCTGCTCTCGGACGGTGCCCGGATGCTCGGGGTCCTGAAGACGACCGCCGATCTCGTCCGTAGGCACGTGCCCCAGGAGTCCGACCGCCTCCTCGGCGACCTCGTCGGTACCGCGGAGGCCGTCGCCGCCGCCACGGCCCGCCCGACGTGGTTCGGGTTCGGCGCTCCGAAGGTCGGCGCGGACGAGGCCCGTGCCGTCGAGATGGTCCGGACGCTGTTGGCGTGAGCTCGCGCCCTGGCCTACCGCTGGCGCTGGTAGGTCAGGGTGGCGGATTCGTTCAGGATGCCCATGCCGGTGAGCGTGAGCGCACCGGACACGGGGTCGATGCGCCCCTGGCAGCGCAGCCCGTTCCAGATCGACCACTGCACGACCACGTCGGAGCCGTTCGCCTGCCACGTGCCGAACGTCTGACCGCGCGAGCCGGGGTCGTTGCGGAACGACGCGAACCGCTCGAGCTGGTCGGAGATCGCCGTGCGGCTCGCCCCCATCTCGGACTTGCTCCAGCCGACCGTGCCGTCGGGCCACAGCGTGAGGGTCTGCGAGATCACGAGCGCGTTGCTGGAGTCGATGCTCGACTCGCTCACCGTGTAGACGCCCGCCACGCCGGCGGTCGCGGCAGGCGGGGAGTCGGCCACCGCCGACGAGCCCTCACGCGCCAGCACCTGCGTCTCGCCGTTCGCGCGGAGCACGAACCGGTCGCCGTCGATGGTCACGTCCATCGTGACCGCCCCGCCCGGGCCGTTCATCACGAGCTTCGCGCCGTCGTACGTGTACGTGAGCCGCTGACCGACGTAGAGGCACGTGCCATCGGCCTCGAACACGAGGCGCCCGCCGTGGCCGTCGCCCCAGGCACCCACGATGGGCGAGCTGGACGCGCTGCCGGACGGGCGTGGCGCCACGGGCGCGGGAGCGGGTGCCACCGGTGAGGGGGCCGGAGCCGGCGCCACCGGAGCCGCCCCCATGCGCTTGAAGACCGCGGTGGCGTCGAGATCGCCGCCCGAGGCCGTGAGGGAGTCGGAGGCGACCTGCACGTCGTAGACGATGCGCTCGCCGTCGGCGTCGAGCACGAGGCGCCCGCCGTCGCGCGACCACCGGACGGGTGCGCCGTCGATCGCGCCGCTCCCGTCGGCACGGAGGTCCATCGTCAACGACCCGCCCCACGACGGGTCGACCCACACCCAGGTGCCGACCACGTCCTGGGCCCAGGCACCCGCCACCAGCACGAAGCCGATCATGGCTCCTCCGCTCGAACGAACGTGCGTAACCGGGACGTCCCGCTCACGGAAGCCGGGCGCCTTCCAGGTCCACCTGGTGCACGCGGGCCCGATCCAGGTGAGCGGTGCGCAGGTCGGCGTCGCGCAGCGAGACGCCCTGCACCCAGGCCCCTTCCAGTGAGCTCTCCTCGAAGAGGGCCCCATCGAGCCGGGCCAGGACGATGCGGGCGCCGTCGAACCCGCAGCGACGGAAGAGGGGGGCGTCGAGCCGGGCGTCGTAGAGCTCGACGCCCGTGAGGTCGCATCCATCGAAGACGGCCCCCGCGCCGCGCGTCGCGATGAGCCGGGCCCCCGACATCGAGCACCGTTCGAAGCGGGCCCCGGACACCGTCGTCGACTGGAGGTCCGCGCGGTCGAGGGCGCATCGAACGAGCACCGCGCCCTCCAGGGCCGCGAAGGCCAGGTCGGCACCGCGCAGGTCGCGGTCCTCCAGGTGGACGCCGCGCAGGTCCGCCTGGTCGCGGATCTCCGACGATGCGGGCATGCGGGCGGCGTGCACGCACCAGTCCTCGCGGGCCGCGAGGGCCCGGAGCAGGTCCTCCAGCACCGTAGGCCCGGCTCCCGTGCGCCATCGCTCCCTGAGGTCGGTCATGGGGCCCCTTCGAGCGGTACGTAGTTGGGGTTGTCGATGCGTTCGCCCACCTGGAGCCTCGTCCCGCGGCCCTGCACGATCTCGAAGGCCGCCTGGATGCGTGCGGGTGGCACGTGTCCGAGGATCGCCGTCTCGCCCTCGCCGCTCATCAGGTTGCCGCCGAAGCCCCCGGCACGCTGGACCCGGCCTTCGAGCAGGGCGTTGACGTCCCAGCCGGGGACGCCGTCGATCAGGTAGACGTAGCCGCCCGCATCGGCCCATCGCCCCGCGCCCTGCTCGCCATCGGGCGTGAAGATGGTGCCCGTGGTGCCGCGGAACGCACTGCCCGGCGCCTCCTCGGAGTGCCCGCGCAGGTCGAGGTTCGCGCCCCGTGCCGAGAATCCCTCCACGAAGACGACACTCGGCGGGATCTGACTACCGCAGTAGCCCCTGTGGCTGGCCGAGCTGGGGTCGACGTGTCGGCCATCCGGGAGGAGCGCGTAGGGCACGCGGTAGACGGAGAGAGGAGTCCTGTCGCGCGCGCGAGCGATCGCGTCGCCGAGGGCGTCGCCCTGCTCGGCCGTGAACCCGCGCGACTCGAACGCCGCACGCGCGGACGTCATGTCTCCGCGGGTGATGGCGGCGTCTGCCTCGACGATCGCCTGGGCCATCGACGTGCTGACCGACCGTGCGGGAAGCCCTGCCTCGGTCGCGATCGACTCCACGAATGCCCGCGCGTCGGGCCCGAGGCCGGCGGCGTCCAGGCGCTCCTGCATCTCGCGCACGTCGAAGTGGGCCACGTCGGTGCCGGCCTCGAGCCGCGGCAGGTCCATCACGCTGGCCTGCTCGGTGCCCGCAGTGCGCTCGGTGAGGGTCATCAGCCCGCGCCCGTCGGCGAACCGGGCGACCACGGTCCGCGGGAGGACGAGCGACCCGCCATCGTGCTCCACCGTGCTGGGTGCACGAACCGTGACGTCGGCGCCCTGATCGCGCAGGCTGTCGACGACGGCATCCGTCTCGCCGCTCCGGTAGGAGTGCTGGTTCGGACGACCCGACGGGCGGAGGGCGACGCGTGCTGGCATGCCGAGGGATCGCGTGAGGGACTGGGAGGCCACCTCGAGGTGGTCCATGCCGGCCAGCTGGCTTCTCAGGCCGTCTGCGAGGCCCTCTGCTGCGACCCAGGTGCGCGCTTCGCCCAGCAGGCCGTCCATCTGTGTCTGGAGGGCCTCGGCGCGCGCCTGGAGCTCGGGCGGGACCGTGCCGTCGCCCTCGGCAGCCGCACGTCCCGCTTCCGTCTCCAGCGCCCGCATCTGGGTCTCGATTTCGGAGAAGCGAGGCCCGAACTGCGCCTGGAGCCTGCCCGCCGCGCTGCGGGACTCGAGGTGCAGGTGCAGCCCCCCGAGCAGCGCGATGACGATCACGCCCTGCAGCGCCATCTCCCCGTGCTCCCTGGCCGTGGGCCACCGCCCCTGCTCGATGCGCATCCGGAACATGCCGTACAGCTGGAGCGAGGTGAGGGCGGCTCCGGTCTGCACGGCGAAGTAGGCAGGCGGCGGCGCCGCGGCGCCGATGGTGATGGCGGTCCGCGCGCCGCTGCGGGCGAGCATCACGGCGCGGATCCCGGTCGACACGCCCTTCAGGGCACCGAACAACCCGAAGTTCCAGAGGAAGTCGCCCAGGAACGAGCCGTGCACCGGCTGGTCCAGCAGCATGGCCCCGGCCCGGTGCGTCGACGTGAACACGAATGCGCCCACCGCGAGCGACCCCACCCCCTGGGCCACGCCCATCGCGGTGAGGCCGGAGGCCGCTCCGGCGCTGCCCGTGCCCGCCGCGGCGCCGGCGCCCACCCCGGCGCCCGCGCCGGCACCGAGCCAGCTCATCGTGCCCATGGTCGCCAGGGCTGCGACGAGGGTGATGCCGATCCCGACGACGATCCCGGAGCTGCGGAGGATGTCGGGGATCTCGCGATAGAGCTCCTTTATGTCCTCGTTCGCGGCGAACTCTGCGACGCTCTCGCGCAGGGTGGTCGTCTCGCCGGCCCGTGCGGGGGCCTCCATGGCCTCGACCAGCGCGAGCACGGCGTCGATGCCGATGTCGGCGTGGAACACCCGCGTGAAGCTGTACCCGCTCTCCAACGCCGTGGCCGCGGAGACTGCGTGGTCCCAGTGCTGGAGCAGGTCCATGCACACCGTGAGGTGGTCGAGCCTCGCGAGGAGCTCGGGATCCGAGGTCTCCGCGTCGGCTTGCGCCGCGGCGTCGGCCTCCCAGGCCTCGAGTGATGTCAGCATCCACTCGGCGAAGGCCGTCATCTGCGTGCGATGCGGCGACAGGGACGCAAAAGCGCCCTCCCGCTCGGCGGCGACTGCGATGTCGAGCCGGACGAGCGCCCTCGGGAGCGCCTCCATGACCGCGACCGCGCCGGAGTAGGCCTCCAGGTCACCCGTCGTGTAGAGCTGGGTCAGGGCCTCGATCCAGGCCTCCCGTGCCGCGTCGTACAGGCGCATCACGGCGCGATCGGACGGGCGGGCGCGGATGGTGTCCCACTGCTCCATCTGACGCGTCTGCAGGGCAGGCAGCACCTCGAGCGCATCGTCGCAGACCACGCGGGCGATCTGGATGTGGCGCGGCGCTTCGACGTCGCCGTCCGCGACCCGCACCGCCATGCCGTCGATCCGGCCCAGGGCGGCTCCCGCGGCGGCCGCCACGGTCGGAGCGTGGGCGAAGTCCTCCTGGATGAGCGTGAGCCGCTCCCGGGCGTGCACGAGGTCCTGGGTGAGATCCTGGGGCGTGAACTCCTCGGGGAACGCGATCGACGCCGTCGGCGCGTCCTCGCGCAGGCCCTGGAACCGCTCCACCTCCACGATCGCCTGCCGCCGGGCGGCATCCTCGGCGGCGAGGGTGCGGACCAGGCGATCCGCCTGGTAGCGCTCGGAATCGGCGTCCCAGCCCGAAGTGAGCTCGGGCGCGAGCTGCTCGAGCAGCGCGCGTCCCTCCTCCGTGCGGACGACCTCGCCGAGGAGGGAGTCCGACGCGGAGCCGATGAGAGCCGCCGCCACGTCGTCCCGGTCGTAGTAGCCCAGCTGGCCGATCACGCGACCGATGATCACGTAGTGGTCCGGACCGGCCTCCATCATCTCCAGGAGGTCCTCGGCGAGACCGTCCTCGTCGAGCTCCGGCCCCGTGGTGCGATTGTCGATGAACTGCTGCGGATCCCAGTCCTGGATGGCGGTGTGGTCGGCGGTGCGGATGTCGACGTCGGGCCCACACCCCTGCACCTGCAGCCCGCCCACGCCCGACAGAGGCGCGGCCTTGCCACCCAGGACCGCCAGCGCGCCCCGGTTCGCGTCGGCCTCGGGGGTGGAGGTGACCCCGGTCGCGCCCTGCTGGACCACGTGAGCCAGCTCGTGGGCGATGAGCACGTCCCCGTGCGGTGTGCCGGGTCGGTAGCGCCCCTGTGCGAAGGCGACCTCGTCTCCGAACGCGACGGCATGGGCCCCCGCCGCGCTCGCCACCTGGTGCCCGGCTGCGCCGGTGTGGAACCGGACGTGGTTCAGGGGAACGCCGTAGCTGTGCTCGGCCCGCGTGCGGATACGTCCATCCACGGCATGGCCGTCGCCCAGCCCCGACATCGCGCGGCGTGCTCCGCTCGGGTCTGCCGCAGCGCCGGGACTGCGCGCAGCGAGCAGCCGGGTCGCGTACCGGCCCAGCTCGCGCGGGAGCAGGCTCGCCGCACCGGGCAGGTCGGGCGGCCGACCCGATTCGAACCACGCGCTCGCACTGGAGGTGACACGTGCCACGATTGCGTGTCGGAGGCCCTCGACGGTGGTCTGGGGCCCCACCCAGCGGCGGGCCAGCCGCGCGAACTCGGCGGCGGAGCTTCCCCGGTGACGGGCGAAGTAGTGCTCGATCCAGGGGCAGTCCTGCGAGGTGCGTCCGTACGGCCGGGCGACGCGGTCGACCGCCGCCTCGACCATGGGGCGCAGGCTGTCCAGGAGCTCCGGCACGCGAACGATTCCCGCATCCCGATCGGCGGCGTCGGACAGGAATCCGAAGTCGCGCGTGGCCTCGTGACTCCTCCCGTCACGCGCTCCGTCGTGCTCGGCAGCGCCCTCCGACGCCGCACCCTCGCGCGCCATCCCGATCCCCCTGCGCGAAGCTAGCATCGAACCCCCGTCGGCGGATCGTCGGGATCCGAACGGCGAGCGGAGCAGGAGCGCTGCGGATACGGGCCTGAAGCGCGCCGAGCGCGAGGAGAGACGCATGCGGACGACGTTCGTGGTGGCCATGGGGATCCTGGCCGGATGCAAGGGACAGACGACGGATACCGAAGAGACCGACACCGACACCGACACCGACACGGATGCCGACACCGACACCGATGCGGACACCGACTCGGATGCGGACACCGACGCCGATGCGGACACCGACGCCGACACGGACGTCCCCGACCCGAACGCCGTCGACGACGATCTCGACGGCTTCTCGGAGAACGAAGGCGACTGCGACGACACGAACCCGGCGGTCGGCCCGGGCGCGACCGAGATCTGCGACAACAGCATCGACGACGACTGCGACGGCGACATCGACGACTCCGCGACGGCGACCACCGTGGGGCCCCAGCCCTACCTCCAGGCGTCCGACAGCCCGTGGGATCCATCGACCTTCAGCGTCTTCGTGCTCGAGGACTTCGAAGACCAGACGCTGCCCGACGGGGTCTCGGTCAGCGCGTTCTCGTGGAGCTCGTCGTTCAGCCTGGCCGTCGTGGACTCGGTGGACGGCGACGACGGCGACCCGACCGACGGGGGCTGCAATCCGTGCGAGGCGATGTGGGCCAGCTCGAGCCTCACGTTCACGTTCGATCCCGTCGTGCTCGGCGGCTACCCGACCCACGTCGGGCTCGTGCTGACCGATGCCTTCACCGCGAACGTCACGGCGACGGTGACGGGCACGTCGGTCTGCACGGATGTCGGCGGCCTCGTGTCGACCGTCACGTTCGGCGACGGCTCGGTCGGCGGCGAGACCGCCGAAGACCGGTTCATCGGCATCGTCTCGGACGCCGGCTTCACCACGCTCACCGTCTCGGTGGGTGGCCCGCTCGAGATCGACCACCTCCAGTTCGGCTTCTGAGGTTCAGGTCGAGAACAGCGGGCCGAGCTCGGATCGCAGCGCGTGCTCGAGCGCTGCGACCCGGGCGCCGATCCGCGCCGTGGCCTCTGTGCCCACATCGGCGTGGAGCTGCCAGACGATGCCGCCGGCGCGCTCCTCCCAGCGCCCCACGACCCGGCCGTCCCACCAGATCGACGGGCGCGCTTCGCCGCTGACGTTCACCCCGCTGCGCGTCGTGGCTGGCGCGGCGCCGTCGGGGGGCGCCCAGTGTTCGAGCCGCAGCGGGAACACCACGTCGCGCAGGCCCGGTGCGAGCAGCCAGTCGCGCTCCTTGTAGCCCTTCAGCAGGCTGTCTTCGTAGGGCAGGAGCCAGGCGCCGAGCGGCCCCTCGTCGGGCACGGCGTCGAGGCTGCCGTGGAACCAGTAGGTCTGGCCGCCCTCCTCGAACGACGCGTAGTCGGGCCCCGCGGAGGCCAGCACGCGCTTCACCTCGCCCTTCGTCGCCGGGAGCCACCACGCCAGATCGTCCGCGGTGATGGGCCCGAACGCGTCGACTGCGCGCAGGAGCACGGCCCGGCGGGCTTCGTCGACATCGGGCCGCTCGAACGGGCACCAGTCGCGGGCGAGGGCATAGCGCACGCGGTTGCTGCGGGCATGCGGCCCGTCTGCCCGCACCGCGAGGCCCCGCCCCATCGCGACGTACATCCACATCCTCAGGTCGCCCGCGAGCTCGGGTGCGGCGGCCTTGATGCCGGCGTTCGTCTGCGGCCCGCCTTCGAGCGCGGCGCACAGAGCGTCGACGCCCCGGTCGATCGCCTTGTCCGAGAGGCCCTTCAGCCCGGGCGAGCGGCGCCCGATCTTCTCGATCACGGCACCCGTGGCCGCGGACACGATCCCCGCATCGTCGGCGTGCACGACGTGCACGGTGCTCCGGAACGCGTTCAGCCGAACGAGCCCATCGCCCGTCTGCAGGCGCGCGAACAGCCCTGCGGGGTCGAAGCCCTCGACCCGCGCGAGCGCCGAGAGGTAGGGCGTCGCGTAGTCGGTCGAGTGCAGACCGATGTGCGCCCGCACGAGCGAGACGACGTCGGGCGCCGACTGCGAGCGGAGGCGGGCACGTCGGAGGGCGTTCAGCACGGAGGCTCCAGGTGGCCGCCAGACCGTAACCGACGCCTCCCGGAGACCGGATCGGAAAAACTGAGGCAGATGACTCAGTTTTTGGTGGCGCGGACTGGAGAGCGAAATACTTAGTCGATGTCCTCAGTAAGGAGCGACCCCGCTTGACGGCTCGCGACCCCGACCTCGACGCGCTCTTCTCGGCCCTCGGCGACCCCACGCGCCGCGCCATCCTCACGCAGCTGGCCCACGGCCCCGCCAGCGTGGGCGAGCTGGCCTCCGGGCACGCCATGGCGTTGCCCTCGTTCATGGGCCACCTGAAGAAGCTCGAGGCGTCGGGGCTCGTCGCGACCACCAAAGAGGGCCGCGTGCGCAGCTGCCGGCTCGTGCCCGAGGCCCTCGCCCCGGTGCGCACCTGGCTCGACGAGCAGCGCGAGCTCTGGGAGAGCCGGCTCGACCGGTTCGACGCCTATGTCCTCGACCTCATGAAGGAGCGTCAGAATGCAACTCGATCCGAAGACTGATCTCGTCCTCACCCGCACCCTTCCCGTGCCGCGCTCGCTCGTGTGGGAGTGCTGGACCAACCCCGAGCACCTCGCCCAGTTCTTCGTGCCGCGGCCGCACCGGGTCACGGCATGCCACATCGACCTCCGGGTGGGCGGGCGCTTCGACACGTCCTTCGACGTCGACGGGGCCACGATGGAGAACAAGGGCGTGTACCTGGAGATCGTCCCCGAGGAGCGCCTGGTGTTCACCGACGCGTACTCCGAGGGCTGGAAGCCCGCTCCGGAGCCGTTCATGACGGCCATCCTCCTCCTCGAGGACACGCCGGATGGCGGCACGAAGTACACGGCCATCGCCCGGCACCGTTCCGAGGCGACCCGCCAGTCGCACGAGGACAGGGGCTTCTACGACGGCTGGGGCACCGTGGTCGACCAGATGGTCGAGCACATCCAGGCGATGATGCAGCGCTGAGCACGCGCTTCGGCGGGTTACGCCTCGGACGAGGTGCCCATGCCCGTCTGCGCGTACTGCAACACCCCCCTCGAGACCGGCGCGCGGACGTGCTCCCAGTGCGGTGCGCCGCGAACGGCGAAATCCGCGGCAGTTCCGCCGCCGCCGCCCGGTTTCACGCTCTACGCCGATGCGTGGTCGGGGTTCTCGGTGCACCGACCCGAGGGCTGGGTGGCGCTGCCCGGCGCCGATGGCGTGCGGTTCACCTGTGGTGCGTCCGTGCTGGGCATCGGTCGGCTACCGCCCCACGCGACGGCGACGGCCCGCGACCACGTCCAGGCGCTGCTCCAGGGCTTGCCGCCCGGCCATGTCGTGCCGCTGCGCGACGAGCCACGCGCGGCGACCGTGCGGGTCGACGGGGCGCCGTGGTCGGGCCACGTCCAGGTGCGCGTGGGCGACCAGGGCGGGCTGTACGTGCTCGGGCACACCGACGATGTGGCGCTCGACATCCACGCCGTGTGCAACGCGCTGCTGGCGAGCCTCGCCCCCATCGAGCGGGCCGCGCGGGCTCCGTTCGTCGAGCCCCACGAGGGCAGCTTCCAGCTGCTCCAGCCCGCCGGCTGGGTCGTCCACCACACCTTCGCCACCCCGAACGGCGCGCGCA
This sequence comes from Alphaproteobacteria bacterium, assembly GCA_020632875.1. Taxonomy (GTDB): domain Bacteria; phylum Myxococcota_A; class UBA796; order UBA796; genus JACKEQ01. The sequence continues at coordinate 62,531 of JACKET010000006.1, forward strand.
GCCCATGGTGCCGGGCAGTCGCCGACCCCTCCGGCCGCACGTTCGTGGCCTGCGAGGTCGACACGCTCGCCACGTTCCTCGATCGACCGCTCGATCCGCCCGCGCCACAGGGGTTCTTCGCGTCGCTCGGTCGCATGGCCGAGCAGGCCTTCGCGGGGGCGCCGCGGATGCCGTTCCAGGGGCTCGCGCCCGTCATCGAGCACCACTACGCGCCGCGCTGGATCCAGGCCATCCCCGGCAGCGAGCTCGTCGGCATCGAGCCGCTCTCGCCGACCGGGGCCTATGCGCGGATGGCCCTGCCGGACGGCATCCTCCGCGTGGTGAAGGTCGAGGGCACACGGATGCCGCAGCTCGGTCCCGAGCACTGGGGCGCCGTGATGGCGCACTTCTACCAGGCCCCCGCCGACGACATGCCGCGCCTCGAGCCCGTCCTGCGCGGCGTGGCGCGCAGCTTCCAGGTGAACCCGCAGTGGTTCCGGGCAGAGAGCGCCCGCGTGGCCCAGCAGCACGCCATGCAGATGCAGATGCACCAGCAGCAGATGCAGATGTCCCAACGGCTCCACCAGCAGCGCATGCACGACATCCAGTCCGCGGGTGCGGCATCGAACGCCATGTTCCAGGCGCAGCAGGAGATCAGCGACATGCAGATGCAGGGCTGGCGCGACCGCAACGGGATGTCCGACCACGGCCACCACCAGGCGATCAACGCGATCCGCGGCACCGCCGACTACGTCGCGCCGAGCGGCGAGGTCTTCAACACGACCGACGTCGACCGCCTGTACCGCAACGGGCAGGGTGACTTCGTCGGTGGAGGCTCCGCCTTCGAGCCCGGCATGGATTGGGAGGAGCTGAAGAAGCTCTGAGTCGCTTCGCGCAGGATCGGTAAAACCGTGCCGCCCACGTCGACCTACGGAGAGGTCCAGGAGGTGCGGCATGATTCGCGACCAGTGGTACGCAATCGAAGAGGCGAGGCGGGTGCGGGGCGCACCGGTCGGGCTCCGGCGGCTCGGCAAGCCCCTGGTCCTGTGGCGCGACGCGGCGGGTACCGTGCGGTGCGCCTACGACGCCTGCCCGCACCGAGGCGCCGCCCTCAGCCGGGGTCGCATGCACCAGGGGGCCCTCGAGTGCCCGTACCACGGGCTCCGCTTCGACGGGAGCGGCGCCTGCACGCACGTGCCGTGTCACCCGGACCGCGACGACAAGCCGAGGTTCGACCTCCACCTCCTCCCGGTTCGAGAGGAGCGTGGCCTGGTCTGGCTGTGGAACGGCGAGGACGACGGCGCGCTGCCCGGCATCCCCTGGGACGACGCGATCCAGGCGAGACTCGACGCCACCGGCTCCCCGCAGCTCGACCTCACCGACACCTTCGACGTGAGCTATCTCCGGGTCATGGAGAACCTCACCGACTACCACCACGTGCCGTTCGTCCATCGGTGGACCGTGCCCGCGCCGGCCGAGGTGACCCGCTTCCACGCCGAGCGACACGGCGTCGACATCGTCACGGAGGGCGCTCTGGGCGACCGTCTCACGGCACGGACCCACATCCGCGGCCCGTGTTTCGCCGTCATCGAGTTCGGCGGTCTCGCTTGCTTCACGGTCGCCGCGACGCCCGTCGACGACGGCCACACCTGGCTCTTCGCGCGCTACACCCAGCAGTGGCTCCGGATCCCGGGGCTCTCCTGGCTCGCGACCTGGGTGCTCGGGCAGTTCGACTACCGCCTGCTCCAGCGGCTGCAGGACGCGCCGGTGTGGCGGTCGCAGCGCCTGGCGGATCCGGCCGACATCCGCCGCTACGCGCTCCTCCCCGCGGACGAGGGCGTGCGCCTGTACTTCGAGATGCACGCCGAGCTCGCATGTCGGTGAACGCCCGGGTGCGCCGCGTCGAGCGCGCGGTGCTTCTACGTCGAGAGCCGCCTGTTCGAAGACCTCGACAGCGCCGCCATCGCGGCGGCCGCGGGGTGGGGTCGGTCTCCGAGCTCCACCGCTTGTTCCGCAGCGTGCACGGGCTGTCGCTGATGGCGTACGTGCGCGCGCGGCGCCTGACCGAGGCCGCGCGGATGCTCCAGAACGCCGACGTGCTCGAGGTCGCCCGGCGGTGCGGATACGGCAGCCAGGCGGCGTTCACGAGGGCCTTCACCCGGCAGTTCGGTGCGCCACCCGCGAGGTATCGGAGGGCAGGGGCCTGCCGTATCGCGGCGTCCCTCCCGCCACCGTAGGCGCACTCGAGCACCGCTCCCGGCTGGCGAGCGCCCGGCTCCAGTGGCTCCACGAGGACCGCGTGCTCTCCGGGGCCGAGCGCGTCGTGGACGACCCCGAGGACGTCGGCCCCTTCGTGCAGGCCGCCGTCGAGCTGATCTCCGTGGTCGGCCCCGATACCATCGCGACGGGTGCGTCCGCGGTCTGTCGCCGATGCGCTACTTCCTCGGTGTGGACGGGCTCCGCGACGGCCTGATCGCTCGCGCGAGCCTGCCTGCGGGCCTCTACGCCGTGTACGTCCATCGGGGCCAGCCGAGCAGGTACCCGAGACGCTCTCGTGGGTCGGCACGCAGCTCGATGCCGACCTCGTCTCCATCACCGACCGCCCACACGCAGAGCGGTACCGTCTCGGCGACATCGGTCGTCCGGACCTGGAGATCGAGCTGTGGGTCGCCGTCTCGCCCGTTCGTGACGCTCAGCCGTTGCCGACAGCGTAGGCCCCGCGGAACCCGAGCACCGTGGACCGGTGGTCTTCGAGCCGCGTGCGCGAGCAGCACCGCGCGCGCTCCGACGAGCTCGCCCAGGTGCCGCCGCGCGCGATGAACACGCGGTCGTCGGGCGTGGGCTCGACGATGCGCGCGACCTCGGAGGGAGGCACCACGGCGCGGTACGCGTCCTCGCAGCCAGTGACGACGTTGCCCCCCCGAGGTGGCGGACGCCCCACACGCTGCAGTCGACGGGGAAGGCGTCGACCGACACCGGCTGGCGCTCGTCTCGGTGGCTGTCGGCCATGCACGACCACGCCGGGTCGCTCTGGTCGCCCCACGGGAAGTAGCGCCCGTCGACGCCCCGCGCGGCCTTCTCGAACTCGAGCTCGCCGGGCAGGCGCCAGGGCCGGCCGGTGCGCTCGGCGAGCCAGGCGAGGTAGCCGCGCATGCACGTGCGGTCGACGAGGACCACGGGCACGTCGGGCTTCCAGGCGTGTCCCTCCGAGTCCACCCCGAGCTCGAACCGCCCGGCCGCGTCGCGCCGGTACACGAGCGCGCCTGAATCCCGCGGCCCCGCCGCCCGCTCCCCGCAGGGCGAAGGCCAGGGCGTCGTGCTCGCGGCCCTGCTCGACGAGGGCGTTCAGGAACTCGAGGTACCGCGCGTTCGTCACAGGGTGACGGTGGATCACGAACGGCTCGGCCCACGCGCGCCGCCCGGACATCGAGACCGTCGCGGACCGGTCGCCACCGGCCCAGAACCACCCCGCCGGTACGTACACCTCGTCCTCGCCGAGCCAGCCGCGCGGCGGAGCCAGATGGGACGCGACGCGGTGGCACCCGGCGGGACCCCGTCCCACACGCCGCCGCGCGGGATCTCGAACGCCACGCGCACGGTCTCGCGCGCGGGATGCCGCACCTCGGCCACATAGCTGCCCATGGGGACGCGCACGCCCACGAGCGGCGTCGAGCCGAGCGTTCCGACGGGCTCGTCCACCAGGCGACGGTTGTGGAGGGTCTGCCGGAACAGATGGACCTCGGCACCCTCCGGCTCCGGTCAGGAGCGTGAGGCGCCCGGCGCCGTCGAGCCAGGCGTCAGCGCGCGCCCGGCGCGGGTCGGGCTCAGGCAGCGCTCGGGCGTGGGTGCGGATGGCGAGCTCGTGCCGCACGGTCGCCTCGAGGTCGCGCGCAGCTTCGGCGGCCGCGTGGCCCCCGCGTCGCGCGCTCGAGCAGGTGGGCGTGGGCCTCGGCGAGGTCGGGCGCGATGCGGAGCGCGGCGTGCAGGAGCTGATCGGCCTCGAGATCCCGCCGCTGTGCGCGGGCGTCCACGGCGGTGGCCCCGTCCAGCTCGGCCCAGGCGCCCGCTTTCGCGTCCTCGGCCTCCACGTCGCGACCCCGGGCGAGCAAGCCGCGCCCCACCTCGCGTCGCTGTCCGGCTTCGGCTCGCAAGGCGACCGCTTCGGCCATCGCGGCCTCGGCCTGGCGCACGAGGCCGAGCGCGCTCTCGCGTCGGCGCGCCCCGTCGAGCCAGGCCCCGAGCGCTTCGGCGAGCTCGGCTGCCGTGGGGAACCGCTCGGCGAGGTCGTGCTGCAGCGCGCGCATGACGAGCGCGTCGAGCGCTTCGTCGGTGGGCGCGGAGGTCGGGTGCGCCGAGGGCGGGTCGACCGGATCGCCACGGCCCACGGCGTGGAGCAGGGCGATCACGTCGCCACCCGTGCGCGGCGGACGGTTCGCGAGGAGGTGGTAGAGCGACGCCCCAGCGCGTGGACATCGGCCGCGGGGCCCGCTGCGTCGGCGTCGCCGCGCGCCTGCTCGGGCGCCATGTAGAGCGGCGTGCCGCTGATCGAGCCCACGCGCGTGAGGTTCGCCGAGCCGCCGCCGGAGACGTGGCCATGCGCGTCGGACGGCGTGGAGAGGAGCTTCGCGAGCCCCCAGTCCACGACGTGCACCGCGCCGTAGGCCCCGAACATGATGTTGCTGGGCTTCAGGTCGCGGTGCACCACGCCCTGTGCGTGCGCGTACGCCACCGTCTCGCAGACCCGCAGGAACCCTCCAGCAGCCGGCGGAACGTCCACGACCCGGCGCCGTCGTGGGCCGCCGTGACGAGGTCCTTCAGGGTGTCGCCCTCGACCACCTTCATCGCGTGAACCACAGGCGTCCGTCGGGCAGCGCGCCCGAGTCGTGGACGGGGACCACGCCGGGTGCTGGAGCTGCGCGGAGATCCGGATCTCCTCCTCGAACCGGCGCTGGCTCGCGTCCGAGCCGCCCGTGTAGAGGACCTTCATCGCGACCGGGCGCCCGAGCTGCGGGTCCCACACCTCCCACACGTCGCTCATCCCGCCCCGACCGAGCAGATCCCGCCGCTCGTACCGCCCGGCCACGACCTCGGGCAGCGAGATCCGGTCGGGGGCGGGGAGGGGGACCCGCGCCGGGCGCAGGGACCACGCGCCGTCGGCGGATTCCTCGAGCCACGCGTTCTGGGTCTCGGTCGGCTCGTCCGTCGGGCTGGGCGCCTCCTCGGGGAGTATCGCCCAGGTCCGGACCGGACGGGCTACGGGGACCGCCGGAGGTGCTGGTGCTCGTGCTCGTCCTCGCCGCGGTCGCGGCTCCCGAGGCGCCCGCGTGGATGGCGGGCTGCTGGGAGGCCGACGGGTTCTCCGAGACCTGGCTCGGGCCGGTGGGCGGCGTGCTCTCGGGAGCCGCGCTCTCGCGGAACCGCGACGGGTCCGCCTCGTGGGAGCACCTGTGGGTGGGGCCGATCGACGGGCAGCTCGCGTACGTCGCCACGCCGAGCGGCCAGGAACGCACCGTGTTCCCGGCCACCGAGGTGACCGATGCACGCGCGGTTTTCGAGAACCCGGAGCACGACTTCCCGCAGCGCATCACCTACGAGAACCGCGACGACGTGCGGGCGGTGCGCGTCGAGGCGCGCGACGGCGACGAATGGCGCGGGTTCGATCTGGCATTCCGCGCGTGCGGCACGCTCGGCGAGCCCGTGACCAGCGGGCGCCCGCCGGAGCCCGCGGAGCCGCCGTGCGACGCGCCCGACCCCGAGATCGCGTCCGCGCTGGCGACCGCCGCCGCCTCGGACCGCGCCGAACCGTCGGACGCCGCGCGCCGACTGCACCGGGCGATCGCGCACGTGGCCGTCGCCGAGCGCCGCGTGTGCAGCGCCGACGACGCGCTGAACGCCGCGCAGCTCCTGCAGCACGGCCCTCCCGCCGACCTGCGCCTCGCCCACGACCTCTTCGCGCACGCCTGTGCGTCGGGCGTCGCAGAGGCCTGCCCGCTCCAGCGCGAGACGTGGGACCGCGTGCTGGTGGGGCAGGGCCGGCCGCAGTGGTACGGCACGCAGTGGTCGGTGAAGCCCGGCACCACCGAAGCCTGCGCCATCGCGGTCGATCCCGAGGCCACCGACGCGCTGCGGGTCGCCGCGGGCCATGCGCCCCTCGAGGCGTTCGTGGTGGCGACGTGGGCGAAGCACGGCGTCGCGAGCCCGAAGCCGAAGCAGCGAACCCTGGCCGCCCTCGCGAAGGCCGGCTGGGTGTGCGAGCCGTAGTCAGCCGAGCGAGCGCGCCCACGCCTCGAGCGACGCGGGGTGCCGCGCCAGCAGCTCGCTCGCCGCGCCGCCCGTCGGCACTGGCGCGGGCGCAGCGGGGGCCACGTCGCCCTCCGTCCAGGCGCCCGTCGCGCCGAACGCGGCGGCCCAGCCGTCCGTCGCGCCGCGGTGTGCGAGCAGCAGGGCGCGCGACGCACGCGCACCGTCCGAGAGCTCCGGCCCCGCGGGCTCTGCGGCCGGCGGGGCCTCCGCGGGTCGCATCCACGCGGGCTCCCAGCGATCGAGGCCCGCGAGGTCGCGCGGCAGGCTGCGCCCCACCTCCTTGAAGAGCGCGGGCAGCACGTCGGCCTGCCGCGGGCGGAGCTCGCCGAGCAGCGCCGGCATCCACGGCAGCAGCACGTGGTCGGGGAGCTCCGCGAACGCCCGCCCGAGCAGCTCCACGCCGATGGGGGCGATGCGCGGTGCGAAGCCCAGCGCCTGGAGGAACCCCGACAGGTAGCGGGGGAACGCCGTCCGACCGAGCGGGTGGTCGAGGATGGCGCCGAATGCCCGTCGCACGGCCTCTTCGTCGCGCACCTGCACGAGCCACTCGGCGGCCCACAACAGCCCGAGCTTCTCGGGGTCGGCGGTCTGCGGGGCGGAGAGCTCGATGGCGATGACGAGCTGCGAGCGGTTGCAGCCCATCGCCAGCGCGAGGCTCTCGAGCGTGAACACGAACGACAGCATCGCCGCCAGCTGCTCGGGCCGCACGCCGCGGTCGCCGAAGGCGCCGGGCAGCTGGGTCGCGTAGTGCGCGTAGCCCGTCGCGACGAAGTCCGAGAGCCAGGTCGGCAGCCCCTCCGCCGTCCCGCGGAAGTGGTGCACCAGCCGTCGGATGCGCTCGAAGATCTCGGCCGCGTCGTCGGCACCGAGCTCGTTGCGCAACAGCTCGACCGAGCGATGGCCGAGCGACTCCGTCAGCCGCGGGCTGTCGAGCAGGATCAGCGCGCCCTCGACGGCCTCGAGCGCAGTGACCGTGCGCGCGTCCGGCCCGAAGGCGGCCTGCGACAGCCGGCGCTCCAGCACCTGCTCGACGGTCACGCCCTCGAACGCGAGCTGGATGACGGCGCGCTGCTCGGCGCCGTGCAGGCCCACGTCCCAGCTCTCCTGCTTCGGCTCCATGCCGAGCTTCAGCTCGCCCATGATCGGACGGGCCACCCGTGTGCCGGGCGTCAGCCAGTTCAGCCGCCAGAGCAGCTTGCTGCACGCCCGCTTCTCGGGGTGCTTCACGAAGTCCATCAGCACGCGCGTGATGCGCTTCGTGTCGGCCGAGATGCCGAGCGGCGCGAGCCGGTCGTACACGTCCTGCACGAGCGGCGGCAGGCTGTCGTACCCGACCTGCCCGACGCGGTCGCCGCCCAGCATGCGGTTGCAGAGCTGGCGGATGTTGCGGCGGCCCGGTGGCGCGCCCTTCTCGAGGCACGTCTCGGCGGCGTCGATGAAGTCGAACGGCGAAGGGCGCTTCCGCGACCGCATCCGCGCGAGCAGGATGCTCGTCTCGTAGATCGCGATGGCGTCCGCGGTGCTCGCCAGGTAGCGGTTCTGCCGCGCGGCCTGCACGACGCCGGTGCACCACTGCACGAGCTCTTCGGCGTCGGCCTCGGCGAGCTCGGGTGGCGCCGAGAGCACCACGCCGAGCGACAGCTGCGCGGGGGCCTTCGGGACCTTCGCCTTCTTCGCCTGCTTCTTGTTCCGGCTGATGGTGAACGGGTCGATGTCCCAGGTGCGGCAGGCCTTCTTCCAGCGCGACTCCGAGAGCGAGACGGCCCCCCGCGCGTGCCCGAACTGGTGCTCGATGGCGCCGTAGCTCGACGGGATGAAGCCGTAGAGCCACCGCGTCTCCGTGCGTGCGGGGATGTCGAAGCGCGCGTCGGACGCGAGCCCCCACTCGGGGCAGTCGTCGTCGACCGCGTGCGCGGCCCCGCAGAGGAACACGCACGCCTCGGGCGGCACGTCCCGCGCGGCGAGGTGCTCTTTGATGCGGGTCCACATGAAGCGGTCGCGCTTCCGGATCTCCTCGCGGTCGTGGGGCGTGCTCCCGAGCCGTCGGAACAGGCTCCCCACGAGGAACAGGATCTCGCGGTAGGTCGCGGTGGTGGAGCCGATCGTGGGCTCCTCGATGTACAGGCTCGTCCACTCCTCGAAGCGGGACATCCGCGCGTTGTCGAGGAGGAACTCCCGGAACTCGACGAACGTCGGCGCGACCTGGCCGATCTCGATGCCCACGGCGGCGCCGTGCAGCCGGGCCTCGTCGTCGTCCACGTCGTCTTCGTCGTCGTGGGCGGGCTCTTCGGGGTCCTCGGATCGGTCGGCCCACTGGAACACGTGGTCGACCGACCGATCGACGAAGATCAGCTCGACGTCGTCGTTCTGGAGCGCGTAGGCCATCGCCTGGTACTCGGCGCTGAACTCGGTGAGGGGCGCCACGACCGAGAGCGGCGTCCACGCGGCGGGGAAGCCGACGGTCTCGCCGGCGAACGCCTGCAGCGCGACGGGCAGCGTGCAGTCGCGCAGGTCGTCCTTCAGGGCGAGCAGGTCCTCGCACATCTCCATGAACACGATCTTCGGCCGCCGCTCGCGCAGCCAGCGCACCATGTGCACCGCGGATGCGGGGCTGTGGTGGATGACCGGGAAGATCGGCAGCCGCTCGTTGCGCGCCCGCGCGACGTCCGCCGCCATCGTCTCCAGTACGCGCTGGAGGTGCGCGTCGGAGTCGGTGAACGCCGCAGCCGCGGCCCTGAGCTGCTCCAGGAGGGCGTCCGTCTCGGACATCAGCGATGCAGCTCCATCGCGTCCTTCCCGCCCTGGAGGAAGCCGACCCAGTCGCCGCCCTGCTCCTTGGCGCGCTTCTCGACGACGGCGTGCCAGAACTTGTTCATGACGCTCACGTCCTCCGGGACGCGCCGCACGAGCGTGCCGACCAGCGAGCTGGCGAGGAACTCCGGCGCGAGCGTGGCCTCGCCGAAGAACTGGCCGTGCAGGATGGCGTCTTCGACGACGCCGATCTGCTCGGCGGTGGAGAGCGCGGACTCGAGCCGCTCATCGTCGCTCGACGCGTTCTGCGCGGCGACGCGGAGGTCGGCGAAGGTCTGGAGCAGCACGTCGAGCAGGGCGGGCGGCAGATCGACGTCGAACTGGTTCCGCGCGAGGAGGTCCTTCACGCGGAACTCGACGATCGACTTCTCGGCCTTCTTGTTCGTGACGACGGGGATGGTGACGAAGTTGAAGCGGCGCTTGAGCGCGCTCGAGAGGTCGTTCACGCCGCGGTCGCGGCTGTTCGCGGTCGCGATGATGTTGAAGCCGGGCTTCGCGAACACGACGTTGTCGTCGTCGAGCTCGGGGATGGTGACGTACTTCTCGGACAGGATGCTGATCAGCGCGTCCTGCACGTCGCTCGTGCACCGGGTGAGCTCTTCGAAGCGCCCGAGGTTGCCGGCCTGCATCGCGCTCATGATGGGCGACGGGATCATCGAGTCGCGGGACTGCCCCTTGCCGATGACCTCGGCGACGTTCCACGCGTACTTGATGTGGTCTTCGGTCGTGCCCGCCGTGCCCTGGACGACCTGGGTGCTGTCCCGGCACACCGCGGCCGCGAGTAGCTCGGCCAGCCAGGACTTTCCGGTCCCGGGGTCGCCGATGAGCAGGAGCCCGCGGTCGGACGCGAGCGTCACGATGGCCTTCTCGACGAGCGCGGCGGGGCCGAACCACTTCTGGGGCACCTCGCGCGCGAGCCCGTCGCGGGGGCGGCTCCCGAGGACGAACACGCGGACGAGCTTCGGCGACAGGCGCCACGAGAACGGCTTCCTCCCGTCGTCGATCGACTCGAGCCAGTCGAGCTCGTCGGCGTACTTGATCTCTGCGGGGGCACGCAGCTGTTCGGACATGGGGGCTCCTGTCGCTTCAGTTCAGCGCGGACTTGAGTTCGCGGATGAGGGTCTTGAGGCTGCCGGACAGCACGGGGGTGCCGAGCGCCTTGAGCTCCTGGCGGAACCAGGCGTCGACGCTGAAGTACCCGGAGCTGCTCACGGACCCGACGGGGATGTACTTCACGCCGGCCCGCACGAGCTGGGTGAACCACGGCATCAGGTCGCGGTTGTCGTAGAAGTCGGAGATCCACACGACGACGGTGTTCTTCGGATCGGTGATCTTGCCCTGCACGTGGGGGATGGCGCAGGTGCCGTCGGTGCCGCCGCCGAGGGTCGTGCGGAGGAGGACCTCGAACGGATCGGTCACCCACGGCGTGAGGTCGAGCGCCTGGGTGTCGTACGCGACGAGGTGGGCGTCGACCTTCGGCAGGCCCGCGAAGATGGACGCGAGGATGGTGCAGTTGACCATCGCGGGCACCATCGAGCCGGACTGGTCGACCACGACGACGAGCCGCGTCTTGTTCAGCTTCTTCGCGCGGTGGTGGTAGTGCAGGCGGTCGACGTAGAGCCTCCCGGACTTCGGGTCCCAGTTCGTGAGGTTGGCCCAGATCGTCCGCTTCAGGTCGAGGTTCCGGAAGATCCGCTTCGGTGGGACGGAGCGGTCGAGCTCACCCGTCGCGGTGCTGGCGACCTCGCGCGCGAGCACGTCGCCGAGCTCCTTCACGAAGCGGTGGATGAGGTCCTTCGCGTGCTTCAGCGCGGGCCCGGTGAGGTGGTCCTTGTCGCGGAGGAGCTGCTCGGTGAGCGCCATCGAGGGGGTGAGCTTCGCGGCGAGCTTCGCGTCGGCGAGCACCTCGCGCAGCTTCATCCGATCGATGAGGCGCTTCTCGATGCCGCGCAGGCCGGCCTGGATCTCGGGCTCGCTCATCAGCCCGCCGCCGCGCGCGATCTCGTCGAGCGCCTCCTGCACGTCGCCTTCGGTGGCCTCGGGGCCGCCGCCGGTTCCCTGCCCGCGCATCAGGCCGCCCGGGCGGTACCCGCTGGCCTTCTCGAACGTGCGGACGTCGGCGAGCCACTGGCTGTACTCCTCGGCGCTGACGGACTCGCCGCCCACGTTGCCGAACACGTTGAGCACGGACTTCAGGTAGAGCATGGTGCGCTTCAGGGCTTCGTCTTCGGGCAGCGCTTCGCCCTCGACGGGGAGGGCGAGCAGCGGCTCGAGCGACGGGTCGCGCTTAAGCACCTGGTCGACGCTCGCGCGGGAGTCGCCGAGCAGCGCGGGCAGCCCGAGATCCTTCAGGACCTCGCGGTGCACGCGGTCGACGCCCTCGACCTGCGCCTCGTCGCCGAGCGCGGCGATCAGCGTGCGCCAGTACGCGAACTGCCGGCGGGCCTCGGCGTTCATGCGCGCAACAGCTTCGATGCGCGCTCGCGCAGCACGTCGAGCGCGGGTGCCTTGACCTTCGCGGCCGCGGCGATGCCCTCGGCCGGCCCGAACACCTTCTTGCCCTTCCGCCCGGCGAGCGGCTGGAGCGAGAAGCCCTCGTCGTACCGCAGCAGCGCGACCATGGCGTCGGAGCTGTCGATCTCGGGCGGGTCGTAGTCGGAGTAGTGGCTGACGCGCGTGAGATCGACGGCGAGCCCGTCGAGCACGCGGTCGGTCACGGCGATGCCGCTGTACACGACGGGCACGGCGACCTGCAGCGGGTGCCGATCGCGTGGGGCCGGCGCCACGAGCAGCGCGCCGGAGAGGTCGACGGCGAACGGATCGACGGCGGCCCCCACGCTCACGGAGCCGTCCCACACGAGGTCTCCGGTCGACCAGAGCGTCATCCCCGAGACCGCGAGGGCCTTCGGCGTGGCGAGGGCCTCGACGAGCTCGGGTGCGATGGGGCGCACGAGGTTCCAGATCTCCTCGCCGGCCACCGCGTCGACCTTCCAGGCCGTCAGCGTCGTGCGGACCAGGCGCTTCGCGCCGCCCTCTTCGAGCAGCCCGTGCACGACGAGCGACACGACGTGGTCGTGGTGCCGGATGTCGGCGCCGAGCACGGTGAGCGTGCCGCTGACCGCCCGCGAGGTCGGGACCTCGGGCAGGGCGTACGTGCCGAGCAGGCACCGCGACCACAGGTCGGCCCAGCGGCGCAGCGGCGGATCCGCGATGGCCGAGGTGGGCGCGTGGTCGAGCAGCTCGTTCGCGAAGCCCGTCAGCACGGCCGCGAGCCCGCCCATCGCGCCGTGGGCCTGGATGCCTTCGAGGGTCGCCATCACGGGCACGATGGTCGCGTTGTCGAGCTGGCACAGCCCGGCGAGCGCGAGCTCGACGAGCCACTGGCGGGCGCTCTCCATCCGGACCGCCACCTCGGGGCCCGGCGTGGGCGCGGCCGAGACCTCGGGCTCTTCGAGCGTCAGGCCCTGCCGCGCGGCGAGCACGGCGAGCACCGCGTCGGCCCGCGCCCCCTCGAGCGAAGCGCGCGCGGCTGCGAGGGCGGCGAGGTGGTGCGCGAGCAGCTCGCCGCGACCGAGCGCGGCGACGGCTTCGGAGACCGTCGGACCCAGCGGCGTGCCGGTGAACGCCGCGGCGAGATCCCCGAGCCGGGCGGACTGATCGGGGGTGAGGCGCGCGAACCCCGCACCCAGCACGGCGTCGAGGCCGGCGGTGAGACCGGCGGCCTCGGCGACGCCCGCGGGCAGCTCCGGCGCGCTCATCCGGTCACGAACCAGGCCATGTCGGGCCTGGGCTCTGCAGAGGCGGGGAGCTCGACGTAGCGCAGGTAGTCGAGGAACCGCGCGAACACCTCGCCCGACTCGACCTTCTCCTTCGTGCCGCCGAGCTGGCCGATGATGCCCCAGGCGCTGGTCTGCTCCTCGGGCAGCCCGAGGTACCGCGCGACCCGCTCGGCGCCGTACTGGTCGATGGCGTTCGACACCATCTCGGCGATGTGCTTGCAGCCCCCGCCGCCGAGACCCCCGCAGGGACGGTTGTTGTTCGTGCTGCAGTAGTAGTTCCCGGTGCCCGCCTGGATGAGCGAGACGTACACGCGGTGGATGTCGGAGCCGCTGCTCACGACGCCCTGCAGGCGCCCGTCGAACAGCTCCACGAAGGGGACCTTCTGGAGCTTTCGCTTCTTGGGCTTCGGACGGGGGTGGGGCACGAAGCTGCTCAACCGGACCTCCAGCGAGGCCGGCGACGCTACACCGGGCTGGACCGGGGATCCAGGGGCGGCGGTCTGGCATGATGCGTCACGGACGCGCGGTCGGGCCGGAGGTCTTCAGTGCAGCGAATCGAAGTCGAGGCCATCGCGCCGCTGGTCGAGCAGGGGAACGGCGCCTACGCCAGCTTCGGCTGGATCGGCGGTCTGACGCGCTGGTGGACGGTGAAGGACGGCGTGACGCGGCTCGCGGTGGAGCCGACGGGGCGGTCGGGGCTGCGCATCACCCGCACGTTCGTCGACGATCTCGGCGACCGCGACCCGTGGTCCGAGACGGTGGTCGAGACCTGGCCCGACGGAGCCCGCCGCGACGCGAGGATGCGGGACGTGATGCGCGAAGGCGTGCAGATCTTCGCGATACCGCGCCTCTGCTGCTCGTTCTGCGGAAAGGCGTCCACCGAGGTGAAGAAGCTCATCGCGGGGCCGAGTGTGTACATCTGCGACGAGTGCGTGGCGCTGTGCAACGAGATCCTGGCCGTACAGACCTGAGGATCGCCCGTCTGGGGGCCTTCGGTGGGCGGATGTGGATTCTCGCGTCAGATTCGCGAGCGCCGCGCGACTACCCCTGACGAGATGCCCACCTACGACCACATCGCCTCCACCTACGGCCCCGCGATCGAGCGCCTGGCCCGCGGCTACGAGCTCGATCCCGAGCGTCGGCGCGAGCTCGTCCAGGACGTGCACGTCGCGCTGTGGCGCAGCCTCGGCTCGTTCGACGGGCGTTGCTCCGAGCGCACCTGGGTGTACCGCGTCGCCCACAACGTCGGGTGCTCCCACGTGCGCACGGCGAAGCGGGCGGTGGCCGAGGTGACGCTCGAAGAGCACGGCACCACCGCGTCGTTCGAGGCCGAGCTGGCCAGGCGGCAGGGGGTGCAGCGGGCCCTGGCCCTGGTGCACGCGCTGCGTCCGCTCGACCGGCAGATCGTGCTGTCGTGGCTCGACGGCCTCGAGGTCGCGGAGATCGCCGACGTCACCGGGCTCTCGGCGGCCAACGTGTCCACCCGGCTCTACCGGGCGAAGGCGCTGCTGCGGCGCCGTGGAGGGGAGGGATGACCGACGATCTCGACGCGCTGCGCGATGCGTGGGCCGACCAGACGGTCGACGGACGGCGCTTCTCCGAAGACGAGCTGCGCGCCCGCGGGCAGGCCTTCGAGCGCACGATCCGGCGGCGGAACCTGCGGGAGCTCGTCGCGGCGGCCTTCGTCGTGGCGACGTTCGGCTACGCGGCGGTGGTGCGGGATCTGCCGTTCGCGCGGGTCGGGAGCGTGCTCTGCGTGCTCGGGGCGCTCCGGGTGGCGTGGGTGATCTGGACGCGCGCGTCGCCGCCGCGGCCGGATGGCTCCGTGGACGGGCGCACCTGGCTCGTGTCCGAGCTCACGCGACAGCGCGACCTGCTGCGGGACGTTTGGCGCTGGTACCTCGGCCCGCTCGTGCCGGGCCTCGTGGTGCTCCCGCTCGACCGCGAGGCGTCGGATCTGTGGTGGCTCTACGGCATCTTCGCCGTGGTGTTCGCCGGGGTGCACGCGCTCAACCGCATGGCGGCGCGGGCCATCGACCGGGAGATCGGGGAGGTGAGGGATGCGTAGGGTTCTCGCGTACACGCCAGCTGCGCTCTGGGCGCTCGTGCTCGTCGTCCATCTCGCGGCGTTCGCGAAGGGCGGGCTGTTCCGGGTCATCGCGTGGCTGTTCCTCGAGCAGCTCGTGCCGCTGGGCTCGATTCCGCTGCTGCTGGTGGCGCTGGGCGTCGCGGCGTTCCGGCGGGCCGTGGGCCCGGCGACGGGCGCCACGATCGCGGTCGCGCTGCTCGGCGCGCTGCCGGGCCTGGTGGGCTTCGGGCTCGTGCCGATGGCGTTCCCCGCGACCATCGAGGGCACCACGCCCCACGCGACGGTTCGCCTGCCGATGGACGCGCCGATGGTCGTGGCGTGGGGCGGCGACACGCCGGCCACGAACTACCACGTCTCGGACCCGGGCCAGCGCTGGGCCTACGATCTGCTCGTCGAGCCCGCGGGCCACGGCAGCGCGGACCTCGCGGCCTACGGCTGCTACGGCCAGCCCGTGCTGGCACCGGCGGCAGGGGTCGTCACCCACGCCGAGGACGGTCACCCCGAGCAGCGCCCCGACCAGTTCGCGCCGAACTACGAGGCCCCCGCGGGGAACTTCGTGTCGATCCGCCTCGAGACCGAGACCCACCTGGTGCTCGCGCATCTCCAGCCGGGCTCGGTGGCGGTGGCCGAAGGCGACACGGTCGTGGAGGGCCAGGTGCTGGGGCGGTGCGGGAACTCGGGGAACACGAGCGAGCCGCACGTCCACATCCACCACCAGCGCCAGGATCCGCACGACCTCGGGCTCCTCGGCGAGGGATTGCCGCTGTTCTTCCGCGACCACGACGGCCCGCCGATGCCGAAGGGCGGAATCGCCGTCGAAGGCGAGTCCTTCCGGTTCACGGGGGATGTCGTGCGACACATGGGTCACACGCCCTGAGACGCTCGGGTAGGATGGCCGTTCGGAGCCACGGAGCCCAGCTCGCGCGGGGCGGACCTACGAAGCGGTCGCCGCGAACGCCTGCTCCATCGCATCCGCGACCGTGCGGACGGCAGGATGGCGCATGCGCCCTCGCGGCCCGACGAGGAACACCGGTGGGGGTGCGAACGACCAGCCCGGGAGGACGGGCACGAGCGTGCCCGCGCGCTCTCCGGCCCGGACCTCCTGCTCGGGGAGGATGCCGATCCCGAGCCCACCGTAGGTCGCTTCGGCCAGCACGCGTCCATCGTCGGCTTCGAAGCTCCCTGCGACCGGGACGCTCTCGCGGCGGCCGTCGAGGTGGTCGAGCACCCACCGATCCTCCGCCGCATCCGTGCGGTACCGAAGGGTCTCGTGGGTCGCGAGATCCGCCACGGTGTCGGGGGCGCCGCGCGAGGCCACGTAGGCTGGGGCGGCGCAGCACACCCACCGGAACACCCGCACCCTGCGGGCCACGAGGCCCGAGCGGTCGGGCAGCTCACCCACGAACACGGCGATGTCGGCCTCGTGGGTGGGCGGCAGGTCGCGCCGCGTCACCGACACCTGCACGCGGAGGTCTTCGTGGTGGGCCAGCAGGCTGCGGAACCGCGCGAGCAGCTCGGCGGTCACGGCGGATGCGGGCAGCCGGACGCGAACGGTGCCCGCGGGCTCGCGGTATTCCGCCAGCGTGCCCTCGAGTCGCGCGATCTGATCGAGCACCACGAGCGCCTGGCGGTAGCAGGCCTCGCCCGGCTCGGTGAGCGCGCAGCTGCGGGTGGTCCGCTGGACGAGCAGCACGCCCACCTCTTCCTCGAGCCGCGCCAGCCGGCGACTCGTGGCGTTCAGGCTCCAGTCGAGCCGTCGAGCTGCGCGGGTGAGCGAGCCCTCCTCGGCCACCGCGACGATGAGGGCCAGGTCGTCTCTCTCCATCATGGCGTCTCGCGGGATTGTGAATGGCAGAACTCTACCCTGTCACGGGGAGAGTGGGGAGCGTACGAGAGAAGGGTCACCAGGAGGAAGTCATGAATCTGCCCATCCCGAAGAACGTCGGTTCCATCGATCGCCTGGGGCGCGTGGTCGGGGGGACCGCACTCGCCGTCGGGCCCGTCGTCGCGGGTGTCGCGTGGCCGGTCGGCGTCGCGGTCGGTGTGTTCGGCGCGAGCATCGCCGTGTCGGGTCTGCTGGGACGCTGCAGCGTCTACCACCTGCTCGGCGTCTCCACCGCAGGCGAAGGGGACTGACGGCCAGCTCGGCGCTGGTCGGCCCGAGGGTCAGAGCCGGTCGACGAGCGCGTCGACCGCCGCGCGGAAGGCCTCGGGGTCGTCCACCATCATGTAGTGGCCGCCCCCTTCGACCTCGGTCGCCACCGCCCGGCCCGCCATCGCGGCCACGATCTGCGCGCCGAGCTCGGTGGGCGTGGTGCCGTCGACCTCTCCGGTGACGATGGCCGCGGGAACGTCGAGGGCGCCGAGCTCGGGGAGCAGGTCCTCCCGACCGGGCTCCGCGACGATGTGGCTCGAGATGCGGTTCGCGCGCATCTGGGCGTCGATCAGGTCGTAGTGCGACCCCACCACCGCCCCGAGCAGCCCGCCCACATCGAGGGCGGGCCACGGCTCGAGGCGGTCTTCGATGGCGTTCAGGTACCCCCAGAGCTCCTCGCGCTCCGGCGTGTCCCAGACGGGCGGGAGGCTGGGGTGGGCCGCGCAGAACGCGTCGATGTCGCTCCACAGCGCGTCGCCGTCCGCGAGCCGGTCGGACGCGACGCGGCACGCGAAGTCCCGTCGCACCGGGACGTAGAGGTCGTCGGGGCCGTGCAGGATGGCGGGGGCTGCAGCCACCCAGCCGTCCACCCGGCCCGGGTGATCGAGCTGGTAGAGCGCGGAGGTGTAGGTCCCGAAGCTGTGCCCCATCAGCACGAGCCGGTCGGGGGTGTAGCGCTCGTCGAGCACGCGCAGCACGGCGTCGAGGTCCCCGATCAGCTGGCCCATCGACTGGTCGGACTCGGAGTAGCTCCCGCGCGCGTTGCCCGTCCCGCGGCGGTCGTACCAGGCGATGACGTAGTCCTGCTCGAGGGTGTCGCGGAAGGGGTGCAGACCCACGGCCCGCTCGGCGATTCCCGGCCCGCTGGGCCCGCCGGACTCGACCAGCACGAGCGTTCCGGACGCCAGCGTGCCGTGGGCCTCGACCGGGAGGACCGCGCGGTCGGTCACGACGTTGAAGTGGTCGTGCACGACGTCTCCCGTGCAGCCGGCGAGCACGGCGAGCGCGACGGGCCTCACAGCGTCACCCCGAGCTCGAGGCCGAGGTCGGTGCTCGTGCCGTAGAACGTCGGGAATCGCACGGCGACCTGGGGCCGGATTAACCACGTCTCGAGGGCCCCGCGCAGCGCGTGGCCCACCTCGACGCCGGCCACGCCGACGAGCCAGGCGTCTCCCGCGATGCCGGGACGGCGGACCGTGTCGCCGTCCACCCGGTAGGTCGGCGACGCCCACACGCCCTCCTGCACGCCCGCGTGGAGGAACGCGCCGAGCTGCGCCGCGCCGGGCCTCCAGCGCACGCACGGCCCCACGCGCTGCGTGAACGCGTACCGGTCGCGCGGATGCCAGAACACATCGGCCTGGGTCTCGAGCACGAGGGCCGTGCGCTCGGAGGCCGCGAGGCTCCACCCGAGCCGTCCAGACGCACCGGGATGCACGATGAAGTCGCCGTGGTAGGCGATCGCGCGATCCACGGGGGCCGCCCATGCGGGTGCGGCGGCGAGCATCGCGGCGAGCGCGGCGCGGTGGGCCATGGTGTCTCCTGTGGACCCTTCGACACCGGCGCCGCACGGAACTGTCACGCGTCGAGCACGCGCTCCATCTCGATCTCGGGGATGTGGTCGCGGGGCGGGGGCAGGGCGCCCGTTCGACCGGTCTCGCGGAAGCCGTGACGCGCGTAGAGCCCGCGCGCATGGGTGTTCTGGACCGCGACGTCGAGGACCAGGCGACGGTAGCCGCGGGCCGTGGCCTCCGCGAAGGCGGCGTCCATCAGCGCGTCGGCGACCCCGCGACCACGGCACAGGGCCGCGACCCACATGCTGTACAGGCCGCCCACGCCGGCCTCGACCGGTGCGACGACCGCGAGCCCGGCGTCCCGGGGGCCGAACGTGGCGAGGAGCGTCGTGACCTCGGGGCGCGCCATGCGGTCGTGCCAGAACGCATCGTCCCGGACGGACTCCTCGGCGAACGTCGAGCCGAACGCGTCGGGCGCGTCGAGCAGCGCGGTCAGGCGGAGCGACCGGCAGCGGTCCCAGTCGTCGGGCGTGGCGACGCGCGCCTCGAGCGGACCGTAGATCCCGCGCCGCTTCAGGTTCTTCGCCGTTCCGGAGCCCTCCCGCCCGGGTCGGACCCAGGCGATGTCGGTGTCGGAGGCCGCCGTGAGCGCCGAATCGCGGTGGTCGTCGTTCTTGTAGCCGCCGCGGGTCGCGACGCCGGCGGGCGCGTTCCGCGGGGCGTCGAACATGTGGAACACCGTGACGGGCGCCCCTTCGCGCGCCAGCCACGCCGAGGCCATCGCGTCGGCACCGCGGGCGTCGCCCACCACGAAGCGGTCGCCCCGCGCCACCGCTCGGCGGAGGTGGGGGACGTAGTGGACCTCGAGCTCGGTCGGCGTCAGATCGAGGTGCCCGCTGACGAACACGGTCTGCATCGTCCCCTCCGCCGAGCGCCGTATCACGTCGCGGAAGAGCCCCATGGGCTTCAGTCGAGCGTGAGGGTCACGGTCCCGAACGGCCCGTACGTCCCGGCGCCGAAGGTGCCGGAGTCCGTCACCCGCCCGTCGAAGTCGAAGGTCGCCGAGGTCGCGGTGCGCGTGCCCTCCGCGTGGATGCCGTAGAACGACAGCGTCGCCGTGCCGTCGTCCCGCAGGTACACGTGCGACCCCGGCGCGGACGTGTGGTCCATGCAGTCGGCCACGTCGATCGCGCCCTGCCCGATCCATCCGTCGATCACGTCCACCGTCGTCGTCCGCACGTACGGCCCGTTCGCGGCCGAGCTGTACTCGAGGTCGTCGTAGCAGCTGACCTCGAGCGTCGCGGTGGACCCCGTCCACGCGCCGACCGCGGGCCCACCGACGCCCTGGGTGTTGGTCGTCGGGTCCTCGAAGGTCACCACGATGCCGCCGAACACGCCCGTGAGGCCGCCGAATCCGGGGTTGAATCGGTGGTCGAACGCAATCGTTGCCGACGACGCGTCCCACGTGCCCGTCGTGGAGACCGGCATCGCCTGTCCGAAGTACCCGGAGGCCGGACCCGGATAGGTCGCGACGGCGCTCCCGTCGTCGTAGAGGTCCACCGTCACGTCCGCGAGGCCTGCGCCGGGGAAGGCGAAGCACGCCGACACGTCGACCTGGGCGGTGAAGTGCCATCCGTCCGCGCCGTCCGTCCACGTGGTCGAGAACCACGGTCCCTCGATCTGGCTCGAGAAGCTCGGGTCGTAGGAGCAGTCGAAGTCGATCAGGGCGCGGGGCGTGCCGATGGCCCCGACCGCGGGCTGCGGCGGGGGCGTGTCGGTGTCCGCGTCCGAGTCCGCGTCCGCATCGGAGTCCGCGTCCGCATCGGAGTCCGCGTCCGCATCGGAGTCCGCGTCTGCGTCTGCGTCTGCATCGGCATCCGTGTCGGCGTCTGCATCGGCATCGGTGTCGGCATCGGTGTCGGCATCCGTATCGGCGTCGGCGTCCGCGGCGGGGACGGGGTCGGACACGGGATGGTAGCGAAGGCAGGAGAAGAGCAGGAGCGTGAGCACGGGGGGCCTCCAGACGCTCTCCGGTTACCGGGCCGCGACGATGGCCGCGCGCCGCTGTAGCAGAGTTGGAGCAACCGCTCGCATCAGGCCACCGCGGGACGGCGCAGCACCGCCGGGGCGCCGGCGACGACCACGGCCGCGACGCCCACGAGACCGCTGGTGCCGAGGGCCAGGCAACCCATCGCACCCGCCGTGGCGGCGACGAGCAACGCAGAGACCGCGGAGGTCGACCCCACGCGGTTCCACAGCAGCAGGCCGCCGACGCCGCCCGATGCGACCGCCATGGCGGTGCACGTCGTCGTACACGCGCTCGTGCAGGCGCCACTCTGGCAGGCCCAGGCGACCGGGGCCAGGAACGCGATGCTGCCCGCCGCGAGCCCGGGCACGACGCCGCGAGCGAGCTCGCCGCCGCGCCACTGGAAGCCCACGAGCCACGCGGCCAGCAGGGTGCCGAGCGGGAGGGCGAATGGGGCCCCCACGGCCGCGGCCGCCACGGTGAAACCCACGGCCCAGAGCCCCCACGGCAGGGCGCGCCGGAGGCGTCCCCGCTCGTAGGCCCGCAGGGCGCGGCGCTCGAGATCAGAGCGCTCCATGGCGCCTCCGGAAGGTGGTGCGCAGGCGCTCCAGGGCACGCTGGAGGCGCTTGCGGAAGGCCGCGCCGCTCGGCCGGTCGGTCACTGCGGCGTGCAGCGTGGCCCGGTCGAGGTCGGAGAGATCGCCGAGCACCGCGCGCACGGCGGCTTCGAGATCACGCCGGATGGCGGCCTCTTCGAGGTCGTCGGGGTGTACGAGCCCCGTCGGCACGTCCGTCTCGCGGCGACGCGCGCACCGCTTGCGGTGCGATCGGACCGTCCAGCCTGCGATGCCGAGGATCCAGGGCAGGGCGGGTCCGATCGCCGGGTCGTACTCCGACGCCCGGTCGAACACCGCGAGCAGGGCCTGCTGCGCGATGTCCTCCGCCTCCGGGTCACCGGCGAGCATGCGGGACGCGAGCCCGTGCACCGCCGGCCAGGCCGCCCGGTACACGGGGTCGAACGCCTCCCGATCGCCATCGGCGAGGCGCGTCAGCGCTCGCGTCACCGCATCCACTCAGCCGCAGCAGCCGCCGCCGCACAGGCTGGAGCACAGCGCGGCGAACAGGCCGCCGTCGGTGCCGGTGGCCGCGGCGAACGCGGAGACGGGGAGCAGGGTGAGCGCGGCCAGGATGGCGACGCGCTTCGGGGAGATCTTCGGTTGCATCGGGCCTCCAGGGTTGGATGCACCCCCCATAGGCGCGAGGCCCGCTCGCCGTGACCGGCGGATCGTCACGGAATGTCAGGCCGTCAGCGCTCCATGCACTTCAGCGGGTTCTTGTCGGAGGCACAGCCCGCGATGCGCGCCGCGTCGACGCGCGGGCTTCGCGCGATCTCGACGCACTTGAGGCGCTCCTTGCCGGTCGCGAACGCCGCGACGCACGCCTCGACCAGCGGCACGGGGTCGCCCTCGCGCCGCCGCATCATCGCCATGCAGTCGAGGCCAGGCTCGCCTTCGAGCCCGTCTGCGCAGGCCTTCGCGAGGCCCGGCTTCTCGGGGAACGGCCCGGCGATGTGCGCGAGGCAGGCGATCACGTCGTCCGGGTAGGCCGCTTTGCACACGGGCAGCACGGCCGCCGGCGACCACTCGACCTGCCCGAACCGCGCGATGCAGCCGAGCCGGTCGGGCTCCGCTTCGAGGTGCTCGGCGCACGCCCGGATGTCCTGCACGGGCGGGGTGGCGGCCTCGACGGCGACGTTCATGCAGCGCATCCCCGGTGTGTCGGACCCGAACCCCTCCTGGCACGCCCCGATCACGTCCACCAGCGGCAGGGCCGAGCGCTCCACGTGCTCGCGGCACTCGCGCTGCAGCCCCGGCGTGCCGAACCGCCCGCAGCCCTCGAGCTCCGCGGCCCCCTGCGGACGCGCGCCGTAGGTCGCGTAGCACTGCGTGACGCGGTTGCGGTCGATCGCCGCGCACGCGATCACGACCGGGTCGTTCGGGTCGAGCGGCGGGGGGCCCGAGACCTGCACCGGCGCGTCGCCGTTTCCCACGGACGTCGCGTTGGCCTTCTGCTGCTGCTGTTGGATGAGCGTGATGGCGTCGGTCGCGATGGCGACGACGTCCTCGGGCTGCAGATCGATGTCCACGTTCGCGCTCGTCGACGTCGTCGTGGTGGTGCGGGAGGTGGTCGTGGTGCCCGAGCCCGACGAGGTCGTGGTGGGGGCGGGGGCGGGGCGCGGGCTCGGCGACGGAGCGGCCACCTGGCTCGTCGGCGCGGGCCGGGTCGGGCCCAGGATGCGGACGGGGTACGACGTGCCCGTCCACCCGCCCACACCGAGGCTGTCGAAGACCCCCTTGGCGTCGCGGACCGCCACGGTGAGCTGGCTGTCGTTGTACGCCCGCTCGCGGGTGAGCACGTGCTGGCCGAACTGCCCGCTGATGCGCTGGGTGGAGACCACGGCGCCGTCGAGCGTGTACACGAACACCGGCTGCGCGAGCCCCTGCTGGATGGGGTACCAGCTCTCGGAGGTGAGGACGTACTGCACCTCGAGGGCGTCGTTCCCGTCGGCCATCACGGAGACCACCTGGAGGGGTGCCGCGAGGGCGGCGAGGGTGAGGAGCAGCATGTTCGATCCTTCGGAAGAGGAGGGGAGCATCTCCGGAACGGCTGCTGAACACCATCCCCCCACGTCGAAGTCCCAAGCCCCGAACCAGATGACACCCCGATGTCGTACGATGTCGGGGTGTGGTGGTTCCTCCTCGACGCCCGCGCTCTGGAGCTCTCTGCGTCCGATGACGGAGAGCTCGGGGCAGCCCTGACCCAGGCGATTGCCCAGCCCGGTGACCACGTGGTGTTCGTGGCCCCCGGCACCTATACCGAAGAGCGCACCCTCACCGCGGGTCTCGCGGGTCGCGTGCGTATCCGGCCGATGCCGCAGGCCGAGGCGCCGGTGGTGTTCCAGGCCGATCGCGGGGACGACGGGTTCTTCCTGATCGACGGGAACCTGATCCTCGAGCTCCACGGCGTCGAGATCGACGGGATGGGCCAGTCCCGCGCGGCGCGGGTCGTGAACGGCGGCGGGCTCGACATCCTCTTCTCCTACGTCCACGACACCCACTCGAACAACGGCGGCGGCGCCGTGGCGGTCGGAGCCGGCAGCTTCGTGTTCGCGAGCGAATCGCTGTTCGAGGGCTCCACGGCCGCACGAGGCGGGTTCTTCTCCGGCACCACGGCGGATGCGCAGATCAACCTGCGCCGCACGACCCTCCGACGCGGCACGGCCACGAGCGGCGGCGGCGGCGCCATCGAATCGCTCGGCTCCATCGAGCTCGCCGACATGATCATCGCCGACTGCACGGCCTCCACGCAGGGGGGCGGCGCGGTCCACGCACGCGGCACACGGCTCGTCAGCGACGCCGTGAGCTACGTCCACAACACGTCGTCCGGCAGCCAGGGGGGCGGAGCCATCCGGATCACGGGCGACGTGGCGGTCGACGTCTTCGACTCGGTGTTCGTCGGCAACCTGCACACCGACGGCAACGGCGGTGGGGCGATCTACTCCGAGTCCAACGTCCAGAACGTGGCCGTGCGGCGATCCACCTTCCTCACGAACGTCTTCCGCTCGGGCGCCCAGGGCAGCGGGGGCGCGATCCACCACGCCATCGGCGAGCTCGACGTCGACGACTCGAGCTTCTGCGCCAACCACTCCGAGCGCCACGCGGGCGCGGTCTCCATCCTGAACACCACCAACAGCGACGGCGGCCTGTCCCGGCACCGCCGGAACCTGATGATGGGCAACAGCGCGGGCATGGAAGGCGGCGCGATGCTGGTGTTCGCGCCATCGGCCACGCCGCGCTTCGAGCACCTCACCCTCGCGTGGAACGAAGCCGCGACGGGCCCCGCCATCCGGGCGTACGACTACGGCGAGATGGTCGACAGCCTCGTCGTCCAGCACCGGCCCCCGCCTCCCGAGCAGGCGATCGAAGGTGCGCTGGCCCTCATCGACTCCTCGTGGTTCGACGACAACGGGCCCGATTGGCCGTACGACGGCACGTTCCCGAGCGGCAACACCATCGACGTCGACCCCGAGATCCCGGCCGAGGCGTGCGACGAGCTCGGCGGGATGCCGATGTGCGGCAGCCCCGCCATCGGCGCGGCGGCCGATGCGACCAACGTGGGCGCCATCGAGGGCTGCACCGACGGGGACTTCGACGACGACGGGCTCTCCGACCGCGACGAGGTCGCGCTCGGCACCGACTGGCGCACCCCCGACACCGACGGAGACGGCTTCGACGACGGCGAGGAGTGCCCGCCCATGCAGTCGCAGCCGCTGGTGAACGGGAGCTTCGAGCGCATGCTGGGCGTGCCGGGGCCCGACTTCCGCGACGTGCCCCCGGACGACATGGTCGGCTGGCTCACCGACGGCAACCACTTCGAGGTCGTTCGCGGGATCTACGGCGCGCACCGGCCCTCGGTGGATGGCGCGTACCACATCGAGGTCGTCAGCGACGGGCCGCACCTCGTGTACCAGGACCTCACCACCACGCCCAACGAGCCGCTCGCGTTCCGGTTCTGGCACCGCGGCCGCTCGGGCACCGACACCATCGGCGTGTTCGCGCAGGCCCCCGGCGCCGCCGAGAACCTCGTCGGCACGTTCGTCACGCCTCCCGACGACTGGGTCCAGCACACGGGGTCGTTCGTGGTGCCGCCCGGCCAGACCACGACGCGCTTCGGGTTCCGCCACATCGGGTCCGTCCCGAACACGCCATCCGAGGGGAGCCTGGTCGACGGCGTGGTCTTGTTCCGCGGGGGCCTCGACGCCGACGGAGACGGGCTCGTCGCGTGCCTCGACCGCGATCGCGACGGCGACTCCCTGCCCGATGCCGACGAGGCGGCGTACGGCACCGATCCCGACGACCCCGACTCCGATGGGGACGGGCTGTCGGATGGGCACGAGGTCGCGCTCGGCTCGAACCCCGACGACCCCGACACCGACGGGAGCGGCGTGTCCGACGGCGTGGAGTGCCCCGGCCCGTGGCTCCTCCCGAACGGGGGCTTCGAGATCGGGCCCACCCGGGATGGCGCGCTCGACGCGTCGAAGGTGCCGGGGTGGGAGACGCACCACCCGTCCCAGCAGATCGACATCAAGACCGGCGGCACGCTTCCGGATGCGTACGAGGGGCTCTACTACGGCGAGGTGCAGTCGTTCGACCCGTGGGCCGACCTCTACGTCGACGTCGCGACCACGGCGCCGGGCGACTACCGCGTGCGGTACGCGCACCACGGCCGCGAAGGCGTCGACGTGGTCGAGCTGTTCGCGGGTCCGGCGGGCGGCGCGCTCGTGTCGCTCGGGCAGCACAGCGCCGACCTGTCGGCCTGGGCCGTGGTGGAGCACGTGGTCACCGTGCCGCCGGGCCAGACGACGACCCGCTTCGAGTGGCGTGCGGTGAGCTGGGCGACGAACCCCGACCGCGGGAACCTGATCGACGCCGTGTACGTGGGCCCGGTGATGGACCTCGACGGCGACACCTTCGACGACTGCCTCACGCAGCCTTCGCCGGGAGACCTCGACGGGGACGGCTTCTCGCCGCCCCAGGACTGCGACGACGTCGATCCCACCGTGTACCCGGGCGCTCCCGAGACCTGCGACAACGACGACGAGGACTGCGACGGCGCGCTGGACGAGGACGCCGTGGACGCTCCCGGCTGGTGGGAGGACCTCGACAGCGATGGCTACGGGAGCGGCCCCATCGTGTACGCGTGCGCCTCGCCGGGCATCGGCTGGGTGGGCGCGGACGCGGCCGCGGACTGCGATCCGACGAATCCCTCGGCGTACCCGGGCGCCATCGAGCTCTGCAACCAGGCGGACGACGACTGCGACACCGAGATCGACGAGTCGGTCGTGAACCAGGACTGGTTCGCGGACATCGACGGCGACGGCTTCGGGGACCCGCTCGCAGTGCTGCCGGACGAGTGCAACCCCCCGCCCGGCTACGTGCTCGACGGCACGGACTGCGACGACGACCGCAGCACCGTGTACCCCGACGCCACCGAGCTCTGTGACGGGCTCGACAACGACTGTGACGGCGTGGTGGACGACGGCGTCGACCCGAACGAGCAGAGCGCCTGGTACCCCGACCTGGACGGCGACCAGTACGGTGGGCTGCCGGCCGTAGCGGCATGCGTGGCGCCCGACGGACACGTCCCGGCGGGTGGGGACTGCGACGACGACCTGCCCGACGTGAATCCCGGCGCGACCGAGGTGTGCAACGGCCGCGACGACGACTGCGACGGGGTCCTCGACCCCGAGGGCTGCGAGGCGACCGAGTGTCCCGGCGACCCGTCGTGCGACACCGACGGCCCGCCCGGCGCGAAGACCGGGTGCACCTGCGACGCGCGCGGCGGGTCCGGAGGGGCGTACGGCGTCCTGCTGCTCGCGCTGGTCGCGCGGCGTAGAATCCGGGGATGACCGACGAATCGGGGGGCTTCGGGGTGCTCGACCGCGCCCATGCGGATGCCGAGGTCCGTGCCGCCGGGGTCCGCGCACGCGCCCTGCGGGAGCGCGCGTGACGCCGCATCCGGGAGGCGTGCGTGCGTGACCTCCGGCTCCGGAGGCTGCTCGCGGCGTTGTCCGCCGATGCTTCGGGCCGCGGCGAAGCGGTGTGGGAGCTCGGCTTCCGGCTCTCCGGGCGTCGGCTGTCGCGACGGCGGCGGGACCGTGTGCTGGGGAGGCTCGCCCACGTCGCGAGGTCCGACGTCGACCCGGACGTGCGCCGGGCGGCCATCCACGCGTTCCTGTGGCACCACGGGTCCCAGGACGCGACGCCCTGGCTGGTCGCATCCGCCCGGTCCGATCCGGAGGTGTCGGTCCGGGGCCAGGCGCTCGAGGCGCTCGGGGTGCGGTGGGCCCAGGCGCGACCGGATGCCGCGCGGCACGCCGCGGTGGTCGACGTCGTCCGCGAGGGGCTCGGCTCGCCAGCAGGAGAGGTGCGCTTCTGGGCCCTGTACGCCGTGGCCGTGATGGGGCTGCATGGCCTTCGCCCCGCGGTGGAGGCCCTCGTGGGCGACCCCGAGCGCGCCGCGCTTCCGTGGACGGTGGGCGAGGAGGCCAGCGACGTCCTCGCAGTGCTCGACGGGCACGGCTGGCCCGAGAGGGGCTGACGGGTGGGCGCGCCGGGTGGCCCGCGGCTCTCCCGGGGCTACGATGGAGCCCCTCTCGCTTCGGCCTCGACGCATCCGGGGTGGCGGGCGACAACATGATCTGGATGGGGCACGGACGATGACGACTTCACAGGGCGGTCGGGGAGATCCGGCGAGGCTGGCGGTCTATGCCGACGAAACACTCGGTCGGTACGGCTTCGTCGAGAAGCCGTGGTTCCAGCCGAGCGAGCGGCTCGCGGCCTTCCTCACCGAAGCCGGCCGTCGCGAGCTCGCGTTCGACCGGTGCAGCGCACCGCCCGCGACGGATGCCGAGCTCGCGTGGTTCCACACCCCCGCGCACGTCGCATGGGTCACCGAGCGCTGCCGGTCCGACCGCGGCAGCGTCGACCGCGCCCCCGAGCCCGTCGTGGCGCGCGCTCGCGTGCTCCTCGCCGCGATTGCCGCGGTGGGCGTCGCGACCGAGGCCTCCATCGCCGAGACGGTCGCCGAGCTCGGGTCCCTCGACGCCTGGGCGCCCCTGCTCCAGAGCGACGGGCTGGTCACGTGGGACGGTGCGTCCGTCGCGCTGACCGACGCCGGGCACGCCTTCCTGGCCGATCCACAGGCATCGCTCGGCGGGCCGACGTTCGCGCGCGCCGCGGTCGAGCGGGCCGCGCGCCACATCTGCGGCGCCGTGGTCGATGCCGTCCGGCGCATCCAGGCGGGCGAGATCCGGTCGGCGTTCGTACCGATCGCGGGCTTCCACCACGCCCACCGGGCCGAAGCGCGGATGTACTGCCTGTACAACGACGCGGGGCTCGCCGTCGAAGCCGCCCTGCGCGCCGTCGACGGGCCCGTGGCCTACATCGACGTCGACATCCACCGCGGCGACGGCGTGTACGAGGCGTTCGCCGAGCAGCCGCGGGTCGTCATCGCCGACGTGTACCAGCGCGAGGGCGTGGCGCGCGGAGAGGTCGTCGAGACGGAGTTCGTCGGGCGTGGCGCGGGCGAGGGGGCCAAGCGGGCGCTCGGCATCGGTCCGCTCGACGACGCCGCGTACCTGGCGGCCTTCGAGGGCCTCGAGGCCTTCGTGCGGGCGCGGCGCCCGGCGTTCGTCGTCTTCGAGGCCGGTGTGGACGGGCTCGCCACCGACCCGATGTCCGACCAGGACCTCACCCCCGCGGTGTTCCGCGAGGTCGCCCGCAGGGTGAAGGCCCTGGCGGACGAATGCGCGGGCGGGCGCCTGCTCGTGCTCGGGGGCGGCGGCTACGAGATCACCGGGCTCGCCGCGGGCTGGTCGGCCGTCGTGGAAGGGCTGACGACCGCCTGAAGCTCACCCGAGCAGGCGCGCGAGGGGCTCGCGGCAGTCGTCGGGAACCCGCGTCAGCGCGCTCTTCAGGGCGGGGACGTGCGGGGCGAGGTCGAAGGCCCGCAGCGCGGCGGCGAGCCGCTCGAAGTAGCCCTGGCGGGTGAGGGTGCCGCCGATGTGCTCGGGGAGGTCGACGTCCAGCCCCCGGGCGACGAGGGCTCCCGCGGCCGGGTCGCCGGGCGCCCATCGGGCCAGCGTCTCGAGGAAGCGGATGCGGAGGCCCGGCTTCTCGTGCTGGTAGCCCTGGACGGCGGAAACGGCCTCGGCGCCGTAGGCCCGCAGCACGCTCGCCACCAGGCACAGCTTCGCCGAGGAGTTGGGGAAGGCGGCGAGCTCGGCCAGATCGGGGTCCGCGCGGAGGGCATCGGTCGTGGACACGTCCTTCGTGCCCAGTTCGGCGAGCACCCGTGCCGTGCCGTCGAGCACGGTCTTGCGGTGCCGGTCGCCGAACACGCACGCGAGGTACGTGAGCAGGGGCGCTCGCAGCGCGGCGGGCTCGAGCCCGTCGAGCCATCCGAGCACGGTGGCCTCCCAGCGCTCGGGGTCGGTGCGGAGCATGGCTGCCGCTGCGTCGACCCGCCACGCCTCGCGACTCTCGAGGGCGGCCAGCAGGGCGCCGGCATTCGCGTCGAACACATCGGGGGCCGCGTGCAGCAGGAGCTCGGCGTAGTACGACACCCGCTGAGCGCCGACGACCGCCGGGAACACCGTGTCGAACGGGACGGTCACGAGCCACCGCCCCATCGAGCTCACCCGGCGGGGCCGGGAGGGGGGTGCGTCGCCGGCGAGCCCGGCCCACGGGGCCTTCGCGCAGCGCTCCAGCGTGGCGCCCCCGGACTCGAGCTCGGCGAGCGCCGGGCGGACGGCCGCCCAGGTGTCGTGGCCCTCGGCCTCCACGCGGAGCGCGTCGGTGACCTTTCGGAAGACCCAGTCGCGCGCCGGGTCTGCCTGCTTCCGCGGGAGGCGGGCGACGAAGCGGCACAGCCGGACCTCGGCGTCACCCCAGGCGTGCGGCGGGCCGAACAGCTCGCTCCACCCGGGGTCTTCGTCGACCTGGGGCCGCTTGCCGTCGAACCGGGTGGGGGGTGCGTCGGACAGGCCGAACGCGAAGCGCAGCAGCGCGGCGTAGGCGTCGGAATCGCGTCGCGGATCGGCGTCGATCTGCGAGGCCATCAGGAAGCGATCGACGCGGTTCGCGTCAGGCGAGGCGCCGAGGTCGGTGACGAGGGCCCGCAGCGCCTCGGACGCCCACTTCGGCCCGCTGGATTCGGCCCGATGGGCGTCGTACCGCGCGACGTACGCGGCCGACCACGCCGCTTCGTTGCGCTCATCGTCGGCGTCGAGCCCGAGGTCCTCGCAGACGTGGACTCCGCGGTTCCACCACGCCTCGTAGGCGATCTCGGCGACTTCGTCGGGGTGCAGGTTCGGGTGCCGTTCCCAGAGGGCGTCGGCCGACCTCGCGGCCCCGGATTCGAGCGAGTGTTCCATGGGAGTCGGTATCTCCGCGGGTCAGGGCGCGCCCGCCATCGACCTACCGCTATGGTAGTGACTCGCCCAGCACGATTGAGATGCGACCGACCGGGTCTCCCGCCGCGTTTTCGCTGTAGTCGTCTCCAAACAGAAGGTCCTCGCGGCCGTCCCCGTTGATGTCGAATCCGCTGGTCAGGAACCGGGCTACGATGTCGAGGTCCAAGGCCGACGCTGCGTCCGCCAGATCGACCACTCCTGCAGTCAGTGGACCCTGGAACGTCACCAGTCGAGGCCCGTCAGCCGGTGTCCAAGTGGCGAGGATCAGGTCATCCTGGCCGTCGCCGTCCACGTCTCCCACCGCGGAAATGCCGTGAAACGGGATGACCAGGTCTGCGTCCGCGCGGGTCGAGGTGCCGGATAGCGGTCCAAAGTGCACCACCACCTCTGAGTAGTCTGTGCTCCCGACGAGGTCGGCCTGGCCATCCCCGTTGACGTCGCCGATCGTCTGGAGGCTGAAGTTCCCCGAGACCGTTGCGAGGGTGACATCGGCCATTGGCCCCGACGCACCTGTGGCATCGAGGATGTAGACCTTGTCTTGGTCGCTCGTGAGTGGGTCGTAGGATGGAGCCACCACGTCGATCTGGCCATCCCCTGTGAGATCGTGGGTCGTCGTGGGAGAGATCACGCGTTCGGCGGGAACATGGGTCCATGTGCGTACGGGGGGTGGCAGGGGTCCGCTCGCTACGACGTCAGTGCCCGCCCACTTCAGAATCTGGTCACCGGTGGTTGGGTGTGTTTCGACGAGCAGGACTTCCGTGAGACCGTCACCATCGATGTCAGACGAGGGCATCGGACCGTTTCCTTCGGTCCCGAAGCCCGCCAGGCCCGTCGAGAACACTCTCGACGCAGTGGCCACCACGTCGATCGCCGTCGGAGTGCCCTCCAGGAGGTACACCTCGCCTGATGGGTAGTTCGGCGACAACAGCACTGCGTCCGCCGTCCCATTGAATCCGTCGAGACGGGCGATCCGCCTTCCGAGTCCGTCGCTGAACCCTGGCCCGACCAGGGTCCACGAAGCTGTCGCTACTGTGTGGTCTCCAGCACTGGGAGTGAGGCCATAGACGTGGCCTGGTCCGGGCTCGAAGCCATCGAACTCCGTCGGAGCTCCCGCTACGATGGTGAGCGCGCCCGAAGCCCCCCGAACCACGACGCCGTTGCCCCCGAATCCGCTGTTGACGATCGTCCCTTCCCAGCTTGCCCAGACTTGCACTTGACCACTTGTGTCGGTGTCTGAATCGGCATCTGTGTCTGCGTCCGCATCGGTGTCTGTGTCGGCGTCGGCATCCGTATCGGAGTCCGCGTCGGCATCCGTGTCTGCATCGGCATCGGTGTCGGCATCCGCGTCGACATCTGTGGGGACCTGGCCAGAGCACGCGATCGCGACCGTGAGCCAGACCCTCATCGGTCCAATCCGTTGAAGACTCTTGGGTCCGTCCACTGAGGTTACCCTTCTGCTGCGTTCGCCGAGTGTGGGTTCCGGACACTCTGACCGGTCGATTCCTGGACAGTATGGCCGGTCGGTTGGGACAAGAGTTGCTCGGGTCCGCTCAGCACGAGATGCGGTCGACGATGGGCTCGGCGAGATCGCGGTCGTGGAGGACGTCGCCCCAGGCATTCAGGGGCGACATGATCGCTTACACGCACACGCGCCCTTCGCGCCGAGAGTCCATCGGGTTCGCGCGCTGCTCGCGATGGGATGCGTGCTCGCCAGTGAGCGTCGACCGGATCATCGAGCGCGACACCGGGTACCTGCTCGCACCCGCGCTCGACGTCCGTACGCGATAGCCGGGAGCGGGGGGACACATGGCGAAGCTGGTCTACGGGATGAACGTGTCGCTGGACGGGTACGTCGATCACGAGGCGTTCGCGCCCGGCCCCGAGCTCTTCCGACACTGGATCACCTACGTCCGCAGCGTCTCGGGGAGCGTGTACGGCAGCCGGACCTACGCGCTGATGCGGTACTGGGAAGAGGACGACGCCAGCTGGGGCCCCGACGAGCATGCGTTCGCCGAGGCGTGGCGCGCCCAGCCGAAATGGGTCGTGTCGCGAACGCTCCGCGAGGTCGGCCCGAACGCGACGCTGATCTCCGATGACCTGGAGCAGCTGTCGGACCTGAAGGCCCGGCTCGACGGCGAGATCGACGTGGGGGGCACGGTGCTGGCCGCGGGCCTGGCCGCGCTCGGGCTCATCGACGAGTACCGGCTGTACGTCCACCCCGTCGTGCTCGGGGGCGGCACGCCGTACTTCAGGGGCTTCCGACCGTCGCTGAGCCTGCTCTCCAGCGAGCCCATGGGCGAGGGCGTCGTACGGCTGTGCTACGCCGCGGACAGCGCCACGGTCTCGGCCCAGTAGCGCGCCCGGATGCGCTCGCAGTACGCAACCAGGTTGTCGTGACGCGCCACCGCGTCGCGGCCGAACCAGTCGAACGGTGCCCACAGCATGACCGCGAAGAACCCGTAGGCCACGGCGTCGGCGGTGCACGGCCGGTCGCCGAAGAGGAACGGCTTGTCGCCCAGCATCGCCGCGGCGGCCGCCACGTCTTCGGCCACGAGCGTCTGCATCTCTTCGAGCGAGTGCCGCCCGATGCCGCGGGTGTAGTTCGCCTTGCGGGTGTCGCGGCGGATGAGCGGCAGCACGAAGAACCGGATGGGCTGCGGGATCATCGAGAAGTGCGCGACCGAGGCCTTCCACCCGTTGTCGTCGACGAACAGCCCGTGCTCGACGGCCTGGTGCAGGTGGTTCTCGAGCGACCGCGAGAAGTGCAGCGCCATGCCGCGCTGCTCGGGCGTGAGGTGCGCGTCGATGCCGGCGTAGCCGCTCGCCTCCAGGTGCCGGATGATGAGGTGCGAGTCGCCCATCGCCATGCCGTTCTCGACGATCCAGGGGCTCTTTCGCTTCGGGCCCTTCATCGGGTTGTCTTCGATCAGCAGCCGGTGCGGTACCTCGGCCATGCGCAGCCACGTCGCGAGCTTGAGGCCGAACGGGCTCATGCTGGGCAGGCCCTCCCAGTGAGAACCGATCATGTAGGCATCGATTGCGGGCTTCTGAAGGGCGTGCATCGCGCGGCTCCTGAAAAACTGACTAGCAGTCAGATAACTGAAGGTTAGTCAGGAGTCATGTCCGCGTCAACCTCCCCGGAACCTTCCCGCCGCGTCCAACAGAAGCGCGCTCGCGCGAGGGCCCGGCTCGTCTCCGCCACGCGCGCCGTCATCCTGCGCGACGGCTTCGGCAACCTCACGATCGACGCGGTCGCCGCGGCTGCCGACGTGAGCAAGCCGTCGGTCTACTACTACTTCGACTCGAAAGAGAGCCTCGCCCGGGCTCTCTGCGTGCAGCTGGCCCACGAGGAGATCGCGGCGGTCGTCGCAGCGATCGAGGCCACCCCGGCTGGCGAGAGCATCCTCG
The DNA here is from genome assembly GCA_020632875.1 of Alphaproteobacteria bacterium. Taxonomy (GTDB): domain Bacteria; phylum Myxococcota_A; class UBA796; order UBA796; genus JACKEQ01. The sequence continues at coordinate 96,628 of JACKET010000006.1, forward strand.
ACGCCGCCGTGCGGGCCTACGTGGCGCACCACGTCGCCGCGCTCGAGCTCTTCCGGGCCACGATCGTCTGGCCGCTCGTGCTCGACGCGCCGCCCGAGGGCTACCCCGAGGTCGACGCCGAGATGATGCGCCTGTTCGGGCTGTTCCAGGCCCGTCTCGAAGCGGATGCGGCGGCCGGGCGCCTGCACGCGGGCGTCCACCCGCGTCGCGCCGGGCTCACCGCGTGGAACGCAATGCAGGGCCTCGTCTCGATGCTCGCGCTGCTCGACTCGGTGAACACGGGCTTCCTGCACACCGTCGACGCGATGGTCGACGAGCTGTGCGGCACGCTCACCCGCGGCGTGTACCGACACGCGTAGAATGCCGCCGGAGGTGGCGATGAGCCTGGAACCGCACGTGCGCGCAGAGCTCGACGAGCTCGGTCTCGACGAGGGCAGCTACCGGGCGATCCTCCTGCTGCCGCTGGTCGAGGTCGCCTGGGCCGATGGCGCGGTGCAGCCCCGCGAGCGCGAGGCCATCCTCGCGTACGGAGAGGGCAACGCGCTGCTCGCCGGCGGCGCGCGCGACGTGCTCGAGGGGTGGCTGGCCACGCGACCCGATCACGTCACCTTCGCGCGCGGGCGCTCCATCCTCGTCGAGCTCGCCAACGCCACCGAGCACCTCGAGGGGCTCGACAAGGCGCACATCGACGACGTGGTCGCGCACTGCACGAACATCGCCGAGAGCGCCGGCGGCCTGTTCGACCGCTTCTTCACGGCGAGCGATGCAGAGCGCGAAGCCATCCGGCAGATCGCGATGCACATCGCCCGATTGTCGTCGTACTACGAGAAGAAGCGGCGATAGCTGGCGCTACTTCACCGTGTAGTCGAAGCAGCCCTTGGCGATCGTCACGAACTGCTTCCGGTCGATCATCTCGAGGATGTTCTCGGGGTTCGGGATCTTCTCGTTCACCACGTCGAAGTCGATGTGGAGGCAGACCTTGGTCGTGAACGGGAGGCTGGCCTTCTCCTGCTCGGCGAGCTGGCGCACCTCGGCATCGAGATCGATGCACGCGCCGGTGCGCGGCACCTTGCGGATGTCGCACTGACCCGACGGCGTGATCCAGAGGTAGGTCTGGTCGCGGGTGTCGTCGCTCGTCGGAGCCTTCACGGTGTGGGCGTAGAACCAGTTGGGAGGCGCGAACTGGAGCCGCCGGTTGACCTCGGGCCCGGTGCGCGCGTCGCCCCGCAGCTGGCTGTGGAGCTTGCCTTCGCCCCGGTACTCGCCCACGGTCTTCGGGTAGTAGCAGCGTGCGTAGACCGGGCTCGGCCCCTCGAACTTCGTCGCCAGCTCGAAGGTGTCGTCCTTCTGGAAGGGCATCTCCTTCGCCGAGAACACGCAATTGCCGATCCCGTCGACGGTCTTGCGGTGGGGGCTCTCGTTGGTGACACCGGCCGAGGCGACCCCTGCGATGGCGAGCACGAAGATGGACATGGAGACTCCTGTTTCGTCCCTCCCGGCGTAGGCCGCACGGGCGGATCGGTCGATGCTCAAACGACGCTCATCGGTGTCCATCGGGCCGATGTGGCCATATGCTGGGCGCCCGGGAGACCCTTGCACCCGCACCTCGCCGCGTACCGCCCACCACCCGGATTCGTGCCCACCGACAGCGCGGCGCCCGACGTCACGCTGTTCCGTCCGGGCGAAGGGCCGGGCGCGCTCGAGAGCCGCACCCGGTGCGGGTCGTGCGGCGCGACGGTCACCTGGGATCCGGGCTCGAGCGAGCTCGTGTGCCCGTACTGCGGCACGCGCGAGCGCGCGCGCCAGGGCGAAGACAAGGGGCCGGGCGAGTTCACCGCCGAGGCCGTCGCCCGCGGCGCGCAGGGTTGGGGCGTCGATCGGCCCGAGCTCCGCTGCGACGGCTGTGGGGCCGTGCTCACCATGGAGCGCGAGGCGCTGAGCTCCACCTGCCCGCTGTGCGCGTCGAACCAGGTGCACGTGCACGAAGCGGCGGGGAGCGCGCTCCAGCCGGGCTACGTGCTGCCCTTCAGCATCCCGGCCGAGACCGCTGCTGCGACGGCCCGCGACTGGCTCGGCACGGGTTGGCTGCGCCCGGCGGGCGTCAAGCAGGTCGCCATCCGCAACTTCACCGGGATCTACCTGCCGTTGTGGATCTTCCGCGCCGACATGAAGGCCGACTACACGGTCCAGGTAGGCACCGAAGAGACCGTGACCGAGCGGCGCTCCGACGGCAGCACGACCACCCGGAAGACGACCCGCTGGCGCTGGGAGTCCGGCCAGCTCGACTACCCCGGATGCGTCGTGAGCGTGCCGGCCACCACGCACCTGCCGGGCATGGAGTCCGTCAAGCCCTTCCCGTTCGACCGGATGGTGCCGTACACACCCGACGTGCTCGTGGGATTCTCGGCGCACGGCTACGACGTGGGCCTGCCCGAGGGCTGGGAGGAGGGCCGCGACCGGCTGCGCAACGCGATGCAGGCCGCGTGCTGCGCGCGGCACCACGGCGACCACTACCGGGCCTTCAGCGCGACGGTCGACCTCGACGAAGAGTCGTGGCGCTACGCCCTCGTGCCGATCTGGACGAGCGCGTACCAGTGGGGCGGGCGCACGTGGGTCGTGCTCGTGAACGGCGCGACCGGCACGATCGACGGGACGCGCCCCGTCGTCTGGGCCCGCGTCTGGCTCGCCATCGCGGCGATGCTGACGCCCGGTCTGTTCACCGGGATCTGCCTGGGCCTCCCCGGGCTCGCGTTCGCCGGGATCGGGCTGTTCTTCCTCGTCATCGCGTTCGTGCTGCTGATCTTCGGCGTGGTCGGCTCGGCCATGGTCTACACGCAGGCGACCGACGAGGAGACCCTGTGAGCGACGGCGTCGCGTCGATCGCGGGGCGTCGGACCTACGCGTGCGACCGGTGCGGCGCGGCGTGGCTGGCCGTGCAGGCGGGCGTCTGCCCGCTCTGTGGCGAAGGCACGCTCGCGGAGGCGGAGGTCCTGGCGACGGGGGAGCCCGAGGTCGTCGTGCGCTTCGGGATCGACGCCGAGGCGGCCGCACGCGCGCTCGAGGCCCACGTGGCGGCGACCCCCATGGCGGAGGCCGACGCGCGGGCCGCTGCGGCGCGGCTCGTGGCGCACCACGTCCCCGGGTGGCTCGTGGATGCGCGCCTCGTCGCGGGCTTCGAGGCCGAGGTGGGCTTCGACTACGAGGTCGAGAGCAGTGTCGAGACGTGCTCCAACGGGCGCTGGTCGTCGCGGGCCGTGACCGAGCGCCGCGTGCGCTGGGAGCCGCGCGCGGGGACCCTCGAGCGGGCCTTCGACAACGAGGCCTCTGCGGCACTGTCGACGTGGAACGCCTGGCTGGACGTGCTGCGGCTGCCCGACCCCATCGTGGGAGGGCGGCTGAAGGACGAACACCCGATCCTGCTGCCCGATCGGTCCCACGAGGTCGCCTGGCCGGCCGCGGAGCGGGGGTTCAAGAAGCGCGCGGGCCTGGTCGTGCAGGAGGCCGCGGCCGCGACGCACGTGCGCGAGCTGTACCTCAAGCCGGTCTGGGAGGACGTGTGCTGGAGCCTGGTGCTCTTCCCCGTGTACAGCGCGTCGTGGACGGACGGCGCGGGCCGGACGCGGATGTTCCGCGTCGACGGGCGCACCGGCAGGGTGACCGGCGCCGTCGGGGCGTCGCGGCGCGTCGGATGGATCCGCGCCGGGCTGTGGGCCACGGCAGGGCTGCTGGTGCTGGCGGCGTCCACGGCGAGCGTCCTCCTCGCCGTGGTGTTCCCGCTGCTGCTCGTGCTGTCGTTCGCGGGGGGTGCGCTGGGCTTCCTGCTGCTCCTCGTCGCGATGGTGCCGCCGCTGCGCGTCTACCGCGTGAATCGCGGGCTGCCGGCGGTCGACCCGTGCATCGAGGCGCCGGCAGCGGGCTGACGCGTCAGAGCGAGAGCAGCTGGAGCCTGTACTCCCGCACGGGTCCGTTCGGGATGTCCACCCAGAGGGGAGCGATCCCGGTGTTCGGGTCGGGCTCTCCGAGGTCGATGGGGCTCGGCGCGACCGTTCCCACGGTGTGGTCGAGGTTCACGCTCCCATCGTCCTCGAAGAGCACGAGGTGGCCTTCCCACGGATCCTGCAGCACGAAGCCGATGGTCCACCCTCCGAGGACGCGCCAGTCGCGCAGGGGCTCGCCTCCGGGCACGTCGAGGATGCGGTAGCCGATGTCCACGAAGTAGTCGGGGTGGATGACGAGCTGCTCCTCCGCACCGAACACGATCTCGTCGTAGAACGCGTCGTAGTGCAGCCGATTCGACACGGACGGCGACACGGGGAAGCCCCCGTCGAAGAGCAGGTTGGGCGGCGACCAGCTGTCCGAGTACTGCTCGTAGCGACGGAGGTGGACGACACCGGGAGAGGTCGTGCTGGCGACGAACACCGACTGGTTCGTGGTCCGCACGGTGAGGTCGGTCATCGCTCCGAGTGAAACGCCCCCGGCGGGAATCGAGACGAACTCCTCGTGGTGGCACGTGGAGTCGAGGCGCTGCAGCCAGGCGTAGGCGGGATTCCACTGGCCGTTGCCCTCGTGGGTCACGATGGCCCACATCTCCTCTTCGTGGGTCCAGAAGTTCGGGCCGTAGGTCACGCCGCGGTAGACGTACGGCCACTTCATGGACGCGAGGCCCACCTGGTTCCCGGCGGCGTCGAAGCACTGCAGGTAGCTGTACGGGGTTCCGTGGAACCTGCGGACGGCGTGTTGCCCGGAGTCGGAGACCTCGAAGTCCAGGGCGGACGTGGTGCCGGACGGAGTCGGGGTCGGAACCCAGGTGGAGATGAGCTGGATCTGGTACACGCAGGCGACGAGGGCGCCGAACGCGAGGGTCATGGCGGCGAGGGCCGCGGAGCGGGCGAGGGACATCGGACCTCCTTCGGGTCGGGGGGTGCGGGAGGTCACAGCGAGAGGAACTGCAGGGAGTGCTCGTGGACGGACCAGGCGCTCGTCCCGGGCACCGTGCCGTACAGCCAGAGCGGGGCCGTGCCCGCGTTGGGGTCGGGCTCGCCGAGGTCGATGGCGGCGGCGCCCTGTACGGCCGCGGAGTCGTACAGGTTCAGCGACCCGTCGTCCTCGAACAGCGCGAACGCGCTCGCACCCGCGCCGGTCGGCACCGTGATGCCCACGGTCCACTCGGCGTGGACGCGCCAGTCGCGCAGGAGCGAGCCCGTCGGCACGTCGAGGATGCGGTAGCCGATGTCCGCGAAGCTCGTCGGGTGGATGACGAGGTGCTCCTCGGCGCCGTACACGAGCTCGTCGGTGTAGGCGTCGTAGTGGAGCCGGTTGTTCCCGTTCGGCGAGGCGGAGACGGGGAAGCCCCCGTCGTAGAGCTCGTTCGCCGCGGACCAGCTCCCCGTGACCTGATCGTACCGGCGGAGGTGGTGGAGCTGGGCGTTGGTGGTGGACACGACGAACACGGACTTGTTCGTGGTCCGCATGGTGAGGTCGGTCATGGCGCCGAACGGCACGCCGCCCTGCGGGATCGAGACGAACGCCTGGTGGTGGCAGGTGGCGTCGAGGCGCTGGAGCCAGGCGTAGGCCGGCTGGAAGGGGCCGTTCGGCTCGTACGTGACGATGGCCCAGATGTCCTCGGTGCCGGGGTTCGAGTAGCTCGGCGCGAGGATCACCCCGCGGTAGTAGTAGGGCTGCTTCATCGGGGCGCGCGCGATCTCGTTGCCCGCGGGGTCGATGCACTGCAGGTACGTGTACGGATTGCCCGGGGCCATCCGAACGGCGTGCTGGCCGCTCTCCGACACTTCGAGGTCGCCGCCGATGTAGGTCCCGGCGGGCAGGGGCGTCGAGACCCAGCTGTTCACGAGCTGGATCTGGTAGGTGCACGCCACGAGCGTCGTGAGCACGACGGTGGCGGCAGTGAGGGCCGCAGGGCGCGGAATGGGCATCGAACCTCCTTCGTTGGAGGTGCAGCACAACACGCCCGGCCCGGGCGGGAGTGCTCAATCGGGGCTCAGGAGCCGATCAAATCCGCTCACGCCCCACCGACCCCGATGCCGAGGAGGGACGCGACGCAGCGGCCCCGACGACCGGGGGATAGCAGGGCGCATGACGTCCGAACCGCGACCCTGGGACTCCCTCCCCGTCGTGCCCAACGTCCCGATGCTCGGGTGGCTGCCCGCCTTCCGCAGCGATGCGCTCGGCGCCGTCCGCAACCTCGCCGCACATGGGCCCCTGGTGCGGTATCGCGTCGCCCACCACGAATTCGTCCTCGTCACCGACCCCGAGGCCACCCACCAGGTGTTCGTCAGCGGGGCGTACGTGAAGTCGCCGCTCATGTACGACAAGCTCGGCCTGCTCCTCGGCGACGGCCTGATCAACATCGACGGCGACCTGTGGAAGCGGATGCGGGCCATCGCACAGCCCGCGTTCCACCCGTCGCGCATCCAGGGCTTCGCGGGCATCATGCGCGACCGCTCGATCGACGCCGTCGAGTCCATCCGGGCCCGCGCCGATGGGCCCATCGACATCGTCAGCGAGATGCAGGCCCTCACGCTGCGCATCATCGCCGAGACGATGTTCGGCTCCGAGCTCGGCGACGAGGTCGACCGCGTCTGCCGCGCGCTCCCCGTCGCGCTGCACGAGGTCGACCGGTTCCTCGACAGCCTCGTGCCGCGCCCCGAGCTGTGGCCCGGCTACGGCCTGGAAGGGGATGCCCGTGCTGCCTGAGCCCTTCGGGACCGTGGTGGAGGGCGTGCTCCTCGCCCCGCTGTTCCTCGTGGCGGCGAGCCTGGGGGCGTGGGTGCTCTACCGCGGCACCTGGGAGGGCCGGGACTGGATGGAGGCCGTGCGCGACCAGCACCGGCCGTGGATGTGGCTGGAGCGCTGGATCCGCTTCCGCTGGATCCATCCCGACTGCCAGTACTGGGTGCTGCCGGTCCGGCTGGACCGCGGTCCCATCGAGGTCGAGGGGCGGGCACCCGAGGGCCTCTGGTGGTGCCTCACCTGGTACGCGCACACCGAGGTGAACGCGAGCCTGGCGTCCCACGAGGTCGAGCTGGACGGCGCGGGCGGCTACCGCATCCGCATCGCGGCCGAGGGCGACGGCCCGCTCTGGATCCCGACGCGGCCGGGCGTGAAGCACGCGGTGCTGAGCCTGCGGATCTACGAGCCCGCGCATCCGCACCCGATCTGGCTGCCCCGCGTCACCCAGGGCGGACGGGTGCTGTCGCACGGGGGTGCCCGGTGATCGCGCTGGTGCTCGCGCGGCTCGGGGTGGGCGCGTTCACGGCAGCCGCGGTGGGCTGGCTCGGCTACCGGTTCGCCGTGCCGCGCATCGTGCAGCGCGAGTACCGCAGGCACATGCCGCACCACCGGTTCGCGCCGCCCGACAAGAGCAGTGGGGCCGGCGCCGACGACATCGTGTACCGGTCGTGCACGTTCGACTGCCGCACCACCGACCTGCTCGTGCGCGGCGCCGTGCCCGACGCGCCGTACTGGCAGATCGGGCTCTACGACGGGTACGCGCGGCGCATCGAGGGCGCGCACCTGAACCATCGCTCCGTGCCCACGCGCGCCGGGCGGTTCGAGATCCGCGTGACGGCCGACCCGGGGCCGTCGGACGGCGTGTTGCGCTGCGCGGACGCCCCGGTCGGCATCATGGTGCTGCGGGTGCTGCGCCCGGTCACCGAGCTCGGGGTGGTCGAGATCGTCGAGGTGCCGCGCCCCCCCGCATCGACATGACCGAGCGGGCCGCGCGGATCCCCGACTCCGCGGCGGCCTCGACGCTCCCGCCGTCGATCGAGGTCCGCGTCCAGTCGCCAGCGAGGCGCAGGTTCGCGATGCCGGCGTGCTCCGGCGGCAGGCGGTGCACGGTCGAGCCGGGCGGCGTGAGCACGTAGCGCTCCCACGGGCGGACGTTCGCCCGGGTGTATTGGGCATCGAGGGGATCTCCGTCGCCCTGGTGGACGAGGAGCGACCGGTCGAAGCGCCCCGTCGCGTCGCGCGCGCCGGGCCAGCGCTCCAGCATGGGCCCGTCGAGCTGGGCCCGGAGCAGGGCGGCGGCGTCGACTGGCCCGTCGGGATGGGTGTCCACGAAGTAGGCGAGGTGTCCGACGGCCTGGTCCCACGCCTCCGCGCGCACCACGTCCGTGAGGTCGGCGTAGGAGGAGAGGGGGCCCGGGGCGTTCGTCAGGACGCCGGGTGAGCGGCCGGACCACAGGGCCTCTGCGGTGGGTCGCAGCCAGACCTGGGCGGCCACCGTCACCACCGAGCGATGCGCACGGACCATCCGCGCGAACGCCGGGTCCGCCGCGGCGACCTCGCCGGCGATGCGGGGGAGGACGGGCACCGGGATGGCGAGCACCACCGCATCGAAGTCCCGGCCGCGCCGGAGGGTCCGCGTGGAGAGGACGGGCCCGTCCGGGTCCTCGAGATCGCCCGGCGCGATGGCGTCCAGCTGCGCCTCGAGGGGACGCTCGGGCCACGTCCGCAGGCCCGCCACCTCGACGAGCGGGTCGTAGGCGCCCGTCCACCGCGCCTGGACGCCGAGGTCGACGGCATCGACGGCTCCGTCGCGCACGCGGAGCGCGTCCACCCGATGGAAGAGCTCGAGCCGAACGCCCCGGTCCCGCAGCACCTCGAACAGGGGGACGAACACCGTGTCGCCCATGCCCGCCGTCATCTCGTAGAGGGGAGCCCCGCGATACGTCAGCAGCATCCGGAGCATCGAGCGGATCGCCGCGCCCGCGGCCACCGAGCCGCGCCCCCAGCCGCTCCGCCCGTCGGGGTAGGCGAACGCCAGGTTGTAGAACGCGCGGACGGCGGGACCGTCGAACACCTCGGCGTCGCGGGCCCCGTGGCGACGCAACCACTCCATGAGGTCGTACCGGTCGGCGTTCTCCCAGCTCCCACCGGGACGCAGCACATCGGTGAGGAGCCCGCGTACGACGACCGCGCCGAGCGCCGCCAGGGGACGGAGCGCCGGCTGGCGCAGCAGACCGGGCAGCTCGCGCACCGCCCAGCGGGCGAGCTCGGCTCCCCAGGCGACGTCGGGCCCGTCCGTCCACGGCCGACCCGGACGAGGCGGCAGATCCAGCGCAGAGACGCGTCCGTCGCGGTGCCCGAGCGACACCCGGAACCGCGGGGTGAACGCGTCGTCGAGGGTCTGCAGCCAGGACCCCTCGGGCGGACGCCACTCCGCGTACACGTCCCGCATCAGGCCGAATGCGTGGCGGTAGAAGCCCATCCACACGTGCAGGCCGTGCTCCTCGATCCGGTGCCCCTGGTCGACCCGTCGGCCCGTCGTGCCCTTTCCGCCGAAGCGCCAGCCCTGCTGCACGACCGTGACCTCGAAGCGACCTCGCCGCGCAGGCGTGGCGGTCAGCTCGGCCGCGGCCGCCAGCCCCGCGCACCCGCCACCGAGCACCAGCACCCGCGTGCGTGGGCTCAAGCGCGCCGCCAGCGCCGGGTGTAGTCGCGGACGACCCGCGAGCGCCCGAACCGGAAGCCCGTCGTCAGCCGCCACGCGCGCACGGGCTCCCCCGCGAGGATGGGATGGCCGGGAGCGAAGTCGAGCGCGACCTCTTGCAGCTCCACGACCTCCTGCGGCGCGTCGAACGTGAACGGCACGCAGACCAGCGCGTCGGTGCGGTACTGCGAGAGCCGGCGGCGGTGCAGCAGCCGCTGGCGCACGTACACGGGCACGCGCGGCGCGAGCCACCGCGTCCACGACGGCACCGCGACGGGCTCCGGAGCCCCCCAGCGACCGCGGAGGAGCCGCTGGTTGTCCGCGATGACCTCGATGCCGTCGGCGTCCAGCCGGGTGCGCGCCACGCGCTTCGGGAACCCGTAGACCTCCCGTCCCAGCAGGGTCGGGTACAGCGCGTCGGGCCAGAGCTCCGGCACCCAGGCGCCGGGCAGCCCGCCCTCCGCGAGACAGGGGAACAGCGGCGTGGTCTCCTGGTACCGCCAGTGCCGGCCGTCGGAGGTGGGCGCGAGGCTGCGCACGTGGGTCAGGTCCGCACATACGAGCATCCAGTACGCGGGCCCCGGGATCCGGTGCAGGCCCGGGGGGAGCACCGCGCGCAGGTGCGCCCGCGTGGAGCGGATCAGCACGACGGTCGCGGTGAACGGGCCGAAGGCGTAGGGACCGGGCACGAGGCGGGCCTCGGGGTCCCAGAAGTCGTCGAGCGACCGGACGAGGTCGAGGCGCGCCTCCCGCTCGCGCGCGAGCTCCTCGAGAACCAGCGCGTTCAGCGTCGCGGCGTCGGGGGTCTCGGCGCGCACGGTGACGCGCCCCTCCGCGCGCACGGTGCGCGTCGCGGGCCGACCGCTCGCGAGGGCCGTCACGCCGAGCCAGGCGGGGGCTTCGCGGTACTCGAGCAGCCGTCCCTCGCCCCACACCGAGACCTCGCCCCGCTCCAGGAACAGGGCGTGGTCGAGCCGCTCGCCGGCCGTGATCAGGTCCGCCATGCGGACACCGCGGCCAGCTGGCCCTTCTCGGCGGGTCGAGCGAGGAAGTCCTCGCCCACGATGGGCCGGTCGCAGGCGCCGAGCGCGCGGGCCGCCGCCATCCCCGACATCACGGCCGCCTCCACGCACGTCGTGTTGAGGCCGGTGCGGGTCCACGTGCTCGCGATGGCGAGGTTCTCGAGGCCGGACTGGTGGGCTTCGAGACGGAGCCGCGCGGTCCCCGGCACGGCGCCGTCGCACAGATCGGTGGGCTCGACGTTGAATCGCACGTACTGGGCGCGCAGCCGCTCGCGTCCCGCGCGCCCGTCCGGATCGTGGAGCGCCGACCAGTCGAATCCGCCTTCGTGCAGCAGCGAGCCGGCGCGCTCGAGCTGGTCGCCCAGCCGCGCGAGCGCCGCTTCGTCCGCGGCATCCCCGGGCCCCGTGTGGCGGTCGACGCCGCACAGGTACAGCGTGCAGACCGGCCCGTCTGCACCCCACGCCTCGTGGGCGAGCACGGGTGTCATGTCGCAGAAGACGGAGTAGGGCCGCGACCACCCGACCACCGACGCGCGCCCCGGGAACCCGTCGATCGGCCGGTCCAGCCAGAGCTGGGCGGCGACGCTCGCCTGGAGGTTGATGGCCGAGGCCGCCCGGCGTGCTGCCGGCACGCGATCGAGCCACGCGCGCACGGGGGAGCCGCCCTCGGCATCCGGGGCGAGCACGCCGAGCGGCAGAGCCATCACCACGGCGTCGAAATCCTCGACGCAGACGGGTTCTTCGCACCGCTCGACCTGGGCCGGATCGGGTGCTGCGGTCCAGCACCGCTGCCCGCGGACGGTCGACAGCGGCGCGTACGCGGCGATGCCCCCGCGGAGCCGGGCCTCGCGCGTGAATCGCAGGCCCGCGACCCGCCCGCCGTCGAGCTCCAGCGCATCGAGCCGATGGAAGAACCGGAACCGCACGCCCTGGTCGACCAGCACCTCGTACAGCGGGCTGATGAAGGCCTCGCCCATCCCGGTCTGGAGCAGCCAGGCGACGGCGCCGTGGTAGCCGAACACCCCGCGGAGCACGATGCGCGTGGCGGTCGAGGCCTCGTAGCAGGGCCGGTCGCGGTCGCCGTCGGCGAACTGGAAGAACGCGTCGTACTGCCCGGCCAGCACGACCGAGTGCGCCAGGGAGAGCGGGTGGGCCCCGCGCTGGGCGAGCCAGGCCCGCAGCTCGCGGTCGCCGATGCGGTCGAGGTCGCCGTCCAGCAGGATGCCGTCGTCGGGGTGGATGAGGCCGCGCACCATGGCCACCGCCAGGTCGAGCGTCGCGAGGGGCTGCCAGACCCGCGCAGAGCGGTCGATTCGCGCGAGCACGACCTGAACGCCCCGCTGCAGCAGGGCGAGCCGTCGCTCGAGCCGCGCGCCGAGGCGCTGACGACGGCCTGCATCGGTGGTCTCCAGCACCCGCGTCAGCAGGGCGAGGAGGCGGCTCGGCTCGCGGGGATGCCAGAAGGGGCCCGGGTTCCGCGGGCCCGCCGAGGGTCGGCCGAGCAGGTCGAGCGCGTTGCGGAACGCGATCCTGAGCAGGTCCACGGCGGCCACGAGCCCCTGCGTCGCACCCGGGAGCACGTCGGCGCCCAGCGGCGAGCCGCCCGAGCGCGGCAGGTGAAGCCGGTGCACGCGGTGGGGGGACGCCGGGTCGACGCGCTCCGCGAACATCGCGACGTGGTGCGCTTCGAGGAAGTCGAACGGCGTCTCGAACGGGCAGTCGGGCGGTGCCTTCCAGCGCCGGTACACCTCGTCGGCGAGGCCGAACGTGTTGGCGTAGAACCCGAACCACACGTGCAGCCCGTGCTCTTCGTTGCGCTGCCCGGGCGCGTTCCGGCCGCTCGCGAGCTTGCCGCCGAGCCGCCAGCTGCGCTCGTACACGGTCACTTCGAAGCGCCGCCTGAGCTCTGGCGTCCGGGAGAGCTCGAAGGCCGCCGTCAGCCCCGAGAGCCCGCCTCCGACGATGGCGATCCGGGTGCGTCGCGTGCGCGCTCCGCTCGGCTGCACGCGTGTCGCGTCCTCGACCATGGATTCCCTCCTCCTCGTCGAAGGGAGTTCAAGGTCGGTGCCAGCTCGATTCGTCGAAAGCCGTGCTTCGATCGAAGCACGCGCGCGGGCGCCCAGGTGCCCGGCGCTGGGCGCCCACCGTCAGGGGTGAATCGGCTGGCGTCTACGTGTTCGACTGAGATGGCGGAGGTTTCATGGATCCCGATCTGAAGTCACTCTACGACGCCGTCTCGCGGCGGGACCGGGCCGAGGTCCGACGGCTGCTCGACGCGGGCGTCGACTTGAACGCGCCCCACCGCTGGCTCGACGAGCGTCCGCTGTACCTCGCCGTCTGCGACCCCGTGGATACCGACCTTCTGCGGCTGCTCCTCGAGCGGGGGGCCGATCCCCGGGCCCTCCACCCGGAGACCGGCGGCACCGCGCTCCATCAGCTCCTGCACGCCTCGCTGCCGCTCGACGCGAAGGTGGCGGCGCTCGACCTGCTCATCGCGCACGGCGCCGACCTGAACGTCGTGGGCGAGTCCGAGCCGGGGTCGGAGTACACCGCGCTCGACATCGCGCTCGATGCCGGGTGGGATGCGCTCGCCTCGGCGCTCCGGGCCCGTGGTGCCGTGCCCGGCCCCTATCGATAGGCGGTCACTCCGGCGCGACGGCCTCTTCCGCGGGACACCCGATGCGCGCCATCGGCGGGTCGAGCAGGTTGTGCAGCTCTCCCGAGCCGCCCGCGAGAGCCCAGCCGTCTGGCAGCGCGCCCCGCGGCTCGGCCTTCCAGGTGGCCTCGAACCACACGGGCACCTGCTCGCCGCAGCTCGGACGCAGGGCGTCGGCCAGCGCCGCGTCGAGCGGGACCTCGAGCTCCACCCGCACCGTCGACGCGCCCTGGATGTCGCCCCCACGCACGCGGTACGGCACGTCGAGATCGACCGTGCGGTCGATGGGGACGGCGATGGCGCCGAGCTTCAGGCCCGTCACGTGGACCGAGAGCGCCAGACCCACCTCGCCCTCGGGCAGGTTGGTGCTCTCGCCGGCGAAGCCCAGATCGACGGGCTGCACGAAGCGCGCGGTCCCCCCGTCTGCGGAGAGCTCGACCGCGTTGTCGTCGGTCGGCGCGGGATTCAGCCCCGCGACGTGCACGTTCAGGGACGGGCCGCCGCAGGCACCGAGCAGGGTCAGCAGGAGGGCGCTCGTGGGGGACATCGGACACTCCGGGGCGGATTTCCGACCGGTTCTACCGCGCCTGGACGCGGCGGCCACCTCCCACGAGCGCCCCGGGGCCGTCAGTTGCCGGTCGGGTCGTCGAGCTCCTCCTCCACCGGGTCGATGTCGAGGGTGACGATGCGCGGATTGGGTCGGAACAGGAGGTTGTCGGCGCGGACCCACGCCACGTCGGTCGCGAGGGTGGCGTTCACTCCGACCCGCACGGCCCGGACACCCGGCTTGGGGAAGTAGGCGTCCTTGCGGAGGGTCACCCATCCCGAGTCGTGCGGCAGGCTGCCCCGGGCGTTCAGCGTGGTCCAGCTGTTCTGGCCGTAGAGGTTGTTCTGGCATTGGATGTCCGTGTACTCGTACACGACGAACCGGAGCGTCGAGGTCTGGTAGGGGAGCTTCGTGAGGGCTCGGGCCTGGATCGCGGCCGTGTAGGAGCGGAAGTCGTCGACCAGCATGCAGTGCTTGGTCTGGAGCATTCCGGTTCCGTTGGGCAGTCCGGGCTGGTCGATGGAGCCGCTGTAGACGTAGCCGTTGGCGTCGTTCTGGCTGAACTGGTACGACCAGACCGACATCCACCCCGCGAGCTCCGGCGGATCGTCCGTCCCCCAGGCCCAGAACATCGTCTCCGAGCAGTCCGCGATGCCGTTGTTGTCGAGGTCGACCGAGTCGTCCTCCAGCCAGCAGAGATCGTCTCCGTTTTCGACGCCGTCGCCGTCGTAGTCGTAGGCATGAGCGGTGAGGATGAGAGCGAGCATCGGGGAGGTCCTCCTTGGGTTCGAAGGCTCCGTACGACGACGACCGCTCCAGACCGAGTCGACGTTACGCGCCGTTACGTGGCGGCCTCCTCCGCGGCGGAGATGGCCTGCAGAAGCGCTCTGGATGCGAATTCGCCGTGAATTGTAGAAATCTGCGAACCGGATCCGGGGTCTCGTCACATGTCGGGTGTCACTCCCTGGAGGAATCCATGAACGCCCGAACCCTGACCCTTCTCGCCCTGATGACCGCGCTCGGATGCAAGAGCGACCCCGAGCCCCAGGCGCCCGTCGAGACCGACACGGACACCGATGCCGACACGGACGCGGACACCGACGCGGACACCGATGCCGACGCGGACACCGATGCCGACGCCGACACCGACGCGGACGCCGATGCCGACACGGACGTGCCCACCACGCCGACGGTCGTGTCGACCTCGCCGGCCTACGACGCCGAGGGCGTGCTGCCCGACGCGGTCATCGAGATCACGTTCTCCGAGCCGATGGACACGGCGTCCGTCGAGGCCGCCATCGCGATTCCCCTGTTCGGGTCGGACTTCACGATGGACTGGCCCGACGACCAGACGCTGGTGATCACGCCCGGCGACCTGCTCCCCGTCCTCCCGACCGATCAGGCGGTTCGCGGGCAGGAGGTGCTCGTGACGCTCGCGGCCGGCGCGATGTCGGCGGCGGGCGAGCCCCTCGCGCAGAACGACAGCCTGCTGAGCTTCCGCGCGGTCCGCTCGTGGTCGGGCACGCTCGACGACGCGGCGAACCTCACGGGGCGCGTCACGAGCGCCGGGGTCGCGATCATGAACTCCCTGACGCTCGGCGACGACGAGTCCAACGTCGGATCCCGGGGCCTCGTGACCTTCGAGATCCTGTCGATCCCGCCGATCGTCCAGGTGAACCAGGCGACGGTCACGGCGCAGCTCGAGTGGGTCGACGGGGTGCCGTTCACCCAGCTCGACGGCCTGTTCATCGAGGCCGTCACCTACAACGTTCTCAACCCGGTCGCGTACGACAGCGCCGCGCTGGGTGGGTCGGTCGAGGGCCACGTGCCCGAGGTCTTCGGCGGGTACAGTGTCGACATCACCCCGGTGGTCGCCGATGTCGTGTCCGATCCCAACGCCACGCGTGTCCAGCTGCGCTACCGCTTCACGCTCGACACCGACGGCGACCTCGACAACGACTGGATCCGCTTCGGCACCGGCGCGGATGCCCCGAGCCTCGCGCTCGACGTGTACGTGGAATGAGCGCCGTGGCCGATGAGCGCGCGCTCGTCGCCGCATGGGCGGCGGGCGACCGCACCGCGGGGCGCGAGGTGGTGGCGGCCCACTACGACGCCATCGTCCGGTTCTTCCGGACGAAGGCGGGCCCCGATGCCGACGACCTCGTGCAGCGGACCTTCCTCCGCTGCCACGAGAAGGCGGCGACCTTCGAGGGAACCGGCACCTTCCGGGCGTTCGTCTTCGCGATCGCCCGGTTCGTGCTGCTCGAGCACATCCGGGGCCGGGTGCGGGACGGGCGGAACGAGCCCGACTTCAACGCGAGCTCGATCGCGGCGCTCCAGCCGGGCGTGTGGACCCAGGCGGTCGCGCGGAAGGAGAAGCGGGACCTGGTCGCGGCGCTCCAGATGATCCCGGTCGAATCCCAGATCCTGCTGGAGCTGTTCTACTGGGAGGAGCTGTCGGTCGCGGAGCTCGGCGAAGCGCTCGGCATCCCGGCGGGCACCGTGAAGAGCCGGCTCTTCCGCGCCCGGGAGCAGCTGCAGGACGCCATCGAGAAGGTGCCCGTGCAGGATGGCGACAGGCGAAGCGCCCAGCACCTGCTCGACTCGTGGCGGATGCGCATCCGCCGCCGTCAGGACGACGCAGACCCCGCGAGGTAGGCCTGGAAGGTGCGGTGGAGGAACAGGTATCCACCGCCCACGCGCCGCAGCAGGCCCACGTCGACCGCGCGGTCGAGCAGCGGCACGAGGCGCGCCGGCACCGGGGTCGACAGCGCCAGCACCGCGCGGACCGCGACGTGGAGCAGCACGGCCCAGCCGCCCCGCACCATGCCCGCGATGAGCCCGAGCATCGGGCCCGCCACGGCCGCCGCGGAGCGCTCGGGGTGGGGGAGGCCGACGAGCGTGGACGGCGCTTCGAGGTACGGCAGCACCAGGGGCACCGCGACGTACCCGAGCGCCGCGCCCCCGAGCACCAGCCCGAGCGCACCGATGCCCAGCCCGTTGATCAGCGACTGGCGGATGCCCTGGTTCGGACGGATCCGGCTCTCCTGCAGGGAGGGCTCGAACGCGACGATGAACGTCGTCACGAGCCCCGCCACGGCGCCGAAGAAGACGTTCACCCAGAGCACGTAGAACAGCCCGTAGATCGCGCCCGCCACGATGCCGAGGCCCAGCGCCAGGGGCAGCATGCGGGCGAGCCGCCCGCCGCTGAACCGCAGCCGCTCGACGGGCTGGATGCGCAGCCCACCGTTGAACGCCAGGATCATCGGCACCGAGCACAGCCCGAACAGCAGGCCCGAGAACGGGTCGCCTTCGACGGCCGTGCCGACCGCCACGTTCGCGCCGACGCAGCATGCCGTGAGCAGCCCGAGCCCGAGGGCCTTCGCGGCGGTTCGCCTGCCGCCGTGCAGCGCCCAGTCCGGCGAGAGCTGCTCGAGCCACAGCTCCGTGCGATCGCCGCGCGACATGGCGTCGGCGAGGTACCCGAGCGCGCCGAGCATCTCGCCGCGCTCGGCCGCCGAGAGCCCCGACCCGTCGAGCTGGTGCTCGACATACCGCGCGTAGAGCCAGGGCAGGTGCGCCCCGTCGTCGGGCAGGGGCGCGTCGGACCGCGCGAGCAGCCCCACCATCAGCGGCGTCCGCAGGGTGGCGACGACATCGGACGCCGCCCGGGTGCCCACGTGAGTCGCGACGACCTCGGGCGGCAGCGGGTCGATCACGATGGCCTGCCCGAACCGCAGCCGCTCGCGGAGGCTGGCGTAGTCGCTCGTGCGGCACGTCACGGCCATCGGCAGGCCGAAGGTCTCGCGGAACGCGTTCAGCGAGGTGATGCAGCGGTCGCGCCGCGAGACGGCGATCTCGTCGAGCCCGTCGAGCAACAGCACGAGCTCGCCGTTCGCGATCCACTCCCGCACGCTCTGCCGGGGCAGGCCGTACTTCGCGACGAGCTCCTGCTCGATCCACGCCTCGAACGGGCCGCGGTGGTCGGCGAGCGACGCGAGCAACAGCACCACGGGAGCGGGTGCGCGTGGGTCGAGCCGCGCCTCGTCGAGCAGCGTCTCGGCCAGGCGCAGCAGCGTGGTGGTCTTCCCGCCGCCGGGCTCTCCGAGCAGCAGCAGCGAGCCCTGGCCGGCCTCGAGCAGCGACGACAGGCCGGTGCCGCCGGGCTCGCCGCGCGTCGGGCCCCACGGCGCGTCGACCTGCGCCTCGCCGGCCGACATGGGCAGGTCGAACACGGGACCCTCGGCGAGCGAGGCGTTCAACACGCCCTGGATCCACAGCCGGTCGACGCGCTGCAGCAGCACGGCGCGCTGCCGGGCCCGCGGGCTCGCGTCGTCGGGAGGGGCGAGGATCTCGAGCAACGCGGCCATCGACGGCCACCGGTCGGCCGGCGCTGGCGCCAGGGCCCGGGTGAGCGCGTCGCGGAGGGCCACGGGGATGCGCGCTTCGGCGTCGCGCAGCGGTGCCACGGGGTCGAGCAGGCGCCACAGCGACGCGGCGAACGCGTACTGGTCGCTCTGCACCGAAGCACGCCCCTCGCCGACGACCTCCGGCGCCATGTACGTGGGCGTGCCGGCCACCTCGTCGGGACGCGGTACGTCGGCGAGGCACGCGAGCCCGAAGTCCGCGACGCGCACGCGGCCGTCGTCGGCCACGAGCAGGTTGTCGGGCTTGATGTCGCGGTGGATCAGCCCGGCGTCGTGGGCGGCCTGCAGCCCGCGCCCGGCCTGCACGAACCACGCGATCAGCTCGCGCGTGTCGGGCGCATCGGGGCCCTCGACGCGCTGGCGGACCGTGCGGCCGGGCACGTACTCCATCGCGAGGAACACCTGGTCGCGCTCGATGCCGAGCTCGTACACGCCGACGACGTTCGGATGGGCGAGGCGGGCGAGCGCCCGCGCCTCCTGACGCACGGCGTCGGCCCCCGCGGCGTCGACCTTGCCGTCGAGCACCTTGAGCGCCACGTCGCGCTGCAGCTCGGGGTCGAACGCGCGGAACACCGAGCCCATCCCGCCGCGCCCGAGCCGCTCACGGATCTCGAAGCGCCCGATGTGCGCGGGCGCTTCGGCCATGTCGAGCGCCTGGAAGAGCATCTGGAGGCCGACGTCCCGGCTGAGCCCGGCAGGCGACGCGGGTGCGTGGTCGCGCAGGTTCGAAGCGGTCTCGTCGTCGGTGGAGCGTTCGGGCAGCGCAACCTCCGGCCCGTCGATAACGCACGGCGGAGCGATCGGGTGGCGCTTCAGCCGCCGATCGGCCCGACCTCCACCCAGTCGTCGAGGGGCCCGAGCTCCGGGTACATGGCGCGCAGGCACCACAGCGACCCGTCGTCGAGCACCGCGCACATCGCGTACAGGCTGTCGCTGTCGAGCCCCACGGCCGCACCCGGCAGCAACGCCTCGACCGCGGGCTCGCCGGGACGCCAGCACGCGACCGAGCCGTCGTCGCGCAGCCCGCACGCGGGGTCGAGCCCTGCGAGGTGCCGGATGCCCGACCCGTCGAAGGGCACGCCGGCACACGAGCCGCCGTCGGCCGCGAGCCAGCACGGCCCGTCGTCGCTCATGGTCTGCACACCTTCGGCCACGCGGACGGGGGCGTCCTGGAAGCCGCCGTAGCCATCGCCGTAGTCGCTCTCGGTGCACCACAGCCCGCCGTCCTCGAAGAGCGCGCAGAAGCCCGTGCTGCCGGAGTCGAACACGTCCACGGCGGGGTTCCCGGGGAACGACCAGTCGTAGAACCGCTCGGGGCCGAGCTGGCGGGGGTTCCACGCCACGCTGCCGCTGGCGAGCACCACCGTCGGGCCGTCGGTCACGCGCACCGGCGCCCCGCCGAGCGCGGTCGCGTCGACGTCGGTGGGCCCACAGTCCACCCGGCCCCCCGCGAGCACGCAGCGCGTCGAGAGGTCCTCCACGCCGGCATGGCTCCCGACCGGGAGCGCGCCCCCGCCCCCGAAGCAGTCGGTGGTCCCGTCGTCCTGCTTCGCGCAGCCCGACACCAGCGTCTCGAGGCCCGTGACCACGAGATCGACGGGGCCCAGTGGCGCCTCCTCCTCGACGGGAGCCCCCGTGCACGCGACCAGCCAGAGCATCCAGCGCATCAGTCGAGCGCCACCGGGGTCCAGCGACCCGCCACGCGCTCGACCTCGAGCGTGCGGACCGACCCATCGACATCGATGTCGAAGCACGCGTTCGACGCGCAGGCCCGGTACGTGACGGAGGCCGTGGGGAGGGCCGCCTGCCCGGGTGCTCCGGCCAGCAGGAACACGCGGACGTCCGTCGCGACCGGTGCGTCGGGGCGCCACGAGAAACGCGTCCGCTTCACGGGGTTGTTGAGCCGGTTGATGATGGTGATGGGCGTCGGCTCGAGCTCGAAGTGGCCGGGTGCGATGCCCGCTGCGGCGATGACGCCGGCGCTCTCGGCGGGCTCGGTCCAGGCGACCATGTTGCAGGTGGGCACGAGCTCGACGTTCGCGCCCGCGAGGCTCGGCGTCACGGGGAACACGGCGCTCGTGCAGGTCGAGGTGTCCTCGTAGCGCGTGTAGAAGTGCTCGCGGGCCGCGGACGCGCCGCGATCCGTGCGCACGTCGAGCGCGTCGACGAGCAGGAAGTCGCCGTCGTCGAGCCCGATGACCCAGCGGTCGAACCGCTCGAGCCAGCCTTCGGCGTCGTCGCGGCCGTACACCGCGTCGCCTTCGACCCGCAGCGCGGGGTGCGTCCCGACGAGCTCGCTCGTGATCGTGCCCGTCTCGCCGTAGATCTGGCTCTTGTCGGTCGTCGCGACCCCGTTGGCCTTGGCCTCGGGGACGTACAGGGTGTTCGTGGAGATCGGCAGGTAGTCGAAGTTCACGGTGGTGTCGTAGCGACTCGACGCGACGCCGATGTCGCCGTAGCCGAAGTCCCACAGCAGGCGATGGCCGTACGCGGACCAGATCAGGGCGCCCAGATCGATCTCGCGGTGCGGGTTCGTGTTGGGGATGGCCGAGATGGCGGCGAAGGTCTGGTCCATCTGGGCGTAGCGCGGAGACCCGGTGTCGCTGCCCAGCGTCGTGGCGCCCGGCACGGTGGTGCGCAGCGAGCCCGTGCCGCCCGACGGGAACAGCGTGGCCTGCACGCCCGTCGGCAGCGACGCGCACTGACCCGTGATGGCGGACCAGTCGCGCGCCAGGGCGGGCTCGATGTCCCACGGATTGCGCAGCCCGTGGTCGTAGTACTTGTTCGCCATGTACAGGCGCACCGTGCACGGGTCCGGCGCGACCGAGCCGAGCGGCGCCGTGCCGACGATCTCGTCGATCAGCAGGGCCTCGAGCGGCTCGGTGACCGTGAAGCCGATCTTGTCCCACGAGTCGCCGAAGTCGACCATCCGCCCGTCGGGAGCGAGGTTCTGCACGTACCAGTCCGCGACGCCGGGGAACCGCTCCCACCGCGTGCTCTGCAGGGGCTGGTCGAAGCTCTGCCGCAGCAGGCGGTTCGTCTCGAGCATCGGGCCCATCGACACGTTCGTGTACTCGACGACCCCTTCGAGGTACGAGCCGTCGTCGAGGTAGAAGTCGCGGTGCAGCCAGTGCACGGCCAGCACGGCCTCGAGGACCTCGGGCGCGCGCGGGTCTTCGTGCCAGAACGTCAGTGCCCAGTACGTCGCGGCGGCGCCGAGGACCGGCGTCCAGTTGTTGCCGTTGTAGAGCGACCAGTGCCCGGAGGCGTAGCTGTCGAGGAAGCTGTCGATCTCCTCCGACATGCGGTCTTCGATCAGCGTGCGGTCGCCCGCCTGGAGCAGCGGGTCGTCCCAGAACACGTCGAGGAACAGGCACCAGAACCGGAAGGGCGGCAGCGCGCCGAGGTCGAAGAACGAGCCGTCGTAGCCGGAGTGCCAGCCCTCGCTCGGGAACCGCGCCACCTCGCTCGCGTAGAACGCCGCGGCGAGCTGGTCGATCTCGGCGGCGGTGTACGTGCACGTGCCGCCCGAGGCCTGGCAGGCGCGCTCCTTGCGGATCAGGAACAGCACGCGTAGCGCCGCATCGCTGTTCCACGAGCCGGTGCCCGACAGGTAGTACGCGGCGTCGGGGTGCTGTGCGATGGCCGTGGGGACGGTGCCCTCGCAGCTCGCGCCCCCGCGCGTGGCGACCTCCCAGCGGTCCTTGATGTCGAGCGTGTAGCCCCAGCCCGACAGCTCGCCGTCGACGCAGGGCATCGCCTCGAGGGGGGCCATCGCGGCGAGCCAGCGCGTGTCGTCGCCGAACAGGCGGGGGTGCGCGAGGCCCGGTTGGACGGGGCTCTCGAAGACCTGCTGGCGCTCGAGCTCCTGCTTCTGGGCGTCGGTGAGGTCGTCGTACCCGATGTCGCTCTGCACGTCGGGTGCGACGTGGACCCAGCGCGTCGCGGAGGCCGTGTTCCCGGCCTCGTCGGTCGCGGTGTAGGTCACGAGGTAGTCGCCCGAGACCCCCGCATCCACGGCCTCGCTCACGACCACGAGGGCCGAGAGGTCGCCGTCGAGGGCGTCGAGCGCGGTGACCCCGGGATCGAGCCAGAAGGTGCCGGTCTCGACGTTCTGGACGGGCGGCCCGAGCACGGCGATCTCCGGAGGTGCGAGGTCGTCGAACGGGATGCCGTACGCGACGATCTCGGCCATGCCGGCCAGCGAGTGTTTCGTGACGCGCAGGTGCTTCGTCGCGGACCGCACGGTGTGCCCCGACCAGGTCTGGAACGTCGTCAGGCCGTCGGTGAACAGCGGCGCGCCCCAGAGCCCCGGGCCGCCGGGCGACACGTCGAGATCCCCGGCGCCGTTGGTGTCGTAGAGCGCCACGTGCTGCACGAGCCACGGCCGGCGGAGGTGGACGTCGGCGTGGTGGGGCAGCGTGTTGGAGCCGTTGGTCGAGCCCCATGCGGTGGTCGGCTGGCCCGCGCTGCCGCCGAGCGGGTCGCCCGCCAGCGCCTGCTCGTCGGTGAGCGCCGTGGGGTCGCCCGTCCCCGAGAGGAGCGACGCGTCGCTCGCGTCGAGCGGGATCTTCTGGAGCTGCGCGGGGTCGAGCACCGACACGACGCGCGTGCGCTCGGCGACGTTCCCGTCGCTGTCCTCGACCGTGTACAGCAGCACGGTGTCTCCGGCGGTGCCCGTGTCGACGACGCCCGTCACCATCACGGCGGAGGTGAGGTCGCCGTCTTCGGGATCGGAGGCGGTGGCGCCGGGGTCGCTCCACGGCTCCCCGATCAGCAGCACGGCCTGCGCGTCTCCCGCGAGCAGCAGCGTCGGCCCACCCGCGGCGGGCGGGGTTGTTCCGGTGTCTCCCGTGAGCCCGCCCGTGTCGGTGTCCGCGTCGGTATCGGAGTCCGAGTCGGTGTCCGTGTCCGTGTCGGTGTCCGTGTCCGAGTCCGAGTCCGCATCGGAATCGGTATCGGAGTCCGTGTCGGTATCGGAGTCGATGTCCGAATCGGAGTCGGTGTCGGCATCCGCGTCGGTGTCGGCATCCGAATCGGTGTCGGTGTCGGACTCGCCGACCGGCTCGGTCGGGGTGGACTTGCAGCCCACGAGGAGCACGGCGGCGAGGAGCATGCGGGACATCGGCCCTCCGGTCGGCCATCGTACCGCAGTCGGCCTCCGTCACAGCATCTCGAGCTGGAGCCTCACGGCGATCAACATCCCGATCGACTCGGCCCGGGCGTGGTGATCCGCTCCGAACCACGTGAGCGCACCCATGGCGTCGAGCGCGACCTCGTCCACCGGCGAGAAGCGGAGGTGACCGAGGCCGTCGATGCCGTACAGGCCCCCTTCGGCGGGGAGGAAGCCCCCCGCGGCCGCGCCCAGAGTGACCGTGTTCGCGACCGGGCCGTCGATGCGCGCCTGGAGCGTGGCCATGCCGCGGCCGAGGTTCGTGCGGTCGTATGTGCCGCCGTCGATGTTGTACGGGTCGTCGATTCCCTGGTCGGTGGGGCCCTGCACCGTGAGGCGCCCCGTGTGCCCCCAGTACCCGTGGAACCCGAGCTGGCTCATCGGCGTCACGAAGGCGTGCCCGACCCCGTCGGCGGGAAGTCCGCCTCCCGTCGCGTAGATGCCGAGCAGGGACAGCTTTCCGCCGCCCACCGCGACCTCGGTGCTGAGCCGCGCGGCGGCGCCGATCGACCGCAGCCCGAGCGCCGCTGCGGGGCCCTCGAGCACGGCGAGCCCGCTGCCCAGCACGCCCAGGCCCACCGTGGTGGAGCCGATCGTGCGCGTGTACCGCGCCCCCGGCAGCACGAGCAGCTCGCCGGGTGCGACCGCCGCGCCGACGCCGCTGTACAGCGAGACCAGCGACACGCCGTAGCCGCCGCGGTCGAGGTCGGCGGTGAAGAACGCCACGTCGTCCTGCACGTGCACCGGGTCGAGGCCCTGCTGCACCAGCCCGAACGCGACGCGCCCGGTGGTCGACCCCTCGTCGCTCTCCACGGAGACGGCGAGCGGGTTGAAGTCCCACGACGCGCTGAACAGCGTGTCTCCGAAGCGGTCCGACAGCGGGAGCAGCCCGAGGTGCACCCGCACGCGTCCGAACGCCACGCTCGCGTCGGCATACCGGGCCCGGAACGCGAAGGCGTTGTCGACCTGGTTGGCCTCGAGCTGGAGCATGGCACGCGTGCGCCCGAGGTCCATCCAGCCCGTCGGGCGGAGCCGGATTCGCTCGCCGAGCGCGGTGGGGCCGTCGCCGGCGGAGCTCTCGGCGAACGTGTTGATCCGGTACTGCCCGCCGAAGCGGAACGCCGACGACGGGGCTCCCTGGGCGAGCGCGGTGGAGAGGAGGAGGGGGATCACGGCGTCTCTCGGGTCGAATGCGCGCAGCCTACTCCAGGCTACGATGCGTTTGTCGAATCCGGAGCCCCCATGTCGAATCGCCTCCTGTCCGCTCTCCTCGTGGTCCAGTCCCTCGTGCTGCTCGTGCTGTGCGCCGACCGCTTCGTGCCCACCGCCCATGCCCAGTCGGGCGGGCCCGTGACGTGCGAGGTGCAGAACTGGCCCGACGCGCTGAAGGGCTCGGGATTCGCCACCCTGAAGGTCGACGTGAAGACGATCGACGGCCTGGTGCCGGTCGTGGTCCGCGACTGGGACACCTCCGACGAGGTGAAGGTGGTCGTGTCGGACTGGGCGACGAGCGACGACGTGCGCGTGCGGGTGGTCGACTGGGACACGTCGGACGTGGTGACCGTGCGCCAGTAGCGCCCTCCGGGTGGACGTCGTCGGCACAGGTGCCTACGATCGGCGGACCATGCCGACCGTCGTCGCCTCCGCATCCGGGCCCCTCCTGTTCGTCTTCCCCGTCGTTCGCCGCGCGGTCGACCGGGCCGCCCTGGCGCGCGTGCTCGCCCGCTACGATCGGCAGCTGCTTCCGGGCGCCATCGAAGGCAACGAGTGGATCGCGGGCGAGGGGATGAGCCCGGCCGATGCGGCTCGGATGGCGGAAGACCTTCGGGGGCTCGGCCTCACGGTGCGGGTCGTGAATCGCGACGCGCTCACCACCTCCCGACGTGTCGGGAACGCCGTCTCGGCGCTCGCCATCGGGATGATGCTCACGCTGCCGATGGGGGTCCTGCTCACGACGACCAGCGATACCCCCTCGAGCGGGCTGCCACTCCTCGCGGCGGGGCTCCTGCTCGTGGTGAACTTCCTGGTCCTCTCGGCGCGGGGCGGGATGCGACTCGGCGTCGCGGGGGCATCGGCGCAACCCGCCATGGCGGGCGTCGATGCGCTGGTGCTGGAGCTCGAGCGCCTCCGGTCCGAGCTTCCCGAGCACCTCGTGGCGCCGCTCGTCGCGAGGGCCGACGCGCTCGTCGAAGAGGCCCGGCGGCGTCCCGACGGGCGTGCGGCGCGGGAGCTCGTCGCGCTCGTCGCGGAGCTCGATGCCGCGAGAGACGAGGCGGTCGCGGCGGACGCCGACGCGCTGCGGAGGGAGCTGGCGCGCGCGCGTCGGGCCGTGGGCGAGATCGGGTAGTGCCGCGCCTGGTCGTCGTGGGCGCGTGAGGCGGAACGCGGCGCGGAATCGGGGCTCACGAGCCGAAGCCGGATAGGATGGCGCCGTGAGCGGCGATCGCACCTATATCGACGAAGACGACCTCGCGGCGCTCGGCGATGCGGCGCCCGAGCCCGAGGGCCCGAGGTTCCGCGTCGACGACGAGCTGGCGCGCGGTGGGCTCGGCCGGGTGCACCGGGGCTGGGACACGCGCCTCGACCGCGAGATCGCGGTGAAGACGCTGCTCGCGCCCAGCGGGTCGGCGGCCGTGCGCTTCGAGCGCGAGCTGCGGCTGACGGCGCGTCTGCAGCACCCGAACATCGTGCCGGTCTACGACGGAGGCCGCGACGACCAGGGCCTGCCGTTCCTGGCGATGCGGCTCGTGCACGGCCGCTCCCTGGCGGCGGCCATCGACGCGTGCGGCGCGCTGGGGGAGCGGCTGGAGCTGCTGCCGCACGTCATCGACGCGTGTAACGCCGTGGCGTACGCACACAGCCAGCGCATCGCCCACCGCGACCTGAAGCCCGACAACATCCTCGTCGGAGACTTCGGCGAGACGGTCGTGATCGACTGGGGCCTCGCGAAAGACCTCGATGCCGTCGACGAGCCCGCGACCGCCGAAGAGGGCGGCACCGCGAGCGGCGGGGGCAGCCAGGCCTCGCTCACGCGCGTCGGTGCCGTGGTGGGCACCCCCGCGTACATGCCGCCCGAGCAGGCGGCGGGCCACCCGGTCGACGAGAAGGCCGACGTGTACGCGCTCGGCGCCGTGCTGTACCACACGCTCGCCGGCCACCGTCCGTACGCCGACGCGGCGGACGTGCTCGGCGCCGTGCTCGACGGTCCGCCGGTTCCCCTCGGGCAGACCGCTGCCGGCATCCCGCGCGACCTCCTCGCGGTGGTCGGCAAGGCGATGGCCCGCGAGCCGGGCGCCCGGTACGCCGACGCCCGGTCGCTCGCCGCCGAGCTCGAGCGGTTCCAGGCCGGGCGCTTCGTGAGCGCGTACGACTACACGCCCGCCGAGCGCCTCGCGCACTTCGTGCGCCGGTACCCCATCCCCGTGGGGCTCACCGCGCTGCTGGTCGTCGGAACCCTCGTCGGCATCCTGCTCCTCGGCCGGGCCAACCGCATCGCCGAAGACCGACGGGCCGCCGCGGAGCACGCCGAGCAGCAGATCTCCGCCCTGCGCGACCAGGAACGCGAGCAGCTCGACGCCCTGACGCTCGAGCAGGCGCGCCTCGTCATGACCACCGACCCGGCGCGCAGCCTGCAGCTCCTCGCGACCCTCTCCGAGGCGAGGCCCTTCGACGGGGCCGTGCGCACCGTGGCTTCTGCGGCGTGGAGCCAGCAACCTCCGCTGCGCCTCGATGCGCCGGAGGGCGGCTGGGTGCGCGAGATCGCCGCCGACGCGAAGGGCGTGGCCGTGGCGTGGGGCCGGGTGGTGCACCTGTACGACGCGGACCTGGAGCTCGGCCAGCGCGTCGCGTTCTCCGGCCCCATCGACGGCCTGGCCATGCGCGACGGGGTGGCGTGGGTCTGCTCGGAGGGCCGGCTCTCCCACGTGCGCATCGGCGAAGCGCCCGTGTGGGTCGAGTCCGTCGGGGAGGGCGGCGAGGGGTGCCGCTCGCTCTGGCTCTCGGGAGATGGATGGGTGGTCGGGACCGAGACGGGTGCAGCGATGCTCGACGGCGACGGGGCGCTGCGGTTCTCGCGGACCTTCGATCGGCCCAGGCTGTTCGTCCCCGAGACCGGGCCCGAGGGCGACGCGGTGTGGTTCTTCACGGGCTACCGCCATGTCGAGCTCTTCGACAGCCGCACCGGGGCCTCCCTCGGTCAGGCCGACTTCGGGGGCCAGGCCTACCGCCGCGTGCCGGCCCCCGTCGGCAGGCGCATCGCGCTGCTCGGGAGCGGCGCCGAGACGCTGATGGTGCTCGAGCACGATGGCCGCGGGTTCCGCCGCACCGGAATCCAGGTCGACACCGCGTGGCTCGCCGCGGGCGCGTGGCTCGGCCCCGACCGGATGGTGGTGGGAGGGGAGGAGCAGCGCGTGTTCGTCGTGGACGTCCCGCGTCGTCGGGTCGTCCAGACGGTGGATGTGCGCGGCGCGCCGGTCCAGATCCTGTCGCTCGGCCCCGACCGCGCAGCCGTCACGACCGATCGGGGCCAGGTCGGCATCCTCGAGGCGACGACCGACGGCGTCCAGCTCGTCCCGCTCGGTGGAGCCGAGGTGCCGCTCACCCTCCTCGAAGCCGGCCCGAACGGGCGGATCGTGGCCGCGGGGGACGAGGTCGTGCTCGTGCAGGAACCCCGTCGCGGCGAGGGTCGCGCGGTGTTCCACTGCGACCGGGGCCCCGTCTACCACGTCGAGGCGGCGCCCGGGGACGAGGTCCTCGTGGCCAGCCAGTGTGGCATGGCGCGAATCGGGGGCGACGGCGCCGTCACCCGCCTCACGGACGCGACGGCGAAGCGGATCGCGGTCTGCGGGGGAGTCGCGTGGGTGGCCGAAGCGACGCGCATCGTGTCCGAGCGCGGTGTCGTCGCCCTCACCGCCGGCGTGACGTCGACGGCGTGCAAGGCCGATGGCACGCGGCTCGGCGTGGTCGAGGGCGATGGCGGTGTGCTGGTCCTCGACACCGCCTCGGGTGCCGAGGTCTTCCGCGGGCGCGTGGACGCACGCGAGCTCGTCCGCCGCGTGTTCTGGGACGGCGACGACCTCGTCGTCCCCGCGAACGTCGTGTGGAAGCTCGCCGACGGCTCGAGCGAGCTGGTGGCCATCGCCCACCTCTCCGATGCCGTCAGCGCTTCGGGCTACCTCGGCGGGGAGATCGCATTCGCGCTGTTCAACGGCGACGTGGTGTCGGTGCGCGGCGAGCCGCTCGGCAACGTGCCGCGGTTGGCCGTGGTGGCGTCCGAGGCCGGCGACGGGCTGGTGCTCGGCGATTTCGACGGAAACATCTCCCTCTTCCGGACGCGAGGAGGGCCCGTGGAGTCGCTGCACGGGCACCGGCAGTACGTCACGTTCCTCGCGCCGGGCCCCGAGGGTCGCTGGCTCGCGTCGGGAGGTTGGGACAACGCCGTGTGGCTCTGGGACCTCTCCATCGTGCCGGCGTCGGGGCGTCCATTGGAGGGGCACGATGCCGCGGTGATGACGGGCGCCTGGGCCACGGACGGCCGCCTGTACACGGGGGATCGCGGCGGCACGGTGCGCGTGTGGACCGACCCGTTCGCCCTCGAGCCGGCCCGCCTCCGTCGTCAGGTGGAGGCGCTCGCGGCAGCGCTCGCGGCGGGCCGTCCGCTCCCCGAGCCCGACTCCGTACCCTGATCCCCGGATTCGCGGGTTAGGGAGCGTCGTGAAATCGGGTCCGATCGAAGCCGCCATCCTCCGACAGCAGGCCCCTGTGGTGGTGCGGGTCGTGGGGCCCGGGGCCTACGCCGCGACCGCGCATTGGGCCGCACGGGCCGGCGTCCTCACGACGGTGTCCGCGTCGGAGCTCCCCGTGGGCGATGCGGGTGCGCTGTGGCTCCACGACGCGCCCGGGAGTCGCACCGTCGCCGACCGCATGGCCTTGCGCTCCGCCCTGCGCGCCGACCGCTGGGTGCTGGTCCTCACCGGTCGGGCCGTCGACGGCGGGCATCCCTCCCAGGGCGAGACGCTCGAGGTCCCCGAGGCTCTCCCCGCCGGCGAAGGGGTCCCCACCCACGTCGAGGTCGAGGTCCCCGAGGCGCCGTACGAAGCGCTCGCACGCTGGGCCGACGAGGGCGAGACGGCCCGCGCCCACGCGCTCTACGAGGTGCTCGCCGACCGCGACCCCGACGGCGCCGCGCCCTGGTGCTGGATCGAGCTCGTCCGGCTGGCGAGAGCCGGGCGTGCATCCGAGGTGGATCGCCTCGGGCCGAGGCTCCCCGGCCGACACGCGTGCCACGGCCACGTGCTGCTCGAGATGGCGAGCGCGATGCTGGACCTGGGGTCGCCCGACCTCGCCCGGTCGTACCTCGACTCGATGGAGTGGGTCCTGCACGACGAGGGGCTCGCACGCGACGTGGCGTTCCTGCGCGCGTTGCTCGACCGCGACCTCGACCGCATCGCGTCGGCGGAGCCCGCGCGCACCGAGCATCGGGTCATCCAGCGCCGCGTGCTCCAGAACGTCGGGCGCCCCGTGACGACGACGCCGCTTCCCGGCCGGTTCGCCGAGGCCGTCGCGCGGTTCGGCCACGACGAGCCGATCGACCTCCTCATCGAGCTCGGCGATCTCGTGCACGCGACCGTGCGCCACCGCGAGAAGGGCGGCGTCGGAGCGGCGGCCTATCTCAGTGACGGCCCCGTCGAGGAGGCCATCCAGGCGGCGTCGGCGGCGAGCGCGGCGGGCGACGTCGCGGCCGTCGAGCGCATCCTGGCAGGGGTCGGGGGTTCGCTCACCACGCGGCGCCCGCGTCACGCGTTCCGGTCCCTCCTGCTCCAGGCGCGGGTGGCGAGCCACCGGGGAGCGGTGGGCGCACTGCTCTCGTGTCAGGCGCGACTGCGGGGCTTTCGGGGCTCCATGTCGGTCGCCGGGCCGCTGCTCGAGTCGCTCGTCCCTGGCCCGCAGGAGGGGGCCGACGTGTGGTGCACGGGCACCTACCTCCGGCTGCTCGACGACCATCGGACGGGCGAGTGTGCCGCGCTCCAGTGCGCGATCGAGGCACAGCACGCGACCCCCGTGGTGCTCGGTCCGTACGCCCTCGACCGCAAGCTCGCATCGGGTGGGATGGGCACCGTGTGGGAGGGCCGGCACCGGCTCACCGACCGCCCCGTCGCCGTGAAGCTCCTCGACGGGACGACGCCCGAGGAGGTGGCGCTCTTCCGCGCCGAGATCGACGTGGTCGCGCGCTTCGACCATCCGATGATCGTGTCGGTGCTCGACCTCGTGGAGGTGGACGCCTGGGTCGAACGGCAGTCGCAGGGGGTGCTGCGGAGCGGGCAGCCCGCCCTGGTCATGGAGCTCGTCGATCGTGGCACGCTCGCCGATCACGTCGGAACGCTCGCATGGCCCGACATCCAGGCCGCGCTGGCGGGCATCCTCGAGGCGCTCGGGTATGCGCATGCCCACGGCGTCGTGCACCGCGACCTCAAGCCCCAGAACATCCTGGTGGGAGAGGGGAACGCGCTCCGCCTCGCGGACTTCGGCATCTCGGCCATGGGCCCGAACCGGGTCGCGGGGACCCCGATGTACATGGCCCCCGAGCAGTTCCGCGCGGGTGCGGTGGGCCCGACGGCCGACATCTACGCGGTGGGGTGCATCGGCTGGGCGCTCGCGTGTGGCATGCCACCGTACGTGGGTCCCACGCGGCAGCTCGCCCAGGCGCACACGTCCGCGCCGCTCCCCACGTTCGAGCCCGTGGTCCCCGTGCCCACCGAATTCGCGGCGTGGCTCGAGCGCTGCCTGCGCAAAGAGCCCGCGGTGCGGTTCCCATCCGCCGCGGCGGCCGCGGAGGCGCTGCTGGCGATCGACGGGTCGCCCGCCGTGCTCCCCGGTCGCGCGCCGGTCGCGGGCGTCGCGCCGACCGGCTCCTCGACCTTCGTCCTGCACACGCTGCTCGACCTCCCCGAAGAGGCGTTCGAGACGGTCGACGAAGGCACCGCGACGCGGCGGATGCACGACATCTTCGAAGACCGGGCATCCTGGCGGCCCCGCATCCCCACGGCCCGCCTCCTCCACCTCGGCGATCCGCCCATCCTGTTCCAGCGCGCGGCCCAGAAGGCGCTGTGGACGCACCTCATGGGGGCGCTCTCGGGCCGCACGCGCCGGATCTCGGTGGTCGGCCGCGGTGGGCGCTCCATCCTGCGCTGGCTGAAGCGCCGTGCGCGCATGTCGGGCCTGGCCGTGTTCGACGAGCCGGTTCCGGGCAAGGTGTGCATCGTCGACGCCACCGGGCTCGCTCCCGAGGCCCTGCCCTCGGCGCGCGGTGAGCGCTGGCTGCTCGTCTGGCGCGACCGCGACGCGCCGGGCACCGTCCGGGTCGAGCTCGAGCCCCTCCACCTCGGCGCGATCTGGTGGATGGTGTACTCCCGGATCCTCCTGCACCCGCGAACCGCATGCCAGGTCGCGATCGAGGCGGCCGGCTCGCCCGCCGTGGCGTTCGCCCTGGTCGAGGACTGGCTCGAGAGCCCGGGTGTCGAGATGAGCGAAGCGGGCCTGAAGCTGCTCCGGAAGCCCGAGGTCGGGGCGCCGCGGGCCACCGCGCTGTGGCGCGAGCGGGTCGCGAACACGGGTCCGCAGCGCCTGGAGCTGGCGCAGCTCCTCGCGATCAAGCCGTTCCCGGCGGATGGTGCGTTCCTCCGCGCCGTCGCTCCGGGCCCGC
Source organism: Alphaproteobacteria bacterium (assembly GCA_020632875.1). Lineage (GTDB taxonomy): Bacteria > Myxococcota_A > UBA796 > UBA796 > JACKEQ01. Next base: position 128,608 of record JACKET010000006.1, read on the forward strand.
ACGACCCGCGGCTGTCTGCCCTCGGCGTGTCGGCCAACGACGCGTGGCGCATGCCCACCGACCTCCGGGCCACGGTGCTCGAGACGCTCGATGCAGAGCGCACACGCGCGCTCCACGAGCTCTCGGCGGAGCACGAGCGGCTCCCGGCCGCCCGCGCGGTGCACCGGTGTCTCGCCGACCCGTCGCTCGAGAACACCGAGGCCCTCGTCGAGGCCATCCGCGATTTGCGGCTCGCGCGGCCGCTGCTCGATCTGGCGCACCTCCAGATCAACCGGCACCTGCTCGAAGCGCCCGAGCTGCGCGCGCGGTACGCCGTGCGGCAGCTGGGCGACGCGCAGGTCCAGAAGGCCGTGTGGGACGCGGATCCGGTGGTCGCCGACATCGCGCGCATCGAGCTGTTCGACCGCGTGCTCGCCTGGCCGACGGGTCTGCTGGAGCGCATGGAGGCCGAGATGCACCGGCCGCGGCGGGCCCGGCTCGCCCTGCGGCTGGCGCACGTGCTCACCGACCAGCTCGTGCGGCACGGCCGACGTGACGATGCGCTCGCCCTGTTCGATCGCCTTTCCACCGAGCTCCACGGCGCTCCGGGCTACGAACCGTCGCGGCTCGCCTGGGGCCGGGCGCGGTGCCTGCGGGGCGAAGCGGCCATCGAAGGCCTCCGCTCGGCGCTCGTCGGCGCCGGGCCCGAGCTCGCGCCCACCGTGCACATCGACTTCTCCGACGAGCTGCTGTGGGTGGGCCGGTACGAGGAATCGCTCCACCACCTCGACCAGAGCCTCGGCACCTGGAGCATCCCCGCGGACTACAACCGCGCCATCGCCCTCGTGGCGCTGGGGCGCGACGCCGAGGCCGCGCGGATCACGTCGCGCCTCACGACGCTGGCGTTGGGGGAGGCCTCGGGGCGGCTCTACATCGGGCTCGTCTACGTCGAGCTGCTGCTGAACCTCGACGAGCCCACGCCCATGTGGGAGGCCCTCGCCGGGCTGTGTCTCCCGCTGCGCGACAAGACCACGCGGCGGGTGCTCGAGCAGCGCCTCGACGCCGTGCCCGGCAGCCCGAGGACCGACCACCTCCGCGCCTTGATGGCACGGGGCGTCTGAGCCTTCAGAACGACCAGCCGAGGTTCAGGTTCAGGATCGGGATCGGGCCGACGCTCGTCTGGCCGCCGCCCGACACGAACGAGCCCCCCACGCCGAGCTGACCCTCGAAGGTCAGGCCGAACCGCGCGGCGATCTTGTAGCCCACGAACGGGCCGCCCGAGACGCCGGCCGCGCTGTAGATCACGCCGTCGAACTCGGTCGCCGCCGCGACGAGCTGGAGGTCGGCGCCCACCTGCATCCCGTGGTCGAAGCTGCCGACCGGGTAGAAGCGGAACGTGGGCCCGAACGTGCCGACGGGGATGCCCCCGCTGGCACCGATCCCGCCGATGGCGCCGAGCCCGATGCGGTCGGCGAGGCGGAACTCGGCGGTCACCTCGAAGATCGGCAGGATGAGCTGGAGCGGCGAGGTCGTCAGCGAGACGTGGTGGTCGTAGGGCTCCTTGTCCTGGGCGTTGGCGGACAGGGTGAGCAGGGTCAGCAGGGTCATTCGGCCTCCGATCTGCGCAGCCTACACCGGGCGGGACCGCCCGCGCGCGTCATCCCTCGCCGGACCGGCGCTCCAGCAGCGCGTCGAGGCGGTCGCGCAGCGCGGGGAGCGCGGTCTGCAGGCCCCGGGCGAACTCGACGAGATCCCCGCCTTCGTTCACCGGCGGGACGAAGTCGATTGCGAGGCGCGTGGCCATCTCGGCGATCGCCTTCGCTTCGTCCTGCCACCGGACCATCGCGCCCAGCAGGTCGCCCGCGCGCGCTTCGGAGGCCGATGCCTCCACGAGCGTGGCGCCGATGGCCTCGAGGGCCTCGAACCGCTTCGCCAGCGCGGCCATTGGGTCGCCGCCGCCCAGGAACAGGACGTCGGCGGGGTGGGGGACCTCGGGCTCCGCGGATGCGGCGTCGGGCCAGCGCGCGAGCAGGGCCTTCCGGATGCGGGCGCACTGGTCGAGGTACCCGTCGACCTGGGAGTCCGTGCGGCCGACGAGCTCGACGAACTGCTGGTTGTCGTGCACGACGAACTGCTGCCGCTCGGCGAGCACCGAGGGGGCCGGCGCGGGGTGCTCGGGCCCGCGTCGGGTCGGCGGAATCCGACGCACGAGCGCCAGCGGGAAGCCGAGATCGTCGGCGCAGGCCTCGGCTGCGTCGACGCGATCCTCCCAGCCTCCGGCGGCGACCACGGCGCGGGCGCCGTCGCTCGAGCCGACGAGTGCGTCGTGGAGCTCGTAGGTCATGTGCCCCGGCTGCCGCATCGCGCGGCGGGTGTCGAACTTCGCGCTCGTCGCACCCAGGGTCGCCGCACCCACGCTCCCCGAGAGGCTGCGCACGCCGCGCAGCGCGTCCTCGAGCGCGGCCAGACGCACCAGCCGGAACGCCGCGATGCCCACCCGGTCGGCCCGGGCGAGCGTGGCGAGGGGCCCGTCCTCCGGGAGCCGCGTGCGCCGGGCTTCGTCGTCACGCGCCATCGCCTCGCGCAGCGCCACCCGCTGCGCCTTCAGCTCCTCGGTGAGGATCGCGACCTCCATCCGCAGCTTCTCGACCTCGCCGTCGTCACCGGTCAGGCGCGTCCACAGGCCCTGCAGCCCGCCCGTCCTCTGCTGCTCCGCGCGGATCGCCTGCTTCAGCTCGGCTTCGGTCGCGCGGATCCGCCGCCGCCACTCGTCTACGGTCTCCAGTGGACCTCCCGGGCCAACATGGTAGACCGGGTGCGACGGGGGTGTCCGATGACGCAGCTCTCAGCCCGCGACGAAGCCTGGATCGAAGCCGAGCTCGCGAAGTTCGAGGTCGAGCAGGCCGAGGCGCTCGGCCTCCACGACCGGCACCACTGGTCCGAGCCCGTCCACACCCGCTTCACCGAGACCGAGCGCCCGCACACCACCGTGCTGTTCGGCGGTTTCACGCTCGCGCACGACACGCTCATCGCGAGCGCGATGCGCGGGCTCGGCTACCGCATCCAGAACCTGCCGTGCCCCGACGGCGACGCGCTGGCCACGGGCAAGGAGTTCGGGAACCGCGGTCAGTGCAACCCGACGTACTTCACGGTCGGCAACCTGGTGCAGCACCTCGTTCGCCTGCGCGACGAAGCGGGCATCCCGGCCGAGACGCTCGTGAAGGAGTACCTCTTCGTGACCACGGGGGCCTGCGGGCCCTGCCGGTTCGGCATGTACGCGACGGAGTACCGCAAGGCGCTGCGCGACGCGGGCTTCGACGGCTTCCGGGTCCTGCTGTTCCAGCAGCAGGGCGGGCTGAAGCAGGCCACGGGCGAGTCCGACGGTCTGCGCATCGATGCGGGCTTCGCGCTCGCGTTCACGAAGGCCCTGCTGGTCGGCGACATCCTGAACCTGCTCGGGTACCGCATCCGCCCGTACGAGCTGAATCCGGGCGACACCGACGCGGCGCTGGCCGAATGCCACCGCATCGCGGGCGACGCGCTCGAGCGCCGCCGCAGCGTCACCCTCGCGATGGCCCGGTGCCGGCGGGTCCTCGCGGGGGTCGCCGTCGATCGGTCCACGCCGAAGCCCGTCGTCTCGGTCATCGGCGAGTTCTGGGCGATGACGACGGAGGGCGCGGGCAACTACCACCTGCAGCGGTTCCTCGAGCAGGAGGGCGCCGAGGTCGACATCCAGCCCATCGTGAACTGGCTGCTGTACCTGCTCTGGGACCTGCAGTTCGACATCGATCAGCGCCTCGACCTGCGCGAGGCCGATGCCGGGGTGTTCGGGCTCGCGGGCACCGACCCCACGCGCTCCTCGCTCGGTCTCGCCGCGATGGGTTTCGCGCTGCGCGGCGTGTTCCAGGTGTGGGCGAACATCGCGGGCCTCCACGGCTACGCGCTGCCCGACATGGACGCCATCGCCCGCTGCGCAGACGGGTTCTACGACCCGAGCGTGAAGGGCGGCGAGGGCCACATGGAGGTCGGCAAGCTCGTGCACTTCGCCGAGGACGCGCACAACCACCTCACGATCAGCGTGAAGCCGTTCGGGTGCATGCCGAGCTCCGGCGTGAGCGACGGCGTGCAGTCGCTCGTCACGGCGCGCTTCCCGAACGTCGGATTCCTGGCCATCGAGACCACCGGCGACGGCGAGGTCAACGTCCAGAGCCGCGTGCAGATGGCCCTGTTCAAGGCCCGCCAGAAGGCCGAGGAGGAGCACGCCGAAGCGCTCGCCGCGGCCGGGCTCACCCAGCGCGCGTTCCAGCAGCGCCTCGCGAAGAGCCGGTGGGCGCGGACGTTCCTGCGGCCCGCGCACCGCGTCGCCGCGTCCGCGACGAACCTCGTGCATGCGCTCGGGTCGCGGTCACAATCGCGCCACGTCTGAAGCACTTCCGCACATGCCCGCCACACAGGCGCGGGCGCGGGTCCGCGATCGTGGGGCATGCACACGCTCCCGTCGGTCTTCGCTCGCGTCTCGTCCCTCTGGCTCGTCGGTCTCGCCCTCGTCGGCGGCTGCGTATTCATCGACCGGGGAGCGCAGGACGCGAAGATCCAGGCGATCTGCACGGCGAACCCCGACGATCCGGGGTGTGAGCCCATCCCGACCGTCCCGCCTCCGACGCCCCCCACGCTGATCGACTGCTACACGGATGGGGACGGGGACGGATTCGGTGCGGGTGCCGCGGTCCCGACCGAGACGGCCTGCGCGGCGGGGCTCGTCGCGAGTGGCACCGACTGCGACGACGCGGATGGCGACATCCACCCCGAAGCGACCGAGATCTGCGGGAACGCGGTCGACGAGGACTGCGACGGCACGGCGGGGCAGGCGGTCACGGTCTACCTCGACCACGATCAGGACGGATTCGGCGCGGGCGAGCCCGTGGCGGCATGCCAGCCGGGGCCCGGGTTCAGCACCGTGGCCGGCGACTGCGACGACACCGACGCGGGCATCGGACCGACGGCCACCGAGGTGCCCGCCGACGGCATCGATCAGGACTGCGACGGCTTCGAGTCCTGCCCCGTGGACCTCGATGGCGACGGGTTCTTCAGCTCCGCGCTGCTCGTCGACGGCGACCTCGGGTGCGCCGGCATCACGGGTCCCGAGGACTGCCTGGACCTCGACGCCTCGGTGTACCCGGGCGCGCTCGAGATCGTGGGTGATGGCATCGACCAGAGCTGCGACGGCATCGAGCTCTGCTACACCGACGCGGACGACGACGGGTTCGGAGACGCCGGCGCGCCCCTCCTCGAGACGACGCAGGGCATCGACTGCGTGGCCGAGACGCTCCGCGCGGCGGTGGCCGGGGACTGCGACGACACCGCGGCCGACGTGAGCCCGGGGGCACCCGAGGACTGCAACGACGGCATCGACCACGACTGCAGCGGGGATCCGGGGTCCGCCACGTGGTTCCGCGACGCGGACGGCGACGGGTTCGGCGACGCCACGGACTCCGTCGGCGACTGCCTCGCTCCGGCCGGGTACATCGCGGTGAGCGGCGATTGCGACGACAGCGATGCCGACGTTCACCCGGCGGCCATCGAGCTCCCGGCCGACGGCGTCGACCAGAACTGCAACGGCACCGAGATCTGCTACGCCGACCTCGACGACGACGGGTACGGATCGGGCACGGTGCCGGGGACCCTGGCCTGCGACGGCCCGCTCCAGGCCCCGCTCGACGGCGACTGCGACGACGCCTGCGACCTCTGCACGCCAGGGGCCGAAGAGGTGTGTGACGCGCTCGACAACGACTGCGACGGGCTCGTCGACGTGGGAGCGACGGACATCGCGGACTGGTTCGCCGACGCCGACGGAGACGGGTGGGGGACCTCCGCGTCCGTGGCCGCGTGCTTCCAGCCCAGTGGCCACGCGAACCGCGCGGGCGACTGCGACGACGCCGACCCCGACGTGAACCCGGGCGAGCAGGAGGTCTGCGGCGACGGGCTCGACAACAACTGCAACCCCGACGACGACCTCGCCGGCGCGCAGTACTGGACGGACGCGGACGGCGACGGGCACGGCGCCGGCACGCCGGTCACGACGTGCACGCCGGGGGCGACCCAGGTCACCAACGGCGACGACTGCGACGACACCCAGGCCGCGCGGTTCCCCGGGAACCCCGTGATCGTCGTCGGTGACGGGCTCGACAACGACTGCGACGGGTTCGAGGAGTGCTACCGCGACCTCGACGGCGACGGATTCGCCGGTGACGCGTCCGCCATCGTGGACGGGCCGGACGCGACCACCTGCACGGGCGAGGCCACGGTCCGGGGCGACTGCGCCGTGAACGATCCGCTCATCCATCCCGCCGCGACCGAGACGGCCGGGAACAACGTCGACGAAGACTGCGACGGGATGCGGCTCTGCTACGTCGATGCCGACGTCGACACGTTCGGCGCGCAGTCGGGCACGACCCAGCTCGTGTCGTCCTGCTCCAACGGGTTCTCGGTCAACACGCTCGACTGCGACGACACCACGGCTGCCGTGAACCCCGCCGCCAACGACATCGTCGGCAACGCGCTCGACGAGAACTGCAACGGCACCTGGACCTGCTTCCGCGACGCGGATGGCGACCTCTACGCGGTGTCGGGGACGAGCGAGCTGACCATGGTGTGCCCGACCGGCGTGCAGTCCGGAGACTGCAACGACGGCGCCGCGACGGTGCATCCCGGCGCGACGGAGGTGTGCAACGGCGTCGACGACGACTGCTCGAACGGCGTGCCGACCGACGAGACCGACCCCGACGGCGACGGGTACGTGGAGTGCGCGCCGTGGTCGGGCTCCGCGCTGCTCGACGGCGGCGACTGCGCGCCCACCGACGGCTCCGTGAGCCCGGGCCTCCCGGAGACCGGCGACAACGACGTGGACGAGGACTGCGACGGGCAGTGGCAGTGCTACGCAGACGGCGACCTCGACGGCTACGGCGGCACGACGTCGGTGACCGTGGCGGGTGCGTGCTCCTCCCAGGCCGGCGTCACCCCATTCTCCACGGACTGCGACGACAGCACGGCCGCCGTCAGCCCCGCGGCAACCGAGGTCTGCAACGGCATCGACGACGACTGCGACGGGAGCCCCGACGCCGACGAGGCCAATGGCGACGGAGACGCATTCATGGTGTGCGAGGGCGACTGCGACGACACGAACGGCCAGATCTACCCCGGGGCCCCGGAGCACTGCGACGGCGTGGACGAGTCTTGCGGCACCGACACCGAGGCGGGACTCCTCAGCATCGGGGCCGTCAACTACGCGACGTTCTACGACGCTTGGCAGGCGTCCGTAGACGGCGACGTGATCCACCTGTGCGGCGGCGGGGCGGAGTTCCCCGCCAACCTCCTCACCGGCGCCGAGATCGAGCTCCGGGGCCACGAGGTCGCCAACCAGAGGCCCCTGGTCGTGGCGGACTTCCCGTTCTACCCCATGGTGTTGGTCCAGACGAACGGACTGGTCACGGTCAGCGGGGTGGACTTCGACGGGCGAGACGAATCCAGGCTGACGAACGGTGGGTGTCTGACCGTGGACCAGGGGGTCGCCCGTCTGGTGGACGTCACCTTCACGGGGTGCCGCACGGACCTCGACGGGGGGGCGATCCACGTGAGCCAGGGCGCCCTCGAGGCGACGGACGTGGTCGTGTCCGACAGCTCGGCCGCCGGCGTGGGCGGGGGGATCGGGTGTATCCGGTGCAGCCTCGTGCTCGACAACGTCGACGTCTTCGGAAACACGGCGTCCTCTGGCGGCGGACTGTCGGCCGAAGGCTACTTCACGGTCCAGAACGAGATCCGCATCATCGGTGGCTCGTTCGTCGACAACGTGGCGACGAACCGCGGTGGCGCGATGGAGGTCTACTCGAAGATAGACCTGGACGCCGACGGCGTGGAGATCGCCGGCAACCAGGCGCAGACCCATGGGGGTCTGTACCTCGGGTGGGGCGCACACCGCATCGTGGCGTCCGACATCCACGACAACACGGGTGTCGTCCAGTCCGCGGCCATCGGGATCACCGAGGGGGCCTCGATATCGACCCTCGTGCTCGACGGAACCGACATCCACGGGCACACCGGCGTCCCGGCGCTGCGCCTGGGTCAGGCCGCAACGGTCACCGTGCAGGGCGGCTCGAGCATCTACGACAACGACACCGGGGCGCAGGTCGTGAGCAGCGGCGTCCTCGTGAACGTCGTCGGCTCGAGCTGGAACGTCACGGGCGCCGACAACACCGACGACGTGCTGTACGGCGCGTCGTCGTACCAGCAGCCCGCCGGCGATGCGGCGTTCACGTGCAACTCGAGCGGTTGCACGTCGCCGTGACAACCGTCGGACGCCCGCGACGCTCGGGATTCCCGATGCAGTGGGGCGCGGAGCCGAGGCGATTGCGGGTACCGAGGCGCTGTGCCACCCTGCGCGCGGAGGCGTCATGCTCATCCTGTCTCTGCTGCTCGCAAACGCGGCACCCGGTGCGGATCCGGCGACCTCGGCGTCCCAGAGCGCTGCGTCGGCCGACCTGATCGCACTCCTCCTCCCGCTGACCCCGGAAGAGCGTGTCCAGACGCTGCGGGCCAGGGTCGAAGCGGCGGAGGGCATGGATGCGATCCGCCTGCTCGCAGCTCTCGACGTCGTCGAGACCCTCGCCGACCGCGACGTCGATCCGGTCCGGCTGCGGGTGTTCCTGTCCGGCGCCACCAGCGACGATCCCACCGTGCGGGAGGCGACGCAGGCGGAGGTGAAACGGTGGGCCGGTACCGCCGCCCCCGTGTCCGCTCCCCAGGCGAGTCCGGAGCCCGTCGCGCCTTCCGTGCCGACGGCTACGGCGCGGTCTGGCGACATCGAGGCGCTGAAGTCGTACAAGGCGAAGTACCTGCGAATCGGGACCCGCACGATCCACGAGACGGGCGTCGTCAACGCACCGGGTACCAACGTCTCCACCGCGTACAGCATCACCCGAGACACCTGGGGCGTGTACACGGCCGCGGCGGGGTCGCGGCCGCTCGGCACCCTCGAGTTCCTGGACCTGGTCGACCCCGCCGAGAGCAAGGCGCTCGAAGCGAGGTGGCGGAAGCGGCAGACCACGTGGCAGTGGATCGGGCTCGGCAGCCTCGGGGCGGGAGCGACCCTGTTCGCCGGGGGGCTCGGCCTCGCGTTGAAGCCAGGGCTCACCGACGCCGAGGGGTCGGCCGCGGCCGGGCTGATCGTGGTCGGCAGCGTGGCGACCATCGGGTCGCTGTGGCCGATCTCCTACTCGTTCCGGAAGCTGAGCAAGCGTCTGCCCGACCAGCACTTCGAGAACACCGAAGCCGCGCGCTATGTCGATGCCTACAACGACGGGCTCCGGCAGGAGCTGGGGCTCTCGGAGGTCGACGTGGTGGCCTTCGAGTGACACCGATCCGCGTTAGGATGAGGGTGGGGAGGGCCCGATGGAACCAGCACGCGAACGCCGCAATCCGCCAGCCGAGAGAGTCGACCGCACCGCGAAGCCCGAGGCCCTCGAGGCCGTGCTCGCCGAGATCGCGCGCGACGTGCGCGAGCGGCCCGAAGACTACCTGAAGGAGACCCGCGCTCCGGATGGTGGCGAATAGCGACCCTCCAGGGGGTCGAGACCGAGTACGCCTTCCGCTTCACGCCCGACCCGGGGGCGAGAGCTCCGGCGCGGCGCCGGATGTTCGAGGCGCTCGTCGATTCGCTCGGGGCGTTCGTCACCCTGACCCCATCGCCCGACACCCAGGGGAAGTCGCAGCGCTTCGCGACCAACGGGATGGGGTTGAGCTTCGAGATCGGCTCGCTCGATCCCGAGGCGGGTCTGTTCGAGGTGGCCACGCCGGAGTGTGAAGGGCCCGAGGCCCTGTTCCTGCGCCTCCGTGGCTACGATGCAATGCTCGTCGAGGCCCTGCCGGGCGCCGAGGCCCGGCTGGCAGCCCAGGGGTTCCACGGCCGCTTGGGGCTCGTGAAGGGCAGCCGGGACGTCGACGGGAGCTTCTACGGTCGCCAGCTGAACATCGAAGTGACCGTCGGGCGGGGCGCGCGCCTGTGGCTCGTGAAGGCGCTCTCGTGGGTGATGATCCTCGTGAATCCACTCTTCATGGTCGCGTGGTTCATCGGGCTCCTGGTGTTGGCCATACCCCTCGCACTCCTCGCGATGGCGCTCGCGGTGGCGCGTCGATCGACCGACGCGGGCCTCATCGTGTTCACCTGGCCGTTGATCACCTTCCACAGCCTCTATGTGTGGGTGATGGCGCGCCTCGCCTTCCGCGACGTGCTCGGGCCGATCGAGGGATTCCTCGTGTCCCGCGCCGTCGTGACGGGCACGGGGCACCTCGATGCCCACGGCCGTTTCTGGCTGTCCGGGAAGGGGGAGGCGCTCACGTCGTGGCGGAAGGACTGGCTCACGGTCGACCCGCGCAAGCGGAAGCGGGGGGTCTTCGCGGCCGACAGCTTCGTGAAGCCGCTCATCCGGTCGATGGGGGCGCCCGGATCCTACTGGAACAACGCCGTCGAGCTCGTCCGCGACCGGCAGCGCCTGCAGCTCGCCGACGCCGACAGCAACCGGGCCGAGGTGGCGGAGGCGCTCTCCGTGACGATGCTCGATCGCGTCGTCGCCCTCGCAGAGCGCGGGGATCTCGACGACGCGCCACGCTTCGCCGATCCGCTCCACGCCCACCGCACGATCGGGTCCGACTCCACGCTCGCCGCCATCGTGACCGACCAGTCGGGACGCGAGTGGACCGGGCTCGGATTGCAGCGGTTCTACCAGCGGCGCGCAGCGGAGGCCTGGCCCGACGACCCGCTCGTGGCGCTGTGGGGCGAGGCGCTCGATGGCCTCGCGTCCGACCGCACGGCGTGGGTGGGGCGCATCGACTGGGTGACGAAGGCCTGGTTGCTCGAGCAGTGCGCGAACGGCGCGTCCCAGGCGGTTCGGAAGCGCGTCGACCTCGAGTACCACGAGCTCGGGACGGGGCTGTACGACCGCCTGGTCGAGGCCCTCGACCTCCCGCCGCTCGCCGACCCCGCCGAGGTGCGGCTCGCGCGCATCGCCGCGCCCAGCGGGCCGGCCGAGGTGCGGGCGAGCCTCCTCCGCGAGCACGGCGCCGCGCTGGCCGAGATCGGATGGGGGCACGTGCGGGTGGGTGACAAGGTGATCTGGCTGCACGGGTGATCGGCCCGGTGTAGGCTGGGAACGGAGGTGGGCGCATGCTCGTCCTGCTGGCCCTGGGCTGTACCGAGATCAGCGTGCGCGACATCCGCCCCGATCCGGTCGACCTGGACTCCGACGCCGACACGGACGCCGATTCCGACACGGATGCCGATTCCGACGCGGACACCGATTCCGACGCGGACACCGACGCCGATGCCGACACGGACGCCGACACCGATGCGGATGCCGACACCGACACCGATGCGGACTCCGATTCCGACGCGGACAGCGACTCCGATGCGGACACGGATGCGGACGCGGACACGGATGCGGACGCGGACACCGATGCCGACGCGGACACCGATGCCGACGCGGACACCGATGCGGACGCGGACACGGACACCGATGCGGACGCGGACACCGATGCCGACGCGGACGCGGACGCCGATGCGGACACGGACGCGGACGCGGACGCGGACTCCGACGCCGACACGGATACCGACCCCGGATTCGGCGATCCGTCCCTGCTCCCCGACGTGACGGCGGGCATCGACCCCGATGCATGCGCCTCGAACGCGCTCTGGAACGCCGTGGCCATGGCGGCGGGGTACTTCTCCGGCGCCTACGCGAACGACGGCACCAACGTCATCGCGACCGAGGTCTGGCACCTCTACCCGAACTCTCTCGCCACGGCGCTCCCCGACCCCTGCATCGTCACGTGGACCGGGACGGGCACGATGGCGCCCGTGAGCGGCAACGTGTGGGACGTCACCGTCATGATGTCGGTCGACACGTCGCAGACCGATTGCCCGCTGGATGGCGACGGGCAGCCCGTCTACGCGGGCTCGGAGACGTTCACGATCACCTACCGGATCGTGGAGCAGCCGGGAGGCACGGCCACGTGGTCGTTCCAGTCGGGCACGATGTTCGGTGAAGGCGACTGGGGCCCGGGCGCGTGGACCTTCCTCGCCGGGCCGACCTGCACGACCTTCTGAGGCGAGCCGGCCTCACCGTCGCTTCTCGCGCTTCTTCTCGGGCGGCGCCTCCGGGGCGCGCAGAGCGGCGCACGCGGGCAGCTCGACCTCGGCGGGAACCAGGGCGGGCGGCATCGCGACGAGCCAGCGCCCGATGCCGGGCTTGTCGGCCACGAGCTGTACGGCTTCGCCGTCACGGCAGGGGCGGGCCTCGCCGGAGCCGAACAGGAACCGGGAGGTCGGCGCGCCCGCTTCGTCCGTCCCGACCGACCAGATCTCGCAGGTGAAGCTCTTGCCGAGGAACGCCTCGCAGCGCACCGAGAGGGTCTGATCGGCCGACGCGAACCGGGCGACCTCGAGGCGCTGCGCGCCGCTGCTCCCCGTCTTCAGGACGTCGAGGGTCATGCCGTCGACGGCGGTGGCCACGACCGGCTCGAGGTCGTCGGCGGCGAGGGCGGGCGAGAGGAGAAGCAGGATCATGTTCGCTCCGGGATTCAGGGGGCGTCCGCGCAGCAGCGGAAGCCCGTGGAGTAGTCGTGGTAGCCGTACGTGTGGCGCGTCGTGCGGTAGGTGCAGCCTTCGCCGTTGATGCTGGCATCGACGTAGAACCCGCCCTGGAACGTACCGGCCGAATCGGCGACCCACTCGTGCAGGTTGCCGTGCATGTCGTACACGCCCTCGGCGGTCACGCAGCCCGGGTTGTCGCCCGACGGGGCGAGTGAATCGGGGAGCTGGTTGAGCCCGGGGTCGTTCATCTGCGTGCCGCTCCAGTCGGCGTTGCTGCCGAACAGCTCGACGACCGGGTGGGGCGTGCGGCCCACGTTGCACGCCTCGGGATCGTACGTGTTGCCGTACGGGTAGAGCGTGCCGGAGGGACCCTGGCACGCGCGCCGCCACTCGGTCGCCGTGCAGAGCCGCTTTCCGGCCGCTTCGCACGCCGCCTCCGCGACGATGCCGGAGATGTAGCCCTGGGGGATGGCGCCCGCGGCGTTCTGCGCGACGCCGCTCGACGGCACCTCGAACGGGCTCTGTCCGGCGAGGTGGGCCTCGTAGCGGTCGATGCACCAGTCCTCGATCGACACCATGTCCGCGGGGCAGGGGCCGTCGGCGGTGTCGGAGGTCTCCGGCTCGGGCCCGGGGACTCCGGCGAGCTCGTGGTCGAGGTCGACACCGGAGAAAGCCTCCGTCGCGAACAGCGCGATCTGGACGGGCCCCGCGGGCGGGTCCCACACCGCGCACACCTCGTCGTTGGCCTCGCCGTCGGACGTGCACAGCATGGTGTCGGCCTGGCGAACGGCGAGATCGGCGTTGCCTTCGCCACCCCGCGTCGCGACGTAGAGCACGGTGGTCCCCGCGGGAACATCGAGGTCGAAGAGGAGCTCGGCCCCCTGCTCGGCCGAGAGCGCTTCGTAGTCGGCGCGGAACGCGGGCGGCGTCCAGCCGTCGTATGCGCCGACGCCCTCATGGGAGAGCCCGCTGCCGGTGCAGGCGGAGAGCAGGAACAGGACAAGAGAGCAACGCATCACAACACTCCAGAGAAAGCGGGCCGTGGATATCGGCCCGACCCTCGGGAGCTGCCGAAAACTATCGAAAGACGGGCCCGAGGCGGGCGGCGAGGTACGCGGCGAGCGCCACGCGGGTCTCTTCGACGAGCGGCTCCCGGCGCTCGCGCGGGCCCGTAGCGGCGGCGAGCAGCATCCCGCTCACCAGGTGGATCGCTGCGCCCGCGACCACGCGCGCGATCCCGGCATCGCCCGTGAGCGCCGCGATGGGCGCGGCCACCAGAGGCTCGAAGCGCGCCGACCAGGCTGCAGCGGTGCGGTCGAGCAGCTCGGGATTGCGGGTGCCGAGCCACGCCGCGGCGTAGCCGGGCTCTTCGAACCACACCTGCGCGAAGGCGTCGACCGCACGGTGCGCGGCCCGCGGGACGTCGGAGGGCTCCGCGACGCCGTCGAGCGCGGCCGAGATGCCGTCGGCGAGGCGTCGCTCGTAGCGCTCGAGCAGCGCGAGCAGCACGCCGTCCCGGTCGCCGAAGTAGTCGTACACCGTGCCCACCGCCACGCCGGCCTCCGCCGCCAGGGCGCGCGTCGTCAGCGCATCCCAGCCGCGGTCGTCGAGCAGGCGTGCCGCCGCATCGAGCAGCGCGTCGCGGCGCTGCCGGGCGCGTTCCTGTACCGGCTCCCTCGGGGGCATGGCTGTCCTTGACAGGTCCCGACGCCCGGGTCAATAAGTCGAACAATGTTCGAGTTTTGGGGGAACACGAGATGGAGCCGCTGACGAGCCTGGTCCTGCTGGCGGCGATGAGCGTCTCGCGTGGGCATCCCATCGCATGGGTGTTCGCGGTGCTGGCGATGCTCTGGGCCGTCGCGCGGCCCGGCCGCACGCAGCGCCTGGTGGCCTGTCTCGCGGTCGCACTGGCCGTCCCGGTCTGGCAGCTGGCGCTCGCCGTGGCGCTCGCGGTGTTCCTGGTGGCCGAGCGCGGCTGGCCGCCGGGCTGGACGCGGGGCAGCGTTCCCGCCGCGCCCACAGCCGTCGCCGCGGCGGTCACGCCCTTCGCGTTGGTGGGGTGGTTCCTCGCGTTCTCGCCCGACCTCTCGGACGTGCTCGAGACCTACGTCCCCGCCGTGCCGCCCGCGGTGCTCGTGGCCGGGGCGATCGGGTTCGTCGCCGTGAACGCGACGCTCGAGGAGCTCGTGTGGCGTGGGGTCTTCCAGTCCGAGCTCGAGGGCGCCGTCGGACGGGCCGCGGCGGTGTGGGTCCAGGCCGCGTCGTTCGGACTCGCGCATGCGCAGGGCTTCCCGCGCGGCGTCGTCGGTGTCCTGCTCGCGGGTGGCTGGGCCGTGTTGCTCGGCTGGCTTCGCCAGCGGTCGGGCGGACTGCTCGCGCCGGTGCTCGCCCACCTCGTGGCCGACGCCGTCATCGCGGCTATCGTGCTGACGTGGGTGGCCCGGTAGCGGTCAGCGGACCCGGAGCCTCGTGACCATCGCGCCGATGCGCCGAAGCTCGGCGCACCGCTCGCCGCAGCCGGCGAAATCGGCCACGTGCAGCGCCGCGAAGGCCTCGCCCGCGGAGCCCTTTGCGATGCGGAAGTGGTTCATGCCGGACTTGCCGCCCCGGCACATGCCTTCTGCGATGTTGAGGACCACGGAGTCGGCGGCACGGATGGCTTCCCCGCGCAGGTGGTGGGCATCGGGTGGCCACGAGGTGCTGCGCATCCAGCGAGCGACGGAGACGGCGAGCTTGTAGACATCGAGATTCTCGAACGCGAATTCGTGCATGGTGTCCTCCAGCGGACGGAGGGCCGCGAATCGGCCCCGTCACCGCGGCACGCGGGGGCCGATTCGCGGCCCGCAGTCCGCTGGAGGACACCCGGACTCGCGGTTCGCGTCTCGCAATTCGCGATTCGCGATTCGCGATCGCGGTTCGCGGTTCGCGGTTCGCGGTTCGCGGTTCGCGTCTCGCGGTTCGCGATCGCGGTTCGCGTCTCGCGGTTCGCGATCGCGGTTCGCGTCTCGCGGTTCGCGATCGCGGTTCGCGGTTCGCGGTTCGCGGTTCGCGGTTCGCGGTTCGCGGTTCGCGGTTCGCGGTTCGCGTCTCGCCCCCGGTTCAAGGACAGGTGCAGACGTGGTCCTCGTCCAGATCGATGGCCGTCACCACGCGCGTCTCGGACGCACACTCCGCGAAGACCACACGCAGGCGATGCCCATCCGTTCCGCGCCCCTCGATGGCGTGGCTCGGGCACTGCCCGTCGTCGCGGGACCTCGCGGGGTCGACCACACCCGACGTCAACACCGCGCGGACCTCGGCTTCGGTGATGTCGCGGCACGCCATCCGGCATTCGCCGTGGCGCGTGAGCTCGAGGGGACGGGCCGCCAGGCGGGACTGCAGCGGGGATGCACCGGACCCTCCGCTGCACGCCAGGAGGAGCACGAGCACGTCAGCCCTCGCGGTGCACGGTGTCGGGCGAGAAGGCGGGCAGGCAGACCGCGACGTACTCGGCGCCAGCGGGCGTGGTGTAGCGGATGCGCTCGCCGGGCTCGGTGATCACGGACTGCCCGGCGTGCACCACCAGCGTGCCGCCGTCGTGCTCGACGTGCACCGCACCCGCGAGCACCAGGGTGATCTCGCGGAACTCCGGTCGCTGCGCGGGCTCCGACCACCCGGCGGGGGACCGCATGTGGGCGACGCTCACCCCCGCATCGCCCGTGGCGACGTGGCCGACGTGCTCGAGGATCTGCTTTCCGCCGGGGACTTCGATGGCCATGGGACGTTCGACGAGGGTGGGCATTCCGACCTCCGACGGCCCCCATAGCCCGCTCAGTCGGCGTAGTGGACCTCGAGGATCACCGTCGCACCGCGCGCCTCGAGCTTCGCGACGAGCCCGTCGAGCCCGTGCGGATCCGAGGTGACCAGCAGCACCACCCCCTCCGCGCGCAGGGACGCGCCGCCCGGTCCGCGGGCGGGCAGGGTGCGCTCGTGCACGAGCGCGATGCGCTCCCCCTCGCGGAACACTGAGGTCACACGCCCGTCCGCGATGCCCCAGGCGCCCGCGGACGCCCACAGGCCCTCGGGGGCCCACGCGGCCGGTCGGACCAGCCCCGGACGGCGGAGAGCGAGCTCGGCGTCCGTCAGGCGACAGGGCTCGACGCCGGGCACGCCGAGCGGCTCGACGCTGCCGGGGGCGCGCCAGGGCGCGTCGGCCGTGAGATCGGCGACCCACGGCTCGGCGAGACGGGCGTCCTCGCACGACAGGAAGACCCCCGCGTGCGCGGCCCCACGCAGCGCGGCGTAGATCGAGACGGCGAAGGTCACGTCCTGCCCGCACACCCAGGTCCACACGGCGGAGACCTGGCTCGCCAGGCCCTGGTTCGCGTACGTCTGGACCTCCGCGGTGCCGAGCTGTGCTTCGAGGTCCACGAGGTCGGGAGGCGTGCGCAGCTCGTACATCACGACGCGGATGACGTCGCGCGACCCGCCCACCAGCGTGGGCGCGTAGAGGTCGAGCCCCGCGAACGATGCGGTGCCGTCGAGCGTCAGGGTCCGCGTGCCGGCGGCGCCGAAGCGCGCCATGTCCGCCCCCCACGGAACCTGCCCACGGGGGACGGGGAACCCCCAGCGGAGCGAGTGCAGCAGGCGGTGCATCGGACCCCTCGCGCGACCCGACGAGTATCGCATCGGGACGATGGGTTGCGTAAACGAACGGTCGTGCTATTCTTCGACCATGGGAAAAGGTGAACAGACCCGCGAAGCCGTCCTCGAGTTCGCGTCCGCGCGCGCCTGCACCGTGGGGCTCGAGGGCCTGAGCATCGGCGAGCTCGCCCGCGAGCTCGGCATGAGCAAGAGCGGGCTGTTCGCACACTTCCAGTCCAAGGCGGCGCTCCAGGTCCAGGTCCTCGGCCACGCGTCCGACCGATTCGTCGAAGAAGTCATCCGGCCGGCGCTCCGCGCTCCGCGCGGCGAGGCCCGCGTCCGCGCGCTGTTCGAGATGTGGGTGGCCTGGTTCCACCGCCAGCAGCACGGCTGCATCTTCGTCGCCGCCATCACCGAGCTCGACGACCGGCCCGGCGAGGCCCGCGACGCGCTCGCCTCCCAACAGCGCGACTGGCTCGACGTGATCGAGACGGTGGCGCGCACGGCGGTCACGTCCGGCGAGTTCCGCGCCGACCTCGACACCCGCCAGTTCGCGCTCGACATGTACAGCATCGCGCTCATGCTGCACCTCACGGTTCGCCTGCTCGCGCTCCCCGATGCGATGCCGCGCGCCAATGCCGCGTTCGAGAACCTCCTGAAGGGCGCTCGCGCCTGAGCCCGGAGCCACCATGACCAGGCCTGTCCTCAATAAAAGCACGATCGTTCGTTCTATTCAGTCGGGCCTCCGGCTGGTCAACGCGGTCAGCCCCGAGGCCGCCGCCCGCGCGGCGAGCTGGTTCTTCTTCCGGTCGCCACCCCGGCAGCCCCTCACGGCTCCGCAGCAGGCGTGCCTCGACGCGGGGCGGCCCGCGCGCATCTACACCGCGTCCGGGCCCGTGTGCGTGTGGCGATTCGGCGCGGGCCCGCGGGTCGTGCTCCAGCATGGCTGGGGCGGGTGGGGCGCCCAGCTCCACGCGTTCGTGAAGCCGCTCGTCGACGCAGGCCACGAGGTGGTCGTGATCGACGCACCGGGCCACGGCCAGTCGCCCGGGTCCGAGTCGTCGTTCCCCGCGATGGCCGACGCCATCGAGGCCGTCTCGGAGGGCGCGCCCATCGCGCTCCTCGTGGCGCACTCCCTCGGCTGTTGCGGTGCGATCCTCGCGCTCGAGCGGGGCGTTTCGGTGGGCGCGTTCGTGGGTGTCGCCGGCCCCGCGCACCCCCTGAAGTGGTTCGACACCTGGATGGGCGCGGTGCTCGACGAGCCGGCGATCGAGCGCGAGAAGGCCCGGCTCGAGCGGCGCAACGGCTGGGCGCTCGATGCGATCGACACCGCGATGCTCGCTCGCAACCGCACCGAGCCGATGCTGTGGATCCACGACACGGCCGACCGCGAGGTCGGATTCGAAGCGGGGGAGGAGGTCGTCGAGAGCTGGCCGGGCGCCCGCATGCACGCCACGACGGGCCTCGGGCACCGCCGCATCCTCGAAGATCCCGGGGTCGTGGCGACGGTGCTCGACTTCCACCGGAGCGTCGCCTGAATCGACGCTTTCGATTCGCCCTGCGCCATCGTACGTGTGGACGGGATCGAGCTTCGAGCGTCCACAGGCATCACGCAGATGACGCAGAAGGACGCAGATGACGCAGAAACCAGGCCGTCACGGGTCGTAGCGTGCTCGTTTCCCCGGGTCCACCCGTGACGTCAGGGCTCCCGAGGGACGTCTCCGTGTTCGGGTCGACAGAGCGGGCCTTCTTGCGGACCGGATCCGGGACTCACCAGAGCAGGCCGGCGTTTCGGGCTGCTCGGGTGATCCTGCTTCGGTGCCTGCCGCCGGATGGGCAGCTCCCCAGAGCATGCGGATGCTTCGGACTGCTCTGGTGAGAGGTCCTGTCCTCAGCCTCCCAGTCGCTCTGTCGACCCGATTCCCGAGACCTCCCTCCCGACGGCGCCCCGGGGACGCGATGACGCTCGACGGCGACGGCCTCGTTTCTGCGTCATCCGCGTCCTTCTGCGTCATCTGCGTGATGCATGTGGACGCTCGCGGCTCGATCCCTGCACGAGAACTGCACACCGGGTGCGCGGGATCCTCGTCCGTCACCGGCGACGTTGGAGACACCCCGAGGACCTCCATGCGCATCAAGCTCATCCTGCCGAGCCTCACCGAGGCCGACTCCCCGCACTTCCGGCCCATCAAGTACAGCCTGTTCCCGCCGCTCGGCCTCGCGACCCTCGCCGCGTGGTGCCCCGACGACGACGTCACGCTCGTCGATCAGCACGTCGAGACGCTCGATCTCGACGACGAGCCCGACCTCGTCGCCATCCAGGTGTACATCACGAACGCCCCGCGGGCGTACGCCATCGCCGACCACTACCGGAAGAAGGGCGCGTACGTCGTGCTCGGCGGGCTGCACGTCACGAGCCTCCCCGACGAGGCCGCGCAGCACGCCGACACGATCTTCCTCGGGCCGGGCGAGGAGACCTGGCCCGCGTTCCTGGAGGACTTCCGCGCCGGCAGCCCGCGTGCCCGCTACGCGTCCGCGAACCGCACCCTCGTCGGCATCCCGCCCGTCCGGCGCGACCTCATCAAGCGCGAGCTGTACCTCGTGCCCAACAGCATCGTGGTCAGCCGCGGGTGCCCGCACCACTGTACGTTCTGCTACAAGGACGCCTTCTTCGAGGGCGGGAAGGGCTTCTACACCCAGGCCGTCGACGAGGCGCTCGCCGAGATCGAGCGACTGCCGGGCCGCCACCTCTACTTCCTCGACGACCACCTGCTCGGCAACCGCCGCTTCGCAGAGGGCCTCTTCGACGGGATGAAGGGCATGGGACGGCTGTTCCAGGGGGCGGCCACGGTCGAGAGCATCCTGCGCGGCGACCTCGTCGAGAGGGCCGTCGATGCGGGGCTGCGGAGCATCTTCATCGGCTTCGAGAGCCTGGACGAGCGGAGCCTGATCCAGTCCGCGAAGCACCACAACCTCGGGCGCGACTACGACGCGGCCATCCGCCGGCTCGACGCGCTCGGCGTGATGATCAACGGGTCGTTCGTCTTCGGGCTCGATGGAGACGGGCCGGACGTGTTCGATCGGACCGTCGACTGGGCCGTCTCCCGCGGCATCACGACCGCCACGTTCCACATCGCCACGCCGTATCCGGGGACGCGCTTCTTCCAGGAGATCGAGGCGCAGGGACGCCTGCTCCACCGCGACTGGGAGCGCTACGACACGCGCCAGGCGGTGTTCCGGCCGCGCGGGATGCGAATCGACGAGCTCGAGGCGGGCTACTGGCGCGCGTACGAGCGGTTCTACAGCTGGCGGAACATCGTCCGGGGGAGCGCGGCCCACGAGACGCCCGGTCGCTCGCTGAAGCACCTCGCGTACGCCGGCGGGTGGAAGAAGCTCGAGCCCATGTGGGACCGGTTGATCCGCGCCCGTCAGCTCGTCCGGGCACGCCCCATGCTCGAGCAGGTCCTGGCGACCGTGGACGTCGTCCGGGAGGCCGCCGTCCCGACGGCTGCCGAGGAGGCCGCGTGAAGCGCGCGTTCGACCTCGTCGCGGCGACCGTGGGGGTGTGCGTGTTCGGACCGCTGTGGGTCCCCGTGGCGGTCGCCATCAAGCTCGAGGACGGCGGGAGCGTGCTGTTCGTGCAGGAGCGGCTCGGTCGCGACCGCGTCCCCATCCGCGTCCACAAGCTCCGGACGATGCGGGACGGCCGCGTCACGCGCGTCGGACGGTGGCTGCGCGCGACGGGCATCGACGAGACCGCGCAGTTCCTCGACGTGCTCCGCGGCACGATGAGCATGGTCGGACCGCGCCCCCTGACCGCGGAGGACGTGGAGCGCCTCGGCTGGACCGAGAGCGCGCGGTTCGCCACGAAGCCCGGAATCACGGGCCCGGCGCAGGTCTTCGGCGGGCGGGGCGCGGAGGTCTCGGAGCAGCTCGAGGCCCGCTACGCGAAGGACGCGTCCCTGCGGGTCGATCTGGAGATGGTCGTGCTGTCGTTCGGCGTCAACGTGCTCGGGAAGGCGCGGGTGCGGCGGTGGCTCGCGGGACACCGCTACGCGACCCCATCGAAGGATGGATGGGCAGGGGAGGCGGAACGCGTCATGCTCCGGCCATGACGATCTTCGCCTGGGTCAACCGTGTCGCGCTCACCCTGCTCTCGATCATGACCGGTGTGGTCAAGCTCGTGCAGATGCCCGAGGAGATGCAGATCTTCGCGGACGCCGGGTTCTCGACCAGCGCGACGATGGCGTTCGGCGTCGTGCAGCTCGTGGGCGGGCTGCTGCTCGTCCCGAACGCCACGCACCGCATCGGCGCCGTCGTCATGGTGCCCACCTTCGTCGCGGCCACAGGTGTGCTGTTCGTGAACGGGCTCGTGCCGTTCGGGGTGTTCTCGCTGACGTTCATCGCGAGCGCGGGTCTGGCGGCCTGGAAGGGCCCGCCGCCGTGGACGCCCGCCTGAGCCCTACGCGCCGCGCCACGCCGCCGCGACCGCGGCGCGCCCGTCGAGGCCCGACTTCGCGAGGATGCGGTGCACGTGGTCCTTCACGGTGCCCACCGAGATGCCGAGGGCCAGCGCGATGTCCTGGTTGCGCAGCCCGGTCGCGACGAGCTCGGCCACCTCGCGCTCACGCGGGGTCAGGGTCGCGAGACACGCCGCCGGGCGCGGGCTCACGGAGACCACGACCATCGGCGCCCCCAGCGACTCCGCCGCGTCGAAGTCGACGTGCACGCCGACGGCACCGAGCCGCTGGCGTACCGCCGCGAGGCGTACGGCGGGGACGGCACGCGTGCCCGATCCGCGGATCTCGGCGAGAATCGTGCGCAGCTCGGTGAGCGCGGCGGTCCGATCATCCATCCCCGGAGTCTACATGTCCCCCGACGACCACGATCTCGTGCAGCGCTACTACGACGCCATGCGCGCGGGCCCCGACGGCCACGAGGCCCTGCTCGCGCTGTTCGCCGAGGATGCCGTGTACGTCGAGCCGTTCTCCGGGGCCGAGCGCACGCACCGCGGGCACGCCGCGATCCGCGCGATGCTGCGCGACTCCCAGGCCGACGCGCCGCCCGACCTCGTGCTCGTCGTCCACCGCATCGAGGTCGACGCCGGCGGGGTGTTCGCGGACTGGTCGTGCAGCTCGCCCGTGTTCCCGGCCCCCGTGCACGGCACCGACCGCTACGTGCTCCGCGACGGCCGGATCGCGCGGCTCGAGACGCGCTTCACGGGCTGACGGCCCCCGGCGGGTACAGGGTGTGGATGGTCATCGCCTGCACCCGGTCCGTCAGCACGACGTCCGGCACGACCGGGTCGCCCACGGCGTAGGGACCGCTCGGGGCGACCATCAGCCCCACGCTGGTGCCGAGACCCGCGATCGCCTCGCCCGACGGCCCTGCGTCGTAGCGTCGGGTCCCGGGCGCGATGTACCAGGCGAGGGCGTAGACCTTGGCAGGGTCGGCCAGCTCGACGAAATCACGACGGTTCGGTGTGCTCGTCACGGTCCACGGCCCGTTGACGTCCGGTGCTTCGAGCACGACGACCGTGTAGTTGGCGGCCTGGGTCTCGGGGATGAACGTGACGAACGCGGCCTGGTCGGGATCGACGATCGTCGCGGCCATCTTGTCGTTCTCGACCCACTGGGAGGTCCAACCGATGGACGTGGAAGCGGTGCAGTCGCCAGCGACGCAGTGCAGGTGCGGTGGCGAGCTGTACACCTCGGAGGGGAGCTGCTGGAAGACGGAGGTGGCGACCGCCGGGCTCCAGGCCGGCGGGGCGAGGTCGACCGTGGCGAACGCCTCCACATGGAGGTCGGCTGCGGCGAGATCGCCCGTCACGGTGGCCTGGTTCTTCACGGTGACGGTAGGGGCGTACACGTTGCTCGTCGCCGTCTGGGCCTCGATGTCGAGGGTCGGGCCGAACGCGATGCCCTGCAGCTCGATGACGCCACTGGTGTAGAAGACCCCGGTGATCGTCGTCGTGGGGTAGCTGGTCGACAGGACCCCCGGATCGGTGCCCGCGAGCGGGCCCGACACGCCCTCGCGGGAGCCCAGCACCCGCGTCGGCAGCCCGACACCTGCGTCGAACGGCAGCAGCGTGCCGTACCCGGCGGCGATGTAGAGGGTGCCGCCCTGGGCCTGGGAGAGGGCGGTGTGGAAGTCGGTGTGGGCGGTCTCCCAGGTCAGCCCGTCCGACATGCCCGCCGAGGGGAATCCGAGGAAGACGACCGGCGGGGGCGCGCCGGTGTCGCCCGTCGCCGCCGTGCCGGTGTCGCCCGTGGATGCGGTCGCGGTGTCGCCGGTGTCGATGTCCGAATCCGCGTCGGTATCGGTATCGGTATCGGTGTCCGTGTCCGTGTCCGTGTCCGTGTCCGTATCGGAGTCGGTGTCCGTGTCCGTGTCGGTGTCGGAGTCGGTGTCCGTGTCGGAGTCCGTGTCCGTGTCGGAGTCGGTGTCGGAGTCGGTGTCCGCGTCGGAATCGGTGTCCGCGTCGGAGTCGGTGTCCGCGTCGGAGTCGGTGTCTGCGTCGGAGTCGGTGTCCGCGTCGGTGTCGGCCTCTTCGGCCGTGTCGCTGCCGCCCTTGCAGGCAGAGAGGAGGAAGAGGGCGAGAAGGGCAGGACGCACGACGACTCCGCGATTCCAGGGAGCATACCTCTGCACACGACGGGTCGCGGGAACGGTCGTCAGCGGCGGAACCAGGCCACCGCGGCGTCGACGAACGCCCGCACCCGCGCGGGCTGAAGCGTGCGGCGCGCGAAGACGGCGTGCAGCTCGATGTCGGTGCCGACCTGGTCGGGGAGCACGAAGGCCAGACGCCCGGCATCGAGGGCGCTCGCGTAGGTCGGCTCGCTGAGCAGCGCGATGCCGCCGTCGGCGAGGCACGCCGCGAGCGTCGCGTTCTGGTCGGCCGTGCGGAGGCGCCCCGCGACGGGCAGCCAGCGGCCGTCGCGCAGGGGCCAGGCGGTGCGCGGCGTGCCGTCGGGGTGCAGCCCGAGCAACAGCGCGTGCACGGCCAGGTCTTCGGGTGCCATCGGGGTGCCGTGCTCGCGGAGGTAGGCCGGCGTCGCGACCGCCCGCACCGGACGTGCGCCCAGCCGGCGCTGCACGAGGTCGGGGTCGTCGAGACGCCCGGCGCGCAGGGCCACCTCGACCTCGCCGTCGCGCAGGTCGGTCAGGCCGACCTCGGAGCGCAGCTCGGTCTCGAGGTGGGGGTGCTCGCGCATCAGGTGCACGAGCAGCACGGCGACCTCGTCGGCCACGGCCGGCGGCACCGACACGACGAGGCGCCCGACCACGCCGTCGCGCTCGGCGTGCAGCGCCTCGGTCACGCCGTCGACCTCGCGCAGCAGCGGCTGGAGCCGCCGGTACAGCCGCAGACCGGTGGGCGTCGGTGTGAGCTTGCGGGTCGTGCGGTGCAGCAGCGCGATGCCCAGCGCGTCTTCGAGGGCCGCGAGGCGCCGGCTCAGCGTGGGGCGGGAGAGGCCCAGCCGAGCCGCGGCCGCCGTGATCGACCCGGCGTCGACGGTGGTCACGAACATCTGGCAGGCGACGAGGTCCATGGGAGATTCGTATCAGGAGTGAACGAATCACGTCCGATTATTTCTCTGGTGTGCCGTGTCGCGCCGGGTGACTGGAGGGCACCCCGAAGAACGAGGAAGGTCCGAATGTCTGTCGCGCTCGCCTGGTTGGTCGTCGTCCTCCACCTCGTGTTCGCCCTCGCCGAGAGCGTCGGTTGGAGCCAGATGGCCCGCCGGTTCGGCTACAGCCGCGAGGCCACCGAGCACACGCGCTCCCTGGCGCTGAACCAGGGCGCCTACAACGCGGGGATCGCGGTCCTCCTGGGCTGGGCCCTCGCCACGGGTCGCACCGACGCGGCCATCGCATTGCTCGCGTTCATCGTGGCGATGGGCGTGGTCGGAGGTCTCTCGGTCCGGTGGACCATCCCGGTCGTCCAGAGCGTGCCGGCGCTCGGTGCCATCGCGCTCCTGGTCGCGTGGGGCTGATACCCTCACTCCATGAGCACCCTCGCCGAGCAGCTTCCGTCCTACCGCCCCGTGCTGCGCGCCCACTGCTACCGGATGCTCGGCCACCCGCAGGATGCCGACGAGGCGGTCCAGGACACCCTGCTCCGCGCGGTCCGGGCGCTCGACCGGTTCGAGGGCCGCGCGTCGCTGAAGACCTGGCTCGTGCGGATCGCGACGCGGGTGTGTCTCGATGCCGCCGAGCGTCGGCGCCGGATGCCGACCCAATCGCCCGCGGGCACACCCATGGGTCCGTTCGAGCCGACGAGCCCCGACGAGTGGGTTGCACCCATCCCACACGACTGGGTACCGACCACCGAGCCCGCGGTCGACGAGCAGGTCGCCATCCGGGGCCGCGTCGACCTCGCACTGGTCACGCTGCTCCAGGAGCTGCCCGCTCGCCAGCGCGCGGCCGTGCTCCTCGCCGACGTGTTCGACTGGACGGCGGCCGAAGTGGCCGAGACGCTCGAATGGACGCCCGCGGGGGTCAACAGCGCGCTCCAGCGCGCGCGTGCCCGACTCGACGGCCTCCCGCCGCGCCCTGCGACGGTCGAGCCCGCCGTGGTCGCGCGATACCGCGATGCGTTCGCCCGCTACGATGTCGACGCGCTCGTCGCGCTCCTCAGCGACGACGTGGCGTTCGACATGCCGCCCATCCCGCTCTGGCTGAGGGGCAGCGCCGACGTCTCGGCATTCCTCCGCGGTCCGGGCGCCGAGTGCCGCGGCTCGATCGTCGTTCCCGTCCGCGGCAGCGGTCTGTACGGGTTCGCGCAGTACCGGAATCGGGGGCGCACGCCCTGGGCGCTCGTGCTGTTGGAGGCTCGCGGCGAGCGCATCACGGCGGTGCACAGCTTCCTCGACACCGCGGCGTTGTTCCCGTTGTTCGGCGCTCCTCCGAGAATCGACGAGGTCGGTGCAGAAAGTGCGATGAGGATGTGAGCCGTCGCCGGTCTATCCGAACGAGCCCCACGTCCGGGGCCCGAACAGGAGACCCTCATGATCACCGAAGCCACTCCCTTCCTGAAGTTCCAGGGCAACTGCGCGAAGGCCATCGCCCTGTACCAGCGGGCCCTCGGGGCCACCGTGTGCGACTCCCGCGGTTGGGACCCCGCGATGTTCGGCGGGCAGCTGCCTCCCGGCATGGAGGACGGCGTGATGTACGCGCGCCTCCGCATCGGTGACGTGCCGCTCGAGATGTCGGACATGCCGCCCGGAGTGTCTGCGGAGCCCGGCTCCAACCTCTGCATCAACCTGCACATCACGGACCCCGACGAGCTCGACGGCTGCTTCGCGGCCCTCGCGGAGGGGGGCCAGCCGCTCCTCGCACCCGAGGACATGTTCTGGGGTGCCCGGTATGCGCAGGTCATCGATGCGTTCGGCATCGGGTGGACGCTGCACTGCATGCTGACCTGACCGGGCCTCGCGCGATGCGCGCCTATCGGGCGCGCTCCGCCACCATCCGTCGGCCCAGGCTGTAGACGACCATCCCGCCGAAGGCCACGAGCAGCAGCACCACGGGAGGGGCGACGAGGCCGAAGACGTTGAACCGGACCTCGCCGAAGAGCGGCGCGCTCCGCATCTGGCTGTCGACGTACACCGCGACGGCGAAGGGCGAGAGCGCGCCGGCGAGACCGAAGCTGGCCCCTCCCGCGATCGGGTGCCGCTCCCAGAACAGCGCCCCGCCGATCAGGCCGCCGACGCCGGCGATTCCGAGCCATACCCATACCGGCACGTCGAACGGGAAGAAGCCGGCCGCCGCGATCGACGCGGGCAGGACCATCATCCCGTAGGCCAGGGCGCCGATCTGCTGGTTCTCGCTCTGCTCGCTCATCGAGCCTCCTTCACGGCACGCGGGCCGCGGTCTTCTTCACGAATGCTTCGAGCGCGTCGCCCCGGACGACGTCGCGGTCGAGCATGAACTCGGCGCGCCACGTCGGGCCCACCACGACCCAGACGTGCTGCTCGGGTGGGAGGCCGTTCAGCATCGCCCCCATGGGGTCGCGGGGCAGATCGATCGCCTCGCCGCGCTCGAGGCGGGCGGCGAGGTCCTCGACCTCCTGCAACAGCCGCGCGGCCTCGGCCTCGACGGCCTCCTGATCCTGGGGAGCCTCGGCGA
The DNA here is from genome assembly GCA_020632875.1 of Alphaproteobacteria bacterium. Lineage (GTDB taxonomy): Bacteria > Myxococcota_A > UBA796 > UBA796 > JACKEQ01. The sequence goes on from JACKET010000006.1 coordinate 155,978, forward strand.
GCTCGGCGGTCCAGCCGTCGCCCTCGAGCTGCTGGATCCGCAGCCAACCGCGCTCGCGATGGTGGGGGTCGAGTCGTGCAGTGTCGGCGTATCCCCCGAGGTCTCGCGCCTCGACCTTCGCCCAGGTCTGGTACGTGCCCTCGGGGAGGAACCCGTGGGTGCACGAACCCGTGCCGGAGTAGCCGCCGTCGGGCCGGAGCACGGTGCCGGGCGCGAGCTCGAGCAGGTCGGACTCGGTGAGCAGCGGGTCACAAGGGCTTCCGGTGAGGCCGGAGCAGCCGAGCAGCGCGACCACGAGTGCGGAGAGGGCGATTCGCATGGGCGCTCCGGACGGGGAGCCGGCCTCTATCCGCTCCCGTCGACCGGCGGGAGGAGCGCCTCGAGGCGGTCGGTGCGGCCGAGGTGCGTCCACACGTGGCGGGCGATGCGCAGGGCAGGGGACGGATCGCGCCCATGCTCGTGGAGGATCTGGCCCGCGAGCTGCGCGAGCTCGGCGGTGTCGGCATCGTTGACGCCCGTGTCGACGTAGACCGCGAGGGCCGTGGCGAGATCGGCGTCGATGCCGTCCTCTCCGCGGGCCGAGCGGCAGGCCGCCCTCACGATCAGGGTGTCGGCCCACGTCGCGCGGTGCCCCATCGCCTCGAAGCCGGCGATGGCCCGCGGGAGGACCGCCTCCACGGCGGCGATCTCGCGCTGCTCGAGGCGCACGAGCGCCACGTTGTAGACGGTGTACAGCGTGGAGTCGGAGCCGATGGCGTCGAACAGGGCGCCGGCCCGCTCGTACAGCTCGACCGCCTCGTCGAGCCGCCCGCAGTATCGCGCCACGTCGCCCATCGAGTTGAGCGTCGAGGCGTGGCACCACCGGTCGCCGGCGGCCGTCGCCTCCACCGCTGCACGCTCGAAGCGCGCCCATGCCGCGTCGAGCTCGCCGCGTTCCTTGTCGAGCTCCGCGAGCTCCTGCAGCGCACGCGCGTGGGTGCGGCGGGCGGTGGCCAGCGCCAACGCGCCCTCGAGCCGCTCTGCCGCGGAGTCGAGCGCACCCTGGTCGATCTCGACCTCCCCGAGCTCGAGCAGCAGGCGCGAGCGGATGTCGGGGGCCACCGCGCGCTCGAGCGCGGTGCTGAGCAGGGACCACGCCTCGGCGAGCGTGCCGTTCTTCCGGGCGATCTCGGCACGCAGCAGCTGGACCTCGAGCCACACGGGCTCGCGCGTGTCGGTCGCCCGCGCCGTGAGGTCGGCCAGGCAGGCCCGCGCGGCTTCGGCATCGCCCGCGCGGCGCAGGATGCGGACGCGCACCACGTCGCCCGCGATGCGCCGGGGGTCGGTGGGGCTCGCGCCGAGCGCGCCCAGCGCGGCCGCGTGAAGCATGACCATCTCGCGTCCCGTCGCGTACTCACCGCGGTCGTGCGAGCGCGAAGCGGCCTCGCGGAGGGCGGGCTCGGCGGCTGCGGCGTCTCCCGCGGCCCACAGGTGGCGACCGCGGCGCTCGGGGTCGGGCGTCAGGGCGGCCGCGGCCCGGTGGTGGCCGGCGAGGCGACCGGCGCGACGCGCCCGCTCGATCAGGGCGTCCCGCACGTGGCCGTTCGCGAACCGCCACGCCCCCGGGTCGTCCGGGTCGGTGAGCGCGACGAGCCCACGCCGCACGAGCGGATCGAGCCGCGCGTCGGTGCCCCCGACCGCCGCCCAGGTCGCGGAGTCGAGCTCCATCCCGACCACCGCGGCACGCTCGAGCACCTCGCCGGCCGACGCGACGAACGGTGCGAGCCGGTCCTCCCACAGGGACGCGAGATCCTGCGAGGCCTCGCGCCTGCGGCCGAGGCGCCAGCCCATCGTGACGGACTCGAGGTCCTCGCCCTCGACCCAGTGCCCCACGAGCTGGAGCGCGAGCAGCGGGTTCCCGGCCGTCGCTTCGGCGACCTCGTCCATCAAGAGCGGGTCGAGCAGCAGCAGCGAGCCGAGCATCGAACGCATCTGGGCCGGGCTAAGCGGCCCGACTTCGACCTTCGGCAGCGTGCCGACGGCACCGTGAGCCGTCGCGACGACCAGCGCGGGGACCGACGCGCCCACGAGGGCCTCGGCGAACGCCAGGCTGCGCGGCGCGACGTGCACGTCGTCGAGCCACACGACCAGCGGCCGCGTCCGGGCCAGCAGGGCGCAGAACCGCACGAGCGCGCGGTGGCGCTGCGCGTCGTCGTCGAAGCACACGGCCCCCGGCGCTCCCGGAGCGAGCAGGCCGAGCAGCGTGCGCCACAGCCCGGTGCCGGGGGCCAGCCCCTCGGCGATGTGCTTCAGTCGCTCGGTGAGCGGCTCGACCGGCATGCGCGAGCACCGCAGGAACCGCGCGAGCATGGCGCCGAGGCCCTGCCCGTCGCCCCCGCCTGCGGCGTGCCGCGCCTCGAGCACGTGGGCGACGCCCAGCGCGTGGCTGCGCTCCGCGATCCACCGCGCCAGCCGGCTCTTCCCGATGCCCGGGGGCCCCGTGAACAGGACGCCTTCGCAGCGGCCCGTGTCGATCGCCCGGCCCAGCGCGCTCCACAGCAGGTCGCGCTCCTCGTGGCGCCCGACCAGCGGCGCCTCGCGCATGCCGAAGAGCGACAGCCCGAGCCGGTCGGGCACGGCGGTCCACTCGGTGTGGCGCCAGTCGCGCGGGAGCGTCGGCAGCGGCCGGTCGGACACCTGCAGCCCCGCGGAGAGCGCCACGGTGGTGCGCGCGTCGCGCACCTCTTCGTCGGTCGTGTCGTCGCGGTCGAAGAACTGGCTCGTCAGGGTGTTCGTGTCGGGCAGCGCGACCCGGCCGCGCAGCGGCTCTCCCGTCGCATCGCCCAGCTCCCGCAGGGCCAGTGCGGCATCCGCGGCGCGCTGGAACCGGCGGCCCGGGTCCTTCGCGAGGAGGGCCGCGAGCCACGCGTCGAAGCCCGGCGGCACGGGGGCTTCGGCGGGCAGGGCAGGGGGCTCGGAATACCGGTGCGCGCTGCGCGCAGTCGCCAGCGTGCGCGCGGTCGGGAAGGGCGGGGCGCCGGTCGCCAGCGCGTAGGCCAGGCAGCCGAAGGCGTAGAGGTCGGTCCACGGCCCGAAGTCCCGCCAGTTCCGGCCGAACTGCTCGGGCGCCATGTACAGCGGCGTGCCGACCAGCGTGCGCTCGCCTTCGACGGGCGCCCGGTCGAGGGCGTGCGCGAGGCCGAAGTCCGTGAGCTTGAGCTCGCCCCCGTCGAGATCGAGCAGCACGTTGGCGGGCTTGAGGTCACGGTGCACGACGCCGCGCGCGTGGGCGTGCGCCAGGGCCCCGAGCAGGGCGAGCAGCACGGCGCGCTGGTCGTCCCAGTACAGGCTCCCGAGCCGCCCCTCGAGGGTGTCCGAGGGCACCAGCTCCATGGCGAGGTACGGCGCGCCCTCCAGCTCCGGGCGCGGGGCCCCGGTGACGATGCCGTGGTCGTGCACCCGGACGATGTGGGGGTGGGAGAGGCTGGCCGCGAGGCGGATCTCGTTCTGGAAGGCCTCGCGCGAGCTCGCCTCCGAAGCCCCGTGGGTCGTGAGGATCTTGACGGCCACCTCGCGGGTCTGGCGGGGGACGCGGGCGCGGTACACCTCACCCATCCCGCCGCTCCCGAGGAGCTCGACCAACTCGAAGCGATCGACGACCCACCGCATGGCTCGTTCTACCGCGAACCCGGTGCTTCCGGTCCGAACAGGTTGTACGTTCGTGGCACGTGCTCCACGCCCTCCTGCTCGTGGCCTCGGCGCAGACCGAGCCGCTCCGGGTGCGCACCTCCGAGGTCCCGCCGCCCGAGATCGTCTCCTTCGACCGCGACTGTTCCGGTGCGCGGGTCGCGAACGGCCTCGCCCTCGGCGGCCTCGCCCTCTCGGGTCCCTCCCTGGTCCTCGCCTCGTACGGCTTCTCCCGTGGCGAGTCGGGGTACTGGGCTCCCGGTGCGATCGGCACGGTGTCCGGAGCGACCCTCACCACCATCGGGGCCGTGGGTGTCGCGGCTTCCGGGGGCCGGTGCGGCCTGACGCGCGGTGAGCGGGTCGGGGCCGCCGTGGGTTTCGGGGCGACGGGGGTGTCGCTCGGATTCCTCGGATACTCCGCGGGGCTCGCGTTCGAGGGGGTCGATCTGGCCCCCGCGTTCTTCGCGGTGGGTGGCCTCGCCCTCGCAGGAAGCGTCGTGCCCGTGGTGGGCCACCAGTCCCGCCTCCGCGACATCCGCGTCGTCCCCGTAGCCCGACGCGACCACACCGGGCTCGTCGTGACCGGGCGGTTCTGATGTCCCCGTCCCACGGCCGATCTGTGCTAGGTTGTGGGGCCCCGGGAGTTCCGATGTCGATTCTCATGCTCCTCGCCTTCGGGTGCGGTCCCGCCGACGAGCGCCCCCTCCTCACGGGTCGGGGCTTCGTGGTGAACGCGACCGGGGCCCCCGCGGCCATCGACGCGCAGGCCGCGTCGATGCCGTGCGAATACCTCGAGCTCCCGGGTCTCGCGCGGCTGCCTTCCGTGGGGCTCATGGTGCCCGAAGTCGAGGATCTGCTCCCCGGAACCGCAGCGACTCCCTTCGAAGACCTCCCGGACGACGGGTGCGCGGCGGCGATCGTCGCGGTGTACCAGTCCCAGGTGCTCGTGGGCTACTACCCGATGCTGGTCGACGGACGGCTCGGTCCCATCGAGATCCGGGTCCCACCCGACACGGTCCCACCCAACTCGGTGGTGTTCTCGGGGCCGCCCGACGCCGTGGTCGGGGAAATCGCCTTCCCCATCGAGGCCGAGGCGTACCCGAGCTGCGATACCCACGCGCCGACCGGCTATCTCACGTCGGTGGCGGGGGAGGTCATCGCCGCCGTGCTCACGGATGCAGGCTGCACCAACTTCACGCTCGTCGATGCCGACACCAGCGACTGGGACCAGCTGCTGTGCGGCCTGGATTTCCCGTTCGCCGTCGGCGACTGGATCGAGGTCGACAGCTCGGGCGGTGCCGTGCGCCTGCACCGGCCTGCCGACGGGCTCGAGGTGCTGTACGACGGGACGGGGGCGCAGCGGCCTTCCTGGCTCGACCTCCAGCCCGGCGACGAGCTCGTCGATCCCGTCTGCCTGATGGACCGCGTGGATCGGGTGGTCGGCACCACCGATGCGCTGCTCGACGGCGCGCCCCTCGCGTTCGACACGGCCGTGCAGGTCGTGGGGCCCGACCGCACCTGGATGCTCACCGTGTCAGGCGCCGGACGCGACCCCGGCGGTGGGGCGACGCGCCTGGAGTATCGGCTGGAGCCCGCCCCGTAGCTCGCCTACGGCGCGTCTCCGGCGGCGGTGCAGCGGTCGACCACGCAGGTGCAGTCCGACGCAGGCGGCGTGGCGTGCTCGAGCGCAGCGCTGCAGCCGATCGAATCGACGACGAGCTGCTCGTCGACGTGCCCGCAGATCGCCGTCTCGTGGCAGGGGTTGTGGGCAATCGTGCACTCGGCGTCGGCTTCGCACGTCGGGCACTCGCCCCCCGCGCAGTCCGACGTGACGAGCTCGGCCTGGCCGGCGCATCCCGCCACCAGGATCCAGATCAGGGTCCGCATTCCGTACCTCCCGAAGGTTGGTCACGTGCGAAGAACCGTCGTGCCAACGGGTTCCGTACGCGTCTCGCGTACGCCTACCGGCGCAGGTCGGACTCGAACCCCCGCAGCGTCCGCCCGGTGGCCGCGCGGAAGTCCCGCGCCAGGTGGGCCTGATCCGCGTACCCGAGCGCGAGCGCGAGGTCGGCGAGCTGCTCGACCTCGCCGCGCTCCACCCGGAGTGCGGCCTCCTGCAGGCGATGCCGCCGGATCACCCACTTCGGCGTGGCGCCGACGTGCTCGGCGAACAGCCTCTGCACGGCGCGCACCGTCATCCCCGCGTCCTCGGCGAGCTGATCGACGCGGGTGAGGTCGGTCCGTCGGATCCGCCGCATCATCCGCACGGCCAGGCGGACGTCGTCGGTGATCACGAGCCGCGGACGCAGCCAGTCGGCGAGGACGCGCAGCCCGTCTCCGTCGTCCGCCGGCCCCAGCACGTCCGGCACCTCGTCGAACGCCTCGTCGAGCGGCGTGATCCGGTTGCTGAAGTCCCGCACCGCGCGGGGCAGGACGGCGCGCCCCGCTCCAGGATGCAGCTTCACGGCCCGCACGACGCCCTCCTCCGCGAGCGTCCGGGTCCACAGACGCGTCCAGACGCCGACGATGCGACCCACGCCCGCTTCGAACGACAGGTGGATCGCCGGGTCTCCGAGGAGCTCGGTGACGTGGGGAGGCTGGCCGCGCAGGTCCCAGCGCGCACACCAGAACGACTCCACGACGGCGGCGAGGTCGTCAGGCGGCGCGTGGGTCGTCGCCTGCACGCGGGACCCGCTCACCCGGCTCGAGACCAACCCCCGGGCGCGCCCGTGGCCGGTCGGTCGCGTTTCTTCAAGCGGCGCTTCGTCGGCCATCCTACGGTTCGCTCCACCGAGGAGAGTCCACCATGAGCCGAATCGTCGTCCACACCGCCGCCGAGATCCCGTACTACCAGGGCCCACACGAGATCGAGGGCATCCGGTTCCGCCACGCCCGGAAGGAGCTGGGCGTCACGGCCTGGGGCATGAACGTGCTCGACCTCGCGCCGCACTGCGAGGGCTATCCGGAGCACGACCACGCGCACGATGGCCAGGAGGAGGTCTACGTGGTGCTCGAGGGCGCCGTCGACCTGCACGCTGGCGGCGAGATCCACCCGATGCGCGCGGGCCAGCTCGTGCGCCTGCCCGCGAACGTGACGCGCAAGCTCGTCACGGGCGAGCACGCCGCGCGGGTGCTCGCCATCGGCGGGACCCCGGGCGCGCCCTACGCCGCCGAGGGCGGCATGTGATCAGCGGCCTTCGACGGTGATGTCGACGGTCTCGCTGCCGCGCCCGATGACGATGGACATCGGCGCGGTGGAGCCCGCGATCATGTCGATCGCAATCGCCACGCTGAGCGCGGGGACCCCGTCGATCGAGCGGATCACGTCGCCCGGGCGGATGCCCGCTTCACTCGCCGGGCCCCCGTCGACGACCTGCGTGATGACCACACCCTCTGCCTGCTTCACGAGGGTGATCCCGATCTTCCGCGGGCCCTTCGGCGCGGTCTTGGCCCCCTCGAGGGCCTCGACCAACGCGCTGAGCCGCTCGATCTCGGCCTGCGTCTCGGCCAGCTCGGGGTCTTCGGCCAGCTCGCGCGCGATCTCTTCCGCGACCGACGAGCTCCCGGCGGACACGGGCGGTGGGCTGCGCTTGCGGGGGTACGCGCGGGTGAGGATGTCGCGGGTCGCGCGACGCTGGCACGACCGGGTCAGGGGGTAGTAGCAGCAGGTGTTCGTGCCCGGCACGATGCCCATGCCGTTCGAGCACGTGCCGCAGGCGAGCACGCCGTCGGCCTGGGCGCTCCCGGTGGCGCAGCACAGGATGTCGGAGTGCTCGGCCAGCGTGAACCCCGCGCGGCAGCGCGGCCCGAGGTCGGCCGAGTCGTCGACGACGAAGGTCGACGTCACGTCGGCCTTCGCCTTCTTCACCGCGACCTCCATCCGCAGCTCGTGCTCGGTGGGACCTGGGCGGGACGGGGAGAGGTACGACACGCGGTACAGGCCGCCGAGCTGCTCGGCGAGCTCTTCGAACGCCTTCCCGAGCTGCTTCGGGCTCTTCGCGAAGACCGCGCGGCCCTTGCCCGCCACGGCGATGGACTGGAGGGCGGCCCGGTCGACGTCGCCGAGGCCGACCACGTGCACGGTGATCCCCTCGTCGCGGACCAGGGTGAGCAGGTGGTCGATCGACGCGGCGCTGCGGTTGTCGCGACCGTCGGTGAACGCGATGACCACGCGCTCCTCGCCACGCTCGACCGCGTTCTTGCCGGCCAGCTCGACGGCGTCGTACAGCGACGTGAAGCGCCCGTCGAAGTCGAGCTGGCTCAGGTCGTTCAGCTCCTCGACCTCGGTGCCGAACGCGTAGACGCGGAACGACGCCCGGCGGTACAGCGCGCCCACGAACGAGATCGCCGAGGACACCACGGCCTCCTGCGCGTTCGCCTCGCGGATGCTGCCGCTGGTGTCGAGTACGAGGCTCAGGGTCATGCGCACGTCGGTCGAGCCCGCCACGCTCTCGCGATCCGCCGGCGAGCCGTCCTGGTAGAAGCGGAAGCTGTCGGGACCGAGGCCGACCACGGGCTGGCCGTCCTGGTCCTTGACCGAGAAGGTGCCCCGCCCGACCATGCCCTTCACGTCGCCCGACCACTGCCACTCGATCCCGCGCGACACGGGCTCGACCGTGAGCGACTTCACCTTGTGTCCGCATCCCGTGGCCGCGACCAGCGCCGCCAGGACGAGCCCTCTCGATGTGCTCCGCACGTCGACCTCCAAGCCGCCGACTCTATGAGACGTCCGCTTCGGACGCCAGCACCCGGAGCGCACCGACTGCCGGATCTGAAGCGTCCTGAAACGCGCTGGTCCGTCCGCCATGCCGTCATACCCGGGCGCCGGAGGTGAACGATGATCCTGGCTCTCTCGACCCTTGCCCTGGCCGCTACCATCGAGATCGATGCTCCCTTCACGATCGAGGTCGACGGGCGGTACATCCGCCACACCGACGTGGCGTCGGTCGCGGGTCTCGACGCGGGCACGCACCGCGTGACGCTCCGGCGCCTGATGGGGCCCGTCTTCTGCGAGAAGCGCGTCACCGTCGGGGCGCGTGACGTGGTCCGGATGGCCTGGATCGACGGCGACCTCGTCGTGGTCGGGACCGGCCAGCAGGCCGCGCTGCCGATCGAGATCCGCCGCGGACCAGGTGGACTGACGGTGGCGGGCAGCCTGTTCGGTGGCGGGACGGCCGCTCCGACTGCGGCCCCCGTCGTACAGGACGTGAAGCCTGCGGCCGGCGGAGCGATGCGCCCCGGGCCCTACCTCGCCCTGCAGTCGAAGCTCCGGGTGGCCGAGAGCGACGACCAGCGCATCGACGTGCTCCGCCGCTCCGCGTCGCAGGAGTCGAGCGCCTTCACCCGGACCCAGATCGACGAGCTCGTCGCGATGGTCGGCGACGATCGCCGGGACGATGCGCGTCGCATCCTGTCGTCACGCGCGATCGACTGACACGGACGCCGCGGTCGCGCGCACGAGTGGCCAGGCGAGGAGGAAGGGCGACAGCGCGGCGACCACCCCGAAGATCTCGGGCACCCATGCATCCGCCGCGACGCCCGCCGCGACGTGGCCGGCGACGGCGAGCAGGGCGGCGGGGCCGAAGCGTCGGTCGAGCAGCAGCGTGCACAGCGAAGCCGCCAGCGCCAGGACGAGCAGCTCGGACCGATACATCGTGGCGATCTCGAGCCCTGCAGCCAGGCCGTCGCGCGGCCGAGGGTGTCGAACCCCGCCACCACCCCGACACCTGCGATCAGCGCCGTGCTGGCGCGGTTGACGAAGACCTGCTTCCGGAACACGACGACGGCTGCGAGGGCCACCGCGTCGAAGGCGAGCAGCAGGACCAGCGCGCCCCGGACCGATCGCAGATCCAACGCGCCCGAGACGAGGCCCGCGACGGCGCCGAGCGAAGCCGCCGCGATGGTGGCGAACACGGCCGTCCGGCCCATCAGGCCGGTGTCCACGTCCATCTCGACCGCTCGCTGCTCGACGGCCTCGCGCGCCGCGACGGCCGCGTGTACCCGGTCCCGCAGGTCGGCGGGTGCGTCCGTGAGCGCCGCGAGCTCCGCGGCCGCCTGCTCGACGGCCCCGCGCTCGAGCGCCTCCCGTACGGCCAGGATTCCGACCCGGTGCTGGAGCGCGCCCACTTCGGTCGGGAGCTCGGGCGCCACCGAAGCGAGCATGCTGCGCACGGCGAGAACGGCCTCGGTCGAGTGGGCGGCCTCCGCCTCCATCGCGGCAATCCGCTCGCGCGCCCGGTCGAGCAACCGCGTCGCCGGCCGGGCCCTGAGCCAGGTTCGGAGCGCGACGAGGGCCTCGCCGAGCGACGGACGCCGCGCGGGGTCCGACGCGCACAGCGCATTCGCGAGCCCCCCGAGCTCCGCGTCGATCGTGCGGGGGTCGGTGGCCGGAGCCCCCTCCAGCGCGCTCTGGAAGGCTTCGGCGAGAGTCGCGCCCGCGTTCCGCGGCTCGCCCGTGAGCAGCCGGTGCAGCACCGCGCCCACGCCGTACGCATCCATCGCGGCGTCCGCGCTCCCGGGCCCCATCATCTCGGGCGCCATGTAGTGCGGGGTGCCCGCGGTGGTCGTCGGGGCACCGACGCCGACGGCGAGCCCCCAATCCAGCACGTACACCTCGCCATGGGGCCCGAGCATCACGTTCTCGGGCTTCACGTCCCGGTGGACGATCCCGTTGCCGTTCGCGAAACCCAGTGTTCGCACGACCTCCACGAGGATCTCGACGTTGCGCTCGAGCGGGTCGGGGTTCCCCCGCCACGCGTCCCACCCCGCGTGCTCCGGTGCATCGAGCAGCAAGCGCCACGTCCACCCGTCGACGCGCTTCATCACGAGCAGCGGGGTTCCCTCGGCATCCGCACCGAGGGCGTGCACGGGGATGATGTTGGGATGCTCGAGCGACCCCATCATTCGGGCCTCGTGCAGCAGGCGTTCCCGTGCGCGCGCCGAAGCGCCGACCTTGAGCTTCTTCACGGCGACGGAGCGATCCAGCACGGGTTGCCTGGCGCTGTGCACGACGCCCACGGCCCCTTCGCCCAGCACGGGCCCGAGCTGGATGACCGGGAGCGCGTCGAGGGACGCGGCGCCATCGGCTGCGGGGACGAGCGTGGCGCCCGCCTCCTCGGGGGGCCGCACCGTCTCCGTGGCGCTGGCTCCGGGCCATGGGTCGTGTGGTGTCGAGTCGCCCATCGCGGGCGAGTATCGCAGAGTCTCGGGGCGAACATCCCGCGCCGGGGCGAAGCGTCTTCACCGGGCCGCAGCCTGCCATGCTGCGGTCGTGGTCGTGATGGCGGGTGGTGCTCTATGCTGCGCGGGCATGCAGCTCGAGCTCGGCCAGAAGATCGACCGGTACGTCGTGGAATCCGTCATCGGGTCCGGTGGGCTCGCGGTCGTCTACCGCGTTCGGCACGCTCGGTTGGGCTCGTTCCACGCGCTCAAGGTGCTCCGCATCCACACGCGTCCCATCCGCGAGCGGCTCCTGCAGGAAGGCCGCATCCAGGCGAGCCTCAAGCACCCGAACATCGTGAACGTGACCGACATCGTCGACGTCGGCGACTCGCCGGGCCTCGTGATGGAGCTCGTCGAGGGCCCGGATCTGGGTGCGCTCATCGACTCGGGGACCCTGACGCTGGCCCAGGTCGACGCGCTGGCGAGGGACATCCTCGGGGCTGTGGCGGCGGCGCACGCCCAGAGCCTCGTCCATCGCGATCTGAAGCCGGGCAACATCCTGATCGAGGTGTCGGAGCGCGGGCTGGTCCCGAAGATCACGGACTTCGGGCTCGCGAAGCTCGTCGGGTCCAATGGTGGGGCCACGAACACCCAGTCCGGGGTGACCATGGGCACGCCCGCGTACATGGCGCCAGAGCAGATCCGCGACGCGAAGAGCGCGGGCCCCGCGGCCGACGTGTTCTCGCTCGGCGCGGTGCTCTACGAGCTCGCGACGGGCGCGATGGCCTTCCCGGGGGACGACCTGCTCGACCTCTTCGCCCGCGTGGGGAGGGCCGAGTACGTGCCCACCTCGAGCCTCCGGCCCGACCTCCCCGATCGGATGGCCGATGCCATCGCGTGCGCGCTGGTGGCCGATGTGGACGAGCGGATCGGCTCCGTCGCAGAGCTGCTGGACGTCTGGACGGAGAACGGCGCCGCTCCGATGGACGAAGGAGGGGAGAGGGTCTGGGGCCCCGAAATCGTCCAACGGGTCTCGACGCTCGCCTCCCGCGTGCCCGCCGACGCCCGGGAGGCGTCCTCCGACACCTGGGCTCCCGAAGCCACCCCTGCACCGGCCCCGCGCGCGGCCGATCCGGTGGAGACGCCGGCTCCCGCGCCCCCGGCGAGGTCTCCGCTCCTGTTCGCCGGCATGGGGGGCCTCGTGGTGCTGCTCGCGATGGGGGTCGGCGCGTTCGGCGTGTCGCGGTTGCTCGTCGATCGGGCCGTGCCTCCGCCGGTGCCCGACCTCGTCCCCGTCGAGACACCCCTTCCCGTCGACCCGGAGCCCGAGCCCGTGGCGCCCGAGCCCGTGTCCTCCGGGGCTCCAGAGCCCGCTGTTCCTCAGCCCGCCGTCCCCGCCCCGCAGCCCGCTCCCAACCCAGCGCCCGCTCCGGTCCCCCGTCCACCCGATCCCGTGCGGCCCCCGCCGGCGCCGGTGGAGCCGGTGGAGCCGGTCCCGGTTCCGGTGCCGAAGCCGCCTCCTCCGGCGGCGGTCCGGGTGGTGGTCGAAGGGGAGGGCACCGTCGAGCTGGTGGGCGACGCTGGGGCGCTGCCCGTCCCCGGCGAGGTCCCGGCGGGCACCTACCGCATCCGGGTGACGTTCCCGGGCAAGCCGGCGAAGACCCTTCCCGAGCCCGTCACCGCGGTGGTCGGGCGAACGCTGACCCTGCGCTGCGTCGCGGCGTTCCGGAAGTGCACGCCGCAGTAGTATGCTCGCGTCGTGCTCTGGCTCCTGACCATCGTCGAAGCCTTCGGCGGGTGCGCGGGCCCCACACACGGCCGCGACCTCGACGCGGCCCACGCGTCGTTCGCCGACGCCTGGCAGGCCCTCGACACCGAGGGGGTCTCCACCGCGGTCCGCGACATGGAGGCCGCCATCGACTGCCAGGCCGACCCGCTCCTCCCGGGCCGCGTGGCGACGTACTTCCAGCTCGCCGGGCTGGCCGCCTGGCTCGACGAAGACCTCACGGCCGCGCTCCAGCAGTTCCACGCCGCGCACGAGGTGGCCCCCGACGCGCCCCTCGTCGACTTCGCGAGAGAGCCCGGGTCGGAGTGGGCCGCGGTGTACGAGCAGGCAGCGGGCCGTCCCGCCTCCCGCCGTATCGTGCTCGCCGCGCCGGCCGATGGCTGGCTCCAGGTCGACGGCACGAGGGCCGGCGACGCGCCCGACGGGCGCCCCTGGGTTCTGCAGCGGTTCGATCCGAGCGGGGTCGTCGTCTCGACCCACCGCATCGCGACGGGAGGCGCGGTCCCGACCTACCCCGTCCGCGCGATCGAGCCGGTCCGCAAGGGTCCCCGCACCGTGCTCCTCGCTGCGGGGCTCGGCGGCATCGCCGCGGGAGCGGCGGGGATCGGTGGCGCGGCGGCGGTGAAGTCCCGCTACCTCAACACCCCCGATGCCGACGACGCAGCGCGCCTAAAGCCCGCGAACATCGCGCTGGGGGCGGGCGGAATCGCCTTCGGCATCGCGGGCGCCGGGCTCACCGTCGGGGCTTTCGCGCTGTGACGCCGCTTCGCCAGCCGGCCGTCGCGCTCGCCCTCGTGCTGTCCGGCTGCATCTTCATCACGGCGAGCACCGAAGACGAGCGGAGGAGCCGGTTCCCGGAGTCCGACACCGACACCGACACGGACGCGGACTCCGATACCGACGCCGACGCCGACACGGATTCCGACGCCGACACGGATTCCGACGCAGACTCCGACACGGACACGGACGCGGACTCCGATACCGACGCCGACACCGACGCGGACTCCGATTCAGATACCGACACCGACGCGGACTCCGATTCGGACACCGACGCCGATACGGACACGGACGCGGACTCCGACTCCGACTCCGACTCCGACTCCGACTCCGACTCCGACTCCGACTCCGACTCCGACGCCGACGCCGACTCCGACTCCGATGCCGACGCCGACGCCGACACCGATTCGGACACCGACACCGACTCGGATACCGACGCCGACGTCGACGCGCTCGCGTGCGGGACGGGCCTCGACAGCGGCGACACCGCCGACCTCGCCTTCGACACCGGTCCCGACACGGGATTCCCGCTGCTCGACACGGCCGATTGGTCGGGGTGTACGGTCCAGCTCACGCCGGCAGACGACCTCGACGCCTTCGCAGATGGTCTCGGCCCGGATGCCGTGATCTGCCTGCGCGCCGGTACCTACGTCGGGAAGCTCACGGCGACCCAGACGGGGCTCACGATCCGCGGCGTGGGGCGAGGGCACACCGTCCTCGCCGACCCCGGTGGGACGGGCGAGGTCGCGTCCCTGCTGGGCACCGACACGACGCTGATGGATCTGACGGTCCAGGCGTACGTCGGGCGCCGCGGCGTGACGACGAACGCGCAGGGCATCGAGCTCCGCCGGGTCGAAGTCACCGGAGCCGACATCACGTCGGGCACCGGGGGCGGAGTGCTCGTGTTCGGCACGGGCTCGGTGCTGATCGACGACTGCGACATCCACCACAACCACGCCACCCGGGGCGGGGGCATCGGCACGTCCGACTCCGCCACGATCGAGGTCCGGAGCAGCCGGATCACGTCGAACACCGCGTCGCTGTACGGCGGCGGAGCGGCGGTGCTCGCCGGCAGCGGCCGGTTCGTCGACGGTACGATCTTCGCCTGGAACGACTCGAACAGTCGCGGAGGGGGCCTGGCGGCCGGAGACCTGGGGAGCGTCGAACTCGACTACACGCTGTTCTTCGCGAACCAGGCGACGAGTGGGGGAGGGCTGTCGCTGGTGGGCGGGGCAGGGGGCCCGTTCGCAGCGGTGAAGAACACGCGATTCCTCGGGAACCGGGCCACGCTCGGTGGTGGCGTCTTCGGGTCGACCGCGCCCGCGACCCTGATCCTCGACGCCGTCGACCTGTTCGGCAACACCGCCACCAGCAATGGCGGCGGGGCCTACGTGAGCACCATCGCAGTGGAGATCGATGGCGTCGAGGCCATCGGGAACCAGGCGCCCACGGCAGGGGGAGCCAATCTCACGTCGGTCACGGGCACCCTGATCGCCTCCAGGTTCGCGTCGAACGCCGGGACCACGGCCCATGGCGGCCTCTACCTCCTCGACACCACACTCGTCGTCACGGATGTCGACATCGTCGGGAACCAGGCCGGAGGCACGTCGGCGGGGCTCTCGATCCAGGATGGCGATGTCGGCCTCGAGCGGGTCGCGATCCGCGGCAACACCGTGGCGACGGCAGCAGGAGCCGCTTCGGGCCTCGGGGTGTCGGGCACCGCCTCCATCGCGCTCGACGACATCGCCGTGACCGCCAACCAGGGCGGCGATCACGCCGTGTCGATCGGGTCCGGCGTGACGGCGAACGGGGTCTGGCAGGTGCTCGACGTGCGCGGCAACACGGCAGGTCTCGCGGCGGTCTCGGTCGCGGCGTCCGGCTTCACCCTCGAGAACGCGGCGATTGCGGGCAACGGGGGCCACGGGCTCGAGCTCACCGGTGCCGATTGGACGGTGCGCCACGTGAGCGCCGTCGGCAACGGGTCCGACGGCATCCATGCCACGGGCTGCTCCACGGCGACGCTGAGCCACGTCACGGCGTCGTACAACACGGGCGACGGCCTCGACTCGAGCTGCTGGGGCACGACCACCAGTGCGTTCCTCCACGCCCATGGCAACACGAACGACGTCGTGGGGGGCACCCCGACGTACACCTCCTCGGTTCCGGCCTTCCGCGCCTGGTGCCCGAACGTCGGTCCCGAGCTCTGGGACCTGTTCCCCACATCCGGGCCCCTGCTGGACGTCCACATCGGTGTGCCGGACGGCGATGGCACCCCCGGTGACATCGGGGCGTACGGCGGCGGCGCCGTCGACTACCGCCACCTCTACGCCGACGACGATCGCGACGGGCTCCCCGACGTGTGGGAGGCCCTCTACGGCGCCTGCGATCCTGCGGACGATCCCGATGGCGACCAGGTGGACACGCTCGCCGAGCTCGCGCAGCGCACCATCCCCACCGAGCCGGACTGCGACGGAGACGGCACCGACGACGGCGCCGACACCCAACCCACCACCCCCTGACCGACGGAGGCTGCGCCTACTTGCCACCCATCGAGAACCTGATCGCCATCGTCTGCATGCTCTCCGTGTTCGCGTTCGTGTTCAGCGGCACGATCTTCGGGCTGTTCGCCGCGCGGTGGGGCCGGAAGGAGGTCGCGGTCGTCCGATCATCGGAACGAACCGACATCCTCGACGAGCGCAAGCAGTACAAGCACCGGCTGGTCCTCGAGCTGAAGGGGGCCGACGGCGCGCCGTACGAGGTCACCGTGGTCCAGACGCTGCCGTGGGTTCGCGCGATGCCGCCGTCCCCGGGGTCTCGCGTGCAGGTGAAGGTGCTCGGCCGGGGCCGCGGCGTGTTCGTGCTGGGGCCCGCGATGAACGAGCGCTTCGAGAAGGCCCTCGCGGACGAGGGAATCACGCCCCCCTGAGCTTCACCGCTCGAGCTTCGCGACCGTCCGTCGCACGCGGGCCTCGATTGCGGCATCCCCAAGCGGGACGACGTGCCCGATGGGGGTTCCGAGCCGCACCCGCATCGCGAGCCATGCCTCGCGGCGCCCGATCCACGCGGGCACGGAGCCATCCGTCGACAGCTGCTCGATTTGGTGCCGCGCCGACGCGGCGACGGGCCCGAGGCGCCCCAGGGCATCCTGGACGGCCGTGACCACCGGCTCGTGCGTGGCCCGTGCCACGCGGCGCTCCGCCCCGGTGCGGCCGCTGTCGACGAGCGGGAGATGGGCGTCGAGCAGGGCCAGGAGGCGCGGGACCGCCGCGCTCCCCTGATCGGCGAGGCGCGTGATCAGCCCCCCGGCGCGCACGCGCTGGATGGGGTCGTCGAGCAGTGCGTCCTCGGTGGGAGTCAGCGTCGCGAAACTGCCGGGCGGCATGCGATCGAGGTGGTGGCTCAGGGTCCCGGCGTCACCGGACTCCTCCGGCGTGCTCTCTGCGATGCGTGCAACCATCGCGTCGCGGAAGGGCGTCAGATCGCCGAAGACCTCGGGGAGCGCGTGGGCGCGGTACAGCTCCTTCACCCGGCGGTCGCGCAGCGCGCGGCGGGTGAGGTCGATGTCCCCGTCGGTCGGCCGGGCGTGGGCGAGTGCCCGGACGTACGGCGCGAACGACGCGAACGCGGGGTCGCGATTCGTGCGTCCGGGGTCGCTGAGACCTGCGTCGAGGGCCGACCGGAGCGCATCGAGCACGTCGGTCTCCGGTGCGGGAAGGCCGAGGTCGGTGAGCGCACGCAGCGCGTGTACCGCGCCGAGCATCGCGTCTCCGACGCCCGGGTCGCCGTGGGTCCAGCGGTGCCATCGAAAGAAGATCTCGTTCATCCCCTGCATGTGCAGGCCCACGAGCAGCGGGGGCCGGGGCGCCGTGATCGACACGCGCCGGAATCGCGCGATGCACGCGCCCGCGCTGTCCTCGACGACCAGCGAGCGCACCGAGGGCGTGGAGGCGCCGAGCGACCAGCGATGGGCCCTCGCGGAGAAGCGGTCCTCCCAGAGCTCCCGGACGCGGACGTCGAATCGCGGCATGGCCCGGTCCATCACCAGGCACCCGTCGACGAGGGCGGCGAGCAGGTGCGCCTCGCAGGCCCTCCGTGCTTCGGGCGTGTCTCCGAGGGCCTCGACGCGGTGCGACAGGAGCGGGCGCGCCAGGAGACGGTCGCCGCGCTCGCCCCGCGGGACGATGCGAAAGGTCCGTGCAGAGGGGACCAGCTCGCCGTCCGGGCGCGACGCGTTCAGCGTGACGGAGGTCACACCGGGGAGGCCGAGCACGGCGAGTGCGAGAGCGTCGCACCGATAGGGCCGCGATCCGTCCACGCGCACCGAGGGATCCTGGTCCCACTGCCCACCTCCGATCAGGTCGAGCCGCACATCGCCGCTGAGCGCGAAGCGCTCGGGTGGACGCACGTCGGGGAGAGCGAGGCGACGCAGGGTCGCTCTCGCCGCGAGGTTCCCCGGGACCGTGACGCCGACGAGCCCTCCCGACGCGAGGAGCACCGCGGCCAGAGCCGCGCCCCCGTCGCCGAGAGCGGGCTGGAGGGGGAACCAGAGCAGCGCGAAGCAGGCGCCCCAGAAGAAGGCGGTGGGTAGGGCGCCCATCACGACCCCGGGGAGGACGAGCAGCATCAGACCGACGAGCACCAGGCCCGGCATCGCGAGGATGACGGCCGCTCCGACCCCGGTGACGAGCAGGTAGAGCAGCAGCGCGTCCCGCATGCCGTCCACCTACGGGCTCAGCGCTCGTCCCGCACGTCGAAGTGGTCGACCACCGCGTCCATGAACACGCGCACCCGCAGCGGGAGCAGCGTGCGGCGCGCCACGATCAACCGCACGGCGGCCGTCACGCCGACGATGCCGGGGAGCACACGCACCAGGCGACCCTGGGCGAACGCAGGCCCGCTGTTGAGGTCGGAGAGCAGCGCGATGCCCTGCCCCTGGAGCGCCGCCTCACGCAGAAGCGCGGCGTCGTTCGTGACGAATCGGCCGTCGACCTTGAACCGCCCGCCGTCGACCAACGGCCACCACACCCGGGGCCGCCCGGAGCCGCTGTGCCCGCGGAGCAGGTCGTGGTCGGCCAGATCCGCGACGCGCTGCGGCGTGCCGCGGGCAGCCAGGTAGGCCGGTGAAGCGACGAGGCTCACGCCGCCCGCCGCGAGGGTGCGGGTGACGAGGTCGGGGTCGCGCGGATCGCCCGCCCAGATGGCCGCATCGAAGCCCTCGGACCGCAGGTCGACCAGCCGGACGTTCGCCACGACCTCGACGGCCAGGCGGGGGTGCGCGGCCTGCAGGTGCTTCACGACCGCCGCCATCGGGACCGTGAGCAGCGGAAGCACCGACACGCGCACCGTACCGACCACCGCGTGCGCGTCGGCCCGCACGTCGGCTTCGATGGCCGCCCAGTCGTCGAGCAGCGGACGGATCCGCTCGTACAGTCGCTGCCCCGCGGCGGTCGTGGTGATGCGACGGGTCGTGCGGTGCAGCAGCGCCACGCCGAGGTCCGACTCGAGGCGCGCGAGGTACCGCGACACCGTGGGGCGCGGGAGCCCGAGCCGCGCGCTGGCGGCCGTGATCGTGCCCAGCTCGACGGCCGTGACGAACGCTTCGTAGTGCGGCCCGGCAGACAGCATCCGACCTCCTCGCTCCACCACTCGTAACAGATTCAGCACGAGTGCTGTCCATCGGAGCGCCTACTCGATGCAGATCCGGACGAGTACGTGCACCCAGAAATCACAGGGAGGCGTCAGCGGCTCGGGCCGCCGAAGGCTCCCGGTCGCGGGAATTCCCCGGGAGTCCACCATGTTCCGCTCGATCTCGATCCTTCCGCTACTCGTCGCCTGCGCGCCGGAGCCCACGGACGACACCCCCGCCACGCCCCCGGCGCTCGTCTGCGACGACGCGTCGTGCGTCCGTGATGGCGACCACCGGTTCGACGACGCGGGATCCTCGCGTCGGGTGCTCGCGTTCATGCCGGAGGAGACGGCCGGTGCGCCCGTCCTGTTCGTGTTCCACCACCTCGGCGGGTCTCCCGAGGAGCTCCTGTCGTGGATGCCGGTCGACCGGGCCGTCGAGGACGGGTTCATCGTCGTGGCGCCCGCCTCGCGGGGCCTGTTCGGCTCCGAGTGGGCGGTCACCGGCGCGCCTGGCTCGAACGCGGACGTGAAGCTGTTCGACGCCCTTCTCGACAGCCTGATCGAGGTCCAGGCCGCCGACCCCGACCACGTCTATGTCACGGGCTTCAGCGCCGGCGGATTGTTCACGAGCTACCTGACGATGCACCGGGCCGAGCGGATCGCCGCGACGGCGCCGTTCTCCGGAGGAGCGCCGGAGGGCACCTACGTGACGCCGGCGACCGACCTCCCCGTCATGCTGAGCTGGGGCGGGTCGTGGGACAGTTACGGGGGATTCGACTTCGAGGACGCCACCCTGAACCTCGCCAGCGAGCTCGTCGCAGACGGACACGTCGTGCAGGCCTGCGACCACGGCCTCGGCCACTGGTTGCCCGCGGATGCCGCCGAGCGCACGCGCACGTTCTTCGGCACCCACGCGACCACCGGTCGGGTGGCGGACTTCGCGGCCTGCGTGCGGATGGAGCCGTGATGCGTGTTCTGCTGCTCGCCCTGGCCGCGTGCACCGGCGAGCCCGAGGTCCCCGTCGAGCCCCTGCACGCCGACTACGTGCTCTCGGATGGCGTCGAGTATCCAGAGGGATTCGCGTTTCATCATGAAGAACGTGCATTCTTCGTCGGTAGCCTCGGGAATGGCGGCATCGCCCGCGTGGATGCCGACGGCACCGAGACCGCGGTGTTCACGCCCACAGAGGCGGGTTGGTCGACGCTCGGGATGAAGGTCCACCCCGACACGGGCGAGGTGCTCGTGTGTGCCGTGCGCGACCCCAGCACGCCCGACGCGGTGTCGGAGCTGTGGGTGCTCGACCCCACCGCGGGCGACGTCGCGACCCACGCGCTCGCCGGTGCGCCGAACGACTGCAACGACGTCGTGGCCGTCGGGAGCGACGTGTACCTGACCGACCGCGAGACGCCCCGCATCCACCGCGTCGATCTCGCGACGGGTGAGGCGTCCGTCTGGCTGGAGCACCCGGCGCTCACCCCGCAGATCATCGGGAACAACGGCATCGTGCAGGCCGGCGACGCGCTCCTCGTGGGCCAGTACGCGCCAGCGCGTGTCCTCCGCGTGCCGCTCGACGCGCCCGATGCCCTCGAAGAGGTCGTCCTGGCGGGCGATTCCATCGGGTCCCTCCCGAATGGCGCAGACGGCATGGCGTGGCACGGCGAGACCCTCGTGGTCGCCGCGAACCGCCGGCTCGCCCGGCTGACCTCCACCGACGGCTGGCAGACCGCCCAGGTCGCCGCGGTCGACCTCGACGTGGGCGTGGCCGCCGTGACCGTGGCCGAAGACCGGCTCTACGGCCTCAAGGGCGAGGTGGTGGCCTTCGTGCTCGGCACGCCGACCGACCTCCCGTTCCGCATCCTCGAGCTGTGATCCGCCGCGGTCCGGCTCCGCTGCATTGTGACCGGTCTGAGACCCTGGCGGGAGTGGCGCTGTGAAGTCCAATCTCGTCGGTCGGCGCCGTGGATTGCCCCGAGCCCGGTTGAACGGCGGCCGCCACCCGCGAATCCTGGCGATGCGTGGCCGCCGTGGGGCCACCGGGGAGGCGAGGATGAAGAAGCTGCTGTTCGGTCTGGTCTTGCTGTGCGCGGTGGAGGGGGAATCCCATGCACTCGGCTGTTGGCCGTACGTCGTGGGTCCGTCCGACCTGGATTTCATCTACACGGACTCCTCCGGCGTGGCGATCCCGTATCGCTACATCATCAAGGTCCCCTCCGGATACGACTGCACGGGCGACCCGTCACCGCTGGTGTTGATGTTCCATGGGGGCCATCAGGCGCTCGACGACTTCACGACCACGGACTTCGCGATCGACTTCGCCATCGAGGCATCCGACCGCGACGCCGTGATCATCGCGCTCGAGGCGAATGCCGCGAAGAAATGGAACCACGGCGTCGGCGCCGACGTTCCGGACGACGAGCACGTCGAGGTCGTGCGCGCGCTGCTCGAGTACGTCGTCGGCACCAACAGCACGCCCGGTGAGATGAACATCGACCGCGACCAGATTCACGGGCTCGGGTTCTCGAACGGCGGCATCTTCGTGCAGCACCTGTCGAACCAGATGCCGAACCTGTTCGGCGCCATCGCGGTCATCGCGAGCGTCTCGGGTGCCTACGACACCACCTGCGACCCGTTCGCCGCCGGGTGTGTGCCCGCCAGCTACGACAACGTGTGGGAGCAGTCGTCCCCCGTGGCGACCGCGACGGATGTCGACGTGATGCTCGTACGCGGGGAAGTCGATGGCACGTTCCAACATCCCGGTGGCTGGTTCCTGAGCTGGTGGTTCACCCAGACCTGGACGCTCGCCTCGTACGCGTCGACCGACCCGTCGGAGTACGGCCTCTGGAAGTCGTCGGTCGGCTGCACGACCGAGACCCTGTCCTCCACGGCCGACTACGAGCGGAGGAACTGCACGGGCAGCACCGATCTCCGCATGGACGTGGTCTACGACATGGGACACGAGCTGCCCACGACGGCCAACACGTCCTACGATGGGCCAGCAAAGGTCGCGACCTTCCTGTTCAACCACCCGAAGTAGCGATCTCGCGTGGCTGGAACGTCCGCATGTGAACGGAGCCACCCGGCGCGCTGACCTGCTGCAGCCAGCAGTCGCGCGCTTCGAGCGCACCGAGCCCGATGCGCGCGAAGAACGGGTGCGCGTGCACCTCGCCGGCCTGGCGCCGCTCGCGCTGGGTCTCGTGCAGCTCGCCCCACCAGCTCCACACGCTGTGGTGCAGGCGGCCGTCGACGCACGCGAAGTACTGCCCGAAGAACGCCTTGCTCCGGAAGCGTGGGACGCCCGTGCACCGCAGCCGGAACAGCGGGCCGTCGTCGTTCCACACCCGCGTGCCGAGCCCGTCGGCGTCGACCTCGCTCGCGAGGCCCGGGTCGAAGCGCACGGGCATCCGCAGGGCGGGGACCTTGTGCGCGACGAACGCCTCGCTGTTGCTCAGCACGTCGAGCACGGCCAGCGTGAGGCGCGGCGCCGGCATGTCGACGGAGAGGTCGGGCTGCGCGAGCACCGAGCACACGACCTCGTCGAACGACGCGGGCTCGCCGAGGGTTCCGGGCTCGTACCGCGCGTGGATGACGTTCAGCAGGGCGCGCCCGGGCACCGTCTCCATGGCCTCGACCCCCGCGGGGAGCACGGGCTCCACGAGCGAGGCGGGCACCTCGAACGTGAACGACACGTGGAACGCGATGTTCCACTCGTCGCCGAGCGGGCGGCCTCCGAGCTGGTCGGTCTGGGGGGACACGGTGGGCATGGCGGGAGGCTATCGGTCCGCGCCGATCCGCCAGGGATCTGAGCATCGAATGAGCACGGAATGAGCAGTCCCGCGCGCGTGGTGGGTGTTCTCTTGCCCGGCATGCCCGCGGTGCTGCTGTTTCCAGGTCAGACCTCCTTCGCGCCGACGATGCTGCGCGAGGCCGCCGAGGCCTGGCCGACGGTGGCTGCGGAGGTGGTCGACGAGGCGGGCGATGCCCTCGGACGCGACCTCCGCCCGTGGCTCGAGGGCATCGACGGGAGTCGGAACCGGGATCTGCAGATCGCCGTATTCGTCACGAGCCACGTGCATCTTCGCGCATTGGACGACGCGGTCCGGACGAACGCGGGATCGGTGGGGCACAGCCTCGGCGAGTACAACCACCTCGTCCACATCGGCGCCCTGGGCTTCCCGGACGCCGTCCGCCTCGTCGCGGCGCGGGGCGAGGCCTACGACGACGGGCCGGAGGGCATGATGGCGGCGGTCTTCCCGCTGGAGCGCGAGGCGCTCGAGCCGCTCGTCGCCGTCGAGGCGGAGGCCTGGATCGCGGCGATCAACGGGCCAAGTCAGCACGTCGTCGCGGGGGAGGCGAGCGCCGTGCGGCGCGTTCTCGCGGCCGCCGAGGAGGCGACCTTCGCCAACGCCGTGGTGATCGAGGAGCGCCTGCCGATGCACTGCCCACGGTTCGCCGGCGTTGCCGAGGCGTTCGAGGTGGCGCTACGCCGTGCGCCGTGGCGTCGCGCCCACGGGCCTTGGATCCCGAACGTCACGGGGGTCCCGGTGTTCGAGCCCGGGCCGGCGCAGCTCGTCGAGCTGCTGGTCCGACACGTCCGCGAGCCGGTGCAGTGGCGGCGGTGCGTCGACGCGGCCTGCGAGGTGTTCCGCCCCGCGTTCTTCGTGGAGGTCGGGCACGGCCACGGGCTCACGGGCCTGCTGCGCAGGGAGTGGCGTGCCGAGCCCCGCGCCCGAACGTCCGACAGGGACGGGCTCGCCGAGGTGCTCGATGCAGCTCGATGACCTCGCGC
Source organism: Alphaproteobacteria bacterium (assembly GCA_020632875.1). GTDB lineage: Bacteria > Myxococcota_A > UBA796 > UBA796 > JACKEQ01. The sequence continues at coordinate 179,782 of JACKET010000006.1, forward strand.
GACGCCTCCGCCGCGAGCGGTTGGTCGCAGCGGCGACGCCGGTGTCCACGCCGGTCGAGCGCATGATCCCGCATCGTCACCCGATGCGGCTCGTCGACCGCGTCGAGTCCGTCGATCTCGCTGCGCAGACGATCCGCGGCGTACGCCACGTGTCGGCCGACGACCCGCTGCTCGCGGGGCACTTCCCCGGCGAGCCGGTGTACCCGGGCGTCCTCCAGCTCGAGATGATGGGCCAGCTCGGCCTGTGCCTCCTGTGGATGCTCGAGGAGGGGGATGCGCCCGTCGACGCGCGGCTGATGAAGGTCCACCACGGCACCTTCCTGGCGCCCGTCCGTCCCGGGGTCGAGGTCACCATCGAGGCCGCCGCGGTCGAGCGAGACGCGCTGGCCGGGGTCATCGCGGGCCAGGTGTGGGATGGCGCGACGCTCTGCTCGACCGGCGTGATGGAGGTGTACTTTGCATAGGCGCATCGCGCTGACGGGGATGAGCATCGCGACGCCGCTCGCGGACGACCTCGACGGCTTCCTCGCCGCCCTCCTCGCCGGGCGCTCCGCGCTGACGCGGTGGCGGTCGCTCGATTCCTCCCGGATCTACTGCAAGGTGGGCGCGGATCTCGGCGACTACGACGTGGCGGGTGCGGTCGCCGGGCTCGAAGGGTCCGTCGATCCGGAGGTCTGGCAGCGGCTGCGCAAGCTCGCGTCCCGCGCGCCCTGGGGCACGTCGCTGTCGATGCTGTGCGCCGTGCGTGCCACCCTCGACGCCGGGGCGTTCGACACGGCCCATCCGCACGACGTCGCGGTCGTGGTGTCCGGTCACAACCTCACCAGCGGCTACGTCTACCGGAACACCGTCGAGTTCTTCGACGAGCCCGACTTCATCGACGGCCTGATGTCGCTGCACTCCCTCGACACCGACCACGCCGGCTCGGTCTCCGAGGTCCTCGGCGCCCGGGGGCCGATCTACACGGTGGGCGGGGCCTGTGCGAGCGGGAACCACGCGCTGCGCCTCGCCAGCGACGAGATCCGGTACCGAGGCATGACCCAGGCCGTCGTGGTCGGAGCCCCCACCGACTTCTCGCCCGTCGACCTGCACGCGATGGCCCTCATGGGCGCCATCAGCCACCAGTCGTTCAACGACGCCCCCGAGCGCGCGTCGCGGCCGTTCGACCTCGACCGCGAGGGCTTCGTCCCGGCGCACGGGGCGGCGTCGCTCGTGCTCGAGGACTGGGACCACGCCGTGGCCCGCGGCGCCCGCATCTACGCCGAGGTCATGGCGGTCGACGCCTGCGCCGACGCCAACCACGAGCCGCAGCCCTCGGGAGAGGGCCAGAGCCGGCTGATGCGGCGCGTGCTCCGCCAGTGCGACCTCGCACCCGAACAGATCGACTACGTGAACGCCCACGCGACCTCCACGATGCTCGGCGACCTCACCGAGATGGCCTCGATCCGCGAGGTCTTCGGGGCACACGCCGACGTGCTCAAGGTCAACGCCACGAAGTCGATGCTCGGCCACACCACGTGGGCCGCCCCCACGGTCGAGCTCGTCGCGGCGGTCCTCCAGATGCGCGCCGGACGCCTCCATCCGTCGATCAACATCGACCGGATGGACCCGCGCATCGACGTCGACGTGTGCCGCGGGGGCCCCGTCGATCAGCCGGTGCGCTTCCTGATGAAGAACGCCTTCGGCTTCGGCGGCACGAACTGCATCGCGATCCTGCGCAATCCGGAGCTCACCTGATGGTCCTGTTCGTCACCGGGGGGTCGCGCGGCATCGGCCGGGCCATCGTCGAAGCGGCTGTCGTGGCCGGGCACGACGTGGCCTTCACGTACCGCGAGGCCGGGGCCGCGGCGGAGGAGGTCGTGGACTGGGCCCGCGCCCACGAGCCCGACGCGCGGTGCAGGGCGTACCGGCTCGACGTGCGCGACGCCGCCGAGGTCGAGCGCGTGGGCGACCAGGTGCTCGACGACTTCGAGGCGGTCGACGCGGTCGTGTGCAACGCGGGCATCCTCCGGAACGGCGTGGCGGCGCAGATGTCCGACGCGGACTGGAACGACGTGCTCGCCACGAACCTCACCGGCAGCTTCTACGTGGCGCGGCACTTCCTGATGCCGTTCCTCGCGCAGGGCCGCGGACGGCTCGTGTTCATCGGGTCGCTCGCGCAAAACGGGATCAGCGGGCAGGCGAACTACTCCGCGAGCAAGGCGGGGCTCGTCGGGCTGTCGAAGGCCCTCGCGAAGGAGTACGGGCGCAAGGGCATCACGGCCAACGTCGTCGTGCCGGGCTTCTTCGACACCGACCTCACGCGCGAGGGCATGGCGTCGGGCCACAAGGACTTCTGGAACACCTACTGCCCGCTCGGCCGCATGGGGCATCTCGACGAGCTCGCGCGGGTCGTGCTGTTCCTCGCGTCGGGTGCGTCGAGCTTTGTGAACGGTGCCGAGATCCCCGTCACGGGCGGGCTGGACTGGGCGTCGTGACGGTCGGGATCGACGCCATCCGCGTGTGGCCCTCCACCCTCGCGCTGAGCCTCGCCGACCTCTGCGAGGCCCGTGGGCGCGACGTGTCCGAGACCATCGGGCACCTCGGCGTCGTCGAGCGTTCCGTCATGCCGCCGTGGGAGGACCCGGTCACCATGGCCGTGAACGCGGCTTCCGACGTGCTGCGGGGCCGTGAACGCGACGCGATCGGCCTGCTCGTCGTGGGGACCGAGACCCCGGTCGACCTCGAGAAGCCCATCAGCAGCTGGGCACACCGCCTGCTCGGCCTGCCCTCGACCTGCCGCAACTTCGAGGTGAAGCACGCTTGCTACAGCGGCACGGCGGCGCTCCAGATGGCCCTCGCGTGGCTGGGGTCGCCCGCAGGACGCGGTCGCCAGGCGCTCGTCGTGACGACCGACGCGAGCTTCCTCGGCCTCGGCGAGCCCCACGAGTACGTCCTCGGGGCGGGGGCCGTCGCGCTGCTGCTCGGCCACGATCCGGGCTTCCTCTCCGTCGACGTCGAGCGCTCGGGCGTGCACGCGAGCGAGGTCACCGACGTGATCCGCCCGACCTTCACGCTCGAGACCGGCAGCTCCGATGCGAGCCTGTTCGCGTACCTCGAGGCGGTCGACGGGGCGTGGGACGCGTTCGTGGACGCGGGCCCCGCCGTCGACTTCGGGCGGGACTTCGCGCACTTCGCGTTCCACGCGCCCTTCCCGGGCATCACCGCGCGTGCGCACCGCGCGCTGATGGGGCGCGGAGACGTCTCGAACGCGGCGATCCGCGAGGACTTCGAGCGGCGCTCCGCTCCTGGCCTCGTCCACCATCGGCGCATGGGCGGCGTGTACGGGGGGAGCGTGTTCGTGAGCCTGCTCGGCGCGGTGGACGCGCGGAGAGAGCTCGGCCCCGGCGACCGGATCGGCGTGTTCAGCTTCGGCTCGGGCTCCTGCGCGGAGGTGTGGAGCGGCCGGCTCGGTGCCCGCGCGCACGAGGAGGCCGGCGCTGCGCGGCTGGGCGCGCTGCTCGATGCGCGGAGGCGAGTGTCGGTGCCGGAGTACGAAGCGCTCGAGCAGCTGCGGGACCGTCGACGCGAGTCTCCGATGCTCCATGATCTTCATGACGAATGGAGAGATCACCACCGCGACGCCTGGGAGGGCGCCGGGCGGTGCGAGCTCCGCGGCGTGCGCGAGTGGGTGCGGGAGTACGGATGGTCGTGACCGTGCCCGAGCAGCTCGACGCGGCCTCGCTGGAGCGCTTCGCGCGCGATCTGGAGGTACGGGAGGGCGCCGTGGTCCTCGAAGGGGGGCCTTCGACGTTCTGCCTCGGGCTCTCGCTCGCGGGGGAGCCCGACGCGTCGATGATCGACGCATTCGTTCGGTGCATCATGGCGATTCGCTGTGGTCCACCCGTGGTGGCGTTCGTCGCGGGCGCGGCTCGGGGTGGGGGAGTCGGGCTGGCCGCGGCGGCCGATCGCGTGATCGCCGGTCCCGACGCGACGTTCGCCCTCACCGAGGCGTGGTTCGGGCTGCTGCCCGGTGCCATCCTGCCGCTGCTCGCGGAGCGGATCCGTCCGGCGGAGCTGCGCTGGCTCGCGATGAGCGGTCGCACGCTCTCTGCCGGCCGTGCCCACGAGGTGGGGCTCGTCGACGTGCTGGGCGACCGCGACGCTGTCGATGCCTGCCTGGCGGAGCTCCGGCGCGCCTGCCCCGAGGCCGTGGTCGACCTCAAGCGCAGCACCGCGCCGATCGAGGCCGTCCGACTGGGCGCCGCGTCGACCCTCGAGCGCTTCGGGCGGCCTGGCGTGCGCGACCGCATCGCGCGTTTCCTCGACGGGGAGGCGCCGTGGGCCTGATCGACGTGTCGGACGTGGACGGCGTGCGCACCGTCGCGATGGTCGATCGCGCGGGCGCCAACGCCCTCGACGGAGCGATGGCGCGGGCCCTCGAGGAGGCCCTGGCGGTTCCGGAAGGCGTGCGCGTGGTCGTGCTGCGCGGGCTCGACGACGTGTTCTGCAGCGGCGCGAGCCCAGCGGTGATCGAAGGGCTCGGCCGGGGGGAGATCGACCCGGGCGAGCTCGTCCTCCCGCGTGCCGTGCTCGGCGCCGCGGTGCCCGTGATCGCGGCGATGGAGGGCCACGCCATCGGCGGGGGCTTCGTGCTCGGCCTGTGCGCCGACATTGTATTGATCTCGCAGGAAGCGCGTTATGGCGCGACGTTCATGAGTCTCGGCTTCACGCCGGGGATGGGGGCCACCCGGCTGCTCGAGCGGGTGATGAGCCCGGCGCAGGCACACGAGATGCTCCTCACGGGCGAGCCGCGACGGGGCCGGGATCTCGTCGGGCACGGCTTCAACCACGTGCTCCCCCGTGCCGAGGTCTGGCCGCGGGCCATGGAGCTCGCGCTGCGCCTCGCCGACGAGCCGCGCGAGGCGCTCACCATGCTGAAACAGGCGTTGAGCGCCCGCTGGCTTCGGCACTTCGAGGCGGCGCACACCGTCGAGCGCTCGATGCACGCCCGGTGCTTCGCCGCCATCCGGGAGGGACGCGATGCGTGATCTGTCCGACAGGGCCGTGCTGATCACGGGGGGCACGGCCGGGATCGGCCTGGCCACGGGGCTCGCGTTCGCGAAGCGCGGCGCGCGCGTCACGCTGACGTGCCGCTGGGGAAGCGCGGAGCCCGACGAGATTCTGGCGCGCTTCGAGACCGAGGGGGCGCGGCGGCCCTCCATCCTCGAGGCGAACGTCACGGATCCCGACGACCTCGCGCAGGTGCTGGCCCACGTCGCGGAGTCGAGCGACCACGTGGATACGTTCGTATCCAACGTGGGTTTCGCGCAGCTCGTGCGCTCCCTCGACGACTACAACCTGCGCGGGCTGCAGCAGAGCATCGAGTACAGCGCGTGGCCGCTGGCGTCCCACCTGCTCGCCATCCGCGAGCGGTTCGGGCGCCTGCCGCGCCATGCCGTCGCGCTGTCGTCGTGCGGGATCGACGCGTACTACTCCAACTACGACTTCGCCGGCGCCGCGAAGGCCGTGCTCGAGACGCTGGTGCGGTACCTCGCGCACCGGGTCTTCGACGAGGACTGCCGCATCAACGCGGTCCGCGCGCGCTTCGTCGACACCGACTCGCTGACCGCGACGGTCGGGCCGGAGTTCACCGACTTCGTCGATCGGCTCGGCGGGCCCGGCTTCGTGCAGACCCCCGACGAGGTCGCCGGCGTGGTGCTCGCGCTGTGCAGCGGCTGGCTCGACGGCATGCGCGGCCAGGTGCTCACCGTCGATCACGGCACCGCCTTCTACGACAACCTCATGCGCCTGCACGCCACGCGCACCGTGGAGACCCCATGACCACCGACAAGAACGAGATCCGCGCCACCGTCCTCAAGTACCTGGCCCGCGCGGTCGACCAGGTCGACCCCGCGACGGTCGACAGCTCGCGCTCGATGAAGGAGCTCGGCGCCAACAGCATCGACATCGTCGAGGTCGTGTCGAGCTCCATGCGCGAGCTGCGCATCAAGGTGCCGCGCGCCCAGCTCAACGACCTCGCGAACATCGACGAGCTCGTCGACCTCCTCCACCGCACCGCGCTGGAGAAGGCCTCCTCGTGATCTTCGCCGGACGAACCGCCCTCGTCACCGGCGGCACCCGCGGAATCGGCCTGGCCACGGCGCTCGCTCTCGGAGAGCGCGGGGCCGACACCGTGCTCACGTACGCGTGGGGCTCGGCCGATCCCGAGGTCGTCTACAGCGCGTTCGAGCAGCGCGGCGCCCCCCGCCCGCTCCTCGTCCAGGCCGACGTCGGGCGCGCCGACGACACCGCCGCGCTCATGGCGACGCTGCGCGACCACGTGCCGGGCATCGACGTCTTCGTCTCGAACGCGTCGATGGCGGTGCTGCCCGAGTCGCTCGACGACTACACCGAGCGCGGGCTGCTGCAGAGCGTCTCGTACGGCGCGTGGCCGCTCGTCGCGTACACACGGGCGCTGCACGCGACGTTCGGGCGCTGGCCCCGGTACGTCGTGGCCATGTCGTCCGACGGGCCCGACCACTATTCGTACCGCTACGACTTCGTCGCGGCCTCGAAGGCCGTGCTCGAGACGCTGGTGCGGTACCTCACCTGGCACCTCCGCGACGAGGACGTGCGCGTGAACGCGGTGCGCTCGCGGTCCGTCCGCACGGAGTCGTTCGAGGCGACCTTCGGCGCGGGCCTCGACGACCTGGCTCGGCGCTTCGCGTCCGAGCGCCACTTCGTCGAGCCGGAGGAGGTCGCCGGCGCTGTCGTGGCGCTGGCGTCGGGCTGCATGGACGCCGTGCGTGGCCAGGTGCTGGTGATCGACCGCGGAACCGCCTTCTCCGACGACCTGTTGCGCATCTTCGACCAGCGGGACGACCTCCCGCTCTGGAGCGACCGTTGAGCACGCCCGAGTACCTGGAAGCCACGTACGACATGTTCCTGTCGAGCATCGCGGGAGAAGCGGCGGAGAGCACGCGCTTCGCGGACTGGGTCCGCGAGGTCGAGGCGGCGGGTCTGTTCGGCTTCGAAGCGCGCCGGCAGGCCGCCCAGGGCACGTCCGTCGACCTCGAGCGCACGACCGGCGAGCGGCACCACGTGCTGAACCTGTCCTCGTACAACTACCTCGGCTACGCGAGCCACCCGCAGGTCATCGAGGCCGCCAAGGCGGCGCTCGACCGGTACGGGCTCGGTGCGGCGAGCTCACCCGTCCACGGCGGCACGTTCGCGCTCCACGCGGCGCTCGAGGCCGAGCTCGTCGACTTCCTCGGGCCGGGCGCGCGCGGCGCCACGCTGTTCAGCTCCGGCTACGGGGTGAACACCGGCGCCATCTCCGCCGTGATGCGCAAGCACCACCACGTCGTGATGGACCGCAGCGCCCACATGTCCATCCTCGAAGGCGCGCAGCTCAGTCGGGCGAAGCTCGAGTACTTCCAGCACAACGACCCGGCCGATCTCGAGGCCGTGCTGAAGCGCATCGCGGGCACCACGAACCGCATCCTCGTGTGCACCGAGGGCGTGTTCAGCGCCGACGGCGACTTCGGGCGTCTCGCCGACATCGTGGGCGTCGCGAAGCGCTATGGGGCGCTGGTCCTGGTCGACGAGGCCCACAGCTTCCTGGTCGCCGGCCCCGGTGGGCGCGGCGTGTGCGAGGCCGCGGGGGTCCTCGACGACGTCGATCTGTACGTGCTCACGTTCAGCAAGGCGCTGGGTGGCGTGGGGGGAGCGCTCGTCGCGCGTCCCGACATCGCGCGGTACGTCGGCTGGTACGCGCGCTGCCGCATGTTCTCCTGCGCGCTCGATCCGGCCGTCACCGGCGGCGTGCTCGAAGCGCTGCGGCTCGGTCGGGGCTCCGATGGCGACGCCCGACGCGCACGCATCCACGCCAACGCGGCGCATCTGCGCGAGCGCCTCGCTCCTCACGTCGATCTCGGGCCTTCGGAGAGCTGGATCGTGCCCGTGGTCTACGGCGAGGAGAGCCTCACGCTGCCCCTCGTCGATCACTGCCAGCGCCACGGCCTCGACGGCAGCGTGCTCCAGTTCCCGGCCGTCGGGATCGGCGAGTCGCGGATGCGGCTGTTCGCGTCGTCCGAGCACACGGTCGCCGAGCTCGACCGGGCGGCCGACATCCTCGTGGGGGCCGCCCACGCGCTCGGGTTCGCCCTGCCTCAGGGCTGAGCCGCGCGGACCTCGCTGCGCCACAGCGCTTCGGTGACGTGCTCGACGCCCTGCGACAACGCCCGCCGGAACGTGCCGAACGACAGGCCGAGCTCGACGGCCGCGGCGAGCTGCTTCGGCGCGTTCTCGACGTAGACCTTCTCGAGCGCGGCGCGGCTCCGCGCGTCGGGGACTTCGGCGATGGCCTGCACGAGGACCCTGCGGAGCGCTTCGCCGGGCGCCACCTCGTTGGCCCTCGCGGCGCGCAGGCACACGGGAGCGCGGGTCAGGCGGCAGGCCTCGAGGGCCGCCGGATCGGGGTCGGGCAGCGCGCGCAGCGCCTCCCGCACGGCGTGCTCGAACTCGTCGCGGTCGAGCATCTCGACCTCGACCGGCCCCGGCGGGGGCGGATGGAGCTGGAGCTCGAGCCAGCCCGCGATGTCGAGCACGCGGAGGTCCTGGAGCTGCACGATGAAGCGCCGCCCCTCCTCCTCGACCTCTTCGAAGACGGTGATGGTCGGGTTCCGCTCGAGCATCGGCCGCCACACCTCGGCCGGGAACACGACGGACACGAGCGCGTGCAGGTTCGGGATGGGGAGGCCGAGGCGCAGCGCCGCCACCAGGATGCGGGCATTCCCGAGCGGATCGGTGAGCCCCGCGTGGAGGTTGCAGGCGCCCAGACCCACGAGGATCCGGCTGCCTTCGCGCAGGTTCAGCCCCTTCACGAGGCGCTGGGCGGCGTCGACCATGACGTCGCCCGTGGGCTCGCCGAACAGCACGGCGTCGTCGAGCACGGGCATCAGCTCGGTCGGCTTCCCGTCGGGCCCGTCGAGCGTGTACAGCTCCAGCGCACCGGCCTCGAGCCACCGGAGCACCCGGTCGACGTGTGCGGGCCCGTAGTGGGGGGCGAAGAACGCGTGCACGAGCGAGGTCTCGGTCGTCTTCACGGGCGGCACGGCGTTCACGTGGCGGTGCGCGGCGATGCGCCGGTAGAGGGCGTTGTCGGCGAGCAGGAACGCGACGTCCGGAAGGCCGGCGATCCCCTCGGTGCGCACGCGCTCGATCGCGAGGGCGGCGATGGTGCGGAACAGGGCGTCGTACCGCTCGCGGTCACGCCACTTGGCCTCGGCGCGCTGGGCGTTGCGCACGAGGTCGTGCGGGTAGAGGCCGTCGGCGTCGCGCTGTGCCCAGTGCTGGGCAGCAAGGGCATCGAACACGGCGCGGGCGTCGTCGAGGCCGAGCACGCTCCGGAGCAGCGGCTCGGTCGTGCGGCGCGCGATCGCGCAGGTCGTCACGGCCTGGCGGAGCATCGGGTCGCTGGGCGCGGCGCCGAGCGCCTCGACCATCGCGACCACGAGGTCGGGCGCGCGGTCGAGGTCGTGCAGCGAGACCTGGTCGCCGTCGGGGAGCTGGGCGGCCAGCACGAGCATCAGGGGGTGCCCCTCGCACAGCTCGAGCAGCGTGGAGTCGGGCTCGACGCCCCACTGCGCCAGCAGCGCCCGCGCGTCGTCGTCTTCGAGGCCCTCGAGCGGGATGCGGGTGAAGCCGCCCACGCCGAGGTCTCCCGTCCATCGTACCGACGGGGCCTCGCGCGATGCGAGCAGCAGGCGCCCACCCGCTGGGAGCCGCAGGGCCACTTCGCGCCGGAGCGTCTCGGCGACGCCGGGCACCTGGTCGAGCCCGTCCACCACCACCACGCCCTCTGCGGCGAGCGCGGCGAGCTGCGGCAGATCGGGAGGGAGCCCGAGCGCGTCGAACCAGTGCACCGGTCCGTCGTGCGCGGCGACCGCGGCGCGCAGGACGGTGCTCTTGCCGATGCCGCCGATCCCCTGCACGAACGCGACCCGTGGCCCGTCGCCGTCGAGTGCCGCGCGGATCCGCGCGAGCACCGCGTCGCGGCCGACGGGAGGGGTGTGGAGCCGGGGTGGGGGCGAGTACGACATCGACGGCCTCACGAGCGGAAGGGGAGAGTACCGCGTCCCGGAGCGTTGGTAGGATGCGCGATGCCCGCGCCGCAGCACGTGCTCGATCCCCTCGTCCGGCGGCTGCCCGATGGCTTCCTGCTGCGGGGCAGCCTGCTGACGCGCCAGTGGGCCGCGGGGTTTCCCCGGGTCGCCGAGGACATCGACCTGCTCGGCACCTTCCCGTACGACGCCGACGAGGTCGTGCGACGCCTCGCGACGGCGTTCGAGGGGGTGGCAGACGGAGCGATGCGCGGCCGCGCCATCTGGTCCGACACCCCGTTCCCCGGTGTGCGGGTCACGGTGCCGACCGGCGGCGCATCGGTGACCATCGACGTCGGCTTCCACGACCCCGTCGTGCCCCCGGCCATCGCGCTCGTCTACGTGCCGGAGCGCGGCGAGTCGTTCCCCGTGCGGGCCGTGCACCGCGTCACGATGGTGGCCTGGAAGCTCCACGGCCTGTCGGAGTGGGGCGACGCCCGGTGGCGCTGCAAGGACCTGCTCGATCTCTGGCTGCTGTGCCGCGATCCGTTCGACGTGCCCGTCGCCACGGTGTCCGAAGCGATCGAGGTGGCGTTCACGAGCCGCGGGTGCGACGTTCGCGACGTGGGCGTGCTGCGGGGGGCCCGCTGGGGCTCGCCCCAGGCCCGCCTCCGGTGGAGCACCTGGGTCCGCCAGTCCGGGCTCCCGGTCTCCGACGAGCCGTCGGAGCTCGTCGCCGACATCGACGCCCGCCTCGCCCCGTCCCTCGAGGAGCTGCTCCCATGAAGGCCTTGCTCGACGCGGTCATCGAGCGTCCCGACGACGACGCCCTTCGCCTCGTGCTCGCCGATGCGATCGAGGAGGACGGCGACGCTCCACGCGCCGAGCTCGTCCGGCTGCAGTGCCGTCTCGCGCGGCTCCCGGCCTGGTGCGCCGAGGCCCGCGACCTCACCGATCACACGCGGCTGCTGATGGCCCAGCACGGGCGGCGGTGGCGGGCGTCGCTGCCCGTGATCGACGGCGTGCAGTGGGGCCGGTTCGAGCGCGGGCTGCCCGTCGAGGTGAAGGTCGATGGGCTCTCTACGCTCGCCGCTCACGCCGAGCGCATCCGGGCGCTGGCGCCCGTGTCCGAGGTCGAGGTGGTCGGCCGGGTCGCGGAGGTGCGCGACCTCGACCTGCCCTGGGTGCGCACGCTGCGCCTCGTCGGTCGCGAGGACCTCGACGAGGACGTGCTGGCCGAGCTCCTCGCGACCCGCCTCTGCGCGGGGCTCTCCACGCTCGCGCTGGTCGCGAAGGGCATCGAGAACGCCGGTGCCAGGCGCATCGCCGCGGCCGAGCTTCCGCGGCTCGAGCACCTGATCCTCCCGGACTGCTTCATCGGGCAACAGGGTGTCGAAGACCTCGCCGTGGGAGAGCACTCCGGGCTCCGCACGCTGAACCTGTCGTGCACCGCGAGCGGCTACGTCGACGACCCCTTCGTGAACGACGCCGGCATCGACGCCATCGTCGAGGGCTTCGGCGCGCTCGAGGCGCTGCATCTCACGGGCAACCGGGTCCAGGATCGCGGGGTCCGCACGCTCCTCGAGAGCGAGCTCCCGCTGCGCACCCTCGTCGTCCAGTGGAGCGACCTCACCGATGCGGCGCTCGACGTGGCGCCCGGGCCCGTGCGGCTCGAGTCCCTGTCCCTCCAGGGCGCGCGGCTCGCGGAGGGGACGGTCGCGCCGCCCCAGCTGTCGGCCCTGCGCCGGCTCGACCTCAGCGGAACGGGCGTGGGGCAGGCGTTCGTCCGCAGCCTCGCGAAGTCGGGGGCCCGTGACACGCTCGCCGACCTCCGACTGTCGACGAACCCCCTCGGGAAGGCGTCGATCCTCGCCATGGGGCTCGGGACCTGGAAGCAGCTCCACACCCTGATGCTCACGGGCTGCGGCATCGACGCGGAGGCGGCGGGCGCCCTCGCGGCGCGTCGCTTCCCGGTGCTGCGCGACCTGCGGCTCGACCGCAACGCCATCGGGGCCGGCCTCCGCGCGCTGGCCGAGGCCCGGTGGTGGCGAACGCTCCGCCGCGTCGATCTCTCCTCCGGCCACCTGCAGGCGGCGGACGTCGCCGTCGCCATCGAAGCGGCTCCCGACCTCGTGGCGCTCGACCTCTCCCAGAGCCGCATCGGCGACGACGGGCTCCGCGCGCTCGCGCGTTGGGAGGCACCGCACCTGCGCGAGCTCGTCGTGGGGAACTGCGCCCAGGCCTTCGTGGGCGAGGCGCTCGCGGGCGCGCGGTGGCTCGGTCGGCTCGTCCACCTGGGGCTCGAGCGGACCGGCCTGACGGACGGCGACCTCGAGCTCCTCCTCGCACGGCCGATGCCGGCCCTGCGCCACCTCGACATCGGCGCGAACACCGGGCTCGGCCACGGCGATCTCGCGGCGCGGATCGGGCACCTCGACCTGCTCCGTCTCGAGATGGCGAACTGCCTCCTCCCCGAGGACAAGATGCGGGACGTGGTGGCCACGCCCATGTTCGCGGGGCTCACCAGCATGCGGGTCGAGGGCAACCGACACGATCGCGAGGCCGTGCGGGGCCGCCAGTTCGAGCGGGCAGGGCCCGACCTGGAGCCCGATCGCTACGCCGATTCGTGGTGAGGGTCAGCCCCCGTAGGGATTCACGATCTCGGCCTGCCCCTCGAGCCAGGACTCGACGAACCCGTAGATCTGCTCGACCGCCTCGTCGCTGTTGGGCAGGTTGCCGTGGATGGCCGTCTCGACCTCGCCGCCCGAGGTGACCGTTCCGTACTGGAAGTAGCCGACGGTCGCGCCCGACGGGTGGTTCGCTGCGACGGGAGCGCTCCCGCCGCTCGAGAGGCCCGGGACCGCCTCGACCACGGGCGCGATGTGGGGGAGGTCCATCGCGCGCGCGAGGGCCTGCCCGGCGGGAGGTGGCACGACCTCGTCCTGCATCGCCACGGGGAGGAGGACGTCGGGGACCGAGGCGCCGACGTACCGGTCCTCGAGGACGTGCCGCGCCCACAGCGCCGGATCGGCCGGGTCGACGATGGACTGGGTCACGGAGAGGTAGCGCTCGAGCGCGGTGTCGGAGCCGGCGAGATCGGCGAGGAGGGGGAGGACACCGGCCATCACCTCGGTCCCACGGATGATGGACGCGAGGTTGCCGCCCGCGATGGGCAGCACGCCCATCTCGACGTCGGGCGACAGCGCCATCACGCCATTGCCCATGAGCCCGCCGAGGCTGATGCCGAGGTACCCGAGCCGGGACGGGTTCAGGTCGTCGATCCCGTCTCCGTCGATGTCCGGCGCCTGGGCCACCAGCGAGAGCAGCTGCACGCGCTCGAGCACCGACTGGTCGAAGTTCTCCCGCATCACCTGCCCGTCGAAGCTCGCGCTCGCGAGGTCGAGGCCCAGGAAGGGGAGTGCGCTCGACGCGCCTTCGAATGTCGCCGTGGGGTGCTCGCCGTGCTGGAGCGCGTCGACCGCAACGACGGCGAGGCCGCGCGCCACGATGCGCTCGGCGGCCCGCCGCGCATCGCCCGTGTTGCGGCTGCTGCCGAGGCCGTGCCCGACCATCACGACGCCCTGCGCGGGGCTCTCCGGCAGCCACACCGTGACGGGCACGCGGTGGTGGCCCGAGGCGGTGCTCGCCATCCCGCCGGCCGGGTCGCGGAAGTCGAGCGGCTCGAACGCCGTCTCGCAGCGCGTGAAGCCCGTCTCGACGACGCAGTCCGGGGCCACGGCCCACGCCTGCGGAGCGCTGCGAGCGACCTCGCCCGCCGCAACGACCGTCGACTGGTCGTCGTGCGTGGTGAATCGCACGAGCGCGGACACCTCGTTCGGATGCAGGTCGAGCGGCCCGAGCAGGTCGTCGTGCGCGCCGGCCTCGAGGTCTGCGGTGACCGCGGGGGCCGGCGCGATGCAGCGCCCTCCGGCGCGGAACGCCGTGGTCGCGAGCACTGCGTGCGGCGCGCCCTGGCGGAGCGGCCGGGCCGGCTGGAGCATCAGCTGGCGGCCCCCGTCGAGCGACCGTCCGACGAATGGCACCGGTGTGGCCGGGCTCGTGGAGAGGTCGAGGATCTGGAGGCCCCGCTCGATCGACGCTTCGACGGATGGCGGTGGGTCGACCGGGTCGGAGAACCGGAGCACGACCTCACCGAGGGTGGCGAAGCCCGACGCGCCGTCGAGCTGCGCGGGCAGGCTGCCGATCAGGCCGTCGAGCGCGCCGGCCCACGCGGACCCCGACACGGCCACCCGACGCCCGGTGGGCGAGTCGGACGCCTCGACCGTGAAAGCGTCGTCGGGCCAGGCCGTGATCTCGGGGGCCTCCGGGTCGTACACGTGCCGGACGGCGCTCGTGCAGGGCTCGGGGGGCGGGGTACAGGCGAGCAGGGCGAGGAGCGCAGTCACGAGCGCATCGTACCAGGGTCGAACGGCTCGAGCAGGACGGCTCGCAGCGTCTCGCGGATCGCCTCGCGCACGGCCTGCACGGCGGGATTGGCGCGCTGCTCGCGGTGCACGACCAGCCACAGGTCCAGGCCGGGCAGGTCGAGGTCGGGCAGCACCCGCTCGAGCCGGCTGTCGCTCGCGCCGATCTCCCGCAGCAGGCCCCCGATCCCGGCGCCCGCCGCGAGGGCTTCGCGGCGGGCCGAGAAGCTCGCGGAGCGGAGTGGGGCGTCGTCACCCGTGAGCCCGAGCGGCGCGAGGTACCGGTCGAGCTGCGGCGACCGCGGCACCCCGACGAGGCGGTGGTGGCGCAGGTCGTCGGAGGTGGCGGGACGCCCGGCCCGATCGAGGTAGGCGGCGCTGGCGTACAGCCCCTGGCGCAGGACCCCGAGCTTCGTGGCCACCACGTCGGCATCCTGGCGCATGCCGACGCGCAGGGCGAGGTCGGCGTCCCCCCGATTCAGGTCTGCATGGCTCTCGTCGATGGTCAGCTCGATCGCCAGTCCCGGATGGCGCGCGGCGAGCTCCGCCCAGCAGGGCGCCAGGAGGACCGCGCCGACCTGCTCGAACGCCGACACCCGCACCACGCCGGACAGGCCCGGCGCCGTCCGGGACACGAGCCCGTCCAGCGACCGCTCCACGCCCGTCGCTCCGTCGAGCAGCCGGCGCCCGCGATCCGTGAGGGCGAGCCCGCGGGAGTGACGGAGGAACAGGGGCTCGCCGAGCCGGGCCTCGAGCGCCGCGATCCGCCGGCTCACGGTCGACTGGCTCATGCCCAGCGCGCCGCCTGCGGCGGTCATCGATCCGGCGGTCGCCACGCGGAGGAACACCTCGACCAGGGACCAGTCATGCATGAGTGAATGCCTACCGTCCATCTGGAGGGTCCGCCAGCAACCGCGGCCGGACTATCGATCGGCATGCCACTTCGATTCGCACGCATCGTCCTCACGCTCTGGGTGGGCGGGAACCTGCTCCTCGCGCTCGGCATCCTCGCGGCCCTCGCCACGGGGAGCCTGCCCCCCGCGGTGATCTTCCTGCCCGACCCCGTGCGGGCCGGCCTCGACCCCTCCGTCGCCGATCTCCTGCGGGCGATGGGCGCCCTCCTGAACGGCGCCGTCGCGGCGCTCTGCGTCGCCGTGCTCGGATGCCTGTGGGGCGACCGGTGGGACCGGCGGACGTGGGGGATCCTCGCCACGTCCCTCGGGCTTCTCCAGGCCTGCGGGTTCTTCTCCGACGCGTTCCTCGGGAACGCGAGCCTGCCCGCCAACGTCGTGTCCACGCTGTGGCTCGCGACGGGACTGTGGGGGACGCGTCCTGCTACGATCCGCGGATGTCCAGGCGCCTGATCCTCGTCGCCATCGCCGCCGTCGCCGCTGCGGTGCTGGTGCTCGGCCGTACCGACGTGGAGTCCGAGCGGGCGGCTGCGGTAGAGCGGATCGCGCGTCGCGCGCCCGTCGCTCCGGCTGCGTCGGAGATCCGCCCGGTCCCCGATCTCGGCCACCTCACCGGCGACCCCCAGCACGACCGCCCGTTCTGGGCGGAGCACGGGATCCGCGCCACCGACTCCGTCGAGCAGGTCCACGCGATCGGCGTGGCGTTCCGCGAGCGCTTCCCGGGCACGGAGTCGCAGTGGCCGCAGACCTACTGCGCGATGCACACCTCCACCGCGGACATCCACGACGCGAGGGTGCAGGCGGCGTGCGCCGTCGATCTGCTCGCCCGCTTCCCGGACGACCCGGAGGTCGGCCGGTTCGCGTACGGCTCGGCCGTGCTGGCGCGCGACGAGGGCCTCGCCCGGGACATCCGCTTCGCCACCGGGATCGGTCCGCTCCGTCCGGTGTTCGTGGGCGACGGAGGCACCCAGCACACCCTCGGGCGCGCATGGGGCGGGTGGCTGAGCGTGCATGCTCCGTCGCTCCAGCGCGAGCTCGTCGCGTTCGGAAGTCGCGGCGGTGCCGGCAGGATGGGGGCCATCGCGGCCATCGCGGGCGGAATCCCGGCATGCGAGGCACGTCGCGACTTCGTGGTGTGCGCCCCCTGAATCGGCCCCGTGCTACGTTCCGGGGATTACGCAGGGGGGAAGAGGGAAGTGCTCGCTGACCTCTTGGCATGGCTCGCGGGGCTCTTCGGATTCACCGGGGTCCGGGCGCTGCTCCAGCTCCGCCGCGCCGAGCTCGACCTGGTGGCCGGCGACCCCGACACGGCGGCCCGCCGCATCCGCGCGGTGCTCGAGGCCGGCACGAACCCCCGCCTCGACCTCGCGGGACGGCTCGTGCTCGCGCGTTGCGAGGTGGCCCGGCAGGACGACGCCGCGGTGCGCGAGGTGCTCGACACGGCGATGCAGCGCATCCGGCAGACCGACGAGGCCGAGCTCGGCGCGACGCTCGCGTTCGTGAGCGACCTCGGCACGCTGTACCACCAGATCGGCGACGTTCCGGCCGCGACCGAGGCCTGGGAGCTCTGCGAGCGGCTCGCCCGGTCCGCGGGGAACCCCGAGGCCGAAGCCTTCGCGCTCACGAACCTCGCGACCGTCGCGGCGATGCAGGGGGCCCCGGCCCGCGCCGCCGCGCTGCGGTCCAGGGCGATCGCGATCTTCCGCGAGATCGGCGACCAGCACGCGCTCCAGTCCTCCCTCGCCAATCTCGCGAGCGACCACCAGCTCGCCCGCGACCTCGACAAGGCCCGCGCCGCGTACGACGAGTGCGTCGCCCTGGCCGAACAGCTCGGCGAGCCCCAGCGCGCGGCGATGGCGATGGGCAACTGGGCGTCGGTCCTCGCGAACACGGGGGATCTCGACGGCGCCGAGCGCCTCTACGCCGAGTCGCGCCGGCTCCGCGAAGAGGCCGGTGACGACGACTTCGCCGTGCTCGACGGGAACCTCGGCTGGCTGGCGTACACGCGGGGCGACCTCGAAGGGGCGCTGGCGCACATCGACCGCTCGCTGGCGGCGCACGACGGCAAACGGCCGCACTACGAGGGGCTGGCGCGGTGCAGCCGCGGGCGGGTGCTCCGGCTGCTCGGGCGTGCCGACGAGGCGCGGGCCGACGTGCTGGCGGGCCTCGAGCTCCTCCGGAGCGCGTCCTCCCGGCAGCAGGAGGGCGTGTGGCTGCGCGAGCTGGGCGAGCAGCAGCGGCTCGCGGGCGACTCCGAGGCGGTGTCCACGTTCGACGCCGCGATCCGACTCCTCGAGCGGGCGGGCGACCGCAAGATGACGCGGGCTACCCAGCTCCAGAAGGCCCTGTGCCCGGGGGCCGACGTCACCGAGGCACGCGTGGATGCCGCCATCGACGACCTCCGCGAGGAGGGCGACCTGCTCGAGCTCGTCCAGGGGCTCGCTCGCTGCGCGCTCCACCGCCGGTCGAATGGCCGTGATGCCGCGGCGATCCTGGACGAGGCGCGCGGAATCGCCGATCGGCTGGGGCTGGGCGAGCGATCCGAGGCGCGGCAGCTGCTCTCCGCTGCATCCTGACCGGCGGATCGGCTCCACGACCGCGTCGCCGGGCGTGCTACCGTGGGCGGAGAGGTGCTGCCAGATGTCCATTTCCGGAAGATCGAAGATCGTCGCCCCACTTCTCGGCCTCGGTCTCCTCACCGCCTGCCCGGTGAAAGACGAAGATCCCGACACGGACGCCGACACCGACACGGACACCGACACCGACACCGACACGGATGCCGACGCAGACACGGATGCCGACGCCGACACGGACACCGACACGGACGCAGAGCTCGGGGTCCCGCCGGCCGGCTACACGTCGATCGCGGTCCTGTACCGCGGCAGCGAGCAGATCCTCGTAGGTGATGCCGACACCGGCGGATTCCGCCCCGGCACAGCGTTGCAGGTCCCCGGATTCGAGGCGCACAGCCTGTCGTTCAGCGGCGACGGCGCGACCCTGTGGGCGGTGCTCTACGACCCGTACCAGCCGACGCTCGAGGAGGACTGGCAGGTCTGGTCGATTCCCGTGACCGGGGGCACGCCGCTCGAGAGCGCCGTCGCGTTCCCCGCGGGTGCGGGCTACCCAGGCGGTGTCGTCATCGGCACGGGGTTCGACGGCACGGCCACGATGCTGTCGTGGCCCTACGGCGTCGGGTCGGCCTTCCCGGCCCGCGAGCACGCGTTCCTCGCGAGCTCCGGGCCTGGCGAGGCCTTCGCGCGCGTGGCCGACACCGAGAACCCGGTCATGGTGAGCGCCACATCGTTCGGCCAGGCCCAGTTCATCCACCCCCGCGTGACCGACGACGGCACCGGGCTGTTGTTCATCACGTCCGACGACGTGTGGCGGGTCGACGAGACGAACGTCTGGGTCCCCGTGAAGGTGGGGGAGCGCGACGACCTCGTGTGGAACGGCTCCGCGCCCGCGGGCAACGAGTACTTCGGCGGGCTCGCCATCTCAGGCAACGGCGCGTCCTGGCTCACGACGCAGCGCCTCCCGGGCGCGAGCGGTCCGCTCGACGCGCTGATCCTCGGGTCCACGCTGCCCACGACGGGCATCGAGACCGTGCTCGACGCGGGGCAGACGCTCTACGAGAGCGTGCAGATCGACGGGGCGGGGGCCACGGTGGCGTACGCGTACAACCAGTCCGGCCCCTCGCGCGGCTTCGTGGGGGAGCAGGGGGGGGCCTACCGCGAGATCGAGGTCGACGTCGACGGGGTGGTCGAGGTCGCGCTGAACGCCGACGGCACGCAGGTGTACGCCGTGAACGGCACGTACGGTGGGTTCTTCGAGACGGTCGACGGCCTCGGACGCGTGCGGACGGGCAGCGGTGCGTTCACCGACGCCGTGCGCGCGATGCAGATGAGCGCCGACGGCACCCGGTACGCGGCCCGCGTCGACATCGACGGCAGCAGCGTCACGTCGCACCAGGGCGCGCTCGTCGGGTTCCACGACCAGATCGCGCCGGGCTCGCCCGCCGCCACCAACGTCGGCTACGCCGTCGACACGACGGCCGACGAGCTGCGGGTGTTCGCGCGCGCCGAACCGCCCGCCGGCGACGAGGTGAAAGAGGTCTGGGTGCTCCCGTTGCTCGAGCGCTACGTCGAGCCGAGCCGCGTGCTCGCCGAGGCCGACGACCCCACGTGGCAGTGGCGCGGAGGCGGGACGCTCGCGCCGGTCGTCGGGGATCCCGGCGCGTTCGAGGGCGCGATGGCGTTCGACGGGAAGGCGGCGTCCTACGACACGCGGTTCACGTTCCGCCTCGTGGTCACGTCGGGGCCCGTCGGGGGCTCGTCGAACCGGGCGACGTTCTACGACTTCTCCACGTTCTGAGCGCCTTCGCGCGAGCCGCGCGACCGCGGTCCGGGTTTGACAGCCCCCACGTGGTCGGGCACCTTCGCGGCCATGGCGCCCGACAGCACCGATCACCGGCTCGTCCTGGGGTGGAGCACCGCCCTCGCAGCCGCGACGACGGTGCTGTACGCGCCGATGCTCGGAGGCCAGCCGCTCGACTGGGACGACGACGTCTGGCTCGGAGACCCCGTCCTCGGCCTGCCTCTGCCCGCGGCCGTCGCCGAGGCGTTCGGGACCGCGCACGGACGCGCGTGGTACCCGCTCCTCCGCCTGTCCTGGTGGCTCCAGGTGCATCTCCTCGGCCCCGACCCGTGGGCGGCGCACGTCGTCCACCTCGCGATGTTCGCCCTCGCCATCCCCCTGGTCGCGTCGTTCCTGTCGCGGCTGGGCATGGAGTGGCGGACGGCCGTGCTGGCGACTGCGCTGTGGGCCGTGCACCCCACGCGCGTCGAGTCCGTCGCGTGGCTGACGAGCCGCAAGGACCTGCTGTCCCTGCTGCTCGTGCTCGGGGCGGGCCACGCGCTCCTGAGCCGCAGGACGGTCGGTGCGCACGTGCTCTTCGCGCTCGCGTGCCTCACGAAGGCGGCGGTGTTCCCGTTGGGGGCGTGCCTCGCGGCGATCCTGTGGGCCACCGGGCGCGATCCGCGTCCCGCGCTGGGCCTGCTCGGCATCGGGCTCGTCACGGCGGTGGTCGGTGCGGCGGTCTTCGCGTCGGGTGTGGAGCCGTGGCCCTATCCGTCGGTCGCGCAGAACGCGGCCTTCGCCATCGGGCTCGAGGCCACGTGGGCCGCGCGCTTCGCCTGGCCCGTCGGTCTCGCGGCCGTCTACCCCGTGCCCGCCCAGCCGTGGCTGTCCGGTGTCCTCGGCCTCGCGTTCCTCGGGGGAGCCGCCGCCGTGTGCTGGAGGTACGGCCGGGTCGGCCTCGCGCTCGGGGCCGTGTGGCTCGTGCCCCTGCTCCCGGTCCACGGCCTGGTTCCGATGGCGTTCTGGGGCGCCGACCGGCACCTGCTGTTCCCGTCGATCGCAGCGAGCGTGGCCGTGGTCTGGCTTCTGCAGCGCGTCGCGCCCTGGTGGAGCGCGCTCCCGTTGGTCGTGGTGCTCGCCGTGGGCACCCGGGAGCGCATCCCCGACTGGGGCTCGAGCCGGGCGCTCTGGGAGGCCGACGCGTCCCGTCCGGGCGAGCACTGGGTGCGCTCGATGAAGCTCGGCATGGTCCGGGCGATCGACGGACGCTTCCCCGAGGCCGTCCGCGAGCTCGAGGAGGCGGACGCGCTCGCCCCGGGTCGCTCCGAGCTCGTGGCCCGGCTCCTCATCGCGAAGCTCGCCGCAGACGGGTGGACCGCCTCGGACGCCGCGGTGACGCGTCTCCTCCAGCCGCCCCCGACGACCGCGGAGGGCTGGATCGAGGCATCCGTCGCGCTGGGACAGGCCGCGCCGGCCCTGCGCTGCGACGCCGTGCGGCAGGCCCGTGTGCTGGAGCCCACCGTCCGCGTGCCCGGTCCGCCCTGCCAGGCGCCCTGAGTCGGGGAGGGTCGACGGGTCGGGGTTGCACATCGTCCCGATATGTTGCTATGGTAACAAAATGAGCACGCCCCCCCACCTCCAGGCCTCCCTGGCGTTCCGCATCCACAGGCTCCAGCGCCTCCTGCGGCGGTCGTTCCTCTCCCTGGCCGAGAGCGCGGGGTTCGCCATGACGCCCGAGCAGTTCTTCCTGCTCACGAAGCTCGTCGAGCGCGACGGCCAGAGCCAGACCGAGCTCACCGACGCCTCGCTCCAGGATCGGCCCAACCTCACCCGGATGCTCGGCGACCTCGAGCAGCGCGGGTGGATCGCGCGGCGGCCCGACCCCGACGACGGGCGCGTCCGCATCGTGCACCTCACCCGCGAAGGGCAGGCGATGCACGACCGCTTCATGGCCGAGGTGGTCGTTCCCGAGCGCGAGCGCCTGTTCGGCGACCTGTCGCGCGAGGCGATCGACGGCGTGCTCGAGGTCTTCACGCGCCTCGAGTCGAGGCTGTAGTCGGAGCGCCCGGGTCTCGGCCCGGGCGCGCCATCCCCATATGATTACCATAGCAACAAATGGAGAGTGTCATGGTGCTTCTCATCTCGAACCTGGCCGCCGCGGCGGACTGTGGGCCCGTTCAGGCAGTCGAGGCCTTCGTGAAGGCCGCCGACACGCGGGATGCCGACGCGCTCGAGCGCCTGCTGCACCCCGCGTTCCGCGCGGTCGTGCACGTGCAGGGCAAGGAGGGGGTCGACGTGCTCGACCGGGAGACGTGGCTGTCGCTGCTCCGGGCCGGCAAGATCGGGGGTACCGAGCGTCAGGCGAGCGTGGAGGCCGTCGTGCAGGGCGACGGGATCGCGACCGTGAAGGGGCGGCTCGTGGCGCCCACGATGCGGTTCGACAGCACGTGGACGGTGACGTCGGGCCCGACCTGTCAGCTCGTGCAGGACGCGACCGTGCTCGAGCTGCTCCCGTGATGGCGTTCCTCGCCGTGGCGTGGGCGGGCTCGGTGCACGGCGGCGGCGTGGACTTCGCGTGGGTGGTCGAGGACGGCGTGCTCACGGGAGAGGCGTCGGCCGCGACCGCCGGCTGGGTGTGCGTGGGATTCGGCGCTCGCCCCGGCCTCGCGGGCAGCGTGCTCGTGATGGGCGCGCACGGCCCGCAGGGCTCCGTCGTCGAGGAGCACGTGGCGCAGCCGCCGCGGCACCCGCGTCGCGTCGACCTCGGCGAGCCGCCGGGGCTGTTGGAGGGGCGGGCCGAAGAGCGGGACGGGCGGACGACGGTCCGCTTCCGGTGGGCTCTCGACCCTGCGCTGCGTGTGGGCGAGCCGGTGTACCTGACGCTCGCCTGGAGCCACGAGGACGACTTCGACCACCACTCGGCGCGCCGTGTGGAGGTGGAGGCCGTGCTGTAGGTCAGTCGTCGACGCGGGTGACGAAGACCTCGACGGGATGCCCGACGCCCTTGAGGTCGCGCTCGCCGAGGCTCTCGAACGCGACGCGCGACCCCAGCAGCAGGTCGTGCAGCGTCGCCGATGTGCAGATGGCGCCCCGGGGCGCCACGGACTCGACGCGAGCGGCGATGTTCACGGCGATGCCCGTGAGGTCGCCGTCGTCCTGCAGCTCGACCTGGCCCGCGTGCAGCCCGCCGCGGATCTCGACCCCGATCCCCGCGAGCTCGTCGCGCAGCCGGTGACCCGCCCGGACAGCCTGCTCGGGGTCGGTGAAGATCGCGAGCATGCCGTCGCCCGTGCTCTTCACGCGTCGCCCGCCGTGGCGGCCGAGGATCCGGTCGGCTGCGGCGTCGTGCGCGCGCAGGAGCCGCGCCCACGCAGCGTCGCCGAGCTCGCGGGTGCGCTTCGTGGAGTCGACGATGTCGGTGAACAGGATGACGCCGAACGTCGAGGTGCGCTCGCGCGCCGGCCGGACCCCGTCGATGAACTCGATGAGGTCGCCCTGGATGTCCCGCCACTTCGGCGAGACGTACCAGAGGTGGTTCGGGTCGTCCCAGAGGCGGACGATCGCCTCGGGCCAGCGTGAAGCGAGGTAGCGGCTCGTCGCGACCGGGATGACGCCATCCCCGCTGCAGTGCCCGATGAAGGTCGGACAGCGCACCCGGTCGACATCGCCCGACACGTCGGCGCTGACGGCGCTCGCGAGCTGGGCGGCGAGCGAGCCCGGGCTCGCGGAGTGCCGCTCGAAGCGCTGCATGAACTGCTCGATGCGCGCATCCCCGCGCCCGGACGGCATGAAGTGGTGCACCCCGCGCGACCGCGGCGTGCCCCAGTGCTCGAGCACGTCCCTCAGGGGCGCGACGCCGTCGACCCGCGGGTCGCCGGGACGCACGTGGGGCGCCAGATCCGAGAAGGGGACGCCCGGCAGCGCCGAGCCCACCACCGCGAGCCGATCGACGCGCTCGGGATGGCGGGCGGCGAGCGCGATGGCGATGGCGCCACCCTCGGACATCCCCACGACCGTGGCGGACGCGAGGCCCTCGGCGTCCATCACGGCCAGCGTGTCGGCGACGCGGTCGTCGAGGGTCGGTGGCGTGTTGGAGCGGTCGGAGAGGCCGACCCCGCGCTTGTCGCACGTGATGACCTGGTGGTACCGCCCCGCGTAGCGGCCGACCCGCGCGTACTCCTCGAGGTCCCAGAACAGGTCGACGTTGCTGACCCAGGGCGGCGTGTAGACGACCACGTTCTCGCCCTCGCCCCAGCGGGTGTAGGCGATGTTGAAGCCATCGCTCCGCGCGTAGCGGACTTCCGGACGGAACCCCATGGATTGGCCCCCGTGCGGAGTATAGGCGGGTTCGCCTCCGCGTTCGCGGGTTTCGCCGTACTGCGCGGAATACGGGGGCGCATGTCCGCCGTCCTCGGCTCGTCCCGCTTGATCCGCCCGCTCGCCGAAGGCAGCGAAGGCCGGGTGTGGCTGGCGGAGCACGAGAGCGGCGGCGAGGTGGCGGTGAAGATCGTGCCGGCGGGCGAGGGCGACCGGCTGGCCGCCGAAGTGCGCGCGGTGGCCGCGCTCGATCACCCGCACATCGTGCGCATCCTCGACCACGGCCGCGTGCCGGACGACGCGCCCGCCGACGTGGGGCCGGGGGCGCGCTGGCTCGCCATGGAGCTCTG
Organism: Alphaproteobacteria bacterium; assembly: GCA_020632875.1. Taxonomy (GTDB): domain Bacteria; phylum Myxococcota_A; class UBA796; order UBA796; genus JACKEQ01. The sequence goes on from JACKET010000006.1 coordinate 204,225, forward strand.
CGAGGGCACCCTCGCGCAGCGGCCGCCGTACGCCTGGTCCGGGCTGCAGGTGCTGCTCGAGCAGCTGCTCGACGCGCTGGCCCACGCGCACGCACGCGGCGTCGTGCACCGCGACCTGAAGCCGGCGAACGTGCTCTGGGGCGGCGATCGGCCGGGCTATCGCCTCTCGGACTTCGGGATGGCGCTGCGGCTCGACCCCGCGCGCGAGCCCGTGATCCACGGCGGAACGCTGCCCTACATGGCGCCCGAGCAGTTCCTGCGGCGCTCTGCGCTGCTCGGCCCCTGGACCGACCTGTACGCCGTGGGCTGCATGGCGTGGCGGCTCGTGGCCGGCAAGCACGCGTTCCACGGCGAGACGCTGTACGAGTGGGCCCGCGCGCACCACGAGGCGCCGCTGCCCCGCCTGCGGCCGCGCTTCGACGTGCCCGAGGGCCTCGAGGACTGGCTGCTCGGGCTCCTCGCGAAGTCGCCGCGCGCACGGTTCCAGCTCGCCGCGGATGCCGCCTGGGCGCTCGGTCGGCTCGGCGGCATCGAGGGGGGCGAGCGGCCGGAGATCCCGTCCGATGTCGAGCTCCAGCCGACCGTGCGCGCCGACGGCCCGGTCGCGACCTTCGACTCCGCGGTGGATTCCGTGCTCCGGCGCCCCGCGCGCCCACCGGTCGAAGACTGGCGGCACCGTGAGCGAGCCCCGCACGCCGGGCCGAGCAGCCTGAGCCTGTTCGGCCTGCGCCCCGTGCCCCTCGTCGCCCGCCGCGCCGAGCGCGATCTGGTGTGGCGCTCGTTGCTCGAGGTCCACCAGACCGGCGAGTCGCGGGTGCTGTGGCTCGAGGGCGCGGCGGGGTGCGGCAAGTCGCACCTGGCGCGGTGGCTCGCGCGGAGGGCCGCCGAGACGGGCACGGCGCACACCCTGCTCGCGACGCACGGTCCCACGTCGGGCCCGCTCGACGGGCTCCCGGGCCTCGTGCGCCGCGGGCTGAACCTCGAGGCCGTCGAAGGGGAGGAGGCCGAGCACGACGTCCGCCGGCTGCTGGTCGTGCACCACCCCGAGCTCGCAGGGCGCGAGCGCGAGGTGCTCGAGCTGGCGAGCCCCCCGCCGGGCGGCGTGACCGAAGCGGCGACGGCGATGCGCACGGCCCTCGCAGTCGAGCTGGTCCGGTCCTTCTCCCGCGTCCGCACGACCATCGTGTGGCTCGACGACGCGATGTGGGGGAAGGCCACGCTGGCGCTCGCCCGCGGCCTCGCCGAGCTCCCGGTCCTCCTCCTGGGCACCCACCGCACCGGCGCCCCGGTCGGCGAGGTCGAAGGGGAGTGGCGCGCGTGGCTCGCCGAGCGCCGGGCGCGCCTCGTCCCCGTCGGCCCGCTGCAGGCGGATGCGGGCAACGCGCTCGTGCGGGAGGCCCTGAAGCTCGAAGCGGGCCTCGCGGCCGACGTGCTCGAGCGGTCGCGCGGCAATCCGCTGTTCGCCGTCCAGCTCGTCGGGGCGCTCGAGCGGCGCGGCGACCTGTGCGCCACACCCGGCGGATACGCGCTCGTCGCGGGGGCCACGGGCATCCGGCCCGCCGACATGGGCGCTCTGTGGGGCATCCGCCTCGCCACCCTGTCTCCGCAGACCGCCGAGGCCCTCGAGGTGGCGGCGTGCCTCGGCGACCGGGTGGTGGCCTCGGAGTGGCACCCCGCGCTCGCCGAGGCAGGCCTCCCGGTGCCCGCGCTCGACGCGCTCTTCGAAGAGGGCCTGCTCCAGGGCCATGCCGACCGCTGGCACTTCGTGCACGGCATGCTGCGCGAGGCCCTGCTGGCGCGGATGCTCGCAGGGGGGCGGTCGTGGTACCGCGCGTGCTCCGACGCGCTGGCGACGTTCCTCGGCGGCGGGCAGTTCCGCGACATCGCGGGGGCCCCGTACGAGCGGCTCGAGTCGCTCTACTCGGCCTGGTACGCCGTGGTCCGCCCGGACGAGCGCGCGACCGTCACGCTCCGCCTCGCGCTCCTCCGGCAGCAGCTCGGGAAGTTCCGCGGCGTCGTCGCGATCCTCGAGCCGTTCATCACCGACCCGTCCGTCGCGCTCGCGAGCCGGCTCGAGGCGAGCACCCTGCTGGCGAGCGCCCTCAAGCGCGGCGGCGACCCCGAGCGCTCCCGCGCGGTCCTCGACCGGGGGCGCGCCCTCGCGGGCGATCGGCGTGACCTGCTCGGGCGGTTCCTCGTCTGGGACATCGTCCTCCGCCGCCACCACGACGGTCCCCAGGCCGCGCTCGACGTCGCCGAGGAGGCGCTCCAGCACGAGTACCCGCTCGTCCCCGAGCTCGCGCTCCGGCACATGTACGCGCTGATCCTCGGTGCCGTCGGACGCGACGACGAAGCGGTCCTCGAAGCGACCCAGGTGATCGAGCGGTCCCGAGCGGAGGGCCTCGTCGTCGAGGAGATCGAGGGCCTCGGCGTGCGTGGCATCGCGTTCATCCGCGCGGGCCGGTACACGCGGGGCGCGGCCGAGTTCCGCGAGCAGCTGCGCCTGGTCGAGTCCGTCGGGCTGCAGGCGAGCCGCGCGCTGCCCATGCTCAACCTGTCGTGCGCGCTCCAGCGCGTCGGCTGCGCGAACGAGGCGCTGAGCCTCGCGCTGGCGGCCGTGATCGAGCTCACCCGCACGGGAGCGCCGGACTACGTGGCGGCCGCGCTGTTCGAGATCGTCCTCGGGCTCTGCGAGCGCGGCGCCGCCGAGTCGGCCCTGGCGTGGATCGAGCGCCTGCGGCCCCTGATGCCTCACGTGCGGGCGGGGCAGCACACCGAGTTCCTGCGCATGGAGATGATCGTCGCGCACCTGCGCCGCAGCCCCGACGCGCCCGACCACGCCCGGCGGGCGCGCGAAGCGCACGAGGATGCGCCGCTCTCCATCCGGATCGAGATCGAGACCGAGGCGACGGCCGTGCTGCTCGCCTCGGGCGAGCGGCGGCCCGACCTCGCGGAGCGGATGCACGAGCTGGCCTCCCGCACCCGCGGCGAGCTGCGCGCGCGGTTCCTGCACCAGGCCTGGGTCGCCGACCCCACGCTGGCCAACGAAGAGCAGGCCCGCCGCGCCCTGTCCGCCGTCAGCGCGACCGACATCCACTACCGCACGCGCGAGGCCCTCGCCGAGCTCCGGCTCCCGCAGCCGCCGATGCCCGATCTGTCCATCCCCGCCGGCATCGACCTTCCGCCCATCGAAGCCGCAGGTGCGGTGGTCGACGCCTTCCTGCGCGTCATCGCGGGGGAGTGACCGCCCTCACGGCGTGCCGCGGAGCAGGTGGACCTCCCAGCCCCCGGACGTGTGGATCGCGACCGCGAGGTCGGGCGCGCCGTCTCCGTCGAGGTCGCCCGTCGCGATGCGCGATTCGTCGTGCACGGGCAGGCCGAGGAACGCGTCCCGTCCGCTCGCCAGGTCGAGCCCCGTGCCCGGGCCGTAGAACACGTCGACCACAGCCGTCAGCGGGTCGACCAGCACCACGTCACCGACCCCGTCGAGGTCGAAGTCCGCCGTCGCGACCTGGCTGATCGTCGGCGCGTCGATGCTCCAGGTCGCGAGGCTGGCGTCCTGATCACCCACGATGGGCCCCGCGACGAGGTGGAGGGTGTCGGACTGCACGAGGGCGAGGTCGCCGACGCCATCCCCGGTCGCGTCGGACACGCGGGCGATGCGCCCGCCGTAGATCACGTGGTCGGCGCCCGCCGACATGCCCCAGGAGCCCGACGCGCGCGGCCCCGTGTGGACCCACGTGTCGAGCGGCGACTGGAACACGATCTCGGCGATGCCGTCGCCGTCCAGGTCTTCGACGCCGAAGCCGTAGAACGTGCCCATGTCGTTCGTGAACACCGCCGTGGCGGCCTCTCCGGCGAGGTCGCCCGTGATGGGACCGGCGTAGAGCCGCACCTCGTTGCCCGTGCGGATCACGAGGTCGGGCACGCCGTCGCCCGTGGCATCCCCGACGGCGGCCTCGCCGAACGTCGAGCCCGCGGGCGGAGAGACGAGGTGGGCCGCCGAGAGATCGCTGTGGGACGACAGAGGCCCCGGCAGCACCCACACCTCGTCGCTGACGACGACGAGGTCGGGCACGGCGTCGCCCGTCAGGGACGCGACGATCGGGGGGTAGACCGGGTTGTACAGCGCGCTGTCGACGATCTCGGCCGTCGCGGCCGTGTCGATCGGGCCGCTCGCGAACCCGGCGATCCGGTACATCCCGAACATCGACCCGCCTCGGAGGCCCGTGACGACGAGCTCGTTCGTGCCCGTCCCGTTGACGTCGCCGATGGCGAGGTTGCGGACGGAGTCGGACAGGGTCTCGGTGAGGATGCCGTCGGCGACCTGGCTGCCGACGAGGCGCGGCACGGCCTGGGACGGAGAGGGCTCGGGCCACGGCCCGGGCGCGGCGTCGCCGGGGAACACGTCGACCCGGTGGGTGTAGGGCCCGTAGTGGTTGCGGTACAGCACGACGAGGTCGGCGAGGCCGTCGCCATCGAGATCGCCGGCATCCCAGAGCGGCTCCTGGCTGTAGCCGCGGTTCAGCGACGCCGACTGCGCGCCCGCGGACACGGTGGCGGGGGCGGGTGCGTACTGGAGATCGACGCGCCCTGTGCCCGTCCACAGCACATCGCCGAGCCCGTCGCCATCGAGGTCGGCGATCGCGGCCCGGTCGGTCGTGCCCTGCTCGAACGTGGCGGCCGCGGCCCCACCCGACGCAGTGGCGGGCAGCGGACCGGAGAACAGCCACATCGTGCTGTCGGCGACGATCAGGTCTGCGAGACCATCGCCGTCGTGGTCTCCGGTGGCCGCGGCCCGCCCGCCCGGCAGGCTGTGGTCGGCGTTCGCGCTCGAGAGGAACCCGGTGGTGACGGGGCCGTCGAGCACTCGGGTCGCTCCGGTCTCGACCACGACGAGGTCGTCGGACCCGTTGCCGTCGAAGTCGCCCGCCGCGATGCGCTCGATGCGATCGGTTCCCGCGTACGTCCAGCTGGCCTGGGCCCACGCGACGCTCGTCGTGATGGGCCCGAGGAACACGCCCACGGCCCCCGGCTGCGCATCGGTGACGAGGGCGAGATCGGGCTGGCCGTCGCCGTCGAAGTCCGCGACGACGGCATCTGCGATGGACCCACCCGCCGCGCTCGCGTCGATCTGCAGGGTGTCGGCGAGGGTCTCGGTGCCATCGAGCGGACCGGGGAGGATGGCATAGCCCGAGGCGTTCACGCCGCAGCCCCCGACGTCCGTCGCGCCATCGCCGTTCAGGTCGCCGGTCGCGAGCGCCGTGAGGACCCCGAAGCCGTACACCAGCGACTGCGCCTGGAGCGGGCCCTGGACCGGGCTCGTGGCCACGTACAGCGACCCCGCGGCGTCGCTCGCGACGAGCACCGGCGCCCCGTCGAGCGACCCGACGTGGAGGTCCTGGAGTCGGGCGCCGAGATCGAGCGAGAACCCTGGCGCACCGACCCCTCCGGCGTAGCGCAGCACCGGGTCCGCATCGGCATCGGTGTCTGCGTCGGCATCCGTGTCTGCGTCTGCATCCGTGTCTGCGTCTGCATCCGTGTCTGCGTCGGCATCCGTGTCGGTGTCGGACTCGGCGGGGACGCACTGGCCGTCGTCTTCGACCGTGCCCTCGCCGCACCGCAGTGCGGTCTTGCAGCCGGCGAAGAGCAGCGCGAGGCCCAGGATGGGGAGCGTGCGGGACATGGAGCCTCCGGTCCGGAAGGGAAGGGGAGAGCCTAGCATCCGCGACGGCACTTTTTCTGCCCCGGATTCACGCCGCCTGCGTTCCTCCTGTGTCGGCCGATGCAGGACGACGTTGCGAGGTGACCGATGCGATTCGTTGGCTTGCTGGCCCTGGGGGCCCTGGTGGGATGTCAGGAGTACGCGCTCCAGGGGCGCGGTCCCGGCCCGGAGCTCGAACCCGACGCGCCGGACGCGCCGGACGCGCCCGTTCCGGCGCCACAGCCCGGACCCGACGCGGTCCCGCCCGCCGAGGCGCCGGTCTACGCGAACACGTCCGACAGCCTGTACGAGGTCGACCCGATCTCCGGCGCCCGCGCGCTCGTCGGGCAGTTCCGCACGCCGGACGGCGCGGTGGTCGGCGAGATGACCGACATCGCCATCGACCACCAGGGCCGGGTGTACGGCGGCACGTACGACGCGCTGTACCAGATCGACCCGGCGACGGCGGCCGTCACGCGGCTGTGCGACACCCAGGTCGAGATGGTCGGCATGGCGTTCACGCCGGACGGCCACCTGCTCGCGGCCGGCGACACGGTGATCCAGCGCCTCGATCCTGCGACGTGCGCCGCCGCGCCGGTGCTCTCGGGCACGCCGTACAACACGAGCGGCGATCTCGTGGGCCTGCCCGACGGGTACCTCTACTGGACGGTCTGGGGTGACGACGAGACCGACGGGCTCGTGCGGATCGACCCGCAGACCTGGGAGCTCGCGTACCTGGGCGACATCCCGGTCGCGCGGCTGTTCGGGCTCGGGTACGCCGACGGACAGCTCTTCGGCTTCTCGGACACCGGCGAGACCGTCGCCGTCGAGCCGGGGTACGGCGGGGCGGGAGGCTGGGTCGCGACCGAGGTGCTGTCGGACGACCCGTCGGTGGGGTGGTGGGGCGCCACCACCAACCCGGTGGCCTGGTGAATCGTCAGGGCGCCGGGACGGGGCCCTGGTAGAGCTCGACGGAGTTGCGCCACTTGCGCAGCGACGACCCCGACACGATCGAGCCCGCCGTCATCCCGGCACCGCCGAGGAGGATGGGACCGACCCCGGTCGCGACGTCTTCGGACTGCGCCATGGCCGCGAACCCGAGCACCATGAACGACGCGCCCACGACGGTGGTGACGCGGCCCATGAGGCCCGTTCGCTTCGCCTTCTTCGCGAGGTCGTGGGAGCCGGGATCGGCGATGAGGTACACGCGCGCCCGGGTGAGCGGCGCGCGCTCGCCGTCGATGAGCACCTTCGTCTTCCCGTCGAGCTCGATGGTGGGGAGGGGCCCGGGAGCGGGCGGATCGGCCAGAGCAGCGCAGAGGAGCAGGATCATGCGCCTCTGCTATCGCGCCGGTCTGCGATGTCCCAGGGCACGGGCCGTCGACGGCGGAGCAGGAGCGCCGCGAGCCACGCGAAGGGCCCGATCCCGCCGCCTCCGTTGCAGCCACACCCGTTGCCGATGCGCGCCCCGTCGCCCTCGGCGTCGGCGCCGTCGCAGTCCTCGTCGATGCCGTTGTCGGGGACGTCGACGGCATCTGGGGAGATCGAGGGGTCGGTGTCGTCGCAGTCGGACAGCAGGGCGTACCCGTCGTTGTCCTGATCGCGGTCGTTCCCGTCGCAGTCCTCGTCGACGTCGTTGTACCAGACCTCGGTTCCGTCCGGGTTCACGGACGGATCCCCGTCGTCGCAGTCGCCGCCCTCCGCGACGTGGTCGGGCAGGCTGCCGCACGACCAGACCCCCGGCTCGCCGCCGAATCCGTCGCCATCCGCATCGGGGTACTGCAGCTCGGCCGTGGAGAGGTCGAGGTCGTCGTCGTCGTCGTCGATCGCGCCGTCGCAGTCGTCGTCTTCGCCGTTGCAGACCTCGTCGCTCCCGGGGCTCACGGAGGCATCGCCGTCGTCGCAGTCGCCGTCGACCCCGGCCTGCGCGGGCCCGACGACGCAGGCCATCTCGCCGTCGCCCGCTCCCCAGCCATCGCCGTCGCCGTCGGCCCACACGGTGATGGCGTCGTCGACGCCGGAGTCGTCGAGGTCGACGAGACCGTTGCAGTCGTCGTCGACCCCGGGCGTGGCGCAGCGCTCGACGGCAGCGGGGCTCACGGAGGCATCGCCGTCGTCGCAGTCGGTGGCCTCGAGGCTCCAGCCCGGCCCGGGCGAGCAGGCGTCGAGGGACGCGCCCTGCGGGTCGCCGAACCCGTCGAGGTCTGAATCGGGCCACCACAGCGCCGTTCCCGTGGCGCTGTCGTCGGGGAGCCCGTCGCAGTCGTCGTCGATGCCATTGCACGTCTCGAGCGCGAGCGGGCTCACGGCATCGGACGTGTCGTCGCAGTCGAGGTCGTTCGCGACGTAGCCACCGGGCTGGAGGCAGGAGACGAGGAGGCTCGCCGGGTCGCCGTACCCGTCGGCATCGGTGTCGGCGTACCAGGCCGTGTCGGGGTCGATGCTCGCGTCGCTGTCGTCGCAGTCGAGGTCGTTGTCGACGAAGCCCGGCGCGTCCGAACACAGGCTCGTCGGCGCCTCGGGGTTCCCGTAGCCGTCGCCGTCGTCGTCGGCCCAGTGCGTGACGAAGGCCGGCACGCCGTCGGCGCCGTCGCAGTCCTCGTCGATGCCGTTGCACGCCACGTCGGGCACGAAGGGGGACCGCGTCGGGTCGAGGTCGTCGCAGTCGATGTGGACGAGGGCGCCGTCGCCGTCGGCGTCCGCGCCGAAGAAGTCGATGTCGAGCTCGGGACCACCGAGGTGCCCGCGGTCGCCGGTCGAGCCGTCGACGTCGAGGACGCCGCTCAGCCCGAGGTCGACGACGGAGAGCGTGGGGTAGGCGAACAGCGCGGTGGCGCACGTGCTGGTGTCGCCGACGAGCCCGGACGGGCCGATGTCGTTGATCGGAGGCCCGGAGACCGAGCCGTTCGGCGGTGCCGCGTCGAAGAGGTTGCCCTCGACGACGCTCGCGCCGCCCCGGGTCGCGCCGGTGAGGGCGTTCACCACGACGCTGTCGCGGAGGTCGCCGCCCCCCGAGAGGTTCGCGCCCGTGCTCGCCCCGATGATCGTGGCGTTCCGCACGTCGTTGTTGCCGGTGCGGAGGCGGAGCGCCGTGTCGCCGTCGCGGATCGAGAGCCACTGCGAGACCGCGACGAGCCCCGCGCTGGACGTGGCGTCGATGGCGGGGGCGCCGGTGCTCTCGCAGGTGAAGAGGTTGGTCGCCACGAGCTGACCGGCGTTCGTGTGCACCCGGATCGCGGAGCCCTCGTTGTTCCCGCTGGCGCCCTCGATCCACACGCGGTTCAGCGTGGCCGTGCCCTCGACGTCGATGCCGGCGCCGCGTGGGCACGACGTTCCGACGAGCGTGGCGTCGGTGAGGTCGAGGGTGCCGAGCACGCGGATGCCGCCGCCCTTGTTCGTGGCGGTCGCGCCTCCGATGAAGAGGTCGGAGACCACCGCCGAGCCGGCCGTGGCGACGTGGATGCCGCCTCCGTCGACGGCCGATGCGTTCAGGATCACGAGGCCCGTGGCGTCGAGCGTGCCGTCGGACAAGAAGATTCCGCCGCCCGTGGCCTGGCCGTTCGCGTTCTCGATGCGCACGTCGACCAGGATGGCCGCGGACCCCTCGAAGATGCCGAGCCCGCCGCCCGGTGACGTGCCCGACGGCGGTGTGGCGTTCATCACGGTGACGCGCTCGGCCCGGAGGTCGGAGCCGACGAGCGTGACGAGCCCGCGCTTGACCCCGCCGCCGTCGACCGTGAGGTCGCGCAGCACCACGCCGGGAACCGCGATGTCGACCACGGTGGCGCCGGCGCCGCCGTACAGCGTCGTCGTGCCCTGACCAGCGCCCTCGATCGTGATGGCGTGCTCGATCCGCAGGTTGGCGTCGGTGTGCGAGCCGGGCCCGAGCAGGATCCGGTCGCCGTCGACCGCCAACGCCAGCGCCGCGGTGAGGTCGGAGACCGTGCCGGGCACGGTGATGTCGGAGGCCTGGGCTGCGAGCAACCACCACATGCTTCGAAGCTACCACCTTCCTGGGCGAATCACGGGGATGGGAGCGCATCCGCCGTGGGCCGGGGGTTCCGGACCCGCTCGACGATGCCGGCCCAGCGGGGGTGCTCGCGGAGCGGCGCGAGGCCGGGGTCGACGGAGAGCATGTCCGCGGTGACCTCGGGGGCTGGCGCCTCGTGCAGCAGGGCGTCGAGGATGTCGAGGGCCGCGTCGGGGTCGCCGGACCGCAGCACGTGTCGGGCGAGGGCCCGGCGGAGGTGCGGCATGCGATCCTCGACCTCCTTGCGCGGATCGGGCGACAGCGACGGGTCGGCGAGGAGGGCCTCGAACAGCGCCAGGGTGCCTTCGAGGTCGTCGTCGCGCATGGAGAGCAGCTCGGCCAGCGCCGCCCGGTCGTCGGATCGGGGCAGGGAGGCCGGGTCGACGTCCGCGACCCAGCGCAGCGCCTGCTTCGCTTCGACGTCGTCCTCGTGGGCCTGGAGGGTGGTGTACCAGGCGTCGTGGAACACCCGGATCCAGCGCGGGCCGAGCGCCTGACGGACGACGGGCGCCACGCGGTCGACGTGGAGGTGCAGCAGCAGCTCCACGAATCCGTTCCGGCCCTGGGCGTCCAGCCGGCGCACGGCGTCCGCGAGGCCGGCGTCGTCGCCGGTGTGGAGCGCGATGGCCGCGTCCAGGGAGGCGTCCTCGCCCGGCGGCACGAGCCGACGCGCGCCACCCGGGTCGCCGTTGGCCACCAGCCGCATCGCGGTGGCGAGCGGCGTCGGCGTCCAGGGGTCCTCGTCCACGTTGACCATCGCGATCCGGCGCAGCAGGCCGTGGGCGAGCGCGTGCGTGCCCGACGAGACGAGCGCGAGGTCCCACTCCCGGGCGCCGGGGGGCAGCATCGGCCGGACGAGCTCCTGACGGTAGCGGACCTGTCCGCCCTCCGCCATCGTGCAGCGGAGCCCGGACCGGTCGGGCCAGATGTCGAAGGTGACGGTCGTGAGCGTGTCGAGCGGCTGCTCGTCCCAGACCATCTCGGGACCGATCCGACAGTCCGTCCGCTTCTCGACGACGCCTCCGCCACCCCCGCCGCTCACCTGGATCCCCGTCAGCGGGACGGCCTGGCCGCGCGGCACGAGCGCGATGGTGAACGTGCTCCCCCAGTCGACGCGGGGCGTGACGAGGTCGACCTCGAGCCGCAGCCAGCCGCCGTCCCAGCGGATGGGACGCCGGGCGAGGACCTCCCGCTGCCAGGCGTCGACCTCGAGCCCCTGGGGGCCGGAGCGGAGGGCCACAGGGTTCAGCACCTCCCAGCCCGCGTCGAGCGGCTTGGTGAGATCCAGCTCGAGGCGCGTGGGGTCGATGAGCGCCTCGAGCTCGTCGAGCCGCTCGAGGTCGGCGCTCGTGGCGGACCCCACCGCGGCGAGCCGCTGGAGCACGCTCCGTTCGCGGACGGGCTCGACGTCGTCGCGCCACGCCGCGGCGGCGCTCCGGAGGAGCCCGGCGTCGTCGCCCGCCTCCTCCTCGAACAGCCTCGCCGCCCCGGCATGGTCGCCACGCGCCGCGGACACCTCCGCCGCGCGCACCCGGGCGGCGTGGGCGAGCTCGGGACGGGACGCCAGCACGGCGAGCCGCTGGAACGCCGCAGCGGCGGCCTCGAGCTGCCCCACCAGCGCGAGATCGTCGGCCCGGCGCCAGGCATCGGCGGTCGCGGGATCGGCGTCGGAAGGCGGGGCGACCGGCACGGCGAGATCGAAGGGGCGCAGCGGGAGGTGGGCGTCGCCTGTGCCGAGCACCCAGAGCCGCTCGTCGTCGTCGCGGTGCCGAACCACGAGCTCCACGTCGCCATCGCCGTCGAGGTCGGTGAGGTGGAGGGGCTGGACGCGGGGGAGTCGGATCGCCGACTGGGTCGGCAGGCCCGGGTCCGTCACGATCCATGCGTCGAATCCGCACGTCGCCACGAGCTCGGTCTGCCCGTCCCCGTCGAGATCGCCCGACCGGATGCGGCCACACGAGATGTCGAGGATGCGCTCGGCCTCCATCGCCTCGGGCGGACCGGCGATCAGGTAGATCCCCTCGGGGGAGCCGAGCGTCCCGTCCTCCGGGAACACGCGGCGGTTCGGGTACCGGTCCTGCTTCACCACCGCGAACCGGGGGTGGTCCTCGCCAGGCAGGACCGCGAGGTCCATCAGCGTGCCGAGCTTGATGCGCCCCCGGAGACGCGCGGGGTCGCCATCGAGGACGCGAAGGTCGTACGCGCCCCACTCGGCGGAGAGGACCACGAGCTCGTCGGACCCGTCCCCGTCCCCGTCGACATCCGCGGCCGCCATCGCCGGGATCTCGCTGTTCGCGTGGCTCGTGCCGCGATGGGCGTCGGCGACGGACCAGCCGGCCTCAGTGCGGTCGACGCGCCACAGCCGGCGCGACGCGCCGACGTACAGCTCCTCCTGCCCGTCGCCGTCGAGATCCGCACGTGCCGAGGCGCTGATCCGGGCGTGCGGCCAGCGGAGGACCTCGACCAGATCGCCGTCGCCCTCGACCAGCACGCCTTCGTCGGTGGCGAGGTCGGTGCGTGCGAACAGGCGGTCGGTGAGCGCGTGGACGCTGTTGGGACGCGTGCCTCGCGGCAGCCGTCGCACCCCGGTCGCGTGCAGCGTCGGACCCCGTTCGACCACGCGCAGCGAGTCGACGTCCGTCCGGTCGACGAGGAGCAGCGCCCCACCGGGCGTCTCGAGCAGGCCCACGTCGCGGTGCGCAGTGGGTGTGGCCGACGCGAGGGCGCGGAGCACGCTCGCGGCGCGACCCTCGGCGCGCCCGGCCGCCTCCGAGAGGCGCAGCAGCAGGGCGTCGGCGAGCACCCGCAGCGGCGCGAGGTCGGCGCTCTCGAAGCGCTCGGGAGCACGCTCGGCGAGGAGGCGCATCACGCGGGGCAGGCGGTCCGCGTCGTCGGCGTGGGCCACGGCTCGCGCGAGGCCCGTGAGCGCCTCGATCTGGTCGTCGTCCGCCTCGGCATCGGCATACGCCGCGGACCACGCCGCGCTCGAGGCATCGGCCTCCCCGCGCTCCGCGAGCTGGCGGGCGCGCAGCATCCATCCATGGGTGCGCGCGACGGTCTGCTGGAGCGCGGGCTCGGCCTCGAATGCCGCCCAGAGCTCGTCGGCCTCCGCCGTCCGCCCGCTCGCCTCGAGGTCGGCGAGCCGCTCGCTCACGGTCGCGAGGCGGGCCGCGGCGAGCTGCTCGCGCCCGTCCACCGCTGCGGGCCGGAGCGCGAGGAACCCGACGGCCGCGACCGCGAGGGCCACACCTCCCGCCACGGCGACCCACCGTGTGGATCCGGCCCGCCGGCGGGGCGGCGGAACGCGCGCGAGGACGGGCTCGTCGCGCAGACAGCGGTCCAGATCCTCGGCGAATGCGGCACCGCTCGGGTAGCGCGCGTCGGGCTCGTACGCGACGGCCTGGAGGCACACGCGCGCGACGTGCTCGGGGATCCCGGGGTCGAACGTCCGCGGGGAGGGCGGCGACCCGCCGCGGAGGCGTTGCAGCACGTCGCCCGCCGTCGCGCTCTCGAACGGCGCCTCGCCCACGAGGCACTCGTACAGCACGGCGCCGAGGGCGTAGATGTCGGTCGGGGGACCGATGTCGCTGCGTCCGAGGGACTGCTCGGGCGATATGTACAGCGGCGTGCCGAGCATCTGCCCGGTCTGGGTGAGGCGGGCGTCCGCGTCGGTGGCGTCGAACGCCAGCCCGAAGTCGGTGAGACGGGGGACGCCGCCCTCCAGGAGGATGTTCCCGGGCTTCACGTCGCGGTGGACGATGCCCTCGGCATGGGCGGCGTCGAGCGCCCGCGCCACGCCACTCGCGATCTCCACGGCCTCGCGCCAGGGCAGGGGGCCCTGCGTCAGGCGGTCGGCCAGCGTGGGGCCCTCCACGAGCTCCATCGCGAACCACGCGCCGTCGTCGCCCCGTCCGAGGTCGAGGATGCGGACGATCCCCGGATGGTCGAGGCGCGCCACCGCGCGGGCCTCGCGGAGGAAGCGCTCGATCTCGCGGTCGAGCGCCAGGGCGCCGGACCGCAGCACCTTCACCGCGACGGCTCGGCGGAGGTCGGGATCCACGCCCTCGTATACGACCCCCATGCCGCCGCGCCCGAGCTCGCGGGTGATCTCGTAGCGCCCGATACGGGGCGGCGGCCCGCGCTTCGGGCGGGGCTCCGGGGCCGCCTCGTCGGGGCCCGCGGGGAGCTCTGCGAGGGTCGCCTCGAGCATGCGGACCCCCTCGGCGACCGTCGCGCGTCGGTCGACGCGGGGGTCGGTGAGCCGGCGGGTGAGATCCGCGATCCGCGCGGGAACGTCGCGGTCGATGGTCAGGGGGGCGGGATCGGACGCGGTCCGCATGCGCCCGTCGAGCAGCTCGGCCGCGAGGACCCCGAGCCCATAGGCATCCTGGAGGGGCCCCGCCTCCCCGGGCTCGGGCGCCCGGTACGGCGGCGCGGCTTCGGTGCGATGGGCGCGCGGCGTGAAGTCCACGAGCTGCACGCGTCCGTCCCGGTCGAGCCGCACGGTGTCGCGGTGGAGGCGGCCGTGGCGGACGCCGGAGTCGTGGGCGGCGAGCAGGGCCCTCGCGACCTGGACCAGCGCCTCGAGCGCGGCGCGAATCGGCAGGGGAGGGTCGCGGATCCAGCTGCCGAGCGACGTGCGCGCCGCGGTCTCCGTGACCACCCACACCCCGTCGCCGGAGCGCTCGACGGCGAGCACGCGGGGGATCGCGGGGTGCGCCAGACGCTCGAGCTGGCGGGCGTCCTGCACCAGCGCGTCGACCTCGGGGCCCTGGAGCCACGTCGCTTCGGCCTTCCGGAACGGCGTGTCGACCCGATGGCACTGCCACCGGTCCGGTGCGTCGAGGGGAGCCTCGAGCACCCACGCGCCGATCTGTTCTCCCGGAGCGGGCACGCCGGGCCCTCCTCGCGATTCGGACGGTTCCCCGAGCCCCCCCTCGGAGCGGGCACAGAGTATCCGATCTCCGGCGCACCCTGGCGTACGATGGGCGCGAGACGGGAGGTCCGGTGACTCCGGGACGCGCTGGCTACGCCTTCTTCGTGGCGCTCGCGCTGGTCGTCGGGGCCTGGGTCCAGCGCACCGAGAAGCGCCGGCTCGGGATGCCCGGTGGGAACCAGGGCCTCGCGCTGACCGCGGGGGCCGTGCTGGGCGGCGTGCTCGGCTCCAAGCTCCTGATGGTGCTGTACGTGCCGCCCGGCGACTGGGGCGCCATCCTCGACGAGCTGAAGTCGCTGGACTTCGACGGGAAGACCGTCATCGGCGGGCTCACCGGCGGGTACGTCGGTGTGGAGCTCGCGAAGCGCCTCGCGGGCGTGAGGCGCTCGACGGGGGACGCCTGGGCCGTGGCGCTGCCGGTGGCGCACGCCATCGGCCGGCTCGGCTGCCTCGCGAACGGCTGCTGCTACGGCGGCGAGACCGGGCTGGCCGCGTGGGGCCCCGCGTTCGCCCGGCACCCCGCGCAGGTCTACGAGATGGTCGGGAACCTCGCCCTCGCGGCGTTCCTGTGGAGCATCCGCGAGCAGCCGCGGGCACCGGGCCAGCTGTTCCGGATGTACCTCGTGGGGTACGCCGCGATCCGCTTCCTGTGCGACCCGTTCCGCGGCGACGCGCACGTCTGGCTCGGGCCGCTGTCGTTCGTGCAGTGGTACTGCCTGGCGGTGGGTGCGGGGTTCGCGGTGTGGATCGCGCGGGCCTCCCGGTGAGGGAGCGCCTCGCGGGCGCGGCGGTCGGCGTGCTCTTCGCCGCCCAGGCCGTGTGGATCGCGACCGGGCCGCTCCGGCCGCACAGCTACGGGAACTGGGCGCCGTTCCACGAGCACGCGACGTACACCGTCGACGCGCGCATCGACGGCGTGCGGCTCGACCCCGCCGGGGTCCGCGCGCGGTACGGCTGCTACGCGCACTTCTACGACGCCGCGACCGACCGCGACTGGCAGCTCAACCGCATGCAGCACGTGCTGGGCTGGATCGAGCGCGTCGAGCGGAGCTCCGCGCACCCGGCCGAGGTCCGCGTGCGCTACCGGATCGACGGCGGCCCCGAGCAGCTCTGGGAGTGGCCGTGATCCTGCGATCTCCCGCGTCGCTCGCCCATCCGGTGCTGTCGCCGCGGGCCGTGATGGTGGTGAAGCTCCTCGCGCTCGCGTGGGCGGTCACCGGGCAGATCACCGTGTACCCGCAGGTGCGCGTGCCACCCCTCGCGCTGCTCGCGGCCTTCGAGGGCAGCCCCGCGTGGCCCGTCGCGCTCACGTTCCTCGGCGTGCTCGGTGTGCTCGGCGTGTGGCTCACGGGGCTCGTGCGCACCGGCGCGATGGTGCTGGCGGCGTCCATCGGGCTCGGCATGGCGGGGGATCTCGCGTGGTTCAGCAACAACCGCGCCTTCACCGCCGTGGTGCTCGCGCTGCTCGGCCTCGCGCAGACCCCCGCGCAGGAGCGCTGGGTGCCGTGGCAGTGCGGGGTCGTGTTCCTCGGGGCGGCCTTCGACAAGACGCTGAGCCCGGACTGGCGTTCGGGCCGGTTCCTCGCCACGTTCGTCGACGGGCTGGCCGACTACGGGCTGCTGTGGTCGCCCGGCGGCTACACGGGCGGACGGCACTGCCTGGCCGAGCTCGCCGCGGCCTGGGGCACGCCCTGGCTGTTCGCGGCGGCCTCGTGGCTCGTCATCCTCGGGGAGTGGGCGATCGGCGTGGGCTTCCTGCTGCGCCATCGCGCGGTGGTGACGGCGAACGCGGCGTTCTTCGTGGGGCTGGTGCTGCTCACCGGCAGCCCGATGGGGATGTTCGCGTTCGCCGGGACCATCGTGTCGCTGCTGCTGATCGATGGGCTGGGCGAGGGGAGGCGCCTCGGCGACCACGTCGGCTACTGGGCGGCCGTCGTGGTGCTGCTCGGCAGCCCGCTGTTCTCGCAGGCCCTGGTGGTGCTCGTGGCCGTCGCGGTCGCCGCGACCTACGACAGGGCGTTCCGGACGTAGCGGTAGAGCGGCGTGAGCTGGAACCGCACGGGGTTGTTGCCGACGTACCCGATGTCGACGCCGAACTCCGTCACGCTCTCGGCGGGCTCGGGCTGGTAGGTGCCGAGCAGGCGGTCCCAGATCATGAAGGTCGAGCCGTAGTTGCTGCGCACCTGCTCGAGGCGCGTGGCGTGGTGCACGCGGTGGTTCGACGGCGTGTTGAGCCAGGGGTCGAGCCACTTCAACCGCCCGATCCACTCGGCGTGGCACCACCACTGGTAGACGTGGTTCAGCTCGACGGCCATGAGCAGGGTCCACGCCGGGAAGCCGAGCAGGGCGAGGGGCAGGTAGAAGAAGTCGTCGAACAGCCGCTGGATCCAGCCCAGCCGCAGCGCGCTGTCTGCCGTGAGCGTGCGGATCGAGTGGTGGGGCATGTGCAGCGCCCACAGCAGCCCGTTGTTGTGCAGCCACCGGTGCTTCACGTAGTACGCGAGGTCGACGAGCACGTACGCCAGGGCCCAGGTGGCCGGGTGGCTCGCGAGCTGCCACGGCACCAGGGAGCCCACGAGCACGAAGGCCGCGTAGCGCACGGGGAAGACGGCGTTCCGCGCGAGCGTCTCCACACCCCAGCTCACCATGTTCGCGAGGAAGTCGCTCACCGGCACCACGCGGCGGAGCGCGACCAGCCGACCGATCACGTCGATCGTGACCATGACGAGCATCAGCACGAGCAGCGGGCGGATGTGGGCGGCGAGGGTGCTCGTCATCAGGCGCAGACGAAGAAGATCACCGCTACGAGCCCCGCGGCCGTGCCCACGAGCAGCATGGCCGAGAGGATCAACCCGACCAGCACCGCGAACGCGCCGCCGCCGAGCACCCCGGTGATGAGGGTCACCAACGCGTTCGTCTCACGGCGCTCTTCGTCGTCGCCTTCGGCCATCCAGCCCTCGCTGGAGGGAGCGTAGCACGCACCGGGCGGGGTGGTAGCCTCGCGGTGGATGGGCCCCGTGACGCGCACCCGACGAGCCTGGAGAGCGAGCGCAGAGCTCCGCGAGGACGTGCTGCTCCAGCTGCGCGACCGCGAGAGGGACGCGTCGCTCGCACCGCTGGTGCTGGACGGGCGCCCGGTCCCGGTCCTGCAGCCCGGCGACGTCGGGGCGGTGGCCGATGCGCTCGGATGGCCCGAGGCCCTGCTCCACCTGGGCCTGGCGCTGTTCCAGGGCTTTCCGTTCGACACGGTCGGCATCCGGGAGCACGTCGCGGAGGTGAGGCGCCTGCTCGTGGCGGCTCGTGTCGGCGCCGATCTGGAGGGTCTGATCGTGGATTTCGCGGTCTGGCGGCTCTCGGATCCCACCTCGGGCTGGCCGGGACGGAGCCCGGACGTCACGGCGCTCGTCGGACGCGTGGCGCTGGCGCTCCTGGATGGCGCCGGGGATGCCCTGTTCCCCGAGATCCTCGCGACCAGGGGGAGGCCGCGCGCCCGGGACCTCGCGCCCGAGGGCCTGGAAGCGCTCCACGCGGATCACGGTGCGCTCGACCTCGCTGCCGCCGCGATCCGGTGCCGCACGGACCCCGCCGCGGCATCCGGTCTCGCCGTCGTGCACCCCGACCGGACGGGGCTCCCGTACCTCCCGCCGGACGACGCCCTCCTGCACGCCGCGCGGGACCAGCTCCTCCTCCAGGTGGGCCGGGCTTCGCCCTGATCCTGGAAATCCCGTGATCTCCAGCGAGAGGAGCGGTATCGTGCGCGCTCCCGAGGCGAGGTTCCCGATGCGCGTGCTCTCCATCCTGGTCCTGTTGGCGGTCGGCTGCAAGAAGTCCGACACCGGCGAGGAAACCGACACCGATACCGACACCGACACCGACTCCGACTCCGATTCGGACGCCGACACGGATTCGGATGCCGACACGGACTCGGACGCTGACACGGACTCGGACGCCGACACGGACTCGGATGCCGACACCGACAGCGACACGGATTCGGACACCGACAGCGACACGGATTCGGACACCGACTCGGACACCGATTCCGATACCGACGCGGACACCGACTCCGACACGGATTCGGACACGGACTCCGACACGGATTCGGACACGGACGCGGACACCGACGCGGATACCGACAGCGACACGGATTCCGACACCGACGCCGACACGGATTCCGACACCGACACCGACACCGCCACGATCGACACCTCCGTGGTCGACACGTCGGTCATGGACACGGGGACCAACACGGGCGACACCGGGATGATCGTCGTCGATCCGCCCGTCGTCCTCTCGATCGGCGCCTACGGCGAGACGGTGAATGCGACCGGCGCGCTCGACGCCACCGACGGCACCTGGAGCCGGCCGAGCGCGACGTGTGCGAGCGGGCAGACGGGCTTCTACTACGAGCCCGTCGTCCTCGTGAACGAGACCGGGCTGCCGCAGGTGGTCGACGTGACCGCGGGCTGGTCGTTCGACGGCTACCTGCACCTCTGGGACACCGACCTGCAGTCGTTCGATCCGGCCGACCTCGCGCAGTGCGTGCTCGGGAACGACGACTTCGTCGACTCGAGCATGAGCCGCCTCGCGGGCATCCCGCTCGCGCCGGGCGAAGAGATCGTCGTGGTGCTCTCGAGCTTCGACTCCGGTGACGTGGGCGACTGGACGCTCGATGTGCTCACGGTCTACCCGCCCGGCGAGCCCAACGACACTCCCGCCGATGCAGCCACGCTCGATCCCCTGACCCCGTTCGGTGCGGCCATCGAGGTGGGTGACGACGTCGACTGGTACACCTTCACGGTCGCCGCCGACACGGTGGTCGACCTCACCACGTTCGACCTCGGCAACGGCAACGGCGTCGACACCCAGATGTGGCTGTGCGACAGCACCGACCCCGACAACTGCCTCTACGGTCTGACGGGCGGGAACATCGCCTACAACGACGACATCTCGTTCCCCACGAACACCTACTCCCACATCCAGACGAACATCACCGCCGGCACCTACTACGTCGCGGTGCGCAGCTACCTCGCCGGGGTCGGCGAGTACGGGCTCTACATGGGCTTCGCGACCGGCCCGAACGAGCCCGACGACATCCCGCTGGTCGCCACGCCGGTCACCCTGACCTACACGGGCTCGGCGACGGTCGAGGCCGTGGGAGACCGGGACTACTACCGCTTCGAGATCTTCAGCACGTCCGACGTGCACATCCTCACGTCGGCCCCGGGCGGCGCGAACGACGTGGGCGATTCGCGGATCTGGCTGTGCGACGAGTCGATGTTCGACACCTGTGGGTACGGCGCCGACTACCTCGCGCGGAACGACGACATCCAGGCGTTCGTGAACGCCTACTCCGAGCTCACGTTCACGGTGTCCCCGGGCATCTACTACGTGGGTGTCGATGGCTTCGGCACCAGCACGGGCGACTACGATCTGCTGATCGAGGCCATGGGCCCCGGCGAGCCCAACGACGACGCCGCCACCGCCACGTCGCTCGCGTTCGGCGCCCCGTTCGAAGCCGCGCTCGAATCGGTGCTCGACCAGGACTGGTACGAGCTCACCGTGCCGGGCGACGGGGGGCTCACGATCCAGACGGGCGCACCCACCGCCGGCGTCGGGGCCGACACGCAGATCTGGCTCTGCGACAGCACCGATCCGGCGAACTGCAACTACGTCACCGGCAACATCGACTCCGACGACGACAGCGCCGGGTCCGGGTACTCGCTGCTGTCCGACGTTCCGGTGCTCGCCGGCACGTACTACGTCGGCGTGCAGGGCTACCTCGGCGACACCGGGGGCTACTCGCTCACCGTCGACTACGTGTTCGCGGGGCCCGGGGAGCCGAACGGCTCGCCCGCAGCGGCAACGCCCATCACGGTGGGCGCGCCGTTCACGGCCGCCATCGAGCTCGTCGGCGACTTCGACTACTACACGTTCACGCCGGCCGCGAACGCCTCGTTCGACATCTCGACCTCCCAGGGCGCGGGTGTCGATTCGGTCGACACCGTGATCTGGATCTGCAGCGACGCGGCGAACTGCACGAGCCGCTTCGACAGCGGCGCGATCGCGCAGGACGACGACGGGGGTACGGCCCCGTACTCCCTGATCTCGGGCGTCGCGCTCGATGCCGGGGTGCAGTACTTCGTCGCCGTGTCGGCGCCGTTCTCGAACAGCACCGGCGACTACGACCTGCTCGTCGCGCTCTCGCCCTGATCCCGGTGCGCGACGACGAGCCGCAGGCCCGCGTCGTAGCTCTCGAGCGCGCGTAGCTCGCCGTTGCGCGCGTCCCAGGCGCCGCTCGCGAGATCTTCGCGCACCGCCGCCACCACCCGCTCGACCACGTCGGCGGGCTGGCGCGCGAAGCCCGAGGTGGCGGCGCGCGCCACGGGGTCGAGCACGCGCTCCGGATGCGCCCAGAAGCTCATGAGCGAAGCGTCGGGCGTGTCGCGGCGCACCGGGACCACCTCGATGCGCGCCGGTCGATCGAGCCAGCCCACGAGGACCTCGGGCACCGGGAAGATCCGGTCGTCCATCTCGCGGACCTCGTGCAGGTAGTCGCGCAGCAGCCACATCCGACCGCACACGCGCGGGTCGATGGTCGCGATGACCACGGTGTCGCGCGCGACGCGGCACATCTCGGCCACCCCGCGCGCGGCGTGCGGATGCCAGTGGTGCAGCGACAGCACCGTCATGCACGCATCGACGCTGGCGTCGAACAGCGGCAGGGCGTCGGCGCTCCCGCGGATGGCGGGCCGGTCGGCCGGGCGCTGTGCGTTCATCACCTCGCTGGGCTCGACCGCGAGGACCGTGCGGTCGCGGGGCTCGTAGTTCCCGGTGCCCGCGCCGACGTTGCAGATCGTGCGTGCGTCGCCCAGGGCTGCCGCGATGCGTGCGGCGAGCGTGGGGTCTTCGACGCGGCGGCTGGCGTAGCCCTCGCCGATCGCGTCGTACCGCGCGCTCACTTCAGGGCCATCGCCGTGATCTTCCGGAGCGTCCGGAGGCTCTGCGGCACGCCACGCACCTTCTCGGCGCGCGCGAACAGCTCGCGGGCCCGCTTCTGGTCGCCCGACGACCAGCACGCATCCACGAGCAGGAGCAGCGACCGCAGGGTCTCTTCGGCGTCGCGGGCCTCCTCGGCGAGCGCCAGGGCCTGCTCGAAGCTCGCCATCGCGGCCTTGCGCTGCTTCGCGGCCTGTTCGGTCTTGCCGCGCTCGCCGAGCATCTTCGCGGCCCGCGCACGGTCGCCGCGGGCCAGGGCCTCGTCGACGAGGGCCTGCGCGAGCGCGAGCGCGGCGTCGTGGTGCCCGGCCACACGCCGCGCCACGACGAGCACCAGCGGGTCCTCCTCCGGCTCGAGGTCGCCCGGGAGGCCCGCCGCGACGGCGTCGTAGACCGCATCCAGCGCCGGGTGCACCGGATCGATGGGCGCCAGGTCGAGAAGCGTCGCGAGCCGGGCGCGTGCATCGCCGAGCGCTTCGTAGCGTTCGGCCGCCTCGAGCAGGAGGGGCAGGGCGACCTGAGGCGCGTTGGCCCCGTGGAGCGCGAGGAACCCGCGGTCGGCGAGGGCCTCGGCGAGCTCGGGCTCGAGCCCGGCCTGCCGGAACACCTCGATCGCCGCGTCGTAGAGCGTGCGCGACTCTTCGACCGCGGCCGCTTCGCGTGCCTCGGAGCCGAACATGCCGCCCACGACGCGCTCCATCAGGTCGCGTGCGCGGGCGACCGCGTCCCGTGCCTCCTGCTCGGTCATCTCACCAGCCTTCGAAGAAGTGGGTCTCGCCGTGGCACGCGCCGGAGCAGGTGCCGCCGCTGTGCGTCATGCCCTGGGGGAGCGCGACCTGCCGGATGCCGTCGACGTGCTGGGCGGGCCCCACAATGTTCCCGCTCGCATCCGCCGTGGTGCTGTGACACTCGCCGCACGCGATGCCCTCGAGCACGTGCCGCCGGTGCTGGCCGCTCATCGCGCTCAACGCGGACGAAGCGCTGTTCACGTACGGATGGCAGCTGTCGCAGCTCCGCGGGCCGTCGGTGTGCACGACCGTGCCGAGGCCCTGGCCCGTCCCGTGGCAGTAGACGGTGCATGCCTGCCCGTCCCAGCTGCCGTTCGTCCCGAGCAGCGAGAACGTGACCTCGGCCTGGCCCGGCGTGGAGTCGCCCACGAACAGATGCCCTTCGGCGAGCGCCGAGTCGGGGACCGCGTGGCACGTCTCGCAGGGGATGGGCGCGTGGTCGCCGTCGGCGAGGTGCCGCGTGTGCGGGCGGTACGGCGACAGCGCGACATCCGTGTTGTCGTCGATGTCTTCGGGGGGCGCGCCCGTCGTGGAGTCGACGCCGCCGTGGCAGAACGTGCAGGTCGTCTTCCAGTCGGACGGGTGGCAGCTCGAGCACGCCGGCCCGATCTGGCCCTCGAGGTCGGCGCCGTGGCAGGCCAGGCAGTCCTGCTCCTGGAACTTGGCCTCCATCCCGTGCACAGCGGGCTCGTAGAACCCGGGCGGGTGGTAGGCGTTGGTGGTGTCGGTGTCGGCATCCGTCTCGGTGTCGCCCACGCCTCCGCCCTTGCAGGCGGTGAAGGTGAGCGCGAGCGCGGCGAGGGACAGCTTCCGGTTCGTCATGGAGCCCTCCGCAGTGGGCCATTTCGCGCGGTCGGGGGCGGGGACCGTCCGGGCTCCCTCTCGCGCGTCCCCCGTATTCCGGGTGTTCGGAATCGTCGCGGAGCGCTCGCCTCACTGCAGGGTGAACGAGACCGCGTACGCGCCCGTGACCGAGGTCGAGCCGCCTTCGAGGAACACGAGGTACGCGCCGGGCGCGACCTGCGCCTGGAGGACGACGCCGCCGCTCCCGGGGGGTGCGTCGCTGTCGAGCGTCCAGCCGGAGGCGTCCTGCAGCGTCCCCGTCAGATCGAAGCCCTCGGACGACAACACCCACAGCGTGCCGGAGCCGCTCGCCTCGACGCGGAACACGTCGACGTCCCCGGCGTCGAGCGTCGCGACGAGCGTCTGGGAGGTGCCGGTCGCGAGCGGCACCACGGTGGCCGTGCCCGCGGTGTCGCCGTGGTCGTCCGTCACGACACCGGGGGTTCCGGTGTCTTCGGGCACGTCGGTGTCTTCGGGCACGTCGGTGTCTTCGGGAGCCTCGGGCGCGACGGTCTCGACGTGGAGCACGTACGGACCGGCGGTGTTCGCGGTCCAGCCCTGGACGTCGACGTGCAGCGGAGCGCCGGTCGCGACGGTCTGGAGCGCGAAGTTCGGGCCCTCCGCCGAGGTGTCGTCCTCCGCGACGTACTCCTGGTCGATGTACAGCACGCCGACGGTGTCCGTCGTGCCGGTCGTCCACACGTGCACCGTGTGCCCGACGGGCGCCGAGATGGCGAACACGTCGTTGTCGCCGGCGTGGAGCACGCCGGGCACCGTCGCTCCGCCGCTCACGGGCGTCGCGTCGGCGAAGCCGTCGCCGTGGTCGTCCACGACCGGCGTGCAGGTCGGGTACATCTGCGCGATGGCCGCGATGTCGGTGGGGGACAGCGTGTAGCGCTGGTTCTCCGTGAGGTAGCTGCCGTCGGTGTGCGTGAGGGTGCAGCCCTGGGTCTCGCCCGGCAGGCAGATGCCCGTCGCGAACGCGTCGCTCGCGTAGTGCATGATCGAGCCCACGTCGTAGGCCCCGAGGTCGCTGCCCGCGAGATCCCGCGCGAGGTACGTCTGGAACGCATGCGTGTAGGCGCTCGGCACGTTCTCCCAGTGCACGGTGACGTTCTGGGCGCGGTCGGAGCGCGCCTGCTCGTGGAACAGGCCCATGGCGTGGCCGATCTCGTGGATCGCCGCGCCGCGGCCGCAGTTGGGGGCGAGGCTCAGGAGCTGCTCTCCACCCACCCGTCCCAGCGCCGACGAGCACCCCGCTCCGCCGTAGACGAGGATGCGGTCCGTGGCCGTGGGGTCCTCCACGAACGAGAGCCCCGTCCGGTCCTCCCAGTGCGCGACGGCGGACTGGAAGTCCTGCTTCGACACGGCGGACAGCGAGGAGTGGAACGCGTACGGGATGGTGCACGGCCAGCGGCTCGCGCTCCACTGCACGGCGGCGGCGCGCTGGGTCACGTCGTCCGCGCTCCCGAGCACGATGTCGCCCTCGGCGACGGCGACGCCGGCCTGGACGGCATACGGCACGCCCACGGTGGTCCCGTCGTCCAGCACGAGGTCGAGCACGCCCGTCCCCTCGATCCGCGCGCCGGGGAAGGCCTCCTCGGTGGGGGAGCGGTCGAACGCCTCGACCGAACGGGACCCTTCGAACGGCGTGCACGCCGACAACACCAGAACCCACCAACGCATGGAGCCCTCCTGCAACGGCGGGCAGGTAGCGGGTGGAGGTGCCGGGGCCCCGGAGTTGTAGCGAGGCTGTAGCAGTCGTCGCTCCACCGGGTACGCTGGGCCCATGCTGATCCTCCTGCTCGGGTGCACGCGTCCCCTCCCGCCGCTCGACGGCCCGTGGGACGCGGTCGACGCCGACACCGCCGCCACCCTCCAGTCCGCGCTGGAGGCCGCGCGAGCGGAGCAGGGGATGCCGGGGCTCGCGATGGCCGTGGCGTTCCGCGAGGAGCACACGCTGTGGGTCGGCACCGACGGGCTGGCCGACGTGGAGGCGGGGCGCGCCTGGGTCCCCGACGACACGTTCCGGATCGGCAGCGTGACGAAGACGTTCACGACCGCGGCGGTGTTCCAGCTCGTCGAGGAGGGCGTGCTCGGGCTCGACGACCCGATCGAGGCGTGGGTTCCGGGGTTCTACGCGGGCCCCACGCTGCGCCACCTGCTGGGGCACTCGAGCGGCATCCCGAGCTACAACTACATCGGCGACTTCGACGCGTCGCAGCCCTGGACCCCGACCGCGCTCGTGCAGTGGGCCGTCGACCACGAGAGCGCGCTCCACTTCGAGCCGGGCACGCAGTTCGAGTACTCGAACACCAACTACATCCTGCTCGGCCTCGCGATCGAGGCGGCGACGGGCCAGTCGTACGAAGACGTGGTGAACGAGCGGTTCCTCGCGCCGCTGCACCTCGACGCGACCGTCCTGGCGCACTCGGGCGACCCGGCGCCCACGGTCCGCTCGTACGACGCGGACGGCGTGGACGTCACGGGCGACGCGGATCCGTCGATGGGGTGGGCGGCCGGCGGGCTCGTCAGCACCCCCACAGACCTCGCGCTCTGGCAGCTCGCGCTCCACGAATCGGTGCTCTCGGCGGAGTCGTGGGAGGCGATGGCGACGCCTGGCGGGCTCACCGGGCCCGAGGAGTCCGAGTACGGGCTCGGCGCGTTCCACGAGGGCGACGGGACGCTCGACATCTACGGGCACACGGGCGGGATCGCGGGCTACGCGACGTTCGCCTACATCCTCGACGACCCCCGCGTGGCGCTCGTGGTGATGTCGAACGAGCAGCCGACGGACCTCCGGGCCGCGTCGATCTGGGCATGGAGCGCGATCCTCGACCTCTGATGGGGTTCCCAACTCTGCCGATGGCAGCCATCGGAGATATGGGGTCGCGCGCGGCGCTCGCCTGGGGTCTGCTTGAATGGAGGCCTCCCGGGCCGATCCACGCATCCGAGATGGAGGGCCGACCGAGTTGAGCGACGACAACCGGATCTCGCGCACGTTCATGCTGCCGGGCGAGCAGCCCGACACCGAAGACCCGTCGGGCCCGCCGCCCGAGCCCCCGCGCTACGCCATCGTCAAAGAGCTCGGCGTGGGCGGCCTCGGCGAGGTACACGCTGCGCAGGACGCCCTGCTGGGGCGCACCGTCGCGCTCAAGGTCACGAAGTCCGCCGACCCGCGCATGCGCAAGCTGTTCTGGCACGAGGCGCGCGTCACGGCCCTGCTCGACCACCCGAACATCGTGCCCATCTACGACGCGGGCACCGAAGCGGGCCGCCCGTTCTTCACGATGAAGCAGATCGTCGGGAAGAACCTCGTCGACGTGATCGAGACCCAGCCCGACCTCTCGATCCGCGAGAAGCTCGACATCTTCCGCGCCATCTGCGACGCCATCGAGTACGCCCACGCGAAGCGGTGGGTGCACCGCGACCTCAAGCCCGACAACGTGATGCTCGGCACCTTCGGCGAAGTGCTCGTGGTGGACTGGGGGCTCGCGTTCTCACTCGACGACACCCGCAAGGCGCCTCCCGCCGGCACGCCGTTCTACATGCCGCCCGAGCAGGCGAAGGGCGAAGCCCCCGACGAGCGGGTCGACGTCTACGCCCTCGGCGGCGTGCTGTGGTTCCTGCTGTCGGGCGAGCACCCGTGGGTCGAGAACGAGCCGATGGTGGCGTACGAGCGCCTGAAGAAGGGCGAGACGTTCGTGCCGCCGGCCGGGCGCATCGAGCACGAGCTGCACGCCATCGTCTGCAAGGCCGTGGCGCCCGACAAGCGCGACCGGTACCGCTCGGTGCGCGCGCTGCGCGAAGATCTGCTCTGCTACATCGACGGGCGGCCCGTGGGCGCCGTCGAGTACACGCGGGCCGAGCGCGCCGCGAAGTGGGCCGACCGCAACCGGCGCCCGCTGCTCGTGGGCTCCGTGCTCGCGAGCGTGGTGTTCGCCGCGCTCGCCGCCGCCGCGCTGATCGCGGGTGCGGGCGTGCGCCGCTCCGCGGTGGTGGCGCAGCAGTCGGCCGACGTCGCGCGCAGCGCCGAGGCCCGCACGCGTGCGCAGCTCGTCGAAGCGCTGCTGGCCGGCGCGAACGCCAACATCGCGAACCGTCGCTTCACGGCGGCCCGCACCGACCTGCTGCACGCCGACGAGGTGACCGACGACCCGGTCCTCGGGCTGGCGTGGGCCGACCTCACGACGCGCGGCGTGTGGCCCGTGGCCACCGTGACCCTCGAAGAGGGCGCCGACGAGCTCGCCGTGGGCGGGAGCGTGGTCCTCGTGACGTACGCCGGGGGCCGCTACGAGACGCGCGACATCCGCAGCCTCGAGCCGCGCACGCACGGCGACCTGCCGGGCCGCCCGCTGCGCATCCTCAGCCCGAAGAACATCCTGTGCCAGGACGGCGCGGAGCTCGTCGTGCTCGACGTGGTCGACGGCGAGGTCGCTCGCGTGGCGCTGCCCGACGGCGACATGCGCATCCAGAATGCGTGGAAGGCCGGCAACCAGGTGGTCGTCCAGGCCTGGCAGGACGGGCAGGCCCCGCCGGCACGGGCGTTCTCGCTGCCGGGCCTGCAGCCCGCGACCCTGCCGAAGGCCGTGACCGACCTGTACCTGCACGCGGTCGGGCCGCTCGGCCAGCGCGTCGTGGGCTCGACCATCCGGCGTCCCGAGCTCGATCTCCCGGCCGAGGTGCGCGAGGTCGCGACGGGGCGCAAGGTCGCCGATCTGCCCAATGCGCGCGTGGTGCTGGGCCGCGACGCGCTCTACTCGACCGAGGGCGACGACGTGGTCGCGCGCGCGCTCGACGGCCAGAAGGTGCTGTGGACCCAGAACAGCCGCCCGGTGCTCATGGGCTCCGAAGCGCGCCGCCGCGATGTCGCGATGGCCGACGACGCGGGCGGCATCTTCGTCGCCACGGCGGAAGGCGAGCTGAAGGCCCGGCTGCTCGGTCTCGACGAGCGCCCCCGGCACCTCGGTGGCGACCGGTCGGGCCGCTGGCTCGCGGCCCTCGGCGCCCACGGGCAGCTCTCGATCTGGGGCCTCCCGGAGTCCGACGTCGACTGGCTGGTGCCCGACGCGCCGGTGCACGCAGCGGCGGTTCATCCCGGCGGCCGGCTGCTCGCGACGGCCTCCGAGGAGCGCGTGCAGATCGTCGATCTCCCGACGGGCGTGGTGATCGCGACGCGCGAGGTGCCCGGAGCGCGGCGCATCGAGCTCGCGTGGTCGCCCGACGGGCGGTCGCTGGCCCTGTCGACGCCCCACCTCGAGCGGCTCGACGCGGTCACCCTCGAGCTGACCCGCATCCACGAGGCGCCCGACGCGACGGTGCGCTCGGGGCCCGTCGTTTGGGACGCGAGCCGCGCGCTCCAGGCCGATGCCACCGGCGTGCGGGTCTTCGAGCCCGACACGCTCGCGCTGCGCGAAGACCTCGGTGCGCACGGGGTGTTCTCGTCCGCGGTGGCCCTGGAGGACGGCTCGGTGGTGCTCTCCGCGGGCAAGCGCGCCGACGAAGCCGTGGGGCTGCTCGTGCCGCCGTCGGGCGCGCCGCGGCTGCTCGAGGAGGGCGGCACACCCGACGTGGCGGGGAACGCGGTCGCCGTGCTGGGAACCGGGCTCGGAATCGCCCGGCAGGACGGGCGCCTGCTGATGCGCGACGCGGCGGGCGCTCCGACGGGCGAGCCGTGGGTGTGGCAGGGCGCGCCGCTCACGGGCCTGGCCCCGATCCCGACCGGAGCCGTCGCAGTCGGGCTCGACGGGCGGCTGCACGTCCTGTCGACCGCGGGAGAGCTGCGCTACTCCACCGAGTTCTCGCGGCACCCGCTCGACTGGGTCCAGACGACCCCCGCGGGGCTCGTGCTGGGCGGAGAGGACGGCGTCCGGGTGCTGCCGCTCGACGGCCGGCTCGAGAGCGACGCCTCGGCCCGGCTCGTCCACGCCCATGCGTGGTCCCTGCTCGACGGGGCCGAGCTCTCCGAGGCCGACCGGCTGTCCGTGGCGATCGGCATGATGGTGCAGGACGGCGGCTCGGGCGCGAAGCCCGTCGACGCCGTGCTCGGCGACCGCACCGACGCCGAAGCCGCCATCCTCCGCGCGGCGCCGTCCCATCCCCGCTGACAGTGGTACCGTCTCCTCCGCGGGAGGGGAGAGCATGCCGATGAGCCTCTCGGCCATGCGCACGTTCCAGGCGGTCGTACGGGCCGGCAGCATCACCGGGGGCGCGCGGGTGGTCGGGGTGAGCCAGGCCACCGCGAGCGCCTCGATCTCCGCCCTCGAGGACCACCTCGGCACGCCGCTCCTCCAGCGCACGCGGTCGGGCGTCGTGCCGACCGAAGCGGGCCTGCTGCTGTTCGAGCGCTGCGACGACGTGTTCCTCGCCCTCGAGCGCATCGAGCTCCAGGTCCGCGACCTCGCCGAAGAGGCGGTCGGGCGCTTCGTGCTCGGGTGCCACGACTCGCTCGGGAGCTACTTCCTCCCGCGCTTCCTGAAGCGGTTCCTCGAGGCCCACCCGCGCATCGAGCTCGAGCTGTGGAACCGCAGCTCGGCCGAGGTCCGGCAGGCCGTCATCGACCGCGAGGTGGACGTGGGGCTCGTCGTGAACGCCGTGCCGCACGGCGATCTCGTGATGCGGAGCGCGTTCCGCGACAGCATCCAGATCTTCAGCACACGCGCGATGGAGCTCGGCGAGGCGACCGGCGCGCTCCGCGAGGGCACCCTGGTGTTCCCGAACCGCCCGCCGTTCACGACATTGCTCGAGACGCTCCAGGAGGGCGGCCTGTCGTTCGGCCGCTTGCTCCCCTGCGGGGATCTCGGGCTCGCGAAGACCCTGGCGGGCTCTCTGGGGTTCGGCCTGCTGCCGCGACGCGTGGCGCTCGACGGCGCTCCGGGGCTGACCGTGCTGAACCGCGACCTGCCTCGCTTCGATGACGAGATCTTCATGATCTACCGGGCGGATCTCCCGAAGACGCGAGCCTTCCAACTGCTCCGCCAGGCCTTGATGGACCATGCCGAACAGCTCTGACGGAGGCCTCGAATGACGCTCCTCGCCGCCCTCCTGGCCTGCAAGCAGCCCGCTCCCACCGAGACGGACGACACCGACACCGACACCGATGCCGTCGACACCGACACCGACACCGACGTCGGGACGGCGGACACGGGGGCCGCGCCGCTGTCGTGGCCGCCGTTCGAGCTCGTGATCGACGATTCGTCGGGCTACCCGCCGCTGCACGCGGAGCTCGTGGTGCTCCCGCTCGACGACGGCGGCGTGGCGCTGGCCCCCGCCGACGGGGAGGCCGTGAACATCGTCGCGCTGGACGTGACGGCCGCGCCAGGGCCCGACGCGCTGGTCCTGACGGTGGCGCCCGGCGAGGTCCGTGTGTCGACCTGGGCCCGCATCGAGTGGACGGATTTCACGCTGACCCTCGCGGACGCCGACGGAGACGGCCTGGCGGACGGGGGCACCGCGGCGATGGCGGGCTCCGCGACGCTGACGAGCCCCCAGGAGGGGTGGATCGTCAGCTTCGACACGACCTCTGCGCTGGTGCCGGACGCGCGGTCCGGCCGGATCCATCTCGGCCAGGCGAGCCTGCTGCCGACCGACGCGCTCGACGTGTTCCTGTCGGAGCCCGCGCTCGCCGGTGCGTCACCGGTGCTCTCGGTGGGCAGTCCCGTGCCCCTCGAGCTCGAGCCCTGGCGCGGGGGGCTCGTGGTGCAGCTCGCGCCCCAGCTCACCGGCCCCTGGCTGCCGTGGGGCGCGGCGATCTCCGTCGATCCCGTGGATCTGGTCGATGCGGCGGGGAACGCGTTCACCGCGGGCGACGCGGGGGGCGTGGTGGACGACCCGGGGCCGGCGCTCGACAATGCGGGCTTCGAGGGCAGCGGGGGCTGGGCATCGCGCGGCGTGCTGCTCGAGGGCCCGCCGGACGGGCTCGTGGCGACAGAGGGCGTGCAGGTCGCCTCGATCTCCGAGCAGGGCGTGCTGCTCGGCGAGATCGCCGTACCCGTGGGCGCGTCGACGCTCGCGTTCGATGTGGGCGCCGTCGCGACGTTCTGGGACTTCGCGACCTCTGCGCGGGCCTTCGTCGTCGCGCCGGACGGCACGCGCACCCCGGTGTGGTCGATCGGCCTCGCGGACGGCGCGGCCTGCACGGACTGCGGGGCCTACGGCTGGCGCTACGACTGGGAGCGGGTCACGGTCGACGTCTCCGCGTACGCCGGTCAGTCCGTGCTCCTCCAGGTCGAGGCGCACATCGAGCAGTACCTGGGCGTCCCGCAGGGCCGGGTGTGCGTCGACCGCGTGGTGGTGGACCCCTGAGCCGGCTCACGCGGTACCAGGTGCAGGAGCGCATCGGCTCGGGCGGCTTCGGCGCCGTGTACCGCACGCTCATGGTGACGCCGGGCGGGCTCGAGCGGGTCATCGCGCTCAAGGTGCTGAAGGAGGGCAGCGCGACCCCCGCGAACATCGCGCGGCTGCGCGACGAGGCGCGTCTGCTGTCGCTCGTGCGGCACCGCGCCATCGTGCAGGTCGTCGACATCGTCGAGCTCTCCGTCGGGTGGGCGCTCGCGATGGAGCTCGTCGAAGGGCTCGACCTGGCGGCCATCGTGCGCCACGAGGCGCTCCCCCCGCGCGCCGCGTTCGAGGTCGTGGGCGAGGTCGCGAGCGCCCTGCACGCCGTGACGACCACCGAGCACGACGGGCGGCCGCTGAACCTCGTGCACCGCGACATCAAGCCGGCCAACCTGCTCCTCACGGCGGCGGGCACGGTCAAGCTGCTCGACTTCGGCATCGCGAGCGCCGATGTCGACCACCGCCACGCGGAGACCCAGGCCGACATGGTCGTGGGCACGGTGCGCTACATGGCGATGGAGCGGTTCGAGGGCGTGTGCGCGCCGCCTTCCGACATCTACTCGCTCGGCATCGTGCTCGCCGAGCTGCTCGGCCGGCGGGGCTACGTCGCGACCGACCGCGCGAAGGTCGACGCGGCCATCCGGCACGTCCGCAAGCTCGCAGGCACCGAGGCGGCGGCCCTGTTCGAGGCCATGGTCGACACCGAGCCCGGGCGTCGGCCCCCGGCACGCGAGGTCGCCCGGCGCTGCCGCGAGCTGGCGCCGCGCCTGCCCGGTCCCGCGCTCGAGGACTGGGCGATGGAGGCGGTGCCCGATCTCACCGGCGAGCGCACCGATGCGCCCGATCCGGCCGACCCGATCCTCGGCACGACGCTGACCTCGGAGGTGGCGCGCCCGCCGCGGCGCTCGTGGGCCCGGCCGCTCGCCATGGTCGCCGTCACGGCGGGTGTGGCAGCCGCGGCCTTCGCGCTCGGGAGCCTGATCATGGGCCCGGCGGGCGTCTGGCTCGGCACGCGCGTGTCCGGAGGCGAGTACGCGCTGCGGGAGGTCGTGCCGCTCGACGTGCCGCGCGACACGACGTGCACGTCGCTCTCCTCGGATGGAACCACCGTCGCGTACACGTCGCGCGACGAGGTCTTCGTGCAGCGCATCGGCGAGGCGCCGCGCGGAATCGCCCGTGTGGCGGGGACGCCGGACAGCTGTCCGGTGCTCTCGCCGGACGGCGCGCTCGTCGCGTTCGACGACCTCGACGGGCACGTCCGCATCGTCGATCTCGGGGGACGTGAGGTGCGCGCGATCGACGCGCCGCAGATGATCCCCGAGGACTGGGGACCGCGTGGCCTCCTGCTGCTGCGGAGCGCGCGGGAGTCCGAGCTGCACCTGCTCCCCGGGCCCGAAGCCGCGATCCGCCCCGTGGGGACGGGCTCCGCGTTCCGCATGGCGCGGTGGGACGAGGCCGGGGACCGCATCCTCGTGCCGCGCGACGGGGAGATGCTGTGGATGGCGCTCGACGGGACGACCACGGGCACCGGCCTGCACGCGAGGGCGGCGGACGTGGGTGCGCACGGGGTCATCGTGCTGTCGGACTGGGACGGCCACCAGTCGGGCGTCTACACCTGGGAGCCGGGCGGGGAGCCGCGGCTCCAGACCCACGTCCCCGGCCGCGTGCACCTCATCGCGGCCGCGCCGGAGGCGGACCGGTTCGTGCTCGAGACCGAGGTGTCGAAGGTGCGGGCGACGCGGCACGTGCTCGACCCCGACCGGCGGGCGCTCGTGAGCTCCGACACGTTCCCGTGCGACGAGTCGGACTTCATGGCCATCGCGCCGGACGGGTCCGGCCTGTTCACGGTCGACCCGATCCCGGCGCTCGGGCCGGGCTCCCGGCCCTCGGGGCTGCGCTATGCCGTGAACCGGATGGGCTTCGCGGGCGAGGCCCTGGACCAGCTCACGACCCTGGAGTCGGTGGGGGACCTCGAGTACGGCAACCACTCCCGCGCCCGGGCGCGTCAGTACTACGTGGAGCGGCGCGCCGACGGGACCGGCACGCTCGCGTGGTTCTCGTCGGACACCCCCGGTCCGCCGCAGCCGTTCCTCGACATCGGGTCGACGCCGGTGGCGTACTTCGCGGTGTCGCCCGACGAGCGGCACGTTGCCATCGACGGTCCCGACGGCTCGCTCTGCATCCGACCCGTGGCGCCGGGCGCGGCGGAGCGGTGCCTCGCGGACGTGGAGGGCGACGAGTGGCTGGATGCGACGAGAATCGTCGTCCTTCATGACGAATCGCTCGGTGTGCTGGACATCGGGACGTTCGACATCCACCCGCTCGCGGAGGACGTGGACTACCACTTCGGGTTCGCGGTGGCCGACGATCAGCTGCTGGTGGTGGGGGAGGAGCGCATCGCGTGGCTCTCGCTGCAGACGGGCGAGCAGCACCCGCTGCTCGATCGGGAAGGCGACCTGGGCGTCATCGCGGACGTGACGCGCGACGGCCGGACGCTCGTCATCGCCGAGCTGAACGCAACGGACGAGGTGTTCCTGCTCGAGCTCGCCTGGCGCTGACCCCAGGCGCCGACGCAGGTCTCGCATGGTGAGCGAGCCACAGCAGGCTGTGTCCGAGGTCGTCCAGGGTCGAGAGCTGCGTGGCATCACGCAGATGACGCAGAAGGACGCAGATGACGCAGAAACGAGGCCGTTGCGGGTCGAGCGTCCTCGAGTCCCCGGGACGCTCGATGCTCCGACTCCGCGCGCGAGATTGGCGGCCCGAGACGCCAGCCTGCTCTGGTGAGTCCCGGATCCGGTCCGCAAGAAGGCCCGCTCTGTCGACCCGAACAACGGCGACGTCCCTCGACAGCCCTGACGTCACGGGTGGACATCCCCATCGAAGGTGCCCGGGAGAACGAGGACGCTCGACCCGTGACGGCCTGGTTTCTGCGTCATCTGCGTCCTTCTGCGTCATCTGCGTGATGCCTCGGACGCTCGAAGCTCGATCCCTTCCCCGTGAGCGCTTTGGACTCCGGGCTCCAGGCCCCGGGCCACCGATGCCCGATCGGCTACCGGACCGCGGCGACCACCGCTTCGGCCGCCCGGAGCCGCCAGGCGAGCACGGAGCGCTCCGTCAGGCCGGGGTGCGCGACCTCCCGTCGCACGGCCGCGATCCGCGTGAGGGCTCGCTCGGCCTTCCCGTCGAACGCGTCCTCGACGGCGTTCCAGATCTCCGTGTTCACCCTCAGGTACGGGACGAGGCCGGAGGGGGGCGTCCAGCGCGGGACCCGCTCCCCCAGCGCGCGGCGCGCGACCCGCTCGAGCGCGACCAGCGGGTTGCGGTCGGCGGTGCCCTGGCGCATCTGCCCGAGCACGATGCCGAGCGCTTCGACCGCGGCGCTCCAGTGGCCGGCTGCCACGAACAGCTCGGCGGCGGCGTCGAGCGCGCGGACGCGGTTCACGTCGACCGGGCGCTCGTCGCGCAGCACGGCCTCGGCCAGCGCGAGGGACCGCGCCAGATCGCCGCACTGCGCGGGCCACACGAACCACCGGTCGTCCATGACGCCCGTGATGTTGGGCCCGGGCGCGTCCGACCCGCGGATGCCCATCTCGCGCTCCAGACAACCGAGCTGGATTTCCGCCGTCATCCGGGACCGCTCGGAGGTGCCGGCGCGCATCACCCCGAGCGTGAGGGCGCGCCGCGAGGCCTCCCAGTCGAGGGTGTGCATGGCCATGGCACCGAGGTTGTTGGCCGACATGACCTGGATCCAGCGCGGGCCGGCGGGCGCGAGGTCGAACGCCTTCTGCATCAGCCTCACGCTCGGCTCGTACTCGCCGAGCCACCAGTGCGCGGGGCCGTGCTGCACGTACGCCTGCGCGAGCTCGAGCGGGTCGCCCCGCTCTTCGGCGAGCGCCGTGCGGATCTCGCAGATCTCGAGGTACCGGCGGTGGTCGAGGCGCCTGGCCGCCACCAGCGCCGCGTTCCCGTAGAACCGCAGCTGGTCGGCGCCGTCGAGGCGGCCGAGGTGCGGCTCGATCCGGCGCATGCGCTCCTCGGCGTGATCCGGTGCGGCCACGCGGCAGACGACCGCCGTCCACAGCCAGCTCCACACGGTACACGCCTCGCCGAAGCCGCAGGCGAGGGCCTCGAACGCGTCGAGGTCGCGAACGGCCTCGGGACCGCGGCCATGGTGGGCGAGGACGCTCGCCCGCTGGAGGTACGCATCGACCGCGAGCACCGGGTCGGTGCGGGTGAGCTCGATGGCCCGATCGCCGAGCTCCACGCGGCCCGGCTGGGCCTGGCGCGTGAGGTGCGCGGCGACGAGCGCGGCGTACGGGTCGTCGTCGGGGAGGGCCGCGAGACCCGCTTCGAGCACCTGTACGTCGCCGCGGTCGTGGAGGGCCCGGCAGAGGCCGTACAGGAGGGCCGACGCGTGCGGGTCGCGCAGCACCCGGGCGCGGCGCTCGGCCCGGGCGAGGCGGTCGGTGGGCAGGTCGTGCGCCATCGGGAGCGACGCGCGTACGAGCCCAGCGAGGTGCGCGAGATACCGCCGCTCCGCGGCATCGAGGGCCGCGGGAGGCCCGGCGCGCCGGACGTGCGCGCGGGTTCGGGGGTGCAGGTCGTACTCGCCGTCGTGGCGGACGACGAGGTGGGCGTCGAGCAGGGCGGGAAGGCCGTCGAGCGCGCCGCCGCCGATCACCGTGATGGCGGCATCGTCGTCGATGGGGTCGTCGACCGCGGCGAGCGCGGTCAGAGCGGCCCGCGCGGGCTCGGGGAGCAGGCCGAGCGTCGCGTCGAGGATGCGCGCCAGGCTGCGGTGGCGCGGATTGGGGTCGTCACCGCTCAGGAGGTCGGGGTCACGCGCCAGGTGCTTCGCGAAGGCGTCGAGGCCGAGCGTGCGGACCCGGCGTGCCGCCAGCACGACCGAGAGCGGGTGGTGCCCGAGACGCGCGAGCAAGCCGTCGACATCGCCCTCCACGGGCCCCGCCTGGCTCGCGAACAGTACGCGTGCGCTCGCGGCATCGAGCCCGCTCAGCGCGACCTCGCGGGCGCCGGGGCAGGGGAGACGGACCCGCGACACGACGACGAGCCGCAGGGTGGTGCCCGTCGTCCATCCGAGCGCGTCGGCGAGATCTCCGGCATCGACGACCTCCGCGTCGTCCAGCACCAGCACCAGGCCGGGACGCAGCGCCAGCGCGGCACCCACGGCATCGACGGGAGCCGCGGGCATGCCCACCGCATCGAGCACGGCGACGGCCAGCGGTCGGTCGGGGCTGCAGCGGACGGTCACGACGTCCGCCGCGTCGCGCAGCACCTCCGCCACGAGCGCGGTCTTCCCGACACCCCCGGTGCCCGTGACCAGCACGGCACCCGGCCCCGCCAGCGCGGCCCTGAGCGAGGCTTCGGCCTCGTCGTACCCGACGATGGCCCGCGGCTGCTCCGACCGCGCCTGCCAATACCGATAGCCCTCGCCGTAGACGGTCTGCACGGTGCCCTCGGCCCCGATCGACTCGAGCTTCTTGCGGAGCCGCGCCACGGTCGCGTCGAGCGTCCGGCTCGCCACCGACGGCGCGTAGTCGAACACCTCGCGATTCAGCGCCTCGCGCGACACGACGCCGCCCTCGGCCTGCACGAGGACCTCGAACAGCCGCGCCTCCTTCTCGCGGAGGGGCACGTCGCCCCCGGGGCTCTCGAGCACCCGGGCGTCGGTGTCGACGATTCCGCCTGGCACGGGGATCCGCATCCAGCCTCCTACCCCGCCTCCGAATGCAACACATCCTGACACGTCACGCCGCCGCGGGGGCCGCCGGGTAGGGCAGGAGCATGCGTACCCTCCGAATCGTGTCCGTCCTCTCCGTGCTCTTCGCAACCCTCGCCTGCGCCGGGCAGGCGCCCGTCGGTGCTTCCCCGGGCGCCTGCCCGGAAGGCTCTACCGACGTGGCGTACAAGCGCTTCCGGAACCTGGAGGAGACCGAGACGCTCGACTTCGTCTCGGCGGACCAGGCCACGATCTACTTCACGGGGCGCTACGACGACCGGGCTCCGCTCACGGGCTCGTGGAGCCAGAGCGGGGCGGAGATCACGCTCGAGCTCGGCTCGGTGACGATGTCGGTGCACCAGACGGGCCGGTGCAGTCTGGCCGTGTACCGGAAGGCGATGTCCGACGGCTCGACGTGGGCCTCGGGTGAGCTGCGCGACGATGGGAAGAACCTCGTCCAGCCCCTGCTCTACGAGCAGAAGTGGCCCGCCTGCTCGCCCTGACGCGTCCGACGGGCTCCTACCCCGCAGCTCGGGCCGCCTTGCGGCGCTCGAGCTCGGCCTCGTACTCGTCGATGTAGAAGTCCCAGCGGCTCCCCGGGTGCTGGGCCATCACGGCGTGCCACACCTCCCAGGCGTCGCGGATCTCCTCGGGTGTGCCGCCTTCGCCGACGACGTTCGAGGTCAGGCCGGCCATCATGGTGTCGGAGCCCGTCATCTCGCCGACCACGTCGGTGTACGTGCTGCCGAGACCGGTCACCGCGTCTCCGACCTTGTCGAGGTAGTCGGGGTCGTCGCGCTGCAGGTCCCGGTACCGCGCGTCCGCGGCCACGCCGAACGCCTTGGCGTCGCCCATCGCGAGGTAGGCCTCGCGCGCCTCCTCGGCGCGCTTCCGGAGCGCTTCGGCGTCGAGCCCGTCCTCGCCGCCCAGCACGCTCCCGAGGTTCTCCTGGAGCCAGGCCTCCTGCTCCTCGGGCGGGATGGAGGGGTCGATCAGGAGGTCCGGACGCTCCGCCTGGATCTGCTCCAGGAGCGCCTTGCCGGCTGGCGTGCCGCCCACGAGCTTCATGAACGTCGCGCGGTCGCCAGGCGGGAGCGCCTCGTAGAACCGACGCAGGCCGCCGGACTCCTTGCCCGCTACGGCCCCCGTGAGGTCGAAGCCCTGCAGCGTCTCTTCGAGGGCCTCGGGCGACATCCCCGCCCCGACGAGCTTCTCGAGCAGCGCGGCCGCTTCGTGCTCGGCGACCTCTCCCTGGCCGGCGTCCAGCGCCTTGCCGAGCTCCTTCA
This sequence comes from Alphaproteobacteria bacterium, assembly GCA_020632875.1. Taxonomy (GTDB): domain Bacteria; phylum Myxococcota_A; class UBA796; order UBA796; genus JACKEQ01. The sequence goes on from JACKET010000006.1 coordinate 242,885, forward strand.
GGTGCGTCGAGCCCGCCACGAGGCCCGCATCGACGTGCAGCACGTCGCTCATCCCGCTCTCCTCGAGCCACTCCTGGAAGCGCGCGAGGGTGTCGGCGTCGCCTTCGGCGACCATCTTCGCGATGGCCTCCGACGCCTTCGCCGGGTCCTCCATCGCTTCGAGCGCCACGAGCTCGAAGGCGTAGTCGGTGTCTTCGTCGCCCCGCTTCGCCATGGCCTCGAGACCCTTCTTGTAGAGCTCGAGCTGCTCGGGGGTGAGGTCCTCCACCGTCCCGTCGCCGCCCTCCATCCTCGCGATCGCCGCCCAGTCGTCGTTCAGCTTCTTCATGAACTCGGCGGGGTCCTCGCCGCGCTTCATGGCTTCGGCGACCAGCTCCTGCTCGTACATGTGGAGGTGCTTTCGACCTTCGAAGGCGATGTACTCCTCGCTGTCGCTCGGCTTCCGGCCCTGCTTCGCATAGGCCTCACCCAGCTTCTCGAGCGACCCGTCCATCGTCACGACGAGCGTGGGGTCGTCCACGGCGTCCGCGGCGGCCTCCGCGCCCGGCGCACCCTTCTTCAGCGCGTCGGCGAGCGGCCCGTCGGCCTTCTCGGCCGCGTCGCCCTCGGAGGTGTAGTAGATGCCGTGCACGTCGCCGTCGTCGGTCGCGACCACCCGGCTGCCCTTGCGCGTGTCGTCACCGAAGATGCGGCGCTTCTCCTCCGTGGACGACCCGCTGTCCTTCCGCTCGCCGTCCTCGTAGACGACGCCGTGCTCCTGCTCCCAGTGCTTGCCCCAGAGGCTGACCCCGGCGCCCGTGACTCCGGCATCCGCCTCGGACTTCTCGCCCGTCCCGATGTGCTTGTACGGGTCGTAGGCGGCCTTCTCGACCTCGCCGTCGATCTCGGCCTGCTGCCGCGCCTTCGCGGCGGCCACGGCGTCTTCGTTGAGCTTGTCGACGGACACGCCGAGCGCGTCGAGGTTCTCGTCCTTCGCTTCGAGCCACGCGACGGCGTCTTCGTACGTCTCGATGCCGAGCGCGTCGGCCGCCCCGGGCAGGAGGCCGCCGAACCGGTAGAGCGCGAGGTCGCGCTTCGCCTTCGCGGCGACGGCCTCGTCCTCGGAGTGGATGTCGAACTCCATCTTCAGGTCCTGCTCGGTGCTCTTCGACTTGCTGCCCTCGGCGCCCACGATGCCGCCGGGGCCTGCAGCGACACCCGCGCTCGCGCCCTTCGTCTCGGTGTCGCCGAGCGTCACCACGACCTTGCCGTCCTCGACCGCATACGTCTCGCGGACCTCGTGGCGCTGGCTCCCACCGACGCTGACCTGCACGCCTTCGCCGCCGCCGACCGACCCCGAGACGCCCTTCACGCGGTCGCGCGCGTAGCTGTCGCCGGCCTGCATGGCGTCGAGCCCCGCGAAGAAGTCGTCCGCCGAGATGCCGTCGCCCTTGCCGTCGGCGAGGTCGGCCTCGAAGACCTCCTGCTGCCGGAGGACCTCGTCCGGGGTCGGCATCGAGCCGTCTTTGCGTCGGCCCATCCGGAGGCGGACGTTCCGTCGGTTCTCGTAGGAGCCGCTCGCTGCGACGGCCCCTTTCGCGCCCCCTGCGGAGATCTGTCCGCCGGTCGCGTCCACGAGGGTGACCCCGTCCTCGTCGTACTCGATCGAGCGACCGGACTCGATGTCCAGCGACCCCTTGATGTCGATGCCCTTCTTGCCCTTCCAGTGCTCGATGCCCGCTTTGGTCCCCTCGGAGCGCACCTGCTCGCCAGCCCACGAGGCCGCTTCGCCCAGGGGCGAGGCACCCTCGGCATCGCCGAGCCAGGTGTTGTCGGGCGCGAGAGTCGCGGCGGACTGCTGCGCGGCGACGGCGGAGTTGTCGATGGCGGGGAGGGACGGCGTCGGCTCGGCCACGACGGGTCGAGGAGCGGTGCGGGCGGGCGTCTGGGTGCGTTCCATGGGCGGCTCCGGGAGGGTGGGCGACCGAGGAGAAGCCGCCCACGAAGACCGTACGGCCGCGCGCCGAGTCGGAGGTGTGACACACTGCAACACCTGACCGGGAGCACCGCCGATGAGCGCGTTCGTCACGATTGCCGTGTCCATCGGAACGGCCGTGGCCGTGGGTCTCTACTTCATGCTCCCGCGCGGCCCCCGCCCGGCGGACGACGCAGCGCCTCCTCGTCCGGCGGCTCCGTCAGGGCCCGCGACACGCACGACGACCGTGTGGATCCGCATCGGCGATCAGGCCTTCGTGGCCGACGCCCACGTCCACCTCGACACGGAGGAGGGGGTGCACCTCCGGTGCCGGCTGACGGGTGACGACGGCGCGCCGGACGGCGACGGGCTCGAGCTTCATGCCGATGCCGGTGGCGAGACCGCGACGCTCCGGATCGGCGGGATGGAGGGGCACCTCTGCGACCCGTTCGAGCAGGGGGTCCTGAGCGTGGAGGCCGATGGGGTCGTGCAGATCCACGGGCTCCAGGGGTCCTTCAGCTTCCCGCACCACGGGCCGTTCCGGCGCATGCGGGACGTGTTCGTGGGCTTCCCGGATGCACCGGACCTCGGCGGGTTCCTCGCGGGCACGTTCGCGCCGGAGGCGGTCGACGCGGACGGGGTGATCCCGTGGACGCTCGACGGAGCGACCCGGTACGCGGTGCGCGCGCTCGGCGACATGCCGACGATCTCTGCGATCGAGGTCGTCGAGCCGGGGGTGATCCTCATGCTCCGCGATGGCGGAGAGCTGCGGATGGACCTGCACAACATCTTCGCCGACATGCGGCAGTCGCCGCCCGACGAGGGGCGCGAGATGCTCGACCGGTTCCTGCGCAACATGGCGATGCCGGTGTCGTCGGCGACCGGCCGGGACCAGCTGGCGATCCGGGTGTACCCGGGGGCCGCGCCGCTCACGCTCCAGGCCGGTCCGGACGTGCAGGTGACGTTCGCGTCCATCGCGCTGGCCGAGGACCTGGCCGCGGTGTTCGTCCAGGACACGCCCGACACGATGCGCCCGCTGCAGGAGCCCGAGCTCGAGGCGCTGGTGCCGGAGGTCGAGGAGCGGCTCCCGCTCGCCCGCGAGAACCTGCTGAGATCGCTGCCGCACCTGCACATCCGCGGCGAGGGCGGGATGTACATGCTGCTCGCGGGCGGCAACTACGAGGCGTCGCTCGTGCTGCTCCCCGAGCTCTGGGAGGCGATGGAGCCCTTGATCGAAGGCCCGCCGCTCGTGGCGTTGCCCGCGCGTGACCTGCTGTTCGTGACGGGCGACACGGGCCCCGAGGCGGTGGCGCGGCTCGCGGCGCTGTGTCGCGACATGGAGGAGCTGTCGTATGCGATCAGCGATGGGGTGTACCGGGTCGACGGCATGCGCCTCGAGCGGATCGGTTGACCATCCCCGTGCGCGTGCGCGTGCGCGTGCGCGTTCCCGAACGAGGAGTCGGTGCCGCTCGCGTCGGTACGACGGTGGGTCCGTCCTCTCGGAACGGAAAGGGAGGAAGGAGGGGAGGGACGTTGAACCTTCACCCGCGCCTTCGACTCCGCGGATCGGGCGCGGGCACGCGCACGCGCACGCGCACGGGTAGGCGTTCGGGGGGATGAGCGCTTTCAGAGGCGCAGAACCCTGCCCCTCGGCTCGGCGTCGTCTGCGATCGCGACGTGGAGGTCGCCCCGGATGGGGAACGCCGCGGTGACGCGGTGGCCCGTGGGGCACGCCCAGCGAAGCAGGCATGTGCCGTCCGGCGCGTAGACGCCTACCGAGGACCGGTGCCAGACGACCACGCGGTCGCCCCAGGCCCGGACGCGTGCGGGGTGCCGTCCGCCCACCGGATGCGCGAACGACCCCAGCGCCGCGAGCCCGTCGAGCGCCCAGGCCGTGATCGTGCCGCGCTGGTCGACGCTCCACAGGATGCCGTCGCCGAGCGCCACGTTGCCGCCGGTCGCGAGCACGGCGAGCCGGAGCCCGTCCCGGTCGTAGACGCGCACCCGGTCGGTGAACCCGGCGAACACCCGCTCGGCGTCGAGGGCCACTGAGCCGAGCGTCGTTCCGCGGACGCCGGGAATCCACTCCCCACCGCGCACGCCGAGCCCCGTACGCCGCGTGCCGACGACCAGGTCGTCGCCGTGCGAAGCGAGGGTCGGCGCGTCGGGGAGCTCCTGGTCGACGCGCCATCCGCCGTCCCATGCAACCAGCTGGCCGGGGCCGAGGCTCGCCCAGAGCGTGCCCGCGACGACGTGGACGTCGAGCACCGCGGCGGGCGTGCGGAGGTCGCGCTCGACCTCGAGCAGGTCGGCATCGCAGACCAGCACGCCGTCTAGCGCGGTGGCGGAGCTGCCCGCGAGCCCCACCCAGGTGCGGCCGTCGCGGGTGAAGAGGGCCTGCGGCCGGGCGTGCGGGATCTCGAGCGCCACGTGGCGCCACGGCGACACGACCACGGCGGGTGCCGCGGAGAGCGCGATGGGGCGGGGCTCCGACGCGTGGCGGCACACGCGGAAGGCGCACGGGCCCCGCCCGTCGTCGCACCGGGAGTCCGCCGTGGCGAGGCTCGCGAAGCCCGTGTGGTCACCGCCGCGCTTCACGTGGAGCCCGCGGGCCTCGGCGGGCAGGTCGTGCTCCGTGGCGCAGGGGTCGACGCCCTGCGGATGGCGCGGGGTCCACGCGTCCTGGACGCGCTCCCAGGCGAGGCCGAGCATGTCGAAGAGCCCGAAGGCGTTGGGCAGGCGCGTGGCGACCGGCGGGACCGGGCCCTCCGGCTCGTCGTACCGCATCACCGGGTCGAGGTGCGGGTTGGCGCCGTACCGCACCCTCACGTCGCCCGCGTACGTCTCGGTGTCGGTGCCGGCGCGCGCGGCGTGCTCCCACTCGGCTTCGGTGAGCAGGCGGTAGCCGGGCGCGTCGGGCCCCACGCGCTCGCCGTCGACGTACCCGGGCGCCAGGCCCTCGCGCGCGGACAGGGCGTCGCAGAAGCGCACCGCATCGGCATGGGAGACCGACACGGGGCGCTGCGGCTCGGAGGGCGCGGGCTCGCCGAGCACCCGGGCCCAGATGGCAGCTGTCACGGGGGTCGTCGAGACCCACAGGTCGCGGGAGATCACGACCTCCTCCGCCCGGTTGCGGGGCCCCAGCGACACGCGGGCGGCCGGCACCCGCACCAGCGCGAGGCCGTCGGGGGAGCGTGCGGCGTGCTCCCCGAGCAGCGCGTCGCTCCAGAGGTCGGGCGGCACCCATCGCCACAGGCCCGGCCGGTACGGGTCGAGCGCGGGCGCGTCGAGCTGGGCGCAGACCACGCGCGCGAGGTCGCGCTGGATGGCCGGCCACAGCGCGCGCTTCACGCGCCACCCGGGCTGGAAGCCCAGCCCGACGGGTGCGGGCAGCCCCCCGAGGACGACGGCGAGCGCCTCGGGCCCGAGCGCGACGCACTGCGCGATGCGGTCGGGCTCCCCGGAGCCGAGGAGCCGCTGCAGCAGGGTGGCGCGGTGCAGCTCCCCGGAGTCCACGTCTCAGTCCCCCACGGCGAACCGGAAGTGCTCGAGACCCCCGTCCTCCGTCGCCACGAGCACGTCCGACCGGCCCGGCCGGATGCCCATGACCGACACCACGCCGTCCTGTACGGCCTGGACCGTGAGGATATCGGGATCCGCGACCGAGATCGCCTTGGCGTCCAGGCGGAGCAGGTCGGCGCCCCCGATCCGCAGCGTCCGATCCTGGACGCGGTCGGGGCCCGGCGCGTCGCCGAGCGTGAGGGTCCACACCGTCGGCTTGCCGCCGCGCACCAGCACCACGTCGGTCTGCCCGGGGCGGAGGCCGCGGAATGCCGCGCGCCCGCCGACGTTCACGACCTCGACCACGTCCGGGTCGACCACGGACACCGACTCGACGCCGGACACGTCGAACAGACGGAACGTGCCCAGCCCGACTTCCAGCATCGCGGTCGACTGCGGAGACTCCGCCTCGAACGTCACCTCGAGATGCAGGACCTCGGGCTCGCCCTCCGCGTACGCCACGACGAGGTCGGTGGTCCCGGGACGCAGGCCGTTGAGCTGGAAGCCGCCGTCGGGCAGCGCCAGCACGTCGACGTGGTCGGGGAGCACGATGCTCGCCGACTTCACGGGACGGTCGGGGTGCCACAGCGCCGCGTGGCCCGCGCCCATCCGGATGACGCCGTCGTCTGCTGCGCGCCGACCGGATGCCGCGGCAGTCTCGGGAGCCCCGGTCTCGGCGAGCAGCGGCGCGAGGGCCGTCCAGCCGACCCAGCCGAGCACCGCCGCCGCGGCGAGGCCGGTGGCGATGGCCATCCCGCTCGTCGGGCGCCGCGGAGCCGCCTGCAGCGCGCGCTGCCAGTCCCGCTCGAAGTCTCCATCCGCCTGGAAGCGCTCGAGCGCCTCGTTCACTGCATCGCGGTCCATCACGCCTCCTCTTCGAGCAGCTCGGCGACCCCGTCGAGCTCGGCCTTCAGTCGTTTGCGGGCTTCGTGCAGGTGCACCCGGGCCGTGCCGGCATCGATCCCGAGCTCGCGCGCGGCTTCGGCCGCGGGGAGACCCTGGAGATCGCAGAGATCGACGAGCTCGCGCTGACGCGGGGTCAGCCGGCCCAGGTGGTCGAGCACACGCCGCGCGGACCGCGACAGGTCGGTCGCGCGGTCGGGCCGCTGCGAAGGGCGCGCCCAGGGGAGGAAGCCCAGGATCCCCCGTGGACGTCGCACGTCCCGCGCCGCGTTCCGCACGAGCGTGCGCATCCACGGCCCGAACGGCTGGTCGGCCCGGTAGGTGTGCGCGAAGCGGATCCATCGCACGAGGGCCTCCTGGACGGCGTCGTCCGCGTGTGCGGCGTCGCCGCCGGTCTCGAGCAGCGCCCACCGGCGCATGCGGGGGTAGTACAGCTCGGCCACACCTCCCAGCGCGGACCGGTCGCCGGCGATGGCGGCTGCGAGCAGGTCCGGGTCAGGCTCGGAGCGCACTCCGCCCACCTCCATGGGTGTCAGGGTCATCCTGTCCTCTCCTTCTTCACCCGGCCTACTGGTAGAAGTCGGAAACCGTTCAGGAACTTTTTTTCGAGGACGTGTCGATCGGCAGTCGGCTCGGTCGTCCTCGGTTCGGAAGACGCACTGGAGCGTCGCCCCACCCCGAGAGGAATCCCATGGCCTACACCGATCTGTCCTTCTGCTGGCACGGCATCGTCACCCCCGACCCCGCGGCCGCCCGCGCCTTCTACGCCGGCGTGCTCGGCTGGAACGCGCAGGACGTGCCGATGGGCGACGGCACCACCACGGTGCTCGACCCCGGCGACGGCGTGCCGCGCTGCCACCTCGGCGCCCCCCAGGAAGCCGGCGTCCCCGCGCACTGGGAGAGCTACCTGCGCGTCGCCGACGTCGATGCCGCCGCCGCAGCGGCCGTCCGCAACGGAGGCGCCATCCTGGTCCCGCCGACCGACATCCCGCCCGGGCGCTTCGCCGTCGTGACCAGCCCGTCCGGCGCGGCCATCTCGCTGTTCCACGAGGCCGACGCCTCCGCCTCCGACGCCCCCGAAGCCGAGGGCATCCACTGGACGGAGCTGCACTCCCACGAGCTCGAGGCCGACCTGGCCTGGCTGAAGGCGTCTTTCGGCATCGAGACCGGCACCATGCCGATGCCGAACGGCACCTACTACCTGCTCAAGCAGGGCGAGCGCATGATCGGCGGCGCGCTGTCGGCCATGCACGCCGACGCGCCGTCGATGTGGCTCGTGTGGCTCAAGGTCGGCGACGTGGACGGCACGGCGGATCGCGTGCGGGCTTCCGGCGGGAAGGTGCTCGGTGACAGGATGGACATGCCCGGCGTCGGCGCCATGTACATCGCCGCCGACCCCACGGGCGGCGTGTTCGGCATCATCGAGCCGACGGCCTGAAGGAGGGACCATGCAGTACGTCGCGCTCATCTACGATGTGGAAGACCGTCCCCAGAGCCCCTCGGAGTTCGAGGAGATGATGGGGGGCTACTTCGCGTTCAACGAGACTGCCCGGGGCCAGGGCGCCCTGCTCGGGGGCGAAGCGCTCGAGCCGTCATCCACGGCGACCACCGTTCGCGTCCGCGACGGCGAGGTCCTGCTGACCGACGGGCCGTTCGCGGAGACCCGCGAGGCGCTGGGCGGATTCTACCTGCTCGAGTGCCGCGACCTCGATCACGCGATCGAGCTGGCCGCGAAGATCCCCGGGGCCTCGACCGGCTGTGTCGAGGTCCGTCCGGTGCTGCACATCCCCGGCGACGGGTGACGGTCGATCGGGCCCTCACGCGCCTGGTCCGCGACGAGTCGGGCCGGGTGCTCGCCGCCCTCGTGCGCATCACGGGGGAGCTGGGTCTCGCGGAGGAGGTCGTCCAGGAGGCCCTGGTCATCGCCCTCCGCCGCTGGCCCGACGTGGGCGTGCCCGACGACCCCCGCGCGTGGGTCATCACCACCGCGCGGAACCTCGCCATCGACCGCATCCGGCGCCGCCGCCGGTTCGAGGAGCGCTCCCGGGTGCTCGGCGAGCTGGCGGCGCTCCGCGCTCCGGCGAGCCCCGAAGAGGCGCTCTCCGCGTACCCGGACGACCGACTGCGCCTGCTGTTCACGTGCTGCCACCCGGCGCTGGCGATGGATGCGCGGGTCGCGCTGACCCTGCGCACCGTCGCCGGCCTGACCTCCGAGGAGATCGCGCGGGCGTTCCTCGTCGAGCGCACCACGATGCAGCAGCGAATCGTGCGCGCGAAGAAGAAGATCCAGGCGGCGGGCATCCCGTACGCCATCCCCGACCCGGCGCACCTCGAAGAGCGCCTCGCAGGGGTGCTGTCGGTCGTCTACCTCGTGTTCAACGAGGGCTACGGCCCGACCTCCGGAGACCTCGGCCTGCGCGTCGATCTCGCGGAGGAGGCCATCCACCTCGGGCGCCTGCTGCACGGCCTGAGGCCCGGGCACCAGGAGGTCGCGGGGCTGCTCGCCCTGATGCTGCTCCACCACGCCCGGCGCCACGCGCGCTTCGTCGACGGCGAGGTCGTGCTGCTCGAGGACCAGGACCGCGCGCTCTGGGACGGGGAGGCCATCGCGGAGGCCATGCCCCTCGTCGAGGCCGCGGTGGCCGGGCGTCCCGGAGCCTACGCGCTCCAGGCGGCCATCGCCGCGCTGCACGCCCGCGCCCCCACGTGGGAGGCGACCGACTGGCCGCAGATCGAGCACCTGTACCGGCTGCTCCGGGTTCGCGTCCCGTCGCCCGTCGTCGCGCTGAACCATGCCGTGGCCGTGGCGATGGCGCACGGGGCTCCGGCGGGCCTCGCGATGCTCGATGCGCTCGACGAGCCGCTCGCCGGGCACCACCTGTTCCACAGCGCGCGCGCGGCGCTGCTGGTCCGATCGGGGCGGCCCGACGAGGCCCTCGAGGCCTACCGCCGGGCGCTGGAGCTCGTGGGGACGGAGCCCGAGCGGCGGTTCCTCGAGCGCCGGATCGCGGCCCTCGTCACGTGAGCGGCGGCCCGGCCGTCTCCTCGTCGCTGCCGGTGAGCGACTGGAACGCCACGACGACGCCGATCAATGCCGCGAAGATCCCCGCGAAAGCGCCGCCGGCCCAGAGCCACGGCGTCACGTCGAACGCCTCCTCCTCGGGCTCTTCGGGGTAGTACGCGCCGCTGTAGTGGACGGGCGCGGGCGGCGTCGTGGGCCCGTCGTCCTCGTCGAAGGACCGGTTGCCGCGGGCCTCGAAGTACGCGTCGGCGGCCTCGTCGAGGTTCTCGAGCTCACCGGCCCTCCGCGCCATGGCGATCTCGACCGCGCTGACCTCGAGCTCGACACCCTCTTCGCGAGCCCGCTCACGGAGCCGTTCCGCGTCTTCCATGTCCTGCCGGGTGGGGGCGAATTCGGCCATCGTCCACGCCGCGCTGCCGCCGACCATCGGGATCCCGATGCACATCGGCACGAAGACCATTCCGAAGACGCCGAGGAAGAGGGCGAGGATGCCGATTCGCATCAAGGGGGGCATCGGACCGCGTCGGTAGCTCATCGACTCTCCGGGAGGGGGTGGAGCCGTGGGGTCGTCACCGAATCCCCGCGGATGTCACATTTCGTAGACACGCGCGGGCGCGCGGCCAGTGAGAATCGGTGGGGAGGTCGCCCCGGAGGGGCATGGGCGGTAGAGTCCTCCCATGGACGAGCGCACCACCGTGGAGTTCGAGACGGTCCCGACCGGAGGGCTGCGCGCCACGGTTCCGCTGCGCCCACACGCGCTGTTCTCGTGGCTGTCGCCCAGGAACCGCGCCACGATGGGCGCTTCCCGTCTACCCGGCATGGCGCTCTCCCGGCCGTTCGGCTTCCTCATGGCACTGGTCGGAGCGGCTTTCGTGGCGTTCCCGTTCGATGTCCCGGGCAAGCGGGGCGACATCGAAGACGGGTCGATCCTGATGGGGCTGGTCGTGATGGGCGTGCCGCTGTGGGTCGAGCTGGAGTCCCGGTTCTGGCGGGTGCTGCGCGGCGGGGAGCTCGTGATCGGCGTCGGGAAGGGGCAGGTGGTCGTGGCCCGCTCGGGCAAGGCGGTCGCGCTCGTCGATGCGCCCCTCGAGGACTGCGTGTTGGGCTCGAAGGGCAACGAGCTCCTTGTGACCGTGAAGGGCGTCGAGCACCGGTGGCCCACGGCCTGCACGGTTCGTGAGCTCGACCGGCTCACCCAGCGGTTCGCGGCGCTGCGGGAGGCGCACGGAACACCCGACAGCGTGCCGGCGACGCTCATCCGCGACGTGCAGCAGATCCGCACGTGACCGCGAAGGGCGGCGCGCTCGTCTCCTACGGCCCGGATCACCACGAGGCCGAGATCCCGGCGCGCCGGCCAGGTGGGATCGCGGGGCTACGCGCGAGGCACCTGCCCACGCGTCGCCGGGCCAAGATCACGGTGGCTCAGGTCGTCGCCCTGATGGTCGTGATGCAGCTGCTGTTCGCCCTGCGGGCGGGGGTCGGCGGGAGCGACGCCGTGTGGGTCGGCGCGTTCGTGGTGTCGGTGCTGGGGGTCCAGCTGGGACTGGGCTACCGGCCCGCGACCGAAGCGTGGCGTCTCGTGGTGCACGACGCGTACTTCGAGGTGCACGAGCGCATCGGGGAGGACGAGGTCCGGCAGATCGACGGGCGGCTCGCCGACCTCGGGATCGAGGCCCTCGGGAGCCGGCTCGTGATTCGCTGCGATGGGCGCGAGGTCGCGCTCGACACGGCGCTCCCGGCGGGCGCGTGCAGTGCTCTGTGCGAGGCGCTCCAGGGGCTGCGGGGTGGACGCCCGGCCGCGGTGCAGCGCCCCGTCGGCGTTCACGAGGCCTGAGGGGAGGCGGCGCGGGCCGCGGCGAGCGCTTCGACCTCGCGGCGCAGCGCCGTCCGGACGGGTGGCTGGGCGGTGGTCTGCTCGAGCAGGGCCTGCAGGCCGGGCGTCTGCACGGTCTCGGGCCACCGGTGGGCGAGGAGGCGGGTGGCCCAGTACAGGAAGTCGTCGGCGGGCGAGGGCGTGTCGAGCAGGGTGCCGCGGCCCACGACCGCGGCCTCGAGGTGGGCGAGCACCGGGGGGAGCAGGCGGTTGCGCGCGTCTTCGACGCCGGCTTCGGGGGTCGCGGGGTCGAAGGCCGGGCCGAGCACCTGCTGGTGCAGCTCGGTGGCGATGAACGAGGCCCACTCGAGGTGACGCCTCCGCCGCAGGGCCGTGCGAGGGGCGCCCTGCTCGTCGAGCCAGTCGAGCACCGCGACCATCTCGGTGAGGACCTCGCCATCGGGCAGGACCAGCGCGGGGACCTTGCGCTTCGGGTTCAGGGCATCGAATCCATTCGTCATGATCTTCCTCGCGTATCCGCGGTCGACCCACGTGATCTCGAAGGGGACGGCGAGGCGCTCGAGACCGATGTGGACGGCGAAGGAACAGGCGAACGGAAACGTGTACAGCGTGTGCATGGGACCTCCTGGGGCATCCTCGGATGCCCGTGTGACGTCCGGAATGACAAAGATCGGACGAATCCAGCCATGCGCGGGGCAGGGTCGCAGGGTGGATGGCTATGGAGGTCGTGGATGTCGGGCTCCGGACGATTCCTGCCACAGACGCGGCGCCTCGCGGTGCTGGTGCCCCCGGGCGTACAGCTCGTGGGAGTCGTGGGGTTCTACGAGGTCTTCGACGCGGTCAACCGCATCCTCGCGAGCCGCGGGCGCGCGCCGGCCTACGACCTCCGCCTCGCGGGCATCGAAGACCGCACCCCGTCCGCGTCGGGCCTGGCGCTGCACACGGGGCCCGTGGATGCCGTGGAAGCCGCGCATACGGTGGTCGTGTGCGGCACCCTCGAAGACACCGCGCACACCGACCCGCGCCTGCTGGCGGCGGTCGATCGCCTCGCACGGACGGCCGAGCGGGTGGTGTCGCTGTGCGTGGGGGCCTTCGTGCTCGGCGAGCTCGGCTGGCTCGACGGCCGGCGCTGCACGACGCACTGGCTCGAGCTCGAGCGGCTCCGGGCGCGCTTTCCGCTCGCCCGCGTCGAGCCCGATGCGATCTTCACGGAAGACGGGCCGGTGCTCACGTCGGCCGGCGCGACGGCGGGGATCGACCTCGCGCTGCACATGGTGCGCCTCGATCTCGGGCCGCGCATGGCCCTCGCGGTCGCGCGGGTGCTCGTGATGTTCGCCCAGCGGCCGGGCGGGCAGTCGCAGTTCGGCAGCGCCCTGCGCATCCGGCCGGGCACCGACGAGCGGCTGCAGCGGCTGGTGTCCCGCGTGCTGAACGACCCCGGCGGCGACCACACGATCGACGCGCTCGCCGCGTCGGTCGGCATGAGCCCGCGCCACTTCGCCCGCGTGTTCCGCGCCGAGACGGGCGAGACCCCTGCAGCGTTCGTGTCCCGCGCCCGGGTCGAGGCCGCGCAGCGAGCGCTGGCGCAGAGCGATGCGCCCATCCCGACCATCGCGGAGGACTGCGGGTTCGGCACTCCCGAGACGCTCCGGCGCACGTTCCAGCGGGTCGTGGGCGTGTCGCCCAGCGCGTGGCGGGAGCGCTTCCGGGCGTGAGACAGAGCGTGTGACGTCCCCTCCGTGCCGTGGGACGTCCCGCCGATGGCGCGGCATCCCAGGGGTTCGCACGTCGCCATGGGCGGCACGGAGCTTGAATCCTCCCGACCTGGGAGGTGACATGCGGATCGGCATCGTGGCGGCTCTGGGCGTCGGCTGTGCAGGGACCTGTGGAACCTCCGACGTCTTCGACGACGAGCTCGGCGACCTGCTCGTGGGCATGCCCGAGCAGTGCGGTCGCGTGGGCTCCTTCGGGCATCAGCACCCCGAAGAGGGCCGCGCGGTGCTGTGGATCGTACCCGACCCTCCCCCGGGGCTGGACCTCCTCACGTTCGCCGAGCTCGTCCCGTCGATGACGCTCGACTTCCCGCTCGACGCGCTCGACGACGGGGGACCGGTTGCGGCCTCCGAGCTCGGCGGTGACGCGGACGTCGTTCTCTCGGTGGGGACCGTCGTGGTGCCCCTCGTCTCGGGCGAGCTCGAGGTGCTCGGCAGGGCCGGGAAGACGGCGCTCGGTGACCCGCTGTGGCGCGTCCGCTGGGAGGCCGTGTTCGGCTCCGGGGCGGGCGGGCCCCGCTTCGAGACCGAGGGCAGGGACCGCGTCGTCTTCCGGCCCACGTCGCTGCCGTACGAACCGCCGCTCACTGGCCCATGACGACCCGGAGGTCCGAATGATCCCTTCGATTGTACTGTTTCTCGGCACGGCTCGAGCCTTCGGCCCGTCGATCGCTCTGGACGAGCCCACTCCCCCTGCGCGCTGCACGGACGGGGACTGCCGATCGGGCACCGGACGGCTCGCCGTGCCGTGGACGTTCGGGGCGAAGGGCGAGACGGCGTCCGAGGCGGTGTTCTCGGGGGCCTTCTCGAAGAGTCCCGGCGGCTGGGAGGGTGTGGGGACGGCGACGCTCGGCGAAGGCGTGGCCTTCGAGGGGGCCTTCCGGATCGTCGGTGACGGCCACGGCGTCACCGCCGTGCTGTTGGAGGGCGGGGCGAGGGTGACGTCGGATTCGGGTCCGCTGCTCGTCGGCGACCTGTTCGAAGGGCAGCTGGCTGCCCAGCGTCTCTGCGCCCGGGACTGCCGCCTCGTGCCGGTGCCGAGCGGTACGGCGGCCATGCTCCGCAAGACGGAGCCCGACGGCGTCGGCGCATGGGCCTCGGTCCCCGTGGCGCAGGTGGGCGCAGGGCTCGTGCGGGGCGAGTGGATCGCGGGACACCTGTTCCGCGGGACGGTGGTGCGCGGCCCGGACTCCGTCGTCGAGGGGGAGTTCCGGCTGCCCCGGTACGAGCTGCATCCCGACGCTTCGGCCGACTCCATCCACGACCGCATCGACGCGCTCGACGCCAGGCTCGAAGCGGACCCGCGCCAACGGCCGCGGCTCGAGCCGGAGCGACGTCGGCTGATCGACGAGCTGACGGCGCACAGCGAGCGGGTCGGGGTCCAGGCGGCCGCGTACCAGGCGGACGTCTTCGGTGCCTGGCGTTGGAATGCATGGGCTCCGCAGGGCACGCACCACGGCGAGCTCGTCCGCGGCACGGCGTTCGAGCGGGTCGCCGACGATCGGCTGGCGCTTCAGACCATCGCGCCCGCGCGCCTCCCCGAGGGCCACATCTACGCCCACGGCGACAACACCCGCTTCCCGGCGTTCGTACCCGACGGGCCCGGGCTCGCGCTGCGTCCCGACGGCACGCTGGTGGAGCGCGCCTGCGCCGCATTCGAGTGCAGGGAGGGACGGGTGGTGCCAGCAGCGGAGGCGATGGCCCTCGCGGATCGTTCGATACGAGCGGGTGATCGCATGACGCTCTACACGGTGCTCCGCGCGCTGCAGGCACAGAGCCCCGGCGATGCGATGGTGGAGCGCAACCTCGCGACGGTCGAGGTCCAGCTCTTCCTCCCGGACCCTGCGATCGCACGACTCACGGCGTTGCTCGTGAAGTCTCCGGATGACGCGACGAGCCATGCCGTGCTCGGTGAGGCGAAGCTCGCGAAGGAGGACGTCGCGGGTGCCTGCGAGAGCCTGCGGCGCGCGGCCTCCCTCGGGTACGCCGAGGCGGGGAGCCGCGCGCAGCAGGTCTGTCCCTAGCTCTCGGGCGGATAGACGAGGTCGAGCGCCCGGCGGTTCATCTCCGCGAGCGTCGTGAAGGCCTCGTCCATCGGCGCGACGTAGTGGGTCTGCAGCACGGCGTCGGGCGTCTCTCCCTCGCCGACGAACACGCGGAACGCGACGCTGTTCTTCGGGTCTCCGATGGCGACCCACGGGTTCACGCGCGGTGCGATCTTCGGCGGGGTGAAGTGCCCGCCCGCCTCGGCGGCTGCGAGGTAGAAGTCCCGGTTCACGTACGTGTGGAACGTCGCGCTCATGGTCCCGTCGAGCCAGCGGCCCTTCACGCCCTCCACGGTGTCCTTCTTCCCCTGGGTGAACGCCATCCGCACGAATCCGTGCACGAAGGCGTCGCATCCGGCACCCTCGGCGAGCTCCGACATCCACTTCACCCGCGTGATGAGGTTCGCTTCGACGGGGATGGCCTGGCTGTCGTACGCAACGGTTCGCCAGAACCTCGTGTCGGAAGCCCAGCCGCCACCACCCGCGCTCTCGCTCTTCCCGCGATCCGTGTACGACGGCAGGGCCGAGACGGCCTGCACGCCGCGCACGTCGAGGTCGGGGCGCGAGTCGAGCGCGGCCACCATGCCGTCGTGGAAGCGGTCGGACCACGCGGACAGGCCCTCCTGCGAGAACGACACCACCGAGTACACGTCGACGGACGGCCCACCGCCGACGAGCTGCTTGAACTCGAGCAGCGTCTCGGTCTGCGCGCTGATGACGCACAGGTGCCGCAGGCGGTGCTCGCCCGTGAAGATGGCGTCCATCTGCTTCGGCGGGCCGAGCCGGACGTAGTCGTGCGAGACCCGCTTGGCGACGTGCTTCTGTCGGCTCGCGTCGTCCATCGTTTGCCAGGTGGCTGCCGTCATCGGGGCGGCGGCCGCGTTCGTCAGTGTCAGGAACCAGTACATCTCTCCTCCAGTCGGGTGGAGGAGTGCAAGCCCGGTGCCTCCGAGACATTCGTCGGAAACTGGATTCTCGGTGTGACATGGCGACTGGCGGCCGGGAGGTCCCGGGACGTCACACGCGGTGGTCTGCCGGGTCGAGGCCGTGCTTGTCGAGCAGGCGGTACAGGTGGCGACGGGAGAGCCCGAGCTCGCGGGCGACCTCGCTGACGACCCCCGCGTGGCGCGCGAGGCTCTCGACCAGCGCGTCGCGGTCGGGAGTGCGTCCGGGCGCGCGGGGAGCCGTTTCGGGGGACGTGTCGAGGTCGGGCACCATCGACCGCGTGAGCGCCTCGGTGCCGCGCCCGCGCACCGACAGCTGGGTCGCGACGTTCTTCAGCTCTCGCACGTTGTACGGCCAGTCCCAGGTGAGCAATGCTTCGACGAGGTCGGGGTCGATCGGCGCCAGGCCGGGCTCGAGGAACCGCGCGAGCAGCTTCAGCACGTCTTCTGGGCGGTCGCGGAGCGGTGGCAGCTCGATGACGAACTCGGCGAGTCGCGCATACAGGTCGCCCCGGAACCGCTTCTCCTCGACCGCGAGCCTGAGGTCGGCGCTCGTCGCCGTGACGATCCGCACGTCGACGGGCTGTGGGCGCGTCGAGCCCACAGGAACGACGGCGCCATCTTCGAGGGCGTGGAGGAGCTTGGGCTGGAGGAGGGCGGGGAGATCGCCGATCTCGTCGATGAACAGCGTGCCCCCGTGGGCAGCGCGGAAGTAGCCGGTCTGGTCGGCGGAGGCGTCGGTGAACGCGCCGCGGACATGCCCGAACAACAGACTCTCGGCGAGGTTGTCGGGTATCGCGGCGCAATTGACCGAGACGAACGGGCCGCGCCTGCCCGAGAGGCGATGGAGGGCCCGCGCGCTCGCGCCCTTGCCGACGCCGCTCTCGCCCAGGAGGACGGTGATCGCCCGCGTCGGGGCGACCTGGTGCAGCGTCGCGCGGAGGGACGCCACACCGGGTGCGTCGCCCACGAGCTCCGGAACCGGCGCGTCGGGTGGGGCGGCCCCGAGGCGCACGACGATGAAGGTGTCGCCGAGCCGCAGGACGTCGCCGTCGTCGAGGGGCGCGCGGTCGATGCGTCGCCCGTTCAGCCAGGTGCCGTTGTGCGACTGTTGGTCGGCGCACACGAGCCCTCCGCGGTCGCGGCGGATGGTGCAGTGGGTCCGCGACTGCATGCGATCCGCGGGGAAAGCGAGCAGGTTCGTCGCTCCCGACGGGCTGCGCCCGATCAACAGGGCGCCACGCGCGAGCTCGACGGGCGGCTCGTCGACCGGGCGCCCCTCGCGGAACACCACGCGGAGCGTGGGCTCGGCGCGGGCGTCTCGACCTTGCCTGGGTTGGGTGGCGGTCTGCGTGTCCACCGGGTTCACACTCGGGATGCGGCGATCGAACGTATCATGCGGCATGCTGGTCCTCCTCACCACCACGGGCGCGCTCGCGGCACCCACCGAAGGGCACTGGTGGCGGGCTCCCACGGTGCCCGCGGGCCTTCGCGACGTCGCGACCGACGGGGAGCGGCTGGTGGGCCTGACCCGCGCGGGCGGCCTGGTCGAGCTCCGGGACGGCGGCTGGGTCGAGCTCGCCGCTCCCACGCCGACCACGGCTGCCGCGGCGGGCCTCGTGGCGGACGGCGGCACGTTCTGGGCGCGAGGCTCGGTGCCGCCCGTGATGGTCCCGTACGGCGACGGGGCCTGGGGCGAGCGCGAGCCCGTGCCCGTGCGCGGGATCACCGGTGCGGCCTCGATCCCGGCGGGGCTCGTCGTCTCCGGCCTCGACGGAACCCGGGCCCTGCGCGACGCCGGGGGCTGGCATGCGCTCGAGACCCTCGACGGCCACCTGATCGTGCGTCCGGACGGGGAAGGCGGGCTGTGGTGGTGGGCGGGTGCGGTCGCGCCGCGGCCCGAGCTGTTCCGCACGGATGCATCGGGCGCCGTGGTCGAGCGCGGCCCGTCGCTCCCACACTGGTCGCGGTTCGAGAACACCCTCACCGTGGATGCCGCCCACCGCCCCGTGTGGGGCGGAGACGCGCTCTACCGGCTCGATGCGACGGGCCGGGTCGAGACCGTGCTCGAGACGCCGGTGCTCGCAGCGGTCCAGGCCGACGCCCTGTGGACCGCGTCGACCGACGGAGGGACGCGCGACGGCGAGCCCGCGGCGATGCCCGTGCCGCTCGCGAAGCTCGGTGCCATGCCCGACGGTGGCGTCTGGGGGCTCTCGGACGACGGTGTTCTCTACACGACGCGCGAAGGTCCCGGAATCGGGCTCTCCGACGTGTCGCTCGCGTGGGGAGCGGGCGCCGTGTACGGTCGCGCGGCGGTGGTCGCCGACGTGGACGGAGACGGGCTCGACGACGTGCTCGGCGCCGAGCGGAACTGCCGGGCGCGGATGTGGCTGCAGCGGTCCGGCACGTTTGCAGACGCCACCACGGAGTGGGGCTACCCCGCGTGTGCATGGGGAGTGGCCGCCGGAGATCTCGATGGAGACGGGCGACCCGAGCTCGTCACGATCGACTGGCGCGACGCCGTGCGACGCATCGACGTGTACCGGAACGTCGGGCGGTTCGAACGCGTGACCGACCGCGTGCTCGTCGGGGAGGAGGCGCGCGAGGCCGACCAGTACGGGATGCCGCAGCTCGTGGACATCGATGGCGACCTCGACCTCGATCTGTACGTCAGCGCGCAGGGCACCCCGGATGCGCCGCGCCGCGCCTGGCTCTGGGTCAACGACGGGCTCGGACGTCTCGCCCCCGTGCCCCTGCCCGAGCGTGGGCTCGGGTACGCCGCGTTCGTGGCGGGGGTCTACCGCAGCGACCTCGATGGGGACGGGGACGGCGACTTCGTGCTCCGCTCGTACTGGGGCGAGGGGCACCACGTGCTCGCGGGCCGGGCCGACGGATCCCTGGAGGACGTGAGCGAGACCGCGGGCCTTCGCGGCGTGTACGGCGTGCCGATGCAGGGCGCGCTCGTGGACCTCGACCGGGACGGGCTGGACGACGTGTTCTTCGCGGGCCGGGAGGCCCCGATGGTGTGGCACAACGACGGAGGCCTCCATTTCTCCGGAGCGACGGACCGGTTCGGGCTGTCGGGCGCTCCGGTGCTCGACGGCTTCGCGCTCGAGGATCTCGATGGCGACGGCTGGATCGACCTCGCCGGGTGCAACGCCGCCGCGTGCGGTCTGTGGCGCGGGGGCGAGGCGGGTTTCACGGAGGCAGCGGGCTCGCTCCCCCGGGATGGGCTGTCGGCCGGCGTGGTCCTGGCGCTCGACCTCGGGGGCGACGGTGACGCCGACGTGTTGCTCCTCCGCGAGGACGGCGCCACGCTGCTGGAGAATGGCGTCCGCTCCGGTCCCGTGGCGTATCCGCGCGCGGTTCCGTTCGGCGCGCTGCGGCGCCTGCGCTGGGCGGGGGCTCCCGATCTCGTGATGCTCGGCGTCTACGCGCTTCTCGTCGCCTTCGCCGCAGGTTGGGTCCGGCGGTCGGGCTCCCGGCTCGTGCTCGGGCGGGGGATGCCGGCGGTGGGGGGCCTGTGGGGTGCGGGGGGAGCCGCCTGGCTGCTCGCCGCCGATGCGACACCGGGGGCCCGTGGCCTGGTCGCGGCCGCGGGGCTCGCGGGCGTCGGGCTCCTCGTGGCGGTCGAGCCGCGCTGGCACCGCGCCCGCAGCGCACGCCGCGTGGCGGGCTACCGGCTCGTGGAGGAGCTGGGCCGCGGCGGGATGGGGGTCGTGTTCCTGGCGCGGGAGGACGGCACGGGACGTGAGGTCGCCCTGAAGCTCGTGGATCCGCGGTTGCTGGAGCGGGAGGAAGACCTCGAGCTCTACCGCGAAGAAGCGAGGATTGGCGCGGATATCGCTCACCCGGGTGTCGTCCGGATCCTCGGGTGGGGGGAGTGGACCACGCCTGTGGGCGACGGGATGCAGCGGACGGCCTACCTCGTGATGGAGCGCATCCGCGGCCCGACCCTTCGCGCGTGGGCCGAGGGACGCGTCGTTCCGGTGGCCGAGGCCTGCTGGCTGGTGTCGGCGATCTGCGACGCCCTGGCGGCGGTGCACGCGCTCGACGTCGTGCACCGGGACATCAAGCCCAGCAACGTGATGCTGGCGCCGGGCGGGCGCGTGGTCGTCATGGACTTCGGCGCGGCGCGCTACGTCGGCCAGGTGACGCGGCAGACGCGGAGCGTGCTCGGCACCCTCGGCTACATGGCACCGGAGCAGGGGCGGGGCCTGGCGGCCGACCCGCGGGGCGACGTGTACGCCGCTGGCGTCGTCCTGTACGAGCTCCTGGCGGGCGAGCGGCCGTTCGAGGCCGACAACATGGTCACGCTGATGGCCAGGGTCATCGCCGACCCACCCCCCCGCGTCCCGCGTGAGGACGTGGACGACGCGCTGTGGGCCGTCATCGAGCGGATGCTCGCGAAGATCCCGGAGGAACGGCCCCACGCGCGGGAGGTGTCGGCCCTCCTCGCGCCTTGGTGCGGTTCCGGGGTGCGTACGGCGCTCGCGGCGCCCGTCGTCGACGCCGAGACGGTGACCGGAGCGCGACGTGCTTAGCCTGCTGCTCGGTGCCTGCGCCCCGTCGCCATCGGCCTTCTCGCAGCCTTCGCTACCGGGCAGCCTGCCCGAACCGCCGGGGGTCTGCGAGGGCTTCGGGGTGGTCGCGCAACGGGAGCTCGGTCGGACGTGGGTCCGGGGCAACACCGACGCGATGCATGCCACGGCGACGACCTGGACGACCCCCGCAGGCGCCGTGAGCCCACCGGGGGAGATCCACGCCCTCGCGACAGTCGGCAGCGCATCGTGGGCCGCGCTCGGCACGGCGGGTATCGCTCGGCGCGACGGCGAGCGGCTCACCGTCTGGCCCACGCCTGGCGACGTGGTGGGTCTGACCGTCGAGCCCGGCGGGCATGCGGTCTGGGGGGCCGACCGCCTCGGGCGGTTGATCCGCGTCCGCGCCGACGCGGCAGAGGGCGAGGCGCCCGAAGTGCGCGTGGTGGACGGGCGGCCGACGGGTGTGGCGTTCGACGGGACCGCGCAGGGCACGCGAGAGCCGACGACCCGCGTGGACGGGATCTCGGCCCTGCTCGCGCTGCCGGACGGCGGACTGCTCGTCGGCCTCGATGGGAGCGAGGCGGAGCTCGTGGACCTCGCGCCCGACCTGGCGGTGCGGGCCCGCATCGCCGTCCCTGCTCCGGTGACGGGTCTCGCCCTCGCCGGGGACGACGTATTGGTGGCTTCCCGTGGGCTGTTCCACCTGCGTGGCGAGACGCTGGTGCCGTTCGCGCTCGGCGGGGAGGAGGTCGTCGGCATCGCCGCACGGAGTGGCACCACGGCCGCCTGGACGCCCACCCGCGGGCTCGTGTGGCTCGATTCCGATGGAGCGATCCTCGGTGAGCTCCCATCGCCGGCGCAGCTGCCGGGGGCCGATGTCGCGTGGCGGACCGGACCGGTCGCGGTCACGCTCCATGCGGGCCGTCTGTTCGGGCCGGGGATCGAGCGGGCCCTGCCCATGCCGGCGTCGCGCGTGGTCGGCGACGGGGAGCGGACCCTCGTGGCGATGCCCGCTGCGGGCGTCGGCGTTCTCGACGGGGCGGGCGCGCTCACCCTCCACGCGATGTCGCCGGGAGCCCACGACGTGGCGCCCGACGGGTCCGGCTTCGTCGCTGCCGTCGGCACGCATGGTGTGGCGCGCTCGAACGGTGCACGGTGCGACCTCCCCGGAACGTCCCGCCTCGTCGTACGGATGCGGGACGGGCGTTTCGCCGTCGCATCCGATGCGCTGATCACGCTGATCGAGCGGTGACTACAGGTCGATCCGCTCGATGGCGCCCTGCTCGTAGACGGTGCCGTCCTCCATCGTGAGCGTCGTGTTGAAGGTCCCCGTGACCTGGGGATTCGTCACGTCGCACCCGAACCAGAAGAGGTCGGTGGAGGCGGACCCCTGGTTCTCGTACGTCGTGTCCGGATCGACGTAGTAGAAGGCCTGGTTCCCCCCACCCTGGAACTGGCTGCTCCCGTCCCCCTCGAGCAGGTAGAAGAGCTCCGTGTTGAAAGCGTAGGTCGAGCCGTCTGCACAGGCCACCTGCGCGTTGTCGATCGACACGATGCCGACCCCGTGATCGCTCGCGGGCGAGAGGAGTGACACGACGTACCGGTCGCCCTCCCACAGGCGGATCTTCAGGGTGGGCGCCGTCACGGCCTCGGGGGAGGGGTCGGGCGGCACGTCGGCGTCGGTGTCCGCATCGGTGTCGGCGTCGGCATCCGTGTCGGTATCGGTGTCGGTGTCGGCGTCCTCGGGAAGGTCGTCGTCCTTCGGGCAGGCGGCGAGAAGGGTGAGCATCGGCAGCAGAGCGCGCATCGGGTCCTCCAGTTCTCCGGAGGGAGGGAGCAAGGCCCGTGCCGTCGAGTCGTTCGTGAGAACCTTATGAATGCGCGTGTATGCGAGGGACGTCGCGACGGAGGTCCCGGGACGTCGCGCTTCAGCGGCGGGCGACGCTCCCGCCGACCACCACGACGAAGGGCGCCGGTGCGTCGGCCCACGCGCGGACCTCGACCCCGTCGAGCACCAGGTCGCGGTGGAGGCGGTACGCGTAGCGCTCGGCCTGGGCTTCGTCGTTCCGGAAGAGCACCTCGACCATCGATCTCGGATTCTCGGCGTGCTTCATGACGAATGCGTAGCTGTTCGTGGGGCCTTCGCGCCGCCGCGTGGTACGGATCGTGGGCCAGTCCTCGCGCTGGAGCGCCGCCACGACGGTCGCGACGGCCTCGTCACCCGCGCCGCCGTCCATCACGTACACGACGGGCCCGGGCTCGAGGGAGCAGTAGAAGGTGAACGAGTCGCGACAGCGCAGGACCTGGACGTGCTTCCCCGTGCCGAGGAGCTCGACGTCGCGGCAGACGGTGGTGTGCGGCTTGCCGCCGAGCTCGCCGGAGAGGCGCAGATCCTCGGCGTCGAGCTCCCACCGCCCGTCGCGGTAGCTCTGGCGGGTGCCGCCGCCGTCCCACGTGAACGTGCCGTCGTCCTCGAGGTCGAGATCGATGGTGCCACCGAGCTCGTCGGCGTGGCAGAGGGGCGCGCGGACGAGGTGACCTCGGCGTGCAGATCGAGCGCCGTGGGACGGGGCTTCAGCGCGAAGGTCGCGGTCTCCCCGGTCAACGGGTCCGTCCAGTCGGCCTCGAACCGCCGCTTGCCCAGCGATGGCGCCGTGAGTCGGGCGAAGCGTACGTCCGCCGACGCATGCAGGGCTCCTGCGTGTCCGATGCGGATTCCGGCCGAAGGCCCCGTGTAGATCTCGGGGCTCGCGACGCGGTCCGCGACCGCGAGCCAGCCGAGGACGAGCAGCGTGTCCATGGTCCCTCCGTCCCTTCTTGTCCCCACGCGCTGGATTCCTTGGAGACGGGAGAGGTCGGTGCTCGCGGCGCTCGTCAGCCGTCGAAGCAGCCGGAGATCACGTCGATCGTGATGCTGTTCGCGCCCTCCGACACCTCGACCGGCTCCCAAGGCACCGGGCACGTCGGGTCGCCGGTGTCGATGCGGACGTACCAGGTGCCCGGCTCGAGCTCGAGCGTGCCACAGGGGTCGGCGGTGACGCCGAGGGGGATGCCGGAACCGTCGGGATCCTGGGTGGCGAAAGCTTCGTAGGTACCGGAAGGATCGCCGCAGATCTCGAGCGTCGTGACGGTCTCGCCGCCCGCGCAGGCGACGAGGAGGAGGAGGGGGAGCGCGCGCTTCATGGAGACCTCAGATCATGTTCGAGCACTGGTCGGCGACGAAGTCGTCGATCGTCGCGGTGACCTGTGCGGTGCAGGTGGCGACCTCGCCGTCCTGGCGCTCGATCGTGACCTCGAGATCGACGGTGTGGCCGTCGAGCCCACAGGCCCGCACGAACCCGTCGGACGTGTCGAGGACGGCGCGGACGCCCGTGTGCTCGGCGGCGCACGTCGGCTCCGTCGCGTCGGTCACGGTGTCGATGGGCCCGTCGATCGAGATGCGGTCGCCGCCGTCGGTCGCGATGGCGGACACCCGGACGACGGGCGTGACGCTCTGGTCGTGCACGATCATCTCGATGTGCATGCCGCCCTGCAGGCCGAACCACACGGGCAGATCCTGGCCGTCGACGAGCGCGACGTAGCCGCCCTGGTCGTCGTACCAGCCGATCTCGCAGCTGGGCGGATCGGCCGGAGATTCGCAGGGCAGGGGCGTGGGCTCGGGGGTCTTGCAGGCGGCCAGGAGCACGAGGCAGATGCGACGCATGGGCGGAGCATGTCCAATGCCGGGACCACCCGCAAGGGTGTGTCCCCCGGGTGGCCGGAGCCGTGGAGAAACGCCTTGACGGTCAAGACCTCTGTGCCCCCGGAACGCGGCGTTTCAGCCGCGTTCACAGGGGGTACCGAGGTCCTGTCGAGACGTTCGGCAGTTGAGATTCCGTCGGGACGACGCCCGCTTGCGGGCGGTGGCCGACGGAATGGCGTAGGGTCGCCTGGTGGACTCCTACGATCGGCTGCCGTACGACACGAAGCCCGGGCGCGCCATGCACCCGGCGCGGTTGCTCGCCCTCGCGCGGCGCAGCGGGCTCGCGTGCGCGGGGCCCGACACGGCGCGCGTGCTCGAGATCGGGTGTGGAACGGGCGCCAACCTCGTGCCGATCGCGGCGGCCTACCCGCGTGCCGAGGTCGTGGGGATCGACCTGTCGCCCGTGCAGATCGGGATGGCCGCGGCGGACGCTCGGGCCCTGGGTCTGTCGGTTCGGTTCGAGACGCTGGATCTTCATGATCTACGCGGAGATCCGTTCGATCTGATCCTCTGCCATGGCGTGTACTCCTGGATCGACGACCCGACGCGCGATGCGCTGATGGAGCGGGTCCGGGGCCTGCTCGCGCCGTCCGGTGTGGCGTTCGTCTCGTGGAACGCGCTGCCCGGCTGGCACGTGCGCGGAGCGCTCCGCGAGCTGCTGCGCCAGCACGTGGCCGACGAGCCCGACCTGCTCGCGCGCGTCGCGATGGCGCGCGATCTGCTCGTCGCCCTCGCTTCGAGCCCGCTCGACGCGGGGCTCGGCGCGCTGCTCCGCGACCGCGCGGCCCACCTGCTCGACGCGAGCGACACGTACCTGGCCCACGACTACCTCGCGCCGCACAACACGGCGGTGTACCGCCGCGACTTCGTGGCGCACGCCGCGCGGGTCGGGCTCTCGGTGCTGTGCGAGGCCGAGCCGGGCAGCGACGCCGCGCCTCCCGGCACCGACGACGTGATGCGCCTGGCGCACGACCCGGCCCAGATGGCCGACTTCCTCGCGGGTCGCGCGTTCCACCGCTCCGTCCTGTGCCGCGACGACGCGGTGTTCGGGCCTCCCGACGCGACCGGGATGGCGTTCCGCGGGGTGCTCGAGCCCGGTGGAGCCGAGGGGTCCGCGATGCGCTTCTCGCGGCGGGGTGTGCCGGTGATGGCGACGGAGAACCGCCTGCTCGCGGTCGCGCTCACCGTGCTCGCCGAGCGGGCACCCGCCGCGATTGCCGCCGACGCGCTGGAGGCGGTGGTCACCGAGCGCATCGGCATCCCGGGAACGGCACCCCTCCTGCGGCGCGCGCTCGACACCTGCGTCGAGCACGGATTCGTCGAGCTGTTGCTCGACCCACCCGCCATCCCGACCCGCCTCGGCGCCCGTCCGCGCGCCTGGTCGGTCGCCCGTCACTACGCCGCCCGCGGGCAGGCGTGGGTGCCGAGCCTCGTGCACGAAGCGGTCGCGATCAACGCGCTCGACGCGAGCCTGCTGGCCCTGCTCGACGGCCAGAACGACCGCGCGGCCGTGCTCGACGCGCTGGTCGGGCGCCATCCCGGGCTGACCCGCGAGGAGCTCGAGGTCCGCGTGCCCGGTCGCCTCGCGATGATGGTGGCATCGGGGTTGTTCGAGCCGCAGGAGGCGCCGTGACGCATGCCGTGACGACCGAAGAGATCCGCTCGCTCCGGATCTCTCCACCGGACCCGCTCTCGGATGCGGAGCTCCGGCGGCTGCGGGACTTCGACATCGCGGTGTTCGAGGGCCGCATCGTGACCGAGGCGCGTCCCCCGATCGGCGATGCGGCGGTGGCCGCCATCGCCGCACAGCTCCTGGGGCCCATCCCCGACGGGCTGCTCGCGCTGTGGCGCACGTGCTTCGGGGGGCGCCTGCTGTACGACCTCCACGCGACGTTCGAAGGCGTCGGGGTGCCGTTCTCCTTCTCGGAGCTCTTCTATCCCGGCTCCGACCACTACCGGACGCTCGACGGGTGGATGGAGCACGAGCTGGAGCTCGCGCAGGAGGTCGCGGAGGAGCGGGGCGAGCCGCCGCCCGAGCGCCTCGTCTACCTGCCGTTCGGCGGGTTCGAGTACCTCGAGCGGGTGTACGTGCGGGTGACCGGCGAGCCCGGATCGGTGTGGGGTTGGCGGCAGTCCCTTCCGGCGGCGTGGTCCGATCCGGTCGGACACGACGCGGTCTGTCGCCTCGCCGACGATGTGCCCGCGCTGTTTCGAGCGCTCTACGTCGACGAGGACGACGCCGTGCGGGGTGGGGGCACCGCCAACGACCTGCTCGAGTGGGGGCTGGAGCCGCTCCGCGATGCCGGCGAGGAGGCGCTCGCCCAGCGCGTGCGCGCGCACTACCTCGCCGCGGCGCGGGTCAGTCCGAGGGGTCGAGCAGGGGGCGGATCGTCTCGGTGAGCACGCGCCGCAGCCACCGGTGGCCCGGCTCGTTGTGCCACCGCTCGTGCCACGCGAGCTGCAGGGTGAACGCCGGGATCGGCAGGGGAGGGGTCAGCAGCCGGAGCGGGAGGCGCTTCGCGGCGACCTCGGCGGTGCGCCGGGGCAGCGTCAGCACGCGGTCGGTGCCGACGAGGAACTGCGGCGCGGCCAGGAAGCTGCGCGTGCGCAGCGCCACCCGACGCGACAGGCCCATCCGGGCGAGCTGATCGTCGACGATGCCGCCGGGCGTGCCGCGCGGCGCGACCAGCACGTGCGGGAAGCGCACGTAGGTCTCGAGGTCGAGGACCTCCGCGGGATGGCCCTCCCAGACGAGGCACGCGAACGGCTCATCGCCGAGGCGAAGCGTGCGGAGCGCGGTGTGGGGCCGGTAGAGCGGCGCGAG
Source organism: Alphaproteobacteria bacterium (assembly GCA_020632875.1). Classification (GTDB taxonomy): domain Bacteria; phylum Myxococcota_A; class UBA796; order UBA796; genus JACKEQ01. The sequence continues at coordinate 270,027 of JACKET010000006.1, forward strand.
GAACAGGTCGACGCGGTCGGCCAGCTCGGAGAGCCCGAGGTCGGCGCGCTCGAGCACGATGTCGGTGCCGGGGCCCTCGTGTGCGATGCGAGCCAGGGCCGGCGGGAGCAGTGCCGCTTCGGCGAAGTCGGCGGACGCGAGCGTGAAGCTGCGCTGGGCCGTGGCGGGATCGAAGTCCTCGGGGGCGAGCACCTCGGTCTCGATGGCGCGCAGGACGCGTCGGACCGGCTCGCGCAGGGCCTCGCCGCGTGGGGTGGCCCGCATCAGCGCGCCGTCGCGGACGAGCAGGGGGTCGCCGAACACGTCGCGCAGGCGCCCGAGCATCCGGCTGACGGCGGGCTGGGTGCGGCCGAGCCGTGCTGCGGCCCGCGTCACGCTGCCCTCGGCGAGCAGCACGTCGAGGGCGAGCAGCAGGTTCAGGTCGATCCCACCGAGATGCGTCTCGTGCATGACGGCCATCCAGAGAATGCATTCGGATCATAGCTCGAACGGAGGCATGTTCACTGTGTCCGGGGGGCGCGACAGCCACCTCGAGGAGGTCGAAGATGTACGCAGTAGCTGGAGTTTCGGGGAACACGGGCGCGGTCGTCGCGCAGACTCTGCTCGATCGGGGCGAGGCGGTGCGTGTCATCGTCCGCGATGCCGAGAAGGGCCGGACCTGGGCCGAGCGGGGCGCAGAGGTCGCCGTGGCCGACCTCTCCGACGTCGACGCGCTCGCCGCGGCCCTCGAGGGGACCGCGGGCTTCTACTCCCTCGTGCCCCCGCAGTACGGCGCGAGCGACCCCATCGCAGCGGGCGCCGCCGTGGGCCGCGGGCTCGTCGAGGCGAGCCGCCGGGCGGGCACGCACTTCGTGCTGCTCTCGAGCATCGGTGCGCAGCAGCCCACGGGCACGGGCCCGATCGAGATCCTGCACCGCACCGAGGAGGCCGCGAAGGCCGCGGGCATCCGCGCGTCGTTCCTGCGCGCCGGGTACTTCTTCGAGAACTACGGGATGCTGCTGCAGCCGATCACGACCGATGGCGTGCTGCCGACGTACATCGCGCCCGGAACCCCGATGTCGACCGTCACCGTTGCGGATATCGGTCGCCAGGGTGCGGCGTTGCTCCTCGATCCTCCGGCGTCGGGCCAGCGCGTCGTCGAGCTCGCGGGTCCGTCCGATCCCACGCCCGAAGACGTGGCGGCGGCGTTCTCGAAGGTCCTCGGTCGCCCGGTGCAGGTCGTGGCTCCGCCGCTCGAGTCCGTCGTGCCGACGTTCGAGGGCATGGGGCTCCCGACGGCGTGGGCGAAGCTCTACGAAGGGCTCTACCGGGGTGTCGCCGAAGGGCGGGTGGCCACGGCGGGCCCCGTCACGCGCGGCGTCGACGACGTGGAGACCGCGGCGCGCCGCCTGCTCGGCCAGGCCTGATCGAGGCCTTGGCGAGCAGACGTGGCGGAGGGCGCGAGAGCGGCGGTAGAATCGGCTGATGCTCGCGCTCTTTGCCCTGTCCGCCCTGGCTGCCGTCGTCGACTTCGAGTCCGACACGTTCTGCCAGATCGGCGGGCAGCTCGAGCTCAACGGCGAGGCCCAGATCGTGGGCTCGGGCCCCTGCCACCTCAACGTCGCCGCGCTGCAGGCGCCCGTGATGAACAATGCGCGGGTGGGCACCGCCTGGCTCGTCGACCCGCTGGTCCTCGCGCCCGACACCGTGATCGCGGCGCGGCTCCAGATCGCCATCGACCACGGCACGGGCACGACTCTCGCCGCGAGCGGCATGGGCTTCGGATTCCAGGGCGTCGGGATCGACGTGATCGGCAATCCGAGCGGCGAGTTCGGCATCGGCGGGGTCACGCCGTCCGTCGCGGTCGAGCTCGACACCTGGCAGACGAACCTGTGGAACGACCCCGACGGGAACCACATCGGGCTCGACATCGACGGCTCCGTCGAGAGCACCGACACGTTCTCGCCCCCGTACGACATGGCCGATCCCGCGGTGACGATGTGGTTCTGGCTCGACTACGACCAGTCCACGGCGCTGCTCGAGGTGCGGATGTCCGACACCGACGTCCGGCCCGCCACGCCCCAGCTCTCCCGCACGATCGACCTGCTCGACCACTTCGGCACGTCCGTCTACTTCGGGTTCTTCGGGTCGACGGGGCCGGACTACTGGAACCACCAGGAGATCCGCAGCTTCCACCTGTCCATCGACGAGCCCGGTGGCGACGCCGACACCGACAGCGATTCCGACGCCGACACCGACACCGATGCGGACTCCGACAGCGACGCCGATTCCGACAGCGATGCGGATACGGACGCGGACTCCGACAGCGACGCCGATTCCGATGCGGACAGCGACTCCGACAGCGACTCCGACTCCGACAGCGACTCCGACTCCGACACGGACACCGCGGTCGACGACACCGCCGCCACGCCCGACACCGACACGGACGCTCCCGACTCCGATACCGACGCGCTCGACACCGACACGCAGACGCCGGTGCGTCGCTCGACCGGCTGCCGCTGCGACGCGGCCGTTGCCCCGCGCTGGTCGTGGATGCTCCACCGCCGGCGGTGACGGGCCGTCAGCGCGAGCGCCGTGCCGCCTCGCGCGCCACGTCGGCCATCGTGCCCGGGAGGGCCTGCGTCGCGGCCTTGCGCTGGATCCACTTCGGGATGGCGCCTCCGGCACTCGTGCACACCGCGTAGGTGGCCCGCGTGCCCGCGTCGGTCTGCTCGAATCGCCAGAACCCGAGGTTCGGATCGGGCTCGACCGCGCCGGGATGATCGCGGGCGATGCGCGCGGCGAGGTCGGGGTAATCGGAGGCCCAGTCGAACCGCTCCCATCGCAGCTCGCGGGTCGTCGACCGGCTGGCGTCGCGCCCGCGGAGCACCCAGAACCGGTCGGCCGCCATGGTCCAGCGCGGCACGGCGAGGTGCTGGTAGTAGTCGAGGCTCCCGCCGCTCCGGCCGAGGATCTCGCTCGCCACGAGCGTTTCGCTCGACCAACGCGGCTCGGACGGGATGTCCGACACGACCTCGAACAGCACGTCGGGCTCGGTGTCGACGTGCATCCGGCCGCGCAGGCACAGGGCTCCCCCGGCGGTGCGCTGCTCGACCGTGATGGGCCCCGTCTCCGCAGCGCTCGCGTCGGCCAGCGTCTCCCATCCCTCTTCCGAATCGAGCGCATCCCAGCCGGGAGCCGCGAGCGCCATGCTGACGAGCCACATGAGGAGACCTCCTGATCCAGGTGTACGCCACCCGGACCGGAGGTCCCATTACGCGCGCTTTCAGCGGGGGACGGGGCCGTACTGGTTGGGCCCGTCGCTCGGCATGAAGCCCAGGGCGATGAGCTTGATGAAGCCGCCGAGGTAGGGGATGAAGCCGATGAGCGTCCACCAGCCCGACATCCCGAGGTCGTGCCAGCGCTTGATCTCGATGGCGAGGCCGATCCAGATGGCGGGGATGAGCGAGAGGAAGACGGTGAACGTGAAGAGGTCCTCGGAGATGGCCATCGCGGCGAAGTAGGTCAGGCCGAGCGTGAACACGGTGCCGAGGTGCGCGAGCCAGTAGGTCGACCGGGGGATGCGGCCGTCGAAGGTGAAGAGCACGTCCGTGATGCTCATCTCCGCGCCTTCCCCGTGGTCCCACAGGTCCTCGTTCGTGGGGGCGTAGGGGTTGTTCATGGCGTCGGCACGGTACTGGTCGAACATCGGGGCTCCTGGGTGAGGGTGGCGGGGGCTCGTTCCCCCCGACGCCAGGAACATGGGCGCGATGCCGGGTGCGGGAACCCGATCGCCTCGTGCTGCTACATGCCGCAACAAAACTCGTCTTTCGCTGGAGCGGGCCGACCTGGATGCAGCCCCGCGTGACGCGGGGCGATCGCGCCTGGATCGGGCATCCGCACCGTGAACGCGGGCCTCTTCGCGTGTTGCAGGGCGATGCGCCCGGTCAGGACGCGCGGCGACGCGCCCAGCCCAGCACACCGAGGACCGCGAGCCACGCCGGCGCACGGGGCCCGGTCTCGCAGTTGCAGCCCGTCTTGCGCCGGATCGGGCCGTCGTCGTCGGTGTCGAGCCCCTCCGACGTGTCGCCGGGGACGTCGGTCTCGTCGGGCGGCTCGGCGGTATCGGCGGTCTCGAGAGGCGTCGTCGACAGATCGGAGCCGTTGCAGTCCTGGTCGATGCCGTCGTCGGGGATCTCGGTGGCGCCGGGGTTGATGGCCGGATTGGCGTCGTCGCAGTCACCGGTACCGGTGGTGCCGGAGCCGTCGCAGATCCACGACTGGTCGTTGGGGTCGCCGTAGCCGTCGTCGTCGTCGTCGGCGTAGAGCAGCGCGCCCTCGACGACCCCGTCGCAGTTCACGTCGACCCCGGCGCAGGGCTCGGGCGCCCCGGTGTAGACGTTGGGATCGGCGTCGTTGCAGTCGCCGGGAGAGGGCGCGAGGCCGGGCCCACCGTTGCAGGTCGAGGTGTCCTGCACGGTGGTGCCGACCCCGTCTCCGTCGGCATCGACGTACCACGCGACGCCTTCGACATCCGGGTCACTGTCGTCGACGAGGCCGTCGCAGTCGTTGTCGATGTTGTCGCAGCCCTCGGTCGCGGCGGGCGAGCGGCTCGCGTCTTCGTCGTCGCAGTCGGTGTTGGTCGCCACCCAGCCCGACGGCGCGATGCACGCGATGGTCGCGGGGCCGTCGCCGTACCCGTCGCCGTCGACATCGTCGTACCAGCTCGTCGGATTCGTCACGCTCGGATCGGCGTCGTCGACGAGCCCGTCGCAGTCGTCGTCGAACCCGTTGCACTGCTCGAACAGGCCGGGGGCGACGAGGGGATTCAGGTCGTCGCAGTCGCCACCGTCGAGCACGTAGCCGATGGGCGGAGAGCACGAGGAGAGGGTGTTGGTATCGGAGCCGCGGCCGTCCTGATCCTGGTCGAGGTACCAGGTCGCGTCGTCGACCGCCCCTTCGTCGACGCTCCCATCGCAGTCGTCGTCGATGAGGTTGCAGGTCTCGGTGGCGTCGGGGTGGATGCTCGCGACGGTGTCGTTGCAGTCGCCGCTCGCCGCGGCGTAGCCGAGCGGTGCAGCGCAGTCGATCGCCGTGGTGGTCGTCAGGCCGTACCCGTCCTGATCCTGGTCGTAGTACCAGGTCGACGTGGGCACGCCTTCGTCGATCTGCGTGTCGCAGTCGTCGTCGGTGTCGTTGCAGAGCTCGGGGCGGCCGGGCGCGATGTCGAAGTCGTCGTCGTTGCAGTCGCCCGACGTGATCGAGTACCCGGGGGGCAGGGTGCACGCGAGCACCACGTCGAGCAGGTTGCCGAAGCCGTCGCCGTCGTCGTCGGCGAAGTACGTGGTCTGGACGTTCTCGTCGACCGCGGTGTCGCAGTCGTCGTCGCGGCCGTTGCACTGCTCGGGGGCTGCCGGGTACACCGCGCTCGAGGTGTCGTCGCAGTCGCCCGCGGTCGTCGCGGTCATCGGCGGCTGGGCGCACGCCTGCGTGGGCGTCGAGCCGAGCAGGCCGAAGCCGTCGCCATCCATGTCCGGCCAGTAGAACGAGGTCTGCGCGCCCTCGTCGAACGTGCCGTCGCAGTCGTCGTCGACGCCGTCACACTGGTCGTCGACGGCGCCGGGGTGGATGGCCGGCGCGGCGTCGTTGCAGTCGGAGGCGTTCGCGACAAAGCCCGCGGGGGTTCCGCAGAGGTCGGCGGCGAGGGCGGGGTTGCCGTAGCCGTCGCCGTCGGCGTCGCGGTACCACGTCGCGGTCGGCGCCCCGTCGTCGGCCACGCCGTCGCAGTCGTCGTCGACGCCGTCGCAGTCGATGTCGAGCGCATCGGGGCTCACGTCGATGTCGCCGTCGTCGCAGTCGCCTGTCTGGGTGACGTACCCGGCGGGTTGCGCGCAGGTGTTGACCATCACCGTGCTGCCCCAGCCATCCGCGTCCAGGTCTTCGTACCAATCCTGGAAGCTCGCGTCCTCGTCGATGGAGATGTCGCAGTCCGAGTCGACGCCGTCGCAGGTGTCGGTGAGGATGCCCGGGTTCACGCCGAACGCGGTGTCGTCACAGTCGCCGCCGATCCCGACGTACCCGGTGGGCTGGGTGCAGTCCGACGTGGTCACGTTGGGGTCGCCGTAGCCGTCGCCGTCGTCGTCGGCGTACCAGTCGAGCTGCATGAGACCGCCGTCGGTCACGCCGTCGCAGTCGTCGTCGACGCCATTGCAGATGTCGGTGGCACCCGGGTTCACGCTGCCATCGGTGTCGTCGCAGTCGGGCCCGCCGTCGGGCCCCCGCACCCAACCGTCCCCGTCGGAGTCGAAGAACGTGACCCCGATCTGGGACCCGGTGCCGTTGCCGCCGGGGAGCGCGTTCCGCGCGTTGCCCCCGGCCGTGCCGTTGCTGGCGCCCGCGGCGTCGATGCTGCAGCTCCCCGTGCCCTCGAGCACCGCGCGTCCGCCGCCTCCGCCTCCTCCCGTGCCATGGTTCGAGTTGGCATCTCCGCCGTCGCCGCCGGAGACGTCGACGTTCCCGCACGAGAGCGTGCCGAGCGTGCGGACGATCACGGTGCCGCCCGCGGCGCCTCCGGGCGCGCCGTCGTTACCGACGTTCGAGGCGTTGTTCCCGGCGGCGTTCAGGTTGCCGGACCCCGTGATGCTGCGGGCCCGGATCAGCAGGAATCCACCGCCGGGTGGACCGGCGGGGTAGCTCGACTGATCGTCGCTGCCCGCGCCGCCTCCGCCGCCGAGGATGGCGTGGGTCGTGTGATCGGTCGGCACGGCTGCGGACCCGCCGAGCCCGCCGCGGTCGTTGGACGTGTTGAACTCGTATCCCCCGCGACCGCCGACACCCGCGTTGCCGCCGCCGCCGCCGCCGGCGTTGTTGCAGTTCCCGGCGCCGCCGCCGTTCGCGTGGGTGCCCCGCCCGATGCCCGCTGGACCGCCCACGCCCTCGCCCTTGGAGGGGGCCGTGGAGGTGTCGGTCGTGGTGTTGCACGTGACGGGGTAGGCCTGGTTGAAGTTCGGCCCGCCGCGGAATCCGCGCCCCGTGGCGCTGATCGAGCCGTTCAGCGCGAGCGTTCCGTCGACCATGATCGCGACGATGCCGCCGCGCGCGCCGTCCCAGGCGGGGGCGGACAGGGTGTTGCCCCCGTCGATCGTCAGCGAGCTGTACTCGCGCACCGGCACGACCTGGCCGCCCGTGCGGTAGCTGTGGAGCAGCGGCGCGTCGAGGGTGAGCGTGGTGCCGCCGAGCGCCGTGACGCGTGCGTATTCGTACTGCCCCACGTCGAGCGCGAGGTAGTCGAGCGCGGGCGGTGGGTGGGTGAACGTGACGGCGGCGTTGGCGCCGGCCGTCTGGTGCACGAGCACGAGCATGCCCACGGTGAACCCGGCGTCGCTCTGCACGGGGACCGTCGTGGCGCCCGCGGTGGCGAGCCCGTTGATGCCCGTGCCCAGCGGGTAGGTCTGGTTGCTCCCGATCTGGACGGCTCCCGCAACACCGTTGCCGAAGCCGTAGACGTCGGACCCCGCGAGCGCGATGGAGGCGAGCAGCAGCATGGCTCATCCTACGCGGAGGCGAGGGCCTCCGCTCGGCTCACCGCCGCCGACCGCCGCGGGACGAGGAGCGGGACGTGACTGCACCGCCCTTCACGCCGCTGCTGCGCCCGCGCGTCAAGGCCGTGGACAGGTTCTCGACCAGCTTCGCGGGGCTGCCCTTGCCGCTCAACACGTCGAGCAGCGCGCGATTCGACGAGGAGGACGTGGGCGTGGTGGTGCTGCGGACGTTCGACGTGCCGAAGCCGGAGGACGTGATCTGCTGCGCCCCGCCCGACTTGTCGGACGTGGTGCTGTTGCCGGACGACGTGATCTTCTCGGGGGCAGGGGACGACGACTTCGCGCCGCCGAACAGGCTCTTGATCCCCGCGAAGGCGCCTGCGCCGCTCGCGCTCTTCTGCTGGCCCTGCGGGCTCGCCTTGCTGCCGCCGAACAGGTTGCCGATGCCCTTGAACAGGCTCGAGAACATCCCGCCCGTGTCGTTCTTGCGGTCGACCGAGCCCTGGTGCCAGTCGCCGAACAGCTGGCCCCACTCGGCCCGCTGCGCGTCGCGCTGTGCGACCGCGGCGTCCCACTGCTCCTGCCGGAGCGCGCCCTTCTGGGTGAGGATGGTCGCCGCGGTCGGGTCGAGGCGGCGCTCCCACTTGTTGAGGTTGTCGATCTGGAAGACGCTGCCCGTCTCGGCGAAGCGCGTGGCGTCGGCCACGGCCTCTGCGTCGATGATCTCGCGGTCGTGGGAGTAGGTGGTGATGCCGGTCTTCGCGATGGCGTTGTCGACCTGCGCACCGCCGTTGCAGACGTTGAGCAGCATCTCCTTCACGCTGGTGTCCTTGAACAGGTCGGCGACCTGGTCGGCGGAGAGCTTGACGGCCTTGCCGTCGTTGCCGGTGATCCAGAGGCCGTCGGTGCTGCCGTGGCCGCTCCAGATGACGTCTTCGAACTGCCCCGTCGCCAGCACGTGCTTCATCGTGTCGACGGTGGGGTTGTTGAGCGTGAACACGTCGGCGACCGCGGCGATGGAGTCGTGCTCGGCCTGCAGATCGAGCGCCCCCATGTCTTCGGGGCTGAAGGCGAACCGCAGCACCGTGTCTTTCGGGAGGACCTCGAGCAGCCCCGCGGGGATGTCTTCGGGGTGGATGAGGGTCGCCTTCTCTTCGACCGCCTTGATCGCGGCCTGCTCGAGGGGCTTCGAGAGGGTCTCGCCCTGCTCGATCTTCGCGGCGGCCACGGCGGGGGCGAGGGGCAGCGACACGCTGACGTTCTGGCCCTCGGGCGGCTTGAGGCCGGGGATGTCGGCGAGGTCGGCCTTCGGCTGCTCGACGGCCGCGAGCTCGCCGATGGCGAGGTCGACCGGTTTCGCGAGATCGAGGTCGGTCGTGCCCTTCACCTGCTCGACCACGTCGGCCGCGCTCTTCGTGCTGGACGAAGCGCCCGTGGCGGCCTTCTGGTCGACCACCTCGCGCACCACCTGCTCGACGGGAGCGGCTTCGACCGCTTTCGTGGGCTCGGCGACGGACTTCTGCGTGGTCTCGTCGCGGGAGGAGCCGAGGTCGAGGCTCGAGACGCTCTTCGTGTTGGCGCCGAGGTCGGACGAGACGACCTTGCCGGCGACCGCGAACTTGTCGTCGCGGGAGGAGCCGAGATCGAGGCTCGACACGCTCTTCGTGTTGGCGCCGAGGTCGGACGAGACGATCTTGCCGTCGACCGCGAACTTGTCGTCGCGGGAGGAGCCGAGATCGAGGCTCGACACGCTCTTGGTGTTGGCGCCGAGGTCGGACGAGACGACCTTTCCGTCGACGAGGAACTTGTCGTCGCGGGAGGAGCCGAGGTCGAGGGACGACACGCTCTTCGTGTTCGCGCCGAGGTTCGACGAGACCGTCTTGTCGCCCACGAGGAAGCTGTCGCCTCGCGTCGCGGACAGGTCGCCGCTGCCTTCCTTGGTCGAGCCGAGAAGGTACGACGTGGTCTTCTCGGGCTCGGTGGCGGCGAGCTGATCGCGCAGGAACTCCTGCGATTGGAGCGTCGAGGGCTCTTTCGCGGGCTCGGTCTTGGCTACGGTCTCGGTCTGCTTGGCGGCGGTGACTTCCGCGCCTGCATCGGGACTGGTTTGCTTCGAGAGCATGAGGCTACCCCCGGGGTGATCTCTTAAAGGATACAGGATGTCGGCCCGGCTCGGACCATTTCTCCTCCAGGATCCCCTCGGACAGGGCGCGATGGGCGTCGTGTACCGTGCGCGGCACGCGGAGCAGGGGGTCCCCGTGGCGGTGAAGGTCGACCTCGCGTCGGCCGACCCGCGCGCGAACGCGGCCTTCCTCCACGAGGTGCAGATCACGGCTGCGCTCGACCACCCGAACGTCGTCATGATCCTCGATCACGGTGTGGTCGACGGGGCGGCGAGCCGGGCGACCGACGGCGCGTTGGTCGAAGGCGCGCGGTGGCTCGCGATGGAGCTGGCGCCCGGGGGCACCGCCGCGTCGAAGGCCCCGAAGACGTGGCAGGGCGTGATGCACCTGATGAAGGGCACGCTCGCGGGTCTCGCGCACGCCCATGCCCGCGGCGTGGTGCACCGCGACATCAAGCTCCAGAACCTCCTGCTCGCCGGTGACGAGGGCTCCGTCGCGTCGGCGCCGAAGACCCTCATCGACTCCCGGGTCGTGGTCTCGGACTTCGGCGTGTCCGACATGAGCGACTCGCCGCTGCTGCACAGCGACGCACCCATCGGCACGCCGCAGTTCATGGCTCCGGAGCTCATCGAGGGCCGCTGGCGCGACCAGGGCCCCTGGACCGACCTCTACGCGGTCGGGGTGCTGCTGTACCTGCTCACGGTCCGCGACTTCCCGTTCAAGGGGGCCGACCGGTTCGAGACGTACCGCGCGCACCTCGAGCAGCCGATCCCGCCGTTCGTCCCACTGATGGCCGTCCCCGAGGGTCTCGGCGACCTGGTCACCGCGCTGCTGTCGAAGGCACCCGGCGGCCGTCCCGAGTTCGCCGCCGAGGTCCAGCGCGCCCTCGACGGGCTCGGCCTCCCCGCGCTCGGCCCCGAAGAGACCACCGACTTCGACGAGACGTACGCCGCCACGGTGGTCACCGTGCCCGAGCTGCCGATGCAGACCACCCGGTCGTACGCGACCCGGTCGCGCGGCACGCTCGCCGAGGTGCCCCTGCTGCACGGCGGGCGCCGGCGGAACTCCCGGATGGAGGGCGCGGGCCTCGCGTTGTTCGGGCTCCGCAGCGTGCCGTTCGTCGGGCGCGAGGCCGAGTGCGACCGCCTGTGGAACGAGCTCGTCGGTGTGCGCACCCGACAGCGCGCCCGCGCCGTGTTCCTCCAGGGCCCGTCGGGCATCGGGAAGACGCGGCTCGCCGAGTGGGTCGCACAGCGCACCCACGAGCTCGGCGTCGCGCAGACCCTGCGTGCGCACCACGAGCCCGGCGCGCCCCCCGGCCAGGGGCTCGTCGCGATGCTCCGCCGCGAGCTGGGCACCGGCGGGCTCGACGCCGCGGCCCTCGAGCGCCGGCTCGCCGACCGGTTCGGCGATGTGCGGTTCGATCTGCGCGCGCTCGCCGCCACGCTCGAGCCCACGCTCTACGAGCGCCCGCCTTCGTCGGCGGCCGAGCTCCGCCAGCTCGTGATCGCCGTGCTGGCCGAGCTCTCGGCCACGCGGCCCGTCCTCGTGGTCCTCGACGACGTGCACTACGACCTCGCGGCCCTCGAGCTGGTCGACAGCCTGCTCGTCACGCAAGAGCTCCAGCCCCGCCCGCTGTTGGTGGTGGGCACGCTGCGCACCGAAGAGCTCGTCGACGTGCCCGAGATCGAGGCGTTGCTCGAAGAGCTCGACGAAGACCCCCACCTGTCGCGCATCACCCTCGAGCCGCTCGACCCCGCGGGGCGGCGGCGCCTGATCCGCAGCCTCCTCGGCCTCTCGGGTGCACTCGCCGAGCGCATCGAAGAGCGCACGCAGGGCAACCCGCTCTTCGCGAAACAGCTCATCGGCGCCTGGGTCGAGCAGGGCGTGCTCCGCCCCGGCGAGAACGGCTTCGAGCTCGCGCCCGGCCACACCGGCGATCTGCCGTCCGACGTCGAGGAGGTCTGGCGCAGCCGCCTGACCGACGCCCTGGCCGGGGCGCCCCCCGCCGACGTCGAGGCGCTCCAGGTCGCCGCCGCCTGGGGTTCCGAGGTCGTCGACGCGTACTGGCGGGGCGCGTGCGACGTGCTGGGCCTCGCCCCGTCCGACCGCCTGTTCGACACGCTCCGCAAGCGGCACCTCATCCACCTCGAAGACCCGCGGGGCGCGCGCTGGCGGTTCGTGCACGCCGCCCTGCGCGAGCTGCTCGTCGCCGCCGCGAAGGAAGCCGGCAGCTGGCGCCGGCACAACCTCGGCATCGCCGTGTGGCTGCGCGAGTCCGAAGCCCCCGTGTCGGCGGCCCAACAGGCGCGGCACTTCATCGAGGCCGAGGTCTGGGACGAGGCGATCGAGCCGCTGTGCAACGCCATCCACGACCAGACCGACACCGGCGACCACCGCAGCGCCGATCTCGTCGACAGCCTGCGCGACGCCATCGTCCGGCTGGGGCTCGACGAGCGCTCGCCCGAGTGGGCGGAGCTCCGGATCCTCGAGTCGGTGCGCGCCCGGGCTCGCGGAAAGCTCGACGACGCCGAGGAGATCGCCATCGAGACGGCGAAGGCCGCCGTGGCGAACGAGTGGGGGCTCGAGATCCAGGGGCGCAGCCTGCGCGAGGCCGCGCGCGCCTCGTGGGCCAACGGCGACTACGACCGGGCGCTCACCCTCGCCCAGCGCGCCGCGCGGGCGTTCCGTGCCGCCGGTGACGCCGTGCGCACCGCAGACTGCGAGGCGGTCGAGGGCAACGTGCTCGTCGCCAAGGGCCGGTTCGACGAAGCCGAGCCGCTCTACGCCCACGTGATCGAGGTGTTCGAGGAGCGCGCTCCCGAGCGGGTGCCGTCCGCCATGCTCGCCATGGTGCGGCTCAACCAGCTCCGCGGCGACATCTCGCGCACGGCGGCCTGGCTCGGCGAGACGCGCTCACGCGCCGAGCCGATGGGCCTGCAGATGGCCCTGGCGGTCTGCGCCAACCTCGCCGGCGAGCTCGCGCGCGCGGCGGGCGACGTCGACGCGGCGGCGGCGCACTACCGCGAGGCCATCGAGCGCTTTCGTGCCATCGAGAGCCTCGACTTCGCGTTCCCGTCGGTGAACCTCGGCATCCTCGATGTCGCTGCCGAGCGCTACGACGGCGCCATCCAGCGGATGCAGCCGCTGCTCCTCCACCTCCGACGCCAGCCGAACGACGTGCTCTTCACGTACACGCACATGGTGCTCATGGCCGCGCTGGCAGGGCAGGGCGACCACATGGCCGCAGCGGGCTCGCTGGCCATCGTGCGCGCGCAGGTCGCGGGGTCGGGCCTCGTCGACCCCGATCTGGCCGAGATGGCGGAGCAGACGGCGCGGCTGATGAAGGGCCACGGGTGGAGCGAGGCCCGCGAGGCGCTCGAGCTGGCCATCGCCCAGTACGACGCGTCCGGTCGGAAGGACGACGCCGCGCGGCTGCGGGGCGAGTAAGCCGACCCCCGGCGGCCGAGTTGCGGCTATGCTGCGGGCATCCCCATGCCCGACATTCCCGACGTCCCCGATCCCTCCGCCACCGAGCCGCCGCAGCGCTTCGAGTCGAAAGAGAGCGACCGCCTGCGCCAGCGGGTGTTCGAGGTCGTCGCGAGCGAGTCCGACACGCGTGGCATCGACCTCGACCCCGAGCCATCGGAGTGGCCGCGCGAGCCCGACAAGCAGGTCGTGGCGTTCGACCCCGAAGAAGAGTCCGGCGGTAGCGGATTCGTCACGCTGCTCGTGGCGGCGTTCGCCTTCATGCTCGGCATGGGCGTCGTCGCGGTGATCGGCAGCGTGTTCCTCGGCATCCTCGTCGTGCTGCTCTTCTGAGCGTCAGCGGGGCGTCGAGCACCAGTCGAAGTCGGTCGCCCCGTCGCGCGCGGCCACGACGAGGTCGAGCCGCGGGAAATAGGCCTCGCAGCCGCCCGCGATGGCGTCGAGCCGGTGGAAGCGGAGCTGGTCGCCATCGCGCCAGGCCGAGTACTGCGGGGGCTCGTCACAGCCGCCGTCGACCCACGGATGCATGAACACGACCTCGGTGTCGAGGTCGACGGGCTCGGGCAGCTCGACCGACCACGCGAGGACGAACGCGTCCCACGCGGCGGCCTCGGTGAACACCTGCGTGGGCTGCTCCGGGGCGGCGTCGTCGAACGCGTCGCCGCCGAGGAGGAGCGTGCGGACGGTGACCTCGGCCCCGCCCGGGAGGCACGTGGGCGGCCCGACCCACGCATCGGTGTCGGTGTCGGCAGGGGTGGAGACCCCCGCCTTGCAGCCGAGGGCGACGAGGGAGATCAGGGCGAGTCGCATGCAGGCTCCGGTGGGGTCGGGGTGGTCAGGGGCGCCGCGTGAGTCCATCATGTCGGTATCCCGAACCCGGGTCGACCGATGCTCTTCGCCCTGCTCGCCTGCGCTCCGACCGGGTCGCTCCCCGAGCCCGACACCCGCTGCGATGTCGCGTCGTGCCCCGAGATCGCCGTCGACGGCGACCCGCCGGCCGAGTCGGGCTTCCGGGGCTACGGCGACCCGTCGTTCGCCCGCGACCCCGAAGACGGCTCGCTGTGGATGGCGTATTCGTGGCTCGACGCCGGGACCGACCCCGCCGACCACCTCGTGCGCACCCACCTCGCGCAGCTCGAAGATGGGGCGTTCGTGTACCGCGGCACCGCGAACACGGCGCAGCGCGGCACCCACCCCGAGAACCGCCGCGACGGCTGGACGCTCCACGAGGTCCCGACGCTCGTGCGCCGCGCAGACGACTGGGCCCTGTGGACGCTCGACTACTTCGAGCCCAGTGGCACGGCCTTCGAGCGCGGCGACTTCCGCATCGCGCTCGCCACGGCCGACTCGCCTGCACGCCTCGACGCGGGGGTGCCCGTGCTGCGCGGCACGGTCGCGCCGAACGCGATCGGCGGGGTCGATGCGCGGGACCTCGGTCTGAACGAATGCGCCGTGCTCACCGAGCCCGGCGCGCTCACCCACGACGGGGCGACGTGGCTCGCCGCCACCTGCCTGCCCGTCGGGATCTTCGGGGTGGAGTACCGCCGCTCGCGGCTCGTGCTGTTCCGCTCCGACGGCGAGGCGCTCGAGCCCGTGGGCGACCTGCTCGACGGCGAGGACGCGCGGGCGTTCGGCGCGAAGTCCCTGGAGCAGGCGCAGCTCGCCGTGGCGCGCGACGGCACCGTGCTGCTCGTGGTCACGCCGCTCGGGGTGCGGTCCGAGCAGGTCCACGAGGGCTGCATGGTGCTCGAGATCGAGGACCTCGCGGCGGCGCGCCTCCGCCGGAACGACGACGGCACACCGTTCGTCCGGCACTACGCGACCGGGCCCGACGACGTGTTCGGGCCCGGCCTGTGCACCTATGACACCGGATTCGACGGAGGGCTCGTGATGGTGCTCACGCGCTTCGACCTCGAAGCCGACCCTCCCGACCTGCGCTTCTCGATGCACGCGACGGGCGTGCACCCGTAGCGGTCAGCTCGGGTCGGGCGCCGGGGTCTTCGGGCCGCTCGGCGGCAGCTCGGGCTTCGCGATGTAGGCCTTCGGCAGCTCGCCGGTGAGGGAGTCGAGGAACGCCACGATGTCGGCGACCTGCGCGTCGGTCAGCTCCTTGCCGAGCTGGTGCCACGCCATCTTCCGCACGGCATCGTCGAGCGTCGCGACGGAGCCGTCGTGGAACCAGGGGCCGGTCTTCGCGGTGTTCCGGAGGCTCGGCACCTTGAACATGTAGCGGTCGGCCTCGTTCTGCGTGAGGTCGAAGCGGCCCTGGTCCGCCGTCTCGTACGGCTTCACGAGCCCGAGCTTCTGGTACATGTGGCCACCGAGCGCCACGCCGGAGTGGCACGTCACGCACCCCGTCTCGACGAACGTGTCGAGGCCCTGCTTCTGCTGGGCGGTCAGCGCGTCTGCATCGCCGCCGAGGTACGCGTCGAACGGCGCCGGCGTCACGAGCCCGCGCTCGAAGGCGCCGATGGCGGCCGCGACGTGGTCGTACGTGATCGGGTCGGCGTCTCCGGGGAACGCCGCCGCGAAGCCCGCCTCGTAGCCCGGGATCGTCTTCAGCACGCCCACCACGGTCTCGCCGTCGGGCATCGCCATCTCGACGGGGTTGAGGACGGGGCCCTTGGCCTGCTCCTCGACGTCGGCCGCGCGGCCGTCCCAGAACTGGGCGACGTGGAGCGCCGCGTTGTAGGACGTGGGGCTGTTGCGGCCGCCGCGCACGCCTTTGTGGCCCGGGCTCGTGGGCTCGTTGTCGACGCCCCAGGCGTCGAGCGCGTGGCAGCTGTTGCACGCGATGTCGTGGTTCTTCGAGAGCCGGGCGTCGTAGTAGAGCTGGCGTCCGAGGTCGATCATCGCCGCGGGTGGGACCTCGCCGCGATGCATGTGCTCGGGCAGCGGTGCGAACAGCGCTGCGTGCTTCACCGCGTCGCCGCTGGACTTCTCGGCGGTCTTCGGCGCGGGCTCGGGAGCGGGGGGAGCCTCGGTCCCACACGCGGTCAGCGCGAGGGCGAGGAGCAGGGAGACTCGGGAGACGGTGGACATGGTCGTTCTCCTCCAGGGAGGGGTTCGACCTCCATCTAGATGGGGTCTCCGCATAGCGACCAAGACAGAGATCCCATCGCTTCGATAGGGGAAAGCTATGGCTACTCGAGGTCGACCACGCCGAGGGTCCGGTCGTCGTGGAGCTGGAGGTCGCCCTCGGACGCGAGCACCTCGAGGATGACGGTCTGGCCGATGACCGTGTCGGCGCTCGGGATGTCGAACACCACGCGGTCGCCGAGCCGCTCGAAGCCCTCGTCGCCGAACGGGCGCACCAGCGCTTCGCTCAGGAAGGCCTCGGTCGTGTAGCTGATGACGGCGCCGTCCACGTCGGTCGCGCGGTACTGCAGGCGCACGCCGTCGGGCCCGAAGCCACCGAAGCGGAGCGCGGTGTCGACGTGCCAGCCGCCCTGGACGCCCTGCACGAGCTCGATGGTGCCGGCGTCCTCCAGCGGCTCGAACGCGGAGAGGCCGGTGCCGAGCTCGATCCAGGGATCGTCGCCACCCTTGCATCCGGCGAGGATCGAGAGCACGACGAGGGCGGTGGGGCGCATGGGACCTCGGACACGAGCGGTCCGCACGGATATATCCGCCGGGCGGAGCAGGAGGCTCGGATGGTGGTGTGGATGCTGGCGGCCTGTGCGCCCGGGGACGATCCCGACGCCTCCACGGTGCCCGAAGACCCGATGGGTCGCCTCGTCATCGCCGAGCTGTACTACTCCGGCGCCGCGCCGGCGGCGGGGCAGGACCACTACTTCTCCGACCAGTTCGTGAAGCTCGGCAACGCGTCCGACGTGCCGATCGACGTGGGCGGCGTGCTGCTGGGCGACGTGTACGGCCTCGCCGGTCCCATCAATCCCGGCGACGCGCCCGACAGCTTCGCGTCGGACGACCCCGACCACGTGTACCTCGAGAACGTCTGGCGCATCCCCGACGGCGTCGTGCTCGAGCCGGGCGACACGCTCGTCGTCGCGCACGACGGCACCAACCACCAGCCGGTGTCGCCCGTCGATCTCACTGGCGCCGACTTCGAGACGTTCGTGGCCGACAGCGGGGGAGACGAGGACTACCCGCTCGTGCCGAACCTCGAAGAGGTGCACTTCACGGGCGGCTACGACTGGCTGATCACGGTGTTCGGCCCCAGCGTGGTCGTGCTGGCCGCCGACGCCGAGCTCGTGCGCGAGAACACGGGGTTCGCGCGCCTCCGCAAGGCGCCGGTCGCCGCCGTGATCGACGGCATCGACACCGTGATGGACGCCGACAGCGGCGGCTACAAGCGGCTTCCCGACGCCGTCGACGCGGGCTTCGTGCACGTGTCGGGCACGTACGTCGGCGAGTCCGTCCGCCGCGTGCGGGTCGGCGGCACCTGGCAGGACACCGACGACACCACCGCGGACTTCGAGCGCTCGACCGAGCCCGCGCCCTACGGGCCCTGACGGCTACTTCTTCTTGCCGCCGCGCTTCACGAGGTTCTCGAGCAGCTTCCGGCTCATGCCCGTGAAGGCCGAGATGCGCGAGAGGCGCTCCTCCTGGTAGGCCAGGTTGATCGTCATCAGCGCGAGATCGAGCACCTTCACCAGGCTGTCGAAGTGCTGGAGGGCCTCGTTGGTGTTGCCCATCTCTTCGATGATCGCGGCGCGGCCGCCGAGCCGCAGGGTCGTCGTGACTCCCTCGACGTACTCGGGGTTGATGTTGTTCGTGACGTGCACGTCGCCGATCTTGAACTGGCGGTCGAAGAACGGACGGCCGTACTCGCCGTCGAACAGCTGGCCCATCCACGCGATGTGGGTGCGTTTCAGGGCCTCGACCCGCCCGTCGATGATCTTCGCGGTCGACGGCATGGCGCCGAGCTGGTCGTAGAACGCGTTCGTGATGGCGGCACCGTGCTTCGCGAAGACGGGCGCCAGGGCCTTCAGGCGGGCCGCGTCGCTGTCGTCGAACGAGAGGAAGTCCTTCATCGCGTTGTAGGTGTCGAAGAGCTCATCCATCGGGGACTCCAGGTTTTTCAGAGGGTTGCGAGAAGCAGGGCGATGCCCACGAGGACGGCGG
The DNA here is from genome assembly GCA_020632875.1 of Alphaproteobacteria bacterium. Classification (GTDB taxonomy): domain Bacteria; phylum Myxococcota_A; class UBA796; order UBA796; genus JACKEQ01. The sequence goes on from JACKET010000006.1 coordinate 288,247, forward strand.
CGACGACGGCGACGCCGCCACCCAACGCGAGCAGCGAGAGGGGCAGCGCCGAACGCGCCGCGACCGAGCGAGCCGGAGCGTCCTCGGGGAGGGCGGAGGGCGCTCCGTCGACCGGTGAGGCATCGTTCGCGGCGACGAGAGGCGCACCGGCCGGCTCGCACTGGGGGGCTGGCTCCGCGAGGTCGTCGGGCGGGGGGACACGGAGGGGCACCTCGGTCTCCGCTGTGGGCGGGTCTTCGGGGAGCTGGGTGGGCACCGAGTCGAGCAGCTCGCCGTCGTGGTGCAGCGCCCACGAGTCGCGGTCGGGTGCGAACGCAGGCGTCGCGTGGTCGATCTCGAGCTCTTCCGAGATGTCGGCGATGAGCCCCTCGAAGTCGGCCAGGAGCGAGGCGTCGAGCGCTGCGGGGCGCTCGTCCTCGAAGGTGGGGCTCGCGTGCCAGTCGACCATCGCGACGGCCACGTCGCCGACCCCGTCGCGCAGGTGCAGCACGTCGCACAGCGCCTGGGCGGCCTCGTCGGGACGGCCGCCGGCCACGATCGGCGCGAGCGCCTGGATGGACTCGAGACCTGCGGGGGGCGCGGTGCACAGGAACAACCGGTCGCCAGGAGCGAGCTCGATGGGGACCTCGGTGACCCGCACCATGATGGGCTGGCGCTCGTCGCCCTCGATGCGGGCTCCGATCCACGGCACGTCGCCGCGCACGTGGCGCCCGAGGATCGAGCGGCGGCTCGTGGCGCGCCGGCGTTGTGCGCGGGAGGCGAGGGAGTCGGGAAGCGCCTGCACGAGGCAGTCGAGCGTTCCGTCGCGGAACAGGTAGACCGACCCCTCTCCGGTGTGCGCCATCCAGGCGCGGCCCTGGCGCACCGTGCAGCACACGAGGGTCGCGCGACCATCGATTCCGTCGGTGAGGGTGTCGCGGATCGCGCGGTCCAGACGCCGGATCAGGCGCCGGAGGTCCTCGGTGGGGTCCTCCAGCGGCACCGCCTGGCGGAGCTCTGCCTTCGCCGCGTCGCGGGCGAGCGCCGCGAATCGCGGGTCGAGGCTGCGCTGGCCGGCCGAGGGCCCGACGGCGACCACCCGGAAGGAACCCGCGAGGTAGTCGCCGGCCACCACGCCCTGTTCGGACGCGCCCAGCTCCCACGGGTGACCCCTCCGGGTCGTCTCCATCGTCACGCCCACCGCCTGCGGGCGACCAGCCCCAGGAAGTGCGTGTCGACCTCCTTGCCGACGCTCTGGTGCCACGTCCGCGAGACCTGGTCCCAGTGCGAGCCGAACGCCTCTGCACACCGCTCTTCGACGGCCTCGGGGGCGAGGTCGCTCGCGATGCCGCTCGGCGCCAGGCCCTTGTGGTACAGGTCGAGGTCGTCGATCAGCGTCTCGGCGAGGCGCCACGCGCGCTGGTGCGTCTCGGACCGCCAGCTCTCGTCCGAGGCCAGGGCCTCGCGGAGCGTGGTGGACGGCTTGAAGCGCGGCACGAAGTGCCCGCCGATCCACATCCGCCGCTTGTCCGAGATGCCGCGCACGACGCGGCCCTTCGACCAGCGGCGCTCCAGCGTCCCGAGGCCGCGGAGCGCGACGCTGTCGCCCGAGGCCAGGCGTTCCCGCGCGACCTCGACGAGTGCGACGAGCACGGCGCGGGTGGTGTTCTGGTTGACTCCTGCGCGCTCCGACACGGCGCGCACCAGCTCGGTCCAGCTCATGACGGGACTCCTCCGGGAAGGGGTTCGATCTCCATCAGCGCGCGCTCCACCTCACGGAGCGCCGCTGCGGCGGCGTCGGCGACGGACCCGTTCTCTGCGGGGACGGCGCGGAGGATGCGGCGGAGGCGATGGACGCGCTCCAGCATCCCGCTCAGGCAGCGCTCCCGCTCTTCGACGGCGTAGGCCCGTGTGGCCCGGACGACGTCCTCCGCGAGCTGGAGGGGGATGCCCGTGACGGCGACGATGTCGGCGGGATGCGCTCCCGCGACGGCGTCGACCGTGAAGAGACCGGCCGAGTAGAGGCGCTGGAGGCGCTTCGGCCCGATCCCGTGGATGGCGGCGAGCTCTTCGAGCAGCGGCGCCGCGTCGCGGTCCCACTCGACGAGGCGCGCGAGGCGCTCGCCGTCCGCGGGCTCGAGGGTGGTGGCGAATCGGGGCAGCCAGTTCCGCAGCCGCGCGAGGGCGCTCTGTCGGGGACGGCTGTTGCGCGGACCCGACGTGACGGGGCCGACGAGGGCGAGCAGCTCCTGGAGCAGCCGCGTCTGATCGGCGTCTTCGGCGGCCTGTGCGAGGCGGAGCATCGCTTCGACGGCCGTGCCGACCTGCTCGGTCGACACGCGTCCCGCATCGCGACCGAAGACGCTCGCCGAGAACCGGGCCAGCACTTCGACGTACTGGCCGGCGATCCGCCGCGACACGCGCACCACCTCCTCGGAGGGGGCGAGCAGGTCGTCGATCGGGCTCTCGGTGAGGTCGTCCTCGATGTCGAAGCTGGCGAGCTCCGTGAGGAGCGCCCAGTCGGCTTCGGAAGCCTGGACGCGGGGGCTGGGGTCGCGGCTGCTCATGTCTCTGCATCCGAGGCGAGTGGCTCGAGAATCGGCATGAGCCGCTTCAGGAGGATGTTGGTGTTCCGGCGCCACCGCGTGTTCGGCGGCACGCGCACCACGAGGAAGAACGGCGGGCCTGCGGACACCTTCAGCGGCCGGATGACCATCCAGCCGTGCCTGGGCTCGAGCAGCGTGACCTCGTCCACGGCCGAGAACGCGAGGTCGCGCCGCGCACGGACGAGCACGTCGTCGAACAGGCTCACGACCGCCGCCGTCTGCTCGGCTGCGTCGACGTCTCCGGCCGCCGCGACCACCAACCCGTCGTGCGTGCACACGAACGCGTTCGTGTAGCCCCCGAGGGCGGTGGTCGCTTCGAGGAGCGCCGTGATGTGGTTCGAGATCCCCTGACCCGACATGGCTAGCTCAGGAGCTTGGACAGCTCGTTGGCCGCGCGCTTGAGGTCGAGGAAGATGAGGCCGAGCTTCGCGCCGGTGCCCGCGAGGCACGCCAGCACCGCTTCGCCGCCGCAGCGCGTCAGGATGATGAAGCCGCCCGAGCCGCGGATCATGACGAGCTCGAACTCGCCGCGCGAGAGCTCCTTCGTGATGCGCTCGCCGAGGCCGAGGAGGGCCGCGCTCATCGCGCCGACGCTGTCTTCGTCGAGGTCGGCCGCGAGCGCGCTCGCGATCATGAGGCCGTCGTTGTCGATGACCGCGGCTCCTTCGACGTCCGGGGTGTTGTTGGACAGCGACTTGATGAGCTTGGTGATCTGTTCGGTGCGGGACATGGCTACTCCTGTGAGGTTCTGCCGGGCTCGCCGGCGGTATCGGACTTGAGGCTCAGCACGCGGCTGAGGTTCTGGTGGGCGATGCGGCTGTCGGGTCGCATCGAGATGGCCGTGCGGAGCGCGTTCTCCGCGTCGATGAAGCGTCGGTCGCGCACCAGGCGGCGGGCCTCGAACACGAGGTCGTCGAAGGAGCCGGTCGGCGCGGGGGCTGCGGGCTCGGGAGCCGCCACGACCTCGGCTGCGACGTGCACCTCGACGCTGGCCCGCACGTCGAGGAGCCGCAGGTCGTCGAGCCGCGTGGAGCTGCGCGCGCGGATGCGCCCGTGGTCGATGGCGTCGACGAGCGGGTCGACCGCGTGCACGACGGGAACGCCGGTGTGGGCGAGCAGGGCGGCGATGGTGCGCTCGCCGTCGGCGGCCCGGAGCACCCGGCCGACCGTGCCGTCGAGCGCCTGCTGCGGACGCTCGGGCACGAGGCTCCCGTAGCGCTGCAGGTCGTCCATCAGGCGGCAACTCTCGAGCACGATCGACTGCACGGGTACGGCCTTGCCCTCGAGGTCCTCGGAGCTCGCGCTCACCCGGAACACCCCGCGGGCGCGGACCAGGGCCTCGACCGCGGCGTCGATGCCCTCGAGATCGAGGAACCGCGCCCGCACGAGGCGGCCGTCGATGAAGTCGAGCTGGCCGGAGGCGACGTGCACGGGCCCGTGGTGACCTTCGATCTCCATCAGCTGGACGATGCTCGAGAGCGCCACCCGGTCGAGGTCGCCGGTGAGGAGCTCATGCACGGCGCGACCTCCGCAGCTCGGTCTGGATGGCGGCGACGACGGACTGCAGCACGAGCTTCTGGGTCTCGATGACCCCCGTGGCCTCGCTCGCGACCGCCTCGACCTCCGGCGCGCCTTCGGGGTTGAGCATCTTCCGCATCATTTCCACGGGGATGGCATCTTCGACGTCGCGCTTGTTCCACTGGTAGACGTGGGGGACCTCTTCGAGCGACCGGCCCATGTCGGCGAGCGTGCGGACCATGTCGTCGCGCGACAGGATGTTGGCGTCCTCGCGCCGGGACGAGGAATCCGCGACGAACACGACGCCGTCGGCGCCGTCGAGGACCGCCTGGCGGGTCGCCGTGTAGAAGGACTGGCCGGGCACCGTGAAGAAGTCGACCTTCACCCGGAAGCCCGCGATCCGCCCGAGCACGACGGGGAAGTAGTCGAAGAACAGCGTGCGCTCGGTCTCGGTGTCGAGCTGGACGAGCGCCCCCCGTGTCTCGCGGCTCATCTGCTCGTGCAGAGCCTTGAGATTGGTCGTCTTTCCGGACAATCCGGGCCCGTAGTAGACGATCTTCAGCGTCATCAGACGCTTGGCAGCCTGAATGCGCATGTTCCCCCCCGGTGCGCACTCAAAGGCTACGTTCGCCCACACCCCCCGCACATCGGGAACGCCCCGTCTCCTCCGGCAATGACATACCCTTGACGTCCGTCCGCGATTCTCCCGACCGACCATCGGGAGAACCCGTAGGCGGACCTGGGGGGATTTCGAATTGAATCAGATCGAGCGCCATTCTCTGGCAGAAGAGCTTCTGAGGCGGGTCGACGAGCTCGAAGAACAGCGCGACGACCTCGAGACGCTGGCGTTCGCCGTGGCCCACGATCTACGGCAACCGCTGCTGGCCGCCGCCCTGGCCCTGGAGGACACCATCGACGTGACGCCCGACCCGATGCGGGACTTCGCGAAGACCTGCATCGAGGAGGCCATCGGGAGGGTCGAGGATCTGCTCCGGATCGCCGGTCTGGTGCACGGCGACCCCCGCAGCGAGGACGTCGTGGTCGCCGACGTCGTCGAGCCCTGCGTCGCGCGACTCCGGATGCTGTACCCCGACCGGGCCCTCGAGATCACGACGTCTGGAGACCCCGTCGTGCACACCGATCCGAACATCCTGCGGATCGTGCTCGACAACCTGCTCGAGAACGCCGTGCGTCACGGCTACACGCCGGATCGGGTGCTGCGCATCGACGTTGGTCTCGCGGCCCGCACGCTCCGGGTCGTCGACGACGGAGTGGGATTGGGGCTCGCCGCGCACCATGGTCGGTCGAAACGGGGTGCGGGCCTCGGCCTCGCCGTGTGCCGGCGCGCGGTGCGTGCTCTCGCCGGCGGGATCCGCATGAGCGCGCCATCCGGTGGTGGAACTGCGGTCGAGATCACCCTCCCTGACACCACTCGGCCATTTCGCGTCAGTGGAGGTGAATAGTAGAAAGTGCAGCAGGCTGAGCTTTTGAGCAGGAAATACGTCGTTGATGGTCGCCGATTGGTGGGCACAATGAGACTGAGTCCCGGGGGGGAATCGACATGACGAGCCACAAGAAGACCATCAGGGTCGGAGTCGTAGACGACCATCCACTGTTCAGCCTCGGCATCCGCGCCGTATTGGAGAGGCGACCCGGTATCGAGATCGTGGGAGAGGGGGCGAGCTTTCGCGAAGCCCTCGAGATCCTCTCCCGCGGGGTCGACCTCATCACGCTCGACCTGAATCTGGCCGACGCCAGCGGGTTGAGCCTCATCGAGCAGATCCACGCGCGCGCGCCGCAGGTGAAGATCCTGGTGGTGAGCATGCTCGACGAGGCGCTGTATGCCGAGCGCTGTGTGCGCTGCGGGGCCTCGGGCTTCCTCGCGAAGGGGCAGGCCCCACGCAGGCTGGTCGACGCCGTCGACCGCGTATTGGCCGGCGAGGTCTATTTCGGCGATGCGGTATTGCGCGGGCTGGCGTTGCGGGTCGCGGGCGGTGGGGCGGTCGCCGACCCCATCTCCACGCTGTCCACACGCGAGCTCGAGGTGTTCCAGCTCATGGGCAAGGGTCACCGGCCCGCGGCCATCGCCGAGATGCTCCACCTGAGCCCGAAGACCGTCGAGACGCACCAGGCGAAGCTCCGCCGCAAGCTCGGCGCCGAGAGCTCGTTCCAGCTGCTGAAGATGGCCATCCTGTGGTTCCAGGATCGGCACCCCGAGAGCGCCGCGGCCATGTGATCGGGCGTCACTTCGCGCCGACGCCCAGCGCCACCTCGTACACCCGGCCCGAGCCGAACTGCACGAGGAAGCCGTGGTGGGGGTCCCAGCCGCCGGCGGGTCGCCCCACGCGACGTTGCCGAGGCCGAAGCCCGTGTTGCCGCGGTCGACCAGCGTGACGAAGCCCGAGCCGTCCCAGCGCCGGACGAGCTCGGTGTCCCAGGACAGGACGTAGAGGTTGTCGCAGGCATCCACGGCGAGCCCGTCGATCCCGGCGGCCCCCGTGGGCATCGCGAGCTCGACGGGGCCCACGGCGCCCGTGCCCGGGTCGACGCTCATCCGCGAGACGCGGTTCGTGGCGTCGTTCTCGGCGAGCCAGAGCGTCGTGCCCGCCACGTCGAACACGAGGCCGTTGGGGTTCTCGAGGCCCTCCGCGAGCACATCGAGCGCCAGCGTCGTCGGGTCGACCCGCAGGACCCGTCCGCCTCCCCACTCCGTGAAGTACACCTTCCCGTCCGGCCCGATCTCGATGCCGTTGGGGTACGCCATGCCCGACACGAGCGGCGTGGTGGCGCCGGTGTCGGGGTCGAGCCGGTACACCGTGCCGGTCTCGTAGCTCGCCGCGACCAGGTCGCCGTCGGGCAGCGCGCGCAGGCCCGCCCGGAAGCCCGTCGCCGGACGGATGAGCTCCCATTCGCCGCCCCGCTCGACGCGTCCGAAGTTCGTGTCGGCGTCGAAGCCGTACAGCGCGCCCTCGTGGAACACGAGGTCTTCGTTGGCCCGTGCGCCCGGCACCTCGACGATGGGCAGGGGCCCGGTGGGCAGGGCGTCGCAGTCGACCGGGCCCGTGTCGCGCGGGAGGTCGGTGTCGGTGTCGGTGTCGACGGGCGTCGGCGGCCGACAGGCGAACGCGAGCCACGCCAGCATCAGCCCATCATCATCTTCACGACCGAGACCACGACGACCAGCCCGAGGATGCCGAGGATCATCAGGAGGCCGATGAGGACCGTGCTCACGCAGCCCGCGACGAGGGCGTAGAGCTTCTCCTGCGCCCAGCGCTTCCATCGCTCCATGACCGCGGCCGGCATGTACTGGCCGAACATGTCGTCGAACTGGTCCTGCACCATCTGGGTCGCCTTGTCGGTGGCGATCTCCTTCATGCGGGACTGGGCCGCCTGCATCGGGTCGGGCGGCATGTCCTCGGGCTTCAGGATGCCGGGCATGCTGCAGTCGAGGTCGGGGTTGAAGGGCTCGGCGCCGTCGCGGCTGAAGATGCAGGCCGACAGCCCCGCCCCGTCGGACGTGTCGGTGTACCACCAGCGCGAGGTCCACTTGCCCGGATTCACGATGAACGCCCACGCGCCCGGCCCGGCCTTGCGGGCCTCGAAGCCCTCGAGCCGCTCGGGATGGCCATCGCTCCGCCGGCCTTCACGAGCCCGTCGTTGCACAGGCCCATGGCGGGGTCGTCGTAGTGGCCGAGCATGTCGCGGCCCGACAGGCGGCTCCAGAACGCGACGATGACCCCGGACATGCAGTCGATCTTCACGTCGACGTGGTTGCCGTCGGGCCCGGCGCCGCGCAGCCCGTCGCGGATGAACTCCCGCTGGTCGTCGGGGCCCGGGTGGAACACGAGCACGATGTGGTCGATGCGGTCGTTGATGCCTTTCTTCGTGGCGACCGTGCAGGCGGCGGGTGGCGGCCGGTAGCTCACCATCCGCGGGCCGTCGTAGTTGCCGCCGCGCAGGCACGCCATGCCCTTCGTCATGTGGACGGCGAAGTCGTAGTCGTTGCACTCGTCCATCATCAGGAAGCCGATGGGGTTGGCCTCTCCGTCGGACTCCTGCGGGTAGACCCCGGCGTAGCGGGCCTCCGGCGACTCGCCGGCACCGGGTTTCTCGATGATGGGCGCACCGACCATGCAGGTCTCGATGGCGCCGCGCAGCGCGACGTAGGCGCCTTCGGCCTCGTGCTTGTGCCGGTGGAACCGGTCGAACTTGGGCCACGGGATCATGGGCAGGCTGGCGAGGGGCCCGAGGACCCAGGTCTTCCACCGGCCGCCGTAGTCGAGGCCGAGCCAGCGCGGCGCGTCTTTGGCGTCGGCGAGGATGAACGGCCCCTCGGACTCGGCGAGCGCGATGCGCTCGTCGGGGTGGGGGGCGGCGGCGTGGTTGTAGAGGGTTCCGACGATGTCGAGCTGGCTCATGGCCGGGAGTCTACGCGAGCCCGTCGCTTCCGGGTATGCTCCCGCGCACGCACTTCCCGGGAGATCGCATGTTCGCGCTCGTGATGCTGGTGGGGTGCGGCTCGCGCGCTCCGGCCCCTCCTCCCGAAGATGCGGGCCCGATGACCACCGAGGAGCGCCCCGCGACCGTGACTGGCGAACGACCCATCGACGACGCGCTGATCGCGTGGCTCGACGCCGAAGCGGGCCGTCGCACGCTGCAGATGCCCGTCGAGGTCCACCAGGCCGTGCCGAGCGGGGTCGAGCGGGCGGTGCTGCGCGGTAGGGAGACGGCGATCGACATCGAGCTCGACACGACGACGCTCTCGATGACGTTCGAGATGCACCTCGAGCCGCACTGTCCGGCATCGCCGTGCACGGTGTGGATCGAGGGCACGTGGGGCTCGACACTCTCCTTCGGCCCTCCCGCGCCGACCCTCACGGTGCGGAAGGTGCTGGGCCCGGTCGAAGGGGAGCCCGGCCTGATCCGGCTGCTCTGAGCACACCGCGGGATCCCGGCTCGTCGAAGACGGGCTGGGATGGCGGGTGTGAACGCCCCGTCTACCCATTATTCCGCGCGCGGAGCGCGCTGCGCGGCTCGCCTGCGGCGGCCTTGCCGGTCGGTAGACCCGGCAGTCCCAGGATCCGGTTTCCTGCCGGGTTCCGGCGCCGCGGCGGGGCGAGGGGAAACCGGACCCTTCGGGCTCTGCCTGTCGGGACCGGTGGGGTCGGAAGAGAGCCCATTCGCCGGGGCGTTCGAGGACCCTCCCGTGCCCGTGCCCGTGCCCGTGCCCGTGCCCGTGCCCGAATGTGGTGTTGGAAGCTGTATTCTGGCTCGTCGTAGATGGCTCCGTCGCGGGTGTCGGCCGCGGGATCCCGGCTCGTCGTAGACGACGCCGTTGCGGGTGTCGGCCGCGGGATCCCGGCTCGTCGTAGACGACGCCGTTGCGGGTGTCGGCCGCGGGATCCCGGCTCGTCGTAGACGGCGGGGATGGCGGGTGTGGACGTCCGGTCTACCCATTACTCCGCGCGCGGAGCGCGCTGCGCGGCTCGCCTGCGGCGGCCTTGCCGGTCGGAAGACCCGGCAGTCCCAGGATCCGGTTTCCCGGGAGGGGCGGGCGTCGAGATGAGGCGCGGGGAAACCGGACCCTTCGGGCTCTGCCTGTCGCGATCGAGGAGGTCGGGAGAGACTCGGACGGGCAGGGCGCTCGAGGCCCGACCCGTGCGCGTGCGCGTGCGCGTGCGCGTGCGCGTGCCCGAATGTGCGCTCGAAGCGGAAATCCGGCTCGTCGGAGACGGCACCGTCGCGGGTGTCGGCCGCGGGATCCCGGCTCGTCGTAGACGGCTCCGTCGCGGGTGTCGGCCGCGGGATCCCGGCTCGTCGTAGAGGGCGGGGATGGCGGGTGTGAACGCCCGGTCTACCCATTACTCCGCGCGCGGAGCGCGCTGCGCGGCTCGCCTGCGGCGGCCTTGCGGGTCGGTAGACCCGGCAGTCCCAGGATCCGGTTTCCCGGAAGGGGCGGGCGTCGAGATGAGGCGGGGGAAACCGGACCCTTCGGGCTCTGCCTGTCGCGATCGAGGAGGTCGGGAGAGACCCGGACGGGCAGGGCGCTCGAGGCCCGACCCGTGCGCGTGCGCGTGCGCGTGCCCGAATGTGCGCTCGAAGCGAAATCCGGCTCGTCGGAGACGGCCCCGTCGCGAGTGTCGGCCGCGGGATCCCAGCTCGTAGGAGCGGGTCCCGTCGGCACCGGCTTCCAGGGCGTCGGACTGCTCTGGTGAGCGGCCTTCCCGATGTCGTTCCAGTCCATCTCCGACCTCGGGGTCCGACACAGGTCGGCCCGCCCTTGCCGCTCCTTCTGCGTCATCTGCGTCCTTCTGCGTCATCTGCGTGATGCAGATCCGGCACGCGACAGAGCGGGATCCCGACTCGTCGGAGACGTCCGGATCCCGGCTCGTCGTAGACCGCGGAGCTGCGGGTTTCGGCCGCGGGATCCCGGCTCGTCGTAGACGACGGGGATGGCGGGTGTGAACGCCCGGTCTACCCATTACTCCGCGCGCGGAGCGCGCTGCGCGGCTCGCCTGCGGCGGCCTTGCGGGTCGGTAGACCCGGCAGTCCCAGGATCCGGTTTCCCGGAAGGGGCGGGCGTCGAGATGAGGCGGGGGGAAACCGGACCCTTCGGGCTCTGCCTGTCGCGATCGAGGAGGCCAGGAGAGACCCGGACTGGCAGGGCGCTCGAGGCCCGACCCGTGCGCGTGCGCGTGCGCGTGCGCGTGCCCGAATGTGCGCTCGAAGCGAAATCCGGCTCGTCGGAGACGGCCCCGTCGCGGGTGTCGGCCGCGGGATCCCAGCTCGTAGGAGCGGGTCCCGTCGGCACCGGCTTCCAGGGCGTCGGACTGCTCTGGTGAGCGGCCTTCCCGATGTCGTTCCAGTCCATCTCCGACCTCGGGGTCCGACACGGGTCGGCCCGCCCTTGCCGCTCCTTCTGCGTCATCTGCGTCCTTCTGCGTCATCTGCGTGATGCAGATCCGGCACGCGACAGAGCGGGATCCCGACTCGTCGGAGACGTCCGGATCCCGACTCGTCGTAGACCGCGGAGCTGCGGGTTTCGGCCGCGGGATCCCGACTCGTCGTAGACGACGGGGATGGCGGGTGTGAACGCCCGGTCTACCCATTACTCCGCGCGCGGAGCGCGCTGCGCGGCTCGCCTGCGGCGGCCTTGCGGGTCGGTAGACCCGGCAGTCCCAGGATCCGGTTTCCCGGAAGGGGCGGGCGTCGAGATGACGCGCGGGGAAACCGGACCCTTCGGGCTCTGCCTGTCGCGATCGAGGAGGCCAGGGGAGACCCGGACTGGCAGGGCGCTCGAGGCCCGACCCGTGCGCGTGCGCGTGCGCGTGCGCGTGCCCGAATGTGCGCTCGAAGCAGAAATCCGGCTCGTCGGAGACGGCACCGTCGCGGGTGTCGGCCGCGGGATCCCGTAGGAGCGGGTCCCGTCGGCATCGGCTTCCACGGCGTCGGACTGCTCTGGTGAGCGGCGTTCCCGATGTCGTTCCAGTCCATCTCCGGCCTCGGGGTCCGACACGGGTCGGCCCGCCCATGCCGCTCCTTCTGCGTCATCTGCGTCCTTCCGCGTCATCTGCGTGATGCAGATCCGGCTCGCGACAGAGCGGGATCCCGGCTCGTCGGAGACGTCCGGATCCCGTGCCCAGCCGCAGGCGGGGCGTGCGCGATGGGGCGCTCGAAGCCGAATTCCGGCGCGGCTTGCGGGAGGCGGGACATCGATGTCGTGGTTCTGCTCCGGGCGAGCCCGGTCCTGCCTGAGTCGATCTTCGAAGAGGCCAGTGAATACCTGTGTCTTACGCGTGATTGAATTGCTGGCACGCCCCTTGCTTGGTGCCGTGCATCCCGACCAGGAGTCCTCATGTACCGCATCGCCTTCGCCGCCCTCGTCGCCTCCTTCGCCACCGGCTGTACGCCGCTTGTCGGCGCCCTCGTGGCCATCGAGCTCCTCGACCGCGACCCCGTCTACTACGACGATTTCGCGGAGAGCAACGCCGAAGGCACCATGCGCGGCGACATCCCCGAGGGCGGCACCTTCGACCGCCAGCTCACCCGGGCGACGATCTGGAACTACGACCAGGGCCTCGACTTCGACCTCCACACGACCGCCGAGACGTGGGTGATGCTCACCGGCGGGTTCTCCGCCGACCTCGAAGACGGCGAGACCGTGGTCCTCGGCCCCGACGAGCACTGGATCATCGGCTGCTCCGGCCCGTCCGAGTACGACGCGATGTACGACCAGCCCGCCGAAGAGGTCGAGATCACCCGCGAGCTCGTCGAGATCGAAGGGGAGACGATGATCCAGCTCACCATCGAGGCGTCGTTCGGCCCGGACGGCACCGTCACCGCGGTGGTCGTACAGCCCCAGCCGAACCCGGACGAGGACGACGCCTGATCTCAGAGCCGCGAGGCGGCGTCCTCGAGCTCGTCGCGCGTCACGCCGAGGTGGTTCAACCGCTTCAGGAGCTGGCGCGCGTTGCCGTATCCGAGGCCGAGCGCCGCCCCGAGCCGCACGCGTCGATCGCGCGCGTCGGGCACGCCGAGCAGGCCGTGGCGCCACAGGTCGCCCACGCCGAACTCGCGCCGCACGTCGCCCACGGTGGCGCGGGCGCGGGCCAGGGCGTCGCGGATGGCTTCGGGAGGCGCGTTCTCGACGCCGATGTCGCTGCCGCGCAGGCAGTCTTCGCGCGAGATCCACGCGTGCTTGCAGGGGCCCACGGCGTCTTCGACACGCCGCCGGATCTGCTCGCCGGCCGGGTCGGGGTCGGTGAGGACGATGACGCCGCAGGTCGCGTGGGCCCGCCGGATGGTCGTCAGGGTGTCGGGGCCGAGCGCGAAGCCGTTGGTCGCGATCAGCTCGGCCTGCACGGCCTGACGGACGGCGGAGATGTCGTGGAACCCCTCCACCACGATGAGCTCGCGGATCATGCGCCCTCCGGCGGGAGGGTAACGCCTCAGAGCGCGCCCAGCGCCTCTTCGGTGGCCTCGAGCACGTCCTGGTTCCCGCGCGCGACGAGCGCGAGCTTCTGCTCCTCGCTGATCAGCCCGTCGGCTTCGGTCTCGACCTCGATCCACACCTCGTAGAGGCGCAGCGTCTCGTCGCCGTCGGCCACGAACGCGTCGACGCCCCAGGACTGGAGCACGCAGTTCTTCCCGTTCTCGGAGCAGCCTGGCTCGGTCACCCACGTGCGGCCGACGATGGCGGAGCGGTCGCCGAGCGTGGCCCAGCGGTAGTCCTTGCGCAGGGTGTACGGGATCTCGATGCCGAAGGCGCCGCGCTTCGTGATGGTGTTCTCGGTGCGGACGAGGCCGTCTCCCGCGACGAACGCCGCGGCGTCGCCGCCGAGGACCGTGCGCTCGTACGTCACGAAGCTCCCCGGGTCGGTGAAGGTCTGGTCCGCCTCGACGAGCAGCGCCGCATGCGCCTCGATCGGGAACGCGCTCCCCATCGCCGTCGCCATGCCGCCGTGGGCCGAGAGGTCGGTGTCGTCGGGGTAGTCGACCGTCGCGACCTCGCTCTCCTCCAGGTTCGACAGGCGCATGCCGTCCCACGCCACGACGCTGCGCCCCTCGTCGTCGAGCCAGCCCGAGAGCACCCCCACGTGGCGCTGCAGCGTCGCCGGGTCCTCCCAGTCGCGGAACAGAGCGCCCGAGAGGTCGTCGAGCTCGACGGGGGAGGGGGCGCGCTCGCGTGCGCAACCCGCGGCGAGGACGAGGAGAATGGCGATGCGGTGCAAGCTCCCTCCGAATGCGAATGGCATTCATGTTTATGTCGGCGGTGGGGACTCCGCAACCTTCGGCCAGTCTCCGGAGCCGCGGGCATCCACGCGGGGTATCCTGCGGTCGTGGTGGTCCTCCTCCTCACCGCTGCCCACGCCCAGGTCGCGCAGTTCGACCTCGACGACGTGGTGTCGCTGAACGGCGCTGCCACGTCGACGATGGATGGGCTCGAGGTGGTGCCCGGGGTCGGGCTGGAGGTGGGGAGCGCCTGGTCGACGGCCCTGACGCTCCCCGCGGATTTCGGTTTCCGCGCCCACTTCCACGCCCAGATCGAGAACAACGACGACGCGGGCTCCGGGATGACGTTCGCCCTCCAGGGGGCTGGGGCGACGGCAATCGGCTCGCAGCTCACGGGCCTCGGCTTCCAGGGAATCACGCCGAGCGTCGGCGTCGAGCTCGACACGTTCCTCAGCGCCGTTCCGCTCGACCCCGACGCGAACCACGTGGGCATCGACGTCGACGGCAACGTCACGAGCCTCGCGACGGCCACGCCCTCCCTCCAGCTCGACCGACCGAACGGCGTGCACGTCTGGGTGGACTACTTCAGCGTCGACGGCGAGATCCGGGTGTACACCGCCACGACGTTGGTCCGCCCTGCGCAGCCTCTGCTCTCGCACCCCGTGGACGTGGGATCCGAGCTCTCGGGCCCCGTGCGGGTGGGGTTCACGGCCTCGGGCGGCGCCGTGGGCAATCGCCACCTCGTGGACGAATTCGACTTCGTGTTGGACGCCGACGCGGACGAGAACGGCGTGCTGGACTTCGAGGAAGGCGACGCGGACACGGATGCGGACGCGGATGCCGACGCCGATGCGGACACGGATGCCGACGCCGACGCCGACGCCGACACGGATGCCGACGCGGACGCGGATGCGGACGCCGATGCCGATACCGACGCGGACGCGGATGCGGATGCGGACGCTGATGCCGATACGGATGCCGACGCAGACTCGGATTCGGACGCGGACTCCGACGCCGATTCGGACGCGGACTCCGATTCGGACGCGGACTCCGATTCGGACGCGGACTCCGATTCGGACGCGGACTCCGACGCCGATTCCGACACGGACTCGGATTCGGACGCGGACTCCGATGCCGATTCCGACACGGACGCGGACTCCGATGCCGATTCCGACACGGACGCCGACACGGATGCGGACGCCGACACGGACACGGACGCGGACGCCGACACGGATGCAGACGCCGACACCGATGCCGACACGGACACCGACGCCTGCGACCCCCTCGACCCCGAGACCGACTGCGACGACGACGGGCAGACCCCGCGCGGCGGCGACTGCGACGACACGCGCGCGGACGTCTACGCCGGAGCGCCCGAGCTGGCGGACGCGATCGACCACGACTGCGACGGGAGCCCGAATCCCGCGAGCCGGGTGCGCAACGGCTGTGGCTGCGGGAGCTCCGGAGGGGAGGGGCTCGGCGTCCTGATGGCCGGGCTCCTCGCGATCTCCGGGCGAAGGCGACGCCGCTCCGGGTAGACTGTTGGAGCGCGGCTCTCCGCGCTTTGTCGGTTGTCTTTGGAGGTCGTCTTGTCTGCTCGCTCTTTCGTGCGCCTGTGGTTGGGTGCATCCCTCGTCGCGTGTGCGCCCTCGGGTCTCGACGACCCGCTCGATCCGGTGCCGACTCCGCCCATCGTGGCCCCCGGGCCCGGCGTCCTGGCCCTCGATCTCGCCGGGCGGGCGCTGTCCGCCGACCCGGGCTTCACGCTCGTGCGCACGTTCGACGCCGCGCAGCCCGTGTACGTCGCGCTCTCTGCGACCGATGCACCGGATCTCGCGGGGGCGACGTGCGATGCGTACGTCGTGGCCGATCGTCCGGCCGAGGCGTGGAGCGCGGACCCGATGCTCGTGGACGTGCGCGGTGCCCCGCGAGCGGTCGCCTTCACCGGCGCGACCCGCGCGGAGAACACCGTCGAGGTCGCGTCTGCCGGAGAGCTCGACGGGGTCGGCGCGAACGGGACGGGCGTGGCCTACGACGTCGTGCTCGACTGCGACGGGGACGGCGCGCTCTCTGCGGGGGATGCCATCGACGGCTTCGACGGCGCGGGGCTCTACGTGGTGCCGTCGCTCACCGACCCCGGCCCGCACGCCGTGACCGAGGTGACCCACTCGGCCGGACCGTGGCGGCAACACGTGACGTACTACCCGTCCGATCTCGACGATCTCGGCCAGGTGCCGCTCGTGATGGTGGCCCACGGATTCGGCCACGAGCTGACGTTCTACGAGCACATCGGGCGGCACCTCGCCTCGTACGGGTACGTCGTCTCGTCGTTCCGGAACGACGTGGGGCAGGGGGAGGGGAACGGCACCCGGACGGCCGCCACGACCCTGTTCGAGAACACCGAGCACCTGCTCGCGAACCAGGCGACGGTGGCGGACGGCGTGCTCGACGGGCACCTCGACGCGTCGCGCATCGTCTGGATCGGGCACAGCACCGGGGGGGAGTGCGTGGTGCACGCCTACAAGCGCCTGCACGACGGCGAGCTCGCGAGCGACTGGTTCGACGCCGGCGACATCGCCCTGGTGTCGAGCCTCGCGCCGGTGTCGTTCCTCGGACGGGCGGCGTCGATGCCGTACGACGTGCCGTACCACCTGATCACCGGCGGAGCCGACCGCGACACGGGCAACTACCCCGAGGACGGCTACACCCAGAACCTGTCCCTGTTCGAGCGGGCCACGGGCAACCGGCACCTGACGTACATCCACGGCGCGGGCCACGGCGATCTGCACGCCGGTCCGCAGAACTGGCTCGACAGCCCCGACCCGCTGGGCCCCGAGCTCATCGGCCCGGCTGGCGCCCACCCCGTCGTCCTCGCCTACCACCTCGCGCTCGTCGAGCTGTACACGCGCGACAACACCGCGATGCTCGACTTCTTCGAGCGGTCCGACCTGCGCCCGTCCGGCATCCCCGCGAGCGTCACGATCTCGACGGAGTACCGCCCGGCGCTCGCCAACGGGGACTTCGTGGTCGACGACTTCCAGTCGGGAGGGACGGACACGAGCAGCTCGGGTGGCCCCGTGATCGCGGACGTTCCGGGGTACGCCGAGATCCGCATGTCCGACGAGGACGGGTCGTACGCGTGGACCGGCGGCCAGCCCGCGAACGGCATGACCCGGGCGGGGGCTCCGGCGGACGACGCGCGCTGCGCGGTGTTCGAATGGGCTCCCGGCGAGGAGGGCTCGCTCGAGCTCGGCATCGTCGAGGCGGAGCGCGATCTCTCGGACGACCGCTACCTCCTGTTCCGCATCGGGCAGGGCACCCGGCATCCGTACACCGTGGCGCTCGACGGGCCCCTGTCCATCGGCGTGACGCTCCGCGATGGCGCCGGCGTCTCGCGCACGCTGGGCACCGCGGCTTACGGCGTCGCGAACCGCCCGTACCAGCGCACCGGGAGCGGCCCGGGCGCGGGCTGGGCGAACGAGCTCGAGACGCTCCGCATCCCGCTCGCGGACTTCGCCGTCGACACGGCGCTGAACCTCGCGGACATCGAAGCGATACGCTTCGAGGTGGGTGGCGCGCACGGCTCGGCGCAGGGACGGGTCGCGCTCGACGACGTGATGATCCTGCGCTGAGGCCGAGCTGATCGAGAAGTTCGCTCCATACGCACCCGGTGCCGGGCGGGGCACGCACCCCGGCATCCGGGTGCGGGCCGCGACCCCCGCCGACGTGCCCGACATCGCGGCGCTCTACGTCGCGCGGGAAGGCGGAGAGGTCGGCGAGGCGAGCCTCGGTGTCACGAGCGATCTGAACCGCATGGCGGCCGTAGCAGACCGCTGGGTGTGCGTGGCCCACGTCGACGGGCGCTTCGCGGGCTACGGGCGCGCGAAGCTCCGGCCCGGGAGCCCGGGCGTGCCCGAGGGCTGGTTCCTCCTGGGCGTCGTGGTCGAGCCGGGCGCCCGGCGGCGCGGCGTGGCCCGGGCGCTGACCGAGGCGCGCTTCGCATGGCTCGTCGCGCGCGGGGTGACCGAGGTCCGGTCGTTCGTGTCGGCGCAGAACCGCGCGTCGCTCGCCCTGCACCACGCCACCGGATTCGAGGAGGTGCGGCGCGGCGACGTGGTGCCGGGTGTGACGTTCACGGGTGGCGTGGGTGTGCTGCTCCGCCGGAGCCTCCCGTGAGCGCCGTGGCCCGCGAGCTCGGTGCGGCCGCACGCATCGTGGGTCTGTCGGTCGTGGCGGCCGTCGCGTACGGCATCGTCCACGACCAGATCACCGCCCGGCTGTGCGTCGAGTACTTCACCGTCGGGCATCCGAACCTGCTCGCGGTCGACCCGCACACCGCGAGCCCGACGGTGCAGGGCCTGCTGTGGGGGGTCGTCGCGACGTGGTGGGTGGGGCTCGGGCTCGGCGTGGGCGGAGCGCTGTTCGCCCGGGTGGGCCGGGCTCCGCGGCTCGACGCGCGCGATCTGGCCCGTCCCATCGCGGTGCTTCTCGCGGTCGACCTGTGCTTCGCCGCGCTGGCGGGCACGGTCGGGTACTTCGTGGTGACGTCGAGCCCCCTGATCCTCGCGCCGCACGTGGCGGCAGGCGTGCCGCCCGAGCGCCAGGTCTGGTTCCTGGTCGACGGCTGGGCCCACGTCGCGTCGTACCTCGGCGGGGCGGTCGGCGGGCTCGTGCTGTGGGCCTGGATCGCGCGGACGCGGCTCAGTCGAAGCCGACGTTCAGCACCTTGAAGGGCGGATCGAGCGTCCAGTTGCCCGCCTCGGCGAGCGCCAGGAACGTCTTCATCCGGTAGAGCGTCTTCCGCACGGCGGGGACGGGGTAGCTCGCGAGCCACGCGTACCGGGCGCGCGCGTAGGCGACGGTCCACGCCTTCTCGTCACCGCCGCGGCTCGGCGGCAGCTCGGGGAACGTGCGCCGGATCCTCACGATGCCGCGCGGCCCCGAGTGGATGCAGGTGTCGTAGACCACCGCGTACGACAGCGGATGGCGCAGCTTCATCTCGCTCGCCTGGCGCTCGGCCGGCACCCAGTACTCCTGGTCGAAGATCTCGTCCTGGGCCTGCCGCATCAGCGGGTCTTCGTTGCCCGCCCGCGAGAGCAGGGCCATCAGCTCGCGCGTCCATGCGGGCGGAGCGTCGGGGTCGACGCGGGTGGTCGCGTCGGAGTCGAGCTCGTCGAGGAACGGCCGCAGCGCGTCCGCGAAGGTGCCACCCAGATCGAGGTAGCGGTAGACGATCCGGTCGAGGTTCCCGCCGCCGTCGGTCGCCTGCGACCGCCCGTACGAGATGCCGGCGCCGTCGCGCAGCAGCACGGCCGCGCCGTAGTCGCCCTCGGCCCGCCCGGTCTCGAAGACGTTGATGATCCGCTTGATGACATCGGTGCGTTCCGGTCGCATGCAGCCTCGGGAGATGGAGGGAGGAGGGAGGCAATCCTACGGGGTCTCCATCTGAGGGGCGTGCAGAACGTTCGTTGCAAAGACATAACGGGTGTTATGAATCCCGCTCGGGAGGCCTCGTGAAGGACTACGACGCAATCGTCATCGGCTCGGGCGCCGGTGGAATGACGGCGGCTGTTGCCATGGCGCGCGCGGGCCAGCGCGTCCTCGTGCTCGAGCAGCACTACCTGCCGGGCGGCTGGTGCCACAGCTTCCCGCTCGGAGAGGGCAACTGGCTGTTCAGCCCGGGGGTCCACTACGTCGGCGAGCTCGACCGGGGCGGGGATCTGCGGCGCATCTACGAAGGGCTCGGCATGGCCGACGACCTCGAGTTCATGGAGCTGTCGCCCGACGGGTTCGACCACCTCCGCGTCGGCGACCGCACCCTCGACGTGCCGAAGGGCCGCGAGCGCTTCCGCGACCGGCTCAAGGGCGAGTTCCCGCAGCACGCGGGCGGCATCGACCGCTACGTCGACACGGTCGCCCAGATCTACGAGGCGCTGATGCAGGGCGCCCGCGCGCGGCGCAAGCGCGACATGCCCGCGCTGCTGTGGCGGATGCGGAACGTGCTGCGCCACGGGCTCACGAGTGTCGACCGGTTCCTCGACAGGTGCGGCATCACCGACCCGCACCTCCGCGCGTTCCTCTCGCTGCAGGCCGGCGACCATGGGATGAGCCCCGAGCGCGCGCCGTTCGCGCTGCACGCGGCCGTCCAGGGGCACTACTTCGGCGGCGCGTACTACCCGCGCGGCGGGGCGCGCTCGATCCCGAAGGCGTACATCAAGCAGCTCCGCGCGCATGGCGGCGAGATCCGGATGCGCACGACCGTGTCGCGCATCCTGATCGAAGGCGGCCGGGCGATCGGCGTGCGCCTCGAAGACGGGTCCGAGATCCGCGCCGACCTCGTGGTCAGCAACGCCGACCCGGGCGTCACGTGGGGCCGTCTGGTCGGGGCCGAGCACACGCCGCGCGCGATCCGCAGGCGGCTCGACCGCACCCGCTGGTCGATCTCGGCGCTGTCGCTGTTCTTCGCAACCCGCGCCGACCTCCGCGCGCAGGGGCTCGACAGCGGCAACTACTGGTACGCGCGGCGTCCCGACGTGGGCGAGGCCTACCGGTTCGCGAAGCGCGCGTCGCTCGCGGGCGTCCCCGAGCTGCCGGGTGCCTTCCTGACCATCACCACGCTGAAAGACCCGACGAAGCTGAAGGATGGCGTGCACACCGGCGAGGCGTTCAGCTTCGTGAGCCCACGCACCTTCGACCGGTGGGAGCAGTCGGCCCACGGCGCGCGCCCCGGCGCTTACGAGGCGTTCAAGGCGCGTCTCGTCGACCGGATGTTCGACACGCTCGAAGAGGTGCACCCGGGCCTGCGCGATGGCGTGGTGTTCGCCGAGCTCGGCACGCCGCTCACGAACGTGCACTACCTCGCCGCGACCCAGGGCAACCTCTACGGGATCGAGAAGAGCCTGCGGAACCTCGGCCCTTTCGGCTTCCCGATCAAGAGCCCGGTCGAAGGCCTGTTCCAGTGCGGGCAGAGCACGTCGGGGCACGGCGTGATGGGGGTCACGCAGTCGGGGCTCAGCGCCGCCGCGGTCGCGCTCGGCGTCTCGCGTCGCGAGCTGCTCACGGGGCGCGGCGAGCTGCGCACCTTCCTGGCCGACGACCCGACGGCGTGGCCCGCGCGGATGAAGAAGCATGTCCACGCTGCCTGAGACCGTTCGCGACCTGCGGCGCGCGCAGATCCTCCGCGAGGCGCGGGCCATCGTCGCCGAAGAGGGCGTGCAGGCGCTGACGTTCGGGGCCCTCGAGAAGCGGCTGCCGTTCACGCGCGGTGTCGTGACGTACCACTTCGAGAACAAGTCCGAGATTGTCGAAGCCGTGCTCGAAGAGGCGATCCGCGACATCCACCACGGCATCCTCGACCGCGTGTCGCGCGAGGGCACCGCGGCCGCCCGCATCCGCGCAGCGCTGCGCGGCGTCGTCTCGGGCTACCTCGAGAACGTCGAGGCCGGCGTGGTGCTGATGAGCTTCTGGAGCCAGCTCCAGTCCATGCCCGACCTCGCCGCCCGAAACGCGCGCATCCACGCGCGGTACCGAACCCAGGCCGCGGCGCTGGTGCGCGAAGGGGTCGCCAGCGGCGAGCTCCGAGCGGACGCCGATCCCGAGGTCGTCGCGGCGCTCATGGTGGCCATCACCTCGGGCATCGCGACGCAGGCCTATGCCGAGCCGGGCGCGTTCGACGTCGAAGCTGCCATCGATCAGGCTGGCGAGGCGATCGTCCGCCTCGTGACGGCCGGGTAGAGCGGGTCGAACGCGATCGCGTCGCGCGGCTGCGCCCGGCCGGGGTCCGGACGTCTGCGACGAGTCGGGATCCCGCTCTGTCGCGTGCCGGATCTGCATCACGCAGATGACGCAGAAGGACGCAGATGACGCAGAAGGAGCGGCGAGGACGGGGCGACCCGTGTCGGACCCCGAGGTCGGAGGTGGACTGGAACGACGTCGGGAACTTCGCTCACCAGAGCAGTCCGACGCCGTGGAAGGCGGTGACGGGACCCGCTCCGACGAGCCGCGGGTCCGGACGTCTTCGACGAGCCGGGATCCCGCTCTGTCGCGAGCCGGATCTGCATCACGCAGATGACGCAGAAGGACGCAGATGACGCAGAAGGAGCGGCGAGGACGGGGCGACCCGTGTCGGACCCCGAGGTCGGAGATGGACTGGAACGACATCGGGAACTTCGCTCACCAGAGCAGTCCGACGCCGCGGAAGGCGGTGCCGACGGGACCCGCTCCGACGAGCCGGGATTCGGCTTCGAGCGCCCCATCGCGCACGCGCACGCGCACCGCCTGCGGCTGGGCACGGGTCGGACCTCGAGCGCCCTGCCGATCCGTGGCTCTCCCGACCTCCTCGATCGCGACAGGCAGAGCCCGAAGGGTCCGGTTTCCCGCGCCTCATCTCGACGCCCGCCACTCCGGGGAAACCGGATCCTGGGACTGCCGTGTCTACGAACCGCAAGGCCGCCGCAGGCGAGCCGCGCAGCGCGCTCCGCGCGCGGAGTAATGGGTAGACCGGGCGCTCACACCCGCCATCCCCGTCCTCTGCGACGAGCCGGGATCCCGCGGCCGAAACCCGCAGCTCCGCGGTCTACGACGAGCCGGGGTCCGGACGTCTCCGACGAGTCGGGATCCCCCTCTGTCGCGAGCCGGATCTGCATCACGCAGATGACGCAGAAGGACGCAGATGACGCAGAAGGAGCGGCGAGGGCGGGCCGACCCGTGTCGGACCCCGAGGTCGGAGATGGACTGGAACGACATCGGGAACGCTGCTCACCAGAGCAGTCCGACGCCGTGGAAGGCGGTGCCGACGGGACCCGCTCCGACGAGCGGGGATCCGCTTCGAGCGCCCCATCGCGCACGCGCACGCGCACGCGCACCGCCTGCGGCTGGGCACGGGTCGGGCCTCGAGCGCCTTGCCGGTCCGGTGGTCTCTCGACCCC
Organism: Alphaproteobacteria bacterium; assembly: GCA_020632875.1. GTDB lineage: Bacteria > Myxococcota_A > UBA796 > UBA796 > JACKEQ01. The sequence goes on from JACKET010000006.1 coordinate 311,009, forward strand.
CCGCCGGTCCGGACAGGCACGTCCGCAGGGTCCGGTTTCCAGCGCCCCATCGAGGCGTTCGCCCCTCCGGGAAACCGGATCCTGGGACTGCCGTGTCTACGAACCGCAAGGCCGCCATAGGCGAGCCGCGCAGCGCGCTTGCGCGCGGAGTAATGGGTAGACCGGGCGCTCACACCCGCCATCCCCGTCCTCTACGACGAGCCGGGATCCCGCGGCCGACACCCGCAGCTCCGCGGTCTACGACGAGTCGGGGTCCGGACGTCTCCGACGAGTCGGGATCCCGCTCTGTCGCGAGCCGGATCTGCATCACGCAGATGACGCAGAAGGACGCAGATGACGCAGAAGGAGCGGCAAGGACGGGGCGACCCGTGTCGGTCGGGCCTCGAGCGCCTTGCCGGTCCGGTGCTCTCTCGACCCCCACCCGTCCGGACAGGCACGTCCGCAGGGTCCGGTTTCCCCGCGCCCCATCGAGGCGTTCGCCCCGGGACTGCCGTGTCTACGAACCGCAAGGCCGCCGCAGGCGAGCCGCGCAGCGCGCTCCGCGCGCGGAGTAATGGGTAGACCGGGCGCTCACACCCGCCTTCCCCGTCCTCTACGACGAGCCGGGATCCCGCGGCCGACACCCGCAGGTCCGCGGTCTACGACGAGTCGGGATCCGGACGTCTCCGACGAGCCAGGGTCCGGACGTCTCCGACGAGTCGGGATCCCGCTCTGTCGCGAGCCGGATCTGCATCACGCAGATGACGCAGAAGGACGCAGATGACGCAGAAGGAGCGGCGAGGACGGGGCGACCCGTGTCGAGGTCGGAGATGGACTGGAACGACATCGGGAACGCCGCTCACCAGAGCAGTCCGACGCCGTGGAAGGCGGTGCCGACGGGACCCGCTCCGACGAGCGGGGATCCGCTTCGAGCGCCACATCGCGCACGCGCACGCGCACGCGCACCGCCTGGCTGGGCACGGGTCGGGCCTCGAGCGCGCTGCCGATCCGTGGCTCTCCTGACCTCCTCGATCGCGACAGGCACGTCCGCAGGGTCCGGTTTCCCGCGCCCCATCGAGGCGTTCGCCCCTTCCGGAAAACCGGATCCTGGGACTGCCGGGTCTGCCAACCGCAAGGCCGCCATAGGCGAGCCGCGCAGCGCGCTCCGCGCGCGGAGTAGTGGGTAGACGCGGAGGTGCAGGACCTGTGAAGCCCTCTCGCCATGTCGCGGGGGGAGGGGGACGCTACAATCGGGCATGCTCGCTCTCCTCGCGACCGCGGCGTTGGCCGCCGATCTCACCGTGTGCCCGAACGGGTGTGACTACAACGACGTGCGAACCGCCGCCGAGAGCGCAGGCGCGGGCGATCGGGTGCTGATCACGGCGCCCGGTACCTACGTCGAAGAGCAGATGCTCCCGACGGCGGCCCCCCTCGAGATCGTCGCGGCCGTCGCGGGCGTCACGGTGGTGCCCATCGACCAGGTCCTGCTCGTGCCGTCCCCCGAGATCCGGCTCGAGGGATTCACGATCGACTGCGAGGGCAGGCAGGTCGCGTCGATCTCCGGCGGGCGGACCCTCAGCCTGTCGTTCATGGAGGTCACGAACTGCCAGGGGGGCACGGGGGGCGCCTTCCAGATGGGCGGCACGAGCGGCCGCCTCATCGTCGAGGACTCGTGGCTGCACGAGAACTTCGGCGTCCGCGGCGGCGTGCTCTACGGGGGTGGGAACGTCGAGCTGCGCCGCAACCTGTTCTGCAGCAACGTCTCGCAGGACCGGGGCGGGGTGTGGCTCTCCGAGTCCCAGAGCGGGCAGGCGGTGATCGAGAACAACATCTTCTGGAACAACGCGGCCACGAGCAGCGGTGCCGTGCTCGAGTGGGACGTCGGCGGGAGCGTGCTGTTCGACCACAACACCGTGGTAGCGAACGCCAGCGGGCAGGGCGTGATCGACACCCAGGGCCCGGGGATGCTCGCCCAGCTGTACAACCAGAGCTTCTTCGGCTGGAACAGCGGCGGCAGCTGCCCGCTCGGCGGCATGGACGGCGGCGACCTCGAGCTGAACCAGTTCTGGCAGAACTTCCCCGAGCAGCTCAGCTGCAGCCCGGGGCCCGGCTCGAACCCGTGTGTCGACTGCGACCCGTTCGTCCCCGAGCCGCCCGAGTGCGACCCGCAGTACTTCGAGCTCCTCGACACCCCCACGAACGCGGGGGCGTTCAACGGTCCGTCGGCGAACGGAGGGGCCTGGGACGACGCGGACAACGACGGGGTGCACCGCATCTTCGACTGCGACGACAACAACCCCGCCGTGCACCGGTACGCGATGGAGGTGTGCGACGGCGTCGACAACGACTGCGACGGCTACGTCGACGATGTCGTCTGCGACCTCGACAACGACGGGTGGGACAGCTCCCTCGACTGCAACGACACCGACCCGACCGTGTTCCCCGGGGCGACGGTCATCGTGGCCGACGGGAAGGACAACGACTGCAGCGGCGACGCCGACGAGTGCTACGCCGACAACGACTTCGACGGCTACAGCTCGTCGCAGGTGATCAGCACGTTCGACCCCAACTGCTCACCGACCCAGGGCGAGGCGAGCACGTACGGGGCCGACTGCAACGACGCCCAGGCGTCGGTGAACCCAGGGGCCGCCGAGGTCTGCGACGGCATCGACAACGACTGCGCGGGAGGCATCGACGACGGGCTCGTGTTCCAGCAGTGGTGGCTCGACCTCGACGGAGACGGGTACGGCGACCCCACGAGCTCGGTCGTCACCGACTGCCAGGCGCCGCCGGGCCGTGTGCCGAACAACGCAGACTGCAACGACACGAACCCGTCGGTGCCGAGCGTCGCCGAGGTGACGTGCAACGGGCTCGACGACGACTGCAACGCCGCCACGCCGGATGGCCCGGACGCCGACAACGACGGCGTGTCGGTGTGCACCGACTGCGCCGACAACGATCCATCGCGGTTCCCGGGCAATCCCGAGGTGTGCGACGGCGTCGACAACAACTGCAACGGGCTCGCCGACGACGGGCTCGTGTTCGTCACGTACTACACCGACGCAGACTCCGACGGCTTCGGCGTCGCGGGCACGGGCACGAGCTCCTGCGCCGTGCTTCCGGGCGCCACGGTGGCGGGGGACTGCAACGACGCCGACAGCACGGTGAATCCCGGCGCCGCCGAGCTCTGTGACGGCATCGACAACGACTGCAACGGGTCGGCCGACTTCGGGGGCGGCGGGCAGGAGGTCGACGCCGACAACGACGGGTACCGGCGCTGCGAGGGCGACTGCCGCGACACCGACATCACCGTGAACCCCGGCCAGCCCGAGATCTGCGACGGCAAGGACAACGACTGCAGCAACGGCGGCACACCCGAGGCCGGCGAGGTCGACGACGACGCCGACAGCTACGCCGAGTGCGAAGGCGACTGCGACGATGCCGCCCCCGACCGCTACCCCGGCAATCCCGAGGTGTGCGACGGGGTCGACAACGACTGCACCGGCGGCGCCGACGACGGCCTCACGTTCGTGGACTACTGGCCCGACGCCGATGGCGACGACTACGGCGACGACAGCGCTGCGGCCGTGAACGCGTGCGTGCCGCCCGTGGGCACTGCGACGAACGACCTCGACTGCGACGACGGCGCGAACGGCATCCATCCCGGTGTGGTCGAGGCCTGTGACGGCATCGACAACGACTGCGACGGGCTCGTCGACGACGGCATCGCGAACCAGGACTACTACGCCGATGCCGATGGCGACGGCTACGGGGGCGCCACGTTCTCGGGCAACGACTGCCAGCCCCCGAACCCGGGCGACGTCCCCAACTCCCTCGACTGCAACGACAACGACGCACAGATCAACCCCGGCGAGGACGAGGTCTGTGACGCCATCGACCACGACTGCGACGGCATGCCCGAGAACAACCTGCCGCAGCTCGAGTGGTGGGTCGACGCGGATGGCGACGGCTACGGCGACGGCGCCTCCACCTCGGTCCTCGCGTGCGCGGCCCCGGTCGGTACGGCAGGCGACGCCACCGACTGCGACGACTCCTCGGGGGCGGTGCACCCCGGCGCGCCCGAGATCTGCGACGGCATCGACAACGACTGCAACGGGCTGGCCGACATCGCCGACGGGCTGCCGACGCAGACCTGGTACCCCGACCCCGACGGGGACGGCTGGGGCGACGCGACCGACCCGGGAACCGCAGCGTGCGCGCCGATCGCAGGGCTCGTCAGCCTCGCGGGCGACTGCGACGAGCTCGACGCGAGCGTCAATCCGGGTGCGGTCGAGGTGTGCGACCAGATCGACAACGACTGCTCGGGTACCGCCGACGACGGACTGACGGTCTACGACTACTGGGACGACATCGACGGCGACGGCTTCGGCGACGGGTCTCCGACCGGCCAGGCCTGCGAGCCCCCGGTCGGCGCCGCCGATGTCGACGGCGACTGCGACGATGGCGACGACTCGGTGTACCCGGGTGCGCCCGAGCAGTGCGACGGCATCGACAACAACTGCAACACCCTCGTCGACGACGACGTGGCGACCCTCGACTGGTACGTCGATGCCGACGGAGACGGGTTCGGGGATGGCACGACCGCCCCGGTCTCCGATTGCCTCCAGCCCATCGGGACCGTCGCGAACGCGCTCGACTGCGACGACGACCCGGTCGCGGGCGCGGCGTTCAGCCCCGACGCGGACGAGATCTGCGACGGCCTCGACAACGACTGCGACGGCGACGTGGACGACGACGACACGGCAGTGGTGGCGACGCTGTACTACCCCGACGCAGACGGCGACGGGTACGGCTCCGAGCTCGCGATCGGCATCGGCGCGTGTGTCCCGCCGCTCGGCTACGTCGCGAACCGCCTCGACTGCGTCGACGCCGATCGCAACATCAACCCCGAGGCGGTGGAGGCCTGTCCCGACGGCCTCGACAACGACTGTGACGGCCTCGTCGACGCGGCCGACCCGAACTACGTCGACACGCCCGTGACCTACTGGTTCGACCAGGACGGCGACGGGGTCGGCACGCCGGCGCTGGTGGTCCAGGCCTGCTCGGGCGAGGCTCCCCTCGGCTTCGTGCCGCCCACCAACGGCAACGACTGCGACGACGCGCAGTTCGCCACGTACCCGGGCGCCACCGAGGCGTGCGACGGCGTCGACAACGACTGCAACGCCATCGTCGACGAGGGCTTCCCGACGCTCCCGTACTGGCCCGACGCCGACGGCGACGGCTACGGCGACGCGCTGGCGACGCCCGTGGACGCGTGCTCGCCCTCGCTCGGGTCGGTCTTCGGGCTCGTCGACCAGGGGGGCGACTGCGACGACGCGGAGAGCGCGATCGGCCCCGGGCAGATCGACGTCTGCGACGACGGCATCGACAACGACTGCGACGGCGTCGAGGTCGAGTCGTTCACGCAGTGGCCAGACGCCGATGGTGACGGCTTCGGCGACCCCGACGGAACGCCGGTGGTGTCCTGCGAGCCCGTGGACGACCACGTCGACAACACGCTCGACTGCGACGACACCGACCCGCAGCGCGCCGTGGACTGCACCGAGCCCGTCGGAGACGCCGACGGCGACGGTCTGCCCGACGACATCGACCCGAACCCGAACGACCCCGACGACGACGGCGACGGCATCGACACGCGGCTCGAGGGCGACGGCGACCCCGACGGCGACGGGATCCCCAACTACGCCGACGACGACAGCGACGGCGACGGCATCCCCGACGCGACCGAGGGCTTCGCGGACGATGACTGCGACGGCCTCGAAGACTACCTCGACGCCACGGACGACGGGAGCTGCCCCGAGCCGACGTACGGCTGCGGCGGCGGCTGCACGACCGGGGGCGTCGCGCCCGTCGCGCTGTGGCTCGTCGCGGGGCTGACGGGGCTCGCGCGGCGCCGGAAGACGGGCGCCGCGTAGAGCGGATCAGGCGAGGGCGAGCAGGGCGGCCCGGGAGCGCTCCATGAGCGCTGGGATGTCGGCGGCGCCGAGGCCTTCGGTCTCGATGGGCGCGCCGTAGCGGACGTGGACCCGCTGGCCGGTCACCGAGACCAGGGAGCCGGCCGGGATGACCGAGTCGGCGCCTTCGATCCAGGTGGGGAGCAGCGGGAGGCCCGCCTGCAGCGCGACGTGGAACGGGCCCTTCTTGAACGGGCCGAGCGAACCGTCGCGCGAGCGGCCGCCCTCTGCGGCGATCCACACCGACGTGCCGTCGCGGGCGAGGGCCTTCGCCCCCTCGAGCGACGCGATGGCCTTGGCGCGGTCGTGGCGGTCGACGAACAGGATGCCGGCCTGGCCCATCGCCCGCCCGAACATCGGCACCCGGCGCAGCTCGGCTTTCGCGACGAAGCGCACCCGGCCGGGGAAGGTCGAGCAGATCGCCGGGATGTCGAGCAACGACCGGTGGTTCGACAGCAGCAGGTAGGGGCGCGAGGGGTCGAAGCGGTCGAGGCCCTCGGCCGTGAGCGTGGCCTTCGAGAGGCCGAAGACGTGCCCGCACCAGCGCTCGACCACCGCGTCGACGGCCTCGGCGTCGAGGCGGTTCACCGCGGCCCGACCCACCACGCGCGCCGAGCACGAGAATGTGTGGGCGAACACCGCGAGCGTGCGCCAGCGCGTGCGCTCGACCGGGGCCTGGGAATGATCGACGAAGACGCGTTCCATCGAGCCCTCCTCACACGCTGGCCGCGAATGGGCCCGCGGGAGTCGCGTGCAGGCGGCGGACGTGCGAGCATCGCGCGGTGAGCTCCCTGGTCGCCCTCCTGCACGCCACGCGGATCGAGCTGCTCCGCACCCTCCGGGACGGCAGCACGCTGCTGATGATGGGGTTCCCGGTGCTCCTCTACCCCGCGATGATCTGGGGGCTCACCCAGGCCGGGCTGTACATCGACGAGGCCCGCGACCGCGAGACGCTGGTGCTGGGCGTGGCCGACGGCGTCGACACCGAGGGGCTCGGCGACGACAAGGTGCAGATCGTGCCCGCCACGCTCGAGACCCTCGACGCGGGGGACGTCGACGCGCTGCTCGCCGGCGCGGGCGACGGGCTCGAGCTGCACTACCGCGCCGGGTCCCCGCGCTCGCGCCGCACCCGCCGGGTGGTCGAAGACCGCATCGAGGCCCGCAACACCGAGCGCGTGGACGCGGCGGCGGTCGAGAAGGGCGCCGACGCCGCGCTGCTCGCGCCGCTCGAGGTCGACGTCGACGCCATCGACGACGCGACGCCGCTCGTGCAGTTCCTCATCGGGCTGTTCGCGTGCGCGTTCGTCCCGATGAGCATCATCGTCAGCACGTACTCGCCGGTCGTGGAGCTGTTCGTCGCCGAGCGCGAGCGCGGCAGCATCGAGACGACCCTGTGCGCGCCGATCCCGCGGTCGCGCATCGTGTACGCGCGCGTGCTGGCGGCTGCGCTGCTCGGGTCGCTCGCGGCGCTGGGGAACCTGGGCGCGCTGTGGATCACCGTCCTGCACGGCGCGGTGCTGGTGGTCGAAGACCCCGTGAGCCTGCCCTTCCCGGGGCCCGTGGTGCTCGGCACCATCCTGGCGCTCGTGCTGTCGGCGGCCCTGCTCGTGGCCGTGCTGATGTCGGTGGCGCTGAGCGCGGCGCGCACCCACCGCGAGGGCCAGACGCTCGCGAACTTCGTGCTCCTGCCGCTGATCGTGCCGTCGATGGCCGGGATGCTCGCCGTGATCTCGGAGAGCTCGCGCGACGTGCTCTTCGTGCCCATCGCGCACACGGGCACGCTGCTGTACGCCGCGATCCGCCACGAGCTCGTCGCCACCGACCTGTTCGTCGCGGTCGGCCTGGATCTGGCGCTCGCCGCGCTGGTGCTCGGCGGATGGATGGCGACGCTCGGCCCCACCTCGCTCATCGAGGGAATCCAACGTCCCGCCTGGCTCGCCAGGCTCGCCGGAGAGTCGTGATGATCGAGGTCGACGCGCTCGTGAAGGTCTACCCGGGCCATCCGCCCGTGCGCGCCGTCGACGGGGTGTCGTTCGAGGCCCGCCGCGGCGAGGTTTTCGGGCTGCTCGGCGCGAACGGCGCAGGCAAGACGACGACGCTGCGCATGCTCGTCACGCTGCTGTCGCCCGACGGGGGCACGGCGCGCGTCAACGGCCATGACGTGCGCACGGCGCCCGAAGCGGTGCGCGGCAGCGTCGGGTACCTGAGCGTCACCACCGGGCTGTACGAGCGGCTCACACCGCGCGAGATGCTCGTGTCGTTCGGGCGGATGCAGCAGATCGCCGACCCCGTGGGGCGCGCCGAGCAGCTCATCGCGCGCTTCGGCATCGGGGCCTTCGCCGACCAGCGCTGCGGCCGGCTGTCGACGGGCATGAAGCAGAAGGTGTCGATCGCGCGGGCCCTCGTGCACGACCCGCCCGTGCTGATCCTCGACGAGCCCACGGTGGGGCTCGACGTGCTGGTCGCGCAGACCTTCTTGGAGTTCGTCGAGACCGCGCGGGAGGAGGGGCGGGCCGTCCTGTACAGCACGCACATCATGAGCGAGGTCGAGCGGCTGTGCGACCGGGTCGCCATCATCCACGAGGGCCGCATCGTGGCGGCGACGTCGGTCGCGGCCCTCGTCGCGGAGCACGGCACGGTCGAGAAGGGCTTCGTCGCGACGGTGAACGGCGCATGAGCGCGTTCGTCGCGGCCCTGCGCCACGAGCTGCTGCTCGTGTGGCGCCAGCCGGGCATCCTCGCGCTGTACGTCGGGATGGCGGTGGCGCTGGGGCCCGTCGGCCTCGCCGGCATGGAGTGGTGGATGGGCGCGGCCGAGAGCGCCGCCGGGTCCGTGGGGAAGGGGCGCGACCTCCCCATCTCCGCGCTCGACCCCATCCCCGGCTGGATCCGCGACGGAGACGGGCTCGTCGTCGTCGACGGCCCGATCACCGAAGACGACACGCTCGACGAAGGCGAGGTGTACGGCCACGCGTTCCTCGACGGCGGGCGCGTGGTGTTCCAGCGCCCGCTGCGCGTCCAGACCGCGAACAAGGTCCAGGAGCGCGTCGAGAAGATGGTCGAGCGCGTGGCCACCGAGCGCCGGGAGGGCGAGCTCGCGCGGGTGGGGCTCGACCCCGCGACCATCGCGGTCGAGGTCGAGGCCACCGAGCGGAACGCCGAGAGCCGCCACGGCGACCTCGCGGGGCGCGTGCTGCCCGGGACGCTCGTGTTCCTGCTGGTCGTCGTGAGCCTGTTCAGCGCGTTCGACACGCTGACCAAGGAGAAGGAGAAGGGCACCGCCGAGACGCTGCTCACGCTGCGGATCCCGCGGCGCATGGTGGTGTGGGCGAAGTTCGCCGCGGTGCTCGCCACGACCGTGGCGGTGGGCGCGCTGTGGGCCGTCAGCCTGTTCCTGGCCCAGGCGGCCGGGCTGCTCGTGCTGCCGAACCTCTTCGGCGACGGGCAGGTGTTCACGCTGCGCACGACGCTGATCCTCGTCGTGCTGTCGGGCCTGCTCGCCGCGCAGGTCGCGTCGGTGGCCGTGGCGGTCGCCGCGTGGGCGCCGAACTACCGCCAGGCCAGCATCATGTCGACGCCCGTGATGCTCGGCCTGCTCGCGCCCACGGCCATCACGGGCTTCCAGGAGTCCGACCTCACGCCGCTGCTCGCGATGATCCCCGTGGCCAACGTCTCGCTCGGCTCTCGGCTCTGGCTCGGCGGCGAGCTGCCGCTCGGCATGGGGCTGCTGGCGCTCGGCGCGACGGCCGTGCACGCGGGCCTCGCCGTGGGGGCGTCGGTCTGGTGGCTCGACAACAGCGACCCGCTCGACAAGGGCCTCGACGCCGAGGCGCGGCGCGCGATGGGCGACTTCGGCACCGACGCCTTCGCGTTGTTCGCGCTGTCGGTCGTGTGCTTCTGGTTCCTCGGGCTGCTCGCGCAGACGACCCACCTGCTCGGGGGCCTGGCGTTCTCGCAGATCGTCATCATCGGCGGCCTGGCGCTGCTGGGTGTGGGCTACTTCGGGGCTCCGATGCGCTCCACGCTGTCGCTGCGCGCACCCACGCCGCGCAACCTGGCGCTCGGGGTGGTCGCGGGCTTCACGCTGCCGGGCGTCGGGCAGGTGGCCGCGATGTTCTTCACGCTCATCGCGCCGTTCCGCCGCGACACGCTCTCCGGCATGGAGGCCCTGCTCGACTGGCCGCTGCCCCTCGTGCTGCTGGTGGCGGCCGTGCTCCCCGGGGTCTGCGAAGAGCTGCTGTTCCGCGGCGCCATCCTCGGGATGCTCCGCACCCGCACGGGGCCCGTGCTCGCCGTGGTGCTCTCGTCCGCGATGTTCGGCCTGCTGCACCTCGAGCTCGCGCGGATCCCCGTGACCGCGGTCATCGGGCTGGTGCTCGGCACGCTGCTCGTGCGCACGGGCTCGCTGTGGGTCGGCGCCGTCGCCCACACGCTGAACAACGCGGTGCTGTTCTCCATCGCCGCCTACGTCGACGCCGACGACCTGCAGAATCCGCTCGTCGTCGGCGCGCTGGTCGCGATGGCGCTCGTGTGCATCGGCGCCACCGCGGCCACGCGTCCGCCCGAGCCCGCGCCGCGGTAGGCTCGGGCATGCGACACATCCACGGGCACGGCGACCGCACTCCCGCCGACCTCCTCGCCGACGCCGCACGGTGGTGCCGCGACCACGACATCGGCTTCGACGTGTACGGCACCGGGGCGGTCATCGAGGCGCTCGAGCGACGCGTCGCCGACCTGCTGGGCTTCGAGGCGGGCCGCTTCATGCCGAGCGGGGTGATGGCCCAGACCATCGCCATGCGCGTGTGGGCCGAGCGCGCGCGGCGCCCGCACTTCGGCATGCACCCGACGAGCCACCTCGAGCTGCACGAAGAGCGCGCGTACTCCCATGTCCACGGGCTCCACGCGACGCTGGTGGGCCCGGCCGACGCGCCGATGCAGGCCCGGCACCTCGCGGCCGTCCGCGAGCCCCTCGCAGCGCTGCTCGTCGAGCTGCCGATCCGCGAGGCCGGGGGCCAGCTCCCCACGTGGGACGAGCTCGAAGCGCTGAAGGCCGCAGCCGCCGCGCGCGGAATCCCGCTCCACCTCGACGGGGCGCGGCTCTGGGAGTGCGGGCCTGGATACGGCAGGGAGTACGCCGCCATCTGCAAGGGCTTCCGGTCCGCGTACGTGTCGTTCTACAAGGGCGTCGGGGCCCTGTCGGGCGCGATGCTGCTCGGCGATGCCGACTTCGTGGCCGAAGCGGCGATCTGGCAGCGGCGGCTCGGCGGCACGCTGTGGTCGCAGATCCCGTCGGTCGCGACGGCCTCGCTGTACCTCGACGACGCGCTGGCCTCGATGCCCGCGATATTCGCGCACGCCCGGGCGCTCGCGGCGGCCATCGCGGACGTCCCGGGGGTGCGGGTGCTGCCCGACCCTCCGCACACGTGCATGTTCCACGTCGTGGCCGAGCGGTCGGTCGAAGACGCGGTCGCCGGGCGGCAGGCTGTCGAGGACGCGCTCGGGATCCGGGCGTTCGCGGGCCCGCGTCCGGGGCCCCTGCCCGGCACGTTCCGCACCGAGATCTACGTGGGTCGGGCCGGGCTCGAGGTCACTCCCGACGAGGCGCGCGAGGCATGGCAGCGCGTCATGGCCGCGGGCCGCGGGTGAAGATGGCCCACCGCCGGTCGTCGACCGGGTGGCGGTGGGCGGCGTGCAGGGCGAACCCGAGGCCCTCGAGCTGTTCCTGGGGCAGGGGATTCACGGCGGCCAGCACGACCTCGCGGTCGATCGTGCGCGCCAGCACGGCCTCCATCACGCGCGTCCCGAACGGGTTGTAGGCGAACAGCACCAGCGGCCCGTCCGGCAGCGGGGCGACGCGTACGTCGGCGCACACCCACTCCGGCGTCGTGAGGACGGGACCCGTGTAGGCGCGGGCATTCCGCCGGGCCCGCCAACTCAGCATGCGCCCGCGCTCGATGCCCACGACCCTCCGGAAGGGCCGGCCCGCCGCCACGAGCACGACCCGTCCCTTGCCGGACCCCAGATCCACGAACGCGAAGCGGGTGGGGTCTCCGGGGAGGGCGCCCAGCACGTCGTGGATGACGGTGGGCGGCGTGGGCTCGTAGTTGCCGAGGTCGAACCAGGTGGTCGAGACCCCGTGCGCCCGGTCGAACGCCCGCCCTTCGGGGTCGAGCTGGTCGCGCAGCCAGCCCCGCAGCTCGGCCGCCAGGTCCTGCTCGGCGGTGGTCCGGAAGCGCGCCGGGAAGTGCCGTGCGATGCGGGGATGGCGGAACAGGCGCTGCAGCGCGCTCACGCCCAGCCCATGAGGTGCGTGACGAGGATGCGCAGCCCGATGGCGATGAGCACGAGCCCCCCGATGCGCTCGGCGGCGCCCGCGAACCGGTCGGACACCCGGCCCGCGACACCAGCCGCGAGCCCGGAGAGCCCCGTGGTCACGACGCCGATGACGATGACACTCGCGAGCACGGGAGGGCCGATCAGCGGCAGCGTCACGCCCGAGGCCAGCGCGTCGATGCTGGTGGCGACGGCCAGGCCGAAGAGCGCCGGAATCGTGAGCGTGTCGTCGGGCCCGTCGGGGTCGTCGATCTCGGCGCCTCCGAGCGCCATGCGCCCGCCGACGATGGCGAGCAGCGCGAATGCGACCCAGTGGTCCCACGTCGCGGCGCGGGCAGCGAGCCAATCGCCGCCCAGCGCACCGAGCCAGGCCATCCCGCCCTGGAACACGCCGAACACGACGGTGGCCGCGCCCACGGTGCGCTTCGGCGTCGCGCCCACGGCGAGCGTGGCGCTCACGGCGGCGGCATCGATCGCGAGCGCGAAGGCCAGCAGCAGCAGCTCGATCATGTACGGATGCTAAGGCGCCCGAGGCTCCGCGGCACCCGTCAGTACGCTTCGGGAGGGCCCTGCACACCGAGGTCGAGGTGCTCCCACGCGGGGAACCGGCTCCGCGTGCCGCGCGCGTCGAGCGCGATGCCCACGTACACGTCCCGCGGCCCCGCGAATGCGGGCCGGATCGTGAACACGGCGTCTTCGATGCAGGGCAGGTCACACGGGAACAGCTCGGCATCGGCGCGGAGCTCCAGAGGCCATTCCTCTGGGGTCACCTCGAAGTCCGCACGGCCTGCTCCAGTCTCGATCGTCACGCTCAGCGGCTCGGGCGCACCGCCGTCCTCGAGCTCGAGGACGAGCATGAGGTCGACGCCGCTCGCCTCCTGCTTGCGGACCGACGAGGTCGCGCGGACGTCGAAGCGGACCTCGGACTCGAGGGGGAACCGATACTCCGCGACCACGCCGCCGTAGCCGGAACCGCAGCCCATCAACATCGCCAGCAGCCACATCGAGCCCTCCACCCCACCATGCCCGCGAGACCCGACCGACGTCACCCGACCAATCCCGGTCGCGTGAAATCGCTCTGAAAGAAGCGACAAGAGAGGTTCGAGGGCTGATCTCCAGGAGGCACTCGGGGCTCCGTGCTCCGGTCCACGGAAGTCTGGTACTCCTGGTGGAGTCCCGATCCATCCGGAGCACCCTTGATCGTCCTCCTCGCCTCACAGGCCTGGGCCATTCCTTGGCCGACCGATGCGGAGTGGCAGCCGACCCGAATCAACGGCAACCCGTTCTACGACCCGTACGGCGATGTCGCGGGTGGAGACGAGTACGACATCGTGGGGGAGCCCGGCAGCCCGGCCGTGTTCATGGCGACGCTGAACGGCTTCCGGTACACGCGCGTGCGGCTCGCGGCCGAGCCCCTCGACGGCAACGGGTGGTCCTCGTTCACGTTCGCCGACATGCAGGAGACCGACGGCGACACGTCCAACAACACGTGGGACACGGTGGTGTACCTCGACGGGACCGCCGAGGAGGTGGTCATCGCGCTGAACACCCGGCCCAACGCGAACAACGGGTGGTGCCGCGACCAGTTCGACACGACGGTGATGGCCTACCCGGCGCCGGCGAACGGCTCGGGCTACGCGCAGCTCACGAGCCCCGTCCCACAGACCTCGCTCGGCGGTGGCCGCGACGTCTTCCTCGACATCGCGGTGCCCCTGGCCGACTGGCTCGCGGCGACCGGGCGCACCGACGACGACGTGTACTCGGTGTTCGCGACGTCCACGAACGCGAACTTCATCAACAAGGACGTGGCGTCGATCGACTGCTCCGACTTCTTCTTCGTGCCTCCGGTCGACACGGGTGACACGGGCGACACCGGCCTGTACGACACGAGCGACACCGGCCTGTACGACACGAGCGACACCGGCGGGGATGCCGACACCGACACGGACAGCGACACGGATTCGGATACGGACTCGGACACCGATTCCGACACGGACTCGGACACCGATTCCGACACCGATGCCGATGCGGACAGCGACACGGATTCGGACACGGACAGCGACACCGATTCGGACGCGGATGCCGATGCGGACGCGGACAGCGATTCGGACACGGACAGCGACACGGATTCGGACACCGATTCGGACACGGACAGCGACACCGATTCGGACGCGGATGCCGACGCGGACGCGGACAGCGACACCGATTCGGACACGGACAGCGACACGGATTCGGACACGGACAGCGACACCGACTCCGATACCGATTCGGACACGGACTCCGATTCGGACGCGGATGCCGATGCGGATGCGGACGCGGACAGCGACACGGATTCGGACACCGATTCGGACACGGACAGCGATACCGACTCCGATACCGATTCGGACACGGACTCCGATGCAGACGCGGATGCCGATGCAGACAGTGACACCGATTCCGACACCGACTCCGACACGGATTCGGACTCGGATGCGGATGCGGATGCGGACGCGGACACCGATACCGATTCGGATACCGACACCGACACGGATACCGACACGGACACGGATACCGACACGGACACGGATACCGACACGGACACGGATGCCGACACGGACACGGATACCGACACCGACACGGACACGGATACCGACACGGACACGGATACCGACACCGACACCGACACCGACACCGACACCGACACCGACACCGACACGGACACCGATACCGACACGGACACCGACACGGACACGGACACGGACACCGACACGGACACGGATACCGACACCGACACGGACACGGACACGGACACGGACACGGACACCGACACCGACACCGACACCGACTCGGACACCGACACCGATACGGACACGGGTATCGGGGACACCGGGCTCACCGAAACGGGCACCACCGAGACGGGTGGAACCGACACGGGCGAGACCGGGGTCATGGACACGGACACCGACACCGACACCGACACGGACACGGACACGGACACGGATGCCGACAGCGATGCGGACTCCGACACGGACGCCGATACCGATGCGGACAGCGACACGGACACCGACACGGACACCGACACCGACGCCGATACGGACACCGACACCGACACGGACGACACCGGAGACGGGAAGTTCTGGGGCGGCGCGTGCAACTGCTCCAGCTCGCCGTCGCCTGCCGGAGCGCTGGTGCTCGGGCTCGGCCTGCTGGCGGCCCGCCGTCGCCGGTGACGTTGTAGGCACCCCTCGAGGGGCCTAAGGTCTCGACATGCTGTTCCCGTTCGAGACCCTGCGAGCCATGGTCGGCGGCGCTTCGGCGATCGACGTGCCGCGGCTGCGCCTGCTCGACCTCGACGAGGCCGACGCGTTCCTCGAGTGCTACGGGTTCCGCGTCGACGACCCGGCCGACCGGGAAGACCTCGAAGAGATCCGCCAGGCGGCCCTGGCCATCCTGCGCGACGTGTTGCTCGACCCCCACGAGCGCATCGCGCCGGCCATCGTCGAAGAGCGCGACGTGCGGCGCCTGCTGCTGCGCGTGTCGACCGACGACCAGGGTGACGAGCGGATGTGGGCCTGCGCGCTGCTCCGCGTGATGCACACCGTGGCACACGCCCGCTCCGACCTGTCCGAGCGCTACGCAGATGCCATCGAAGAGCAGATCCTCGGCCGGTTCCGCGCCGTGATCGAAGAAGACGAGGATGGGCTGTGGCTCGGCGACATCCCGCTCGTCCACTTCGAGGCCCGGTCGCGCAAGCCGCTCGCGTCCATCGTGCTCAAGCTGCTGCACAAGCCCGAGAACGTCGCCGCTGACATCTTCGACCGGCTCGGCGTGCGGTTCGTCACGCGCAGCCGGCTCGACGCGCTCCTCGTCGTGCGCTTCCTCCGCAAGCGGAATGTCGTGATGTTCGCGAACGTGAAGCCGAGCCGCTCGAAGAACACGCTGATCGACCTCGACGCGCTCGAGCGCGCGCTGCAGTCCGAGCCCGACCTCGACGCGCTCGACGCCGAGATCCAGACCTGGCCGTACCCGCACCGCGTGTCGGGCCTCGACAACCCGCACAGCAGCCGCGAGTACCACGCCATCCAGTTCACGGGTCGCCAGCGCATCCGGCTCGAAGACGTCGGCGGGCGTCCGATCCGCTTCTTCTTCCCGTTCGAGGTGCAGGTGCTCGACGAAGAGGCGTACCGCGCGAGCCGCGTGGGGTACGCGTCCCACGAGGAGTACAAGGAGCGCCAGCGCCAGGCGGCGCGCCACCGGGTGCTCGGGCCGCTCGCTAGAACCGGGCGGTGACCTGCAGGCTCGCGCGGTCGCCCATCGTGCGGGCCAGCGCCTGCGCGGCGTCGGGGCCGTCGGGTGCCGCGAGGCGGCGGATCTCGTAGTTCGCCTGGATGCGCACCGCGGGCACCGGGTCGAGCTCGAGGCCCAGCGTGCCCGTGCGGAACACGCGGTGGGCGGCTTCGTCCTCGGTGCGCCGGTGGAACTCGTCGTACCGGGCCTTCAGCCCCACCGAGAGCGGCGTCTGGCTCCCGGGCACCGGCGCCGTGAGCCGGACGCCGCCCTGCGCGACCACGCCCCACGCCTCGCCGTCGGCCACCATCACCACCGGGCTGCCGGCGAACGGCGGGTTGCGTCCGGCCTCGAGGGTCCCCACACCCTGCGCCACCTCGACGAGGGACCACGCGACTCCCTGCTCGACGTGCACGAACGCGCCGCGCCGCATGCGTCGGGTCGTCTCGCCCGCGAGCTCCCGCCGCCCTTCGAGCCACCACCCGCCGATCTTCACCTCTTCCCGGCGCCCGGAGGTCCGCTCGCCGTCGGTGACCCAGGCGAGCTCGCCGCGCACGGTGACGTCCTTCGGCTCGTCGGGATCCGCAGCGTGCACGCCGCCCCCGTTCGACAGCATCACCGCGTAGGCCCCGGCCAGGCGGCCCTCCTGGAAGCCGTCGAACACCTGCACCCCGACGTCCCGGAAGCCGTATGCCCCTCCGACGTACTGTCCGGCGTCGTCCACGCGGTTCTCGAGCAGCAGGCCGGTGAGGGTGTTCGAGAAGCTGACGAACTCCAGCGACGCCGGGACGGACTGGACGATCTCCTCCATCACCGGGATCTTCATCTGGCCCGCGCGGACACGGGCGCCGGGAATCCACGACAGGGTCACCGAGAGGTCCGTGGCGACGATGGGGAAGTCACGGGTCAGCGCGACCTCGCCGGCCTCGAGCAGGATGAAGTACGTCACCTTCTGGCCCGTCTTCGGGATGGAGCCGCGGGCCCCGAGCCGTGCCCGCCGGATGACGAAGGCCGTCGAGGCCTCGCCGTTCACGGTGTTGAACAGCGGCCGCTCGCCGTTCACGCGCTCGCCGCCCACCACGCCCACCACCTCGGGCTGGACGAAGCCGAATACACGGACCGGCTCGTCCTTGCGGCCCTCTTCGGTGCCGAGCAGCGTGAGCCAGTCCGCGGCGAGCGCGGAGCCGAGGAGCAGGGTCAGCACGTCAGTACCGCGCGTCGCGGGGCTTGTCGCCGTTCGGCCAGTCGAGGTGCTTCTTCGCGAAGTCCGGGCGCTCGCGCGTCGAGAAGTACGCCGCCACGTCGTACGCCTCCTGGTCGGTCAGGGTGCCGCCCTGGTTCAGCGGCATGTTCCACTTCACGAACGCCGCGGCGGTGTCGAGCCGCGCCATGCCGGCTCCCACGTTGAACGACCGGTCGCCCCAGAGGGGCGGGAACATCGTCTGGTCGTCGGGCCCGAACACGCCCTGACCGTCGCCCTGGTGGCACGCCACGCACTTCTGCTCGAAGACCGCGCGGCCGTTCTCGATGTCGGGCGCCGCGGGGGCCTCGATGCGCGGCATCCCGATGCCTTCGAGGGTCTTGCCGTCGGCCACGCCCTCCGAGAGCCACGTGGCGTACGCGACGAGCGCCTGCATGGGCTCGCTGTCCTTCTCGAGCGCCTTGCCGTTCATGCTCCGCTCGAAGCAGCCGTTCATCCGGTCGGGCAGGTCGTCGATCTTGCCGCTGCGCTTCCGGAACTTCGGGTAGCGGTCGGTCACGCCGGCCCAGGGCGCGGCCTTCGCGACGGTGCCGGCCTTCAGGTGGCAGTTGGTGCAGTTCAGCCCGTTGCCGACGTTGTCCGGCAGCAGGCGGTGCGTGTCGAGCGCGATCTCGCGGCCCCGTCGGATGGCGTCGCCCTCGGGACCGGCGGGGATGTCGGCCGGGTCGCGCACGGGGAGGGCGTTCGCGGACGCGGGCTCGTCGGCCGGCTCGGAGGCCTGGGGGACGGGCGCCACGTGCTCGGTCACGTCTGCGACCGGGACCGTCTGGCCTCCGCAGGCGACCAGGACGAGAGCGACGAGAGAACGAGACATCAGGACCTCCTGTCGAGGTCCATAGCAAGGGTCGTGCCGGCCGGAGAGCCCGTCCTGGTGGGCTCCTTTCGAGGGTGTGTCAGTGATGTCTCGAAATCGTTCGAGACGATCGAATCACTCCGAGACGATCACGGCGTCGATGGTCTCGGGGGTCCGGTCGGCCTCGGCCAGCATCGCCATGAAGCCCAGCGCCTCGGGCGTGCCGCTGGACGCGAGCTCGGCGGCCCATCGCGCCGAGAGCGGCTGGTAGAGCAGCTCGACCTCGACGGAGAACGGGCCGGTCGCGCCCTGGACGGGCACCGCGTAGTGCACCGTGTCGCCGCCCCCCACGAAGTCCGGGTCGCCGCTCGTCCCCACGGGAGCGATGCCGAGCGGCCCGGCCGCCGCCATGTCGAAGCCCTCGGGCAGGAGCCGGTCGTCCTTCGCCCAGCCCTCGCCGCGCATCAGCTTGAAGGTCGGCGCACCGGAGCCGTCGGCGAGGATGGCCTCGAACACCGCGGCCTCGTCGGAGGCGTCGATCTGGTCGAAGTGCGGCAGGATGGGCGCGCCGGCGCGCTCGGAGGGGAGCAGGGCGCCCGAGCCGTCGACCAGCCGGCCCTGGTCGTCGTACCCGCCGGACTCGAACACCACCGCGCCGGACGCGTCCTTCACGGTCGTGTGCAGCCACGTGCGGCGGACGGGGATGCCGGTGGGGAGCTTGTGGCCGGCGTGGACCTCGATCTGCGCATCCACGGCGAGCGTGTCGCCGCTCCGCGATGCGGTGACCATCAGCGTGGCGGTGCGCTCGCGGAGCTGCTCGCGGGCGGCCTCGATGGTGTTGTCGAACGCGGCCGCGGTGGCGCGCGGATTCAGGATCTCGGCGTTGTCGCGGATGATCGCGGGGATGAGCGTGTTGCCGCCGACGAGGAGGTGGCGGCCGTACGGGCTGCGCGTCTCGATCGCGAACTCGCCGCCGCCCGGGTTGTGGGCGATGCGGGTGGCGATGGGCTGGCCGTCTTCGTCGGTGCTCGGCAGGTGGCAGCCCTGGCAGGAGGACTGGTCGACCCAGGACGAGATCTGCCACTCGAGGAACGGCGCCTGCTCGACGACGGAGCCGCCGGTCTCGGCGCCCGAGGCGTCGAGCGCGTGGGTCGTGAGCGTGTGGCACGTCGCGCAGAGCCCGGAGTCGCGGATGTGCGTGGAGTACGTGGGCTCGAACCCGGTGTGCATGATCATCGGGTTCGGGACCGGGTCTTCGTAGGGGCCGTAGATCACCTGGTCGCCGGCGATGGTGAAGAAGCCCGAGAAGCTCGCTTCGGCGCCGAGATCCTGGTCTTCGATCTGGTGGCAGACGGTGCAGCTCACGCCGTCGCGGGCGAGGCGGCCGCGCTCGGAGGTCTCGGTGGGCGTGTGCAGGCCGGGGGCTTCGTCGCCCGACATCATGGCGTCGGTCGAGGCCATGGGGAGGTGGCAGCGCGCGCACTTCGCTTCGATCGCGGCCTGCGCGGACGGCGTCGCGGCGACCTCGGCGCTCACCGCGGCCCTCCACAGGGGGTCGCGGCCGGCATTCGCCATCATCGTGCCCTGCCACAGGCGGTAGGGCGCGACCGCGCGGCCCTGGTCGTCGCGCATGGCCGTCGAGGTGCCCACGTTGTCGTGGCACACCTCGCACGCGTCAGCCGTCGAGAACAGGCCGTTCTCGACGCTGCCCGGGTTCGGCAGCGCGAGGACCGTGGGGTCACCGGTGGGGAGCTCGTCGTCGAGGATCGGCGTCTTCCCCGTGTCTTCGGCCGTGGTCTTGCAGCCCGTGGCGAGGACGAGGAGGAGAGGGACGAGGGTACGCATGGCGCCTCCGGCGGAAGGAGACGCGCATTAGCCGGTTCCGGGGGAAGGCGACAGCGGGCGAAAACGCCCACGCGGCAGGGCTCAGCCCAGGCGCGACAGCTCGACGTAGAGCACGATGAGCGTCGACAGCGCCAGACCCGCTGCCACCCCCATGGCGCTTGCGGTCAGCACGTGCAGCAGGCGGTTCGGCGGTGGAGCCTCGAGTGCCTGCTGCTGGCGGATCATGCGCGCGATCTCGGCCGCGTCGATCATCGTCGGCTGGAGCGAGAGCGGCGGGAGGCGCTCGCGCGGCACGTGCATCGGCGTCGCGCGGATGGGCTCTTCGGGCTCCTCCCACGACAGGCGTGCCGCATCGAGCCACGCCACGACGGCATCCATGTCGGGCAGCCGCTGGGTGTGGTCGGGATGCGTGCACTTCCGGACGAGGCTGCGCAGCCACTCGGGCTGGCCGTCGCCCGGATCCATCGCGCGGGCCCGGGTCTTCCACTGGAGCAGGCTGCGCTCGCGGTCGGCCTTCTCGGCCCACGCAGCGGCGGGGAACGCCGGCTCGCCGGTGAGAACCTCGTACGCGACGAGCCCGAAGGCGTACAGATCCGCGCGGGCGGCGTGGTACTCGGGGTCGGCGAGGCACTCGGGCGCCAGGTACGACATGTTGCCGCGGAACGTGTGATCCATGCCGCCGCGCTCCTCCTGGAGCAGGGCGCCTTCGAATCCGAGCATCCACACGTCGCGCGGTCGCGCACCCACGTAGATGTTCTGCGGCGTGAGGTCGCGGTGCACCCAGCCCGACTGGTGCACGTGCTGCAGCGCGGCGGCGACCTCGTAGAGCCACACGCAGGCCTGCTTCCAGCCCACGCGCCCCGCGACGATGCGGTCGGACAGCGAGTCGCACGAGAACGGCCGCATCGCGATGTAGACGTACTCGCCGTCTTCGCCGGACTCGATGAGCTTCGGGATGCCGGGGTGATCGAAGCTCTGCAGCGCCCGGACCTCGCGGCGCTGGCGGATCTCGGTGCCGGGCGTCTTGCGGCTGACCTTGAGGGTCGCCTGCACGCCATCCTTCCGGGTGTGGTGCGCGGAGACGAGCGCGGGCTCGCCGAAGGTGAGCACGTTGTCGACGCGCCACGACCCGATCTCGTCGCCGGTGCGGAGCTCGATCATCGCTTCACCTTCAGCTTGCCGGTCTCGCCGTCGTCGAAGGTGACCGTGCCCGTGGCCCCGGTGGAGCTCAGCACGCCCGAGTAGCGCGTGGAGCTGCCGCTCTCCTTCAGGCTGAAGTTCGCGCGCCCCACGCTCATCCGGTACGTGCCGGACGCCGCGATGGTCTTGCCGTTGCGGTCGATCGACGCCGAGAGCTTGCCGTCGGGCTTGAGCTCGAAGGTCATCGAGATGGGGTACTTGTTCGCGGTGCCCGACACGGTGCCGTTCAGCGCCTTCGCGGCGGGGGGCACGGTTCCGGGGGCCGCAGCGGCCTCGGCGGCGGCGGGCTCGGGCTTCGCGGCCGGGGCGGCCTTCGGTGCCGGGGCGGGCGCGGGCTTCGCGGGAGCCGGCGCCGGGCGTGCCTTCGGCGCGGGGCGCGGGCGTGCGACCGGCCCCGGCTTCGGAGCGGGCTCGGGGTCGGGGACCACGACGGGCTCGGGCTCGGGCTCGGGCTGCGGCTCGGGCTCGGCGTCGACCACAACGTCTTCGACGGGGGCCGGCGGTGGCGCGGTGACCACGACGGGCATCGGGACCTCGATGACCCGCGGCTCGACGGCTTTCAGGGCCTCGGCGCGGGCCTGACGCGATGCTTCGATGCCAGGCGACACGAACGCGAACCAGGGCAGCAGCACGAGGACCATCGTGGCGGCCATCGACCCGCCGAAGGCCGTGGCCATCGGCAGCACCACACCCGTCGCCCCCGCGGCCGCGCGTCGTACGGGACGCCTGCGGACGGGCTCGTCGTCGGGCTCGTCGTCGTCGTCGTCGTCGAACCCGGACGGCTCGTCGGCCTCGGAGGGCGCCTTGCCGTGCAGGTCGGTGTGGATGTCTTCGATGAAGTCGGCGTCGAGCTCGTCGAGCTCTTCTTCGATCGGCTCGAACGCGTCGACGGGGAGGTCGGGCAGCTCGTCGGCGGTGCGGTCGAACTCGACCAGGCCCGGATCCGGCGGGATCGACGGCAGCCCGCCCGTGCCGATGCCGAGGGGCGTCGTCTGGGAGGTCTGGGCGTTCGGGACCTTCTTTCGCATCTTGGGCGGCGGCTCGGGCGGCGTGACCAGTCGGGGAGGCGTCGGGGCGTCTTCGGCGCTCGCCACGGGGCTCATCGCGGAAGGCGGTCGGAGCACGCGTTGGTTGGGGACCGGGGTCCGTCGGTTCAGGAGGGATCGACGCTTTCGGCGGGTCATGCGCAGAGCATGCCCCGAAAGCGGTCCGGATTTCCATCCCGGGGCGGATCGCCGCGGTCCGCACGGTTTCCCGTGCGGGGGCGGTTCGGGCGGGCATGGCGCGCCGACACGCCCGTTCCCACGTGTTTCCAGGACACCTGCCGTCGCGTGGAGAGGCGTTACGGGGCGGGCGTGCAGATCGAGGACCATCTCCGACGGGTCACGGGCGCCCGGGCGGCGCACCGGGTGGCCCGCATCCAGAGCCTGTGGAGCGGATGGGGCGAGATCGTCCGGTTCGCGCTCGACGGAGCCGCGGTGCCGAGCGTCGTGGTGAAGATCGTGGAGCCCGCCGCCAGCCACCCGCTGGGCTGGGGCTCGGGCGTCGCCGAGGCGCGCAAGCACCGGTCGTACGCGGTCGAGGAGGCCTGGTACCGCGAGTGGGGCAGTCGCTGCCCGGTGCGGATTCCGACGGCCCTGGACGTCGCGCAAGGCGTGTTCGTGCTCGAAGACCTCGATGCGGCGGGGTTCCCGGAGCGGGCGAGGGGAGGGGGGCGCCTTCCGGACGCCCGGGTCGCCGCGTGCATCACCTGGCTCGCCCGGTTCCACGCGGGCTTCCTGGGCGCGTCGCCGGACGGGCTGTGGCCGGACGGCACGTACTGGCACCTCGAGACCCGTCCGGACGAGCTCGCCGCGATGCCGGAGGGCGCATTGAAGCGCGCTGCCGGGCCTATCGACGCGAGGCTCCGCGGGGCGACGCACCGCACCGTCGTGCACGGCGACGCCAAGGTCGCGAACTTCTGCTTCGGCCCGTCCGGCGTCGCGGCCGTCGACTTCCAGTACGTCGGGGGTGGGGTCGGCGTGCAGGACCTGGCGTACTTCCTCGGCAGCGCGTTCGACGACGCGCAGCTCGAGCACGTCGCGGAACGCTGGGTCGACGCCTACTTCGACGCCCTGCGCGGGGCGGGGGGCGGCGCGGCCGAGGCGGAGTGGCGCGCCCTGCTGCCGTTCGCCTGGGCCGACTTCGAGCGGTTCCTCGCGGGCTGGGCTCCCGAGCACTGGAAGCGCGGCGGCTACGCCGATGCGCGCACGCAGGAGGCGCTGGATGCGCTCGGTGTGACCGGGTCGTGAAGGCGACGGCACGCGACGGAGGCCGTCGGGAGTGGCAGGATGGCGGGCATGTGCGGAACGCGTCCGAGCGCCTGCCCGGTCCCGCGAGGGAATCCAGAGGGGCTGTCGACACTCAGAGGGGGTACACGTCCCCGGGTGGAGTCCGCCGCGTGCTGATGCTCTTCGCAGTTCTGCTCTGGTGCATGCCTTCGTGGGCATTCACCCCCGAAGAGCTGGAGACCCTGCTCGCCGGCGTCGAAGAGCACCGCGCGAACCGCATCGGCCTGAAGCCGCCGACGTTCACGGCCGCCGACCGGAAGAAGGCCGCCGACGGCCAGATCATGACCGGCACCACGAAAGAGGGCTCCGTGTACGGCTACGGCATCGTGCGCGCGCCCATCGCGAAGCTCTGGTCGGCGCTGAACGACGAGACCCGGCAGTACCAGTACACCGCCGTGTCGTACTCCGAGATCGTGAAGGGCCAGCCCTGCGAGCCGGGGCGCCGGGTCTTCCAGTACCTCGAGATCGGCGTGATGTTCGTGAGCGACCGCTGGTGGATCGGCGTGCCGACCGCCAACGAGACCATCATGCGCGACTCGGGCGGCGCGGTCCGCGAGCTCGCCTTCAAGTCCTCGGTCGATCCGGCCGAGATCACGTCCAAGTCCGCTGTCGCCTACCGCGACGCGGCCGCTCCCATCGGGTTCTCGAAGGGCGCGTGGTTCCTCGTGGCGCTCGATGCGCGCCACACCTGGGTCGAGTACCACGTGTACTCGGACCCGGGATCGGGCATCCCCGGCGGTCTGGCCAACCGCCTCGCAGCCGGGGGCGTCCGCGACAATTTCGCAGCGATGGCGAAGTTCGCCAACGAAGGGAATCCGTCATGTCCCATCCGATGAACCTCGTACGCCTCGTGCTCGCGTTGCTGGTGCTCGTGCGCGCCGGTCCCGCGTTCGCGCAGGAGGATCCCTTCGAGTGGCTGAAGCCGCCGCCCGAAGACCAGCTCGCGGACGACGAGACCGTCATCCCCGTGGGGAAGGGCGCCGTGTTCGTGCCCACGCTCACGAGCCCGACGTCCGAGCCGCCCGTGATCCTCGTCACCCCCGACGACGTGAAGGACATCCCGACCGGCCGGCGCGTGCTCGTCGACCCGGGGACCTACACGGTCATCGTCAGCCCCGGTTCGCCGGGGCAGGGCATCGGCCAGGCGATCGAGGTGCGCGAGGGCGAGACGACGCTGGTGCCCGTCAAGTGGGGCGCGCTCCGTGTGCACGTGACGGACGACCGCCGGGTCCCGTTCCGCGGGCAGTACGACCTCATCAAGTCCGAGAACCGCGAGACCATCGGCACGGGCTTCGGCGCCGACACCCTGCAGGGCGAGCAGCTGATGACGTGGCTGCTGCCGCCGGGCGTGTACCGGATCGTGAAGCCGGGCGCGAACTACCGCGCGCTCAAGAACTACGCGACGGTCTACGTCCCCGAGGCGGGCCTCGTGCGGTACCGGCTCGTGATCGACCAGCAGACGGGCGACTTCCTCGGCTCCGGCATGCTGCTGCCGGGCGAGTTCGGCGCCGGTCTCGACCGCGACAGCCGGTGGGCGCAGACGCTCGTCATCGGGGCGGACGGCTCGTTCGTCCAGTCCGCGAACCGCGGCGGCGTCACCAACCAGACGGTCCTCTCCGGCAACGTCTTCGTCGACCACCAGATCGGGTACCACAAGGACGCGCACCACTTCACCGCGCTCATCCAGCTCGAAGAGGGCGCGACGAGCATCCGTCCCGCGGGCGCGACCCCGCTGCCCGTCCTCAAGACGCGCGACCGCATCCGCGGCGACCTGCTCTACAACTGGTTCGCGCGCGAGAACATCGGCCCGTACGCGCGGGCCGGGGCCGAGACGCGCATGTTCAACACGAACGTGCTGGCCACCGAGGACTCGACGTTCCTCATCACCCGCACCGACGGCACGGTGGATTCGACGTCCATCGCGGCCAACGAGACCCTCAACATCGCGCGCGCCTGGGCACCCACGGTCATCCGCGAAGGCGCCGGGATGAACTACCGGGCCGTGAACAACCGCTGGGTCACGTTCAACCTGCGGCTCGGGCTCGGCGCCCGGCAGAACCTCTACCGGCGCGCGCTGTTCCCGGCCGACGACCCCGACACCGACACCTTCGAGTACCAGGAGGTCGACAGCTTCTTCCAGGAGGGCGTCGAGTCGACCATCGTGCTCACGGCGCGCCTGCCGGGGTGGGCCGTGTACGCGACCGACCTCGAGCTGTTCGCGGACTTCCAGACGTTCACGCAGCCGAGCCTCGAGTGGCGGAACACGGTGACGCTGCGGCTCACGCGGCTCATCTCGCTGAACTACTTCGCGAACCTCGACTACCTGCCGCAGGTCGTCGAGGACAAGCCGTGGCAGCTCGAGCACAGCGTGGTCCTCCGCGCTGCCTGGACGATCCTGTGAGGCCCCCGATGCGATTCCTCCGACCGGGAACCCTGCCCACCCTCGTCTGTCTCGCACTGGTCGCGTGCGTGCCGAAGGGTCGCTACGAGCTCTCGGAGATCCAGCTGGAGGCCACGCGCACGGCGATGGCCGCACGCGACGTCGACGCACGGGAGGCACTCGAGGCCTCGCGCAAGCGGGAGGAGGCCCTGAAGACCCAGCTGGCCGAGCTCACCGCGGTGGTCGAGACGCAGAAGGGCCACCTCGCCGAGCTCGAGAAGGAGCTCGACCGCACGTCGATCGAGGTCGCCGAGCACGTGCTGCGCGACCAGACCGAGTGCCCGCCGCTCCCCGAGGCGGTCGAGTGCCCCCCGACCGACGCGCCTCCGCCCGAACCGCCCGAGCCCGAGGCCCCCGAGGTGCAGCAGCGCCGCGCGCACGTCGAGGCCTCGGTCGAGGACATGGCGGACGCGCTGTCCATCCGGGCCCACGCGCGCCTCGAGGCCGCGAAGCGCGCCGAGCAGCACACCCGCGTGGTCGAGGCCTTCCAGGGTCTCGTGCGCGAGGGCCTCGCCGTGGTCGAGGAGCGCGAGGGCGCGTCGGTGGTGCGGCTGCTCGTGGCCAAGCTCTACAACGAGAACCGCACGACGCTGTCGCCCCTCGGGGTCTCGGCGGTCGAGCGCATCGCCGCGGCCCTCCGCGAGCTGCCAGACCACGAGCTCGTCGTGGTCGGCCACACCGACGACCAGGCCAACTACAGCGCCACGCTCGCCTCGAACTGGGAGCTCGGCTTCGCCTACGCCGTCGGCGTCCTCCGCCCGCTGCAGGACGAGGGCGTCGCGATGACCATGTCCGCGGCGAGCCGCGGGGGCACCCAGCCCCGCGTCGATCCCGTCGACGACGAGGCGCGCCGGCTCAACCGCCGCGTCGAGCTGGTCCTCACGCCCCGCGACATCCAGATCCCCGAGACTGACGGGCCGCCCTCACCCGAAGGGGGGGAGCCTGCGCCGAAGCCTGCGCCGAAGCCGAAGCCTGGTCCCGATGGGGACTCGCCTGGTGAGGTTCCGGCTGACGGGGAGGGGCAGCCGGGCTGACGAGCACGAGCACGTCTCGCGAGCACGGGCACGTCTCGCGAGCACGAGCACGAGCACGTCTCACGAGCACGTCTCACGAGCACGTCTCACGAGCACGTCTCACGAGCACGAGCACGAGCACGAGCACGTCTCACGAGCACGTCTCACGAGCACGTCTCACGAGCACGAGCACGAGCACGCCTCACGAGCACGAGCACGAGCACGTCTCACGAGCACGAGCACGTCTCACGAGCACGAGCACGTCTCACGAGCACGTCTCACGAGCACGAGCACGGACGGAGGGGTCAGGGGTCAGATCGAAACCGATCAACCCATCCGCAGGGGTCAGATCGAAACCGAACTCTCTGAGAATATCGGACCAAATTCACGAATCTGATCGCAAAGTGCCCCTGGAAAGTCTGGCTCGCGATTCAGGAGGTCAGAGCTCGGCTATCCGAGAGTTGGGTTTCGGTCTGACACCTCGTGCCGACTTCACTTCGTGCCTGCGTGCCGCCACGTAGGCACGTTGCCGACACCCGTGCTCGGGTCGACACGTGCTGGCGTGCTGGGGCTCGAGACGGTCCGCGGTCCACGGTCCACGGTCCACGGTCCACGGTCCACGGTCCACGGTCCACGGTCCACGGTCCACGGTCCAGAGACGGTTCGAGCGGTCAGCGCCGCCGCGCCGCGAGGCCGAGGAGCTGCAGGAGCGGAGTGCCCGGCCCCGCGGAGCTGCAGCCGCAGCCCTTCTCGTCGGGCTCGCCCGTGTCGGCATCGGTGTCGGTGTCCGCATCGGTGTCGGTGTCCGCATCGCTGTCGGCGTCGGCATCGGAATCCGTGTCGGCATCCGAATCGCTATCGGCATCCGAATCCGCGTCCGAATCGCTGTCGGCGTCGGAATCGCTGTCCGCGTCGCTGTCGGTGTCGGAGTCCGTGTCGCTGTCGGTGTCCGCGTCGCCGCCGGTGTCGGTCGCGGTGTCGGTGTCGGAGTCCGCATCCGTGTCGGAGTCCGTATCCGAGTCGGTGTCGGCATCGCTGTCGGAGTCCGCGTCGGAGTCCGCATCGGTGTCGGCGTCCGCGTCGGTATCGGCATCCGAGTCGGCGTCGGCGTCGGAATCCGCGTCGGAGTCGGCGTCGGTGTCGGTGTCGGTGTCCTGGCAGTCGAGCGTCAGGTCGAACGTCGACGTGGCGCCGAGGTACCCGTCGACCACGATGGCGAACGTGTCGCCCGCGTTCATCAGGACGTCGAGCTGCTCGGGTGCGTTGCCGCTCGTGCCGCTCGCCAGGCAGTCGTTCGAGTCGCACTGCAGCCCGTCGGACGACGTGACGAACAGGTCGAGGTCGGCCGACAGCCCGCCGACGGTGACCTGGAAGGACCCGTCCATCGGCGCCGTGAACGCATAGGTCGCCTCGGGACCGGTGGTCGACCAGGTGGCGCACGCCCACAGGTCGACCGATTCGCTCCCGCCGGCGTTCGTGCCGACGAGGCTCGTCCCACACCCGAGCGTCTGACCGACGGGGCACTCGCACGCGCTGTCGAACACGCAGTCGACGTCGTCGCAGTCCACGAAGCCGTCGCCGTCGTCGTCGCCGCCGTTGTCGCAGATCTCGGGCGGCCCGCAGTTGCCCGTGTACAGCGTGCAGACGCCCGACGCGTCGTCGCTCGTGAGCGTGCGCGGCTCGATCCCGCTGTCGTACGCGAAGTACATGGTCGAATCGAGCACGGGGGAGTGGCCGAGCCCGAGCCAGTGGCCGTTCTCGTGCGCCGCGATGCTCTGCAGGTCGGTCTCGTTCGGCCCGGGCGTGTTCGTCACCGTGAAGTCGAACCCGACCGCGTTGTAGACCTGATCGGCCTCGACGTAGTCGCAGCCCCCGAAGATCTGCGTCGTCACGGCGATGGTCGCGTTGACCGAGCCGTTCGCCGGATTCCAGTTGGACTCGACGAAGCCGATGGTGTTGATGCCGTCGCCGTGGTTGTCGGGCGACGCGTTGGTGTCGGTGCCCCGCGTGTGTGTCCAGACGGAGCAGCAACCCGGCGGCGTCACCCACACGTCCCAGCCGCCCACGATGGCGTCGAGCACGTCGGCGTCGTCGATCTGGCTGTAGTACGTGCGGGCGCCCGCGAGGCGGTCCTCCATGCGCCACGTGGTGCTGTCGGAGGGCCAGGTGACGGGGGTGTTGCCCGCACACGTGGCGCCGGGCACCCACGCCAGAGCGATTCCCGAGAGCAGGAGCATCAGCGGTTCCTCCGGAGCGCGAGGAGGGGCAGGAGGGCGAGCAGCACCGCCGGCGCGCCGCCGGAGCTCTCGCAGTTGCAGCTCCCGCCGAGGTAGGCCCCCTGCGCGAAATCGTCGTCCGGGTCGAGCGGATCGGTGCCGTTGTCGACCTCTTCGCCGTCCAGCACGCCGCCCCCGTCGGTGTCGGGGTCGTTCGGGTCGGTGCCGAGCTCGGCCTCCTCGCCGTCGGTGAGCCCGTCGTCGTCGCTGTCGGCGTCGGTCGGGTCGGTCCCGTTGTCGACCTCGTCGCCGTCGTCGATCCCGTCGCCGTCGGTGTCGGGGTCGTCGGGGTCGGTCCCGAGCGCCTCCTCCTCCTCGTCGGTGAGGCCGTCACCGTCGCTGTCCACGTCGGGCACGTCGTCGGAGGGGTCGAGCGGATCGGTGCCGTCGTCGACCTCGGTGCCGTCGTCGACGCTGCCGTCGTCGGTGTCGGTGTCGAGCGGGTCGGTGCCGAGCACGTCGACCTCGTCCCCGTCGGAGAGCCCGTCTCCGTCGGTGTCGAAGTCGTTCGGGTCGGTCTCGCCCGAGCCCATCGTGCCGGTGCCGCCAACGGTGTTCTCGACCGCGCCGTTGCCGTTCGTGTCTTCTTCGCCGTCGAGCAGGCCGTCGCCGTCGGTGTCGGGGTCGGTGGGATCGGTCGTCGTCGTCGGATCGGCGTCGGGCGTGAACACGCTCGTGTCGGTGCCGTCGATCGGGATGCCACCCTCGGACGTGCCCGCGGGGACGGGGTCGGTGACGCCTGCCTCGGTGCCGTCGTCGACGCCGTCGCCGTCGGAGTCGGGGTCGTTCGGGTCGGTGCCCATCCCGAGCTCGTCGCCGTCGGAGAGCCCGTCGTCGTCGCTGTCTGCGTCGAGCGGGTCGGTCGCGTCGGGGGTCGTGGGGTCGCCGTCCGCACCGTCGACCTCGGCGCCGTCGGACACGCCGTCGTCGTCGGTGTCGGGGTCGTTCGGGTCGGTGCCGAGCACGCCCTCTTCGGCGTCGGAGAGGCCGTCGCCGTCGGAGTCGACGCGGTCGTCGGAGGGCTCGTTCGGATCGGTCCCGTCGGTGAGGACCTCGGTGCCGTCGTCGACGCCGCCGTCGTCGGTGTCCGCGTCGAGCGGATCGGTCTCGTCGCCGGTACCCGGAGCGCCGTCGGCGCCCACGAGCTCGTCGCCGTCGCCGAGGCCGTCCCCGTCGGTGTCGGCCACGTTCGGGTCGGTCTCGCCGCTTCCCGCCGTGCCGGTCCCGCCGAGCGTGTTCTCGACCGCGCCGTTCCCGTCGGCGTCTTCGACGCCATCCACGAGGCCGTCGCCGTCGGTGTCGGGGTTCGTGTTGTCGGTGGTCGTGGTGGGGTCGGCGTCGGGCACGAACACGGAGGGGTCGGTGCCCTCGAAGTCGGTGCCGCCCGGGGACGTGCCCCCGGGGATCGGGTCGGTGATGCCGGCCTCGGTGCCGTCCTGCACGCCGTCTCCGTCGGAGTCGGGGTCGGTCGGGTCGGTGCCGTCGTCGGTGAGCGGGTCGCCGTCGGGACCGTCGACCTCGTCGCCGTCGGACAGGCCGTCGTCGTCGGAGTCGGCGTCGAGCGGATCGGTGCCGAGGACGCCTTCTTCGGCGTCGGTGAGGCCGTCGCCGTCGGTGTCGACATCGGGATCGGAGCTGACCGTGACCGTCACGGTGCCGGTGGACGTGCCGCCGTTGCCGTCGGACACGTCGTACGTGAACGTCTCGGTGCCCTCGAACCCGGCCGCCGGCGTGTAGGTGACGACGGACCCGTCGGTGGTGATCGTGCCGCCCTGGTCGCCGGCCGAGACGCCCGTGATCACGAGGGTCTCGCCGGTGTCGGGCGCGATGTCGTCGTTCGCGAGCACGTCGAGCGCGTTGTCGGTGCTGTCGGTCTCGACGACGAAGCTGTCGGAGCTGGCGGTGGGTTCGTCGTTCACGGGCGTGACGGTGACGGTGACCGTCGCCGAATCGCTGCCGCCGTTGCCGTCTTCGATGGTGTACGTGAACGTCTCGGTGCCGAAGAAGTCGGCCGCCGGCTGGTACGTGACGACCGAGCCGTCGGTGGTGACGGTGCCGCCCTGATCCCCCGCCGTGACGGACGCGATGGTGAGGGTCTCGCCGGGCTCGCCCGCCGTGTCGTCGTTCGCGAGCACGTCGAGCGCGGCGGCCGGCGCGTCCTCGTCGACCGTGAAGGCGTCGTCGTTCGCGTTGGGGTCGAGGTTCCCGGCGGTGACCGTCACGGTGACGGTGGCGACCGTGAGGTTCCCGTCGCCGTCGTCGACCGTGTACGTGAAGGTCTCGGTGCCCGAGAAGCCCGATGCGGGCGCGTAGACCACGACGGAGCCGTCGGTCGTGATGCTGCCGCCCTGGTCGCCCGCCGAGACCGCCGTGATGGTGAGCGTGTCGCCCACGTCGACCACCGCGTCGTTCGCGAGCACGTCGAGCGGGGCCGGAGGCGCGTCCATGGCCACGGTGAACGCGTCGTCCTGGAGGGCCGCCGGGTCGTCGACCGGCGTGAGGTCGATGGTGACGGTGGCCGTGTCGGAGCCGCCGTTGCCGTCCTGCACGGTGTACGTGAACGTCTCGGAGCCCTCGAAGTCGGCGGGTGCCGTGTAGGTCACGGTGGTGCCGTCGGTCGTGACGACGCCCCCCGCGGAGCCCTGCGTCACGGCGCTGATCGAGAGCACCTCGCCCACGTCGGGCGCTGTGCTGTCGTTCGCGAGCACGTCGAGCACCTCGCCCGCGACATCCTCGAGCAGCGTGAAGCTGTCGTCGTTCGCGGTGGGCGGGTCGTTCGCGGCCTGGACGGTGACCGTGACCGTCGCGGTGTCGGTGTCGGTGCCGTCGCTCACGGTGTACGTGAAGGTCTCGGTGCCCACGAAGTCGGGGGCGGGCGTGTAGGTCACGACGGAGCCGTCGGTGCCGAGCGTTCCGCCCTGGCTGCCGGCCGAGACCGCCGTGATCACGAGCACCTCGCCGGCATCGGGCAGGATGGAGTCGTTGGCGAGCACGTCGAGGTCGGTGGTGCTGTCTTCGGCGACCGTGAACGCGTCGTCGTTCGCCGTGGGCGGATCGGGCTCGGGCGTGACGGTGACCACGACGGTGACGGTCTGCTCGTCGCCCGTGAAGCCGTCGGACAGCACGTAGGTGAAGGTCTCGTCGCCGAAGAAGTCGGGCGCGGGCGTGTAGAGCACCTGGGCGCCGTCGGTGGTGATCGTGCCGCCCTGGTCGCCCGCCGACACCGCGTCGATCGCGAGGCCGTCGCCGTTCGCGTCGCTGTCGTTCGCGAGCACGTCGAGCGCGGTCTGCGGGGAGTCCTCGGCGACGACGAACGCGTCTTCGACACCCGTGGGGGGGAGGTTGGGCTCGAGCGGCAGGTTGTTGCCGCACTCGCTCGTGTTGCCGGCCCCATCGGTCGCCGTGCAGCAGATCGCATCGGCCGTGGTGACGCCGAGGGCGGACGGCACGGCGAGGAAGCAGTCGAACGTGCCGTCGGAGGCGGACTGGCAGCCGTCGACGAAGCCCGCCGGCTCGCCGTGCCCGACCGAGAGGCCGTCGCCGGCTTCGATCTCGCCCACGTCGCCGTCGTCGGCGACCACGAAGCACTCGAGGTCGAACGTGTCGTTCACGGGGGAGGCGAGGGTGCCGACGGCGCCCGCGACGCGCATCGTCGAGCCGCCCACCGTGGCGCTCGTGAGCAGCGCGTAGTCGACGCCCTGGTTGCCGAGCCCCGTGGGGCCGCCGTCGTTGGGGGAGACCCCGTCGCCGGCGCCGGTGGTGTTGGGGTCGTCGGCATCGCTGTCGAGATCGATGCCGAGACCGGCGTTGTCGCGGGCCACGTTGCGCGAGAACGTCACGTGCCGCGCGTCGGACTGCACCGCATAGGCCGTGCCGCCGTTGTCGAACGCGAGGTTGCCCTCGACGAGGACGCTGGAGTTGTTCGTGGTGTTGCGGACCACGAGGGCCACGTTCTCGGTGGAGGCCGTGCCGCCGGGGCTGTCGACGCCGTTGCCCTCGAGGGTGTTCTCGCGGACGACGAGGCCGTCGAGGCGGCCGCCGGACCAGCCGAGCTCGAGCGCGCCACCGCGCTGGTCGGCGACGAGGTTGTGCCGGATGATCGAGCCGGATTCGGTGTCGCCGGGGGCCGCGATGACGAGGATGCCGTCGTAGGTGTCGGTGTGGCCGGAGGTGGGGATGCGCACCTCGTTCAGCTCGATGAGGGCGTTCGCGCCGCCCCCGTCGCGGCGGATCCCGGAGTTGTCGACCGCGACGAAGTCGTGGCGCACCACCAGATCGTCGATGCCGTCGGTGAGGTGGATGCCCCCGATCGTCTGGACGGTGGCGCTGGTGCCGTCGGCGGCGACGCCGACCAGGGAGTCCTCGATTCGCGCGCCGGCGCCGATCAGGTCGGCACGCACGCCGCGCAGCGCCACGTCGCGGACCGTGGCCCCCGCGCCCAGATCGAGGTCGAGGCCGTTCGCCGAGATCTGCAGCTCGGGCCGCGCGAACGGAGCGAACGCCTGCTCGTCGCCGGAGCCCTCGATGCCGTCGGGACCCGCCCCCACGGTTCCGGAGGTGCCGATGGTGCCGGGATTCGCGTCGCGCACGGTGCCGATGGCGCACGTGATGCCCTGGCACCAGGCGGTGCCGTCGAGCACCGACCCACCGAGCGTGGGCAGCGCGCTGCCGAGGGTCACGTTCCACCAGGCGCCACCCGAGCCCGACGCGTTGGTCGGGGTGGCCGGGGTGAACCGGATCTCGCGGGGCCCGAGCGCATTGGCGTTCTGGACCGCCTGGCGCAGCGAGCCCTGGACGGTGCGCGCCGACACCAGGTCGTCGTCGCCATCGCGCGAGCTCGTCACGACGTTCGTGGCGAAGCCGAACACGAGCTCGACGGCACCCGACCCGGACGCCTGGCCCACGTGCTCGGCGATCCCGACGTTCAGGAGCTGCACGTCGGAGGTGTCGCCGCGGCGCCCCCCGAAGCACGGGCCGTCGTCGCCGCGCTGGAACGTGCCGCCGGTGCCGTCGGCGCAGAACACGCCGCGCGAGCCCCAGACCTGCTCGGCCCACGCCGGTGCCGCAGCCACATCCCCTGCGTCGACGGCGAACCACCAGAGCCCGTCGAGCACCGTGAAGGTCGCGACCCCCGAGGCGTTCGTGGTGCCGAAGGCCAGCGGGAGATCGTCGATCCCCGTGGGAACCTGGTCGATGAGGTCGGCGTACCCGATGACGTCGACACCCTGCACGGGCACCCCGTCCGACAGGTCGCCGTCGCCGTTCGGGTCGCTCACGACGCGTACCGTGACGTCGAGCGCGAAGGCCTGCTGGAGGGCGAGGATCCACATGGGCTGTTCTCCGTTCCCGCCACTCTAGCCGCACGCGCCCGTGTGTGCCCTCGGACCCCGCTATGCTGC
The DNA here is from genome assembly GCA_020632875.1 of Alphaproteobacteria bacterium. Taxonomy (GTDB): domain Bacteria; phylum Myxococcota_A; class UBA796; order UBA796; genus JACKEQ01. The sequence goes on from JACKET010000006.1 coordinate 346,118, forward strand.
GGTCGATCGGAGGTGGGATGCAGCTCGATGCCGCGCGCAATGCCCTTCGCGAAGGACGCCCCGCGGATGCCCTGGACCGCATGCTCGAGGCGTGGCGCGACGCACGCGACCCCGCGCTCGCCGACCTGATCGACCGGGTGGCGGCGAAGCTGGCCGAGCCGCTGAAGCGGGTCTCGGGCGATCGCCTGCACGTGAAGTGGATCGACCGGTTCGCCGAGAACCACCCCTCGGATCTGCCCGTGTTGATGGCCGTCTGGCGCGATGGCCCGCCGAAGCAGGTGAAGCAGCGGCTCGAGGGGCTTCTCGAGCGGGCGCCGGATCCGCGCATCACCCGGCCGCTCGTGAAGGGGCTCTCGGAGTCGTTCGGGTACTCGGTGACTCCGGCCGAGCGCACCGTGTGGACGCGGGTGCTGAAGCTCGTCGTGCACACGGGCGACATCCGGGTGGTGCCGGGCCTGCAGGAGATCGCCCACATCGCGTCCGCGCGGATCGGCGCGTTCGGGCACGAGCCCTACGGATACGACGACCTGGTGCGGCGCATCGCGAGCACCGTGCCGAAGATCGAGCCGGCCGGCCCTCCGCTCGATCTCGCCGCGCTCGAGGAGGCCGTCACGGCGCTCGAACAGGGGCCCCGCCTCGCCGCGGGGGTCGCGCGACCCGAGCGCGCCACGCTCCGGGCCGGGGTCCGCGAGAGCATCTACGAGAACCCCGACGACGACGGGGCCATCGCGGTGTGGGCCGACCTGCTCTCCGAGGCGGGCGACGACCTGGGCACGTTCGTCGCGCTCCAGCTGCGCCACGCGAAGAAGCCCCTCCCGAAGAAGGACCAGTCCGTGATGCGCAGGCTGCAGAAGGCCAACGTCGCGCGGCTGCTCGGTCCGCTGGCGCCGGTCGTCGATCCGGCGAGCGCCGTCTTCCGGCGCGGCCTGCTGCACGCCGCGAAGGTCACGCTGCGCACGGCCGAGCACCGGTCCGAGCTCGTCCATCATCCGTTCTGGCGGTCGGTGCGCCAGATCCAGACGACGTCCGCCCACCTGCGCTGCGAGAGCCTCGCCGGCGTCGAGCGCAGCGGCATGCGCCTGGTGCCCGAGGAGGGCGGGTTCGACGGCCCCGTCGGCTACCGGTTCACGTCCATCGCGCCGCCGGCGTTCACGCAGCTCACCGAGCTCGCGCGCAGCCGCACGCCGCTCGGCCTCCGCTCGATCTGCGTGGCGATGCCGAACCGCAACGTGCTCGCGGCCGACTGCGGCCCGCTCGAAGACCCGCGCGGGCTCCCGTCGCTCGACGAGCTGCACCTGGTCGACATCCTGGCGCGCGCCCAACGCGATCCCGATCCGGTCGCGCGGCTCGGCCTCCTGGCCGCCGTGCCCCTCGTGTCGGGCGTGCGTCGGCTCGTGCTCGACGGCTTCTACGGCTACCACGACATGAACGACCCGTTCACGGTGTGGCGCGACCTCGGGCGGCGTCCAGGGCAGCAGCTCGTGTTCGAGACGCCGTCCGAGTGGTTCGCCGTGGTGACGGGCGATTCGGACGGGCTCTCGCTGGACGCGAGCATCGCCCGGCCTACCGTGTGGGCGCTCGAAGCGCTCCAGCGCCTGCTCCCGGTCCCGGCGCGGTTCACCCGCATCCGCATCCACTCGCCACCATGGTCGCCGCGGGACTTCGACGGCCTCGAGCGGTTGCTGGCTCCCGTGCACGACGTGGATCTGCCGAAGGTCAAGGGGTGACGGGCGGGGGCCGCGCGCGGGCCATGGCGCCCGGAACGGCATACCCTTGGCGTCTGGAGGACGTGTGCTGATCCTGGCCCTGTCGGCGTGCATCACCGAGCTGCCCGAGCTCGACGACCCCTGCGCGGCCCCGCCGAGCCCGGGTCTCTACCGGCTCACGATGGAAGACGACGGTCGCTCGGTGCTCGTCGACCTGCCCGACACCGCGGGCCCGCGTCCGATGGTGGTGATGCTGCACGGCTTCCGCAGCTCGGCGACCAAGATGAAGGACGTGACCCGGTACGGCGTGATCGGCGCCGACGAGGGCTTCGTCTCGGTGTTCCCGAACGGCACGGGTGTGGCGCTCGGCGTCAACCGCTCCTGGAACGCCGGCGACTGCTGCCCGCCGTCGAGCGAGAAGGGCTACGACGACGTGGCGTACCTCGACAAGGTCATCACGACCCTCGAAGACCGCGTGTGTGCCGACCCTACGCGCACCTATGTGTCGGGCTTCTCGAACGGCGGCATGATGGCGCTGCGCATGGCCTGCGAGAGCACCGAGCTCGACGGCGTCGTCGCGGCCTCGTCCCCGCTCGTGGTCGACGCCTGCAACGGCCCGGCCATCCCCACGATGCTGTTCCACGGCCTGCAAGATGACATCATCCTGTTCGACGGCGCGCCCGCGAGCGGCAGCGTCCCGGCCTACCGGTCGAGCGACGAGACCCTCGACGTGTTCCTCGAGAAGAACGGGTGCGACCGTACTCCCGCGCTGATCGAGGTCGGCAGCGCCACGTGCGAGGAGTACACCTGCGACGTGCCGGTGCGCCGCTGCACGCTGCCCGAGTGGGGGCACATCTGGCCGGGCGGCGTTCACACGCAGCGGGCGGGGTTCAACCTCACCCGCGAGTCGTGGTCGTTCTTCGACGGGCAGCCGCTCGAGTAGTCAGCGCTCTGGAGCTCCGCCTGCTGCGAAAGCGGATCATCTCTCGAGCACGATGTCGCCCACGTCGGGCTTCGGTGCCGGCTCGGGCTCTGGCACCGGCTTCGGGACGGGCGGCGGCCTCGGCTTCGGGACGGGCGGCGGCTTCGGCTTCGGCACGGGAGCGGCGGGCTCCGGCGCAGGCTCTGGCGCGGGATCGGGTCTCGGCTCGGGCGCCGGGACGGGCGCTTCCGGGACGGGTGCTTCGGGGTCGAGGTCGTCGGGCTCGGCGTCGGCGGGCTCGACTTCGGGAGGGTCGGGCTCGACCGGGCGCGGTGGCGGGACGGGGTCGGGCGGCGGCGCGGGGAGGGCGGGGACCGGGAGCTGCGGCCCGCGGTCGGCCCGGCTGGCGAACGGGTCGTTCGAGAGCACCACGACCCCCGCGCACACCACCGAGAGGAGGAAACCGATGGCGAGCAGGGCGAGCAGGGCGAGGAGCGTGTTCGCAGACGCGCCGGCTCCGGGCACGGAGGGCGCGTAGACGCGGTTCTTGGCGGAGCTCGTGTGGCGCGAGGCGGGTGGCGCGGTGGGAGCGAGCGAGCCCGATGCGTCGAGCCCGTCGCTCCGCAGCAGGACGGGGGGCGTGCGCGCGGCCTGGCTCGGCCGGTCGTCCTGGGGCTCGGTCGAGTCGAGCTCGGAGACGATCTCGATGTTGGCGGGCGGCAGCGTCAGCGCGCCGAGGCCGCTGTCTTCGGGCGCTCCGTCGGGGCCGTCGGGGAACACGACGAACGAGTGCGTGCACCGGGGGCAGCGGATCTGGGCGCCGACGAACGTGACCCGGGCGCGCTCGACCTTGTAGGCCCCGGAGCAGGAGGGACACTGGACGATTCGCAGCCTCTCGTCGGCGGTGATCATCGCTCCAGCATCAAGGGAGGGAGTTCGGGGTCGACCGTGGGCGCCGGCTCGGGCTCGGGCTCGGGCTTCGGCTTCGGCCGGGGCTTCGGGCGCGGCTTCGGCTCGGGAGCGGGCGCGACGGGCTCGGGGGCCGGAGCGACCGGCTCGGGCGCGATCGGCTCGGGCACGACGGGCTCCGGCGCGGGTGCTGGCATGGGGATCGGCGCGGGCGCGGGCTCGACCACGGGCTCGGGAGCCTGGGGCTCGGCCACGGGCACGGCGGGCCGGGGTCGGGAGGGCTCGACGCGGAACCCACCCGTCGCTTCGACCGGAGCGGGCGTGGGGGTCGCGCGATTCAGGTAGAGCACCGCGAAGACGCCGATGAGCAGCACTGCGCTGACGAGGGCCATCGCGATGACGCCGATCAGGATGCCCTGGAGCGTGCCTCCGCCGCTCGACCGGGGCTTGAGCGAGTCGAGGGCGGGAGACCGCGCCCCCGCGAACCCGGCGTCGTACATCCGGATGGCGTCGGGCAGGTCGGTCTTGCCGCGGTTGAGGCCGATGCCGAGGTCGCGCAGATCCGGGTGCCGGATCGCGAGCTCGCAGGCGTTCAGGGCGCGAACGAGCTCGAGGGTCGTCGCGAACCGGTCGTCGGGGTGCTTCTCGAGGCATCGCCCGACGACGAAGCTCACGCTCGGCGGCAGGCCCGGCACGACCTCGGAGAGCGGGACCGGCTCCTGGGCGAGGTGGGCGGCGAGCACCTCGGTGCGCGACTCGGCGCGGAAGGGCTTCTGGCCGGAGATCAGCGCGTAGAGGATGACGCCGAGGGCGTAGATGTCGGCCCGGCGGTCGACGGGCGCCCCGGAGATCTGCTCGGGCGCCATGTAGTTCGGCGTGCCCATCATGATGCCGGGCTGGGTCTGCTCGGCACCGTCGTGGATCTTCACCAGGCCGAAGTCGAGGACCTTCGGCACCTCGCGGTTGCCGACCTTCGTGAGGATGATGTTCGACGGCTTGAGGTCGCGGTGCACGATGCCGATGCCGTGCGCCTCGTCGAGCGCCGCGCACACGCTCCGGATGATCGTGATGGCCCGCACGGGGTCGATGGGCGCTTCGTTCTTCAGGACCTCTTGCAGCGTGGGGCCCTCGAGGTACTCCATCGCCAGGTAGAAGATGTCGCCGTCGCGGCCGTGGTCGAAGATCCGCACGGTGTTGGGGTGGTCGAGCCGGGCCAGCACCGAGGCTTCGCGCTTGAAGCGGACGTCGAAGTCGTCGACTCCCTGGGCGCCGCGGATGTCGAGCACCTTCAGCGCGACCTTTCGCCCCAGCGGATGCTGCGTGGCGAGGTACACCTTGCCCATGGTGCCGCGGGCGATGGGGCTCACCAGCTCGAATCGCCCCGCGATCCGGCCACCGGTCGATTCGGAATCCGGCACGGGAGACGCCATGAAGGGTTCTTACTCGACGCAACCGGATCTGTTCAATGAAACCCGTTCGGACCGCCCCTGGGATGTCGTCGCGGTGTCATGGAAACGTCATGGCTTCGCCACCGGAACACCGGCGTCGACGGACCTTTGCCCGCGGGCACGCGCGCGTCGGGGGCGGCCGGAAAAAAGTCCGCCCGGGCCGAACCCGCTGTTCGGCCGTTCGGCGCGTGGCGCCGGGAGTTGACACACCCCGGACGCGCGTACGAAGTTCCCCGCCGGATGCGCGACGTTCGCGCTTCGGGAGGAGAGCCACGTGTCGCGACGCCTCGTTCCAGCCCTGCTGATGTTGCTGACACTGTCCGGCCCCGCTCTCGCCGGCAGCGCGGCCGACGAGGCCGAGGTCAACTTCCGCCTCGCCGCGAAGGCCTACCAGGGCGGCGACTACGAGCGCGCCCTGTTCCACTTCATGGTGTCCGACCGCCTGTCGCCGAACCGCAACGTCACGTTCAACATCGGCCGCACGTACGAGGCCCTCGAGATGTTCCCCGAGGCGTACCGCTGGTACCAGGCCGCGCTGCAGCTCGAGTCGGGCAAGGAGGACGAGAAGGTCGTCGGCCAGATCCGCGACAGCATCGAGCGGCTCGGCCCACGCGTGGCCCTGTTCTCGGTCACGAGCGACCCGCCGGGCGCCGAGATCTACGTCGACCGCAAAGACCTCGGTGCCGTCGGGGTCACGCCGGCCGACATCGCGCTGAAGCCCGGCACCTACAAGATCCTGCTCGAGAAGCAGGGGTACGAGGGCACCAGCACCGAGTCGTACGATCTGCCGAAGGCCGGCCTGAAACAGGAGGTCTCGCTGAAGCTGAAGGCCATCGTCGGCACCGTGAAGGTGAGCGGCGAAGAGGGCAGCACCGTACACCTCGGCACCGAGAGCAGCGAGCCGGCCTGCCAGGTGCCGTGTGCCATCGACCTGCCCGAGGGCAAGCAGATCCTGTACTTCAAGAAGCCCGGGTTCCGCAGCCTCCCGAGCCTGCTCGACATCGTGCGCGACGCCGAGATCGAGGTGCGCGCCGAGCTGCTGCCGATCACGGGCACCGTGATCGTCGACGCCGACGAGCGGGGTGCGCTCATCGAGGTCGACGGCAAGGCGGTGGGCTACACGCCGGCCGTGCTGTCCGACGTGCAGATCGGCAAGCACGTCGTGAAGGTGTCGCGGTCGGGCTTCGAGACCTACGAGGCCGAGGTCGAGGTCGTCGAAGGCGAGCAGCTCGACCTCGGGCGGATCCGGCTCGACCCGAGCTTCCGCGTCACCGCTGCGTCGCGTACCGCCCAGGACGTGTCGGAGGCGCCGGCGTCCGTCACGCTCATCCCGGCCGAAGAGATCCGGGCGTTCGGCTACCAGACCGTGTACGAGGCGGCCGGCGGGGTCCGCGGCGTGTTCCAGACGTTCGACCTCACCTACCACAGCCTCGGGTTCCGCGGGTTCGGGCGCGTGGGCGACTACGGGAACCGCGTCCTCACGACGATCGACGGGCACACCACGAACGACGACCAGATCGGCTCTTCGTACGTCGGCACCGACTTCCTGGCCGATCTGGGCGACGTGAAGCAGATCGAGATCGTGCGCGGTCCGGGGTCGTCGCTGTACGGGTCGAACGCCGTGTTCGGCGTCGTGAACCTCGTCATGCGCGACGGCACCACGACCAACCGTCCGCACGTCTCGGCCACCGCGACCGACGGCCTCGTCCGTGGCCGCGCGAGCGCCGGCGTGGGTGACGAGGACAACGGCGCCTGGCTCACGGTCTCCGGCCTCTACGGGCTCGGCCGCGAGTACGAGTTCGAGGAGTATGCGAACGACCCGCGCACCGGGGGCGTGTCGAAGGGCGCCGACAAGACCACCGCGACGACCGTCTCGGGCAAGGCCTGGTTCGGCGACTTCACGATCAAAGGCAACTACAACGGCCGCGAGAAGCAGATCCCCTCGGGCTCGTTCGGGATGCTGCTCGCCGACCCGCGCTCGCGCAGCAACGACTTCCGCGGCTTCCTCGAGGCCGAGTACGACCACGCGTTCGGCAACACCCGCGTCGACGTGCGCGCGTCGTTCGACGCCTACCGCTTCCGCGGCGTGTTCCCGTACGGCCGCACGTACAACTACGTCGACTTCTACGACGGGGCCTGGGTCGGGGTCGAGCCGCGCGTCATCCAGACCATCGGCGAGGTCGCCGACGTGACGGTGGGCGCCGAGACCCAGCAGCACTTCCTGGCCCGGATGGTCTCCGAGGAACGCGAGACACCGGGCGGCGACCCCATCGGCACGCCGCTCGACGAGCGCCCCACCTTCCAGACGTACTCCGCGTACGCCGTCGCCGACGTGCACCCGGGCGATCTGGTCCGGCTGAACGTCGGCGGTCGCTTCGACGCGTTCCTCTACGACGATGCCGCCATCGGCACGTTCTCGTCGTTCAACCCGCGCGCCGCGCTCATCCTCACGCCGGGCGACGAGGTCTTCAAGGTCTTCGGCGGCACGGCGTTCCGCGCGCCGTCGATGTACGAGTTCTTCTACAACGACGGGGGCATCTCGACGGTCCGTCCCGAGAGCCTGTCTCCCGAGACGGTCCTCACGGTCGAAGGGGAGTGGACCCACCAGTTCGACGAGGTCCTCTCCCTCACCGCGGCCGGGTACTTCAACCAGATCCAGAACCTCGTCGACAGCGAAGACCTCGGCGACGTCTTCCGCTTCGCGAACGTCGACGACACCGTGCGCACCGTGGGCGGCGAGGCCGAGGTCCGCCGTTCGTGGCGGTCGGGCTGGATGATCGCCGGCCAGGCGTCGTTCCAGCGCACCCGCATCGGCAGCCTGTCCGACGGGGCCGAGTTCACGAACAGCCCGGTGCTGCTGGCCTCTGCGATGGGGGCCATCCCGCTCGGCAACAGCGTCACGCTCGCGCAGAAGGTGCGGGGAGAGTCCCCGCGGCTCACGAACGCGGGCGACCTCACGCCGTGGGCCTGCATCTGGGACGTGACGCTCACGGGCCGCATCGCGGAGCCGAACATCCAGTACGGTCTCGGCGTGCGGAACCTGCTCGACTGGCGCCTCGAGCACCCCGGCGGCCCCGACGTGCGCCAGGACGTGTTCGTGCAGCGCGGCCGCGACCTGTTCGCCACCGTGACCCTCGGCTTCTGAACCCCTTCCGACGAGCCACCGATGTTCCTCCTGCTCTTCCACCTCGGCTGCCACCTGACGGACACCATCGACACCTCGGTCCCCATCGTCGACACCGGCGGGGCGACCGCCGCGACGGCCTACACGGGGCAGACGGGCGACACGGCAGGGTCCGACACGGACTCTCCCGCCGACACCGACGACACCGACACCGACACGCCGTCCTCCACCGGAGACACGTCGAACCCCTGAGCCGAGGAGGCCGGATGCACCTCAACACCGGGATGGAGGGATTCGTCGTGCCGTCGGGCGGCACGTCGGCCGCGGCGGGGCGGGCGCTCGTGGAACACCTCGGCGCGAAGGGGATCGAGGCCGAGCTGCTGGAGGACGCCCTCGAGGAGGCGCGGGTCACGCTCGTCCACGTGCCGGCCGACGAGGCGCTCGTCCTCGTGCACCACACCTCGGATCCGCCCGTGCGGGAGGCCGTCCGGCGGTACCAGGTCGCGATCCTGGAGCCCCACCGGCCCCTGATCGTGTCGTCGGGCCCGCTGCCGGCCGACGTCGCGTGGATCTTCGCAGGGCCCGTCGGGCGCGCGGAAGGGGCGCTCCGCGGGATCTCGCTCGACCTGGCGCCCCAGGACGCGCTGGCCGGGATCGACGCGGCGCGTCCGGTCCTCGAGCAGCTCGCGGGCCAGCCGCTCGACCCGTCCTCCGGGCTCGCCGTGCTCGACGCCGCCGACGCGCTCGTCCTGCGGCTGCGGCACGACCCGTCGGGGGTCCCCGCGCACGACGACGCGGTCTATCCGCTGTATACGCTCGTCGCGCTGGGGCTCTTGTGCCTCGAGGCCGCGCGGGCGGTCGTGGGGCCGATCGAGCTCGGGCGGATCGACTACGACGGCCGGTGGAGCGAGGTCGCGTCGCTCTACGACGTCCATGGCTTCCCCGCGCTCCGCGTGCCGGGCGGGGGCGCGATGGCGCTGCCGCGGAAGCTGGTGCGGCGGTGGTTCGAGGGCAGGGGCGAATCGGCCCGCGAGCTGTGGGACGCGTGGGATGCGATGCGTCCGGAAGACGGGGATTGAGGACCGCCGCGAGCTGTTCTAGACTGTAGGGGATCTCCTCCGATTTGCTATCTGACAAGGATGGACCCGATGGCGCCTTCCGTGGACTCCTCCCGCCATGAAGCGCGTGCCCGCCGAGCGACTGCCGATACCGGCGTCGTCGAGGCGGAGAAGCAATCCGAAGCCCAGTCCGAGTCGACCGTCGACGTGGCCGCGACCGTCAGTCAGGTCGTGCAGTCGAGCTACGGCAACGCGATCGTGCAGGCGGCGCTGTCGGGTGCCGACATCGGGCCGCTGGGCGACGTCGTGGCGGGCGAGATCGCCGCCGCCACCGCGGGAATGGGTGCGATGAGCCCCGACGGCGCCGGGCTCGCCGCGGCCGGCAACGCGGCGCTCGCGCGCATCGCGACCGGCGCCGGCGAAGGCAACATGACCCAGGCCGAGGCGATCAACGAGATGCGCGGCAGCTCGGGCCAGGCGCTGCCCGACGGGGTCCGCGGGCGGATGGAGAAGGCCTTCGGACGCAGCTTCGCGGGTGTCCGGGTGCACGTCGGGGGCCGCTCGGCCGCCGCAGCCGAGGCGCTGAACGCGCAGGCCGTGGCGCTCGGCAGCCACATCCACTTCGGCGAGGGCCACTTCGCGCCCGGCACCACGGCGGGTGACGCCGTCATCGCGCACGAGCTCACGCACGTCGTGCAGGCCGAAGAGGGCCGGCTCCCGTCCACCGGCGGCATCTCGGATCCCATGATGGCCGCCGAGCGCGAGGCCTACGGCAACGAGTCGATCTCGGCGCTCTCGGGGGCTGACGTCGCGTCGGCGGTGGGCGATGCGCTGGGCCAGCCCGCTGGCGTCACGTTCGCGAGCTCCATCGAGACCGGCATCGCGCCTGGCGTGCTCGGGCTCCCGTCGCTCGGCCTCGGCCTCGGCACGAGCCAGGCGTCGATCGGCGCGGGCGGCGACCTCGGCGTGGGCATGATGGGCGGGGCCATGGCGGCCGTCGCGCCCGACGTGGGCACCGGTGCGATGGCGGCGGCCGCGTCGGCGGCTCCGGCCTCGGCGCCCGCGATGCTCCGCGAAGAGCCCTCGCGCAAAGAGGCCATGCGGCACACCGACCGCGAAGCGTCCATCCAGCACGAGCTCGAGATGGGCCTCGACGTGGGCTTCGAGCGCGCGGTCGACAAGTCGCAGGGCGACGGCACGTCCAACATCCCGAAAGAGGGCACCGGCCGGCGCGAGGGCGTGTTCCACGGCCCCTCGAAGAGCGGGCACCACGCCGTCAACGAGTACATGGACGTCATGAAGTCGATCAGCCCCGACGGTCGCGAGACCCGGAGCGCGAGCGACGACCACATCCGCGCCCCCGCGGTTCACACGTTCACCGAGAACGACGGCCACGCGCACCTCGACGGCGACCCCAAGCTCGGTGCCGAGCCCGAGGGCGCGAAGCGCAAGACGCCGCTCCCGCCGCCCTCGCCCACCTCCGAGAAGAAGGGCCCGTTCGCCGAGCCCGTCAACCAGGCGCTCGAAGACGCCTTCGGTGCCGGCGTCCGCAAGCTCGACGCGAAGCTGGGCGACGGGTCCGCGGCCGACATCGGTGCTGCTGCGTACACGAAGGGCAAGGAGATGTCCTTCGGCAAGGGCGTCGACCCGAACAACGCGCGCGACGACAAGGCGATGGAAGCCGTCGGGCACGAGGTCGCACACGCGCTGGCCGACGGCGGCAGCGGCAAGACCGAGGTCGACGAGCCGGGTGACGAGGGCGAGCGCGCGGCCGGGGATGCCGGCAAGAAGTTCGCCGAGTTCGCGAAGCGCGGCGGCGACGCTCCGAACCTCGGGCCGGCTGCGGGTGGCAAGGCGAAGGTCCACCGGATCGGGCTCGAAGGCGACGAGAAGAAGAAGCCCGACCTCAGCAAGCAGGGCAAGCCGAGCGGCGACCTCTCGGTCAACAAGGATGGCGAGGTCAAGGGCAAGTTCAAGGGCAAGTCCGCGAAGGTGGGCTTCGGCGCCCCCATGCACTCCGAGGGGCAGGTCAAGACGGTCGATCCGGCCGACACGACCAGCACGGCGGTCGCAGGCGACAAGCCCGTGGGCTCGGCCGTCGATCTGAGCACCAACAGCGTCACCCAGTCCTACGGGCTCGGTGGCAGCGCGAAGATCGGCAAGAAGGTCAACATCGGCGCCGAGGTCTTCAGCAAGGAGACGCGCACGGCCTTCCAGGAGGGCAAGGGCGACCCGAAGCAGCGCAAGGAGATGCTCGAGAAGATCCAGGATCCGAGTGACATCGGCGCCCTCGGGGGCGACAAGAAGCTCGAGAAGGGCTCGGGCATGACCTTCACCACCACCGACAAGATCGGGGGCTCGGCGAAGCTCCTCGTGGGCGGTGACCACGCTCGCACCGACACCCGCCAGATGACCGTCGCGCGCACCGGCGACAGCACGCTGAAGATCTCGACGCAGAGCTCGAAGGGCCAGGCGACCAGCATCAGCGGCGGTCCCGGCGTGCTCGACTTCGGCGTGACCGACAGCAGCCAGCAGGGCAAGACCAACACGTTCGAGCTCGACGAGAAGAAGGCGAAGCCCGAGACGATCAAGGCGATCCACGAGTACCAGGAGACCGGGCTCATGCCCGGCGCGCGCAAGCTCGGCGACAAGGGCGACGCAGACACGAAGAAGGCCAACGCGGCGAGCCTGAAGCAGTACGACACCGCGAAGGCCAGCCTCGCCAAGGTCGACGCCCAGCTGCGGAACCCCAACCTCACCGAGAAAGAGCGCAACGACCTGGTCCGGCAGCGGCACGCCGCGACCAACGACATGCACGGCGCTCGCGACACGCTGAACCAGGCCTGGGACAAGCAGATCGGCCTCGGTGGCAAGGGCGACGGCGAAGTGCTGCCCGGCCTGAAGCTCACCCGTCAGGACGAGTACCAGAAGCAGCAGGCGGGCTTCAACGCGAGCGTGGGTGCACCGGTGGTCGGCAGCGTCGACCTCATCGACGCCAAGCGCACGAAGGGCACGGGTACCACGACCACGGTCGACAAAGACGGGAAGAAGCAGACCACCGCCTGGACCTCCCGCGACGGCAACAGCGGCGCGTTCTCCACCGACGGCGCGACCACGCTGAAGAACGGCGACAAGCCCACCGAGGCGGGCCCGACCGAAGGCGACGCGGCGTGGAAGGCCATGCGCGACTCGAAGAGCCAGCAGGACGCCAACGCCACGACCAAGAAGACCCTCGACTACATCCGCAACGGCCAGACGCCCGGGGTCCCCATGACCCAGGACTGGAATCGGACCTCGGATGGCCGCGAGCGCGAGCAGCGCGGGATGATCCGGAACCAGCTGTCGAACGAGGCCTTCGCCGCGAAGGCCATGCCCGACAAGCCTTCGGACGTGAAGGGCATGACCAACGCCGAGAAGTACAACGCCCTCAGCGACATCGCCGGGAACAACGGCAGCTTCAAGGACCTGAAGGAGAAGTACGGTCCCGACAAGGCCAAGGAGCTCGAGGGCCAGTACGTCGACATGATGCGCAAGTCGAACTTCGCCTCCAACCCGAAGGCGGCCATCACCGCGGCCTCCGGGATGACCGACCCGAAGCAGCGGGCCGAGACGATGCGCAACCTCTACGAATCGCTCCCCGCGCATCGCCGCAAGGAGTTCGAGAGCGAGTTCAAGGGCATGCTGCCCAACTCCTGAGGTCTGCACCGCATCTGCACGTCCGCTGCGGAGGGCCTCCGTAGCGGGCGCGGCACGTTGAGGGCATGCGAATCCTCTCGGTGGCGCTGCTCTTCCTGCTCGCGGGCTGCGAGCGACGCCGGCCGTTCAGGCCCGTCGCACCTCCGGAGGGCTACGAGGTCCGCGGCATCGACGTGTCGCACCACCAGGGCCGCATCGACTGGGAGCGCGTCGGGGCTTCGGGGGACGTGCGCTTCGTCTTCGTGAAGGCCACGGAGGGCACGACGCACGTCGACCGGCGCTTCCGCTCGAACTGGCGGGGGGCCCACGACCAGGGGCTGCGCGTCGGGGCGTACCACTACCTGTCGCTGTGCAGGACGGGCGCGGCCCAGGCGCAGCACTTCGTGAAGACCGTGCCCGTCGTGCAGGGGATGCTGCCGCCCGTCGTGGACATCGAGCCGGACGCGCGCTGCAACCGCGGCTCCCGGCTCGCTTCGATGGGCACCGCCGTGAAGGAGTGGGTCGACGTGGTCGAAGCGCACTTCGGCGTGCGGCCCATCGTCTACACGTCGTCGAGCTTCCAGCGCACGCACCTCGCGCGCGAGGGCATCGCGTCGTCGCTGTGGCTCGCGGCGTACTCGCGCCCTCCGCGGCACGGCGACTGGGCGTTCTGGCAGTACACGGATCGCGGCCGTGTCCCGGGGATCGACGGGCCGGTGGACGGCAACGTGTTCGGCGGGAGCCACGCCGCGCTGGAGGCACTCCGGCGCTGATCGTACGATGTCGCCCATGTCGGACCTCGACCCCTTCCTGGAGATCGACCGCAGCTCGTGGGCACCGCTCGCGAGCTGGGAGACGCGGCCCCTGTCGGCCGACGAGGTCGACGCGATGCGCGGCCTCGTCGACGAGCTCTCGCTCGAAGAGGTCGAGGCCGTGTACCTGCCGCTGGCGTGCCTCATCCGGCTCCGGATCGACGCGATGCGCGACCTCGCCGACCGCCAGGCCCGGTTCCTCGGGCATCCGCGTCACCGCGTGCCATTCGTCATCGGCCTCGCGGGCAGCGTGGCGGTGGGCAAGTCCACCACGGCGCGCGTGCTCCAGACGCTGCTCGAGCGCGAAGCCGACCTCGAGGTCGCGCGCGTCACGACCGACGGGTTCCTGCACCCGAACGCGGTGCTCGAAGAGCGCGGCATCCTCCACCGCAAGGGCTTCCCCGAGAGCTACGACCAGCGCCGGCTGCTCGAGTTCGTCGGGGCCCTGAAGTCCGGTGCGCCCGAGGTGTCGTGCCCGGTGTACTCCCACCGCGACTACGACGTGCATCCCACGAGCCAGATCGTCGTCCGCCAGCCCGATGTCGCCATCATCGAAGGGCTCAACGTGCTCCAGACGGGCCAGTCGCAGCACGTGTTCGTGTCGGACTACTTCGACTTCTCGGTCTACGTCGACGCCGACGTGAACGACATCCGCGCGTGGTACGTGCGCCGGTTCGAGCGGCTCCGCGAGACCGCCTTCGTGAACCCCGACGACTACTTCCACCGCTACGCCCACCTCACAGACGAAGAAGCCGAGGCGACGGCGCTCGGCTTCTGGACGGGCATCAACGAGAAGAACCTGGTCGAGAACATCCTCGGCACGCGCGAGCGCGCCGACCTCGTCCTCGAGAAGGGGCCGGACCACGCCATCCGGCGGGTCCGGCTCCGCAAGGCCTGATCAGAGGGACCGGAGGAACGCCTCGAGGTCGTCCATCTCGGCGTCGGAGAGCGACGAGGTGTTGCCCATCTGGCCGGAGCGCGCCCACTCGAGCACGTCGCGCAGCGTCGCCATCGAGCCGTCGTGCAGGTACGGCGCGGTGGCCGCGACGCCCTGCAGGCCGGGGGTGTTCAGGTTCGCGACGCCGCGGATCATGTGGCCCGCGTTGTCGGTGAAGCGCTCGCCGGAGTGGCAGGCGGCGCAGCCCACGTCGTTCCGCATGAAGATCGAGCGGCCGCGCTCGACGGCCGCGGTGTCGAGGCCCTGGTCGGGAGTGTCGGGGAGGCGGGTCCAGTCGACGTACGCGGCGATGGCGGCGAGCTGGTTCTCGTTCAGGCCCTCGCCGCCCATGCGGCCGCGGGTGGTGAGATCGGCCTCGTCGGCGACGCTGGCGACGTCGGAGGTCCAGGTGACCGGCGCGGTCTCGCTCACGCGGCCCGCGAGGGACGGGGTCTGGCGCACGCCGCTCTCGAAGGTCCAGGTGATGCCGTCGTTGCGGCCCTCGAAGTGGCAGGTGGAGCAGGAGATTCCGCCCACGCCCATCGCGCGCTCGGTGGCGCTGAAGAACAGCGAGCGGCCGTTCTTGATCTGCGCGCCGAGCGGGCTGTCGGAGACGACCCACTTGGCGCCCTCGGGCACGAACTCGCCGAAGTTCGCCATCGAGTCGGCGTGCATCTGGAGGATCTCGCCGCCGAGCTGAACGTCGAGCTCGCCGACGCTGTCTTCGAAGGCGTTGCGGACGAACGCGCGATTGCCGAGCCACACGGCGCCGTTGCTGCCTTCACCCGTGACGAGCGTGGCGAGCGCGGGCGGGACGAAGCCGGCCTCTTCGGGCATCGTGAAGGGCGCGAAGGTCTCGTCGCCCGGGAACGGCACGCCGTCGGTCGCCACGTCGATCGGCATCCCGAACACGACGCTGTCGGGGTCGATCAGGACGGCGGCACGCGAGGCCTCCATCGTGACGAGGTACCGCTCGCTGTCGGGAGAGGCCGAGACGCTCGAGATGTACGATCCGACGGTCATCATCATGCCGTTCGGCGTGAAGACGCTCGTGGACACGAAGAGCGCGCGGCTCTCGACGGAGGGCTCGCCCGTCTCGTCGATGCCGACCTCGACGACGGCCGGCGTGAACTTGTCGATGCCGCCACCGTCGCCGCCGTAGCCCTCGACACCCGGCTCGACCGGGGGAATCTCCTGACCGGGCTCGATCGCCACGTCGGAGATGGGGGTCGTGGTGTCGGAGTAGAGGACCGGGACCAGCAGGCGGGTGCCGTCCGGGGTGACCCACAGGTCGCCCGTGATGCGCGGGACCAGCTCGATGACGCCCTCGACGCCGAACCGGATGGTCTCGGGGACCGCGATGGCGTGGGTGGAGTTGTCGACGAGATCGATGCGGGTCAGCTGGGCGACGCCGCGGCCGGAGCCCACGAAGAGCGAGCCGCCGCTCGGGTGCAGCGCGAGGTACCGGGGCTCGCCGGGGATGTCGAAGGAGCGGCGGGGCGCGAGGGTCTCGCCGTCGAGCTCGACGATGCGATTCTCCTGCGACAGCGCCACGTAGACGCGCTTGCCGTCTTCGCGGGCGACGATACCGACCGGCTCGGCCCCGACGACGACCTGCTCGGTGACGCCGCGCCCGAGGTCGGTGGCGTCGAGGCGGACGACGGACCGGTCGCCGCGGAGCGTGACGTACACGGAGTCGCCGGCGGTGGCGACGCGCGACGGCTCGACGCCCACGTCGACCTCGGTGTGCGACCCGGTGGCGGGGTCGAGGCGGCTGATCGTGCCCGCATCGGGGTTCACGTTGTAGACCGCGGAGGACTGGCTGGAGCCCGCGATGGACGTGCTGCCCGTGGGGTGGCTGGCGTCTTCCAGAGCCTGCGCGCCCAGCGGGAGGCCGTGCTCGGGCGAGACCGCCTGGGGCTCGGTGGAACAGCCGACGAACGCCAGGGCGACGAGAGCGAGAGCAGAACGTGCGTACATGGAGAGACTCCGGTTGAGGTGACGAGAACATCGTCGCCGTATGAGCGGGGACCCGCAACGCGTTTCTGCACGAACCGTGGGGCGGTATTGCGATGGCTTGTGCAGAATCGACAGATGGTGCTTCATTCGGCGTGCAGCCCGGCTTCGCCCTGCGTGACGGACCACGCGTATTTCGCCGTTCCGTCGGGCTTCACGTCGATCTTGCGACGGGCGCTGAACACGCCCTTCTTCAGCTGCAGCTCGTGCGACCCGTCGGAGAGGCGATGCTCGGCGAGGGGCGTCAGGCCGATCCGGGTTCCGTCGAGCCACACCTCGGCGCCGGGCGGATCCGAGGTGAACGTGACCGGGGACGTGCCGAACGACGACAGCGGCGGCTTCATGCCCTCGGTGCCCTGGGTCACGTCCCACGTGTACGTCGTGACCTGGTCGGGCCCCACGAAGATGACGCCCTTCACCTCGAACAGCCCCTTGTGCATGCGCATCCGGTGCTCGCCGTTGGCCAGTGGGAACGCGTCGAGCGGGGTCTTGCCGAGCACGGTGCCGTCGATCGTGACCGTCGCCCCGTCGGGCACGCTCGCGAAGCGCATCGCCGTGGAGCCCGGCGGGACCGGGGCGGGAGGACGCGGTTGCTGCGGCACGTCGACTGCGACGGGCTCGGGCTCGACCGCGGGATCGACCTTCTTGCCCGACCGCATGCCGTAGAGGAACGCGAGCCCGATGAGGATGCCGATCGCCCCGGCCGCGATGGTCGCGAAGACCGTCATCCCGAGGCCGGTGCCGTACACGAGCGTCTTCGAGACGCCGGTCTGCGTGGGCTGGGTCACGGTCTGCTGGAGGGTCTCGGTGAGGCGCTGGCCGGTGAGCGCGTCGTCTTCGAGGGCGCGGTGCGGGACCTGGTTGCTCCACTCCTCGAGGAAGGGGCCGGGCATGCCGCGCACCAGCTCGCGCGCCTCGTTCTGCACCTGCTTCGCCGTGGGGCGGCCCGCCTGGTACCGGTCGCGCATCCGGATCGCGAGGGACAGCGCCGAGGCGAGGTGCTGGTCGTCTGCGGCGTGCTCGACGAGCGCCGAGGTGAGGTCGTCGCCGCGGCGCTGGGACGGGCTCTCGCCGGTCAGCGCGAACCAGAGCGTGACGCCGAGGCTGAAGATGTCGCCGGACGGCCCCTCGACGCCCTCGAGGCGCTCGGGCGCGATGTAGCCGGGCGTTCCGGCGATGTCGGCCTGGGTGTCGGCCTCGCGGTTCTCGAAGTCGGCGTACGCGGTTCCGAAGTCGAGCAGGCGGATCTCGCCGGACGGCGTGATCTGGATGTTCGCCGGCTTGATGTCGCGGTGGAGCAGGCGGAGCGGCTGCCCATCCTGCCGCGGGAAGCTGTACGCCTTGTCGAGCGCACGCGCGATCTCGGCGACGACCTCGAGGGCCACCTGGGGGGGCAGGGGACCGAGCCGGCGGACGATCTGCCCGAGGGACAGGCCGTCGACGAAGTCCATGACGACGGCCCAGCGATCGTCGAGCTTCACGGGCGGATCGACCGACACCACCGCGCGATCGCGCAGGAGCGCGAGGATCTTCGCCTCGTCGCGGAAACGCGCCAGCAGCATCGGGTCGGGGCTGCGCTCGTGGAGCATCTTGATCGCGACGTCCTTCTCGAAGTCGCCATCCTTCAAGCGGGCCCGGTACACGCGGCCGAACCCACCCTCGCCGATCACCCCGAGGATCGTGTACGCGCGGTGTTGTTGGGTCACGTGCTCCATCGGTCCCACTGTACAACCGGCGGTCGGACGAACGCAGCGTGTTTCCGCGGAGGCGCCGCCCGGTTAGCGCCCCGTCGTGCGTCGCCTCTACCCATTCATCGAACGCTCCGGCCTGCTCGACCGCATGGATCCGGCGCTCTACCACCGCGAGCCCGTGCGCGCGGACGCCGACGTGCGCATCCGGTACCTGGGCACCGCGGGATTCGTGGTGTCGGTGCGCGACCACACCATCGTGCTCGACCCCTACGTCAGCCGGCCCGGCGGGCGACAGACGCTGTTCCGCCACCTGATCCCGGACAGCGATCGGATCCGTCGCTACCTGCCCGCGGCCGACGACGTGCTGATCGGCCACGCGCACCACGACCACGTGCTCGACGCGCCCGAGCTGTGCCGCCAGACCGGCGCGCGCTTCATCGGCAGCCGGGATGCCTGCAACGTGGCCCGTGCGGCTGGGCTCCCGGAGTCCCAGCTCGTCGAGACCGCGGGCCGCGAGGACATCCCGTCGGGGCCGGGCATGGTGCGCGGCATCCCCTCCGCACACGGGCGCGTGTACTTCAACCGGGTCGCGCTGGCCGGCAACATCGAGAAGCCGCCGCCGTGGCCGCCGAAGGTCGGCGACCTCCGCCACGGCCTGGTGTTCAACTGGTACCTCGAGCTCGGCGGCGTTCGCGTCGTGCACATCGACAGCGCCGAGCTGTTCGAGCACGAGCTGTCGGGCGTCGAGTGCGACGTGCTCTGCCTGTGCGCCATCGGGCGCGCCTACCGGCCGGGGTACACCGAAGACGCGATCCGCATCCTGAAGCCGAAGGTCGTGCTGCCCTGCCACTGGGACCTGTTCACGACGCCCATCGAAGACGAGCCGTTCCTCCTGCCGGGCGTCGACGTGCCCGGCTTCGTCGACGAGATCCGGGCGACCGGCACCGAGTCCGTCGTGCTGCCGTTCCTCGGGGAGTACGGCTACGCCCGCTGACCGCTACGGGGGCGGCGGGACCGGCGGCCCCCGGTAGCACTCGCCGGGGTCGTAGTGGCACCTGCCCACGATGGCGTGCTCGATCGTCGGGAGCCTGCCCTTCTCGGGGACGGTGAACGCGATGTCGCAGGTCTGCGTCAGCCGCGCGAGGCATCGCTGGTCGACCATGCTCTTCTCGGGGTCGAACGCGGGGACGGTCTCGGGGTCGATCGGGTCGCGCTTCGCGGTCTCCACCAGGCACCAGGGGCCGGGCTCGAGGCGGAGCTCCAGCCTCCCGTCCGCGTCGGTGGTGACCTGGGAAAGCGGCGTCGTGGCCGTGTTCAGGCTGCCCTTGCGGACGATGTAGGTCTGGCCGGGCGCGGGCTGGGTCGGGGCCCATCCGGCGCTCCATCTCGGGGTCCGGCGGCATCCCGCCGCAGTGGACCCGCGTCCGGGGTCACTTCGATGACCACGGGCTTCGTGGCCGGGGGGCCGGCGAGGGCGCCCGCGAGCAGGACCAGCATCGGGCCTCCAGGCGTCGGGTTCGCTCAGAGTACGCTGCCGCCGTGGAGGGATTCGATGGCGAGCAGTCACGACCACGCCGAGGACGACCGCAACGCGACGGTGGAGGTGTGGATGAACGGCCGGCTCGTCCCCCGTGCCGAAGCGGTCGTGTCGGTGCTCGACTCGGGCTTCCTGATGGGGGACGGCGTGTGGGAGGGCCTTCGGGTCCACCACGGGCGGATCCCGTTCCTCGAGGCCCACCTCGACCGGCTGATCGAGAACGCGCGGGCGCTGGACCTCGATCTCGGCCTCGACCGCGCGGGCATCCGGCGCGCGCTCGCGGAGACCCTCGAGGCCAACGGGATGGTGGACGGTGTGCACATCCGCCTGATGTTCACCCGCGGCCTCAAGACCACGCCGTTCCAGGGGACCGCGGTGAACCGCAGCGGCCCCACGCAGGTCGTGCTCGCCGAGTGGAAGGAGCCGCCCGCGGAGGTGTACGCGCGCGGACTGAAGCTCGCGACGGTCTCGGTGCGGCGCGGCCGGCCCGATGTCCAGGACCCGGCGTGGAACTCGCACAGCAAGCTGAATTGCGTGGCTGCGTCGATCGCGGCAGACAAGGCGGGGGCCGACGAGGGGCTGATGCTCGACCCGCAGGGGTTCGTGGCGACGTGCAACAGCACGCACTTCTTCGTCGTCCGGAAGGGCGAGCTGTGGACCTCGACCGGGAAGTACTGCCTGCGCGGCATCACGCGTCAGGTCGTGCTGGACGTCGCGCGCGAGGCCGGGATCGTCACGCGCGAGACGGACTTCTCGACGACCCAGGTGTACGGCGCGGACGAGGCGTTCTGCACGGGCACGTACTCCGGCATCCTCCCGGTCCGCGAGGTCGACGGCCGGGCGTACGTGCTGCCGGGCCCCGTCACGACGCGGCTGCGCGAGCTGTACGCGGCGCGCATCGAGCGGGAGTGCGCGGGATGACCGTCCGCATCGCGATGTGGTCGGGGCCGCGGAACCTCAGCACGGCGCTGATGCGGAGCTTCGAGGCGCGCGGGGACTGCGCCGTCGTCGACGAGCCCCTGTACGCCTGCTACCTCGCGACGACGGGCCTCGAGCACCCCATGCGGGACGCGGTGATCGCATCCCAGTCGACGGACTGGCGCGCCGTGGTCGGCGATCTCGTGCGCGAGCGTCCGGAGCCCGTGGCGTACCAGAAGCACATGGCGCACCACCTGCTCGACGGGATGGGGCGGGAGTGGCTGCGCGAGGTCCACAATGCGCTGCTCATCCGCCATCCGGCCCGGGTCCTGGCGAGCTACGCCCGGCGGCGGGAGCGCGTCGAGCCCGCGGATCTCGGGTTCCTCCAGCAGGTCGACCTGCTCGACGGGCTCGAGGCGCGCGGGCTGCCGGTCGTGGTGGTGGACAGCGCCGACATCCTCCGGGACCCGGCGGGCACGCTGTCGGCGCTGTGCGGAGCGCTCGGCGTGGGGTGGACGGAGCGGATGCTGTCCTGGGCGCCCGGTCCGCACGCGAGCGACGGGGTGTGGGCGCCGCACTGGTATGCGCAGGTCTGGGCATCGACGGGGTTCGGTGGGCCGGAGGGCCCGGTGCCCGAGGTTCCTGCGGAGCTCGAGGGGATGCTGGACGCGCTCCTTCCGTCCTGGGAGCGGCTGGCCGCCCATCCGGCGCGGGTGGGCCGTGGATGAGGTGCCGGAGTGGAGGCGAGCCGCGCAGCGCTCGGAGTAATGGGTAGACGGGCGTCCACACCCGCCATCTCCGACGAGCCGGGATCCCGCCGTCCCCAACGAGCCGGGGTCCGGACGTCTCCGACGAGCCGGGATCCCGCTCTGTCGCGTGCCGGATCTGCATCACGCAGATGACGCAGAAGGACGCAGATGACGCAGAAGGAGCGGCAAGGACGGGGCGCTCCGTGTCGGCCCCCGAGGTCGGAGATGGACTGGAACGGCATCGGGAACGCCGCTCACCAGAGCAGTCCGACGCCATGGAAGCCGGTGCCGACGGGACCCGCTCCTACGAGCCGGGCTTCGGCTTCGAGCGCCCCATCGCGCACGCGCACCACCTCCGGCTGGGAACGGGTCGGGCTCGAACGCTCCGGCGAACGGGCTCTCTCCCGACCTCCTCGATCGCGATAGGCAGAGCCCGAAGGGTCCGGTTTCCCTGCGCCTCATCGAGGCGTCCGCCCTTCCGGGAAACCGGATCCTGGGACTGCCGGGTCTACGAACCGCAAGGCCGCCGCAGGCGAGCCGCGCAGCGCGCTCCGCGCGCGGAGTAATGGGTAGACCGGGCGTCCACACCCGAGGTCCCCGTCCTCTACGACGAGCCGGGATCCCGCGGCCGACACCCGCGACGGAGCCGTCTACGACGAGCCGGGATCCGGCTTCGAGCGCCTCTTCGGGCACGCGCACGCGCAGGGGTCGGGCCTCGAACGCCCCGGCGAATGGGCTCTCTTCCGACCCCGCCGGTCCCGACAGGCACGTCCGCAGGGTCCGGTTTCCCCACGCCTCATCACGACGCTCGCCCCTGCCGGGAAACCGGATCCTGGGACTGTCGGGTCTACCGACCCGCAAGGCCGCCATAGGCGAGCCGCGCAGCGCGCTCCGCGCGCGGAGCAATGGGTAGACTTCAGCGGCTCCTCACCAGGCGGAGCCCGATGTCCCGGCTCCCGTCCGGGCCCCGGCGGAGGTACGTGTCCCCCGCCGCGAACCGGAGGCCCTGGTACCAGCTCGGCCCCTGCGTGGCGTAGTGCCCGCGGACCTCGTCGTCCCAGACCCACTCCGCGACGTTGCCGTAGAGGTCGTACAAGCCGTTCGCGTCGGGCGCGAAGGACGCGACCGGCGCGGCCCGCTCGAAGCCGTCTTCGCAGGGGACCGCGCGCCGCCAGTGGCTCGCGTCGTCCCCGCGGCTGTCGAGGTTCGCGAAGGTGCAGGCCTCTGCGGGGTCGTCGAGGGTCGCGAACAACCCGGGACCGGCGAGCGCCTCCCACTCGTCCCGCGTCGGCAGACGGTATCCGGTGCATCCGGCCACGAGCGTCGCGCGGGCCCCGGTGCGGTAGCAGACCTCGAGGCCCTCGCGCTCCGACCGGGCGTTCGCGTAGGCCAGCGCCTCGTCGAAGCTCACCATGGCGACGGGGTGGGCGTCGTCGACCTCGGCGTAGAACCGGTACAGCGGGCCGTACGGGAGCTCTCCCATGACGGCCTTCCACTCGGCCTGCGTGGTCTCCGTCCGCTGCACCCAGAGGTCGCCGACGACGACGCCCTCGGGGGGAATGGCGAGAGCGGCAGCCAGGGCGAGCACGAACATGGGGACCTCCACCCAGGATCTACGGGCGGCCGGCCCCACCGGCGATTTCGCGCGATTACGCGGTCACCAGGCCTTCTGCACCTGGTGCATGAACTCGTACGGGTAGCCGAGATCGTAGGCGCTGGCGGCGTCGAGCGCGGCCACCTGGGCGTCCGTCAGCGCGAGATCGGCCGCAGGCAGGTTCGCCTCGAGCTGTTCGAGGGTGCGGGCACCGAAGATGACGGACGTGACGCCAGGCTTGTGCAGCAACCATGCGAGCGCGACGGCCGACGGGGACGCCTCGAGCTCCTCGGCGACCGCGACGAGCGCCTCCACGATGCGCCAGTTCCGCGGCTGGTCGAAGCGGTCGTACCGGGCGCGCCACTTCTCCATGCGGCTGCCGGCGGGAGGGGCCTGGCCCTCGCGGTACTTGCCGGTCAGCAGGCCTCCCGCGAGCGGCGACCAAGGGAGGATGCCCACCCCCTCCTGCACCGCGATGGGCACGTGCTCCCGCTCGATGTCCCGCACGGCGAGGGAGTACTGCATCTGCATCGTGGCGTACGCCGTACGACCGGTGGTCCGGCTCTTCCAGAGGCTGTCCATCAGGCGGTACGCGGCGTAGTTGGAGCAGCCCGCGTAGACGATCTTCCCGGCCGTCACGAGGTCGTCGAGCGCGCGGACCACCTCCTCCTCGGGCACGTCGATGTCCTGCATGTGGATCTGGTAGAGGTCGATCCGGTCGGTCTGCAGGCGGCGGAGGCTGTCGTCGACACAGCGCACGATGCGGCGCCGCGATGCGCCCGTGCCGTTCGGCCCTTGGCCCATCCGGAAGCGCATCTTGGTCGCGAGGACCACCTCGTCGCGGCGCTTGCGGCTGGCGAACCAGTTGCCGATGACCCGCTCGGAGAGGCCATCCTGGCCGTAGACGTCGGCGGTGTCCCAGAAGTTGACACCCGCTTCGAGCGCGCGGTCCATGACCTGGAACGAGGTCTCCTCGGTGGAGCCGACCCCGTGCATGAAGCTGTTCTCGTCGGCCTCGCCGAACGTCATCGTGCCGAGGCACAGGGTCGACACCTTCGTGCCGGTGGACCCGAGGTTGCGGTACTGCATGGCTGACCTCCCGCGGCGCAGGATGTCACACCATCGGCCTCAGCGGGCGCGCCGCCGGGACCGCATCGACAGGGCACCGGCCAGCACGAGCGCCCAGGGCAGGGGAGCGCCGGGGCTCGCGCAGCCACAGCCGTGCTTCGGATCGGGCGGGGGATGCGCGCCGTCATCGCCGTTCGAGTCGGGATCGGGGTCGATGGAGTCGGGGATTCCATCGCCGTCGGAGTCGAGGTCGGGCGTGATCTCGTCGCCTCCGGCGCAGTCGTTGTCGACCCCGTCGTCGGGGATCTCGGGCTGGCCGGGATTCACGTCGGCGGAGGCGTCGTCGCAGTCCGTTCCGTCGGTCACGTGGCCCGTGAGCATCTCGCACGTGGTGGTGCCCGGGTCGTCGGCGTCCCCGTAGCCGTCCTGGTCGGCGTCGACGTACCAGGTCGAGGTCGGCAGTCCGTCGTCCGCCACCCCGTTGCAGTCCTGGTCGATCGTGTCGCAGATCTCCGTCGCGAACGGGCGGATGGAGGCGTCGTCGTCGTCGCAGTCGGTGCCGCTGGTCACGTGGCCCGGCAGCGGCGTGCACGAGATGATGGGGTTCACGCCCGCGTCGCCGAAGCCGTCATCATCCACGTCGGGCCAGTAGGGCGACGAGACGAACCCCTGGTCGACGACCCCGTTGCAGTCGTTGTCGATGCCGTCGCACACCTCGGTGTTGCCCGGCGTGGCGAGCGGATCGGCGTCGTCGCAGTCGCTCCCGAAGCTCGCGGGGACGTAGCCGGAGGGCTCGTCGCCCGAGCATGCGACCACGCTGTCGGCGGGGTCGCCTACACCGTCGAAGTCGGCATCGCGCCAGTACTCGACGCCCTGATCGGTGTAGTCGGGGTCGGCGGCGTCGACGAGGGTGTCGCAGTCGTTGTCGATGTTGTCGGGACAGGCCTCGGGAGCCCCCGGATAGACGGACGGGGCGGCGTCGTCGCAGTCGGTGCCGTCGTCGGTGAACCCGCTCGGGGCCGTGCAGGAGAGCGTCGCAACGGCGTCGACGTCGCCGAATCCGTCGCTGTCGGCGTCGGGCCAGAAGGCGTCGAGCACGGCGTTCGCGTCGGCCGCGTCGACGTCCCCGTCGCAGTCGTCGTCGACGCCGTTGCACACCTCGGCAGCGCCCGGGTGGATCGCGTTGTCGCCGTCGTCGCAGTCGGTGCCGGCCGCGACGTAGCCGGAGGGCATCGCGCAGTCGACGAGGGTGACGCTCGTGTCGCCGGCGCCGTCGCCGTCGGCGTCGCGGAACCAGGTGGCGAGCGTCTCGGGAGTGCCGTCACAGTCTGAGTCGACGCCGTCGCAGACCTCGACGGCGCCGGGGTGGACCTGCGGATCGCCGTCGTCGCAGTCGACGGTGCGGGAGTAGCCGTCGCCGTCCTGGTCGTCCTGCCAGAAGACGGGGTCGGACACGGGCCCGCCGAGGTGTCCGATGTCGTAGGGGGCCCCGGCGCCGTCGGACCGGCTCGCGACCGCGAAGATGTTGGACGTGGCGGTGGCGTAGAAGGCGGTGTCGCAGTCGGCGGGGTCGAGCTGGAAGCCGGGGTTCGCGATGGTGTTGGTCGAAACACCGGTCTGGGCGACGTTCCAGAACAGGTTGCCCTGGGAGACCCCGAGCCCGCCGAGCCCGAGCACGCCGGTCTGGCCCGCTCCCACGTCCGCGCCCACGACGCTGTCGCGCAGGCTGCCGTCGCCGAGCGTGACGATGGGATTGCCGAGATCGGCCCAGAACGTGCTGTTGTAGACGACGCCCGGGCCGTACAGGCCATTGGAGCCGACCGTGGTTCCGGGACCGTTGAGGACGAACAGCGCGCTGTCGACGACGAAGTCGGCCGAGCCGGTCATCGCGAGGACCGAGTCGTCGCTGGCCGAGTTCCCGCAGGCATAGACGTTCTGCACGGCCCAGGTGCCGCCCCCCGCGCGGATCACGGCGCCGGCGCCCGCGACGTTGTCGACGAAGCGGGTGCGCTCGACGAAGACGTTGCCGTTGTTGCCGGAGATGGCGCCGCCGTTGATGGACGCGGCGTTGTCGAGGAAGACCACGTCCGCGACCGTGACGTCCGCGGCCGTGCCGCCGATCGTGAGGGCACCGCCGTTGTCGGCCGCGTTCGACCAGAAGGTGCTGGTCCGGAAGACGCCGGTCCCGCGGACGCGCCCGGCGCCCCCGGTGAGGGCCGCGTTGCCCGAGAAGTCGCACGCGTCGAAGATCGCGACGGACCCCTCGGCGACCTCGAGGGCCCCGCCTGCGCCGGACGCGGAGTTGCTCGACAGCATCGAGCCGGACATCGCCAACGTCGCGCCGTCGAGCTTGATGCCCGCCCCTTCGGTCGCGGTGCACAGCGTGATCATCACGTCGGTCGCGAGGACCGAGGAGAGCGTCTGGGCGCGGATCCCGCCGCCGCCTTCGCCCGTGGGCGCGCGCCCCGCGTCGATGTGCACCCGCTCGAGCACCGCGTCGGACGTGGTGACGTCGAGGCCCCGCCACTGACCCTGGCCGTCGAGGGTGAGGTCGCGCAGCGTGATGGCCGACCCGTTCCCGAGCCCGACGACGTCGTCGCCGCCGCTGCCCACCAGCGTCGTGAGGCCCATGCCGGCGCCCTCGATCGTCAGCGACCTCCCGGAGGTCGCGTAGAACCCGGTGTACGTGCCGGCGGGGACGTGGATGACGTCGCCGGACTGGACGAACAGCGGGTCGTCGACGGCCTGTTGGAGGGTCGAGAAGTCGGTGGGGATGTACCAATCGGCCGCGAAGGCCGATGCGAGCCAGAGCATGGCGGCAGTCTATGCGGGAATCCCCGTGGCCGCTCCATCGACGAAGCCCGGGCCGCGGTTATGCTGTGGAGATGCAACGCGATTGCATCTCCAACCCGGGTGCGGGTGCATGATCTGGGGTCTGCTGCTGCTGCCGACGCTGCTCGCGGGCGGGCTCGCGCTCTATGGGCGCGCGCACCATGCCTGGATGCTGCCGGTGCGCGTGGTGGCCGTGGGCTCGGCGGTGCTGGTCGTGCTCCTCGAGCTGCTGCCCGCTTCCGTGGCGGCGCTGGGGATCTGGGCGCTGGTCGTGGCGGTGCTGGCGTTCACGGCGCCGTGGGTGGTCGAGCGGCTCGCGGGGGATGCGG
The DNA here is from genome assembly GCA_020632875.1 of Alphaproteobacteria bacterium. Lineage (GTDB taxonomy): Bacteria > Myxococcota_A > UBA796 > UBA796 > JACKEQ01. The sequence goes on from JACKET010000006.1 coordinate 373,443, forward strand.
CCCAGTCGGGCTGGGCGGCGGTCGGGGTGGTCGCGGTGCACCAGATGGCCGACGGGGCGCAGATGGGGGTCGTGGGCACGGATTCGCCGGCCGTGCTGGCCGTGCTCGCGCTGCACGGGGCTCCGCTGGTGGCGACGGCCGTGCTGGGAGCGGCGGATCAGGGCCGCACGGCGGGGGTCCTGGCGCTGGCGCTGCTCACGGCGGGGCTGACGACGGGGATGGCGCTGGGCCAGGTCGCGGTGCCGGTGCTGGCTCCGATCGAGCCGTGGCTCCAGGCCGGTATCGGCGGGCTGCTGCTGCACGTGTTCGGTCACGACGTGGCGGCGGCGCTCACGAAGCGGAAGGCTGTCGAAGCTTAGGCGAGCCCACGTTCGTGCAGGCGGAGGGCGCCGCAGAGCAGACCGTCCATCACGGCGACGACGCTGAGCGCGAAGTACGACGCCGTGGTGTAGGCATCGTAGACCTGACCGAGCGCGGGCGTCACGGACCGCAGCGCAGCGGCGTCGAGGTCACCTGCGAGGTCGGCCAGGAACGCGGCACCGAAGTGGTCGCTCACCACGTGTGGGGCGCGTCGAAGGAGCCGCAGCGCGGCCTCGAAGTGCTCGCGTGCGAGCCGTCCGGCGACCGCTTCCTCGGACAACGCAAGCTCCGCGCTCGGCGGACCCCCCGGTTCGCCACGCCGGACCCGATGGAGCGCGGCGCGGTGGTGGCGCTCGCTTTCCGGCGGGTGCTCGGACGCCTCGAACACTGCCATGGGCTCGAGCACGGGGCCGGGCTCCAGAAGGAAGGAGGCCTCGAGCAGGAGAGAGTATTGGTAGCGTTGGAGGAGGCCCTCCGGTTGGCTTTCCGGGAGCGGCCCGCCCGCGGCCGCGTCTGCGTGCGCGAGCAAGGCGGTGTAGACGGGGTGGTCGGGTGGGCGGGAGCCTCGGGGGAGAGGCTGGGCGAGGCGCGCTTCGGCGGTCTCCCGCGCCCATCGGGAGCCCTCGGCGTCTCCAGCACGGGCATACGCGACCTGGAACAGCAGGAACACCATGGCGTCGGTCCGCGAACGGGGCGGCGCCACCGCGCTCGCGGAGAGCGTGGTTCGTTCGTACCGGTGCTCGAGTTCGCGGAGGAGCTGCATCCTCTGATGCTAGCAGGATGCTGGCGGATTCCGACTCGCCGGAGACGACGGCGTTGCCGGTGTCCGCCGCGGGATCCTGGCTCGTCATAGAGGACGGGATGGCGGGTGTGAACGCCGGGTCTACCCTTTCTCCGCGCAAGTGCGCTGCGCGGCTCGCCTTCGGCGGCCTTGCGGGTCGGAAGACCCGGCAGTCCCAGGATCCGGTTTCCTCGAGGGTTCCGGCGCTGCGACGGGGCCTGGGGAAACCGGACCCTTCGGGCTCTGCCTGTCGGGATCGAGGAGGTCCGGAGAGCTTCGCATGGGCAGGGCGCTCGAGGCCCGACCCGTGCCCAGCCGCAGGCGGTGCGCGTGCGCGTGCGCGTGCGCGATGGTGCGATCGAACCCGGATTCCGGCTCGTGGTGTGAACGCCCGGTCTACCCTTACTCCGCGCGCAAGCGCGCTGCGCGGCTCGCCTTCGGCGGCCTTGCGGGTCGGAAGACCCGGCAGTCCCAGGATCCGGTTTCCTCGAGGGTTCCGGCGCTGCGGCGGGGCCTGGGGAAACCGGACCCTTCGGGCTCTGCCTGTCGGGATGGGCAGGGTCGGAAGAGAGCCCATTCGCCGGGGCGTTCGAGGACCCTCCCGTGCCCTTGCCCGTGCCCGGATGGGGCGCTTCGACCCGCGAGTTCGACTCGCCGGAGACCACGCCATTGCGGGTGTCCGCCACGGGATCCCGGCTCGTCGAAGACGACGCCGTTGCGGGTGTCCGCCGCGGGATCCCGGCTCGTCGGAGAGGACGGGGATGGCGGGTGTGAACGCCCAGTCTACCCTTACTCCGCGCGCGGAGCGCGCTGCGCGGCTCGCCTTCGGCGGCCTTGCCGGTCCGTAGACCCGGCAGTCCCAGGATCCGGTTTCCCGGGAGGGGCGGGCGTTCCGACGGGGCGGGGGAAACCGGACCCTTCGGGCTCTGCCTGTCGGGATCGAGGAGACTCGGACGGGCAGGGCGCTCGAGGCCCGACCCGTTCCCAGCCGGAGGCGGTGCGCGCGGGCGCTCGAAGTCGAATCCCGGCTCGTAGGAGCGGGTCCCGTCGGCATCGGCTTCCAGGGCGTCGGACTGCTCTGGTGAGCGGCCTTCCCGATGTCGTTCCAGTCCATCTCCGACCTCGGGGTCCGACACGGGTCGGCCCGCCCATGCCGCTCCTTCTGCGTCATCTGCGTCCTTCTGCGTCATCTGCGTGATGCAGATCCGGCACGCGACAGAGCGGGATCCCGGCTCGTCGGAGACGTCCGCACCCTGGCTCGTAGGAGCGGGTCCCGTCGGCACCGGATTCCAGGGCGTCGGACTGCTCTGGTGAGCGGCGTTCCCGATGTCGTTCCAGTCCATCTCCGACCTCGGGGTCCGACACGGGTCGGCCCGCCCATGCCGCTCCTTCTGCGTCATCTGCGTCCTTCTGCGTCATCTGCGTGATGCAGATCCGGCACGCGACAGAGCGGGATCCCGGCTCGTCGGAGACGTCCGGACCCCGGCTCGTCGGGGACGGCTCGTCGCAGACGCCGGGGATGGCGGGTGTGAACACCCGTTGGGGTTCGACGACGCAGAGCCCGCCCGAACCGCGCCTGTTCGACGCAGAGCCGCCGCGAACCGCGCTTCCGTACGCCCGGGGCGCCGTGCCGAGGGAGCGATGTCGTGATTCGCGGCGTTCCACCGTTTGGTGTGGACCGGCCGAAGGGTGGGAGGCGCGGTTCGGGTCGACTCTGCGTCTGAACGGCGCGGTTCGGGTCGACTCTGCGTCTGAACGGCGCGGTTCGGGTCGACTCTGCGTCTCGGCTCGCGACCTACTTCCCGAGCGAGAGGTCCTTCATGTCGTCGGGCACGCGCGACCCGATCTTCGTCGCGATGCCCACGAACGCCTTCGCGTGGGACTGCGCCGCCTCGACCTGGCCGAGCTTCTTCGCGGACCGCGCCGCGAGCTGGTGGAGCATCAGCAGGTGCCGGGACCGCTGCTCGGCCGGCCACGCGCCGGACCGGTCGATCGCGAGCCCCGCCCACTTCACGACCCTCGCATCCTGATCGTGCTGGGCAGCCAGCATGACGAGCATGAAGGGCGCGTCGGCATCCGCGCGGTCGAGCTCGGTGAGCCGCTCGAGCGCGGCGGCGAGCTCGGGATCCTCACCGCGCGTGCGGTGGTGCGCGACCCGCAGCCGGACCGACGCGAGATCGTCGGCCGCGACGAGCGCCGCGAGCTCTTCGGGCGTGAGCGCGCCCATGTTGGCGGCCATCTCGAGCTCGGCGCCGGTGCGGGGCGCCGCGGGCTCGAGGGGGAGCTCTTCGACCGCCGGGATCCCGTAGAGTGCCTGGACCTCCTGTGCGTTCGCGCCCTGCGCCGCGACGAGCAGGGCGGTCGCCGCGAGGGCTCCGCAGAACGGACAACGCCCGCCACGGGCGGGGCTTCGGCAGATGGGGCAGGGAATCATCGGGCGTGTTCTCGCAGCGGGTTATCCTGGCGATCGGGAGGGTCCGATGGATCAGGTCCAGATCTTCGACGTGAGCTTGCGGGATGGGCTCCAGAACGAGCCCGTCGTGCTGCCCACGGCGACGAAGCTGGAGATCGCGCGTCGCCTGGTGTCTGCAGGGTATCGCGACATCGAGGTCACGTCGTTCGTGCGGCCTCGCCTCGTCCCCCAGCTCGCCGACGCGGCCGACCTCGTGCGCATGCTCCCGAAGGCCGAGGGGGTCCGGTTCTGGGCGTTGGTCCCGAACCAGATCGGGCTCGACCGCGCCATCGACGCCGGCATCCAGAACGTCTGCACGTTCATGTCCGCGAGCGAGACCCACAACCAGAAGAACGTGAACCGCACCGTCCGCGAGAGCCTCGCCGGCCTCGAGCGCGTGATCGGCTCCGCGTCCAGCCAGGAGATGGGGGTTCGCGCCTACATCTCGACCGTCTTCGGCTGTCCGTTCGAGGGCGACGTCCCCGTGTCGCAGACCGTGCCCATCGCACGCGCGCTGCTCGATGCCGGCGCCGACGTCGTCGTGCTCGGCGACACCACGGGCATGGGCACGCCCATGCAGGTGAAGAACGTCGTCCGCACACTGGTCGACGAGGGCATCCCGCTCGACCGCATCGGCCTGCACTTCCACGACACGCGCGGCACGGCCCTGGTGAACGCCTTCGCGGCCTTCCAGGAAGGCGCGCGCATGTTCGACGGCTCCACGAGCGGCGTCGGCGGCTGCCCCTACGCGCCGGGCGCGACGGGCAACGGGTCCTCCGAAGACCTGATCTACATGTTCCACGCGATGGGCGTCGACACGGGCATCGACCTCGACATCGCCTGCGACGCGGGCCGCATGCTCGAAGAGGCCCTCGGCCGCGAGCTGCCCGGCCGGTTCCATCGCTACTGGCTCGCCCAGCGCGAGCGCGACCGCTCCGACGAAGACGCCCCGTCCGCCGGGTCCGGCGAGACCAAGTTCCGGACGGCATAGACCCAGTGGAAGGCGCCTTCCTCCAGATCATCAGCGGCGCGCGCCAGGGGCTGAACGTGGCGTTGCACACGCATCGTCCGCTCATCGTCGGGCGTCGCCACGGCGATCTGATCCTCGACGACCCGATGGTCTCCGGAAAGCACTGCACCATCGAGTTCAAGGATGGCGAGTTCGTCCTCCAGGACCTCGACTCCACCAACGGCACGCTGGTCAACGGCAAGCGCGTGAAGGAGGCCGTGCTGTCCGCGGGCGTCGAGATCGCCATCGGGCAGTCGCGGATGATCCTGTACCGCGGGGCCGAAGCGGAGGATCGGCAGGATCGGCGGCAGTCCCCGCAGCTCGAGATCGCGTGGCTGCTCGACGAAGAGCTGGTCGAGCTCCGCGACACGAAGAAGGATGCCCGTCCCCCCGACGTGATCGGGCAGGATCTGCGGCTCCCGCCCGGGCTGAACGCGGTGGTCGAGGTGGTCGCGGGGCAGGATGCGGGCAAGGTGTTCCGCTTCACGCGCGGCAACGTCAGCATCGGCCGGCGGATGGGCGAGATCCCGCTCACGGATGTCGAGGTGAGCCGTCACCACGCGGTGATCGAGGTGTTCGGGCGCGAGATGATCTTCGTCCGCGACCTCGGCAGCACCAACGGCACGTACCACAACGGGCGGCGGATCGCGGTCAGTCGGCTGCAGAACGGGGATACCGTCGGGTGCGGCAAGACCGTGATGAAGCTCCAGCTCAGTCGGTAGTCTTCGGTGAGGCGGAGGTTCGTCACGGGGCGAGCCGGATCTGCATCACGCAGATGACGCAGAAGGGCGCAGATGACGCAGAAGGGCGTCGTGGATGGGCCGTGGGTCGGCTCTCCCCGGACACGGAGGGGGACTGGGGACAGATTGGTGGGTTTGGGCTCACCAGAGCATGCGGGCGCCCCGGGATGTGGTTTGGGTCCGCCGTCTCTAGGGAGGGGGAGGTCCGTCACGGGGCGAGCCGGATCTGCATCACGCAGATGACGCAGAAGGGCGCAGATGACGCAGAAGGCGTCGTCGTGGATGGGCCGTGGGTCGGCTCTCCCCGGACATCGAGGGGGACTGGAGACGGATTGGTGGGTTTGGGCTCACCAGAGCAGGCGGGCGCCCCGGGACGTGGTTTGGGTCCGCCGTCTCCGAGGGACGGGAGGTCCGTCACGGGGCGAGCCGGATCCGCATCACGCAGATGACGCAGAAGGGCGCAGATGACGCAGAAGGCGTCGTCCCACCGGATCCGCATCCGCCGATCACGGAGTTCAGAAGACGCTGATTCGTGCACGAAACGTCCAGAAGGGGGCACGACGCATCCGTTCCTGCGCCCTCCTCTACGTGCAAGGGATCGAGCTTCGAGCGTCCCAAGGCATCACGCAGATGACGCAGAAGGGCGCAGATGACGCAGAAACGAGGCTGACCCGGGTCCAGCGTCTTCGCGTCCCCGGAGCGCCGAGTGGGCCTTGTCGCGGAACGGATTCGCGACTCACCAGAGCAGGCCGGCTTTTCGGCTGATCCGGTGAGCGCATCCGCCAACGGCCGCCCCGTCCACCTCTGAGTTTGGGGAGAGGCAAGGTCCGACCCGGTCTTGGCGGTCTTGGCGGTCTTGGCGGTGCAATCAGACGTTTGGCCCATCGAGGCAGTGGATTTCGCCGAACACCGACAAATTCCATTCGTTGAAGCTGCGCAAAACGCGGATTCGCATCCAGTGGGTCGTCGTCGATGGGCCGTGGGTCGGCTCTCCCCGGACATCGAGGGGGACTGGAGACGGATTGGTGGGTGTGGGCTCACCAGAGCATGCGGGCGCGTTCTGCGAAGCTTCGACGACCGGAATCCATGGACCTGAGGCCGGATCGCGATGAAGTGAAGTCCTCTCCGAGCGCCTGATGGGCCAACGCCTCACCGAGCAGCCCGAAACGCCCGCCTGCTCTGGTGAGTCCCGATTCCGGTCCGCGGCGAGGCCCTCTCTGTCGACCCGAACACCGGGACGTCCCTCGAGAGCCCAGACGGCACGGGTGGACCCTGCCGACGGTGCCAGGGGAAACGAGGACGCTGGACCCATCACGGCCTGGTTTCTGCGTCATCTGCGTCCTTCTGCGTCATCTGCGTGAGGCCTCGAGACGCGCGAAGCTCGATCGCGTCCGACATTGGGACACGATCGCTCGGCCTCCGACGAGCCGGGATCCCGCTCCGAACGCCCATCGGGCACGCGCACGCGCACGCGCACCGCCTCCGGCTGGGCACGGGTCGGCCTCGAACGGGGGAATGTCAATCTGCGTCGGGCGATCCGCAGAGCACCTTCTGGCCGCCCGCCTCCAGCACGATGAACTCCGACAGCCCCTCGCTCCGCATCTTGTTGAGCAGCTGCTGCGCGGCGCCCGCGATCTTCGTGTCGTCGGTGCCCGCCGACACCAGGATGCGCTCCATCGGGTAGCACTTGCTGGCGAGCTGGGTCTTCTTCTCCTCGTCTCCGGCGGACGCGGAGGTGGCGAGGAGCGCGCCGCCCACCAGGACGGCGGCGACGAGGGCGATCGAGCGGTTCATGAGGCCTCCAGGCCCCGACGCTACCTCAGAGCTCGAGGCCGCCGCGGAGGTCGCCCACGTAGGCCTCTTCGAGACGCTTGGCCGCGAGCAGGACATCGGGGTCGTCGCTCGTGGGCGGCGTCGGCTGGAGGACGAGGTAGAGGTGCCCCGGCACGCGCTTCTGGATGCCGCGGCCCTTGAGGCGCAGCCGCTGGCCCGGCTTCGCGCCCGCCGGCACGTTCACCTTCACGTCGCCCGTGGGCGTGGGGACCACGATGCTCGCGCCGGCCATGGCTTCGTAGATCGTGAGCGGAAGGTCCATCTCGAGGTCGTCGTCGCCGAGCCGACGCAGGATGGGGTGGTCGCGCACGGTGAGCTCGAGGTTGAGGTCGCCGCACGCGCCGCCGCCGCGGGGAGGGAGGCCCTGGCCGCGGATCTTGAGGCGTCCGCCGTTCGAGACGCCCGGCGGGATGCGCACCTTGAGCCGCTCGGCGCGCCCGTCGGGCTGGGGGACGGAGATCTCGCGCTCGCCGCCCGTGACGGCCGTGAGGAAGTCGATGGTGAACGAGGCCTTGAGGTCGGGACCCTTGCGCTCCCGCACCTCGGAGCCCACGCCCCCGCCGCGGAAGATGCTCTGCAGCAGGTCGTCCATGTTCCCGTCGAACTCGAACCCGCCGCCGGTGCTGCCGCCCATGCCGCCCATGCCGCGCCACTGTCGCGCCTTCGCGGCATCGAAGCCCGGACGGGTCGAAGCCTCGCCGAACTCGTCGAACGCCTTGCGCTTCTCGGGGTCGCCGAGGATGCCGTAGGCGGCGTTGACCTCTTTGAAACGCTCTTCGGCATCGGGTTCTTTGCTCACGTCGGGGTGGTACTTCCGAGCGAGCTTCTTGAACGCCTTGCGGATGGTCTCTGCGTCGGCGCCGCGCTGGACGCCGAGCGCGCGGTAGGGGTCCTGCATTCCGGCAATGTACGCTGCTCGTACCGCCGGACAACCCCGGAGGCGTCCTGCCGCGCCGAAACGCGCTGATTCCCGAGCCCGATCCGGATGCCCGCGCGCGGCGCATCGCGGGCGCGCTGTTCTTCCTGACGTGCTGCAGCGTGTTCTTCGTCCGCGTCTGGCGGTGGGAGGAGGCGACGCTGGCCGAGGATCCGGTCCAGCTGGAGCGCGCGCTGCTCTTCACCGGGACCCTGATGGCGATCCTGCTCGCCCACGAGCTCGGCCACTACGCGGTGGCGCGGAGCCACGGCTTCCGGCTGTCGCTGCCCTGGTTCCTCCCGGCGCCGATCCTCGTGGGGACGCTCGGCGCCATCATCCGCCTCGAGGAGGAGCCGCGGACCCGGGCGGGCCTGCTCGAGATGGGCGCCGCGGGGCCGCTCGCCGGCCTCTGTGTGGTGGGCGTCGCGATGACGTGGCGCATGGTGGCCGGTGGGGCCGACGGAGGGACGGAGCTCGCGACGCCACTCCTGTGGAAGGCCCTGTCGCTCGGGGTCCACGGCGAGGTCCTCCCGCTGGGGACGGCCGACCCCGTGGGCTTCGCGGCGTGGCTCGGCTGCCTGCTCACGGCGATGAACCTGCTCCCGTTCGGGCAGCTCGACGGGGGCCACGTGCTGGCCGCGCTCACGCCGCGATGGGCGCGCGCCGTGGGGTGGGGGACGACCGCCGCGCTGCTGCTCGCGGGGCTGGTGTGGCCGGGATGGGCCGTGTGGGCCGCGGTCCTGCACCTGATGGGCGCGCGTCACCCCGTCCAGGTGCGGCGCGACGACGGCTTCCCCCGCGGACGGCCACTCCTCGTGGCGGGGCTGGCCGTCCTGGCGTTCGCGCTCTGCTTCGTCCCGATCCCGCTGGGCTGAGCGCGGAGGCCGCGAACCGGAGGGGACTTCTCCGGCCGCGGCCTCGGGAAGGAAGGACCTATCGGGCGCGGAAGAGCGCGCCGAGGACGGTCGAAGCGACGAGGCCGAAGCCGAAGGTGGCTGCGCCGAGCGCGGCTGCGCCGGGGGCGACGGGGAAGAGGAGGGAGACGAGGACCGTCCACACGGTGACGGCGACACCGGAGAGACCCGAAGCCACGGTGCCCGTGAGGACCTGGCCCCCGAAGCCCTGGCCGCGGAACAGGAAGGAGACGACGGCGAGGAGGGCGAGCTGCAGGCCGAGCGCGATGGGGAGCACGAGGCCGGCGCCGGACAGCGCCGCGATCCCGATCCAGCCGCAGAGCACGACGCTCATGGGGACCGCGGTGAAGAGGGCCAGGGTGGGCCACACGACGGGCTCGGTGCCGTCGAGGATGTGCTCGATGGCGCCCAGGGCGCGGCGCTCCGGGGCGCGGAGCTCGCCGTGGCACTCGGCCACGTTGCGGAGCATCGCGAGGAATGCCTCCCGGGCGGCGGGACCCTCGGGATGCGTGCGGAACATCTCGCCGGCCGCCTCGAGGGAGTGCTTCGCCAGCTGGGGGTCTGCGACCAGGGTCTTCAGGTGGTGCTCGAACTCGCCCATGGACATCGCGAGCAGGCGCTCGAGGAGCGGGTTCTTCACGCGGTCGAGGCTCTTCTGGAACGCGAGACCCTCGGCCTCCTCGAACTCGCCGTCGGCGGCGACGACCAGGAGGAACCCCGCGATGGGCGCGATGGAGACGAGGGCGTAGTCGTACTCGCCGGGGAACGGCTCGTCGCCGGACAGGGCGAATGCGGCCCCGAGCTTCGTGTGGGCGACGACCTCGGTGATCGCGTTCAGCTCGGCGCTGCGCAGCTCGCCGTGGGACTGCGCGACGGTCGTGAGGAGGCGCATGAAGTCCTTGCGCGCGCCTTCGCCGTCGGGATGCATGTCGAACACGGCGCCGGCGGCGGCGAGGCTGCGGGCGAGCAGGTCGGGACGCTCGGCGAGGTGCCGCTGGACGGCGTGGGCCTCGAGGGGGCAGTGGACGACCAGCTGGCGGAAGAGCGCGTTCTCGGAGCGCCACATCGCGGCGCGGAAGGCGAAGAGCTCGTGCGGCTCGACCTTGCCGTCGGCCATGGCGACCATGAGGAAGCCCGCGAAAGGCGCGAGGGAGCCGAGGCGGAGCAGCTCGGGCGGCACCGCCGTGTGCTCACGGGGAGCGGTGGGCTCGGCGGACGGCACCGGGCCGGCCTCGCGGCGGACCTGGAGCTGGGCCCACACGTCCTGGAGGGAGTCGTCGTCGCCGTACCAGCGCTTCACGACGGTCTGCGCGACGGGGCTGACGACACCGTCGACGTGCAGCGCGGGGAACCCGCCGGCATCGCCGAGCGTCACGGCCGTCGCGACGGCGCCGTCGTCCGTCGAGGTGCAGGGCGCGCCGCCGCCGGCGAGGTCGCGGACGGTTCGCGTGGCGACGAGGCCGAGCGCCATGAGCACGTGGACCGGGAACGCGCCGTCGGTGCCGGTGTCTTCGGGGCGGAGGCCGGCGACGAGGCGGTCGATCCGCACGAGGGTGTCGACGCCAGCCGCCGGGTCGAGCCCGACGCCGAAGGTGTCCGCGAGCACCGGCAGGACCTCGTCGACCATCGCATCCAGCTCGCCGAGCGACCGGTCGAGGCGGAGGATCCAGCTGAGGCCGCGGTCGGCCCCGGCGATGCGGGCACTGGAGGAGAAGGTGTCGACGTCGAGGGCAGCAGCGGTGTTCATCGGCTTCCTTGGTGTTGTGGGTCGGGTGTCACCGGGAGGGGACGATGGATAGATAGCGGCGATGCCTGTTGCGGCAAGAGGTAATTTCAAGCTGATTTTATCGAAGGAGCGATGGCTGCGGGCATCGGTCCCGCGTGTCGTTGCAGCACGCTCGGCGGCCGGCCGTCCGGGCCCGGAACCAGGGCTCCGATTCGGATCGGCGCGAGATCCCCTCGGGCGGGACGGGTCGGATGCTGCGATCCCCCGCTCGGCGGAGGAGCGCGCTCAGGCGCTCAGGCGCGATCCCACCCGGCGAGGTCGGCGGGGTCGCGCGTGATGTGGAGCACCTTCTCGTTGTGCACCCGGACCTCGGCCTCGGTGCCCGGGATGCTCCGGATGTCGCGGACGCGCGTGTACTGCACGTCGACCTTCGCGCCCACGGGGATGCCCGCGTGCACGGCCGCGATCTGGCCCGCGGCGAGCAGGAGCTCGAGGGGCGGCGTCTGGCCGCGGCGCATCGGGAGGATCAGGTGCGCGCCGGGCGCGCCGCGGACGTGCATCCAGTAGTCGGCGCCCTTCGCGATCTGGAAGGTGAGCCGGCGGTTCGCCTTGGCGTCGCGCCCTACGAGGACCTCTTCGCCGCGGGGACCCGTCCAGGTCGTCACGCCGGGGAGGGCGCGGCCGCGGGGGCGATCGGCGTCGGACTGCCCGTGGCGGGCCTTGAGCGCTTCGAGGGCCTCGAGCTCGGCGTCGTCGAGGGCCTCGCGGACCGACTGGACCTCGCGCAGCTCGCGCTCGACGGCCTCGATGCGCTCGAGCACCCGCTCGCCCATCCGCTCGAGGCGCCGGGCCTTCGCGTAGAGCGCCTCGAGGGACCTCGAGGGGGCGCGGTCGGGCTGCAGTGGCACGCGGAGCGTGGTGTCGGGGTCTTCGAGCGAGGGGAGATCGACGTGATCGGCGCCCTGCGTGATGGTGTGGAGGTGCGCCGCGAGGGTGTCGGCGCACGCGCGGACGGAGTCGGCCGCATCGGCCTTCTCGAGATCGCCTTCGAGGTTCTGCAGCAGGGTCGCGAGGCGCTGGGCCTTGCGGCGGAGGAGGCGGGCGACCTCGATCCGCAGCTCGCGCTCGCGCCTCTCGCGCACGAGCAGCGCGTAGAACCGCCCGATCTCGGCATCCCAGCTCGGGTCGCCCGTGAACCGCGGCGGGATCTCGCGGGGCTCGTGGGGCGGACGCTCGGGGAGCTCGGCGGGCGCGGGGCCGTCGTAGGCGGCGACCACCTCGTCGCCCTTCAGGAGCCACAGACCGCCCGAGCGGCCCGTGAGGCGCAGGTGGAGGCGGGACTCGCCGAACACCAGGTCGACCACGCGGTCGCCCGCCTCTTTCGTCATCGCGGTGAGCGGGCCGGAGAGATGCGCCCGGCAGGCGCCCTGGAAGGAGAACGGCTTCTGCGGGTTGGTGGGACGGCGGTTGATCGTGTGCAGCCGCGCATCGGGCCCGCGTGGGCAGAGGAGGAGCCGTGTGCCGTCCTGGAATCCGAGCACCACGCGGTCGCGGGCGGGCTGCCAGGCGCTGGTCAGCCGCTGGCCGACCAGACGCGCGGCCAGCTCGGGCACGAGGAATTCGAGCTCGCTGTCGCTCAGCGTCATGGTTCGGGTATATCTGCCCCCACACGAGCGGTCCGGCACGGATCGGGGCACGCGCACGGGAGGGGATGTGACCGGTTTGTTGGCCTTCGTGCTCGGCACGGCGTTCGCGGGGTGGTCGGTCGAGGGGCCGTCCTACACGAACCGCAGCGATGCGAACGACTACGCGAAGTCCGCGAAGGACGCCGGCTACAAGGGCCGCGTCATCCGCCGCTTCCGCGACGGCTCGGGCTGGGAGTTCGTCGTCCGCGTCGAAGACCTGGCGAACGCCGACGAAGCCCAGCAGGCGGCCGAGTCCCTCGCTGCAGCGGCCCAGGTCGCGGCCGTCGTGCTCGACGAGGAGGGCACCGTGGTGAAGCGGGTCGAGGCCTCCGAGATCCCGGCCGACAAGGGCACGCCGGCGAAGGGCGAGCCCGAGGGCGACGCGCCGACCGCCGCGCCCTGGTACGAAGCGGTGTCCGAGGCCCACGGGGCCGGCCTGGCCGTGCTCTCCGAGGCCGAGCGCGTGCTCGTGGTCTACACCCGCAAGCTCCCCGACGGGCGCATCGCGCGGCACACGTACGTCCGGCGCGGCACCGACCTGTACCTCCGGATCGAGCGTGTGGAGGGCGAGGTGGTCGAGAGCACGACCCTGGCGCTCGGCGACGCGGCCTGGCTCACCACGGGCGGCTCCACGAAGCCCCAGGATCTGCAGCGGTCCCGCGAGACCATCGAGAAGTTCTCGCCGACCGGCATCATGCCCATCATCCTCGACGTGGAGGGGGCCGTCGGCACGCACGAGATGCTCGGCTCGCTCGCCAAGACGGGCAAGGGCGACGTCGGGGGTGTGGCCGTCGATCTCTACGCGCCCAAGGGCGCGCCCACGCCCGAGGTCGCGGTCGGCGCGAAAGACCACCTGGTGCGTCGCATCACGCTCGACGGCGGTAAGCGGGTGCACGAGTTCTCGAAGTACCGCGAGGTCGAAGGGGTGCAGCTGCCCGAGCGGATCCTGTCGATCCACGACGGCGCCTCCGAGCCCGACCAGATCGTGGTCGAGAAGATCGAGCTCGACGGCGAGATCCCCGATGCGTGGCTGGCGGCTCCGAAGTAGCGCGAGGTCGCGCGGCGAACGTCCGGAACCGCCGGGGTGCACGCGGCGCTCTTGACACCGTGCCGCACCCGGATACGTCGCGAGTCCGCGCTGGGCTGGCGTAGCTCAATCGGTAGAGCAGCTGATTTGTAATCAGCAGGTTGCGGGTTCAAGTCCCTTCGCCAGCTCTCGGTCTTTCAAACACCGTTTCGTTTCTGGGGGAATGCCCGAGTGGTCAAAGGGAGCGGGCTGTAAACCCGCCGGCGTTGCCTACGTTGGTTCAAATCCAGCTTCCCCCACACCTTCTACATTCTCGGAAAGCGGGAGTAGCTCAGTTGGTAGAGCATCAGCCTTCCAAGCTGAGGGTCGCGAGTTCGAGTCTCGTCTCCCGCTCTTCGAGCAATGCCCTTGTAGCTCAGCGGTAGAGCACTTCCTTGGTAAGGAAGAGGTCACGGGTTCAAGTCCCGTCAAGGGCTCCACTTCATGCTGCCGGTATCTGCCGGCGAACCCAACGCCGGTCCATACAGGGCCGGCATTCGATTCTCCGGAGTACGCCATGGCGAAGGAAAAGTTCGAGCGTAGCAAGCCGCACGTCAACATCGGCACCATCGGTCACGTCGACCATGGCAAGACCACGCTGACGGCGGCGATCACCAAGGTGCTGGCCGAGGCCGGTGGCGCCAAGGCGATGAACTACGAGGACATCGACAAGGCTCCGGAAGAGAAGGCGCGCGGCATCACGATCAACACGTCGCACGTCGAGTACGAGACGGCGAACCGTCACTACGCGCACGTCGACTGCCCCGGTCACGCCGACTACATCAAGAACATGATCACCGGTGCGGCCCAGATGGATGGGGCGATCCTGGTGGTGTCGGCCGCCGACGGCCCCATGCCGCAGACGCGCGAGCACGTGCTCCTGGCCCGTCAGGTCCAGGTCCCGTACATCGTGGTGTTCCTGAACAAGGTCGACCTCCTCGACGACGAAGAGCTCCTCGAGCTGGTCGAGATGGAAGTCCGCGAGCTGCTCGACGCGTACGAGTTCCCTGGCGACGACACGCCGGTCATCAAGGGCTCGGCCCTGAAGGCCGTCGAGGGCGACAAGGGTCCGCTCGGCACGCAGGCGATCATGGAGCTGATGCAGGCGGTCGACGACTACATCCCGACGCCCGAGCGGGCGATCGACAAGCCGTTCCTGATGCCGGTCGAAGACGTGTTCACGATCCAGGGTCGTGGCACGGTGGCGACGGGCCGCGTCGAGCGCGGGATCGTGAAGGTCGGTGACGAAGTCGAGATCGTGGGCATCCGCACGACGACGAAGACGACGATCACGGGCGTCGAGATGTTCCGCAAGATCCTCGACGAGGGTCGTGCAGGCGAGAACGTCGGTGCGCTTCTTCGCGGCGTGAAGCGCGAGGACATCGAGCGCGGTCAGGTGCTGGCGAAGCCGGGCAGCATCAAGCCGTACACGAAGTTCACGGGCGAGGTGTACGTCCTGAAGAAGGAAGAGGGCGGTCGTCACAAGCCGTTCTTCGCGGGCTACCGTCCGCAGTTCTACTTCCGCACGACCGACGTGACGGGCAGCATCACGCTCCCCGAGGGCGTCGAGATGGTGATGCCGGGCGACCGGGTGACCATCCAGGTCGAGCTGATCACGCCGATCGCGATGGAAGAGCAGCTCCGCTTCGCCATCCGCGAAGGTGGCCGCACCGTCGGCGCCGGCGTGGTCGCGGCCATCAAGGGCTGATCGACCTCCGGACGGCTCGCGATCAATCCATCGCGGGCCGAACCGACTTGACGGTTCCGCAGGGGTGCGCAGCCTCTGCGGACTCGTCGTTTGCGGGGTCGGATTCCGCAGGCGCGCTCAACACCAGAAACCTGCTTGCGCCTGCTGCGGCGGGGTGCTAGTTGGCACGTCGTTTGCTAGCAGGTCGGTCTTCGGCCTGGGGGAACCGTGAGGAATCAAAACTGGGTCCTGCTCACCATGGTGGTCATCGCCATCCTGGTGGGGATGCTGTTCCAGTCCGCGGCCGTGTCGGCCATGGCGCAGTTCGCCTACGCCGACGACACGGTCCTGGGCCTGGTGAGCACCAGCACGGCACTCGGCTTCGTCGCGTTCGTCATCACCGCTGCGATCAGCATCCGGAACCGCCGGGCGCTCACGTTCACCGACGAGGTCGTCGGTGAGCTCAAGCAGGTGAGCTGGCCGACCCGCGACGAGACGCTCCGCGCCTCGACCACGGTCGTCCTCACCACGTTCTTCGCCGCATTCCTGATCGCTCTCTACGACTTCCTCTGGAAGAACCTCGCGGATCTGTTCCTCTTCACCGAGGGCTGATCCGAATCCGGTCCCCACCGGCTCCCACCCACTGGAGATTTCAACGTGCGCTGGTACGCAGTCCATACGCTCTCGGGCTCCGAGGACAAGGCCATGAAGGCCCTCCAGCAGCGGGTCGAGATGTACGAGCTCGGCGATCGCTTCGGGCGGATCCTGGTCCCGTCCGAGACCGTGGTGGACCCGAAGACGAACCGCAAGGTCACCCGTCGGTACTACCCCGGGTACATGCTCGTCGAGATGGAGCTGGACAACGAGACCTGGCACCTCGTGAAGAACACGCCCAAGGTCACCGGCTTCGTCGGGGGTACCCGCAACCCGCCGCCCGTCCCCGACAGCGAGGTCGCCCGCATCACCAGCATGCTCAGCGACGACGACGATCAGCCGCGTCCCGTGCTCGACTTCGAGGTCGGCGAAGAGGTTCGGCTCACCGAGGGTCGCTACGCGTCGATGCGCGGCACCGTCGAAGAGATCAACGAAGCGCGCGGCAAGGTGCGCGTCATCATCAACATCCTCGGCCGGCCCGTCCCCACCGAGCTCTCGTTCCACCAGATCGAAAAGCTCGCCTGACGGTCCGTCCCCCTCCCACTTCGAACAAATCACACCCCCTCCGGAAGCCGGAGGAGCCTGGAGTGACCCATGGCCAAGAAGGTCGTCAACCAGATCAAGCTGCAGATTCCCGCCGGGCAGGCCCGTCCCGCGCCCCCGGTCGGTCCGGCGCTCGGCCAGGCCGGTGTGAACATCAAGCAGTTCTGCGACGAGTTCAACAACCGTACGAAGCCGCAGGCGGCCGAGGGGATGATCATCCCCGTGGTCATCACGGTGTACGCAGACCGCTCTTTCACTTTCGTCACCAAGACCCCCCCGGTCGCCACGCTGCTGTTCAAGGCGGCGGGCCTGAAGGGCGGCTCCGGCCAGCCCAACCGCGACAAGGTCGGCAACGTGACGCTCGCTCAGGTCGAGGAGATTGCGAAGACCAAGCTCCCCGACCTCAACTGCACGGGCCTGGAGGCGGCCATGTCCCAGGTCATCGGCACTGCGCGCTCGTCGGGGATCACCGTCGAGGGCAAATGAAACCCATCGGATTCGCGCAATGGTGCGCGCGTCCGTGAACGTTGGCCACCGGGGGAGGGCAGCCGTCGCCCGTCTACCCCGGCCCATCGAGGAGTGAAACGCCATGGCGAAACTACATGGCAAGCGCTACCGCGCCCTGCGCGAGTCCGTCGAAGACGGGCTCAAGTACGGGATCGACGAGGCCTGCGGGCTCGTCGAGAAGACCGGTACCGCCAAGTTCGACGAGTCCGTGGACGTCGCGGTCCGGCTGGGTGTGAATCCCCGCCAGGCCGACCAGATGGTCCGCGGCACGGTCAGCCTGCCCCATGGGTCCGGCAAGACCGTGCGAGTCGTCGTCTTCGCGGACGGTGAAGCGGCACGCGCTGCAGAAGAGGCAGGGGCCGACTTCGTCGGTTCCGACGACCTCGTCGCCAAGATCCAGAACGAGAACTGGACCGATTTCGACAAGGCCATCGCCACGCGCAACATGATGGCGAAGGTCGGTCGGCTCGGCCGCGTTCTGGGGCCCCGGAACCTGATGCCGAACCCCAAGACCGGAACGGTCGTGGGTCCGGAGCAGATTGCCGAGGTCATTCGGGAAGTGAAGGGCGGACGCCTGGACTTCAAGGTTGAGAAGGCAGGGATCCTGCATGTGTCGATCGGGAAGAAGAGCATGGGAAGCGAGAAGATTCGCGACAACCTGCTCGCCTTCATGCGAACGGTGCTCCGTCTCAAGCCGTCCAGCGCCAAGGGCACGTACGTGAAGAGCGTTGCGCTCTCGACCACGATGGGCGTCGGCATCCGGCTCGACCCCAACGAGGTCTCGCGGCTCGCCCAGGAAAGTCGGTGAGGTGAACCGTGAATCGTGAAGAGAAGGCAGCATTTGTCGAAGAGATTCGCGGTCGGTTCGAAGCCGCGCCCTTTGTGGTCCTCGCGGACTTCAAGGGTTCTACCGTCGCGCAGATGGATGCGCTCCGTCGGGCCTGCGAGCCCACCGGATCGCACTTCCAGGTCGTCAAGAACACGCTGAGCAAGCGTGCCATCGCCGGTCTGGACGCCCAGAAGCTCGAACCGCACTTCGTCGGGAACGTCGGCGTGCTGTTCGCGGGCGAGGATGCCATCGCGACGGCCAAGATGTTCAAGGCTCAGCTGAAGGACAACAAGCTGCTCGTCGTCAAGGCGGGCCTCTTCGAGGGCGACGTCCTCGACGAGAAGGGCGTCGAGGCCGTGGCCGAGCTGCCCAGCCGGGAAGACCTCCTGGCTACGCTCCTCAGCACCATCCAGGAAGGGCCGCGTCAGCTCCTCGGAGTCATCCAGGGTGCGCCGCGCGATCTGCTCTACCTGCTCCAGAACTACGCATCGGAGCTGGAGAAGCAGGGCTAGCCCCCGCTTCCCAGACCCTTCACAACCCAATTCCAGAAAAAGAAGGGACCCCGGAGTTCGGGGCCCACGGAGGACATCATGTCCGTTTCCCAGCAGGACGTTGTCGACTACATCAAGAACCTCAAGCTCTCCGAGGTCAAGGCTCTCATCGAGACCCTCGAGGACGAGCTCGGCGTCAAGGCCAGCGCGCCCGTGATGGCCGTCGCCGGTGGCGCGGTCGGTGGTGGCGCTGCCGCCGAGGCCGCCGAGGAGAAGACCGAGTTCGACGTGGTCATGAAGGGCTTCGGCGACAACAAGATCGCCGTCATCAAGGCCGTTCGTGGCATCACGGGCCTCGGGCTCAAGGAGGCCAAGGCCATGGTCGAGGGTGTCCCCGCCAAGGTCAAGGAAGGCGTCTCGAAGGAAGAGGCCGAGGCCGCCAAGAAGGAGCTCGAGGAAGCCGGCGCTCAGATCTCGGTCGAGTAGTCGTCACGAGAGCCCGGCACCCGGATTCTCCTCGGTGCCGGCTCCCTTTCGGAGCCCATCCTCCCGATCGACGGAGGATGGGTTTCCGTGCGGAGGCGGTTCGTCTTCGCAGAACCCCGGCCTGAACGTCACGTCCGTGACCCTGGCCATCAGTCGATCGACCCCCGAGGCGGCGAACCCCCACGCCGCCCAACCGATGGAGCTTCCCGATGTCGAGGTTGTTGGCAAACAACTACCGCTTCCGCCGTACGTTCGGCAAGACCGCGACCGTCATGGAGGTCAGCAATCTCATCGAGATCCAGCGGACCTCCTACGAGACGTTCCTCCAGCCGGAGGTTCCGCCGGAGGAGCGCAAGGACGATCAGGGCCTTCAGTCCGTCTTCAAGAGCGTGTTCCCGATCGAGGACTTCAGCGGGCGCGCGTCGCTCCAGTTCGTGTCCTACGAGCTCGAGCCGCCGAAGTACGACGAAGACGAGTGCCGTGAGCGGGGGATGACCTTCTCCGCACCGGTCAAGGTCGTGGTGCGCCTGGTGGTCTGGGACGTCGACGCCGAGAACGACACCCGCACGGTCTCGAACATCAAGGAGCAGCCGGTCTACTTCGGCGAGATCCCGCTGATGACCGAGAACGGCACGTTCATCATCAACGGCACCGAGCGCGTCGTGGTCAGCCAGCTGCACCGCTCGCCCGGCATCTTCTTCGATTCGAACAAGGCCAAGACGGGTGGCGGCAAGGAGATCTTCTCCGCGCGCATCATCCCGAACCGCGGCTCGTGGATCGACTTCGAGTTCGACAGCAAGGACATCATCTACGTCCGCATCGACCGCCGCCGCAAGCTCCCGGCGACCGTCCTGCTGCGCGCGCTCGGCTACGACACCGAGTCCCTCCTGAACCGGTTCTACGACTCCGAGCGGTACTTCCGCACGAAGGACGGCTGGTTCAAGGAGACCACCGCCGACCTGCTGTTCCAGCAGAAGGCGACCGTCGACGTCCTCGATCCCGAGGGCAAGGTCGTCGTGAAGAAGGACAAGAAGTTCCTCAAGAACATCATCCGGAAGATGAAGAAGGCCGGGATGCTCGAGTCCCGCACCGTCATCGTCGACGAGAAGGAGCGCGAGGTCGAGGTCGGCATCATCCCGGTGTCCGAAGACGACCTCATCGGGAAGGTCAGCGCCTACGACGTGGTCGACATGTCGACGGGCCGCATCCTGATCGAGTGCAACGAGGAGATCAACGACGACGGCGTCGCGAAGATGCTGGGCGCCGGGATCGAGGAGGTCGAGTGCCTCTTCATCGACAACCTCCTCGTCGGCTCGTACATGCGCGACACCCTGCTGGTCGACAAGATCGAGAGCACCGAAGAAGCGGTCCTCGAGATCTACCGCCGGCTCCGCAGCAGCGACCCGCCCACGTACGACACGGCGGTCACGCACTTCGAGAACCTGTTCTTCAACCCCGAGCGGTACGACCTGTCGCGCGTGGGCCGTCACAAGCTGAACCACAAGCTCGGCATCGACGTCCCGCTCGACCGCACCACGCTGACCAAGCAGGACATCCTGAAGGTCGTGAAGTACCTGATCGACCTGAAGAACAACAAGGGCGTGAAGGACGACATCGACCACCTCGGCAACCGCCGCGTCCGCGCGGTGGGCGAGCTGCTCGAGAACCAGTACCGCGTCGGCCTCGACCGCATGGGCAAGGCGATCAAGGAGCGGATGAGCCTGCAGGAGATCGAGGCGCTCATGCCGAACGATCTCATCAACAGCAAGCCCGTCAGCGCCGTGGTCAAGGAGTTCTTCGGGTCCAGCCAGCTCTCGCAGTTCATGGACCAGACGAACCCCCTGTCCGAGATCACGCACAAGCGGCGCCTCTCGGCCCTCGGGCCGGGCGGTCTCACCCGTGAGCGCGCCGGCTTCGACGTCCGCGACGTCCACCCGACGCACTACGGCCGCATCTGCCCGATCGAGACGCCGGAAGGCCCGAACATCGGCCTCATCGCTTCGCTCTCCACCTTCGCCCGCGTGAACGAGTTCGGCTTCATCGAGACGCCGTACCGGAAGGTCACGAACGGCAAGGTCCTCCCGCAGGACCCCACGTTCTTCGACGCGCTCGACGAGGAAGAGAACGACCTCGGCGGCGACCACGTCATCGCGCAGGCCTCCGCGGCCTACAACGACGAAGGCGAGTTCGAGAACGACCTCGTCCCGGCGCGCCGCGGCGGTGAGTTCGTCATGGCGCCCCGCGAAGACGTGACCCTGATGGACGTCGCGAGCAACCAGCTCGTGTCCGTGGCCGCCTCGCTCGTGCCGTTCCTCGAGAACGACGACGCGAACCGCGCGCTCATGGGCTCGAACATGCAGCGCCAGGCCGTTCCGGTCGTGCGCACCGAGGCTCCGCTCGTGGGCACGGGCATCGAGCGCGTCGTGGCGCGCGACTCCGGTGTCACCGTCACCGCGAAGCGCGACGGCATCGTCGAGTCGGTGGATGCGAGCCGCATCGTGATCAAGACCGAGACGGCCGACGACGACGAGATCGGCGCCGACGTCGACATCTACAACCTCACGAAGTTCATGCGGTCGAACCAGAACACCTGCATCAACCAGAAGCCGGTGGTCCGACCCGGTGACCACGTCCGCAAGGGCGACGTCATCGCCGACGGTCCCGCGACCGACTCGGGCGAGCTCGCGCTCGGCCAGAACGTCATCGTCGCGTTCATGCCGTGGGGTGGGTACAACTTCGAGGACTCCATCCTCATCAGCGAGCGGATGGTGAAGGAAGACCTCTTCACCACCATCCACATCGAGGAGTTCGAGGTCGCCGCCCGCGACACGAAGCTCGGCCGCGAAGAGATCACGCGCGACATCCCGAACGTCGGTGACGAAGCGCTGAAGGACCTCGACGAGTCCGGCATCGTGCGCATCGGCGCCGAGGTCCGCCAGGGCGACGTGCTCGTCGGCAAGATCACGCCGAAGTCCGAGACCCAGCTCTCTCCCGAAGAGAAGCTGCTCCGGGCCATCTTCGGCGAGAAGGCCGGCGACGTGCGCGACACGTCCCTCCGCGTGCCGCCGGGTGTCGAGGGCACGGTCATCGGCGCCCAGGTCTTCATCCGCGAGAGCGTCGAGAAGGATGCCCGCGCCATCGAGATCGAGCAGCAGGGCGTGGCCCGCATCGAGCGCGACCGCCACGAGAAGGTCCGCACGATCCGCGACTCCGCGCTCCGTCAGCTCGCCCGCGTGCTGAAGGGCCAGAAGGCCACGGCCGACGTGGTCGACCCCGACTCCGGCAAGGTGCTCATCAAGACCGGCGAGACGTACAACATCGACAACCTGCGCACGCTGGATGTCGACCTGTACGACCGCATCGGCGTCGAAGAGCGCTCGGTCGAAGACGAGGTCTGGCGTGTCACCGACCAGATCCGGGCGAAGATCGACGAGATCCACGACCGGTACCGCGCGAAGATCGAGCGCCTCAAGAAGGGCGACGAGCTCCCGCCGGGCGTCGTGAAGCTGGTCAAGGTCTACGTCGCGATCAAGCGCAAGCTGTCGGTCGGCGACAAGATGGCCGGCCGCCACGGGAACAAGGGCGTCATCTCCAAGATCCTCGCCCAGGAGGACATGCCGTACCTCTACGACGGTACGCCGGTCGACGTGGTGCTGAACCCGCTCGGCGTTCCGTCCCGGATGAACGTCGGCCAGATCCTCGAGACCCACCTCGGCTGGGCCGCGAAGGGCATGGGCTGGAAGATCGGCCAGATGCTGGAAGAGAAGTACAGCGCCGACGAGCTCCGCAAGTACCTCAAGGAGTGCATGAAGCGTCAGAAGGACGTGCAGGCGTTCCTCGATACTGCGAACGAGGATCAGCTCCGCGACTTCGCGAAGAAGTACACGAACGGCGTGACGATGGGCACGCCCGTGTTCTCCGGCGCGTCCGAGGACGAGATCAAGGAGGCCCTGATCACCGCCGGCTTCGACGACGACGGTCAGACCATCCTGTTCGACGGCCGCACCGGCGAAGCGTTCGACCAGCGCGTCACCGTCGGCATCATGTACATGCTGAAGCTGCACCACCTCGTCGACGACAAGATCCACGCCCGGTCCATCGGGCCGTACAGCCTCGTCACCCAGCAGCCGCTGGGCGGTAAGGCGCAGTTCGGTGGTCAGCGTCTCGGCGAGATGGAGGTCTGGGCCATGGAGGCGTACGGCGCCGCCTACGGTCTGCAGGAGTTCCTCACGGTCAAGTCCGACGACGTGGCCGGTCGTACCCGCATGTACGAGAGCATCGTGAAGGGCGAGAACGTCCTGGAGGCCGGCCTGCCCGAGTCCTTCAACGTCCTCGTCAAGGAGATGCAGGCCCTCGCCCTGGACGTCGAGCTCATCGAGGACAAGGAAGTCCTCCGTCAGTGACCTGACGCCCACCCCGCCGCCCGGGCGTGATGCGTCTGGGCGGCTCCGACCGTTTCTTTCCCTTTTCGGCCTTCGGGCCACCCCCCCGCACACAGGAGATCACCGTGAGGGAGATCTACAACCTGTACGACAAGCCCAAGAACCCGCTCAACTACGTCGCGGTGCGCATCAGCCTGGCTTCTCCCGAGAAGATCCGGTCGTGGTCGCACGGCGAGGTGAAGAAGCCGGAGACCATCAACTACCGGACGTTCAAGCCGGAGCGGGATGGCCTGTTCTGCGCGCGCATCTTCGGTCCCGTGAAGGACTACGAGTGCCTGTGCGGCAAGTACAAGCGGATGAAGTACCGCGGCATCACGTGTGAGAAGTGCGGGGTCGAGGTCATCCAGGCGCGCGTCCGTCGCGAGCGGATGGGCCACATCGACCTCGCCACTCCGGTGGCGCACATCTGGTTCCTGAAGAGCCTCCCGAGCCGCATCGGGAACCTGCTCGACATCTCGCTGAAGAACCTCGAGAAGGTGCTCTACTGCGAGAGCTACATCGTCACCGATCCGGGCGACACGACCCTCGAGAAGGGCGCGATCCTCGCCGAGGAAGACTACCAGGAGATGATCCGCACCTTCGGGTACGGGTCCTTCGAGGTGGGCATGGGCGGCGAGGTCGTGTGCGACCTGCTCGCCGACCTCGATGTCGTGGCGCTGGCCGACACGCTGCGCACCGAGATGAAGGAGACCACCTCCGCGGCTCAGCGCCGGCGCTACGCCAAGCGGCTGAAGATCGTCGAGGCGTTCCGCGACTCCGGCAACCAGCCCGAGCACATGATGCTCGAGGTCATCCCGGTCCTCCCGCCCGACCTGCGTCCGCTGGTCCCGCTCGACGGCGGCCGCTTCGCGACCTCCGACCTGAACGACCTCTACCGTCGCGTCATCAACCGGAACAACCGCCTCAAGCGGCTCCAGGACCTCAACGCTCCCGAGATCATCATCCGGAACGAGCGTCGCATGCTCCAGGAGGCCGTCGACGCCCTGTTCGACAACGGCCGCCGCGGCAAGGTCTTCACGGGCCCCAACAAGCGTCCGCTCCGCTCGCTCTCCGACATGCTGAAGGGCAAGCAGGGCCGGTTCCGCCAGAACCTGCTCGGCAAGCGCGTCGACTACTCCGGCCGTTCGGTCATCGTGGTCGGCCCCGACCTGCGCCTGCACCAGTGCGGTCTGCCGAAGAAGATGGCGCTCGAGCTGTTCAAGCCGTTCATCTACAACAAGCTCGAAGAGCGCGGGTACGTCACGACCATCAAGGCCGCCAAGAAGATGGTCGAGAAGGAGCGCGAGGAAGTCTGGGACATCCTCGAAGAGGTCATCAAGGAGCACCCGGTCATGCTGAACCGCGCTCCGACCCTGCACCGCCTCGGCATCCAGGCGTTCGAGCCGGTCCTCATCGAAGGCCGCGCCATCCGTCTGCACCCGCTCGTCTGTACGGCGTTCAACGCCGACTTCGACGGTGACCAGATGGCCGTGCACGTGCCGCTGTCCATCGAGGCCCAGATCGAAGCCCGCGTGCTCATGATGTCGACCAACAACATCCTGAGCCCCGCCAACGGCCGCCCGATCATCCAGCCCAGCCAGGACGTCGTCCTCGGTGCCTACTACATGACCCGCGAGCGCAAGTTCGCGCACGGCGAGGGCCGCGTGTTCGGCAGCCCCGACGAGGTCGTGGTGGCCTACGACGCCGGTGAGGTCGACCTCCACGCCCGCGTGAAGGTGCGGATGCCGAGCCGTCCGCTCGAAGACCGCCTGGTCGAGTGGCTGCCCGACCTGCTCGACGCCCACCTCGTGGTCGGCGTCGACGTGGGCGAGCGCGGCGAGATCTGGCACGTGCACCGCGGCCACGTCGATCGCTACGTCGATCACGGCGGCTCGGTGAACCTCGGCGAGTTCGCGGCCCTCGGCGGCGATGCCGTCGCGGTCATCGCGAACCCGGGTCGCGGCGGCGGCTTCGATGCCACCGAGAACACGAGCGTCGTGCTCGATCTCGCCCGCCTCGACACGCCCGACGGCAAGGCCGGCTCCTACAAGGGCCGCGCCGACGGCATCGGCGACCCCGCCGAGGCCGGAAAGGGCGACCTGCTCGCGTTCCTGTCGAGCCAGGTGTCCGAGGGCGTCGACGGCTTCGCTGCGGCCAGCGCCGGCGGCGAGGTCAGCAAGGTCCGCGAGGAGCGCCGTGGCGACCTCCTGATCTACGTCTACGAGCTGCCCGAGATCCGGGGCGCCAACCGCACCGTCGCGACGCTCCACCCGATCGTCGCGATGGACGGCGACCGTCCGCTCGTCGACGGCCGGTTCAACGTCTCGTACCGCACCCGCGCGCTCGTCGACGCGGTGGAGTGGCTCCGGGCCGAGTACAAGGACACGCTCACGCTCGTCGTGGCGCCCGCCGGGTACTTCGGCTTCGAGAACCGCCTCCCCGTGTGGACCCGCGACAACGAGGACAACGTCGTCGAGGCGAAGGGCGAGCTGCTCGACACCACGGTCGGCCGCGTCCTGTTCTACGGCATCTGCCCCCGCGAGCTGCCCTTCGCGCTGGTCGATCGCCCGATGTCCAAGAAGGCCATCGGCGACCTCATCGACCGCTGCTACCGCATCGCGGGCGCAAAGAAGACCGTGCTCATGGCCGACGGGCTCATGCAGCTCGGGTTCCGCGCGGCGGCCGAGGCCGGCGTGTCGATCTGCATGGACGACATGGCAATCCCCGAGTCGAAGACGAAGATCCTCGAGGCCGCCCAGGCCCAGGTGCTCGCGACCGAGCAGCAGTACAACGAGGGGCTCATCACGCCCCGCGAGAAGTACAACAAGGTCGTCGACATCTGGACCAAGGTGACCGCCGACATCTCCGACACGCTGATCACGAACATCAGCTCCGAGACCGTGAAGTCCGCGGACGGCACGGAGGAGACGCAGCCGTCGTTCAACTCCATCTTCATGATGGTCGACTCCGGTGCCCGTGGCTCGCCCACGCAGGTCCGGCAGCTCGCCGGGATGCGCGGTCTCATGGCCAAGCCGTCCGGCGAGATCATCGAGACGCCGATCATCTCGAACTTCCGCGAAGGCCTCACGGTCCTCGAGTACTTCACGTCGACGCACGGTGCCCGCAAGGGCCTCGCCGACACGGCGCTCAAGACCGCGAACTCCGGGTACCTCACCCGGCGCCTCGTCGATGTCGTCCAGGACATGATCGTCACGGCGCTCGACTGCGGCACCACGGAAGGCATGGAGGTCACGAGCCTCATCGACGGTGGCGAGGTCATCGAGCACCTCGGCGAGCGCGTCCTCGGGCGCGTTGCGGCCGAAGACATCGTCGACCCGTACTCCGACGAGGTGCTCGCTCCGCGCGGCACCATGCTGGACGAGCGCGCCATCGAGCGCATCGTGCAGGCGGGCGTCGAGCGCGTCGTCATCCGCAGCGTCATGAGCTGCGAGATGCGCTGGGGCGTGTGCTCCAACTGCTACGGGCGCGACCTCGCGCGCGGCAACATGGTCAACATCGGCGAAGCGGTCGGCGTCATCGCCGCCCAGTCCATCGGCGAGCCGGGTACCCAGCTCACGATGCGCACCTTCCACATCGGTGGTGTGGCCGGTGGCTCCGCGGCCCAGTCGTACCTCGAGCTCCGCACGTCGGGCGTCATCCGGTACTCCGACACCCTCATGGTGGCCGAGAACAAGGAAGGCGCGACGGTCGCGATGTCGCGGAACGGCGAGGTCAGCGTGGTCGACGCGAAGGGTCGCGAGCGCGAGCGGTACGGCGTGCCGTACGGCGCCGAGATCCTCGTCAAGGATGGCCAGAAGGTCGCCGCGAAGATGCGCGTCGCCCAGTGGGACCCCTTCAACCTCCCGATCCTGGCCAACGTCACGGGCTCGGCGAAGTTCGAGGACCTCGAGGACGGCCAGTCCATGAAGGAGGAGATCGACGTGACGGGCCTCTCCCGTGTCGTCGTCACCGACTACAAGGACACCGACCTCAAGCCGCGCATCACCGTGAAGGGCGACGACGGCAAGATCCAGGCCCGCTACTTCCTGCCGGTGTCCGCGTACATCATGGTGCAGGACGGTGCGACCATCTCCCTGGGCGACGTGCTCGCGAAGATTCCGCGCGAGACCACGAAGACCAAGGACATCACCGGTGGTCTGCCCCGCGTCGCCGAGCTCTTCGAAGCCCGGAAGCCGAAGGAGGTCGCGATCATCAGCGAGATCGACGGCACCGTCACGTTCGGCAAGGACACGAAGGGCAAGCGCCGCATCGTCGTCACTCCGGACGAGGGGGACGCGCAGGAGTACCTGATCCCGAAGGGCAAGAACATCACCGTCAACGAGGGCGACTACGTCCGCGCCGGTGAGTCCCTGATGGACGGTGCTGCGAACCCGCACGACATCCTGAAGATCAAGGGTGAGGACGCGCTCGCGCGGTACCTGGTCGACGAGGTCCAGGAGGTCTACCGACTCCAGGGCGTCAAGATCAACGACAAGCACATCGAGGTCATCGTCCGGCAGATGCTGCGCCGCGTCCGAATCCGCGAGGTCGGCGACACCGACTTCCTCGTGGACGAGGTCGTCGACAAGCACCGCTTCGACATGGTCAACCGCCAGGTCATGGCGATGGGCGGTCTCCCCTCCAAGGCGGAGTCCCTGCTCCTCGGCATCACCAAGGCGTCCCTCTCCACCGACTCCTTCCTGTCCGCGGCCTCCTTCCAGGAGACCACCCGCGTGCTGACCGAGGCTGCCATCAAGGGCAGCATCGATCCGCTCCGCGGCTGCAAGGAGAACGTGATCATGGGCCGCCTCATTCCGGCGGGTACCGGCTTCGCCGCGTACCAGAAGCTCGGCATGTCCTTCAAGGACGAGTCCGACGCCGACGAGCTCGCGTTCGACGCCTTCTGATCCGCCTGAACCAGGCCCACCCCACCGCCCCGGCGTTGACCCAGGCGGTGAGCGGGCCTGGAGCCTGGAGCCCGGAGCGGTCACGTCGATCGCTTCGGGCTCTGTTCGTTTGGGCGTCCCGGCTTCGCCGTCGGGACCCCTCCGGGCTTGGCCACAAGGGAGGAGTCAGCGGGCTCAGCCCGCTGAAGGCTCCCGGGAGCTGGTGCCTCGGTCACTGCGCGACTGCGGCTGCGCCGCCCCCTCCGGTCGCCCTGACGCGGGCACCCGGAACAACCACACCTCAGGCTGCGTCGAAGCCGGGATACACGGGGGCCATGCCCACGACTCTCCCGGCTCCTGGCTCCTGGCTCCTGGCTCCTGGCTTTCGCGGCTCTCCCGCACCCGGCTCCTGGCTCCTGGCTCTCGCTGCAGGCTGCGGAACGCCCGCGCCCGCCGGGCCTTCCGCACCTCCCACGCAGACAGAGGTCCGGCACCACGACGCGCTGGCACCGCGCGTCTCGCCCAACGGGAAGGCCGTGATCTGGCCACTGTCCGACGGGCAGAATGCGTTCGTCGGGCGCCTCGAGCTCGAGCCGGGCGCGCAGGTGCCGCCGAACCGCGACGAGACGGACGAGATCGTCGTCATGCTCGCCGGGCACGGTCGCGTGACGCTCGACGGGGAGGAGCACGCCGTCGGTCCCGGTGACACCGTCACGATGGCTGCGGGCGTCGAGGCCGCGTACCGCAACGAGGCCCAGCGGATGGTCGCGCTGCAGGTGTTCGCGGGGCCGGGTCCCGCGGCGAAATACGCAGAGTGGAAGCCGCTCGGGCCCGATGGCGGCGAGCCGACCCGCGTGGAGCGCGTCGGTCCGTTCCTGGTCGCGTGCACCGGCGGGCAGTGCACGATCTGGCACGGTGGCGAGACGGTGGGGGAGCCCGTCTGGCACTACGGCGACCCGGCCGCGACGCTGCGTCCGCTCGGCGGCGGCATCCTGACGACCGCGGGGGAGGCGTGGCTCCTCTCGCAGCACGCCGGGGACGGGTGTCCCGTCGTGTACGAAGCGCTGTGCGTCGTGGACGGCAAGGCGAAGCGCTCCGCGAGCTTCGGGAACTGCAACGAGCCCGACGTCCTCCGCAGCACGGGGCCCGGCGTCGAGCTCACGTTCGCCGCGATGGTCGAGCCGGAGGTCGGGCTGAACCGCCCGGGTCAGGTGGTGTCCATCGACGCGCTCGCGTGTACCGTCACGCCCGAAGGAGTCCAGCGATGAGCCACCCGCCCGACGCCACCCGAACCGACCGGTTCACCATCCGGTCGTGGATGCCAGGCGACGGCGCCGCGCTCCAGCCGGCCGCGGTGTCCTCCTACGACCACCTGAAGCCGTTCATGCCGTGGGCCGACGCAGAGCAGAGCGTCGAGCAGTCCGAGGCGCTCGTCCGGCGGTTCCGCGGGCTCTACCTCACCGGCGAGGACTTCGTGCTCGGTATCTTCGCCCCCGACGGTTCGGTGCTCGGCGGCACCGGCTTCCACCTCCGCGAGGGCCCCATCGCGTGCCGCCAGGCCGAGATCGGCATGTGGATCCGGGCGGACGTCGCGCATGCCGGTCTGGGCACGGCGGTCCTGCGGGAGCTCGTGCGCTGGGGCTTCACGGACTGGCCGTGGCTGCGGCTCTCGTGGAAGTGCAACAGCACGAATGTCGCTTCGCGTCGGGCGGCCGAGAAGGCGGGTTTCGTGTTCGAGGGCGAGATCCGCGGCGAGCACGACGCGGTGACGGGCGGGCGCAGGCTGGGGCGCTGCTACTCCATCCTGCGCGAGGACTGGGAAGCGCAGCCGCTGGGGTAGAATCGGTAGATGCTGCTCCTGTCCATCGCGCTCGCGCAGGTCCGTACGCAACCCGTGGCGCTCGACCTGTGGACGCGGGGGGCGAACCTCATCGTCGAGGGCACACCGGAGTGCACGACGCAGCGGGCACCTGCAGACACCGGCGAGGCGCCGGGCACCCCGACGAAGACGATCTGCGTGTTCCACGCCGACCGTCTGGAGGTGCTGGAGGGCGACGCGAAGACCCTGACGTTCCACCAGGGGCCGCCAGGGGTGCTCATCTACACACACGAGCGCGATCCGCTCGACGTGGGCGTGCGGTTCCGGAATGGCGAGCACTACATGTTGTGGCTGTTGGTGTCCGGGGACCGGGTGTCTCTCGCCAGTGATCAAAGCGTCTTGCGACGCACGGAGGGTGAGGGTCGGACGTTTGCGGTGTTCGGCGTCGTGGGGGCCATCCGCGAGGCGCCGCTCGGTGGGGTGGAGGCCGTGGACCTGACTGCGACCACGCGTCGGATGCTGCCCACCACCGACGAGAAGGAACGGAAGAAGGCGCAGAAGGAGCTGGAGCGCATCGGCGACGCAGAGACGCGGGACGCGTTGAGCTGGGAGCAGCTTCGGGAGCGCGTCCGGGCGACCCTGGGGGAGCGGTGATGTTGCTGGTCTCGGCGGCCCTCCGTCGCGTTCCGGGAGGGGAGATGAAGCTCGGACTCGTGGTGACCGCGGTCCTGCTCGCATCGGGGTGTCGCCGGGAGGGGCCGCTGTCGGAGTGGTGCCACGACCCGGAGGTCGGCGGCTTCCCGGAGGACGTGGAGTGCGCCCTCCAGCTCGGCGACCCCATGCTCCCGCTGCCGGGCTGGCGCTGCGGGCGCCATGACGTGGCGTTCCTCGGCGGAGGCTTCGGGTCGCACCAGTTCTTCTACACGCAGCAGGGCCGGCTCAGGTCGGTGGTCACCCGAACGGATGTCTGCACGGGGCCGGGCGGATTCCCCGAGTCCTGCGAGTCGTACTACGGGCGGGCGTTGTCGTGCCTGGAGCCCGACTGCCTGCTCGTCGACGACGGCTCGGGGGTGGCGCTGTGTGAGTGAGTGGCGCTACGTCAGCGCCGCCGACACGGCTCCCGCGAACCACTCCTCCGGGACGCTCGCCAGGATCTCGTCCCGCTCGCCCTCCATCCAGCGGTACCGGCCCTTCAGCTTGCAGAGCAGCCCGAACCGCCCGTCCGCGAGCTCGGCGAGGTGCAGCCGGACGGCCTTCCCGTCCGATGCGCGCCACACGCAGTGCCGGATGGGGACCGTGGGCTGTTCCTTGCGCTTCGCCAGGGCGTTGACCACGTCGAGCCGCCGGAGCTCGTCGTCGAGCCGGGCGAGGAAGGTGGTGACCTCGGGGCCACCCGTGGCGGCGAGCTCCTCGGCGACGCGCTTCACCTGGGGGCGCAGCGAGGCGCCCGCCATGTCCGGGCGTGTCTGCGCGCGCTCGCGCTCTTCGGCGTGGAGCAGGCGATCCCGCAGGGCCGGCGCATCGACCCAGCCCGCCAGGGTCCGCGCGAGGACGGGGTAGCTCGCCTGGCCGATGTCGGGCCGCAGCTCGCCGCGGTGGAGGGGTCCGGCAGGCCAGAGCTCGCCGGGGATGGCGCGCAACGCGAGGGCGAGCAGCGAATGGATGCCGTCGAGCGAGGTCTGGCCGGAGAGGCGCTCGAGCTCGCGGATCCGAGCGGAGAAGGCGTCATCGTCGGAGGTCTGGAGCTCGCCGAGGAGGTTGTGCATCCCAGATTCCGTGACGAGCTTGCGCGCCAGGAGCCGCGCGAGGATTCGGCGCACACGGGCGTCCAGCCGGGCGGACCCGTGGCTCACGACGGTGAGTCGGTACGCGGTGGGGGCGCGGTCGTCGGGCCACAGCTCGTCGAGGATGCCGGCCTCCGCGGGGATCTCGGCGTCGGGCAGGCCGTCGAGCCACTGCTCCCAGGGCTCGATCTGCCAGTCCCGGTCGAAGCGCTCGCGGAGCCGGGCCACGAGTGCCTGGCGGATTCGGTGGGCGTCCATGGCGGGAGGATAGTCCAACCATCACTTCGCGCGCGGGGGATTCCGGCTTGTCCGAGGCAGCGGTGTCGCGGGTGTCGGCCGCGGGATCCCGGCTCGTCGGAGAGGACGGGGATGGCGGGTGTGAGCGCCCGGTCTACCGTTTGCTTCGCGCGCGGAGCGCGCTGCGCGGCTGGCCTATGGCCGCCTTGCGGTTCGTGGACCCGGCAGTCCCAGGATCCGGTTTCCCGGAGGGGGCCGGCGTCTCGATGAGGCGGAGGGAAACCGGACCCTGCGGACGTGCCTGTCCGGAACGAGGAGGCGGTCGGGGAAAGGGCGGCGTCGCGGGTGTCGGCTGCGGGATCCCGGCTCGTCGGAGACGACGCCGGTGCAATGCCGAGGCCAAACGGTAGTCCGAAGCATCAGACCCGAAACGCATCCTCGGCGGAGGCATCGGGGGTTCAACGCATCCTGGACGGGTCGGAGAGCCCGAATTGGATGCGTTCGGGGGCCGATGCCTCCCTCGCGGGTGCGTTCGGGGTCTGTTGCCTGCCCCGAGGATGCGTTGAACCCCCGATGCTTCGGCCCAGGATGCGTTCCCTCCCCGATGCTCCGACCAACCTCGACATCCTCCAACCCTCAGCCCCCGCAGGACCGACCGCGGCGGCACGGTTCGCCACCCCTCGGGAAAGCCATCGACCCGCCCGACGAAACCGGGACGCAGGTCGGGCCGTGTCTGCCGCAGTCACGTCAACGAGCGAAGCGAGGCGAAGCGCGAAGCGCGGAGTAAGGGTTGCCGGACGCTCGCCCCATCGATTCGGGCCGGAACGACGAGCCGGGGATCCCGCCGCCCCGAGCCCCCACGGCCGTCCGGCCCGACGAGCCGGGATCCCGGCGCCCCGAGGCCCCACGGCCGTCCGGCCCGACGAGCCGGGATCCCGCCGCCCGAGCCTCCAAGAGGCCCTCTCGCATCCACAACCCACAGACCCCGCAGGACCGACCGCGGCGGCACGGTTTCGCCACCCCTCGGGAAAGCCCCCGCCCCGCCCGACGAAACCGGGACGCAGGTCGGGCCGTGTCTCCCGCAGTCACGCCAACGAGCGAAGCGAGGCGGAGCGCGAAGCGCGGAGTAAGGGTTGCCGGACGCTCGCCCCATCCGTCCCGGTCGCATCGACGACCCGGGATCCCGAACCACCCCGAGGGCCGGCGATCCCGCTCGAACGCCGCGCCGCTCCGCGCCGCACCTCCGTCTTCGGGTTACCCGGTCCGCCCGGAGCGGCTCGTCGCCTTGACAGCGGCTCCCCGAATCCATAAACGCCGATGGTCAATTCGGTGACGCGCGCCCGACGTGTGCGTGTCCTTCGCAGAGGAATCCATGCCCACCATCAATCAGCTCGTGCGGAACGGCCGTAAGGCTGTGAAGCGCAAGTCCACGGCGCCGGCCCTCAAGGGCTGCCCGCAGAAGCGCGGCGTCTGCACCCGCGTCTACGCCACGACCCCGAAGAAGCCGAACTCCGCGCTCCGGAAGGTCGCCCGCGTCCGCCTCACGAACGGCATGGAAGTCACCTCGTACATCCCCGGTGAGGGCCACAACCTGCAAGAGCACAACTCCGTGCTCATCCGCGGCGGCCGTGTGAAAGACCTCCCCGGCGTCCGCTACCACATCATCCGCGGCACCCTCGACTCCCAGGGTGTCACCGACCGTCGTCAGGGCCGCTCCAAGTACGGCGCCAAGAAGCCGAAGAAGTAGGAATCTCCAATGCCTCGTCGTCGCGAAGTACCCAAGCGCCCCACGCTCCCCGATCCCCGCTTCGGGGATCCGCTCGTCACGAAGTTCATGAACTGTCTCATGGAAGACGGCAAGAAGAACGTGGCCGAGAAGATCGTCTACGGCAGCTTCGAGATCATCCACACCCGCACCCGCGAAGATCCGGTCACGGTCTTCCGCAAGGCCATCGAGAACGTCAAGCCGATGGTCGAGGTCAAGTCCCGCCGCGTCGGTGGCTCGACCTACCAGGTGCCGGTCGAGGTCCGTCCCCAGCGGCGCACGGCGCTCTCCATGCGCTGGGTCATCATCCACGCCCGCACCCGCAGCGGCCGCAGCATGATGGAGAAGCTCGCCAACGAGCTCATCGAAGCCAGCCACAACCGCGGCGGCGCCATCAAGAAGAAGGATGACGTCCACCGTATGGCCGAGGCCAACAAGGCGTTCAGCCACTACCGGTGGTAGGTGCGCTCGCCTGACCAGGCGCGCCACGCGACGCCCTTCCGCATCCTCTCGGGGATCGGAGGGGCGTTCGTGCTCCTGGGGTCCGTGGCGTGCGGAGGGCTGCTCGGCGGCGATTCCGCAGACTTCTCCGGGCCCCACCTCGCGACCGTCGTCTCGATGGACCTCTCGTCCGACGGCACGCTGCTCGCGACCGGCGCCCAGGACCGCACCGCGAAGGCGTGGGCGTTCCCCGCGATCGAAGGTCTCCGCGACCTGAAGCACGACGATTTCGTCGTGGCGGTCGCGTTCTCGCCGGACGGGTCGAAGCTCGCGACCGGCGGCTACGATCCGGAGATCCGCATCTGGGACACCCGCACCTGGCAGGTGGTGGGGACGATCCCGCGCTCCGTGCTCGCGATGGACTGGGTGGGCGATCGGATCGCGCTCGCCGTGAAGGGCCAGCCGGACGCGGAGGTTTGGAACGGGACGAGCCTCACGCTCGAGCACACGCTCTCCGGCCATGCCGAGACGGTCCACGCGATCGCCCTGTCGAGCGACGCGGCGTGGGTGGCGACCGGCAGCAAGGACCACACCGCTCGCCTGTGGAACGCCGAGACGGGTGAAGAGGCGGGGATGTTCGCGGGCCACAAGGGCGTGGTCCTCGCCGTGACGTTCACGTCCGATGGCGCCCGGCTCGCCACGGGGAGCAGCGACAAGACCGCGCGCCTCTGGGACGTCGCGACCCAGGAGCCGATCCGACAGCTTGCCGGCCACGCCGACTGGGTCGACAGCATCGCGTTCCGCCCCGACGACAGCGTGCTCGCGACGGCCGGGAAAGACGGCCTGGTGCGCCTGTGGGACGCCGGCTCCGGTGGGGCGATCGAGAAGCTCGATCTCGAGCTCGGCCCCATCGACGACGTGCGGTTCGCCGACATGGACACCCTGGTGGCCGTGGGCAAGGACATCTTCGTCCGTGGGGTGGGGGAGCTGCTGGTCGACCGCGAGCTCGGGAAGCCCGCGGTCGCGCGGGCCCTCGACGACCGGTGTCGGCGCTTGGTCGAGTGCGGGAAGGCCCTCCTGCGCACCAGGGCGACGAACGATCGCGGGGGCGAGGTGGTGCGCATGGCCCGCGAGATGGACCCCGCGTCCCCCGATCTGTGTCTCACCACACTGCTCGCCGTGGGTCCCGCGATCGAAGGGGAGCCCCCGCCCGCGTGCCAGGTCACCGAGTAGAACCGGCTTCTCGACGAGTGATCGCGACAGGTACCAGATTTCGCCTTGTGCGCCGCTGCAGCACCGGGTACATGGCTGCGTTTCCGCGCCCCTCCGTCGTGGGGGGTGTGGTTCGGTGCGCCACCAGCACGGCAGCAATGCCCGCTCGCGCCCACCGCAACTTCCAGACGGGCCCCCGGCCCCGGAGTCTCCCATGGCGAAGGAAAAGTTCGAGCGTAGCAAGCCGCACGTCAACATCGGCACCATCGGTCACGTCGACCATGGCAAGACCACGCTGACGGCGGCGATCACCAAGGTGCTGGCCGAGGCCGGTGGCGCCAAGGCGATGAACTACGAGGACATCGACAAGGCTCCGGAAGAGAAGGCGCGCGGCATCACGATCAACACGTCGCACGTCGAGTACGAGACGGCGAACCGTCACTACGCGCACGTCGACTGCCCCGGTCACGCCGACTACATCAAGAACATGATCACCGGTGCGGCCCAGATGGATGGGGCGATCCTGGTGGTGTCGGCCGCCGACGGCCCCATGCCGCAGACGCGCGAGCACGTGCTCCTGGCCCGTCAGGTCCAGGTCCCGTACATCGTGGTGTTCCTGAACAAGGTCGACCTCCTCGACGACGAAGAGCTCCTCGAGCTGGTCGAGATGGAAGTCCGCGAGCTGCTCGACGCGTACGAGTTCCCTGGCGACGACACGCCGGTCATCAAGGGCTCGGCCCTGAAGGCCGTCGAGGGCGACAAGGGTCCGCTCGGCACGCAGGCGATCATGGAGCTGATGCAGGCGGTCGACGACTACATCCCGACGCCCGAGCGGGCGATCGACAAGCCGTTCCTGATGCCGGTCGAAGACGTGTTCACGATCCAGGGTCGTGGCACGGTGGCGACGGGCCGCGTCGAGCGCGGGATCGTGAAGGTCGGTGACGAAGTCGAGATCGTGGGCATCCGCACGACGACGAAGACGACGATCACGGGCGTCGAGATGTTCCGCAAGATCCTCGACGAGGGTCGTGCAGGCGAGAACGTCGGTGCGCTTCTTCGCGGCGTGAAGCGCGAGGACATCGAGCGCGGTCAGGTGCTGGCGAAGCCGGGCAGCATCAAGCCGTACACGAAGTTCACGGGCGAGGTGTACGTCCTGAAGAAGGAAGAGGGCGGTCGTCACAAGCCGTTCTTCGCGGGCTACCGTCCGCAGTTCTACTTCCGCACGACCGACGTGACGGGCAGCATCACGCTCCCCGAGGGCGTCGAGATGGTGATGCCGGGCGACCGGGTGACCATCCAGGTCGAGCTGATCACGCCGATCGCGATGGAAGAGCAGCTCCGCTTCGCCATCCGCGAAGGTGGCCGCACCGTCGGCGCCGGTGTGGTCGCGGCCATCAAGGGATAGTGACGCGTACCGGCGGGGGTCCACGGGCTCCCGCCGACGCAACGTAGCAACCGAATCGGGCCCACCGCGTGTGGGCCGCACCTTTGGGTGCTGCAATCCGCAGCACGAACGGAGAGAGCCGCGATGGCTTCCGGAAACAAGATCCGCATTCGTCTGAAGGCGTACGACCACAAGCTCCTCGACAAGTCTGCTCGGGAGATCGTGGAGACCGCGAAGCGCACCGGTGTCGACATCCGCGGCCCGTTCCCGCTTCCGACGACCATCAATCGGTGGACGGTCCTCCGCGGCCCGCACATCGACAAGAAGTCCCGCGAGCAGTTCGAGCGTCGTACCCACCACCGGCTCCTCGACATCCTCGAGCCCACGCAGCAGACCGTCGATGCTCTCATGAAGCTCGACCTGTCCGCCGGCGTTCACGTCGAGATCAAGCTCTCGTAGCTCGGGAAGCCCGCCCTCCGGCGACGCCGGAAGGCCAGGAGATGAACCATGGCAACCGTTGATGTCTACAGCATGGACAAGAAGAAGGTCGGCAGCGTCGAGCTCGACGATGCCATCTTCGGTGCCGAGGTGAAGCCCCACCTCCTGCACGCGGCCGTGCGCTACCAGCTCGCCAAGCGCCGTCAGGGCACCCACGCCGTCAAGCGTCGGGCCGACGTGACCGGCGGCGGCAAGAAGCCCTACAAGCAGAAGGGCACCGGTCGCGCCCGTCAGGGCACCACCCGCGCTCCGCAGTGGCGTGGCGGCGGTGTGGTCTTCGGGCCCGAGCCCCGCGACCATGCCATCGGCATGAACAAGAAGGAGCGTCGCGCGGCGCTCTGCTCCGCGCTCTCGAAGCGCGTGGCCGACAACGCGCTCGTCGTGCTCGACACGCTCTCCTTCGACGCGCCGAAGACCAAGCAGGTCGTCGATCTCCTCCAGCGGTTCGAGATGGGCAGCGCGCTGCTCGTCCTTCCCGAGGGTGACGACGCGGTCGAGAAGTCGGCCCGCAACCTCCCGAACGTCACTGTCATCCGCTCGGGTGGCGTGAACGTCTACGACATCCTGCGCCGCGACAACCTGGTCATCACCCAGGATGCCGTCGAGGCCCTCACCAAGCGTCTGGCAGGCTGAAATGGAACTCAAGGACACCCTGGTTCGCCCCATCATCACCGAGAAGTCGACGACGTTCCTCGGCAACGATCGCACCTACGCGTTCGAAGTCGGGCTCTCGGCGAACAAGCGGGCCGTGAAGCGGGCGATCGAGAGCTTCTACGGCGTCGAGGTCGAATCCGTTCGCACCCTCGTCGTCCGCGGCAAGATGAAGCGTTTCGGCCGTCACTACGGCAAGCGCAGCAACTGGAAGAAGGCCTACGTCACGCTGGCGGAAGGTCACTCCATCAACATCTACGAATAGATCGGTCGGAACAATGGGCATCAAGAAGTTCAAACCCACCTCCGCTGGCCGTCGCGGCATGACCGGCGCCGACTTCGCAGAGGTCACGCGGTCCCGCCCCGAGCGGTCCCTCGTCGAGGCTCTCCCGAAGAAGGGTGGCCGGAACAACCGTGGGCGCATCACCGTCCGTCGCCGTGGCGGCGGGCACAAGCGTCGCTACCGGCTGATCGACTTCCG
This sequence comes from Alphaproteobacteria bacterium, assembly GCA_020632875.1. GTDB lineage: Bacteria > Myxococcota_A > UBA796 > UBA796 > JACKEQ01. Next base: position 411,701 of record JACKET010000006.1, read on the forward strand.
CCGCGACAAGGAGAACGTGCCGGGCAAGGTCGCGTCGGTCGAGTACGACCCGAACCGCTCGGCGCGGATCGCCCTCATCCACTTCGTGGACGGCGAGAAGCGCTACATCCTCCACCCGGTCGGCCTGAGCGTCGGTGACGAGGTCATCACCTCCGAGTCCGCCGACATCAAGCCGGGCAACGCGATGATGCTCCAGAGCATCCCCCTCGGTACCCACGTGCACAACGTGGAGCTGCAGAAGGGTCGCGGCGGCCAGATGTGCCGCTCTGCCGGCAGCTACGCTCAGGTCATGGCGAAGGAGTCCGGCTACGTCCTCCTCCGTCTGCCCTCCGGCGAGCTCCGCCAGGTCTGGGGCCAGAACCGCGGGACGATCGGCCAGGTCGGCAACACCGACCACGAGAACGTCGTTCTCGGCAAGGCGGGTCGCAGCCGTTGGCTCGGTCGTCGTCCGAAGGTCCGTGGCACCGCCATGAACCCGGTCGACCACCCGCACGGCGGTGGTGAGGGGCGCGCCAAGGGCCGTCATCCCGTGACCCCGTGGGGCAAGCCCACCAAGGGCTACCGCACGCGGAACACCCGCAAGACCTCCAGCCGGTTCATCGTCAAGAGCCGCCACAAGAAGAAGTAGGCTGACATGTCTCGTTCCGTAAAGAAGGGCCCGTTCATCGACGGCCATCTCCGTGACAAGGTGAAGACGGCCCGGGATTCCGGTAGCAACCGGGTCATCAAGACCTGGAGCCGCCGCTCCACCATCATCCCCGAGATGATCGGCCTCACCTTCGCCGTGCACAACGGCAAGCAGTTCATCCCCGTGTACGTGTCCGAGCAGATGATCGGCCACAAGCTCGGTGAGTTCTCTCCCACGCGCACCTTCCGTGGCCACGCGGCCGACCGGAAGGGCAAGGTCCGTTAGGCCGGAGTCCATCATGAGCAGCCGAGCCACACTCCGCTTCGCGCGGGTCTCCCCGCAGAAGGCGCGCCTGGTCGCGAACCTCGTTCGCGGCATCGACGTCCCCGAGGCGCTCGAGATCCTCTCCTTCACCCGCAAGAAGACCGCTCCGATGATCCGGAAGCTGGTCGAGTCGGCCGTGGCGAATGCCAACGTCGACGCTCAGCGGGCGGGCGCGGACTTCGACGAGGACGAGCTCTTCGTCCAGACCATCACTGTGGATGCCGGTCCGACGCTTCGTCGGTTCCGGCCGCGGGCCCAGGGCCGCGCCACGCGTATCCAGAAGAAGACCAGCCACATCACTGTGGTCCTGGGAACCCGGTAGGAATCGAATCATGGGCCAGAAGGTACATCCACACGGCTTCCGCGTCGGCATCACCCAGGGCTGGGATTCCCGCTGGTACGCCGACAAGAACTACGCGCTCTACCTCGAGGAGGATCTCCGGATCCGCCAGCACATCGAGAACAAGCTCAAGAGCGCGGGGGTCTCGCGCATCCTGATCGAGCGCGCGGCGAACAAGGCGAAGGTCTTCATCTACGCCGCGAAGCCGGGGATCATCCTCGGTAAGCGCGCGACCGGCCTCGACGCCGTCCGCAACGATCTCCAGCGCCTGTGCAGCACCGAGGTGTTCGTGCAGACCATGGAAGTCCGTAAGGTCGACACCGAGTCCGTGCTCGTCGCCCAGAACATCGCCGCCCAGCTCGTGAAGCGCGTCAGCTTCCGCCGCGCGATGAAGAAGGCGATCACCCAGGCCCGCCGTGCCGGCGCCAAGGGCATCAAGGTCATGTGTGCCGGTCGTCTCGGTGGTGCCGAGATGTCCCGGTGCGAGTGGTACCGCGATGGCCGCGTCCCGCTGCACACCCTCCGTGCGAACGTCGACTACGGCCTGGCCGAGGCGAAGACCTCGTACGGCGTCATCGGCGTCAAGGTCTGGATCTTCAAGGGCGAGATCATGCCCGGCGAAGAGAACCAGCGGTAGTCGCCTGAACGGGCCGACCCACCACACGGTGTCGGCCCAGGCTCCACATGGGCGCGGTCCCGACCGCGTTCGATTCACTCTCTCTAGTCAGTAGATACACAGGGGAAACGTCATGCTCTCGCCGAAGCGTGTTCGACATCGCAAGGTACAGAAGGGCAAGATGCGCGGCTTCGCCTACCGTGGCTCCGAGGTCTCCTTCGGGGACTTCGGGCTTCAGGCGACGACGCGCGGATACGTGACCGCCCGACAGATCGAGGCTGCTCGAATCGCGATGACGCGTCACGTCAAGCGCGGTGGAAAGGTCTGGATTCGCGTGTTCCCGGACAAGCCGCTCTCCAAGAAGCCCCTCGAAACCCGAATGGGGAAGGGCAAGGGCGCTCCGGACCGCTGGGTCGCGGTCATCAAGCCCGGTCGCATCATGTACGAGCTCGACGGTGTTCCGGAGGACGTGGCCAAGGAGGCCTTCCGTCTCGCCGGGCACAAGCTGGCCGTCGGTACGCGCTTCGTGAAGCGCGGTGAGGAGGTGCTCTGATGGGCACGATTTCCGAGATGTCCGACCAGGATCTGGTCGCCCGGGTGGTCCAGGCCGAGCGCGATCTGGTCGCTGCGCGTTTCAAGCACAGCACCAATCAGCTCGAGAACACCGCTCGTCTGCGCAATCTGCGCCATGAGATCGCGCGTCTCCGCACGGAGGCTCGCACCCGTGAGATCGCCCAGGGGCTCGGCAAGGATGCGCTGATCCAGCAGCATCTTCCGACCACTTCGGCTCCCGCGGCGGGCACCGGTGCCTCGGAGGCCAAGGGTGGCTTCCTCGCGGGCATCGTTGACAAGATCTCTGGCAACGACTAGATGGCGGTGCTGCTGACCTCCGGGTTGGCAGTGCTCGCTCCCTTGGGCACCTCGGGTTGACATCCGCGGTGCTGGCACGGGCCAGGTCATGGGCGTCCCGCTTCGGCGGGAGACCCCAGGACCGAAGTCAGCGAGAGGGGCGCTCCCGTCCCAAAGCGTCACGCGTCGCGTGATGTCGTCAGTGAGGCATTCGATGACCGAAGAGAAGAAGTCTGGCCGTCGCCGGCTGGTCGGTACTGTCGTCTCGGACAAGATGGACAAGACCATCACGGTCCGGGTCGAGCGTCGTGTTCAGCACGCCCGCTACCGCAAGTACATCACCCAGCACAAGACCTACAAGGCGCACGACGAGGGCAACAGCTGCCAGGTCGACGACGTGGTCGTGATCGAAGAATCGCGCCCTCTGTCGAAGCACAAGCGCTGGGTCCTGATCGAGAAGCGATAGCCAGCTCCTCGGGCTCTCGAGGGGTTTCGTGCGGGCGGCATTCCGCCCGAGTGAGGTTTTCCGATGATCCAGATGGAATCCGTCCTGGACGTGGCCGACAACTCCGGTGCCAAGCGCGTGAAGTGCGTGAAGGTGATCGGCGGCTCGAAGCGCAAGTACGCGAGCGTCGGCGACATCATCGTCGTGTCCGTGAAAGACGCTGCTCCGAACGGCAAGGTGAAGAAGGGCCAGATCGCGCGCGCCGTCATCGTCCGCACGCGTAAGGAGCTCCGTCGCGTCGACGGCAGCTACATCCGCTTCGACACCAACAGTGCCGTGCTCATCACCAAGGAGAACGAGCCGGTGGGCTCCCGCATCTTCGGGCCGGTGGCCCGCGAGCTGCGCGGCAAGGGCTTCACCCGCATCGTCTCCCTGGCTCCAGAGGTGCTCTGATGGCTGTCTCCCGCAGCAAGTTCAAGGTGCGGTCCGGCGACACGGTCGTCGTGATCGCCGGCAAGCAGAAGGGCCACACGGGCCGGGTCGTCAAGGTCCTGCCCGAGAAGTCCCAGGTGGTCGTCGAAGGGCTCAAGGTCGTCAAGCGGCACCAGAAGCCGGTCGGCGATCGGCCCGGTGGGATCGTCGAGAAGGAGATGCCCGTGAGCATCTCGAATGTCGCCCTGTGGAACGAAGAAGAGGGTCGGCGGGTGAAGGTCCGCTTCGAGACCCGCGACGGCAAGAAGGTCCGGATCGACAAGAAGTCCGGCTCTGTCGTCGAGAGCGCGTGAGGCCAGTCATGGAGAACTACGTTCCGCGACTCCGCGAGCACTACGACGCCAAGGTCGTGGCCAAGCTCAAGGAAGAATTCGAGTACGCGAACCCGATGCAGATTCCGCGGCTCACCAAGATCGTCATCAACATGACGACCAAGGAAGCCGTGCAGAACGTGAAGCTGCTCGATGCCGCTCGCGACGAGATCAGCACGATCGCCGGCCAGCGCGCCGTGATCACGCGGTCCCGCCGCTCCATCGCCAACTTCAAGCTCCGCGAGGGCATGCCCCTCGGTGTGCGCGTGACGCTCCGTGGCGCTCGCATGTGGGAGTTCCTCGACCGGCTGATCTCCGTGGCCATCCCGCGCATCCGGGACTTCCGCGGCATCAACCCGAAGGCTTTCGACGGGCGGGGCAACTACAGCCTCGGGCTCACCGAGCAGATCATCTTCCCCGAGATCGACTACGACAAGGTCAACAAGATCCACGGAATGAACATCGCTTTCGTCACCACGGCAACGAATGACGAGGAAGGTCGCGCACTGCTGCGGCACCTCGGCATGCCGTTCGCGGCGTAGGGTCTGGAGAACCGCTCATGCCAATGACCGATCCAATCGCTGACATGCTCACGCGCATCCGGAACGCCCAGCAGGCCGGGCATTCCAAGACGCTCGTGCCGCGCTCGAAGCTCAAGGTCGCCATCGCGAAGATCCTCAAGGAAGAGGGCTTCATCGAAGGCTACGTCGAGGACGAGACCGGCCCGCAGGGCACGCTCAAGCTGTTCCTGCGCTACCAGGGCGGCAACCAGGGCACCATCCGCGGTATCTCGCGGGTCTCGAAGCCCGGGCGTCGCGTGTACGTCGGCAAAGACGACGTGCCGCGGGTCCGCAACGGCCTCGGTGTCGCCATCCTCACCACCCCCCGCGGACTCCTCACGGATGCCCAGGCCCGTCAGGCCGGCGTCGGTGGTGAGGTCCTCTGCCACGTCTGGTAGGACGAGGAGCATCCCATGTCCCGCATCGGAAAGCAGCCGATCACGGTACCTGCCGGCGTGACCGTCACCATCGGTGACGAGATCGCGGTGAAGGGCCCGAAGGGCAACCTCACCCAGAAGATCGTCGCCAACGTCACGGTGTCCCAGGAGGGCAACGAGATCCTGGTGAAGCGCAACGACGACAGCAAGCCGTCGCGCGCCAACCACGGCCTCATGCGCGCCCTCGTCCAGAACATGGTGACCGGCGTGACCCAGGGCTTCGAGAAGAAGCTCTCCATCATCGGCGTCGGTTACCGCGCCGAGGTGAAGGGCTCGAAGCTCGTCATGAACCTGGGCTTCTCGCACCCCATCGAGTTCGACATCCCTGCCGGCATCAACATCGAAGCCGACAAGACGAACGGGATTTCGGTGAAGGGCGCCGACAAGCAGCAGGTGGGCCAGGTGGCCGCGGTCATCCGCGGATACCGCAAGCCCGACCACTACAAGGGCAAGGGCGTCCGGTACGCCGACGAGTACGTCCGGATCAAGGCCGGCAAGTCCGCCTGATCCGTCTGTCTCACCGGGGCGGTCCTCACGGGCCGCCTCCACCAGAGATTCCAGGAACGAACATGGCCATTCAGACCCAGATCAAGCACAGTGCCCGCGTCCGGCGGAAGAAGCACATCCGGAAGGTCGTGCACGGCACGGCCGATCGGCCGCGCCTCACCGTGTTCCGGAGCAGCAAGCACATCTACGCCCAGCTCATCGACGACGAGTCCGGCCGGACGCTCGCGTCCGCGTCGTCCCTCAAGTCGGGCGAGTTCGGCGGCAACAAGGACGCGGCCAAGAAGGTCGGGGCCGAGCTCGCCAAGCGCGCGCTCGCCGCGAGCATCGAGACCGTCGTGTTCGACCGCAACGGATACCTCTACCACGGCCGGGTCGCCGCCCTCGCGGATGGCGCTCGTGAAGCCGGTCTGAAGTTCTAGGGGACAGCATGAGCAGGATGAGCCGGCGTCGCCGGGACGAAGAAGAAAGCAACCTGATCGACAAGGTCATCTACATCAACCGCGTCGCGAAGGTCGTGAAGGGTGGGCGTCGCTTCTCCTTCAGCGCCATCGTGGTGGTCGGTGATGGCGAAGGCCGTGTCGGCGTCGGGTTCGGCAAGGCGAAGGAAGTCCCCGAGGCGATTCGCAAGGGCACGGAGAAGGCGCGCAAGACGATGCGGGAGATCCCCCTCGTCGGTGGCACCATTCCCCACGATGTGCTCGGTGCGTTCGGCGCGGGTCGCGTCCTCCTCCGTCCGGCCGCCCCCGGTACGGGCGTCATCGCCGGCCCGGCGGTGCGCGCCATCATGGAGGCCCTCGGTGTGCACAACGTGCTCACCAAGTCCCTGCGCAGCTCGAACGTCCACAATGTGGTCCACGCCACCTTCAACGCGATCCACCAGCTCGAGTCCGCTGAGCAGTACGCCCAGCGCCTCGGCCAGGATCCCGAGAAGGTGCACGCCAACTACACCGTGAAGACCGACTCGGTCGCCAACGCATAGGACGGGCCCGATGAGCCGCATCAAGGTCACCCTCAAGCACAGCACCATCGGCCGCCCGGCGACCCAGCTCGAGCACGTCAAGGGCCTCGGCCTGCGTCGTCTCGGCCACAGCCGGGTGCTCGAGAACACACCTGCCGTGCGCGGCATGGTCAAGAAAGTCCTGCACCTCGTCGAGGTCGAGGAAGTCGAGTAGCACCATGGCAAACGAACTCACGAACCTGTAGCCCAACCCCGGAAGCACGAAGACGCGCATGCGCATCGGTCGTGGTGAAGGCTCGGGCAAGGGCAAGACCGCCGGTCGCGGCACCCAGGGCCAGCAGAGCCGCTCGGGCGCCAAGCGTCGGTATGGCTTCGAGGGCGGTCAGATGCCGCTCCACCGGCGCCTGCCGAAGGTCGGCTTCACCAACATCTTCGCGAAGGACTACGAGACGGTCAACGTGAGCGAGCTCGCGCGTCTCGAGGCCGGCACGCACGTGACGGCCGAGCTCCTCGAGGAGAAGGGCATCATCAGCCGCATCGGCGACGATGGCGTCAAGATCCTCGGCCGCGGCGATCTGGGGGTTGCCCTCCATGTCCGCGTGTCCAAGTTGACGCGGTCCGCGGCGGAGAAGATCACCGCTGCGGGCGGCACCATCGAAGGCGACGTTCCCGCGTAGCCCCGATGTGTCCGGTGCCCGCCGATTCCGCGGGTGCCGGGACGAACCCGAACTGGGCAGTGAGGAAGGCCGGTGGCGAACTTCTTCGCAGATATCTGGGAGATGGAGGACCTCCGCAAGCGGGTGCTCTTCACGCTCGGCATGCTCGGCGTCTACCGCCTGGGCATCTTCGTGCCGGCTCCCGGCATCGATCGCGTGGCGCTCTCGAAGTGGTTCGGCACGCAGTCCAACACGATGTTCGGGCTGTACGACCTCTTCTCGGGCGGCGCGCTGTCCCAGTTCTCGGTGTTCGTGCTCGGGATCATGCCGTACATCACGGCGTCGATCATCATGCAGCTCGCCGGTGAGACCGTCCCGCAGCTCAAGCGCATCAAGGACGAAGGGCAGGGCGGCCGGAACCGGATCACGCAGTACACGCGCTACCTCACCATCGCCATCGCCATGGCGCAGTCGATGACCATGGCCATCTCGATGGAGCAGATGCGTATCGACCAGCTCCAGGTCGTCATCCAGCCGGGGTGGACGTTCCGCGTCCTCACCATGCTGACGATGACCGGCGGCGCGTGCTTCGTCATGTGGCTCGGCGAGCAGATGACCGAGCGCGGCGTGGGCAACGGGTCGTCCATCATCATCACGGCGGGCATCATCGCGGGCCTGCCCGCGGGCGCGGCACAGCTCATCCAGCTCATCCAGCTCGGTGAGGTGAACCTCCTCGAGGCGTCGCTGCTCGTCGTCTTCATGTTCATCGTCACGTACGCCATCGTGTTCGTGGAGCGTGGCCAGCGGCGCGTGCCGCTCCAGTACGCCAAACGCGTGCTCGGGCGCCGCGTGTACGAGGGTCAGACCACGTACCTGCCGCTCAAGGTGAACACCGCGGGCGTCATCCCGCCCATCTTCGCGTCGTCGCTCCTCATGTTCCCGAACACCCTCGGGCAGATGGCGAGCCACCCTGTGCTCGACTGGCTCACCACGGCCTTCTTCCCGGGCAACTGGCTCTACAACGCCGTCTACACCGGCATGGTCGTGTTCTTCGCGTACCTCTACACGGCCATCACGTTCAACCCGGACGACGTGGCCGAGAACCTGAAGAAGCAGGGCGGCTACATCCCGAAGGTGCGGCCCGGCAAAGAGACCGCGGCCTACATCGACTGGATCCTCACGCGCCTCACGGCTGCCGGTGCGCTCTACCTCTCGGTGGTCTGCATCATGCCGACGCTGCTCATCACGCAGTACAAGGTGCCGTTCTACTTCGGCGGCACCAGCCTCCTGATCATCGTGGGCGTGTCGCTCGACACGGTCGCGCAGATCGAGGCCCAGCTCGCGACCAAGCACTACGACGGAATCGTCGGTCCGAAGGGGTCGCGTATCAAGGGGCGTCGTCAACGCCTCGGCGGCCAGGGACCGTTCGTCTGATCCGATGTCTCGCGTCAAGGATCCCTGGGAAGTCCAGCTCATGCGTCAGAGCGGGAAGCGCCTCGCCGAGGTGGCTGCGGTCCTGCGCGAGTCGGTGACGCCGGGGATCTCGACGAAGGACATCGACGCGATCGCCGAGCACGAGATCCGCAAGCGTGGCGGCATCCCGTCCTTCCTCGGCTACACGGCGGGCGGCCCGACGCCGTACCCCGCCACGATCTGCGCCTCGCCGAACGATGCCGTCGTGCACGGCATCCCGAACGACACCCCCCTGAAGGAGGGCGACATCCTGTCGCTCGACATGGGGATGATCTACGGCGGATACCACTCCGACCACGCGTTCACGGTCGGGGTGGGGAACATCCCCGAAGAGGTGCAGAAGCTCCTCGAGGTCACCGAAGCCAGCCTGTGGGAGGGCATCCGTGCCGCCCAGCCCGGCAATCGCATCGGCGACATCGGAAATGCGGTCGAGCGGTACGTCGACCCGCACGGATTCGGCATCGTCCGCGAGTACGTCGGCCACGGCATCGGCCGGGCGATGCACGAGCGGCCCAGCGTGCCGAACTACGGTCCGGCCAACCAGGGTCAGCTGCTCAAGGAAGGCTTCTGCCTCGCCATCGAGCCCATGATCAACCTGGGCGGCGAGGAAACCAAGGTCCTCCGAGACGGATGGACGGTCGTGACGAAGGACGGCTCCCTGTCGGCCCACTTCGAGCACACGATCACCATCACGAATCGTGGACCGGAAGTGCTCACTGTATTAGATGGGGGCGTTATCGCGCCCTCTCCGTGAGGACGTGCCACGCCTGGTTTCAGGAACTCGAGATTCAAAGCCCATAGTGGGCGAGGACGGACGTTTTGGCTCGTATCGAAGGCGTTGACCTGCCACGCAACAAGCCCATCTGGATCGCGCTGACGTACATCTACGGCATCGGCCAGACCAGCGCGCGGAAGATCGTCGAGGCCGCTGGCATCGACCCGATGACCCGCGTCTTCCAGCTCACCGACCACGAGGCTGCTCGGATTCGCGAGACGATCCAGCAGGGCTACCGGGTCGAGGGTGACCTCCGGAAGGAAGTGTCGCTCAACATCAAGCGCCTCATCGATCTCGGTGCCTACCGTGGCATCCGCCATCGCCGTGGCCTGCCGGTCCGTGGCCAGCGCACCCACACCAATGCTCGTACCCGCAAGGGTCCGCGTCGCATCCCGACCGCGAAGAAGAAGTAGTAGAGGAACGTCATGGCTCGCAGGACCGCTGGAAAGCGTCGCGTCAAGAAGAACGTCCCCGCCGGGGTGGCTCACATCCAGGCGACGTTCAACAACACCATCGTCACCATCACCGACCTCGCCGGGAACACCGTGGCGTGGAGCTCCTCTGGTGTGCTCCGCTTCCGCGGCTCGCGGAAGAGCACCCCGTTCGCGGCCCAGCTCGTGGCCGAGGATGCGGCTCGCAAGGCGATGGAACACGGCATGAAGCAGGTCGGCGTCTTCGTGAAGGGCCCGGGCACCGGCCGTGAGTCGGCGCTCCGCGCGATCGCGAACACCGGCCTGAAGATCACGCTCATCAAGGATGTCACGCCGATTCCCCACAACGGCTGCCGTCCGCCGAAGCGTCGTCGCGTCTGATCCGGCTCGCGGCTCACCGGTGTCATGACCCGGTGTCCCGAACCGATCTCACAGCGAAGTCTCCGCGCCGAGCGCGCGGCAACGGGCCCCGGGCGATCCGACCGGGGCCTCGTCCCTTTCCGGCGTGCGTGGTCCGGTGTCGGATCCGGCACAGAAGCGCGTCCTGGAGAAACCCATGGAAGAGAACGTGTACTCGAACTGGCGAAATCTGATCAAGCCGCGCCGCGTTGAGCGTGAGCCCCATTCCTCCTCGACCTACGGCAAGTTCGTCATCCGTCCGCTCGAGCGTGGCTTCGGTACCACCATCGGCAACTCGCTGCGCCGCATCCTGCTGTCGTCGCTCCAGGGCGCCGCGGTCACGAGCGTGCGCATCGACGGCGTGCTGCACGAGTTCGCGTTCATCCCGGGCATCGTCGAAGACGTGACGGACATCATCCTGAACATCAAGGGTGTGCTCCTCAAGACGAACTCGATGAACCCCATCGTCGGTCGCATCTCCCGCAAGGGCGAGGCCGGTGAGACCGTCGTGGTCCGCGCGGGTGACTTCACCTTCGACGCGAACTGCGAGGTCCTCAACCCCGACCACCCGATCTGCACGCTCACCGAAGAAGGCGAGTTCAACGCCGAGGTCGTGGTGCGCATGGGCAAGGGCTACGTCCCGGCCGCCCAGAACAAAGACGAGACGCAGCCGATCGGCACCATCCCGGTCGACGCCATCTTCTCGCCGATCAAGCGCGTCCGCTACACCGTCACGAACGCCCGCGTCGGTCAGCGCACCGACTACGACAAGCTCGTGATCGAGGTCTGGACCGACGGCTCGGTGCACCCCGAAGACGCCCTCGCGTACTCGGCCAAGATCCTCAAGGAGCAGCTCCAGATCTTCATCAACTTCGCGGAAGAGGAAGAGCCCGAAGTCGAAGAAGAGGATGCCGCCGAAGAGGAGTTCAACGAGGCGCTGTTCAAGCGTGTCGACGAGCTCGAGCTCTCCGTGCGCTCGCAGAACTGCCTGCAGAACGCCGGCATCGAGTACATCTACCAGCTGGTCGAGAAGAGCGAGACCGAGATGCTGAAGACCAAGAACTTCGGCCGGAAGTCGCTCAACGAGATCAAGGAGATCCTCGCGGATCTCAACCTCTCGCTCGGCATGAAGCTCCACAACTTCCCGAAGCATAAGGTCGGCTAGCCGGCCGCGCTCCGTTCCGGGCCGGCAGCCAGTGGCCGCCGCCCGGATCCGCGGCGCACACCCTCCTGGAGATTCCCATGCGACACCGTAAGTCGGGACGCAAGTTCGATACCAACGCTCCTCACCGCAAGGCCATGTTCCGCAACATGGTCACCGCGCTGATGGTGCACGGTCAGATCAAGACGACCACGCAGCGCGCGAAAGAGCTCCGCCGTGTGGCCGACAAGGTCATCTCGCTCGGCAAGCGTGCGCCCAGCGCCGCCGACATCGACGCGATGAAGGATCAGGATGCCCAGCGCCAGGCCCGTGCCGACCGCGTTGCCGCCATCCGCCGCGCCAAGCTGTGGGTCAACGACGACGCTGCGCTCGGGATGCTGTTCGGCGAGTACGCTGAGCGCTACCGCACGCGTCCCGGCGGCTACACCCGCATCCTCAAGGCCGGCTTCCGCGCGGGCGACAACGCCGAGATGGCGGTGATCCAGCTCGTCGAAGAGCTCGAGGCCAAGGCCGAAGAGCCCAAGAAGAAGGCCGCGAAGAAGGCTTCGACCAAGGCCGCCGACGAAGAGGCGACCGTGGCGATGGACGACGCTCCGGCGGATGCCGACGAGGGCGAGGTCGTCGAGTAGCTCTCGATCCGATCCCTGCGGATGGGCGTCCACCCGGGCTTCTCGTTAGCATGCTGACGAGGGCGGGTGGACGACCTGTCTCAGGGCCAGGGGTTCATGTTGTCCGAGACCGCGCGACTCAAGGAACGCTTCAAGGAGTACCTGGCCTCCGAGGGGCTGAAGTACACCCGGCAGCGGAAGGTCATCGCCGACGTGTTCTTCAAAGAGGGCGAGGGGCACCGCTCGCTCAACGAGCTGCTCGCCACCGCGCAGGTCGAGTACGCCTCGATGGGGTACGCCACGGTGTACCGCACGATGAAGCTCATGACCGACTCCGGCGTCGCGCTCGAGCACAAGTTCGCCGACACGGGGCTCACGCTCTACGAGCCGAACCTCGAAGGCGACCACCACGACCACATCATCTGCCTGACGTGCGGCCGCATCGTCGAGTTCGAAGACGAGGGCATCGAAGAGCGGCAAGAGGTCGTCGCGAAGACGTACGGCTTCAAGGTCCGCAAGCACCGCCACGAGATCTACGCCGACTGCATCAAGCCCGTGTGCGAGTTCCGCCACTGACGGGCCCGCTCCCGGTGCCTTGACACCGCGGGTCTCGGGCATAGGTTGCACCGGTTCGAGGGAAGTCCATGTATCTGTTCGTCGTCGCACTCCACGTCGTGCTGTGCCTCTTCATGGTCCTCATCATCCTGCTGCAGCCCGCCAAGGGCGAGGTGGGGCTGGCGTTCGGCGGCGGCGGGTCGTCCACGGTGTTCGGGCCGCGCGGCCCGGCGAGCATCCTCCAGCGCGCGACCACCATCGTCGCCGTGATGTTCATGGGCACGTCCATCACCCTGGCGCTCTACTCGAACCAGTCGATGATGGCGACGGGCAACGTCGACGACGAGTTCGACGCGATCCGGAAGGAGATCCAGGCCGAGAAGAACCCGGTTCCCGAGGCTTCTCCGGCACCCGATGCCCCTCCGTCCGAGGTTCCTGCCCCGGAGTGATCGCAGGCTCTTGCAGCCCACCGGCTGCCTGGATACCCCAACGGGGTCCGCGCGAGTGGCGGAATTTGGTAGACGCGCAAGGTTGAGGGCCTTGTGGCAGAAATGCTGTGGGGGTTCGAGTCCCCCCTCGCGCATGAGAGGCTTCCGGCAATGTCGGGAGCCTCTTTTTGTTTGGGAGCCGGCTCCCGGCCCCGGCTCTCGGCCCCGGCTCCCGGCTACGCGACCGCGCCCGCCACGATGCCCGCGAAGTCCGCGGCCTTCAGGCTCGCACCGCCCACCAGCGCGCCGTCGATGTCGGGACAGCTCATCAGCTCCGCGGCGTTGTCGGGCTTCACGCTGCCGCCGTACAGGATGCGCGTCTGCTCGGCGACGAATGCCGGGTAGTGCGTCGCGAGCCAGCCGCGGAGCTTCGCGTGGACCTCCTGGGCCTGCGCGGGCGTCGCGGTGACGCCGGTGCCGATGGCCCACACGGGCTCGTAGGCGATCGTGATCGTCGCGGCGACGTCGGCCTCGATGCCCTCGAAGGCCGCGGAGAGCTGCCGGAACACCACCTCTTCGACGCGCCCGGCCTCGCGCTCCTGCAAGGTCTCGCCGATGCAGACCATCGGGAGCAGCCCGGCCTCGCGGGCCGCGTCGATCTTCACGCGCACGTCGGCGTCGGTCTCGCCGAACAGCTGCCGGCGCTCGCTGTGCCCGATGAGCGCGTACGTGCAGCCGAGCTCGCGCGCCATCTCGGCGGAGTTCGTGCCCGTGAACGCACCGTGCTGGGACGCGTTGATCTCCTGCACACCCACGTGGATGCCCGTGCCCTCGAGGATCGGCAGGACCGCCGGGATCGACAGCGCCGTCGGGAACACCGCCAGCGTCGCGTCGCCGCGGTTCGCGAGGCTGTCGCGCAGCCCCATCGCGAGCGCCGCAGCGGCCTTGGGACCGTGGTTCAGCTTCCAGTTTCCGGCGATGAACGGGACTCGGGCCATGGCGACGCTCCTTGCTGGGAGGCCGCCGTAACCGCACGCTCCGGACGGGTCGACGTCAGGGTGCGGGGGCGTCCTTCGGACAGCCGATGCTGGCGACGGTCTTCTCGTGCGCGGCGTTCACCGTCTCGAGCAGGGGACCGAACGACACCACCGTGTGGCGCCGCCCGCACACGTCGGCGACCGTGCCCACGAACTGGGTCGTGTCGCCGTCGACGGCCCAGCTGAATCCCGGCTTGCCGAGGATGGTCACCGGCGTCATCGGCCCCGCGGACGAGGCATCGGCGCCGGGGAGGGCCTCGAACACCAGGCTGCGCTCGTGGAGAGCGCCGTCTTCGAGCGGCTTGAGCGTGCTGCCCCAGCCGATGTTCTGGTCGACGTCCTCGCCCTTCACCGTCAGGAGCCCCGCCGTCGCGGAGCTCTTCTTCGCCTCGCGCCGGTCACCGGGAGCGGGGACGAGCACGAGTCCGGACTTCAGCTCGACCGCATCGGGGTTCGGCTCGGGGGGAGCGGAAGGCTCGGGAGCCGTGCCGCACGCCACGAGCACGAAGGCCCACACGGGCTACTTCCGGAGCGCCTGGAGCCCGACGAGGTCGCCGTCTTCCAGGTACTCGAGCGAAGCGCCACCCCCCGTGGAGATGTGGCCCATCCGCTCGGCGAGGCCGAACTTCGCGACCGCCGCGGCGGAGTCGCCTCCCCCCACGACCGTGAAGCCGCTGGAGCTCGCGAGCGCTTCGGCCACGCCGCGGGTGCCGCCGGCGAAGCTGTCCCACTCGAACACGCCGAGCGGGCCGTTCCAGAAGAGCGTGTTGCAGCGGCCGAAGATCTCGGACCAGGCCTTCACGGTCTCGGGACCGATGTCGAGGCCCATCGTGCCGTCGGGGATCTCGGTGACCGTCTCGGGTGCGGCATCCTCGGCGAAGGTCGCCGCCACGACGTGATCGACGGGCAGGTGGACCTTCACGTTGCGGGCTTCGCACTTCTCGACGAGCTCGCGCGCGAGGTCGAGCTTGTCGTCTTCGCACCGGCTGTTGCCGATGGGCTGGCCTTGCGCCTTGAGGAAGGTGTAGGCCATGGCGCCGCCGATGAACAGGTGGTCGACCCGCCGCGAGAGCGCGTCGATGACCTTGATCTTGTCGGACACCTTCGCCCCGCCGAGGACCGCGCCGAACGGCGTGCGCCCGGTGGCATCGGTGGAGATGAGGCGACCGAGGACCTCGACCTCGCGCTGGACCAGGAGGCCCGGAGCGGAGGGGAGGTGCTGGGGCACGCCCGTGATGGACGCGTGGGCCCGGTGCATCGCGCCGAAGGCGTCGTTCACGAACACGTCGCCGAGGTCGGCCAGCGCCTTGGCGAACTCGGCGTCGCCGGCCTCTTCGCGCGGGTCGAACCGCAGGTTCTCGACGACCATGACGCCGCCTTCCTGCAGCTCGCGGGTGAGCGCCGTGACCTCGTCGCCCACGATGTCGTGCGCGAACACGACATCCTGGTCGATGAGCTCGGCCAGCCGGGCCGCGGCGGGGAGCAGCGACTGGGCCGGATCGGGCTTGCCCTTCGGGCGGCCCAGGTGCGAGGCGAGGACGAGCCGGGCGCCGCGCTCCTGGAGGTACTTCAGGGTCGGGACGAAGGCGCGGATCCGGGTGTCGTCGGCGACCTGCCCGTCGTCGAGCGGGACGTTGAAGTCGACGCGACAGAGGACGCGCTTGCCTTCGACGGCGAGGTCTTCGAGCTTCACGAATCCGCGTGCCATCAGCCCGCCACCACCTTCGCGAGGTCGATCATCCGGCAGGAGAAGCCCCACTCGTTGTCGTACCAGGACAGCACCTTCACGCAGTCGTCGGCGATCACCTTGGTGATGCCGAGGTCGGCGATGGAGCTGTGCGGGTTGCCGATCAGGTCGGAGCTCACGATGGGCTCGTTGGTCGCGGCGAGGACGCCCTTCAGCTTGCCGTTCGCGGCGGCCACGATGGCCTCGTTCACCTCGGCGGCCGAGGTCGCGCGGCTGGACTTGAAGACCAGGTCGACCAGGCTGACGTTCGGGGTGGGGACGCGGATGGCCATGCCGTCCATCTTGCCCTTCAGCTCGGGCATCACGAGGCCGATGGCCTTCGCGGCGCCCGTGGAGGTCGGGACGATGTTCTGCGCGGCGGCGCGGGCACGGCGGAAGTCCTTCTTGTGCGGCGCGTCGAGGATGTTCTGGTCCATCGTGTAGCTGTGGACGGTCGTCACGAGGCCGTGCTCGATGCCGATGCTGTCGTGGATCGCCTTGGCGACCGGAGCGAGGCAGTTCGTGGTGCAGCTCGCGTTGGACACGACGTGGTGCTTGCTCGGCTCGTACTCGTGGTGGTTCACGCCGTACACGAAGGTCTTGTCGGCATCGTCGGCGGGCGCCGAGATGATGACCTTCTTCGCGCCGGCCTGGAGGTGCAGCCCGGCCTTCTCGCGCTTGGTGAAGACACCGGTGCACTCGAGGACCACGTCGACGCCGAGGTCGCCCCAGGGGAGCTTCGTCGGGTCGCGCTCGGCCGTGACCGGGACGCGCTTGCCGCCGATCATCAGCGCCTCGTCGCCGACTTCGACATCGACGCCCCAGGTGCCGTGGACCGTGTCGCGACGCAGCAGGTAGGCCAGCATGTCGTCGGAGGTGAGGTCGTTGATGTGGACGAACTCGACGTCGTCCCGATTCCAGGCGCTGCGGAGGACGTTGCGTCCGATGCGTCCGAAGCCGTTGATCGCGATGCGGAGGGCCATGGGATCTCCCGGGCTCGATGTGGACGCTCGACTATCCGCCGCGGCCTGGAGCGGCTACCTGGATCCCCGATGGCACTCCTGGTCTCCAACGTCCCGTGGGCAGGTCCCGACGCCGACCCCAAGAAGGCGCTCTCCAAGCGGCTCGGCGTCCGTCCCGCCGAGATCCGCGACGTGACCCTCGTGAAGAAGAGCCTCGACGCCCGCCGCGGAAAGCAGCGGTGGAGCGCCGTCTACCGCGTCGATGTCGCCAACGAGGCCCGCGTCCTCGAGCGGCGCGTCCCCGGGGCCCGCGCGTGGACCGACCGGGACGACGGTCGCTACGGCCTCGTCGACCAGGCCCCCGTCCGCCGCACCGACTGGCCGGCCGATCTGCGTCCCATCGTCGTGGGGGCCGGCCCCGCCGGGCTCTTCGCGGCCCTGTGGCTCGCCGAGAGCGGCATCCCGGTCACGCTCCTCGAGCGCGGTGCGCCGGTCGAAGAGCGCGTCGACGCCGTGAACCTGTTCTGGCGGCGCAAGCGCGAGCTCGACCCCGAGAACAACCTCATCTTCGGCGAGGGCGGCTCCGGCACCTTCTCCGACGGCAAGATCTACACCCGGCGCCGTGACGGCGAGCTCGGCTTCATCTTCCGGCGGCTCGTCGACTTCGGCGCCGACGAAGAGACCCTCAAAGAGGGCTGGGCCCACCTCGGCACCGACAGGATCCGCGCCATCCTCCCGCCGTTCCGCCAGCGCCTGCGCGACCTCGGCTGCGACGTGCGGTTCCACGCGGCGGTGACGGGCATCCGCGTCGAAGAGGGCAGGGCGGTGGGCGTCGAGCTCGCGTCGGGCGAGGTCGTCACCGGGGCACCGGTGCTCATGGCCATCGGGCACAGCGCGCGCGACAGCGTCCAGATGATGCTCGACGCCGGAGCGGCCGCGGCCCCGCGCGAGATCGCGGTCGGGGCGCGCATCGAGCACCCGCAGACCCTCATCGACACCGGGCGCTACAAGGTCGCACGCGGCGAGCTCCCCCCGGCCAGCTACCGCCTGGCGCACAACCCCGAAGAGGGCCGCAAGGCGCACACGTTCTGCATGTGTCCCGGCGGCATGGTCGTGCCGGCGTCGAACCACCCCGACCGCGTCGTCGTGAACGGCATGAGCTTCGCCGCCCGCCGCGCGATGTGGGCGAACTCCGCGGTCATCGTCGAGGTCCACCCCGAAGACTACGGCGACACCGACCCCATGGCGGGGTTCCGCTGGCAGGATGCCATCGAGCGCCGCTGCTTCGAGGTCTCCGGCGACTACCGTGCACCCGCGCAGCGCGTCAGCGACCTGCTCGCCGGCCGCCCGAGCACCGACCTCCCGAAGAGCTCGTTCCCCATGGGCCTCGTCCCGGTCGACCTGCGCGAGGTCCTGCCGGGTTTCGTGGTCGACGGCATGGTCGAGGCCATCCGGTGCTTCGACCGCGAGATCCCCGGCTTCGCGGGCGAGGATGCCGTCCTCATCGCACCGGAGACCCGCACCACGTCCCCCATCCGCTTCGAGCGCGACGAGCGCGGCTGCTCCACCACGGTCGAAGGGCTGTACCCCGTGGGCGAAGGCGCCGGATACGCGGGCGGCATCATCAGCTCCGCCCTCGACGGCATGCGGGCTGCGCGGTCCATCGCCAGCATCTGATCTGGGCGTCCCGGCTTCGCCGGCGGCTGTCCTCCGGGCTCGCTCTCGCTCGGTCGCTTCGCGACTGCGGCTCCGCCGCACCCTCCGGCCCGCCTGACGCTTCGGTTCACGGGCACGGCCACGTTCACGGGCACGTCCACGTCTCACGTCTCACGAGGACGAGCACGTCTCACGAGGACGAGCACGTCTCACGAGCACGACTCACGAGCACGACTCACGAGCACGACTCACGAGCACGGGCGTCCCGATTGGGTCTGGCCCAAATTGGACACCCGATCCACCCGTGCTGATGGGCGTTTCGCGAGGGCTCTGGCACGATCGGGACAGCCTCGGCGCCGGATTCGCGGGTCGAAGCATCGAGGTGGGGCGGCTCGAACGCCCCCCGGTCCGGCTCTCTTCCGACAACTTCGATCGCGACAGGCAGAGCCCGAAGGGTCCGGTTTCCCCACGCCCCGCCGTGGCGCCGGAACCCAGCAGGAAACCGGATCCTGGGACTGCCGGGTCTGCGAACCGCAAGGCGGCCGAAGGCCAGCCGCGCAGCGCGCTCCGCGCGCGGAGTAATGGGTAGACCGGGCGTTCACACCCGCCATCCCCGTCCTCTACGACGAGCCGGGATCCCGCGGCCGACGCCCGCGGCGGCGCCGTCTGCGACGAGCCGGGATCCCGCGGCCGACACCCGCGGCGGCGTCGTCTACGACGCGCCGGGATCCCGCGGCCGACACCCGCAACACAGCCGTCTTCGACGAGCCGGGATCTCGCTTCGAGCGCACATTCGCGCACGCGCACGCGCACGCGCACGGGTCGGGCCTCGAGTGCCCTGCCGATGCGGAGCTCTCATGACCTCCTCGATCGCGACAGGCAGAGCCCGAAGGGTCCGGTTTCCCCAGGCCCTGCCGTGGCGCCGGAACCCTGCAGGAAACCGGATCCTGGGACTGCCGGGTCTACCGACCCGCAAGGCGGCCGAAGGCCAGCCGCGCAGCGCGCTCCGCGCGCGGAGTAAGGGGTAGACCGGGCGTTCACACCCGCCATCCCCGTCCTCTACGACGAGCCGGGATCCGCGGCCGACGCCCGCGGCGGCGCCGTCTGCGACGAGCCGGGATCCCGCGGCCGACACCCGCGGCGGCGCCGTCTACGACGAGCGGGATCCCGCGGCCGACACCCGCAACACGCCGTCTTCGACGAGCCGGGATCTCGCTTCGAGCGCACATTCGCGCACGCGCACGCGCACGCGCACGGGTCGGGCCTCGAGTGCCCTGCCGATGCGGAGCTCTCATGACCTCCTCGATCGCGACAGGCAGAGCCCGAAGGGTCCGGTTTCCCCAGGCCCTGCCGTGGCGCCGGAACCCTGCAGGAAACCGGATCCTGGGACTGCCGGGTCTACCGACCCGCAAGGCGGCCGAAGGCCAGCCGCGCAGCGCGCTCCGCGCGCGGAGTAAGGGGTAGACCGAGCGTTCACACCCGCCATCCCCGTTCTCTCCGACGAGCCGGGAT
The DNA here is from genome assembly GCA_020632875.1 of Alphaproteobacteria bacterium. Classification (GTDB taxonomy): domain Bacteria; phylum Myxococcota_A; class UBA796; order UBA796; genus JACKEQ01. The sequence goes on from JACKET010000006.1 coordinate 431,548, forward strand.
CCCGCGGCCGACACCCGCGACGGCGCCGTTTACGACGAGCCGGGATCCCGCGGCCGACACCCGCAACACCGCCGTCTACGACGAGCCGGGATCCCGCGGCCGACACCCGCGACGGCGCCGTCTACGACGAGCCGGAATCTCGCTTCGAGCGCACATTCGGGCACGCGCACGCGCACGGGTCGGGCCTCGAGCGCCCCACCGGTCCGCTCTCTTCCGACCTCTTCGATCGCGACAGGCAGAGCCCGAAGGGTCCGGCTTCCCCAGGCCCTGCCGTGGCGCCGGAACCCAGCAGGAAACCGGATCCTGGGACTGCCGGGTCTACGAACCGCAAGGCCGCCGCAGGCGAGCCGCGCAGCGCGCTCCGCGCGCGGAGTAATGGGTAGACCGGGCGTTCACACCCGCCATCCCGTCCTCTACGACGAGCCGGGATCCCGCGGCCGACACCCGCCATCGCCGTCCTCTGCGACGAGCCGGGATCCCGCGGCCGACACCCGCGGCGGCGCCGTCTACGACGAGCCGGGATCCCGCGGCAGACACCCGACGGCGCCGTCTACGACGAGCCGGAATCTCGCTTCGAGCGCACATTCGGGCACGCGCACGCGCACGCGCACGCGCACGGGTCGGGCCTCGAGTGCCGTGCCGATGCGGAGCTCTCATGACCTCCTCGATCGCGACAGGCAGAGCCCGAAGGGTCCGGTTTCCCCACGCCTATCTGGGCGCCCGCCCCTCCCGGGAAACCGGATCCTGGGACTGCCGGGTCTACCGACCCGCAAGGCGGCCGAAGGCCAGCCGCGCAGCGCGCTTGCGCGCGGAGTAATGGGTAGACCGGGCGTTCACACCCGCCATCCCCGTCCTCTACGACGAGCCGGGATCCCGCGGCCGACACCCGCAACGCCGCCATCTCCAGGGGCCGCGGAACCCACCCGACACCCGACCCGGGCCCCAACAGCAAAAACGCCCACGCGGTTGGACCGGTGGGCGTTCAGGCGTTCGCGAGAGCGGGTGAACAGATTCGAACTGTCGACAGCCACGTTGGCAACGTGGGGCTCTACCACTGAGCTACACCCGCGAAGCGAAAGTGAGGTAACCCACCGTCCGACACGCGCAAGGGCACGCGATCGCTCAGCGCACGGCCCGCTTCGCGATGCGCTCCAGCAGCGGCGTGAGCTCGTTGTCGGGATTGGCCTCGATCGCGGCTTTCGCGACCGTCTCGAGGTGGGATCCGAGCGCCGTCCGGGTGGTGCTCCAGTCGGTCGCGCCGTCTGCGCCGACGGCCCGCGCGAGGCCCAACCAGACGGCCGGATCGGGCCGCGCCTTCCGCACGATCGCCATGTCGATCGGGCCGGCGCCCGTGCCGTTCAACGCATCCGCCAGCTGGAGGATCGCGGTGGGGAACAGCACGGTGTCGTGGCCGGCCTCCATCGTGTCGAGCGCATCCTTCAGCGCGATGACGCGCCACGCGTGCGCCAGGCCCGACACCTCGGGGCCCCAGCGCGTCGCGTCGCTGAACACGGCCGTCCGGTCGTATCCGACGCACGGAGCGTCCGGGCACGCGTCCAGCCAGCGCAGGCCGGTCGCCGCGATCCAGGCGCCCGCAGCGGCGGCATCCGCGCCCGTCGACGCGGACAGCCCGTCGAACGCCCGCTGGAGCAGCGCCTGCTCCGGCTCCTTCACGCCGAGCTCCTCGCGGGCGGCGTGCTTCAGCTCGGCCCACGCGGCCTGTTCCTTGTCGCGGTCTGCCGCCGCGCGCGTGAGGGAGAGGAGCGTCGCCCGCCGCAGGTCGTCGAGGGCCGGCTGCGGCACGTCCGCGCGCTTGTCGCGGTTCGCGAGGATGCGCCCCGTGGGGCTCGACGACAGGCCGTCGTACTGCGGCGCCGCCAGGGCCTGTGTGACGGGCGCAGTGTGGAGCTTCGGCGACACGAGCCACGCGGACAGCACCCAGCGCTCGCCGTACACCCGCATGCCCTTCGCGGCGTCCGTCCCCAGGAAGGGCAGGGGAGACCGCGTCATCCCCTCCATCACGCCGCCGTCGCGCAGGGGCGTGAGCAGGCGCGCGAGGTCGGCGCCGAGCTCGCCCTCGTCCGAGCCCGTCAGGTTCCCGACGCGGTTCTCGGCCCGGCGCAGCCGATAGCCGCGGGACAGCGCGACCACCTCGCTCTCCGGGAAGCGCTCCGCGAGCTGCAGCATCAGCGGACCCGGGTCCCCGTCGCCCTCCTCGAGCGCCTTGACCTCCTCGATCCACGCGGCGATGCCCTCGTCGTGGGTGCGGGCGTGCTCGGCGTCGGGCAGGGCCGGAGCGCGGACCAGCGGGTCGCGGCCCACGAGCGCGTCGAGCATGGCGTCGCGGCTCTCGAACTCCAGGGCGGCGGCCTTGGTGTCCTCCTGCGTCACGACCCGCAGGTGCTCGGGGACCTTCGGCGGGCAGCCGCACAGCGCCAGCGCGAAGAGGGCCGGTGCGACGCGCCTCACGCGAGCTCCCGGTGCAGGCGGCTCGGCAGGCCTGGCCCCTCGAAGATGAACGACGTGTACAGCTGGACCGCGCGGCACCCGAGCGCCAGCAGCTCGCGCACCTGGTCGGCCCGCTCCACACCTCCCACGCCAATCACGGGGACCCGTCCGCCGGCACGGTTCACGACCGTCTCGATGCGCTTGCGGGCGAGCGGCCAGAGCGGGCGCCCGGACAGCCCTCCCTCGAGGTCGGTCGGCGCCGACAGCCCGTCGCGCCCGATGGTCGTGTTCGTCGCGATCAGCCCGTGCACACCGACCTCGATCGCGAGATCGACGGCCTCCTCGAGCGCCTCGGGCTCGAGGTCGGGCGCGAGCTTCAGGAACACCGGTGTGTCGCCCGCCGCGCCGAGCACCGCGGGGAGCAGCGTCGCCAGCGTGTCGCGGCCCTGCAGGCTTCGCAGGCCGGGTGTGTTCGGCGAGCTGACGTTCACCGTGAACCAGTCCGCCAGCCCCCGCAGCCGCTCGGTGGACGTGACGTAGTCGGCATTCGCCTCGTCGAGCGGGGTGATCTTGGACTTCCCGATGTTCGCGCCCACGGGGACCTCGGGCCATCGCCCCGACTCCCGCAGCTTCCGCAGGCGGTCGGCCAGCGCGGCGCTGCCCTCGTTGTTGAAGCCCATCCGGTTGATGATCGCGCGGTCGGCGACGAGCCGGTGCAGGCGGGGCTTGTCGTTCCCGGGCTGCGGATGCGCCGTGACGGTGCCGACCTCGACGAACCCGAAGCCCAGCGCCGGCCAGAAGGGGATCGCGAGGCCGTTCTTGTCGAGGCCCGCGGCGAGCCCCACGGGACCGCGGAAGGTGAGCCCGGCGATCTGGATCGGCTGCGCCGGGCACTGCGTGAACGGGCGGACCATCGCAGCGAGCAGGTCGGGCGCCGCGCTCAGGGTGTGCAGGGTGAGCTCGTGCGCCCGCTCGGCGTCGAGCTGGAACAGGAGGGCCCGGATCACCGGCCAGGTCAGGTCGATCATCTCACTCGTCGTTCCACGCGGCCCGCAGCAGGGTGAAGTTGCCCGCGAAGTAGTCGATGAAGCTCACGATGGTCACGATCGTGACGATGACCATGGTCCAGTAGGGCAGGGGCTCGAGCCACGTGAGCTCGGGGAACCACGCCAGCGCGACGAGCAGCACGAACACGAGCTGCGTGCCCACGCCCTGCACGACCGCCTTGATCTTTCCGGACGTGCGCGCGGCGAGGACCACGTTGCGCACGGCGCTCACGGTCCGCAAGAAGGAGATCGAGCTGTCGCGGTAGAAGATCGCCAGGATCATCCACAGCTCTGCGACGCCGATCGCGTAGAGCCCGAGGAACAGCGTGAACCGGCAGAACGCGTCGCTGAAGGGGTCGAACAGCTTCCCGAAGTCGCTCACGACGTTGTAGCGGCGGGCCATCCAGCCATCGAGGATGTCGGTGATCTCGAGCAGCAACGCCAGCAACGCCGCGACGACGTACGCCCACGGCGTCTGCACCCACATGAACCCCACGGCGATGGGGGCCAGCGGGAGCCGGAGGGCGGTGACCACGTTGGGGTGGATGGGTGCCTGCATCAGGGTCGTCTTCCGTCCTGCCAGTATTGAGGAAGCGAGGCCAGGAACAACCCCAGGGCGATCGCACCGCACACGGTGCCCACGCTGGGCCAGTGTACGCCGAGCCACGGCCCGTGGAACAACAGCACGCAGAGCGCCACGCCCTCGAACGCGATGCCGACCTGCGCTGCGGGCGAGACCTCGCGGACGCCGCGCCACCACAGGTACCCGGCGAACAGGTCGCGCGCGAGGCACCCGGCCACGAGCCACGTGGGGCCCCAGCCGACCCACCACAGCGCCACCCAGACCGTGTCCGTCAGCATCTTGTCCGCGGCGGGGTCGAGCATCCGGCCCACGGGATTGTCGCCGCCGGCGAGCTTCGCGAGACGCCCGTCGACCAGGTCGGTCAGGATGGCGAACAGGAACAGCCAGAACCCGGCCTTGTTGAGCCCGGCGAGCAACAGGCCCGCCACGACGGGCCCACAGAGGCCCCGGACCGCGGTGAGGGCGTTCACCCACGTCTGCATGCGCGCGTAGTAACCCGACACGCCCGTCGTCACGTGCAGCCCGACGCGGCGCTCACTCCGGGAGCGACACCACCATCCACCCGCTCTGCAGGCCGTAGTCCGTCGTCGCGAAGTTCTCGATCCGGTGCGCCCCGATCGCTTCGATGGCACCGAGGTCGGCCCAGCGCGTCTCGCCCGGCGCGAGCCACGTCGTGTTCACCACCTGGCCCGTGAACGGGTCGGCCCAGTCGAGCCCCTCGATGTGGAACGCCGCGACGCCGGTGCCGTACGCCGTCGTGTGCATCCGGACCGTCTGCCCGGTCTCGATCTCGATGCGCGGGACCTCGAGCGAGTCCGTGAGCCACGGGTTCTTCGCGTTCTCGCCCGCCGGGTTCGGCCGGATCTCCTGCAGCACCAGCGCCTGGTTGTGCGTCGCGTGCAGGTCGCCGGGGAACACGCCGGTGTCGATGCACTGCGCGCACGCCGTGTCGAGCGGGCCGTGCCGCCAGGGCCCCGGCAGGTCGGGCTGGACGGACGTGAGCGGCGGGTACGTGCGCACCATCATCGCGTTGAGCAGGCGGTCGGGCCGGGTCTCGCGCCAGTCGCGCCCGCGCACCACGACGAGCCCGATCATCCCGGACATCGCCTGGCTCTCGCGCAGCTTGATGTCGAGCTGGCGGCTGCGCCACAGGAACACCCCGGGACCGGACATCGCCTCCCACGTGTACGTGACGGACTCCCCGGGACCGGCGCGCCGCAGGAGCCCGTCGTTGTCGGCGTCGTAGACCATCCCGCCCGGCGTGATGCCGATCGTGTCACCGGTCTGGTTGTCGAGCGTGACGCGCACCGTGTCGCCGAGGTCACACACGATCGTCGGACCCCAGAACTCGCCGTCGAACGTGTACCCGGTGGCACGGCCCACCACCTGCTCGGCGTTCAGCCACAGGTCCCACGCGCCGTAGGACACCTCCCACTCGTACTCGCGCACGACCCCGGTGGGGGTCGGGACCTCGTCCTCGACCACCGGGGTGGGGATGGGCTCCGGCGTGGGACCCGTGCAGGCGGCGACGAACCACAGCATCGGCCCCATGGTATCCGGCCCGGGCTTCAGATGTGGACGGACACGCCCTGGGCGTTCGCCACGGCCTCGAGCATGACCTCGGCGGCCGTCGGGTGCGCGTGGACGGTGTGCAGGATCTCGTCGGCCGTCAGCTCGCTCGTGCGGGCCAGCGTGTACTCCGCGATCATCTCGGTGGCGTCGGCCCCGATGATGTGTGCGCCGAGGATCTCGCCGTACTTCTCGTCGACCAGGACCTTCACGAAGCCATCGGGTGTGCCCGCGCCGTACGCCTTGCCGTTCGCGCTGAACGGGAACCGGCCGACCTTGAACGCCTTGCCGGCCTTCTTCGCCGCCTCTTCGGTCATGCCGACGCTCGCGATCTGCGGCTGGCAGTACGTGCAGCTCGGGATCGCGTCGTAGCGGACCGCGACGGGGTGGTGCCCCGCGATCAGCTCGGCGAGGACGTGCCCCTGCGCCGTCGCCGTGTGCGCGAGCCCGCCCTTCGTCGTGCAGTCGCCCACCGCGTACACCCCGGGGACGTTCGTGCGCCCGTAGTCGTCGATCACCACGAAGCCGCGGTCGACCTTCACGCCGGCCTCTTCGAGCCCGATGCCCTTCGTGTTCGGCTGGATGCCGAGTGCGATGAGGCAGGACTTCGCCTTCAGCGCCGTGCCGTCCTTCAGGGTCGTCACCACGCCGTCGGGACCGGCCTTCACCGTGTCGACGAACCGCCCGAGCTCGAACGCGATGCCCTGCTTCTGGAGCGCCTTGCGCAGCTCGCCGCCGATCTCGGCGTCCTCGCGCGGCACGATCTCGGGGAGGCCCTCCACCACGGTCACCTTCGTGCCCATGGCGTTGTAGAAGTACGCGAACTCGATGCCGATGGCGCCGGACCCGAGGATCGTCACGCTCTCGGGCTGGTCTTCGCTCACGATGGCCTCGCGGTACGTGACCACGCGGTTCCCGTCGGCCTCGATGCCGGGGAACGTCTTCGCGCCCGCGCCCGTCGCGACCACGACGTGCTTCGCCGTGAGCGTGCGCTTGCCCTCGGCCGTCGTGACCTCGACGGTGCCCGGACCGGTCAGCTTCGCGGTGCCGGCGATGCGGTTCACGCCGTATTTCTTGAAGAGGTAGGCGACCCCCTTCTCGAACTTCTGCGCGACCTTGCGGGACCGCTTCACCACGGCCGCGAAGTCGATCTCGAAGCCGGGGACGGAGAGCCCGAACTCGTCGGCGTGGCGGATCTTGTTGGCGAGCTCGGCCGTCTTCAGCAGCGCCTTGCTCGGGACGCAGCCCCAGTTCAGGCAGACGCCGCCGAGCTTCTCCTTCTCGATGCAGACGGTCTTCAGGCCGAGCTGGGCGGCGCGGATGGCCGTCGGGTAGCCGCCGGGGCCGGCCCCGATCACGATCACGTCGAAGGTGTCCGCCACCTGATCCTCCTCGATGCGGCGCCATGCCGCGCGTGGACGCGGGGATATCACCCGGACGGCCGGACTGCCGTCGCGGCGTCGGATACCATCCCGCGATGTCCCCGGGCCTCCGAGCGAAGCGCGCGCTCGCGCGTCGGATCACCCGCAGCCGCGTGCTGCGTGCGTGGGTGCGTCCACCGACCAACGGGCGGGGCGACGTGCTCGACGTGCAGGCGTACCTCCTCTGCCGGCTCCAGGCACTGGCCCAGGCCGACACCGAGCCGCCCGTCGACGAGCGGCGCGCGCGGTTCGTCGAGGGATGTTGGCTCGCCGCGTCCGATCCGATGGAGGTCGACGTCCGCGACGGCACCGTGCGGGGTGGGGCGACCCGAATCCGCACCTACGAGCCGCCCGGCGCGACCGCGGCACTCGTGTTCCTCCACGGCGGTGGGTGGGTCGTCGGGGATCTCGACACCCACGACGCCCTCTGCCGGCGCCTCGCGTGCGTCTCGAACCGCGTGGTGGTCGCCGTCGACTACCCCCTCGCGCCAGAGCACCCGTGGCCCGAGCCCATCCACGCCGTGGTGGAGGCCTGGCGCGAGCTGCACGCCACGCTCGCGACGCGGTTCGAGCGCATCGCCATCGCGGGAGACAGCGCGGGGGCGAACCACGCGACCAACGCGTGCCGGGTGCTGCGGGAGGGCGGTCCGCTGCCGGAGGTCCAGGTCCTGCTGTACCCGGGCGTCGACGCGACGAATTCGTTCCCGAGCTTCGCCGAGCTCGGCGAGGGCTACCAGCTCACCCGCGAGTCGATCCGCTGGTACCTCGCGCAGTACCGGCCCGATCCGGCGGACCCGCTCGGATCGCCCGTGTTCGCGCCGGATCTCGAGGGCCACCCGCCCGCGATCATCGTCGTGGCGGGCTTCGATCCGCTGCGGGACGAGGGCCTGCGGTACGCCGAGCGCCTCCACGACGCGGGGGTCGACGTCCAGGTGTTCGACTGCGCGGACATGATCCACGGATTCGCGCAGATGGACGGGTTGATCGACGCCGCGGGCGACCATGTCGACCGGATCGCGCGGGTCCTGCGATAGGGCGTTTGGGCGTCCCGGCTTCGCCGTCGGCCGTCCTCCGGGCTCGCTTGCGCTCGGTCGCTGCGCGACTGCGGCTCCGCCGCACCCTCCGGCCTGCCTGACGCGGGGTCCCGGTGCGCTGCATGCCGGGCTTCGCCGTCACCGGCTTCGGACGACGGGCGGCGGGCCGGATCTGCCTCGTGGCGTTGCCGACCCCCGGGTCTCGCACAGCGACCACAGCGGGCCACAGCGCTCTGTGTGGCGGACCGGGTCGGGCTTCGAGCGTTCCATGGCATCACGCAGATGACGCAGAAGGGCGCAGATGACGCAGAAAGGAGGCCGTCGCGGGGTCGAGAGGCCTCGTGTCCCCGGGCGCGTCGAGGAGGTTTGGGCTGTCGGGGCGGGGGCATGTCCTTGGCTGGCGCCAGGGCATCCGGCGTTCCGCGTCGCCGGGAGGCATCGGGGTCCCAGTGCACGTGGGCGGGAGGCATGGGCGTCCCAGTGCACGCCACCTCGTGTGCCTCTACGGATGAACGCTGAGAATCGACGAGTCGTGCGTCGCGCGTCGTCCCGATCGACCCGAAACCGTGCATTCGGTGGCCGGTGCCTCCGGGCGGCGTGCATTGGCAGGCCGATGCTCCCGGCCCGCGCGTAGCCCTGGGCACCGTACCCATCGCCACGCGCTCCTCGCCGTGTCACCCAGCTCCAAGCGCGCGGTTCGACCCGGCTCTGCGGCGGTCCCGCTCACCCGGGCAGCCCGAAACGCCGCCCTGCTCTGGTGAGTCCAGACTCCGATCCGCGCGAAGGCCCGCTCTGGCCCCCCGACCATCGAGAAGTCCCTCCCGACGCCGGACGCCGCGCGCGGACCTTGGCGTCCTCGGCGGTCCAGGCAGTCCAATCCCCATCGATGGCGCCCGGGGACACGAGCACGCTCGACCCCGCGACAGCCGCCTCGCTTCTGCGTCATCTGCGTGTCTCCTGCGTCATCTGCGTGATGCCACGGAACGCTCGAAGCCCGACCCGATCCGGCACACAGAGCGCTGTGGCCCGCTGTGGTCGCTGTGCGAGACCCGGGGATCGGCAGCGCCGTGAGCCTCACAACGTCAGTGCTCGAAACGCTCGCCTGCTCTGGTGAATCCCGAGTCCAGTCCGCGCGAAGGCCCTCTCTGCCCCGCCGCGCGCGGACCTTGGCGTCCTCGGCGGTCGTGGCGGTGCAAACCTCCTCGTCGGCGCTCGGGGACACGAGCCCGCTCGACCTCGCGACAGCCCCCACTGGATGCGGATCCGCGTTTTACGCAGCGTCAACGCCTTGAATCTGTCGACCATTCGGCCTGGGAGCGAAGCAAGTTCACGCGAGCAGCCCGAAATGCCGGCCTGCTCTGGTGAGTCCCGAATCCGGTTCGCAAGAAGGCCCGCTCTGTCGACCCGAACACGGAGACATCCCTCGAGAGCAGCCCGAAACGACCGCCTGCTCTGGTGAATCCCGATTTCCAATCCGCGCGAAGGCCCTCTCTGGCGAAACAACCATCGAGCCCCGGACCCACGTCGGCCCCATCGAAACCTCCGTGCCCTCCGCCCCTCCGCGTCCTCCGTGCTGAGAGAACGCGCGCCGGAGCGCCCCGGTCTCCAAACGTCCCGCCGGAGAGCCCGTCCTACCGGGCCGATTCTCAGCACGGAGGATCGGAGGACGGGAGGGACACGGAGTCGGTCGTCGTCAGGCGGAGCGTCCTTCTTCGGTCCCCGAAGACGAGGAGTACCAAGGGCCCGATGCCGGCGCGCGCGTGCTCTGGTGAGCTCGACCTTCGAGGCCGTTGAAGGCCCCCGGAACCCCGGACCCACGTCGGCCCTTTCGAAACCTCCGTGCCCTCCGTCCTCCAGAGCCCTCCGTGCTGAGAGAACGCGCGCCGGAACACCCCGGTCTCCGAACGTCCCGCCGGAGAGCCCGTCGTTCCTGGCCGATTCTCAGCACGGAGGATCGGAGGACGGGAGGGACGCGGAGTCCGTCATCGTCGGGCCGAGCGTCCTTCGGTCCCCGAGGACGAGGGGGACTGGGCCCGGATCCTGGCTCCAGCCACCAGAGCAGGCCAATGTGGTTCCTCACTCCAGGGCGGCCTCGGAACGCCCGAAGCTCGATCCCTTCCACACGGAGGAGGGCGCAGGAACGGATGCCTCATGCCCCCCTCCTGGACGTTCCGCGCACGAATCAGCGTCTTCTGAACTCCGTGATCGGCGGATGCGGATCCGGTGGGAGCCTCGTTTCTGCGTCATCTGCGTCCTTCTGCGTCATCTGCGTGATGCCATGGAACGCTCGAAGCCCGACCCGTTCCGACCCAGCGCGCTGTGGCTCGCGTGCGAGACCCGGGGCAACGCGTGAGCCTCGTCTCTGCGTCCGGAGCTACAGCTGCACCGTCATCGGCGCGCCGTCGCGCACGATCTCGAGCTGCGCCGTCTCGGCGGTCACCGTGTCCTTCACGTCGGATGGCGCCTGCATCGGGAGCCCGTTCACCGTCTTCACGATGTCGTCCACGAGGACCCCGGCGCGCGCGGCGCGGCTGCGCGGTCGCACCGCCACGACCTCGCCGCCGCTGCCGGGCACCGGGCGCAGCGTCATGCCCGCGATGACCGTGGGCTGCTCGGCCCAGTCGGCCAGCTCGACGTCGGCGATGTGCAGCTGCCCGTCTCTGAGCAGCCGGATCGTGGTGCGCGCGCCGCCCGGCATGCTGTCGAGCCGCGCGTAGAGGTCTTCGGGCGTGGCGAGCACCTGGTCGTCGAACGCGGTCAGCGCGTCGCCGGGACGCACCCCCGCGCGGTCGGCCGGGCCCGACGGCACGACGGACACCACGCGGACCGCCGCACCGTCCGCCTCGACCCGCACGCCGAGGAACGCCCGGGTGACCTGGCGGCCGCTGCGCAGCGCGGGCAGCGACTCGATCAGGCGCTCCGCGGGCACCGCGAAGGCGATCGCCTGACCCTGCGTGTGGGTGCCGGTCAGCAGGCCCACGACGCGCGAATCCATCGCGAAGATCGGCCCTCCGGAGTTGCCCGGGTTCAGCGGGATCGAGAGCTGCATGAAGTCGACCCGCGGGCCTCCGCCGCGGTCGAGCTTGCGGTGCATGCCCCCGATCACGCCGACGGAGAGGCTGTGCCGCAGCCCGAACGGGTTGCCGACCGCGACCACACGGTCCCCGACGCGCACCGCGGAGGAATCGCCCAGCTCCGCCGGCACGAGCGGGCCCTCGACCGCGAGCAGGGCGAGGTCGGTGCGGGCATCCGTCCCCACGACCGTCGCGATCTGGACGTTCCCGTGCGAGTCGACGACCTCGATCGGATCGACCGTGTCGAACACCAGGTGGCGCGCGGTGACGATCTCCGTCTCGCTGATCGCCACCCCGGCGCCGACCCGCGATTCGGGGGAGGTGACCTGGATGTCGAGGACCGAGGCGTGGACCTGGGCGAACACATCGGCCGGATCGGGCGTCTGGAGCGCGGGAGGGGCTACCGGAGCCAGGGCCCGCTGGAGCCCCGCGCCGGCGACGGCCCCGACGATCAGCGCGACGATGAAGCCCCAGCGCTTGTCCATGGGGGGAATCTACATCGTTCGCGCGACGACACTCCGACGCGAGTGCGCACGCCGATCCACCCATTAAGGTTCCGATGCAGGGAGAACGCTGTGCGCCTGCCGGCAGTCCTCGGCAAGTACGAGCTCATCGAGCGCCTCGCGACCGGCGGGATGGCGGAGGTCTTCCTCGCGCGCGCCAAAGGTCCCGCGGGCGTGCAGAAGACCCTCGTCGTGAAGCGCATCCGGCCCGAGTACGCCGACGACCCGCGCTTCGTGAACATGTTCATCAACGAGGCCCGCATCGGCGTCCACCTCGCGCACCCGAACATCGTCCACGTGTTCGAGCTCGGCCGGGCCGCCGGCACGTGGTTCATCGCGATGGAGTACCTCCACGGCCGCGATCTCACGCGCATCCTGCGGCGGCTCCGCTCCACGAACGACCGCCTGCCCGACGCGGTCTCCGTCTACGTCGTGGCCGAGCTCCTCCGCGGGCTGCACCACGCGCACAGCCGCACCGACGAAGAGGGCAAGCCGCTCGGCCTCATCCACCAGGACGTGTCGCCGCACAACGTGCTGCTCGGCTTCGACGGCGAGGTGAAGCTCCTCGACTTCGGCATCGCGCGTGCCGTGAACAGCGACGAAGACAGCGGAACGCCCGCCGGGCGCGGGAAGTTCGCGTACTCGAGCCCCGAGTCCGCCGCAGGAGGTACGGTCGACCACCGCAGCGACCTGTACTCCGCGGGCGTCACGCTGTGGGAGCTGCTCGCGGGCGCCCGTCCGTACCAGGGCCTCGACCCCGCCACGAAGATGGCGCGCGTCCGCGAGGGTGACCTGCCTTCGCTCTCCGAGGCCCGGCCCGACCTCGATCCCGAGCTCGTCGCGATCGTCGCCCGCGCCACCCAGCCCCGTCCGGCCGACCGCCACCCGACCGCCGCCGACTTCGAGGAAGACCTCCGCGCCTGGCTCTACGAGACCGGCGCCCGCGTGGGCTCGTCCGACGTGAGCGAGTGGACGAGCCGGCTGTTCCCCGACGTGAAGCGCCCGGCCGTGGGCCTCCCGGTCCGCCAGCTCGCCGAAGACCTCGAGAAGCTCGACACCGAGGTCGCTCCCACGCCGAGCCCGCGGGTCGCGCTCCCCGGCAAGCTCCAGCAATCCCCCGGCGAGCGCAAGCAGGTCGCCGTGCTCGTGCTGGACGTCGACGGCCTCACCGAGCTCTCGGCGCGCATCGAGCCCGAGCAGTTCGCCGTCCGACACTTCCGATTGCTCCGATGGATCCACCGGATCGTCGACCGCTGGGGCGGCGTCATCCAGCGCGCCGTCGACGACCACATCTTCATCCTGTTCGGCGTCCCCCGCACGCGCGAAGACGACCTGTCCCGCGCGATGGACTGCGCGCTCGAGCTCCAGACCCGCAAGGGCGAGCTCCAGGCGAAGGGACTCCAGATGGAGTTCTGCATCGGGCTCCACGCCGGCGAGGTGACCGTCGGCATCAGCCGCACCAGCCGCGTGCAGTACCTCGCGCGAGGCAACACCACCCGCCTCGCGCGGCGCCTCTCCGCCTCCGCCGACCACGAGCAGATCCTCGTGTCGCAGCGCGTCCTCACCTCGATGGTGGCGGACTTCCGGCTGCGCCAGGGCCCGATGATCCCGTCCCGCGGCGGCAAGGACCACCTCCCGTCCTACCTGCTCGAAGGGCGGCGCGTCGGCATCCGCACCGCTCGGCGCGGCCCGTTCCTGCGGCGCGGCGAAGAGATCGACCAGCTCATCCGCGCGGTCGAGCGGCTCGCCACCGGTCAGGGCGCCGCGCTCGCGCTCCTCGGCCCGCTCGGCTCCGGCAAGAGCCGTCTCGTGCGCGAGGTCCAGCAGCTCGCGCAGCGCCGCACCATCCCGTTCCACGTCGTCCGCTGCGACCCGTGGGGCGGCGGACAGGCCTTCCGCGAGCTCGTGCAGGTCGTGCTCGACATCGGCCGCGACGCGCCAGATGCCGAGATCCGCTCCCGCATCGCGCGCGAGGGCGAGCTCTCGCTCACCGAGCGGCAGGTCGAGGTGCTCGCGTGGATCGCAGGCGCCGAGAACGGCACCACGCCAGAGAAGTCCGAGGTCGTCCTGGCCCTCGAGGGCCTCGTGCGCGGGCTGACCGAAGGGGGCGCCGCGATCCTCGCGCTCGAGGCGGAGGGGATGGGGCCCCGCGATCTCGCCATCCTGGCGCAGCTCGTCCGCCAGACCCACGACGCGCCCGTGCTCTACCTCGTCGTCTGGCGTCCGCCGCTGCCCGAAGCGCTGGCCGAGGTCTGCGAGCCCGTCGTGCTCGGCGCCTTCGACGAGCCCGCGCAGGAGCGCTTCATCAAGGCGCTGCTCGAGGTCGAGACCCTCGACGACGCGCTGATGGAGGTCGTCTCGAAGAACTGCGAGGGCAACCCGCTCTACATCGAGGAGATGGTGAAGTACCTGCTCCAGCGCGAGCAGCTCGTCGTGCACGAGGGCACCGCGGTCCTCGACGACGACGCCATCGACCTCCCCGACAGCCTCCACTCCCTGATCAGCGCGCGCATCGACGCGCTCGACGCGGCCAGCAAGGGCATCCTCCAGCTCGCCGCCGTGATCGGCACGACCTTCACGGGCGCCGTGCTCGCCCGCGCCGCGGGCCTCGACGACCCGTCCCCGCTGCTCATGGAGCTCGTCGCCCGCGGGCTCGTCGTCCGGAACGAAGACGGCTGGGCGCTCACGACCGAGCTCGTCCGCGAGGCCGCGCTGCGCGGCATCCTCGGGGTCCAGCGGCGCGACTACCACCGGCTCGTGGCCGAAGCCATCGAGGCCGTGCACGCCGACGCCCTCGACCGGCACGCCGACGCGCTGGCGCTCCACTGCTCGCGCGGTGGGCGGCCCGTCGACGCCGCACGCTACGCCCAGATCTCGGGGCTCGGCCTCGAGCGGGCCGGGCGCCTCGAAGAGGCCCGCGAGATGTACGAGCGCGGCCTGCAGTGGATGGGCGAGGCGCCGAACGACCCCGACCTGTTCGACATCCGCGTCCAGGGCGAGGCGTCGCTGAACCTGAAGTCCGGCTCGGTGAGCATGCTGCTCGGCGACCACGTTCGCGGCGCGCGGTCGCTCTCCCTGGCCCTCGACATCGCGAGCGACGCCGGGCTGCCGTGGATCGAGGTCCGCTGCCACCTCCAGCTCGGGCGCAGCTACCTCGAGCGCGGCGACCTCCGCCTCGCGAACGCGCACCTCGCCTCCGCGCGCGCGATGATCCCGATGGACGACGAGCCCGACATCGAGCTCGAGGCCCTCGAGGCCAGCGCGACGCTCGCCTTCGAGCAGGGCCGCAACGACGAGGCCGAAGAGCTCTGGAAGGCCGTGCTGGAGCGGGCCGAGCACGACCCGGCCCTTGCCGCCCGCTGCCAGATCGGCCTCGCGAACCGCTGGATCCGCACGAACGACCTCGAGCGGGCCCAGCCGTTGCTCCGCAGCGCGCTCCGCGCCGCCCGCAAGGCGAAGGACCGCATCCTCGAAGGCCGCGTGCTCAACAACATCGGCCTGTTGTACTCGTGGTCCGGGCGGCCCGACGACGCGCTGTTCTACTACCGCCGGGCGCTCGAGGTCCGCGAGGGCATCGGGTACTCGCGGGGTGTCGTGATCAACCACCACAACGTGGGCGACGTGCACTTCCAGAAGGGCCACTGGTCGCGGGCGCACGTCGCGTTCTCGCGCAGCCGCGAGCTCGCCGAGCGCATCGGCTGGGAGCGGGGAGTCGTGCTGAACGAGGTGTACCTCGCGTTCATCGAGGCCACGCGCGGCGAAGACGGCGCCCTGCCGAAGCTCCGCGTCGCGACCCAGAAGGCGCGCGACCTCGGCGATCCCGAGATCCTCACGACCGGCTCGTGGCTCGTGGCGCGGCACCTGATGGAGACCGGTTCCGACGAAGCGCGGCCGCAGCTCGACATCGCGCTCGCCGATGCGCAGCGTTGGCAGCTGATGCCGATGGTGTCCGTCATCCGCGAAGCCATCGACCGGCTGGAGGGGGGAGAGGGGCTGCGTTAGGCGGGCGGTTCGGCATGCACACGGAGGCATAGTGAACGTCGCGCTGCCGCTGCGAGACATCGTCCTGTTCCCCGGCACGTTCCGGCCCACGCACTTCGGGCGCGTCGTCGAGGTCAACGCGATCTCGCGGATCCTCGAGACCAGCGAGCCCGTCGTCGCCATCCAACAGGTCGAGCCCGGCGATCAGGATCCCGAAGGGGCCGAGTTCCACCCGGTCGGCGTCGTGTGCCAGGTGCTGCGCGTCATCCGCATGCCCGACGGCGCGATCCGCGCGCTGCTCGAGGGCTTCGAGCGCGTGCAGGTCACGGCACCCGTGATGATAGACGGCATGCTGATGGTGAAGACGACGCCCATGCCCGAGGCGCCGTCCGACCCCGTCCGCTACGAGGCGCTCGGCCGCGAGCTCGACATCCGGTTCCGCGAGTACATGATCGGCACCGGCGTCTCGGCCTCCGATCACGACGTGATGGGCGCCGACGCGAGCGATCCCGAGCGGCTCGCCGACCAGGTGCTCGGCAACCTCGACCTCACCTACAAAGAGCGCATCGTCGGCCTCGTCGGGCTCGATCCGCTCGCCCGGCTCGAGTACGCCACCGATCAGATCGTCGTCGCGCTGAGCCAGCAGCGCATCGCGACCGAGATCAACCAGCGCGTCCAGTCCGCGATGGACAAATCGCAGCGCGAGTTCCAGCTCAAGGAGCAGCTCAAGGCCATCCGCGCCGAGCTCGGCGATGCCGCCAGCGCCGACGAAGACGGCGAGCTGTTCGAGAAGCGCATCGAAGAGTCGGGCATGCCCGACGAGGTCCGCGACGAAGCGCTGCGCGAGCTCGCACGGCTGCGGCGGATCCACAGCGACAGCGCCGAGTACACCGTCCTGCGCACGTGGCTCGAGACGGTGTGCGACATCCCGTGGGGCGTGCACACCGAAGACGTCACCGATCTCCGTGCGGCGCAGAAGGTCCTCGACGACGACCACCACGGCCTCGAGAAGGTGAAGGAGCGGGTGCTCGAGTACCTCGCGGTGCGCCAGCTCAACCCGTCCAGCAAGGGCCCGGTGCTGTGCTTCGTGGGCCCGCCCGGTGTCGGGAAGACCTCGCTCGGTCGGTCGATCGCGACGGCGCTCGGGCGGCACTACGGCCGCGTCGCGCTGGGCGGCGTGAAGGACGAGACCGAGATCCGCGGCCACCGCCGCACGTACATCGGCGCGCTCCCCGGGCGGCTGATCCGGGCGCTCGTCCGTGCGGGCAGCTCGAACCCGGTCATCGTGCTCGACGAGCTCGACAAGGTCGGCAACGACTTCCGCGGCGACCCGGCGTCCGCGCTGCTCGAGGTCCTCGATCCGGCGCAGAACCACACGTTCCAGGATCATTACGTCGACCTGCCCGTCGACCTGTCGCAGGTGCTGTTCATCGCGACGGCCAACGTGCACGACACCATCCCCGCGGCCTTGCTCGACCGCCTCGAGCTCATCGAGATCCCCGGCTACACCGAAGAGGAGAAGCTCGAGATCGCCCGGCGCTTCCTTCTCCCGAAGCTGGCCGAGTCCCACGGGATCGAGGCCGCGAAGCTGAAGTTCGACAAGACCGCCCTGACGCGCGTCGTCCGCGACTACACGCGCGAGGCGGGCGTTCGCGAGCTCGACCGGATGCTCGCCGGGGTCTACCGCAAGGTGGCGCGCCAGATCGTCGAAGAGGGCGTCGAGAAGGTGCGGATCACCGAGAAGGCCGTGCCGCGGTTCCTCGGCCCGCCGCGGTACTACGGCGAGCTCGCCGAGCGCGTCGACAGCCCCGGTGTGGTCATCGGCCTCGCGTGGACGGCCGCCGGCGGCGAGATCCTGTTCGTCGAGGCCACCCGCATGCCGGGCAAGCGCTCGATGAAGCTCACGGGCTCGATCGGCGACGTGATGAAGGAGTCCGCCGAGGCCGCGATGAGCTGGCTGCGCACCCACGCCGGCGAGTACGGCGTCGACCCCGAGTCCTTCGACGCGGAGTTCCACCTCCACGTGCCGGCGGGCGCCATCCCGAAGGACGGCCCGTCGGCGGGTGTCACGATGGTCGCCGCGCTCGTCAGCATCGTGACGGGTCGGCGGTTCCGTACGAGCTGGGCCATGACCGGCGAGATCACCCTGCGGGGGCGGGTCCTGCCCGTGGGCGGCGTGAAGGAGAAGGCGCTGGCGGCGCGGCGGGCGGGCGTGACCGACATCGTGCTCCCGGCGCGCAACCGGAACGACCTCGAGGACATCGCGCCGGAGCTCCGGAAGGACCTTCATTTCCACTTCGTCGAGACGGTGGCCGAGGTGCTCGACCTCGTGCTCGAGCCAGGGGAGTGAGCCGATGCTGAAGCTGTACGGGATGGCGCCGGTCGACCGGTCGGGGCGTGTGCGTTGGATGTTGCTCGAGTGCGGCGTGCCGTTCGAGGACCGGTGGCTGAAGTGGCGCGAGGGCGACCTCGACGCGCCGGCGTTCCGCGCGATCAGCCCGTTCGGGAAGGTCCCCGCGATCGAGACGGACGACGGCCTCGCGCTGTGCGAAACGTCCGTCATCCTCGACTGGATCGGGCGGACGTACGGCCAGGGCGCGCTCAATCCCGCGGCGCACGACGCGCACCGCTACCGGTCGTGGATGGCGCTGGCGTCGAGCACGATCGACCCGATCTGCTTCGAGTTCGTGCGCCCCGACGTCCCGAAGGACGACCGCCCGGCCCGCCGCGCCCAGGCGCTGCGCGACATGAACCGCTCGGTGTTCACGGCCCTCCGCGAGACGCTGGCCGACCGCGGGTCGATCCTGCCGGCGGGGTTCTGCGCGGTCGACATCCAGGTCGCCGCATCGCTGCACTACGCCGACAGCGACGGGCGTCTCGCGGACGAGCCGCGCCTGAAGGACTGGCTGAGCGAGATGCGCGAGCGTCCCGCCGCGGTGGCTTCGAAGCTGTTCTCGTAGCCGGGAGCCGGGAGCCGGGAGCCTGGAGCCTGGAGCCGGGAGCCTGGAGCCTGGAGCGGTCGGCGTCGTCGGGGCTTCCGGGGACCGCGTCGAGCGCCGGGACGGATCCGCCTCACGCAGATGACGCAGAAGGGCGCAGATGACGCAGAGGGAGCGGCTCGGATGGGGCGAGCGCTGCTCTGCCCCGGAGTGTCCGGACCTCGGGCTGCGCTGGTGAGCTTCCGAGGCCGACAGCGTTGCCGGTCCCCGGGTCTCGCACAGCGACCACAGCGGGCCACAGCGCTCTGTGTCGTCGGAAGGAGTCGAGCTTCGAGTGTCGAGTGTCCAGTGTCGAGTGTCTGGACCTCGGGCTGCTCTCGTGAGCCGCGCTCTCGATCCGCTACTCGGCCATCTCCATCTTCCGAGGCAGGAAGCGGCTCGACCCATTCATGACGTCCTTCTGCGTCATCTGCGTTCTTCTGCGTCATCTGCGTGAGACGGATCCGTCACGCCAGGCCGACTCGGCTGGCCCTGCCAGTCCGTACACACTCGACACTCGACACTCGACACTCGACACCCGACACCCGACACCGAGCCCGGGTCAACGCGCCAGAGAGGCAGCCACGCCAGTCGCGTCTGCTCCAAAGATCCCGTGCTGAGTAATGAATCCCGTGACGAGCGACGCCGGCGTCACGTCGAATGCGGGGTTCGCGACCGGCGAGTACGTCGTGCGGACCCGGCGGAACACCCCGTCGTCGTCGGTGCCCCAGGTGTACTGGACCTCTTCCGCGTCGCGCTGCTCGATCGGGATCGACGCGCCGTCGGGCGTGCCGGGCGCCATCGTGGAGGTCGGGAGCGCGACGTAGAACGGGATTCCGTGGTGCTTCGCGCAGACCGCCGCGCCGTAGGTGCCGATCTTGTTCGCCACGTCGCCGTTCGCCGCCACCCGGTCGGCGCCGGTGATCAGCAGGTCGACCTCGCCCGCCGCCATCCGCGACGCGAGCGCGCCGTCTGCGATGACCCGGTGGGGGACGCCCTCCTGGGCGAGCTCCCACGCCGTGAGCCGCGCGCCCTGCCCGCGGGGACGGGTCTCGTCGACCCACACCTCGAGCTTCACCCCGTCGCGGTGGGCGCGGTAGATGGGCGCCAGCGCGCTGCCCCAGTCCACGAACGCCAGCCAGCCCGCGTTGCAGTGGGTGGCGATGCGCATGCCGTCCTTCAGGAGGGCCGCGCCGTGTTCGCCGATTCGTCTGCAGGAATCGGCATCTTCGTCGGCCACGGCCTCGGCGGCGGCCACCGCTGCGTCGCGCGCCTGGCGGCCCTCGAGACCCTCGGCCGCCGCGAGCACCCGGTCGATGCCGTAGAACAGGTTCTGAGCCGTGGGGCGCGTCGCCGCCAGGATGCGCGCCGCCTCGTGCATCGCGGCGTGCACCTGCGAATCGCCCGCCAGCACGGCTGCCTGCGCGACACCCGCCGCTCCCGTGGCCCCGATGGCACCCGCGCCGCGGACGACCATGGTGCGGATGGCGTCGGCCGTCTCGAGCACGGTCTTCGTACGGACCCGCGCGAACGCGTGGGGCAGCCGGGGCTGGTCGATCAGGTCGACGCACGCGCCGTCGAGGCGCACGGTGCGGTGGTGCACGCCGTCGACGTTCACGGCTCCTCCGACCGCAGGGGCTCGAGCCGCCCGGGGCGGAGCTGCGAGAGGTACTGGTAGTCGCGGACGTACGATTCCCAGCCGCGGAGGCGGCCCTTGCGCTCTTCGCCCTCCCGGAAGCGGAGGAAGCCCATGTAGTTCTCGCGCCACCACTGGAAGAAGTCGCGTTCGTAGATCCACCCGTCCAGCAGGGGCTCGTAGAACTCCTGGTGGAACTCGCGGCCCGTGATCCAGTCGTGGGCCGTGAAGTGGTCGCGGTCCCAGATGACGTAGTGCGACGACGCGAAGGTCCACGAGCCCGTGTTGACGTACCCGCCCCTCCCGAGGGGGACGACGCCCGGGAGGTGGCTGTGCCCGCAGATCACCCACGGCCACGGGCCTTTCTGCGACTGCTCGTACGCGGGACGGAAGATGCCCATCGGGTCGCCCATGTTCCCGCGGGCCCAGTAGTCGAGGTACTTGTTGAGCGGGTCGGAGTCGGCCTCGAAGCCCACCATCCGCAGCAGGCTCGTCCACGCGTTGCCGACCAGCGCGATCTTGTGGGCCAACCAGAACATCAGCCGGTTCGACATCGTGTAGAACTCGCCGATCGGGATGCGCAGCCAGGTGTTGAGGTAGCGCTCGACGAGGTGGTGCGCGGTGGTCGACCACATGTGGCCCATCGGCACGGTCTTCGCGAGGTAGGGGTCGAACTGCCACCCGTGTAGCGCGATGACGTCGGGCCCGATGTGCAGCTCGTCACACACCCGGAAGTTCAGGATCTCCCGGTACAACGTGATGTCGTAGTCGTGGTTGCCGATGACGTAGAACAGGCGCCCGTCGCGCCCCAGCCGGCTCAGCGCCGAGAGCAGCTCCTGGTGCGCGCGCAGGACCCGCGTGAACGACCACGCCTGGTTGAAGTCGATGGCGTCGCCGAGCACGACGAGGATGGCGCCCTCTTCTTCGACGCGCTCGCACAGCGAGACGAGGTGCTTGTCCTTGCCGAAGAACACGTCGCACCGCGTGCCGTCGCCGAGGTGCATGTCGCTGACGAACCAGATCCGCTGGTCGCTCGCGATCCGCTCGACCACGGAGGGCCTGTCGTTCCACCCGGCGAACAGGGGTTGCTGCATCGGCGTCATCGTAACGGGTTACCCGCTCGGCATGCGACTGCGGAACGCCGTGAGCCAGCTGTCCTTCGTCGGGAGCTTCCCCGGCGAGCTCCCCGTGCTGGGGCGGCCCGAGGTGGCCTTCGCCGGGCGCTCGAACGTCGGCAAGTCCAGCGCGCTCAACGTGCTGCTCGACTCGAAGAAGGCGGCGCGCGTCTCGTCCACGCCGGGCCGCACGCAGGCCATCAACCTGTTCGACCTCGGCGAGCAGGCCGTGTTCGCCGACCTGCCCGGCTACGGCTTCGCGAAGGTGCCCGACCACGTCAAAGAGCGCTGGGGCGACCTCATCGAGGGGTACCTCGGCACCCGCGAGACGCTGCGCCTCGTCGTCATGCTGGTCGACATCCGCCGCGACCCGATGGAGTCCGACGGGATGCTCGTCGACGGGCTGCGCGACGCCGACATCCCGCTGCTCGTCGTGGCCACGAAGTGCGACAAGCTCAAGAAGCAGCAGAAGGTCCAACAGATCCGGGCGATCCGCGAGGCCTTCGACCTCCCGCGCGACCAGCCCATCGCGTTCTCGAGCGTCACGCGCGAGGGGCGCGACGAGGTGTGGGACGTCATCGAGAGGGCCTGTCGATGAGCCGCCGCAGCCGCACGCACCGCGGGAAGAAGAACACCTACAAGACCGGCGACCGCTTCAACAAGCAGGCGAAGGAGGAGGGGTACCGCGCGCGCTCGGTCTACAAGCTCTCCGAGGCGCAGAAGCGGTTCCGCATCCTCGCCCAGGGCCAGCGCGTGCTCGATCTCGGCTGCGCCCCGGGCAGCTGGGCGCGGTACGCGAAAGAGGTCGTCGGCGGTCGGGGCACGGTGCTCGGGCTCGATCTCCAGCACGTCCCGTCGCTCGCGGGCGTCGAGCTGCTTCAGGCCGACGCGTTCGAGGTCACGGCCGACCAGCTCCTCGAGGCGCTCGGCGGCCCCGCGGACGTCGTGCTCTCCGACATGGCGCCGAGCACCACCGGCGACCGGTTCGGCGACCACGTCCGCCAGATCCGCGTCGCGCGGCGGGCCCTCGAGATCGCGACCCAGGTGCTGACACCGGGCGGCAACTTCGTGTGCAAGGTCTTCGACGGCGAAGAGGCGCACGACTTCGTGATGGACGTACGCAAGCGGTTCGACAGCGTGAAGCGCCTGCGGCCCGAGGCGGTGCGGCAGACGAGCGTCGAGTTCTTCGTCATCGGCCTCGGCTACACGCCGCTCGCCGAGCCCGCCGGGCCCGGGTGATCGTCCCGACCGCCGCAGAGGTCGCGCCGTTCCTGGCGGTCCTGCTCGGTGCGCTGGTGCTGCCCGCGGTCCTCGACGTGCTCCGCAGGCCCGCGCGCGTGCCGCTCTACTGGGGCATGCCGCTCGCCGTGGGGGCCGCCGGGCTCGTGGGGCTCGCGTTCGTCGCGCCGCTGCGGGAGGTGGCGCCGGGCCTCGCGCGCACGCTGTACCGGGCGAACCTGCTCGCGATGGTCGCCGGCACGACCTCGGCCGCGACGCTCGTTGAGCTGGGCCTGCTGTGCGGGGCGCGCGCCCTGCGGCCGGACGGCGCGCTCGGGCCGCCGCGATGGCCGTGGGTCGGGGGAGCGGGGGTGGCGGTGGCCTCGGTGGGGCTCGCGGGACTCGCGATGCCGCCGCTGCTCTGGGCCCTGCCGTTCGCAGGGGTCGCGCTGGTGGCGTGCCTGACGGTGGCGCGTGGAGGGAGCGCGCGTGTCGAACAGGGCGCTGCGGTGGGCCGGGACGGGTGGCTGCTCGCGGTGTCCACGGGCGGCGTGGCCGCGCTCGCGGTGCCGGTCGCGGCCGGTGGGTGGGGCGAGGCGGCGCTGGCGGGCGCCCTGGTCGCGGTGGGCATCGCGTTCGCCGGGGCGTTCGCGGCGCCGTGGACGTGGCGGAGCGCGCTCGTGCTCGCCCTGCTCCCCGTGGGCGTGCTCGCGCCCTGGGTCTGAGACAGAGAAGCCCGCGCTCGGACGAACCGAGCGCGGGCTTCGACGAACCGGGACGGTCAGAGCGCTTCGAGCGTGAAGCCGTTCAGGATCGGGTTGTTGTCGGGGAACGGCGCGTTCGCCGGCGGCGCGTGATCGAGCTGGGCCGCCGTGAGGCGCGCGTCGAGCACGAACTCGGTGGTGGCGGCGGTCGCGGTGAACTCGTGGGTCACGACGGCACCGATGGTGTCGACGCTGATCCCGCCCTGGAGGTCGCCGGGGTTGACGCTCTCGGCGATCACCTGGCGGTCGTGCACGACGTGGAACCCGCGGTCGCAGCACTGCTCGGCGAACAGGAGCTGGGCCTTGTAGCGGTTGCCAGCGGTGAGGCCCCCGAGCTGCACCGTGACCGTGCCCGTGTCGAAGCCGGTCGGCGTCTGCGTCGCGCTGGTCCAGCGGATGCCGCGCATCACGGCCTCGAGCGCGTCGTCGCTCGTCGTGGCGCCGTAGTTGGGCGTATTGACCCAGTTCCCGAAGCCGGCTCCCGCCGGGATGTCCTGCGGACAGGCGGCGCCGTTGCAGTTCTGGCCCACGGCGGTCCAGTTGCTGCTGCCCGGGCGGTACGACACGTCGACACCGCCATCGCCGACGTTCCGGACCATCGGCACGTTGATCGTGCGCGAGGTGCCCGTGGCGCACGTGGGATCGCCGTAGTCGAGGCAGATCGCCGGGTCGGCCGGTGCGAATCCGTAGTTGCCGACGGCGCGGTCGAGGCGCTGCAGCGTCGCGACCTCTGCGGTGCCGGGGTCGCCGACGATGCCGAACTGGGCGCCAGAAGCCAGGAACTCCTGGATCAGGGCGTCGGCGTCGTCGTCCTGGGGGAGCGTGCCCTGGACGTCGACCTGCTGGTAGGCCTCTTCGACCTCGGGAGCCGTCGCACAGCCCGCGACGAGGACGATGCTGGTGAGAGCGATACGCATTCGATCCTCCGGATCAGGGGGTGAAGGAGCCGCCGAAGGCGGTGGTGACGCGGGGCAAGGTGCCGAGCCGACGGAGCGTCGGGCGCTCGAGCGCGGGGCGCTCCGGCTTGGGTGGAGCGGGCTCGACTGTGCGAGCACGCACAGGCATCTCTTCGCGGATATCGGCGTTCATCGTTTCCTCTGGCAAGTCTGGCCGTAACGACCGCGGCATCGGCGGCGGTGCAATCCCGGGCTCGATCGGCGTACGCTGCGAGGCGGAGGCCGCCATCCTCGTCTGGCTCGCGCCGCTGCTCGTCCCGCTCGTGCTGATCGTGCTGGCCACGCTCTGTGTGCCGGCGGCGCTGGACCTGGTGCGACGCCCGGAGCCCGTCGATGGCGGGTGGTGGCTACCGGCCGCCGTCGTGGTGTTCCTGGCCGTCGGATTCCCCGTGTGGTTCGGGCTCCGGCCCGAGCTGGCGGGCCTCCCGACCGTGGCATTGCGCGCGACCTACGTGGCGCCGATGTCGCTGCTCCTGGCCTTCGTGCTGCTCCTCGAAACGGTGTTTCTCTGCGGGGTGCGGACGCTGCGCCCGGAGGGGGACCTGGGGCGCGTCCGGTGGCCGTGGGTAGCGGGCCTGGTCGCCTGGCTGGTCGGGGTCCCGCTGCTCGTCGCCTGGCACTGGCGGACCTGGCTCGGATGGACGCTGCCGGCCGCCTTCACTGCGCTGATCGTGCTGGTCACCGTCGATCGACGGGGCACGCCTCGCATCGACGAAGCGCGAGCGGCGGCCGTCGATGCCGTGGCAGTCGCGACCCTGGCCGTGCTCCTCGGGGTGGGCGTCATCCCGTTCGGCGAATTCGTCATGAAGATCATGACGTTTGGCCGAGTCACGCCTCCCTTGGAACCGGCGATCTTCGCGGTGTGCAGCCTCGCGGGGCTGGTCCTGTGGCGGCTGGCCACGGGCCCGTGGAGCTGGAGGCCGGTCGTCGCGTCGCTGGGCTTCGCGGGGGCCGTGGCGTGGATGTGGACGCCGTGGTGGACGTTCCGTCCGCTCCCGCCGGACGTGGAGGTGCCGCGCTGGGTCACGTGGACGGGAGCGGAGCCCACGACCCGACCCGGCAGGGTGACCCAGGAGCCCTGCTATCCCGATCATCCGGGCATGCGGCCGTGCGACCACGATCTCGCCGTGCTTCCACCGACGGCGAGGATCGACGATGGCGGTCTGGGCGCACGGCTCCAACCCGGGCCGACCAGGGTCGTGGTGGACGGGGGCCGCGGATTCGTCATGAAGAAGGCCAATCTCTTCACCGAGTTCGCGCTCGTGGTCCCCGTCGACGACCAGCACGCGCGGTGGTGCCTGGTCGGGAACGACTTCATCGCCGCGCGCCACGGTCTGTGCGGCATGGACGACTCGGCCGTCGAGCCCCAGCCGGTGCCCGAGGCCGTTCCGATGGAGCAGCTCGTGCGAGAGCTCCGGGAAGCGCGCACGCAGATCGTCGTCGCCCGCAGCCCGGAGTGGACGGTGCAGCAGTGGGTCTCGCTCTGTGCCTCGGTCCCCGAAGCGACGGCCTGTGGGCTGCGATAGGGCGCGGAGCCCCTACCGCTTCTGCCCTTCGAGGCGCTCGGCCCAGGTCGTGAGCGTGCGGACCATCTCGCCCGTCGCACCGGCGGCCCAGGTGCCGTTGCCCTTCTCGCGCCAGGCGCTGCCCGCGATGTCGAGGTGGGTCCAGCGCTTGTCGTCGGTGACGAAGTGCTGGAGGAACAGGGCCGCCGTGGTGGCGCCCGCATCCCGGCCGCCGACGTTCTTGAGCTTCGACCAGTCGCCGCGGAGCTTCTCCTTGTACGGCGCGTGGAGCGGCAGGCGCCACAGGCCCTCGCCATCGGCGGAGGCGGCGAGCGACAGGTCGTGCGCCATGCCCTCGTCGTTCGTGAACATGCCGGTGAAGTCGGTGCCGATGGCGATGACGCACGCGCCCGTGAGCGTGGCGGCGTCGATGATCTGCGTCACACCCTCGGTGGCGGAGGCGTTGATCAGGCAGTCGGCCAGCACCAGGCGCCCTTCGGCGTCGGTGTTGTGGATCTCGACCGTGACGCCGTTGCGGTACTTCAGGATGTCGCCCAGCTTGTAGCTGTTGGCGCCCGCCATGTTCTCGACCGCACCCACGAAGCAGTCGACGGCGATGGGCGCGCCGAGCTCGGCGAGCGCAGCGGTGGCGCCGAGCACGGTGGCCGCGCCGCCCATGTCCATCCGCATCGTCTGCATCGCGAGGGACGGCTTCAGCGACAGCCCGCCGGAGTCGAACGTCACGCCCTTGCCCACGAACGCGATGTGCTCCTTCGCGTTCTTCGGGTGGTACGTGATGTGGATGTAGCAGCCGGGACGCGAGGAGCCCTGGCCCACCGCGACGATGCCGACCATGCCCTCCTTCTCGCAGCGCTCGAAGTCCCACACCTCGACCGTCACGCCCGGCAGGCTGCCGATGTCCTTCACGACCGCGGCGGCGAGGGTCTCGGGGTAGAGGTCGGCGGGCGGCGCATTGACGAGGTCGCGCGCCCAAGACTGCCACTTCGTGCGGACCGCGCACTTCTTCGCGATGCGGGCGGCGTCGGGGCCGTCTTCGACACCCACGAGGGTGAGGGTGTCGAGCGCGGGTCGCCGCTCGGTCTCGGCCTTGTACGTGTCGTACTCGTAGTTGCCGGCGACGACGTGCTCGTACACCGTACGCACGCCCTCGGAGCCGAGGCCCGAGTGCAGGGCGAGGTGGCGGACCTTGCTCGACCGGGCCTCGCGGGCCGCGCGTGCGCTGGCGTTGCGGAGGTCGGACACGGTGCGCTCGCCGACACCCACCACCACGAGCAGCGGCGCCCCGATGGCGCCGAACGTCGCGGTGACGTGCGTGGCGTTGCCGTTGCCCTCGAACCCCTGGGATTCGAGCCACCCGATCAGGCGTCCGCCGAGGGCGGCATCGAGCTCGGCGAGCTCGCCGCGCCAGTCGGTGCCGGCGAACACCGCCAGGGCATCGGCGGAGACGGAGGTGGGGGCGTCGGTCGAGAATCGAATGTCCACGTGGACTCCAGAGAGATCAGCAGGCGCGCATCAGCGCCATGGCGAGCACGAGCAGCAGGAAGCAGCCGGCCACGGCGACGCCGATGGTGGTGGGAGAGTCGCGCTGGAGCAGCTCCAGCACGCGGTCCTTCAGGTTGTCGAGCCCGCCGCGGGGGCGGGGCCCGTCGCCCAGGAGGTCTTCGTCGCCGGCGCCCGGCAACGGTGCGTCTTCGTTGAAGAAGTCGGCTTCACCCGCCTGGGACGCCTCCCAGGCCTGGTGCTCGGGGCGCGGCGGCAGGGGAGCAGGCACGGGCGAAGGCTTCGGCGGGTGCGGGGCCGCGATCGTGACGCTCGGCTGCGGCACGGCCACGGCGGGCGTGCCCACGTCGGAGCCCGGCTCGGACGGCTCGGTGGGCTCGCCGGCGTCGGAGGGCGGCGGCGTCGGGACGGCGGAGAGCACGGGCCGCGGCGGCGCGGGCTTGGGGCGCGGCGCAGGCTCGGGCTCGTCTTCGATCACGGTGCCCGGCGACGTGGGCGCGAGCGGCCGGGGGAACGCGTCGATGATCTCTGCGCCGGGGTCGGACTCGTCGTCGAAGTCGAACTGCGACCGCGTCATCATCACGGTGGGCGCCTCTTCGTCTTCCTCTTCGGAGTCGTCGTCTTCGTCGCCGAACCCGGAGCCGAAGGGGGACAGCGCGGGCGGCTTGAGCTCGATGGGCGCGGGGCCGGCGTCGGGCTGCTGGGGCGGCACGTAGCCCGCGGGCGGCCGGACCTCGAAGCGCCCTTCGGCGACGACGGGCTCCTGCCCGGATTCCTTCACGCTGAACGCGACGCGGACGGCATACCGCCCGGGCGCGACCTCGGGCAGGTTGAACTCGAACCGGAAGCGCCCGGAGGGATGGCGATCGACGGCGAACTGCGCATCCTCGAGGGGGACGCGACCGTCGCCGGGGGCGTCGAGGTCGGTGAGACGTACGCCGCACACGATGTCGCCCGCCTCGTTCACGCCCTCGGTCGGGGCGACCGACACGGTGAACCCGACCGCCGAGGGGCCGCTGAACACGTCGCCGTCGGCGTTGCTGGACAGGATGAGCTTGCCGACGCTGTCGATGCGGGGGTCGGTGAGCGCGACCACCTCGCGCAGGCGCGGGGCGAGGTCGGTGGCCTTCAGGAAGCGGTAGGGCGGCGACGGATCGGCATCGCGGGACAGCCCGCGCGCGAGGATGGTCGAGAGCCGCTCGGCCGTGCGGATGACGAACCGGGAGTTCGCCCCGTCGAGCTTGAGGCGCGCGACGGCGCGGTCGCGGAGCGTGGCGAGCGCGACCTTGTCGAGGCCCCCGGTGCCCGCGAGCGGCAGGGCGGCGGGGCCCTCGGATTCGCCCTCTTCGAGCATCGTGGCGGCGTGGAGCGCCTGGCAGATGGCCCAGGTGTCGGGCGCGATGCGGTCGGGCGCCGCCCAGGGCTTGCGGCCGGGGTGCGCGCGCTCGTGTGCCGCCATCAGCGTCTGGGAGCTGGGGGTCGCGAGATCCATCACCACCGGGTCGCCGTGGGGGTCGATGAGGATGTTGGACGGACGCAGGTTGCCGTGGGCGCGCGGGTGCTTCGCGAGACCCTCGGTCACCGCGAGCAGCACGTGCAGCGCCTCGGTGAGCGGGATGCCGCTGGCGAGCTGGCGCTGGAGCGTCGTGGGGAACCAGGGGAGGAGGAGCGCCGTGGCGCCCGTGGGCAGCGTGATGCTGTCTTCGAGCGGGATGAGCAGCGGCGCCTCGGACGCGAGCAGATCGGCCTGCTCGGTGGCGCACTTCCGCATGATCTGCACCTTGTCGGCGCTGGCGGGCGGGAGGTCGGTGGCCTCGTAGGGGACCTTGAGCGCGCGCTGGCGGCCCTCGTCGTCTTTCACGAGCCAGGTGCGCGACCAGACGCCCTCACCGAGGAGAGCGGTGAGGGTCCAGGCCTGTGCTCGACTGTCCGTGACGATGTCGCCGGTCTTCACCGTTGAGGGCTCCGCTCGTGTCGGGCCCGGTATAACGGGTGAGATCCCTGCTGGCGAAGCGTTCTCGGCGATGAGCCGGTGCGCTGCATTCAGGCTCGCGGAGCCGGGCTCATGGGGCGTCGAGGAGGAAGTCGACGACCTGGCCCGCGATCTCGGAGTCGCCGTTCGACAGGACGTGCAGCGCGGCCGTTCCCTCGATCACGAGGTGCTGGTCGTCGCCCTCGAGCCGCGCGAGGATCGCGTCGTTCGCGCCATCCGGGACGACCGCGTCGACGGGGCTGTAGACGAACGCCGTGGGGGGGAGCGTGCCGATCGCGCTCAGCGAGCCGTTCTCCCAGTCGCCGCGGAAGATCCGCTGCAGACCGGCCGCCGTGGCGGGCTGGGCCTCGGGGAGCAGCGACAGGTCGTCGATCAGGCTGTCGACCGCGATGGCGCGGGGCTGGTAGTCGGACTCGCCGTCGCCGTCGTCGTCGATGGCCAGCAGCTCGCCGACCGCGCGCGACCCCTCGCCGAGGCCGATGGCGTAGAGCTGCGACGGGTCGGGCTCGAAGGGCAGGTCGATGCCGAGGGCCTCGCCGAACGCGGGCTCGGCGAGGAGGCGGAAGCCCCACTCGGCCGTCACGCGGCCCTGGCGCGAGAAGAAGTCGGCGTCGAAGTCGTTGTCGGCATCGCCGGGTGCGTTGTGCCACCAGTCGCCCCAGCAGTTCACGGGGACGACGACCGCCACCCCGTTGCTCGCGAGCGCCGCGGGGAGCGCGCCCTCGTGCGCCTCGCCGGACAGGGGCGGGGGGTACATCCCGAGCGTCGCGAACGCCATCCGGATGCCCCAGGGCGCCTCGAGGCGCGGCGGATCCTGGAGGTGGTCGCCCGCGGTGGGGTTGGTCGCCACGGGGGCCGAGACGAAGTCGAAGCTGCCGGAGTGGTAGAGCACCGCGGCGGGCATCGGACCGTCGGGCGCAGCGGGGTGCACGACGTAGAAGCGCGTGTCCTGCCCATCGGGACATTCGAGATCGATGTCGATCGCCGTCACCGTCCACCCCTGGGCGGCGGGATCGGCGGCGGGCGCGAACGCCACGAGACCTTCGGGGATCTCGGTTCTATCGAGCTTCCAGCAGCCGGTGAGCAGGAAGGTGAGGGCGACGACGCGGTTCATCGGGTTCTCCACGGCGAGTATAGCGATGCGCGCAGCGTCCGGTCGGAGCGCTTCACATCTGGTAGGCTCGGGGTGTCGCCGCGCGCGACGGGAAACTGAGTGTCGTCCAGCGAATCATCCCGGAGATTCCACTTCATTCGCGAGATCGCCTCCGGCGGGTTCGGGTCGGTGTACCTCACGAAGGTGATCCACGCAGACGGCTTCTCGCGATTGGTGGCGGTGAAGCTACTGCATCCGCGGTGGTCCGAGAACGAGGAGATCGCCAGCCGGATGCGCGACGAGGCGCGTCTGCTCGGCTGGCTGCGCCACAAGAACATCGTCGACGTGATGGACCTGACCCTCATCGACGGTCGCTGCGCCGTGATCATGGAGTACCTCGAGGCGGTCGACACCAAGGTCCTCATCAACCACTGCGCGCAGACGGGGGCGCGGGTCCCCATCCGAGCGGCGCTCGAGATCTGTGCGGCCGTCGCCAGCGCGCTCGACGCGGCGTACAACCGGCCTCCCTACGCAGGCGAGAAGCCGCTGCGGGTCATCCACCGCGACATCAAGCCGTCGAACATCATGGTCGACGACTCGGGCGTCGTGAAGGTGCTCGACTTCGGCGTGGCGCGCGCCGAGTTCGACGAGCGCGAGAGCAAGACGCAGGAGATGGCGTTCGGCTCCCTCGAGTACATGCCGCCCGAGCGCCTGTTCTTCGAGCCCGAGTCGCCCGCGAGCGACGTGTACTCCCTCGGCGCCACGCTCTACGAGATGCTGGCGCTCGAGAAGTTCGGCAAGGCCAAGCTCCGCCCGAAGGAGCACGAGCAGTTCTTCGAAGACCGCTTCGACCTCCTGCTCGACCGCTACCCGCTCCACGACGAAGCCGAGAAGCTCCTCCACGAGCTCCTGATGGACATGCTCGAGTTCGACGAGCCCGAGCGGCCCACGGCAGCCGACTGCGTGGCCCGGATGCGGGCGTTCGCGCGACGCATCCCCGAGCATCCCCTCGAGGAGTGGGCCGAGAGCGTCGTGCCGACCCTGCTCCGCGACACGCGCGACCGCGAAGATGCTGCGAGCCCGGGGTCCCTCGTCGGCACCGTGCTCGTCGAAGACGCCCGGGCCCTCGACCAGCGCAGCATCTGGGACGAGAACACCGGCATGTCCACCCGCGCGATGGACATCTCGAACCTCGACGACGAGATGACCGGGTCCCTCGCCGACGATGCCCGCTGGAAGGCCCTGAAGCAGGCCACCATCGAAGAGATGGCGAAGAAGGGCGAGCTCGGGCCGGTCCGTCCGCCGCGCGCCGAGCCTCCGCGCCCGCCCGAGGTCAAGTCCGTCGAGCAGCGGCCCGGCCTCTCCACCACCGGCACGCCACCGCCGGCCCGGCAGAAGTCCCCGCCGCCTCCACCCGTCTCGGCCACGCCGACGCCCGCGCCCACGCAGCGGTTCAAGGTCCCGCCCGAGCTGCGCCAGTACAACCGTCCCCAGACCGATCCGATGCCGAAGGCCGAGACCGCCCGCAAGCCTCCCGACCCGCCGCCGCCGCCGCCTTCGCGGCCCTCGTCGAAGAAGAAGCCCGCCCGTCGCGGCGGGATGCTCGCGACCGTCGCGCTGATGTTCATGCTCGGCGCGGGCCTCGGCCTGATCGTGTTCGCGTTGATCGTGTTCCTCGTCGCCATCGGCATGATGACGACCCAGACGGCCGCGCCGCCCGCTCCCATCTCGCTCCCCGAGCCCCCGCCTCCGCCCGCCCCCGCGAACCCGGAGCCGATCGAGGGCCCGCACGCGAAGTTCTCCTCGGGCCGCGCGAACACCGAGAAGCTCAAGGTCTCGTGCAGCAACGCGTCGGGCGACGGCGTCGACGTGGCCATCGTCCCGGCCGGCGAAGCGCTCGGCACCTGCCGCGTCCAGGCCATCACGGGCGACGGCAAGCGGCTGTCCACGCGCATCGAAGACGCCGAGCCCCGCGAATACCTCTGCTTCGTCGGTGACTCCGAGGAGTGCAAGTAGGGCGGTCGGTGTCGGGTGTTCGGTGTCGGGTGTTCGGTGTCGGTCTTGGCGCTCCGTGTCGGGGGCATCGGGCCCGGAACGCATCCTCCGCGGAAGCATCGGGGGTTCAACACATCCTGAGGGGCCGAATCGGACCCCGGGAGACCCGAAACGAGAGGCATCGGACCCGGAACGCATCCATTCGGGCTCCGCGACGGACTCAGGATGCGTTCGACCCCCGATGCTTCGGGCGAGGATGCGTTGCCTGCCCGTTGCTACCGACGTCGACGACCGTCGGGGCAGCCGAGGACGAGCACGTCTCACGAGGACGAGCACGTCTCACGAGGACGAGCACGT
>JACKET010000007.1 GCA_020632875.1 Alphaproteobacteria bacterium
GAACCGCAAGGCCGCCGCAGGCGAGCCGCGCAGCGCGCTTGCGCGCGGAGTAATGGGTAGACCGGGCGTTCACACCCGCCATCCCCGTTCTCTACGACGAGCCGGGATCCCGCGGCCGACACCCGCGACGGTGCTGTCTCCGACGAGCCGGGATCCCGCGGCCGACACCCGCGACGGAGCCGTCCGCGACGAGCCGGAATGCCACTTCGAGTGCACATTCGGGCACGCGCCCGCGCACGCGCCCGCGCACGCGCACGGGTCGGACCTCGAGCGTTCACACCCGCCATCCCCGTCCTCTACGACGAGCCGGGATTCGGCTCGCGAACCGCAAGGCCGCCTGGCAGGGCAGGTTAAGGGCGCGACATGCTCACGCTCGTCGTCGTCGCTTGCAACGAGGCCGACCGGATCGGGCGCTGCCTGGATTCCGTGCCGGCGTCCCGCAAGCTCGTGCTCGACTCCGGGTCGACCGACGTCACCGTGTCGGTCGCGCGGGCTCATGGGGCCGAGGTGATCGAGACGGACTGGCCGGGCTTCGTGGCCCAGAAGAACCGCGCGCTGGCCCTCGTCGACACGCCGTTCGCGCTGTCTCTGGATGCCGACGAGTGGCTGTCGCACGCCGCAGCCGCCGAGGTGGCGGCCGTGCTCGCCGACCCCGGCAGCGCGGCCGGCTGGTCGTTCCCCCGCGCGAGCGAGTGGCTCGGTCGCACCGTGCGGCACGGCGCGTGGTACCCCGACCGCAAGATCCGCCTCGTGCGGACGGGCCTCGCGCGATGGGTGGGCGACGATCC
Organism: Alphaproteobacteria bacterium; assembly: GCA_020632875.1. Lineage (GTDB taxonomy): Bacteria > Myxococcota_A > UBA796 > UBA796 > JACKEQ01. The sequence continues at coordinate 789 of JACKET010000007.1, forward strand.
GCACGACCACCTCGAGGTGGATGGTGGGGTCGTGCCGCTCGCCGGCGACATCCACCACACGCCGTACCGGGTGTTCGGCGACCACCTGCGCACGATCGACCGCTACACGGCGCTCAACGCGCGCTCCCTGCACGCCCGCGGCGTCCGGGCGCGGCGGCGCGACCCGGTGGTGCACGCCGTGGGGCACTTCGCGAAGGGGTACGTGCTCCGGCAGGGCTTCCGCGACGGGCTCCCGGGGCTGGCGCTCGCCCTGCTCGGCGCCGCGCACTCGGGCCTGAAGTGGCACCGGCTCCGGCAGCTCGGGCGATGAGGATCCTGGTCGTCGCCCGCCGGGTGGGGCGAGGCGAGGGGGCTCCGGGCTACGCGGCCGGGCTGGTCGGAGGTCTCCGGGAGCGCGGCCACGACGTGGCGGTCGCGGGCACCGGGGTGCTCGGGGTCCGCGCCGGAGACCGCGTGCTCGTGGCCCTCGATCGCGTCGCGGATGCCGACGTGTGGCGCGCGGGCGGCGGGGTCCATCGCCTGGCGTGGAGCGCGGTCGGACGCCGCGCGCCGAGGCTCGAGGCCTGGCGCGAGGCGCGGGCCGCGGCGACGGCGCGGTTCGTCGTCGCGAACAGCCGGATGGTGGCCGATCAGCTCCTCCAGGCGCACGGCGTCCCGCCCTGCCGCATCGAGGTCGTCCGCACGGGCGTGGATCTGGGGCGGTTCCAGCCCGGCACCCGGGACGAGGGCCCGCGCATCGTCCTGTTCGCGGCCCACGGCTGGCGCCGGAAGGGGTTCGAGACCGCCGTGGCGGCGTTCCTGCGCGGTGCGTCCCGACGCGACCGTCTCTGGGTGGCGGGACGCGACGCGCGCCGGTCCCGGTGGCTCGCCCGCGCACGCGGCGTCCTCGGTGAGCGGGTCGTCGACCTCGGGGAGCGGGCCGACCTCGCGAGCGTCCTGCCGCGCGTCCACGCCGTCCTGCACCCGACCCGCTACGATGCCGCCGCGAACCTCGTGCTCGAGGGCCTCGCGTGTGGAGCCCCCGTGGTGACGACCTGGATGGACGGAAGCGCCGAGATCGTGCCGGATCCGCGCCTCGTCGCGCGCGATCCGACGGATGTCGCCGCCGTCGCGGGGTGTCTGCAGCGTGCGCTCGCGAGCGCCGACCCCGCGCCCTTCCGGGCCGCCGCGATGGCCTGGCCCGGTTCTCGCAATCACGAGGCGATGGAAGCCATCGCTTCGAGGTGTACGTAATGGCCGAAGCCCGCCAGAAGAAGAGTCGACACGAGGCGCCCGCGCCCGCAGAGCCCGTCTCCAGGGTCCGGGGATGCCTGGGCCGGGTGGCCAAGCTCGGCTGCGGAGCCGGGGTCCTGTCGGCCGGCGTCGGCGTCGTGGGGCTGATTGCGACAGGATTGCTGTACCGGCAGTACGTGATCGTAGATCCGGGTGCCCACATCGACGCGGAGCACATCCGCACGATCATCAGCCAGGAGTCCCCGGTCTACTACCGCGACGGGACCACGCGGATCGGCGTCTTCTTCGAGGACGAGCACCGCCAGTACGTCCCCTACGAAGAGCTGCCGCTGTCGTGGCAGATGGGCATCGTGGCCGCCGAGGACGGGTCGTTCTGGAGCCACCCGGGCCTGTCCGCGAAGCACATCGCCCGCGCGATGCGCGACAACGTGCTGGCGGGTGGCGTCGTCGCAGGTGGGTCCACCCTCACGCAACAGACCGCGAAGAACCTCTACTACCGCCCCGACCGGTCGCTGAAGTCGAAGGCGCAGGAGTTCCTGAACGCGCTCCGCCTCGAGGCGCACTTCGACAAGCGCCAGATCCTCACGTGGTACGCGAACCAGTTCCACGTGTCCGGCAACGGGCGCGGGCTGGGCATCGGCGCCCGCTACTTCTTCGACAAGTCCCCCCAGGAGCTCGAGGTCGAAGAGGCGGCGTTCCTGTCCGGCCTCGTGAAGGCGCCGTCCCGCTACGACCCGTTCCTCGGCGATGCCGCGAAGCGCGAGTCCGCGCGGGCCAAGGCGCACGACCGCACGCGGTACGTGCTCGGCCGGCTCGTCGACGAGGACATCGACAACCTCGTCCCGCCGAAGACCGACGCCGAGACCCAGGCCGCGTACGACGCGCGCGTGATGGAGGCCGGGAAGATCCGCGCGCGGGCGCGGCACCTGCTCGAGAACGGCTTCGAGCTCCAGTTCAAGCGCGGCACGTTCCGCTACGACTCGAACGCGGTGCTCGACGAGGTCGCGCGGCGGCTGTCCGAGCCTCCGTTCGACCAGGTCCTCGCGCACGCGGGCATCGAAGACCCCGCCACGGCGGGTCTCAAGGTCGTCACCACGCTCGATCCCCACGCCCAGGAGTCCGCGATCTACGGATTGTGGCACCACCTCACCGAGGTCGGCACGTGGATGGAGAAGCACACGGTCGAGGACTTCCGCGGCGAGGGGCACGTCCCGTTCGATCCGGACCGGCCGCTCCGGAAGCGCGAGTTCCGGAAGGGGAGGGTGTCGAAGGTCGTCGAGACGCCCAAGAAGCACCTCGAGATCGACCTCGGCGGGAAGTCCTGCCTGGTCGACCGCGACGGGATCGTCCGCGTGGCCGTCGCCATCGAGCGCGGGCGCACCGGGAACCGCTACGAGAAGGCGTCGACGAAGACGACCGACGACGTCGTGGACGGTCTCCCCGTCGACACCGTCGTGTTCGTGAGCGTACGGGACGTGCCCACGGCCGGTCCGGCGCTGTGCGACCTCGAGCTCCGGCCCGAGCTGCAGGGCGCGCTCATGGTGCTGGAGGACGGCCAGATCCGCGCGATGGTGGGCGGCAACGACAACCGGAACTTCAACCGCACCACGGCCCTCCGCCAGATGGGCTCGACGTGGAAGCCGCTCGTGTTCCACGCCGCGCTCCAGCTCGGCTGGACGCCGTCCGACGAGCTCGACAACCGGCGCAACGTCTTCCCGTTCAGCACGACGTTCTACTACCCGCGCCCCGACCACGACCCGGCCGACACGGTGAGCATGTCGTGGGCGGGTGTGAACTCCGAGAACCTGGCGTCGGTGTGGCTGCTGTACCACCTCACCGACCGACTCGACTCCGCGCAGGTCGCCGCGCTGGCGAAGTCCCTCGACCTCGCGCGCCGCGCGGACGAGGACGAGAAGGCCTACCGCACACGCATCCAGAAGCTCGGCGTGCTGCCCACGAAGGGTCGCGTGGAGGAGGGGATGTTCCTCCAGGCCCGCCAGGAGGTCGCGCGCGGCCTCGAGCGCTCGCGTCACCCCGAAGACCGCATGGCCGTCGAGTCGATGTACTTCGGCTGGGGCTTCGCGAAGGAGCGCGAGACCGTCGAGCGCGAGGGCGGTCGCGAGCGCGCCACCAAGCTCGCCGCGCTGACGAACAGCTGGCAGCACTATCTCGAGCGCGAAGAGTCCTGCCAGACGCAGTACGCGCTGCTCGACAGCGCATGGAAGCGGCGCGCCCTGCCGCACCCGCTGGTCGTGAAGGACCTCTCGGTGATGGTGGGCGAAGCCGGCATCCAGGTCGCCTGCGGGCTCGTCCCCGAGGGCTACGGCCCCATCCAGGAGACGCTGGAGGACGTGCTGACCGGCGATCTCGAGCCCGGCGACCCCGGCACGCCCGAGGCCGTCGAACCCGCGCCCGCGCCGGCCCCCGAGCCCGAGCGGAAGGGCGTGCTGCCCTGGATCCGGGAGCGCCTCCGCGAGGTGCCGACCGCCGTGAACCTGCTCCCGAAGGCCGGGCCCGACATCGTCCCGTTCGAGGACGTGCTGATCGAAGACCGCGTGCACGTGTCCACCATCCGGCAGCTCGACGACGCGTTCCGCCGGCACACGCTGACGCGGGATCTCGCGGGCGACCTGGCGGGCGACCTCTACGAGCCCGAGGTGTTGTACTGGCACCAGGACTTCCGCGTCCTGCTCTCGCTGCGCTACCTCGAGTCGCTGGCGCGGTCGTACGGCGTCGCGAGCGAGGTCCAGGCGGTGCTCTCGCTCCCCCTGGGCGCGAACGAGATCACGCTCGAAGAGGCGGCCAGCGTGTACTCGGGCATCACGTCCGGCGAGGCGTGGTCGTTCCCCGGGCTCGCGGCCGACGGCAGCAAGCTCGATGCGCCGCCTTCTCCCGCGCTGCTCATCGCCGAGATCCGCGATGTCGACGACAACGTGCTGTACCGCGCGACCCCCGAGCCCACGCCGGTCTCGAAGCGCGACAGCGGGGCCATGACCGCCGACATCCTGCGCAACGTCGTGCTCCACGGAACCGGGCGACGCGCCGAGACGGCCGTGAAGTCGGGCTCCGCGGCCGTGCCCCTCGGCGGGAAGACCGGCACCACGAACGACTTCCGCAACGCGGCGTTCGTGGGCTTCGCTCCCCACGCGACCGACACGGGCTACTCGCTCGACGACGGGTTCATCGTCGCGGCGTACGTCGGGTACGACGACAACCGCGAGATGAAGAACGGCGGGATCAAGCTCGCCGGTGCTAGCGGCGCGCTCCCGGCCTGGATCACGACCATCGAGGGCATGCAGGAGGGCGGGCTGCTCGGCGAGGCGCCGGCTTCCGCCGAGGCCGTGGGGGGCGCCTGGCCCCTCGAGCATCCGCCCAGCCTGGTCCGCATCCCGGCGATGGAGCACACGGGCATCGCGTCGAAGGACGCCGCCTACGACCCCGTGGGCCCCAGCATCCTCGTGCCGCTCCCCACCATCGAAGAGGTGCCGACCGTCCGGTTCACGTGGCGCGACCGGCCCGTCCGCATCAGCCCGCGCACCGACGAGGCCCAGGAACGCCCGCTGCGTCCGCGCGATCTCTGGGGTCGCAAGCGCCGCGACGAGGAGTGAGAACGCGACAGCCCGCCGCTGCACGGGGCAACGGCGGGCTGACGAGGCTCGAAGAAGCCCGCTCGCGGGCGAGCCGTGGAATCACTCCGCCGAAGCGGCGCCATCCTCGGCAGCGGCCTCCTTGGCCTCCTTCTTCGCCTTCTGCTTCAGGTACTTCTTGAAGCCCTTCGGGTCGTACTTCTGGAAGCGGGCCTCGCCCTCGCCCTTCCAGTCGACGACCTCGTAGTCGTAGTTGAGCTTGTCGAGCTGCGGCTTGATGACCTCGGCGGGGCCGTGGAGCGTGAAGATCAGGCGATCGCCACAGCCGGTCATGAGGTCCTTGATCTGGTCGGGGCTCACGTTGGCGAGGTTGTCGCCGTTGTTCAGCATGCCCTTCACCGACCAGTCGCGGCTCGCGTAGCCCCGCAGGCGGGTGCCGATCTGATCGGTCGACTGCGACTCGAGGCCGGAGTTGCGGGCCTCGCGGAGCTTGTGGATACGCACCATCTGCTCGTCGAACTCGCCCGCCTCGCCGCGGCGCACGAGCTCTTTCATGACTTCGAGCGTACGGCCGACACCGTCGTTGACGGCCAGCGAGTTGAAGCCGAGCGCGGCGGCGTTGCCGGCCGCCTCACGGGCGAAGCCGACGGGGCTGTACGCGAGGCCTTCCTTCACGCGGAGGCGGGTGAACACCTCGGAGAAGAAGATGCTCGAGAGCACGGCGACGGCCGACCGCTTGTCGTCGTCGAAGTTCAGGCGACAGCTGCCGCTGATCTGGGTCTGGGTGCGCTTCGGGTCGTCGAAGATCAGGATCTTCGAGCCGTCGGACATCGCCGGGGTCGCGATCTTGCCGAACGCCGAGGTGTCGGAGACCGCACCGGACTTGGCCTGCCAGCCGCCGAAGTACTTCTTCGCGTTCTCGAGGGCCTGGTCGGGGTCGATCTTGCCCGTGATGATCAGCGTGGCGTTCTGCGGCTGGTGCAGGTTCGCGAGCGACTCGTTCACCTGGTCGGGGCCCCACTCGAGGAGCTTGCCGACGCCTTCCCACGAGGTGTCCCAGCGCTCGGGGTTCTCGGGGTAGTCGTGCTTGTCCATGTACTCGCCGATCAACCAGTCGGGACGGCTGGAGGTCCACGAGGCCTTGATGCCGCCCTTGTAGTTGCCGACGAAGCTCTTCTTGCCGCTCACGTCGGGCGCCATGCCGTCGACGTGCTCGCGCAGCATCCACAGGGCGCCGTCGACGTTGCCCGCCGCGTGCCGGAGCGCATAGTAGTGGTACTCGTCCCGCAGGCCCTCGCTGTAGTAGCCGGCGATCTGGAGCGGATCCTCGCCGTCGTCGAACTGCCAGCTCTTGATGGCGTTGCTGTCGGAGAAGGCCCACATGAAGTAGTTGCGGTCTTGCTCGCCCGTCAGGTTGCCGCCGTGGAAGACGAGGGCGGAGTAGGCGACCGGGGCCTCGCCGTGCGGGAGGATGATGACCTCGAGGCCGTTCTCGAAGGTCTCTTCGCGGAGGCCCGAGAGGTCGGGCTTCACGTAGGCGTTGCGCACGTCGTCGTCGGTGAGCTTGGCGAAGTCGGAGTTCGCCTCGATGACGCTGTCGCCCTCGCTGGCCCCCGCGTAGCCCGCACCGCCGCCGGTGTTGTCGATCTCGTTCTTGGGCAGCGGGTCGATCACGACGGTGACGGCGCGGTCGCGCGTGAGGTTCTCGCTGGCGAGCTTCGCCACGTCGAACATCTTCAGCGTCATCGTCTGGTTCATGGCCGCGGAGTGGTACTTCGGCGAGCCCGTGTAGTGCGCGTAGGTGACGATGTCTTCGGCGCGACCGCCGAAGTGGTAGGCCACGCGGTCGACGCTGTTGAGCAGGTTGACGAGGCGTTCCTGGCGGGTGCGCGGGAAGCTGCGCTCGAAGATCTGGACGAGGTCGGGGTTCCAGATGAACGGGATCTGGTCGACGATCTTCTCGGCGATCTGCTCGGGGTTGAGGCGCTTGTTCGGCACCTCGACCAGGCACATCAGCGTGCTGTTGATCTTCTCGGCCTGCACGAAGCACTGGGACCCGAGGATGTCGGAGTCACGCCACTCTTCGCGGTAGATGCGGAAGTTCGAGGAGTTGAAGTACTGGGCCAGCGCGATGTTCGCGATGCCGCCGAGCATCTCGAGCTGCATGTGGTCTTCGCGGAAGCCGCCGGGAAGCGACCAGGCCACGATGACGACGCGGTTGTCGATGGGGGCCTTCTTGTAGGCGACCTCTTTGTTCGGGCGCTCGGGCACCGGCTCGCGGGGCTCGCCCGGCTTGATGCGGCGGCGCTCGTCGATCTTCGCCTGGTCGTGCTCGCCCTCGTCGTCGGCCGGGATGAGGAAGCTGTCGTAGGCCACGCGATCCTCGGGCTTGCCGTCGTAGGTCGCCGGATCGTACGCGCCGAACCACCAGTGGTCGGGATTCGTGCGGTCGGGGGTGTTCACGCCCGGGGCCGGGTAGCGGAAGATGTGCTTCTCTTCGAGGCGCGGGTCGATCACCTTCGGATCGAAGTTCTTGAACAGCAGGCTCGTCGCCTCGCGCAGGTCGAAGTCACCCACGATGGCGATGGTGGTGTTCTCGGGGTGGTAGTAGTCGTCGAAGTACTTCTGGAGCGTCGCGAGATCGACCCGACCCAGCGTCTCTTTCGTCGAGGACGAGTGGTAGGGGTGATTCTCGGGGTAGACCTCGGAGTAGAGGAAGTCGAAGAGCATAGAGAAGCCCTGCTCGTTCCGCCGGCGCCACTCGTTGCGGATGACCTCGCGCTCGGTGTCGATGAAGTCTTCGGTGACGCCGACGTAGGGGCTCGTGAGGCGCCGCGACTCGAGCTGCAGGAACAGGTCGAGGTGCTCGGACGCGAAGACCGTGCGGTAGTCGGTCCAGTCCTTGCGGGTCGTGGCGTTCATCAGGGTGCCGTAGTCGTTCAGCGTCTGCATGATCGACGGGAGCGTCACCTCTTTCGGGTTGCCCTCTTCGTCCCAGCCCATCTCGACGGTCTGGGTGGAGCGGAACCAGGTGTGCTCGACGAAGTGCGCCGTGCCTTCCTTGCCCTCGGGGTCGTCGCCGCTGCCGTGGTCGACGATCGACATGATCGAGACGATCGGATGGCTGTGGTCCTCCTGGAACATCACGGTGAGGCCGGAGGGGCAGTAGAACACCCGCGTGTTCAGCGAGTACTCGGGCACGTTCGCGCGAAGATCAGGCTTGGAGGCGCGCTTCGGCCCCTCAGCGGCGAGCGCGTTCGACGACAGTGCGAGCGAGAGGGCGAGTGCGATTGTCTTCATGACGACCTCGGTTCCGGGAAACGGTGGCCTCCCTACCTCGTTGGGAGGGCGAGTGCACACCGGGCTTCGCGGTCCGGTGTCGCGAGGCACGCCGGTGTTAACCTCGCGGAGGAGGGCCGGTGGACGCTGTGCTCGTCGGATTGCTGACCGCGGTCGGCACAGTGGCCGGGATGCTGTTCTGGCTCCTGCTGGTGCGTCCCGACGCGCTGCTCGGCCTGCTCTCCGATCGGCCCGACGCCGAGTGGTTCGACCAGCACCCCGCGACCCTCGGCGCGCTGCGGGTGACGAGCGGGGTCGTCGTGCTCATCCTCGGCTTCCTCACCGGGCTTGCCGTGGCCTTCCTCGCGGGCACGTCCTGAGGGCTTGCCGCCCATCGGGGGCCGGGGTACGTCTCGCCCGACGGCTGGGTAGCTCAGTTGGTTAGAGCACACGGTTCATACCCGTGGTGTCGGCGGTTCAAGTCCGCCCCTAGCCATTCACACGCGGTGTGAATGCCCCCCGGGGAACGCCCCCCGGGGGCCTCACTCCGAACGGGCCGCACGCCACGCCGCCGCGAATTCCGCGGGGTCGTTGAACCCGAGTGCCACGAGCCGGCTTCGCGTGCGCACCCTCTGCGCCCCGTCGAGCACGTCGCGGAGCGTGGTCGCGGTCGCGAGACGCCCGACGTCGCGGGGGCTCAGCACCACCGGGTGACCGGGGCGCCCGTCGCGATCCAGGGGAATGGCGGTGTCGCGGACGGCCAGCAACGCGTCGAGCACGTCCGACTCGACCGGTGGGGTGTCGACGGGCTGGAGCACCGCTGTGCCCTGGTGCCCCGCGAGGCCCACGCGCAGGCTGTCGATCATCGCGCTCGTCGCCCAGGCGGGGTTCTCCACCGTCGCGCCCGCTGCGCGCGCCACGGCGTCGGCCGCGGCGCCCGTCACGACGATCACCCGGCACCGACGGCCCAGCGCTTCGACGTGCGCGGCGACCAGCGCTCTGCCGCCCCAATCGAGCAACGCCTTCGGCGTGCCCATCCGCGTCGAGCCGCCCGCTGCGGCCACCACGGCCAGCGGCGGTTGTTCGTCCGACATGCGTGGGGCTAACATCGGCGCCCGTGTCGTCCATGCGCAACAAGACGGCCTTCCTCCGGAAGGTGCCGAGCCTCCAGGGGGCCTCGCCGGCGTCGCTCCAGCAGCTCGCGGATGCCGCCGAGCTGAAGCGGCTCGCGAGGCGTGCACCGCTGTGGGCGGCTGGCGAGCGCCGGCGCGTGCTGGTCATCGTCCGCTCGGGCATCATCCGCGAGAGCGCGCAGATCGGCGAGAATGCGGTCACGCTGGGCTTCTTCGGCAAGAACGAGGTCGTCGGCACCGAGGTGGCGTTCGGATTCGCCCCCGCGGGTGCGGCCGAGGCCTACGAAGACACCGTGGTCCTCCAGCTCCCCGCACGGCTCGTGAAGACGCTGGTCGACACCGATCCCATGGTGGCGGCGGGGCTCGCGCGCGTCGAGACCGAGCGCCGGTTCGAGATGCAGCAGCGCTTCGGGATGGTCGCGCACCGCACCGCCAGCCAGCGCCTGGCCGCCTGCTTCCTCCAGCTCGGCCGCAGCTTCGGCGTCCGCGACAGCCGCGGCACCATCGTGAACCTCCGCCTCACCCACAAGGAGATGGCGGCATGGATCGGTGCGACCCGCGAGACGGTGAGCTTCGCCGTCACGGATCTCCGTCGCGAGGGTTTGATCGAGACGGAGGGCAAGCGCGTGGTGCTCCTCGACCGCCCCGCCCTGACACGTCTCGCCGGTGGCGGATAGGGGGGCCGCGGAGGCTGAATGCGCCACGCCATCGCCCTGTCCGCGATCCTCCTCGCCGGATGCCCCCTCGACTCCGACATCGACACCGACGACCCCGTCGAGCCCCCCGACATCACGGGCGTCTACACGGTGGCGCCGCTGACGGACGTCGCGGGGTGCGAGGGCGTCGCCGAGGCCGACGTCTCCTGGATGGAGGGGGCGCTCGTGATCGAGGGCACCCCCGACGCGCTCACGTTCACGTTCGCCGGGGGTGAGGTGCTCGAGGGCTCCGTCGACGAGGCGTTCACGTGGGCGGCGGATGGCACCGTGAGCGCGGGCGCCGGCTTTCACGACGTCGCGGCCGAAGGGCTCGCCTTCATCGGCGATGTAACCTGGATATTGGATGGGGATGTCGCAGTGGACGTGCTGGATTCGACCGAGGCGGCCCCCACATGTACACTCACCGGGCGACTGGAGGCAGAGCAGGACCCCCCATGAAGTTCCACGGCGTCTTTCCGCTGCTGTTGGCATTGGTCCCCACCGGGGCTGCTGCGAGCGATCTGTCCCTGGGGCTGGGTCTCGGCGTCCTCCACGACCTCACGCCGCGCAAGGGCGACGCGAGGCTCGACGACGAGGCGCTGCCCGTCGCGTCGTGTGACGACACCTTCGGCACCGATGGCACGTACAACTGTGGGCCCAACAGCCCGTTGTCGCTGCTGGGCGGGCGCATCGCGGTGCCGATCCGCTACGCGCTCACCGACCGCACCGTGCTCCGCTTCGGGCCGCGCGTCGAGTACGGTGGCCGGTCGGGTCGCGTGATCTTCCAGTGCACCGACGACATCGACGTGTGCAACGAGCGTTCCACAGACTTCCCCGACTTCACCCTCACGAACGGCGACGACGTGATGGGCACGAAGCACTGGGCGTACTCGGTCACCGCGATGGCTGCGGTGGGCACCGAGATCAGCATCCCGGTGGGCGAGTCGAACATCTACTTCGGCGGCGAGATCGCGGGCGGGATGGTGTTCACGATGGAGAGCCTCGGCCCCGACGAGAGCGGCGACAAGTCGCCGACCGACGGGGTACTCGACAAGTACCGGCACCCGAAGGATGGGGTCGAGGGCCAGTGTGGCGACCCCTCGAAGATCAATGCCGATGGGCTGCAGACCTCGTCCTGCCAGGATGCGTTCGTGTTCCAGCCGGCGGTCGGTGTCGACGTGATGGTGGGCTGGCGCGGTGCTGGCAAGACCCCGCTGTTCGTCGAGCTCGGGTATGGCGCGATGCGGGTCAGCGAGGCCTCGCTGAATCCGTACCCCGACTACGACCTCAGGCACGGCGCCTACCTGTGGAACCCCGTCCGTCTCACGGCGGGGATCATCATCGACCTGTAGGGCCGACGGGCTCGCGCTTCGGGCCAGACCGGTTACCCGGGCTGGCCTGGAGGTCTGATGCGTCTGTATCGCGCCAAGGTTCCGGTCATCGCGAAAGAGGTGATCGAGGTTCTCACCACGGATGGCGACATCGAGGTCGCCCCCGAGAACCGGGACGAGGCCGAGAAGGATCTCGAAGCGATCATGGAGGAGTTCCTCCGGCGCGACAACTCGTTCCGCAACAGCGTCCGCGACCACATGGATGCGCGGAAGCTGCCGTACAACGAGTACGGCCGCGCCCGGAAGGCCATTGCCGACGAGACCCGGCACCCGCTGGGTGACGACGTCGAGCGCTACCTCGGCCGGCAGTTCGTCGAGAACATGATGATCAGCCGCTTCGTGGAGGAGGTCTTCTCCGAAGACCGCGTGCTCTACCGCAAGGTGATGGACGTTCTGAAGAAGCACGACGTCGACGAGCGCGAGATTCGCGAGGCCGCCGTGTCGCGCATCAAGAACCTGCGCGAGGGCACCATCGAGTACGAGATCGCGCTCGGCAAGGCCATCCGCGACGAGAAGAAGAACCGCGGCCTGCTGTAGCCGTCAGCGAGCCCGCGCCCCGAAGCACTTCGCGAGGTAGCGGGCGTCTTCGCCATCGCCGAACACCATGTTCGCCGTGCCTTCGCGGGCCGGGCCCACGCACTTCTGCTCGCCGCCGAGGTCGACGCAGTTGTTCCAGGTGCTGCCGTCGGGCGGGTACTGGCCGCCGAGCTGGAGCACGCAGCCGTTCGTGCCGTCGAGCAGCTCGAGCTCGATGCGGAAGCTCGCGACGCGGAAGTCGAACCGGCCGGCGATGGTGTCGCGATACGCCGCGAGGGCCTCGCCCAGCGGCCGGACCGCGGAGAGCTCGACCGAGGCGCCCGTCGCGACGGGCTTGCAGGTCACCTGATCCCCGTCGAGCACGAGCCGGATGCGCCCGATGTTCTCTTCCTCGTCGTACGACAGGATGACGACCGCGCGGTCCTTCATGCAGGCGCCGAGCCCGCGGGACAGGTCGGTGACGATGCCGACGTCCCCGAACCAGCGCCGGTGCAGGCCGCCGACGCCCACGAACTGGAGCTCGATCGGCACGCCGCCGCCGATCGGCTCGTCCCCCGACGCGTCGGGGGCCGGAGGCGCCACGATGGCCTCCTGCTTCACGACCTCGGGAGGGGGGCGCTCGGGCGGCGGGGGAGGCGGCGGCTCGGAGCTGCACGCCCACAGCAACAGGATCACTGGACGACCGCCGTGGGCGCTTCGGGCTCGACCGCTTCGGCCTCCTTCTCCTTCGCTTCGGGAGAGCGGGCCTCGGCGATCTCGTTCATCGGGACGACGCCCATGAACTTGCGGCCGATCTCGGTCGCCCGCAGGCGGTTGCCCATCTGGCCGAGCAGCACGTTGCGCTTGAACTGCTTGCCCTCGAAGCCCCAGAAGATGAACGACGCGTAGTAGGGCGAGGCCTCGTACCACTGGAACTGCTCGCCGTGGACGCTCGTGAGCATCCACCGCGCGCCGTCGTTCAGATCGACGAACGACAGGGTGGGGGGACGTACGGTCGTCGGGTAGCTGTCGGGGAGCGTCTCGGCGAGGCGCTCGGCGCGCTGGGCCTCGCGGCGGCGCTGGGCGTCGGACATGTCGTCCCAGGCGCGCTGGTAGAAGATCGAGATCTCGTCGCCCTCGTGCTCGAGCGCCAGCCAGCGCCCATCGGGGTGGACGGTGCCGCGCAGGGCCGGCGTGTAGGTGCCCTTCACGGTGCCGTCGAGCAGGTAGTGCGTGACGGTGTTGTCGCGCCCCACGACGAGGCTGTCGGCCTGGGGCGTGATCGTGAGGGTGTCGAAGCCGTCTTCGAGCCAGTCGAACGCCTTCTCGGTGGAGCCGTCGGCGAGGTCCATGCGGACGAGCGTCTTCGGCGCCCCATCTGCGGACTGCCCGACGACCAGGGCGTGATCGGGCTGCGCCGAGCGGAGCACGTCGGGCACGAGCGCGAACGACGTGTCGCGGTAGAAGACCGACTTCTGCGCGAGGTCGAACACCGCGATGCGGTTCGGCCCCTCCTGGTCTTCGGGACCGGGGCCCACGGGGAGCGCGATGCGCGTGGAGCTCAACCAGGACGCGGCGCCGATGGGGGAGGGCGTCGGGACGGTCGTGGTGGCGCGGTTCTCGGCCACCGCATCCATGACGTAGCCGGTCTGGCCGAGCTGGAAGTACAGCTGGCTGCCGTCGGGCGACCACGCGAACGCCGTGAAGTTGTTGTTGCCGCACGGCTCGAACGCCGTCTGGAAGTTGTGCTTCGTGGCGAGGAACTTGATCTCGCTCTCCTGGCAGGGAGCGAAGGCCGCCCCGACGTTGTCGGGGAGGGTTCCGACGGTCGGGTCGTACGTGCAGCTGGCGAGCATGGCGATGAGAAACGTCACTTCGGCCTCCGGACACGTCCGTTCGACACCGCGCCCATCGGGCGGTGCGTATCGCGTTTGTCAAGACGATGCCCCTCCGGGCGCGGAGGGGCGGGCCGGGCGCGCGTCGCGGTGGTAGCATTCCCGCCAATGCGGACCCTCACGTTCAACCGCATCATCGGGATGGGTTCCTTCGGAACCGTGTACCACGCAGAACTTCGCGTCCCCCGCGGATTCTCGCGTCAGTGCGCCGTCAAGGTGATGAAGTCCACCTCGCCCGACCAGGAGCACTTCCGGGCGCGGATGCGCGACGAAGCGCGCCTCCTCGGCATGCTGCAGGACGAGCAGATCCTCGGCGTCTCCGAGCTGGTGAAGGTCGAGGGGCGCGACATCGTCGTGATGGAGTACGTCGAGGGCGTCGACCTCTCCGACATCATCCAGAACCACCGCGTGCCGCCGCGGGCGCTCGCCGAGCTCGGCGCCGAGATGGCGGGCACGCTCGACCGCGCGCACACCGCGAAGCACCCGAACACCGGCGAGCCGCTGAAGGTCGTCCACCGCGACGTGAAGCCCGCCAACGTGATGGTCACGCGGCGCGGCGGGGTGCGGCTGCTCGACTTCGGCGTCGCCCGCGCGGCCTTCGCGAGCCGCGAGAGCGAGACCCAGGGCCTGGTGCTCGGCACGCTGAACTACTTCCCGCCCGAGATCCTGGCGGGCGCCGACCCTTCACCGGCCGTCGACATCTACGGGCTCGGCCTGATCCTGTGGGAATGCGCGACGGGCAAGGAGTGGGGCAGCCCACAGGTCCACCGCAAGCGGTTCGAGCGGCGCGTCCAGCAGCGCCTCGCGGTCATCGAAGACGAGTACGCGAGCCTGCTGCCCGTCATGAAGGCCATCCTGAACTGGGATCCGGCGGCCCGTCCGGCCGGGCGCGAGGTCGAGGCCCTGCTGCTCAAGGCCGCGGATTCGTGCACGGGCGAGGGCCTGCGCACCTGGGCGCGCGACGTGGTGCCGCCGATCCTCGATGCGCGGGCGCGCGAGCTCCAGCAAGACGAGCTCGTCGGCCGCACGCTCCCGATCGAAGGCGAGGATCCGAGCTTCGCGCCGCTCCAGCCGCTCCCCCAGGATCTGCCCGACCTCCCCGAACGTCCCATGGACTCGATGACGTTCAACGATCTCGCGCCTCCCGCAGCGGTCGACCGCCGCCGCGAGAAAGAGCGCGAGCGCGAGCAGGGGCGCGGCCCGGCCATGCTGTCGAACGACATGGCCGACGACTTCGAGTCACCGACCGAGCTCGCCATCCCGCGCAAGTTCGGCGAGGTCGACAGCGTGCCGGGCCCGCCGCCGCGCCAGCCCGAGGCGAAGCCCAAGGCCAAGGCCGCGCGCATCAGCAAGCCGCAGCCCCCGGCGAAGAAGAAGAGGAAGGGCGGCGTGCCGAGCGTCTGGCTCGTCGTCGCCATCGCGATCGTCCTGGGCTCGGTGATCGGCGCGGTGCTCGTGGTGGCCGTCGCGGTCGCGCTGTTCGCGATCCGGATGCTCATGTAGCCCGGAGCCCGGAGCCGGGAGCCTGGAGCCTGGAGCCGGGAGCCGGGAGCCGCGGCGGGGCCGGCCGTGTCGGGGCTCCCGACGGCTGAGCCAGGTCGGCGAGTGGGATCCGTCTCACGCAGATGACGCAGATGACGCAGAGGGAGCGTCATCGACCTGCGGACACCCTTCCTCCCCGTTGTCGAGGTGGACTGGGAGCGGATCGCGAGTGGCTCTGGCTCACCAGAGCAGGCGGACCAGCCGGCCGAGGCTCGGATGCTCTGGTGTGGAGGACCTGGGGATCCGCTCCCAGTACTTCTCTGCAACGGGGACAGGGCTCGGTTCCGGGGCGGCGGTCCGCTCCCTTCTGCGTCATCCGCGTCCATCTGCGTCATCTGCGTGATGCGGACGCTGTCCGGTCGATCGGGCTCCGATCTCGCGGTTCCGGGCTACTCGTCGACCGGCTGCATCCAGACCATCTCCTTCGGGACGCCCAGCGCCTGGAACGCGCGGTCGTACCGCTCGTCGGGCGGCACCTCGAAGAGGATGGAGGGGTCGAGGTCGGTGAACAGCCAGCTGCCGTCGCGGATCTCGGACTCGAGCTGGCCGCGGCCCCAGCCGGCGTAGCCGAGGCACAGCATGAGGTGCGCGTTCTCTTTGACGAGGCGCACCAGCGCGTCGTGGGAGCGCGTGACGCCGATGCCGCCGGGAAGCACCCAGCCCTCTTCGTCTTCGATGCGGCCGGCGGTCACGATGGTGCCGCTGTCGGTGTCGACCGGGCCGCCCCACGACACCTCGTCGTCGGCGTACGCGGACATGTCGAGGTCGTCGTCGAGGACCAGCACGTCGACGAGCAGGCTCGATGCCGAGCGCGGCATGATGCCGCGTTCCATCACGTCTCTCAGCGGGCGGTTGACCACGACCCCGATCGCGCCGTCTTCATCGTGCTGCCAGACCAGCACCACGGTCTTCTCGAAGAACGGATCCCGCATCTGCGGGGACGCGATGAGCAGAGAGGGACGCACGAGCCACCACCTGCCGGAATGCTATCACGCCGTCGGGGCGCTCTCGGCGGCGGTGACGTACCGGGGCTCTTCGGTGCCTTCGACCACCCCTCCGCTGATCACGACCTCTGAGACCCCTTCGATGGAGGGCACCTCGTACATCACGTGGAGCATCACCTTCTCGATGATCGCGCGGAGCCCGCGGGCCCCCGACTTGCGGGCCTGGCTGGCCTCGGCGATGGCCTTCACGGCGTCTTCTTCGAAGGTGAGCTTCACCTTCTCGAACTTCATCAGCTTCTGGTACTGCTTGATGAGCGCGTTCTTCGGCTGGGTGAGGACGTGCACCAGGTCTTCGATGGACAGCGGATCCATGATGGCCTGGACCGGCAGGCGACCGATGAACTCGGGGATGAGCCCGAACTTGTCGAGGTCTTCGGTGGTGACGCGCTGGAGCAGGTGACGGCGACGCTCGCTGTCGAGCTCGCCCGAGGCGCCGGGCCGGTCGGAGTCTTCGCGGTGGAAGCCGACGGAACGGCGACCGATGCGCTGCTCGATGATGCGCTCGAGCCCCTCGAACGACCCACCGACGATGAACAGGATGTTCGTCGTGTCGATCTGGATGGTCTCTTGGTTGGGGAGGCGCTTGTTGCCCTTGACCTGGATGTTCGCGACGGTGCCCTCGAGGATCTTCAGGAGGGCCTGCTGCACGCCCTCGCCGGACACGTCGCGGCTCACGCTGCTCGTGAAGTTCTTCTTCGTGAGCTTGTCGATCTCGTCGATGTAGACGATGCCGCGCTGGGTGCGCTCGAGGTTGTTGTTCGCGGACTGGTAGAGGTTGAGGATGATGTTCTCGACATCTTCGCCGACGTACCCGGCCTCGGTGAGCGTCGTGGCGTCGGCGATGACGAACGGCACGTCGAGGAAGCGGGCGAGCGTCTGCGCCAGCAGGGTCTTGCCGGTGCCCGTCGGACCGATGAGCAGGACGTTGCTCTTCTGGACCTCGACGTCACCCTCTTCGGCCTTCGCGTTGGCCTCGAGCCGCTTGTAGTGGTTGTAGACCGCGACGGACAGCTTGCGCTTCGCCTGATCCTGACCGACCACGTACTGATCGAGGTACGCCTTGATCTTCGCGGGCACGGGCACGCCGGTGTGACCCCACGAGACCGGCTTGGTGCGGGTGTTCTCGCGGATGATGTCGAGGCAGAGCCGGATGCACTCCGAGCAGATGTAGACGTTCGGCCCCGCGATGATCTTGTCGACCTCGCGCTGCGGCTTGTGGCAGAACGAGCACGAGAGGCCGCTGGGATTGCTGTACTTGCCCATCATCACCTCGGGTGCGTCACGTAAGACGCGAACCACGCAAAAACACTATAGGCAGCCATCCTTGTGTGGCCAACCCACAGATCCGCGGGGTTCGAGCCGCGCTGGATCGGGCGGGCTGACCGCCGGGTCTCGGGAGACGTAGAATCCAGCCATGGCCACCGACTACTACGAGCTCCTGGGCGTGAACCGGGATGCGACCAACCAGGACATCAAGACGGCGTTTCGCCAGATTGCAAGGGAGTGTCACCCCGATGTGTCGGGTGGTGATCCCGACGCCGAAGAGCGGTTCAAGAAGGCCCGGATCGCCTACGAGACCCTGATGGATCCGGTCACCCGCGCCCGCTACGACCGCCGCTTCCAGCGTCGCGGTCAGGCCGGTCGGGGCGGCTCGTTCTTCGACGCGTTCTACAAGCAGACCGGCGAGCGCGGCGCGCAGGGGGGATCGGGCTTCTCCAACAACGTGTCGGGCGGCCCTCCGCGCGGCGCGCGCCCGAAGAAGAACGACCCGCGCAACGACATCGGGCTCGACGATCTCTTCAACGTCGGGGAGTTCGGGTTCGGCAGCGCCACGGCCGGCGCGTCCGACGCGCGCAACCCCGCGCCCCCGCCCCGCAACCAGCCCACGAACGGCGGCGACGTCGAGATCGAGCTCGACGTCCCGGCCGACATCGCGGCGCGCGGCGGCAGCGTGACGGCCGTGTACTACCGGATGCAGCGCGCCGACAGCTGGCGCCCCGGCACCGACGATGCGGGCCTCGTCCGCGTGCAGGACATCGCCGACATCCGCATCGTGCCAGGCACCCGCCAGGGCACCGTCCTCCGCGAGCGGGGCCTCGGCGACGCGGGTGCGTTCGGCGGGTCCTACGGCGACCTCGTCGCGCGCGTGCGCATCGTGGGGCAGGGCACGCCGCGCAGCGTTCCGCCCCCGCCAGGCGCCACTGCGCCGCCTCCGCCCAGCGCCGTGCGCGCAGGCCACGAGCCCGAGGTCGCGGTGCTCGAGATCTCCGTGGTCGAAGCGCTGCTCGGTGGGCGCGTGTCGCTCGACACGCCGCAGGGCAAGGTCCGCCTCACCATCCCGCCCGGCACGTCCGGCGGCACGCGCCTGCGCCTGAAGGGCAAGGGCAGCCCGCTCGCGACGGGCGAGATCGGCGACCTGTTCGTCGAGACCCGCATCCTGGTGCCCAAGACGCTCGACGAGGAGTCGCGCCGGCTCATCGAGGAGTTCGCGAAGCTCAACCCGTAGGTCGGATCGCGGGGCGGGCGTGCCTCGTGGAGAGATCGCCTCGATGGCCGGGTATTGGGTGTTGGGTATTCGGTGTCGAGTTGGTACTCGGTGTCGGGTCGTCGGTGTTCGGTTCGGACTCCTGCCGGCGGGACCAACACCCAGAACCCAACACCCAACACCCGCGCCGAGGCAGCGCTCGCCTCGAGCGGCGCCCGCCCGTCGGCTACGCCCTCCCTACACCAGCAGCAGGACCGGGCTCTCCACGTACTTCCGCAGCGTCTGCAGGAAGGCGGCACCGACGGCGCCGTCGATCACGCGGTGGTCGCAGCTCATCGTGACCTTCATGCGCCAGCCCATGCCGAGCTGGCCGTTCGTGACGACGGGCACCTGGTCGATGGAGCCCACGGCGAGGATGGCGGACTCGGGCGGGTTGATGATGGCCGTGAAGTGCTCGATGTCCATCATGCCGAGGTTGCTGATGGTGAACGTGCCGTTCGTGTACTCCTCGACCGCGAGCTTGCCGTCTTTCGCGCGGCCGGCGAGGTCGCGGACCTCGGTGCCGATCTGGGCGAGGGACTTCTGGTCGGCGTTGCGGACGACGGGCGTGATGAGGCCGGCGGGGAGCGCGACGGCGACGCCGATGTCGACGGAGCCCTTCTGGAGGATCGCGTCGGCGGACCACTGCGCGTTGACCCACGGGTGCTCGGTGAGCGACTTCGCGACGGCCTTGATGAGGATGTCGTTGTAGCTGACCTTCACGTCGGGGAGCTGCTTCTTGAGCTGGTCGCGGAGGTCGACGAAGCCCTGCATGTCGAACGTCGCGGTGAGGAAGAACACCGGGATGTCTTGATGGGACTGGAGCAGCCGCTTCGCGATGGTCTTCCGCATCGGGCTGTTCCGGACGGAGGCGTCGGCGCGGGCGGAGGCCGCGGGAGCCCCGCCGGCCGGCGCCTTCTCGACGTCGGCCTGAACGATGCGCCCGCCGGGGCCGGAGCCCGTGAGGCGGTGCAGATCGATGCCGCGGTCGGCGGCGATCTTGCGGGCGAGGGGAGACGCCTTCGGGCGGGCCGTGACGGAGGCCGCCTGGATGTCGCCGGGTGGATCCATGAAGTTGCGGGTGAGCTTCTTGCCCATCCACTGGCGCTCGATGGTGCCGAGGCTCGCCGGGGCCGACGGGGTCGCGGGCTTCGCGCTCTGGACCTCGGTGGGCTCGTCGGGCTCGAGCTCGGCGGCGGGAGCGGCGGGCTCGGCCGCGGCGGCGGCCTTCGGCGCGGACTTCCGCTTCTCGAACTCGGCGAGCAGGCCGGAGATGTCCTCCTCCCGGCTCTGGCCCCAGATCGCGATGGGGTAGCCCGGCGGGATCTCGGCGCCCTCCTGCACGAGGTGCTTGAGGAGGACCCCGGAGTCGAAGATCTCGGCGTCCATGTTGGCCTTGTCGGTACCGACCTCGGCCATCACGGCGCCCGATTCGAACGCCTGCCCCTCCGCGATCTTCCACTGGACCAGCGTGCCGAACTCCATGGTCGGCGAGACGGAGGGCATTTCGTAGAACTCGGCCATTGGACTACCTGCTGCAGACGGCTCGGGCCGCGTCGACGATGCGCTTCACCGACGGCATCACGAGCTTCTCGAGGTTGGTGGCGTAGGGTTGATTCACATCGAGGTTGGTGACGCGCAGGATGGGCGCGTCGAGGGCGTCGAAACAGGCTTCGGTCACGCGCGCGGCGATCTCGGCGCCGACGCCGGCGAACGCGAAGCCCTCCTGCACGACGACCATGCGGTGCGTCTCGGCGACGCAGCGGTAGAGCGCCTCTTCGTCGAGCGGGCGCAGGGTGCGCAGGTCGAGCACGCGCGCCGAGATGCCCTCCTTCGCGAGGACCTCGGCCGCTTCGAGGCAGTTGAAGACCTGCTTGTTCCAGGTGACCAGCGTGACGTCGGTGCCGTCGCGCTTCACGGCGGCCTGGCCGAACGGGATGAGGAACTCTTCGTCGGGGACCTCGCCCGAGCGGCCGTAGAGCAGCTCGGACTCCATGAACACGACGGGGTCGTCGTCGCGGATGGCGGTCTTGAGGAGGCCGTACGCGTCGGCCGGGTCGGCGGTGCTGACCACCTTGAGGCCGGGGAAGTGCGCGAACAGCGACTCGAGCGCCATGGAGTGCTGCGAGCCGAGGTTCTCGGCCGCGCCCACGGGCCCGCGGAACACGATCGGCACGTGGAACTCGCCTGCGGTCATCTGGTAGATCTTCGCGGCGTTGTTGATGATCTGGTCGTACGCCACGAGGCTGAAGTTCCAGGTCATGACCTCGATGATCGGCCGCAGGCCGGCCATCGCGGCGCCGATGCCGATGCCGCAGAAGCCGTTCTCGGCGATGGGCGTGTCGATCACGCGCTTGTCGCCGAACTCGGCCAGCATGCCCTGGCTGACCTTGTAGGCGCCGTCGTAGTAGGCGACCTCTTCGCCCATCAGGAAGATGCGCTCGTCGCGGCGCATCTCTTCGCTCATGGCCCGTCGGAGGGCCTCTCTCAGCTGCAACTGGGCCATGATCAGGGTTCCGCGTAGATGTAGTCGTAGAGCTTCGTGGCGTCGGGCTCGGGCGAGCTCTCGGCGAAGTCGTAGGCGTCTTTCGCGACCTCGGCGACGCGATCCTTGATCGCCTTGATCTCGTCGTCGGACACGCCGAGATCGCGCAGCCGGTTCTCGACGATCTTCAGGCCGTCGTGCTCTTTCTTGTGCGTGTCGAGCTCGCCTTCGGCGCGGTACTTCGCCGGGTCGCTCATGGAGTGGCCGCGGTAGCGGTACGTCACGGCCTCGAGCAGCACGGGGCCCTGGCCCGACCGCGCGTGGTCGACCGCGTGCTTGATGTTCCGGTACACGTCGACCACGTCGAACGCCTCGAACTGCCAGTGCATCATCCCGACGCCGGCGCCGCGCTTCGACATGTCGGTGAGGAACGACTGGCGCTCGAGGCTCGTGCCCATCGCGTAGTAGTTGTTCTCGACGACGAAGATGGCGGGCAGCTTCCAGAGCTGCGCCATGCAGATCGCCTCGTAGAACGCGCCCTGCTGGGCGGCCCCGTCGCCGAGGAACGTGATGCTGACGCGCCCGTCGCCCGAGTACTTGTTCGCGAAGGCCGCGCCGGCGCCGAGCGGCACGTGCCCGCCGACGATGCCGTAGCCGCCCCAGAACTCGTGCTCCTTGCTGGCCATGTGCATCGAGCCGCCGATGCCGTGCGTCGCACCGGTCTCCTTGCCGAACAGCTCGGCCATCACGGCGCGGGGGGAGATGCCCTTCGCGAGCGCGTGACCGTGCAGCCGGTAGGCCGTGATCAGCTGATCCTTCGGCTCGAGCGCCGCGACCGCGCCCACCGCGACGGCCTCCTGGCCGATGTAGAGGTGGCAGAACCCGAGGATCTTGCGCAGCGTGTACGCCTTCGCTGCGAGCTCTTCGACTCTCCGGATCAGGGCCATCTGCTCGTACCAGACGAGCAGGTCCTCCCGGGACACGACCACTTCGGGCGCTACGGCCTCACCCATGGGGCCTCCGTTCGATGGGGAGGGAGTGGTAGCACGCGCTCACCACGGGTTTCAACAAATCGTGGCCGCCGTGCCGCTTGGAGTAGTCTGTGTCCATGCGGGTCGGTCCGTTCCAGCTGGAGAGCGTGCTCGGGCGCGGCGGGATGGGCGTCGTCTACCGCGCCCGCCACCTCGCGCAGGGCACGGTGGCGGCGGTGAAGCTCGATCTCCACCCGCCCGATCCGCAGTGGGACGAGGTGTTTCTCAACGAGGTGCGCCTGATGGCCGGCCTCGACCACCCGAACTGCGTCGTCGTGTACG
Source organism: Alphaproteobacteria bacterium (assembly GCA_020632875.1). Lineage (GTDB taxonomy): Bacteria > Myxococcota_A > UBA796 > UBA796 > JACKEQ01. The sequence continues at coordinate 23,386 of JACKET010000007.1, forward strand.
ACACCGGGCACGTGCGCGAGCCCGAGGTCGCCGGCCTCGACGACCAGGTGCGTCCCGGCGCGAGCTGGCTCGCGATGGAGCTCGCGGGGGGCGGCTCCCTCAAAGAGCACATGCCCACCAACTGGGACGAGGCGCGCTACGCGATGGAGGGCCTGCTGCGCGGCCTCGCCCACGCGCACAGCCGCGGCATGGTGCACCGCGACATCAAGCCCGCCAACCTGCTGCTCGCGCCGATCGAGGGCGCGACCGAAGCCGACCTCCGCCGCTACCGCGTCGTGCTCTCCGACTTCGGCATCGGGCATGCCACCGAGAAGCCCACCTGGATGGACCAGGAGAGCGTCGGCACGCCCCAGTACATGTCGCCCGAGCAGATCGAGGCGGAGTGGCGCGACCAGGGGCCCTGGACCGACCTCTACCAGTGCGGCGTGCTGATGTGGCGCCTCGTCACGGGCGACTACCCGTTCACCTCGCGGACGCCCGTGGCGCTCTACCGCGCGCACCTGTTCCAGCCGCCGCCCGCGTTCCGTCCGGCCTTCGCGGTGCCGGAGGACCTCGAGGACTGGTGTCGGCTGCTGCTCGCGAAGCGGTGGCGGGATCGCCCGGACAACGCCGCGCTCGTGCTGGAGCACCTGTTCGAGCTCGGCGACGCGGTGGAGGGCGGGTCGCTCACCCTGGCCCCGCCGCGCTTCGAGACGACCGGGGGCACGCTCGACACCGGCGCCACCCAGGTCACGGCGTCTCCGGGGCGCGGCGACACGTCGGTGCGCGGCACGGTCCTGCGGGGGGCCGGGCTCGGGCTGTGGGGGCTCCGCAAGCTCCCGCTCATCGGGCGTTCCCGCGAGTGCCACGCGCTCTCGCACGCGCTCCGCCTGGTCGAGCTGCACGAAGAGCCGCGGTTCACGGTCATCTCCGGCGCCGCGGGGGTGGGGAAGACCCGGCTCGCCGAGTGGCTCACGGAGTCCAGCGTCGAACAGGGCCGGGCCCGCTGCTGGCGAGCGACCCACACGCGCGACGGAGACGCCGAGAACGACGGGATGCGCGGCATGCTGCGCCGCGAGCTCCACCTGGCGGGGCTCGAGGCGCACGAGGTCCGCTTCCGGCTCGAGACCTGGTTCACCGACGAAGACCTGGTCGCGGTGCTCGAGCGCTGGCTGACCGACGGGGCCACGGCGATTCCGTCCATGCGGGAGCGCGCCGGTGCGCTGGTGCAGGTGCTGGAGTCGCGCTGCGCGGACCGATCGCTCGTCGTGTGGCTCGAGGACGCCCACGACAGCGAAGAGACCCTGCGCTTCACGCGGTTCGCCCTCGACTCGGCGAAGGGCAAGCTGATGTTCGTCGCCACGGTGCGCGACGAGCGGCTGGCCGAGGTCGAGGCGGTCCGGGAGATCGTCGACGAGCTGTCGAAACGCCGGAACAGCCGCACGGTGCGGCTCGCGCCGCTCGATGCGCACGAGCACGAGGAGCTCGTCCGCCGGCTGCTGGGCCTCGACCCCGAGCTGGCGATCGACATCGAGCAGAAGACCGCGGGCAACCCGCAGTTCGCCGTCCAGCTCGTGAACGACTGGGTGGAGCGCGGAATCCTCGTCCCCGGCGAATCGGGGCTCTCCGTGCGGGAGGGCGCGTCGACCGCGGTGCCCGCGGATGTCGTCGGCGTCTGGGCGAGCCGTCTCGACGAGCTGCTGCCGCGGCTGGAGCCCGGCCAGATCACGGCGCTCGAGCTCGCGTCGGCCTTCGGTCGCACGGTCGATCAGGCGCTGTGGGTCCGGGCGTGCGACACGGTCGGGGCCGTGCCGGGCACGCTGCTCGTCGAGCTCGTCCGCCGCGGGCTGGCCTCCCAGGACGAGGGCGGGACCAGCTGGGCCTTCGGGCACGAGCTGTTCCGGCGCGTCATCCGCGATCACGCCGACCGGGAGGGGCGCCTGCCGGCTTGGTCGGGCGTCGTCGCCGACGCGATGCTCGACGCCGGGCTCACGGGGCAGACCGTGGCGAGCCTGCTCCTCGCCGCCGGGCGTCTCGACGAGGCGTTCGAGCCGCTGCGGATGAGCGTGAACCACCAGCTCGACTCCGGCGACATGCGGTCGGAGGCGGCGCTCGACCAACTCGAGGCGCTCCTCGAGGACGTCCACGCCTCCGCCGACGACCCGCGGTGGTCCCACGCGCTGATGCTCCGCGCCTGGTACTGCCGGATGAGCGGTCAGCCCGCCCGGTCCGAGCGCCTCGTCGCCAAGGCCCTCAAGGCCGCCGAGCGCTCGAAGGACCCGACCGCGCTGGGCTGGGCGTACCGCGAGGCCGGGATGACCGCGATGCGCATGGGCGACACCGACATGGCGCTCGAGGACTTCGAGCACGCCGCCCGCCTCCTCGAGCAGGAGGGTCGGAAGGAGAGCGCGGCGCTCTGCCTGATCCGCATCGCCGACATCTTCATGGACCAGGGCGCGGCGCACGACGCCGAGGTGCTCTACCGCCAGACGCTGGGGGCCTTCGAGCGACGCGAGGCCTGGGAGTTCGCGTACGAGCCCCACATCGGCCTCGCGCGCGTCGCGGCGACCCGCGGCGACCTCGAGAACGCCTTCCTCCACCTCGGCGACGCGCGCCGGTGCGTGCAGCGCGCGGGGCAGCGCAGCGACCGGATGCGGATCGAGAACCTCGAAGGCGACCTCCGCCGCAAGGCCGGCCAGATGACGGAGGCCGCGCGCTGCTACCAGGACGTCGTCGTCCAGGCGGCGGCGCTGAACCTGGGCCGTCAGGAGCTCTTCGCGCGCCTCAACATGGCGATCCTGTTCGTCACGATGCAGGAGTTCGACCGCGCGTCCGAAGAGCTCGACGCGATCGAGGAGCGGCTCGCGGGCAGCGAAGGCGACCCGATGCTGTCGGGCTTCTGCAACATGGTGCGGCTCCCCGTGCTCGCGGCAGCGGGGCGCGACGCCGAGCTCTCGGCAGCCATCCAGCAGGGCGCCGCGTTCACGCACAGCACCGGGATCTGCGAGCCCGACGTGGGGCTGATGTGTCGCACGGCGGCGATGCTCACGGGCCGCGAGGACCTCGAGCGCGCGCTCACCGCGCTCGCGTCACGTCACGACCCCACCTGAAGCGAACAGGCCGGGAAATCAGGCCCAGACGAGGTCGGGGCCGTCGTTGGTGCAGGTGGGCGGACGCCACACGGCATCCGTGACCTCGGCCCCGCTGTTGCCGTCGTCGCCGATCTGCTTGGAGGTGCCGCCGCCGCTGTCGATCGTGCCACCGCCCTTGATGGGACCGCCGCGGCCGCCGGCGAGGATGATGTCGGGACCACAGGTCTGCGGGGACATCTGGCTCTGGGCGAATGCGTTGCCACCGAGCTGCTTCGCACCATCGACGCCGCTCTTCGCGGCGGAGGCGGCCTGTTTGGCCATGCCCGAGATGCGCTTGCCGAGACCTTTGAACATGAGGAGCTCCAAAACAAAGAAGATGACCAGAGCATAGCACACGTCGTCACGCGGCTGTCACCACCATTCGCGGGGGTCGACGCGGGGCGGACGCTCGGGGCAGACCTGATCCCGCTCGTGGACGGGCCAGCGCTCGACGAAGCGCCACAGGTGATGCTCGACGTCGGGGAAGTGGCGGCGGATGGTCCAGTCGAACCCGGTGTCGCGCGCGGTGCCCGACAGCGAGAACGACGCGGTGTGGAGATCGAGCTGCTCGACCCGCCCCGCCGCGAGATCCCGCAGCCACGGGTGCGCGATGTCGACCTCCACGGACTCCCAGTCGCGTGCGAACAGTGGCGCCACGCCGGACTCGTCGAGCAGCTGGAACACCTGGACGTGCAGGCGCTTCACGGAGGGCGGGATGGCGCGCGCCAGCCGCTCTGCGGGGACGCCGCCGAGCGACCACAGGTAGAGCGACTCGAGCGTCGCGGGGAACCCGGCGTCGACGAGCGGCGCCACGAACCGCGCGTCGTCGAGCGCCAGGTGGCGCAGCCGGCACCAGGGCGTGCGCCCCACGAACCGCGCCACGTCGGCGATGCGGTCGCCCTGGTTCGGGGCGAGGGTCAGCGACTCCATCACGAGCCACAGCGGGTCGGACTGCACGTCGAGCAGCTCGTCGAGGTGCTTCGCGCGGAGCCGGCCCCCCACGAGGAACCCCGCGTCCCACTTGCGGTCCTTCTTCGTGAGCACGCGGTTCATCCCCGCGTACACGCCGCGCTCGACGGCGCGCTGCAGGGCCGTGTTGCGCGGCGAGCACTCCGCCATCCACGCCCCCCACGGATGGTCGCGCTCGAGCAGGTGGTCGCGCAGGATCTCGCGTGCCGCACGGCCGTCGTCGTCGTCGAAGCCGTGGAGCACCCGCGCCAGCAGCCGTCTCTCGTCGTGCGACAGCTCCAACCGGCCTCCTACGGCGTCGAGAAATCCCACTGGCCCGCGACGATCTCGAAGGCAGCGGAGATCCCGACCTCGCCGTTCGGGAGCGTGACGTCGGCCAGCCCGGGCGCCAGGTCGTGGAGGATGGCGAGCACCTCGGCCTTCGAGGACTGGGTGCCGGGGAAGATCTCGTAGCCCGCGTCGGGGATGACGGGTGCGATGGCCTCGTCGATGAAGCGGTCGACGGGGATGACGCCGCGCATCAGGCCGGTGACCACGAGCTGCGAGTCGGTCATCGACGCGTCGAGCACGACGGCGTGGAGCTGGACGGGGGACGGGTCGATGCCGGGCATCATGGTGATGCGAATCGCGACGTCGCCCGTGGCCTCGAAGTCGAGCGGGCCCACGAATCCACCCGCGAGCTGGCTGCGGGGCGTGCCGTCTTCGTCGTAGGACGACGGGTCGACCGACACGACGCCATCCTCGGAGAGGCCCGCCAGGACGTCGATCTCGATGGCCTCGCCGTCGGGCGACCGGGCGTCGAGGAACACGATGGTGACGAGCTGCGCGATGTTCGAGGCGATGTTCTGGTTCACCTGCGCGACCGACATGTCTTCGTTGCGCATCAGGGTGTCGACCGCGGCGAGCACCTGGGGCAGCTTGTTGTCGATGGTGCCGTCGTCGTCGAGGTCGGTGTCTTCGAGGATCGACAGGTCGTCGACCACCCACGTGCTCTCGCGGAAGTCGCTCGTGGGGGCCGGCGGGGGCGCGTCGGTGTCGACATCGGTGTCGAGCGGCGCGATCGCATCGGGGTCTTCCGCCTCGGTCGCGGCCTTGCACGCAACGAGGAGAAGCAGGCACCCGCCCGCTCGGGCCAACCGCATTAGACGTCCCCCTCTTCGATTTCCCACGACCGGGAGCCTTCAGCGGCTTGAAGCCGCTGACTCCTCCCTGTGAATTCCGTAGCCGTTGACCCTGGAGTCGTCCATATGTCGCTACTCGACCTGCTCGTGGCCGAGAACGTGGCTGAATTCAACGCAACCCGCGGCGAGCGCGCCAAGGTCGACCTGTTCGCGGCCGACCTGGCCGAGAAGAACCTGCGCGAGGTCGACCTGTCCGGCGCGGATGTCGACAAGGCCGATCTCACCGGGTCCGATCTGACCTCCGCGGGCCTCTACAAGGCCCGGATGAACGGCATCGACGGCACCGGCATGAAGCTCGTCGACTGCCTCGGGGCCCGCGTGAAGCTCCGCGAGGCCTGGCTCGACGAGGCCGACCTGTCGGGCTCCGACTTCGCGAACGCCGACCTCTCCGAGGCCGTGGTCACGAAGTCGCGGGGCCAGGGCACCCGGCTGTCTGCCGCGAACCTCAAGCAGCTCGACGCGCGCGGGGCGGTCTGGGAAGACGCCGACCTCACGGGCGCGCACATGAGCAAGGCGAACTTCGAGGGTGCCTCGCTGTCGCGGTCCGACCTCACCGAAGCCGCCGGGGCCGAGGTCGTCTTCGAGAAGGCGCGGCTCGACGCCGTCGTCGCGTCGCGGGCGCGCCTGCCGGCCGCGAAGTTCGCGGGTGCCGTGCTCGCGGGGGCCCGGTTCGATGCGGCGAACCTCGCCGAGTGCGACTTCACCGACGCCGACCTCACGGGGGCCGACCTCACCAACGCGAACCTCACGAACGCCATCCTGAAGGGCGCGAAGCTCAACGGGGCCGTGCTCGCCGAGGCGGGCCTCGAAGGCGTCGATCTCTCCGGGGTCGACCTCACCGATGTCGACATGACCGGGCTCGACCCCGACGTGCTGAACCTCTCTGCCGCCCAGCGCGAGCAGGTGATGATCGTCGGCATCCCGATCAACCCCGACGCGCGGCTGAAGCCCGCGAAGCCGTCGGTCGCCCGCAACGGCGCGCTCGTCGCGGGCGTCTGGGAGAACGACGACGGCGAAGAGACCATGTCGATCCGCTGGTTCGCACGCACCGAGAAGGGCGTCGTCGACGGCGTGGTGCCCGTCACCAGCGCCTCGCTGCTCGCCCGCGCGGCCGTGGCGGCCGGCGACGGCGTCGACATCGTGCTGGTCCGCGAGAAGCCGTCGACCATCACGGTCGAGCGCTTCCGCGTGGGTCCCGACGGCAAGCTGGCCGCGACCTCCACGGTGCCCCTCGGCTACCAGCCCGTCGTCGTGCCCGTGCTCCAGAACGTCGACGGCAAGGTGCGGATGTGGGGCCTCGCCCGGCGCGGCCCGACCCTCGTGGTCAGCGTCGACTCCGCAGAGGGCCTCCAGCCGGTCAGCTCGAAGCAGCTCCCCACGGCGCGGGGCTTCCTGGGCCGGCACTACCCGTTCCTCGCGTGCAAGGGCGGGGTCGTCATGCCGTGCACCGCGTCCGGCGTGGGCGCGCCCCTCAAGCGTCCCGAGGGCTTCCCCGGCAAGCACGCCGCGGCGGTCGAGGCCGACGGTCGCTGGCTGGCGGTCTGGGTCGAGCCGCCCGAGGGCCGCGAGAAGGGCGGCATCCGGTGCGCGTGGCTCGGCACCCGCGGCGAGCCCGAGGTCGAAGACGTGACGAACAACGGCGCCGTTCTGTCGCTCGACGCCTACGTCTACGACGGCGAGGTCCACCTCGCCTGGGTCGAGCTCGTCGGGCTCGGTGACACGAAGGCGTTCGTCCAGGTCCTCCCCGACGGCGAGCCGAGGCCCCTCGAGCTCGACGACGTCGACGAGCTGGTGTTCGCGCCCGGTCCCGGCCCCCAGCCCGTGCTGGTCGCCACGACCGAAGAAGAGCGCTCGAAGATCGTGACCCTCGCGGGCAAGGTGCTCGGGGTCCTCGAAGACACGGGGGAGTGACAGGTCCGGCGTCCGTCGGTGTCCAAGGCGGGTGAATTTCCGCCCGCTTCGGACGTCCGAGGCGCAGGAGGCCCGATGGACCCGCTCGACGCACCTTCCCCGCTCGGACTGATCAACCGCCAGGACGAGCTCGAGAGCGGTCCCACGCTCGCGCCCGACGACGTGTTCGAGGCGGAGGCCTCCTGGGAGGACGACGACGCGTGGGAAGACGCCATCGAAGGCGAGTTCTTCTCCACGCTCGAGCCCGCTCCGCCCCGCGACGACGAGGACGTCCTCGTGGTGCAGCGGTCCCGGCTCCCCGCGCTCGTCTTCGCGGGGCTCGGCGCCATGGTGGTCGCGGGTGGGCTCGCCCTCGCCGTGCTCACGGCGTTCTCGGGCGCCGAGGGGTCGGCGGAGCGGGCGCTCCCGCCGGTCCCGGTCGAGGTCGTCGACGTGGCCCCGGTGGAGACCCCTCCCGTGGAGGCGGTCGCGGCCGCTGTCGAAGCGCCCGTCGCCATCGTGTACCCGCGCCGCATCGCCATCGCGGACATCGGCGAAGCGGACGGAGACGCACCGCGGCGCCGGTCGTGGCGAGCGAAGAAGCCCGCCGCGAAGCCGGCGCCGATGCGGGTGACGGCCCTGCCGCCGCTCTCGGTCTCGGCGCTGCCCCCCGCGGAGTGAGGGCGCGCCGGAGGCCCGTCAGCTGGGGTCGGGCTTCGGGGTGTCGGGCCCGGACTCGGGCAGCTCGGGGATCTTGACGTACTCGGCGTCGAGATCGCCATCGAGCGCCTTCAGGAAGGTCTCGATCTTGCCGACCGTCTCGTCGTCGAGCTCCTTGCCGAGCTGGTACTCGCCCATCAGGCGGATCATGTCGGGGAGCGTCGCGATGCTGCCGTCGTGCAGGTACGGGCCGGTGTGCGCGATGTTGCGCAGGCTCGGGACCTTGAACATGAACTTGTCGGCGTCGTTCTTCGTCAGATCGAAGCGGCCCATGTCCTTCGTGTCGTAGGGCTTCACCGCGCCGAGCTTCTGGTAGCTGTTGCCGCCGAGGAGCATGCCGGAGTGGCAGGAGACGCAGCCCGTCTCGACGAACGCGTCGAGGCCGGCGATCTCGGCGTCGGACAGCGCGTGGGCATCGCCCTCGAGGTAGGCGTCGAACTTGCCGCGCGTGATGAGGCCGCGCTCGAACGCGCCCACCGCCGTGCCGAAGTTGTCGTAGGTGACGGGGTCGGCGTCGTCGGGGAACGCGGCCTTGAAGCCGTCGACGTAGCCGGGGATCGACTTCAGCACGACGAGGACGGCGCCAGCGTCGGGCATCGCCATCTCGACCGGGTTGAGCACGGGGCCCTTCGCCTGCGCTTCGACGGTCGGCTCGCGGCCATCCCAGAACTGCGCGAGGTGGAACGACGCGTTGAGGGTGGTCGGGCTGTTCCGGCCGCCGCGCACGCCCTTGTGGCCGGGGCTCGTCGGCTCGCCGTCGACGCCGTAGGCATCGAGCTTGTGGCAGCTGTTGCAAGCGATGTCGTGGTTCTTCGACAGGCGCTTGTCGTAGTAGAGCTGGCGGCCGAGCGTGACGAGGGGCTCGGTGATCGGCGTCTGGCCAGCGACGGGCTCTTTCGGGAGGGCCTTGAAGATGCCGGCGTGCTTGGGCTCGGCCTTCTCGGTCTTCGCTTCGGGCTTGGGCTCGGGTTGCGTCTGCTCGCCGCCGCCACAGGCGAACAGCGCGAGGAGGGTGATCATGGTGCTTCTCCGGATTCGGGACCCGGCTGACTAACATCCGGCTCCGGCATGGCGACCGGCGGGGGCGGCGGCGCCCGACGGGCCTGATCGAATGTCCCGCTGGAATCGACCGGAATGCGGCGCTCTCGCACGGTCAGGATTTCGGTGCGCACGTCGCCTTCGGTTCGTGCGGTCCAGCACAGCGGGCCCTGGTGCTCGTGACGTCGGACGTCGTCACCCGCGGCCGGGTGGGTCCACCGGCGCTCGCCGATCCAGCCCCACCAGTCGCCGTCGGGAGGCGCGAGCGGGTCGGGGACCCCGGCGCCATCGGGCAGGGTGACGACCACCTTCAGATCGGACCCGGCCTCGGCGAGCTTCTCGGACGCGGCCAGCGTGGCGCCCGGCCCTCCGAAGCGCTCCGCGAGCGCGGTGGCGCGCTCGGACGAGGGGATGGCGGCGAGCCAGAGTCGGAGCGACAGGGCCGCCGGGCCGGACATCTCGACGGTGCGCGTGCCGTCGGCATCGGTGACCGCGAGCGCGCCCTCGCGGACGTCGGGCGTGTGGATGCCGATCGGCGACAGCATGTCGGCGTCCTCGAGGTCGGGCCGGATCTCGAATGCGCCGCAGACGCGGCACGCCGGGTCGATCCAGCGGGTCGTGCCGTCGATGTTCACGGCGACGAGCCCCTCGTCGTACCCGGCGGGGCTGGTGTGCCAGCCCGGGCCTTCCGACGCGGGACGGACGACCGCCCAGGCCGCCGGCACCCGCGCCTGGTTGGCCTGCAGCCACAGCACGAGCGCGGCTTCGACGCTCGTGAGCGCGCCGGTCTTGCGGGCCTTCACGAGCCGCCGGGGGAAGAGCGGGGCGAGCGGGAGGTCGGCGACTCCCGCGCGCCGGGCGAGCTCGGGCTTGAGCTGCGCGATCATCTCCCAGTCGGTCGCGCGCCCGCGCAGGGCCGGGGGAATGGCGGGCTCGGGGATGGCGGCGCGCCGGAAGCGGTTCTCGAGGGCCCGCACGAGCAGCGAGCGGTCCGGCACGATCGCGCGGACCCCGATGGCGCCGAGCCACCAGGTCTCTCCGTCCTGCCAGCGGATGCGGCCGTCTTCGATCTGCACGGTCTGGGTGACCTCGGCGCCCGCGAGCGCGAGCTTCTCGCCGTAGACCGGGGCGTCGGGCGTGACCCAGCTCACGCGGTGCGGCTTCGCCTCGCCGGGCTCGGCCCACAGCACCACGCTGTCGTCGCGCCGGATGTGGGTGCCCTCGATGGCCACCTCGGTCGCGGCCATGGGCACGGGGAGGACCAGGCCCCTGCGCGCGTCGCCGTCCGGCAGCGAGACCGTCCACGCCGTGCGGAGCGACGAGCCGCCGCCCGGATACAGCGTGCGCATCGGCTCGCCGGGCACCAGGAGCTCGAGGAGCACCTCGGCCTTCGCGTCCGTGACGGGGGCGAGCGCGCCGACGGCGTCGTCGCCGCGGCTGCCGACGGGGTGGGGGAGGACGACCTGCAGGGTGTCGGGCGCGTTCGCGACCCAGATGCCCGTGCGGTCGGGGTTGGCGCCCTCGGGCACGTCGTAGGGGACGGACGTGACGAGGCTCGCGTAGCGGCTGCCGGCGGGTGCCCAGGTGTAGGCGTCGGGCGGATGCTCGCGGATCACGTCGATGTCGACGCGGTCGCCCGGGATCAGCTCTGGTGCGTAGAGGCGGATGGCCCCGTCACCGGCGAGGTCGCGGACCACGCGGCGCTGGCGGGCCTCGTCGATGCGGCGCTTCGTGCCGTCGGAGAGGTGCGTGCGCGCCTTCAGCCGGCCGAGGCGGACCCCTGCGGGCAGGCGAAGGTCGACGTGGTCGCACGACCCCTCGGAGAGGACCTCGATGTGCGCGGACTCGGTCCAGCCCGTATCGGTGGGCTCGACAGCGACTTCGGCGACCGCCAGCACGCACCCGCCGGTCAGGGTCACGAGGTCCATCAGCTCGCCTTGCGGTGGGCGCGCTTCGTCTCGGCGGACAGCATCTTCGGGAGCCCGCCGCGCACCGTGCTCTCCCAGTGCACGACGGCGGCCGGGTCGGCCCGCACCCACTCGCGCAGCAGGCGCCGGAGCGCTTTGCGGACGGCCGGGTCCTCGTCGCGCAGGAAGCGGTGCGCGATGACGTGGACCAGCGGCGAGAGTGGCTCTGCGACGAACTGCAGCGCCTTCTCGCCCAGGCGCTCGCGGAGAGGCGCGGCGGACGGGCCCTGGATCGGGATCGGGAGGAACGCGAGGCCCATCGCCACACCCGCGCGGCGCACGGCGGGGTGGGGGCGCTGGCGGAGCTCGGCCACGAACGTGTCGAGCCGCTCGGCATCCGCGCCCGACGCGGCGAACGCGGGCCCGAGCACGAGCCAGCCCAGCGCGTCGGCGGTCATCAGGTCGTCGATCCGCCCGAGCCACTCGCGCGCGATGTCGAAGGCCTCGCCGGGCCCGTCGGGGACGAGCGCTGCGAGCAGCCCGACGGCCACGATGCCGTCTTCCCATGCAGTCGAGAAGAGCCGCGACAGGGGCCCCTCGTCTTCGAGGCTCGGCGGGTCCTTGCGCCAGACGGCTGCGGCGATGCGGGCGATCTCGCCCTGCGGCGTGCCGCGGAGCCCGCGGAGGGTGTGCACCTGGCGGGCCGCCTTGCGGGCGGTGTCGCCATCCGAAGCGGACTCGAGGGTCTCGCTGATGAGGGATTCGTCCATGGGCGTCGGTCTAACTGGCGGGAGGTCCGAGCGCCGTGACGTGGCTGTCTACCCTCGGCCGCGGGCTCTCGGCTCGACGTAGACGGCGGTGTTGCGGGTGTCGGCCGCGGGATCCCGGCTCGTCGTAGAGAACGGGGACTGCGGGTGTGAACGCTCGGTCTACCCATTACTCCGCGCGCAGCGCGCTGCGCGGCTCGCCTTCGGCGGCCTTGCGGGTCGGTAGACCCGGCAGTCCCAGGATCCGGTTTCCGGGTGGGGCGGGCGTCGGGATGAGGCGCTGGGAAACCGGACCCTTCGGGCTCTGCCTGTCGGGAGCGGTGGGGTCGGGAGAGCTCCGCATCGGCAGGGCGATCGAGGCCCAACCCGTGTGCGTGCGCGTGCGCGTGCGCGTGCCCGATGGGGCGCTGGAAGCGGAAGCCCGGCTCGCCGAAGACAGCACCGTCGCGGGTGTCGGCCGCGGGATCCCGGCTCGTCGTAGACGGCTCCGTCGCGGGTGTCGGCCGCCGGATCCCGGCTCGTCGTAGACGGCGGTGTTGCGGGTGTCGGCGGCGGGCTCCCGGCTCGTCGTAGAGAACGGGGACTGCGGGTGTGAACGTTCGGTCTACCCATTACTCCGCGCGCAAGCGCGCTGCGCGGCACGCCTGCGGCGGCCTTGCGGGTCGGTAGACCCGGCAGTCCCAGGATCCGGTTTCCCGGGAGGGGCGTGCGTCGGGATGAGGCGCGGGGAAACCGGACCCTTCGGGCTCTGCCTGTCGGGAGCGGTGGGGTCGGAAGAGAGCCCATTCGCCGGGGCGTTTCGAGGACACTTCCGTGCCCGTGCCCGTGCCCGTGCCCGATGGGGGCGCTCGAAGCCGAAGCCCGGCTCGTCGGAGACAGCGGTGTCGCGAGTGTCGGCCGCGGGCTCCCGGCTCGTCGTAGACGGCTCCGTCGCGGGTGTCGGCCGGGGGATCCCGTCTCGTCGCGCCGCACTCGCGGCCCTCTTCGAGCTCTTCGTGGAAGACCGTTGAAGCCGAAGCCGCGAGCAACGGACCCGCAACGCATCCTCGCCGGAGGCAACGGGGGTTCAACGCATCCTGCGCCAGTCGAGGAGCGCGAATTGGATGCGTTCGGGGTCCGATGCCCCCTTTTTGCGTGCGTTCAGGGGTCGTTGCCCTACGGAAGGATGCGTTGAACCCCCGATGCTTCGTCGGAGGATGCGTTTCTCCCCCGATGCCGCACCGTACGTGGCGCTCGCGTCAGTCGACGAGGCCGACCAGCCGCGGCTGGTAGCCGCCGAGCGCCGAATCCCCCACGAGTCGCGCGTCCCACTCGACTTCGGTGCCCGCGGGACCCGTCAGCACGGCCTCGAAGCCCGATTCGCAGCTCGGGACGAAGCCCTGCCCCCAGCAGTTCTCGTAGGCATCTTCGATCTCGAGGAACACGGGACCCGAGCCCGCCGCCGCCGTGACCTGCCAGGTGCGGGAGGTCCGCGTGTCGCTCACGTTCAGCACGACATCCGCCGGCCAGGCCCCACCCGACGGGAAGATCTCGAGCTGCACGGCGGACTCCGCCCCGTCTGCGCCGGGCTGGCCGGTGGTGTGGAGCTCGATGCCCGTGCCCGCCGCTCCGGAGAAGCCCTGACCGCTCGTCGCGACCGAAGACAGCGCGACCGCGTCGTACTCCACGTACGCCGGAGACGGCACGGACTGCGGGGGGAGCGGCTCGCCCTCGGAAGTCGCGACGGAGGCGACGCAGGCGGCGATCAACGAGATTCCAGCAACGCGATTGCAGACAGACAAGCAAACCTCCAGAGGGAGCGGAGCGCGTGGATAACGCGGTTCGTCCGTTCGAGGCAAACGACGAGCGCCCTGCCGGTCTGTGGCTCTCCGGACCTCCTCGATCCAGACAGGCAGAGCCCGAAGGGTCCGGTTTCCCAGCGCCCGCCGCAACGCCCGCCCCTCCCGGGAAACCGGATCCTGGGACTGCCGGGTCTACGAACCGCAAGGCCGCCGCAGGCGAGCCGCGCAGCGCGCTGCGCGCGGAGTAATGGGTAGACCGGGCGTTCACACCCGCCATCCCCGTCCTCTACGACGAGCCGGGATCCCGCGGTCGACACCCGCGACGGAGCGGTCTACGACGAGCCGGGATCCGGTGGCCGACACCCGCGACGGAGCCGTCTACGACGAGCCGGAATGCCACTTCGAGCGCACATACATCGTCGGGCACAGAGCACGCGCACAGGTCACGCACGCGCAGGTCGGACCCTCGAGAGCGCCCTGCCAGTCCGGAGTCTCCCTGACCTCCCCTCGATCGCGACAGGCAGAGCCCGAAGGGTCCGGTTTCCCCGCGCCTCATCTCGACGCGCGCCCCTTCCGGGAAACCGGATCCTGGGACTGCCGGGTCTACCGACCCGCAAGGCGGCCGAAGGCCAGCCGGTACGATGGTCCAGCGAGACGCGCCAGGGCGGTCCGTTCACACCCGGCGCGCTCGCGAGGGTCTACACGCGTCCTCTGGGTACGACGAGGCCGGGCGATCGCGTCAGGAACCACTCCGTGAGCGCCGTCGCCATCCATCGTGCCTCAGACGGACGCCGGTTCACGACCCGCGATGCTGTCGATCACCCGGCGGCTGACCGGCGCGGTCTGGAACGACCGAGGTCACGACGATGCCGTGGGGATCCTCCGACACTCCGCGACGGAGCCGTCTACGACGAGCCGGGATCCCGCAGCCGACACCCGCGAAGGCGCTGTCTCCGACGAGCCGGAACGGCACTTCGAGCGCACATTCGGGCACGCGCACGCGCACGCGCACGGGTCGGACCTCGAGCGCCCTGCAAGCCCGAGTCTCTCCCGACCTCGTCGATCGCGACAGGCAGAGCCCGAAGGGTCCGGTTTCCCCGCGCCTCATCTCGACGCGCGCCCCTTCCGGGAAACCGGATCCTGGGACTGCCGGGTCTACCGACCCGCAAGGCGGCCGAAGGCCAGCCGCGCAGCGCGCTTGCGCGCGGAGCAATGGGTAGACCGGGCGTCCACACCCGCCACCCACGTCCTCTCCGACGAGCCGGGATCCCACGGCCGACACCCGCGATCCACGTCCTCTCCGACGAGCCGGGATCCCGCGGCCGACACCCGCCATCCCCGTCCTCTCCGACGAGCCGGGATCCCGCACCCGACACCCGCGACACCGCTCCGCCAGTCCGTTCCCACCTCGCGCCCGTTGTCGTGTATGCTCGCAGCCCCCCGCGCGGTCCCTCGTGACCGCCACCTTCCCACCCCCGTCCCCCCGCAGGGACCCGAAACCGAGAGGACTCCATGGGACTCGTGTCCGGTGGCCTGAACGGCCGTCGTTTCCGCATCACCACGTCTCTTCCCGCCGACTTCCGCGACGCCTGGCTCGAGGCCGTCCGCACCGGGGCTTTCGTGCCCGTGCCGGATGCCGCCGACGCTGAGCCGCGCTCCGGCTGGGTCGACGTGT
Organism: Alphaproteobacteria bacterium; assembly: GCA_020632875.1. Taxonomy (GTDB): domain Bacteria; phylum Myxococcota_A; class UBA796; order UBA796; genus JACKEQ01. Next base: position 38,424 of record JACKET010000007.1, read on the forward strand.
TCGACGCGGCGAACAACCGCTTCGAGCTCAACACCTTCCTGTACGACCGCTACGTCGTGCTCTCGCTGCGGTCCGACAAGAAGGCCGTGAACGGCCGCTACTTCAAGATCGCGCTCGCCGAGCGCTTCGCCGCCGTGATGGAGATGCGCGGCGTCGAGAAGCTCTCGAAGGAGGAGAAGGCCGAGATCGAAGAGGCGCTGTCGACCGAGCTGCACGCGCGCGCCCTGCCGAGCGTCTCGACCACCGACGTGGTCTGGGACATCCACTCGGGCGAGGTCATCGTGTTCGCCACGTCCGACGCGGTCCTGGAGCGCATCGTCGCGCACTTCGAAGGCACGTTCGATGTCCGCCTGCGCCCCGAGCGCCAGTGTGACTGGGTCGCCGAGAAGTACGAGTGGAAGGAGATTATCGAGCGCGTCGAGAAGCACGTCCCCGACGCGCGGGGCGGCTACGGCACCGCCGGCTTCCAGGACGGCTACCGCGTGGACGACCCCTTCGAGGGCGCCGACGTGCCGCTCGCCGCGGACTTCCTCACGTGGCTGTGGCTCCAGAGCGAGTCCGCCGACGGGCACTTCCGCGTGATCGAAGGCGTCCGGGACACGGTCGTCGAGGAGCACGCCGACGAGATGTGGAACGACGTGACCGAGTCCCTGAAGAACGCGGACGTGACGCTGTGGCTCGAGAGCAAGCTCAAGCTGCAGGACATCGAAGCGCTCGAGACGCCCGACACGCAGATCCTGCTCGGCGTCGCGCCGTCCACGACGCCCGCCGCGCGCCGGGGCCTGTCCTCGGGCAAGCGTCCGGTCGAAGCGCAGCTCGGCATGAAGCTGAACGACCTCGAGGTCGGCATGAGCCTGTCCGCAACCGGCGCCGGGCTCGTCGTCGGCGGCCTGAAGCTGCCGTTCGAGGTGAAGTCCGGCCAGGAGGAGAAGATCTTCGAGCGGATGCTGCTGCTCGACCTCGTCCACTCGACCGTGAAGAAGCTCTACCAGCAGTTCTTCCTCGACCGGACGAGCGACGCGTGGGCGCCCAAGGTCGACTCCTGGCTGAACGACGCGGATCTCGCCGCGAAGTAGTCAGGCGAGGAAGCGCTCGATCTCCGCCGCGAGGAGGTCGGGCGCATCGAGGTGCACGAGGTGCCCCGCATCCGGGATGCTCACGACGGTGGCGTCCCGGAGGTGCTTCGCGCGCTCGACGCCCGGGAACGGCGACTTCGCACCCCACACCACGAGCGTCGGCGCCGTGATCTCCTCGAGGAAGGGGACGAAATGGCCCTCGACGAACGGACGGGGGCTGCGCGCCCGGTGGAGCGGGTCCCACGTCCATGTGACGCCGCCGTCGACCGCGACGGTGGAGCGCTCGGCGAGCGCGTGAGCACGGGCCTCCCCGAGCTTGGGGTTGTGGCGGAGCATGCGCGCCGCGGCGGATTCGACGTCCGGGAGCGTGGGGTTCGTGTGCGGCTCGCGCCGGTGCTCGAGGAAGATGCGGGCCCGCGCGACGAGCGACCCCGCCGTGTCGGGCGGGCCGAGGCCCTCGACGAGCACGAGCCGGGAGACCCGCTCGGGACGACAGCCCGCGTAGAGGCACGCCACGGTGCCGCCCATGGAGTGCCCGAGCAGGTCGACAGGCCCGTCGGGATGGAGCTTCTCGAGCAGGAGGTCGAGGTCGCTCACGTAGTCCCAGAAGTGGTAGAAGCCGCCGCGCCCGACGTGCTCGGACCGGCCGTGACCCCGCTGATCGGGCGCGTAGACCGGGCGCTTCAGCCCTTCGGCGACCCACTGCCACGCTGCGCCCTGCTCGAGGAAGCCGTGCAGCACCACCAGGGGAGGCCCGCTGACTCCGCCCTGTGTGGTCCCGTGACCGGGAGCCTTCAGCGGCTTGAAGCCGCTGACTCCTCCCTGTGTGTTCCATGCACTGACCTCGAGATCGAGCTCGTGTGGACCGAGCGAAATCCTCATGTGTCGTCGTCCCACGCCAGGCGGAGCCCGGTCTTCAGGTTGCCCGAGAGCTTGTGCGACAGCCGCAGGCTCGGCCGCGCCGCGCTCGCAGGGTGCGTGTAGCAGCCGCCCATCACGACACGCCCGCGGTCTTCGCGCCCGCGGTACGCGGTGCTGGTGTACTCGAACACACCGCCGATCGCGCCGAACAGGCCGGAATCGCCGTGTGCACCGAACGCGCGCACTGGCAGGGGACGGGTGACGCCGAGCTCCGCGGTGACCCCGCGCCCCGGACGCCAGTGGTCGCCCCACGGCCAGGTGCGCCCGTCGATGCCGCGGACGGCCTTCTCCCACTCGTCGGCCGTCGGGAGGCGGGCGCCCGCACGGCTCGCGTAGAGGTCGGCATCCGCGGGCCAGAGGTTGTGCACGGGCTCCTGCTCGCGACCCGCGGGACATCGCCGGGACGGGCCCCAGTGCGACAGGTAGTTGATGTCGACGCGGTCGTCGGGCCAGCGCTCGAGGTACGCGGCCCAGTCGGCGGACGTGACGGGCTGGCGCGCGACCCACACGGCTTCGGCGAGGTGCTGGATGCGGAGCGGGCGCTCGTCGGGCCCGCGGTCTCCACCGGCGACGAAGTTGCCGCGCGGGATGCGCACCCGCCCGCGATCGAGCACGACCGGCATGGGCGGGAGGCGACCCACGAGGAACGCGCGCGTCGCGTCGGTGAGCAGGATGCCCGACAGCCGGTCGGGGCCCTGGCCCTGGCCGGCCGCGAGCCGCGGTGCGAGGTACCCGGCGAACAGGAACTCGAGCACGCTGCGGTGCCCGAAACGCCAGGCGCCGTCGAGGTCCGTGACCATCAGCGCGGATCGGATGGAGCCCGGGATCTTGAGCCGGTCGACGGCGGCCTTCGGGAAGCGGACGCCGGTGGGCCGGTGGTCGTGGGCTTCGGCGGTCTCCCACGCGAGCTGCTCGAGCCGCGCCACCACGTCGTCGTGCCCGCTGCCCGTCGAGAGCGCATGGCGGATCCAGGCGTCGAAGAGCCCCCACGCCTGGATGGGCCGCCCGGGCTCGATGAACGGCAGGGCGGCCTCGACGACGCGCAACAGCATCGGCGACGTCGCGAGATCCGCGAGCCCGTCGACGGTCTCGACGAGCTGCGCGCCCCCGAGCGCCTCGAGCATCGTCGCGACCCGGTCGGGCGGGATGGGATCGATGAGCAGGGTGGGGATGCCGGGCTCGAGGCTGTCGACCTGATCGTCGCCCGCTTCGGCTTCGGTGCGGAAGAAGCCGGGGCGCGAGGTGAGCAGCCAGCGGGGCCCGACCGTTTCGGTGATCTCGGCGAAGACCTGCTGGAAGCGGTCGGCGGGGTACTGCGCCTCGTCGAGCCCGTCGAGCAGGAGCGGACGGCTGCCGTCGAGCGCGGCGTCGAGCCGCTGGCGACCGATGACCTTCGCGAGGGCCTCGGCCACGGGCAGGCTCGGATCGAGCAGGCGCAGCGGAACCGCGGTGCCGAGCCCGTCGACCGCGAGCTGGTGGACGAGGTGGGTCTTGCCGGAGCCGAACGCGCCGAGCAACACGAGGCCCCCGGCGCGCGAGAGCCCGGTCTCGACGGCCTCGCGCAGCCATCCGACCGGCTCCGTGCCGACGGTCTGGGCATCGAGGGTCAGGCGACTGGCGGTGAGCGCGAACACGGCACCCCCGTATTGCGCCCGACGGGCCGAGGCCGCGACGTTCCGTGGTCCCCTGCGCAGGGCCGTGGTACTGGGGAGGACGGCCTTCCAGCAGGGGAATCGGGATGTCCAGTCAGCCGCCCGTCCAGTACCAGATCAGCGGCGTGCTGATGCTGATCTCGGGCTTCTTCAACGGCTTCCTGTCGCTGATGTGGTTCGTGATGCTGATCTGGCTCTGCGTCGGCGTGATGTGGCTCATCCCGCTGACGGTCGCCTGCGTCGAGATCGTGATCGGCATCCTGGTGCTCGCGGGCGTGCGTGTGCCGGGCGTCCAGGTGGTGTCGATCCTCGGCGCCATCAACTCCATGTTCCTGTTCAACATGTGGGGCGCGATCATGGAGGGCATCGCGGCGGTGCTGCAGTTCCAGCCGCAGGTCACGGGCTACCTCGAAGGCGAGGTCGCCGACTGACCGCGGGGTCGGCCCGGTCGCGCTCGATGCGGGCCTGGGCCGACGCCGGGCTCGATCAGGCCTCGAACCGGTAGCCCGTGCCGTGCACCGTGAGGATGTGGCGCGGCTGGCCGGGCGAATCCTCGATCTTCTTGCGGAGCTTCAGGATCTGGTTGTCGACCGTGCGCGTCGTCAGCGCGGCGGTGTAGCCCCACACGTTCTGGAGCAGCTCGTCGCGGCTCACGTCACGCCCGCGGTGCGTGATGAGGTAGGCGAGGGTGCCGGCCTCGTGCGTGGTGAGCCGGGATTCCTTGCCGTTCTTCGACAGCACGCGGCGGCGGAGGTCGACCTCGACGTTCCCGAACAGGAAGTGGTCGGGCGTGCGCGGCTCGTTGCTGCGCTCGCGCAGGCGGGCCTTCACGCGCGCGATGACCTCGCGGACGCTGAAGGGCTTGGTGACGTAGTCGTCGGCGCCCATCTCGAGGCCCATCACGCGGTCGATCTCGTCGGTCTTCGCGGTGAGCATGATGACCGGGATGCCCGGGAACTCCTGCTTCACCACGCGCATCACGGCGAGGCCGTCGACGCCCGGCAGCATGATGTCGGAGAGCAGCAGATCCGGGCTCTTCTCGCGGATGAGCTCGAGACCCTTCTCGCCGGTGTCGGCGTGGCGGACCTCGTAGCGCTCGTGCTGGAGCGCGTTGATCAGCCCCTGCGCGATGGTCGCGTCGTCTTCGATGATCAGGATGCTCGGGGTGCTGTCCACCTTCCAACCTCCGTCGGGATGGCGAGACATTAGCGTGGTTGGGGGTTCGCCGCATGGTTAGCCGGGGGCATGGCGAGCGAAGACGAGCGCGGGCGGCCGCCCCGGTCCAGAGGCCGCGAAAAGGCCGATCCACACGCGTCGAAGGCCGAGGCCGAGCGCCTGTTCCGCGAGCGCCAGCGCACCTTCTTCCAGGCGCTGCGCGACCGTCCCCTCGACCTCGAGGTCCCCGACGACGAAGCGCTCTACGAGCCGCTGCACGAAGGGGTCGACGATCCCGTCGTTCGGCTCCTGGACACGATCGACTTCTCGGTGGGCGAGAGCGTGCAGCTCGTTGCCGGGTTCCGCGGCACGGGCAAGACCACCGAGTTCTCGCGCCTCGAGAAGATGCTGTGGAACCAGGACTATCTGGTGATCCGCGTCGATCTCGACGACTACCTCGACCTGCACAGCCCGGTCGACGTGGTCGACTTTCTTCTCGTGTTGTCGGCGGCGATCTCCGATCGTCTGAAGAGCGATCGCCTGCTCGCCGAGAAGGCCGGCGAGTGGGACTTCTGGGAGCGGGCGCGCAAGGTCCTCGGGCTCCAGATCGAGCTCACCGGATTCAAGGCCGCCGGCGCCGAGCTGTCCATCGGCATGAAAGACGACCCGACGGTGCGAGAGCGCGTGCGCGAGGCCCTCGCCGGGCGCCTCCCGCGCCTCGTGGCCGAGGTCCGCGCGCACCACGAGGGCATCCTCGCGGCCCTGCGCGAGAAGTGGGGCGCCGACGCGCGGCTCGTGGTCATCGTCGACTCGCTGGAGCACATCCGCGGCACGCTCGACAGCCGGCGAGAGGTGTACGCGAGCGTGCAGGAGCTGTTCCTCGGGCACGCGCGGCACCTCCAGCTCCCCGCGACGCACATGGTGCTGTCGGTGCCGGCGTTCCTGGCGCTCCAGGCCGACAACCTCGCGGCCCAGTTCGTGAACGGTGCCGTACAGGCCTGGACGAGCGCGCGGGTCGTGCGGCGCGACGGCACGCCGGATCCCGAGATCGTCGATCGGCTCGTGCGGCTCGTCGAGCGGCGCGGCGACTGGCGCATGGTGCTGCCCGACCGCGAGGCCCTCGAGCGCGTCATCCTCGCGAGCGGCGGCTACCTGCGCGACCTGCTGAACATGCTCGTCGAAGGCGTGCATCTCGCCGGCCGCGTGAACCAGAGCGAGGTCGCCGACCGCGTCGTGGCGACGGCCCGCCGCAGCTACCAGCCGCTCTACAAGGACGAGATCGACCTGCTCCGCCGCATCGCCGAAGCGAAGGATCTCGGCGCCGTGCGAATCGACGAGCGCAGCTACCTGCTCCGGTTCCTCGATGCGCACCTGGTGCTCTGCTACCTCGATGCCGAGGGCTTCTGGTACGACGTGCACCCCCTCGTCCGCGACCTCTTGAAGGACGATGGAGCCGTCTGATCCCGACCTGCTGGACGAGGCCGTCGCGCGGCTCGGGTTCCACCTCGGCGTGCAGGACGGCTTCTGGCTCGCGCTCGCCGTGTCGAACGACGCCCGCACGCGCGAGGCGCTTCGCCGGTGGGCCGAGACGCAGACCTCCATTCGCGTGCACCGCGTGCTCGCCGAGCCCCGCGAAGCGCTGATCGCCGCCGCGCTCGACGACTTCGACGGCATCACCTGGATCGTGGCGGACGGGGACCCGGACCGCTGGGAGCCCGCGACCGCCGAGCTCCTCCTCGCGCTGAACGAGCGGCGGGAGGCGCTGCGCCGCGTGCGGGGCGCGCTGGTGTTCGAGGGGCGCGAGCGGCTCAAGGCCGTGCTGCGCAACCTCGCGCCCGACCTGTTCTCGATCCGCGCCTGCATCCTCGAGACCGGCACGTGGCCGCTGCAGGCGCCGCATGCCGACCTCGAGGCGGTGAGCGAGCTCGACCGCTTCAACCACGCCGTCGTCGCCGCGTCGCTCGAGCAGGCGCAGCGCCTCGCGCACCGCGACGACCTCGGGTCGCGCCGCTCGCGGGTCGGCGCGCTCACGCGGGCCGCCGAAGCGCTCATCGCGCAGGGCTGGTTCGGCGAGGCCGCTCCCGTGGTCGAAGAGCTGCGCGTCGAGGCCTACCGGCTCGTGGCGGAGCAGTTCAGCGAGCGCTGGGCGCTTTCCGCGACGGCGCTCTCCGAGAGCCTGACCGGCGCCGTCGAGCGGGCGCGCGGCGACCTCGGCGGGGCGGTGAACGCGTTCGGCACCGCCGTGTTCATGCGCGACATGCTGCACGACGAGGGCGACGTGTGGAGCGCTCGCGACCTCGTCCGCGCGCGGTCCGAGCTCGGCCAGACGCTCCTCGCGCGCGGCGACCTCGATGGCGCCGAGAAGCAGCTCACCGACTCCGCCGAGATGGGGCGCGGGCTCCTCGCCGGGCGCGGCGACGACCCGGAGCTCGCGAGCCAGGTGGCCCTGACGCTCTCTGTCCTCGGCGACCTGTACCTCCAGAAGATCGACCGCACCGCGGCTCGCGAGGTGCTCGAGCACGCGCTGGCCATCCGCCAGGACCTCGCCGCAACCGGGGCCGCGCGGTTCCGCCGCTACCTCGGCATCGCGTGGGGCCGCATGGGCGCGCTCGCGGAGATCGAGGGCGACCTCGACGAAGCGCTCGCCGCGCGGCGCCGGGCCGCCGACATCGCGCACGAGCTCGCCGAAGAGCACCCGGACAACGCGGCGTGGGACATGGAGTACGCGACGACGCTCGGCCGGGTGGGCGAGATCCTCCTCGCCCGCGGGGAGATCGACGCCGCCGAAGAGGTGCTGTCCGACGCGAGCAACCGCGCCACGCACCTGTCCGACGAAGACCCCGAGAACGCCCGGTGGAAGGGGGCCGTCGCGAGCTCGTTGCTCCGCCTGTCCGCAGCCGTCCGCGCGAAGGGCGATGCCGAGGGCTCGGTCGAGCTGGTCGACGAAGCGGTCGAGCTGTTCGAGCAGCTCGTCCAGCAGGACCCGACGAACAAGGGCTGGCGCCGCGAGCTCGCCGCGGCTCAGCTCAGGCGCCGGGCCGCGGGGTAGCCGTCAGGGGCAGCTGGAGTCGACCGGGATGCGCACCCGGATCTCGGAGCCGGCGGGCGGGATGCCCGCGCCCGCGAACACGACGCTGTTCGTCGACGGGTCGTAGGACCAGCCGTTCACGGGGTCCTGGGCGAGGGGCGTGCCGTCGATCAGCACCTCGACAGCGGCCGGATCTGCGGGGACCGAGCCGAGCGGGAAGTGCGTGTCGAGGCCCGCCGCGACCACGGCCAGCTGCTGCACGATGGCGTTCATGTTGAGCTGGCAGAGGTTCAGGTGGATGCCGCCGGTCGGCTGCGCGACCTGCCAGTACGTCGGGACGGGCGCCGCGCCGAACAGGAAGCCGCCGCACGGCCAGATACCGGTCGTCGGGCCGCCCACGATGGAGAGCGACGTGAGGGCCGGGTCGCCCTGGTACGAATCGAGGAACGGCACCATCTCGGCGGGCGTGATGAAGCTCTGGTCGTCTTCGTCGGAGATGACGATGACCGACAGCAGCGAGCCGGGGCGCACGAGGCCGGCGTTCGCGCCCGTGATGAGCGGAGGCGTGAGCGCGGCGTAGACCGCGTCGAGGCCCTGCTCTTCCAGCACGTCGGTGAACGGGATGTTTGTGTTCTGCTGGAACTGCTGGACGGGATCCGGCGTGTTGGAGTCGATGATCGGGCCCTGGATCTGGCCCGCGTAGCCCGCCGTCTGCATGTCGGTCGTGACGACGCCGATCTGGAAGTCGAGCCCGAGGGTGAGGAAGCCCTGGATGAACGCGTTGAAGTTGTTGCGCAGCGCGAGGTTCTCGTCGCCCATGGACGTGCTGTTGTCGACGACGAACAGGATGTCGACGGGCACGGCGGCGCCGAGCTGATCGTAGACCTCTTCGACGAAGCCGCCGTCGCTGACCTCTCCGGAGAGCGTGACGTCGACCACGGGCTCGTCGGGGTCGTTGCTGTGGATCGACAGGGTGTCGGTGAAGACGGTGGTGCTGTCGGGCTGGAGGCCGATGGTCACGTCCGCCGCGTCGCCGGGGGCGAGCTCGGTCGGGCCGCCGAGAACGGCGTATTGCGTGGTGCCCACGACGAGGGCGGTGATCACGAGCGGCGCCTCGCCGACGTTGCGCACCTCGACGCTCTGCTGCGTCGGGCAGAGGCCGGGCTGGGTGCCGAAGTCGAGCGACGATTCAGCCACCTCGATGTCGGGCTCGAGCACGGGGGGCGGCGGGGGCGGATCTTCGATCTTCCCGGCCAGGTCGTACTCCTGGCAGGCCATCAGCGTCAGGGCGAGGAAGGGGACGAGTCGCACGAGCACCTCCGGCAGCCCGTGTATCGGAAGGAGCCAGAGGTGCACGCGGGTTTTCGATGGGTTTCGGAACGGATTCAGCCCGTCACGCGCCAGTTCGCGGCGATGGCTGGGAACGGGTCGGACCTCGAGCGCCCTGCCGATGCGGAGCTCTCCCGACCTCCTCGATCGCGACAGGCAGAGCCCGAAGGGTCCGGTTTCCCCGCGCCTCATCTCGACGCGGGCCCCTCCGGGAAACCGGATCCTGGGACTGCCGGGTCTACTGACCGGCAAGGCCGCCGCAGGCGAGCCGCGCAGCGCGCTCCGCGCGCGGAGTCATGGGTAGACCGGGCGTTCACACCCGCCATCCCGGTCCTCTTCGACGAGCCGGGATCCCGCGGTCGACACCCGCGATGGTGCCGTCTGCGACGAGCTGGAATCCCGCTTCGAGCGCCTCATCGGGCACGCACACGCGCACGCGCACGCGCACGGGTCGGACCTCCAGCGCCCTGCCGATGCGGAGCTCTCCCGACCTCCTCGATCGCGACGGGCATAGCCCGAAGGGTCCGGTTTCCCGCGCCTCATCTCGACGCGGGCCCCTCCGGGAAACCGGATCCTGGGACTGCCGGGTCTACCGACGGGCAAGGCCGCCGCAGGCGAGCCGCGCAGCGCGCTCCGCGCGCGGAGTAAGGGTAGGCGTCAGAACAGCCGGATCGTCAGCGTGAACGGTGCGGGCACGGTGTCTTGCGTGTCGACGACGAGGGTGAGCTGCTGGGACGCCCCCGTCGTGTTCTGGTACACCAGCGTCTCGATCGAGCCGACCGTGTCGGACCCGTCGATGCACGTGTTCACGTTGTTGCACTGGCCGAGCAGGTACAGCGCGGGGTTGCCCCCGGGCGCCGAGACCGTGACCTCGAGCGTGACGTTGTCGGGCACCAGCACCGGCAGCATGCCGTCGGGACCGTCGACCGCGGAGCCCGTGCAGCCGGTGACGCCGGGGTTCTGCTCGTCGAAGTACCCGATCATGTCGCCCTGGTAGTACGTGCCGGGCTGGACGTTCGGGCTCTGGAGCACCTCGATGCACGTGTCGGCGAGGCCGGGCTCGGGGATGAACGTGCGCTCGACATCCAGGAAGTAGAGGCCGCCGGAGAGCGGCTCGTCGGCGTCGAGCACGAGGATGTAGCTCTCGATCTCGGTGTCGGACGGGTTGAAGCGCTCGATGACCTCGAGACCCCCGGTGCCCACGTCGAGATCGGCGCCCTCGACGCAGATCTGCTCGTCTTCGTCGCAGCTGTCGTAGAGGTACATCGCGGCGTTGCTGCCGAGCTGCGTGTACTCGATGCGGAGCTCGTTGCGCGGCGGGATGTCGACGCTGAACACGCCGTCGCGACCGTTCGCGGCGTCGAAGCTCTGGAGGCACGCGGCCTCTTGATAGTCGTCGGCGTAGCCCGTGAGCTCGCCGTAGAACCGGCCGTTCTCGAGACGCGGGATCAGCGGGTCGTCGCAGCTGTCGGCGGGGGGCTGGATGGGCTCGCGCAGCCCCACGTCGATGTAGCGGATGTAGTACGTGGCATCGGCGGTGCTCTGGACGGCGAGGCGGCTGCCGTTCACGTCGAGCTCGTCGTACGACCAGCGCGTGAGCTGGAACGCGAGGTTGCGGTTGTTGAGCAGGCCGAGGGTGCTCACGTCGAAATCCAGCACACCATCGTCTTCGACCGCGTAGACCCACGCCTGCTGGAGCGGGTCGGCATCGCGGACGATGAGGTACATCTGGCCGGCGCCGGAGGGCTCCCACTCGAACCGGAAGGCGGTCTCGTCGGAGAACACGCGGATCGGCTCGTCTTCTTCGTACCGGGGCTCGGTGACGACGAGGCCGGGGGGCACGGTGACGGCGTCGGGCGCGTCGAACGGACCCCACTGCACGCCGAGCGCGATGTCGGCGGGGCCCTCGAACGGGTCTTCGTCGGTCACGTCGGCGTAGTAGAACGACAGGTCGGGATCGACGATGTACGCGGCCTCGAAGGGCCCGTACTGCACGGTGAGCCCGACGTACTGGTAGAAGCTCGACGTGGGCACGAAGCGGTCGCCCGGGTCGTAGGGCACCCGGAAGCCCGGCTCGGGCAGCTCGCGCAGGCACGGCGTCTCTTCGTTGCGCGCGCACTGGGCGATGTTGAGGAAGCCCTGGTCTTCGTTCGTGAAGATGCCGACCACCTCGGCGTGCACGAGCTCTCCGTTCTCGTACGTGCGCAGCAGGGCCAGGCTGCCCTCGTTGCCGGCGTAGGGGCTGTCGGTGTCGTCGGTGTCGACCACCGTGTCGGTATCGGTGTCGGTGTCGGAGTCCTTGGGGCATCCGGCGAGGGCGACGAAGAGGGGCAACAGGCGCATGGGCGCAGCGTAATGCAGCCACGGGCGGGTCGCCCGGGAAGTTGCCCCGCTCACGAGAGCGCCGGCAGCTGGAGGACGAAGCGACTGCCGCCGTCGATGCCTTCGTCGCACTTCGCGCGGCCCTTGTGCGCGCTGGCGATCTGCGCGACCTGCGCCAGGCCCAGCCCGTGGCCGCCGGCTTTGCCCCGATTGGGGCCCTCGACGCGCACGAAGCGCTCGAAGATCTGCTTGCGCATGTCGGGGGGCACCCCGATGCCGTTGTCGGACACTGCGATCTCCACCGTGCTCCCCTCCTGGGTGAGTGTCAGCAACACCCGGGATGGATCGGCGTCCTCGCGACGGTATTTGAGCGCATTGTCGAGCAGGCACGCGACGGCGTCGCGAACGGCCTCCATGTCGCCCATCACCTCGTCGGTCGGGTGGAGGTCGGCCTCGAACTCCACGCCGGCCGCGTCGAGGCGCGGACCCCAGAGCTCGACGGCCTCCAGCACGGCCTCTTCGGGGTCGAACGGCTCGGGATTGCGGAGGGTGCGCTCTTTCGCGACGGACAGGATCTCGTTCACGCGGGCCGTGAGGTTGTCGGTCTCGCGGACGATGGCCTTCGCCATGTCGCTGCGCTCCTCGTCGGAGTTGTAGAGGCCGAGCTCGAGGTTCTCGGCCATCACCTTGATGCCCGCGAGCGGCGTCTTGAGCTCGTGGGTCACGCGGGTCGCGAACTCGCGCTGGCGCTGGAGCAGGAGCCGCTGCTGCCGCGAGGCGCGGACCTGCTCGTAGAGCGCGAAGAACCCCATCAGCAGCATCATCCCGGCAAGCAGCGCGGGAACGACCCACTCCTTGTCGAGCCGCGTCAGGCGCGTGTCGACCGCACTCTGCATCAGCGCCACCCGAAGGTGCGGCAGGGTCTGGCGGAACGGGACCTCCATCGCGATGGGCCCCGGCCGACGGACCCCCGCGTGGCGGCTGCCGTTGGCGTCGAGGATCTGGAGCTGGCCGCGGAACCGCTTCGCGCTCTCGAGGAAGTCCTCGAGCAGGAACTGCTGGTCGAGCTGGAGCGCGACGCCCTGCTGGGAGCCCTGCACCCAACGCGTGAACAGCAGGTACGTGTCGTCGTCGTACTGGTCGTAGATGAACCGCGGCGGCTCGGCGTTCGAGGGCGGCAGGCGGTCGAGCAGGCTGCGCGTGACCTCGTTGAAGCCGCCGAGGCGCCGGACCGCGCGCTCGCGCTCGGCGCGGAGCCGGAGCGCCTGGGCGTTCTGCTTGTGCCGCTCGAGGAACCAGATGGCGTAGTCGACCCACTTCACGAGATCGATGAGCTCGGGCGCGTCGAGCTCGGTGATCTCGATGCCGATGCGCAGGAGGAGGTCGTAGGCCTCCTCGTCGCGCTGGGTGGCCTTGTAGAGGTCGGCGCGCTCGAACTTCAGCACCATCGCGCGGAACGGCGAGATTCCCCGCAGCGACGCCTCGCGCAGCGTCATCTCGACGGGCAGGCCGTCGGAGTCGAGCGCCTCGAGCGCGTCGTCGAACAGCTGCTCGTCGAGCAGGTGCGTGACGGCCTCGGAGAGCGCGACGATGCGGATGGGCGGAGGCGCGTCGCGGCACCAGGTGCGGTAGGCCGCGGAGGCCTGGAGCGCGTCGGTCTCTTCGAGCGCCGCCAGCCCGCGCGCCTGGATGAGGCAGGGCTCGCGCGCGAGCCGCTGGGGGTCTTCGATCAGGGCCTCGCGAGGGAACTGGTACTTGCCCTGGATCTTCTCGATGCCCTGGGGCGTGCGGATCTGCTCGGCCGGCAGCCAGACGTAGAGGCTGTCGAAGTACGCGCGTCGCTGGCGCATCCGGGCCTGCAGCGACGGACCCTGGAGCGGATCGGCGCCCGCGACCTCGGTCCACTGGGACAGCTGGTCGACGAGCCCCGACTCCCACGTCTCGACACGGTCCTTCAGGTCGTCTTCGAGCTGGCGCATCACCTGGGCGGCGAGCTCCTGCCGGAGGGACAGGACGCGGCTCACGGCCATCCCCGTGAGGAACAGCAGGGTGACGGCGAGGATCCAGGGCGTGAGTCGGCGGAGGATGGGCGGAGTCGGGTCCACGCATCGTTCTAGCGCGAGCCGATGTGAACAGGTCGCCGGGGGGCGCTACTTTTCGTCCCGAGAGGTCTGATGCTCCCGCTCCTCGCCTTCGTCGCCCATGCCACCGATCCGGTCTTCGAGATGGACTTCGCGCTCGACGACTACCTCGTCTCCGACGTGATCTGCGTCGAGCAGGCGGGGCCGCCGAACGGGGCGCTGGCGATCGCGCGCTCGCCGCTCGGCTGGGCCCACGAGCAGCGACTGGCGGTCCACGTCGGCGGGTACCCGACGGCTCCCGACCGGGCGAAGCTGATGGAGTGGTTGCCCGTGGGCCTCGAGGCCGAGGGCGAGCCCGTGGCGTTCGATCTGTCCGTCGCCGAGGCGCCGATCACGGGCGACTGGCTCGTCCAGGTCGAGGCGAAGGCCTACGAGCGCAAGCCGTTGCTCGCTCCGAACTTCACGGTCGTGGTCGACGTATCGATGTCGATGGAGACCGTGCACGAGCGCGGGCTGCCCGTGCTCCAGGACGAGCCGGGCCCGCTGTATCGCCCGGTCGAGCGCATCCAGATCGTGAAGGAGGCGCTGACCGAGCTGTTCCACGCGGCTCCCGTGTACAGCCGCGTGTCGATCATCGCGATGGAGACGTTCCAGGCGCGCGCCATCCTGCCACCCACGTCCCTGCGCGAGATGGACACCGTGATGTCGGCCCTCGAGAACCTCGACGTCGGCGTGGTGCGCGCGTTCGACAAGGAGACCCCGAAGGTCCTCGAGAAGATCTCCGACCTCACGTTCGACAAGTGCCACGACAACAAGGTCCTGCTGTTCACCGACCACGTCGATCAGCTCGTGCAGCGCAAGGCGGTGCAGGACGTCGCCCGCTGGGCGCGCGACGACGTCGAGGTCTGGTCGTTCGGCGTCGGTCTGACCGAAGACATCGACGCCGACATCGCGCTGCTCGGGCAGGCCGCGGGCGGCGCGTCGTGGCTCATCAACGCGCGGTCCGACTTCGAGGAGATCTGGCGCCACATCCTCGATCCGGGCGGGGTCGTCGCGAGCGACGTGTTCGTGCAGGTCGACTTCCCGCCGGGGTCGGTGTGGCGCGACATCACCGAGGGCGGCGAGCCGCGCGGTGGGCCCGCGCACTACGGGCTCGGCACGCTGCGGTCCGGAGAGTCCTGGGCGCGGGTGTTCGAGGTCGACGTCCCCGAGGGCTCCACCACGGCCGACCTCGGCGCCACGATGATCCACGAGCGCGACGTCCAGCGGCACACGGTCGATCCGGCGCTCGGCATCCCGCCGTTCGCGTGGGCGAAGAGCTCGCTGCGGTCCCGTGCGCTCGCGGCCTACTGGGTCGACGACCCGAAGATCCGCCCGACCTACCGGCTCGCCGACGTGCTCTCGCACCACGGCGAGTCGTCCGAGCTGCGGGCGTGGCTCGAGCACGTCCGCGTGCGGGGGCTCGGCGGCCAGTCGCGGATGCCGAAGTTCGTCGAGTACGAGGGCGCGGCCCGCGAGGTCTTCAACCCGTGGGAGGGGATGGAGAACCCCAACGACAAGCCAAAGCGCGCCGACTGCATCCCGCGCGAGAGCGCGCCTCCCTGGGTGTCTGCATCGGCCATCTGCGAGTAGCGCCGCTTGACACCCGTCCGCTCACGCGTTGTCTGACGGGCAATCCAGGAGACGCACGCATGTCCCGAACCACGATCATCGGCTCCATCGTCCTGTCCCTCCTCGGCGGGCTCGTCCTCGTCGGCGCCTGCAGCGGTGGCGAGCAGGGCGGTCCGAAGCCCGAGCCCGCGGGCCCCGAGCCGGTCGCGCCCGCTCCGAAGGCGCCGCCCGAGGGTCCGCTGCCCGGCCTGATCCTGGTCCAGGCCCGGTTCGACAAGGTCGGGGGCAAGCCGAAGCCGAAGCCCGCGACGATGTGGCTGTTCCGCACCGACGGCGAGGACTGGTACGAGGAGCTCGTCGAAGACCCGAAGAGCAACGTGTTCCACAAGGGCATGTACTGGCGCGACGGCATCCTCACGATCGGCGCGATGGAGGCGCGGCTCACGCACTGGAAGCACGTCGGCGGCGAGTGGCAGCCCGAGGTGCTCTGGCAGCAGTCGTGGGGCGGCAAGTTCGACCGCCTGCGCGACATCGAGATCGCCGACGTGACGGGTGACGGCAAGGAGGACATCGTCCTCGCGACGCACGACTTCGGCGTCGTGGCCGTCGGCACCGAAGGCGAGGACGGGAAGTGGTCGTTCGTCGAGATGGACAAGACGGCCGACACGTTCGTGCACGAGATCGAGATCGGGGACGTCGACGGCGACAACGTGAAGGAGTTCTACGCGACCCCGTCGGAGCGCAACAAGTCGAGCGGCGCGTCGCAGCCCGGCGCGGTCTCCCGGTACGACTACGTCGACGGGAAGTTCGTCCGCTCGTGGGTCGTGCAGTGGGAGGAGAGCCACGCGAAGGAGATCCTCGTCACCGACGTCGATGGCGACGGCACCGACGAGCTCTACGCCGTGCGCGAGGCCCACGTCGTCGTGAACGAGGCGACGAAGGAGAAGGAGCGCGTCGACCCCGTGCGCATCGTCCAGATGGTGAAGAACGGCGGCAAGTGGGACGAGAAGGTCGTGGCGACCCTCGACGACGAGATGTGCCGCTTCCTCCTCCCCGCCGACGTGAACCACGACGGGAAGACCGACCTCGTCGCGTCCGGCAAGACCAGCGGCATCTGGATGCTCGAGCGGAAGGCCGACGGCACCTTCGAGCACACGCAGATCGACGCCGAGTCGGGCGGGTTCGAGCACGCCACGCACGCCGCCGACCTCGACGGCGACGGCAAGCTCGAGCTCTACGTCGCCTCCGACGACCAGAAGGAGCTGCGCCGGTACCTGTGGAACGGCACGGAGTTCCACAAGGAGGTCATCGCCGAGATGCCGCCGCGCACCATCACCTGGAACATCCAGGATGGGAGGTTCTAGCCTCGATCCCGGCGTGACGGTCGTGATGCCGGTGCTCCACGAGTCCCGGCGGATCGACGCGGCCCTCGCGCGCCTGCGCGCCGCCGGCTTCGACGACATCGTCGTGGCGGACGGCGGCTCGACCGACGGCACGGCCGAGAAGGCGGCGGCCCACGGGGTCCAGGTCGTGCGGACGCGGTCCGGTCGCGGGCACCAGATGAACGTGGGTGCGGCCCACGCCCGCGGCGACGTGCTGTGGTTCGTGCACGCCGACGTCCAGATCCCGCCCGACGCGCGCGGCGCCATCGCGCGCGCCCTGCGCTGCCCGACCGTCGTGGCCGGCGCGTTCACCACGCGCACCGTCGCGGACGCCGGTCCCACGCGGCTCGATCCGGTGCTGCCCGTGGCCGACGTGCGCAGCCACTACACGCGGCTCCCGTACGGCGACCAGGCGCTGTTCGTGCGGCGCACGGCCTTCGAGCGGGTGGGGGGATTCCCGCCGCAGCCCATCCTCGAAGACCTCGAGCTCGCGCGGAAGCTCTGGCGGATCGGGAAGATCGTGGTGGTCCCCGAGCGCGTCGAGGTCAGCGCCCGCCGGTTCGTCGCGCGGCCGATGTACTACACGGCCGTGATGAACCTGTTCCCGGTGCTCTACCGGATGGGCGTGGCGCCCGACCGCCTGGCGCGGTGGTACGGCCACCCGCGGTAGGTCAGAGCTTGAACTCGAGCTTGTCGGGCAGGGGCCCCTGGGGCTCGTAGGCGACGCTGACGATCTCGATCTCGCGCTTGCCGCCGGGGGCCTGGAACGCGACGCCGTCGCCCTCCTCCTTGCCCATGATGGCGTTGGCGATGGGGCTGCGCCACGAGAGGATGCCGCCTTCGACGTCGACCTCGTCTTCGCCGTAGATGCGCCACGTCTTCTCGTCGCCGTTCTCGTCGGCGATGACCACGGTGGCGCCGAACTTCACGGTGTCGCCGGAGATGTCGGCGGGGTTCACGACCCGCACCTTCTCGAGGCGCCCGATGAGGAACCGACGGCGGGAGTCGATCGCGCGGAGGCGCTTCTTGCCGTAGATGTACTCGGCGTTCTCGGACCGGTCGCCGAGCGACGCGGCGTACGCGACCTCGGCCACGATGCGGGGCCGCTCCTCCTTCTCGAGCCACTCGAGCTCACGGGTGAGGCGGGCCAGACCGTTGGGCGTGATGTAGTTGGGCGGCATCCAATCCTGCTATCCTCTTGTCCATGGCGCACAAGGACGAGCTCGCGTGGCGCGGCAGCCCGATGGTCCGGCGGAGCGGGGGCTTCGTCGACGGCGTGGCGATGAACGAGCCGACGCATGCCCTGGCGGTCGATCCCGACGGCGTCGTGGGCCCCGACGGGCCCGGTCCGCGCGGGCCGGGCGGGCCGAGCCTCGACCTCGAGCGCATCGACTCCGGCGGGGCCAGCCCCGTGCAGCGCAACGGGCGCGTCCGGCTCACCCGCACCTGACGGATGGACTGGGACCGCACCGAAGAGGGCGGCACCGACACCGGGCTGCTCGGCTGGCTCTCCGTCGCCTTCGGCGTCGCGGGCATCGTCTCGCACATGCTGTGCTGCGTGATCGGCGGCCTGTCGCTGCTCATCACGGTCGTGCTGACGGGGCTCGGGCTCGTCACGGGCTACGTCGGCTACAAGCAGGCCGCGACGGGGAAGGACCAGCACGCGCTCTCGATCGTCGGGCTCTCCCTCGCGCTGGCGAACTTCGTGATCCTCACCGCGCTGGCGTTGGTGCAGTGCTATTTCGTCGGTCTCATCGGGCTCGTCCTGCTGTCGGAGCACTGACACCGGGCGTTCGTCCGCGATCGGTTAGTCGGGCCCCATGGACGACGACATCGACGACATCCTGCACAGCATCTTCGAGGTCATCGACCTCAAAGACCCCCGCCTGAAAGACAAGCTCCGCCGCGGTCTCGAGAAGGGGCTCGAGGTGGCCTCCGAGCTCGGGCACGACGTCCAGGTCGAGCTCGACATCGACAGCGACGTGCCCGACGTGGTGGTGCTCGACGGCGGCCGCCAGGATGGCGCGCCCACGCCGCAGACCTCGGGGCCGCCGGATCTGTCCGTGATCGATGGCGACGGCGGCCACGACGACGGCTTCATCGACGACGACCTGCTCGGAGAGCCCGTCCGCGTGCGGGTCTTCGGGGGCACCGCGCCCTCTTCGGCCGGGCGCATCGACGTGTCGGGCGAGCACCAGACGGTGTTCCGCGGCGCCGCGCCGCGCACGTACCGCATCCACTGCGAAGGGGGCGGGCTCGAGGTCCTGCTCGACGGGCTGCCGGCCGACCAGATGATCGGCGGCCAGTCGATCGACGTCGAGGCGTCGCTCGTGCAGGTGAGGGGCGACGGCGAGGGCTGGTACCTCGCGCTGGGCCGCTGACCTCTACAGGTTCTCGGCGACGATGAGCGCGACGAGGCCGCCCATCATCAGGAACACCGCCAGGAAGATGAAGATCCAGTAGAGGATCCAGAGCAGCAGGATGATGGCGCTGATCGCGAGGCCCGCGATGGCCATCGCCTCGGACTCGGCCTTCTTCCGGCGGTCCATCACCGCCAGCACGCCGAGGATGGTGCCGACGAGCGACAGCATCATCGAGAACATCATGAACAGCGAGTTCAGGTAGGGGATGCACATCCCCATGCAGCCGGCCGTCGCGAGCAGCCCGCACACGAGGGACGCGATGCCGAGGTAGTCGGGCGGGCGCTGCTCGGAGGATTCCATGGCCTCCGGTTATCCCGGCCCGGTCCGGGGCGCGTCGGCGAGGTTGTCGAGGATGCGCCGCGTGCAGGCGCCGATGCGCTCGACCGTCGCGCGGTCGAGGCCCGCGAACGCGGCGTCCTGGATGGCGTTGCTGACCTCGATGAACCGGGGGAGGGCGGCCCGCGTCTTGTCGGTCGTGTCGACGAGGATCGCGCGCGAGTCGCTCGGGTCGCGCTTCCGCACGACCCACCCGTCCTTCTCGAGGGCGCGGACGAAGCGGCCGACGGTCACCTCCGAGAGCTGCATGTCGCGCGCGAGCTGGCGTGCCGTGAGCGGGCCGCGGTTCTGGAACAGCGTCATCAACACGTTCGCCTGAGCGGGGGTCACGGCGAGGTCGCGGGCCTCGAGCATCTCGCCGATGCGGCGCTCGCTCACGTGCCGCAGGCGCTGGAGATCCAGGAGGATGTCGGCCTGCAGTCTCCGGAAGGAGAGATCGGTGGTCACGGTCTGCAACGGGGGTTACGCTCCGATTCCTCGATGATGAGCATGCTCAACATAAGCATGCTCAACAAAACCGCAACAGGAGGCCCCGTGACCGCCTACATCTACGACGCGATCCGCACCCCACGCGGGCGCGGGAAGCAGAGCGGATCGCTCTACACCACCAAGCCCATCGACCTTCTCTCGGGTGTGCTCGTCGATCTCCGCGATCGCAACGGCCTCGACACGAACGAGGTCGACGACGTCGTCGTCGGGTGCGTCACCCAGGCGGGCGATCAGGGCGCGTGCATCGCGCGGTTCGCCGCGCTCCAGGCCTGGCAGACCGGCCACAGCGTCCCCGGCGTCACGGTCAACCGCTTCTGCGCGAGCGGGCTCGAGGCGGTGAACCACGCCGCCGCGATGGTCGCGTCGGGCTTCCACGACTGCGTCGTGGCGGGCGGCGTCGAGTCGATGTCCCGCGTGCCGATGGGCTCCGACGGCGGCGCGATCTTCGACCCGGCCGTGCAGTGGAAGGTCGGCAGCGTGCCGCAGGGCATCTCGGCCGACCTCATCGCGACGATCGACGGCGTGAGCCGCGAAGAGGTCGACGCGTTCGCCATCGAGAGCCAGCGCCGCGCGGCCGCGGCCGTCGAGCAGAACCGGTTCGAGCGGTCCATCGTCCCGGTGCGCGACCAGAACGGCCTCGTGGTCCTCGACCACGACGAGCACCCCCGTCCCGACGCGACGCTCGAGGGCATGGGCGCGCTCCAGCCGGCGTTCCAGATGTTCGGCGAGCAGTTCGGGCTCGATGCGCTCGTCCGGCGCCGCTACCCGTCCGTCGATCGCGTCCGCCACGTCCACCACGCGGGCAACAGCTCCGGCATCGTCGACGGCGCCGCGGCGGTCCTCCTCGCGAACGAAGCGAAGGGCAAGTCGCTCGGCCTGAAGCCGCGGGCGAAGATCCGCTCGGTCGCGCTGTCCGCCGAAGAGCCGATCATCATGCTGACGGGCCCGGTCTCCGCGACCCGCATCGCGCTGAAGAAGGCCGGGATGAACGTCTCCGACGTCGATCTGTTCGAGTGCAACGAGGCGTTCGCCATCGTCCCCATGCACTGGATGTCCGAGCTCGGCATCGACCACGCCAAGGTCAACGTGAACGGGGGCGCCATCGCGTTCGGGCATCCCCTCGGCGCCACGGGCGCCATGCTCCTCAACACGGTGCTCGACGAGCTCGAGCGCCGCGACCTGTCCACGGGCCTCGTGACGCTCTGCGTCGGCGGCGGCATGGGCATCGCCACCATCATCGAGCGGGTGTGAACATGAGCGACTACCAGAACACGGCTGCAAGCGTCGTTCTCGACGACGGAATCGCGACCCTCACCCTGGCCCAGCCCGGCGGGTTCAACAAGATCAACCCCGAGCTCATCGAAGGGCTCACCGGCGCGCTCGACTACCTCGACACGGTCCAGGGGCTGAAGGGCATCATCCTCACGTCCGGCCACCGCGACTTCTGCGTGGGCGCCGATCTCGACATGGTCTACGGCGAGCGCGATCCCGCCAACATCCTCGGGGCCACCCAGGCGATGAACGCGGCGCTCCGTCGGCTCGAGCAGAAGGCGCCGGTCGTCGCGGCCATCAACGGCTCCGCGCTCGGCGGCGGCTACGAGGTCGCGCTGGCGGGGCACCGCCGCATCGCGATCGACGATCCGCGCCTGATGGTCGGGCTCCCCGAGGTGAACCTCGGCGTGTTCCCCGGCGGCGGCGGCACCCAGCGCCTCCCGCGCCTGATCGGCATCCAGGCGGCGCTCGAGGTCATCCTCCAGGGCCAGATGGTGCGTGCACCGAAGGCCGTGAAGATGGGTCTCGTCGACGAGCTCGCTTCGGATCGCGACGACCTGATGGCGAAGGCGAAGGCCTGGCTCCTCGCGAACCCGAAGTCCAAGCAGCCGTGGGACGACCCCAAGTTCCGGTGGCCCGGCGTCCGCCCGGGCTCGGCCGACGCGCGCAACCTGCTGCTCGCCGCGTCCGCGATGCTCTACAAGAAGACCGCCGGGGCGTTCCCCGCGGCCGAAGACGCGCTGTCCGTCGTCCAGGAAGGGGCGGCGGTCACGTTCGACCGCGCGCTCGAGATCGAGGGCCGGGCCTTCGCGAAGCTCGCGACGAGCGATCAGGCGAAGGACATGATCCGCACCCTGTTCTTCCACAAGACGGCCGCCGAGAAGCAGAAGGGCCTGCCGCGCGTCGAGGACGACGGGTTCCGCAAGGTCGCGGTCCTCGGGGCCGGGATGATGGGCGCGGGCCTCGCTTTCGTGTGCGCCAAGGCCGGCTACGACGTGGTCCTCAAGGACATCTCCGAGGGCGCGCTCGAGAAGGGCATGGCGCACATCGACGGCGAGCTGAAGAAGCTCCGCCACCTCGACGACGCCGCGAAGGCCGCGCTCCGCGCGAAGATCACGCCTACCGTCGACCTCGAGACGCTGCGCGGCACCGACCTCGTCATCGAAGCCGTGTTCGAGGACCTCGATCTCAAACACCGCGTCATCCGCGAGACCGAGCCCTACCTGTCGGCGAACGGCATCTTCGCGTCCAACACGAGCGCGCTGCCCATCACCGACCTCGCGAAGGCCTCGGCGCACCCCGACCGCTTCATCGGCCTGCACTACTTCTCGCCCGTCGAGAAGATGCCGCTGCTCGAGATCATCTGCGGCGAGGCGACCGGCGACGACACGCTCGCGCGGTCCCTGGCGTTCGCCCGGAAGATCAAGAAGACCGTCATCGTCGTCAACGACGGCTACGGGTTCTTCACGTCCCGCGTGTTCTCGTCCTACATCCTCGAAGGCGCGCAGCTCGTCGCCGAGGGCTACGACCCGAACACCATCGAGTGGGCCGCGCGCGCGGCCGGCATGGTCGTCTCGCCGCTCCAGGTGTTCGACGAGGTGAGCCTGGCGCTCGGCGTGCACGCGATGACCGAGGCGAAGAAGTACCGTCCCGACGCCGAGCACATCGAGGGCGTCGATCTGGTCTTCGGGCTGGTCGAGGCCGGTCGCAAGGGCAAGGCGTACGGCGCGGGCTTCTACGACTACGAGGGCGGCAAGCGCCGCGGCATCTGGCCGGGCCTCGCCGCGATGGTCGGCGGGCCGGGCAAGCAGGGCTCGCTGAAGGAGCTCGGGCAGCGCCTCATGCTCGCCCAGGTCGCCGAGGTCGGACGCGCGCTCGACGAGGGCATCATCCGCAACTGGCGGGACGCCGAGGTCGGCGCCATCTTCGGCATCGGCTTCGCGCCCAATACCGGCGGGCCCCTCGCGTACATCGACCGCTTCGGCCTGCCCGCGCTGGTCGCCGAGCTCGACCGGCTCGCGGTGGAGCACGGCAAGCGCTACGCCCCGTCCCAGCTCCTCCGCGACATGGCCGCGAAGGGCGAGCGCTTCTTCGACGCGTAGGCTTCGGCGCCGGGCGTCCGGAGGGTCTCCTCTGGGCGTCCCGGCTTCGCCGGCGGCTGTCCTCCGGGCTCGCTAACGCTCGGTCGCTTCGCGACTGCGGCTCCGCCGCACCCTCCGGCCCGCCTGACGCTTCGGTTCACGGGCACGGCCACGTTCACGTCTCACGTCTCACGTCTCACGTCTCACGAGGACGAGCACGAGCACGTCTCACGAGCACGAGCACGAGCACGTCTCACGAGCACGAGCACGAGCACGTCTCACGAGCACGAGCACGTCTCACGAGCACGAGCACGAGCACGTCTCACGAGCACGACACGCCTCACGAGCACGTCTCACGAGCACGTTCTACGTGCCCGAACAGCCCGAAACGCCAGCCTGCTCTGGTGAGTCCCGATTCCGGTCCGCGGGGAGGCCTTCACGGTCGACCCGAGCGCCGAGACGTCCCTCGACAGCCCTGACATCGCGGGTGGCCTGGCGTTGATGGCGCTCGGGGAGGGAGGACGCTCGACCCGCGACGGCCCCCACTGGATGCGGATCCGCGTTTTGCACAGCTTCAACGAGTGGAATCTGTCGGTGTTCGCCGAGGCTGCCTGCCTGGATGGGCCAAACGTCTGATTGCACCCCCAAGACCGCCGAGACCGCCGAGCCCGCCAAGGCGGGGCAGCCGGTGCCTCCGAGGTGGAAGGGGAGGCCGTTGGCGGACCGGTCGCCGGAGCATCCGAAACGCCGGCCTGCTCTGGTGAGTCTCGAATCCGATCCGCATGAAGGCCCACTCGGCGCTCCGGGGATGCGAAGGCGATCGACCCGGGGCGGCCTCGTTTCTGCGTCATCTGCGTCCTTCTGCGTCATCTGCGTGAGGCCCTGAGACGCTCGGAGCCCGACCGCTTCCGACACAGAGATCTCGTCAGTCGCACTCCGCGAACGACACGCTGAGATCAAACGACTGACTGATGTCTTCCTGGGGTCAGACCCTGAAAAGACATTGGTCGGCCGTTCGACTGGCTCCTGGCTCCTGGCTCCTGGCTCCAGGCTCCTGGCTGCTCAGTCGTCGTCGTCTTCTTTGAGCCAGCGACCCACGAACCGGGGGACCGCCGCCTCGGCGGTGTCGCGCACCACGTCGTCGAACGGGCCGCCGCTCGGCTCGGGATTGATCTCGATCGTGCGGGCGCCGTTCGCCTTCGCCAGCGCCGAGAGCCCGGCGGCGGGGTACACGATCCCCGACGTGCCGACGGACAGGAACAGGTCGCAGGTCACGACGGCCTGCTCGATCTTGTCCATGTCGTACGGCATCTCGCCGAACCACACGACATCCGGGCGCATGGCCGCGCCGCAGATCTTGCACGCCTGGCCCGGGTTCTGCGGGCCGAACACGCCGACGCGCGGGTGGTCGAGGTCGGCCTCGCACCGCAGGCGGAACAGGCTGCCGTGCATCTCGATCACATCGTTGGCACTGGCCTTCTGGAGGAGGCCGTCGATGTTCTGCGTGATCAGCGTGCAGCGCCGCACGCCGACCGCGTGCTGGAGCCGCGACAGCGCGAAGTGCGCGGGGTTGGGCAGCACGCTGGCGCAGTTGATGCGGCGCTCGTCGTAGAACCGGCGCACCGTGGAAGGGTCGCGGGCCCAGGCGTGAGGCGTCGCGACCTCGGTCACGTCGTAGCCCTCCCAGAGGCCATCCGCGTCGCGGAACGTCGGGATGCCCGACGCTTTCGACAGCCCGGCCCCGGTCAGCACGACCACCCGGGTCCCTTCGTCCGCGCTCAGCTCTGCCATCCAGGTGCCCCCATCTCTCCAACACTACCGTGTCGAGCGCCGCGGGTCATGCGCTCTCGTGGTCGTGGAACTGACTCTCGAACAACGCGGCATACGGGCCGCCCGCGAGGACGAGGTCGGCATGTGTGCCCCGCTCGATGACGCGCCCGGCGTCGAGGACGAGGATCTCGTCGGCATCCATGATGGTCGACAGGCGGTGTGCGATCACGAGCACCGTCCGCCGCGCGAGGATGGCGTCCGTCGCCGCCTGGATGCGCGCTTCGGTGAGGCTGTCGACGCTCGCCGTCGCCTCGTCGAGGACGACGATGGGCGTGCGCGCCGCGAGCGTCCGCGCGAACGACAGCAGCTGGCCTTCGCCCACCGAGACGTTCGCGCCCTCGTGGCGGATCCGCCCGTCCAGACCACCCAGGCGAATCACGGAGTCGGTCGCGCGGCACAGGTCCAGCGACTCCTCGAGGACCGCGTCGGGGATGTCGGCGCCGAGCGTGAGGTTGAAGCGCACGGAGCCCGGGAACAGCTGCACGTCCTGCTGCACGACCCCGACGAACCGGTGCAGCGTCTCGGGCCGCAGGTCGCGCAGCTCCACACCGTTGAGCCGGATGCTGCCCCGGTACCCCTGGTACGACCGCTGGAGCAGCTTCCCGAGCGTGCTCTTGCCCGAGCCGGTGCGCCCGACGAGCGCCACGACCTGGCCGGGGCGGAGGGTGAGCGAGACGCCCTGCAGCACGTCCGGCCCGTCGCCGTAGGCGAAGGAGAGGTCGTCCACGACGAGCGATTCGACGTCGTCGGCGAGTGTGGCGTCGCCCCAGGCGATGTGCTCGTCCTCGTCGAGCAGGCCGAAGATCTTCTCGAGCGCCGCGGCGGCCCGCTGGATGACCGCGAGCTTCTGGCTGAACTCGCGGATGGGCTGGAACAGGCGGCCCACGTACTCGATGAAGGCCGCGAGCAGGCCCGCCGTGACGGCCTCTCCGAAGAGCCCGCCGCTGCCGTACCACAGCATGAGCGCCATGCAGATCGACGAGAGGCCGTCGACGATGGCGAACAGCAGCGCGTCCCAGAAGTTCGTCTTGATCGTGGCGTCGCGGAAGATCGCGAGGCGCTCGTCGAACGCGGCCGTGACGCGCGCCTCGTCGCGGTAGAGCTGCACGACCCCGAGCCCCGTGATGCGCTCCGCCATGTAGGCGTTGAGCGATGCGAGGCTCGTGCGGACCTCCTGGTACAGCTTGCGCAGGACCCGCCGGATGCCGTCCACCACGACCGCCAGGACGGGGGAGAGCACCAGCATCACGGCCGTGAGCCACGGATCGAGCCACAGCATCGCCGCGATGATGCCGAGCACCAGCAGCACGTCGAGGATGATGGTGATGGCGCCGGCCGTGAGCGTCTCGCCCAGCGCCTCGATGTCGGAGGTGACCCGTGTGAGCAGGCGTCCCGTGGGCACGCGATCGAAATAGCTCCGCGCCAGCGTGAGGGTGTGGCGGTAGACCGCGCGGCGGACCCGGCTGATCGTGCGCATCGCGCCGTACGACAGCGCGAGGTTGTACACGGCCTCGGCGACGAACCCGAGCACGACGGCGACGAGATACGCCCACGCGAGCGTGATGAGGCCCTCGGCGTCGTTCTTCTGGATGTGGTCGTCGATCGCCGTCTTCAGGAGCCATGGCTGCACCACGACCAGCGCGGTGCCGATCGGCGCCGCCAGCAGCGCGACGATGTAGAGCGGCGCGTCGTACCGAACGTACGGCAGCAGCCGACGCAGCAGGGCCGTGGTGGAGGGCGTCTCGTCAGCCATGGACGCCCTCGCTCTCGCCGGTCTCGGTCTGGCGGCGCCAGATCTCGCGGTACAGCCCGGGGCGCGCGACGAGCTCGGCGTGCGTGCCGCTGTCGACGACCCTCCCGCCCTCCATCACCGCGATCACGTCGGCGTGCTGGAGCGCGCTGACGCGGTGCGCGACGATCACGGTCGTCGGGCGCGGCGATCGGGACTTCAGCGCGTCGACGAGCTGCTGCTCGGTGCGGTGGTCGACGGCCGACAGCACGTCGTCGAGCATCAGCACGACCTGGCCGCGCGCCAGCCCACGCGCGAGGGCGGTGCGCTGGCGTTGCCCGCCGGACAGCGTGACGCCCGCTTCGCCCACCTGGGTCTCGACGCCGTCACGCAGCGCGGCGACGTCGACGTCCAGCGCGGCAAGGGTGAGCACCCGGCGCAGCTTGGCGTCGTCGTCCGCGCCGAGCAGGATGTTCGAGCGGACCGACTCGCTGAACAGGTATGCGCGCTGCGGGACCAGGGTCATCGCGTCGCGCCACGCATCGAGGTCGAACCCGCGTACGTCGTGGCCGTCGACGCGCACGGTGCCCGGAGGCGGGTTGTAGAGGCGCGCCAGCACGCGGAGCAGCGTGGTCTTGCCGCTCCCCGTCGGGCCCACGATGCCGAGCGTTCCGCCCGCGGGCACCGACAGCGAGACGCCGTGCAGCACGTCGTGATCGCCGTCCGGGTATCGGAACGAGAGGTCGTGGACCTCGATGGCCGGCGGGTGGGTGGGAGGCGCCTCGCCGCTCGGGCCCTCGGGACGGTCGGGCTCGGCGTAGAGCACGACGTCGATGCGCTCGAGGGACGCCTGGGACTGCTTGACCAGCGCGATGATGAAGCTCATCCCACGCAGCGGGCCGGTCAGGTAGGCGACGAGCGTGACGAACGCCACGAGCTCGCCGACGGTCAGCTCGCCGTTCATGGCCATCGGCCCGCCGTACCGAAGCAGGAGGAACACGTTGACCGCGGCCCCGAGCGTCAGGATCGGGCCGAACACCGTGCGGAGGTTGGCCCGCTTGAGAGTGGCGAGGAGGTACGCCTGGTTGTGCTTCTCGAAGGCCTCTTCGAAGGCGTCTTCTGCGCCGAAGGTCTGGATCGTCGCGATGCCCTGGTAGCTGGACAGCGCGTGGTCGGAGAGCTCGCCGGCGACCTGCTGCAGCTCCTGCGTGACGCGGTGCAGCTCGCGCATGAACACCTGGATCACGAGGAACGAGAACAGCAGGGGGAGTGCCGCGAGCCCGGCCAGGAAGGGCGAGATGCGCAGCATCTGGCTGCCGGTCAGGGCGAGCGCCGAGATCGTGTTGAAGACGCCGAGGGCCGTGAAGCCCGCGAGCAGCCGGAGCATGCCGACATCGGAGCTCACGCGGCTGATGAGGTCGCCCGTCGGCCAGTTCGACAGGAAGCCCGGTTGGTGCTCGAGGATCCGCACGAACAGGTCGTGCTTCACGTTCGCTTCGACGAGGCGGCCCGGCGTGAAGAACAGCAGGCGCGACGCCGTTCGGATGCCGATGACGAGCACCCCGAGCCCGGCGACCCACAGCGCCGAGCTCACGATCACCGGTCGCCCGGCCTCGCCCTGCGCGATCGCGTCGATCCCCTCGGCCACGTAGAGCGGGATCGTCACGGAGATCCAGTTCGTGAGCACCAGGAACACGATTCCCGCGAGGTACCAGTGCCAGAACGGCACCATGTACCGCCGGGCGAATCGGAGGACGAGCGTCAATCCGTCGCGATCAGCAGGCGCCCGCCGATGATGTCGCGGCCGAGGCGGAGCAGCGGCGCGTCGCCCGCGACGACCTCGATCTCGGCGGGGATGTCGAGCATGCGCAGCCGGACCGTGGTCTGCACGATCTCGGGCGACGCGCCGGGCTTCTCCCACACCGATCGGGCGCGGGTGGGGTCGAGCACGGCGGGCACGTGCTCGCCGAGCTCGAGCAGGTGCGCTTCGAGCCGCCAGGGGAGGATCGGGAGCTCTTCCTGCGTCGAGAAGTCTTCGAGGTCGTCTTCGATGAGGTGGAGCGGCGCCTGCTCGAGAGGCGAGGGGAGGGCGGTGCCGTCGGGCTCGCTGCGGTCGAGGGCGACGAAGTCGTCGAGATCCTGGAGCAGATCGACGTCGTCGAGCTCGAGCTGGCCGATCGGCTCGGCACCGCCGGGGTCGAGGTCGACGTTGAGCTCGAGGAAATCGGTGCTCTCTTCGAGCTCGGGCAGGTCGGGGAGCTCCGACGGGTCGAGGGGCTTGTTCGGCTTCTTCGTCGGGTCGGTGGACGCCATGGGCGGGCCCTATCCCGCGACGGAGGCCGGTGCAGGTGCAACGTTCTGCGCCATTGCTGGAGCCTCCGCGTGCGATAGTCTCGCAGCCCAGGAGACGTCCATGAGCGACCATTCGGCAGAGAACGAAGTCGGCAACATCAAGTACGCCCTCGGGCTGCTCGGCGGCGGGCTGTGCCTCGGCTTCGGCATCCTGCTGCTGTGGTACTCGTTCGGCTACCCGGGTGGCGGCATGGCGAACAACCTGAACCGCATCGGCTTCTCTGGGCTCGACAACATCCACATGCTGGATGCGGCCGACTTCAGCATCGGGATGATCGTGGTGGGCGCGCTCACGATGATCTTCCTGAACGCGGGCGCCTGGCGCGACACGAACGGGTACTGAGCCCGCGACCGCCGCGGAGCGGTCGGAGCGACGCCGTTTCGAGTCGCTGGCTCCACGTACCTTTCGACAGCCCGTTCCGTGCCGACGGGCGCGCCGGATCTGCCTCACGCAGATGACGCAGAAGGGCGCAGATGACGCAGAAGAAGGGAGCCGGATCGGCCGGGTGACGGTGATGATCCCCGTTCTGCGCCGGTAGTCCACCGCTCGATTGCGCGTCGCGACTGACAGCGCCGTCGTCGGATCACACCAGGTCGCTTCCCCGACCATCGAGGTGGACTGGAAGGACGATGGTGGGGTCGGCTCACCAGAGCATGCGGACGTGACGGCCTGCTTGCAGGCAAGGTCCACGGGCCATCTGCCTGTCCCGATCGTGCCAGAGCCCTCGCGAAACGCCTTCCCACACGAGAGGATCGGGTGTCCAATTCGGGTCAGACCCGAAATGGACAGGCGCCGGGGTTCGCATCCGCCCGCTCGACGCTGCTCCAGGGCGGAGGGTGAACGACGCGGAGACCGGGTGGTTCGGCGCAGTCGGTGGAGTGCGGTGGAGCGGGTGGTTCGGGCGCCCTTCGGGAATGGGGACGCGCGCGCGCACGCGGTAGGAGCCTTGCGCTTCGCGCTTTGGCTCCTACGACCGGATACCCGCCACCGCGATGCTCGACACCAGCTTCTCCATCGCTGTGCGGTACCGGCTCTCCGGCACCCTCGACAGCGCCTGACGCGCCATCCACGACTCCGAGAGCATGCGCTCGCGCGCACCGGCCAGACCGCCGGCCTCCTGGATGATGTCGGACAGCCACGAGGCCGTGGCCTCGCTCGGGTGCTCGACGAACCGCGACCAGAGGCGGCCCACGTCGGGGGACCGGACGGCCGCCTCGACCACCGGCAGCAGCGGACGGCCCGCGAGCGCCCGCGCCAGCAGGACGTTCTCGCCCTCGGGATGCGCGAGGATGCTCACGTCTTCGGCGATGTGCCAGACGCGGCCGAGGTGGCGGCCGTAGCGCGCGAGGGCCTCGGCGGTCGCGCGTTCCTTGCCCACGGCGCCGACGCGACAGCACAGCGCGAACAGCGCGCCCGTGTGCGTGTCGGCGTGCTCGAGCCAGTCTTCGACCGTGGGGATGCGGCCCTGCTGGAGCTCTTGCGTGAGCGCCTGGCCGTCGGCGAACTCGCGCAGGGTGTGGAGCAGGTCGCCGAGGATCTCGGGACGGCTCGCCTGGGCGATCTCCATCGCGCGGAGCGTGAGGTGGTTGCCGCCGAGCCAGCTGACGCTGCGCTTGACGATGCGCCGCGCGACCCGGCGCCGCCGGCCCCCTTCGCGGCCGAGCGCGAGATCGTGCACCACCAGCGCACCGTGGAGCAGCTCGACCGTGCGCTGCAGATCGCGATCGATGTGGTCGGCGCCGCTCGCCCGCGCCGCGAGGGCGACGAGGATGGGCCGGATGCGGGGGATCTCGGGCCCCTGGACGAAGTCGGAGCTCTCGGGGTGACCGACGAGATCCTCGAGGTCGTCGAACCCGATCCCGTCGTCACCGACGAGCTCGGCCAGGCTGTGCAGACCGGCGCCGGGCGGGACCACGTCGGTGAAGCGCTTCAGGTTCCCCACGGGACCCCCTCTCGCCCTCTGGAGTAGGCCGGCCCGGTCGCGGCGACAAGCAGATGCACGGAATCTGCGCAGGTTCACTTCGCGGGGACGCGCCACTCCCCGCAGTCCCCGTAGGGCGAGACGAGCTTCGTACCGTCGCGCTGCAGCCACGGGTCGTCCTGGCAGCGGGCCTCGAAGACTTCGAGAGAACCGCCCGGATGCCGGACGACGAGGAAGGTGAGGAGCTGCGACAGCTCGACGAGGCCCGTGCGCAATGTGTTGGCGCCTTTGTTCTTCAGGGCCTCCGTGAGGGTCGCGATGCGCTGCATGGCGACGCGATCGCGCCCCTTCACGGAGCCCGCCGCCTTGTCGGCGACGGGGGCCCACCGGTAGAGCACCGCGCTGGCCTTGTTGGGCCCCTCCGCGATCAGCGTCTCCTCGAACTTCAGGTAGAGCTTCAACTGTTCTGTGATCACAGGTTGATCGCAGCAGATCAGGGGTTGCGGGTCGGCGGCGAAGGCCAGGGTCAGCCACAGCATGGGCGGAGCATACCCCCTGGCGCCCGGCCGGCGCTCACGAACCCTCGAGGGCGTCGAGCACGGCCTGGTGCGCGCTGCGCGACCAGAGGAGGCTGTTGTGGCCGTGCCCCTGGAGCACGACCTCGCGAACGCCCGGCAGCGACGCGCGCTCGGGAGGGAAGACCTGCTGGTCGTAGCGCGCGCGCACCACGACGGTGTCGACCGGCTCGGGACCGCCGGACAGGCGATTCACCCAGTACCCGTGCGGGTCGAGCACGGGCCAGAGGGCCGGCGGCGTGAGCCGGAAGAACGTGGTGCCCGCGTGGGGCCCGCCGAGCGACACGAACCGCCGGACGACCTCGGCCCCGCCGAACTCCCGAAGCCACGCGCGCGTGCTGAACGCCCCGAGGCTGTGCGCGACCACGTCGACCGCGCCGTGCTCGGCGGCCAGGGGCCGCGCGATCGCGTCGATGCGCTGCACGATCTGAGGCAGGCGCAGGCGGGTGGACGGGTACCCGACGCGCACGACATCGCGCCATCCCGCCTCGTACAGCCGCCGTACGAGCGGTCGGAACATGTCGGGGTGGCCGAGGTACCCGTGCACCAGCACGACGGGCAGCCGCCCTTCACCCGTGCCGGGCGCGGGCAGGCGGTGCAGCCGGGCGAGGGGCCAGGCGGCAGAACGCACGGTGGCGACGGCCTCCCGGACCACGACCTTCGAGAGATGGATCAAGGGTTCCCCACGTCGACCGTGAAGCTCGTCTGGTAGATCGTGCACCGGTAGTACGCCGACAGGCCGCCCTGGCCGTCTTCTGCGGCGAATCGCACGGTGTAGTCGCCCGCGGGGAGGTCTTCGACGTTGTGCACGTAGTACCCGAGGCTCGTCGCCTCGAGGCCCTGCCCGGCGGGCGTGACGTCGGTTCCCGCCGCGTCGAGCACGGAGACGGCGAGGTCGGCGAGGCTCCCGTAGGCCTCGTCCCAGCAGCGCACCGAGAGCCGCAGGCCGTCGCCCAGCGCCACCGTGTAGTGGTCGAGGTCGGCGCCGTCGGCGAGGATCCCGTCGACGAACGACACGTCGTAGGGCGAGTTGCCCCCGTCGACCACGACCGCCGGAAGCGTCGCGGTGGCCTGGTCGTCGTTCGGCTCGACCTCGGCCTCCCAGTCGTTGTCGCCGAACACCGGGTGGTTCGCGCCCGGCTCGTACGTGCGCACGTACACGACGTACCAGTGGTCGTTCGAGCCTCCGCCGAGCGCGTCGGTCGCCTCGAGGGTGTAGAGCTCGTCCTCCGGCGAGAAGTACGAGCAGAAGCCCTCGTTCCCGATGTCCGCCTTCGACGCCACGAGCGTCTCGTCGGAGCGGCGGTAGAGGTTCACGAGCGGCGTCGCGTCGGTGCCCGGTGTCGGGGTGCCCCAGATCTCGAGCGGCTCGCCGGCGAACGGCGGGTCGATCACGATCCAGTCCGAGTCGCCGGGCTCGTCGATGACGACGCCGAAGCTCACGATGGTCGACCCGCCGGGGAGCTCGATGGTCTCCGTCGGCAGGTTCACGCTGTCGGGCTCGAGGCTGAAGTTGTTGAACTCGACCATCTCGAGCGTGTACGTGAATCCCTCGTCCCCACGGGGCTCGTCGAACGCGTCGACGTAGTGTGTCGACACGTCTTCGACCGTGATGAACCACGTCCCCGCGAACGGCAGGTAGGCGAACACGACGCTGTCGAAGTTGTTCACGCGTCCGGTCGCGAAGTTGTCGGCGCGGGCGTGCTCGGAGCCGTTGGACGCGAAGATCTGCACCACCGTGTCGAGGCTGTCGATGGGGTCGCCCGAGTTGGTGGAGTGGACGCGGATCCACTCCGGTCCGAGCGATTCGTAGACGAAGAAGTCGATGTCGCCGGGCGGATCGATGACGCCCTCCGCCACCTCGTTGAGCCGGATGGGCGTGGCGTCGTCGAAGCTGTTGTCGCGGTCGCCGACCTCGCAGCGGTCGACGTCGCAGATCTCGCCGAGGTCGCAGTCCTCGTCGACCTCGCAGCCCGTCACCACGGGGGGAGGGGGGCCGTCGGTGTCGGTGCGCTTCCCTCCGCCCGTACAGGCCGCGAGGAACAGGGTGGTGATGAGGGTACGGTTCACGGGGTCACCTCGCGTTACCGTGGAGGGGTCGAGCACAGGAGGCAAGCGTGCAGCGCGCGCTCACCGGGGTCCAGCCGTCCGGTCACATCCATCTCGGAAACTACCTCGGGAGCATCGTACCCGCGCTCGAGCTCCAGCGGTCCTACCGAGCTTTCTATTTCATCGCGGACTATCACGCGCTCACGTCCATCCGCGACCCCGCGGCGCTCCGCGAGTCCAGCCGGCAGGTCGCGGCGACCTTCATCGCGCTCGGCCTCGACACCGACACACACTGCCTGTTCCGGCAGTCCGACGTGATCGAGGTGTGCGAGCTCGCCTGGATCCTCGCGTGCCAGATCAACACGGGCATGCTCGACCGCGGTCACGCCGTGAAGGCCGCGCGCGACGGTGGGCGCGAGCCCAACGCGGGCACGCTGTTCTACCCGGTGCTCATGTCCGCCGACATCCTGCTCTACGACGCGAACGTCGTGCCCGTGGGCCGCGATCAGCAGCAGCACGTCGAGATCGCGCGCGACATCGCGCAGCGCGTCAACCACCACTACGGCGAGGGCACGCTGGTCGTCCCCGAGGTCTCGGTCCGCGACGAGGTGGGCACGGTGCTCGGCCTCGACGGCCGGAAGATGAGCAAGTCCTACGGCAACGCGATCCACCTGTGGGATCCGCCCAAGAAGCTCCGGAAGACGATCATGAAGATCGTGACGTCGAGCAAGGAGATGGGCGAGCCGCTCGAGGTCGAGGGCGACAACGTCCTCAACCTCTACAAGCTGTTCGCGACGCCGGCGCAGCTCGCCGACATCGAGGGCCGGTATCGCGCCGGGGCCGTCGGCTACGGCCACGCGAAGCAGGAGCTGTT
Source organism: Alphaproteobacteria bacterium (assembly GCA_020632875.1). Taxonomy (GTDB): domain Bacteria; phylum Myxococcota_A; class UBA796; order UBA796; genus JACKEQ01. The sequence continues at coordinate 72,913 of JACKET010000007.1, forward strand.
CGAGCTGGTCGACGGCCAGGTCGCTGAAGCCCGCGCCCGATACGACGCGTTGATGGCCAACCCCGCCGAGATCGACGGCATCCTCGAGGCGGGCGCCGACAAGGCCCGTGCGAGCGCGCGCGCCACGATGGAGCGGGTGAGGGCGGCGGTCGGAATCCGCTGATCCCCCGATCGCGCGCGGCGCCCTCGGGCGCGCAGCGTTCGCATGATCCGCCACGAACCCGGCTTGTGGACACACGCCGACCGGGGACGCAACGGAGGTGCATTTCTCTGGTAACATGATGTTGGGAGCTTGCTCACACGACTTCTGCGCGCACCCTTTCGAAGGAGGTCGACACCCCGCGTCGAAGGCCACGGAACCACCGAATGGGCCCGTGGTCGCAAGAAACGGCGCCGACGTTCGTCTGAGCAGGTGAAGGGACGAGGAGCAGTCATCATGGCCAGGACCAAGCGCTCGGAGCGGCTGACGGCAGACGAGGAGAAAGACCTCGCTCGTGCCATCCACAAGGCTGAGGCCACCGCTCTCACGACCATCTCCGAGGTCGAGGTGGCGTCCGATATTCTCGACAACTCCCCGAGCCGGGTCGAGAAGACCCGCGCGGGCAGCGTGGATCGCCTCGAAGCGGCGATCGAGGCCGTGTGGCAGGCCAGCAAGTCGATCGACGCCCTGCGCGAGACGGCCAAGCGGGCCCGCCAGGCGTGGGCCGAGGCCGAGGCGCTCCGCTGGAAGCTCGCGATGAGCGGCCGTCGCATCGCGCACGGCGAGGCGCGCAAGCTCGCCGGGCCGTTCATGAGCGAAGAAGACCTCGTGCAAGAGGGCTACATCGGGCTCCTCCGCGCGGCGAAGCGCTTCGACCCCGAGCGCGACATCCGGTTCTCGACGTATGCGCGCTGGTGGGTGCGGGCGCAGATGACCCGCGCGATCGACCACACCGGGCGGCCCGTCCGGCTGCCGGGGTGCGCGGTCGAGCAGACCCGCAACCTGCGCAAGGCGATGAAGCGCTTCGACAGCGATGGCGCGGCGTACTCCATGGCCGAGCTGGCCGACGAGGTGGGCATCGACGCCCGCCGCGCCGAGCTCCTGCTCTCCCAGGGCCAGACCATCAGCCTCGAGCAGCCCGTCGACGAAGGCCCGCGGCCCCGTTCGCTCGAGCGGTTCCTGCACGACACCGACGCCGAGGATCCGCAGGAAGAAGCGGTGATGACGCAAGAGCTCGCGCGCATGAAGGATGCGTTCGCGCTCGTGCTCACCGAGCGCCAGCAGATGGTGCTCTCGCGGCGCTACGGCCTCGAAGACGGCGAATACCGCACGCTCTCGCGGGTCGGCAAAGAGATGGCGCTGTCGCGCGAGCGCGTCCGCCAGATCGAGCGCGAGGCGCTCCATCGCCTGCGGGCGTACGCGAACATCCGCGAAGCCGTCTGAACCCCGCTTCGATCTCCGCGGTCCGGAGCCGAGCGGGATCCGCGGTGTGCGTCACAGGACGCGCAGCCAGTCGACCCCGTCGTGGATCCGGTCGAGCGGGGGCTTCTGCATCTCGCCGAGCGCGCAGCACCGCACTCCGGGGACCGCGAGCGGCACGTCGCTCCCCAGGGTCGACAGGCGCGGGGCGTGTGGCTGCACGGCGCGCAGGAACCCTTCGAAGTCGGACGCGTGCACCACGGCGGCGCGCGGCAGCCCCGCCTCCGGGAAGCGCTCGGCGGGCAGGCCGTGCACGGCCCAGCCCGGCCCGGCCACCGCGGACCCCACGACGCGCGCGAGGGCGGTGCGGGCGCGGATCGCGGCGCCTTCGATGGGCGCCACGTCGCCGCGGGGCAGGCGGGCCTCCATGCGCTGCATCGCATCGGCGAGCAGGGCCGTCGCATCGGGGATGGGGCTGAAGATCGCGACCGGCGACATGCACCCGCGTCCGTCGTAGAGCGCGAGGTCGAGCGCCACGGCGTCGGCGTTCGCGGGGTCGGACCAGTACGCCGCGCTGAAGCGGTGCCCGAACGCCAGCAGACGCTGGCCGGGGTGCAGGTTGGCGCGGATGGCGTCGAGCGTCGCATCGGACCCCATCGCCACGATGCAGTCGGCATCCTCGAGCACGTCGCGATCGGTGGTGCTCAGGATGGGGAGGTCGGTGCACGCGGCGACCTCGGCGAACCAGCCGGCCCGCGCGCGCGGCGCCTTCAGGGTGACGCGGCCCCCGCGCACGAGGACGACGGCGGCCCACTCGAGCGGCGCCGTGAACACGGTGGACGCACACACGAGCACGGTGTGGCCGGGGTGCTTGCGCCGCATGTGGCGGGGGAGGTCGTCCCATGCGTCGAGCGCCGTGCTCAAGGCGTAGCGGGCGCCTTCGGGCGACAGGCCGACCTCCGGCTGCAGCGCGCGCAGGCGGGCCCGCCACGCATCCACGAGGTGCCAGCGGCTCACAGCAGGTCCTCGACGGCCAGCGAGCAGCCGCGCGCGGGCGCGTCGGGCAGGCGGCCGATGAGCGTGACGCGCCCGTCGGGGTGCACGATGCCTTCGTCGAGGGTCTCGACGTGCAGCGTGGAGTCGAGGTTGCACAGGTCGAGGAACCGCAGCTGGCCGGGCTGGCCGGGCGGCACGGGCTCGCCGGACGTCGGGTCGACGGCGGAGACCCGGAGCCACGGAGGCGGCGTGTAGGGCTCGCCGGCCCACGCCCACAGCTGGCTCGAGAGCTCGGTCATGCCGTACTCCATGAGCACCGGCGCGAGGTGCTGGGCGGCGCGTACGAGCGCGTCGGGCTCGAGCTGGTGGGTGCGCCCCTTGAACCCGCCCGTGACCATGATCGCCGAGCCCTCGGGCAGCGGCTCCGGCACGGTCTGGAGCCAGGCGTCGAGCGCGAAGCCCGTCGCGCACACGAAGACGGGGTGCCGCAGCCCGCGGAGGGCGTCGTCGTGGAGCGTCTCGTCGATCAGGAAGCGCGCGGGCCCCGTCAGATCGGCGAATCCGCGGACCATGTGCGCGAGGGAGGAGTGCGGGTTGTCAGGCATCAGGCCCAGGGTCTCGTGCGTCGCGGGCAGCCACGGCCGGGCGTGCAGGTTGCAGCCGAGGTCGTAGAGCGAGGTGTCGCGCAGGCGGTGGATACCCGGGCGGCCGGTGGTCGTGCCGGACGTGTGGAACGCGACGTGGGGCTCGTCGGGCTTCACGGTGCCCACGTCGAGCTCGCGGAACAGGGCGACCGGGATGGCCGGGATGTCGGAAACGTGCGTGGCCGGCGCGCCGATCAGGGCGGCGAGGACGGGGTCGTTCGCGTGCTGCCACGCGTGTGCCGCCAGCAGCAGCGCGTCGAGGCCGGCGGGGTCGGGGAGGAGGACGAACGCCTGGATGGCGTCGTGGAGCGACCGTCGGTCGGTCATGCGACCGCCACGAGCGCGTCGACGAAGCCGTCGATCTGCGCATCGGAGAGGACGACGGGGGGCGTGAGCGCGAGCACTTCGGCGCCCATGCCCGCCGGGAGCACGATGTAGCCGCGCTCGAGGAGGGCCCGGCTCGCCCGGAGCGTGTCGTCGAGCGCGACGCCCAACATGAGCCCGCGGCCCTGGACGCGGAACCCGCGCGCCTCGAGCGACCCGCGGAGGCGCCCGCCACGCTCGGCGCACCGCGTGGGCAGGTCGCCCATCTGGTCGAGCACGGCGAGCGCCGCGGCGCAGCCCACCGGGTGCCCGAGGAAGGTCTGGGTGTGCAGGGCCTCTCCCTGCGACGCGCCCCATGCGGCCATGGCGGCTTCGGTGCCGAGCGTCGCGGAGAGGGGGTATCCGCCGGCCAGCGCCTTGCCGACGCACAGGAGGTCGGGCGCCGGGGCGCCGGCCCAGACCTCGCCCGTGCGACCGAGCCCGCACTGGATCTCGTCGTGCGCGACCAGTGCGCCGGCCGCGTGGGCCGCGTCGGACACGCCCTGCAGCCAGCCCTCTGGAGGCACGCGGATGCCGCCGCGCCCCTGGATCGGCTCCACCAGCACGAGCCCGATGTCCCCGTGGGCAAGTGCCTCGCGGACGGCATCGAGCGGCGCGGCGTAGGGCAGGTGGCGCACGTGGGGGTTCGTGATCGCGCGGAACGGGTCGCTGAACGCGGCCTTGTAGCCCTGGAGCGGCACGGTCCCCAGCGACAGCCCGTGGTATCCGCCGCCGAACGACAGCACGCCGGGCCGCCCGGTCGCGAGAACGGCCGTCTTCACGGCGCCATCCACGGCATCCGCGCCGGACAGCCCCAGGATGGCGTGCGTGATGCCCGGCGGCGCGATGCCGACCAGGCGGTCGAGCAGCGCGATGCGCGTCTCGTCGGGGAAGGCGTCGCCCATCGCGTGGATCAGGCGCTCGGACTGAACGCGCGCCGCGGCCACCACCGCCGGATCCCGGTGCCCGACGAGCGCGACGCCGAATCCGCTGGTCAGGTCGACGAACCGGTTCCCGTCGGCGTCCCAGACGTTGGAGCCGACCGCCTCGCGCCACACGATCGGGTCGTCCTGCGCGGCACCCAGGGCGGCCGCACGCCGCGCGCGACGCGACGTGATGGCGGGGCATTCGCGCCGTGCGAGCACGTCGACGAGCGCCTCGGAGCGCGGTCCGGGCACGGCGGTTCGCAGTTCGGGGGGCAGCAGTCCGTTCATCACGTCCCCGTCTAATGAGCCCGTGGGCACAGTGGTCGTCCGCGTCACCGTCGGTCTCGATTTCGCGACGTTCGCGACACGGCGATTGCCAATCGGCGTTTCGTGGTGCACGGTTGTAGCAGGAGTTTCCGATGGCAATGGACGGATTGCGCACGCTGGTTCTCGACGCTGCGTTCCGTCCCATGCACGCGATCCGGTGGCAGCGGGCCATGGTGCTGGATCTCCTCGATCGCGTCGATGTCCTCGAGTACTACGACCACGTCGTGCGAACCGCGCAGGACGCGTTCCCGCTGCCTGCCGTGATCCGCCACCGGGGCTACGTGAAGCGCGGGCCCCGGTCCATCGCGCTCACCCGGCGCAACGTCCTCGCGCGCGACGGCAACCGCTGCCAGTACTGCGGGGGCGGGTTCCCCGCGGGCGACCTCACGCTCGACCACGTGCAGCCGCGGTCCCGCGGCGGGGCGAGCACGTGGGAGAACCTCGTGACCGCCTGCGCGCCGTGCAACCGCGCGAAGGGCGACCGCACGCCGAACGAGGCGAAGATGCCGCTGCTCGCCGAGCCGACGAAGCCGTCGGTCATCGCGATGGGGCGCACGGGGCTGTTCCGCGGCGATCTGCCGAGCGAGTGGGAGCTGTACCTGCCGGATATGCCTGCGCTGGCTGGGTAGCCTGGAGCCTGGAGCCTGGAGGTTCCAGGTTGCCGCCCTATCGCCTGTCGGCGAAGCTACAGCGCCCGGCCTGTGACCATGACGCCGTAGAACACGTCGTCCATCTCGCTTCCGACGATGTATTCGCACCTCGAGCCCTTCGTCTTCGGGAGCACGAGCGCCGGCTGTGCGATGTGGGCGCCCTTCCTGACGCCATGGAGGGCGGCTTCGATGAGGGCCCGGTCCTGCCCGGAGTACGCGCGGTCGACCCGCGTTCTCAGTGCCACCAGGTCGACGACGAGCTGGTAGCCGGCAGGGTGTGGCGCGACACTCACGGTCGCCTCGAGCGGGACGCCGGACTCGAACCGGACGGTCTGCGGCCGCGCGCCGACCTCTACCTCGACGGTGTGGAGATCGGCGGGGGCGAGGCCCATGGTGACCTCGACGGTCTCGGCGCGCGCGAGGGAGAACAGGCTGGCGAAGAACAGCATCGGACCTCCGGTCCGCGAGCCTACCGGGCCCGAGGGGGGCGGTCCACACGACTCCGCGGCACAGTGGCCGATGCCCGGGAAAAATGGGCGTACCCGCGAGGCTATGGGTCGCGGTTCGGATCCGTCTGGATTCGCTGACATTCGTCGGCAGCGGAGCCGCAGCGATCGGTGAACACCTCCCTGCTCCCGGCTCCCGGCTCCCGGCTCCCGGCTCCCGGCCTACTGGAACCGGTCCGCCAACATCCCGAGCAGCCGCGTGTGCAGCCCGCCGAAGGCCCCGTTGCTGAAGATCGCGACCACGTCCCGCGGATGCGCCGCCACCGCGATGGTCCGCGCGATCTGCTCCGCGTCGTCGAGGACCATCGCATCCACCCCGCGGTCGGCGAGGTCGCGCACCAGCCGGTCGCTGTCGAACCGCTGATCCTCGGGGATGCTCGATGTGTCGAAGGGACGCGCGATGATCACCCGGTCCGCGTCGTCGAACGACTCGGCGTACGCGTGCTGGAAGACGTTCCGCCGCGACGTCGCGGAGCGCGGCTCCCAAGCGATCCAGAGCCTGCGCTGGCCGAACCGCTGCCGGAGCGCCTGGATCGTGCTCTTCACCGCGGTCGGGTGATGCGCGAAGTCGTCGATGACCGTCACGCCGCCCGGCTCGCCGATGACCTCCTGCCGGCGCTTGATCCCCTGGAACGTCGCGAAGCCCTCGGCGAGCTGATCCGGGGTCGCGCCCGCGCGGATGGCGGCGGCGGCCGCGGCGACCTGGTTGTACAGGTTGTGCTCGCCCACGAGCGAGGAGGTGTACGTGCCGACGACCTCCCCGCGGCGGAGCACGCTGAACGTCATCGTCCCCGTGTCCGGGTCGGTGCTCTCGACGCGGCCGTCCCACTCCTCGCCGGGGCCGTAGCGCCAGACGTCGCACGTCGCGTCCGTGGCGACGTCGCGGGCGCCTTCGTCGTCCCAGCGCACGACGAGGCAGCCGTTCGCCGGCATGATGGCGACGAGCTTCCGGAAGCTCTGCTTCACGTGGTCGAGGTCGGTGTAGATGTCGGCGTGGTCGAACTCGACCGACGTGAGGATGGCCGTGACCGGGCGGTAGTGAAGGAACTTCGGGCCCTTGTCGAAGAACGCGGTGTCGTACTCGTCGCCCTCGATCACGAAGTGCGAGCCGCCGCCGGTCCGTGCGGTGCGGTCGAAGTTCTTCGCGATGCCGCCGATGAGGAAGCCCGGCGCGAGGCCCGCCGCTTCGAGCAGCCAGGCGGTGATCGACGTCGTGGTGGTCTTGCCGTGCGTGCCCGCGACCACGACATTGTGGGCGTCCTTCATGAAGAGATGGCCGAGCAGCTCGGGGAACGAGCAGTACGGGATGTCGCTCGCGAGCAGCCGCTCGGCCTCTTCGTACACCGCCCGCACGACGTTCCCGACCACGACGAGGTCGGGCCGGTGATCGAGGTTCTTCGCAACGAACCCCTCCATCGGGCGGATGCCGAGCCCCTCGAGGTAGGTCGACATGGGCGGATACACACCCTTGTCGGAGCCCGTCACGGTGTACCCGGCGTCGACGAGCATGCCGGCGAGCGCGCCCATGGCGGTGCCGCAGATGCCCATGATGTGGATGGTCTTCAGGGGGGAGGGGAGGGTGTCGGTGTGCGGCACGGGGGCTCCGGTCAGCGGTAGCGCGCGACGGCCTGGAGGATGCGGACGCCCGCGCGGAGGGACCCCGTGAGACTACCGCTGATCTTGCTCCGTCCGGCCCTGCGCTTGCGGTAGGGCAGGGGGATCTCGAGGATCCGCAGGCCGTGGTGCACGGCCTTCATCTGCATCTCGACGTTCCAGCCCCAGGTCGGATCCTCCATCTCGAGCTCGACGAGCCGGTCCCAGCGGATGGCGCGGAACGGGCCCATGTCGCGGTACCGATGGCCGGTCGTGAGGTGGATGAGGCTCGTCGCGAGGCCGTTGCCGAAGACCTGCACCGCGGTGAGCGCGTGGGGCTCGGCGCTCCAGGTACGGTCGATCTGCACGAGGTCGGCCCGGCCCTCCGCGATGGGGCGCACCAGATCGTCCATCCGGGTGGGGTCGTCTGCATGATCGCCGTCGAGGATCACGAGGATGTCGGGCGGGTCGGTGGCGAGGTGCGCCATGCCCGTCTGCACCGCGGTCCCATAGCCGCGCCGCGGCTCGTGGAGGACCTCGGCGCCATGGGCCCGCGCGACCGCCGCCGTGTCGTCGTCGGACCCGTTGTCGACCACGACCACCCGCACGTGCGGCGGCACGTCGCGCAGAACGGCCGGAAGCGAGCCGGCTTCGTTCAGGGCGGGGATGACGACGGCGACGTTCATGGATGGGTTCCTGGCTGCGAGGCATTATCTGGATGGTGTGAAGCAGTCCGGCCCCGCGGTCGGAAACGTGAGGAACCCATGTCCACCGCAGTGCTGTGCTGGATGCTCGTCGGGGGCGCGCTCGCGAACCCCTACGCAGACCGCACCGAGCCCGTGGCCGTCGAGAGCCAGCCGTTCGAGTGGGTCGTGCCCGACCTCGCGGCGCGAGAGGTCGAGCTGATCCTGCGGATCCCCGAGGGCTACGCGGTGTACCGCGAGAACATCCGGATCGAGGCGGCGAAGGGCCCCGTGTCGCTCGGCGAGCCGGTGTTCCCCGAGCCGAAGCTCGCGTCCGACCCCGGCAACCCCGAGGAATACCGCGCGCTCTACGATGGCGACATCGCCGTGCGGGTGCCGGTGAAGGGCTCCGGCGTGCTCGAGCTGACCCTCGAGCACCAGGGCTGCCGCAAGGGCCTGTGCTGGCCGATCACCACGTCGACCCACGCGGTGCGGGTGGTGAGCGGTGGCTGACGCGAACGGGATGCTGACCCGCGCGGTGGTCGGCGATGCGCGGGCGCTGCGCGTCGACGTGCGCGCGATCGCCGAGCACGGCGCCGATCTCCACGGTCTCACGGGCGATGCGCGGGCCTGGTTCGTCGATGGCCTCGTGTGCGCGACCCTGCTCTCGGCCTACCTCGACGAGGGCGAGCGCCTGACGATGCAGGTCCAGGCGAGCGAGCCGCGGTTCGCGTTCACGGCCGACGTGAGCGACACGGGCGGCGTCCGGGCGCGGCTGTCGCCTTCCGACGTGCGTGGCGCGGGCCACATCCAGGGCATCATGCTCGTGCTGAAGAGCGTGGTGGGCCGCGAGGTCTACCGCGGCGCCACCGAGGTCGATCACCCGTCGTTCGCCGAGATGCTGAGCGGGCACCTCGCGCAGTCGTCTCAGACCGAAGCGCGCGTGCGCGTGGAGGGCGGTGTCGGGGCGTTCGTCGAGCGCCTGCCCGACGGCGGTGACGACGATCTCGGGCCCGTTGCGGATGCCGTGCTCGCCGGCCTCGACGGCCAGGCGTTCCCGCTGCGGTGGGAGTGCAGCTGCTCCGACGAGCGCGTGCTCTCCATGCTCGCGGGGCTCGGGGCCGCCGAGCTGCAGGCGATGATCGACGAAGACCACGGCGCCGTCGTCACGTGCAACTTCTGCACGCGGGCGGTGACGCTCTCGGAAGATCAGCTCCGCGGCCTACTGTAGGCCGGCCAGGTAGATCTCGGGGCGCGGGACGATCGCGAGCAGCTCGCCGGTCGTCTTGTCGACGAAGGCGGCCCAGCCCTTGCCGGCGCGGGTGAGCTTCACGCCGACGAGCTGGCCCTCGGGCACGCGTCGGGCGTGCGTGAGCAGCAGGGTCGCGGCGCCCGCCAGCTCGAGGTGGCCGTCTTTCACGGCGCGGGCCTGGTGGGCCTCCCACAGGGCGACGAACACGTTGGGCCGGCGGACCGGGCGCTCGCTCTCGATCACCGCATCGGGCAGCAGATCGCGCAGCACGTCGAGGTGCTCGTGCAGCTCGACCGTCTCGGTCGCGTCGACCTGCGGCGCCGGCGCGGACGGAGCCGTCTCGTCGGCCTCGGGCTCGGGCGGCAGGGGCGGAGGTGCGGGCGGAGACGTGGTGAGGCCACTGCTCTTCGCGACCTCGGCCAGGATCTCGGTGGCGCGCATCGGGGGCGGCGTGGGCGTCTCGATGCGGCGGCCCTGCGGCTCTTCGGCGCGGGGAGCGGCGGGCTCGGGCGTGGCCTTGCGGGGAGGCGCGGACACGCGCTCGGGCGATGGCTCGGTCGTGTAGACCTTGATCGCTTCGACGGCGGACCGGCCGGACTTCGCACGCGGAGCGCGCTCGAGCAGGCTCTTGCTGCGGCGCTTCGACCCCTTGCCAGTGGGCTCGCGCGCTTCGGATGCCGCGTCGACGTCGGTGGAGCTCAGGCTGGCCGGATCGAGCTCGGGCGCGCGGGGCGGCGGCGGAGGGGGCGTGGCCTTCGCCTTCTTCTTCGGCTCGGGCGGGACGGCCACGGGCTCGCGCGGCTGCGCGGGCTGGGGCGTCATGCGGGCCTTGGCCTCGGCGGCGAGCCGACGGGCCAGCGCCACCGGATCCTCTTTCGGCTGATCGGTCTTCGCGGCCGGATTCTTCTGGATGATCGAGGGCTTCGGAGGCTCGGGCTCGGGGATCGTCTCGGCGGCGCGCTTCTTCTCGGCCTCGGCCGCGATGCGGGCCTTCGCCTCTTCGGCGAGGCGCTTGGCGAGCGCCACGGGATCTTCCTTCACGACGGGCTTCTCGGGCTCGGGCGCCTTCTGTGCGGCGAGGCGCGCTTTGGCCTGCTCGGCGAGCTGACGCGCGAGCTCTTTCGGATCGAGCCGACCCGCGGGGCCCCCGAGCAGCGTGGGCTCGTCTTCGGAGAGCTCGCGGCGCTTCTCGGGCGACAGGCCCCCCTTGCGGGGCAGCGGCTGCGGATCGCCCACGTCGTCGGACGCGGACGCGAGGCGTGCGGCGAGCGCGCGCGGATCGACCGACAGCAGCGACTCGTCGAGGCCTGCGGAGGAGCGGCCGATCGCGTTCTCGAGATCGCCGAAGTTCGTCTCGTCGTCGACGGGGAGGACCCCGTTCGCCCGCTTCTGCTGGAGCGCCACCTCGGTGTGCTCGTCGGCGGCCGGACCGCTCTTCATCGAAGGAAGCGCGGGCGCGTCGTACGGATTCTCGTTGCCCATCCGGTTCCGCTCCATCCCAACCCCCATTACTTATGGGATGGCCGGCGCGTTGCCTCGTCAAAGGATTCTCATGGCCGATAGTTCCGCTGGGAATACGCCGATCCCGTGGGTCGGGGTCGAGTCGTCGGGCCCGGTCCTCGTGCTCGTGCGGCACGGGCGCACCGCCTGGAACGCCGAGCAGCGCTTCCTCGGCCAGACCGACCTGCCGCTCGACGACGTGGGCGCGTCCGAGGTCGAGGCGCTCGGGGCCCGCATCGGCGGGGCTTTCGACGCGATCTACAGCTCGCCGCTGCGGCGGGCCCTGCAGACCGCCGAGGCCCTGGGTCCGCTGCAGGGTGTCGTGCCCGCGATCACCGAGCTGAACCAGGGCGTGCTCGAGGGTCTCGGGGTCGCAGAGGGCTTCGAGCGCTACCGCGACTGGTTCCGCGAGTGGGCCGACGACCCCGAGAAGGCGTGTGTCCCCGGCGGCGAGAGCCTCGGCGACGTCCGTGACCGCGCGGTCCCCGCGGTGCTCGGCATCGCGCGGGCCCACGAGCGCGGCGTGATCGCGGTCGTCACCCACCAGATGGTCATCGCCGCCGTGTGCTGCCACGCAGCGGGTGCGCCGCTCCGCGACTACCGCGAGTACACCGTGCCGAACCTCGCCGTGTCCGTCCTCCGGATGCGGGGCGAGCAGCTGGAGGTGGCGGCGCACGGCCGCACGGTGTAGGCGGGCGCGATGGCTGTGCGCTCCGCCGATTCCGCCCTGGTCCTCGTCGTCGAATCCGCGGCCGACGCACGCCGTCAGCTCGACCGGATCGTGCGTGCGGCCGGGCACGAGGCGTACCTCGCGGGGTCTGCGGCCGAGGGGCTGTCGGCCCTCCAGCACGTCACGCCCGGTGTGGTCCTCGTCGATCTCGACCTCGCCGACATGCCCGGGGGCCGCGCGCTCACGGTCTTCGCGGATCGCGCGGGCGCTCCGGTGGTCGCGGTGTCCGAGGTCGCCGACCCGGAGCGGGCGATCGACGCGATGCGGCACGGGGCCGTCGACTTCGCGGCCATCTCCGACCGCCGCCGCGTGATGGGCGCCATCGAGCGCGCGCTCCAGGAGGGCACGTCCCGCCACAGCCTCGATTCGGCCCAGCAGGCCGTGCGCGACAGCTACGGGTTCAAGCACCTCGTCAGCCAGAGCCCGCGCATGCTCGAGGTGTTCGACAAGGTCCAGGCGGTGGCCTCGACCGATGCGACGGTCCTCGTCCGCGGCGAGACCGGGACCGGCAAGGAGCTCATCGCCCGCGCCATCCACGAGCGCAGCAAGCGCCGCACCCAGCCGATGATCTCGGTGAACTGCGGCGCGTTCACCGAGTCCCTGCTCGAGAGCGAGCTCTTCGGCCACGAGAAGGGCTCCTTCACCGGGGCTTCGGGCCGTCGCGAAGGCGTCTTCGAGATGGCGCACGGCGGCACGCTGTTCCTCGACGAGCTCGGCGAGACGACGCTGAACGTCCAGGTGAACCTGCTGCGCGTGCTCGAGGAGTTCCGCTTCCGTCGCGTGGGCGGGCGCGACCTCGTCGACGTGGACGTGCGCATCGTCGCCGCCACCAACGTCCGTCTCGAAGAGGCCGTCTCGGAGGGGCGTTTCCGGCAGGACCTCTTCTACCGCCTCAACGTCTTCCCGATCGAGCTGCCGCCCCTGCGCGAGCGGTCGGAGGACATCCCGCTCCTGATGCGGCACTTCCTCGACGAGATCTCCGAGGAGTACGAGCTCGACCCGCCCGTCGTGTCGGCCGAGGCCCTCGACGCCATCCTCCGCTACCGCTGGCCCGGGAACGTCCGCCAGCTGCGGGCGATGTGCGAGCGATGGGTCATCGTGCGACCCGGTCAGCGGCTCGAGCGGGAGCACCTCCCGTCGTCGATGACCGACATCCGCGCCGCGGGCACGATGCCCGGGACGATGGCCATCGACGATCACCAGACGCTGAAGGACAACACCACGCGGGTCGTGGAGCAGCTGGAGCGCGCGTATCTGTACCGCCAGCTGCGCCGCAACGGCGGGCACCTCCAGCGCACGGCGGATGCCGCGGGGATCACGCGTCGTACGCTGTACACGAAGATGAAGCAGTATGGGCTCGACGCGGGCGACTTCCGCGGCGGGCCGGCCGACGGAGGCTCCTGAATGCGCCATCTCTCCCTGACCCTCCTCGTGCTCGCGGGCTGCGATTTCTCGGAGGAGAGGTTCCTCGTGAAGGGCGTCGACCGCTGGTGCGAGCTGTCGGCCGAGTGCGCGGGCACCTTCGAGAAAGACGCCTGTATCGACGTGATGCGGCTCCCCGACCGCTCGGCCTGCGAGTACGACACGGTGAGCGCCCAGGACTGTTACGACCAGCTTCCCGAGGCGCAGTGCATCGACGACGATGTCCTCGGTACGCGGTATCTCGACGTTCCGGGCGCCTGCGAGGCCGTCTGGAACTGTCCGGAGGAGTGATGGAAGACATTCGCCTCGAGGCCGGCCGCCACCACCTCGCCAAGGGCGAGGCCGCGACGAACGGCGCCGACTGGGCTTCGGCCCGCGCGCACTTCGAGTCTGCGCTCCTCCAGTTCCGCGGCCCCGATCTGCTGCTCGGCGAAGGGCACGCCTACCGCGGGCTCGCCGGTGCCGCCCTGGGCGCGGGCGACCCCGCCGAAGCCGAGGCGCGGTTCCGCCAGGCCATCCGGTCGTACCGCGACGTCCGCGCGCTCCTCGATCGCGTCGACGACGAGGGCGTGGCGAGCGAGCACCGCAACGACGCCCTCGAGGGCGAGGCCATCGCGCAGGTCACGCTCGGCGAGCTCCTCCTGCGGCAGGGCCGCGAGGCCGAGGCCCGCGAGGCCCGCGACTGGGCCCGGGCCGCGTACGACGCCTTGAGCGGGCGCCCGTCCGAGGCGAGCCTGTGGGCGCTCACCGGGCGCCTCGCGGTGCGCGACGGCGACGACGAAGAGGCGGGTCACGCCTACAGCCGCGCCCTGGCCCTGCACGAGCGCTTCGGCGATCTCGCCGGCCAGGCCACCGTGCTGCGCGCCATGGCCGAGATCGCGCGTCTCGAAGACGACTTCACGGTGGCCGAGGGCTACCTGAAGCGCGCCCTGGCGCTGGCTCGCCAGATCGGGAACAAGCGGCTCGAAGCGCGCACGCTCGCCGGGCTCGGCGCCGTGGCGCGCCAGACGGGCGACGCCGACTCGGCGAAGCTCGCGTACGAGCAGGTCCGCGAGCTTGCGAAGAAGGCCGGTGACACCGAGATGCTCGGCTTCGCGCACCTCAACCTCGGCGAGATCCACTCGCTGGAGGGCGATGCCGACGCCGTGTCGCACCTCCGCGAGGCCGTCCGGCTGCTGGGCGCGCTCGGCGTGCACCATGCCGTCGCGGCGGCCCTCCACCACGCGGCGTCCCACGCGCTCGGCCTGAAGCGCTACGACATCGCGCTGGCCACGGCCGAGGGCGCGCGGCGCACGTGGCGGGGCATGGATCCGATCCGGGGCGTGGGCCAGGCGCTGCGCCTCGAGGTGAAGGCGCTCGCCGGGATGAGAGACTGGCGGAGCGTGCTCGCCGTCGCGCACGTCCGCGCGGATCTGGTCGGTGACTCGCAGCCGAACGCCGAAGAGGTGCGTGAGTTCTACCGCCAGCGCGCGCCGAGCGAGTGGCTCGACGAGATCGACGCGCTGTCGCCGCCGGCCCGCATGGCCGATGCCGAGCGCCGCGTGGCGCACGCCCTCCAGCCGCTGCTGGAGCGCCATGGCCTCGCCGTCACCGACCTCGGCTCGGTCGCCGCGGGACTCGCGCTGCTCGACGTGCTCCGCAAGAGCGACGACCCCGCGCTCTACCGCGACGACCTCGACGAGCTGCCGAACGACGCGCTCGAAGAGATGCCGCCCGAAGACGACGCGTTCTTCGTGATCGTGGGCGACCCGAACACGGCGCTCATCGCCGAGCCCGGCAGCGACGAGAGCGAGTGAGTTGAGCTCGCGCGACACCTGCACCTTCGCGATCTCGCGCGACGGCAAGCACCTCGCGGTGGGCGACGGCCCCGAGGTGCTCGTCTACCGGGGCGACGGGCAGCCCGCCTGGAAGCACTTCTGCGACGGGATCATCGTGGGCCTCGCGTTCGTCGGGGCACACCTCGCGGTCGTCGACGCCGAGGGGAACGTCGTCTTCTTCAGCGCCCCGGACGGCCGCCGGGTCGAGGCCCTGCGCATCGAGTGGACCTGCCTCGGCGCGTGCCACTCGCCCGACGGCGCCTTCGCGGTCATCACGGCCGACGGGCTCGTGTTCTGCGAATCGAACGGCGCGCAGCGCCCCATCCCGCTGCGGGACCTCGCGGTCGCTTCGTTCGGTCCCGACCGCAACAGCATCGCGCTGGCCGACCGGCACGGGAACCTCACGGCGATGGACGCCAACACGGGCGCCCCGTGGGGCTCCCTGGCGCTCGGAGCCCCCGTCGGCAGCGTCCAGTGGTGCTACCAGGGTCACTGGGTCGTGGCGATGGGCTCCTCGGTCCTCCGCATCGACGGCGGCGCGACCACCCTGATGGGCCGTACGGATCTCCCGAAGCCCGTGAGCCAGGTCACGCTCAGCTCGGATGGCGCGATCGCGGCCGCCCTGATGCCGCCCGAGAACGTCGGCATCATCGAGATGCACGCCCACCGCTACGTGGGCGACGTGATCTTCCGGCGCGCGGTGCACGGCGTCGAGTTCGGCCGCCAGGCGTTGCTCGGCGTGGGCTTCGACGATGGCGACGCGAACACGGTCGACCTGATGACCCGCGCCACGGCACGCACCGAGCCGCACCCGGGGCGCGGGCGGAACAACTGGAACCTCGACATGCAGTTCGAGGCCGCGCCGCTGCGGGGCGCCGTGACCTACCTGCGCGCGGGCGGCGCGCCGATCGCGGAGTTCCACGGGTACGCGGAGGACGAAGCGGGGGAGGGCGGCTCGCGGAACACGGGCTGCAAGATCGCGCTGCTGATCTTCTTCATGTTCTTCCTCGGGCTCACGGGGTGCCTGAGCTTCCTCTTCGTCATGCGGTGGTTCGGCTACCTGTAGCGGGCATCGACGTGGCTCGTTCGCGGTCGAGCTACGAGCGCTTCAGGGCCTCACGCAGATGACGCAGAAGGACGCAGATGACGCAGAAACCAGGCCGTTCGGGCGTCGAGCGTCCTCGTTTCCCCGGGCACCATCGACGGGGATTGTACCGCCAGGACCGTGAACGACGAGAAGGTCCACGCGCAACGTCCAGGTGTCGCGAGGGCGTCTCGATGGCCGGGTCGGAGAGAGTGACTTCGCGCGGACCGGAGTCGGAATTCACCAGAGCAGGCGGGCGTTCGGGCTGCTCGGGTGAAGTGGTTCGTCTGCACCGTTCTCGCTCTGTTGGGGGCGTCTCAGCTCGACCGCAACCGCTCGAGCAGTCCCACGGGGAAGAGCGCGTCGGCCCCGGTCCTGAAGCGGTCGAGCGGGCGCCACGCGACGTCGACGACGAAGTCGCCGTCCCGGAAGGAGAAGGCATCCGCGACCGCGAGGCCGGGCGACTCCAGCTCGACCTCGAACACGAAGACGATCTCGTGCCCGATGGTGCCGTGGTGGTCGTAGATGTTCTCCATCACGCCCAGGCTCCCCACGATGCGGGCCTTCGCTTCGATCTCCTCGGCGATCTCCCGCACGAGCGCATCCGCCGCCCGCTCGCCCAGCTCGATGCCACCGCCCGGCGGCCGCCAGCCCTTCACGTCTCCACGGTCGTCCAGCACGGCCATGACGAGGATCGCGTCGCCGCGGTACACCACACCGATCGATGTCGCGCGGACGCGGGGCTCCGGGCGCCAGGCGCGGGTCGACTCGGCGTCGCTCGTTCCCTTCGGCATCTCGGCCCCAACATACCGCAGCCCGGTGCCTGGCCCTGTGGACCCTGGTTCGGACGCCCTTCGGTCCACGGTCCACGGTCCACGGTCGAGCGAGAGACCACGCCGCGCTCGACGCCTCACTCGACGGCGCAGAGGTCCCGCAGCGCCGCTACCGTCGCCGGGCCGATGCCCTCGACGCGCACGAGATCCGCGCAGCTCTCGAAGGGGCCGTTCTTCTCGCGGTCGGCGACGATGGCTTCGGCGCGGGGGCCGCTGATGCCCGGCAGCGCGGCGAGCTCGACGATGGTCGCGTCGTTCGGGTCGACCGCCACCGCGCTGGGCACCACCGGATGCTGTGCCTCGTTCGCGGGGGGCCGGCTGTGCGCGCTCGCGAGCACCTTGTCGCCGATCGTGACGTAGCCCTCGAGCGAACGCACGGTGCCCGGGCCGATGCCCGAGACCCCGAGCAGGTCGTCGAGCCGCGTGTAGGGGCCGTGCGCCTCGCGGTGCGCGATGATCGCGGCGGCCTTCGAGCGCCCGAGGCCCGGCAGCGAGTCGAGCTCGTGCAGGCTGGCCTGGTTGAGGTCGATGCGTCCGGCGGAGGCGCTGCTGAGGAGCAGCAGCCACGCCAGCATCAGAGGCCCTGATCCGCCAGGACGGCGAGGAACATCGTGCGGGCCGTGAAGTCGTACGACCCGGCGTACACGACGCCGTTCGCGACCGCGACCTCGTTGTGGAACCCGACCGCACCGGCATCGCCGCCGATCTTGGAGCGCGACCAGGACGAGCCGTCGGTGGTCGCGAGCCACATGTCGTTGTTCTGGCCGTCGAAGTAGACGATCGCCGGCTGGCCGTTCAGGAAGAACAGCTCGGTGTCGGCCCCGCGGTACTCGCCGTCGTCGACGGTCTGCGTGGACCAGTTGCCGTTCGCGCGGCGGGCGAGCTTCAGATCCTGGTTCGACACGTCGTGGTAGGCGATGAGGACCTCGTCGGCGTCGGCCCACACGCTCGGCCACTGGCCCACGTCACCGGGGGTGTCGACGACCGAGTGGGTCCACGAGCCGAAGGTGCCCTCGAGCAGCTCGAGGTTGCCGTTCACCGCGTCGTAGAACGCGATGTAGGCGGTGTCTTCGTGGATGTAGAGGTTGGCGTACGCGCCCACGTCGTTGGTGCCGGCCCAGGCCTCTTCGGTCTGCCAGCCGCCCTCGGTGAGCATCGCGACGCGCAGCGTGCCCGACGCGTCGTCGTGGTGCGCGACCATGGGGAGGCCGTTCGACATCAGCGCGAGGCTCGCCCACGCGCCCGCGCCGGAGCTCGTGATGCCCGTGCCCGCGTCGACCGTCTCGACGACCCAGTTGGCGGTGCCCTCGCGGACCCCGACCCGCAGCGTGCCGTTCTGGGAATCCTGGTAGGCCGCGTAGACCTTGCCGTCGGGGGCGACGCGGTGGCTCGTGTACTTGCCGCGATCGCCGCGGTCGAGACCATCGGCCTCGGGGTAGCCGTCGACCCGCTCGTGCTTCCACTCGACGGATCCGTCGGACTGGGGCGTTCCGACCGCGAAGCCGATGCCGGTCTGCTCGCGGTCGTAGTAGGTCATGGTGAGGCGCACGCCGTCGGGCGCCGTGTCCATCGAGAGCCAGCTGCCGTAGTCGGTCGGCGGGCCCGGCTCGGCGGGCCGATCGAGGGGCGGGAACGTGTAATCCTGATTGCAGCTGCAGCCGACGGCGAGCAGCACGGGCGAGATCAGGAGGGCGGACCGGAGCATGGCGTCTCCACAGGAGCGGGTTCCCGGGCGGGTCATCCCGCAATGTGGCACGCGGGATCGCCAGTGTCAACGAGCGTCCCGGCCGTTCCGGAGGTTCTTCAGCGCGGGGCCGGGAACTCCTCGCGGACCCTGGCGAGCGTGGTGGCGACGAGCTCGGCCGAGTGCCGGAGCTGGTCTTCGGTGTGTGTGGACGAGAGGAAGAACCGCAGCCGCGCCGCGTCGTCGGCGACCGCGGGGTACACGATCGGCTGCACGTTCACGCCCTGCTCGATGAGCCGCTGCGACAGCAGCAGCGCGTGGAGCGAGTTCCCCGTGACGGCCGGCACGACGGCGGACCCGCCGAGCGCCGGGCCCGTGTCGATGCCGCGCTTCACGAGCTCGTCGTGGAAGAACGCCGCGTTGCGCTGGAGCTTCTCGACGCGCCACGGCTCCTCGAGCATGAGCTCGAGCGACCGCAGGGCGGCCATGCCGTTCGCCGGCGTGATCCCGGCGCTGTAGACGAAGCCCGGCGCGGTGTAGCGGAGGTAGCGGATCAGCGCGGCGCTGCCGCCGATCCAGCCGCCGCACGACGCGACCGACTTCGAGAGCGTGCCCATCCAGATGTCGACGTCGGAGCCCGGGATGCCGAAGTGCTCGCGGGCGCCGCAGCCGGTCTTCCCGATGACGCCGAAGCTGTGGGCCTCGTCGCACATCAGCATGCAGCCGTACTTCTTCTTGATGGCGACGTACGCGGGCAGGTCGCAGATGTCGCCGTCCATCGAGTACACGCCTTCGACGACGATCAACACGCGCTCGTAGTGGCGCCGCAGCTCGCGGAGCTGGTTCTCGAGGTCCTGCGGGTCGTCGTGCTTGAAGCCGCGGCGCGCACAGCCGGCGAGCTTGATGCCCTGGAGCGCGGAGTCGTGGATGAGCTCGTCGTGCATGACGAGATCGCCGGGCTTCAGCAGGTGGCCGATCGTCGTGACGTTGGTGGCGTGGCCCGCGGTGAACACGAGGGTGTCCTCCACGTCCTGGCACTGTGCGAGCAGCTTCTCGAGGTCGCCGTGGAACGGACGCTCGCCCGACGCGACGCGGCTCGCCGACACGCTCGTCCCGAACTTCGCGACGGCGGCCTGCGTGGCCTCCACGACGCGCGGATCGCCCGACAGACCGAGGTAGTTGTAGCTGCTGAAGTTGATCAGCTCGCGCCCGTCGACGTGGGTGATGTTGCGCGCGGTGCCCTGGTGGACCGTGAAGTACGGGTTCTTGATGCCCGTGGCCTGCGCCATCTGAAGGCGCATGTCGATGTCCTTCAGCGCCGGCCAGGTGGTGGGATCGACCCACTCGGGCTTGATCTCGAAGCCCTCGAGCGGGTCGCCTTCCGTCTTCACCTTCCGCAGCTCGGCGACGGTGCCCTCCGCGACGAGCAGCAGCTCGCCCTGCGCGGTGGACAGCGTGATGGTGCCGGAGAAGCGGTTCTCCTCGCGCTCGCCGAAGCGCACCTCGGCGACGAGCTCGCCTTCGGGGAGGGGCGCGAGCTGCACGAGCCGACCGATGCCCACGGGCGTGCCGGCGCGCTCGTAGCGCGTCCACGCGACGTAGCCCGAGAGCTGCATCGCGCTGTCGAGCGCCAGCGGGTCGACGGCGAACGCCGTGCGGTCGGTGCCCGGGATCCAGTCGGCCGGGCGGCCCGTGCGGACGCGGCCGCGCACGAAGTCCGGACCGACCGCCTCGATCGCCGTGATGCCCTGGAGCATCGGACCGTGGAAGGTGAGGCCGTCGTAGAACGCCGCGAGGGCGAGGCCCGGGGGCTGGCCCTCTCCGATGGGGGCGAGCGCGGGGAGCTCGCCCGTGAAGGGCCGGACGCGCGCCCGGTACGCGAGGGCCTTGCGGGCTCCGACGCGCAGCTCGGCGCGGTCGCCGCGCACGCGGACCTCGATGTCGACGGGCTCGGTGACCGTGATGCCCTGGAAGAGCCGCAGGTCGTCGACCTCGAACGGCGTGGGCACCGCGGCGGCCTCGGCGAGCAGGTCGGTCGCGGAGGCGAGCGGCAGGACGGGCGTACCGTCGATGGCGTGGTCGAGCAGGTAGGGGTGCGTCGCCGTGGAGAGCTTCTGCTCGACGCGGACGGACCGGGTCGTGAACGGGAGATCGCGCCCGTGCGTGCGGATGCCGCGCCCCGTGCGCAGATCGTCGAGGAGCGCGTTCAGGCCGGCGTCGTCCCCGACGAAGTCGATGCCCTCGGCCCGCATGGCGGACTGGATGGCCGTGGGGATGGTGCGGACCATGTCGCTGTTGGTCCAGGGGCCGAACTCGGCGACGACCGCGCGGATGCCGGACGCCTCGGCGAGAGCCGCCATGTGGGCGTTCGCCGCGGCGTAGTGGGCCTGGTGGCGGTTGCCGAAGCGGCCCGCCCAGCTGCCGATGCCGAGCGCGACGCGGGCGTTCGGCGCGACCGCCAGGGCGTTCCGCCAGCCGTCGACCTTCACGGAGCGCGCCTGGGCGCCGCGGGCGGCGTCGGTCGCTTCGATCGGGCCGTCGGCGAGGAGCCCGGCGGCGTGCACGACGGCGGTGATCGCGTGACCCCGGACGGCTGCGGCGAGCTGGTCGCGGCGCGTGACGTCGGCGGTCACCACGGTGACGCCGGGGATCTCGGCGCCCGACCGGCCAACCGCGAGCACGGTGCAGCCCCGGGCGGCGAGCTTCTCGGACACGGCGCGGCCGATGCCGCGCGTGCCGCCGGTCACGAGGACCGTGTCGCCCGCGCCGAGCTCGATGGCCTCGAGCGACGGGGCCGGCGCGAAGCCGGGCACCTGGCGGGAGGGGGCGTAGCGCACGTCGGAGGTGCGGTCGGCGTCGAGCCACTCGGCGAGCAGGCGCTCTCCGACGTTCGCGCCGGTCTCGACGGTCTTCGCGCGGGCGTCGCGCTCGGCGCCGAACGCACGGACCACGCCGGCCACGGACTCGGCGTCGACGTCGCCCGGATCGCGGAGCACCACGAGATCCGGGTCGCCACCGCGGTCGATCTGCGAGGCGAGCAGCGCGATCAGCTCGCCGGCCTCGTCGCCCTGCGCGTGCCAGAACACGACGTCGGCGGGCTCTTCGCGATCGGTGGTGGTCGTGACACCGCGCGCCGCGAGCAGGCCCGCGAGGTCGCCGACATCGCCGACGAGCAGCGCCACCCGCCGCCGGAGGTCGCGCTCGACCGCGCCGACGAGCGCCGCATCGCGCCACACGGGCGCGTAGGAGAGCAGGGGAGCGTCGTCGTCGTGCGCCGCCACGCCGTCGCCGACGGACTTCACGTAGTCGACGAGATCCTGGACGGTGGGCCCGTTGATCAGGAGCTCCTGCGGGATGCCGCCGAGCCCGGGGAACGCTTCGGCGAGCCCGGTGGCGAGGTCGCCGACCATGAGGGAGTCGAACCCGAGGTCGTCGATGAGGCGCATGGCGGGCTTGAGCGCGTCGAGCGGGTACGCGCTGACCTTCGCGACGACGGCCATGACCTTCGCGACGGCCTCGTCGGCGGCGGGCTTCGCGGCGGGGGCCTCGCTCACGGGCGCCTGGGCGGCCTGAGCGGGCATCGCGCGCTCGACGGCCTTGAGCTTCAGGGCCTTCTGGGCCACGTCTTTCACGGCCCAGTACGGCTCGCGGGGCAGGATCTCGGTGGGCAGGGTCGCCACGTCGGCGTCTGCGGTGATGGCGCGGGTGTCGAGGTCGACCCCGTTCACCCAGAGCCAGGCGAGCCCTTCGAGGATCGAGCGGCCGCCGTCGCGATCGTCGCGGCCGCCGAGCGTGTGGATGCCGCGGGCGCCGTCGACCGCGCCGCGGGCGAAGGACGCGAGCGGGCCGCCGGCTCCGACCTGCAGGAACAGATCGGCGCCGGCGTCGCGGCACTGCTGCAGCGCGCGGACGAACTCGACCGGGCTGCGGGCGTGGCGCTCGAACACGGCCCGCGCGTCGGCGGCGGAGCCGTAGGGCTTCTCGGCGATGCAGGAGGCGACCGTCAGCGTCGGGCCGTTCAGCTGGACGTCCGCCAGCCACGGCCGCGCGTCGAGGTCGGCGAAGATCGGGCTGTGGAAGGCGTGCGAGACGGTGAGCGGCTTGGCGGACACGCCGGCCGCGGTGGCGCGCTCGACGAGCGCCGCGACGCCTTCGGTCGTGCCGGACACGACGAGCTGGCGGGGGTGGTTCACGTTCGCGATCACCACGCCGTCGCCGAGCAGCCCGAGGACGGTCTCGCGGTCGGCCATGACGGCGGCCATCGCGCCGGGATCGCCCGCCACGTCGGCCATCCCGCGCCCGCGGGCCGCGACGAACCGCGCTGCGTCGCGCGCGCTGACCACCCCGCCGACGACGGCGGCGTTGAACTCGCCGAGCGAGTGCCCGGTGGCCGCGACGGGCCGCACGCCGACGCTGTCGAGCAGCCGGGACAGCGCCAGCGAGCACGCGAACATCACCGGCTGGCAATGTGCCGTGTGCGTGAGCTCGGCGTCGGCGGTCTCGGCGTCGACCGGGGTCGTGCGGGCGTCGGGGTACAGGAGGTGCGTGAGGGGCAGCGGGAGCAGGTCGCCGAGCTCGGCTTCGACCTCGGCGAGCGTGCCGCTGACGATCGGGAACCGCTCGCGGGCGTCGCGAAGCATGTCGAGGCGCTGAGCGCCCTGACCCGGGAAGAGGTACGCGACCGACGGCGCGTCGTTCGACGTGCCCTCGCGCCCGTCGTGCTCTTCGCCGGCGGCGAGCTTCTCGAGCTGTGCGATGGCCTCGTCGCGGCTCGACACGACGAATGCGGCGCGCACGGGGAGCGGCGTGCGCACGGCGAGCGCGCGGGCCACGCCGGCGACCGTCATGGAGGGCTCGTCGCGCAGGGCGCGCGCGATCGTGCCGGCCGACTGCTGGAGCGTGGCGCGGTCGCCCGACGACAGCACGAGCAGCTCGGGCTGGACCGTGGGCTGCGCGCGCTTGGCCTTCAGCGGTGCGCGGTTGCCTTCGAGGACCGCGTGGCCGTTGGTGCCGCCGAAGCCGAAGCTCGACACGCACGCCACGCGGTGGCCCTCCCAGGCCTCTGCGGACTTCGGCACGCGGAAGGGGCTGCCGTCGAGCCCGAGGTCGGGCTTGGCGCTCTCGAAGCCCGCCATCGGCGGGATGACGCCGTGGTGGATCGCGAGCGCGGCGCGGATCATGCCCGCGATGCCCGCCGCGGACATCGTGTGGCCGACGTTGGCCTTCGAGCTGCCGAGGGCGACGTGCTTCGCGCGCGTGCCGACCGACTTCATCAGGCCGGTGAACTCGGTGACGTCGCCGACCTCGGTGCCCGTGCCGTGCGTCTCGACGTAGCCGAGCGTCGCGGGGTCGAGCCCGGCCCGCTTCCACGCCTGGTGGACGACCTCGACCTGGCCGTCCATCACGGGGGCCATGGGGCCGTCGCCGCGGCCGTCGTTGTTGGTGGAGACGCCGCGGATGACGGCGTAGACGCGGTCTCCGGCCGCCACCGCGTCGTCGAGGCGCTTCAGCACGATGGCGCCGGCGCCGTCGCCCTGCACGAACCCGTCGGCGCGGGCGTCGAACGGGAGGCACGCACCGCTGCGGCTGATCGCGCCGATGCGCGAGAACGCGACGTGGTGCTCGGGCGTGATGGCGAGGTACACGCCGCCCGCCACGGCGCAGTCGATGTCGCCCGACACGAGGCCCGCGACGGCATCCGAGACCGCGACCATCGCCGAGGCGCACGCAGCGTCGACGGTGTACGCCGGGCCGTGCAGGTCGAGCTCCTGGGCCACCGCGGCCGCGATCATGTTCGAGAGCACGCCAGGTGCCGAGTAGGGCCGCGAGGGGACGATGTTCGCCACGGCCTTCTGCAGGCCGTCGAGGTCGACCGGCGCGTCGCCGAGCATGCCGCTCGCCATGAACTGCGCGATGACCCGGCTCGCGACGAGCACGCGCCACTCGGCCGCCGTGACACCCATGTAGACGCCGGTGCGGCGCGGCAGGTCGGCGGGCTTGCTGCCGGCGTCCTGGATCGCGGCGAGCGCGATCTCGATGGACATCCGCTGCTGCGGGTCCATGACCTCGACACGGCGCGGCGGGATGCCGAGCACGAGGGCGGGGAAGGTGCGGATGTCGTCGATGAACCCGCCGTTCGGGGCGTACGACTTGTCCGTCGCACGCGGGTTCGCGTCGAAGAACTGCTCGTGCGACCAGCGGTCGGGGGGCACGGGGCCGAAACCGTTCCGGCCCTCGAGGGTCATCTTCCAGTACGCGTCGAGGTCCTGGGCACCCGCGAAGCGGCACCCCATCCCGACGATGGCGATCTCGTTGTTCACGGCGTCCTGCGGGGGGTGCGGGTCCGGGCCCGGACGCGCGGCTACGCGCCCGGTCGATGCGGACGGGATCAGGCGGCCTTGCCGGTCCGGATCAGGTTCGCGAGGTGACCGATGGTGCTCACCGCGGTGAGCTCCTCGTCGGGGAACGTCGTGTCGACGCGCTCTTCCAGGAAGCCGACCATCTCCATCGTCGCGATGGAGTCGAGGCCGAGGCTCTCGATGGTCGTCGAGACGGTGATGTCGTTGAACTCGCCGGCGCGGTTGGGGGCCACGTCCGCGAGGGCTTCCTGGATCATTCCGATGATTTCAGCGTCGGTCATAAGGGGCTCCGTCGGGTCCGAAGTGCGGGCCCGGTGAGTGGGGGACGGCGTCTATCCCGTCCACCGGAAGGGTCGAGAGCGGTGCCACCGGGGTGGCGAAGGGTCAGGAGAGCGTGCTCTTCGCGTCGGCCATCACGGGCCGGGCGGCCGGCTTGGCGATGCGGCGGCTCGCGGCGCCCGGGGTGCGGGTGCCTTCGGAGCCGAGCGTGCCGTCGAGGTACTGCTGGCGGGTCTTGCGGCGCTGGAGCTTGCCCGAGCTGGTCTTCGGGATGCCGCCGCGCTCGAGGAAGACCACGTCGGCCGTGGCCAGCGACAGCTCGCGCTGGATCTGCTTGGCGACATCGCGGCGGAGGGCCTCTTTGTCTTCGACGCCCATGGTCTCGCAGACGACGACGAGCTCTTCGCCGCTGGGGCTGGGGCGCGAGAACGCGACCACGTTGCCCTGGCGCACGCCCTCGACCTCGGCCGCGGCCCACTCGACGGACTGCGGGTGCACGTTGCGGCCGTTGACGATGATGAGGTCTTTCAGGCGGCCCGTGATGTAGACCTGGCCCTCGTGGAGGAACCCGAGGTCGCCCGTGTGCAGCCAGCCGTCGCGGAAGGCGGCCTGGGTGGCGGTGGGGTTGTTGAAGTAGCCCGGCGTGACGGACGGCCCGCGGACGCAGATCTCGCCCTCGCGGTCGTTGCCGAGCACGACGCCGGCCTCGTTCATCACGACGACCTCGTGGCCCTCGAAGGGCACGCCGCAGCCGACGTGCTCGAGCACGGCGCGGTCGTCGTTCAGGGGGGCGACCACCTGGCCGTTCTCCTGGAAGGACTCGGCGTCGACCACCACGGTGCGGAAGGGCTCGTTGCTCGGCTTGAGCGAGATGGCGAGCGTGGCTTCGGCCATGCCGTAGGCCGGCAGGATGGCGTTGTCGGGGAGGCCGCAGTTGCTCGCGAAGAGCGCGGTGAACGCGCGCATCGTCTCGGGCTGGATGGGCTCGGCGCCGCAGCCGAGCACCCGGAGGCAGGAGAGATCCCAGCTCTCGAGGTCGGACGGGCGGGCCTTCCGGGCGGCGAGCGCGTAGGCGAAGTTCGGGCCGAACGACGTGGTGGCGCGGTGGCGATGGATGGTGTCCATCCACACGTTCGGGCGCTTGATGAAGCGCAGCGTGGGGATGAAGACGATCGGGATGCCGTGGCAGACGGGCGCGATGACGAAGCCGATGAGGCCCATGTCGTGGTAGAGCGGCAGCCAGCTGGCGCCCTTGTCGACGGTGGGGTCGAGGCGGAGGCCTTCGGTCACGATGCCCTTCGCGTTCGCGACGAGGCTCGCGTGGGTGACCATCACGCCCTTCGGGTCGGCCGTGGAGCCGCTGGTGTACTGGAGGAACGCGAGGTCGTCGGGCTCGATGGTCGGGTAGGTCGGCGTGCCGGTGGCGCCGCGGAGCGACTCGACGGTGACGAGGGCCTCGAGCGAGGGGACGTTGTCGACGAGCGAGCCGAGCACGCTGTGGAGCCGCTTCGAGACGAGCGTGACGCGGGCGCCGGCGTCGGAGAGCACGCGGGCCGTGCGGTCGGCGTAGGCGTCGAGCGCGCCGAAGCTCATCGGCGGGTAGAGCGGCACCGGCACCACGCCGACCCGGAGGCAGGCGAGGAAGTTGAGCACGAAGTCTTCGGGCTCGATCACGATCATCCCGACGCGGTCGCCCTTCTCGAGCCCGAGATCCTGCATGGCCTTGCCGCGGGCGGCCGTCTCGGCCTCGACGCGGACGAAGGTGTACGAGGTCTCGTCACCAGCGAGGTCCTGGAACACGAAGTCGTTCTCGGGGAAGTACTTGCCGATGTTGGCAATGGCTTCGGCGACGGTCGTGAACTGGGGAAGCATGGGAACTCCTTTCGCTGCAGAGGGGGCGGGCGGGCGCCCAGAGGGGGGAGTCGGGACGGGAGCGGCCCAGAGGGACCGGCATTTGGTTTCGGGGAGCCGGTCGTCGACCGTGCACCTCGGGGCCGAGGGTATGCCGCTCACGGGAGGTGCGCAACTCTTCGACAGGCCCGTCAGCGCGATGTTTTTTGCGGATCCAGATTCTGACCGGTCGGTATTTTTGGTCGCACATTCATACCGACTGGTCAGTTTGGCGAACGGCGTTCGCGAGGTCGATCTGGACCTCGGTCAAAGCTGGATTTTTCAAGGGCCTCGAAACTGACCTCCGGGTTGGTTTTCGATGCTGGACGCCCCGCTGGTGCGGTCTCGGAGGCGAGCTCGTCGTCCACTCCGATCGCTTACGCGCGATTACCGCTCGACGGGCACCGGATGCGGCCCGCGGACCACGCGCCCCTCCGCCGCGCCTCGCCCGGATCCGGGCCGGTTCGGGCATATGTCAGGGCAGAACCCGTCGTTGCGCGAAATTGCCGGCGCGCCCCGGTCGACGTGGCTATAGTCGCGCGGCGCCACGGAGCGATCGATGGAAGCGGAAGCAGCCGCAGGAACGAGTTTCTTCATCCTCTACCTGTTCGTCGGGGTGGGGCAGTGCATCACCGTGCTCCTCGGCCTGTACAACCTGGTCGCCATCGTCGGCGTCATGCGTAGCGAAGACGAGGGCTCGGCCAGCGGCATGGCGAAGGGGGCCTGGGCGACGGGGTGCCTGTCGGCGGTCCTGATTCCCTGCGCGCCGTTGCTGTCGCTCGTCGCCATCATCCTGTCGCGCATCGAGATCGGCCGCGTGTACCGCGACGAGTCGCCCCTGGCCTCCGCCACGCCGGCCCGCATGGGCAGCGTCAACGGCGGCGTCGCGCTGCTCGTCTTCTTCCTCGTGCTCACCGGCGCCATCGTCAACCTGTTCCTCTAGAGGGGTAGGGCGTGAGGCTGCTCGCGGTCGGCATCGCGCTGCTCGGCGCCCTCGCTCCGGCGGCGGCCCTCGCACATCCCGAAGACGACGGGAGCGGGCGCTTCGTCGAGATCGTCGTCGACCTCGCCGACCGGTCCGACGGCTGGCTCTCGGTGACCGCCATGTTCCACGAGCTCGACCGGCGCGACCTCGCGTTCCGCCAGCTCGGCACCGACAAGGAGATCACGTTCTCCGACGTGACCTTCGAGGGTGTGAGTGGCCCGATCGCCGCGACGCGCGACGGCTCGCTGTGGAACCTCGCGAACGTCCCCGCCGACGGCCCGATCACGCTGAAGTGGCGCGTCAAGCCCGGCGGCATCGGTCGGCACGGGCACCAGGGCTGGGTGCAGGGCGACTGGGCGTCGTTCGACGGGCGCATCCTGCTGCTCCCCACCACCCGGCGCAGCCTGCGCACGGCGAAGATCCGCATCGAGCGGCCGGATGGCTGGTCGGTCGTGCATCCGTACGTCGAGAAGGACGGGTGGATGGTGCTGCACGACCACAACCACCTGAAGAGCGTGCTCACGGCGACCTGCGTGGCGGTGGGCGACTACGACATCCGCTCCGAGCAGATCGGCGAGACCGACTTCCGCGTGGGGGCGCCGCGCGCCTGGGATGCAGCGTGGCGCGACACGCTGTTCGAGAAGAGCTTCGCCGAGATGCGCTGGTTCCACGACACGCTCGGGTACGACCGGCACGGGCCGTTCGCCATCGCGTGGCTCCCCGAGGCCGAGGGGGGCAAGGTCTTCGGCGGCGCATCGGTGAACGGCGCCTGCTACGAGCATCCCCGCGAGACCCCGCGGAACTGGCTGCTGCTCGGGCACCGGATCGGGCACCCGATGAACAAGTACGCGCCGTCCGGCATGACGCTGCGCGACGACCGCGACCACTGGTTCATGGAGGGGTGGGCGTCGTACATCGAGATCGTCGCCGCCGCGAAGTCCGGCGCGCTCCCCGACGAGCGGCACTGGAACACCCTGTGGCGCCGGCACCTCCGCGAGATCGCGAAGCATCCGGAGCACGACGTCGCGCTGGCCGACGAGCTGCAGCACACGGGGGCCTTCGAGTACCTCCACTACACGAAGGGCCCGATGGTGGTGCGCCACCTCGACCTGTTGATGCGCCAGCGCTCGGGCACCGACCTCGAGGCCTTCATGAAGGCGATGTGGGCGAAGTACGGCTTTCACCGCAACGTCTTCCCGCTCCGCGAGGAGATCGAGGCGTTCACCGGCGACGACTACGACGACTTCTGGGCGGTCTTCGTCGATCGCCCCGGCACCCCGTTCCCGACGTGGCCCGAGATGGTCGACCCGCAGCTCGAGGCGCGCATGAACGACGCCGCCGCGGCGTACGTCGGCGATGTGCCCGTGCACCCGGAGCTGCTCTTCTGGCTCGCGTGGTCCGGGCGTTTCGAGCGGTTCGCCGAGATCGAGCAGTTCGTGATCGAAGGCGTGCACGCCCAGCAGATGCTCGCGTCGCGCGAGCTCCACCTCCTCCCGGCGACCGTCGAGCCCCTCCAGTTCGCCCTGCCCGGCGAGGCCCAGGCGGCCGTCCTCGAGACCGCCATGGCGTGGGACCTCGACGCGCTCCCGCGCCAGCGCTCGGGCTGCTGGTCCAGCCCCGACCCCGCGCGTCCCGCGATCCGCTACACCGACAGCGCCGACGGCAAGGTGTTCACGCAGCTCCTCGAGCTCGAGCGCGCCTACGAGGCGAAGCTCGGCGAGATCGTGGCGCGCGTCGACATCAAGGTCCCGAACACGCCCACACGCAACGCCGCGCGGCTCGGGGTCAGCCCCGGCGAGCCCCTCGTGCTCCACGCCTTCTGGAACGCCGCGCCCCCGCGGGCCGGGTTCGAGCTGTGGGCGGGGGGCCAGCAGGTCCACACGAAGCAGCTCACGATCGACCCGAGCTGGGTCAACACGCACGTCGGGTTCGAGGTCGGCGACCGGCCCGGCGACGCGTCGATCCTCGTGTTCAAGGTCGGCCCCGACACGGTGCCCGCGGTCGAGCGTCCGATCTGGCAGCGCCAGGCGCCCTTCGCGCGGGGTCCGGGGCCTCAACGCCCGTCGGGCGAGCGCGAAGACGACGACGAGGTCGAGGGCGAGGTCCCTTCCGAGGCTGGCGACTAGCCCGAGCTGTGCCCGAAGGGCGCAGTCGGGCTCCCGTGCCTAGCCGCCAGGCGGTGCGCGTGCGCGTGCGCGTGCCCGATCGGGTCGGCGGCGGGACGTGCGCTCCCGGAGATCGGGACCGGGTAGGAAGCCTGAAGGGGTTGTCGCCGTCGCTCCTCGACGGGTGGACCGCTCCCGACGTCCCGAATCGGGAAGGCGCACGCGCACGGGGGCGAGGGGGTCAGGACCCGCGGTACGTCGAGTAGCCGTACGGGCTCAACAGCAGCGGGATGTGGTAGTGCTCGTCGGGCGCGTCGACGCGGAAGACGATCTCGACATGCGGGTAGAATGCCGTTCCGCCCTGTGCTTCGAGGTAGGGGCCCGTCAGGAACGTCACGCGGTACGTGCCCGCGTCGAGGGCGCCTTCGGCGAGGAGGTTCGGCACGCGGCCGTCGTCGTTCGTGACCCCGCGCGCGAGGAGGCCCCAGGTATCGCCGTTCCGGCGCTCGACGATGACCGCGATTCCGCGTGCCGGGCGCCCGATCGCGGTGTCGAGGACGTGGGAGGTGAGGGGGCTGCTCATGGCTTCACTCCGCGGAGAGGGACGGCCCGTTCAGGAGCCGGATGAACGTGATCTGCGCTTGCTGCTCGGCCGCTTCGCGGAGCTCGCGCTCGCCGGTGTTCGGCATGCGGGACCGCAGGATCTCGAGCATCTCGGCCGCCGAGCGGCCCGTCGCACACACCAGGAAGACGTGCCCGAAGCGCTGCTCGTAGGCGAGGTTCTCGGCGGCCAGCGCCTCCAGCACCTCGTCGGTGGCCGCGGCCACGCCGGCCTGCTCGCGCGAGGAGAGGTCGGCCGTCGCACCGTACTTCCGCCGGAGCCGCTCGGGGTCCTCGCCGATGCGGGGGTGGTGGGAGAACGCCTCGAGCAGGTCCTCCTTCGACGCCGTGTCCCAGAACCGCCGCGCGGCCGTCAGGAGCTCGCCGCGATGCACGAACGGGCGCGCCTCCGCCATCCGCCGGGCCCACCGCGTCGAGCCGCAGGCCTTCAGGAAGGCCTCTTCCGCCCGCTCGTCCGGCACGTCGTTCCACGCGTCGACCACGGGATCGGCGCCGTCGTCGGGGCGTCCGAACACCCGCAGCCGGCTCACCCCGCCGCAGGGGCGGATCTTCAGGCGGACGTGCGTGAACGGCCCGACGTCGTCGAGGTCGATGTGCCGCTCTTCGTGGGCGGCGAGCTTGAGCGGCGGGAGGATCGGCTCCCAGCGGTTGCTCGCGAGGAGCAGCGGCGGGGGACCGTCCTCCCAGTCGATGCCCTCGATCTCGGCCGTGTCGGGGAAGTTGCCCTTGAAGTGGTTCGTGTCGATCAGCAGGCGATCGAGGCGCCCGCGACGCGCCAGCCGCACGAGCACCCAGTCGTGGCCCTCGCCGCGGCGGCGCCGGGTCTCCCACCCGCCGCGCATGTCGTCGGCGCGGCCGGGCGCGATGAGGTGGTCCATCACGCCGAAGTACATGTCGGAGCAGGCCAGCGCCTTGCCGCCGTTCTCGAGCGCCGCGAGGTCGGCGCCGTCGGAGAGCTCGCGCGCGACGTCGCCATAGAGACGCAGCCGCGCGACCCCGCCATCCGGGAAGATGTTCAACCGCACGTGCGTGAAGACGCGGGCATCGTGCACGGGGACGTGGTTGTGGCTGCCGAGCTTCAGGGATGCGGCCGGCAGGATCTCCTGCCAGTCGGCCTCGTCGCGGAGCTGCTCGGCGGTGGGGTCGCCGTCGGGCCACGCGCAGGCCTCGAGGCTCGCCCAGGGCGCGTGGTTGCCGGTGAAGTGGCGGGTGTCGAGGTCGGCCGCGCGGATCACGCCGGGCACGCCGAGCGCGAGGATGCACCAGTCGCTGCCGGGGCCGCGCTTGCGGCGGGACTCCCAGCCATCCATCACCTTGCCGCGCTCGTAGTAGGTGTCGGGGTCGAACGTGGGCTCGGCCTCCTTCACGAGGTTGTGCATGCTCGCGAAGAAGTCGTCGCTGCAGGCGAGCGCGCGCCCACCGAGGGTCTCGGACAACAGATCGGTGAGGTGGGCGTAGGGCGGGCTGACATGCGCCATCGGGGCCTCCGTGGGGCGGGAGTATCGATCAGCGCGTCCGGATCCGCAGCCCCTCCCTGGCCGGGAGCTGGGCGACCCAGCGCAGCGCCTCCATCCGCACCGCCGTGACGCAGGTGTGCGGGATGCCGCGCTCGAGCTCGAGCTCTTCGACGAGATCGGGCAGGGGGTCGAACCACGCGCTCTGCCAGGCGCGCTGGAGCGCCTTGAGCTCGTTCTTCAGGCGGCCCGGCATCTCGCCGCGCGCGGCCTGCTCGAGCTGGAGCTGCAGAAAGCGCCCGCGCGGATCGCCCGCCTCCATCATCTCGTCGGCGAGCACGCGAAGCGCGTCGTCGTCGCGGGCTCTCGCCGCCGCGAAGAGGCGCGATTCCCGCTCGCGCCGGTCGGCGCCGAGGGCCGCGACCCCCTTGCGGATCGCGTCGAGCCCGTCGACCCAGCCCTCCTCCAGCGGGAGCTCGCCGGGATCGAGGTCGCGCAGCTCCCACAGCGCATCGAACATGCGATTGCTCACGTAGGGCGGATTCACGATGTCGGCGTGCTGCCAGCGGGCGTCGCCGATGGAGCGCAGGGCGGCGGCCATCGCTTCGATCGCGTCGGGCGACCGGTGCCGGCCCCCGGCGATCCAACGGACCAGACGCCAGGTCCACCGGGGATCGGGCTGCGGAGCGCGGGGGAGCAGCCGGGCGAACGTGGTGCCCGACTCTTCTGCGAGCGCTGCCGCGAAGGCGGGCTGGTCGGCGGGCCCGAGATCGCGGCTCATCGCGTCCAGCCGGTCCTTGCGGGCCTTCCCGGTCTCGCCGAGGCTCCCGTGTCGGGCGAGGTGCTCGGCGGCGACCTCGTCGAGCACGTCCGCGATGGCGCGGTTCGGGCGCTTCTGCCAGGCGTGGAGCAGCGCGGCCTGGGCCGTGGCCGTATCGCCGGCGTCGATCGCAGAGCGTGCGGCCGCGAGCGGATCGTCGAACGAGGTCGGCGCCGTGGGCGCGGCGGATGGGGGTGCCTCCGCAGACACGGGCAGGACGCGCTCCCGCGGCTCGAGCAGGCTCGGGGTGCGCCCGTACCGCGCCCGCGCGTCGTCGACGGCGTCCGCCGTGCACCACAGGTCCCGCCGGTACGCGGTGACGTGGCCTCCGAGCGTCCCGCAGAGCGCTCGGGCCGCGGCGGAGTGCAACTTCTCCCAGGCCTTCGGTGGGTCGGGTACGACGGCGTGCACCGTGAGGAACGCTCCGGGCCGGTAGCTGCGGCCGAGCGCGAGGAGAGGCACGGCGGCGAAGGGCGGCTCGTGATCCGCGGGACCTCCGAGGCCGAGCGCCTCCTCCGTCACCGGACCGGGAGCGAGCGCCGACACGTCCCAGCGGTCGAATCCGTAGGCGCGGGCCCGGGTGAGATCCCGCACGAGATCGGGCGTGATCACGCCATCGGCGAGCGGGAGCCCGTCGGGGTCGAGCGCCGTGATGCCGCCGAGCACCGCCCACGGCGCCAGCGCCGGGTAGCGTTCGAGGGCCTTCTGCGTCCCGTCGACGCCATCGGTCGACAGGCCGAGCGGGACGGGGCCCACCCACTCGAGGAACGCCTCGAGCGCGTTGGTGACGCTGCCGGGGACCTTTGCCTGGTAGCTGACGACGACGAAGACGGGCACGGACCCTCCGGACGGGGCCCGCAGTATGGCCTACGGCGTCGCCGCGAGGTCGCCCCACCGGACCCCCACGTCCGTCGCGCAGGGCGCGTAGGGCTCCCGGGTGTCGTCGTGGCTCCACACGAAGCCCGTCGCACCGCGCACCGGCACGCCGTCGCTCGTGAGCACCGCGCGCAGTCCGCACTCGCCGGCGACGAGGTGCCTCTCCACGCGGATGCCGTCGATGGCCTCGGCCGCGATCACCTCGACGTGCACGGTCGTCGGCCGCGCACCCGGCCACTGCACGACGAGGTCGGTGACGCCCGGCGTCACGCCGTTCAGCGCGAGCCGCCCGCCGCTCTCGACGTCCACCGCGAGCGCGTCGCCCGTGCGGATGTCGAGCTGCTCGGGGACGTGCCCGAGCAGGTCGCCCCGCGCGTCGAGCACTGCGTATCCGACGGACTCCGTGCCCCCCTCGACCAGGAGGACCTCGGTGAGGACGGGCTGCTCGCCGATCATCGCCGCGATCGGGTCGACGAGCACGCCTCCCGCGGCCTTCGCCCAGCGCAGGTGGAGGTCGTCGCGCACGCCGTCCGCCTCGGCTCCGATCCACGCGCGCCCGGAGCCTTCGACCACGACGTGATCCTCGTCCCGGTGCAGGGCGATCGAGCGGGATCCGTCGAAGGTCGCCGGGCCTTCGGGCTCGGCGTCCTTCGCGAGGATCTCGCTGACGGCGAGGCGGGGCCGCGCGCCCTCGGCGAGCGGGGTCTCCGGGGTCCAGGGCCGGGTGCCGTCGAGGGTGGCGTCCGTGTCGAACCCGAGCTTCCCGCGCTCTCCGGCGAAGTCGTAGCAGGCGGTCAGTCCGAGGATTCCGAGCGTCAGGATGGCGATTCGCATGGTGGCTCCGTGGCAGGAGGGCAATGTCGGCGCCGGGTGTGGAGGTGCGGCGGGAGCGCCGTGAAGCGTGTGCAATCCCGATGTGAAAGCGGCGTGAACACGGATCGCGCCGGGTTAGTCAGGGCAGATGCGTTGCCTCCTCCTCGTGCCGCTCGTCGCCGCCTGTGTCCCCGTCTCCACCGACACGGGGCTGCCCCCGCCGGCGACCCGTCCCGAAGACTCCGGCATCGTGTCGGGCGTGTCGCTGGGCGTGGTCGGGTACAACGTCGAGTCCGGCGACGCGGATCCCGATTTCGTCGCGACGAACATGGCCGACGTGCGAGGCGAGGCGATCTGGGGCTTCGCCGAGGCGGCGAACCAGTCGTGGCTCGACACGTTCGCGGTCGCCGCGGCCGACGACGCGAGCCAGCACTTCCTCACCGTGCTCGGCACCACGGGGTTCTCCGACAGGCTCGGGCTCGTCTACGACGACAACGTCGTGCAGCTGCTCTCGAGCACCGAGCTCAACGAGATGAACATCGGCGGCACGGCGCGCGCGCCGCTCGTCGGGCACTTCCGCATCCGCTCGAACGGGGTCGAGCTCAAGGTCGTCGTGAACCACCTGTGGCGCACCGACGACGACGCGCGGCACGAGCAGGCCCGCATGCTGAACGAGTGGGCGGCCACCCAGACGCTGCCGCTCGTCGCGATCGGCGACTACAACTTCGACTGGTCGGTCGATGGCGGCGAGTCCGACCACGACGCCGGCTACGACCTGATGACGGCGAACAGCACGTGGGTCTGGGTGCGTCCCGACACGCTGATCGCGACGCAGTGCAGCTACTCCTTCAACGGCGTGCTCGACTTCGCGTTCGTCGCCAACGGCGCGAAGACCTGGGATGGCACGTCGGTGATCCTGTTCCCCGAGAACGTGCACTGCCAGGACTCGCCCGATCGCCCCGATCACCGGCCGGTGCGGGCCGATTTCTTCGTGCCCGACCCGTAGGGCTCGGACCGGCTCGGAGTGTCGGCGTCGTCGATCCCCGGATCTCGCACAGCGGGCCACAGCGGGCCACAGCGCTCTGTGGCGGAAGCAGTCGAGCTTCGAGCGTCTCAGGGCCTCACGCAGATGACGCAGAAGGACGCAGATGACGCAGAAACCAGGCCGTCACGGGTCGAGCGTCCTCGTGTCCCCGGTGCCACCCGAAGAGGAACGTCTCGGTGTTCGGGTCGACAGAGAGGGCCTGCCCGCGGACCGGAATCGTGACGCACCAGAGCAGGCGGTCGTTTCGGGCTGCTCGGGTGAGCGGGCCCGGTGAACGTGGCCCACACCTTCTGGCGCTGTGGCCCGCTGTGGTCGCTGTGCGTGATCCGAGCGGGGACGTGCTCCGGGCTGGACAGCGGCGGCCCATCCACGCCGTTACTTCTGCGTCACCTGCCCGACTGGATGCGGATCCACGTTATGCGCAGCTTCAACGACTGGAATCCGCTGGAGTTTCGGCCTGGGACGGAGGTGGCCGGGTCGGACGGCACCTCTCCCCGACGTCGGAGGACGGGGGAGGACGGCGGCGGTCTGCTCACCTGAGCAGCCCGAAACGCCGGCCTGCTCTGGTGAGTTCCGGATCCGGTCCGCAAGGAGGCCCACTCGGCGCTCCGGGGACGCGAAGACGCTCGCCCCGCGACGGCCTCGTTTCTGCGTCATCTGCGTCCTTCTGCGTCATCTGCGTGAGGCCCTGAGACGCTCGGAGCCCGATGCCTTCGGAGACCAAGTGTGGACGTGGGCCGATCGCGAGCGCTAGAACCCGATCACGTCGTTGCAGTCGGGCCCCACGTCGCCCGCGTTCCACTCGTCGCACGACGCGCGACGGATGTCGGCGTGGCACGAGCGCAGCTCTTCGAGATCGAGCTCGAGCCCCAACAGACCGCTGAAGCTCAGGAGGCCCTCGTAGAAGTCGGTGAGGTCGTCGACGCACTCCTGGAAGTCGTCGCCCCAGAGGTCGTCGAAGTCGTCGCGATCGCACTGCCGCTCCTTGCGGCACACGAGCTGAGCGGTGCGGTCGGGAGCGTTCTCTTCGGTCAGCGGCGCGCATGCGGGGAGGGTGATCGCGAGCAGGGGAAGGATCGTACGCATCGGGGATCTCCGGAAACCGCCTCCTATCCGGTGCGACAGAAGTTGACAGTGCAGCGTGACAGGAGGGGGTTGACGGTCGCGCCCGCTGCGACCAGAATTCGCATCTGATGTGGGGGTCGTGCGTTCGGGCATGGTCCCGATGAAGATCGAGAGGCCGCGGCGCGCGGCACGACCGCCGCCGAGCCTGATTCTCTCTGACCCCTCGATTTCTTTCAGAATTTCGATTATTCGCAACCCAGCAACCCTGGAAGGACACCATCGACGCCTTCGGACCAAGACAGAGCAAGTCGGAGCGTCTGACCGCCGAGGAAGAGAAGGAGATGGCTCGCGCCATCCGGCGCGCGGAAGACCGCGCGCGCGAGGCGGTGGTCGGTATCGAGGTCGCGGAGGCGTGCCTGCAGCGCAAGCCCGACCGCGCCGAGCGCACCCGTGCGGGCATGGTCGATCGTCTCGAGAAGGCGGTCGAGTCCGTGTGGAAGGCTTCCAAGAAGAACGCCGAGCTCAAGGATCGCGCCCGCCAGGCCAAGGCGGCGTGGGCCGAGGCCGAGGCGCTCCGCTGGAAGCTCGCGATGAGCGGTCGTCGGATCGCCCATGGCGAAGCGCGCAAGCTCGCGGGCCCGTTCATGGACGAGCCCGACCTCGTACAAGAGGGCTACATCGGCCTTCTCCGCGCGGCCAAGCGCTTCGACCCCGACCGTGACATCCGGTTCTCCACCTACGCCCGCTGGTGGGTGCGCGCTCAGATGACGCGCGCCATCGACCACACGGGCCGTCCGGTGCGACTCCCCGGGTGTGCGGTCGAGCAGACCCGCAACCTGCGCAAGGCCATCAAGCGCTTCGAGGCCGCTGGCGTCCCGTTCTCCGTGGGCGATCTGGCGGACGAGGTCGGCGTCGACAAGGCACGTGCCGAGTTCCTGCTCTCGCAGGGCAACACGGTCAGCCTCGATCAGCCGGTCGACGGGGGCCCACGTCCCCGCTCCCTCGAGCACTTCCTGGCCGACGAGGATGCCACGCACCCCGACGACGAGGCGATCCATCAGCAAGAGATCGGTCGCATGCTCCAGGCGTTCCACATGGTGCTCACCGAGCGCCACCGGTACGTCCTCACCCGGCGCTACGGGCTCGAAGACAACGAGTTCCGCACGCTGTCCGAGGTGGGCAAGGGCATGAACCTCTCCCGCGAGCGCGTGCGCCAGATCGAGCGCGAGGCCCTCATCCGCCTCCGCGAGCAGGCGAACATCCGCGACGGCGTGAAGTAGCTCCGCCGCACGGGCTCCGGAACGACGAAGGCGCGCCGTCCACCCGGACAGCGCGCCTTCTCTGCGTCTGGACCCGCCCCGGAGGGCGGGCCGCCAGCGCGACTACAGGTTCGCGTTCGCGAAGTCCCAGTTCACGAGCGCCCACCACCCGTTGATGTAGTCGGGGCGCGCGTTGCGGTAGTCGATGTAGTAGGCGTGCTCCCACACGTCGCAGGTGAGGATCGGCGTCTGACCGCTGGTGAGCGGGCAGCCGGCGTCGTGGGTCTGGACGATCTCGAGCTTGCCCGAGGCGTTCTTCACGAGCCATGCCCAGCCGGACCCGAAGTGGCCGCCCGCCGCGGCAGTGAACGCATCCTTGAACGCCGCGAAGCTGCCGAAGTCGCGGTCGATGGCCGCCTTGATCGCGCCCTTGGGCTCGCCGCCGCCGTTGGGCGACAGGCTGTTCCAGTAGAACGTGTGGTTGAAGACCTGGGCCGCGTTGTTGAACACGCCACCGGACGTGGTCTTGATGAGGTCTTCGAGGGACTTGCCCTTCAGGGACGCGTCGGCGTCGACGGCGGCGTTGAGCTTCGTGACGTAGCCCGCGTGGTGCTTGCCATGGTGGAAGGAGAGGGTCTCGGCCGAGATGTGCGGCGCGAGCGCGTCGTTGCTGTAGGGGAGAGCGGGCAGTGCGAAGGCCATCGGGAGCTCCAGTTGGTTCAGGGAAAGGTGAGCACCTTAGTCGTGGCCATGGGCAGATTCAAACCTTCGTGCAGCGTTAGGCTGAGACGCGATGATGGCGCGCATCCTCCTGCTGCTCATGGCCTGCATGGGCGCCGCGGCGGTGGTGTCGGAGGTGCTGCCCTTCGACGGGCCGGGCGGCTGGGTCGGGTTCGGCGCGGTGCTGCTCCCGATGGCGCTGCTCGTGATGACCGGAGACGACGACGGTGCGTGGCCCCTCGCGCTGCGTCGGCTCGGCTACGTGCTCCAGGCGATCCTCGCTCTGATCGTGGCCGCGCTCGGCGGGACGCGCGGGGGCATGGCGCTCGGGTTCGCTGCGCTCACGGTCGTCTCGACGGCCCTGCTGCTCCCGATGCCGGGTCGGTCGTGGCTCCCGCCCGAGGACCTCGCGCGGCGCCGGCTGCGGGAGGGCCGGGCGCGGCCCGTCGATCTCGTGGTGATCGCCGGTGGAGACACGGTGTTCGTGGGCTGCGTGGGGATCGGGTTCACCGTCGCAGCGCTCACGCTGGGCATGCGGGACGATCCGGTGACCGGCGCGGTCATCGGCGCGTTCTTCGGGGCGGCCGCACTGTTCGGTATCCAGCAGACCATCGAGGCCGTCAGCACCGAGCGTCCCGAGTGGGGTGGCCTCGCCAGGCGGCTCCAGCGCTCGGCCCTGTCGCTGTTCTCGCTCTCGCTGGTCGCGTTCCCGCTCGCCGACCTCGATGCGCCGCGGCTCGTGGCGTACGGCATCGCGGCCTTCGGGCTGCTCGGGCTCGTCGCCGTGGTGTTCGGTCGCACGCCGACGGCGGGGTCCGACACCCACTGGGTGGCGTCGCGCGACGGGCTCGTCGAGTTCTCGCCGCACGGCACGCGGTTGTTCGCGTGGGACGACGTGATGTCGGCCCGCGCGGACGGGGCCGGGGCCCGGGTCGAGGTGCGCGCGGGCGCGGTGCCCGAGGTGTACCGGCTGGGCGAGGGGCACGGCGGCCCGACGGAGTCGCTGTGGATTCCGCCCGAGCAGCTCGTGGGGGTCGAGCGCGACGCGTTCGTCGCGATGCTCGAGGCGGCCCGCTCGGATCCCGCGGTGCGCGCGCTGCTTCCGACGTTCGCGCACCCCGACGGCCCGCCGGAGGCCGTGCTCGCCGACCTCGACAGGTAGACTGCGCACAGAACTCCTGGAGACGCCCGTGAACTTCCGCTCCGACCTCGCCAAGCTCGTAGGGGGCCTCGATCCCACCCGTCACGCCGAAGAGATCGACAAGCTCACGCGCTGCCGGCGCGTCGAGGATCTCGAGATGCTCGCGGAGACCAACGGGGGCTGGCTCTCCAGCCGCCCGCGCGACCCGAGGGTGAAGCTCGTGCGTCACGGCACGGGCACGTTCCTCGTGGTGCAGTACGACGACGGCTGGTCGACGACGCTCTCGCAGGCGCCCTTCCGCAAGCGGTAGGGCTACCCGCGGAAGAGGAACACGATGCCGATGCCCGCGCCCATTCCCGCGCAGGCCAGCACGACGAACAGGCCCGCGACCGCGATGTAGATCAGCATGTTGCTGCCGCCCGACGCGGGCTCGTCGAGCTCGTCGAAGTCGTCGCCGATGGGAGCGGCGGTGGGCTCGCTCTTCTTCTTCGTCGCCGGGGCCTTCGCGGCCGGCTCGCTCGACTTCTCTTCGTCGTCGTCGTCGAACCAGTCGGCGGAGAACAGCGTGTCGGCGTTGCCCTTTCGCTTCGCGACCTCGGGGAGCACGTCGGGCTCGTTCTGCTTGGTCTGGGGCTTCGGCGCGTCGATCTTCGGCGGCTCGGCCTTCGGCGGCTCGGCCTTCGGAGGCTCTGCGGCCTTCGGCTCGGGGTCGCCCATGGCGCCCTTCGCCGCGTCGGCCATCTCGTCGTCGAAGTCGAAGTCGGGGAGGATCGTGGGGTTGGCCGTGCGCGCGCGCGGCGGAGGCGGTGGCGCGGCCGCGGGGGGCGCCGG
The DNA here is from genome assembly GCA_020632875.1 of Alphaproteobacteria bacterium. Taxonomy (GTDB): domain Bacteria; phylum Myxococcota_A; class UBA796; order UBA796; genus JACKEQ01. Next base: position 113,585 of record JACKET010000007.1, read on the forward strand.
CTTCTCGGGCTCTTCGATCATCTGCGGCGCGATCGGCTCGTCGAGCATCTGCGGCGGTGCAGGCTCGTCGGGCGCGGGCGTGGGTGGAGGGGGCGGAGCCGCGCCGGCGTTGCCGCCCGCGACCATCGCGCCCTCGGGCAGCCACGTGGCTTTTCCGCCCTGCGCCTTGGGATCTTCGGGAGCTGCCTGCGCCTTGCCGGTTTCCTCGTCGTCGTCCTCGAACCAGTCGGCCGAGAACAGGGTGTCGGCATTGCCGCGTCGCCGGGCGACTTCCGGCAGCTTCTCTTCGTCGTCTTTTCCGGACAAGGAACGTCCTCCTGGGCGGATTCTTGCACGAGGAGCGGGTTGAGTGTCAGAGCCCGAAGAAGGTCATCACCCTGCTCATCACCGCAGCGCGGTCGGCACGGTTGTCGATCGTCTCGAACGGGAAGCCGAGGTAGACGAGTTGGAAGCCCCCGGACCACGTGATCCCGGCGACCTCTCCACCCGCGTAGTGGAGCGCCGCCGAGGCGCCCCCCTCCGGCGCGATCACGTCCGGATAGTTGGCGGACAGCGTCGCGGGCGTGAGGAACCCGAGCTCGGGCAGCCCCGCGAACACGCCGGTGGTCGTCGGTGCGATCGAGTACGTCCCGGCATCGTCCGCCACGAAGGAGGCCTTGAGGTAGTCGAGGTAGAAGCTCTGATCGGGCCCCTGGCCGAGCCAGTCGAGATCCCAGCCGACCTCGGACCCGCTCACCATCAGCTTCTTCCCGCCGGAGGCGAGGAACGCGGCGACCTGGCCCTGCTCCGTCGCGTCGAAGGTCTCGTCGGTCGAGGACTCCTCGCCGAGCAGCCAGATCACGGCCGTGTAGTCCTCGAGGAACACGTCGACGCCGATCCGTTCGTTCGCCGCGGTGTCGAAGCCCCGCGTGCCGAGCGCCTCGCCGGTGCTCACGACGAAATCGTGCCCGAATCCACGGGAGTTCTCGGACTGGAACTCGTAGCGGTCGTTGCCGTCGACGATGAGGATCGGAGACGCGGCGGCGCCCACGCGGGATCCATAGACGTCGCTCGGATCGGACTCGCCCGCGCCGTTGAGCGCGGTGACCTTGACCCACGCCGCGCCGGAGAGGCCGCCCGCGCGGTGCGAAGCGGTGGTGACGTAGCGCGCCGCGCTGCGGGGCCAGGACCGCCCGTCGGTCGAGGTCCACACGAGGTAGCCGGTGGCGCCGGAGACCGGAGCCCACGTGATGTCGATCGTGCCGTCGCCCATGTTGCGCACCCGGCGGAGCACGGGCTGGCCGGGGCGGGTGCCGAGGTTGCGGTTGTCCCGCGCGATCACCTCGACGACGTCGTCCTGCAGCGCGCGCGTCGTGGTGTTGGTGCCGCCGGGCACGTCGTTCATCAACACGCTGACGAGGTACCGGTGCCCGTCGTGGCGGTTGTAGAGGATGCCGCTCGTCGCGATCACGCCGGTGAGCGTGCCGGACTTGCCGAGGAAGCGCCCGCTGGTGTCGGCGCCCGTCATCCGGGAGCCGAGCGTGCCGATCACCCCGCCGATGCTGAACGTGCGGCGCCACGCCTCGCCCGCGGGATGATCGAGCATCGCCGCCTGCATCTCGACGATCATCCGCGCGCTGACCCGGTTGTTGTGCGACAGGCCGCTGCCGTCGTTCAGCGAGATCCCCGAGGTGGTGACGCCGAGGCTCGACAGCCAGTCGACGACCGCCGCCTCGTTGTCGGACCACGAGCTGCCGTTCCACAGCTCGAAGCCGTTGTGCCGGGCCTGCATGTCGGCGAGCTCGTTGTTGCTGTAGACGTTGAGCGGGTGATCGGCGACCGACAGTGGGGGCGACAGGCGCTCGGCCACGAGGGTCGTGCCGCCGGGCGGGACGAGGCTCGACGACGTGGTGACCGTGCCGACGGACACGCCCTCGCCGAGCAGCGCGAGCTCGAGGAGGTCGGCGGCTTCGGACCGATTGCCGGGCAGGTCGAGGAACTCGGACAGGCTGTAGGCTTCGATGAGGTACTCGCCCGCGACCGTGAGCGTGCCGATCGACGTGATGCCGGCGTCGGCGATCTGCGCCGCCAGCGCTTCGGCCGGGTAGCCGTTGTCGGCGTAGAAGTCGGTGCTCCACGTGATGTCGTGCATCCCGACGACCGTGACGTTCGCCGTGCCCGTCGGCGAGGTGGCCCACGCCTGCACGGGGAAGCGGTGGTCTTCGCCGAGCAGATCCATCGCCACGCCCGTCGTGAACAGCTTCGTGTTGGATGCGGGCTTCTTCAGGGTGTCGGGGTTCGACTCGTAGACGATCTGGCCGTTCTCGGCGTCGAGGACCATCACCGAGTGCGAGGCGGTGGTGCTCGCGAGAACGGCGTCGATGTCGTCGGAGATGTCGAGGATCGCCGCGGTCGACAGGGTGGGGACGGCGGGAGGCGGACCGTAGGGATCGGCATCCGTGTCGGAGTCGCTGTCGGCGTCCGAGTCGGCGTCGGCGTCGCTGTCGGCGTCTGCGTCGGCATCGGAGTCGGCATCCGCGTCGGAGTCCGCATCGGCGTCGGTGTCGGCATCGGAATCCGCGTCGGTGTCGGCGTCTGCATCGGCATCCTGGACGCGGATGTCGGACGTGCGCTTGGACTTGCAGGCGAACAGGACGAACGGGAGCAGGAGGAGGAGACGCATCCGGGACCCCGGGGCAACGGGCCTGAGTAGCACGCAGGAGAGCCACCGACCGTCAAGACCTCCGCACCCCGCACGCAATGTTCCTGTGGAGGCCTGGAAAGGCACCCCGACCCGCCTTACGTCGAGTGGCCAGCCTGGAGGAAGGATGAAGTCTCGCGCCGCAGTCGCCTGGGAAGCCGGAAAGTCCCTCGAGATCGAAGAGATCGACGTCAGTGGGCCCCGCCGGGGCGAGGTCCTCGTGCAGATCAAGGCCACCGGCGTCTGCCACACCGACGCGTACACCCTCTCCGGGGTCGACCCCGAGGGGATCTTCCCGTGCATCCTCGGCCACGAGGGGGGTGGCGTGGTCGTCGAGGTGGGCGAGGGCGTCACGTCCGTCGCGGTCGGGGATCACGTGATCCCGCTCTACACGCCCGAGTGCGGCCAGTGCAGCTTCTGCACGTCGGGCAAGACCAACCTGTGCCAGGCGATCCGCTCGACGCAGGGCAAGGGCCTGATGCCCGACGGCACGTCGCGGTTCTCGAAGAACGGCCGCACCATCTTCCACTACATGGGTACGTCCACCTTCTCCGAGTACACGGTGCTCCCCGAGATCGCGGTCGCGAAGATCCGGAAGGATGCGCCGCTCGAGAAGGTCTGCCTGCTCGGCTGTGGCATCACGACCGGCATCGGGGCCGTGCTCAACACCGCCAAGGTCGAGCCCGGCGCGACCGTCGCCATCTTCGGGCTCGGCGGCATCGGCCTCGCGTGCGTGCAGGGCGCGGTGATGGCCGGTGCGTCGCGCATCATCGGCATCGACCTGAACCCGTCGAAGTTCGAGCTGGCCCGCCAGATGGGCTGCACCGACGTCGTGAACCCCGACGACACGCCCGACACGCCGATCCAGCAGGTCATCGTCGACCTCACGAACGGCGGCGTCGACTACAGCTTCGAGTGCATCGGCAACGTGAAGGTGATGCGCGCGGCCCTCGAGTGCTGCCACAAGGGGTGGGGCGAGTCCGTGATCATCGGCGTCGCCGGGGCTGGCGAAGAGATCGCCACGCGCCCGTTCCAGCTCGTCACGGGGCGGGTCTGGCGCGGCACGGCGTTCGGCGGGGTGAAGGGCCGCACCCAGCTCCCCGGGATGGTCGACCAGGCCATGGCCGGCGACATCGCGATCGACCCGTTCATCACGTACAACCTGCCGCTCGACCGCATCAACGAGGCGTTCGACCTGATGCACGACGGCAAGGCGATCCGCTCGGTCATCCACTTCTGATGCGCGAGATCGAGAGCCACCGCTGCTTCGGCGGAACCCAGCTCGTCGTCGAGCACCACAGCCACACGCTGGGGTGCGACATGCGGGTCGCCGTGTTCCTGCCGGAGGGCTACGCCCACGCGCCGGTGCTGTACTTCCTCTCGGGGCTCACGTGCTCCGAGCAGAACGCGATCCAGAAGTCGGGCGCGCAGCGGTGGTGCGCCGAGCACGGCATCGTGCTCGTGTGCCCCGACACCTCGCCGCGCGGCGAGGGGGTGGCCGACAGCCCCGACTACGACCTCGGCCAGGGCGCCGGCTTCTACCTGACGGCGACGCAGGCCCCGTGGTCCGCGCACTTCCGGATGGATGCCTACGTCACCACCGAGCTCGTCGAGCGGATCGCGGCGTACACCGACTCCTCCGCGCGGGGCATCACGGGCCACTCGATGGGCGGGATGGGCGCCATCCGCCTGGCCTTGGCGAACCCCGGGCTGTACCGCAGCGTCTCGGCGTTCTCGCCGATCCTCCAGCCGCTCGACGTGCCGTGGGGGCACAAGGCCTTCGCCGCGTATCTCGGCGAAGATCGTGACGCCTGGGCCGCTCACGACCCCGCGTCGCTCGTCGCGGGGGCGTCGGAGCGCCTGCCGATCCTCGTCGATCAGGGGGATGCCGACAGCTTCCTCGCGACGCAGCTCCACAGCGAGCGGTTCCTCGCTGCGTGCCGGGCGGCCGATCACCCCGTCGAGTACCGGCTCCAGCCGGGGTACGACCACAGCTACTACTTCGTGTCGACGTTCATCGGTGACCACGTGGCGCACCACGCGCGCTACCTGCGCTGATTCGTCTCACTCGTGGCGTACGGCGCTCTCGGCGCCGTGCCACATCGCGTGCATCGCCGGCTCGACCTGCTCTTCGCGGATGTGGCCCACGAGGCCCGCGCACCGGCTGATCAGCGCGAACCCGCGCAGGATCTCGGCGGGCACGTCGCAGTCCGACAGGACGGCGGCGATGGCGCCCGTCGCGTTGATCGTCACGTGCTTCCCCGACTCCCGGTCGATCGTCGCGGACAGGAGCTCGATCGCCTCGACGTGGGACCCCGCGATGCCCAGGGACCGCGCCAGCTCGAACAGCTTGATCGACCGCGGGTCGTCGGGCCGGTGCACGGGATGCCCGAATCCGGGGACGCGCGCCCCGGCCTCGCGGTGCTCCGCGACGATGGCGGCGGCCTCGGCCTGCGGCGACTCGGCGCGGACGATGCGGCGGAGCAGGTGCGCGCAGCCCTCCATCGTGCCGACGTACAGGCTGCCGACGCTCGCGAGGCCCGCGGCCACGGCGCCCTGCATCGACTCGGGCGCGGACGTGTAGGTCATGCGGGCCGTGATGGCCGTGGGCGTGAGCCCGTGCTCCATCAGCGTGACGAGGCACGCGTCGAGCATCTGCGTCTCGGCCGGGCCCGGAACCCGACCGAGGATCTGGAAGAACATCGCCTCGGTGAACGTGAGCTCGCCGATCAGCTCGCGCGTGAGGCTCTTTCCGCGCACGAACACGTCATCGGCGGTGGACGTGCAGAGGCGGGTGGTGGGGCGGCTCATCGCGTTCCTCCGGTGATCTCGGGTCGCTTCTCGAGCGCGTGCCGCACGATCTTCCCCGACGCCGACCGGGGGAGGGCGTCGAAGTCGACGAAGTGGATGGCCTTCGGGGCCTTGAAGCCCGCGAGACGGGCGCGACAGGCGGCGATCAGCTCGGCTTCGGTGAGGGCGTCGTCCCGGCGCGCGACGAACGCGACCGGCACCTCGCCCCACTGGGAATCGGGGCGCTTCACCACGGCGGCGTCCGCCACGCGGGGATCGGCGAGCAGCACCCGCTCGATCTCCGCCGGGTAGATGTTCTCGCCGCCCGACTTGATCATGTACTTGGAGCGATCGACGAAATCGAGCGTGCCGTCGGGGTTCCGCACGAACACGTCGCCCATGTGGAACCAGCCGTCGGCGAAGCTCTTCGCCGTGGCGTCGGGGTCGGACCAGTAGCCGCTGAACAGGGTGGGGCCGCGGATCCAGAGCTCGCCGGGCTCGCCCTCGGGCACGTCGTTCCCCGCTTCGTCGACGAGCCGGATCTCGCAGTACACGCTCGGGGTCTTCGACAGGCGCTCCGGAGCGGCGCCAATCGCGACGAGCCCAGCGGAGGCGGGAGGATTGCCGGTCTCGGTCGCGCCGAACGTGTTCGCGTAGGGGGCACCGAGCAACCGGGTGATGCGGGCGAGGTCGGCGGGCGGCACGAGGTCGGCCATGACGCCGCAGACCTCGATGCCACGTGGCGAAACGTCATGATCTTCGAGGAGATCCGCGAAGCGTCCGACCATCCCCGGCATGAGCAGCAGCCACCCGATCGCCTCGGTCGCCACGAGATCGGCGAGCCGCTCGGCGTCGAAGCCGTCGACGACGATGACCGTGCCGCCGGAGATCAGCGTGCCCAGCGAGTATTCGGCACCGCCCATGTGGTACATCGGCGACCAGGCGACGAACGCGGACGTGGGGGAGAGCCCGTACTCCGCGCGCACGACGAGGTTGCGCACGATCTGCGCGCGATGGCTGATCACGGCCCCCTTCGGGAGCCCCGTCGTGCCGCTCGTGTAGAGGATCAGGAGGGGTGCTTCGGCGTCGATGGCCGCGGGCTCGTCGGACGTGGGGGCCGCGACGGGCTCCTCGCCCAACACGTGGGTCGGGCCCTCCCAGATCCCGTCGAGCTTGCCGACGTGGCGCGCCGAGACGACCACCAGCGCGGGCTGCACGAGGCCGATGCACCCGGCGATCTCGGGCGGCGCGAGGCGCCAGCTCGGGCAGGCCGCGATGGCGCCCATCCACGCCGCCGCCAGGAAGCACTCGAGGTACTCGATGCGGTTCTCGGACAGCACCGCGACCCGGTCGCCCTCCCGGACGCCCGCGGCCCTCCATCGCGCCACCCGCTCGCGCACGCGCCGCTCGAGCTGGGCGTAGGTGAAGGACCCGCCGGCGTCGCGGACGGCCTCGCGGTCGGGCCACTCGCGCACCCGTGCCGCGAAGAGCGAGGCCAGCGTGCTGGGGACGAGGGACATGTCAGACCATCACACTCCCGGCCCTCATCGATCCAACGAAATAATATCGATGCCATCCATCTCTGCAGGCGATGCACCGTGTTCGAGCCGTTCACCCTCGACCAGATCACCATCTTCCTCGCAGTGGTCGACGAAGGCGGGTTCTCCGCTGCCGGGCGCCGCCTCGGGCGGGTGCAGTCCGCCGTGAGCCACAGCATCGCGTCCCTCGAGGAGACGCTCGGCGCCCGTCTGTTCGATCGGAGCTCGCGTCGCCCCGTGCTCACCGACGCGGGCGAGCGGCTGGCCGCCGAGGCACGCCTGGTGCTCGCCCAGGCGCGCGAGCTGCGCCAGGTCGCGGGCTCCATCCGCGAGGGGCTCGAGACCGAGCTCTCGCTGGCCGTCGACCCCCTGTATCCGTCCGAGCGCCTCGTCCCGGTGCTGCGGGCCTTCCACGAGGCGCACCCGACCGTGTCGCTGCGCGTCGTGAGCGACGTGCTGGGCGAGGCCGTCCGCCTCGTCCGCGACGGGCACGTCGACCTCGGCGTCTGCAACCTCGTCGAGACCCACGACGACGTGTTCGACAGCATCCCGCTGGGCCGCGTGCGCCTGGTGCCCGTCTGTGCACCCGACCATCCGCTCGCGTCCGACACGGGGCCGCTCCGCGCGAACCGGCTGCGCCAGTGGACGCAGGTCGTCCTCACCGAGCGCACGATTCGTTCGGAGGATCATGGTGTTCTGGCCGCTCACACCTGGCGGGTCACCGACCTCGGCACGAAGATCGAGCTCATCCGCGCCGGGGTCGGGTGGGGGAGCGCGCCCGAGCCCCTGGTGCGCGACGCCATCGCCGCGGGCGACCTCGTCCGGCTCGAGCCGGGGCTCTGGCCCGATGGCGGGCACATCGTGGTGCTGCACTCGGTCGTCCGCACCGACCGACCGCTGGGGCCGGCAGGCAGCTGGCTCCGACGCGAGCTCGTGCTCCCGGCCGTCAGCTGAGGCGATGCCACGGGAGCGCGTACACGACCGCTCCCACGAGCGTGCTGCCGAGCCCCACGGGCACCGCGCTGGCGAACAGCCCTTCGAGGCCCATCGCGGTGTGGGCCAGCCAGAGGCCCGTCCCGACGGCCATGCACGCGAGGCAGGCGCGCTCCGAGCGCGGCCAGTGCACGCCCATCAGCAGCGGAACGAGCAGCGAGACCATGCCGATCTCGTAGCTCGCTTCGAGCAGGCTGTAGGCGTCCTCGCCGAGGAACGCGACCCCCATCGCACCGAGCCCGACCACCAGCACGGCGAGCCGGTGCAGGCCGATGGTCTCGGGGGTGAAGCGCCCCGCGACGTTCCGCGCGAGCACCGTGGCCGGCGCGAGGATGGCGCTGTCGATCGTGGACAGCACGGCCGACGCGACGGTGAGCGTGAACACGGTCGCCACCGCGGGGTGGAGCAGCGAACCCGCGAGCACCGCCAGCACCGACTCCTCGCCGAGATCGGGGGCCAGCGTGTCGATCGAGAGGGCGACGAAGATCGGCACCATCCCGAGCGTCAGGTAGGCCACCCCGGCGATGAGGCACGCCAGCTGGGCCGTCCGCGCCGAGCGCGCCGCGAAGATGCGCTGCGTCAGGTCCTGGCCGGGCAGGTTGCCGAGCGCGCCCGCGAGGAAGGCCGTGCCCCACACCACACCCTCCTCGCCGCCGGGAATCCAGATGCGGCGGTCGGCGGGCGTCTCGGCCCACAGGCGCTGGGCGCCGGCGAGGGGCGCGCCGTCGCCGAGCTCCCAGAGCACCACGGCGGCCAGCACGAACAGCCCGACGACGACGAGCGCCATCTGCACGGCGTCGGTCAGCGTCACGGCCCACATGCCACCGGCGACCGTGTAGATCAGCCCGACCCCCGCCACGATCACGAGCGACGCGTCCGGCGGCAGCCCCGACGTCAGCGTCAGCAGGCCCGCGAGCGCGGTGAACTGCGCCGCGATCCAGCCGAGGTAGCCCGGCACCATCAGCACGGACGCCCAGATCTCGGCGCGGGGCCCGTACGTCTGCCGGTAGAAGTCGGGGAGCGTCGTGAGGTTTCGCGACCACAGCGGGCCGGCGATGAGGACCGCCGCGAGCAGGAGGCACACGCCTGCCCCGAGCGGGTCGAGGGCCGCCGCGCGCAGGCCGTTCGTGCGGACCTCGTCGGCCGCCACGAGCAGCGTTCCCGCGCCGAACCACGTCGCGAGCAGCGTGGGCACGGCGAGCGTGAGGCCGAGCGATCGGCCCGCGACGACGTACTCCTCGACGTCCGTGACGCGCTGCTGCGCGAACACGCCGATCGCGAGCATCGCGACCGTGAACACGGCCAGCGCGACGACCATCGCCATCGGCGGTCCTCCCGCCCGCGAGCATAGTACGGCGGGTCCCGGCTATTGGGTTCGCGGAGGAGTCCCATGACGCTGCCCGTGCTGCTCGCCCTCGCCACCGCGTCCGCCTCTCCCGGAGAGGAGCTGGTCGACGGATTCGTCGCCGCCGCCACGGCGCGGGATCGGGACGCGCTCGTCGCGACCTGCACCGAGGCGTTCCGCGACCGCCAGCGCCTGTCCTGCGCCGCGCTCGTCGACCTCGTCGTCGCCGGCGCGACCGTGGAGCGGGGGCGCTTCGTCGAAGAGGGAGAGGAGGCGCTCGCCGAGCTGTGGCTCACCGATCGCGGCGAGCGCTCGACCCTCCTCCTCCTCGCGAAGCCCACCGAAGGCGGCTGGCGCTTCGTCGACGGAACCGATGTCGACGGGCCCGCCCTCCCGACGAAGCTGGTGCTCGAGGAGGTCGAGGATCCCGCTGCGGTCGAGCTCCCGAAGGAGGTCGCTGCCATCCTCGAACAGATGGGCAGCCCCAGGCTCCCGAAGCGGTGCGTCCCCGAGTCGAAGGAGCGGTGCGCCCGCATCGCCGCCCACGTCGCCGACGAGGCCGTCACGTTCCGGCCGCTCGCGCTCCGCACGAACGAGACGCGGCTCGTGGTCGACGCGCTGGCCGGCCCCGAGGGGCGGGCCGCCGAGGTGGTGCACCTGTGCTTCGAGGGCGGCGAAGGCCGGTGGCGGCTCGTCGACATCGAAGAGGAGAAGGGGGGCGCCGACGCCTGGCTCGGCTCCCGCTGAGGCCGCGGCGGGTATGGGGGTTCGGTCCGTGCCGCAGAGGCGGGACCCCCGCGCGCCGATCCGTGGGCGCGTCGAATCCGGGTGCACGTCGATTCTCGGGCGTGGAAACGCGGATATCACGTGGGCTACTTCCGCTTTTCGCCGGGCCCCGGCGCACCAAACTGGCCACTTCGACGGGCCAACCTGCGCCTGGGATGTCATACTCCACTGCCGTGGGGCGTTGCCCCCGAATGGAGGAAACCAATGCGCATGTTGTCTCTGGCCGTCGTGATCGCTCTCGTCGGCTGCAAGAAGGACGATCCGCAGACCGAGACGGACACCGACACCGACACCGATACCGACACCGACACCGATTCGGATGCCGATACCGATTCGGATGCCGACACGGATTCGGATGCCGACACGGATGCCGACACCGACACCGACACCGCTCTCGGTGGCAGCTGTGCCGCCGACGACTCGCAGGAGCCGAACGACACGCAGGCCGCTGCGATCGCCTCGACGGGCGGCACCGGCCTCGTGGTCTGCGAAGCGTCCGACGACTTCTGGTCCATCGATGTCCCGGATGGCAACCGCATCACGATCGACGTGACGTTCCTCACCGCCAACGGCGACATCGACGTCACCCTGCGTGATTCCACGGGCGCCTCGCTCGACTCGGGCATCAGCACCAGCGACAACGAGCAGGTCGAGTGGCTCAACACCACTGGGGCTTCGGCCACGGTCTTCCTCGAGGTCCGGATGTTCACGACGGGTGGCGAGAACACCTACGACTGGACCAGCACGCTCACGGCGCTCCCGCCGCCCGACTGCACGGCCGATGCGCACGAAGAAGACGACGATGCCGCGAGCGCCGGTGCGGCTACCGACGGCACCTACAACGTCGCCGCCGGTGACAACGACTTCTTCACGATCTCCGTGGCCGACGGGCACCGCGCCGTCGTCACCGTCGAGTCCGTCGACGAGGCGTACGGCGACCTCGAGGTCTACCTCCGCGATGGTACGGCCACCGAGCTCGACTCCGACACGTTCGGCCCGCTCTACGACGTCTCCGCCCTGAACGACTCCGGCGCCGCGGCCGACTTCGTGTTCAGCGTCGAGAACGCCGCCCCCGCGGGCTCGTTCGCGTGTGTCCCCTACACCGTGACCTTCACGGACGAGGACTGCAGCCTCGACGACCAGTACGAGCCGAACAACGACCTCGCGACCGCCACCACGGGCGTGACCGATGGCACCGGCCTCTACCTGAACGGCCAGGACTCCGACTACTTCAACGTCGGCTCCGTCGCGGATGGCGAGACCGTCACCATCGTGGTGTCGTTCACCAACGCCACCTCCGACATCGACATCGAGCTGTTCGACACGGCGGGCACCTCGCTCGACACGTCGGGTGGCGTCGGCGACACCGAGACCGTCGAGTGGCTGAACAACACCGGCGCGGCGCAGGACGTCGTCCTCGAAGTCCACCACTGGTCGGCTTCGTTCGACTGCACGGCGCCCTACAGCTTCACGACCACCATCCAGTAGTCGCGACGCTGCTCCGGTAGCGCGAACGCCCCTCCAGCCGGAGGGGCGTTCTTCGTTTGGGGGGGCACATGGGCATCCTCGACGAGCTCTCGAAGGCCATCGCGGGCATCGTCGAGAGCATCGAGCAGCACGTCGAGCGCCAGCACGCCTCGTTCTGGGCGGAGCGCCACGAACGGCTCGTGTCGGCGGGGCTGTCCGAATTCTCCCGCCGCCGGGGACGCCTGCTCGCCCGCGCGCGGGGGGCCTCGGTCGAGATCGTCTGCGTCAAGACCGACAAGGCCGACTACACGACGTTCACCTGGCGGTTCGACACCCCTCTCGACGGTCGTGTCTCGCTCGCGACCCCCGGGGTCTTCGAGAAGCTCTCCGACCTGCTCGCCGGTCGGAGCGGCGGGCGGGTGAGCGTCGGTCGGGGGAGGTCCAATGCGTTCCTCGCCACGCCGGAGGTGCTCGACCTCGCGGAGCGCGTGGCGACAGGGGAGACCACGTTCACCGTGAAGGGCACGGGTGTGGATGCCCAGCGCCACGGGCGCGATCTCGCCGGCCTCGACGACCAGGTCGCGCTGGTCGAAGCCCTCGTGCGGCGGTGGTCGCGGCGGCACCAGGCACTCGAGCTCCTCGGGCTCGCGCCCGTCGCGGACGGCGGGTGGGAAGGCGTCGTGGACGGCGTCGCCATCCGGGTCTCGGAGCACGTGAAGCACGGTCTGACCACGACGCACATCGAAGCGGATCTCGCGCGTTCGCTCCCCGCGGGGACCCTCGTGCGGAAGCGCGGGCGCGACGAGGACGTCCCGAAGGACGCACGCATCGGGGACATCGTGCTCGATCAGGTGCTCGTCGCCCGCACGTCGGACGCGGAAGCGCTGCGCCTCCGCATCGCACGCGAGCCCCTGCGCAGCGAGCTGCTCGGCCTGCTCGGCTCGTGGCGGGAGTCCGAGCTCTCGTCCACGGCACTGGTCGTGAGGATGCCGGGCGCCATCGTGGATGCCTGCGAGGTCGGCGCCGTGGCGCGCGCGATGCGGGCCTTCGCGTCGGAGGGCTGAGCCCCACGCGTCGAGCGCGCGATGGTTCGGGCGCTTCGCGGCCTGCAACCCATCACCATACCTCGATGGTGCAGCGGAAGGCCATGACACCCCGGTATCCTTGTCATGGGGGGTGTCATGGCAGGTTTGGGACGGTGGCGGTTCCAGGCATTGTCGTCGGTGAGCCGGAGCAGCGGCGAAGCTGCGGTCGCGCGCGGGATCGTCGGGGCGTGGCTGCTCCTGGCGGTCGCCGGTGCGCTGGTGGGCGACGTGCTTCCGATGGTCGCGGCGATGCCGTTGGTGTTCGCGGGAACCCTGGCCCTGGCTTCGCTGCTCGACGCGGGCGCGGTCGCCGGGTGGGCCGTCGCGACGGGCCTCGCGTGGGTGCTGGCCGTGGAGGGGCGCGCGCTGATCGACCCCACCGCGTGGGACGGCATCGACATGAGCCGCGGCCTGGTCACCTGGGTGCCCGCGCTCGGGCTCGTGGGGCTCGGCCTCGCGTTCCGACGCGTCGTGGCCGGGCGCGACGCCGCGCTGGTCGACGCGCGGGCGGCGAGCCAGGCGAAGTCCGAGTTCCTCGCGAACATGAGCCACGAGCTCCGCACGCCGCTGAACGCGATCCTCGGCTACACCGAGCTCCTGCTCGACGAGCACGAGGATGCCGACCCCACCACGAAGCGCGATCTCGACAACATCCACCGCGCGGGGCGGCATCTGCTCAACCTGATCGGCGAGATCCTCGATCTGTCCCGCATCGAAGCCGGCAAGTACGAGCTGAAGCCCCAGCCCGTCATCGTCACCCAGATGGTCGAGGAGATCGTGTCCACGCTGCGTCCGCTGGCCTCCGAGAAGGGCAACCGCCTCGACGCCGTGTATTCGCGCAACGGCCGCAGGATCCGGCTCGTCTCGACCTCCGGGGCCCCGCTGACCGGCGACGGGCCGCGCATGACGACGGATCCGCGCGCGCTGCGGCAGGTGCTCTACAACCTCCTGTCGAACGCCTGCAAGTACACCGAGTCCGGCACCATCGAGATCTCCGTGACCCGCGACGACGGCCACTTCGTGTTCGTCGTCAGCGACACCGGTATCGGCATGACGCCCGACGAGCTCGGCCGCGTGTTCGATCCGTTCGAGCAGGCGAACCGCGAGACGGCCGTCAAATACGGCGGCACCGGGCTCGGCCTCGCGATCACGTCGCGCCTGGTGACGGCGCTCGGCGGCAGCATCGACGCCGACAGCTCGCCCGGGCGCGGGAGCCGGTTCCAGGTCGTGCTGCCGCGCGAGCTCGCGGCCTGACGGGCCTCAGGAGGCGCGCGGGTCGGGCTCGAAGCGGATGTCGCCGCCCGGCAGGAAGTACAGGATGTCCATCGCGCCGCCCGACACCGTGGGCACGTGCCAGCTGCCGGGCGGGTAGACGACCCAGCCCGGCGGGTGGCCGTCGAACCGTGGCGCGCCATCGACCGCGAAGCAGAGGTCGATCTCGCCATTCGGGTGGGTGTGGCCCGGACCCGGGCCGCGCATGCTCACGGAATCGATGCTGAGCGGTGCCGTGCCCGGATGGTCGGGCATCGCGACCCGCGAGAAGCGCACGCCGTTCGCTTCGCGCTCGCAGAGCCAGCCGGCTTCGACGCCCTCGCGGACGAGCGCGGCGAGGGCGCGCATCGCATCTCCATCCGCGGGGAAGGCGGCGGCGAGACGTGCGGCCGCGCCTGCATCGGACGGATCGACCGAACGCACGGCCTCGAGCACCGGCCCGAGGGCTTCGACGAGGCGCTCGCGCCCCGCGCGGATCTCCGACTTGTCCAGCATCACGACCTCCGGGCCTCCCGGATAACGCGCGCCCGACCACAGCGAGCCACAGTGCCCTGTGTCGGCAGGGATCGAGCCTCCAGCGTTCCGAGGCATCACGCAGATGACGCAGAAGGACGCGGATGACGCAGAAACGAGGCCGCCGTGGGTCGAGCGTCTTCGCGTCCCCGGGGGCCGTCGACGGGGATTGCACCGCCAAGGACGCCGAGGTCCATCCGTAGCGTCCGGCCTCCGGTCAGGCCGAGACCTGACAAATTCCAAGGGTTTAAGCTACGTAAAAACATGAGTTTGCATCCACTGGAGGAATCGGGACTCCTGCGTCGGTGTCAGATCGAAACCGAAACCCGCAATATACCGGCTTTAAAGCTAATCATGGCCCGGAAGAGTCTCTCGCGGAACTTTGCCAGACGAAACACATGTTCACAGCTTGGTTATCGGAGAGTTCGGTTTCGATCTGACACCTGCCCGTGCCTGCCCCGAAACGCCGGCCTGCTCTGGTGAATCCCGATTCCGGTCCGCGGGGAGGCCTTCTCTGTCGACCGGAACACCGAGACGTCCCCTCGAGAGCCCTGACGGCACGGGCGATCTTGGCGGTGCGATCCCCGTCGAAGGGGCCTGGGAAGCGAGGACGCGCGACCCGTGACGGCCTCGTTTCTGCGTCATCTGCGTCCTTCTGCGTCATCTGCGTGATGCCTCGTCGGCTCGAAGCTCGATCCCGCCCGACACGGAGGGCACGCCGCTCTCGCTCGTCGCGACGCCGGGCACCGCCCTGTTCGTGGAGTCGGGACCGGGATCGTACGTGCTCACCGTGAGGCCGTGATCACGGCGGGGTGAGGCCGTCCTCGAACACCGCGAGCCAGATCTTGTCGGGCTCGGATCGGGGGGACTTCGGGACCTCGCGCACCAGCACGCGGGTACCGGCGGGCAGCCGGCAGGCGACGTTCTCGCGATCGTTGGGACGCGGGATCACGTCGACCGCGGCGGGGATCACGTGCACGTCGTCGAGCGCGAGGTGGACCTTCGGGACCAGCGCGTACCCGATGCGACGGCGCGATTCGCTCGCGGGACACGTGCCCACGCGGCCTTCCGTGACGACCGACGGGACGGTGGCGGCGTCGGGCGGCGACCCGGGCAGCACACCCCACAACGCGCCCGCGCCACACAGGCAGCCGAAGCCGAGCGCGAGGAACGCCCCCACACCCAGCAGCGCTGCGGGCATCGCGGGGGCCGGTCGGGCCGGCTTCACAGGAGCCCGACGGGGAGTCGAGCCCGCGGAGTCGAGCGCTTCGCGCAGCGCGCCCGCGTCGGCCGGCCGGCTGTCGGGATCGCGCGCCAGGCAGCGCTCGACGAGGGGGTGCAGCGGATCGGACGCCGGGAGCCCGCGATGCGCACCCGCCGCGACCTTCGCGAACACGTCGAGCACCTCGCCCTCGAAGGCGGGCTCGCCGGTGACGAGGAACACCAGCAGGCACCCGAGGCTGTAGACGTCCGCTCGCGCGTCGACCGCGGCGGCGTCGGAGATCTGCTCGGGAGCCATGTACCCCGGCGTGCCCATCGCCACGCCGTCGCGCGTGCCCTTGCTGCCGAATCGGGCGCCTGCGACGGCCTTCACGAGGCCGAAGTCGGCGACCTTCGGGATGGCGGCGGGGCCCGTGCCCTTCATGAGCACGTTGCCGGGCTTCAGGTCGCGGTGGATCCACCCGTTCGCGTGGGCCGCCTCGACGGCCAGCACGATCTGCCGGAACACCCGCAGGCGCTCGGCTCGCGGCGGGTCGGTTGCGACCCACTCGTCGAGCGTGCCGCCGCGGATGAGCTCCATCACGAGGCCGGGCGCGCCGTCGACGTCGATCACGTCCGTCACGGTGAGCGCGTGGGGATGGTCGAGCCCGGCCTGCACGCGCCCCTCGGCGAGCAGCCGCTCGCGCACGGCGGGGACCTCGGTGCTCAGCACCTTCAGGGCGTGCTCGGACCCGAGCGCGGTGTGGCGCACCCGGTACACCGACGCCATGCCGCCCTCGCCGAGCACACCGACCACTTCGTAGCGGTCGACGATCCGTCCAGGCTCCAACATCCATCCCCGTTATTTCCCCAGGGACGCCCACGCACCGCGCTGCCACCGGGTGTCGAATATCCGTGGTTCGGAAGCGTCCTCTGCGCCCCTGGAGGCCCGATGTCCCTGCTCGCTCTCGTCGCCGCGGCCCATGCCACCGCATGGACGAGCTGCGACGTCGAGCTCTTGCGGGATGCACCGGGAACGCGGATCGAGGTGGGGTGCACGGCGTCGAGCGCCGCGCCGGGAGGGCCGGTCAGCTCCGGCCCAATGCCGGTGTCGGATGTCGCCGTGGTCGTCCTCCTGCGTGGAGTCGAGGTCGCGCGCCTGGAGCGCCTCGAGACTCGCGGCGATGCGGCGATCTACGGCGCGGACGTCGAGCTCGTGCCGGGGCTCGCGTACGAGGTGGTCGGCGGTGACCCGATCGACCG
The DNA here is from genome assembly GCA_020632875.1 of Alphaproteobacteria bacterium. GTDB lineage: Bacteria > Myxococcota_A > UBA796 > UBA796 > JACKEQ01. Next base: position 130,517 of record JACKET010000007.1, read on the forward strand.
GCACGCGATCGTCGCGGGCCCGGACCTGCGGCCCCTGCACCGGTGCCAGACGAACCCCGACACGTGCCTCCGCAGCCTCGGCGAGGTCCCCGGGCACCTGGCGCCGGCCATGCGACTCCAGGCGTGCATCGGCGGTGCGAAGTGCGCGCTGGAGGGGGCGATCGACGAAGCGTCGCGCCGGAGCCTCGAGCAGGCGTGCGCCAGCTGGCGCGGCCCCGCGTGCGGCGTGCTGGCCGACCTCGAGCCCGATGTCGCGTGGGATTCCGTCGGGGCGAAGCCACCCGGTCGTGGACGGCTCGCGGCGACGGCCGTGCGCTACGTGGTCGAGCCTCCCGGAGAGCCCGTCGGTATCGGGTGGACCGACGAGGTGCCGGCGAAACCCCGCATCGCAGCGGGCCTGGACGACACCCTGGCCGCGGCGGGCGAGCTCGGCCGCGAGGTCCGCTGGGCCGAGGACCGCGTCACGCTGCTCGAAGGCGGGCGTCGCGTGTGGGAGTGGCGGATCGCAGGGGTGGACGGCGTCGCGCTGCGTCCGGACGGCGAGCAGCTGTTGGTGCGGTCGGGCCGGCTCGTGGCCTGGGTCGCGTTCGACGGCGCCGAGATGCCGCCGTTCCAGGGTTTCCCGGTCCCTCCGCACGGGCGCGGTGGGTCGGGTCGGGTGATCGACGCCGAGGGCTGGCCGGTGGCGGGGGTGCGCGTCTCTGCGCCCTGTGACGCCGATGATGCCGCGTTCGCGTGTGTCGCGGTGACCGACCTGCTCGGGGGGTACCCCCTCGCGGGGACGGAGGGGAGCATCGTGCGCGTCGAGGACCTGCGCGGCGTCACGCACACGCTCGGCGTGTTGGAAGCGCTCCCGGTGCGCATCCCGGCCTCGGATCGGGTCTTCGACTTCGACGTGGACCACGGCGGACGCGTCGTCCGCGCCTCGGCTCCGCTCCAGGAGGGCGACGTCGTCGTCGGGATCGGGCCGCTCCGTCTCGATGACCGCGAGGGTCACGCCTTCCACGTGCCACGCGAGGCGGCTGCCGGGCTCGCGACGTCGTGGGGCTCGGTCGACGTGCTCCGGGACGGGCGACGCCTCACGCTGGAGTGAAAGCGCGCGGCCGTGGCGGCGTGCGCGGGTGAGACGTACGATGACGCCGATGGAGGCGCCCTGATCGTGCTGTCGATGGCCGTGGCCGCCGCCGCGGACCTCACCGGGACCTGGCGGGTCGACGTGCACCTCGTGCACGACGTGCGGGTCCCCGTGCTCGGCCACTCCCGGAGCGACGCCTGGACCGTGCAGCTCTGGGAGGTCGCCGATGGGCGCATGCAGAACCGCCACTGCTCCATCCGCGCGGTCACCCGCAATCCGGTCGCGAAGCCGCGGATGCCGGATGCGTTCGTCGCCGCCATCCCGCCGACCGTGGCCGACGTCGAGCTCGAGGGGGACCGGTTCCGCGTCGACCTCGGCACCGGGCGGATCGGCTACGCGGGCGACGAGGTGCCCATCGAGCCCGACGACCCGTCGCTCGTCGACCACGAGGGAGACGGGCATCCCGGCGCGACGATCGCCGTGTGGGCGCCGATCTTCGGCGAGGTCGAGGTGTACGTCGCCCAGCGCACGCACATCCTGCTCGAGGGCACGCTCGACGGGGAGGGCGTCGCCGGGGCCGCGAAGCAGGTGGAGCTCGTGCAGCACACGCTGGGCGCGGGCAACCGGCTCTTCGCGCAGCAGCCCAGCGTGACGCCCGTGGTGGAGGAGGGGACGTTCACGATGACGCGCGTCCCGGCGGGCACGACCTGCGCGGATCCGGCCATGGCGCCGGAGAAGAGCGGTCAGTAGCCGTACCGGGACTCCTCGTAGAGGCCGCAGACGGAGCAGCGCGACTCGATGAGGATGTCGGCGTGGGTCTGGCTGATGTCCTCGTGCTTGTAGACGACGTGCGCCTCGCCGCCGCAATGCCCGCACCGCGTCGGGCGCTCGTCGGGGAGCGGGGTGGGGCCGACCGCGTGGATTGGGCGACGGCTGAAGCCCGCGGGCAGCGGCTCTTCGCGTCCCTCCCGCTCGAGGAACGCGGTCAGCGCGACGGAGCAGGGATGCCGCACCGCGACACGCGCATCGGACAGGGCCGCTTCGACCTCGGACTCGTGGCCCGCGAGCGACGCGCCCTGGGCGACCAGCGACTGCAGCGTCCTCGCCGCGGCCTCCGCCGCGCGGGACCGGTCGGAGAGCCTCGCGCACAGGGGGCCGATCGCCACACCGAGACGGGGCAGGGCGGACTGGAGCGCCTCGTCGGGTGGGATGCGCGTCTCGCCCGTGACGTGCTGGAGCTGACCGATCGCGCGGGCCGCGGCTTCGCGGGCATCGGTGCCGAGCGCGTCCACCCACACGGGGAGCATCGCCTCCCACTGGCGGAAGAGGTCCGCGCCGGCGGCTGCAGCCTCTGCGAGGGCCTGCCGGGCTCCGGCGTCACCGGCCAGCAGGCGGGCTTCGAGCACCCCGAGACCCTCGTGCAGGTTGCCGATGACCGAGGCGTCGTAGATCCCGCACAGCGTGCGGATGGCGGCGTGCTCGCCCTGGTCCTGCAGCGCCAGCAGGCGCTTCACGTGGCCTACGGGGGGCTCGGTGCTCTCGCAGCGCTCCACGGGCTCGCGCACTCCGTCGAGCGGCCAGCCCCGCAGGGCGGCGCGCCTGAGCGCCGTGGCGGCGGGTCCGGCCGTGCGGCGCTCGAGCAGGGCCTGCGCCGGCACCCCGAGGATGGACGTGGGATCGCCACCCGCCCGAACGAGCGCATCGAGCGCGTGCAGCACGATGTGCCGGTCGCGCGGGGGTGTGGGCTCGAGACGCGCCGCGATGGCCGGCATCAGACGCGTCGCGGCATCGGCGGGAGGGAGCGCCGAGACCTCGGCGAGCAGGGCGTCGGCCGGGCCGGGCTCGACGGCGGACCACTCGCTCAGCGTGCTCGCGACCTCGTACGGACCGACCCGCGGCCACAGGGCCCGCAGCGCGCGTTCGGCGTCTCCGTAGCGCATGGCGTCCTCCTCGTTGGCGTATCATCGCGCCTTCCCCGTCCGGAGTCGTGATGTTCGACCACCTCTCCGTCGGCGTCGCCGACCTCGACCGCTCTCTGGCGCTCTACGACGCGGCGCTGGCTCCGCTCGGCATCGTGCGGCTGTGGAAGACCGCGCGGGCGGCCGGGTACGGTCCTCCGGGCTTCACGGGCGAGGCGCCGTTCGCGCTGGTCGTGCCCCGAGAGGGCATTGCCGCCCCGTCGTCGGCGTTCCACCTCGCGTTCGCGGCGTCCACCCGCGAGGCGGTCGACGGGTTCCACGCGGGCGCCGTGGCCGCAGGCGCCGCAGACGACGGGCCGCCCGGCATCCGCGAGAGCTACGATCCCGGCTACTACGCGGCGTTCGTGGTGGACTTCGACGGCAACCGCCTCGAGGCCGTGCTGCACGAGTGAGCGCCATCCACCGGGGCGACCTCCACTGGGTCGTGCTGCCGCGTCCGGGCGCCGGCGACCGGCCCCATCCGCACGTCGTGGTGCAGGAGGACGTGCTCAACCACAGCCGCATCGACACGGTCGTCGTGTGCGCGCTGACGACGAACCTCCACCGGGCCACCGAGCCCGGCAACGTGCTGCTCGACGAAGGCGAGGGCGACCTGCCCGCGCGCAGCGTGGTGGTGGTCTCGCAGATCTCGACGGTGCGAAAGGACGCGCTCGGCGCCCGCATCGGACGGCTCGGCGCCGCGCGGGTCGACCAGATCCTCGACGGGCTCCGGTTCCAGCAGCGGTCGGGATTCTCGCGGTAGCCGCTCTGCGGCATTAGAGGCGGGCATGTTCGTCCGCTACTCCCTCCGCACCACGGATCTCCCCGGCGCGCTGCGGTTCTACGCCGAGGCGCTGGGCCTCGACCTGCCGCCGGGCCCCGCACCCGGCCCTCTCGAGGTCTGGCCTCTGCACGAGAACGCGCGCGCGCGCGGTGTCCCCGCGCACTGGCTCGGCCACGTCGCGGTCGACGACCCCGTCGCGGTGCGCGATGCCGTGGTGGCCGCCGGAGGCGAGGCGCTCGGCCCCCTCGTCGAGGGTCCGAACGGCCGGTACGCCGCGGTCCGCGATCCCGGCGGTGCGGTGCTCGCCGCGAGCACGGCGGTGGCGTCCGGCTTCGCGGGGGTGTGGCCGCACCTCCACGCTCCGGAGGTCGACGCCGCGGCGCGCTTCTACGGCGGGGTGTTCGGGTGGGCGGTGTCGCCCGGGGCCGGTCCACACGGGCGTCACGCGGTGTCCTGGCGCGGGGGCGAGGCGAGCCTGGCGCCCATCCGCTCGCCCGGCATCCACCCACACTGGCTGTACTTCTTCCCGGTCGACGACCCGTTCGGGTGCGCGGCACGTGTCCGGGCGCTCGGCGGCACCGCGATGGAGCCCGTCGTCGACAGCGAAGCCGTCTGGGTCGCCTGTGAAGACCCGCAGGGCGCGGCATTCGGGATCCGCTGCGCCGACCCGGCCCTCGCTGCCGTGGTCGCGTTCGACGCCGCCATCGCTGCGCGCGACCTCGGTGCGCTCGTCGCTCGGATGACCCCCGACCATCGCTTCGTCGACAGCGGGGGCGGTGTGGTCGAAGGCCGCGACGCGTGTCGAGGCGCGTGGGAAGGCTTCTTCGGCGCGTTCCCCGACTACCGCAACGTGTTCGAGCGCGTGGTGCGCGTCGACGGGCGCGTCATCGCGCTGGGCCACAGCGAGTGCAGCACGCCCGCGCTCGCCGGCCCCGCGATCTGGAGCGCCGTGGTGCGCGACGGCGCGCTCGCCGAGTGGCGGGTCGACGACGACACCCCCGAGGTCCGCGCGCGGATGGGGCTGGGAGGCGCGTGATGCTCCAGGGGTCGTGTCACTGCGGGAAGGTCCGGTGGACGCTCGCCACCGCGCCGACCCGCGCCACGGCGTGCAGCTGCACGGCCTGCCGCCGGTACGGCGCGCTGTGGGCGTACGGAATCCTCGGCGAAGACGTGCAGATCACGGGGGAGACGCGCGGCTACCTGCGCTGCGACATCGAGACGCACCTCGCGTTCCACTTCTGTCCCGAATGCGGCGGCATGGTGTGCTGGCTCCCGAAGGCCGGCTCGGAGAGCCAGCGCTGCGCAGTGAACCTCCGCATGGCGGATCCCGACGCGGTGGCCGCGGTCCCGGTCCACCGGTTCGATGGCTTCGACACGTGGTCGAGCCTGCCCGACGAGGGCCGTGTGGTCGGGGACGTCTGGTTCTGAGGCGGTCACTCCGCTTCGATCGAGATCTCGATGACCGGGCGCTCGCCCTCGTGCTGCATCGTCATCGGGTCGGCGAGGCGCACCCCGTCGAGGGTCTGCGGTCGAGCCCGCTCTGCGGGCCTGGCGGTGCGGGCGACCCTCCGTCGGCGCAGGACGAGGAGCCACATCGCCGCCACGAGCGCGAGGGGGAGGGCGGTGATGGCGAGACCGACGAGCATCGCGGAACGATAGGCACCAAGGCCACACCGTGAACCGTCAGCCGCGTCGGCGCAGCCCGAGCATCGCCAGGAGCACCGCGAGGAGCCCACCGCGCGTCGACGAAGCCGAGCACGCGCACCCGCGCCGCACCTGCACCGTGGCGGTTGCCGCACCGTCGCCGACGATGCCGTGCTCGTTCAGGACGACGGTGTAGTCGCCAGCTGGCTCGCCGGACACGTCGAACACGGGAGCCTCACCCGATGTGGACCGGAGGGGCTCGCCCTGCGCCCCATCCCCCGCGTAGAGCTCCCACACCGACTCGAGGATGCAGGCCTCGGGCTGCGGCGTCGCGGTGTAGGTCACGACGATCGCGTCCCCGTCGGGCAGCGCCTCGAACGCGGGCCGGGGGAGGGCGCAGGCATCCACGCGAACGGGCGCCACGCAGTGCGTCTGGCCCGTTGCGATGCAGGCCGACACGTCGAACGAGCCCGGCTCCGCGTACGCGTGCCCACCGCGCGCGCCGGTCGTGGACTCCTCGGTCCCGTCGCCCCAGTCCCAGGCCACCTCTTCGATGGTCCCGACCCCGAAGGCCTCGCAGAGGAGCTCCGTCCCCACCGGCAGCACGGCATGCGCGTCCCCGCCGTCGATCAGGCTGGAGCACACGATCCCGAGCGGAGCCACCGAGCGCACGATCAGGCCGGCGTCGCCGACCTCGTCCCGGATCCAGTCGAGGTAGCGGTCGATGCGCATGTGCCGCTCGGGTCGCTCCCCGCACCCCCCGATCGACGTGAGCGACACCGCCACGGGCTGGTCGGCCACGAACCGCACGCCGGGCGTGCCGGCATCCCCGATGCACGTCGCCGCTCCCTCCGCGTCGAACAGCATGACGACATCCGCCTCGTAGGACGCGATCCGCGTGTCGCCACGGTGTTTGGCCCCGGTCGGCGCGGCACCGGACGCGGGCGCGCCGAAGCCTGCGATCTCGAGGGACATGCCGATCCAGGCGTCGTCGAGCGGTGCTTCGTTGAGCGCGATCACGGGCACGTCGACCGGCTCCGCGAGGAAGGCCAGCGCGACGTCGTTCTCGGGGACGGGCCCGGAGCTCACGGCGTTCGGGCTGAACCCGATCGACACGTAGGCCGGGTGGACGACGACGCTCGCGACCGGCACGCGCAGGCCACCCTGTCCGCGGGCGTCTCCGAAGAAGACCTCTGCGTCACCCTCGGGCTCCTGCGCCAGGTCGACGCCATCGAACGCGTGGGCCGTGGTGAGGACGACCTGCGGATGGATCAGGAATCCACCCGTCGAGCCCGGGTCGAGGGCCACCACCGCCGGGGCTCCACCCGGTGGTACCGGCTCTCCGTTCGTGATGGCGAACGCCACGCTCCACAGCCACATCGCGCCCCCCTTGCTCTCCAGTGCACCCGCGTCCGCCGATGTGAACACCGCTCGTTCGCGATAGCGGATCCGGGGATGACTCGCGATCCGGACGCCGCGCTGCGCGCTCTCCATCACCGGCTGGCCGAGCGCCTGTCGAGCCGTGCCGTCCGGAATGCCCGACAGGCCGGGCTCGCGTGCGCGCCGGGCTGGGGTCGCGAGCGGCTGGCGGCGCTCCTCGACGGTGTCGGGCTTCCCGTGTGCGAGGCCGTGCTCGACGCCGAGGCGCTCGTGGGGGGCGCCATCCTCGGCGGGCTGACGTACGGCGTCGGGCCCCGGCTCGCCGAGGCCGCGCGGCACTCGCGGGATCCCGCGCTCCGGCAGGCAGCGCTGCGCGACATCGCGCCGGAATGGGCCGGTCACCGGCTGCTCCGGGTGCGCGAGGGAGGCTACCCGCTCCTGTTCGTCGACGAAGGCGGGGGGCTGTGGGAGCAGCACGCCGACCGGGCGCCGTGGCCCGTATTCTCCGATGTCGTGCAGTGCCTGGAGGTCGCGTTCCTCACGCGCGGGTCGCTCGCCCTGGTCGTCCGGGAGGCCGACGGCGACGCGGTGGCGCGGTGGCTCGGGTGCGAGCCGATCCCCGAAGCGACGCGGGGCCCCGTGCAGGTCTGGGGCGACGGATGGCGGGACCTCGGCGTCCTCACGGCGCCCGGGTGCCCTCCCGAGCCGTACGGCGCGGCCCCCGAGCGGATGACGACCGTGCGGACGGGCGATTCCGAGGTGCTCTCCGAGGTGGAGGACTGGGCGCGAGAGCGGGGCCTCGCCTGTCTCGATGCGGGTTGAACCCGTGTCACAGCGTGCGCTGTGACCTCGCGAAACACGGGCGCGGAGGTACGAAGGGGACGTTGTTGGAGGTCACGTGCTCTCACGTCCTGTTCTCGCTCTGCCGTTGTTCGCTCTCGCGGTCGCCTCGTCCATCGCCACGTCCGGCACTGCGCCGGTCGAGACCGTCTTCGACCCGGTGAGCGTGTCCTACCCGTACTCGACCTATGCACAGACGGGTGCGGCGCTCGGAATCGACACCGACTACCTCCCGGGCGCCTCCGACCTCGCTCACGAGATGCGGGTCACCGTGACGCCCTCGGGCCCGTGGCCCGCCGATGCCGAGGTCGTCGTGACGCCGTTCTTCAGCGGCGACGAGGAGAGCGTGCATCCCGTCGGCGCCGACCCGGTGTCGACCGTGCGCTTCCAGCCCTTCGACGGGACGGAGTGCGGGCCGTACTCGTGCCGGGACACCGTCCAGGTCGAGGTGCACACGGCCACCGACGACTTCGACTTCGTCGTGGACGTGGAGATCATCGGCGACCCCGCGATGGGCGCCGAGGGGATCGAGACCGTCATCGGCCTCGTGGACTTCCTCTGACCGCGGCGCGGGCCAGCTGGATCAGCACCAGCCAGCCCTTCCGCGGGTCGAGCTCGGTCGCGGGCCCGTCGAGGAGGGCTCGGACGAGCGGGTCGTCGACCTGCCCGTCCACCTCGCCGAGGAGCTCGAGCAGCGCGAGCCCGAGCTTCCGCGTGAACGGGGACGCGCCACGGAGACCGTCGCGCACCTCCCGGGAGGCCTGCTCGCGGTCGCCCTGGAGGAGTCTCAGTGCACCCAGGTGGACCGCCGCGGCGGGGCGGAGGTTGGGATGACGCCGAGCGGCCCGTGCGGTCGCGGCCAGTGCGGCCTCGATGTCGCCGTCGAGGGCCCACGCGAGGCCGAGCCAGAGCGCGGCCTGGCCGCCCACGAGGCCATCGCTGGCGGGCCAGTCGTCGCGCAGGGTCACGTCGCGCCAGCGGCCCGAGCGCACCAGCACGGACATCTCCTGTAGCCGCAGGTGGGCGAGGGCGTAGTGCCAGCCCTGCCGGGCGGCCTCCACCTCGATCGGAGCGACGGCTTCGGCGTAGGTCACGGGGTCGACCCGCCGCTCGAGGAAGACGGCCGCGAAGCGCGCCTGCTCGGTCATCGGGCGATTCGCGAGGCACCGCGCCGGGTCGGCCACGGGCCGGGTGAGCAGGGCGTCGGGCGCCGAGAGGGCCAGCAGGTGACCCTGGGCCTCGAGGGTCGCCATGGCGCGCCGCTCGGCGTCGAGCGGGTGTTGGCTGGAGCCGTAGGCGAGCAGCGCGGCCGCCGCTCCCCACCAGGGATCCGCGTGCGGCACGGCGCGCAGGACCGGGAGGAGCGCGGCGAACGGGCCCGCGAGGATGGCGTGATCGAGCAGCGCCGCCGCGATGGCGAGCGCTTCGTCGGGGGTCGCGGCGGGCAGCTCGGCGAGCAGGTCGGGCACGTAGAGGGCGAGGGTCGCGGGGCCGTCGACGAGGGACCGGTCCTGCAGCGCGCAGCACCACGCGCGGAGCCGGGCCCGCGTGTGCGGCATGTCGGGCACCTCCAGCGTGGCGCGGGCGTTCCGCAGCACGCGGAAGCCGCCGCCGTCCGGGATCACCAGGTTCCGGCGCTGCAGCTCGAGCAACCCCCGCATCGCGCTCGGCACCGACCGCCCGGTGACCGCTGCGGCTCCGTGCAGCTCGAACCGATCGCGGAACACGGTCAGCTGGACGAGGAGCTCGTGCTCGGCGGGGCCGAGCAGGGCAATGCTCTTCGCGAGCGCGCCCTGCAGCGGCTCGGCGCCCCCCTCGGCCGCGGCGACTCCGAACGAGGCGACGGCGGGGGCCAGCAGCTCGATCTCGCCCGGGAGCCGGTCGATGCGCGCGACGACCGCGGCGACCAGCTCGGGGTCGTCGCCGCTCCCCAGCCGCCGGAGGTGCGAGGCGAGGAGCTCCGCCGCGGCTTCCGGGGACAGGACGGGGACGCGCTGGACCCACTCCACCGGGAGCCCGAGCGCCTCCCGCGCCGTGACGAGCACCGTGGCCACGGCGGCGAAGCGCTCGATCGCAGCGACAGCATCGGGCTCGAGCCCGTCCGCGCCGTCGAACACCACGGACCGCCCGACCAGGGCCTCCGCGACCGCGCCGACCGTCGGTGCGGTGGAGGCGGGGAGCTCGAGCGCGCGGACCGTCTGCACGAGGAGGTCGTGCGCCGTCCGGCAGGCGCTGGTGTCGACGATGGCGGCTGCGCCGAGCACCTCCACCGCGATTCGCGATTTGCCCGCGGCGACGGGCCCCGTGAGCGTGACGACCCTCCCGATGGCCAGCGCCTCGCGCACCTCGCGCACCGACCCGTCGCGCCCGACGAACACCGGGCGGGGCGCGGGGAGGGCGTCGACCACCGACACCCCCACGAGGCGGATGCCCTCGCCGCGCAGGGTCTCGAGGAACACCGGCGTCTGCGGGTCGTCCTCGACCTTGATCCGCAGCCGGTTCAGCGTGGTGTCGACCGTGCGGGACTTCACGCGGGCGTGGTAGCCCCACACCTCGCGGAGCAGCTCCTCACGCGGAACGGCGCGCCCGTCGGCCTCGAGCAGGTAGGTCAGCAGCGCGACCTCGGTGGGCGTGAGCCCGACGGGACCCGCGGTGCCGACGCAGATCTGCCGGGCCGGGTAGATGGTGCGGGAGCCGAGGATCCACTGGCGCATGCCGGGGATTGAAGCACACCCCCGGACTGGAGTGTCGACAGCCCCATGCTGCCCCTCGTCGCGGCCCTCGCGGCCCCGGCGCCGGCTCCGGCGCCCCGGCATCCCGTGTTCCTGTTCGAGCTCTCCGATTCCGCAGCAGAGGCGGCCGCCGCGCAGATGCCCGTCCTGGAGGAGCTGCTGGACGTCTCCTGGGAGGTCGTGCTGCCCGAGACCCCTGGCTGTCACACCCGCGCCGAGGCATTCGCCGTCCAGGCGGCGGAGGAGGCGCGTGTCGCGCACGGCCTGAGTCTCCGCACCGAGCAGGAGAAGCTCGTCTGTGGGATGGCCGTGCGCCTCGACTTCGACGGGGCGGGGCACCTGGTCGTGACTGGCGAGCCGTGGTCCACGGCGTCTCTTCCCGCCGCGCCGCCGGACATGTGGGAGCGGCTCGGAGCCGAGCGGGTCGAGGGCGATTGGAGCGAGGCGGACCGCGCGCAGCTCTGGGCCGTGGTCTCGGCGATCGAGCCGCGCGTCCGCGCGCTGCTGCGGGGCGCGGTGTGGGTGGCCAGCGACAGGAGGCGGGTGCGTGGGGCGGTCGCGTCGGTCACCGTTCGGTCCCGAGGCGACGACCTCGAGATCCTCCTCTCGAGGGGCGCGCTGACGGGGGAGCACTGGAGCCGGGCCCTGGTGGGGGACTCCACCCACTCCGTCGGGCTGCTCGTCCACGAGCTCGGGCACGTGTTCGCGCTCTCGCCGCTGCGTGTGTGGGCGGACCGGCGGCGGGCGCGGCGGAAGGACCCCACGCTGCCCGGGTGTCCGCGCATCCGGCGGGCACGGGACCTTCCCGTGGTGGCGCCGTTCGAGGCCCTGCTCGCGGGCCGCCCGAGCCCGACGGGCTACGGAACCGGGGACCCGCACGAGGTGCTGGCCGAGCTGTACATGCTGCACGTCCTCCACCCCGATTGGCTGCGGCGGGAGTGGCCGGACGTCGAGGCATGGTTCGCAGGCGGAGGACACGTCGCCTGGCTGGACGACCCGGTCTGGCGGGCCTGTGGAGCCGACGCCTTCGATTCGGGCTGACCGCGCGACCTCAGGGCGTGAGGTCGATGCACACGGCCTTGACGTAGCAGCTGCCCGATCCGCCCTGCCACCAGACCGCCCAGCCCGAGCCGTACGTGCCCTGCTCCTGCACGTGCTGGTTGCGCTTCAGCTCGTAGCCGCTCGCGAACTGGCAGTCGTAGCCGCCGCCTGTCGCGAGGTCGCCGGAGTCGCAGAACACGACCCCTTCGGTTCGGACCCCGGAGGCGAGGTCGAACTGCGCGTCGACGTGGTACACGGCGCCGTAGTCGAGCAGCCCGGGGATGCCCTGTGGCCCGGCGGGCCCCACGTCGCCCTGCGCGCCGTCCGCCCCTGCCGCACCGGCGGGGCCGGTCGGCCCCTGCGCGCCAGCGGCTCCGGCCTCTCCGTCCTCTCCGGGGGTTCCCGGCAGTCCCTGGAGCCCCTGCGGACCCTCGGGCCCCGTCACGCAGGCGGTGAGGGCCGACACGGCGAGAAGGCAGAGAAGCAACCGGGCAGCGGTCATCGGGTCTCCAGGGCGAGGGGAGGCCGAGCATACACACCGCGCTCCGCCCGATGCAGCATTCGCCGCGTGGATCCCGGGGGAGTGCGCATCGAGGTGGGGCCGCCGGCTGGCGTCAGTCGCCCGCGAGCGCGACGACCTCGTCGAACAGCGCTTCGTTCCAGATGTCCTGGAGGGGCCCGCCGAGGAACATCCCCGCATTCGTGAGCCCGACGAGCGACAGCCCGCCGTCCTGCGCCGTCATCAGGAAGGTCCCGGCGCCCACGTCACCGCCGGTGTGGCCGACGAACACGCGGCCATCGACCTCCATCCGCGCGAGCCCGTAGCCGTAGCCGTGGCCTTCGTCGTCGGTGCTGTGCGGGTTCCAGACCTGCATCGCTTCGATCGTGGCGGGGGCCAGCGTGTCGCCGTGCACGACCGCGTCGATGAACGCGAGCGCGTCGCCCGCCGTCGAGCGCACGTTCCCTGCGCCGATGACCTGCCGGTCGTACTTCGCCTGCATCTCGCTGATGTTCTGCAGCCGGCCGCCGCCGATCTCCCAGTAGGCGTTCACGCGTCCCGGCGGGTCGCCGTCGTCGAAGCGGGGCTGGGTGGTCTGCTCCATCGCGAGGGGGACGTGCCAGGCCTGGCGCGTCGCGTCGATCCGGTCTCCCGTCACCTCGTCGAGCACCAGCGCGAGCAGCTCGTACGCCGTGTCGGTGTACGCGTAGCCCTCGCCGGGCTCGAACAGCGGCGCCTTGCCGCGGATGGCGTCGATGCCGTGCATCGGGTCGATGGGGTCGTGGCTGCGGTCGAACTCGGCGCCGATGTACCCGATGTCGGCGTTGAAGTCGGGCAGCCCGGAGCTGTGGCTCAGGAGGTGGTGCAGCGTGATGCGGTCGATGTTCGGCAGCCGCCGCAGCACGTCCTCGGAGAGGTGGTCGGCCACGCGGTCGTCCACGGACAGCGTCCCGCGGTCGGCCTCGAGCATCACCATGGCCGCCGTCCACGTCTTCCCGATGCTGGCCATGGGATGGACGTTGCAGGCGTTCATCGCGACCCGGTCCTCGAGGTCCGCGAATCCACCCGCGGCGACGGTGATGCCGTCGGCCGTGCGGACGCCGATGGTCAGCCCCGGGAGGCCCGCGGCGACCTTCTCGTCCACGAGATCCTGGAGCCGCTGGGCCGCCGGGTGGGCGCTCGCGGGCGTGTCGCACGCGATGCGGCTGTCGGGGCCGGTCTGCGCGGCGCAGCCGACGAGGGCGAGCAGTGCGACGGGTCTCATGTGGGCTCCCGCTTGCCCGGGGTGTAGCGCACACCGATCCCGAGCTCGGACTTGGGTGCAACGGGCAGCACCGGCATCCAGCCGCTGTGCACGAACCACCGGTAGGTGACCACGACGGCGAGCGGCGGCGCGTCGAGTCGTTCGAGGTCGAGCCCCGCGCCGAGCTCGAATCCCCCGGCGACACCGAGCCGTCCAGGGTCGTTGGACGGCGTGTAGCCTCCGTCCTCGAAGGCGAGCGAAGGCCCCCAGAAGGTGTGGCTGGCCCCGAGCTCGAGCCCCGTCTCGCCGAACAGGCCGAACGGGCTGGTCGCGCGCCCGGTCAGACCGGCGGTCAGGCGGAGCCCGTTGCCGGCGTGGCCGTGCAGCGAGCCCGTGAGGCGCGCGACGGGGCGGAGCGCCAGGTAGCGGCCCTCCAGCCAGTGCAGCTCGCCTTCGAGGGTGAGGGCGGGTCGGATCGGCCGCGTCGGGCCGACGTTCCCGAAGGGCGGCGCCACCGAGTGATCGGCGAGGTGCACGCCGAGCGTGACGGGGGTGGCTGCGAGGGTTCGGGAGAGGAGCAGCGGGGCCAGCATGGGCGCCTCGTGTGACGTGACCGGGACACCGCGGCGCCCCGAATCCGTCACCCCGCTCCGCAGTCAGAGGTAGGACATCGGCCGTGGCGTGGCCTCGGCGAACCTCCGGAGCGCCTCGCGGAACGGAGCGCGCCGCGTGAGAGCGAGCACGCGCAGGCGCTCTTCGAGGAGCCGGCCGCGCGGCGTGGGCTTCACGAACGCCTTGGTGTGGCGGACGACGTCGGGGTCGAGCGCTGCGAGGCGGCGCGTCAGCCCCTCTGCGGCCTGCGGCCCCTTTCCCCTGGGGACGACCTGGTGCAGCACCCCGAGCGCGTGGAGCCGCTTCGCGGACACGGTGCGCCCCGACAGGAGCAGGTCGCGCAGCATGGCCGTGCCGAGGTCGCGCTCCAGCCGGGGCACGGCGCCGAAGGCCGGCAGCGTCGCGAGCCGCAGCTCGGGGAGCCCGAACCGTGCGGACTCCTCGGCGACCACGAGGTCGCACGCGGCGACGAGCTCCCAACCCCCGCCCATGCACACCCCGTGGACGATGCACACCACGGGGCAGGGGAGGCGCTCCAGCCGGGTGAGCACCGCGTTGATGCGACGCAGGAACGCGTGGACCGCGAGCGAGTCGAGGAGAGGATCGAGCCGGCGCGACGGGAGGATCCGGTCGACGAGGCGGTGGAGCGCGCTGTCGCGGCCGACGAACCGGGCGTGCGCTTCGATCAGGTCGTCCCCCTGGCAGAATCCGGTCGGGTCGCCGCTCGAGATCACCAGGACCGTCGGCCGCCGCGCCTCCAGCACGTCGAGGGCCGCTTCGAGGCTCGCGAGCATCGCCTGACCGATCGCGTTGCACCGCGGCCCGGCGAGGACGAGGTGGGCGCGCTCCTCCTCCCATTCGATGCTCACGGCGTCGTGCTGCATGGTGCGCGTTCCGTCCTCCACCTGCCGTCCGTCCGGTGGGGACGACCGTACCGCCGCGCGGTGCCGAGGGGTCCTGAGAGGTCCTGAGAGGCGCTGAGAGGGCGTCCGGGCCGGTCGGGTCCAACGGGGCGCGACGCGGGTGTACCGTCAGGCATGCACTTCATCGGACGCGCTCGACTCCGGGAGCAGATCCGCGACCTCCTGGTCCCGGTCCCGTCCGCGCCCCACCTCGTCCACGTGCAGGGGATGGCCGGGATCGGGAAGACCGCCCTGCTCCGGCAGCTCGCGGACGAGCTCGAGCCGGCGGGCTACCGCGTCGTCCACGTCGATCCGCGCCTCTCACCGACCGAGCGCTCGCTGCGGCTCCGGACCCACCTCAGGTCGACGCCGCAGCCGACGCTGGTCGTCGTGGACGACTGGCACCAGCTGGCGCTCGACGAAGCCGCCCTGATCGAGCGCCTGGCCGGTGCAGAGGGGCCGGTCGTGCTGCTCCTGGCGTCCCGTGTGCGTCCGGGCGACCTGCTCCGGTCGCCGCTCTTCCCCGACCGGGCGACGGTCGTGGAGCTCGCCGGGCTCGACGAGCAGGAGACCCTCGCGCTGCTGGCCTCCCGCGGAGTGGCGCCCGGGCATGCCCGCGCGATCCATCGCACCTGCCACGGGCACCCCTTCGCGGCGCTGCTCCTGGCCGAGGTCCCCGAGGTGGGTTCGTGGGCGGGTGCACCTGGCGCGGGCCTCGCGGAGCACGTCGCGCTCCAGCTCGTCGAGCACGTCATGCGCGGCGAAGACCCCTTCCTGCGCACCGCGCTCGAGCTCGCCGCGCTGGCGGGCACCGTGAACGAGCACGAGCTGCGGGAGGTGCTGGAGCTCGATGCCCCGCGTGCCCGCGCGCTGTTCGACCGGCTCCGGACCCTCACGGTCGTCCAGACCACGCCGGGGGGCCTCGAGCTCCACCCCATCGTGCGCGAAGCCGTGCTGGCCGACCGGCTCGTGCGGGACCCGCCGGGCACCCGGGCCCTCGTGGGCCGTCTCCTGGCCGCGATCGGGGCCTGCCTCGGCTGGGAGGGGACGCCGCGCACGCGCGCGCTGCGCCAGCTCTCGGAGCTCATCGCGGTGGCGCCGCAGGACCTGGCGCTCACCAACATGTTCCGGCTGGACGGGATCGTCGTCGCCCAGGGCCGCCTCGCGGATCTCCCCGAGGCGCTCGACGTGCTCGAGGCCTGGGAAGGAGCCGCGGGGCGGGCGATCGCGGAGCGCTGGGTCCGTCACGACCCCCAGGTGCTGACGGTGTCGCGGACCGACGGAGTGGTGACCGGAGTGATGATCCGGGCCGAGCTCCGCGGCCCGGACGTGCCGGAGGCCCTCGAAGAGCCCGCGCTGCGTGCGCTCGTCGAGACCCTGCGAGCGCGGGGAGCCCTGCCGGACGCGCTGTTGCTCCGCGTCACCCGCTTCTTCGTCTCGCGCGAGGCCGGCGAGCTGCCGAGCGCCGAGCTCGGCGTCCTCGGTGGGGCGATGACACGCCGCACGCTCGACACCACCGAGCCCTTCCTCACCGCGCAGATCTTCTCGCGGGAGGCGATGTCCGCCTGGGGGCCGGCGGTCCGCACGCTGGGGTTCGAGGTCCTCGAAGAAGCGGCTGTGGACATCGACGGACGGTCGCAGCTCGCGTGTGTCGCCGGCAGCACCGACCTGGGGCACAGCTTCGCGGGGATCGCCCGCCGCGCGTGGGGTCTCGGTCTGCCGGTCCCCGCCAGGCCGGAGCCCTGGGAGGTCGCCGCGGACGGCAGCTGGGCGCGGAGTCCGGGAGGCGAGCGCGTCGATCTCAGCCGCCGCCACGCGGCCCGTCGGATCCTCGCGGCCCTCGCGCGGTCGCGCATCGAGCAGCCGGGCACGCCGCTGTCGCCCGCGGCGTGCATCGAAGCGGGCTGGCCCGACGAGCGCATGGCCTGGCCCTCCGCGAAGGCACGCCTGTGGACCGCCATCCGAACGCTCCGCGCCGCGGGGCTCGAAGAGGCGCTCGAGACGGCCGCCGACGGCTACCGGCTCGGCTCCCACGTGCGGATCGAGGCCGGCTGACCCGGCGTCAGCGGCGGCCGGCGAAGAGCCGGTTCCGGGTGGCCCGGTGCACCGCCCATCCGGCCTCCTCCACGGCCCGACGCACCGTGACCATGCCGCCCGGCCCCTCCGCGACGATCAGGAACCCTCCGGGGCTCACGGCCTGCATCGCGTGCGCCAGCGTCGGGAGGCGGTCGACCTCGTCGAGCATGTGGAGCACGCGGTCGAGGACGACGATGTCGAACGACGTGTCGGGCCGCCACGCGCGGACGTCCGCGACGATGCCGACGACGTCGAGCTGCTCGGATCGGGCGGTCGCGAGCATCTGCGCGACGCCGACGGAGGAGAGGTCGACGCCGACCACGCGGTGTCCCGCCCGCGCGAAGAGCAGTGCGTCCCGGCCTTGTCCGCAGCCCAGATCGAGCACCGAGCCCGGCGCGACCTCCCCGCAGAAGGTGACGATCTCAGCGAACGGCTCGCCGCACGCGGCGGGATCGTCGCGGTAGTGCCGGTCGTACTTCACGGGGTCCATGGGGAGGTGTAGCCGGTCTCGCCGCGGGCGGACGGGCGGCGGATCGCTGCGGGTCATAGGTAGCCGCATGAGGGTGGAAGCCTCGATCCGCATAGATGCGCCACCGGATGCCGTAGCCATGGTCCTCGCCGACCCGGAGCTCGCGCCCCTGTGGCAGCGACACCTGGTGCGCATGGAGGTGGTCCGCGGCCATGCGAACCAGGTGGGGGCCGTGGCGCGGCTCCACTACGAGGAGCGCGGCCGCTCGTACGTGATGCAGGACGAGCTGGTCGAGTGCGAGCCGAACCGTCGATGGCGATCGCGGGTGTCCGGAAATGGCCTCAGCGCCGTCGTGGAGACCCGGTTGTCCCACGCCGGTTCCGGCACCGAGGTCAGCCTGACCTGGACCGGAAGGCCGGACCGATGGCTCGCTCGCCTGGTGTTCCCCTTGTTCGCTCGCGCCCTGCGCCGCGGGGTCGACGCGGACCTGGAAGCGCTCGAGCGCTGTGTCGAGCAACGGGTGCAGCGCTCGGAGCCCGACGCGTAGCGACGACGCCGCTTCGGGCTACACCCTCGTGCGCAGCCCATCTTCAGGAACGCGGCTCGGGGAAAGCCACTCCCTGCAGTCGCCTGACGAGACCATCCCGGAACCCGCTCACCTCCGCCTGCGTCAGCGGTGCCTCCAGGAGCAGCTCCGAGGGATCGGTCGGCACCGACTCCAGCACCCAGGCGAGCGTGGCGGGGTCCATCCCACCGTCTCGGTCGCGGGCAGCCTCGAGGTAGGCGAGCGGGTCGTGTCCTGCCCGGGCGAGGAACAGCAGATCCACGAGGTCCTTCGTCTCGCCCCGCCCGAGAACGGCCGACAGTTTGTTCGCGATGATGTCGTCGAGGCTGTCGACCCGAACCCCCTCGATGACCGGCTTGTCAGCCAGCGGAACGGTCTGAGGCACCGGCTCGTGGCTCCGCGCTTCGCAGAAGGCCACGAGACGGGCAGCGAGTGGTGGAATCTCCTCCCGGTCGGGCGTGAACCAGTCGAGGTGGTGGCTGCCCCGGTGTCGGAGGTAGAAATGCCCCAGCGCGGCACCACCGGTCAGGTACACCCCTTGGGCGTCGCCGAGGGAGCTGAGCAGCTCGACCTGAAGAGGGGTGAGGGGAGTGGGTCTAGAGGAGGCCAAGCTGCGACCATCCGTCGATCAGCCACTCCCAGAACGCGCGCCTTCGGCCCAGGAACGGCTTCACCTGGGGAAGTGCCTCGGCGACATCCGCGGGGGTGACCCAGTCCCAGACCTGTCCCGGGCGCGCTTCACGAAGCAACGTCCCGAGCAGGCGCAGCCGATCGGGGTGTTCGCGGTCGGCGAGAACGGAACGCAGCTCGCCCGCCGTCACGTTCCGATCCCAGAAGAACGGCGGAACGGCATCGTCGTCGGAGGGACGTGTGAGGGCGGCGCGTCGGACCATGCATCAATCTAGCCCGGGCGGTGCGGCGGGTGGACAGCTCCGCGGCGCTCGCGAAGAGAAATTGGCGGCGGACTATGGGAATCGAACCCACCGGACGCTACCTCTCGGCAAGTCCCGACCGGTTTTGAAGACCGGGGCCAGCACCAGCACGGCGAAGCCCGCCGCCCGCCTCGTAACGCCTCGCCGCCCCGCGGGATACCCGCGTGACGTGGAGCCCGAGTGAAGCGCCCTGGTCGGAGGTGCTGTCGAAGCTCGTTTCCGACGGAGTCCTCGCGGGTTGGCCGACCGTCGGGTGACACCCCGATGTCAGGATGCGGTAGCTTGCGGGTATGGGGAGAGCGCGCCTCGAGCTCGTACGAGACGGCGCCGTGGTCCGCGTGATCACGGTGGCGACCGATCCGGTCCACCTGGGCCGTGACATCACGAATGGCGTCGTGCTGCTCGACGACGACGTGTCGGGCCACCACGCCATCGTCGCACCGGTCTCCGGGGGCCTCGAGGTGCGCGACCTCCGGTCGACCAACGGCACGTTCGTGAACGACGAGCGCATCGACGGGCAGCGGTCCATCGAGGATGGTGACTCGATCCGGCTCGGCGAGTCCGTCGAGTTCCGCGTGCGCGTCGAGACCGACCCCGTCCGCGCGACCCTCACGCTCGAAGACGAGACGTCGGGCACCGCGTACATCGTCGACGACGAGCGGTTCACGATCGGCAGCGGCGAGCGGTGCAACATCCGCCTGCCCGACGGCCCCGCGCGCGGGGCGGTCCTCACCGTGCATGCCGATGGCGACGTGTGGCTCGGCCTCGGCGAAGAAGAGCGGGCGCTCGCCGACGGCGAGGCATTCGCGGTGGCGGGGCACACGTTCCGGCTCGTGCCGGTGCCGACCAAGGCGCCCTCCACGCTGTGGGGCTGCCGCGAGGCGAAGTACGGCTACCAGCTCCAGGCCGGCACCGACGGGTCCACGGGGGTCTACGCGGTCATCCGCGACCCGCGCACGGGGCTCGAGCACAGCCTGAAGTCCGAGAACCGGGCCACGCTGCTGTACGTGCTGGCGCGCAAGCTCCAACAAGACCGCGAGGCCGGGCTCCCCGCGACCGAAGCGGGCTGGCACCACGACGAAGACGTGCTCGTCGCGGTGTGGGGGCGCGCAGGCCTGCGCCAGGCGGGCAGCAACTACTCGGTCCTCCTGCACCGCATCCGGAAGGAGATCGAAGACGCGGGGTTCGACCCGTGGTTCATCGAGAAGCGGCGCGGCGCGGTGCGGTTGCGGCTGGCGCGGATCGAGCTCCGGTAGCGCCTCCGTCGCTTGAGGGCGCGGCCTGGGGGGAGCGGGGCCTGCGGGGCGAGCGGGGCCTGCGGGGCGAGCGGGATCCGGCCTCACGCAGATGACGCAGAAGGACGCAGATGACGCAGAAGGGAGCCGGATCGGCTGGGTCGGACGGTGGCTCTCCCCGAACATCGAGAGGGACTGGGGCGACGAGGGCGGGTCCGCTCACCAGAGCAGCCCGAAGTGCCCGCCTGCTCTGGTGAGTCCCGATTCCCGTCCGCCAGGAGTCCCTCTCTTCCTTTCGGGGACACGAGCCCGCTCGGCCCGGAACGGCCTCGTTTCTGCGTCATCTGCGTCCTTCTGCGTCATCTGCGTGATGCCCGAGGCGCCCGGAGCCCGACAGCGTCCGCGTGATGCCCGAGGCGCCCGGAGCCCGACGTCAGGTGCCCGGCGCCCACCGGATCTGGGGACCTGCAGGCATCCCGCGCTCACGCCGGATGTACGCCAGGAACGGGTTCGTCTCCAGCTCGCGCCCGAGCGTCGTCACCGGCCCGTGACCCGAGTGCACCCGGAGGTGCCCCGGCAGCGCGAGCAGCCGCCGCAGGCTCTCGACCGCGAGGGCCGGATTGGACAGCGGGAAGTCCGTGCGCCCGATGCTCCCCGCGAACAGCGTGTCGCCGACGATGATGTCCTCGTCCGTGTAGAAGCAGCACTGCCCCGGCGTGTGGCCCGGCGTGGACAGCACGCGGATCGTCGTCTCGCCGAGCTGGATGGACTGGCCGTCGCGGATCCAGTGATCGACCCGTCCGCACGGGCGATCCAGCCCGGGAAGCCCGAACATCCGCCCCTGGACCGGGAGGGTGTCGAACAGCGGCTTCTCGTCGAGCGGGAGGTAGGTCGGCACGTCCCACTCGGCCTGGAGCAGCGTGAGCGCGCCCGCGTGGTCGATGTGCCCGTGGGTGAGGAGGATCATCCGGATGTCTGGCGCGGGCGCCAGCGCATTCAGGCGGCGGACGAGCTCGTCGGTCTCGCCGGTGTCGACGATGGCGGACTGCCCCGTGGCCTCGTCGGTCACGAGGTACGTGTTCACCTGGAAATTCCCGACCGTGAATGTCTGGATCTTCATGAAGGACCTTGCTTCTGCGTGTTTCGGACCGCGGCGAGCCGCTTTCGCTCGGCGTCGTTCTTCGCGCGCTCGTCTTCGCCCTGGCTCCACACGCGGTTGCGGGCCTCGAGGTACGTGGCGAGCCACAGCCGGTCGGCCTCACCGTGGCCCCCGATGGGCGCGAAGCGGTCACCGGAGCGCGTCTGGAGCCAGAGGTCGACGCTGTGCTCGTTCTCCTTCAGGTCGACGCGCTCGAGGTCGTTCCAATCGACGCTCAGCGTCTGCCCGTCGCGGTGGAGGGCGAGCCCCGCGCTGCTCACGACCACAGTGGTGCGGCTGCCGTCGCGCCCGCGCACCGTGAAGCGGGCTTCGTCCATGTCGGATCGGGCGTCGAAGGAGAGGGGAGCGTTGGCGTCGGCGCCGGGCGACGTGGGGTCGGCGACCTCGTGGCCCGCGGCCTTCGCTTCGGCCTCCTCGTTCTCGAGGGTGGCGCCCGTGGCCTCCTTCATCAGCTCGCGGGCGGCGCGGAGGTCCCAGCTGTACGCCGCGAGCCCCATGAGCCACGAGATGCCGAGCAGGAACATTCCGTGCACCGCCGTGAACAGCATCACGAACGGGTGCATCGGGTACCGCACCTCGACGAGGGTGCCCCCGGCCGCGCGCCGCATCCGGCCCTTCAGCGAGGGTCGCCAGCTGTTCCGTCGCCCCGCCACCTCGAAGGTCAGCGAGAAGCTGTGGTCGTCTTCGACCATGCCGGCGGTGCGGTAGTGGTCCGACAGCCGCAGGCTCACGACCTCGGGTGGGTCGGGCGACCAGAGGTAGTGGGTCTGGCCGATCATGGCCTGGAAGACGTTCGGATAGGGCATCACGGCACTCCGCGGGCGAGCGTGACGCGCTGGTCGGGCGCGACGTTGGCGAAGATCTCTTCGGTTCCGTCGGGCCAGATCACGCGGATCTCGTGCACGGGCCCAATGTGGTCGGCGAGACCGAAGTGCGCCTCGGCCGGCGCCGTGCTGCCGAACTGGGAGTTGAGGTGCACGTCGCGACGGACCTCGGCATCACCCGCCGTCGCCGTGAGCCACACCTGGCCCCCGATGGCGTGCGGGTTCGGACCGCCCTGGGACAGCATGACGGTGAGCCAGGCATTCGCCTCGGCGCCTGTGGCCTCGAAGAGGCGCAGGATGCCTTCGGCGTGGACGACGAGCAGGTCGAGATCCCCGTCGGCGTCGTGGTGGAAGGGCACGATGCCGCGGCCCTGGCCCGACACCGCGAGGCCCGTCTCGCACGCGACGTCGGTGAACGAGCCCGTGCCGTCGTTCTCGAACAGGCGCGTGAAGTCGCCGTTCCACGCGGCCAGCGGGAAGCCGTTCTCGACGCCGAGGTCGAGGTCGCCGTCGTTGTCGCGGTCGAAGAACGCGGCACCCCACGACCAGTCGCCGTTCCGCAGGCCTGCCGCGTCGGTGCCGTCGGTGAACGTGAGGTCGCCGTTGCCGAGGTACAGCCGGTTGCCCGTGCATCCCCAGCCCGCCGGGCACGGCGTGGTCGCGTCGTAGATCGAGGTGACGTACCAGTCGAGGTCG
The DNA here is from genome assembly GCA_020632875.1 of Alphaproteobacteria bacterium. GTDB lineage: Bacteria > Myxococcota_A > UBA796 > UBA796 > JACKEQ01. The sequence continues at coordinate 153,183 of JACKET010000007.1, forward strand.
CCGTCGCCGTCGACGTCCGCCACCGCGCTGCCCATGCCGTTCTCGTCGGTCCCGACGGACGCGGCCTGGGTGATCTCGACGAACGACAGCCCGCCGTCGTTCCGCCAGAACGACGACCGGCCCCAGTCGGACGCGACGCCCACATCGAGGTCGCCGTCGTCGTCGAAGTCCGCGAACGAGCTCGTGTAGGACGCGCGCGTCGCGAGCTCGAGCGCGTCGCTCTCGGCGAAGAACCCCGCACCGTCGTTGAGGAACAGCTGGTCGCGGTCGTACGGCAGGCTCGACAGCGGCTGCCAGCCCGTGACGTGCAGGTCGAGGTCGCCGTCGCCGTCGACGTCCGCCGCGCTCACGCTGTAGGTCAGCTGGCACTGGCCCGACGGAGGTGTGTGCGCGGCGCCGCGGGCCACGCCCTCTTCGACGAACGACGTGCCCTCGTTGACGTAGAGCAGGTTGTCGCCGAGCCCGACGTCCACGACATACAGGTCGAGATCGCCATCCCCGTCGGCGTCGAAGAACACCGCCGAGCTGTGGGCCCCGGTGGCGCCGAGCCCCCACGCGCTGGTCACGTCGACGTACGTGCCGTCGCCCTGGTTCTCGTACAGCAGATCGGGGAGGTAGATGCGCGGCACGAACACGTCGGTGTCGCCGTCGTCGTCGAAGTCCGCGACCGCCACGCCACCCGCGATGCTCTCGACCCCGCACGGGAACGGCCGCTCGCCCATGAGCACGGCGACGCCGGCCTGCGCGGCGATCTCGGTGTAGCGGAAGGCCGCGTCGGGCACGGCGGTGTCGTCGCAGTCCTCTGCGCACGTCAGCCCGTCCCCGTCGGCATCCTGGAGGTCGGGGGTCGCCGGATCGCAGTCGTCGTCGAGCTGGTTGCCGCAGATCTCGGGAGCGCCGGGGCTCACGGCCGGCCGGAGGTCGTCGCAGTCGTCCGACGTGGGCGAGACGCCGAGCGCCGTGCACGAGAGGTCGGCGCTCCCCGTGAGCGTCGCCCGCCCGTAGCCATCGAGGTCGATGTCGTCGTAGCAGAGCTCGAGCCCGTCGCAGTCGCTGTCGACGCCGTCTGCGGGGACCTCGGTGCCGTTGGGGCTCACCGCGGGCGCGCCGTCGTCGCAGTCGCCGTCGACGAACGAGTACCCGGGCACGCTGGGGCAGACGCGCACGGGGAGGCCCGTGCCGAACCCGTCAAGGTCGGCGTCGACCCAGCGGTCGAGGGCATCGGACGCGTCTTCGTCCACGTCTCCGTCGCAGTCCTCGTCTCGCCCGTCGCAGCGCTCGACCGCCCCCGGAGACACGGTGGCGTCGCCGTCGTCGCAGTCACCTCCGATCGCCACCCGTCCCGACAAGGCGCACGCGACGAGGGCCGTGGCGGGGTCGCCGTACCCGTCGCCGTCGGCGTCGAGCCAGCTCGTCTGGACGTCGCTCGGGTCTTCGTCGACCGCGCCGTCGCAGTCGTCGTCGCGCCCGTTGCAGACCTCGGGCGCACCCGGTGCCGCCGCGGCGTCGCCGTCGTCGCAGTCGAAGCCGTTCGCGACGTACCCGTCGGGCGGATCGCAGATCAGCAGGGCTGCGCGGGCGTCTCCGAAGCCGTCGCCGTCGGCGTCCCGCCACACGCGCTCGCCGACGCCTTCGTCCGCGACGCCGTCGCAGTCGTTGTCGAGGCCGTCGCACACCTCCGCCTCCGCCACGCACGGGTCCGGCGCGGGCCCGTCCGGGACGCAGCCGGCGAGGAGGAGCAGCGACAGCAGCCGCATCGCTGCGTCAGACCCGGACGTACTCGAACTCGACCGTGTGCCCGTCGATGCCGCGGCGCGGGGGCGCGATCCAGTTCGCCATCTTCCCGGGCTCGTACACGGCCTTCATCAGGCTCGCGACGTAGCGGCGCTCTTCGTCGGAGGGCAGCCATCCGGCGCGCTTCGCCTCCCACTCCTCCTCGGAGATGGGGTTGCCCTGCAGATCGAAGTGCCCGTCGGCGTAGATGCCCTGGCGGCGGTGGAACCGCGTCGACGGCAGGGTGATGCGGAAGTCGGAGCCCTCCTGCTCGAGCGCCTTGTTCCACTTCTCGACGACGCTCTCGCAGTCGGAGACGTACTCGCCGCGGAGGACCTCGTTCATCGCGTTGCGCATCGGCACGTGCTGCTGGGTGAGCACGCCGTTCTCGACGACGGTCATCGGCACGTGCGCCTCGAGCGCGACGTGGTCGTCGTAGCGCTTCATCTCCTGCCAGCGGCCCTTGAGCCCGGACGCGAAGAAGTCGGCCGCGTTGCTGGAGATCTCGCTGCCGAACAGGTCGAGGCTGTAGCTGAACCAGTAGTTCACGTACTTCTGCACGGTGGCGGGACGGATGCCGCCGAGCGTGCGCGCATCGCCGTCGGGCGCCTGCTTCGCGAGCTCGACCCCGCGCCGGAGCACGCGCTCGACGCCGGTCTGGCCGACGAACAGGTGGTGCGCCTCTTCGGTGAGCATGAAGCGGCAGGTGCGCGCGAGCGGGTCGAAGCCGCTCTCGGCGAGCGCGCCGAGCTGGTACTTGCCGTCGCGGTCGGTGAACGTCGTGAAGCAGAAGAACGTCAGCCAGTCGGGGCACTCCTGGTTGAACGCGTCGAGGATGCGGGGCTTGTCGACGTCGCCCGCGCGGCGCGCGAGCAGCTCTTCGGCCTCTTCGCGGCCGTCGCGGCCGAAGTACCCGTGGAGCAGGTAGACCATGGCCCACAGGTGGCGGCCCTCTTCGACGTTCACCTGGAACAGGTTGCGCAGGTCGTACAGTGAGGGGGCCGTGGCGCCGAGGTAGCGCTGCTGCTCGACGCTGGCGGGCTCGGTGTCGGCCTGGGTGACGATGATGCGCTGGAGCATGTTGCGGTACTCGCCGGGCACGGTCTGCCAGGCGTCTTCGTCGGCGTGGTCGCCGAACCCGACCTTGCGGCCCTCTTCCTGCGGCGTGAGGAAGATGCCCCAGCGGTACTCGGGCATCTTCACGTACCCGAAGTTGGCCCAGCCGCCTTTGTCGACGCTGACGGCGGTGCGGAGGTACACGTCTTTCGCCTGCCAGCCCTCGGGGCCCATGTCCATCCACCAGTCGAGGAAGGCGGGCTGCCACTTCTCGAGCGCCCGTTGCAGGCGGCGATCTCCGGAGAGGTCGACGTTGTTGGGGATGCGCTCGCTGTAGTCGATGCCCATGGTGGGTCCTCCAGGAGGTGCCCCTTAACGGGATCGACGCCTTCAGGGCGCGATCTGGCAGCCTCCTGACCGATGGGGCTCGCCGGTGAGCGACCCGAGCACGCGAGAGGGCCGCGGGCCCGCGTCGATCGCCTCGCGGAGGGCCACCGTGAGGATGGGTCGTTCGAGCTCGGCGGAGACCTGGTGCACGGCCAGGAGGGTCGCGGAGTCGACGGGCACGTGCACGACGCCGAGGACGAGGCGGGTCGTGGGGCGGTCGCGCGCGCTCCACGCCGTGGGCACCGCCTGGCGCACATCGGAGCGGGGTGCATCGGGGATTCTCGCGAGCACCGCCTCGGCGCGCCCGGCGGCGGCGTCGCCGTAGAGGGCGTGCAGCGCGAGGACCGCGTCGCGGTCGGCGTCTTCGGGGAGGGCGTCTGCGAGCCAGACGAGGGCAGCCTCCATGCGCGCGTAGTGCTCGGGTGCGGGGAGCAGGCCGAGCGTGGCCGGTGGGACGGTGTCGTCGACGGGGACCGCGCGGACGAGGCGGGGTGGCGTGGACGGCACGGCCTCGCGGGCCCACGCGAGCCGGGCGGGGAACGCCCCCTGTGCATCGGCGCCTCCGGGACGCCCGGCCCCGAGGAGCGCGGTGGGCGCGGTGCCGGTGGGGTCGGGGAGCGTGGGACGGCCGTTCCACACGGCGTGGAGATCGCGCTCGGCGCGGAGCCGCGCGAGGAGACCGGGCTCTTCGACGAGGGCCTGGCGGAGGGCGGTCTGGACCTCGTCGGGCAGCGGCTGCTCGAGCCAGCGCTCGAGGAGGAACGCGTCCTCGAGCTCGCGGTGGGACGCCCACCAGCCCGTGCGGCGGGACTGCTGGCGGTGCCGGGCGGCGCCCGTGGAGGCCGCTTCGGCGACGGGACCCTCGACGTGGAGCGCGTCGAGCGGCGTCCCGGCGAGGGTGGCGGCGGTGGCGAGCCACGGGACGGCCGGGCTGTCGGGGGCCCGCGCGGCGACCGCGTCGAGCAGTGCGTGGACGAGGGCCGCGCGCTCGGGACGGACGACGAGGTCCGCGCGCAGGTCGTCGAGCACGGCGTCGGCGTGGGCCCCGAGCAGGTCGGGACCCCAGAGGACCCGGCCCGCGGCGTGGGCCCGCGCGCTGGCGAAGCTCGGGTAGAGCTGGGGATCGTCGGGGAGATCGTAGAGGGCCGCGAGTCCCGTGCCGGCGGCGACGGACCCGTCCGGCGGCGTCCCGGTGCCGAAGCCCAGCCCGAGCTGGATGTCGAAGCCCTCCGCGCGGGCGGCCCCGAGCGCCTCGCGCACGAGGGACGGCGGCACACCGCGCTCGACGGCGAGGACCAGGGGAGGGCGGTCGGCGAGATCCGCCGCGGCGGCGCCGAACAGCGGTGGCCACAGCACCGCGCCGAGCTCGGCGTCGACGGCCAGATCGCGGCTCTCGATCGCGACGTCGACCCCCACGAGCGTGGCGCGGTCGGCGCGGATCGCGAGGGCCACGAAGCGGTCGGGCAGCCCCTCGCGCTGCGAGGGCTCGAGGTGCGCCGGGCGCAGGGCGTCGAGCAGCGGGTCGAGCGGGTCGGAGGGCCGACACGCGCACAACGCCACCAGCGCCCCGAGGCGTGTCAGGTGCGGCGCCAATCGAAGCGCGGCCGGGTGGGGTGGCCGTACAGCGTGAGCGCGCCTTCGTCGCCCACGGCGTTCGGGCGCTGGAAGATCCAGTTCTGCCAGGCCGACAGGCGCCCGAAGATCTTCGAGTCGCAGTTCTCGGAGCCGACGAACCGCAGGTTCTGCTCCATCCCCGTGAGGGCGTCGGGCGACAGGCTGACGCGCTCTTCGATGGCGATGCGGATCTCGTCCTCCCAGTCGATGTCGTCGGGCGCCAGGGTCACGAGGCCGAGGTCGAATGCCTCGGGCGCGTCGATCGGGCCGTCGGTGTCGAGCGCGGCCTGGATGGCTTCGGGCGTGCCGACGAACCGGGCGCCGAGCCGGGTGATGCCCGTGGACATCGGGAAGCGCCCGGCGCTCGCGGCCGTGACCTGCACGGTGACCTCGCCGTCTTCGTCTTCGAGCATGTAGGAGCGGTCGGCGGCGAGCGTCAGCTCGAACAGGATGCCGGCGAAGCAGCTGCCGGGCTCGATGATCGCGAACATCGACTTCGCGGTGTTGTCGACGCGGCGCAGCACCCGGGCCTGGAACAGCTGGATCTCGCGGGCCAGCCAGTCGCCCGAGCCTGCGAGCGCGTCGAGCGCCTCTTCGTGGGCGATGACCTGGGCTGCGTCGCCCGTGGTCTTCAGGAGGATCAGGCCGATGGTGTCGTGCATGAATCGCAGGTGCAGGAGCGCGTCGTCGAGCTCGCGCATCGCGGCGACCGACCAGGTCGCGGCGCCCTCGGCGCGCAGGGCCTGGCCCGTGGTGGGCGGCGCGGAGGTCGGCGCCTGGATCGTGATCGTCGCCACGCGCCCGTCGTCGTCGTGGGCGACCTCGACCCAGCGGTAGGGCCGGGTGACCTCGGGCAGCACCATGCCCGGCCCGCTGCGGTCGGACGCCGTGGCGGCCATCTCGTCGGCCACCTTCTTCACGCCCTCGTCCCACTTCGAGCGGGGGAAGCTGCCGTCGATGATGCGGTACTTCACGGCGTCGCGGGAGCGGAAGCCCTCGGCCTTCGTGCAGAACACGTCGGAGATGTCGCGCCGGATGCCGCGCTTGTCGACCATCCGCGTGAGCCCGCCGGTGCCCGGGAGCACGCCGAGAAGCGGCACCTCGGGCAGCGACACGACGCTGCTGCCGTCGTCGACGAGCAGGATGCGATCCGCGGCGAGGGCGAGCTCGTAGCCCCCGCCCGCCGCGGTGCCGTTGCAGGCGGCGAGGAATCGGATGCCGCTGTTCTCGGACGCATCCTCGATCCCACAGCGCGTCTCGTTCGTGTAGCGGCAGAAGTTGACCTTGAATCCGTGCGTCGAGGTCGCGAGCATCTTGATGTTCGCGCCCGCGCAGAAGATCCGATCCTGGGCCGAGGTCAGCACGACGGTCTTCACTTCGGGGTGCTCGAAGCGGATCCGCTCCACGGCGTCGGCCAGCTCGATGTCGACCCCGAGATCGTAGCTGTTCTGCTTGAGCTCGTAGTCGTCCGGACGGAGCCCGTTGCCCTCCTGGATGTCGAGCGCCAGCGTCGCGATGGGACCGTCGAACGACAGTTTCCAGTGCTTGTACGCGCTCGGGTGGGTCTGAAAGCTCTCGACGTGGGTGACCTTGGGCTGACTCGCCATGCTTCGCCTCGCGTGTTCCGCGCCCACTAACATGTGACCGGGTGATACCCTCGCGCCGAGGAGGAGCGGGCATGGTGCGAGCCCTGATGATGGCGGTCCTGGCAGGTGGGTTGGTCCTGGGGACGGCCTGTGGCGGCGGCGGCGGAGACGATGGCGCCGAGAAGCCCGCGAAGGCGAAGAAGGGGAAGAAGGCGAAGGGTGGCCAGTCCGAGCCCGAAGAGCGCCCGCCCGCGAAGCAGCCCCGTCCGCCGTTCCTGTCGCTCTCCGAGACGGATGCGATGGCGATCGACATCCTGAAGAAGGGCAAGGATCGCACGCTCGCGTCGCTGCCCCAGCGCGGTCCGTTCGGCGACTCCGAGACCACGACCGTGCTCTACACCGAGCCCGGCCCCGAAGACAGCCGCGTGCTCGGCGGCGTCGTGGTGGCCGGCAGCACGGCCCACGTCCTGCCCGTCACGAACGACGCACCTCTCACGGGCGACGTCGAGATCGTCTGGGCGTCCACCGAGCACGGCTGGCAGATCGTGATCCTGATCAAGCGCCAGGTCGATGGTGCCGAGGCCCAGGCCAACCAGTCGTTCTTCTGGGATGGCCAGGGCTACGTGCGCGACGAGCCCGCCGAAGAGAAGGTCGCGACCATGACCTCTCCGGCGGGCATCCGCACCGCGCTGCAGTAGCGAGAGCCCGCTACGGCGCGACGAACACGTGGGTTCCGGGCGTCAGCAGCCCGGCGAGCCCCACCGCGTCGACGGGATCGAGCGTGTCGGGCGGCTGGACGACCCAGTCGGCCGGGTCCCACGTCGCGGATGGCGCGGTGTTCGGGTTCCGCACCGCGTAGGAGTCCTGGTACTCCCAGGGCTGGCCGGTGCCGTCGACCCCGACCACACCGTAGAGGTCGACGAGCGTGGCGTTCGAGCCGTCGCCCGTCGCCGCACCCCGGAACAGCGCGATCACGTCGTCGCCGTTGAAGAAGGCGCCCGGCGTGAGGTCGTCGGCGTCGCGGCCGAACACGTCGAAGAACGCGCTGCTGCCGGGTGAATCGCCGTTCTCGAACGCGACGACCCACGAGCCGCCGGGGGCGAGCAGGCCGGAGAGCACCGTGGCGTCGCCGCCGAGGTTCGACTGGCCGTTCGGGTACGTGCCGAGGCTGTAGGCCGACAGGTCGACGGTGCGCGGGCCGATGTTCGTGATCTCGACGAACTTCGGCACGCCCCCGGGCAGGTTCGCGTCGACGATCTCGGAGAGCACCAGCGGGCCGGGTGCGAGGGTGTGCGTGCCCGGCGTCGCGGCGGCGGTCCCCGTCGTGATCCGCCACTCCGAGGCCGTCCACACGGTGTTCCCCGACAGGACGTGATCGAGGCGCTGCGCGACGCTGTCCGTGTAGTCCCACGCGAGCCCCGTGCCGTCGGCGCCCGGCTCGCCGTACAGATCGACGCGGCGCCCGCCGTACACGAGCTCGTACGTGTCGTCGCCGTTGCCGCTGATCACGCCGCTGTACGTGATGTTCGGGATGGCGCCGTACTCGGTCTCGAAGGCGGTCTGCCCCGCACCGGCGGCGCACAGCACCCACACGTCGCCCGGCTGGAGCGTGACGTTCGGCAGCGAGAGCGCGCCCGGCGTGGGGTCGTTGTCGGGGTAGCGCAGCATCGTGAAGCCGCTGAGGTTCACGGGGACGTCGTCGCCGTTCACGAGCTCGACGTACTTGATCTGCCCGTTGGTCTCGTGGTCGACGACCTCCGACATGAAGACGATGGGCGGGTCGACCGCCATGCCGGTGTCGCCGGTCGTGGCCATGCCGGTGTCGCCCGTCGCCACGATGGCGGTGTCGGTGTCGGCATCCGTGTCCGCGTCGGTGTCGGCATCCGTGTCCGCGTCGGTGTCGGCATCCGTGTCTGCGTCGGTGTCGGCATCCGTGTCCGAATCGGTATCGGAGTCGGTGTCCGCGTCGGTGTCGGAATCCGTGTCCGCGTCGGTATCGGAGTCCGTGTCCGCGTCGGTATCGGAGTCCGTGTCCGAATCGGTATCGGAGTCGGTGTCGGAGTCCGTGTCCGCGTCGGTGTCTGAGTCCGTGTCCGCGTCGGTGTCGGAATCGGTATCGGAGTCGGTGTCCGTATCGGTATCGGAGTCGGTGTCCGAGTCGGTATCGGAGTCGGTGTCCGAATCGGTATCGGAGTCTGCGTCGGTGTCCGAGTCCGTGTCGGCATCCGAGTCCGTGTCGGCATCCGAGTCCGTGTCGGCGTCGGAGTCCGTATCGGCGTCGGAGTCGGTGTCCGCGTCGGAGTCGGTGTCGGTGTCGGTGTCCGTCTCGACCGGCTGGGTGGGCGTGCCCTTGCAGGCGGCGAAGGACAGGGCGAGGAGGATCAGGGGCGTGCGCATCGGGCTCTCACGTCGTTCGGGAAGAAGAGGGGCGCTGGATCAGGGGGTGATCGCGCTCGTGAAGTCGTAGGGAGTGGCGCAGCCGTCGGGGCTCCAGTTGAACACCTCGAGGGTCACCACGACGGCGGCGCCGGTGACGTTCGTCCACGAGAGCACCTCGTCGTCGCTCACGGTGGCGCCCGAGTCGAGGGTGTTGCCCGTCGGGCCGAGCAGGCGGGCGTCGATGTCGCCGATGGCCTGGCGGAACGACACGGTGGCGTCGATCGTGGCCCCCGCGGGGACCGAGCCGAGCCGGTAGAAGTCGCGGTCGGCGTCGTTCGCGAAGAGCCCCGTGGCGCTCGTGGTGCCCGTCGTCTGGGTCGCCTGGGTGTCGTTGTCCTCGAACCCGTCGTCGGCCGCGCAGTCGATGTCGAAGAACTCGATGTCGTACGGGATGCACGCGCCCAGCGGGACGGGGCGCTCCACGCCCACCGTGAAGGTCGCCGTGGCCCCGGTGAGGTTGATCTCGTCGACGAAGTAGGTCGGCCCGAACGTGTCGGTCTGCACGGCGATGGAGCTGCCGTCGTACATCACGAGCTCGAAGTCCCCGAAGCCGTCGATCGCCGCAGCGGCCGCAGCGACGAGGCGGTGCCCGTCCTGCACCGACTCGGCGAAGAAGTCGGCATCGCCGGGTGCCACGTTGTACCGGCCGTCGCTCGCCGCCCCCGCGGTGCCGATGGCGTCGTCCTGCTCGTGGGAATCGGGCGTACAGACGGGCGTGACGTCGGTCACGGTGAGCGTGTAGTCGTCGCAGACCCCGGAGAACACGGTCTCGCGCGCGTAGACGGTGGTGGCGACCCCCGTGGAGTTGCCGATGACGGAGGGGTTCCCGAAGGCCAGGGTGTTGGCCGAGCCGTCGAAGACCTCGAGGTCGAGGTCGAGCGTGAAGGGGTCGTAGTCGAGCGCGATCTCGACGATGCGGCCGGCCGGGACGTCGATGGCGAACCAGTCGGGATCGCCCGACACCGCGAAGGCGTTCGTCGCTCCGGTGCCGACCGCAGCGGACTGGATGATGGTGTCGTTCGGCTCGAACCCATCGTCGGCGCACGTGAGGGGCGTGAGCGTGGTGGCGAGGTCGTAGGCGGAGCACACCGACGTGCCCACCGAGAAGTGGTCGACCTGTGCGTACAGCGTCGTGGCCGCGCCGCCGTTGAACCACTCGACGTGCTCGTCGTCGGAGGCGCTGATCGACGTGTCGAGGCTGTTGCCCACCGCGTCGAACAACCGCAGGTCGATGTCGGCCTCGGCATCGCTGAAGAAGATGTCGACCTCGACCAGGGTCGACGCGGGCACGGGGATGGCGAAGTAGTCGGAGCCATCGGACGAGAGCATCTGGAGGTTCGTGGCGTTGGTCACGCCCACCGTCGCGGTGCCCAGGGTGTCATTCGGCTCGTAGATGTCGTCGGTGCACGTGTAGAACGCGCTGACCCAGCTGTACGTGTTGGTGTCGGCGGACGAGCCCGACCAGAGCTCGACCATGAGGTAGATCGTCGCGTCGACACCGGTGCTGTTGCTCCACGCGACGGTCTCGGTGTCGTTCGACGTGAGCGCGGCATCGAGCTGGGTTCCGGCGGCGTCGAACAGGTACGCGTCGATGTCGCCGTTCAGGTTCACGAAGGAGACGTCGATCTCCACCGTCTCTCCGGCCCCGACCGTGAACGACCAGAAGTCGGGTACGCCCTGGCACACGACGAGCCCGGTTCCGCCCGTGGACGCGATGGCGTCGGCCAGCGTGTCGTTGGGCTCCTGCGCGTCGTCGGGGCAGGCGAAGCCGGTGTCGGTGTCGGCATCCGTGTCGGCGTCGGCATCCGTGTCGGCGTCTGCGTCTGCGTCGGCATCCGTGTCTGCATCCGCATCGGCATCGGCATCCGTGTCTGCATCGGCATCGGCATCGGAGTCCGCGTCGGAGTCACTGTCTGCGTCGGAGTCGGAGTCTGCGTCGGAGTCGGAGTCCGCGTCGGAGTCGGAGTCCGCGTCGGTGTCGCTGTCGGCATCCGTGTCGGAGTCGGCATCGGTGTCGGTATCCGCATCGGCGTCGGAGTCACTGTCGGCGTCGGAGTCGCTGTCTGCGTCGGAATCCGCGTCGGCGTCGGTGTCGGCATCCGCGTCGGTGTCGGCGTCGGCATCGGTGTCCGCGTCGGCGTCGGTGTCCGCATCCATGTCGGTGTCCGTGTCCGTGTCCGACTCCGGCGGGCGGGGCTGGGCCGTGAGGCATCCCGCCAGAACGAGGAGCAGGGGCAGCATCGGCGACTTCATTCGGACCTCCGTCCCGCATCGGAGTATCCGGTCTGCTCACGGGGGTCGCAACTACTTCGGACCTGCGCTTCGGAGGGTCAGTCTGCCGGGGTGATGCGGCTGCTCATCGCGTACGGGGTCGCGCAGCCGGGGCTCCAGTGATGGAAGACACGCAGGAACACCGGTGCGGCGGTGTCCCCGAGGTTCACCCACGCGACGGCCTCGTGGTCGCCGTTCGATCCGCTCGCGTCGAGCACGAGCCCCGCGGCGTCGACGAGCTCCAGATCGACATCGCCGAGCGCATCGCGGAAGTCGGCCGTCGCGTCGACGCGCTCGCCCGGCTCGACGAATCCGAGCAGGAACCAGTCGTCGTCCCAGGCCCCGAGCGACAGCGCCTCACCCGAAGTGAGGGCGGCCGCCTGGCCCAGCGCGTCGTTCGGCTCGTGGGAGTCTTCGGCGCTGCAGTCGACCTCGAACAGCTCGAGCGAGTAGGGCACGCAGCCCGCAGGGCCGTCGGCCCCCGTGACCGAGACGGTCCACGTGGCGAGGTCGGGGCCCGGGTTGTCCTCGCTCACGAGGTACTGGGGCTGCGACCAGTCGTGGTCGATCTCGGTCCCGAAGTCGTCGTACAGCCCGAGGCGGATCTCGCCGTAGACCCGGTAGGGCACGGTCGCGAGCGCGACGAGGCGTCGATTCGCGTGCACCGGCACCGCGAAGAAGTCCGCTTCGCCGACCCCCGCCACGTAGTCGCCATCGGCAGCGATGCCCGCGGTCTCGAGCGTGTCGTCGGGCTCGTGCGCATCGGGCGCGCAGTCGGGGGTGATGTCGGTGCGCAGGAGCGTGTAGGCGCCGCACAGGCCGCCCGTCAGGTACACGGCCGGGACCACGTCGAGGCCCCCCGGCTCGTCGGCGTACACGGCCACGTGGTCGCCGTCGTCGATGAAGTCGCCGTTCGCCGTGAGCAGCTCGAACGCCAGGCTGATCCCGTCGTCGGGCACGACCTCGAAGGCCGTGAACGTGCCGGGATCGAGGGTGGTGAGCCAGAAGTCGGCGTCGTGGAGCGTCGAGGTCGCCTCGACGGAGTCGCCCGGCATCGGCGCCGCGTGCACGAGCAGGTCGTTGTCCTCCCAGGCATCGACGGGGCAGTCGATGGGGGACCGGTCGAGCGTGATGTCGTAGTCGAAGCAGCTGGCGCCGCTGCCGATCCACTGCTCGACGCGCAGGTACAGCGTGCGGGCGAGGGGCTGGTCGTTGATCCACTGGATGCGCTCGGACGGCGCGACCGCGTTCGCGTACGCCAGCACGAGCCCGTCGTCGGCGGCGAGGATGAGGTCGAGGTCGCCCGCGATGGCCCCGTCGGTCACCTCGATCGTGAGCAGCTCGTCGGGCTGGGCCTCGATCCGGTAGATGTCGTATTCGTGCGCGACGAAGTTGCGGCCGTACAGCGTGCCCGTGTCGAGCGGCGTGGCGGTGGCGAACGTGTCGTTGGGCTCGTCGATGCCGGTCTCGCAGGCGGTGGTCCAGCTCGTCCAGTCGTACGTGTTCTCGTCGCCCGTGCGCAGGTGCATCTGGACGACGAGGGTCTCGGCCTCGGAGCCGACCTGGTACTGCAGCTCTTCGTGGTCGTTGCCGGAGAACGAGAACGAGCGCTGGTGGCCGTCGAGATCGAACAGGTAGAGGTCGATGTCGCCGTCGGCGTAGACGAAGTCGGCGGCCACGTGGAGCGTCTCGTAGGGCTGGACCTCGACCGACCAGAAGTCGGAGGCGCCCGCGCAGACCACGAGCCCTTCGCCGGAGGTGGAGGGGAGGGCATCCGCGACCGTGTCGTTCGGCTCGAGTGCGTCGTCGGAGCAGAGCGCCTGGGCCGTGCCGGTGTCGGTGTCGGCATCGCTGTCGGAGTCTGCGTCGGCATCGGAGTCGGCGTCGGAGTCTGCGTCCGCATCGGAGTCTGCGTCGGCATCCGCGTCGGTGTCGGCGTCGGTCTCGTCGGGCGGCGCGTCGTCGTCGGGCGTGCACCCGAGAGCCAACAACGCGACCGAGAAGACGAAACGCATGGGGAAAGCCTACACGAGGTCGACCGCCGGATGCTACGGCACGCCGATCGTCGCGGCCACGGAATACGGCGTGGAGCACGTCGCCAGCGACGAGTAGTGCTCGACGAGCAGGGTCATGGCCTGGACCTGCGCGGTGTCGTTGGTCCACACCACGCGCTCCGTGTTGCGGGTGCTGGCGCTGGTGTCGACCTGGGCGCCGGAGCCGTCGAGCAGCGCGATGTCGATGTCCCCGAGCCGGCCCGCGAACGTGACGGTCGCTTCGATCGTCTCGCCGGGCGCGAGATCGCCGAGCGCCACGAAGTCCGGGTTCGTCGCGTGCACGACGAGGGCGCTGGCCTGGGCCAGGGGCGTCGCCTGGAGCGGCGAGTCGTTCGGCTCGAACGCGTCCTCGGCCTGGCAGTCCTGGACGATGAACGCCGCGGTGTACGGCACGCATCCGCCCGGTGCCGTGGGGTTCTCGACGACGACGGTGTACATCGCGTCCGCGCCGCTCGTGTTGTCGGCGTCGACGTCGAAGTAGGGGTCGCTCGTGTCGCGCTCGATCTCGGTGCCCTGGTCGTCGAGCAGCGCGACCTCGATCTCCCCCCAGGCCTCGTACTGGACGCGGAGATCGGCGACGAAGCGATGCCCGTCCGGCACCGTGACCCCGAAGGTGTCTACGTCGCTGGTCGCGAGGGTGTAGGTGCCGTCGACCGCGGGGCCGGGCATCGCCGGGTTGCCGTCGGGCTCGTGCGCATCGGGCGTGCAGTCGGGGGTGATGTCGGAGACCACGACCTGGTAGGGGCCACAGACCCCGTCCCCCACGCCGACGTGGGTGAGGATCTGGAGCGCGGACGCGGCGTGGATGGACGCCGGCACGTCGAACGTCAGCGGGATGCCGGCGGGCGTCTGCTGGAAGATCTCGAGAGACACCTCGGCGGGATCGTAGAGGACGTCGAACAGCAGGAAGTCGCCGGCGCTCGCCTGGGTCGTGTACCAGTCGACGTCCGCGTCGGTGCCGACGGCGTCGAGCGTGCCGAGGCCCAGGGGAGTCGCGGTCGCGATGGAGTCGTTGGGCTCGTGGGTGTCGGTCGGGCACACGAACGGGTCGAGGGCCGACGCGAGGTCGTACACCGCGCACGGGGACGCGCCGCCCGCGCGCTCCACGGCCGCGTACACCGTGGCCGGTGCTCCCGAGAGGTTGAGCCACTCCGCGTGCTCGTCGTCGTTCGTCGAGTCCGAGCGGTCGAGCAGCGCGCCCTGACCGTCGACGATGGACAGGTCGAGATCCGCGTCGAGGTGCGCGAAGGTGAGATCGACCGACAGCACGGTCGAGTCCGGGACGTCGAAGGCGTACCAGTCCGCCCCGTCTGTCGCGAGCATCACGAGCCCGGTCGCCCCCGTCAGGCCGGTCGTGGCGGAAGCGGCATCGCCGTTCGGCTCGTACGCGTCGTCCGTGCAGGTGACGAACGCGCTCGTCCAGTCGTAGACGTTGCTCGGCTGGGCCGAGCCGCTCCACACCTCCACCACCAGGAACACGGTCGCGCTCGCCCCGGAGTCGTTGGTCCACGAGACCGACTCCACGTCCGCGACGGTGGCGGAGCCGGCGAGCACGGTCCCGGAGGCGTCTTCGAGCCGGATGTCGAGGTCGCCGTCCGCGTGGACGAACGACACCTCGATCGACACGGTCTCGCCGTCCGCGACGGTGAGCGCCCACCAGTCGGGGGACGTGTCGCACGCGACGAGATCGGCCCCACCGGTGGACGCGATGGCGGTGGAGGCGTCGTCGTTGGGCTCCATCGCGTCGTCCGCGCAGCCCGTGCCGGTGTCGGTGTCCGCGTCGGAATCCGCGTCTGCGTCGGAATCCGCGTCGGCATCGGTGTCGGCATCGGTGTCGGCATCGGCGTCGGTGTCGGCATCCGCGTCGGTGTCGGTATCCGCGTCCGCATCCGTGTCGGTGTCGGATTCGACGGGCTCGGTGGCTGGGCCCTTGCAGGCTGCGAGGGCGAGGAGGATCAGGGCAGAGGTCCGCATGCCCCGATCATGCCTCACGGGAGCGTGATGGCGCTCTCCATCGCGTAGGGCGTGGCGCAACCCGTCGGAACCCACGGATGGACCCGGAGCAGCACGTCGGCCGGGCCCGGCCCCGGATTCACCCAGACGACCGTCTCGTCGTCCTCCACCGAGGTGCCGGCGGCGAGCACCGCACCCGAGGCGTCGAGCAGCTCGGCGTCGAGATCGCCGACGACGACCCGGTGGACGACCGTGGCGCGGACCTCCGCCCCGACGGGGACCGTGCCGAGCGCGAACCAGTCGTCGTCGCTGCTCCACAGGTCGGAGGCCGAGGCGACGGGCGTGGCGGATGCGGGGTCGTCGTCGTCTTCGAGCGCGTCGTCCGCGGCGCAGTCGATGTCGAGGACGTCGAGCGCGTAGGGGAGGCACCCGAGCGTCGGCGTCGCGTTGCCGATGCCGACGAGCAGCGGGAGCGCCGCGCCCGTCGTGTTGGTGACCGCCAGGTCGTAGGGTGCGGCCCCGTCGAAGTCGAGTGGCGTGCCGGTCAGGTCGGACATCGCGAGCTCGAGGGACCCGAGCGCGGCCTCGGCCTCTGCGGAGATCACGAGCCGGTGCCCGTCGTCGAGGGTCGTCGCGTGGAAGTCGTCGTCGAGGACCGTGACGTTCGCCACGCCCGACACCAGGGGTCCGGCCGTCGCGGGGGTGTCGTCGGGCTCGTGGAGGTCCGGTGCGCAGGCCGGGGTGGCCTCGGAGACCGTGAGCTCCCAGGGGCCGCAGGCGCCGCCGAGCCCCGTGATCCGCGCGTAGATCGTGGCGTCTGCACCGGTGTCGTTGGCCCACACGGCGTCGGTGAGCTGGGTCGCCGCGTCGTCGAACAGCGCGAGGCCGGTCGCGACACCTGGAGAGCCGACGAGCTCGGCGCGCACGGCCGTTCCGGCGGGCACCGTGAAGGAGAGCCAGTCTTCGTCGCCCGCCGTCGCGAATCCGTTCGTGACGGACCCCACCGCGATGGGTGCGGCCTGCGCGGGCGTGTCGTCCTCCTCGGTCGGATCGGTGCAGTCGTAGGAGGTGAGCGCGTGGGTCAGGGTGTACGGCGTGCAGGGGCGGGTCCACGCGAACCGGTCGACGCGGACGAGCACCGTGGTGTCGGCACCGGTCGCGTTGAACCAGCGCACCCGCTCGCGGGGCTGCGCCGTGGTCGACGCATCGAGCTGCACGGTGCCGGTCGCGTCGTACAGGCGCAGGTCGAGGTCCGCGTCGAGAGGCACGTGGTCCGCCGTGACGGCGATCTCGGTCGACCCGGGGACTTCGACGGCGAAGACGTCGACCCCGTCCGACGCCATCACCAGGCTCTCGGACGCCGCGATGCCCGTGGCCGCGGACACGCCGTCGTCGTTGGGCTCGAAGGCGTCGTCCGTGCACTCCGTGACGGTCGCCACCCAGTCGTACGCGTTCGACGGGCTCGGCGAGCCCTCCCACACGGCGATCTCGACGAACAACGGAGCGGGCGCGCCGGTCGTGTTGACCCAGGCGACGGTCTCGGTGTCGCTCGCGGTCTCCGCCGCGTCGAGCACGGCGCCCGCCGCGTCGAGCAGTCGCACGTCGAGGTCCCCCTCGGCGTGGACGAAAGACACCGCGACTTCGACCGTCCCGTCGGGCCCGACCTCCAGCGACCACACGTCCGGCGACGCGAGGCAGGCGACGGCGGTGCCGCCGGTCGAAGGAAGCGCCGAAGCGAGCGTGTCGTTCGGCTCCATCGCATCGTCGATGCACACCGCGCCCGTCTCGCCGGTCACGGTCGCCGCCGTGTCCTCCGGAGGCGGCGGGGGTGGGGGCTTCGAAGCGGGCCCCCTGCATGCGAAGAGTGCGAGCAGGACGAGCATTCGGGGCTCTCGTGACGGCGCTCCCCAGCGGAGCCCCCGGGCATCGTGCCCCAGAACGAAGCGACGCGCTGGCCACGGGTGCAGCCAGCGCGTCGTCATCCGATGCGAACGAGCGCTACGGAACGGCGATGGACGACGAGAGGTCGTACGGCGTGCCGCAGTCTTCGGGCTGCCACAGCTCGATCCGGGCGAACACGTCGACGGCCGCGCCCGTGGCGTTCGTCCAGACGATCTCCTCGGGGCTGCCGAACAGCGAGGACGCGAGCTGCGTGCCCGCCGCGTCGTCGAGGTACAGGTCGAGGTCGTCGAACGCCGGGTTGAAGGCGGCGGTGACGGTGACGGTCTCGCCATCCTGCACGGTGCCGAGGGCGAACACGTCCACGCCGGCCCCGTTGATGATCAGGCCCGTCGCGTTCGTGAGCGCGGTGGCGTTCGCGATGTCTTCGTTGGGCTCGTTGGCATCGTCGGCCGCGCAGTCGACATCGAGGAAGGAGATGGCGTAGGGCACGCAGGCACCCGCGGCATCGGCGTTCTCGACCGCGACGACGTAGTCGATGGCGGCACCGGAGTCGTTGATGGCCGACACGTCGTACGGGCCGATCGTGTCGGTGTCCTGCTCCGCGCCAGCGATGTCGTACAGGGTGAGCTCGTAGGTACCGAACAGGTCGCTGGCGTCGGAGACGACGACCAGACGGTGGCCATCGGCCAGGTTGTACGCGAAGAAGTCGGCATCGGTATCTTCGACCGTGTAGCTGCCGTCGGCGGCGGCGCCGGCGCTCGCGAGATCGTCGTCGTCTTCGTGGCCGTCGGGCGTGCAGTCGGGCGTGATGTCGGTGATTACGAGGTCGTAGTCACCACAGGTGCCTCCGGCCCCCGCGACGTGGGCGTAGACGGTGACGTCCGCCCCCGTGGAGTTGCCGAACGACGACGGATTGCCCGAGTCGAGAACCGTGGGGGTCGCATCGAGCAGCTCGAGGTCGAGCTGGACCACGGTGTCGTCGTAGACGAGCTCGAACTGGGTGATGGTGCCCGCGGCAGCCGAGTACGAGAACCAGTCGTCGCCACTCGCGGTGTTGAACGCGCTGGTGGTGCCGGCGGCCACGCTGGTGGCGGTGAGGATGGTGTCGTTCGGCTCGAACGCGTCTTCGTTGCACGTGACCGGCGTGAGGGTGGACGCCAGATCGTACGAGCTGCAGGGCAGCGTGCCCGTCGCCCAGTGGTCGACGTTCGCGTACACCGTGACGGTGTTGGCGGAGCCGTTGAACCACGTGACGTGCTCTTCGTCGACGGTGCCCGTCGACGAGTCGAGCTGGGTTCCGGCGGCGTCGAACAGGCGCAGGTCGAGGTCGGCCTCTTCATCCGAGAAGAAGATGTCGACCGCGAGCTCGTTGAACGCCGGGACGTCGAGCGCGAAGAAGTCGTTGCCGTCGGAGCCGACCATCACGAGGTCGACGGCGGACGTGACCCCGGTGGTGGCGGTCGCGATGTCGTTGTTGGGCTCGTACTGGTCGTCGACGCAGCTGATGAGCGTGCTCGTCCAGTCGTAGGTGTTCGAGGTGCTGGCCGATCCGCTCCACACGAGCACGTTGACGTAGACGGTGGCGGTGGCGCCGGTGTCGTTGGTCCACGAGACGGTCTCGGTGTCGCTCGCGGTGAGCGCGCTGTCGAGCGTCGTGCCCGCCGCGTCGAGGAGGATGACGTCGAGGTCGCCGTTCGCGTTGGTGAACGTCACGTCGACGATGAGCACCTGCCCGTCCGGAACGTCGACGGCCCAGAAGTCCTCCGAGCTGATGCAGGCGACGAGGCCGGTGCCGCCGGTCGAGGCGATGGCCGCGGCGATGGAGTCGTTCGGCTCCATGGCGTCGTCGGTGCAGCCCACGAGGGCCGTGTCGGTGTCGGTGTCGGCATCCGTGTCGGCATCCGAGTCGGTGTCGGCATCCGAGTCGGTGTCGGCATCCGCGTCGGTGTCGGCATCCGTGTCGGTGTCGGTGTCGGTGTCGGTCTCGGTTCCGGTGTCGTCCTTGCCCTTGCAGGCCACGAAGGCCAGGGCGAGCAGGATGGTGCTCATACGCATGGGGGGTCTCCTCCTCCAGGGGAGGCGCACCGTATCACCCTTCCCACCCACCTGCCGATCTGACGTGCGCGGGCATCTTCACGAGCTGGTTCGACCGGTTCACGGCCACCATCTCGATCGATGCCTTCACCAGCGCCGACTTCCCGCCGGGACGCCAGACCTGCTGGTCGAAGACCGCGCGGTACTCGCTCTCCATGCGCGCCGTCGTGCGGATCTCGAGGTGGTCGCCGTACCGCGCGCCCTCCTTGAACTCCATCGAGCAGCGGTACACGACGAAGCCGATTCCGTCCTCGTCCCACAGGCGGACCAGCTCTTCGACGCCGAGCATGTGCTCGCGCGCCCGCTCGAAGTACTTCAGGTAGTTCGGGTGATACACGATCCCCGAGAAGTCAGTGTCTTCGTAGTAGATCTGCACGTGGTGGATGTGCGGTCCCAACCGGGCCTCCTGCGCGGCTGGTGACGGTAACCCCGCCGTTGCGTAAGATCTGCACTGGTACGGCCGTTCACCGGTCGGGAGGTTGACCACCCCTTGAGCTCCGGGAACCCGATCCGACCCTCTGCACGGCCCCGTCCGACGGCGGCACCCCGGCCGGGGTCCGAGACCGATGCGCAGAGCGTCGAGGCGGCGCGCGCACAGGCGGTCCAGCAGGATCAGCGGCTCCGGCAGGCCACGGGGCAGGCGCGGCCCGACGTCGACGCGCCGCGGGTGGCGGGCCGCAGCCTCAAGCGCCCCGGCCAGGCCGAGCCCGATCCCTACGCGGGCTATGGCCAGCCCGGGGTTCCCCAGCAGGGCGGCTACCCGCAGCAGCCCGGCTACCCGCAGTACCCACCGGGCACCTACGCGCCGGGTGGCATGCTCCCGCCGGGGCCGGGTGGGGCGACGCCGTTCGCGAGCCACCAGGTCGACTTCGGCAGCAACGCCGCGCCGAGCTCGGCCAACAGCCTGCGCGTCATCACCATCGTGTTCGGGCTGATGTTCATGATCGGTGCCGCCGCCGTGGCCGGGCTGGCGATTCTGATGCTCGGGCTCTTCGGCATCGGTGGGGCCGACCTCGTCGCGGGCGCCGGCGGCAAGGACAAGAAGGAGCACCTCCGCGACACGGGTGCCGTCGACGACCCGAACCTGCAGAAGCTCCAGCAGAAGAAGGTCGCCGGTGCCAAGGCCAAGGCCGAAGCCGAGTACGACCCGATGAAAGAGATGTTCGGGGGCCTCGGGGCCGCGCCCGTCACGGTCTACGTGCAGGGCAAGGGCAAAGAGGAGTACCGGAACATCGAGATCATCTGCAGCCAGGTGGGCTACCGGAAGCGCGCCGACATCGTGGCCGACAAGGCGCACATCCCCATCGTGCCCGCCGCGCGCTGCCGGCTGGTGTTCCAGGGCAACGTGCCGGTCAAGAGCTGGGTTACCGGGGGCGACACTGTGCGGTGTACGTTCGAGCCCATCGTGTGCAAGCCGATCTGACCGACCGAGGCAGCGTATCGGCGCTCGCGCTCCTATGCCTGCTCGCCGGGTGTTCGAAGACCGCGGAGCCCGTGGACAGCGGCCCGCCTCCCGTGGTCGAGCCGCCGTCGGAGACGGGTGAGACGGCCGATACCGGTCCCGTCGCGTGGGTGCCGACCCAGCAGGCATGTGCGACGGTGCCGCCGCTCCCCAGCGAGTACCAGAGCTCGGAGGGGTGGGGGTACATGAAGGACTTCGCGTTCGACGACCAGGGGTACCTCGTCGGGACCACCCAGACCTACCTCCTGGCGTACGACTCGGATGGGTTCGGCGTGGTGCGGGCCCTCGACTTCGGCGGTATCTGGGGTCTGGGCTATGCGTCGGATGGCGATCTGGTCGTCCTGAGGAACCCGCTGGACGAGGTCGGGCGCGTGACGCCCGACGACCAGCGTAGCGTGTGGGCCAGTGGGATCGAACGTCCCGTCGGCGTCGCGAATCACCTCGACGGAACGGCCTGGATCACGAGCCGGGTCGGTGTGTGGCACGTCCTGGCGTCCGGCGACGCCACGCTCGTGCTCCCCGACATCGACTCGACGGGGATTGCGTTGTCGCCCGACTTCCGACGCGTGTTCGTGACCGGCTACGACCATCACATCCGCGTGCTGCCATTGGACTCGGCCGGGTTTCCGTCCGGTGAGGCCGAGAGCATCGCCCAGCTGGTGGAAGCGGAGGGCTGGCCGAACAGCCTCACGACGGATGTCTGCGGCAACGTCTACGTCGCCCAGCGTGGAGGGCTGGTGCGGCGGTTCCTCCCTGACGGCACCCCCGCCGGAGAGCTCCGACTCGACACGGGAGGTCCCCTCGTGGCAATCCGGTTCGGCTCGGGTCTGGGAGGCTTCACACACACGAGCCTGTACGCTCACGTGACCGAGGCCGGAGGCACGCTATTCGAGGTCGACGTCGGCATCGAAGGCAAGTGGGAGCCGCACTACCCGATCCCGTCACCGTAGGCTCCCGGCTCCGGGCTCCGGGCTCCAGGCTCCAGGCTCCCGGCTCCTGGCTCCTGGCTCCCGGCTCCCAGCTCCGGCTCCGGGCTCCCGGCTCCTAAGGCGCCAGCTCCACCCGTCGCTCTTCGGCGCCGTACGCGATGGGCGTCAGCTCGATCACGGTGTGCAGGGGCAGCGGCAGGTGCGGAATCCGGTCGGCGGGCTGGTTCGTGAAGTAGCCGTACAGCACGCGGAGCACCGCCTGGTGCCCGATCACGACCAGCGGCCCGCGGTGGCGCTCGATCTCGAGGATGACCGGCTCGAGCCGGTTCACCACGTCGATGTACGACTCGCCGCGCGGGTAGCGGTACCGCAGCTTGTCGGCCTTCCGCGCCGCGTACTCGCCCGGCATCTGCGCGCGGATCTCGTCGTACGTCATGCCGTCGCACTCGCCGGCGTCGATCTCGTCGAGCTCCTTGAAGGCGTACGCCGGCCAGGGCAGGTCACCGGCGGTGCGACGCGTGCGGGTCAGGGTGCTCGTCCAGACCTCGACCTCCTGCCCGGCGAGGGTCTCGGTGAGGTACGCGTGCAGCCGGTTCGCGTAGGCCTCGCCCTGCCGGGTGAGCGCGCTGTCGCCCCCGATGCGCTCGAGCGCGTTGTACTCGGACTCGCCGTGCCGCGAGAGGTAGATGGTGCGCGGCTCGAGGTGCAGGCAGGTCAGGAGGTTCACGACCCCACCGAGCAGCCAGCCGCGGATGCGGTTCACCACGACCTGGCGCCCGACGTCGACGAGCCGGATGTAGTGGCAGGTGTCGTCGAGCGGCTCGTAGGCGCGCTCGTAGTGCGCGATGCGCCGCCGGAAGTCCTCGACCGCGGCTTCGGGGTCGACGCCCACGTAGTCGGGCGACCGGATCTTCGTCTGGCGGACGTTGCTCTCGATGATCGCGGGGTCGTTGCAGACCGACTCGAGGAAGACGACCTGCACGCCATGCGCTTTCAGTCGGTCCTCGACCATCACCCTGCGGGTGCGGGTGATGTTGGTGGCGTCGTAGATCGCGACCTCGCCGCCCGTGTCGAGCCAGGCGGCCACGTCGTCGAGCGCGGCCTCGGCCATCGCGGTGCGAGCCGCGCGCCCCTCGGGGTTGTCGGGGTCGAAGAAGCTGTGCGGCTGGTGCGCGCCGATGCGCTCGCGCCGGTAGCTGCCGACGTTGAAGATCCGCGCGTTCACGCCCTTCCAGTTGAGGTACCGGACGATGCGACGCGCGATGTGCGTCTTGCCGCGCGCAGGCAGCCCGACCATCACGATGGTCAGGCGGTGGCGGGGGTTTCGGGAGCCGAAGCCCACGTGCGGTCAGTCGAACTCGGGTGCGGGCAGGTCGATCGAGCCCGTGCCGATGAGCTGCTCGAGGCGCGCGGTGAACTGCTCGGGGCGGAGGCCGAGGAGCTTGGCGGCGCGGACGAGGATGTTGCCCTCGATGTACTGGAACTCGTCGTCGGAGATCGCGGCCTGGTAGAAGGTCTCGAGGATCTGCAGCCGCTCGGGCACCGACAGGCGGACGGGCAGCTCGAGCAGGGCCTCGCCGAGGGCATCCTGCCAGCGCTGGGTGTACTTGCCCTTCGCGTCGACGAACCCGCTGTTCTCGAAGAGCTCTTTCGGGAACGTGCGCGCCAGGAACCTCGCCTCGGCGGGCACGACCTCGTC
The DNA here is from genome assembly GCA_020632875.1 of Alphaproteobacteria bacterium. Taxonomy (GTDB): domain Bacteria; phylum Myxococcota_A; class UBA796; order UBA796; genus JACKEQ01. The sequence continues at coordinate 176,402 of JACKET010000007.1, forward strand.
GTCGCTCTCGAGGATCTGGTTCACGATGTGGTAGGTGAACGCCAGCTTCAGCTGGTCGATCGTGAAGTCCTCGTCCACGGTATGCCTCCCCGGGTCCCGCATCTGTAACACCAACCGGGTAGGGTCAGGACGAGCCCACGAGGAGGAGCCCCTTGATCGCCCTGTGGCTGGCCCTCGCAGAAGCCCACGTGCCCATTCTCTACGTCGTCGGCCCGGCGGACGACTGGTGCGGATTCCTGAACCGGTCCGCCCAGATCGGCGGCGAGACCCTGTATCCCGGCGATGTCGTCATCTTCCGGTCGGGCGCCTACGGGCGATGCGCGTTCACGGCCGAGGTGACCGACACCGACACCGAGTTCACGGTTCTGCAGGCCGAGAATCCAGACGATCCGCCGCGTTTCGTGCACGACGGCACCGACGGCCCGGTGCTCGACATCACGGGCACCCACTTCTACGTCTACGACCTCGCCGTCGAGGACGTGCCGGCGGGGCAGGTCGGGATCCGGCTCGCGAACGTCCAGAGCGGCTGGGTGCGGTTCGCGCGCTTCTCGAACATCGCCGGCACCGGTCTGCGGGTCGAGGGCGACGCGACGAACGTGTGGGTCCTCGACGACCGCATCGACACCGTCGCGGGGGGAGTGGGCATCGAGGTCGGCTGCGTCGGGTGTTCTCAGCAGGTCCACATCCGGGACCACGTCGTGACGGGGGCGGGGCTCGGGGTCGCGTCCGGGCCCGGAGTGGCGCTCGACGTGAAGGACGTGGTGTTCGCGGGCTCCGGGCGGGGCCTCCGGCTCCAGAGCGGCGACGGCACGGCGATGATCACGGGCAACCTGTTCCTCGACCACGAGCTCGCGGTCGAGATCCTCGGCGGGCCCGCGCTGTTCCGGAACAACATCGTCCGCGCGTCGACCACCGCCATCCGCGCGGCCGACGACGGGTCGGGCGACTTCGCGGCGATCCGCGTCCTCGGCAACACGTTCGCCGGTGGGGCCGTCGACCTCGGCGCGCTGGCGGGTGCCGGGTTCGAGGTGGCCGACAACGCGGGCGTCGAGGGGCTCGGCACCGGGAACGTCCCGTGTGTGTCGGGCTGCTGGCGCGATCCGGCCGCGAACGACTTCTACCCGGCCGAGGGCTCCCCGATGCTCGGTGCCGGGCAGGGCACCACCGACGACGCCCTGTTCGAGGACTTCTGCGAGCAGGAGCGCAAGGCGCCGAAGACCGCGGGCGCGCTCCAGTTCGTCGGGCCGATCGGCTGGGACCCGCTCGAGGTGGGCTTCAAGAGCGACTTCCAGTGCTCCATCTACCCGCCGCCCGGCGAGGAGGACACCGACGACCCGTTCGTCGAGACCGACGACGTGACGAGGCGCTGCGGGTGCGTCGCCGGGCCCTCCGGAGCGGGGCTGCTCGCGCTGCTCGCGGGGTTCCCCGCGCTCCGGCGGCGCCGGTAGCTATCGGCGGCGCATCAGCGGGAGCAGCGGCACGGCGGGGGAGGACGCCGCGCAGCCGCAGCGCGGCTCGGGCTCCGGTTCGGTGATGGGCACGTCCGTGTCCGCGGGCATCCCCGTGTCGCCGGTGTCGACCGGCGGCCGGAGCCGGACCTCGAGCTGCGGCCAGAGCGGCTCGCACAGCGTGGCCTGGTCGGTGCCGGCGGGGCAGGCGAGGGGCCCGACGATGTCCGCGGGGAGGGCAGTGGACGCCGGCGTCTCGCCATCGGTGCTGACCGTCAGCAGCAGCCCGTTCACGAAGGACCGGTTCGCCAGCACCAGGTGGTCGGTCGCCGCCAGGCCCGAAGCGTCGGCGAGGCCCGCGAGGAGCGTCGGCGTCCCGGTGACGCGCCAGGGGTGCCGGTCGCCCAGCGTCGCGTAGAGCGTGCCGTCGTCCGCCCGCTCGAGGTCCGTGATGCGGTCGGGCGCGGCCCAGATCTCGGTCAGCGCGCCTCCGGACGCCTCGAGCAGGCGGTCCTCCCCGATGGGATCGAGCACCACCCAGGCGGTGTCCTCGGTCGGGTGGGCCACCTCCACGAACGCGTCGACGGGTGCGAGGAGCGCCGGGTCGACCGGGATGGCCGAGGACGTGAAGCTCGCGCCATCGGGGCTGTGCCACAGGGCGAGCGCGGTGTCGCCCTCGCTCGACGTGGCCCAGACGCTGGCGCCGACCGCGACCGACAGGAACCGGGACCCCGTCACGGTGAGCACGGGCTCGAGCGAGCTCGCGTCCGGCCCGTGGTAGACGGCGTTCTCGCCGGTCGGGTCGGCGGTCGCGACCCACACCGAGCCGTCCGGCCCGAACGCGACGTCCGCGACGATGCGACCTTCGAAGCCGGGGATGGGCGCCCAGGTGCAGAGGTCGGTCGACACCCAGAGCGGGTGCCCGTCCCGCGCGAGCGTCAGATCGGTCATCCGGGCGATCCAGGTCCCGTCGGGCCCGACCTCGTAGTCGGGGGAGAGCAGGGCGCCCGGCGCCGTCACGGCCTCGTGGCACACCCACCGCAGCCCGTCGTGTTCGACGATCAGCCCGTAGGTCGCTTCGATCGCGTGGCCATCGGGGGTCTGGAGCGCGTCGAGGGTGTCGATCAGGTCGCCGACGTGTGCCCGAGGCGCCATCCCAGGCAGGACGATCGCCAGGAGAACGGCTACAGAGAGGGCTCGTTGCATCGATGACCGTCCGGAGTGCCCATGCGTAGCCTGTGTAGCGTTTTCGCCCTCGCGTTTCTCGTCGCCTGCAAGGGTGGCGGCACGAGCGACATCGTCGAGACCAGCGGCCTGCCCGTCCTCGGCGACGGCAGCGGCGACGTGTCGGCGATGCTCGAGGTCGTGGGGCAGGGCAGCGACGGGCTCGACGACATCACCGACCTCGCGATGAACCCCGACATGTCGGGCGAGCTGTGGACGGTCAACAAGGCCGACGATTCCGTGGTCATCTACCGCGACGTGGCGACGGGGGATCAGAGCGCGCAGCACATCGTCGACCCCTACGCGCTGCACTTCATGGAGAAGGTGACCTCCATCGCCTTCGGTGCGCCGGGCACCTTCGCGACCTGCCAGGATGGCCGCAACACCTACAACAACGCATCCGCGCCGAACGACTTCACCGGTCCGACGCTGTGGTCGTCCGACCCGGCGGTCTTCGGGCTCACGAATCCCCAGGCTGTCGACCAGCTCGGCTACGACCTCGGCTCGCACCTCGACATGCTGCACGAGAGCCCGCAGTGCATGGGCATCGAGTGGGATCACGACAACGTCTACTGGGTGTTCGACGGGTTCAACGGCGACATCGTCCGCTACGACTTCCAGATCGACCACGGGGTCGGCTACGACGACCACTGCGACGGCATCATCGAGCGGTGGGCCGGCACGGGGATCTCGCGGGTGAACAACGTCGTGTCGCACCTCGCCCTCGACCAGGCCACGGGCCTGCTCTACATCGCCGACACGGGCAACGGCCGCATCGCCGTGCTCGACACCAGCACCGGCGAGCGGGGCAACGACCTGCCCTCCGTCGAAGACGGGTCGTGCATCCAGGGCTACGGCTACGCGTCGGGCCCCGACCACTACCGGTGGACGGGCGGCGTGATCACCGACCTCGTCACGGGCCTCTCGAACCCGGCGGGCATCGCGCTCGTCGACGGCAAGCTGTTCGTCACCGAGAACGGCACCGGCATGATCCGGGCGTACGACCTCGAGGGCAACGCGCTCGACGCGGCGTCCACGGGGCGTGGCGCGGGGGCGCTGCAGGGCATCTACGCCGACAGCGAGAACGAGCTGTGGGTCGTCGACGGCGCGGCGAACGAAGTCCTGCGCCTGCGGGCTCCTGCGGCGAACGCGCGGCGCTGACGATGATCCTCGCCCTCCTCGCGCTGACTGCGTCCGCCGACGACGAGGTCGTGAAGAACCGCACGTTCGTGCGCAAGCCCGTCGCGGGGCGTCCGGTGTTCGACCTGCGCATCGGCGCGCAGAGCATCGACGGGCGGCATCCCTACATGTGTGGCGAGGGCAATCCGCTGGCGTGGCTCTCGATCGAGGCGTGCGGCACGGGGGCCGGCATCTTCCACCAGAGCCCCGGCTACGACATGGCGCACTTCCGCACCCGCGTGCGCGCCCTGCATGGCGAGACGGGCCGCGCCGATCTCGATCTGCTCGTGGGGGCCGGGTTCGCCGAGGTGCAGAGCACGACGGATCAGGCGGGCTTCCGCTTCGGCCGCCAGCCCGAAGGCGCGGTCGAGGCCGCCGGAGCCGAGGGCAGCGTTTCGGTGAAGGGCCGGTTCTTCACGACGCCCGGCACCTACCTCGTGGCCGACGTGAACGCCGGAGCGGCCGTGATTCCCGGTGCGCCGCAGGTGTTCGGGCGCGGCGGGCCCGTCGTGCCGTTCGCGACCGCCACGGTCGGGCTCGGGTTCTAGGAGCCCAGCCTGCGGGCCCGGCATTCGGCCTGCGAGCCCGGCTCTCGGCTGCGAGCCGGCTCGATCTCCCGACGACGGAGACGGGAGAACGAGCCGGATCCGTCTCACGCAGATGACGCAGAAGGACGCGGATGACGCAGAAGGAACGTCCCGGGTGGGACGAAGGGTGCTTCTGCCCCGGTCGCCGAGGGGGCCTGGGGACGGATCGGGACCGGAGCTCACCAGAGCAGGCCGACGCCGCGACCTGCGACCTCCTCGATCACGACAGGCAGAGCCCGAAGGGTCCGGTTTCCCCGCGCCTCATCTCGACGCCCGCCCCTCCCGGGAAACCGGATCCTGGGACTGCCGGGTCTCCCGACCCGCAAGGCCGCCGCAGGCGAGCCGCGCAGCGCGCTCCGCGCGCGGAGTAATGGGTAGACCGGACGTTCACACCCGCCATCCCCGTCCTCTACGACGAGCCGGGATCCCGCGGCCGACACCCGCGACACCGGCGTCTCCCGACAGCCCCGCCGGTCCGGACAGGCACGTCCGCAGGGTCCGGCTTCCCCACGCCCCGGCCATCACGCCCCGACTCCCGGGGAAGCCGGATCCTGGGACTGCCGTGTCTTCGATCGCAAGGCCGCCATAGGCGAGCCGCGCAGCGCGCTTGCGCGCGTAGCAAAGGGTAGACCGGACGCCCACACCCGCCATCCCCGTCCTGTACGACGAGCCGGGATCCCGTGGCCGACGCCCGCAACGGTGCCGTCTCAGCGCCGTTTCGCTAGAACCGGACGCCAGCCGCGACCGTCCCCCAGATCGGAACCCCGACACCGAGCACCGACACGTCCAGCCAGGCCCGCTCCGAGCGGTACTTCACCGTCACACCGTCAGGCCAGCCCACCCGCACCGACACCCGATCCGCGAACGGCCGCGTCCAGCCGGCGGAGAAGAAGTACGGCGTCACCACCAGCTCCGGCTCGAGCAGCGTGCCGCCCGGCGGACCCAGGGAGAGCAGGGCACCCGGCGCGATCGAGAAGTCCACGTAGCGCTCGGTGCCTGCTCGCAGGGCGAGGCCGCCGCTCCACGCCAGGGCCGCGGACTCGCCGCCCTGGAAGGCCTCCTCGTACCACTGGCCGCCCGCGAAGACCGCGAGCGCGAAGGGCTTCGTGTCGACGACCGTGACGCGCGCCGTGGCCTGAGCCACGTGCAGCAGCGGATCCTCGGGGGACTGCAGGACCTCGGCGTCGATCCAGCCCCGCCGGAACGGCGCGATGCCCATGCTGAGCCCGCCCATCGAGAAGGGCTCGATCAGCGCGCCTGCGAGGCGGAACCCGACGTGCCCGTGACCCGCCTCGACGACCTCGGTGCCCGGCAACATCGCTGAGTGGCGGGCGGGGTTCGCGAGGGCTGCGGCGACGGTGATCCACACGGGGCTACTCTATCCTTCCGCGGCGCGCCGACGTTCTGGTAGTGTCCCTCGCCATGATTGCCCTTCTCGCTGCCATCCTGCCCACGGCCCACGGCGGGGTGTTCAACACCAAGACGATGCACGCCGACTGGCCCGAGCGCCAGGCGCAGCACGAGCACGTCCTCCCGAAGGGCTGGATGCAGGTCGAGATCGGGCTCGACAACAAGACCACGCACTCCTTCCGCGACGAAGAGGGCACGAAGCTCCGCTACGACGACGAGGTCGCGTGGTCCTACTCGCGGATGTGGCTGCGGTTCGACCAGGGCTTCTCCCGTCGGATCCGGCTGTACATGCACGTCCCCTGGGTCGAGGCACGGCTGCGCAACGACCACGGCACGCTCGTGGTGACGCGCGCCCTCGGCGACATCCACACGGGCGCCGTGTTCCAGCCCGTGATCGGCAAGCGGCTCGCCATCGCCGCGAAGATCGACGTGAAGGCGCCGAGCGGCGTCGAGTGGCCGGGCAACTTCATCGGCGGTCCCACCGGCACGCACTCGTTCCTCACGGGCACGGGCGTCACGAACGTCGGGCTGCACGCGCTGGGGCGCCTCCTGGTGGTCGACTGGCTCGCGTTCCGCATCGACGCCGCGTACGTGTGGAAGGTCCCGGGAATCGTCGGGTACGTCATCGAGCGCGACGGCTTCGGCAACGGCTGGCTCGACGCAGGCGACGAGCTCGTGGCGCACGGCTCGATGGTCCACAACTGGACGCGCGACTTCGCGCTCTCGGGCGACATCCGCGCGAGCTACCGCACGACCTACCGCATCGGCACGAGCGGCCCGAGCGTGTGGAAGGCGAACCTCTCGCCGATGGAGAACACGGCGGGCGGCTTCCTCGACCTCGGCATGGCCGCGAGCTGGGAGCCGAACCCCCACGTCGAGCTGAAGGCGCACTTCCGCAGCCAGGTGCTCGGCGCCGACACCACGCACTTCGCGGCGCTCGGCCTCGAAGAGTACTCGCCGCAGCCGGGCACCGAGCTCGGCGCGGGGGCGGTGGTCCGATGGTGAGCCTGCTCGCGAGCCTCGCCCTGGCGGGCAACGGGTTCGACTACAACCACACCGACGTGCGCTGGCACACGCTCGAGACCGAGCACTTCTTCATCTACTGGCCCGAGTCGAAGAAAGACCCTAGCCACCCGCACTACTTCACCGCCGCCTTCTCTGCGTCGGCCCTCGCGAAGATCGCCGAGGAGTCGTACCCGGCCATCACCGAGCAGTTCGACTACGACCTGAAAGAGAAGACCCACGTGATGCTCTACGACCAGGACATCGGGTGGGAGGGCAACGGCTTCGCCATCGCAGAGCTCGACCAGACGGGCTTCCCGGGCATGTGGGGCCCGCTGTTCCGCCAGCGCGGCCGGATGGAGTTCCTGGAGGACGTGTTCGTCCACGAGTTCGCCCACATCGTGTCCCTCAAGGTCTACCTTCCCTGGTCCGAAGACTCGACGGGGATGGAGCTCGGGGGCCTCGTCGAAGACGAGGAGTGGCTGAAGCGCTGGGGCGCCAAGGGGCCCTTGTCCAACATCAACGCCGACATCGGCGTGTCGATGGTCCTGTCGGCCCACACGCCCTACTGGTGGGCCGAAGGCGGCGCCGAGTACTGGTCGCACCAGGCCGGGTACAACTTCTGGGGCACGAGCCGCGAGGCCTACCTCCGGATGGCCTTCCTCGAAGACCGCGTGCTCGACAACGACCAGTGGACCACGCGGATCGACAAGGAGGGTGCCGACGGAGAGCTCGGCTACAACCAGGGCTACTCGTTCGGCCTGTGGCTGCACGACCGCTACGACCGCGACGTCTACAGCGAGATGGCGAAGATCTCCGGCGAGCGCTGGCACTGGACCTGGGACAAGGTGGTCGAAGAGGCCACCGGAGAAGACGCCCGCGAGCTCTACGACCTCTGGTACGCCGACCGCAAGGCCCACTACGAGAAGACCCGCGCCGAGGTCGAGGCCCGCGGCATGGTCGCCGGCCGCGAGATGTGGCTGACCCAGCCCCTGTGGGAGAAGGAGAAGGACGAAGACTGGGAGGCGATGTCGAAGCGCGAGCAGGAGGAGGAGAAGGACGGCGAGACCTCGTACATCGAGATGCCCTCGCACTCTCCCGACGGCCGCTACATGGCGTGGTTCGACAACGGCCTGTACATCCGCCAGATCCGGGCAGAGGAGTGGGGGGCGATCGGCGGGGAGTACGTCGACCCCGAAGACACCAAGGCCGCGAAGGAGTGGTCGCGGAAGACGACGGGCATCGACTGGCCGCAGTACTGGAAGGCCAAGTGGAGCCGCGACAACCGCATCGTCGTCACGGGCAGCGAGGACGTCACGGCGCCGGCGCTGATGGACCTCGGCGTGACGATGAACCTCGACGGCAAGAACTGGAACCAGCTCGTGCTCGGCGAGATCGTCGACGACGACAAGCAGCTCCGCGTGAAGTGGAAGAAGATCCCGAACACCCTGCGCGCCGAAGAGTCGGCCTGGCACCCCGACGGCCAGCGCATCGCGTTCTCGCGCTACGACGACGGCACGACCGACCTGTACATGATCAACGCCGACGGCACGGGCCTGAAGCGGTTCACCCAGTTCGGCGACGGCACGCAGATCCAGGGGCTCGAGTTCGACGCGACGGGCACGAAGATCCTCACGTCCCTGTTCAAGAACTACCAGCAGGACCTCTTCCTCTTCGACATCGAGACGGGGGAGTGGCAGCGGCTCACCGACAGCGCGGCCGACGAGGTCGACCCGACCTTCGGGCCCGACGGGCGCGTGTGGTTCGCGAGCGACCTCGGCGGCATCTCCAACATCTGGAGCCTCGATCTCGAGACGGGGGAGGCCCGCAAGCAGACCGAGGTGCTCGGGCACGCCTACGGCCCCGACGTTTCGCCCGAGGGGCACCTGTTCTACTCGGCCACCACCGGGCACGGCTTCCGGATCTTCGGCGTTCCTGATGACGAGTTGAAGAACGAGGTGCAGCCGTACCCCGGGATCTGCGGCGTCGACGACACCGCGTGCATCGACACCGAGGGGTTCATGCTCCATCGGCCGAAGCTCGCCGACGCCCATGCGCTGTCGAAGCCGTACCACGTGCTCAAGGCGCAGATGCCGTTCAACATCTGGCCGGTGCTGCGAACGACCGACAAGAACGTCGAGATCGGCGCGTCCGCGTACCTCGGCGACTACGCCGAAGAGCACTACCTCGAGGCCCAGGTCACGGCGGGCAAGGACAACTACCTGTACCTCGGGTACTTCAACGACATGTTCTGGCCGCACCTCAACCTGGGGTACTCGCGGTACCAGTACAAGGGCACATACGGCTACGGGAACGACCTCGACGGGGTGCCCGAGACCGACGACGTGACGGTCGTCGACCTGAAGTTCGAGCAGGTCAGCGACGATGTGTGGCTGTACACGAGCTACTACCTGTCCGACTACCTGTACGTGTCGGCCGGCCTCGACTACTCCCGGTACAGCTTCCGCGACACGGGCAACGGCGCGAAGTTCGCGCCCTACCTCGACAGTGTCGGCATCGGCGCCTACGTCGAGTGGTCGCCGCACGGCTCGAGCTACGCCGGTGACGACTGGATCAACCCGCGCGGCGGTCGGCGCGTGATCTTCGATTACCAGCATCGGATCAGCAACCTGCTCGACCCCGAGATCGCGGGCACCGTGTACGACGACGGCCAGCGCTTCGACCGGTACCACTTCAACCGGTTCGCGCTGCAGTGGACCGAGTACATCCCGCTGTTCTCGCGGCACACCCTGCAGCTCGACTTCGAGGGCGGGTTCATCGACCGCAACGTCATCGGGTGGGACGAGTTCATCGCGGGTGGCCGGCACCCGTACGCGTGGGGCAACGGCACCATCGGGAACAACGTCCAGTTCTCGGGCTACGAGGGCTACTCGCTGTACGGCGAGACCATGCTCATCGCGAACGCCTCGTACCGCTTCCCGGTGGCCCGCGACCTCGACCTGAAGATCGGCCCCACGTACACCGACGCGATGTACCTCCAGTTCTTCGGCTCCGCGGGCAACCTGTGGTCGTACCGGGTCGAGGGTGACACGCACATCGAGGGCTACTCCGTCGTGCCCGACGACCCGAGCAGCGTGCGCCGCGAGATCCCGTTCAAGGACTACTCCGCGAAGAACAGCATCCCGGGCAAGCCGAACTACGTGCTGACCGACGCCGGCGTCGAGCTCCGCGTGCGCCAGTTCATCTGGAACGACTTCGACTGGGACAGCTTCCTGCGGGTGTCGTACGGCTTCCGGCCGACGGCGGGCTACGGCGACGTGAACGCCGACCTCATCCAGAGCAGCGTGGCGCGCGATGCCGCGAGCGAGCTCTCCGCCGAGTACGAGAAGCCGACCTTCCGCGTCTACGCCGGCCTCGGGACGGGGTGGTAGATGTCGGCGTTCTTCATGACGATTGCGCTGCTCTCGGCCTGCATCCGGCCCTCGGACGACTACGAGGTCCGGCTGTACGACGCGTCCACCGAGCTCGACCAGATCCTGCCGCCCGGCGACCCGATGGGCGGGCAGATCGAGTACTTCCGCTTCGCGCTGAACGGGTCGAATCTCGGGCTCGGCCAGGCGGCGTTCTTCGGTGACACGCCCTACCAGGACGGGCTGTCGTTCGTCATCGGGTACGCCGATTTCGGGTACCCGCGCAGCCCCGACTACGACCGGCAGTCCAACTTCCTCGTCCCGGGCCCGCGCGACATCGGGCTCGAAGACGCGTGCGTGACGCGAATCGACGCGTCGGGGTACCCGGGCACCACCGAGTACGTCGACGTGGGCGACCACATCGCGCTGACCGCCGCAGACGGCGACGTCATCCGGCTCGAGCGCGACCCCAGCAGCCACCCGAGGCCCGCGGGCGAGAGCTTCTTCGCGAGCTGGGGCGGCACGCTCGCACCCGCGTTGACCGACCACGCGTACCTCGCCGACACCTGGCGGCCCGACAGCGTGTGGGGGCTCTCGTTCCCGGGCACGGTCGTGCCGCCCGAGTCGAGCATGGGCTCCGTGCCGTACCCGCTCACCGCGGCCACCGTGCGGTTCCCGTCGGGCATCGCGGGCCTCGAGATCGACGGCGAGCCCGTGCGCCCGCCGCACCACGACTACGACGACGACGGCGTGTACACCGGCGAGCGCGACGAGGTGCGCTTCGCCGGGCCGTTCGAGCGCCAGATGACCCTGACGTGGGAGCCGAGCACCACGTCCGACCCGCTCACCGTGAGCCTGCGCTACCTCGGGGCCGCGGCGCAGGGCGTGTGCGCGGTCGACGCCGACTGCGACATCGGCGTGAGCTGCGTGGAGGGGGAGTGCATCCCCGACGACGGGGACGGCAGCGTGGTGCTTGGCGAGCTCGTCTGCACCGTGGTCGACGACGGCGTGTTCTCGCTCTCGCCGGACGACCTCGAGTTCCTCGATGCAGCCGTCCGCGAAGACCAGCGCGCGGGCGCGGTGCTGTGGGTCGCGCGGATGTCCGAGGGCACCGTCGAGATCCCCGACGCCATGAGCTACGTCGGCGGGCGCATCCCGATCTCGCCGGTCCGAACGCGGGTCACCGACGTGGTCGTCACCCGGCTGGATCTGCCATGAACGCGCGAATCGTTACTCAGATCCTGATGTTCGGGCTGGTTGGCTGCCTCGAGCGGCCCTACGAGCCGTACTTCGAAGACGCGGCCGATGGCCCCGTCCTCACCGGCGTGACGTTCACCGAAGGCGGCGGGTTCCTCGGCGGGGGCACGGCCGAGATCCAGGGCGGTCGGCTCCACACCACGCGCACGGTCGTCGTCGGCGGGCGCAACGCGAAGATCCTCGAGACCGACTTCGAGCGCGTCGTCATCGAGCTCCCGAGCCACGGGCAGACCGGCGAGGCACTCGATCTCGTGGTGGTCACGGACTTCGGATTCGCCCGGATGTCCGACGCCATCGCGTACCGCTCGCACCTCGGCGACTACGCGGCCGACGAGAAGGTGAGCGTCGCCATCGGGCGTCTCGAGTGCCCGATCGAGGGCTACGGCTACACGGGCGACGCGCTCGAGCCGATCCTCTGGTGTGGCGGCGAGTTCGGCTACGCCGACGCCATCGCGTTCTCCGGCAACGGCATCCACCCGGGCTACGCGACCGACATCCTCGAGATCGCGCCGCTCGGCGGGGCTCCGCCCGTGGGCGACGTGCGGTTCTTCGGTCCGAACGACCGGCGGCCGCCGTCCCCGCCGCTGATCCTCGGCCCACACGCCCTGGGCGATGCCGTCACCCTGACCACCGCGCGCGACTTCGATCGCGACGTGCGGCTCATCGAAGACCGTCTCGCGCTCGTGCAGCAGTACTACTACTGGTCGTTCGCCATCGACCCCGACTCGGTGCGCCAGGTGGCGGCGTTCTTCGACGCAGATGGCGTGCAGGTCGGCCAGTCGCGCATCACCGGGGCCGACGGCGACACGCTCACGCTCGCCCAGGCCCCGCCCCCCGAGACTACCGGCGTGTGGACGGGCTACCGCTTCGCCGAGGTGTACGACGGCGACCCGGAGCTCTACGAGACCGAGGCCTGGGTCGGCACCGCGTCCGTCACGCCGTCGGGCTCGAGCGTCGTGGGGGCGGGTGCGGGCGCCTGGCTCGAGTACGACGACTTCTCGGGGTTCTTCTTCCCGGTCGGAGTCGCGGGCCTGTTCGGCCAGTCCGAGGTCGTGCGGCGCCCCTACGAGATCGCGACGGTCCGCGCGGGCGTGACGACGGTGCACGGCACGGTCGAGGGGCCGCGTCCCGTGCTCGACCTGCTCGATCCCGACCTGCTCTCGGGTCGCGAGGTGCTCCGCACCGACAGCACGGTCGAGATCCACTGGATTCCCGACCAGGCGACCGACGATCCGTCCATCGTGGTCGCCGAGCTGAAGATCTACGACCAGGACGTGCGCGACCCGAACTACCAGACCGAGCTGTTCCGGGTGGTTGCGACGGCGACCGACGCAGACGGCCGGGTGCGGTTCCCGGCGTCGGTGCTCGCGCAGCTGCCGGCACGCGTCGAGAACCGGTTCGACGCGAACTACGACTTCACCGGGCTGTGGGGCGACATCACGGTCGCGCGGCACCAGCTCCGCAAGGTGCGCCTCGCCGACGACTCCGGCGACGTGGTGGTCGACTTCATCCAGGCCGTGAACGCACCCGTGGGGCTCCTGAGGTAGCGCTACCGGCTCCCGGGTCTCCGCGACTCGGGACGGATGTGCTCCCAGCGCTCCAGGAGGCCCGTCGGCACGGGGTCTTCGCCGTTCAGGAACGCGTCGAGATGCCCGAGCGCATCGACGCCCCAGAACAGCTCGTCGCCGACCCACAGGCTCGGCACGCCGAACGTGCCCCGGTCGAGCGCCGCAGCGGTCGCATCCCGCACGCGCGCCTTCGCGGCGGGCTCGGACGCGCGCGCGACCGCGTCGTGGAGGCCGTGCTCCGCGGCCACTCGCCCCACGACGGCGGGGTCGGTCACGCCTTCGCCCGTGGCCCAGGTCGCGTCGAACAGCGCCGTGACGAGGGCACGACGCGTCTCGGCGGGCATGTCGAGGCTCGCGACGCGCAGCGCCAGGAGCGGGTTGAACGGGTGCCCCGGCGGCGGCACGAGCGGCACGCCGGCTGCAGCGGCCTTCCGGAAGCAGTCCTTGAACACGTAGCGCCGCTTGGGCTCGATCTCGGCGGGGCCACGGTGGCCGTGCGCGTCGAGCAGCGCGGCGAACAGGATGGGCACCGGCTCGATGTCGAGGCCGTGCCGCGCGGCGATGGGCTGCACGGCGTGCCACGCGACGTACGCGTACGGCGAGATGAAGTCGAGCTCGAAACGGATCATTCCTCGGACCGGCGGCGTCGTCTGCGCCGCGGGACATCGCCGTCGTCGGAGCCCTCGTCGGCCGGCTCTGCCGTGTCGGGCGCACCGGCTGCACCGGCGTCCGCGTCGTCGTCGCCTTCCCGGCGCCGGCGCCGACGGCGGGGGAGGGCGGGATCGTCGTCGCCGCCCTCGTCGGCGCTCGCGGCCGCGGCGGGGGGCGCGTCTTCTTCGGCTTCGGACCGGCGGCGACGGCGCCTGCGCGGCAGGTCGCCATCGGCGTCGTCGTCGCCCTCCGGCTGCGGGGCGGGCTCGGCCGGACGCGCGCCCGCGTCGGCCTTCGGGGCCTCGGTGGGCGGCGCGGCCTTCGTGGGCTCGGCCTTCGGAGCTTCGGAGGCGGCCGCAGTGCTCCCGGCCTCCGGTGCCTTCCCGGTTCCCGCTGCGGGCTCGGGCTTCGCGTCGGGCTCGGCCTTCGCGGGCTCGGCCTTCGCGGGCTCCACCTTCGCGGGCTCGGCCTTCGCCGGCTCCACCTTCGTGGGCTCCACCTTCGGGGACTCCGACTTCGCCGGCTCCGCCTTCGGCTCCGACCTCGCGGGCTCGGCCTTCGGCTCCGACTTGGGCTGCTCGGCCTTCGTGGGTTCCGCCTTCGGAGCCTCCGCGGGACGCGCATCGGTGTCGTCCCCGTCGTCGCCACCGCGCCGACGGCGCCGGCGGCGCGGGAACTCCACGTCGTCCGCATCGCCATCGCCCTCGTCGGACGGGGCCTCTTCGGGAGCGGCCTGCGCCTCCGCCGGCTCGTCCTCGGTGCGCCGACGGCGTCGACGGCGCGGCGCGACGAGGTCGTCTTCGGGGACGTGGATGTCGGTGGCCTCGTCGTCCTCGTCCTCGGGCTCGGCCACGGGGACGTTGCGGCGCCGCTGGCGCGTGGACTCCTCGGCCTCGTCGCGGCGACGGCGACGGCGACGGGTCGTGTTGCTGTCGTCGTCTTCGTCGAAGCCCGGACGGCGCCGCAGGCGGTTCTCTTCGCCGGGCAGCTGGCGCGCGCGCCCCGTGGTGCGCTCGCGGGACACGGCTCCCCAGCGGGGCTGTCCCGGCGCGGACCCCGCTTCTTCTTCGTCGTCCTCGTCCTCGTCGTCCTCGGCCGCGGCCTCTTCGGCGAGCGCCGCGAGCGCGGCCGGATCGAAGGCCGCCGTGGCGGTGGCCTTCACGTTCACGAGCTTCCGGGAGGACTGGCGCGTGGTCTGGTTCATGCGGCGCATGACATCGGAGAGCGTGCGCCCGTCGATCGACGCGTCGTCGAGGAGCTTGCCGATGGCCTCGACGAACGGCTCGCCGGAGAGCCGTGTGTCGGGGTCGTAGATCAGCGCGCTCGACAGGACCTCGCGGACCTTCTTGGGCACGTCTTTGGCGTCGAGCATGCGCTGCACGCCCTCGGCCATCTTCACCGACTCCCACATCGCCCTCGCTTCCTTGTGATCGAAGAGCGGGCGGCCGGTGATGAGCTCGTGGGCGAGGACCGCGAGGGAGTACGTGTCGGAGCTGGGCTGCTCGGGCTGGCCCTCGAGGCGCTCGGGTGGGGCGTATCGGATGGAGTCGTTGTCGATGTGCTCGGCGGCGCCGTGCACGAACTCGTACATCTCGACCTGGGCGAGGCCGTAGCCGAAGATCTGGAGCTGCCCGTCGCCCTTCACGCCGATGCGCCACGGATTCAGGTTCCCGTGGGAGAAGCAGCCCTGCAGCGGCCCCGTGTCGCCCGCCTCGTGGAGGATCATCCCGCCGAGGTAGCAGATCTCGAGGGCGGCGCGGCACCCGACGGCCTTGCCGACCTGGTCGAAGCCGCGCATCACCTCCTTCAGGGTCCAGATCGTGCCCGTGGGGTAGGCGAACTGGGCGTTCTTCGTGTCGATCGACGTGCACTCGACGAGGCCCGTGACCATCGGGTAGCCCATGAAGCTCTCGATGAGGTCGACCGCCGTGGTGAGGGTCACGTGCCCACGGTGCGCCTCGTCGAAGCGGATGACGGTGTGCTTCAACCCCCGCGGGTCGACACACTCGACCAGCGTTGCGGCGGGATCCCGCAGCTCGCGCCCGGTGGGTGTCAGCTCGGCGTCGCTCATTCATCCCCCGATTCGGGAAGGGGGCGACGGTAGCACAACCCCCGTCGGGTAAGGTGTACGGCATGCAGGTCTACAACGAGGTCGGCGAGCTCGAACGCGTGCTCGTCCACAAGCCGGGCGCCGAAGTCGTCCGGATGACGCAGTTCGAGCTCGAGCCGCTGCTGTTCGACGACATCCTGGCCATCGATCTCGCGCGCCGCGAGCACGACGTGCTCCAGCAGATCCTGAGGCACGGCGGCGCCGAGGTGCTCGAGGTGGCCGACCTCCTCCAGAGGGCGTTGGTCACGGCTCCCCCCGAGGCCACCGCGCAGCTCCTCGACACGGTCTGCGAGCTGGCCGCCGCGCGCGAGCTGGCCGAGGTCCTGTCCGCGCTCCCCGCCGACCGCCTCGCCGCGGCGCTCATCGAGGGCATCGCCTGGGCCGAGGTGCCCGCCGCGCGGCAGACCCTCGCGCGCATGCGCTCCCGCCTCGAGCAGCACGAGCTCATGGCCATCCAGCCGGTCCCGAACCTCATGTTCATGCGCGACCCCTGCATCGGCATCTACGACCGCGTCGTGGTGGGCCGGATGTCCACGTCGGCGCGCGCGCGGGAGTCCGTGCTGGTGCACTTCGCGCTGCGCTACGGGCTCGATCCGGCGCCTCCCTTCGTGTTCGACACGCCCGACTGGTCCCGCAACCCCGCCTACCGTGCGCTCGAAGGCGGCGACGTCCTCGTGATCTCCCCGCAGATCCTGCTCATCGGCTGCTCCGAGCGCACGCGGCCCGAGACCATCGAGCGGCTCGCGAAAGAGGTCCTGTTCCCGTCCTTCCCGCAGCTCGAGCGGGTGCACGCCGTGATCATGCCGCGCCGCCGCAGCGTCATGCACCTCGACACCATCCTCACGGCCGTCGACGAGGGCCTGTTCCTCGGGCACGCGCCGATGATCACGCACGGCCGCGACATCTCCGTCGTCGAGCTCGCCCGGGGCCGGAACCCGCGGCTCCTCGAGGGGCTCACGGTCGAGAACCTGCTCAAGCGCGAGCTCGGCGACGCGACGCAGGTCGTCCCGTGCGGCGGCGACGACGAGCTCCACCAGCTCCGCGAGCAGTGGACCGACGGGGCGAACGCGGTGTGCCTCGCGCCGGGCCGGATCGTCCTGTACTCGCGCAACGTCCGCACCACGAACACCCTGGTCGAGCACCACGGCTTCACCCAGCTCAACCTCTCCGCCGACGACCCGGCCGAGGTGCGCGAAGAGAAGCTCTCGGCCAGCGAGGGCCGCACGGTCTACACGTTCATGGGCAGCGAGCTGTCGCGGGCGCGTGGGGGCGGGCGGTGTCTCACCATGCCGCTGTCCCGCAAGCGCCTCTGAGCCGGGTCAGAGGGTCTCGGGCTCGCGCTCGGGGAGGTCGCGCGCGATGAGCGCGATGGCGATGGTGACGAGGCCGAGGTTCAGCGCCTGGGTCAGCGGGCCGAACATCCACAGGAACCAGCCCGTGATCATCGTGCCGACGAAGAACTGCTCGGACTGCTGGTTCGAGTTCATCGCGGCGGTGTAGCCGAGGCACTCGAGCAGCGGGCCGCCGAACGTGCCCAGCATCGCCATCGTCATCGCAGCCGCGATGAGCATGCCCGCGGCCGGGTGGCGCTTGGACACGAAGGAGATCGCGACCATGAACAGGACGAGCTCGACGAGACCGCGGATCAGCAGGGTGGGGAAGCTGCAGAACAGCATCAGCCGGTGTTCCGCGCGAGCAGCGACTTCACCCGCGCCGCGAGGATGCGGGGGTTGAAGGGCTTCGTGATGTAGGCGTCGGCGCCCGTCTCGAAGCCCTGCACGACGTGCCGCTCGGACGTGAGCGACGTGAGGACCAGGATGGGCGTGCGCTTGTAGCGCGGGATGTCGCGGAGGTTCTCGACGAGGCGGTACCCGTCCATGAACGGCATCACGATGTCGGTGATGACCATGTCGAAGCGCAGGTCTTTCGCGAGCTCGAGCGCCGTCAGGCCATCCTCGCGCAGGACGGCGTCGAGGCCCGCGCGCTGCAGTGTGCGGACGACGATCTCGCCCACCGTGTGATCGTCTTCGACGACGAGGACGCGGTGCCGCGGCGGAGCGGCGCTGGCGAGCGGCGTGACGACGGGCATCCCCGCACCGGCCTGCTCGGCGAGGTCGAGCATGCGCTGTGCGGACGCGATGCTGCGGTCGAACGGCATGCCGAGGACCTCGACCCCGCCGACCGCCACGGTGGGCGTGATGGGGTCGCCCTTCTGGACGGGGACCCGCAGCGCGGCGACGTGGGCGAGCACGTCCTGGAGCAGGCGCGTCGCGGGGTCGGCCTTCGTGGCGGGCATCAGGATGGCCATCTCCTGCGCCTGCCACGTGAACACGTGGGCTTTCGGGAGCCCGTGCACGAACGTCTCGGCGACCGTGCGCACCACGCGGGTCGCGGCGGCTTCGCCCCGCTCGCGGGTGAGGGCGTCGAGGCCCGTGATGCGCGCGAGGGCCACGACGAACGTGGACCGCGTGACCTCGGCCTCGTGCTGGAGCTTGCGTGCGGCCTTCTTGAGCGCCTGGGCGGGCGGGAGGCCGGTGGCGGGGTCGGTGCCGAGCTCGAGCAGCATGCGGTCGTCGTGGCCCATGAGCGTGGCGAGGCAGGCGGCGAGGTGCGCGTCGGAGCACGGCTTCACGAAGAACTCGCTGGCCCCGAGCGCGAGGCACTCGGCGCGGAGCTGGGAGCTGCCGCGGTTGCAGAGCACGACGAGCGGGGCGTACTTCAGCGTGGGGTCGGCGCGGACGCGGCCGATGAGGACCCGCCCCTCTTCGGTGTCGCCGGACAGATCGAGCACGATGCCGGCCACGGGCTCTTTCTGGAGGACCGCCCATGCGTGCTGGGCCGCGTCGCTCTCGTAGAGGCGGTCGGCGAGCCCGGCCAGGGCGCGGGCGAGGGTGCTGCGCTCGGCCGGATCGGCGGCGACGACGAGCACGGCGCCCGGCTGGCGCTGCGGCTTGAACAGCTCGCGGCGGAGCTCGTTCAGCAGCAGCTCGACCGAGGCGTCGAGCTCGCGGGTGGAGGCGACCTGGACCTCTTCGGCGAGCTCGGCGAGGTCGGTCATGCCCTGGGACGCCGCGTGATCGCGGACAGACCGCGCGATCCGCTGGAGGGCGGCCAGGCCCTGCGGATCCTCGTTCTCGAAGAGCTCGCGGGACGATTTCAACGCGTCGAGGGCGATGGCGAGCGTGGCGCGGTCGAGAGACATCGGCGCCTCCTAACCCCAGGTGCGCACGGCAACCCCTGTGATTTCCATGGAGACGTACAGCGTCGCGTGGAGGATGGCGGCGGGCCAGCACGACCGCGCCCACACGCAGAAGGCGCCCAGCACGAGCCCGCCGACGATGGACGCCGCCATCTCGAGCTCGGGCTTCGTGAAGTGGAGGACGAAGAACGGCAGCGCCTGCAGGGCCACCGCGCCCGCATCGGACAGCGAGCGGCGGGCCCCGAACAGCATCGTGCCGCGCCAGAGCGCCTCCCAGCACAGCATGTAGACGACCATCGCGAGCTCCCAGCCCACGAGTGCCGCGGTGTCGTGCCGCGCGGGCCCGTAGACGGGGTAGAAGCCGACGAGCTCGGGCGACAGCGCCGCGCCGAGCCACACGAGCAGCGCGGCCCCTCCCATGCCGAGGACCGTGATGGGCGCCCAGCGGCGCCACTCGCCGGGGCCGAGCCCGAAGTCGCGAGGGGTGAGGCCTGCATGGCGGAACACGAGCGCCGCGGAGCCGGTCGCCAGCGCGCCGGCCGCGAGCAGCTCGGGCTTCCAGGCCTGCCAGGCGCCGTGGTTCGACATCCACAGCGTCAGCAGGCCCACGGCGACGAGCCAACCCGCAGCGAGGCGGCGCGCGGACCCGAACACCAGGGCCACGCTCGCGAGCGGCCACGCGACGTAGGCGAGCATCGCGAAGCCGGGGATGGCGAGGGGGTCGGCGTGCGGGATGTGTTTGGCGTGGAGCTGCATCGGCCAGGAGAGCACCGTCACGAGCGCGAACAGCCGCCACTCCGGGAGGGTGGGGGCCTTCATCGATGGGCGTCGATCGCGGCGACGATGGTGTCGACCTCGGCGAGCCCTCCGATGCCCACGTCGCCGCACGCCAGGCGCTTGTGGGTCGGTGCGACGATCGCGTGCCGCCCGAGCTCTTCGAGCCAGCGCAGGTTGCGGACGACGACGGGCTGCTCCCACATCGCGGTGTTCATCGCGGGGCACAGGATGCTGGGCGTGCCGGCGGGGAGCGCCATCCACACCGTGGACAGCGCGTCGTCCGCGAGGCCGACTGCGAGTCGCGCGAGGGTGTTGGCGGTCATCGGCGCGAGGACCGCGACCTGGGCCCACTTCGCCCAGCTGATGTGCTCGATGGCGCTCGCGCCGTCGGAGCCGTGCCCGGTGGCCAGCGCGTCGACGAGCACGGGGTGCCCGGACAAGGCCTCGAACGTGAGGGGACCGACGAATCGCGTCGCGGAGGGCGTCATGACCACGCGCACCTCGTCGCCCTGCTTCACCAGGCGGCTGGTCAGATCGGCGGCCTTGTAGGCGGCGATGCCGCCGGAGACTCCGAGGAGCACGCGCATGGGGATGACTCCGGGTGTCGGATCAAGCTAATGGCTTCCATCGTCAGGGTCCCATGGAGGTCTCGTGAGCCAGCCGTACCAGCCGATCACCGTCGAAGAGCTCGAGCGCCGCCGCGCGGCGGGGTGGGAGCCCTTCGTCCTCGATGTCCGCGGGCCCGGAGAGGCCGCGGTGGCGTCGCTGTCGTTCACCGACCGGCTCGAGCCGCACGTCTCGGTCACGCGGATCGCGGGCGAGCTCCCGACGGATCGCGACATCGTCGTGTACTGCCGGTCGGGCGGGCGAAGCGCGATGGCGTGCATGATGCTCGCGCAGATGGGTGTGCGGAACCTGTACAACCTCGAGGGTGGGATCAACGCGTGGGCGATGCAGATCGACCCGTCCCTCCAGATCTACTGACCCTCCCGAACACCCGTTCCCGTTCCCGTTCCCGTTCCCCTTCCCGTTCCCGTTCCCGAGGGCGCTTCGAGAGGTCGAGCCGGATCCGGCCTCACGCAGATGACGCAGAAGGACGCAGATGACGCAGAAGGAGCGGCATCGGCGGGGCCTGAGGTGCAGATGCCCCGGTCGCCGAGGGGGCCTGGGGACGGATCGGGAGCGGAGCTCACCAGAGCAGGCTGGCCGCGTCTCCAACCCGCTGGGATCGCGGTCGGCATTCCGGAAGGGCGGACTGGCGGTTCGGCGTGGTCGACTCTCCCGACGACGGAGATCGGGAGGTCGAGCGGGATCCGTCTCACGCAGATGACGCAGAAGGGCGCAGATGACGCAGAAGGAGCGGCATCGGCGGGGCTTGAGGTGCAGATGCCCCGGTCGCCGAGGGGGCCTGGGGACGGACCGGGAACGAAGCTCACCAGAGCAGGCGAGCCGCCCGGCCAACCGAGGCTCCCGGCGACGGAGCTTCGCGCTCGAGCGGGATCCGTCTCTCGCAGATGACGCAGAAGGACGCAGATGACGCAGAGGGAGCGGCGTGGGCGGGGCGTGAGGTACGGATGCCCCGGTCATCGAGGGGGCCTTGGGACGGACGGGATGCGGGTCTCACCAGAGCAGGCCGTCCTCTACGACGAGCCGCGATCCCGCGGCCGACACCCGCGACGGTGCCGTCTCCCGACAGCCCCATCGGTCCGGACAGGCACGTCCGCAGGGTCCGGTTCCCCACCGCCCTGCCACACCGCTGGCGCCTCCCGGGGAACCGGATCCTGGGACTGCCGGGTCTACGAACCGCAAGGCCGCCATAGGCGAGCCGCGCAGCGCGCTCCGCGCGCGGAGTAATGGGTAGACCGGACGCTCGCACCCGCCGTCCCCGTTCTCTACGACGAGCCGGGATACCGTGGCCGACACCCGCGACGCCTTCGTCTACGACGAGCCGGAATTCGGCTTCGAGCGGCCCATCGCGCACGCGCACGCGCACGCGCACCGCCTGCGGCTGGGCACGGGTCGGGCCTCGAGCGCCCTGGCGATCCGTGGCTCTCCTGACCTCCTCGATCGCGACAGGCAGAGCCCGAAGGGTCCGGTTTCCCCGCGCCTCATCACGACGCCCGCCCCTCCCGGGAAACCGGATCCTGGGACTGCCGGGTCTATCGACCCGCAAGGCCGCCATAGGCGAGCCGCGCAGCGCGCTCCGCGCGCGGAGTAATGGGTAGACCGGACGCTCACACCCGCCATCCCCGTCCTCTACGACGAGCCGGGATCCCGCGGCCCACACCCGCAACTCCGTCGTCTCCCGACCGCCCCATCGATCCCGACAGGCACGTCCGCAGGGTCCGGTTCCCCCTCGCCACGCCACAGAAGCTCGAAGCCCCGGGGGAACCGGATCCTGGGACTGCCGTGTCTACGAACCGCAAGGCCGCATAGTCGAGCCGCTTGCGCGCGTAGCAAAGGGTAGACCGGACTAGATCTCGTCCTGGTCGTAGTCGAGCGCGATGACGGGCGAGCCCTCGGAGCCGCTGAGCAGGTACCGCGCGTACATCCCCGCGGCCGCGGGCTCTTCGAAGACCACGAAGTGCGTGCCATCGGTCCACTGGGAGAACGCGGCCGTGATGGGGCCGTCGTAGCCGAGCGCGTTCTGGGCCGTGAAAGGCGGGGAGTAGTTCAGCCCGCGCAGCTCGAGGCCCTGGGCGGACGTGGCCAGCGGGTAGATCGGGGGGACGCGCCCCGCGACGGCCATCGCGATGGCCGAGCGGTACGGCGTGTTCGCGTCTTCGGTGCCGGACGTCATCAGCACGCTGGACGGCGTGTGGCCCGGGTAGTCGAGGGGCTGGGAGTACCAGTAGGGCGCGTAGTTCACCATGTCGCTGCGCTCGACGAGCATCTGCACGAGCTGGAGGACCGGGTGCAGCTCGTAGACCTCTTCGCCCGCCTCGAAGTCGGCGAGGCTCTGCACGAGCTGGGCGAAGTCGACGATGTCCTTCCGCTCGACGATGGTGATGCTCAACACGCCGCCGGAGCCGGAGATCAGCGTCGCCTTCACGTCGCCCGCCCAGAACGCCGCGGCGATGGCGCCGGTCTGGCCGCCCTGGCTGTGGCCGAAGAACGTGATTCGGTCGGGGTCGAGGCGGATCTCGCGGCCCTCGGGGGTGGTCATCGCGGTCTGGCGGCGGGCCAGGGCACGCGCGAGGTACAGCGCGTCGGCGGCGCCCTGGCGGAAGTTCGTGGTGCCGGACGCCGGGTTCAGGATGTTGTAGTTCGCGAGGTCGCTGCCCTCGGAGTCGCCGGCGCGCGGCCCGTGCAGCGGCTGGTCGATGCCGAGCCCCACGAACCCCGTGTCGGCGAAGACCCGGCCGGCCTCGAGCATGCGGTCGCTGTTGCAGAACCCGCGATAATCGCCGCCGGTGCCGTGCTGGTAGATGACCACGGGCCACCCGCCCTCGGGCGCGTGGATGTAGTCGCGGGGCGCGCAGACGGCGAGGCGGAGGTCGTCCCAGCTGGCGATGATCGGGTCGCCGCTCGCGTCGAAGCGGAACTCGCCGCCCTCGGTGAGGAACGGCCGGATGCCGTGGGTGAAGACGGGGGACGGGTAGTGCGTGCGGAACGCCACCATGTCTTCGTAGGTGCGGAGGAACTCGAGCGGCCGGTCGAGGTCGGGCGGCGCGAGCCGGGACTGCACGAAGCGCGCGATCCGCGCCATCTCGTCGAGCGGGTCGAAGGTCGTGAACACCGTGCCGACGGCGATGTCGTCGCGCCGGATGCCGAGCAGGGGGAGCGCGTCTTCGACCTCGGCCCAGGCGTCGTGGCGCGGGTGGCCCTCGTCGAACACCCGGCGGAACGCGGGGTTCGGCGCGAAGGCGTCGGTGGTGAGCAGCAACGCGTATTTCGTGCTCGGGCGCAGGGGGAAGCCCGCGACCGGCGCCACCGTGAACAGCCCTTCCGGCTGGTACGCCGTGACGATGTCGGACGCGTGCCACCGGACGGGGAACCGCTCGCCGAAGTACGGGCTGCGCGGGTCGACGTCGACCAGCACGATGCTCGAGCCGGCCCGCGTGCTCTCGCCGGGGCCGGGGAGCAGGGCCGGATCGACGGGACCATCGAGGCGCAGGTAGATGGCGGAGTTGTTGCCGAAGCCCACCTGCTGCTCGCCGAACGCGATGTAGTCCTCGACCAGCCCGTTGGGACCAGGCACGGGGAGCCCCGTGAAGTCGAGCGTGCCGTCGGGACGCGTGCGGAAGTCGTCGGGCCACGGCGCGTCGAACAGCCCGGCGTCGGTCTGCCACATGGGCATCGGCCGGTCGCCGGGCGCGGGTGCGGCACAGGCGGCGAGGAACAGCATCGGGGCGAGGCGGATCACCTGCTTTCTCTAGCGTCCCGGGGGGCCGCTGTCGCGGCCACCGGATACGGGGCGCAGCCTGCTGGAGGCGTGATGAAGCGCGGCGAGCTCCTGTACGAAGGCAAGTCCAAGGCGGTCTTCGCGACCGACGATGCGAACCGGGTGATCGTCCGGTTCAAAGACGACGCGACCGCGTTCAACGGCGTGAAGAAGGCGTCCATCGAGGGCAAGGGGCACATCAACTGCGCCATCAGCGCCCACCTGTTCGAGCTCTGCGCCGAGCAGGGCATCGATCACCACATGGTCGAGCGCCTGTCAGACACCGAGATGCTCTGCGAGAAGGTCGAGATCGTCCCGGTCGAGGTCATCGTGCGCAACGTCGTCGCCGGCTCCTTCGCGAAGCGCTACGGCCTCGACGAGGGCGAGATGCTCGCGTTCCCGCTCATCGAGTGGTTCTACAAGAGCGACGCCCTGAACGACCCGCTGATGGGCGAAGACGTGGCGGTGGTCCTCGGCTGGGCGAAGAAGTGGGAGCTCGCGTTCATGCGCGAGTCGGCGCTCGAGGTGAACCAGGTCCTGCTCGACTTCTACGCGGCGCACGGCATCGACCTCGTCGACATGAAGCTCGAGTACGGCCGCACCGCCGATGGTCGCCTGATCCTCGCCGACGAGCTGACGCCCGACGGCAGCCGCCTCTGGGACAGCGAGACGGGCCAGAAGCTCGACAAGGACGTGTTCCGCCGCGACCTCGCCGACCTCGGCGCCACGTACCGGGAGCTGTACGAACGCGTCATGGGCTAGGGAGCCCCCCGCCCCTTTGCTTCGCGCGCAAGCGCGCTGCGCGGCTCGCCTATGGCGGTCTTGCGGTTCGTAGACACGGCAGTCCCAGGATCCGATTCCCCGGGAGGGGCCAGCGGTGTGGCGGGGCGGTGGGGAACCGGACCCTGCGGACGTGCCTGTCCGGACCGGCGGGGCGGTCGGGAGACGGCGGTGTCGCGGGTGTGGGCCGCGGGATCCCGGCTCGTCGTAGAGGACGGGGACCGCGGGTGTGAGCGTCCGGTCTACCATTACTCCGCGCGCGGAGCGCGCTGCGCGGCTCGCCTATGGCGGCCTTGCGGTTCGTAGACACGGCAGTCCCAGGATCCGGTTCCCCGGGGGCTTCGAGCCTCCTTGGGGCGGCGAGGGGGAACCGGACCCTGCGGACGTGCCTGTCCGGACCGATGGGGCTGTCGGGAGACCGCGGTGTCGCGGGTGTGGGCCGCGGGATCCCGGCTCGTCGTAGAGGACGGGGACCGCGGGTGTGAGCGTCCGGTCTACCATTACTCCGCGCGCGGAGCGCGCTGCGCGGCTCGCCTATGGCGGCCTTGCGGTTCGTAGACACGGCAGTCCCAGGATCCGGTTCCCCGGGAGGGGCCAGCGGTGTGGCGGGGCGGTGGGGAACCGGACCCTGCGGACGTGCCTGTCCGGACCGGCGGGACTGTCGGGAGACGGCGGTGTCGCGGGTGTGGGCCGCGGGATCCCGGCTCGTCGTAGAGGACGGCCTGCTCTGGTGAGTTGCGTTCCCGGTCCGTCCCCAGGCCCCCTCGGCGACCGGGGCATCCACACCTCACGCCCCGCCCGCGCCGCTCCCTCTGCGTCATCTGCGTCATCTGCGTCCTTCTGCGTCATCTGGCGGGGCGGTGGGGAACCGGACCCTGCGGACGTGCCTGTCCGGACCGGCGGGACTGTCGGGAGACGGCGGTGTCGCGGGTGTGGGCCGCGGGATCCCGGCTCGTCGTAGAGGACGGCCTGCTCTGGTGAGTTGCGTTCCCGGTCCGTCCCCAGGCCCCCTCGGCGACCGGGGCATCCACACCTCACGCCCCGCCCGCGCCGCTCCCTCTGCGTCATCTGCGTCATCTGCGTCCTTCTGCGTCATCTGCGTGAGACAGATCCCGCTCGAGCTCCCGATCCCCGTGGTCGGGAGCATCGACCAAGCCGAACCGCCACCTCCCTTCCCAGGTGCCGACCGCGGGATCCGGCGCATGGGACACACGGCCGGCCTGCTCTGGTGAGCTTCGTTGCCGGTCCGTCCCCAGGCCCCCTCGGTGACCGGGGCATCCGCACTCACGCCCCGCCCGCGCCGCTCCCTCTGCGTCATCTGCGTCCTTCTGCGTCATCTGCGTGAGACAGATCCCGCTCGACCTCCCGATCTCCGTCGTCGGGAGCATCGACCATGCCGACAGCCGAATTCCTTCAGCCGCACGCACTCGGGACGAGCGCCCGCACCTCGCCGGCCGGAAGCCACGCATACGCCGCTGCGAGCGCCTCGCGCGGATTCTCCGTCACGGGCTCGCCGTGTCCCACGACCAGCACGTCGAGCTCGTGCGCGAGCACCGCATCGAGGCTCCGCCGCGTCGCGTACCGGTCGGAGAACGCCGTCCACCGGAGCACCCGGCTCAGCGCGACCTGATCCCAGAACCCCGCGAGCGTCAGGTAGATCCGCGTCCAGACGCCCGGCGGCCGGCCGAGGTTCTGGACGAGGTCGGCCACCACCAACGCCCGCGCGGGCCGGTAGTACAGCACCGTCTCCTCCATCCGGAACCCGTCGATGTGGTGCTCGTCGACGAAGCCCGCGAAGGCCGGATCGCGCCCGAGGTCGTGCGCGCGGTCGAGGCGGAGGTCGGGACGCTTCCCCGCGAGGGCCGCGGGCGCGTGCACCCGGGCCTCCGGATAGGCCGCGCTCCAGTCGCCGAGCCACAGGTGGTGGAAGGTGTTGGGCGCGTAGAGGTGCGCGACGCGACCCAGCGCGTCGACCGCGGCCTTCCGCTCCGGCGTCAGCGGGACCGGGGAGTAGAGCAGGAGCGCGTCTCCGGCGAGCCGGAGGACCGTCATGTTCACGGACAGCGCGGTGCCCACGACCGACACGGGCTCCGTCGAGATCCAGACCCCGGGTGCCACTGCCCTCAACGCGTCCTGCATCGCTCCTCCACGCCACGCGAGGCTACCCCACGAACGCCCGCGCATCGTGGAACAGCTGCATCCACGGGCTGTCGCCGTCCCACTCCGGCGGGTGCCAGGACAGGCACACCGACCGCACCACGCGCTCCGGATGCGGCATCAGGATCGTCGCGCGCCCGTCCGTCGTCGTCAGCGCGGTGATGCCGCCGGGTGAGCCGTTCGGGTTCGCCGGGTACCGCGTCGCCGGCTCGTGCCGGTTGTCGACGTAGCGCATGGCGACCAGCGATTCGTTCGCAGCTTCATGATGTTTCGGCGAATCGAACAGCGCGCGGCCCTCGCCGTGCGCCACCGCGATCGGCAGCACGCTGCCCGCGAGCCCTTTCAGCAGGACGGAGGGCGACTCGGGGACCTCGACCAGCGAGAGGCGCGCCTCGAACTGCTCCGACCGGTTGCGGACGAACCGCGGCCAGGCCTCTGCGCCGGGGATCAGGGACTTGAGCTGCGACAGCATCTGGCAGCCGTTGCAGACGCCGAGCGAGAACGTGTCCGGGCGGTGGAAGAACGCCTCGAACTGCGCCCGCAGCGCGTCGTTGAACAGGATGGACCGCGCCCAGCCGCCGCCCGCCCCGAGCGTGTCGCCGAACGAGAAGCCCCCGCACGCCGCGAGACCCACGAAGTCGTCGAGCCGCGCGTGCCCGTGGACGAGGTCGCTCATGTGGACGTCCACCGCCGTGAAGCCGGCCTTGCGGAAGGCCGCGGCCATCTCGGCGTGACCGTTCACGCCCTGCTCCCGCAGGATGGCCACGGGGGGCGCGGTGGGCGAGGGGAACGGCGCCAGCGCGAAGCCCTCGCGGAGCATCGGCATCATGCCCGGGTCCTCGTCGTCGCCGAGCCCCTCGTGCTCCTCGCGCGCGCAGGACGGGTCGTCGCGCAGGGCCGCCATGGCCGCGCTCGTCTCGGCCCACGCGGCCTGCCAGGCCCCCCGCTCGCCGCTGAGCACGGGCTCGCCGTCGATCCGGAAGGTCATCTCGCCGTCGTCCGTCGCCACGCCGATCTCGAGCGCCAGGACCCCCGCCGCCGTGAGCGCGTCGATCAGGGCCTCGGCGTCCTCGGAGCCCACCTGGACGACCGCGCCCAGCTCCTCGGCGAACAGCGCGCCGTGCACGCCGGTCTTCCCGACGAGCCCGTCGAGATCGACGTCGAAGCCGCAGCCCCCCGCGAAGCCCATCTCGCAGAGCGTGGCGAAGAGCCCGCCGTCGCTGCGGTCGTGGTAGGCGAGGATCCGGTCGGCGTGCTCCCGAAGCGTCATGAAGAACGCCTTGAATCGCGCGGCGTCATCGAGGTCGGGCGGCGCGCCGCCGAGCGCCCCCCAGCACTGGGCGAGGGCCGAGCCGCCCATCCGGTTCTTCCGCCAGGACAGGTCGATCGCGACGAGCACGGTGCCGTCCACGTCCATGCGGAGCTCGGGCGTGAGCGTGCGCCGGGCGTCGCCCACGGTCGCGAAGGCCGAGATCACGAGCGAGAGCGGCGACACGACGCGCTGGTCGTCCCACACGGCGCGCATCGACATCGAGTCCTTGCCCACGGGGATGTTGATGCCGAGCGCCGGGCACAGCTCCATCCCCACGGCGCGGACGGTGTCGTACAGCACGGCATCCTCGCCGCCCGTGCCCGCCGCGCACATCCAGTTCGCGGAGAGCGAGACGCGGTCGAGGGTCACGTCTGCCGCGACGAGGTTCGTCAGCGCCTCTCCGACGGCCATCCGGCCCGACGCGGCGCCGTCGATCAGCGCGAGCGGCGTGCGCTCGCCCATGCTCATCGCCTCGCCCGCGAAGGTGTCGTAGCCGGCCAGCGTCACGGCTACGTCCGCCACGGGCACCTGCCACGGCCCGACCATCTGGTCGCGCGCGACGAGGCCCGTGATGCTGCGGTCGCCGATGGTGACGAGGAACGACTTGCTCGCCACGGCCGGGAAGCGGAGCACGCGCGCGGCGGCCTCCTCGAGATCGGGCAGATCGTCGAAGGGGAGCGCGGGACCGGGGACGTGCCGGGCCTCGCGGTGCATGCGGGGCGCCCTGCCGAGGACGAGCGACAACGGCACGGCCACGGGCAGCGCGCGGTCGCCGTCCTCGACCACCAGCGACTCCTGCTCGGTCGCGCGGCCGACGACGGCCCACGGGCAGCGCTCGCGCTCGCACAGCTCGCCGAACAGCCCGACGGCGCCGGGCCGGAGCGCGAGGACGTAGCGCTCCTGCGCCTCGTTGCTCCACAGCTCCATCGGCGAGAGCGAGGGGTCGGCGATGGGGACCGCGCCCAGATCGATGACCGCGCCGCGCCCGGCGTCGTGGACGATCTCCGGCAGCGCGTTGGACAGGCCGCCGGCGCCGACATCGTGGATGGACGCGATGGGGTTGTCGTGGCCGAGCGCCCAGCAGCGGTCGATGACCTCCTGGCAGCGCCGCTCGAGCTCCGGGTTCGCGCGCTGAACGCTCGCGAAGTCGAGGTCCTCGTCGGAGCCGCCGCTCTCGACGCTGGACGCCGCGCCCCCGCCGAGCCCGATGCGCAACGCCGGGCCGCCGAGGACGACCAGCGCCGCGCCGTCGGCGACCTCCTGCTTCTGGACGTGCATCCGCTCGATGTTGCCGAGCCCGCCGGCCAGCATGATGGGCTTGTGGTAGCCGCGCCGCTCGTTCGGCCCCGTGACGAGCTCGACGGTGCGGAACATCCCTGTGAGCGCGGGTCGCCCGAACTCGTTGTTGTAGGCGGCACCGCCGATGGGCCCCTCGAGCATGATCTGGAGCGGCGAGGCGAGGCGGTCGGGCTGCTTCGCTTCGGGCTCCCAGGGCCGCGCGTGCCCCGGGATGCGGAGGTGGCTCGTGAAGAACCCGACGAGCCCGGCCTTCGGCTTGCCGCCGCGCCCGGTCGCCCCTTCGTCGCGGATCTCGCCGCCGTTGCCCGTCGCCGCGCCCGGATCGGGCGAGATGGCCGTGGGATGGTTGTGCGTCTCGACCTTCATCAGCACGTCGACCGGGCCGGTGCGCGTGCTCCACAGCTTCTCGGCGGGGTCGACGTAGAGCCGCTCGACGACGTGGCCTTCCATGACCGCCGCGTTGTCGCGGTAGGCCGAGAGGACGACGCCCGGGTGCACGCGGTGCGTGTTGCGGATCATCTCGAAGAGCGAGTGGTCCTGCTCCTCGCCGTCGATCGTCCAGCTGGCGTTGAAGATCTTGTGGCGGCAGTGCTCGGAGTTCGCCTGCGCGAACATCATCAGCTCGGCGTCGGTCGGCGGGCGGCCGAGCTTCTCGAACGCCTCGGCCAGGTAGGCGATCTCGTCGTCGGACAGCGCGAGCCCCCACGCCTGGTTCGCCGCGGTGAGCGACTCGACGTCGGCCTTCACGGTGCGGAGCTCGCCGCGGGGCGCGCCCTCGAACAGCACGCCCGGATCGGCGTCACCGGGCAGGACGCTCTGCGTCATCCGGTCGTACAGCGCCGAGACGAAGGAGGGCGCGAAGCCCTCGGGTGCCGCGAACGACGTGATGCGATCGATGCGGAGCACGGTCTCGAGGCCGCACACCCGCGCGATGTCGGTGGCCTTGCTGCTCCACGCCGACAATGTGCCTGCGCGCGGCGTCACGCGGATGCGCCGCCAGCCCTCGGGATGGGCCGGCGCAAGCGGGACCGGGCCGTACGCGAGCAGGGCCTCGAGCCGCGCGCGGGTCGCGTCGTCGGGCGGGCCGGTCAGGGCGACGAGGTGCACGTGGTGCGCGTCGAGGTCGGGCGGCGCGTCGGGCCGCGCGAGCAGCCGCTCCAGCCGGAAGGGAGACAGGGCAGGGGCACCGCGGAGCTCGAGCAGCATTCGGTCCTCGGGGAGAGGTGGCGGCCGTCATAACGTGCGCGGGCAGCAGAGCGATTATGATGTCCGGCCGCGGTGCGAGCACGCCGCGGAGGAGGGCCGCACTTGGAGGGTTTTCGCGACGGAAGCGGGCTGTTCGGTGTGGCGGGTCACGCGTCGGCCGCGGCGCTCGTCGGCCGCGGGCTCCGCGCGCTCCAGCACCGGGGCACGCACGGCGCGGCCTTCGCGGTCGCCGACGGCAACCACGTGCGGTCGGTGCGCACGCGCGGCACGGTCGATCGGCTCGAGCCCGACCAGCTCCAGGCGCTCGGCGGCACGCTCGCGCTCGGCCAGGTCTACGGCGGGCTCGGTGCGGCCGATGTCTCCGCGCTCCCGCTGGATGGCGGCGACCGGATGGTCGTCGGGAACCACGGCGGCGGCCCGATGGCCGTGGCCATCGCGGGTCGTCTGACCAATGGCACGCGCCTGCGTCGCGAGCTGAAGGCGAAGGGCGCGCTGTTCCAGACCGAGTCCGACGCCGAGGTCGTCCTGCACCTCATCGCGCAGTCCGCCCAGCGAACCCCCGTGAACCGCATCGTCGACGCGCTGTGGAAGGTCGAGGGGGCGTTCAGCGCGATCATCCTCGGCCCGTCCCTGCTGGTCGCCGTGCGCGACCCGCGCGGGTTCCGCCCGCTCGTGGTGGGCCGGATCGACGGGGCGCTCGTCGTCAGCACCGAAGACACGGCGCTCCGCGACGCGGGCGGCGAGGTGCAGCGGGCCGTGCATCCCGGCGAGATGATCGTGGTCGATCGCGCCGGTGTGCAGTCCGTCCGCCCGTTCCCGCCACAGCCGACGGCATGGTGCGCGATGGAGCTCATCGGGCTCGCCCGGCACGACGCGAGCGTGTTCGACCGCTCGCCCTACGAGGTCCGCGAAGAGCTCGGCCGCAACCTCGGCCGCGAGGCGCCCTGCGGGGATGCCGAGGTCGTGGTCGCGATCCCCGAAGACGAGCCGTACGGCATCGGATTCGCGCGTGCGACCAGCGTCCCGTACGAGCGCGGCCTGCTCCCGGGCTACGGCGCCATCGAGGATCCGACGCGCTGGATGACCGTCCCCGCCGTGGTCCGCGGGCGCCGGGTGGTCCTGGTCGCGCGGTCCCTCCTCACCGGGCGCGTGCTGCGGCGGGCGGTCCGCGCGCTCCGCGAGGCCCAGGCCGTCGACGTGCACGTCCGCATCGCGACGCCTCCCGTCCAGAAGGCCTGTGTCTACGGGGTCCCGAGCCCCACCACCGACGAGATGGCCTGGACCCACCGCTCCGATCTGCACGAGCTCGCGCTCTGGCTCGACGTCGTCAGCGTCGGCTTCGCGAGCCAGACGGGCCTCCACGCGGTCCTCGGCGATCAGGGCTGGTGCACCGCCTGCGTCAGCGGCGAGCACCCCGTCGCGCCCGAAGAGCCGGACGACCAGCTGCCGCTCTTCTAGCCTGGAGCCTGGCTCCAGGCTCCCGGCTCCGGACGGCTCAGAGCTCGCGGCGGCCCATGTCGACGAACTCGCGCTCGTTCTCGCCGGTGTAGATCTGGCGGGGACGGTGGATGCGGTAGCCGGGGTCGGCGCGCATCTCGCGCCAGTGCGCGATCCAGCCGGGGAGGCGGCCGAGGACGAACATCACGGTGAACATCTCGGTGGGGATGCCCATCGCGCGGTAGATGATGCCCGAGTAGAAGTCGACGTTCGGGTAGAGCTTTCGGCTGACGAAGTACTCGTCCTGCAGCGCGTGCTCTTCGAGCTGCTTCGCCATGTCGAGCAGGGGGTCGTTCACGCCGAGCTGGTCGAAGATGCGGTCGGCGGCGGCCTTCAAGAGCTTCGCGCGCGGGTCGAAGTTCTTGTAGACGCGGTGCCCGAAGCCCATGAGCTTCACGCCGGAGTCGCGGTCTTTCACCTTGTCGAGGAACGCATCCATCGACATGCCCGACTTCTTGATCTGGTCGAGCATCTCGATGACCTTCTGGTTCGCGCCGCCGTGGCGGGGGCCCCAGAGCGCGCAGATCGCGGCGGAGATGGACGCGTAGAGGTTCGCCTCGGAGCTGCCGACCATCCGCATCGTCGAGGTCGAGCAGTTCTGCTCGTGGTCGGCGTGCAGGATGAGGAGCAGGTTGAGCGCCTCTTCGAGGACCTCGGGCACCTCGTAGGGCTCGGACGGGACGGCGAACATCATGCGCAGGAAGTTGCCCGGCCAGGACAGGTCGTTCATCGGGTAGATGAAGGGCTGGCCGATGCTCTTCTTGTGGGCGAACGCCGCGATGGTCTTCGACTTCGCGAGCACGCGGATGATGTTGAGGTCGTTCAGCGCGGGGTCGTTGTCGGGGTAGTACGTCGACAGCGACGCGAACATCGACGCCATGATGGCCATCGGGTGCGCGTTGGCCGGGTAGCCCTCGAAGAACTTCTTCATGTCTTCGTGGAGGAGCGTGTGATAGGTCAGCCCGGACCGGAACTTCTTGAGCTGGTCGTCGGTCGGGCGCTCGCCGTAGATCAAGAGGTAGCAGACCTCGGTGAACCGGGCGCGCTCGGCGACCTGCTCGATGGGGTAGCCGCGGTAGCGGAGGATGCCCTTCTCGCCGTCGATGAACGTGATGGCGGACTCGCAGGAGCCGACGTTCCCGTAGGCCGGGTCGTGCGCGACGAGGCCGGTCTTCTTGCGAAGCGCGCCGAAGTCGATGCCCTTCTCGCCCTCGGAACCCTCGAGGACGGGGAACTCCCACTCGTTGCCGCCGTACGTCAGCTTCACCGTTCCGCTCATGTCGTCGCTCCTCGTGTGGCTGGCGAAGCTACCTCAGGGGGATGTGGGACGAAGACAACCCCCTCCGGAAAGGCCGGTCCGGACGTGCTCATCAGAGTCGAACCAGTCGGCGACGTCCGGCATGACGCGTCGCAGCGCAGCGGGATCGAGGTGGTGCAGCGCGAACGCCTCTGCGAACGACTCGTGGGAGCGACTCCGCCAGCCGTATGTCGTGGGGCCGCGCGTGCGGCCGCGGACCGCCTCGTACGCCTCGATGACGGGGCCGTCGTTCCCGAGGCGGTGGTAGCAGCGCTCGAGCTCGTGCGCGCGGTCGAACGCGGCCTGGAAGGACGTGGGGTCGACCATGCGCTCGCTCGCCTCGAGCGCCGTGCGCCAGGCCTCGAACGTGTCGCGGAGGGGGCGGTCGACGACGGCGTGCCCGAACTCGTGCATCAGCGTCATGACGGGCGTGGGGACGGGGCGGTCGAGCGGGCCGACGAAGCCGTGGCCGAACTCGTCGAACGCCGCGTCGTACACCTCGAGTCGCGGGGGGACCTCGGAGGGGCCGTACCACGCCATCTCCGCCGCGCGTCGCGGGCTCCGGGCGATCCGGGCGAGACGGACGCCGGTGAGCGCCTCCCGCTCGTTCGGCGCGAGGCCCTCGAGGGCGATGGACACGAACCCGAGCTCGCGCAGCGACCAGGGGCCGGAGAACCCCTCGAGATCGTACGCTTCGGCGATCTCGCGCTCCCAGCGGGCCTCGTCGACGTGGGTGGGAGGGAGCGGCTCGACCGGCTGGACCGTGCCCGCCGCGACCTCGACGCGCCCGCCCGGATCGACCCACACCGAGACGGCTTCCGGACCGCGGGAGGTGGGGACGAGGAGATCGAGCTCGGCGCCCCTCGACCAGCGGCCCGATGTCGCGAAGACGGCGTACAGCTCGGTGTCGGAGAGCGATGCGACCGCGTCGGGGCCGAGTGGGACGGGCCCTTCGGGGGAGTGCCGCGCCAGCGACGGGATGCGGCCGCTGTCGAGGTGCGTGCGGACCGCGCCCACCAGCATGGGGTGGTCGAAGGCGAGGGGAGGCACCTCGAAGGCGACCGGCTCGTACCGCAGGTGCGCGTGGCACCCGAGCAGCGCGAGGGCGATCACCGGTCGAGCACCGTGACCGTCTCGAGGTGGTGGGTGTCGACGAACATCTCGAAGCACGTGGCGTCGACCAGTCGGTAGCCGGCCTTCAGGGCCGGTCGAACGTCGCGCGCGGCGCTCGGGACGTGGCAGCTCACGAGCACGATGCGTCGGGGCCGTTGGCGGAGGACGCGCTCCATCACCGGGCCCGCGCCCGCGCGCGGCGGGTCGAGGACGGCGACGTCGAACGGGGTGCGCGTGAGGTCGTGCTTCTCGACCTTGCCGGTGTGGACCTCGATCGCGAGCCCGTTGGACGCCGCGTTGTGGCGGAGATCGGCGGTCGCCTGGCCCTCGAGCTCGACGGCGACGGTCGGGGCTCCTGTGGCGGCGATGGGCAGCGTGAGGTTCCCGATGCCCGCGTAGAGGTCGACGACCCGCTCGGGACGGGCCTCGACCACGGCGTCGCGCACGTGCCGCACGAGCGCCGCGTTCACCTCTGGATTCACCTGGTAGAAGCTCTTCGGGCTGCACCGCAGCGGGATGCCGAGCACGTCGAGCACGAGCGTCGGGTCGCCGTGGACGGCCCGCCCGTTCAGCGCGACGTCGTCGAGGCCCTCCAGATCCGCCGTCTTCACACGGCCTTCGAGGGCCAGCACGGCGCGCGACCCGTCGGAGCGGACCTCGACGGCCTCGAGCCCCTCGATCGGCAGGCGCGCGCGGACCTCTGCGATGCGGGCGGCGACCTCTTCGCGGGCGGCGTGGCAGTCGTCGAGGTCGACCAGCGCGTGGCTGCGGTGGGCGCGGAACCCGAGCGACGCCCCGTCGACCGCCAGGCGGACGCGGGCCCGGTGCCGGACGCGGCGCGGCGACGCGACGAACGCCGGATCGGCGGCGAGCTGCAGCGCGCGGCGCACCATCGTGAGCAGGTGCTGGCGCCGGACCTCCGCGTCGAGGGCGCCGAGATCGCAGCCGCCGCAGCGCTCGAGCACGGGGCAGGGGTGCGGGACGCGGTGCGGGCTCGGCGCGGTCTCGCGCCACGTGTCGATCTCGATCGCGCTGCCGCGCTTCGACCAGTGGGTGGCTTCGATCGTCGCGCCGGGCAGGGCACCGGCGACCTTGAACGTGCCGTCGGGCGCACGCCCGCCCACACGGCCGTCGGGCAGGATCCACTCGATGTCGAGGTGCGGCATCATGGGCACACCCTTATCGGGTCGCCACTCCGGAGGACCGCCGTGAACGCATCGTCGCCGCTCATCGACGCCGTGCTCACCGAGTTGATCTGGCTGCTCGGGGCCGGTGTGCTCGGCATCGTCGTCACGGCGGCGGCCCTCGTCCTCGGCAGCGCACGCAAGCGCGTGCCCCCCGTGATCGGCGCCGCCGGCGTGGGTCTCGTGGCCCTCGCGGCCATCGGGGGAGGGCTCGGCGGCCTGTACAACCCCGACGTGTACACGGGGGCCCTGGCGGCCGGCCTCATCCACCTGCTCGCCGGCTTCACGGCGTTCCCGATGGCGGGGCTGCTCCTGCTCGGTACGGCGGTCCTGGCGTTCCGCGATCCGCCCTGGCGGCGCGGGGTCCCCGGCGTGGTGGCCGGTCTCGTCGCCCTGACCGTGGTTTTCACGGTGGTCGAGGGTTGGATGGGGATGAACCTGCGGTTCGGGCTCGTGCGGGGCGCCGTGGTGCTCGGCCTCGGCGTGCTCACCGTGGCGTCGACGATCTCTGATGCCGAAGACGCGCGGGACGGCGCGGCCACCGCGGGGGTGGCGTTCGCCCTGGCGGTGGCCGTGATCGAGAGCGCGGAGCGCGGCATGGCGGCGGCGCTCGGACTCGTGCAGACCGTGAACGTGGTCGACTACGAGATCCGCGGGAAGGCCATCGAGCGGATGCTGGCGTACGTCGCGCCCGGCGTGCCGTTCGGCTTCGCAGCGACGGGCGCGGCCATCGCGGTGGGGCTCGTCACTCTGGGTGCGACGATGCGCTCGCGCGGGGTGCGCGCGGGCGACGCCGCGGCCCTGCTGTGGCTCGCGTTGGCGCCAGCGGTCCTGTTCGTCGGGATGCCGGATGCACCCGAGCTGACGGCCGCCGCGGCCGCCGGACCGCCGCCGAAGGCCCGCACGCCCTGACGCGCGGCGCCTCCGGACGGAGGCCCCCGACGGTTGCCAGCAGGGGCGTTTCGTGCGAGAACCCAGCCCTTGCTGGGAGCTTCAAATGCCGAACGCAGTCATCTCCGGAACCGGCATGTACGTGCCGGACAACATCGTCACGAACGACGATCTCGTCTCGCAGTACGGCATCGACACGAACCACGACTGGATCGTGAAGCGCACGGGCATCGAGGCCCGCCGGTTCGCGCCCGAGGGCATCGGCTCGGCGGATCTCGCGGTCCCCGCGTGCGAGCAGGCCATCGAGGATGCCGGGCTCCAGAAGAAAGACATCGACATGATCCTGTTCGCGACGCTCTCGCCCGAGCACTGCTTCCCCGGCAGCGGCGTCTACCTGCAGGAGAAGCTCGGCATGCCCGAGGCCGGCCACTTCTGCCCGGCGATGGACATCCGCAACCAGTGCTCCGGGTTCCTCTACGGGCTCGGTACGGCTGCCAGCATGGTGAAGGCGGGCGCCGTGAAGAACGTCCTGGTCGTGGGCGGCGAGACGCACTCCGCGGCGCTCGACCTCTCCACCCGCGGCCGCGCGGTCGCGTCGCTGTTCGGTGACGCGGCCGGTGCCGTCGTGGTCAGCGCGAGCGACGACGAGTCCCGCGGCATCCGCACCTGGAAGCTCGGCGCCGACGGCCGCTACGCCGACGTGCTCGCCCAGCGCGTGTGGGACGTCCGCAAGCGCCCGTTCATCCCGGTCGACGAGAACGGCGTGGGCCAGGTGCAGCCCGAGATGATGTGGGCGCAGATGGATGGCCGGCTGGTGTTCAAGAACGCCGTCGAGCGCATGATCATGGGCCTGATGGAGGTCTGCTGGAAGGAGGGCATCACGATGAACGACATCGACGTCTTCGCGTTCCACCAGGCGAACCTCCGCATCAACCAGTACGTGGCCCAGCAGCTGAACGTCCCCGAGGAGAAGCTGCTCCAGAACATCCACAAGTTCGGGAACACGACGGCCGCGACGATTCCGACGCTCCTCGCCGAGGCGCAGCGCGAGGGCAGGCTCGAGCGCGGGATGAAGGTCGCGACGGTCGCGTTCGGCTCCGGCTTCACGTGGGGCGCGGCGCTCATCGACTGGTAGCGGAGCCCGGAGCCCGGAGCCTGGAGCCTGGAGCCTGGAGCCGGCAGTCGTGGCGGCGTTGCGATCGGTTGGGGTGTCGACGGGCGCGGCCGGGCATCACGCAGATGACGCAGATGGACGCGGATGACGCAGAAACGAGGCCGTTGCGGGGTCGAGCGTCCTCCCGTCCCCGCGGCGCCGTCGTGAGGGATTCGTACCGCCGGGGACGCCAAGGTCTGCCCGTAAACGTCAGGGCTCTCGACGGGCTTCTCGGTGTCGGGGCCGACAGTGAGGGCCTCCCTGCGGACCGGAGTCGGGATTCACCAGAGCAGGCCCGCCTTTCCAGCTGCTCGGGTGAGCAGGGTGCCGCCGACGCCCTGCCCGGTCCCCTCGGAGGTTCGGGGAGTGGGCCGTCCGACCGGCCACCCGCCTGGCGGTCTTGGCGGTGGAGTAGGCGTTGCCCCTGTCGAGGCACCCCAGCATCGCGCCGATTCCGCTCGCGTCTCAGACCGGGAGTCGACGGATTCCATCCGTTGGAGCTGTCCACGACGTGGCTCCGCATCTATTTGAAGGATCAATGGGGATTCTCGTCATTCAGGTCTCTGTTGGCGGTCCTCCGCCCGCTCCTGCGGTGTGGCTCGCTGTGCGATCCGCCGCTCGAAGCCGACCTTGCAAGCGGGCGGGGATTGAGGCCGGTCGAACACTCGAGGTGTGTAGACCCGGGTCGAACTGCGCGTCCTGTACGCAGAGCCGGGTCGAACTGCGCCTGATGCTCGCAGAGCCGGGTCGAACTGCGCCTGATGCACGCAGAGCCCCCCTGAACTGCGCCTCCCGCCTATCAGGACTCCGGGGCTCGCGCGATTGTCGGCGTTTGTTCGTCCGCGATCCGGGGTGACACAGGGAATTGGCCCCGGTTCACGGCAATCGGCGCAGTTCATCGGGGCTCTGCGTCGAGCTCGCGCAGTTCAGCACGGCTCTGCGCAGGACACGGCGCTCCCCGTGTCGGCGTTGGTCCGACACCCGCACGCCGAGGTCGTCCTGGACCCCGATGGCGGCGCCGTCCACGTCGGGCTGCACGGCACATCGCTCGTCGTCGGGACGGAGGAACAGGGCCGCCGCCTCCACCTGCACCGAAGGCCTCGCCGCGCCTTGGCGAGTGGGGCGAAGCCGACCTTGCAGGCGGGCGAGACTGCGGCCGGTCGAACGTCACTCGAGGTACGCAGACCAGGTCGAACTGCGCGTCCTGTACGCAGAGCCGGGTCGAACTGCGCGTGACGCACGCAGAGCCCCCCTCAACTGCGCCTCCCGCGCACCTGGACTCCTTGGTTCCGCGCGATTATCGGCGTTCGTTCGTCCGCGCTCCGGAGTGCCGCAGAGAATCGGCCCCGGTTCACGGCAATCGGCGCAGTGCATCGAGGCTCTGCGTCGAGCTCGCGCAGTTCAGCACCGCTCTGCGCACAGCGCTCCCTGTGCCGGCGTTGGTCCGACACCCGCACCCCGAGACCGTCCTGGCCCCCGATGACGGCGTCGAATCACACCTCGGAGACCCCGCCGTCCCCGTCCGGCTGCAAGGCACAGCGCTCGTCGTCGGGACGGAGGAACGGGGCGGCCGCCCTCGCTGCGCCTCGGCGAGCGGGGACGCGAAGACGCCGGCACGGGCAGTCCGGTGGTTTCTGCGTCATCCGCGTCCATCTGCGTCATCTGCGTGATGCCGATCCCGCTGCACCCCGCGACCCAAGCTTCCGATCGCAACGCCGCCGCGACCCCCGGCTCCGGGCTCCAGGCTCCGGGCTCCGGACTCCCGGCTCCCGGCTCCGACTCCGGCTACTCCGGCTCGTAGTGCTCCTGGTGCAGCCGCGCGATGTGGTTGCTGATGTTGCGGATGGCCTCCTGCTCCTCGTTCGAGGTCTGGAAGAACATCCCGAACAGCCCGCCCGCGCTCTCGGCGATGATGTCGCAGTACTCGACGATGTCGTCGACCTGGTGGGGCTTGATCTCGCGCCCGAAGCCATCCGGCTTGTGCGCGAGCCGCACGAGGACCTCGCGACCGCGATCGAAGAAGTCCTGAGTGGGGCGCTCGGTGAGCCAGTCTTCGACCACCTTGCGCGCGGGACCCGCGAGGAGCTGGTTGCCCTCGCCGTAGCTCAGGATGGCGTCGCGCTCCTGCTTCTGGATCTCGTTGTCGGCCCACGCCACCTCGATGAGGGGAAGGAGGAGGATCGCCCGGTAGCTCCCTTCGCCCAGACCCAGGGCGTCGAGCTCGCGCAGGAACTTGTGGTCATCGCTCATCGGTACCTCCGGCACGTCGCTGGACACCGCCACGTGCTGCACAGCCGCAGCCTACCTGAGGAGGACGGTGGGTTCCTCGTCGTCGAAGTCGTAGCCCGACGCCTGGGCCCGCCGCGGCAGCTCGACCATCACCGACGCGCCGTGCCCCATCTTGCTCGCGATGGTGAGCTTGCCCCCCATGGCCTCCGCCAGGCCCTTGCACACCGCGAGGCCGACCCCGGCGCCGTCGTAGCGGCGCGTGGTGCCCGAATCACCCTGCCAGAACGGGAGCGTCGCGGCCTCGACCTGCGCGTTCGTCATCCCGATGCCGTCGTCGCGGACCCCGATCTCGAACCAGTCGGGATCGAGGGAGCGGACCGTGATGGACACCGTGCCCTTGAACGTGAACCGGCAGGCGTTGTGGACGAGATTGAAGAGGATCTGGCGGATCATCCGCTTGTCTGACCGGACCTCGAGACCGGCCTCGACCTCGACCTTCAGCCGGTTCTTGTTGCGCTGGGCCTGCTCGGAGACCGCTTCGACCACGTCGTCGACGATGGCGGCCAGGTCGAGATCCAGCGGCTCGACCTGGAAGTTGCCCGTGCGGAGCTGGTTCAGATCGAGGACCGACTCGACGAGCGCGAGCAGGTGCCGGGTCGCGCGGCGGATGGCGCCGAGGTCGCCGAGATCGGGGTGGCCGGGCGGCTTGTCTTCGATGAGGAGGTCGGTGTAGCCCTGGATCGCGTTCAGCGGCGTGCGGAGCTCGTGGCTCATGCGCGCGAGGAAGTCCTCCTCCTGCGGGGTCGGCCCGCGCGGGTTCGTTCGCACGAGCCCGTCTTCCAGCGGGCGATGGGGAGTGTCGTCGGCCAAGGTCACCTCGGCGCGAGCATACCCGGAGGAGAGCGCGACGGGCGGACGGCGGCGGAGCGCCATCTCACGTCCGTGGCTCGCGATCGTGAACCTCTGGTTGATGATGGGGTGAGGCTCGAGCCGATTGTCTCTCGGGCGTGGGAGGACCATCCTCAGGAGCGAAGGGCGGGAGAGGCCGCCGGGAGGGCGCGATGGAAGCGAAGCGGGCAATCGTCACGGGTGGAACGTCGGGCATCGGGCTCGCCATCGCGGAGGCCCTCGTGGGGGCCGGGTTCGCGGTCACGGTCACGGGGCGTGACGCTGGCAAGGGGGCTGCCGCGGCGGCTTCGATCGGGGCCGGCTTCGCGCAGGTCGACCACAGCGACCTGTCCGCGGTGCGGGCGTTCGCGGCTGGCGTCGAGGGTGTGGACGTCCTCGTGAACAACGTGGGGGGCGCGTTCTGGAACCGGGTCGTGACCCCGGACGGACACGAGACGACCCTCGCGCTGAACCTGCTGGCCCCCGTCGTCCTGACCGAAGCCGTGCTGCCGAAACTGCGAGAAGGCAGTCGGATCGTGAACATCGTCACGAAGCTCGAGAAGAACATGAAGCTCGATCTCGACGACCCGCAAGGCGAGAAGCGGTACAAGGGCTTCGACGCGTATGCCGGTGCGAAGGTCGGGCTGCTGGCGTGGACCCTCGACCTGGCGAAGCGGGCGGAGTCCCGTGGGGTCCTGGTGAACGGGGTGCATCCCGGCATCGTCGTGGGCACGGGCTTCGGCGCCGACATGCCCTGGATCATGCGGGCCATGGGCCCCGTGATCGCCCGGCTGTTCGGGATGAGCCGGAGCATGGAGGACGCGGTCCGCACGCCGCTCCGGCTCGCGACCACCGGCACGGAGACGGGGCGCTACCTCGATCTGGACGCCGAGATCCCGCTGCCCGCGCAGCTCGACGACCCCGCGCAGGTCGCGCGCATCCTCGCGCTGTGCGCGGAGCTGGGTGCCGCCCCGGCGCTGACGGCCTGAGGGCGGGACCGGTGCCTCGCCTCGGCCCTGCGGCAGGCGGGCCGGAGGGGCCCGCGCAGCGGGCGTCGCGAAGCGACCGAGCGCGAATGCGCGAGCCCGGAGGACAGCCGACGGCGCAGCCGGGCCGCCCCGATCAGGTCTGGAAACGCGTCGGGAGCGCACCTCGCCTCTCCGACGGGTTCGTGCGATGCTCCACGTCCACTCGGAAACGGCAGGATGGAGGTCTCGAAATGAGCAGCGGAACCCGCACCGTCATGGTGCTCCTCGTGCACGGGTACGACCGCGGCACGCGAGGCACCCGTGACGAGACCACCGCGTTCCTCGGGCGGATCCACGCGGTCGGCGCGGCACTGGAGGCTGGGGGCGGGCGGCTCGCCCAGGACGCTCGCGAGCGGCGCACGTGGGTGTTCGACAGCGCGACGGCTTCGCTCCGGGCGGCGGGGCCCGCGCTCGAGGCCGCGCGGGCGGAGGGCCTCGACGTGTCGATGGCCATCGAGACCGGCGACGTCGATGTGGATGCGCGTGGGGTGTGGGGAACGGCCGCGGAGGTGGTCGACGCGCTGATCGACGACGTGGAGTGGGGCCGGGCGTGGTTCGGCGCCGTGACGATGCAGAGCGCCGATCTCGAAGGCCTCGCGTGGTCGGAGGTCGGTGTGTTCGCGCGCCACATCGGGTCGGGCACCGTCACCTTCGAGCTCGGCGTCCGGGAGCCGGAGCCCGAGGTGGTGTTCCGGGTCTCTTCGGACGTCGGGCCCGACGACGCCGAGGAGCCGGACCGGGAGGTCGCGGTGCTCGGGCTCGCGCTGCCCGCGGTCCCGGTTCGCGATGCCGTGGCGGGCTACGCGTACGAGCTGCTCGCGGACGGCCGGTGGGTCGTCGAGAGCCCCCGATCGCACCTCCGCCTGC
Source organism: Alphaproteobacteria bacterium (assembly GCA_020632875.1). Taxonomy (GTDB): domain Bacteria; phylum Myxococcota_A; class UBA796; order UBA796; genus JACKEQ01. Next base: position 219,470 of record JACKET010000007.1, read on the forward strand.
GCGTGGGACCGGAGGGCGTGGCCGTGGAGGCGCTCATGCCGGGCGTGACCGTCGGAGGCGAGCCGGTGCCGTCCGGCGGATCGGTCGTCCTGAGCGGGCCCGTCGCGATCCGGACGCGTGACACGGGCCACACGTGGCGCCCCGTCGACGGGCCCTGGGTGGGCGTGGTGGTCGCCGACACCTCCGAGGTCCGGATCGGGCTTCCGGAGGGAGGTGAGATCCAGGTGGGGCGCGAGCCGCGCTTCCCCGGCCTGGCCCTCCCCGATCGCCGCGCCTCCGCCGCCATGGTCTTCGCGGACACGGACGCGGGCGCCCGTGCGCGGGAGAGGGGCTTCGCGCTCGACCGCGAGCTCACGGGGCGTGAGCAGTGCCGGATCGTCCGCCAGGAGGGGCTCGTTCGCGTCGAGAGCACGCATCCGGTCCTGCCGACGGGGGTCCTCGGCGACGAGGCGCTGCAGTTGCTCCAGCCCGGCACGGAGGTGCAGCTCGAGGACGGGGCGCTCCTCCTGGTGGGGACGTCGGCGGTGGGTCTGCTGCCGTAGTCACTCCATCGGGAACACCCCGCGGAACCCGGCGTTCCGCTGGGCCATCTCCCAGCTGATCGCGCTGCGCGCCGCGCTCCGGCATCCCTGCGGGTTGGACGCGTACGAGCCGCCACGCGACGATCTGAGCCCCAGACCGCCGCGATCTCCGGTGATCACCCCACGACCGCCTTCGACCACGGGGCCCGCCTCGAAGTCGTCGATGCACGCCTGGTTCGTGTTCCCCGCCAGCCCGCGCACGCCGGTGGGCCCCACGTCGAGCGGGTACGTGTCGACCGGTGCGGGCACGGGAGTGCCCCTCTGGCCGTTCTTGTTGAGGCAGCGTGTCGCGTCCCAGTGGTCACCCCACGGGAACCAGCGACCGTCGACCCCGCGCGCGGCCTTCTCGAACTCCAGCTCCGCTGGCAGCCGCCACGGCCGTCCCGTACGTTCGGCCAACCAGTCGAGGTACGCGTTGGCGTCGAGCCAGCGCACCATGTTGACGGGGCCGTCGCCGGGCCATTGGACGGGGTCGTCGGGGAGCGTGAACCGGCGCCCGTCGAAGCCGTAGAAGGGCTCCCTGTGGGCGCCGGGCTCGAGATTGAACGTGGCCGGAGCGTGCCGGTGCGCCTCGTCGACGCGGCCGGACGCCACGAGGTCGTTCAGGTACGCGAGGTATTCCCGGTGCGTGACGTGGTGCTTCATCATCACGAACGCGTCGAGCCACACGTGCTGGCGGGGGAGCGAGAACACCTCGGGGTCGCCTCCGGCGACGAACCAGCCGGCCGGGACGTAGATCTCGCCAGCACCCAGCCACCCCTCCGGGGGGAGCCGGATCGGGGTGGGCGCCGTCTCACCGGGGGCGACGCCGTCCCAGTGGCCCTCGCGCGTGACCCGGAACGGATACCGCACGACCGCGCGGCCCGGGTGGGAGACGATGGCGAGATACGACCCCATGGGCAGGGTCTCTTCGAGGACGGGCGTGCGGAGCGTCGGACCCACGCGCTCCTCGACGAGCCGTCGGTTCTGCTGGACGTACCGGAACACCTCGACGGTCGCACCCGACGGGTCGGTGTGGAGCGTGAACGCGCCGGTCCCGGCGAGCGTCCGCTCGAGCGAGGCCCGGCGGGGCGACGCCGGAGGGAGGGCGGATGCGTGGGCCCGGATCGTCGCGAGGAGCCCGGAGACGCGGTGGTCTTCGCCGCTCTCCTCGGCGTGACGCAGGCGTTGGCGGTAGCGATCGGCGAGCGCGAACCGCGTCTCCTCGGCGTCGGGCGCGACCTGGACGGCGGCGTGCAGGCGCTGATCGACCTCGACATCCGTGAGTCGCACGGACCGCCGGAGATCCCGCGCCTCGTCGAGGAGGCGCCATGCAGCGTGCTTCTCCTCCTCGGGCCTCCAGCGCGGGATGGCCCGGAGCGATGCCTCGCCCCGGGCCTCGAGCTCGGCCGCCCGGGCGAGCAGGCGTGGAGCACCTGCGGCGACGTCGAGCGCTTCGCGGGTCATGTCGGCGGCGCGCTCGCGCCTCTGCGCACCTTCCAGCCACGCGGCGAGGGCGTCGGAGAGCTCGGCCCCGTCGGCAGGGCCGCCCGGTGCCTCGATCGCGGCGAGGCAGAGGGACGCGAGCGGCGAGGGGACGCCGGGCACCCGCCGGACCGTGGCGTCGCGCAGCGCGTCCAGGGCGCGGTCGTGGGGAATGCCGCCGACGAGGACCTGCGCCATGCACCAGCCCAGCGCCCGAACGTCCGCGTCGACTCCCGCCGCACCGGTACCCACGCTCCAGTCGAGCACGAGGACCTCGCCGTGCTGCCCGATCAGGATGTCGGCCGGCTCGAGCCCGCCGTGGACGATGCCATTGGCGTGCGCGAAGCCCAGCGCATCCGCGACGCGCCGCAGGACGGCGAGGTTCTGTTGGATGCGGGTCGGAGCGTCGCGGTCGCCCGACGCGAGGAGGTCGGCGAAGCTGCGACCCCGGACCTCGTCCATCGTGTACCAGGCCCTCCCGTCCTCCCCGACGCCGAAGTCGTGGATCGGGATGACGGCCGGGTGCTGGAGCGCCGCGGTGCGGCGGGCTTCTTCGACGAACCGCGCCACGCCGTCGGCGTCCCGGATCAGCTCGGCGCGCAGGATCTTCAGGGCCAGGGTGCGGTTCAGGACGCGGTCGCGCACCCGGCGCACCTCGGACGTGCTCCCACGTGCGAGCAGCCCGAGATCCTCGTACCGCGCGGGCTCGATCACGGGAGGCCGCCTTCGATGTCGGCCAGGGCGTAGACGGCGCGGAACGAGACGTTGAGGTTGAGGCGCCGGGCATCGCGGCCGGACCGGCCCGCGAGTCGCGCGGACTGCTCCGGGGCGGCGAACGTGCCGCCCTTCACGCAGACCTCGCGCGGCGGGGAGAGGGGCACGAGCCCCAGCCCGCCTTCGATGCGCGGGCCGGCGAAGAAGTCGTCGAGCGTCCACTGGAAGCCGTTGCCCGCCATCCCGCGTACGCCCGACGGCCCCTCGTCGACCGGGAACCGCTGGACCGGGACCGGCAACAGCCGATCGTGCTCCTGGCTCCATGCCGTCGATGCCCAGGAGGGGTCGAAGGCATCACCCCACGGGAACCAGCGTCCGTCGACGCCGCGGCCGGCCTTCTCGAGCTCGAGCTCGGTGGGCAGGCGCCACGGCCGGCCCGTCTCGCTGGCCAGCCAGCGCGCGTAGGCCGCGGCGCCGTGCCAGTCGACCAGGAACACGGGCCATTCGGGATGCCACAGGTCGCCGTCGAGGTCGGGCTTCAGGTGGAAGCGCCGGCCGTCGAAGCCGTAGACCAGCGTGTCGGGGCGCAGGTATTCCTGGGTGTGCTCGTTCGGCGCGTGCCGGAGGGCCTCTTCGGTTCGCCCGGCTTCCACGAGGCCGTCGAGGAAGCGGATGTGCTCGGCGTTCGTCACGTGGAACCGCTGGACCACGAAGGCATCCAGCCAGACCCGCGAGGCCGGGAGGCTGTCGGGGGCGCCGGGATCTCCGCCGCTGCGGAACCACCCCGCGGGGACGTAGACCGCGTCGGGACCGAGCCATCCCCGTGGGGGCAGCCAGATCGGAGCCGGCGCGGAGTCGCCGGGACGGAGCCCGTCCCAGTGGCGCTGGCGCGTGATCTCGAACGGATAGCGGACGGTCTCCCGGTCGGGGTGGCGGAGCACGCACAGATAGGAGCCCATCGGGAGCGGCACGCCGGAGAGGGGCGTCGCGCCGAGCTCGCGAACGAAGACCTCGTGCAGGCGCCGATGTCGCACTTCGTACCGGTAGAGCACCGCGGTCGCGCCGGGAGGCTCCGTGACGAGGGTGAGGGCTCCGGCCCCGTCGAGCGCGGCTTCGAGGCCGGCACGACGCGGGTCGGAGGTCGGAATGGCGTCGACGTGGGCGGCCATGTGGGAGCGGAGCGTGTCGGCCTCGTCGGAGTCGCGGACCCGCTCCGCGTCGAGGAGCCGGTCGAGGTAGCGGGCTGCGAGCGCGTGGTGCGCGTCGGCGTGGTCGTTCGCGACGTAGGCGGCGGCATGCAGGTCGAGGTCGATCTCGACGCTCTTCAGACGGGCCTCGGCGCGCAGGGCCTCGGCCTCGTCGAGCAGGGACCACGCGGCGTGACGGAGATCTTCGGGCTGCCAGCGCTCGATGGCGTCGAGCATGGCGTCGGCGCGGGCCTCGAGGGCCTCCGCGCGCGCGAGCAGCTCCGGGACGCGCGCTGCGCGGGCCAGCGCCTCGCGGGTCATGGCGGAGGCCTCCTCCTCCTGACGCACGCCATCGAGCCATGCGACGAGCTCGCGGGAGAAGGCCTCGCCGTTCGGTGGTCGCGGGCCGGGCTCGGGGTCGAGGGCGCGGATGGCGAGAGCAGCCAGGGCCCGTGGGATGCCGGGGTCGCGGCCGTGCAGCGCTTCGTCGAGCCGCGCGACGGCTGCGGGAGAGGCGGGCGCCAGCCGTGTGAGCACCAGCGACAGGATGGCGCCCAGCGCGAAGACGTCGGCTCGGGCATCGAGCGCGGCGCCGGCGGCCTGCTCGGGCGACATGTAGCGGGGCGTGCCGACGACCACGCCCATCCGCGTGCGCTCGCCGGTCTCGTGGCGCACGGTCGCGATGGCGTCGTCCGCGTCGGGCTCTGCGTGGTCGAGGACACGCGCCACGCCCCAATCGACGACGGAGACCTCGCCGTACGGGCCGAGCATCACGTTCGCCGGCTTGAGGTCGCGATGCAGCACCCCCCGCGCATGGGCGAAGCCGACGGCATCCGCCACCATCTTCAGGTTCCCGACGAGCCTCCGGAGCGCCGGCCCGTCGTCGTCGGCCTCCTCGATTGCCTGCTGCAGGGTGATGCCGTGGATCTCGTCCATCGTGAACCACGCGCGCCCGTCGGGCAGCACGCCGTAGTCGTGCACGGGGACGATGCCGGGATGCTGGAGCTGTGCGGCGACCTGCGCCTCTTCGACGAATCGACGGCGGGCGGTGGGGCTCGCCATGATCTCGAACCGGAGGGTCTTCAGGGCGACGGTGCGACCGAGGCGCCGGTCGCGCACCCTGCGCACCTCGCCCATGCCGCCCGTGCCGAGCGGCCCCAGATCCTCGTAGCGTTCGTCCTGCACGTGAGCCTGGCCCCGTTCACGGCCTTCTAAGGCGACCAATCGTCCGGGACCATCCAGGTTCCGGGAATGTGGTCGCAGGACCATGTCCCGCGGTCGCAGGTCGGCCGGTACGTCGCGAAGCCGTCGGTGCAGAGCGTCGTCTCGTCTCCACAGACCTCGTGCGGCACGCAGCACAGGAAGAACGGGTTCTCGCAGTACTCGGTGGTCAACGCGAACGCGCCGTCGACGAAGTTGCACCCCGCGAGCGACGCGCAGACGCCGCCGACTTCGGGGCACGTCCCGCCGGTGGGCTCGGGGGGCGGCGGAAGGCAGCACTCCCCGGGACCGTCGAAGAACACGCAGTCGCTGTCGAACTGCGTCGCGCGCGCACCGCCCTGGGGCGTGCAGGTCGTCGCCTGGACACAGATGCCGCTCGCCTCCATGCAGCTCGTCGGGTCGGGGTCCGTGTCGGCGTCGGAGTCCGCATCCGTGTCCGTGTCCGCGTCGGTGTCCGAATCGGTGTCGGCATCGGCATCGGTGTCTGTGTCGGAATCGGAGTCCGTGTCTGCGTCCGTGTCCGAATCGGAGTCGCTGTCGGCATCCATGTCCGAATCGGTGTCCGCGTCGGTGTCGGAGTCTGCGTCGGTGTCGGCGTCGGCATCCGTGTCGGAGTCCGAATCAGCGTCCGTGTCCGCATCCGCATCCGAATCCGAGTCGGCATCCGTGTCGGAGTCGGTGTCCGCGTCGGTATCGGAGTCGGCGTCCGCGTCGGAGTCTGCATCGGTGTCGGTGTCGGAGTCGGAGTCGGCGTCCGTGTCGGAGTCACTGTCCGCGTCGGCATCCGAGTCCGCATCGGCGTCGGCGTCGGTATCGGAGTCCGTGTCGGCGTCGGCATCCGAGTCGGCGTCGAGGTCGAGGAACGGCGTGTCGTCGTCATCGGTCTGGCCGGGGTCGCAGGCGAGCAGGAACAGGAGGCTGGCGTGTACGAGTGGCATGGACTCACCCTACGCGGTGCCGTTCGGCAGCTCTGATGTGGCTTCGTATCGAAAGTGTGTCGGCGAGCCCGCAGCCCGCTTCTCCCGACCGCCCCGCCATGCAATGTCCGAGTCGGGAGGTCGGGCCGGATCCGTCTCACGCAGATGACGCAGAAGGAGCGGCACTGGCGGGGCGCGAGGTGCGGCTGCCCCGGTCTCCGAGGGGGCCTGGGGACGACCGGGGAGCGGACCTCAACAGAGCAGGCGGGGCTCCCGCCGGTGGCTGTCTCCGACGAGCCGGGATCCCGCAGCCGACACCGCAGCCCCGTCGTCTACCGACCACCCCGTCGATCCGGACAGGCACGTCCGCAGGGTCCGGTTCCCCCTCGCCACCCCACAGCGGCTCGAAGCCCCCGGGGAACCGGATCCTGGGACTGCCGTGTCTACGAACCGCAAGGCCGCCATAGGCGAGCCGCGCAGCGCGCTTGCGCGCGTAGCAAACGGTAGACGAGCCGGGATCCCGCGGTCGATACCCGCGACACCGCCGTCTCCCGACCGCCATAGTCGAGCCGCGCAGCGCGCTTGCGCGCGTAGCAAAGGGTTCTCAGAGGCACGCGATGTCGTAGTGCCACGGGTCGTACAGCACGTCCATCGTGGTCAGCACGCTGCTCGAGAGCGGGATGTTCATCGCCGTGAAGTACGGTCCGAAGTCCTTGTGGTACCCGTGGGCCAGCTCCAGCGCCCAGGCATCGAAGACGTTCTGCATGCTCGGGTCCGACGGCTTCGTGTAGGCCGCGTACGCAGCGTCCATCCCCTCGAGGCCGAGGTCGTCGGTGATGTTGAGCCACAGGTCGAGCGCGAGCTCGTAGTCGTAGTCGGTCGGGTCGCAGGTGCCGCCGCAGGTCGCGACGAACGTGCAGCGCCGGGTGTCGCGGGTGGTCGCGTCGAGCCCGCTCCAGTCGTCGATCGTGTCGTACCCGAAGATGCGCGCCTGGGCGCCGAGCATCGCGACGTTCGGCTCGCTCTCGGTCCACGCCGAACCGGTGCCCGTGAACGACGACGGCGTGTCGAGCGTGTAGGAGTGTCCCATCTCGTGGCCGTAGCCCCACAAGCCGCGCTTCGCGGGCTGGTGGGTCGTGATGGACGCGTCCCAGAAGGGCTCCGTGACATCGCTCTCGTAGGCCCACGCGAGGTAGGCGGGGTTGCCGGAGTGGGCGCCGCTCCCGTCCTGCACGTCGAAGAAGAACATGTGGGGCAGCTCGTCGTCGTGGTTGGTCGAGTCGACGAAGTCCGTCATCTCGACCCGGTACCGGTGGAAGATCGTCATCATGTCGGTGGCGCTGTCGGTCGCCGCGGCGACCTCGTCGCGGCCGGCGAGGATGAGGACCTCGGGGCTGCGCAGCACGACGAACGGGACCGTCGTCGCGGCCAGCTCGGCCTGGAACGCCGCCTCGTCCGTCACCCCGAGCTCGAACTCCGGCATCGGCAGGACGTTGTGCAGCGTGAGCTTCACGGTCTCGCGCCCTTCCCACGGCTTCGTGTCGGTGAGGAGGATCGGACCGCCCATCGGAGCATTCAGCGCGCGGCGGTCGACGTTCAGCGTGCCGTACGCGCCGCCGCTCGGGTACCGGTCCATGTACGCGGGCGCGTTCCACCGCGTCTTCGGCATCACGAGGCCGTTCGACCAGTACACGAACGCGGTCAGCGCGTCGTTCTGCTCGGCGGCCTCGACGTCGATGCGGATCTCCTCGCCGGGTGCCGCGTAGTAGCCGGTGAACGTGTAGTCGCCGGCGCCGAGCTCGACGGTGATCTCGACACTCTCGCGGGCCTCGGCCGCGCTCGGTGCCCCGGGCCACGTGCTCGCCGTCGCGATGGCGCTGTTCTGGTCGGGCTCGAGGGCCTGCGTCATGAAGTACGAGCCCCACAGGTCGATGTCGTCCCAGTCGTCGGCTCCCCAGATGTGGGGATTGGCGTCGTCGATCGTGGGGGTGCCCACGGAGCTCTCGAGCGCGAGCTGAGCCATGATCGCCGGGTGGAAGATGGGCAGGCGCGCCATGCCCGTCGCGCGCCCCTCGAGGGTGGTGAGGATCTTCGTGGTGTCGGCGCCGGTCTGGATCCCCATGCGATCACGGGCGGCCCGCATCAGCGCATTCGTGACGTTGTCGTAGGTGGAGTCGAGAGGCTCGGACACGAACGCATCGCCCGTGAACAGGCCGGAGGGCGTGTGCTCCATGCTCGAGATGCCGGCCTCGGCCATCACGGCGTGGAGGGTCGAGTGGTCGGCGCCGATCGAGGTCGGGAACGACGAGACGGCCTGCCGCTCGTCGTAGATCATGATGCCGCCGCCGGCGCGGAGGTGGTCGATGTACGCATCCACCTGGGCGTACGGCGTGCTGAACGTCACCGTCCAGGTCACCCCGGCCGGGGCCGCGTCGACCCAGGCCTCCACGTCCGCGAGTGCCGCGCCGGTGCCGGACGTGTCGCCGATGTGCACGCCGACGCGTCCGCCGCCGCGGGTCGCTCCGGCCGCGAGGATGACGAGGTCGTTCCGGTCCGGCGACGTGAGGATGGGCCGCGCGTGGGGGCCCCACACCGAGAGCCCGCGGGGACGGCCGTTCGCCGTCACGGTGCCCGCGTCGGTCGTGACGATGGTGGGGAAGTCGATCGCCGGCTCGATGGCGTAGCGCTGGTTCAGCGACCCCGTGCAGCTCCGCCGCACCTCCTGCGCCCCGTTGGACTGGAGGCATCCGCCGCAGGACTGCAGGCTGATCCGACCCAGTGAGTCCACGCCGATGGGAGGCACGCTGGCACACGCGGCGACCGCCACGGTGGCGTTGGTCAGGTTGAGGCACTGGCCCGTGCCATAGGCTTCGAACGACTGGTAGGCCTCGCGCCACACCCACTTCTGTCCTTCGCTGCCGTCGCAGGTCCAGTTGTTGATGCTGCTGCTGGGCACGAGCAGGACGGGCCCCTGGAACCAGTCCAGGCACTCTCCGGGTCGGTTCGCCGGGCGGAGGTAGACGACGTCGCCATCCGCGACCCAGTCGTCGAAGTGCGGGTTCTCCTTGAAGCCGCCTCCACCCGTGTTGTTGCACCAGGAATCGTCGTCGCAGAAGTCCGGGATGCCGTCGCCATCGGTGTCCTCCGCGTCGTCCCCGCCGAGGCAGACGTCGAGGGAGTCGCACACGCCGTCGTCGTCGAGATCGTCGCCCGCGACGGTCGGACACGCGTCGCAGTCGTCGTCCACCCCGTCTCCGTCGGTGTCGTCCGCATCCGTCGGACAGAGATCGTCGGAGTTGCAGACGCCGTCGCCGTCCCAGTCGTCGAAGGGCGAGGGGTCCTTCGGGCAGGGGTCGACGTCGGCGCAGAGGCCGTCGCCGTCGATGTCGTCGTCGGCATCGTCCGGGCAGGCGTCGCAGCCGTCGGGGACGGTGTCGAAGTCGGCGTCGGCGAGGTCGTCGAAGCCGGGACAGATGTCGCGCGTGTCGCAGACGCCGTCGGAGTCGGAGTCGTCCGGATTGTCGTCCGGGCAGGGGTCGAGCATGTCGCAGACCCCGTCGGAGTCGCGGTCGTTGCGGTCGCGGGGACAGGTGTCGCACCCGTCGGGGATGCCGTCCTCGTCGGTGTCGATGGTGTCGTCGAACCCGGGGCAGACGTCGCCGCTGTCGCAGTCGCCGTCGCCGTCGAAGTCGTTCGGGTTGTCCTGCGGGCAGGGGTCGCAGGCATCGGGGACGCCGTCGCTGTCGGTGTCGACACCGTCGTCGCCGAGGGGACACACGTCCACGTCCCCACAGACGCCGTCGCCGTCGGCATCGTCGAGGGGGTCCAGCGGACAGGGGTCGTCCGAGTCGCAGAGGCCGTCCCGGTCGGTGTCGTCGGGGTCGTCGAGGGGACAGGGGTCGCACCCGTCGACGAGACCGTCTCCGTCGGTGTCGTCGCCGCCCGCGTCGGGACAGGAGTCGCAGAAGCCGTCCGAATCGGCGTCGTTCGGGTTGTCGAAGGGGCAGAGGTCTGCACAGTCGCCGATCGTGTCGCCGTCGCCGTCGATGGTGTCGTCCTCTCCCGGACACAGGTCGTCGGAGTCGCAGACGGTGTCTCCGTCGGTGTCATCGGGGTTGTCGAGCGGGCACGGGTCGCAGCCGTCGGGCGTCCCGTCGAGGTCGGTGTCGAGGTGGTCGTCGCCCGGGCACTGATCGACCGCGTCGCACACCTCGTCGTTGTCGCTGTCCGCGTCGCCCGGACACGGATCGCAGCCCACCTCGGTCCACCAGCCCTCGACCGTCGCGGGCTGCCCGGACATCGAGCCCGACGGCCAGCAGTCCGCGCCGTGGGGACGGGTCCCCGAGTACACGATGAACGTGTCGTCGTAGCTCCACGTGACCGTCTGGCCGGCGGCGCTGGTCGACCAGCTCCCGGTGCCGGTGCCGCCGTTCCCGGTCCGCATCGTCCCGTCGGGCCGGAACAGGACGTCGGTGGTGCCCTCGATGTGCGTGTTGTCGGCCGTGAAGACCCAGTCGAAGTCGAAGTCGAGCGTCCACCGGCACCGGTCGTTCTCCACGCCCGGGGTCCCCCAGCCGCCGTCGTACAGCGCGAGCCCGTCGCACCACGGGAGCGCGGAGAGGTCGTCGTTCAGCGCGGCGTCCATCGAGGCCGTGTCGAGCGAGCGGCTCGCCCCGGAGGGCAGCGAGGTCCAGCTGACGGCGTCGATCGTGCCGGACGCCACGAGCGCCAGGGACCCGCTGGCCGGGAAGGTGAGCGCTGCGTCCAGGAACCCGTCGGCCACGAATCCGGCGTCGAACGTCGCGACGTCCTGCCCCACGACGACGGGGTCGCCGGCCGCCACCTCGAGGGCCTCGATCTGGACCGTCGAGACGGGGGTTCCGGACGCGCTCGTCTGGAGGGTGAGCCCGTCGAGGGCCACCGTCTGCCCCGAGAGGTTGAGGATCTCGACGTACTGCCCGGCGGGGCTCGACTTCAGGACGGGATTCGCCATCAGCTCGACGATGACGAGGTCACCCGCGCCGAGCGCGGAGATGTCGATGTCCGCCGCGTGGCCGTCGCAGTTCTCGTCGACGGTGTTCCCGACGAGCTCGGTCGCGCCGGGGTGGATGGCGCCGTTGCCGTCGTCGCAGTCCGCGCCGCCGTTCGCGATGGACGCGTAGCCGTCGCCATCCGCGTCGGCCGTCGCGAGCAGGAAGGTGTGGACGGACTGCTTTCCGCGCACGGCGGCCCAGATGCCGTCGGAGCGCACGTCCTGGCCGAACCCGACGCCGGGCCCACTCCCGATCTGCGTGCCCCGCCAGGTCCAGTCCGCGCCATGCTCCCAGATGTCGACGGCACCCTGGGCGAAGCCCGCCCCGGCGTTCGACCACGGCTGCGAGATCAGCGCGATGTCGCCGGCGATCTGCACCGAGGACCCGAAGTTCAGCTTCTCGCCCGGCCCGGCGTAGGCCAGCACGGTGTCTTCGGCCCACACGCCTCCGACACGCTCGTAGATGTGGGCGCGTCCGCTCTTCGCGGGCCCCTCGCGGACCGCGCCGACGATCATCCGGTCGCCGTCGATCGACACGCCCATGCCGAACTCGTCGTCTCCCACCACGCCCGCGGGTGCGGCCAGCACGGTCTCGTCCCAGTTGCTGCCGTTGCGTTCGTAGATCCGGACCTCGCCGACCTCGATCAGGTGGATGTCGGGCGCCCCGATGACGATGGTGTCGCCGCTCACGTCGACGTCCTCGGCGAAGTCGAGCGTCGTGCTCGGCGTGAGGCTCCACTGGGTGTTGGTGGAGAGGTCGTACACGGCGGCGCGATCCCGTGCCGGGGCCGACACCACGAGGATGTCGCCGTCGAGCGCGAGGCGCGTCGCGAACTCGGCGTTGGCGAACGGCCCGATGACCGTGTCGCCCGGCATGTCCACGGACCCGTCGGGAACCCACGTCGCGCCGGAGAGGGCGTACAGCACGACGCTGTGCCTCGCGCCCACCGCGATGCGGCTGCCCGACACGTCGATGCTCCTGCAGAACTCGTCCGTGGAGCCGCCCGATTCGGTGCCATCGAGGGTCTGGACGGACAGCCAGTCCGAGCCGCTGCGCTGGTGGATCACCGCCGTGTTCGAGGCGCGGTCGCACCAGGCGAGCCAGTCGCCGTCCTGTCCGAGGCCGCCGACCACGTCGGCCTGCAGTCCGGTCGGCGGCGTCGGCGTCGATGCGTCCGTCGCGACGATCGGGTCGATGGTGACGGGGTAGACGGCGTCGGCGTCGTCGACCTGCAGGACGGCCTCGCAGCCTGCGCTGCAGTCGAGCAGGAGCGCGACGGGGAGGGGCGTTCCGAGGGCGTCCCACGCTTCGAGCCCGTGGTAGCGGCCCACGGCGCCCGTGGCGTCGGACCAGAGGAGGGCGCCGTCGATGCGCTCCGGCTCCATCGGGGCGTCGAGGCCGACGCGGACCTCGAGCCAGCCGTCGCCCGCGGGTGGGTCCTCGACCGTGAAGCCCTGCTCGAGACCCGCCGGCACGGCCTCGTACCAGGCCTCGATGCCGTCGGAGACGAAGCGCGTGCGCGGGCCCTCCGGCACCACGGTCGCGTCGGGGAACGGCGCGGAGAAGCCCGGTCGGCCCCACGACGCGTGGGTGAGGGCGACCGAGAACCCGGGGTCGTCGATGCGCACGCCGTCCGCGAGCCACGTGAGCGCGGGGGCCGTCCGCACCGCCCGTCTCCCGTCCGCCGGGGAAGCGGCCATCGGGGCTGCAGGCCGACAGGGCGAGCACGTAGACGATCGACATGGGGGACACTCCGGCTGGATTCCCACGAGCGTCGCGCGCGTCCGGCGCCGGATCCGTAGGCGGTTCGTGCGGAAACGTGGCGGTTGTGCGGGGAGCGTTGCCGACAGTGCGCGTACGGTGACGCGGGTGTCGTATAAGAGAGGCGCTTGGAGGCCGGCCGATGCCGCGTGTGTTGCTCGTCGAGGAGGACGTGTCCGATGCGGACGCCACCTCGGCGTACCTTCAGAAGCGGGGGCTTCACGTCGAGGTGGCGCACGAGGGGGTCGGGGTGGTCGAGCGCGTGTGGGCCGATCCGCCCGACCTGCTGGTGCTCGGGGTGTCGCTGCCGGGCGAATCGGGCCTCTCGGTGTGCCGGCGCGTGCGGGAGCGGTACACGGGGCCGATCGTCATCCGCACCCCGCAGAACGACGAGATCGACCAGATCGTGGGGCTCGAGCTCGGCGCCGACGACCTCGTCCCGAAGTCGGCATCGCTCCGGCGCCTCTCCCTGCGGATCGAGGTGCTGTTGCGTCGGAACGTGCGATCGACGCGGCTCGACGGGCGCACCGACCGCTACGAAGACCCCCATCTGGTGGTCGATCTCGGCGCCCGCGTGGTGTCGGTGCGCGGGCAGCCGGTCGAGCTCACGACGGGGCAGGTCGAGCTGTTGTGGCTGCTGGTCCAGCACCGCGGCACGCCCGTGTCGCGCGACCAGTACTACGAGGAGATCCGCGGCATCCGCTACGACGGGCTCGACCGGAACATGGACTCGCGGATGAGCCAGCTCCGCAAGGCGCTCCAGGATGCCGGCCTGCCGGGCGAGCGTATCCGCACGGTCCGGGGTGTGGGCTACCAGCTCACGAAGATCGATTAGCATCGGGTGCGAGGAGCACAGAGCGATGCACACGGTGCTGGTCATCGAGCGGGACCCCAAGGTCGTGGCGGCGATCCGCGCGCATCTGGAGCCGCGCTGGGCGGTCACGTCCATCGACGGGTCGGGCGACGTGGTCCAGGCGGTGCGGGCCGACCCGCCGGACGGCATGCTCCTGGCGCTGGATCTTCCGGACGAATCCGGTCTCTCGGTGTGCAACCGCGTCCGGGAGTTCTATACGGGGCCCATCCTGCTGCTCGGGTCCCGCCAGACGTCGCTCGACGAGATCATCGCGCTCGAGCTCGGCGCCGACGCGTACTTCGTGTGGCCGCTGAACCTCCGGCTGCTCGAGCTCAGGCTGAGCGCGCTGCTCCGCGTCGGGCCCGAGCCCACGTCCGAAGGGCGCTACGCCGACGCCGACCTCGAGATCGACCGTGCCGCCGAGTCGGTCAAGGTCCACGGCGAGCCCGTGACCCTGCCGCCCTCCGAGCTCGACCTGCTGTGGCTGCTGGTCGAGAACATCGGGCGCCCGGTGACGCGCGAGATGTACTGCGAGCAGGTGCGGGGTGTGCCGTTCGACGGGCTCGATCGCAGCCTCGACACCCAGATGAGCCGGCTGCGCAAGGCGCTCGAGGTGGCGGGCCTCCCAGAGGGCCGCATCTGCACGGTGCGTGCGACGGGCTACCAGCTCACGCGGGTCGATTGAGGGCGAGCGCGTAGAACAGCTCGTCCTCGACGGTCCCGTCGGGCCAGGTGCGCTCGGCCGCATGCGACAGCACGAAGCCGAACCGCTGATTCGCCTGCATCGACCGGACGTTCGACCTGCGGTGCGAGACCGTGACGCGCGCGAGCCCACGCTCCACGGCCCAGTCGAGCCGCGCGCGGTACATGACCCGCGAGAGCCCACGTCCACGGGCCTCCGGGGCGAGCCACGAGCCCCACAGGTTGGCCGACGCCGGGTCGTCGGAGCGTATGGCGATGCCGGTCATGCCGACGATGGCGTCGCCCTCGAAGATCCCGTAGATCGCGAAGTCCGGGTCGGCGAGGCGCGCTCGCCAGTGTGGGTCGGGGAGCGCCGACTCGCGTTCCAGGGTGGAGCCGAACACCTGTGGGTCGGTCGCCAGGGCACGCAGCCGGACCTCCCGGTAGAGTGCGTGGTCCTCCGGGACGAGGCGGCGGATCGCCCCGTGTGGCCATTCGGTGTTCGCTAGAGGGTGCATGGCTCCACGCGGCGTTTCGGCGCAGCACAGAGAGGTGGGCCTCTGTCAGTACTGTCCGTGGAACTGAGAGGATGGACGATCTCCGTCGCTATTTGATAGGTCCGTCGCAATGCTGACCCTCTTCGCGATCGCGTGCACGACTTCGGGCCCACAGGGGCCCACCGGACCCATGGGCGCGACCGGACCTGCAGGTCCGATGGGACCCGCGGGTGCGGCCGGTCCCGCAGTCGCGTTTCACTGGGCCGACGAGGAGGGTGTCTCTGTGACGGCCGGCCCAGAGCTCATCCTGTTCAACGACCAGGGGGTCGCCTTCGGTCTCGACGCTATGACAGGCGACCTGTCCCCGCATGATCGGCTGGTCTACTACGAACAGCGTGACTGCCAGGGCGCGGCCGCGGTCCAGGTCGATGAGGCGATGCAGGCCATCTGGGTGCGCGAGGAGTGGCTCGTGCCGCTCCCCGGGTTCTCTGTCCTCGAACGCACCTGGGGCGCATCGGTGTGGAATCCAGACACTCTGTCGTGCCAGAACGCCTTTCTGGACGACACCTTTCTGGGGGTGGGTCCTGCGGCGCAGGTCTCCGACCTCGTTTCTGCGGGTCTCCCTCCGACCCGATTCTGGACCGGCGGGCTGCACAGGGTTCCCGCCGCTCCTCCACCGCGATGATGGACGGCCGCTCATTCACGCCCGGGCGTCGCAAAGGGTCTGATCTCGCAGAGCGAGCCGCTCATTCACTGGACTGCCTCCGGCTCGGGTCCTCCGGGACGAGGCGGCGGATCGCGCCGTGCGGCGGTTCGGTGCGGTCGTGGCGGATCACCGGCGCTCCGCCATCTTCTCCTTGTTCCAGGCGGTGGTGTGCCCGGTGACGCGACGGCGGAGCAGACCCGACTCCTCGATGTAGGGCCCCTCGCTGGGCGGCACCAGGACCAGCGCGTAGAACCGCAGCCCGTCGATGTAGCCGTAGGGCCCCGAATGATCCCACTCGCTGACGGGCGGAGCGGGTGCCGCATCGCAGTAGGGAGCGGGCTTCTCGACGCCCTCCGCGAAGCCGACGAGGATGCACGGGAGCTCTTCGCAGTGGACCCGTACCTCGACCCCGCAGGCCGTACGGGCTTCGGCAGCGAGTGCCTCGGCGGCGGCCGGGCGGTAGGCCTCGGGGAGCGAGGCCCAGTCGATCTGCGGTTCTTCGACGGGCTCGGGAGCCCGAGGCGGAATCGCTTCGGGCGGTTCGGGAGCACCGCATGCAGCCAGGAACGCCAGGATCTGGAGCACTACGCCCCCATCTCGTGCCACTTCCAGATGATCTCCTTCATCACCTCGGACGTGCCCCCGCCGATCGTGATCAAGCGAACATCCCGGTACAACCGCGTGATCGCGTACTCTTCGATGTACCCGTAGCCCCCGTGGAACTGCTGGCAGTCGTAGACCACCTTCTGCGCCAGGTCGCCCGCGAACAGCTTCGCCATCGAGATCAGCTTCGTCGCGTCCTGCCCGGTGTTCATCCGCTGGACCGCCTGGTACGTCAGGGCCTTCGCGGCCTCGAGACCCGTGAGGTGCTCGGCGAACTTGTGCTTCCACACCTGGAACTTGCCGATCGGACGCCCGAACGCCGAGCGCTCGGTGCCGTACCGGATGGCGTCTTCGAGGGCCCGCTCCATCGAGTGGATGGCGGTCTGGGCAGCGACCAGGCGCTCGCCCTGGAAGTTCGTCATGATGTAGTAGAAGCCGGCATTCTCGTGGCCGAGCAGGTAGCGGCGGGGGATGCGGCAGTCCTCGAAGGCCAGCTCGCACGAGTCGACGCTGCGCGTGCCGAGCTTGTCGAGCTTGCGCCCCACGCTGAAGCCGGGCGTGTCGGTGGGGAAGAGGACGAGCGAGACGCCGCCGTGCCCCGCGTCGCCCGTGCGGACCGCGAGGGTGATGAAGTCGGCGATGGCGCCGTTCGTGATGTAGGTCTTGGCGCCGTTGATGACGTAGTCGTCGCCGTCCTTCTTCGCGGTGGTCTGGATGGCCGCCACGTCGGAGCCGCAGTTCGGCTCGGTGACGCCGAGCGCCGCGATGCGCTGACCGGCGATGAGCGGACGGAGGAACTCCTCTTTCTGCTCGTCGGTGCCGATCTCGGCGATGATCGGCGTGGCCATGTCGGAATTGACGAGGATCGACATGACGACTCCGCCGTTCCGCGCGTGGCCGAGCCCCTCGACGTAGGCCGTGTTGTACCACCAATCCAGGCCCATCCCGCCGTACGCTTCGGGGAACCGGATCCCGATCAGGCCGAGCTCGGCGAGCTTCGCGAAGATCTCGCGATGCGGCCAGACGCCCGCCCGATCCCACTCGTCCGAGTTCGGTGCGATCTCGTTCTGCGCGAAGTCCTTCGCGAGCTTGCGGAGCTGGTCGTGCTCCTCGTTGAACGGCGGGAAGTGCATCCGTCCTCCAGGTCCGATGGGTTCGGGGGAAGAGCACCTTAAGCCATCGGGAGCCCCCTGGGATAGACTCCCGGGGTGCTTCGACTCACACTGCGCGCGCGCGAGGATGCCCGGTTCCTCGCTCGCATCATCGAACGCGACGGATTCGCATTCGTGCTGGATTATGGCGATTCCAGCATGGTGGCCGATGCGTCCGAGCGCATCGCGCGCGGCTTCTCGCTGTGGCGCGGCGGCAAGCTCGAGACCGTCAGCCCGAGCTCGCCCGATCTGCTCCCGCTCCTCGCCGAGTTCTACGCGCAGGAGGGGTTGCTCGTGTCCCTCGAAGAGCCCGCGCTCACCGAGCGTCCCGAGCCCCTCGAGAACGCGCTGAAGGAAGAGTCGCGCCTCGACGCCACGATCACCGAGTTCCGCGAGGCGCCCGACTTCGCCGAGACCGAAGAGACCGAGCTCGTCAGCCTCTCCGACATCCCCGACATCGGCGACGCGCTCGAGCCCATGTCGCAGGAAGAGCTCGACGAAGAAGACGAAGAAGAGCGCAAGAAACGAACGAATCCCGGGGCCATCGCCCGGCGCGAGATGTGGCGGCCACCCGGCTCGCCCACGCCGAAGCCGCCACCGCCCCGCAAGAAGCCGAAACCCGTGCCCGATCCGTCCGCCACGCCGAACCCGGTGTCCATGCGCGCCGACGCGCCCGGGATGACGCTCCCGCCGATGCCCGCGCCCCGGCTCGACGGCGACCCCGACCCCTACGACCCCGACGAGATCGCGACCCTCACCCCGAACCCGCCCTCCGAGCACGCCGACACCGTGCCGCCCCGGCCGCCCGAGCGCGATCCGGCCGACCTCCCGACGTTCGAGCCCGTCCCGCTCCACGACACGCCCGAAGACGAAGAAGAGACCGAGCTCGTGTCCCCCGAGATGCGGGCCCGCGCGATGGCGATGGAGGAGGGGATGACCGAGCTCCACTCCGGCGAGAGCGACCTGTCCGCCACCCTGTCCGAGATCGACGCGCTCGAGAGGAAGAAGAAGAAGTCATGACGCTCCCGCTCTGGCTCGCGCTGTTCGCGTACGCAGAAGACCAGGACGACTTCGGCGGCCACGGCCTGCTCCCGTCCACCACGGTGTTCGTCGACATCGTCGATCCCGCGAACGAGTCGATCTTCTTCGACGGGGTCATCGCGCTCCCGCCGCCCGGGGGCGGCACCGCCAATCCGACCGTCGACGTCGTGAACCCCGCGGGCATCCTCATCGGCACGTTCCCGCCGGGCTCGACGATTCCGGCGTCTGGCGGCCCGGGCGCCTACCGGCTCGAGCTCAACGGCGTGGGTGACGTCGATGGGCTGAACGGCGAAGAGCCGCTCTCGTCGTGGACGATCGAGGTCACCGGCGCTCCGGCGGGTGAGGGCCGCGTGTGGAGCCGCCGCTGGGCGCTCAACGGTGGCGGCTTCGACGCCGTGAACGGCCTCGACGGCAGCATCTTCGCCGTGGTCGACGGCGGGGCGCCCACCCAGCAGGGCGTGATCGAGGTCCGCACCGAGGGCTTCACGGGCTTCGTGTACGCGGTGCTCGCCAACGACCGCGGGATGACGGGGGCGAACGCGCGCTCCAAGCCCGAGGGCTGGGGCCCCATCTCCGATCGGCTGCCGCTCTACGTCCGGCCGCCCGCCATCGTCACCCCGAACGTCGCCGCGCCCACCATCTCCGGGGTCGCGTTCACCCCGCCCACCTGCGGGGCCATCGCGCCGGGCATCGTGAGCGGCGACCTCGTGTTCGACTCGACCGCGACGGGCAACTGGCACCTCGTGTGCGACGCCGACGCGGATGGCGAGTACGACCCGACCAGCGCCACCGACATGCACCTGTTCGGCCGCGCGACCGTGGGCTCGAACGCCATCTCGTTCGACGGCACGATGGACGACGGCGAGACGGCGGTCCCGGGCACGTACGACTGCGTGATGTGGCTCACGGTGGGCGAGCTGCACTTCCTCGCGCAGGACATCGAGACCTCGTACCAGGGCTTCCGGATGTTCGGGGTCGACGGGTCGCTCGTGCGCACGGGCCTGGCGATGTACTGGGACGACCGGTCGGTCCAGTCCTCCGCCGTGGTCATGCCGAACACCCAGGTCGGGCTCGAGGCGTCCGGGCCGCTCGGCCTCGCCAGCGGTGACCCCGCGGCCGCGGCCAGCGCGAACGCGAACGCGCGCGCGTGGGGCAACTTCTCGACGCTCACGAAGGGCAACAACAACGTCCTCGACACGTGGGCCTGGCTCGAGCGCGACACGTCGGCGCCGTTCACGATCACGGTCCTCGACGCGACGCTCGACACCGACGGCGAAGGGCTCGTCGATGCCGCCGAGACCTGCGTGTACCTGACCGATCCGGGCATCGCCGACACCGACGAAGACGGGCTGTCCGACGCCCAGGAGGCCCTCGACCTCCCGAGCGACCCGCTGAACCCCGACTCCGACGGAGACGGGCTCGACGACGCCGCCGAGACCCCCGATCCGGCCAACCCGCGGGACAGCGACAACGACGGGCTCGCCGACTCGGTCGATCCCGACGACGACGGCGACGGCGTCCCGACGTCCGTCGAGGGCACGGTCGACTCCGACAGCGACGGCACGGGCGACTGGCTCGACCGCGACGACGACGACGACGGCGTGCAGACGGCGAACGAAGCGCCCGGCGACACCGATGGCGACGGCATCCCCGATCGCCTCGACACCGACGACGACGACGACGGCATCCCCACGATCGACGAAGACCGGAACGGGTCCGGCAACTGGCTCGACGACAACGCCGACGGCGACACGCTGCCCGACTACCTCGACGACGACGACGACGGCGACGGCCTGCCCACCGCGCTCGAGCTTCCGGGAGACTCCGACGGCGACGGGCTCGACGACGTGGTCGACCCCGACGACGACAACGACGGCGTGCCGAGCGGCCTCGAGGGCCTCGACGACCTCGACGGGGACGGCCTGTCGAACCACGTCGACCCCGACGACGACGGCGACGGCATCCTCACGATCGACGAAGACCTCGATGGCGACGGGGACGTCCTCGACGAAGACAGCGACGGCGACGGAATCCCGAACTTCCTCGAGTACGACGACGACGGCGACGGCCTCGCCACGCCCGACGAGCTCGACGAAGACACCGACCACGACGGGCGCCCGAACTACGCCGACCCCGACGACGACGACGACGGCGTGCCCACGCTGATCGAAGACGCCGACGGCGACGGCGACCCCCGCAACGACGACAGCGACGGCGACGGGATCTTCGACTACCTCGACCCCGACGACGACAACGACGGGCTCGCGACCGAGTTCGAGACCACGTTCGACAGCGACGGCGACGGCGTGCCCGACTACCGCGACCCCGACTCCGACGACGACGGCCTGCTCGACGGGGACGAGGGCGTCATCGACACCGACGGTGATGGGCTCTCCGACTACCAGGATGCCGATGACGACGGAGACGGCGTGCCGACCGCGGTCGAGGGCAACGGCGACTCCGACGGCGACGACCTCTCCGACCACCTCGACCCCGACGACGACAACGACGGGGTCCCCACGATCGACGAGCCGGGCGACACCGACGGCGACGGGATCCCCGACCGCCTCGACACCGACGACGACGGCGACGGCATCCCGACGGCCGAGGAGATCTGGACCGACAGCGACGTCGACGGCGACGGCGTCCCGAACTGGCGCGACCTCGATGCCGACGGCGACGGGCTCTCGGACGAGGAGGAGGGCACCTCCGACATCGACGGAGACGGCGTGCCCGCGTTCCTCGACCCGGATGGCGCCGTGAGGACCTTCTACCGGGGCTCGGGGCTCGCGGGGTGCAGCGCGACGGCGTCCGGGGCGTCCGGAGCGCTCGCGCTGTTGGGGATGCTGCTCGTCAGGCGCCGCCGGTAGGGGCGGCTACTCGACGAGCCAGGTCGCGACGGTGCGGCACACGTCGCCGCGGCAGGCGGAGGCCGACCACGTGCCGGGCTGCGCACCCGCCTCGCGGGCGAGCTCGACGCGGCGGGCCGTGCGACCGACGTAGCAGCGGCGGACGCCCGCGGCGACGGCGTTCATGCACGGCGTGCGCTCCATGACCTCGGCGCCCGTGGAGTCGGCCCACTTCAGGACGAGGGCCGCCCCGCTGTAGTCGAGCTGTACCCAGAGCGTGTCGTTGCGGGTCCAGCTCTGGACCTCGCCGAGGATGCCGAGGTCGGAGGCCAGCGCGGAGGTCGCCGCGACCGGTTGGACCGTCTCGGGCGCGGGAATCGTGCCGGCCGTGCCGATCGCGGGGATGGCGGGCGCGACGGTCGGCGCGATGGCGGCCGCCGCGGTCGGCGGGACGAGGAGGCTGGTGAGCGTGAAGCCGATGGCGAACGTGGTCGCGAAGACCCCGGCAGCCATGGCGGAGAACAGGGCGGTGCGCTTGCGGCGGACGCTCTGCTCGGCCTGGATCTCGGCCTGGCCGGCATCCCAGGCAGCGCGACGCTCGACGGTCTCGGAGCGCCAGTTTCGGAGCGCGGCGTCGACACGGGACGACGTCGCCCGATCGAGGGTCGTGGAGGCATTCGACATGGGAGTCTCGGGGGAGGGAAGGGAGAAGGAGGGTGCGCCGGGTGCGCGGGGGGAAGGTGAGGAGATGCTAACGCAGGTCGAGCGCCGACCGCCAGTCTTCGGGGAGATCGATGGGCGCGGTGCGGATGGCGGACGGCTCGAAGGCCTGCGCGGCGGCTTCCAGATCGTCGCCCTCGATGCCCAACCAGCCCAGCACCACGCGGTGGATGGCGCGTCGGTCGACGCCCGACTCGCGGAGCGCGGCGATGCCGAGCGCGCCGTGGGACTTCGAGAGCTTGCGCCCGTCCGGGCCGCGGACGAGTGGCGCGTGCAGCCAGGTCGGCGGCGTCGCGCCGAATGCCTGCCAGAGCTCGACCTGGACTGCCGTGAAGTCGAGCAGGTCGGCACCGCGCACGACCTCGGTGACGCCATCCGCGATGTCGTCGGCGACCACGGCGAGGTTGTACGTGAACACCCCGTCCTTCCGGCGGAGCACCGGGTCGCCGAACTCCAGCGGTCGCACGGCGCGGGGCCCGTGCACGCGGTCGCCGAAGCGCACGACGCGGTCGGGCAGGGCGTAGCGCACGGCGCCGACCGTCGAGCCCCGCGTGCGACACTCGAGCGGGTGGTTCCCGCCGCCCTCGGTGATCGTGCGACGGGTGCACGCGCAGACGTAGGTGTCGGGCAGGGCGCCGAGCCACGCGCCGTAGTCGCGGTGGCGCTGGGGCGGGGTCTCCTCGTCCCACGTCAGGCCGAGCCACTCGAGGTCGCGCTTCTGGTCGTCTTCGATGTGCCGTCGTGCACGGCTCCGATCGACGTCCTCGATGCGGAGCAGCACGGTGCCGCCGGCCTTGCGCGCCGACAGCCAGCAGGCCGTGAAGGCCACCGTGTTCCCGAGGTGCAGCTCGCCGCTCGGCGTCGGTGCGAGCCGTCCGACGGCTTCAGTAGTCAAACGACCACTGCGCTCCGAACACCAGGATGTTCCCGCCGATCGGGATGACGCCACCCTCGACCGGGTACCCGGCTCGCGGCGTGTCGGTCTGCCGGTCGAGCGCGCGCCGCGCGAGCTGGTGGGACTGGAAGAACGCGTCGATGCGCACGGCCCCGTCGACGAGCTCGAAGGGGTCCCAGAACTCCGCGCCGGCGCCGAGCGTGAAGGTGGTGCGGTCGCTGTCGAGCACCGACGTGTCGGCACCCTGCTGGATGAGGGGGCTCTGCTCGTACCCCACGCCGCCGCGGGCCGTGAGCCGGAGGTACCGCCAGCTCGTGTCGAAGGTCCACTTGGGGAGGTGCAGCTCGGTGCCCGCGCGAACCGCCCACACCGGCCGGACCAGCAGGCCGTACGCGTTGCCGTCGGTGATGTTCTCGTCGATGTCGACGAGCGGGGAGTTGATGGTCGCGTCCTTCACGCGGGCGACGTTGAGCACGAGCCGCCGCCAGTCGGACCAGCGCCCGTCGGCGTAGACGCTGAAGGTGTCGGCCCGCGAGTACGCCGCGCCGATGGTGATGCGCGGCGGCACGTAATGGTCGAGCATCGCGAGGTTGGCCTGCACGACGAGCGCGGTGACGAACGGGTCGAGGTCGCCCACGTCGACCACGTTCACGTTGGCCTGCAGGTCGATCTCGGTGTTCACGTCGAACCCGGCCGCCCCGTGGAACGTCGCGCCGAGCGCCAGCCCCTCGAGCGCCGGGACCCACGCGCCCGGATGGATCTGGATGCCGAACACCGGCGCGAAGGCCGGCTTCACCCGGAGCGCGAGGTGGTGCGTGTCGACGTTGATCTCGCCGACCAGATCCTCGAGGTCTTCATCCTCGGGCTGGGGGCCCACGAGCGTCGCGTCGATCGTCATCCGCACGTCGACGTCGGCCTTCGCGAGCACGTCGATGCTCGCGCCCACGCTGATGCCCGGCAGGATCTCGCCGCCCACGCCCCCCGCGGCGACGAAGCGCTGCAGCCGGTTGTCGTACATGAAGTACGCGGGCAGGCTGGGCTCGAACATCTCGAACAGGATGAGGGTGTTCGTCGGGATGTACGCCGAGAAGCCGAGGCCGAACTTGCCGCCGACGTTGCGCCCGGCCTCGACGTGCAGACCCGTGGCAGGCGCTGTGCTGGCCTCGACCTGGAGCGGCGCGTCGAGCTCGTTCAGGCTGCCGTCGCGGTTCGTGTCCCAGTAAAGGCCGGGGATGGGGTCGAAGCGGTGCAGCCCGACGCCGAAGCCGATGCCCGCATGCGGACGGCGCACGTAGAACAGCCCCGCCGGGTTCATGTAGGCCGCGGTACCGTCGTCGACGAGCGCGATCCCTCCGCCTCCCGCGCCGGAGAACCGTGCTCCGAGCCCGTAGAGGTCGGGCACCGTCGCGCTGGCGATGCCCGACAGGAGGAGGGCGATCACCCGTAGCCGAGGCCCGGCACGGGAATCAGCGCCGAGCGCTTGAGCGTGTCGATCAGCTCGGAGGCGGTGCGGCCGGGCATGGCCTCGGCGAGGCACGCGGCGGTGCCCGACAGGTAGGCCGTCGCGAGGCCAGGCCCGCGGAAGCGCCCGGTGTCGCCCTCTTTCGTGAGGCCGTAGCCGTGGGTGAGGAACTTGTCGGAGAGGACGCCCCACTCCTTGCGCGAGAACCGCTTGGGATCGAAGTAGTAGTACTTGTCGATCGGGCAGTCGGGGTGGGCCGCCACGCCGACGGTCTCGGGCAGATCGGCCGGGTACGCCCGCTCGCCCTTGGGGTGTGCGGCCGAGAGCACGACGCTGCCGTAGTTCACCGCGTTGGCGACGCACTCGCGGAGCAGGAGCGCCTTGCCCATGTTCGGCGTACCGAGCGACAGGTTGACGACCTGGCACTTGCTGTTCGCGCTGGTCTCGATGCCCGCGGCCATCAGCTCGGCGCTGGTGCGCAGTCGCTCGCCCATGATCTTCACGGCGACGAGCGTGGCGTCGGGGGCGATCTTGTGGATGGCGGCGGCGATCTCGGTACCGTGGCCGTTCTCGTCCTCGAAGTCGGACTTCAGCAGGGCGTGCCCGGTGGCGCCGAGCTCGATGTACCAGCCCTCGATCTGGACGCCCTTGAGCCGCGGGTCGCTCCGGTCGATCCCGGAATCGATGACGGCGACCCTGACGCCCTTGCCGGTGTACTCCTTGCCTCTGTACCGCATCCGCTGCCCTTCACCCCACGCAGGCTGTTTGGAGTCGGCACTGTAGGTGATCGACGTGACCGAGGGCAAGGGCGCGGACTACTCTGGAGTCGTGGAGGTGGGTCCTGTCGAGCCGCGCGCGCATCGCCCGTGACATGGTCGAGCTGGCCGGGGTGGAGCATCGCTACTCGGCGTCCGAGGGCGAGCGGCACATGCTGCACGCCGTGAAGGGCCGGTTGCCCGACGACCTCCGCGGGCGGATCGAGGGGTTCGTCGCCTGGTCCTCACCCGTCGTCGTCATCGGGTTCCACGCCGCGGGGCTGCTGGCCGCGGGGGTGCTGGGGCTGAAGGTGCCCCTGCTCGGGTTCGCCCTGTGCGCGGGGTTCACTGCGTCGCTGTGGGCCGAGAACACAGGCAGCTTCTCGCTGTTCCGCCGCATCGCGCCGAAGGCGCCGTCCTACAACCTCATCGTGCCGATGCCCCGGCCGCAGGCGCTCGGCACCGTGGTGATCAGCGCGCCGCTCGATGCGCCCGCATGGCGCCCGGATCGGCCGAAGTGGTTCCGTCGACCGCTCAAGGCCGTGTTCGGCGCGGCCGTCGTGGTCACCACGCTGCTCGGCCTCTCCGCCCTGGCCCAGCCGTGGGGGCGCCCGACCCAGGGCATGTACCTCGGATCGCTCGTCGTGCTGGGCGTGACGGTGGGCCTCGGGTTCCTGATGCGGCGGCGCGCGCGGTCCGTCGGCGAGGATGCGAGCGGCCCGGCCGCGCTGCTCGAGATCGTCCGCCGGTTCCACGACGATCCGCCCGAGCACACCGAGCTCTGGGCCGTGTTCACGGGCTGTGGGCACGCGTACCAGAACGGGATGGCCGCGTTCCTCGCGATGCACGGCCAGAACCTGCCCCAGCCCGTGTTCGTGCTGGCCCTCGACGACCCCGGCCGTCCGCCGGTCGGCGGCGTCGTGAGCGAAGGCGTGCTGTTCGCCCAACGGCACCGGCCCACGGGCCCCGCGCTCGTCGAGCGCCTGCGGTGGGCGGGCGTCGAGATCCCGGCGGTCGACAAGGCCGGCGTGACCGACGCCCACGCGGCGATGCTGTTCGGCTACCGCGCGCTGGCGCTGTCGGGCGACGAAGACAGCGAGCCCGACCCCGACACCGCGCTGCGCGCATGCGACGTGGCCGAGCGCATCGTCCGGTGGTTCGACGAAGACCTCGCACGCGTCGCGGACGACGCCGCGCTGCTCGAGCCCATGAAGCGCCGGCCCGAGGCCGTCGAGCCGGACGCGTCGGAGAAGACGGCGTGATCCCGCTCGTGGCCGCGGCGCTCGCGGGCACCATCGAGGGCCGCGTGGTCGACGTGACCGGGGCCCCGGTCGCGGGGGTCAACGTCATCGCCTACGACCGCCGGTTCCGCTTCGAGAACGTCGGCACCGACGCCGACGGCCGCTACCGCATCGAGGATCTCGCCCCCGAGCTGTACCGCGTGCGGTTCATCCCGCCCGACGCGTCGCTCTCCCAGGAGATCTGGGGCGGAGACACGCTCGCGTCGTGCGACGCGACGCTGCACGAGGTCGGCACCGACACGTCCGTCACGGTCGATGCCGCGGTGCCCGATGGCCGCGTGATCACGGGCCAGATCTTCCGCCGCGACCACTCGCCGCTGGGCTTCGGAGAGGTCGAGGCGCTGCCCACCTGGTACCGCGAGGTCGGCGTGGCCTCCCGTCGCGCGAGCACCGATGCCGACGGGTTCTTCGAGCTGCGCGGCCTGCCGCGGTTCCGCACGCTGCCCGATACCGTCCTCGTGAAGGTCCGCCCGGGAGCCGTGCCCGAGCAGTACCACCTGGGCGCGTGGTCCGAGGACGTGGCCGGCCCCATCGAGGCCGTCGAGGATCTCACCGACCTCGGCCCGTTCAGCGTGCGGGAGGGTGTCACCCTCTCCGGCGTCGTCACCGGGCCGCAGGGCCCCGTCGAGGCGGCCGAGGTCCACGTGTTCGCCGGGCGGTACACGAACGTCACCCTCACGGATGCCGATGGCGCGTGGTCGATCGACGCGCTCACGCCCGGCGAGATGCTGATCTGGGCGACGGCTCCGGGGCTCGGCCGCACGTACTGGCCCGGCATCGACCGGCCGCCGCTCGAGCGGCTCGTGGTGGACGTCGAGGGCGCCGTCCGCGCGGACATCGACCTCGAGATGCCGGCCGAGGGCCGCGTGACCGGCACGTTCGTCACGTCGGGCGACGCGACCCTCGGGAGCCTGCTGTTCGTGAACGACGACGGCAGCGTGGGGCTCGCCGCCGGCGTCGCGGAGGACGGGACGTTCGCGATCGGCGGGCTGCAGCCGGGCACCTGGTCGGTCGAGGCCTACGGGGCGAAGCTCGACATCGTCGAGGGCCCGCTGCGCGTCGACGGCGTGCCGCTCGTCGTGGAGGTCGTCGCGGGCGACGAGGTGTCGCTCGGTCGCATCGAGCCCCCGGAGGCCGCGCGGATCGAGGGGCGCATCACGGAGCCCTCGACGGGCGCGCCGGTCTACGGGGCCGCGCTGATCCTCGAGAACACCGAAGACGGCTCGCGGCGCATCGACTTCACGAACCGCGAGGGCGAGTACGTCCTGCGCGCCATCCCGCCGGGCGCGTGGTCGCTGCAGGCCGCGTACTCGCCGTTCTGCCTCACGGACGGCGGCTACGTGTCGGTGTACTGGCCGCAGCACGTGAACCCGTCGGTCAGCGGCACGGTCGAGCTCTCCGCAGGCGAGGTGTTCACGTGGGACGCGCTGATGCCGCGCGACGCGGACCTCGACGAGATGGGCGACGACTGGGAGCTCGCGAACGGGCTCGACCCCACGATCGACGACTCGCAGGAGGACCCCGACGGCGACGGGTTCTCGAACCTGCTCGAGTACCGCCTCGGCACCGACCCCCAGGAGGTCTACGACCGCGGCTGCTCCTGCGCCGGCTCGCGCGTGGCGTTCGTGATCTGGCCCGTGTGGCTGGGCTTCTGGGGCCGCCGGCGGCGCTGAGTCCGCCTGCCTCTCGATCCCCCCAACGTCTGGCATCACGCAGATGACGCAGAAGAACGCAGATGACGCAGAAACGAGGCCCCCAGCGGATCCGCATCCGCCGATCACGGAGTTCGGAAGAGGCTGATTCGTGCGAAAAAATGCCCTGGAGGGGGCACGACGCAACCGTTCCTGCACTCTCCTCTCTGTCGGAAGGGACCGAGCTTCGAGCGCCTCGTGGCATCACGCAGATGACGCAGAAGGACGCAGATGACGCAGAAACCACGCCATCGCGGGTGGAGCGCCTTCGCGTCCCCGGGGCCTGCCGCTATGGGGTGAAGAAGGGTGCTACGGCGCCGTGAATCACGACCGGCAAACTTCAAGCGATCGACCGATGTCTCTGTGGGGTCTGACCCCAGGAAGACATGGGTCGATCGTTTGAAGTCGATTCGCCGCGGACTCGCGACCGCCTGTGAGGGGCGTCTCGGGGTTCGGGCCGGATCCGGAACTCACCAGAGCAGTCCGGCGTTTCGGCTGCCCAGGTGAGTGGACCCGCCGACGTCCTCCCCGTCCACCCCGAGGTCGGGGAGAGGTGCCATCCACCCGGCCACCTCGGTTCCGGGTCCGAGGTTCGACGGATTCTAATCTTTGAAGCCACCCAAAACGTGGATCCGCATCCAGTGGGGGGCCGTCGCGCCTCCGACCTCCGCGTGTCCCGAACGCCGTTCGGGTCGACAGGGAGGCCTTCTCGCGGACTGGAATCAGGATTCACCAGAGCATGCGCGCGTTTCGGGTGCTCCGGTGAGCGGACCGCTGGATGCCCTCCCTCGAGAGCCCTGACGTCACGGGCTGCCACCCCCGTCGGCGGTGCTCGGGGAGACGAGGACGCTCGACCCGCGAAGGCGCCCACTGGATGCGGATCCGCGTTTTTCGAAGCTTCAACGACTGGAATTTGTTGATATTTTGGCCCCGGACCGGAGCGAGATCACCCCGAGCAGCCCGAAACGCCGGCCTGCTCTGGTGAGTCCCGAATCCGGTCCGCAAGAAGGCCCCTCTGTCGACCGGAACACCGAGACGTCCCCTCGAGAGCCCTGACGGCACGGGCGATCTTGGCGGTGCAATCCCCGTCGAAGGTGCCCGGGAAACGAGGACGCTCGACCCGTGACGGCCTGGTTTCTGCGTCATCTGCGTCCTTCTGCGTCATCTGCGTGATGCCTCGGACGCTCGAAGCTCGATCCCTTCCACACGGACGAGGGCGCAGGAACGGATGCGTCGTACCCCCTCCCTGGACATTTCGAGCACGAATCAGCGCCTTCGAAACTCCGTGATCGGCGGATGCGGATCCGGTGGGGGCGTGGTTTCTGCGTCATCTGCGTCCTTCTGCGTCATCTGCGTGAGGCCGATCCCGCTGTCCCCGCAGACTGCATCCCGGGCACACCCACATGGCCCGGAATCCGAGGGCTACTCGCGTCGCATCGGCACGGCGACGGGCCCGTCGAGCTCGCGCAGGCTCTGCAGCAGGTCGGCCATCGAGACCGCGGTGTCTTCGTACACGTCGCTCGCCATGTAGATCGGCAGCCCGCGGCCCACGGCCAGCGCGACCGCGTCGGACGCCCGCGAGTCGAGGTGCAGCTTCTGGTTCTTCTTCGTGCGGATGGTGACCCGCGCGTGGAACACGCCCTCTTCGAGCGTATGGATGTGGACCTGCACGATCTCGCCGCCGAGCCCGCGCACCGCCTCCTCGAGCAGGTCGTGCGAGAACGGGCGATCGTGCGGACGATCCGCGAGGCGGAACGCGATGGTGATGGCCTCGGACTCGCCCACGTTGATCGGCACGATGTGGTCGCCCGTCGCGTCGCGGAGGAACACCACGTGCCCGTCGCCGGTCGGCATCACGTCTTCGACGGCGAGGGCGACGCTGTCGCGCGGCGCCTTCTCTTCCGTGGGCTGGCGGGCATGGGCCGTGAGCGACGCCGCCAGGAAAACCGTGGCGATGAAGCGTCGCACGCACCCTCCTCGCCCAGAACGTAGCACTCTCAGAACAGCGAGAGCTGACCCCGCACGTGGCCGTCGCACCCGCGCCCGAAGAACGCGCAGGTCGTGCAGGGGGGCGCGTGGTCGGCCGCGCGGGCCCAGGCCTCGTCGAGCGTGCGCGTCGCGGCCACCTCGGCCAGGAGGGCCGGAATGCCCGACGGGAGCGCGTCGCGCGCGATCTGCACGGCCTCGGCGCGATGGGTGAAGTACACGACCGCACCGACCACGGGCGGCTGGCCCCGCGCCGCGACCACCGCGTTCGCGGCCCAGGCGTACGCGGCGAGCTGGAGGTGGTGCGCCGTCGCGGCCTCCTCCGGGTCGTCGTCGACGTGCTCCGTCTTCCAGTCCACCACGAGGAACCCGCCGGCCTCGCGGTCGAGCACCAGGCGGTCGATGCGCCCCACGAACACGCCACCTTCGAACGGCTGGCGCACGCCGAGCTCGTCGAATCCCGGTGCGTCGAGCCACCGCGCGAGGTCGGCGTCGTCGGCGAGCATCCCGAGGTGGCGCTGGAGGGTGCGCGCGCCCGACGCCCGCTCCTCGTCGGACAGCGCGGCCGCGCCCGCCGCGGCGTCCCAACGGCGCAGCGCCAGCGCGGTGTCGGTGTGCACGCGGTCCTCGAGGAGCCCGTGCAGCACCTCGCCCCGGACCCCCGCGACCACCCGCGCCCGGGGGCGCTCCCCCGGCTCCACGAGGCCCAGCCGCGCCGTGCGGAACCAGCGCGCCGGACACGCCTTCCAGCGGTGCAGGTCGGACGCGGAGACCTCGGCGGGCGGCGGGGGCAACGCGGGGCGGCGCGTCGGCGGCATCCACCCCTCCGCGCCGTGCGCCCTGCCCGCGTCCGCGGGAGGGAGGGCATCGGCGGTCAGGACCTCGGTGCTCGCGGGCACGTCGCGGAGCAGGCCGGCCCACGAGCGCTCCGATGCCTCGGGAGGCCCGACCAGCACGAGCCGATCGCGGGCGCGGGTCGCGGCGACGTAGAGTAGGCGGCGGTACTCGGCGTCCTCGTCCGCGCGGAGCACCGTCCGCACCCGCGCCAGCAGGCCCGGCGTGGCGCGCGTCTGGACCTCCGCGTCCACGTCGTCCACCCCGGCCGCCATCACGTACGCACCGTCCACACGGGCGATCGACAGCGCGTCGGGACGGGTGGCCGGCAGCCGGTGGAGCTCGGGGAGGACCACCACGGGGAACTCCAGCCCCTTCGACGCGTGGACGGTGAGCAGGACGATGCGCGCGCGGCTCGCCCCCGGCGTGGCCTCGGTCTCCTGGGGGACGTCGCGGATGCGCCGCGCGAGCCGGTCCGCGATGACCGGGAGGGGGTCCGACCACTGGCGGATGCGGGCGAGCAGCTGCTGGACGTTGGCCCGCGCGTCCGCGTCCCAGGTCCGCCACGCCCCGAGCGCGTCGAGGACGTCCTCGAGCACGTCCGCGAAGGGCCCGTCGTGACGGGACCACGCGATCTGGTGGAGCCGATCGAGCCCGTGGAGATGGGCCCCGTCGAGCCGGTGGTCCTGGACCCCCTGATCCGACACGCCCAGGAGGGGGGACCGCAGCGCGCCGACGGTGGCGACCGGGTCGCCGGTCACCATGGCGAGGACCAGGTTCACCACGTCCAGCACCTCCTGCCGGGCCCAGAAGCCGATGCCGCGCGCGATCCGGTACGGCAGACCGGCCTCGCGGAGGACGCGCTCCCACAGGCCCAGGTGCGTCCGCGTGCGGAGCAGGATGGCCACGTCGGGCTCGGTGGTCGCGGGCGATTCGGGGAGGGAGGCGAGCCAGCGCGCGGCCGCGGCGGCCTGGGAGGGGAGGTCGTCCGCGACGATCCAGGTCACGCCGCCACCCGTGTCGGGCCGCACGGGGGCCAGCGGGGACCAGATCTCGGGGAGCACGCGCGGGAACATCTGGTTGAACCAGGTGATCAGCGACTCCTGGCTGCGGAAGTTGTCGGGGAGCTCGAGGGGCTCGACGCCGAGGTGCGCGGCGGCCTCGAGGAACAGCCGCACCTCGCCGCCGCGGAAGCCGTAGATCGCCTGCTTCACGTCGCCGACGAGGAACACGCGGTCGGCGGCCTCCCCGGGCCCCGGGTCGCCGAGCGCGCGGACCATGGACCACTGGCGCGGGTCGGTGTCCTGGAACTCGTCGACCATCAGCCAGCGGTGCCGCTGCCGGAGGAGGTCGCGCAGCTCGGCGCTCGCTTCGACCGCGTCGACCGCGCGTTCCTGGAGCGCGTCGAAGTCGAGGGACCGCCGCTCCGCGAGCTGGGACCGGTGGAGAGCCGCCGCCTCGCGCACGAGCTGGGCGAAGGGGCGGAGGGCCTCGAGCAGGCGGGCGTCCGCGCGGGTGGGCAGGAAGCGCGCTTCGGCCGCGCGGGCCGGCCAGTCGGCCATGCGCTCGGCCAGCACCTCGAGGGCCTGCTTGGCCTGGGCGTAGCGCCGCGCGTCGCCCCAGTCGGACTTCTTGCCGATGACGGTGTGGTGCGTGAGCGTGCGCACGCCCGAGCCGGACAGCACGGCGTCGAAGACCGCGCGGGCCTGGGCGTGCAGCTCGAGCGGATCGCTCGGAACCGGCCCCACGACGGCGCGCAGCGAGCGCTGGAACCCGGTGGCGCCCGGCGCGGCGAGCTGGACGATGGCCTTCAGCGTCGGCATCGCGGTGCCCTCGAGCCACTTCGCGAGGGCAGTGGTCTGGGCGGCGCAGGCGTCGAGCCCGAGCCCGACGGCGTCCGCGGCGTGGGCCTCCAGCCGGTCGGACAGCAGCCCGTAGCGGTCGAGGGCCGCGTCCAGCGCCTCCAGCAGGCGTCGCCGCGAGCCGAAGGTGTCGAGGAGCAGCATCAGCTCGGGGGCTTCGCGCGCGATCCACGCGTCCACGGCGCGCTCGACGCTCGCCCGGCGCAGGACGGCCGCGTCGACGGGCTCCAGCACGTCGAGGTCGCCCGGCAGGCCCGCCTGGGCCGGGAACTCGCGCAGGATTCGCGCGCAGAACCCGTGGAACGTGCCGATGCGCGCGGCCTCGAAGTGGTCGAGCATGCGGTCGAGCCGTGCGGACACGGGGTGCGCGGCGTCGAGGTCCCGCGCGGCCGCCGCGACGGTGGCGAGGCGCTGGTGGCATCGCTCGGCCATCTCCTCGGCGGCCTTCTCGGTGAACGTCAGCACGACCACGGCGTCGAGGTCGTCGCCGCCGCGGTTCGCGTGCTCCAGCAGGAGCCGGACGTACCGCCACGCGAGCGTGTGCGTCTTGCCGGACCCGGCCCCCGCGGAGAGCACGACGTTCCGGTCGATGGCGAGGGCCTCGCGCTGGGCGTCCGTCAGGCGCAGCGCGTCCAGGGCGAGCTCGAGGCGCGGGCCGTTCGCGGTCAGCACGGCGCCTCCTCGGCGCCTTCATCGTGCCGGACGCGGCAGATGGTCCGGAAGTCGCAGGTGTCGCAGCCCGCCAGCGCCTCGCCCCAGCGGGTGGTCGGGATGTCTCCGTACAGCACGGCGCGCAGGCGGCGCTCGACGTCCGCGAGCCGCTCTTCGCGCTCGGCGGCGTCGACGGCGGTGCCGCGGGTCGCGCCGAAGGCGGCCATCGCGTCGGGGTCGCCGTACCAGCCGGAGCTGCGCACGCCGTCCGCCCGGGCGAGCGTCTGGAAGGTGCTGGCGACCGGCGCGCCCTCTGCGCCGCGCCGCACCGCCTCGACGTACGCGAGCGGCTGGAGCGACAGGCCGGCCTCCATCCGGGCCCGGGTCGGCGGCTGGCCGGTCTTGTAGTCGGTGACGCGCAGGGCGCCGCCGGGACCGCGGTCCACGCGGTCGATCGTGCCGCGCAGCGACAGCTCGCCGCCCGGCAGGGGCAGCGCGATGGGCGTCTCGACGGCGACCGGCGCGATGCCCTCGGCGATCTCGTTCTCGAGCCAGGCGCCCAGAACGCCGAGCGGGCGGTCGTCGAGCAGCCCGGCGAGCCACCGGTCGCGGGCCCAGGCCTGGAGCGCGGGCTCGAAGCCCCCGGCGGACTCGACCTCGTCGAGCACCGCGGAGGCCACGGCGTGCAGCGAGGCCCGCGCAGCCGCGCGCTCCGCGGGATCGACCG
The DNA here is from genome assembly GCA_020632875.1 of Alphaproteobacteria bacterium. Classification (GTDB taxonomy): domain Bacteria; phylum Myxococcota_A; class UBA796; order UBA796; genus JACKEQ01. The sequence continues at coordinate 253,613 of JACKET010000007.1, forward strand.
CACGCAGCCCGCGCCCCTCGTAGAACCGCTGGAGGATGTCGTGGATGGCCGTGCCCCGGCGGCGCGGCTCGAGCTCGGGGTCCCACGGGTCGTGCGGGTCGAGCCGCAGCACGTGCTGGTACCAGTACCGGGCGGGGCACTTCAGCGCGGTCTCGGCCGCAGTGACGGAGATGCGGCCCGGCGGCGGCGCGGGGTGGGGCAGGGTGCCGAGCATGCCGACCCGTGCGGCCGGTCCCGGCTCCGGAGGCGCGGCGATGACGGTCTGCACGAGCGCGTCCCGCAGGGTGCCGTCGCCGAGCGGGCGCGCCAGCAGCTCGACCAGCACCCGCGAGCACGTCGTGGGCTGGCCGTCGATCGTGGTGGGCCACGAGAGCGCGAGGGACCGCGCGTTCGGGTCGCCCGTCGCGTTCCGGAGCAGCGAGCCGAGCAGGTAGCGGGCCTCGGCCAGCCGGTCGACGGGTGCCAGGCGCCGCGCCGTCGCGGCGTCCACGAGGGGCGACGTGGCGGAGGGCGCGGGCCAGTGGCTCCGCGTGAGCCCGAGCACCCAGATGTGCGGCGGGGTCAGGCCGCGCAGCTCGAGGAGCCCGGTGAGCGCGACACCCCCGCGCGGGGACGGCAGCGTGGCGGAGCGGATCGCCGCCTGGAGGTGCGCGCCGGCCTCCGCGGGGGCCCACGGCCCCGGATCGACCGCGGCGAGGTCGTCGACCAGGGCGTCCAGGACGGCGTCGAGCGCGGCCCGCGCGCGTCGTGCGGTGTCGGAGCGCTCGGTCAGGGCGTCCAGCCCGCAGCGCGTCGCCGAGGCGCGCCACGCGTCGCCCCACTCCGACGGCGTCCGCGGGGTGTCGAGCGACAGCGCGCCCGCGAGGGCCCCGAGGGCCGTGATCCGCTCGACCAGCGCGTCGAACGGCGCGCCCACGCGGGCCGCCCAGCCCTTGATGGGCCCGATCCACCGCTCCGGCGGACCTCCGCGGATGCCGGCCGCCTGGAGCGCCGCCAGCACGCCGTCGAGCGCGAGGCCCGCCAGGTCGCCGAGCGCCAGCCAGTCCGACGGGGCGAACGGCTCGGCGCCGAGCCGGGCGAGCAGCAGGGCGAGCTGGCCCGGCGGGGTGGTCGCGAGCCGCGTGCCCTCGGCGGCATCCACGGGCACGCCGTACCGCTGGAGCGCCCGCGCGATCAGGGCCGCGCCGTCGGGGTCCGCGGTCGCCACGAGGCAGTCCGCGGGGTCGGCTCCGGCATCCAGCGCCGCCCGGACCTCCTCCGCCACGCGCTCGGCCTCGTCGACAGGCGAAGCGCACGCCCACACCGACACGCGCGGATCGAGCGGGGGCTCCACGTCCGCGAACGCGAGGTCGGCGAGATCCGACGGCTCGGCGGGCGGCTCGGTGGCCGGATCGACCGGCACGGGACCGTCGGCCGTCGCCAGCACCAGCTCTGCCGCGCCCGTCGCCACGAACCGCTCGAACACGACCTGGCGGAGGGCCCGGGTCGCCGCGAAGGCCTTGTGCGCGAGCGGATCGGGCTCCGCGGCGCCGAACGACGCGGCGAGATCGGCCGCGTTCCGCGCCCGCCCGCACTCGAACGCGAGGATCACGTCGGTCCCGGCCGTGTCGAAGGCCTCGATCAGCGTGACGAGCGCCTCGGTGCGCAGAGGCGTGGGCTGGAGGATGTCGTCGATCACGATGGGAGGCTGGGTCGCGAGCCAGCGCCGGAGCCCTGGCTCCGGACGCCGGAGCCTCGGCAGGAGCGCCTCGATGGCGGTGTGCTGCATCACGGCGCGGTCGGTCGTACAGCGGCGCAGCAGCGCGTGGACCCCGTCGGCGACCTCGGGCCGCAGCGGGGCCGTGCTCCGGGCCTGACCGAGGGCCTCGGTCAGCCGTGCGAGCTGGCGCCCGACGACCTCGGGGCTGCCGAGTGCGGCAAGCCGGTGATCCGCCTCCACCACACGCGCCCCGTGCAGCGCGACGACGCGGTCCGACAGCACGGCGCGGCCGTCTCCCCAGCGCTGCCACAGCTCCACGAGCAGGTCCGCGAGCACCCACCCGGCGGGCTCGAAGACGTCGGGGCTCCTCCCCGTGATGTCCCGGGCGACCTGGCGGCGCTTGCGGTGCGTGTCCGTCAGGTACGCGAAGCCGGGCCTGCCGAAGTCGTCCACCGCGGCCACGCCCATCCTCGCGACCGCCCGCCGTCGTCGCCAGCGCTGCTTGCCGACGACGATCGCGATCATGCGGGGAAGGGGCCGTCGGTGCGGACGAGCTCGATCGCGTAGACGGGCTCGCCCTTGAGGCGGAACTTCTTCTGGTAGTTCGTCTCGATGTCGTCTGGCCAGGGTGCTGGACCGGTGACGATGTCGTCGGCGATGCCCGTGATCCGGAAGGGCAGCGGGGGAGCGGGGACGCCGTCTCCGTCGGCCTCGAGGAGCTTCGGGACCCGGCGGACGTTGTCCTCGAAGTCGCTCTTCAGCCGGAAGGGAGCGCCCGGCCGGAGCAGCCGGGCCACGTCTTCGAGGAACCACCGCGAGATCAGGCGGTTCTTCTCGTGCCGCTCCTTGGGCCACGGGTCGGGGTGGTTCACGTACAGCGCCGACAGCGTGCCGGGCTCGAACAGGTCGTCGAGGTACGCGGCGTGGTAGCGCGCGATCCGGCCGTTCGTGACGCCCGCGAGGTCGAGCTTCTTCGCGCACATCACGGTGCGCTTGTAGCGGATCTCGAGCCCCAGGACGTTCGCATCGGGGTTCCGCCGTGCGACCTCCGCGAGGAAGAACCCGTTTCCGGAGCCGATCTCGACGTGGAGCGGGGCCTCGCGGCCGAACTCCTCGTGCCACCGACCGCGCAGGCGCCACGCCTGGTCGGCCGTGAGCAATGGACGGCCGTACGTCGAGTGCTCGACGAGGTAGGGGTTGAGGCCGGCGTCGCGGAACTCGTCGATCGCGCGGTCCTTGAAACGCGGGCGGTCGCCCTCGAGGCTCTCAGCCTGGGGCGTTGGCCTTCCACGCACTGCCATCGGCGTAGATCTCCTTCTTCCACACGGGCACGCGGAGCTTGAGCTCGTCGATCGCGTACCGGCTCGCCTCGTAACAGGCGGCACGGTGGGGCGTCCCCACCGCGATCACCACGCTGGGCTCGCCGATCGCGACGCGCCCCGTGCGGTGGACGATGGCGACCTTCGCGCCCCAGCGGGCCTGCGCCTCGTCGGCGATGCGCTGCATCTCGGGGACCGCCATCTCGGGGTACGCCTCGTACTCGAGCGCGACCACGGCGCGGCCCTCGAAGCTGTCGCGACCGACGCCCTCGAACACGAGCACGGCGCCGAAGCCGGAGTCGTCGACCGCGCGCCGGACCCCCGCCACGTCGATGCGCCCGTCGACCAGCGCGATCATCAGCCGCCCCCGAGCGGCGGGAGGAACGACACCTCGTCGCCCGGCTCGATCGGCGTGGACCCGGGGGACACCGCCCGGTTCCGCGTGTACGCCACCGGGATCCGGCCATCGGGCCCCGCGGGGAACAGCGAGGCGTAGAGCGCGGCCAACGTCGTGCCCGGCTCGATCTCGAGCTCTTCTTCCGCCACACCGCGCCTCTCGCGCAGGTTCGCGAAGTACAGCACGCGGACCTTCATGTCGCCTCCGACCAGGTCGGGTAACCTGATCGACACGGGAGGTGGAACCGGCATGGTCGCGTGGCTCGCGCTCGTCGGGTGCAACGAGTTCCGGCTGGATCCGATCGATCCTGACGGCCCGCCGCCCGTGCAGGTCGCGGTCGAGGAGACCTTCGTGCAGGCGCCGAACCCCGCAGTCGACGTGCTGTTCGTCATCGACGCGACGCCGTCGATGACCCAGGAGCTCGCGGCGCTCGGCAACGACGTGGGCGTGCTGATCACCACGCTCGAAGACGCCGAGCTCGACTGGCAGATCGGCGTCGTGGGCGCCAGCGCCTCGAACGCGCATCCGGGCTGGCTCCTCGGCGCTCCCTACGTCCTGACGGCCACCGAAGACGACCCGGTGCAGCGCTTCGCCGAGCGCCTCCCCGCGCCCGGCACGCTCGGCGAGGCGGGCCTGCAGTCCGCGGTCCTCGCCCTCGAGCAGGCCGCGCCCGACGGTGCGAACGCGGGCTTCCGGCGCGCGGGGGCCGTGCTGCAGGTCGTGTTCGTCAGCGACGCCGACGACCACTCCGACGCCTGGCTCGCCGACCCGGTCGAGGACTTCCTCGCGGCGCTCGAGCACGAGTCGGATGCCGGCCAGCCCGTGCGCGCCTCGGCGCTCGTCGGGGACGTGCCGATCGGCTGTGTGTCCGCGACGGGCACCGCCCAGCCGGGCGTCCGCTACGCCGAGGTCGCGCAGCGCAGCGGCGGGCGCACGGCCTCGATCTGCGACATCGACTTCGCGGCTTTGCTCGGCGATCTGGGCGAAGACAGCGTGAGCCTGCCGACCCGCTTCGACCTGCGCGACACCCCCGTCCCGCGCACGCTCACCGTCGAGGTCGACGGGGTCGAGAGCGCCGACTGGGTGCTCGACACCACCGGCCCCGCGGTGGTGTTCGGCGAGCCGCCGCCGGCGGGGTCCCTCGTGACGGTGCGGTACGTCGCCCGCGAAGAGGCCGAGCCATGATGAGCTGCCTGCTCACGCTGCTGTTCTTCGACTTCGGGCTGGCCGACTCCGACGGCGGGCTCGTCACGCCCGACCCGATCGTCCAGTGGGAGTACGGCACGGCCACGAGCGGCCCGATGACCGGCCCGGTCTGGGCCACGCGCCTGTCCGGCAGCACGCTCAACGACGTCGACGCCACGCTGGTGGTGCCGCTGCCCGATCTCTCCGCGGCGACCCGCCCGGTGCTCGTCCTCGAGCACTGGTACTCGTTCGGCGGCGGCGACCTCGGCGTCTTCGAGATCGACACGGGTGCGGGGTACATCGCGGTCGAGCCGATCGGCGGGTATCCGGCGGGCGGTCCCGGCTACGCGGGCGAGTCCGGCGGCTGGGTGCTCGCGGGCCTCGATCTCACGGGCGTCCCCGCGACGGCGAGCCTCAGGCTCCGCCTCGACGCCGACTCCGCGCTCAGCGGGCCCGGCTGGTACCTGCGCGCCCTGCGGGTCGAAGACGGCGACCCCATCCCGCCGGTCCTCTCGGTCGTCACGAGCCCCGACGACACCCAGGACCTCGCCGGGCCGTACCCCGTGTCGGTCGACATCGAAGAAGACCTGTACATCGAGACCGCCGCCATCGCGTGGACCACGGGTGCCGCGTCGGGCCGGGAGCCCCTGGCGCTCGTCGGAGGCACGACGTACGCGGGCGGGATCCCCGCGCAGCCCCCCGGGAGCACGGTGAGCTGGGCGGTCGAGGTCGAGGACTGCTCGAGCACCGCCATCCTCCCGGGCGCGCCGTTCCGCGTGTACCTCGCCGCGCCCGAAGACCTCGCCGGGCCCGTCCAGCCGCACGAGGTCGCGCGCAGCGTGACGCTCACCTGGTCGCCGCCCGTGTCGCCGCACGTCCCGGACGCCTACGAGGTCGAGAACATCGCGACGAACGACGTGTTCGGCCCGTTCACGCAGGCCTCCGCCGACGTGCCGCTGGAGCCGGGCGAGCTGCAGGACTTCGTGGTCCGCGCGCTGTACGCGGTCGGGGTGGGCGACGACTCGGCGGTGCTGTCGCTCGACGTCGAGGTGCCCGAGCTGCGCCTCGTCGAGCCGGCCGCCGTGTTCCCCGGCGATCGGGTGTACGTCGAGATCGAAGGCCGCTCGCTGTACCTGCTGGATGGCGTCTCGACGCTGTGGTTCGGCGGAGAGGGCGTCGACGTCGCATCGTTCGAGGTGCGCGACGTGAACCGCGGCATCGCGCTGGTCGAGGTGGCCGACGACGTGTCGCCCGGGGCGCGCGACCTCGTCGTGACGGGCGCGCAGGGCGCCTTCGGCTTCGAAGACGCGTTCGCGGTGCTCGACGGCGCGGACGCGCCGCGCATCGTGTCCGTCGAGCCCGATTCGATCGTGCAGGGCGACGAGGTCGTCGTCACCGTGACGGCGAGCCAGGCCTTCGCGGGCCCGGTCGACGTCACGACCGACGACGAGATCCTGGTGGGCGGGGCGCCGACGGTCGACGGGAACACGCTGACCCTCACGCTGGCCGCGGCCGGGCGGTCCCGTACGGGCGGGCACGATCTGATCTTCGACGACGGAGAGCGCCTGTGGGCCGCGTCGATCGAGGTCGACGAGTACGTCGTCCCGCCGCGCACGCAGTGCGGCGTGGTGCCTGCGTGGCCTTCGGTGCTCGGGTCGTTGATGCGGCGTCGGTAGCCTGGAGCCAGGAGCCAGGAGCCAGGAGCCAGGAGCCAGGAGCCAGGAGCGGTTTGCGGCTGCCGGCTCTTTCGGGCCCCGATCGCCTCGCATCACGCAGATGACGCAGATGGACGCAGATGACGCAGAAGGGAGCCGGATCGGGAGGACGGCGGTGAGCCTCCCCGTGTGTCTCGAGGGGTCAACGCCCGATTGCGACCGCTGAGGCGGGCTGCTGGTTCGGACGGTGATTCTCCCCGGACCGTCGAGGGTGACTGGGAGGCGAGTGGGGGATGAGCTCACCAGAGCAGTCGGCGAAGCTCGAATGCTCGGGTCCGCCCCCGCACCGTTGCGGACGTGGCCGAGGGTCGGGACATGCCTGGAATGGCGCGAGTGGGACCCGTCTCGCGCAGGTGTGGCACGGGTGTTTCCGGGCATGCAGGAATCGATGGCCTGCATCGACTGCGTGGATGACCGGCGTTCCGCGGCCCCGACACAGAGTCCGGCTGAATTTCACAGTCCGGTGAGTTTCACATCGAGCCATCGAACTGCTGTCCGCCTCACGGAGGAACGCCGAACCTCGTGCCCTCTTCTCTCCGTGCTGAGAGAACGCAGCGCCGGAACGGCCGCGGTCCGTCGTCGTCCGCCGGAGAGCCCGTCCCGGGCCCCGATCGGCGCGGAGGATCGGAGGACGGGAGGCGCGCTCTGGTGGTCGTCGTTGGAGGCCGTTGCAGGCCCCAGAGACGCCCAGAGTGCCGGATCAGCGCCGACCCCATCAAACCTCTGGTGCCCTCCGTCCCTCCGCGTCCTCCGTGCTGAGAACACGCGCCGGAACGGCCCGGTCTCCGAACGTCCCGCCGGAGAGCCCGTCGTACCGGGCCGATTTCTCAGCACGGAGGATCGGAGGACGGGAGGGACGCGGAGACCGTCGTCGTCGGGCCGAGCGTCCTTCGGCCCCGATCGGCGCGGAGTGCCTTGTGGTGGCGCAGGCGCGCTCTGGTGAGATCGACGTTGGCCCAGACCCCCAGACCCCCAGACCCCCAGAGGCCCCCAGACCCCCAGACCCCCAGACCCCCAGACCCCCAGACCCCCGGATCAGCGCCGACCCCATCAAACCTCTGTGCCCTCCGTTCCTCCGCGTCCTCCGTGCTGAGAGAACGCGCGCCGGAACGGCCCGGTCTCCGAACGTCCCGCCGGAGAGCCCGTCGTACCGGGCCGATTTCTCAGCAGGGAGGATCGGAGGTGGGAGGGCCCGCACCCAGCAGTCCCGCACGACGCCGACGCTACCGAGCACCACCCCGGGGACACGACGCCGCCCGACCCGAGACAGCCTCGTTTCTGCGTCATCCGCGTCCATCTGCGTCATCTGCGTGATGCGAGGCGATCGGGGCCCGAAAGTGCCGGCATCCGCAAACCGCTCCCGGCTCCAGGCCCCCGGCTCGAGGCCCCCGGCTCCCGGGTTCGAGCTACCGCGTCGCGACCGCCACGAGCGTGGAGCTTCGCCGCCCGAACGCACTGCCGTCCAGGCCCCCGTAGCACTCGACTTCTCCGAAGCCCGCGGCGTACAGGGCGTCGGCGAGCTCGGACGCGCTGTAGAGCCGGCGCGATCCGTGGAACGTCCGGCGATCCGATCCCTCCACGAGGATCCACGTGTGCCGGATCGCCGCGAAGTTGCGCACGATCAGGTTCTCCTCGAGCAGGAGGCGATCCCCTGCGAGCGGCGACCAGGTGCGGATCGGCCAGGCGCGATCGGCCTGCTCTTTGGGGGTGATCCCGAGGATCATCTTGCCGTCGGGCTTCAGCGATCGCGCGCAGCGGGCGAGGAACGCGCGATCGTCGGCGGCGTTGTCGAAGTAGCCGAGGCTGTCGTCCCACAGGACCATCGCGTCGAACGCGCCCGCGCGCTCGAAGCCGAGCATGTCGCGGCGGACGATCTCGACCTTCACCTCCGCGCGACCGGCCATCTTCGCGATCCGGTTTGCGAAAGCGGGGTGGCGTTCCACGGCGGTGACCTCGTGGCCGCGGCGGGCCAGCTCGATCGCGAGACGACCGGTGCCGCTCGCGAGATCGCAGATTCGGGCGGCCTCCGGGAGATCCAGGAGCTCGAGGATCGCCTCGGCCTCCGCCGTCGCGCGACCCCAGGCCTCGGGGCTGTCGAAGCGGTGCTGGAGCGCGTTCCACGTCGCGTCCGACTCGTACCAGCTCACACTCATCCGCCGTCTCCTCCCGGGTGTCCATCCAGGCCTCGCGTAGTATCATCGCTCCCCCGCAGAGAGAGGACTCATGGCGCTTCCCGCCCTCGACCCGCACCCCCTGGGATGTCCCCTCGGAATCGCCCTCACGCCCGACGAGATGCAGGCCGCCGTCGTGCAGATCTGCCTGCACCTGCACGACCTGATGTTCCCCACCGTGCACGTCGTGAACCCGAGCAAGGGCAAGAGCTACCCGATGCTCAACCTCCACACGCAGCGTGGCGACGGGCGGCCGCGCCTCGTGATCTTCCCCGGGTGGGAGGATCAGGAGAGGAAGCGCCGGGTCGAGTGGAAGCGGCAGTCGACGCTGATGAAGCGGATCGCGGATGCCGGCGTCGAGGGCGAGACCCTCGACCTCAACGAGAAAGAGCGCGAGACCGAGGGGCCGTTCGAGACCTCGCTCGCGTGCACGGCCGCCCAGATGGATCAGATGATCCTCGACCTCAACGCCTACCTCGGCGACATCATGCGGATCACCGTCGGCACGATCAAGCAGACCGCGAAGGCCGACATCAAGGTGGTTCGCCTGTACGCGCCGAACAGCGAGAAGAAGCCGCGGCTCATCTTCTACCCGGGCTGGACGGGCGAGTCCGAGTCCGAAGAGGCCCGCGTCGACGACGAGATGCGCGCGAAGATGCGGCACAAGGCCGACCGCACGGCCGAGGTCCCCGTCGAGATCTACGTTCAGGGCCTCAAGTAGAGCATCGCGCGGCGCGTCTCGACGCCTGCGAGATGCCGGCGCCACGCGGGATCGCCGTGGATCGACCGCTGCGGGCGGGCGAATCGGCGCACCCGGTCCGCGACGGCCTCGACGACCGCGTCGGTCCACTCGACCCCGATGGCCTCGTCGAGCGTCGGGAGCTGGCGGGGCGAGGGGAGCAGCGCGCCGAGCACGATCTCGACGGCGGTACAGGTGCGGCCGTCGAACGTGGCCGCCACCGCGACACCGAGCTGCGGGAAGTCGACCGCCTGGCGCGAGCGGACCTTGCGGTACGTCGACCGGTGCCCGGCAGCGGGACGAGGGATGCGGATCGCCTCGAGCAGCGACTCGCGGGGGACCGTGTGCATGCGGTCGTAGCGACCATCTTTCGTGAACAGGTCGGCCAGCGCGACCTCGCGGACCTCGCCCGGCGCGGTGCGCAGCTCGAGCACGGCGCCGAGGGCCGTCAGCATCGGGACGCTGTCGGAGCTCTGGGCCGCGACGCACGCCTTGGGGCTGCCGATGACGTGGCACCAGTCGCCGTCGGCCTTCAGGCACTTGCCGAGCGCCGTCCGCCACGCTTCGGTCTGGTTGTAGAACAGGCAGCGCGTGTCGAGCATGACGTTGCCGCCGAGCGTGCCCATCTCGCGGTGCTGGGGGCCGGCGATGCTCGCGACGGCCTCGGCGAGGCCGGGCACGATGTCGCGGACGCGCGCGTCGCGCTCGACGGTGGCGAGCGGGGTGAGGGCGCCGATCCGGATGGCGTCCGCGCCGACCTCGATGCCGTCGAGGCCGGGCAGGCCGCGCAGATCGATGACGTGGGCGGGGCGCTGGAGGTGGTGCTTCAGGTTCACGAGCAGGTCGGTGCCGCCCGCGAGGTAGAGGCTGTCGAGCTCCGCGCGCATGCGGACCGCCTCGTCGACCGACGCGGGTTGCTGGAGGGTGAAGGCCGGCATCCGGAGCATGTCAGGCCTCCAGCGCCGCGAGGATGCGGTCGGGGGTGAACGGCATGGTGCGCAGCCGGATCCCGACGGCGTCGTGGATGGCGTTGGCGATGGCCGGGATCGCCGGGTGCAGCGGACCCTCTCCGGCCTCCTTGGCCCCGTACGGCCCGCCGGGATCGAGGCTCTCGACGATGCTCGCCGCGATGGGCGGCGTGTCGAGCGCCGTTGCGATTCGGTAGTCGAGCAGGCTCGGACCGCGGTGCAGCCCGCGCTCGCGGCCCTCGAGGTAGAAGTCGTGGTGCTCGTAGAGCGCCTCCGAGAGGCCCATGTGCACGGAGCCCTCGATCTGCCCCTCGACGAGCGTGGGGTTGATGGCGCGCCCGCAGTCGTGGGCCGCCCAGAGGTTCACGAGCTTCACGATGCCGGTGTCGGGGTCGACGTCCACCTCGGCGACGTGCGCCGTGGCGGAGTAGGCCGGGCTCGCGCCGATCGTGCCGCCCCGGTAGTCGCCACCGAGCTTCTTCGTGGTCTTGTAGCCGCCGGTGCTCCCGAGCACGCCGTAGCGGGACTCGGCGAGGCGGAGCGCGTCGACGAACCCGACCTGGCGGTCTTCTTCGGCGTGCCGGAGCCTGCCGGGCTCGACCACGACGCGCGATGCGGTGGTTCCCCAGTGCTCGGCGACGGCGGCCATGATCTTCGCGCGCAGCGCCTGGCCCGCCTCGCGTGCGGCGATGCCGGCCATGTACGTGACCCGCGAGCTGTAGGCGCCGAGATCGACGGGGCACAGCTGGGTGTCGCCACTCACGACGTGGACGTCGTCCGGGTCGCAGCCGAGCTCCTCCGCGACGATCCAGGCGAGCGTGGCGCTCGAGCCCTGGCCGATGTCGTTCGTGCCGCTGAACACCGTGATCCGCCCGCTGCGGTCGGCCCGGATCTGGACCCCGGACTGCGGCATGTCGTTCGGGTAGATCGGGTAAGCGGTGCCGGAGATGTACATGCTCGTCGCGACGCCGAGGCCCCGGCCGAACGGGAGCTTGCCGTGGCGGGCCTTCCAGTCGCTGCCCGCTTCGACGGCGTCGAGACAGGCGAGGATGCCGGTCGACGGGACGAGCTGGCCGTTCACGGTCGTCTCGCCGGACTCCATCGCGTTGATGCGGCGGATCTCGATGGGGTCGAGGCCGAGCTGCGCGGCGAGCTCGTCGATGGCGGTCTCGAGCGGGAATCGCGGCTGGACGGAGCCGTGCCCGCGCTTCGGGCCGCAGCAGGGCTTGTTCGTGTAGACCCGGCGGGACCGGAAGCGGTACGTGCCGAACCGCAGCGGCCCGGGGAGCAGCTGGCCCGCGTAGTACGTCGTGACGAGCCCGAAGCTGTGGTACGCGCCGCCGTCGAGCACGATGTCGTTGTCGACGGCCGTGATGCGGCCGTCGGCGTCGGCCGAGATGCGGAAGTCGAACTCCATCGGGTGGCGGCCGCGGTGGGCGTAGAAGACCTCTTCGCGCGTGTAGAGGATCTTCACGGGACGCCCGGCCTTCTTCGCGAGGAGCGCCGCGCAGATCTCGAGGTCGAAGGGCTCGGACTTGCCGCCGAACGCACCGCCGATGGCGGGCTGCACGACGCGGACCTTCGACTCCGGCACGTCGAGCTGTCGGGCGAGCTCGCGGTGCAGGTAGTGCATCACCTGGGTCGCGGACCAGAGCGTGAGGCGCCCGTCGGCGTCCCACTCGGCGAGCGCGCAGTGCGGCTCGATGGCGCCGTGCGTGCTGCCGGCGTAGCTCCAGTGGCCCTGCACGGTGGCCGCGGCGCTGCCGAGCGCTGCGTCGACGTCCCCGAACTCGAGGACGACCTCCTTGCAGACGTTGTCGCGGCGCTCGCGGCCCTTCCAGTCGCTCTCGTGCACGCGCGGGGCGTCCGTGGCGAGGGCCTCGTCCGGCGTGAGGACCGCGGAGAGCACCTCGTAGTCGACCTCGATGAGGGCGAGGGCGCGGATGGCGGTGTCCTCGTCGACCGCGGCGACGGCCGCCACGCCTTCGCCGACGTACCGGACCTTGTCGGTGGCCAGCGCGGTCTCGTCGGGCGTCCATGGGATGACGCAGTACGGGGTGGGCAGCTCGGAGCCGACGATGACCGCGAACACGCCTTCGAGCGCGGCGGCCCGCGAGGTGTCGATGCTCCGGATGCGCGCGTGGGCATGGGGCGATCGGAGGATGCGGCCGTGCGCCATCCGCGGCCGGACGAGGTCGTCGGTGTACTGCGTGGTGCCGGTGGCCTTGCCGATGGCGTCGGCCTTGCGCCCGCGGGCGCCGACGACGTGGAAGCCCTCGGCAGCGGGGCCGAGCTTCTGGGGGAGCGAGACCTGGGTCGTCGCGGCCTTCTTCACGGCTTCGACGATCTTCGTGTACCCGGTGCAGCGGCAGAGGTTGCCCGAGAGCGCCTGGCGGATCTCGGCGTCGTCGGGGCTCGGGTTGCGGTCGAGCAGGGCCTTGGCGGACAGGATCATCCCGGTCTGGCAGAAGCCGCACTGGAGCGCGCCGCACGCGTCGAACGCGCGCTGGAGCGGATGCGGGCCGTCGGGCGTCGCGAGGCCTTCGATGGTGGTGACCTCGCCGCGCACGGTCTTCGCGAGGGTGCAGCACGCCAGCGTCGGCTTCCCGTCGACGAGCACGGTGCACGCGCCGCAGTCGCCCTTGTCGCAGCCCTGCTTCGCGCCCGTGAGCCCGGCCCGGTAGCGGAGGAGCTCGAGGAGGGTCCAGTGGTCGGGGCAGTCCGCTTCGACCTTCTCGCCGTTGACGATCATGCGCCCGCTCCGATGAGGGTGAGGAGGAGGCCGACGCCGAAGCCGGTCCCGCGTCCGCCCGAGTGCGCCGGGGCCGCGAGGTCGACGTGCAGCCAGCGCCCGGCCCACTCGCCCATGTGGTTGCCGACGAACTGTGCCGCACACGACGACTGGGCGTTCGCGCGGTCTTTCACGCTGTTCTTCATGTCGGCGATGGAGCTCGCGAACTCCTTGCGGAACAGCTCGGGCGCGAAGGGGAGCGGGTGGACGAGGTCGCCCGACCGCTTGCCCGCGTCGACGGCCTTCGCTTCGAGCGCCTCGTCGTTGCAGTAGAGGCTCGCATGGAGCTTGCCGGTCGCCATGGACTGGGCGCCGGTCAGGGTCGCGAGATCGACGAGCACGTCGGGCTCGCGGTGCTTCACGGCCCACGCGACGCCGTCGCCGAGCACGAGGCGCCCTTCGGCGTCGGTGTTGTTCACCTCGACGGTCTTGCCGCTGTACATCGTGATCACGTCATCGGGACGCAGCGCGGCGGGCCCGATGGCGTTCTCGGCGATGCAGAGGACCGCGGTGAGCCGCACGGGGACCTCGAGGGCCACGGCGGCCTCGAATGCCGCGAGGACCGCCGCCGCTCCGCCCATGTCGGTCTTCATGCCGGGCATGCCGGTCTTCGTCTTCAGGGACAGCCCGCCGGTGTCGTACGTGATGCCCTTGCCGACCCAGCACACCTTGTCGGCCGCGCCCTGGGGAGCCCAGTCGAGCACGACGAGCGCGGGCTCCTGGACGGCAGCACGCCCCACGGCCGCGATGCCGCCGAAGCCCTGTGCCTCGAGGTCGTGGCGGCGGAGGACGTGCACCGACACGCCCTTGAAGGCGCCGATGGCACGTGCCGTCGTGACGAACGCGTCTGGACCGAGCATGTCGGGCGGGGAGTCGACGAGGTGCGCGGCGCGCCGGACGGCCGCCACGGCGGGCTGGAGCTCGCCGCCGATGGGGCCGGCGGGGCCGAGCAGCATGGCGACGACGGTGCTCTCGGTGGGCTTGCTGCGCACGGAGAAGGTGGGGAAGGACCGCGCGATGCCGCACGCGGCGGCGAAGGCGTGCGTGTTGTCGTCGAGCACGGCCACGACGGCGTTGCGCGCGTTGCGCCCGGCGGCGAGGAGGCGCGGATAACACCATGCGCGCGACGGGCTGTTGTGCCGCGAGGCGACCTCGGGCAGGACGCACGCGGTGACCTTCTGGAGGGTGCCCTCGAGCCAGGTGGTCGCCGTTCGCCCCGAATCGCCGGGGTCGCCCTTGAGCATCCCGGGCCACGCGGCGCGCACGGCCGGCGGGAGCAGGGCGAGGACCTCGGCCCGCGCGAGCGCGTCGCGGCGGCCGATGATCTGGAGGGAATGGACGCCTTCGAGGTCGGCGAGGTCGGTCGTGAAGTCGAGGGTCTGCGACATGCGGCCCTATAGCGCGGTCTGGCGGCGCAGAGGAGCCCGCGACCGGCCCTCCCCGAACCGATTGGTGTCAGAGCGAACCCGAACATCTCGATAGATATGGATTCAAGCGTGTTTCGGGGATTTCTACTCTCGATGGGTGCTGTCGGGGCGGTCGAATCGGCCCACGGTCCCAGATTGCATGCGTCCTCGATTGCCTGGATATGTGGCGGGCTATGGCTGTCGAGTGTGCGGGGCGGTCCTTCCGTCGCGATGCGTCGCTCGTACCGCGCCACTGCGACATTTTCGCGCAATTCGAAGTTCGGTGCTCGAAAGATGACCCTCGAGGTGAATAATCGCGATGTTTGGGTTCGCTCTGACACCGTTTCGGGAGCCGCGGCTCGGGAGCCGGCCCCCGAGTCCCGTCGCCAGCCCACGAGGGTTACCTCCAACCGATGATCGATACCGAGGTCCTCGTGATCGGTGGGGGTCCGGGCGGCTCGGCCACCGCGCTCCAGCTGGCCCGCCGCGGGCACGCCGTGACGCTCCTCGATCGCGCGGAGTTCCCGCGCGAGAAGGTCTGCGGCGAAGGCCTCATGCCGTACGGTGTCGGGGAGCTGCGCCGGCTCGGGGTCGAGCTGATCGCGCAGGTCGACGCGCGGCCGTTCCTCGGCATCGGCTACACGGTCGGGTCCGAGAGCGCCGAGGGGCGGTTTCCGTCCGGCCACCACGGGCTCGGCGTGCGACGGAACCGCCTCGACCTCGCGCTGGCCGGGTTCTGCCGCGAGGCGGGTGTCGACCGGCGCCACGGGCTCAAGGTGCGCGAGGTCGGCGGCTGGCCCGGGCGGATGTGGGCAGACGTGGGCGGACGGCAGATCCGGGCCCGCGCCATCGTCGGGGCCGACGGCATGCACTCGGTCGTCCGGAAGTCCCTCGGGCTGCAGCGTCCCGCGCGGGGGCGGCCGCGCTACGGCCTCCGCGGCCACTTCCGCCTGGCGCGTGGCGCGCGGGCGCTCGACCTCGTCGAGGTCCATGCGACCGACGGCCTGGAGCTGTACCTCACGCCGACCGGAGACCGGGAGCTGAACGTCGCCGTCCTCCTGGAGCGCGACGCGACGAAGGCCCTGAAGGGCGACGTGGCGGGGGGCTTCGCGCGCATCCTCGCGGCATACGAGCCGCTCCGCGAGCTGCTCGACGGGGCGGAGTCCGCGAGCGAGCCCGCCCTGTGCGGGCCCCTCCGCCAGGAGGCGACGCGGGCCGCGACGGACGGAGCCGTCCTCGTGGGGGACGCCGCGGGCTTCCTCGACGGCATCACCGGGGAGGGCATGAGCCTCACGCTGTTGTCGGCCCGGCTCGCCGCCGAAGCCCTGTCGGAGGGGCTCCGCACGGGTCGGCTCGCGGCGCGGCACCTGGCGGCCTACGAGCGGCGTCGGTGGCGCGCGAGCCGCGACCTCACGTGGCTCACCGAGATCGTCCTCGCGGGCATCCGGCACCGCCGGCTCGCGCGGCGGGTCGTCCGCGGGCTGCGCCGCCACCCGGAGATCTTCGAGCAGGTGCTCGCGATCAACGCCGGGACGGGGCGCCTCGCCGACGTCGGGGTCCGCAACCTGCTGAAGGTGCTGCTGTGAAGCCCGACTGGACCGTCACCACCGAAGACAGCATCACGCTCGGCGCGAAGGTCACGCCTCCCGTGGGAGAGCCCGTCGGCGACGTGGTCCTGCTGCACGCGATGATGGTCGACGCGCGCAGCGTCGATCGTCCGCCCGGTGCGGGGCTGGCGAGCACCCTCGCGAAGGCCGGGTTCCGCGTCCACCGGGCGGACTTCCGCGGGCGCGGCATGAGCCGGGGTCCGCGGGACTGGACGTACGACGACCTCGTGTACCGCGATGTCCCCGCTTTGGTCGGGCACGTCACGGCGGCGCACGGCACGCCGTGGGTCGTCGGCCACTCGCTCGGCGGGCACGTCACGGCGGCGAGCTGGGCGACGGGATCGTGCGACATCGCGGGGCTCGTGGGCATCGCCGCGAACGTGTGGATGCCGTCCCTCGAGCTCTCGAAGCGGCTGCGCGCGAAGAAGGCGGCGGGCATGGTGCTCCTGCGCGCGTCCCTCCGGCTGTTCGACGGCATCGCCGCGAAGCGCGCCGGCATGGGCCCGATCGACGAGGCACCGGGCTATGGCCGCGACCTGGCGGGCTTCTGGAAGAAGGACTTCTGGGGAGACCGCACCGGACGCGACTGGTCGGCGGCGATGCGCACGCTCGAGGGCCCCATGCTCTCGGTGATCAGCCGGGGCGACACGCTCCTCGCGCATCCCGCGGGTGCGCGGGCGTGGGCCGAGCAGGCGCCGGGCTGCGAGGTGTGGGAGATCCGGGACGGCGACCACGGCATGGCCGCCGCACCCGGGCACATGGAGCTGGCCGTCGACGGCGGCTCCGTCCGACTCTGGGAGGCCATCGGACGATGGATGCGCGACAGGTCCTCGAAGAGCACGTCGTAGAGGAGGAGGGCGAGCGCGTCGATCGCTGGGCGACCCGCCACTTCGCGCGGCTCCCCACACGTGGCGCCGCGCGCAAGGCCTGCAAGCGCGGGGACCTGCTCCTCGGCGGGCAGCCCGTCGAGTCCAGCCGGTTCGTGCGGCTCGGCGATCGCGTCGCGCTGCTCGACTCCGCCGAGCTCCATCCGGCCTGCGCCATCGACCCCGAGGTCGTGTACGCGGACGCGCGCTGCGCCCTGGTCGTGAAGCCGGCGGGGCTCCTCGTCAACGGGAACCGCCACCGCACGCTGGAGCACGCGCTCCCGAACGTCCTGCCGCGGTCCTCCGAGCCCGATGCGCTCGTGGCCGCGCGCCCCGTCCATCGGCTGGACTTCGAGACGACCGGGCTCGTCGCGGTCGCGCGGTGCCACCGCGTCCTGGTCGCGTGGAGCCGCGACTTCGAGGAGCGCCGCGTCCGCAAGCGCTACCGGGCCATCGTGGTGGGCCGTCTCGAAGGCGAGGGACGCGTCGAAGCCGTCCTGGACGGGCGGGAAGCGGTGTCGACATGGTCGGCGGTCCAGGCGTTCCGCTGTCTGAAGACGGGCTGGTGCACGGTGGTCGACCTCGAGCCGCTGACGGGACGGATGCACCAGCTCCGCCGGCACCTGCTGTCGATCGGGCACCCCGTGCTCGGCGACCGTCGCTACTGCCTCGACGGGCTGTACCTCAAGGGTTCCGGCCTGTTCCTGGCGGCCGTCCACCTCGACCTGCCCGATCCGGACGGCGGGGACGGCCGGATCGCGGCCACCATCGCGCCTCCGGCGAAGATGGAGTCGTTCGTCGTCCGCGAGGAGCGCCGGTGGGCGCGCTGGCATGGTAAGAACCCCGCGGACTGACCGGAGCTGATTCGATGTCGCGTGTGGCGGAATACCTCGAGCTGGTCGACGAGCCCGAGCGGGGCGCACTCGACGGCACGCATCCGCACGACGAGCCGCTGCTCGCGCTCCTGGTGCAGATGGCGTACTCCGACGGCATCGTGCAGGACGACGAGCTCGCGCTCCTGTCGCGCATCCGGCCCGACCTCGACGTGGCCGGCGTGATGGAGTGGGCGGCGGGTGTCGCCGAGCGCACGTTCGATCCGCGCGTGCTGGCCGCGGCGATCACGAGCCCGGCCGACCGGTGGACCACGCTGCGCCTCGCGACGCGGATGGTCTGCATGGATGGCGACGTGGCCGACGAAGAGGTCGGCATCCTCCGGGATCTCGCCGAGGTGTTCGATCTCGACGACGAGGCGCCCGACCGCGCGGTCGCCGAGGTCGTGGCGCAGGGCGGTCCGATCGCGCGCGAGCGGGTCAGCGCGAGCCTGCGGAACATGATGTGGGACCGCGTCGAGCCCACGCGCGACGAGCCGGAGGTCGAGCTCGAGGGCGTGGCGCCCGAAGACGCGACGCACGTCTGCACGATGAAGATCGAAGACGAAGAGGTCGCGGCGCTGTACTTCGAGGGGCTGCTGGCGCTGTTCGAGGGCGGGCCGAAGTTCGTCCGGTGGGACGAGATCCGCACGTACACGCGGGTGCCGGTGCCGGGGGCGAGCTTCCACCTGCATACGAACCGCGACCATCTGAAGATGTCGGATCCGCGGATGAGGGATGTGGGTCGGCTCCTGGACTACATCTATGGGCGTGAGGCGCTGCCCGACGCGTGAGTCGTGAGTCGTGAGTCGTGAGTCCGTGCGTCCGTGTGAATCCACGGGCCGCTCTGGGCGCTCCAGCGGGATCCGTCTCACGCAGATGACGCAGAAGGCGCAGATGACGCAGAAACCACGTCTCTGCGGATGTGAGCGCGCCGGAGCCCCGACTTCCGAGATGGCCTGGAACGGGACTGTGCACGTCTCCTCACCAGAGCAGTCCGGCTGCTTTGGTGAATCCCGATTCCGGTCCTTGGCGGTCTTGGCGGGCAATCACTCCCGGGGACGCGAGGACGCTCGACTCGCGACGGTGTCGTTTCTGCGTCATCCGCGTCCATCTGCGTCATCTGCGTGATGCCATGGAACGCTCGAAGCTCGACCCCCTTCCGACCAGAGCGCTGCGACACCCGGGGATCGGCAACGTCGTCGCCCTGCAGCGTCCGTCTCACCTCACGTCCATCGGGCAAACCTCGGGCGAGCGCTACGAACGCTTCTTCGTGCGCTTCTTCGGAGGTGTCGTGGTCGGAGCGGGGCCGAGGTCCGGCACCGCGGGCTGCTCCGCGTCGAGCCGCTCGAGGAGGAGCGCGAGCGCCCGATCCATCTGGGGGTCGCGCCCGGCCGCGTGGTCCTGGGGGGCGATGACGACCTCGACGTCCGGGTCGACCCCGTAGTTCTCGACGCCGAAGCCCGCACCCTGCATCCAGTTCGCGAACTCGGGCTGCGTGACGATGGTGCCGTCGACGAGCTTCGCGCGCGGCGCGATGCCGACGACCCCGCCCCACGTGCGCGTGCCGACGAGCGGCCCGAGCCCGAGCTGCTTCCAGTGGTACGAGAAGATGTCGCCGTCCGAGCCGGCGTACTCGTTCGTCAGCGCCACCATCGGGCCGAGCACCGCGTAGCGTGGGTACGGCGTGGTCCTGAACCAGCGCGACTGCGAGTAGGCGAGCCGGCGCTGCATCAGGGTGCCGAGGAGGTGCTGGCTGACGTGCCCGCCGCGGTTGAAGCGCACGTCGACGACGAGGGCGTCGAGCTCGCACTCCGCGAAGAAGTCGCGGTGGAAGTCCGCGAAGCCCGCAGGGCCCATGTCCGGGATGTGGACGTAGCCCGCGCGCCCCTGGGTGGCTTCGCGGACGCGGGCGCGGTTGGCCTCGACCCACGTGCGGTACCGGGCGGTGGTGTCGGAGCCGAGCGGGCGGACCTCGACCCGGCGCACGTCCCCGCCGGGCTCGGAGAGGTCGAGCAGGATGGAGCGGTTGGAGTGGCCCATGAGCAGGGCGCCGAGCGGGGGGAACTCCGCGACGGGGACGCCGTTCACCGCGTGGATGCGCGTGCCGACGCGGGTGTTCACGCCGGGCGCCAGCAGGGGCGCGCTGCGCGTCGGGTGCCCGATGTCGCCGGGGTGGATGGCGGTGACCTCCCACGCCTCGCCGTTCCACCGGACATCGGCGCCGAGGCGGGCGACGCTGCGGATCGCCGTGGCCCGGTACTCGCCGCCCATCTCGTAGGCGTGGCTGGTGCCGAGCTCGCCGATCATGGCCCAGACGAGGTCGGACAGCTCGCTGCGGCTGGAGACCCGCGCGACCAGCGGGCGGTAGCGCTCGCGGACGGCGGCCCAGTCGACGCCGGACATGCCGGCATCCCAGAAGTGCTCGCGCATGAGCCGCCACGACTCGTCGAGCATCTGGGCCCACTCCGCGGACGGATCCACGGCGAGGCGGGCGCGGGACAGGTCGATCCACCGCTCCTTGCGGCTCGCCACGCGCGGCTGGGTCTTCTTGAGCTCGGTGCGCAGGGTCTTGTCGGCATCGGCGGGGAACACGCGCAGGTCGTCACCGACCCGGACGGCACACGTCTTCCGCGGGTGGTCGAGCGTGAAGCCCGTGATGGCGCCGTGCACCAGCTCGAGCGAGTACGCCTCGAAGTCCCACAGGAACAGCGAGCTGCGCGCGTCGGGCGGCCCGCCCTTGTTCCAAGCGAGGCCCGCAGCCGGGATGATCGGGTCGCGCGACAGCAGCACCCGCCCCGAAGGCAGGCCGCGGATCGCGAGGTATCGCCCGTCGGAGATCGGGAACCGCACGATGCGGTCGGCGATGCCGTCGAGGTCGACCTGCACCTTCTCCGGTGCCTTCGGCGGCTTCGGCTTCGCGAGGTCGCGCGGCGCCGGACGGAACGGGCTCGTCGCGTCGGCCTGCAGCGTGACGAGGTACGGGCGCGAGCCGTACGGGAAGCCGTAGTCGAAGCGCACCCCGTCGTGCACGGCCTCGAACTCGCGGTCCGAGAGGAAGAACAGGTACCGACCGAGTGGGTCGAAGTCGGGCCCGCGGTCGCGGAACCGGCCGTCCGTCACGTCGGTGATGGACTTCACCTCGAGCTCGTGGACGTGGGCGAGGCGGATCTTCGTCCGCCCCCAGCTCGCGAGGCCCGAGGACCAGGCGAGCCAGCGGCCGTCCGCCGACCATGAAGCGTGGGCCACGGGACCGTCGGGGTTGCGCTCGACGAGCGTGGATTCGCCCGTGACCACGTTCACGAGGTGCAGCTCGCTGCGGTGGTTCATGACCGCGACGACGTCGTCGGGGCCCGGAACGATGTCGGTGGGACGACCCACGTCGACGGCCAGTGCGCGCGGGGCGCTGCCGGACCGGTCCAGCACCTCGATGTGGTCCTCGCCGCCAGCGTCACACGACCACACCATCCGCTCGCCGTCGGCGAGGTACTTCGCGAGGCGGTAGTGCACCCCCTGCGCCTCGCCGAGCTGGACGAACGGCCCCTCCCAGAACCCGCCCACGAAGGGCTTCCCGCGCATGGTGAGCGCGAGCGAGTGCCCCTGCGGGTGGATGGCGTACGACTGCAGCGTGCTCTTCGCCGACGGGAACCGCAGCTGGGTGCGGGTGCGCTGGCTGCGCGTCTGGATCTCGACCTTCCGGGCCTCGCCGGACGCGAGATCGAGGCGCCACAGGTCGCCGGCCACGACGTACACGAGCGTATGGCTGTCGTGGCTCGCGAAGCGGGTGGGGAACCCTTCGTGGCGCGTGTGCTGCTCGAGCCCCGAGCCGTCGGGCAGGCAGCTGTGGACGTTGCCGTGGCCCGTGTGGTCGCAGACGAACCAGATGCGCCCGCCGATCCACATCGGCATGCCGGGATTGCCGCCGAAGTCGGGGAGCTGCGTGAACTCGCCCGAGCCCGCGGCGGTCTCGACCCAGATCTGCCCGCGTCGCCCGCCGCGGTAGCGCTGCCAGGGCGCGAGGTCGCGGGTGTTGCGGCCCAGCACGCGCCGCCCGTCGGCGGCCCAGTCGATGGCCACGGCGGGCCCGAGCCCGAGTCGCTCGGGGTTCGCGTCCCCGGTGGGTGCCGTGCGGTAGAGCACGTCCGCCTTCACGAACGGCTCCTCGACGGACGTGGAGAACACGATGGAGCCGTCGGGATCGAAGCCGCAGATCTCGATGTTGCCGCCCATCCACGTGCGACGCTCGAGGGGCCCGCCCTCGGCGTCCATCACGTACACGTCGCGGGCGCCCTCCTCGAGGGCCGACACCGCGAGGAGCCCGCCGTCGCGGGAGAATCGCGGGGTCTGCATGCGTCCGGTGCCGGACGTGAGGCGCCGGGCGAGGCCGCCGTCGAGGGGCGCGGTCCAGAGGTCGTCCTCGCTCACGAAGACGACGCGCTCCCCGAACACTGCGGGGTGCGTCACGAGCGGTGAGGTCACGGTCCTTCCGTGGTTGGAGCTTCTTCGGTGGGCTCGGTGTCGTCGGGCTCGTCCTCGTCGGACGCCCGGGTGACCTTGGGGTCGAACCACACGTGGTACAGCAGCATCCCCTGGCCCGCGGGCGCGGAGGGGTAGAGCACCAGGCCGCGCAGCTCGATGCCGTGGTGCACGCCGCCGTTCGTCACGAGCGGGGTGATGATGGCGCGGACGCCGCCGCCGAGCTGCCAGATCCCGCCCGTCGCGATGGGCCCGACGCGGAGCTTGTCGCTGCCGGTGTAGAGCCCGAGCGTCATGGTGCCCATGTGGTACATGCGCCGGTCGTCGCCGCCGCCGGTCGCGGGCACCCGGTAGAAGAAGAACGGCGCGGTCTCGCCGCCGACGTGCCACCCGGCGCTCTTGCCGCCGGCCTCGCAGGCCAGCGTGATGGCGGGGGAGCCGCTGTACTGGTAGCTCACGTCGCGGCCGACGAACTCCCACGCGAGGTTCGTGCTCGACGCGCCCACCGCCGCACCGAAGCCGAAGCCGAAGCGGTGGCAGAACGAGCGCCGCGGAGCCCGCGCGCTGGCGGGCCCGTAGCGCTGCCCGAGCGGGAACGCGCTGACGTAGTAGAGCGCCGCGTGCCCGGCCTGCGGGGCGAACCACGTGAGGCGGCCCTCGAAGCCCGTGAGCTTGCCCGCGCGGCTCTCGAAGGGCGTGAACACGGCGCGCAGGCCGGCCCCCGCGCCCAGGAGCCCGATGGACGCGAACGGCCCCACCCGGAGGCGGTCGCTGCCGATCGTGATGCCGCCGGTCGCCATGGCGAGGTGGATGCCGCCGGTGTCGCCGACCCACGCGAAGAGGGGCGCGCTGTCGGCGCCGAAGTAGCTGCGGATCCGCTTGCCGCCGCGCTCGATGCCGCCCGTCGCCGCGGGGGAGAACCCGACGCTCAGCTGGTTCGGGCCGAGCGCGTTGCCGATCGCGAGGCCGAAGCCACCCACGAACATCTGGTCGTAGTCGGGGTCGGGGTCGAGCCCGGCGAACCGCGGCATCCGGATGCCGAGGATCGACGCCGTCTCGGGGCGCTTCCAGATGGGCGGGGGCTCGGAGACGGGCAGCGGGATGGGCCGCGGGGTCGGCACGACGCGAGGCGGCGGCGCGGCGGTGCCGGCGAGCGTGAGCGGCATCCAGCCATCGGGGCCGGCGAGCACGATCTCGAGGGTGCCGTCGCTGTCGAGATCGCCGACGGCGACGGTCGTGGCGGCGAGGGGCTGGGGCCACGCGGACTCGAGACCCGTGGTGCCGAGGAGGCCGAGCAGGCGGCGCTCGGGATGCACGAGCACCCAGCGCGCGTCGACGCCGGTGTGCTCGATGCGCGCGATGTCGGTCGCCCCCGGGAACACGAGCCGGTCGACGCCGCCGACCACGAGGTTGTTGCCGCTGATCCAGGCCTGCTCGGGCCCCCCGCCGAGCGCGTCGACCGGGCGGTCGAGGGCCACGGGCTCGCCGGTGGCCACGTCGAACACGCCGCTCTCGCCGAGCGCCCAGAGGGTGTCGCCCGCGGCGACCACGTCGCGGCACGGGGTCTCGGAGAGGACCGTCTCGTCGAGCGTGTAGCGCCGGATGCCCGTGGGCCCACAGAGCACGAACGCGTCGTCGGACTCGACGAGGACCGACGCCGCGCCGGGGAGGACGGTCTGCTCCCAGCCCGCGTTCGTGTGCACCCAGATGCCGTCGTCGCCCGCCAGGATCAGCTCGCCGTCGAAGATCGCGAGGCTCTTCGGCTCGACGGGGACGGGCTCGAGCGGCCCGGCCTCGAAGGGGGGTGCGGCGATGGCGGTGGCGAGGAGTGCGATCAGGGCGTGGCGTCCTCGGGGTCGTCCTGCTGGAGCCACTCGGGCTCGGGTACCACATAGCCCGTGACGCGCTTCTTCTCTCCGAGTCGGTCGGCCTGGATGTCGCGCTTCGGGTTGAACGCCAGCAACGCCTTGCGCATGCGCTCGGTGATCTCGGAGTCGGCATCGTGGCTGGCGACCCAGCCGTCGTGCGGGGTGCTGCCCGTGCGGGGGACCAGGATGCGCAGGCGCGCGACGGGGATGCCCGCCTGGGTCGCCGTGCTGTAGTTGCCCGCGTAGGTGCCGCCCACGTCGCACGTGCCGTCGATGACGTCGCGCAGCACCTGCTGGTGGTTGCCCGAGAAGTGCGGCTTGAAGTCTTTGTCGGGGTCGAGGCCCTTCTTGCGGAGGTAGCGGCGCGGCAGCTTGTAGCCCGTGGAGCTGAGCTCGTCGGTGTAGCAGAGCGTGCCGCCCACGAGATCCTGGACCGTGTCGGCGTCGCTCGTCTGCGCGACCACGAGGTACCCGTCGCTCGCTTCGCTGCCGTCGACGACCTCGTGCGCGAACACCGGGATCGTCGCGTCTTTCTCGAGGGTCTTCATGAGCGTGTTGTAGGGGAGGAGGCCGTAGTGGACCTCGCCCTTGAGGACCTTCTGCGACGCGTCGTCGTAGGAGTCGGCGATCTGGAACTTCACCGGCCGGTCGACCTTGGCCTGGAGGTAGAGCCGGAGGGGGTTCAGGTCTTCGGTGAGCTCTTCGGGGCTCAGGGTCGGCGCGATGGTGACGTAGACCGGCGCGCCCTCGGGGATGATCTCGGGCGGCGGCGCGTCGGGGTCGGGCGCGAAGATGCCGAGCTCGAAGAAGTACATGGCGCCGATGCCGAGCAGCGTGACGAGCACCATCGTGGCAGCGCCGCCGATCAGCATGCCCGCCGAAGCGCTGGCGGCGGACGTGGCCACGGTGGTCTGGGTGAGGGCGCGCGGTGGGATGGGCCCGGCGGAGGTCTCGGTGTGGCTCGAGGAGCGTTGGATGTCGTCGGTGTCGGGCGGCTCCGCGCGGCTCAGCGTGACGAGCGTCTTCTCGAGCGCGGAGGACACCTGCTGCCGGCGCGCCTCGTGGACCTCACCGAGCAGCGTGCGCACGAACCGCCCCGCCCGGTCTTCGTCGACGGAGATGCTCGCGGCCTCGGCCGCATCGAGCAGGGCGCGGCGCATCGCGTCGGCCGTGTCGTACCGGTCGTCGGGCTTCTGCGCCATGGCCTTCTTCATGACGTCGAGCAGCTGCTGGGGCACGTCGGGGCGCGATTCGCGCACGTCTTTCAGGTCGCCCGTGACGATGGCCTGCATCGTCGCGAGCTCGCTCATGCCGAAGAACATCTTGTGCCCGGCGAGCAGCTCCCACATGACGATGCCGAGCGCGTAGATGTCGGACCGCCGGTCGAGCTTGAGCTGCTTGCACTGCTCGGGCGACATGTAGCTGACCTTGCCCTTCAGCATGCCCGTGCGCGTGTGGTCCATGCCCTGCTCGGCCTTCGCGATGCCGAAGTCGAGGAGCTTCACGAGCGCGTCGTCGGTCACCATCAGGTTGTGGGGCGACAGGTCGCGGTGCACGAGGTTGAGCTTGGTGCCGTCGGGGGCCGTCAGCTCGTGCGCGGCGTGGGCCCCCGCGCACGCCTGGGCCATGAGGTGGACGACCATCGCGAGCGGCAGGCGCGTCTCGGCCTTGCGCGAGGCCTTCACGAGCTCTTTGAGCGTGGAGCCCGAGACATACTCCATCGCGATGAACGGGAATCCACCGGCCTCGCCGAGCTCGTAGATCTGCACGACGTTCGGGTGGTTGATCCGGGCGGCGAGGCGCGCCTCGGTCATGAACATCTGCACGAACTCGTCGTTGTCGGCGAGGTGCGGGAGGATCCGCTTGATGACGAGCAGGCGGTCGAGCGCGTGCGTGCCCCGCTCGCAAGCGAGGAAGACCTCTGCCATGCCACCGACGGCGAGCCGCTCCACCAGGTGGTAGCGACCCACGCGATTCCGGCTGGCGCCCTCCAGGGGCTCCATCACTCGGCCATCCTCCGTTCCGGAAGCATCATACCCGACTGGCCCTCGTCATCTGCACGTGGTTGAACCCCGAGAGAACCGTGTAATACACGAGGTAGAACAGCGAGGCCCAGGTCAGCGGCACCGCCAGGGGATGTTCGACGTTCCAACAGACGAACGTGAGCATCGCCGCCCAGATGCAGCCGAGCCCGATCGTCACCTTCCGAAGCATGAGCGTGCGCGTCGGGTAGACGTAGTGGATCGGCACGAAGACGAGCACCGCGAGCACCGTGAGGATCCCCACGACCATCGCGGGGGATGCCTTCAGCACGTACAGGTACACGAGCACGATGTTCCAGTACGACGGGAAGCCGACGAAGCTCTCGTCCGTCTTCGCGCGCTCCTGGCAGAACCCGTAGCCGCTCGCGAGGACGGGGACGGCGGCGAACCACCACCACCCCTCGGGCACGAGCCCCAGCAGGGGGAGCGCCAGGGCCGGCATGAACGCGAACGTCATGAAGTCGATGATGTCGTCGAGCCTGCGGCCCGAGAAGTCGGGAAGCACGTTCTTCACGTCGACCGTGCGCGCCATGGCGCCGTCGGTCGCGTCGACGAAGATGGCGACGATCTGCCAGAGGAAGAACATCCGCGCGTCTTTCTCGAACAGGGCCCACGCGCCGAGCAGGTTCAGCGGCAGGCCGAGCGCGGTGTAGGCGTGCACCCCCCACGCGGCCGCGCGGCGGGCAGGGCTGTACGTGCTCAAGCGGTCCTCCGTGGGTCGGGCGTTGTATTTCGAATCGGGCGGGGAGGGTCGAACGATGCGGTGAGTCGTGACACGACGAGCGCCGTGATCACGCCCGAGAGCATCGCGACGGTGCGGACGGGGAACTCCGCGCCCCCGAACTCCGGCCAGGGGAGGAAGGCGGGCAGGCCGAGATCCTCCACACCTCCGCCGAGCCGCAGCACGAGCGCCACGAAGAACGCCGACAGCGCGCCCGTCCGGTTCACCTTCGGATCGAACAGCGCGAGGGTCAGCTGCGGGAAGAGCACGCAGTACACGATGTCCCCGCACAGGTACCAGAGCACGTCGATGCTCTGCACCGTCAGGCCGATGATCGTCGCGGCGACGCCGAGCACGACGATGAGGATGCGGACGAGGCGGGTCATCTCCTCGCCCGTGACCTCGGGGTCGACGAGCTGGCGGTAGCCGTTCCACGCGACCAGCGAGGCCCCGGAGAGGATCGAGCTGTCCACGGACGACATGACGGCCGCCGACACGGCCCCGAGCCCGACGATCCCGACCCACTGCGGCACGGCGTAGCGCATGACGTACGGGAGCACGTCGGACGCGTCCTTGCTCCACCGGCCGAGCAGGACGTCGACGTCGATGCCGGTGCCCGCCAGCAGGGCGTGCCAGTCGAGCGCCCGCGCGGACAGCCCCACCAGGACGGGCGGAATCACGAGCAGCGCGCACATCACGCTCGCGAACAGCGACAGCCCCATGGCCGCCCGCTCGCTGCGCGCCGACAGGACCCGCTGGAAGTACACGTTCCACGGGATCCCGCCGAGCATCAGGAGCAGGAAGTAGTCGCTGTAGCTGGCGGCCTCGTAGCCGGAGCTCGGGACGATCGAGCCCGCCGGAAGCGCGGCGACGCCGCCCGCCGCGCCCACGACGAACGGAATGGCGAGGCACAGCCCGAGGATGATCAGGAACATCTGCAGCACGTCGGTGTACGCGACGGCCCGGAGCCCGCCGAGCACCGTGTAGATCACCGCGACGGACGAGCTGATCAGGATGGCCGTGGTCGTGTCGGTGATGCCGAGCACGACGCCGAACGTCGTGCCCAGCGCGACGAGGATGGCGGCGCTCCAGAACAGCTCCGCCACGACAGCGGGGATCATCAGGAACGCGGCGGCCCCGTCGCCGTAGCGCTCCTGGAGCGGGTCGATGAGCGTGGTGTAGCCGGCGCGCCGCATCCGCCGCGCGTAGAACAGGCCGCCAACGATGAGCGACGCCGCGTAGCCGAGCCCCGCCTGGGAGCCCCAGAGCAGGCCGTTCTTGTACGTGTTCGCGGCCGTTCCGTTGATGTAGCCGCCGCCGACCCAGGTGGCGGTCATCGTCAGGAGGCCGATCCACAGCGGGATGCTGCGGCCGGCGAGCAGCAGCTCCTCGGCGGACGAATCGCCCTTCGACTGCTTGCCTGCCCACACGCCGAGCGCGAACACGGCGACGTAGAGCACGACGACCGCCGCGAGGCCCTCCCAGTAGATCCCGCTCATCCCGCCTCGCTCACGTGTCGGATGGCCGCTTCGAACGCCTCCGGCACCTCCTCCTGGAGGAAATGACCGGCCTGCGTCTCCCACACCCGGGCCTGGGGGAGCGCTTCGCGATGGCGGCGCAGCCCTCGCCCGAGGATGGGGTCGCGCACGCCCCACACGAGCCCGGCCGGGCCCTCCCAGCTCTGGACGAACCGCCCGATGGCGTCGATCACCGGGGTGGTCGGGTGGCTCTCGCCGTTCGGCACCATGCGGGCCAGGCCCAGCGGGGCGGCGCGGTCGCGGATGCGGCGCAGGGGCCAGCGGTAGGCACGGCGCGCGGTGCGGTCCATCGAGGCCGGGTCGCCCTGGGTGCGGTGCAGCCCATTCTGCGGGAAGCCGAACAGGCGGAAGACGGCGTCGGAGACGAGCGGGAAGTGGCTGAACCGGTGGAACGGCTTGCTGTGCATGGGCCGACGCGGGACCACGACCGCGGTGTTCCCGAACACCAACCCGGCGACGCGGTCGGGATGTGCCATCGCGATGCCCGCGGACACCGGGCCGCCCCAGTCCTGCCCGACGAAGATCGTCGGACCGGGATCGAGCGCGTCGTACAGGGCGTTCTGGACCTCGAGATGCCGGAGCAGCGTGTGCTCGCGGGCCCTTCGCGGCTTGCTCGAGAGGCCGAGCCCGATCAGGTCGGGCGCGATGACGCGAAAGCCCTGCAGGCGCGGGATGACCTTGCGCCACAGGAAACACCACGTGGGGTTGCCGTGCTGCAGCCACACGACCGGCCCTTCGCCATGGTCGACGAAGTGCACGCGGTCGTCGCCGTGGACGAGCATCCGTCGCCGGAAGGGCAGCTCGGCGTCGAGCCAGGCGGGCAGCGGCGGGGCTTCTGTGAGCATCCGCCGGACTATAGAGCGTGTGGATGAACGCGGCGTGAACTTCCCATGGGGAGGAGGATGCGTCGCCGGAGGGACCATGCGCCGCCACGCCCCCGCGACCGCCCGAAACCGCGAGCCGATCCTCGAGATCCTCGCCCGCGTCGTGCCGAACGGGGCGAAGGTGCTGGAGATCGCCGCGGGCACGGGGGAGCACGCGCTGTTCTTCTCGCAGGGGCTCGACGCGGAGTGGCTGCCCACCGACCCGGATCCCGACGCGGTCGCCAGTATCGAGGCCTGGCGGTCCGACGGCGGCCCGAACCTCCACCCCGCGCGCCAGATGTCGGTGTTCGACGCCGACTGGCCCGCCCCGGTCGACGCGGTCGTGTGCATCAACATGATCCACATCAGCCCGTGGGAGGCGACCGAAGCGCTGTTCGCGGGCGCGGCCCGCGCGCTGCGGCCGGGCGGAACCCTCGTCACCTACGGCCCGTACCGCATCGATTGCGCGCACACCGCCGAGAGCAACGTGGCGTTCGAGGCGTGGCTGCACTCCCTCGACCCGCGCTACGGCGTGCGCGACATCGCAGAGGTCGCGGCGGTGGCCGAGCGCAACGGCATCGCGCTGCACGAGCGGATCGAGATGCCGGCCAACAACTTCACCCTGGTCTGGCGGCGGTGACCGGGCGTTAACGGCCGGCCCGGGTGCGACACCTCCGTCTCTGGAGGTGTCCATGTTCGACGGCATCGGAACCACGCGCGATCCCGAAGCGGCCCAGCGCAGCGCGCTCGCGACGCTCATCGCCTCGCTGATCGTCGGCGGTGGCGTGGCGTTCACGCTGGGCGTCGGCGCGTGGACGGCCCGCGAGATGCTCGTGAAGCCCGCGGTCGACGACACGCCCATCACGATGGTCGAGCTCGACGAGCCCGATGTGGCCGTGGCTCCACCGCCCGTCGAGGCGCCGCGGCTCGGCGGCGGCCAGCAGGCCCAGCAGGGCGAGCCCGACGCGGCTCCCGCTCCCGACGAGCCCGTCGAGCCGACCGAGCTCGACGACGCGCCGAGCACCGAGATGGCCGACTCCGAGACCCGTGGCGAGCGCGACGGCACCGGCGACGCCGAGACGACGATCGACGCCCCCGTCGGGCAGGGCCGTCCCGACGGGAATCCCGGGGGTACCGGCAACGGTCCGCCCATCGAGGTCGTGCACCGGTCCGAGGTCACGCTGCGCCGCATGATCGAGCCGGAGTTCCCGAACGACGCCGAAGCGAGCCAGGCCTGCCGCGTTTCGGTCGACATCGGCGAGGGCGGGCGGGCCGCGGCCATCCGCATCACGGACTGCGACGCGCCGTACGCACGCGAGGCGCGCCGGGCCATCGAGAAGTGGCGCTGGTACGGTCGCGACGCGGGGAAGCGCACGACCTACCGCGTGGTGTTCGAAGGGCGCTGACTACTCGTAGGCGGCGTCGCGCGCCATGAGCCGCTGCACGGCCTCGAGCGGGTGCTCTCCGTCGTAGATCCGCACCAGGGCGTCGGTCAGGGGCATGTCGACGCCGAGCGCCTCCGCGCGCCCGAGCAGGGCCTTCGCGATGGGCAGGGGCCCCGAGTCGCGCTTGCCCTTCGCGAGGGCCGCTCCCGCCTTGAAGTTCGGGTGGTCTTTCGTGGACTGCGCGGCCACGAGGTCGCCGACCCCGGCGAGCCCCGCGAAGGTCGAGGGGTCGCCGCCCATCCGCGAGGCCAGGCGGGCCGCTTCGGCGAGGCCGCGGCTCAACACCATGGCGTGCATCCCGACGCCCGACCCGCGCAGCTGCGACGCGAGACCGACCATCGTGGCGAGCACGGGCACGATGGCGCCCGCGAGCTGCACGCCGGCGAGGTCGGTCGACTCGTAGACGCGGTACCGCGAGCTGTGCAGCGCCGTGGTCGCGAGCTTGCGCACCTCGGCGTACGGGCTCGCGACGACCCCGGCGCACAGGCCCCCGTTGAGGATCTCGCTGACGGGCGCGGGCCCGGCCAGGGCGCCGACACGGACGGCGTCGCACTCCTCGGTGACGACCTCGGTGAGCCACTTGCCGCTCGCCGGCTCGAGGCCGCGACCCGCGACCACCACGCGGTTGCCGGGGTGGGGGCGCGTGGACTGGATGGCCTGCCGCACCTCGTTCGCGGAGAGCGCGACGAACAGCAGATCGCACTGCTGGGGCACGCTCGCCACGTCTTTGGTGCTCTTGAGCATGTTCGGCGGGCGCTTGTCGCGGTACGCGATGAGCGGCTCGTGTCCGGCGGCGATGACGAGGCGGGCGAGCGCCTGGCCCCACTGGCCGCCTCCGAGGATTCCGACCTTCATGACAGGGCCTCCGAGGCGTAGTCGAGGCGGTTCCGGTAGTAGAGGCACAGGCGCGGGTCCTGCACCACGATCGACGAGCCGCGCGCCTCGAGCGCGTGCGACCGGTGGTACCGACTGAAGCGGTCGAGGGCCGCGGAGAGCACGCCCTCGGGGGTGTCGGGCAGCTCGGCGTTCCACCGGCCCTCTGCGGCGCCCTTCTGCACGCGCTCGACGACCTGCCGGAGCTTCTCGAGGTAGGTGTGCCGCGGGAACGTGCGCTTGCCGATGGGCACGCGGATGAGGCGGAACGGATCGGTGCTGCCGACGGCCTCTTCGAGGCACTTCCAGCCGGTCCAGGCGGCGACGTGCGTGACCATCGCGTGGGCGTAGCGTGGGTAGGCGTCGACCAGCGCGTCGGCGAGGCGGTTCGTGTACATCATGTCGCGCTGCGCGTCGCGCTCGACGTTGCCCTCGCCGTCGGTGACGTAGCGGCGACGCCGCGCGGCCTGCTCCATCCGCTCGCCCGGGTCGTACGACACGGGGTTGCCGATGCAGTCGACCGGGTCGCCGAAGTGGCAGACGATGCTCGCGTCGAGCTCCATCATCCGGCTCGCGAACTGGTAGAGCTTGCGGGGCTGCGCGAACTCGTCGTCGGTGATGATGTACCGCTGCTTCCCGGCTTCTGCGAGGTGGTCTTCGATGAGCGTGTTGCCCTCGAGCACGAGCTGGAACGACAGCGTGAGGGGGACGACGTAGACCTCGGGGTCGGGCCGCTTCGCCTCCAACATCTCCTGCCACGCGACGATGCCGGTGCCGAGCAGGCCCTTCTTCACGTGGGTCTCGATGGCGCCGGACCGCGCGCGTGTGCCGCCCGGGAAGAACAGGCTGTGGTGGCGCGTGGTGAGGCAGCGGATGGAGTAGTCCTTGAGCACGTCCTTGTAGAGGACGGCCCGCTTGCGCCGGTCGACCGTGTAGGCGCCGAGGCGGCTCATCCACCAGCCCATCACGGGGTTCGTGAACAGGTTGAGCCCGGCGCCGTAGACGAACGGCGGCAGCCCGGCCTGGTACAGCGCGTAGCCGATGACCGGACTGTCCATGTTGGACACGTGGGTGGGCGCGAGCACCAGCGTGGCCTCTTCGGCGAGCGCGGCGATCTGCTCGACGTTCCCGCGGACCTTGATGCGCGACTCGAGCCCGCCCCAGTTCGGCAGCCGCCCCGGACGCGCGGTGAGGATGCCCGTGAGCGCGCGGGGGAGGGCGCGCGTGGCTGCCCGGTAGGCGCGGTGGCTGAACCGGCCGTGGATCTCGTCGGCCCAGGCGCGCACGAGCGCGAGGCCGTGCTGCGTCCAGTCGGCCCGCTCGCCGTGCACGAGCGCGTTGGTCAGCGCGTCGAGGCGCGCCATCTCGCCCTCTTCGGGCTTGTCGCGCTCGAGCCGCTTGCGCTCGTTGTACACGGCGTCTTCGAGGAGGGCCGCGAGCTTGTCGTCGGGCATCTGGTCGAACCGCCGCCGCGAACGGTCGAGCAGGTCGCGGATGACGAGCTCGCGCGGGATGGATTCGAACAGACCGCTGCTGGTCGTGGACATTCGGAGCTCCGGCGGTGGAGGTCAGCGACCCTGGGGCACCGCGACGATGGAGTGGCCGCCTTCGGCCGCTTCGACGAGCCCCTGCGCGAACAGGACCTCGCAGTGATCGAGCAGCACGTGCTCGTTGAGACCGGCCTGCTCGGCGAGATCGACGACCTTCGCGGGCTTGCCGCCGTGGAGCAGCTCTAGGATCTTCTGGGACTCGGGCGGGAGGTCTTGCGGGTCGAGGAGCAGGTTGTTCGACCGCCGCCGATGGGCCTGGATGCGCCCCAGGACCGCGATGGGCAGGCCGAGGCTGTCGCGCCACCACTGCTCGGCGAGGGCGGGGTCGAGGCCCGAGACGCGCACGAGGTTCGTGACATCCTTCAGGCTCAGGGGAGACGGCGTGAGCTGGATGGCGCCCAGCTCACCGAGGCTCGGCGTCGGCCGGTCGGAGTGCAGCAGGAGCAGGCAGGGCAGGTGCTCGGTGAGCACGAGCTTCGCGACCTGCTGGGCGCCCTTGTGCTGCGCGCGATGCACCATGACGGACGGCTTGGCGCTCTCGCGGAGCTGTTGGACCGCGGCCTTCAGATCGCCGCCCTTGAGGTACGGGAGCCCTTCGCGACGCGCGTACTCGACGGCCTCGGCGATGAGCGTGCGGCGCCCGCTGCCCGGCGGGCCGTAGATCACGCAGACGCGCGCCTCGCCATCGGCCGTACCCACGACCGCGCGACGGAGCTCTTCGCGCTCTTCGTACATGCCGAGGATGGGCTCGGCGAGACGGGTCATCGTGCGACCGAGCGCATCCTTGACCCGCGACAGGTCGGACGGACGGCGGGCGGCATCGCGTGCGAGCAGCGCCAGGATGAGCTGGTTGAGGCTCGCGGGCACGTCGGCGCGGAACGTCGCCGGAGGCGGCGGCAGGCTGACGAGCGGGAGGTAGGTGAGCGCCGCTGGATCCGGCGCGACGAACGGCGTGCGGCCGGTCAGGCAGGTGTAGAGGAGCGCACCGAGGCCGTACACGTCGGTCTCTTTGGTGGGCGCCTTGCCGCGGAGCAGCTCGGGCGCGGCGTAGCCGAGGGTGCCGCGGAACCCCGCCACGTCTTCGCCGGGCAGCGTGGCCACCCCGAGGTCGAGCAGCCGCGCGCGCCCGTCGGTGTCGACGATCACGTTCGAGGGCTTCAGATCGCCGTGGACGACGCCGTGCGCGTGCAGGTGCTCGAGGGCTTCGAGGAGCTCGAACGCGATGCCCACGATGTTCTCGGGCGGCTGGTCTTTCGACCACTCGTCCATCATCGTGCCGCGCACGCGCTCGAGCGCGATCCACTTCCCGTCGGGGTCGTGGGCGAGGAGCTTGACGAGCCGCGGGTGCTCGCCGAGCGACAGGACGTGGATCTCCTTCTGGAGCGATTCCTGGTGCTTGTCGCTGCGCGCGATCTTCAGCGCGACCTCGCCGCCGGGGCCGTCGGCGAGCCAGACCTGCGCGGACGCTCCGGTCGCGAGGAGCTTGGTCGGCTGATAGGCGCCGTACTTTCGGAGCTCGGGCTCGGCGGTCAAGGGACTCCTGCTCCCTTCGGGACGCGGGGTGCAAGCATCCCCTCTGAGCGGCGTCGGCGCAACATCAAGCCTGCTTCCGCGCCAGCTCGATGTCGTGGGCGACCATGCGACCCACCAGCGTGTCGAAGTCGATCGTCGGCGCCCAGCCGAGCGTCTCGCGCGCGAGGGACGCGTCTCCGACGAGGTCGGGGATGTCCATGGGGCGCTGGAAGCGGGGGTCGATGTCGACGTGCTCGCGCCAGTCGAGCCCTGCCGCGGCGAACGCCCGCTCGCAGAAGTCGCGCACGGCGTGCGAGACGCCCGTGGCCACGACGTAGTCGCCGCCCTCGGGCCGCTGGAGCATGCGCCACATCGCGTCGACGTAGTCGGCGGCATGCCCCCAGTCGCGGCGGGCATCGAGGTTCCCGAGCGCCAGGCGCGACTGGGTGCCCGCCACGATCCGCCCGACGGCGCGCGTGATCTTGCGGGTCACGAACGCCTCGCCGCGGCGCTCGGACTCGTGGTTGAACAGGATGCCGTTGCTCACGTGCATCCCGTAGGCCTCGCGGTACATCCGGCAGAGGTGGAAGGCGTACACCTTCGCGGCTCCGTACGGATTGCGTGGATGGAACGGTGTGTCCTCGGAGATCGGGCCCTCGGCGGCCCCGAACATCTCGGAGGTCGACGCCTGGTAGAACCGCGCCTCCGGGCACAGCGTGCGGACGGCCTCGAGCAGGCGTGCCGCGCCGAGGGCGACGACATCCGCCGTGTGCACGGGCAGCTCGAAGCTCACGGCCACGTGGGACTGCGCGGCGAGGTTGTAGACCTCGTCGGGCTTCGCGGCACGCACGGCCCGGACGAGCGAATCGGCGTCCGTGAGGTCGCCCCAGTGCAGGTGCACCCGGCCTTCGAGGTGGGCGATGCGGTGCCGGTTGTCGACCGAGGCCCGCCGCACGATGCCGTGCACCTCGTAGCCGCGCTCCACGAGCAGATCGGCGAGCCAGGAGCCGTCCTGGCCGGTGATTCCCGTGACGAGCGCGGTGGGCATGGGACCTCGGGTTGCGTCTGCATGCTCTAGCCCCGCACGGGGTAGGGCCGCAAAGCGTTGCCGCGCGCGGGGGGCGTCATTACGGCGCTTGCGGAGGTCTGGTGGCCGACTCCGCCCCGAAGCCCGACATCCCCGTCGTGCCCGCCGTGCTGTGCGGGGGCGCCGGCACGCGCCTGTGGCCGTTGTCGCGCGAGGCCCGGCCGAAGCAGCTGCTCTCGCTCGTGTCGGAGCGCTCGCTGCTCGACGAGACCCTCGAGCGCTGCCGGGGCTGGGAGGATCCGCTGCTCGTCGGCGCGGATTCGCAGCGGTTCCTGCTCGCCGACTCGGTGCGGCGCGCGGGTCGCGCCATCGCCCTGCTGTGCGAGCCGAGCGGGCGGAACACCGCGGCCGCCGCGTGCGCCGCGGCCCTGCACGTCGCGCGCACCCATCCCGGCGCTGCGGTCCTGCTCCTGCCCGCCGACCATGCGGTGGCCGATGAGCGCGCCTTCCGCGAGGCCGTCCAGCGCGGGCTCGCCGCGGTGGAGGAGGGGAGGATCGTCGTGTTCGGCGTGCGCCCCGACCGCGCGGCCACCGAGTACGGCTGGATCCGGCCCGGCGCGTCGCACGGCGCCTGGAGCGAGGTCGACACCTTCGTCGAGAAGCCCGACGCGCCCACGGCCCGCCGGTACCTGGCCGCCGGCTTCCTGTGGAACGCAGGCATCTTCCTGTTCCGGCCGGAGGTCCTCGTCGAAGAGCTCGCCACGCACGCGCCCGAGGTCCTCGAAGCCGTGTCGCGCGCCCTCGACGCGGCGCTGGTCGAGGGGCCCTGCTGCCGGATGGACGGCCAGGCGTGGGCCGGCTGCCCGTCGGTCCCCGTCGACATCGCGGTGATGGAGCGCACCGCGCGGGCCGCGGTGGTCCCGGTCTCGATGGGCTGGGAGGACCTCGGCAGCTTCCACGCGCTGTGGGAGCGCGCGCGGGGCGTCGACGGCAACGCGCTGGTCGGCGACGCCGTCCAGATCGGGTCGAAGGGCTGCTACGTCCACAGCGAGGACGTGCTGGTCGCGGTGAAGGACGTGGAGGACCTCGTGGTGGTCGGCACGCCCGACGCCGTGCTGGTCACGAGGCGCGAGGGCTGCGATGCGCTGAAGCCGCTGGTCGCGAGCCTCGGGCGTCGTCGCGAGGTGCTCGAGCACCCGATCTCCGCGCGTCCGTGGGGTGGGTTCCGGGTGGTCGATGCGGGCGACGGGTTCCAGGTGAAGCGCATCCACGTCGGTCCCGGCGAGCGGCTGTCGCTGCAGCGCCACGCCAGTCGCGACGAGCACTGGGTGGTCGTGAAGGGCGCCGGGCTCGTGGTGGTCGGCGACGAAGCGCGCCCGCTCGCGGTCGGAGAGCACGTCGACATCCCGCGGGGCGTCGCACACCGCATCGAGAACCCCGGCCCCACCGAGCTCGTCCTCGTCGAGGTCCAGCTCGGCGACTACCTCGGCGAAGACGACATCGAGCGGCTGGAGGACGCCTATGGCCGGGCCGACTGACCCCGTCCTGCACGTCGTCCTCTACACCCCCGAGATCCCGCCGAACACCGGCAACGCGGGGCGGCTGTGCCTCGGCATCGGCGCGCGGCTGCACGTGGTCCATCCGATCCCGTTCCAGATGGACGAGAAGGCCGTCCGGCGCGCGGGTCTCGACTACTGGAAGCACGTCGACCTCCAGGAACACGCCGATGCCGCGGCGTTCTGGTCCTGGGCCGAGGGGCGGCGCGTGTTCCTGTACAGCTCGCACGGCGACCGGCCGTACACCGCGCCGACCTACGCGCGCGGCGACGTGCTCGTGTTCGGGTGCGAGACGTCCGGCCTCCCGCGCGAGCTCGTCGCGGAGAGGGGCGCGTACACGATTCCGATGACCGGGCCGATCCGCTCGCTCAATCTGTCGAACGCGGTCGCTGTCGTGGTGTACGGGGCGCTGCGGGACGTGGCGCCGGCGTTGTTCGAATAGAAGGCCTCCTGCACAGCGAGAAATCTCTGTCTGGGAAGTGGTCGGGCTCCGAGCGCCTCAGGGCCTCACGCAGATGACGCAGAAGGACGCGGATGACGCAGAAACGAGGCCGTCACGGGTCGAGCGTCGTCGCTTCCCCGGGCACCGTCGACGGGGATCGACAGAGAGGCCTCCCCGCGGATCGGAATCGGGATTCACCAGAGCAGGCGGTCGTTTCGGGCTGCTCGGGTGAGCGGACCCGCCGACGCGGTCGATCCGACTCGGGGTGGCTCACCGCTGTCGCGTCGATGCGGCTCCTTCTGCGTCATCTGCGTTCTTCTGCGTCATCTGCGTGATGCGGCTCCGGTCCGACCGTCCGGGGCGCTCCCGGAAGCCGTCCAGAGCTCCCTCGGAAGCGGCCCAGCCCTTCGCGCTCAGTCGTCGGCAGGAGCCGAAGCCCGCGCCGCTGCCTTCGAGAGCTCCTGAAGGCCCTCCGCGTCCCCCGCGACGATCAGCGCTCGCGCCCGCCGCATCAGGCTCTGGTAGAAGTGCAGGTTGTGCGCGGAGAGCAGCCTTCGACCGAGCATCTCGCCACTCTTCACGAGATGCTTGAGGTACGCCCGTGAGTAGTCCGCAGCAGGGCTCTCGGGGTCGCTCTCGTCGAGCGGACGCGGGTCGGTGGCGTAGCGCGCGTTCTTCATGTTGCGCCGGCCCTGCCACGTGTACGCCATGCCGTGACGACCGAGCCGCGTCGGCAGCACGCAGTCGAACATGTCGACCCCGAGCAGCACCGCGTCGAGGATGTCGTGCGGGTGCCCGACACCCATCAGGTACCGCGCGCGGTTGGAGCCGAGGTGCGGGACCACCCAGCTCGTCGCGGCGAGCATGTCGTCGCGGTCTTCGCCCACCGACAGGCCGCCGATGGCGAGGCCCTGGACGCCCAGCGTGGTGATCTCCTGAGCGTGCGCGATGCGCAGATCCTCGTAGAGCCCGCCCTGCACGATGCCGAAGAGGCCCGTCTGCTCGGGCTTCTCACGGGCGTTCATGCATCGCTTCAACCATCGCGTCGTGCGCTCGGTGCTCGCGGCGACCCGGTTGCGCTCGGCCGGCCACTCGATGCACTCGTCGAACGCCATGGCGATGTCGACGCCGAGCGCCTCCTGGATCTCGACGGCCAGCTCGGGGGTGAGGCTGCGCAGGTCGCCGTTCTCGGGCAACCGGAACATCACGCCCTCCTCCGAGACCTTCAGGTGCTTCTTGAGGGAGAAGACCTGGTACCCGCCGGAGTCGGTGAGGATCGGCGCGTCCCACCGCATGAACCGGTGCAGGCCGCCGAGCTGCTCGACCAGCCCGTGACCCGGCCGGTTCCACAGGTGGTACGTGTTCGCGAGCACCATCTGCGCGCCCACGCCGCGCAGCTCGCCGGGAGTGAGGCCCCGCACGCTGCCGTACGTGCCCACCGGCATGAACACGGGGGTCTCGACGGTTCCGTGGGGCAGGACGAGGCGACCGGCGCGGGCGAGCCCGCAGCGGGCCGTCTCTTCAAAGGACCAGCATGGCATCGCCATAGGAGTAGAACCGATAGCCCTCGCGGATGGCGAGCCCGTACGTCTCGAGCAGGCGCTCCCTCCCGAGGAGGGTGGCGACGAGCATGAGCAGGCTGCTGCGGGGCAGGTGGAAGTTGGTGACGAGCGCGTCGACCGTGCGGAGCGCGCTGCCGGGGCGGAGGAACAGGGTGGTCGTGCCGCTGCCGGCTCGTGGGGACCGGGCCCCCTCGGGGGTGGCGGCCTCGAGCGTGCGGGTCGACGTCGTGCCGACCGCGACGATGCGCCCACCGCGTGCGCGGACCTCGGCGAGGGCGGTCGCGGTGGCCTCGGGGACGGTCCACGGCTCGGGATGGAGGGCGCCGCGTTCGACGTCTTCGGGGCGCAGGGGACGGAAGGTGCCGATGCCGACGTGCAGGGTGACCGGGTGGACCCCGATACCCCGCGCGGCGAGGGCCTCGAGCACCTCGGGCGTGAAGTGCAGCCCGGCGGTCGGAGCCGCGGCTGCGCCGAGCGGGCCGGCGAAGATGGTCTGGTAGCGCTCGCGGTCGGAGTCGTCGGCGCCGCGCCCGAGGTAGGGCGGGAGCGGGAGCTCGCCGTGCGCCTCCATCCGCGCCGCGGCGTCGCCGAAGTCGACCGCGAACAGGCCGTCGGGCAGGCGCTCGACGATGGTGGCGGGCTCTCCGCCCACCTCGACGACCTCGCCTGGCGAGAGCCTCCGGGCGTTCCGGATCATGCAGGGCACCGGGCCCGAGCCCGGCTGGAGAACGAGGATCTCGATCCTCCCGCCGGTCTTGCGGTGGCCGTGCAGTCGGGCGGCCATCACGCGCGTGTCGTTCACGACGAGGGCGTCGCCGGGCTCGAGGAGCCCCGGGAGGTCGGCGAACACGCGGTGCTCGACGCCTCCGGACCGCCGCGCGACGAGCAGCCGGGACGCGTCGCGGCGATCTGCCGGGTAGCGCGCGATGTGCGCGTCGGGCAGCGGGAAGTCCCACGCGTCGAGGTCGGTGTCGTCGGTGCTCACGGTCCGTCCGCCTAACCCCGGACCGCTGCGGAGGCCTCGTTGGTGGCGTTGTCAGCGACGGGTCAATAAACGCTGCGGGCTGCCGTGGGGGCTTGACCCATGCCCCGGCGTGCTTCCTTTCGACCGCATCGGTCAACCGAGAGGCTCCGCGTGGGCGAGTTCGCGCAATTCATACCGATTCTCCTGATCTTCGGGCTGATGTACTTCCTGATCATCCTGCCCCAGAATCGGGAGAGGGCGGCCCACGAAGCGCTGCTGGCGAGCCTCACCAAAGACGACCGGGTCGTCACCCAGGGCGGGCTGTTCGGGAAGATCGTGAGCGTCGCCGCCGAGACGGTGGTGCTGGAGATCGCGGAGAAGACCCGCGTGACGCTCGAGAAGAAGTTCGTGGCTCGCCGAATCGAGCCCGGCCAAGGCAACTAGGAGTCGCGTCGTGGAAGGGATTACCTGGATCCGGCTCGGTACGATCGCGGCGCTGTTCCTCGGCTCCGTGTACGTGCTGCTGCCGACGGCCCTGCAGGGCGACCTCGAGGCCCAGCGCGCCGCCGCTGCCGCTGCCATCGAGACGCCCGATTCCGGCCGCAAGTCGCTCGAAGTGCTCTTCGAGACGACCGACGCCACGGCCGCGGCGCCGGTGCTCCGCGCGCGCCTGAAGGCCGCCGGGCTGGCCATCGAGCGCGTCCGCGTGAAAGACCACATGGTGGCCGTGACGCCCGGCGCCGGCACCACGAAAGAGTCCATCATCGCGGTCGCTTCGCACGCCGGTGTGGCGAAGATCCACGACCCGAACGTCGTGTCGCCCGTGCCGCCCGTCACGCCCACGGCTCCCGCCGAGCCCCCCGCACCCGAGCCCCTGTGGGCCGCGCTCCGCGAGGCGGATGCCGCGAACCTCGGCTGGTGGGGCGAGAACCTCGACGACTGGTACGGCGCGCCCGTCCCGCCGGGTGCCGGCGACCTCGGGCTCTCCGTGAAGGGCCTGGCCGGCAGCGAGATCACGCTGTCCGGTGCGCTCCCCGACTCGGTGCCGTTCGGCATCGTGTCCGTCGACTCGAAGATGGTGGGCCTCGTGTTCTCCGCGGGCAGCGGCGCACGCTTCGAGCCCCTCGCCACGAAGGTCGAGACCTCCACCGGCGCCGAGTGGCTGGCCGACGAAGAGTCCATCGGGCTCCTGGTGTCCGGCTCGCTCCCCGGGCCGCTCGCCGTCCACGGCAAGGACGAAGGCCCGAAGGATGGCGCGGGCCCCGCGGCCCAGGTCGCCGAGAGCTCCGTGCCCGCGTGGCTCCTCGACCTCCTCCCCGACACGGCCATCAACCTCGGCCTCGATCTCCAGGGCGGTCTCGACATCACCCTCCAGGTCGAGCTCGACGACGCGGTGATGTCCCAGGTGGCCCGCGACGCCGCCTCCTTCAAGGAGCTCGCCGAGCGCAACAACGTCGAGGTCGCCTCCATCCGGAAGGACAAGATCGAGCCGATCATCTGGTTCGAGGTCCCCGACGAGCGCCTCGACGAGGTGCAGTCGTTCCTCTACGAGAACAACCGCGACTACGTGTACGCGCGCAAGTCCGAAGACGGCCGCCACGGCTTCAAGATGGCCGACGGTCGCATCGACCGCGTGAAGACCGAGGCGGTCGAGCAGGTGCTCGAGACGCTCCGCAAGCGCGTCGACGCCACCGGCGTGAAAGAACCCAGCATCGTGAAGAAGGGCGGCGGGCGCATCAACGTCCAGCTCCCCGGCGCCGTCGACCTGCAGGAGGCCATCGAGGCCATCGGCACGACGGCCATCCTCGAGTTCCGCATGGTCGACCCGAAGTTCGACCAGGCCGTCCTCGGCGACATCATCGGGGCGGCCGAAGACGCGCTCACCCCCGAGCAGTTCGAAGACGACGACTTCGTGAACGGCTGGCTGTGGCAGACGAAGCGGCTCGAAGAAGACCGCATCGTGCTGTGGCACTACGAAGAGACCACCGAGGGGATGCAGCGCATCACCTACCGGCGCGGCGACAACGAAGGGCCGCTGGTGCTCATGAACGAGGTCGTGCTCACGGGCAACGACGTGAACGACGCGTCCGTCGGCTACGACCAGAACAACTTCCCGTACGTCGGTCTGAGCTTCAAGCCGCGCGGCTCGCAGATCTTCTGCGACATCACGACGAAGCACGTGAAAGAGCGGTTCGCCATCATCCTCGACCACCAGATCCGCTCGGCTCCTTCGATTCGGGAGCGCATCTGCGGCGGTCGCGCCTCCATCGAGATGGGCAGCTCCATGGATGCCGTGGGCGACGCACAGACCCTCGCCCTCGTGCTGCGCACCGGCTCGCTCGACGCGCCGGTCAGCATCGGCGAGGTGCGTCAGGTCG
The DNA here is from genome assembly GCA_020632875.1 of Alphaproteobacteria bacterium. GTDB lineage: Bacteria > Myxococcota_A > UBA796 > UBA796 > JACKEQ01. The sequence continues at coordinate 296,162 of JACKET010000007.1, forward strand.
GCGCGCAGCTCGGCCACGACTCCATCCGCTCCGGCTCCATCGCGAGTGTCGCGGGCGGCATCGTCGTCGTGCTCTTCATGGGCATCTGGTACCGCCGGGCCGGCATGCTCGCGAACATCGCGCTCGCGCTGAACGTGCTGCTGGTCATCGCGGCCCTCGCGTTGTTCGGCGCCACGCTCACGCTGCCGGGCATCGCGGGCATCGCGCTCACCGTCGGCATGGCGGTCGACGCGAACATCATCATCTTCGAGCGAATCCGCGAAGAGCTGGCACTCGGCGTCCATCCCCGAAAAGCGGTGGATGTCGGGTTCGACAAGGGTCTCGTCGCGGTCCTCGACGCGAACATCACGACCGCCATCGCCGGCATCGTCCTGTTCTCGTACGGCACCGGCCCCATCAAGGGCTTCGCGGTGACGCTGCTCATCGGCATCGTGACCACGCTGATCACCGCGCTGTTCGTCACGCGCACGCTGATGGAGCTCGTGACCCGCAGCTCCAGCGCGCGAATCACCATCTGAGGCCGACGTGGACTTCCTCAAAGACAAGCTCACGAATCTGAACTTCGACTTCGTCGGTTGGCGCTACATCGCCGGGACGATCTCGTTCCTCATGGTCGTGATCAGCTGGGTGTTGTTCGTCGCGATCGGTCCGAACTTCGGCATCGACTTCACCGGCGGCACCGAGATCCACCTGAAGTTCGAGCAGCCGGTCGACATCTCCGAGGTGCGCGGCGCGCTCTCGTCGCTCGGTGTGTCGAACGACGCGGTCCAGCAGGTCGGCACCACCGAAGACCGCGAGTTCAAGATCCGCATCCAGGATCCCGAGTTCGGCTCGAAGGAGGTCCGGGCCACGGTCGAGAACCGGCTGCGCGAGAAGCTCGGCGCCGACTGGATCAAGTCCAGCGACTTCAACGCCGAGGTCGGCGCGCGGCTCACCGTCACCTACAACGGCGACCCGAAGACCCCGGCCGACGTGAAGCAGGCGCTCGAGGGCCTGTCGATCGCGAACGTGTCGTCGGGTCGCGAAGAGAACCAGGTCATCATCACGCTCCCCGGCCTCGCGCAGGAGATCGAGAAGGAGATCGGCCAGGCGCTCGGCGACAAGCAGTTCGAGGTGCTCGCGATCGACGCGGTCGGGCCGAAGGTCGGCGCCGAGCTCCAGAGGCAGGGCTTCGTCAGCGTGGCCGCGACGCTCGGGCTCGTGCTCCTCTACGTCGCGTTCCGGTTCGACATCGCGTTCGCGCCCGGCGCCATCATCGCGCTGTTCCACGACGTGTCGGTGACCATCGGCATCTTCGTGGCGCTGCAGCTCGAGTTCAACCTGCCGATGATCGGCGCGCTGCTCACCATCGTCGGGTACTCGCTGAACGACACGATCGTCATCTACGACCGGATCCGCGAGAACCGCGATCGATACCGCCGGAAGGACACGAAGGACCTCATCAACACGTCGATCAACGAGACGCTCTCGCGAACCCTCGCGACCTCGCTCACGACGATGATGGCCATCATGATGTTCCTCGTGATCGGCGGCCCGGTCATCCAGAACTTCGCGTTCGCGATGTTCCTCGGCATCGTGTTCGGCACCTACTCCACGATCTACGTCGCTTCGCCGATGATCCTCGTGATGGAGGACGTGAAGCCGCACCTCTCGAAGCTCGTGGCGGTGCAGGCCGTGAGCGACGAGCCGGAAGAAGGCGCCGACCTCGCGCTTTCGGAGTCCGAGAAGCGCCGTCGCGAGCGCGACAGCTCCGGCCCCAACCCCGCGGGTCCCGGCGCCACCTGATCTCCCGGGAGGACCGATGTTGCTGGCTTCACTCCTCACCGCGCTCGCGGGAAACGTGTACATCAACAGCGTGCGCGTCGAACCGAGTGATCTCGCAGGTCTCGAGCTGAAGTCCGTCAACGTCCGCACCGATGTCGACGGGAACGTGTGGATCGACGCGCCCGGCTACACCGTGCGACCGGTCCTGCCCGAGGGCTCCACCGTTCCCGGGCCCGCGCCGACGGCTCCCGTCCCGGGGCCCGCTCCGACGACGACAGCCCCGATGCCCGGCCCGACGACCGGCCTCACTCCCGCGACCGCGGGCACGGTCCCGCCGGGCCGTTTCTGGCTCTACGTCGAGGACGACAACTCCTCGGGCCACGTCGTCGACGTGTCGGTGAACGGGGTGCTCGTGACCACCGTTCGCTCCGGAACGCCGGACCCCATCATCCTCGACGTGGGCAAGTGGCTGCGTCCGGGAGAGAACCAGATCGTCTGCCGCGCCGTCTCGACCGAGCCCGCCGGCGGCCCGCTCTACGTGTACCTGGGACGGGGCCAGGACAACAACGGAACCGTGGAGATGGGGTCGCCCGACGTCCAGTTCGGCGTCGGGCGCTCGCGCTCCGGAGAGACCCGACGCACCTACACCTTCGAGGTGAACTGAAAATGACGCCGCGGCAGCAGCGGGCCTACGTGCTCGACACCAACGTCCTCCTCTACGACCCCCGTGCGATCTACGTGTTCAACGAGCACGACGTCATCATCCCGATGACCGTCATCGAAGAGGTCGATCGCTTCAAGAAGGACGTGAACGAGACGGGGCGGAACGCCCGCACCGTCAGCCGCTACCTCGACGAGCTGCGCCTGAAGGGCTCGCTGAAGGAGGGCGTCCGGCTCGAGGGCGGCGGCCTGCTCCGCGTGGACTATGGCCCCGCGGACGGGAAGGAGGAGATCTCCTGGGGCCCCGATTCGGCGGACAACCGCATCCTCGCGACCGCGATGCGCTGGGACAAGAAGCCCATGCACGCCTGCCTCATCACGCGCGACACCAACATGCGCCTCAAGTCCGACGCGCTGGGCGTGCCCGCCGAGGACTACCAGAACGCGCACATCGAGGTCGACGAGCAGTACACCGGCATGGTCCAGCGCACCGTCACCGCGCAGACCATCGACAGCCTGTACGCCAACGGCAGCGTCCCGCTCGACGGCTACGAAGACCTGTTCCCGCACCAGTTCCTGCTCCTCGTGGCCGAGGACTCGAACGGGAAGACGGCCATGGCGCGGGTCGACCACCGCCGCGGCAAGGTGCGGCTCGTGGGGCGCCACAAGGAAGGCGTGTGGGGCATCTTCGCGCGCAACAAGGAGCAGCTCTTCGCGCTCGACCTGCTGCTCGACGACTCCGTCCAGCTCGTCACGATCAATGGCGTCGCGGGCACCGGCAAGACGCTGCTCGCCATCGCGGCAGGCCTGAAGCAGGTCGCCGACGACGCCCGCTACCGCAAGCTGCTCGTGAGCCGCCCGATCTTCCCGCTCGGCCGCGACATCGGCTTCCTGCCCGGCGACATCGAGCAGAAGCTGAACCCGTGGATGAAGCCGATCTTCGACAACCTCGAGCTGCTCTTCAGCACGCGCCAGGAGCGCAACGGCCACCGCAGCCCCGAGCCCGAGTACCAGTACCTGCTCGATCAGAAGATCATCGAGGTCGAGCCGCTCACGTACATCCGCGGGCGCTCCATCCCGAAGCAGTTCCTGGTCGTCGACGAGGCCCAGAACCTCACGCCGCACGAGGTGAAGACGGTCCTGACGCGCGCGGGCGAGGGCACCAAGGTCGTGATGACCGGCGACCCCTACCAGATCGACAATCCGTACGTCGACGCCCTGTCCAACGGCCTGACCTACACGATCGAGCGCTTCAAGCGCAGCGAGGTCAGCGGCCACATCACCCTGCGGAAGGGCGAGCGGTCCGAGCTCGCCGAGCTCGCCGCCGAGCTGCTCTGACGCCGTGGACAACCAGCTCGAGGGCAAGAACCCGATCTACGAGTGCCTGACGCGCAACAAGCGCGCCGTGCACCACGTCTGGGTCGATGAGCGCGCGAAGCCGGAGCGGCGGCTCGACGCCATCCTCGGCATCGCGCGCAAGCGCGGCATCCCCGTCGAGGCCGTGCCGCGCCAGAGCCTCGACAAGCGCGCCGAAGGCCGCGTCCACAACGGCATCATCGCGCGCGTCGAGCCCCCGCGGACCTGGAAGACCACCGACCTGCTCGAGAGCGTCGCCGGGCGCGACCCGTTCTTCGTGCTGTGCGACGAGCTGGCCTACGAGCACAACCTCGGCGCCATCCTCCGCAGCGCGCTGGGGTTCGGCGTCGACGGGCTGTTCCTGCCCACACGGCGCGGTGCCGACCTCTCGCCGGTCGTGCAGCGGGTCGCCATGGGCGCGGTCGAAGACGTGCCCATCGTGCGCGAGAGCCCGTACGCGGCGCTCAAGCTGATCAAGAAGGCCGGCATCCCGATCTGGGGCGCCGACATGGGCGGCAAGCCGGCCGACGCGGTCGATCTGAGCGGCCCGATCGCGCTCGTCATGGGCGCCGAGGGCCGCGGGCTCTCGGACGGCATCAAGGAGCGCTGCGACGGCATCGTGTCGATCCCGCTCGACGGTGGGCTCGAGTCGCTCAACGTGAGTGTCGCGGCTGCCCTGCTGATGTACGAGAAACGCCGCCAGGACAGGGCCCGCAGGGGCTAGAGAGACGATCCGCTTGCGCAGCAAGTGGAGCTTCTCTCGTTGTTCGCCGGAGGGTCCGGGCGGGACAGTCACGCCCGGAAACCGGCGAACCAAGGGGTGTCTAGAGGCGTGAGCCGCGGCAGCGGTTCACGGCTCTAGTCGAGCCCTTCGTCGAACGCCTGACGCGCCTGGCGGGCCACGCGCCGCACCTTGCGCATCCGGCGCCTGCCGAGGGTGCGCTTCGCGAAGCGCTTCAGCCGGCGCTCGAGCTCGGAGAGCAGCTCTTCGAGGTGCGTGGCGGCCTCGCTCGTGACGCCGTCGCGGATGACCTGCTGCTGCACGGCCTCGAGCGCGGCGGAGAGGCGCTTGAGCTGCTTTCGGGTGCGCTTGCGGTCGCGACGTCGCGCGCCCCGGGCGTGCTCGCGGGAGCGGTGCACCCACTCGAGCGTCTTCTCGATGCGCCGTGCGGCGTCGAGGCCGCGCTTGCGGCGCCCGCCCCGCTTGTCCTTCTCGGACTGCGGGGCCTCGGGGGCCGGCTCGGCGGCCGCTTCGGGCGCGTCGAGCCCCGGGACGTCGGGGACCTCGGGCGGGTTCGCGGCCGGGCCGGACGGTGTGGCGTCGAGCATCGCGCGCACGGCATCCTGCGCGCGCTCGACGATGGACCGATTGAATCCCGGCAGGGCGGCGAGCGCGTCGACGTCGGCCGCGAGCAGAGCTTCGACCGTGGTGATGCCCGCTTCGGCGAGGCGGGTCTGACGCATCGGGCCGATGCCGGGGAGGCGATGGAGGTCGAGGGGGGTCTCGGACATGCCGGGGATGCTAACCCGGAAGGCGATCGACATGGAAACGCGCGAGCACGCCGGGGCCGGGGTCTTCGCGGAACGCGCGCCGCACCCCGTCGGCCGGGCACTCGCCGCGCTCGACGAGCTCGACCAGCGGTGCGAGCCACCTGCGGTCGCCCGGGCGGCATCGATCGAGCGAGGAACCCGCGATGTCGAGGAGCTCTTCGGCCCACGCCGCGAGCGGCCGCCCGCCGAGCTCGCCGCGGAGCCCCGTGCGACAGGCGATCTCGAACCGCTCGTCTTTGTCGCCGTGCGCGACGAACCGCTCGGTGAGCGCTTCGGCCTCGTCGCGTGCCTGGCCGCAGTAGAACAGCCCTTCGAACAGGGCCGTGAACGACATCGCGAGCGGGCGCGGCACGCAATCGGCCCCGCGCACCTCGATGGTCTGCTTGATGCGGACCTCGGGGAACACGCTCGTGAGGTGCAGATCCCAGTCGTCGACCGTCGGCGGGTCGTCGGCGTCGGTCATCCAGTCGCGGAACGTGCGGCCGTGGGCCCAGTGGTACGTGCCGCCGCGCTTGATGAACATCATCGGGACGTCGAGCAGGTAGTCGACCCACTTCTCGTACGTGAAGTCGGTCGCGGCTTCGGGGAAGCCCGTGCGGCGCGGGTCGGTCTGCGTCCAGATGTGACCGCGGTAGCTCGCCCAGCCCGTGTCGCGGCCCTCGGCGATGGGCGAGTTCGCGAAGATGGCCGTGGTGAGCGGGCCGAGGCGCGTCGCGAGGCGCACCTTGCGCCCACAGTCGGCCTCGTCGCGGAAGTCGTAGGACGCCTGGGTCGCGCAGGTGCCCTTCATCATGTGGTGGGCGAGCTTCCCGGTCTCTTTGAGGTGCTCGCGCATCACGGAGTAGCGGCCCTTCGGCACCCACGGGATGTCTTCGATGCGCGCGAACGGCGTGAAGCCCAGCGCCACCTGCCGGTAGCCCGTGCCCTCGAGGAACCCGTCGACCTCGGCGTTGAACGCGGCGAGCTCGGCATCGACGCCGCTCACGTCGTCGTGCGGAGCGCCCGAGAGCTCGTACTGCCCGCCGGGCTCGAGCGTGATGCGGGCCTGGCCGCGGCTGAGCGCGATGGGGTGCTCGCCCTCCATCGTGGGCTCCCAGCCGTTCGCGGCGAACCGCATCATCAGCCAGCGCACACCGGGCTCGCCGTAGTAGGGCAGGGGGATCCCGTCGGCGTCGAGCAGGTGACGCTCGAACTCCGCACCGACGCGCCAGCGGGCGTCGGGCTTGCCATAGGTCTCGTAGGCCGCGATGAGGCCGTCGCGCGTCAGTGTCATCCCGTCCACCTACATCGGGGGATGCGTTCGTCAAGGCGCGCCGCGTTACGATTGCGGACGGAGACACACGCGATGTCCCTGCGCCTCATCCCCGTCCTGCTGCTCACGGCCTGTGCGCCCCACCTCTACTCCACGCTCGACACCGACGGAGAGTGGACGTGGGAGGCCCCCACGAACGCCTGGCCGGTCGCCGAGCCCCCCGCGGGCACGCTCGGCGTGGGTCTCAACGTGGGACAGACCGTCCCGGAGCTGCGAATGGTGGATCAGAACGGCGACGAGGTGTCGACGTGGCAGTTCTTCGGGCGGGTCTGGGTGATGGACATCAGCACGATGTGGTGCGCGCCCTGCCAGGAGCTCGCGGGCAGCACCCAGGCCACGCAAGACCACTTCGGGTGGGACGAGTTCGCCTACATCACGGTGCTGCAGGAGAACGTCGAGAGCCAGCCGCCCGACGTCGACGACCTCGGCCAGTGGGCCGGCTTCTTCGACATCGACGCGCCGGTGCTGGGCGACGGCGACAAGCTCACGGGGGCGGCCATCCAGAACGGCGTCTACCCGGCGGTGCTGCTGATCGACCGCAATCTCGTGGTGCACGAGCGCGTCATCCCCGCGAACGAAGCCACCCTCGACGCGGCGGTCGCCTCACTTCTCGGCGAGTGACCGACGCTTCAGCACGTGGAAGCCGTACGGCGTCTCGACGACCTCGCTGACCGCACCCTCATCGAGCGCGAAGGCGGCATCCTCGAAGCCCGGCACCATCTGCCCGCGCGCGACGAGGCCCAAGTCGCCGCCGCGCGTGGCGCTGCTGTCTTCGCTCGACTCCCGCGCGACGACCTCGAACGGGGTGCCGCCGAGCACCTTCGCGCGCAGGCCCTCGGCGAGCGTTCGCGCATCTTCGCGCGAGCGGGTGGCGTCGGACTGCAGGGCCCCCGCGTAGCCCACCAGGATGTGCGACACGGCGACCTCGACGACGGGCTCGCGCATCACGACGTGCCAGCCGAACGGCGTGCGCACGACGGGCCCGATCTCGCCGGGCTGGACGGAGGCCACCGCGCGCTCGAAGTCGGGGACCATCGTGCCCGTGAGCCACGTGCCGAGGTGCCCGCCGCGCGGTGCCGACGGCCCTTCGGAGCGCTCGCGCGCGAGGGCCGCGAAGGTCTCGGGGGTGACGCGTGACCGCAGGTCTTCGGCGAGGGCCCTGGCCTCGTCTTCCGACCGCGTCACGTCGGGAGGCGCGCCCACCGCGCCCTTCCAGGTGATCAGAATGTGGGAGCCCGCGTACCGCGGCTCGGTCGGGTCGGGCCACTGCGGCGGCTCGGGCTCCTCGACGGCCGGCATGGGCGACGGCGCCGGGTCGCTCGACCGGGACGGCGAGCTGCATGCGAGCAGGGCTGAGACCCACGCGACGATCACCGTCTGGTCCTCCACGCGACCGATGTGGCATAGCATGCCGGCATGTTGGGTCTGCTCCCGATCGCCCTGGCCGCCCCGCCAGGGCTCGACCGGACCGTGCTCGTGGAGCAGGGGAGCTCGAGCTGTGCGGGCGTGCTGGTCGACGCGCACGGCACCGTCGCGACGGCCTACCACTGCGTCGCGTCCGGCGGGAAGCCGAAGGTGTCGCTGCGCGACGGCAGCTATTCGGTGGGCCGGGTGCGAGCGGTCGACCGGCGCCGCGACCTCGCGCTGCTCGACGTGCCGGGCTTCGCGAACGCGCCGTTCGTGCCGATCGCCGACCACCTGCCCGAGCCGGGCGACGACGTCGAGGTGTTCGGGCACCCCTTCGGTGCGCTGCTGCCCGGTGGGTTCCTCGCCGGCACGCTCCGGTGGTCGGTGTCCGCGGGGGTCGTCGCAGCGGTGGGCGACCGTGCGCTACAGATCACGGCGCCCGTGAACCCGGGGAACTCCGGCGGGCCCGTCGTGAACGAGGGCGGCGAGCTCGTGGGCATCGTGAGCCGGCGGCTGTCGGGCGAGGGGATGGGGTTCGCGGGGCGTGCCGACGCGCTCCGGCCGCTGTTCGAGAAGAAGCCGAGGCGCCTCGGCCCGCTGGGCGGCACGGTCGCCGCAGAAGTCGTCGTCCAGGCGAACGGCGTCGCTGCGTTGCCGCTGTCGGTCGGCGGGCGGCTCGAGGTGGCGCTGCGCGACCGGCTCGTGCTGTCGGGGTCGGCGGTGGCTGCGGTGGGCGCGCGGTGGCAGGCGGTCCGCTACGAGACCAGCGACCACGAGCCGTTCGAGGCCCGCGCGGCCCTGCGCCAGCGCATCGGTCGCGGCCCGTGGACGCTGCGGATGGACGGATGGGGCGGGGTCGGCGTCATCCACAGCCTGCGCGCGGGCGACCCCGAGCCCGTCGATCTCGACTTCGAGTCCCGCGTGGAGCCCGTCGTGGGCGGGCGGATCTCCGTGCGCAACGTCGCGCTCGACTACGGGGTGGCGATCTCGGACACGCCGTTCGTCCGGATGCAGGCCGTGTGGCGCTGGCCGGGCGTGCTGTTCGTGCTGTAGCGCCTAGAACATCCCGAGCTCGAGCCGCGCCTCTTCGGTCATGAGGTCGGGCGACCAGGGCGGGTCGAACACGACATCGACCTGCACCTGCTCGACCCCGGGGATCGCGCGCACGGTGGCCTCGACGTCGTCGGCGAGCACCTGGCCCATGCCGCAGCCGGGCGCCGTGAGCGTCATCTCGACCATCACGGACTTCTTCCCCTCTTCGAGATCCTCGATGGCGAGGCGGTACACCAGGCCCAGATCGACGATGTTCACGGGGATCTCGGGGTCGAAGCACTGCCGGAGGCGGCCCCACACGAGCTCTTCGTCGACCGTGACGTCCTCGTCGATCGCGTCGTCGACGCCGCCCACGTCCTTGCCGAGCGCATCGCCGTCGATCGAGGAGACGCGGACGAGGCGGCCGGTGTCGAGCTGGACCGTCCAGTTGCCCCCGAGCACCTGGGTGATGTGCCCACGCGTGCCGTTCAGGACCGTGATCGCGTAGCCGTCCGGGATCAGGATGACTTCGCAGTCACGCTCGAACGTCACCGGCTCCATCATGTGCATCGTGCCACCTCTGTGGCCCCCTAAATGGGAAAGGGGCCCGATGCATCAAATGCAGCGGGCCCCCGTAGATCGTGGAGCCGAGGATCGGACTTGAACCGACGACCTGCTGATTACGAATCAGCTGCTCTACCGACTGAGCTACCCCGGCTCGGCGCGCATTTGCTATTCCGGCTCACGGGGAGTGACAAGATCGATCGTGCAGTCAGCCTCGCGCTGACGGGCTACATTCCCCGACGACGACCATGTTTCGCTCGCTCACCACCATCGCTGCACTCCTGGCGTGCTCTTCCGCCCTGGCCGCAGAGCCGGTCGTCGTGCCCGAGTTCTCGTTCGACACCAACGAGAACTTCGCGCTGTCCGTCATGCTCCAGGCCCAGGTGATCGACGGTCTCATCGAGGCCGGCCACATCGTGCTCGATCAGCACATGGTCGCCCGCGAGGTCGGCGAGGCCGCGATCGATCGCTGTGTCGAGAACCCCGCGTGCCCGCAGTCCGTGCTGCCCAGGCTGCCCGCCCAGGTGGCGGTGGTCGTGAAGATCGCGCGCGAGGGCACCACGCTCGTCGGCCACGTCGAGCTGTGGGAGCAGAGCCGCACCTCCGCGATGGAGGTCCGCGACATCCCGATCGCGCCGGGCAACGAGCACCTGTTCGTGCACGAGGTCTCGACCGCGACGACCGAGCTCATCCGGCGCCTGCCACCGAGCACCAACGAGAGCCTGATGGCCGCGGCCCGCATCGTGTCGGGGCAGGGGGCCGCCGCGGGGGGCGCCACGCCGCCGATGCCGCGGCCCGTCGCCCCACAGCCGGTGATGCCGCAGCCTTCCCTCGCTCCCGTGATCAAGCCCGTCGAGCCGGGCCCGATCGCGCCGGTCCCGAAGCCACAGGTCTACCCGCAGCCCCAGCCCTATCCACAGCCCCAGCCGTACCCGCAGACGAGCTACCCGCAGCCGGTTCCGGCCCCGCAGCCGGGCTATCCGCAGCCCGTCCAGCCCGGGTATCCGGTGCAGCCCGCGCCCACGGGCTATCCGCCGCAGGGCTACCCGCCGCAGCCCCAGCCCGCGTTCGTCGACCTCGACGGCGAGGGCCGCAAGAACAAGCACCGCGGGCCCACGCCCGGCCGAGCGAACGCCGCGGTCGACTACGGTCAGACCGACATCCGCCAGGCGCTCGAGGGCACGGGTCTCAAGTACCGGCACGTCATCGGCGTCGAGGGCAACCTCCGCAACAGCGGGATGGATCCGCGCGACTGGCTCTACAAGGCCACGCCGCACTCCGGGCGCCTCGTGTTCGAGCCGCGGGTCGGCATCGGCATCGGCGACACCGACCGCCAGGCCGACGTGCGCGTCGAGATCGTCGACGGGCAGAAGACGGCCGAGTGGTACCAGGAGGGCCCGCTGCCCGGCCGGCGCGTGCGCGGCGGCATCTTCGTGGGCTACGCGCCGGTCGCCTACTTCGACATCGGCGCGATGATCGGGCTGCAGTACGGCAAGCGCTACTTCACCACGGGCTACTACCGCCGCATCGGCGCGAACGAAGACGAGGCCACGAGCGACCTGCTCGCCGTCGACGCCATCCAGTTCGTCGCCCAGCCCCGGGTACGCGGGTACATCATCCCCACGGGCCCCGCGAAGCCGTTCCTGTTCGTGGGCGCCGACATCCGCACGTTCGACAACTACCAGATCGCCCAGCCGGCCGACGTGACCTACCCGGTGCCCGTGGGCGGGGTGGTGCCGGGCTTCGTGGGCGGCGGCGGGCTGCTGATCGACCCGAGCCCCATCGTGGGGTTCTTCGCCGAAGGCGCCTACATCCGGCACTTCGGGCTGCGGGCGAGCGCGGCCGACTACCTCGTGTGGACCCACACCAAGCCTCCGCCTCCGACCGGCTCCGAGTCGACGATCACGATCGTCGGCGGGGTGCAGTTCCGCCTCTGATCGCGGCCCCGGTCAGGGCGCGGGGTCGACGGCGCTGTCGTCTGCGTCGAAGCGGCCGGGCTCCGAGCGTCCCAGGGCCTCACGCAGATGACGCAGAAGGACGCAGATGACGCAGAAACCACGCCGTCGCGGGTCGAGCGCGCTCCTTTCCCCGAACTCCGAGGTGGACGGGGAGGCAGCCGAAGCGCCGGCCTGCTCTGGTGAGTCTTGGATCCGATCCGCGAGAAGGCCCGCTCGGCACTCCGGGGACGCGAAGACACTCGACCCGGAACGGCCTCGTTTCTGCGTCATCTGCGTTCTTCTGCGTCATCTGCGTGATGCCCGAAGGCGCCGGACGACCGAGTGTGCTGGTGTCCAGTCACGGAGCCTTCAACGGCGAGAAGCGTCTGACTCCGCGTGGATGCGCGCGACCACGTCGTCGGGCAGCTCGAGGCGCGCGAGCACGTCGTCTCGGCGGGGCGCGATCGCGCCACCCTGATGGTCGGGCTCGATCTTCAGGAGCGTGAGGCACTTGCCGCGTGGGCTCGGGCGCTCCTCGACGGACAGGCACACGGTGGCGGGCGGGTCTTCGGGAGGAAGTCGGTCCGGCACGTCGGACAGGCACGGCTGGACCTCGAAGATCTCCGAGAGGCACGGATGCACCTCGGGCACTGGCTGGTCGGTGTCGACCGGCGCGATCGACAGGCAGGGGTGCGTGGCGACCGGCTCGAACAGGTCGCCCACCAGGGGGAGGTCGGACGGATCGCAGCCGTCCACGCAGGCCGAGAGCCCGAGCGCCGCGAGCACGGCGGGCGGGAGGCGCCTCATCGGGGCAACCGTTCGAGGACGTCGGCGGCGAGCACCCCTTCGTCGACGAGCGATGCCAGCACGTCGGGTCGCGAGGGCTGGATGGCACCGCCTGGAGGCCCGCTCGGTGGGGGTGGGGGTGGGGGTGGGGGAGGCACCATGCGCAGGCACGGATGCAAGGGCACCGGGTTGGTGACGGGAGTCGGCACCGCGATCTCGAGGCACGGACCGGTGTCGACGGCGGGCGCTTCGAGGCACGGACCGACGGGTGGGGTCGGCACGGGCTCGAGGCACGGCGCGACCTTCAGGCACGGATGGACACCGTCTCCACCGTCGTCGCCCCCGTCTCCGAAGAGCACGCCGACGAGGGGCAGATCGGCTGGATCGCAGCCGTCGACGCACGCCGACAGACCGAGGGCCGCGAGGATGGAGGGAGAGAGCTTCCGGGGCGACATCGGGCGGGATCGTACCAGGTCCGCGCCCCGCGAGACACCGGGCATCGGAATCCGGTCCGACCGCATTCCCGGTCAGGAAGGGCCCATCCGCGGGTGCTTGAACGGGGGTCCTCGCGAGTGCTATCCCTTCCGTCCACCTAGGCTCGCGCACCCAGGGGTTGGCGGTGCGACAGAGGCAACACCGTGGCGGACGCGCCCGGTCTGGATGGGTCGTGGCAGGTAAGGACAAAGAGAAGATCGACGACCTCGAAGCGGATTTCTTCGGGGACGAGGATCTGGATTGGCTCGACGACGACGACTCCGAGGTCGTCGAGAAGCGCAAGGCGCGGGCCCAGCTCGACGTCGACCAGTCGGGCCGCGGCGCGCTGCCCGTGGCCCCGCCACCGCCTCCGATCTTCTCGGGCGAGTCGGGCACGGTCGTCCCACGCGACCAGAAAGAGGCCGAGTGGGCGAAGAAGGTCACGAACGCCCCGCTCGATCCCGCCCAGCTGTCGCGGGCGAAGACCCTGGTCTTCTCGCAGGTGCCCACGCTCCCGCCGGTCGATCCCGACGAAGAGGTCACGATGGCCGAGGGCGCGGTGGCGTCCTCCGGCCCGCCGTCCGAGATCCCCGAAGACGACATGCCGACCGCGCAGGTCGAGCGTCCTCCCGTGGTGCCCGACGTTCCCGCCGAGCTGCTCGGTGACTCCGTCGCCGATTCCGCGCCCAGCCGGCCCGCTCCGCCTCCCGAGCCCGAGCCTGCGGAGGCAGAGCCCGAGCCCGCGGCGCCCGAGCCCGCAGAGGCCCAGCCCGCGGCCGCCGTCGTGGTCGCCGTGCCCGAGTCGCCGTCGACGCCGCTCGACTCGCTCCCACCGGTCGAAGAAGAGGCCGCCGAAGGCGTGTTCGCCGACGATCCCACGGGCGACGTCCCGCTCGTCCGCACCAAGGATCCGACGCCCATCCGGATGGAGGTGCCCGAGCGCGAGCCGCGCGTGCCCCGCACCACCATCCCGCCCATCAGCCCGCGTCCGACGCTGCCCCCGTTCCAGCAGGCCGGCTCCGACTCCTCGTGGCGCGAGATGGCGACGGCGCTGATGAACGAGGCCGCCGTGGCCAGCGACGACGAGCGCGGCGAGCTCCTGTTCCGGGCGGGGTGGATCTACCACCACGAGCTCGCCGACATGTACGGCGCCGAATCGCTCTACCGCGACGGGCTCAACACGGGCAGCCGGAACCCGATGCTCCTGCGCGAGCTGGCCAACGTCTCGGTCGAGCTGTCGCGCTGGAACGACACCGCCGAGCTGCTCCAGGAGCGCGCGGGGCTGCTCGACGGCATCCCGGCCGCCGAGAGCCTGCGCGAATCGGCCGTCATCCACCTCCGAAAGCTCCAGAACCCGGGGGCCGGGGTCGGGCGGCTGTGGGACTCGCTCGAGGCGAACCCCGACGACTTCGCGTCGCTCGTGCTGCTGCGCGAGCACCTGTCCGACGTGCAGCCCGAGCGGGCGCAGGTCCTCGGGCGCATCGCGGCGCTCTCCGATGGCGCGGTGGCGTCCGAAGCGCTCTACGAGCAGGGCCGTCTGCTCGAGCAGACCGATGCCGACGAAGCCGAGAAGACCTACCTCGCTTCGCTCGAAGCCCATCCCGCGCAGACGCCCGCGTTCCTGGCGCTCGAGGCGCTGTACGAGAAACGCGGCGACCACGCGGGGCTCGCGGCCCTCTACGAGAGCGAGGCCGCGGTGGGCGGCCCGGGCGCGGGCTGGTGGTACCTGCAGGCCGGCCGGGCGCGGCTCGAAGCGGGCGACACGGGCAAGGGTGAAGCGGCGTTCGCGAACGCCGCCAGCGCGGGGTGGGACTACGCCTTCCGCGAGCGTCAGGGCCGGTTGTTCAAGGCCAGCGCGTGGCCCGAGCTCGCGCAGTCCCTCGAAGAAGAGGCGCTCACCGTCGCGGGTGCCCAGCGCGCCTTCCTGCTGTTCCGCCTGGGCTGGGTGCGCGAGAAGCACCTCTCCGACCTCGATGGCGCGCTCGAGGCGTACCGCGAGGCCGCGCGCATCGATGCGTCCGCCGTGCCTGCTGCCGATTCGGCGCGTCGGGTGCTGCGCCGGAAGAACGACCCGAAGTCGCTCACCGCCTACCTCGAAGAGCGCCTGCAGGGCGCAGGCGACGACGCGCTCCGCAAGTCGCTGCTCTTCCGACTCGCCGAGACGGCCGAGGATGCCGGCGATCACGACGCGGCGGCCAAGTGGTACCGCGCCGTGCTCGCCACCGATCCGGTGAGCGCGTCCGGCCTCGCGGGGCTGTCGCGCTCGCTCGCGCGCACGGGTGGGTTCGCCGAGCTCCAGGCCATCTACCGGCGTCGGGCCGAGCTCGCCGCGAGCCCCGACCTCAAGGCGCACTTCCTGTTCCGCGCCGCCACCGTGGGCTCGTCCCAGGTCCTCGACTCCGAGGTCTCGCTGGCGTGCCATCGCCAGGCGCTCGACGCGGTTCCCGACCACCTCGCATCGCTCGAAGAGGTCGTGCCCCTGCTCGCCGCGGCGAGCCGGTGGGGCGAGGCGGGCTCGCTGCTGCGGGCTGCTGCCGAGGCCACCGCCGATCGCGAGCTCAAGCTCATCCTGTTCTACCGGGCCGGCCGGCTCTACGCGACGCGCACCGAGGATGCCTCCGCCGCGCGCGAGTGCCTGCAGTCGTGCCTCGAGCTCGACGCCGACTTCGAGCCCGCCATCCACCTGACCCTCGATCTCACCGCGTTCGACGGCGACATCGCGCAGGTGTGCGCCCACTACCGCAGCCAGGCGGCACGGTCCGGCGACAGCGCGCTGCGCGACTGGTCGTGGTTCGCGAGCGCCGTGATGTCCGGGCTCGTGTCGGATTCCGCGCGCGCCGACCTCCGCACGCTGCTCCAGGCCAACCCGCAGCACGCGGGCGCACGGGCCGCGTGGGAGCTCGTGTGTCTCGCCAACGACGATCTCGACGCGCTGGCCGACATCTGCCGCAGCGCGCTGATCGGTGCGCCCACGGGGCAGAGCGCGCGAACGTCCGTGCGGCTCGCCGATCTGCTCGTGCGCCGGGGCCGCACCGAGGATGCGGCGGGGGTCCTCGCGGATCTCGCCACGCTCCAGGTCGACGGCCGCCCGCTGCAGCCCGCCGCCCGGCTGGCCCAGAAGGCCGGCTCCACCACGGCCGCCGCGGCGCTGCTGAGCGCCATCGACGAGCCGTGGGCCCTGCTCGAGTGCGCCACACTGCTCTCGCGCAAGCGCCGCGACCGCGACAATGCCCGTGCGCTGGTGCGCCAGGCGCTCGAGCAGGACGACGCCGATCTCGCCACCGCGCTCGTCGCGGCGCGGGTCGGGGCCCTCACCGAGGATCGCGAGCTCGTGGCCGAAGGCCAGGCACGCGTCGCCCGGCTCGGCACCCAGGCGGCCATGCGCACCGCCAACGCGCTGTGGTCCGCGGGGATGCTCGAGGATCTCGAGCGTCCCGACGAGGCGCTCGCGATGTACCGGCTCGCCCTCGGGCTGTGCCCGGATTCCGAGGCCGCCGCGGCGGGCGCGTTCCGCTGCTTGCTGCCGAAGAACGACGCCGCTGCCATCCGCGAGCTGCACACCGCGGCGCCGAGGCTCGATCCGTTCGGGATCTGCGCCGCACTCACGATCGCCGGCGACACCGAGGGCGCGATCGCCGTGATCGATGCCGCAGCGAAGAAGAAGCCGATCCTCCCGGCCGTCCTGTACCTCGAGCACCTGCAGCAGGGCCGCGAGGACTGGGAGGCCACGTACGCCGTGCTCGAGCGCCGCTCCGCGGTCACCCACGACGAGACGCAGAAGCGCCTCCTCGAGTCGAAGCGCCGGTGGATCCTGGCCGAGAAGCTCCCGCAGACCGACGCGGCGCTGGCCCACTACACGAAGATCCATGAAGAGACCCCCGAGGATCGCGAGGTCACCGAAGCGCTCGCGCGGATCGCGGGCATCCGCGGCGACACCGGGCGGGCGATCGAGCTGCTCGGCGAGCTCGCGACGGGCGCCGCCGACCCCGAAGAGTCCGCGCGCTACAAGCGGCGCATCGCCGAGGCCCACATCGCGGTCGGCGCCCGCTCCGAAGCACGTCAGGCCTATCTCGACGCGCTCGACTACGTGACGTCCGACTCCGAGGCTCTGCTCGGCCTCAAGGCGCTGTCGACCGAAGACAACGACTGGGCCGGGCTCGTTCAGGTCCTCCAGCGCGAGGCGGATCTCGTGGATGGCGATCGCGAGATCGAGATCCGTCGCGAGATCGCCCAGGTCACCGAGGGCAAGCTCAATCAGGGCCGGGTCGCGATCGACGCCTGGCGAGCGGTCCTCGAGATCGCGCCCCAGGATCTCGAAGCGCTCCAGCGCCTGCTCGCGCTCTCCGAAGCCGAGGGCGAGTGGGGGGTGTTCATCGAGACGGGCAACGTCCTGTCGGCGCTCGCCAAGGGCGCCGAACGCACCTCGCTGCTGCGCCGGATCGGCGTCGTGTGCATCGACCAGCTCAAGCGCGACGATGCGATCCGCTACTTCGAGCAGGCGATCTCCGAGGATCCGCCGGATCTCGAAGCGGCCCAGCGGCTCGAGAAGCTCTACGCCAAGCGCCCCGACTGGAAGGGCGTCGAGCGCGCTCTCGACGTGCAGGGCCGCGTCGCGACGACCGACGACGACAAGGTCGCGGCGCTCGAGCGGGCGGCGCGGCTCCAGCTCGAGACCCACCACGATCGCGAAGCCGCGTCGCGGTACTTCCAGCGCATCCTGAAGATCGCCCCGACGCACGAGGCCTCGCTCCGGTTCATGGCGAGCCACCTGTTCGAGGCCGGGCGGTTCGACGAAGCCCTGCCGGTCTGCGAGCGGCTCGAGCCGGTCGTCGAGAACGGGCAGGATCTCGAAGACTTCGACACGCGCATGGAGCTCGCGCAGTTCTACTTCTACTTCGCCGAGATGCTGCGCCTCGCGGGCGACAGCGAGGCTGCGATGGGTCGCTACGCCCGCGCGCTCGAGCTGAACCCCACGCACCTCGCCTCGCTCGAGGCCGTCGGCCCGCTGTACTGCGACGCCGAGGCCTGGAAGAAGGCCGAGCGCGTGTACCGCCAGCTGCTCCAGCTGTCGGGCGGGCAGGGCGAGCGGCACAAGGTCGCGGGCACCTACACCCAGCTCGGCCTGGTCGAGCGGGCGCTGGGCAACGCCGACAAGGCGCAGAAGCGGTTCAACAAGGCACTCGAGATCTACCCGAACCATGTCGACGCGCTGAAGGGCATGGCGCTGCTGCTCGAAGACCGGGAAGACTGGAGCAACCTGCTCAATATCTACAACAACATCATCTACCACGCGACGATCGCCGAAGACGTGATCGACGCTTACATGACGAAGGGCCGGATCCTCGACGATCACATGAGCCGTCCCGACAAGGCCGCGCAGCACTACCAGCGCAGCCTCGACTTCAAGGCCGACCAGCCCGTCGCGCTCCTCCGGCTCGCCGAGCTCGAGATGCGCAAGGACAACTACCGCGAGGCCGCGAGCCTCGCGGAGCGCGCGCTGAAGATCGACAGCGAGGACACCGACCGCATCCGCCACCTGCTCCTGCTGACCCAGGCCACGGGCAAGCAGGCGAACGGCAAGCGCGACGAGGCCCAGACGCTGCTGGGGCTCGCGCGCAAGGCGCCGGAGGGGCGGTCCGTCGCGGCGGGCGTGCTCGAGGATCTCGAGGGGCTGCGGCAGTACATCAAGGACGCGCTGCCGAAGTAGACCGGGCTCTGCTCGGCGTCGAGCATCACGCAGATGGGCGCGGCCTACGCCCTCCTCCGTGTGGAGGGGATCGAGCTTCGAGCGTTCCGAGGCATCACGCAGATGACGCAGAAGGACGCAGATGACGCAGAAACGAGGCCGCCCCGGGTCGAGCGTCTTCACGTCCCCGGAGCGCCGAGCGGCCTTCTTGCGGACCGGATTCGGGACTCACCAGAGCAGGCCGGCGTTTCGGCTGCTCGGGTGATCTTGCTCCGGTCCCGGCCGAATTGTCGACAGATTCCATTCGTTGAAGCTGCGCAAAACGCGGATCCGTATCCAGTGGGCGGATGACGCAGAAACGAGGCCGTCCCGGGCGGCCCTGATCGCGTCCCCCCGGCGGAATCCATCGGGCAGATGGTCCCTTCGGGCTGCTCTGGTGAATCCCGATTCCGGTCCGCGGCGAGGCCTACTCTCTCGACTCGAACACCGAGATGTCCCTGGAGAGCCCCCTCGGCAGCATCCAGGGAAACGATGACGCTCGACCCGTTGACGGCCTTGTTTCTGCGTCATCTGCGTCCTTCTGCGTCATCTGCGTGAGGCCCTGGGACGCTCGAAGCCCGACCCCTTCGGGCGCAGCACGCCGTAGGTCGCTGCAGAAGACCGGTCAGCGCCCCCCGAAACGCGAAGTGATGGACGCCCCCACCCCGAGCATCGACGCCGCGAACACCACCAGCCAGCCGACCCACGGAAGGCTGCCGATGCACGACAGCAGCACCGTACCGACCAGGAACGTCAGCCAGCGCCCGTGCGGCTTGTCGGCGAACGGCAGACGGTCGCCGATGGCCTGGCACAGCCCGACGAACCCGAACAGCCACGCCGCGCCGAGCCAGGCGAGCAACAGCGCGCTGACGGGAGACCCGAGGCCCAGCGTGAGCAACGCGAACAGCACCGAGAACACCGTCAGCAGCACCGTCGCCAGGGTGCCGAGCACCGCGGACCACAGCGGCCGGTGTTCGAGGCCCTGCGCGATGCGGTCGACGCGGTTGGGGAACAGCCCGATGACCAGGATGCCCGCGCCCGCGAAGGACAGCAGCAGCACGATGCGGTGGTAGAGCGACGACAGGAACGACTTCAGCCCCGACTCGGGAGCGACGCGGACCGCCGTGGTGCCCGTGGGGTCTTCGAGGGCCACCTTGTCGCCCAGCACGCGCCCGCCGTCTTCGACGCGGACCTCGCCGCCGAACGAGAGCGCATCGCCCTCGACCACGCCGCGCGACGTGACCAGCACGCTGCCGCCGAACGCCGTGGCGTCACCGCGCACGACGCCGTCGATCAGGACGTCGTTGCCGAACGACACGACGTCGCCGACCTCTTCGCCGTTCTCGACCCGCACGCGCTGGCCGAAGCCCACGCGCTCGCGGTCGCCCGTTCGCAGGCTGGCGTGCGGCCGGAGCAGCTCTTCGCGCAGGCGGAGGTTCTCGCGGCGCTCTTCGTCGAGGCTCTCGCGGATGGCGCGCATCTCGAGGCGGAGCTCGCGCAGGTCGTCGGCCGGCAGCGTGTGCGTGACCTCGATGGCTTCGGGCGGAGCGCTCGGCGGCTCGGCCCACCCGGGAGCTGCGAGCAGCATGCCCATGGCCGCGACGCCACTCACGGGAGCCTCCGGCCGGCGAGGCGCAGCGGGGGCTCGGGAAGCGCGTCGGGCCACGCGGCCCGCGCGAACAGCAGCGCGCTGGCCGCCCCGAGCACGACGGTGACCGGCAGCATCACGATGGGCGAGGGGAGCCCGAGCAGCAGGGCCTTGCCCGCAGCCGACAGGGCCCCGAGCCACACCATGCCGTGCGACGCGAGGGCGAGCGGCTCGCCGAGCAGGACGAACACGCCGATCGCGGCGACCAACAGCCCGATGCCCACGGCGATCTCGAGCTGCGGCGGGCGCTCTTCCTCGGCGGCTGCGGCGAGCACGGCTGCGGCGAGGCCCTCGGGGACCTCGGGGTCTTCCATGGCCGCGAAGGCCGGGCCCAGCGGCTCGAGACAGGCCGCCCGCGTCGCGCACATCGGGCAGCTGTCGAGGTGCTCGGCGATGTGGATGGAGAGCTGCTCGCCCATCTCGCCTTCGACGAAGGCGACGAGCAGGTCTTCGGGGACGTGCTCGCTCATGACTCGCCTCCCGACTCTTCGTAGATGTCGCGGAGCTTCCGGCGAGCCCGGAAGATCCGATTCATGACGGTACCCATCGGCAGATCGAGGGCCTCGGCGATCTCGCAGTACTTGAGGTGCTCGAAATGATAGAGCACGAGGACCTCGCGGTACATCGGCGGGAGCCCCTCGAGGGCCGACGAGAGGCGCTCGGCCCGCTCGTTCGTCGAAGCGACCTGCAGCGGCGTGGGCCCGGTGTCGACCGTGTCGCGCGGCTCGTCCCACACGCGGCGCTTGCGGCGTCGGTGCTCGTCGATGCAGGTGTTGCGGGCGATGCCGAACACCCACGTCGAGAACTTGCGGGACGCGTCGTACTGGTCGAGGTTCCGCAGCACCTTCACCAGGGTCTCCTGGGCGGCGTCGCGGGCATCCTCGTCGTTCTTCAGCATGCGCCGACAGAAGCGGTACGTCGGGGCGGTCCAGCGATCGACCAGCCAGGCCTTCGCGGACTCGTCACCGTCGCGCGCAGCTGCGATGCGTGCGGGCTCGAGGTCTTCGCCATGGTGCAGTCGCAAGGCCAGCAGGGGATTCTCCGGGAGGGGTTCCGAACGACGTACGGGGCGGCCGGGTGGGCTATTTCAACTCGTAGGTGGATCTGCTAACGTGACCATGGGAGGGCGGTCGGACCGGATGGACAAGAACTGGAAGCTCCAGCGCTACAACCGGAAGGACTATTCCGAGCTGGTCGAGTTTCCGGTCGAGATCGTCGGTCGCGACGGGGTCGTCCGCCGCTACACGTTCGAAGACTCCATCCGCCTGTACCAACGCCGCATCACGTTCGCGCCCATCCGCTACCGCGACATGGAGCTCATCCGGGCCGAGGTGCATCACTGCCGGTCGCGGATCGACCAGCTCCGCCGCAGCTACTTCCACCGCTTCGGATGGGGCACTCCCGAAGGGCAGCCCGATGCCGAAGAGGTGTTCGGCGAGCTCGCGGGCGAGCTGGCGGCGTTCGTGTGCCGCGTGCTGCACTGCGATGGCCGTCCCGAGATCCGGTTCGAGCAGCTCCGTGAAGAAGAGAATGGCGTCAGCACCTGGTACATCACGCCCGAGGGCGCGTCGTCCGGGATGCTGCTCTACGTCCATCGGTTCCAGGGTGGCGAGGCCGACAAGGTGCGCGAGGGGTTCTTCGGCTCGCTGAAGTCCCTCGAGCGCATGGGCCGCTGCGACGGGGATGGCGAGCGGCTGCTGGCGTTCCACCACACCGTCGACTGCGGTTTCGTCCTCACGGGGCGCGGTGGCGAGTACCAGTCGCTCATCGCCACGAAAGACGAGATCCCCGCGACGGTCGACCTCACGCCCACCCCGTGGGACGAGGTGCTCGAGATGATCCGCCGCGGCGAGCACGAGGTCGCGCTGCGGCGGTGTCGCGCGATGGTGCAGGAACAACCCTGGCACCGGCAGGCGTACATTGCGGGCGCGATGCTGTCCGTCTACCTGGGCGAGCACGCGGGGGCGGAAGAGCTCGCCCTCGTCGGCAGCCGGTACTTCCGCGAAGACGGCACGCTGCAGTACTACCTCGGCGCAGCGCGGCTGCGGCAGGGCAGGGTGGCCGAAGGCGAGGCGTCGCTCCGGCGCGCGCTCGAGCTGTCGCCGGGCCTGGTGGCCGCGCGCACGTCGCTGGTCGTGGCATTGCTGCGTCGCCGGGCCTATTCCGAGGCCCTCACGGCGCTCAAGGGCCGCGACCCCGTCAACGTCGACGACAAGCGCGCGGATGCCGCGCTCGACCGGCTCGAGACCTGGCTGCGCTGGCGTCGCACCATCCTCGTGCTCGGCGGGCTCCTGGCCGTGCTGGGCCTCGCGACGATTCCGCTCACCTGGATGGGCGCGTTCCCCGCCGTGGCCGGCCTGGTCGCGCTGGCCCTCGGGTGGTTCGCGTTCCAGCGGCAGGTCGACGCCCTCCTGGCGCGTCAGCGCGTCGAAGAGGTCCGCCGCGGCCTCCGGCGGCTCGCGCGCACGAAGACCTCCACGCACCTCGTCTCGTAGGTCCGCGACGCCGCGACGGTTGACCCGGCGTGTCCGGGGGTTACCCAACCGCCCTGGAGGACTCCATGGGCGAGCCCGAAGAGCGCAACGAAGAAGCCGCGTCCGCCGATGCCGCGTCCGGCGAGAAGGCCGAGAAGAGCGACGCCGCCGACTCCCAGCCCACCGAGGTCCCGGCCGAAGAGGTCGAGATCGTCGAGCCCGAGGCGCCGAAGTCCGAGCTCGACATCGCCCGCGAGCAGCTCGCCGCGGTCCAGGCCCGGCTGCGTACCGTCAGCAAGGCGTACACCGACCTCCAGAACGAGATGCAGGCGTTCCGCGATCGGATGGAGGCCCAGGCCCACGTCAAGGCCGAGCGACAGGCGTTCGACGCGGTCAGTGCCGTCCTCGAGCCCGTGCAGAACCTGAAGCGCTCGATCTCGGCCCACGGCGACGACATGGGCTCGCTCGTGAGCGGGCTCGAGATGATCTACAAGCAGTTCATGGATGCCCTCACGAAGCTCGGCCTGGCCGAGGTCCCCGGCGAGGGCGCCGTGTTCGACCCCAAGTACCACGAAGCCCTCGCCGTGATGCCGGTCGACGACCCCGCGAAAGACGGCCGGGTGCTCGTCGTGCACCAGGGCGGCTTCGTCGTGAAGGGCAAGGTCCTCCAGGCCGCACAGGTCGTCATCGGCAAGCACGAGGCGCCGGCCGCAGAGGCCTGACGTGGAGTCCCGGCAGCTGCGACTGCTGGCCGCGCTGACGGCGATCCTGCTCGCCCTCACGGCCCTGCTGTGGTTCGGTGACACGACCGCCGATCCGTACGACCCGAACGCGACCGCGGAAGTCGTCGACCCCATCGACATCACGCTCGCCACCCGGCTCCGCATCGTGCAGTCGCTGGGCGACCGCGACGCGACGCTCGAGATGGAGAAGGCCGACGGCATCTGGCGCGTCACGGCCCCGTACCAGGCCGACACCGACCCGGGGGCCGTGGTCGACGTGCTCGACGCGGTCCGCGAGTCGACGAAGGGCATCCCCGTCAGCGGCGAGCCGTCGGGCTTCGGCCTCGAGCCGCCCGCCGCGACCGTCACCGTGTGGATGGAGGACGGCTCGGAGCGCGTGCTGGCCGTGGGGAACGTGACCCCCGACGGTGCCCACACCTACGCCGTGGCGAAGGACGGGACCTACGCGGCCGTGCCCGGGCGCCCCGGCGACCCGCTCCTGCGGCGGCCCAACGAGTACCGCGACCATCGCGTCTTCCGCTACGAGCCGGGCGACGTCACGCGCATCGCGATCGAGAGCGACCTCGGCCGGCTCGAGGCGACGAAGTTCGACGCCGGTTGGTTCCTCACCGGGTACTCGCGGGCCGACCTCGACGCGCTCGACAACTGGGTCGTCGACTTCCTCAACCTGCGGGTCGACCTGTTCCTCGATCTCGAGGCCGTCCGCCCGGAAGACCCGCGTTACACGGTCGAGGTCGAGACGTCCGCCGGCGTCCAGCAGATGTATGTCGGGCGCGACACGCCCTACGGGCCGCTGATCTTCTTCCGGGACGGCCTGAACGGCACGATGGACCCGGGGCTCCTCGACATGCTGAGCCGCGGTCCACGCGACGTGGGCGCGGCCGATGCGTTCCCGTTCGACGACGACGTGACGCGAATCACCCTGTCCGGCGCCCGCGACGCGGTCCTCGAGCCCTCGGGCGACACGTGGGCAGGGGCGGACGACGCCGAGCGCGTGCTCGCCGTGATCCAGACCGCCCAGCTCGCGTACAAGGCCGACGCGCCGACCTGGACCGGCCCGGAGCTCACCGTGACCCTCGACGGCGCCACGCGGCACGTCATCGAGGTCGGCCCGCCCGATGCGGAGGGCTTCCGCGCAGTGCGCGACACGGGCGGAGGCTCGCCGGTGCGCGTGCCGGTCGACGAGCTCGAAGACCTGTTCGCTGCACCCTGATCGGATCCGCTACAGGATCCACTTCCGCAGCGCGAACAGCGTGCCTGCGCCGACCGCCAGCCAGACCACACCCCAGACCACGCCGGGGATGAAGGTGATGTCGGCGAGCATCGTCGCGTCGGACTCCATGCCCGGCCGCGCGAGGATGTCGTCGCGGATGTCCCACGCCGCGTACATCACGCTGAACACGCCGATCGTGCGGAGGAACCACTGGCTCGCGGAGGGGGGCGCCCACCGCGCGAGCGCGATGGCCCCGATGCTGGCGAGCACGGCGAAGCCGAACCCGAAGCTCGCGATGGGCCGAACCCACCACGCCGTCGCGCCGAAGAGCACGAGGGCCAGCAGCCACACGCCGACCCGCGAGCGACGCTCGGTGCGACCCAGGAAGAGCCACAGGATGCCGAAGGCGAGCGAGCCGAGGTAGCCGGCCGAGAGCACGAAGAAACGGAGCCCCCCGAGGGTCTTCGTGAGGCCGCCCTGCGCGGGCGAGAGCTCGATGCTGACCACCGATCCGCCCGTCGCGACCGCGGCGAGGGCGTGGCCGAGCTCGTGGAAGAAGACGACCAGCACCTTCAGAGGCCACAGCCACGCGGAGTCCCAGAACAGCATGGCGACGACGCCGATGCCGACGAGTCCGGCGATGTGGCTCCACTGGGACTTGTTCAGGGACACGGGCGAGCCCTCCTGTGATTCAGATACGCCCGAGACCGGGCCGACCTCGCGCGAATGACACGATATGACAGTGACATCCGCTTCCCACGCGGGTTCCTCCTTCCATAGCCCCTCCGCCCTCGGGTCCCCATGCTGCTGTTCTTCGCTGCGCTCGCATCCTCTGGTGGTGCGCCGGTTCCGGTCCCCGGAACACCGGCCGCCGAAGCCCCCGCGCTCACGCTCGTCGGGCCGAGCTATCGCCGCACGAGCCCCGTCCTCACGGGCCCGGTGCAGGATGCGCTGCTCGACCGCGACTGGCGCGGCGTCGTCGATGCGCTGCACAAGGGCACCGACCACCTCGATGTGACGGGCCGCCAGGAGGCCGCGTTCCTCGAGGCGTGGGCGCTCGTGCGCCTCGACCAGGCCGAGAAGGCCGCGCCGTTGCTGCCGAAGATCGACGGCGGCGTCACGATCCCCGCGCCGTACCGCGACCTCGTGATCGGCGAGGTGAAGCTCGCGAGCGGCGACAAGCTCGGGGCCCTCGAGGCCCTCTCCCTGGTGCCTGCGGATGCGGCGATCTACCCACGGGCCGCGGTCCTCCGCGCCGAGACGCTCAAAGAGCTCGGGCGCACCGCCGAGGCCTTCGAGGTGTTCGAGGCCATCGCGAGCCGGCCCGACCCCGCGAACGGCAATCCACTCGCGCTGCTGGCGCTCGCGTACCACAAGGGGGCCGGCAGCCCCGAGGCGTATCCGTACCTCCGTCGCCTGTGGACGCACTATCCGACCTCGGCCGAAGCGACAGAGGCGAACCGCCTGCTCGGCAAATACACGGGCGCCGCCTACGCACCGACGCCCGAGGAGTGGTCGATCCGCGCCGAGAAGTGGATGTACGCCCGCGACTACGGCAACGCCATCCTCGCCGCGCAGAACGTCCCCGCCACGAAAGACGTGCCCGCCGAGGCCCTGTGCCGCGCGCTCTACGTGAAGGGGAGGAGCGAGTACAAGAAGAACCAGCTCTCCGCTTCGATCGCCGCGTTCGGGGACGCCGGCACGCGCTGTGTCGGGGTGCCCGGCGAATACGGCGCCCGGTCGCTGTACCTCGTCGGCACCGCGCAGTTCCGGAAGAAGCAGTACGCCGAGTCGGCGGCGAGCTTCGCGCAGATCCCGGGCGCGTACCCCGAGCACTCCATGGCCGACGACGGCTACACGCACGCCGGCATCTCGATGCAGGAGGGCGGCGACCTGGCCGCCGCGCAGGGCTATTGGAAGAAGGCCCTCGAAGACCACCCCGACGGCGACACGGCGGCCGAGGCGACGTTCCGGCTGGCGTGGTCGCTCTACCTCGATGGCAAGACCGACGAGGCCCGCGGCATCGCCAAGCGCCTCGGCGCGCTCGACGTGTCGGTCGACGCCGAGCACGTCGACGCGGGCCGCTACTGGCATGCGCGCTGGGCGCTCTACCCCGATGTCGGCAGCCCCTCGAAGCCGCACGAGGCGGGCAAGGCCGAAGCGGTGGCCGGATGGAGCGCGCTGCTCCGCGAGCGTCCCTTCAGCTTCTACGCCATCCTCGCGGCGGCGCGCCTGAAAGAGGTCGCTCCGGACGTGCTTGCCGAGCTGCAGAAGCGCCCGGAGCGCGAGCCGCTCGAGCGCCCCTGGGCGGTGCGGCAGGAGCTCCTCGACCATCCGGGGATCCAGCACGGCGCCGCCCTCGCGCGGCTCGGCCTCGCGATCGAAGCCCGCGCGGAGTGGGAGCGCTGGGAGGGCGAGCTGCTCCCGGACGAGAAGGCCTGGCTCACCGAGCTCCGCATCCTGTCGGGCGACTGGCTGCTCGCGCACGAGGACTTCCGCGGCTGGATCCGCGAGCACCCCGTCGGGTCGCTGGGCGAGGGCGAGCGCGCCGTCATCCGGGTCGCGTACCCCGACCGGTACTGGGCCGAGGTCCAGAAGTCCGCGAAGCCCTACTCGCGCTACGAGCCGCGCCTGTTCCACTCCCTCGTCCGCGAGGAGAGCAACTTCAACCGGCGCATCGTGAGCTTCGCCGGCGCGCGGGGGCTCTCGCAGCTGATGCCGGCCACGGCCACGCAGACGGCGGGCTGGCTCGGCAAGAAGGTCACGATGACCGAGCTGTTCGAGCCCGACAAGAACCTCGAGATCGGCGCCCGCTACCTCGAGCAGGTCTTCAAGCAGCTCGACGACAGCCCGTTCTGCGCGCTCGCCGGCTACAACGCCGGCCCGGCGCGGGTCACGCAGTGGAAGGGGGAGTGGGGGAACGTGCCGACGGACGAGTTCGTCGAGCGCATCCCGTTCCGCGAGACCCGGGGCTACGTGAAGCGCGTGATGGGCACGTGGCAGACGTACCGGTGGTTCATCGACGACGGGCAGCCCTTCCCCGAGCTCGATCGCCTGAACCACCGCATGCAGCCGGGCGGTTGATGGACGAGGCCCTGCTGGAGCGCGTCGTCGACGTGTTCGTCGACCGGATGTTCGACGACTTCGTGATCGGCTTCCGGTTCGACGGGAAGGACCGCGTGCGCGTGAAGCGGCACGAATTCGAGCTCGCGCGGAAGCACGTGCTCGGCACCGGCTCGTACACGGGCCGTCCGATCGGCCCGCTGCACCGGGCGATGCGCATCAACGCGGGCCAGTTCCGCCGCCGCCTCGCAATCCTCCGGACGGTGCTGCGCGAGCACGGCGTGGAGGACGGGATCATCGACGCCTGGATAGAGCACGACCGCAAGCTCGAGCCGGTCCTGACGGACGGAACCGACTGCGTGCCCCCGGAGCCCTGATGAACACGGCGACCCTCCGACTGCCCCCCGCGAGCCGCGGCCTGCACGACATCACCGAAGACGTGGCGGACGTCGTGGTGGCGAGCGGCGTGACGGAGGGGCTGTGCCACGTGTTCCTCCAGCACACGTCGGCGTCGCTGATCATCCAGGAGAACGCCGATCCCGACGTTCTGAGCGACATGCTCGACTGGTTCGCGAAGCACGTGCCCGACGGCGACCCCGCGTACCGCCACCGCGACGAGGGCCCCGACGACATGCCGTCGCACATCCGCGCCGCGCTGACGCAGCCTTCGCTGCTGGTCCCCGTGCGGTCGGGTCAGCTCGCGCTCGGCACGTGGCAGGCGATCTACCTGTTCGAGCACCGCCACGCGCCGCACGAGCGACGGCTGGTGGTCACCGTCTTCTAGCCGGGAGCCTGGAGCCTGGAGCCTGGAGCCGGGAGCCCGGAGCCTGGAGCCTGGAGC
The DNA here is from genome assembly GCA_020632875.1 of Alphaproteobacteria bacterium. Taxonomy (GTDB): domain Bacteria; phylum Myxococcota_A; class UBA796; order UBA796; genus JACKEQ01. The sequence goes on from JACKET010000007.1 coordinate 324,712, forward strand.
GGCGCTCGTGATGCTCTGGGCGTCCTGCATCACGCAGATGACGCAGATGGACGCGGATGACGCAGAAACGAGGGTGTCCCGGGTCCCACACGCTCGTGTCCCCGGGGCGTCGTGTGGTCGTCCTGGGAAGGCGTCCTGGCAGAGCGGCATCGGGAATCGCCGGAGCAGGCGGACGATTTCGGGGCGACGGCGTTGTGGACCCCCGGGTCTCGCACAGCGACCACAGCGAGCCACAGCGCTCTGTGTCGGACGGGGTCGAGTCTCGAGCGTCGTCCACCCCAGCTTGTTCGGGTCGACAGGGGACCTCGCCGCGGACCGGAATCGGGATTCACCAGAGCAGGCGGTCGTTTCGGGCTGCTCGGGTGAGCGCGCTCGCCGACGCCCTCCCAGTCCACCTCGGAGGTTCGGGGAGAGGTACCGTCCGACCCGGCCACGTCGTCGGGGACGGGACCACGCAAGTCGTGGATTGTCCTCCCTTCTGCGTCATCTGCGTCCATCTGCGTCATCTGCGTGATGCCAGGCGCCTCGAGCGTCACGAACGCTCCGGCTCCAGGCTCCCGGCTCCAGGCTCCAGGCTCCGAGCTCAAGGCTCCTTCGGGACCTCCCGCGGATCCGCCGTTCGCTCCAGCTTCCACTTCGCCTCGGCGTCGCGCACCCGGGTGACTTCGAGAACATCGCGGCTGCGCTTGCCCACGTAGTACTCGTCGGTCGTCGCGGTGCCCGAGTAGTGCAGGACGCCCTCCTGCATGAGCCAGGTGAACGACGTGGGCTCGACGCCGCGGATGGTGCCCCACGCCGTGCCGGTGCCGTCGCGCTCGTAGCAGTCGATGCCCTTCGGGTGCCGCCAGCAGCCGATCATCGCGGCGTGGTCGGCGGCGGGGGCGGGGCCCTTCGACTTCGCGTCGGGGTCTTCGGACGTGGCGAGGCTCCCGAGCACGGCACACACCAACACGATCCTCCGCAAAGACGCCTCCCGACGGGAGGCATTGAAGCACGGAACGCGCAGCCCTGCGACCCGCGACCGGCGGCGTTACTGGCGGACGATGGCCTTCGTCCACCTGCACACCCACTCGCAGTTCTCGATCCTCGACGGCACCGCCACGGTGTACGCCCTGGCGAAGCGGGCCGCATCCCTCGGCATGCCGGCGCTGGCGCTGACCGACAGCGGCAACATGTACGGCGCGGTGGCCTTCTACAAGGCGTGCAAGGGCGAGGGGATCAAGCCGGTGCTCGGTGCCGAGCTGTTCGTGCAGCCCGAGGGCGTGCAGCACCGCGACCCCGAGGGCATCGACGGCGGCTACCAGCTGATCGCGCTGATCGAGAACGACGCCGGCTACAAGAACCTCTGCAAGCTCATCACCTCCGCCATCTTCGACGGCCTGCAGTACAAGCCGCGCGTCGACCTCGAGGGCATCGGGGCCCACAGCGAAGGGCTGATCTTCCTGACCGGCGGGCTGAAGGGCCCGCTCGGCAAGGCCCTGGCGAAGGGCGACCGCGCGCTGGCCATGTCGCGGCTCGAGGCCCTGCGCGAGCGGGTCGCCGAAGGCAGCCTGTTCCTCGAACTCTGCGATCTCGGTCTCGACGGTCAGGCCGACGTGAACGACGCGATCCGCGAGATCTCCCGCGAGACCGGCGTTCCCACGGTCATCACGAATGCCGTCCACTACCTCGACCCCGAAGACTCGGCGGCCCTCGAGGTGCTGAACACCATCAGCACGGGCGGGTCGATGTCGCGCGACCAGCGCGTCGTCAGCCCGACCGACCAGGCCTGGCTCAAGCCCGAGGCCGAGCTCGCGGCGCTGTTCCCACACGATGCCGACGCGCTGGCGCGCACGGTCGAGATCGCGGAACGGTGCAACTACGCGTTCGACTTCGACACGTACCACTTCCCCGCGACCACCCCGCCCGACACCGGGGAGGGTGCCGACACCGACGCGAACTGGGAGTACTTCTACAAGGCCTTCCCGCCGCCCCGCGACTACGGGCTGCCCGACCCGGCCGTGTCGATTCCGGCCCGTCCGGACGGGGCCGGCAACATCTCCGGCTACTTCCGGTGGTACGCGAACGAGGGGCTGAAGCTGCGGCTGAAGACCCTCGCCGAGGCGGGGATCGCGCACGACGCCCAGGCCTACTGGACGCAGCAGGACTACGAGATCGACGTCATCCTCGGCATGGGATTCCCGGCGTACCTCCTCATCGTCGCCGAGTTCATCAACTGGTCGAAAGACAACGACATCCCCGTGGGGCCGGGCCGCGGCTCGGCTGCGGGCAGCGTCGCCGCGTGGGCGATGCGCATCACCGACATCGACCCGATCCGCTTCGGGCTCGTGTTCGAGCGGTTCCTGAACCCCGAGCGCGTGTCGATGCCCGACATCGACGTCGACTTCTGCCAGGACCGCCGCGAGGAGGCCATCGAGCACGTCCGCCAGAAGTACGGGTTCGACTACGTCAGCCAGATCATCACGTACGGCACGCTCAAGGCGAAGGCCGCCGTGCGTGACGTGGCCCGCGTGCTCGACCTGAACTTCGGCGAGGCCGACCGCATCGCGAAGCTCGTCCCCGAAGCCCTCGGCACGACGCTCACCGACGCGCTCGAGCAGGTCGAGCTGCTGCGCCGGATGCGCGACGGCGACCCGAAGGTCCGACGCGTCCTCGACATCGCGCTCGCCGTCGAGAACACGATGCGGCAGACGGGCGTCCACGCCGCGGGCGTCGTCATCGCCGACCGTCCGCTCGTCGAGTACGCGCCGCTCTACCGCGACGAGCCTGAGGGCGGTCCGGTCGTCCAGTACGACATGAAGTCGGCCGAGAGCATCGGCCTCATCAAGTTCGACTTCCTCGGCCTGAAGACGCTCGACCAGATCCGCGACGCGGTGAAGTTCGTGGCCGAGAACCACGGCGTCGAGCTCGACATGGCGCTCATCCCCGTCGACGACGACCCGACCTACGCGCTCCTCGAAGAGGGCGACGCGCTCGGCGTGTTCCAGCTCGAGTCGTCGGGGATGCGGAACCTGCTCACCGACCTCAAGCCCAACGTCATCGACGACATGGTCGCGCTCGTCGCGCTCTACCGGCCGGGTCCGCTCCAGTCGGGCATGACCGCCGACTTCGTCGAGCGCAAGCACGGGCGACGCGAGGTCAGCTACCCGCTGCCGATGCTCGAGCCCATCCTCAAGAGCACGTACGGCACCATCATCTACCAGGAGCAGGTCATGCAGATCGCCCAGGTGATGGCGGGCTATTCGCTCGGTGAAGCCGACCTCCTCCGCCGTGCGATGGGCAAGAAGAACCCGAAGGAGATGGACCAGCAGCGCTCCCGGTTCGTCTCGGGCTCCGTCGAGAACCGCATCGACGAGGGCAAGGCGAACGAGATCTTCGATCTGATGGCGAAGTTCGCCGCCTACGGGTTCAACAAGGCCCACTCCGCGGCGTACGGCTGGATCAGCTACCAGACGGCGTACCTCAAGGCGCACTACCGGCCCGAGTACATGGCCGCGTTGATGACGATCGAAGCGGCGAACACCGACAAGGTGCTGCTCTACGTCACCGACTGCCGCAAGGCGGGCATCCGCATCCTGCCCGTGTGCGTCAACCACAGCATGCGGCACTTCAGCGTGCCGAAGCCCGCCGATCGGCCCGTCGAGGACGGCGCGGTCGTCGAGGTCATCCGCTTCGGCCTGGCCGCCGTGAAGAACGTGGGGGAGGGGGCCATCGAGGCCGTGGTCGACGCGCGCGAGAAGGTCGGCGGGCACTTCCGCAACGCCTTCGCGTTCTTCGAGGCCCTCGACTACAAGCGCGTGAACAAGCGGGTGCTCGAGAACCTCGTGAAGTCCGGTGCGCTGGACTGCTTCGGGATGCACCGCAGCGCGCTCTACGACGGGATCGAAGCCGCCGTGCAGCTCGCCGTGCGCCGGCAGGAAGACGAAGCGGCCGGCCAGACGAGCCTCTTCGCCGCCATGGCACCGAAGTCGCGGCCCGTCGACTTCCGCTTCCCCGACCGCGTGGAATGGCCCCTGTCGCTGCGCCTCGGCTACGAGCGCGAGGTGCTCGGCCTCTACCTCACCGGTCACCCGATGCAGGCCCACGAGAACGACGTGCGGCGCTACGCGACCACCACCATCCACGAGCTCGACCCGTCGACCCGCGACGAGGTCCGCATCCTCGGCCTCGTCGGCGACTCGCGCGTCATGAAGACCCGCTCCGGCGACAAGATGGCCTTCGTGGTCCTCGAAGAGCCCGGCGCGACGATGGAGTGCGTGTTCGGGCCCGAGGTGTGGAGCACGTCGCAACGGGCCGTCCTCGCCGGAGAGCCCGTGCTCGTCACGGGTACCGTCGACACCCGCCGCGAGGAGCCGCAGATCCGCGTGAGCTCCTGCGAGCCGCTCTCCGAAGTGCGTGCGCGCACCACGGGCGAGGTCTGGTTCAACGTCGAGAAAGACGAGCTGCTCGCCGATCGCCTCGACCCGCTGAAGGAGATCCTCGCGGGCCATCGCGGCGGATGCCGCGCGCGCCTCGTCGTGCAGGACGCGCGTTGGGAGGTGGAGTTGCGCCTGCCGGAGTACCCGATCGAGCCTTCCGCACAGATGGAGGAGCGCGTGAACGCCCTGTTCGGCCGGGCCGTGGTGACGCTGCGATGATCGCCCTGCTCGCGGTGGCGTGGGGAGGCACGTTCGAGCCCGTCGTGACGGAGCTCGGCGGGGGTGCGCGCATCGACTGGACCGAGCTCGTGCTGCTCGTCGAGCAGGGCCGGGCGCGCTCGGGCTCCGAGGGCACCAAGGCCGTCGAAGAGCTCGCGCGGCGCGACGTCGATCGCGCGATGGGCCCGGCAGCGGCGCAGATCCGCATCTCGCCGGACGACACGCTCGCCGGGCTGCAGGACTCCCCCGAGCTGTGGCCCTCGATCGAGCCCCGCATCGGCCGGTGGGTCGAGACCGAGAACCGGTACCACTCGAGCGGCAAGGTGACGGTGATCGGGGCGCTCTCGCTGGTCGAGCTGCTGAAGCCCGTGTCGATGGCGACGGCCACGTCGCGCACGGGGCCCGCGACCGATCTCACGGGGGTCGTGCTCGACGCGCGCGGCATGGAGGTCGCGCCGTGCTTCGCGCCCGAGGTGCGGGGTCCGGGCGGCGAGACCGTGTACGACGGGCGGATGTGGCTCGAGTCGGCGGTCGAGCACGCGCCGGCGGTGTGGGTGACGGACGCCGCGGATCCGGCCGCCGACCGCGCCGGCTCGAATCCCGTGGTGTCGCGCGTGAAGTCCGTCGATGGGTGCGTGCTCACGGTGCCCGAGCGCGCGGCGACGGGTCTCGCCGAGCTCGCCGAGAGCCGGCTCGCGGGCGAAGGGCGCCTCGTGGTGGTGGTCGACCCTTGAGCGTCGGCTGGCGGTGGCTCGGTCGGGTGCCGTACGCTGACGCCGCCGAGTGGCAGCGCGCCCGCCGCGAGGACGTGATCGCGGGCCGGCGCCCCGAGATCCTCGCCCTGGTCGAGCATCCCCGCGTGGTCACCACGGGGCGGCGCGATGCGGGCGACCTCGATGCCGTGCGCGCCGCGGGAATCCCCGTCGTCGCGACCGAGCGGGGAGGGCTCGCCACCTGGCACGGCCCCGGCCAGCTGGTCGGATACCCGATCGTGGACGTCGGAGGGCGCGGTATCGGCGTGAAGCGGTTCGTGGCGCTGGTCGAGGACGTGCTGATCGGGTGGGCCGCCGAGGCCGGCATCCCCGCGGGACGGCGCGATGGCCACCCGGGCGTCTGGGTGGGCGGCGCGAAGCTCGCGTCGGTGGGTCTGCACTTCCGGCGCGGCGTCTCGATGCACGGCTTCGCGCTGAACCTCACGGCCGACCTCGCGGACTTCGCGCTCTTCACGCCCTGCGGGATCCCGGAAGCCGAGGTCACGAGCGCCTCACGGCTCGGCGTGCACGCCCCGCCGGAGGCCGTGTGCGCGGGCCTGGCCGCGCGTTTCGCAGAGGCCGTTGACACCGCGACCGGGCGTCATTAGAACCTCGGAGTCCTGCAGGCACGTAGCTCAGCGGGAGAGCACCGCCCTGACACGGCGGGGGTCGGCGGTTCAAATCCGCCCGTGCCTATCCACTTCCCGAGAGCCCCGGCGGCCCTGTCCGCCGACTCTTCAACCCCCACCTGGAGTTCGCCCTGCGTTCCTGGCCAGTCCGTCCATGACGATCGATGTGGCCGAGTTCGTCGAGGTGCTCTCAGGTTCCGATGGTCCGCTTCGCGGGTTCCCGGTGCTCCACCGGGTTTCCGGAACGCGGGTCGTGTTCTATGCTGACCCTCCGCCGTCAGGGGCCCACCTGACGCCGGAGCTTCGCGTGCTGCCGAGAGGATCTGTTTGAGAAGAGGACCGCGCCGTCGCCCGACACCCGAAAAGGAAGAAATCCGCGTCAACATGCGGATCCGCGTTCCCCGCGTGCTCGTCATCGACGAAGAGGGGAACAAGCTCGGGGAGTTCCTGACGAAAGACGCCGTTCAGCTCGCCGAGGACCGTGGGCTCGACCTGATCGAGGTCGCGCCGAACGCGCGCCCTCCGGTGTGCCGCATCGGCGACTTCGGCCAGCTCAAGTACGAGCGGAAGAAGAAAGCCGCCCAGGCCCGGAAGAACCAGGTCCAGGTCCAGCTCAAGGAAGTGAAGGTCCGCCCGAAGACCGACGACCACGACATGGACGTGAAGGTGAAGCACACCCGCCGCTTCCTCGAAGAGGGCAACAAGGTGAAGGTCACCGTCCGGTTCCGGGGTCGCGAGCTCGCGCACCGCGACATCGGCGCCCAGCAGTGCCTCCGCATCGCCGCGGCCTGCGAAGAGTTCGGCACCATCGAGTCGCCGCCCCGCATGGATGGTCGGCAGATGTTCATGGTGCTCGCACCGAAGGTCTAGCTCCGCCCGGCCAGCCGCCCGGTGCGGCGACCGCGGTGCCGTTCCGAACAGATTGACACGACCCCGCCTCGCGTTAAGCGCGGGGGGTCGAGGAGTGCCTCATGGCGAAGTCGAAGATGAAGACCCACCGCGGCGCCGCAAAGCGGTTCTCGCGCACCGGGTCGGGCAAGATCAAGTTCAAGCACGCGTTCCTGCGCCACTGCCTCGAGCAGAAGGCCACGACCGCGAAGCGTGGCCTGCGCAAGACCGGCATCATGAAAGAGGTCGACGCGAAGGTCATCCGGAAGATGATCTGATCTCCGCGCGAGCGGAGCCGTGCGTCACCTCCAGGTGATGCCGAAACCACCGCCACCGCGGGAATCCCCCGCAGGGAAGCGGTTCCAAGAGGAGTAGAAGATGGCTCGCATCAAGGGCGCCCTCAACCGGCGCACCCGCAAGAAGAACCTGTTCCGCCGCGTCCGTGGCTTCTTCCTCGGCCGGAGGAACCTCCGCCAGGCGATCGCCGCGCGGATGCACGCCGACCAGAACGCGTACATCGGTCGCAAGCAGCGCAAGCGGCACTTCCGCCGGCTCTGGAACCAGCGGATCAACGCCGCTGCCCGCCAGCACGGCCTGTCCTACAGCAAGTTCATCCACGGCCTGAAGGTCCAGGGCGTCGAGGTGAACCGCAAGATGCTCGCCGACCTCGCGGTGCGTGAGCCCACGACGTTCGCGGCGCTCGTCGAGACGGCCAAGGCCGGCCTCGCGTGATCTCCGCAGGGGCCAGAACCAGGCACCTGGCGCATGCGTCCATCGCGCCTCGCCTGGGTCTGGTCGCGTGCGTTCTCGCCGCCCTCGCCGCGTGCAAGGGTGAAGACGAGATCGTGGTGCGCCCGTTCAACAACGAAGGCGACACCATCTCCATCGAGGTCGCACCCGGCGACCTCGGCGACCCGCTGACGGTCGACCTCACGTCGAACACCGGCGCGGTCGTCATCGGGTCGGCCACGGTCGATCCCGGCCGGGGCCCCGTGGGCACGAACCACCTGCTCATCGTCGAAGTGTTCGACGACTGGCAGGAGCGCATCGAGCTCGCGACCATCACGAGCGACGGCCAGCGCGGCTCCGAAGAGTACACGATGCGCCAGGACGCCGCGGATCCGGGCTTCTTCGACCTCACGCTCACCTCGCTCGGCCTCGCCGACGAGACGCGCACCGACACGTGGACCATCACCCTGTGGGAGCCGAGCGACGCGCCCGAGGTGGTGTTCGAAGACGAGGCCACGCAATGAGCCTCGGCGAAGAAGACGACATCGGGCCCGAGGTTCCCGACAAGCTCTTCTTCCGCATCGGTGAGGCGGCCTCTCTCGTGGGCGTCGAGGCGCACGTCCTCCGCTACTGGGAGAGCGAGTTCAAGATGCGCACGCAGCGGTCGTCGACCGGGCAGCGCATGTACCGCCGCAAAGACATCGCGACGTTCATGAAGATCCGCAAGCTGCTCCACGACGACGGCTTCACGATCGCGGGCGCGCGCAAGGCGCTCGAAGACGGCATCGCACCGGGAGCCCCGGCCAGCACCGGCGGCGGCGACACCGACCGGATCCACGAAGCCATCGAGCGAATCAAGGGGCTCCGCGAGCAGGTGGGCACCCTTCGCGAACAGTACCGCGCCGCGGGCGTTGCCACGTTCCGGCAGGATGGTTAGACCGCACGGGTCCGGGGTGTAGCGCAGCCTGGTAGCGCACCAGACTGGGGGTCTGGTGGTCGCTGGTTCGAATCCAGTCACCCCGACCACTTCGAAAGGACCAGAGAGCTTCGGCTCTCTGGTCCTTTCTCGTTTCACCGGCCCGTCCGTCGGGGCTCAGGCGCCTGGGGAGGGCCGGTCCTGCCGCGCCGTGCCGCGGAGAGGGAACACGAGCGAAGGCGCGCGGTAGCGTCGGGCCAGGTGGTGGCGCAGGGCCACCGCCACGACGAGCACCGCCACGTGGAAGGCCGCAGCCGTCGCGCGGCCCGCGAGCGGATCGACCGCGCCCCGCCACAGCACGTAGAGCAGCGTGCCGTGCACCGCGGTCAGCAGTCCGCAGACCGCATCGAGGTGCCAGCCCAGCCACCAGGTCCCCGAGCGGGGGCCGGCCCCTCCGAGGCGCACGAGCGCGGCCCCGTAGAGCAGCCCGACCCAGGAGAGCACGGCGGGGACGGGGTCCGACGTCGTGAGGCCCGCCACGAGCACGATGGCACCGAGCCCTGCGACCAGGGCGCCGAGCCCCCGCAGGTGCAGCCCGTAGAACCGCTCGGGCGCCCTCCGGAGGCGAACGGAGGACCAGCCCACGAACACGACCGTCCCCACACACGCGGACAGGTAGGCCATCTGGACCACGCGGCCCGGGTCCACACCCTTAGGGTCCACCACGAGCGGGCCCACCGTGGCGACCACCAGCAGCATCGCGACGAAGAAGCCGCGCCCGATGGCCCGGTGCAGGCGGCTGCCCTTCTTCGCCGCCAGCGCGGACCAGAAGGCGATCAACGCGAGGGCTCCCACTGCGACGTGAACCGAGAGCGCCATGGCTCCTCCCCTTTGACTTAACGCGTGTAAACCTATCCGCTGGGTTAACGTGCGACAACTGGAGGCCGGGTGGCGAGAGTCAGCGACGAGACCCGGGCGGCGATCCTCGAGGCCGCCTGGCACCTGATGGCGGCGGAGGGCCGGCTCGACGTGGGCATGGCCGAGGTCGCGCGAGCGGCAGGCGTCTCGCGCCAGGCGGTCTTCTACGCGGTCGGCGGACGCGCGGGCCTCCTGCTCGAGATGGTGCGGTACCGCGACACGCTGAGCCCCCACGCCGGCCGCCTCGGCGCGATCGCGCGGGGAACGGGTGCCGATGCAGCCACGCTGCACGCCTACGTGGACGTGTGGATCGACTACCTGCCCGAGGTCTACCCGGTCGCCATCCAGCTCGAGGCGGCTTCGCTGACGGACCGCGACGCGGATGCGGCCTGGCGGGACCGGATCTTCGAGAGCGGCATGCGGCTGGGGCTCGACCTCGTCCTCGGGCGCATCGCGGAGGCGGGCGGGCTGGATGGGCTCACGCCCACCGAAGCGGGCGATCTGTGCACCTCGTGGTTGGTCCCGTCTGCGTGGCGTCACCTCGTCGTGGCGCGGGGCTGGAGCCCGGAGCGGTTCCGGGAGTCGCGGTACGACCTGGTCCGCACGGTCGTCGCGTAGATGGGCGACCCCGAGCTGCTCCGCAGGCTGCTGCGCGCGAAGGACCGCATGGACGCGGCCTCCCACGAGGACTGGCCCGTGCGGCGGCTGGCGCGGGTCAGCGGCGTCTCGGAGGCCCACTTCGCGCGCTGCTTCAAGGACGCATTCGGCGTCCCGCCGCACCGGTACCTCCTCACGCGTCGCATCGAGCGGGCCACGGCCCTGCTCCGGGAGACCGACCTGCCCATCACCGAGATCGCGTACCAGACGGGCTGGAAGAGCCTCGGCACGTTCGGACGCACGTTCCGCGACGTGACCGGCGAGAGCCCCTCGGTCTGCCGGGACCGCGAGAAGGCCGAGCCCACCACGCTCGGGCTCGTCCCCGCGTGCTTCGTGGCGGCCGCCCAGCGCCCCGACCTCACGATCGCAGTTTCGGAGAAGCGACGGCAGGAGGGCAGCGGTACGAACAGCACGGAAGAACCGGAGGGCACATGAGCCAGGGCATCGGAGTGGTCGGTCTGTACGTGCGGGACCAGGACGAAGCGCGCGCGTTCTACGTCGAGAAGGTCGGGTTCCGCGTGCACACCGACGTCCGCAACGGCCCGTACCGCTTCCTCACCGTGCAGCACCCCGAGCAGCCGTCGTTCCAGCTCGGGCTCTTCGCACCCGGCCCGCCCGTCCACGACGAGGGGACCGCCCAGGCGCTGCGCGAGCTCGTCGCCAAGGGCGCGATGCCCGGGCTGATCCTCCACGTCGACGACTGTCGCGCGACCTGGGAGCGTCTCGTGGCCGCTGGCGTCGAGAGCACCCAGGAGCCGATCGACCGTTTCGGCAACGTCGATGCGGGCTTCCGCGATCCGTCCGGCAACGGTTGGAAGCTGATCCAGCTCGGCCGTTGATCGCCCGATAGCGGGGGAGACCCCTCGAACCCTCGCGTCCGTCATCGGCGGGCGCACCCCACCCGTGCGCCTCGAAGGCGCCGTGAGGAGAGCCATGCGCTGGACCCATTGGATTCGTCAGTTCCACCGGTGGATGTCGGTGGCGTTCACCCTGGCGGTCATCGCCAACTTCGCCGCGGTGGGGCTCGCGATCGAGGCCGTGTGGATCGGGCTGATGGCGCTGTTGCCGCTGTTCGCGCTCCTGTTCTCGGGCCTCTACCTGTTCGTGCTGCCGTACACCGCGCGGTGGAGTCGGGCGTCCTGAGCGTCGGCTTCTCCGCGTCCGGGGATCTCAGTGTTGAAAATGATTTTCATTTTCATTAGTCTGGGACCCGACGGAGGGACGCAGGATGAGAGGCAGGTGGATCGCCGCGGCCATGGCGGTCGCGGGTTGTGACGCGGGGGAGGACCCGCTCGCCGGGCTCGTTCTCGTCGGCACGGACCCGTCGGACGCCCCCATCGCTTCGCTGGACGCCGACTGGGCCGAGCGCTTCGCCGCTGGCGACGCGTTGTTCGAGGCGCCGTTCCGGGAGGCCGGTGGGCTCGGCCCCGTCTACGTCCGGCACGCGTGCGGCTCGTGTCACGCCGACGACGGGCGAGGTCCCGGGATCGTCGACAAGTTCGTGCGGGTCGAAGCCGACGGCGCGACTCCGGCCGCGGATCAGTCCGCGCTGGAGTGGGGGAACACCGCGCGTCCGCACGTCGCCGGGGGTGCCGTCACCCCGCTCGTCATCCCCGACCTGCCCGACCTGCTCGTCACGTCGCGGGCTCCGCCGGCGGTCTTCGGCCGCGGGTACCTCGAGGCCATCCGCGACGACGAGATCCTCCGGGTGGCCGACGCGCAGGCCGCCCGGGGCGACGCCATCACGGGGCGCCCCAACCGCGTTCCGTGGGCCAGCGAGGCCCGTCCCGACGCGCGCTTCCACGACCACGGCCCCGGTGACGACGCGCTGATCGGTCGCTTCGGGCTCAAGGCGCGCGTCGCGACGCTCGACGAGTTCGCGGCCGACGCGCTCCAGGGCGACATGTCGATCACCAGCCCGCTGCGGCCCGACGAGCTGCCGAACCCCGACGGCCTCTCCGACGACCTGAAGCCCGGGGTCGACGTCGATCTCGAGGTGGTCGACCTCATCGCGGACTACACGCGGCTCATCGACATCCCCGCACGCACGCCGACCGCCGGTGACGCCCTGTTCTCGGAGGTCGGCTGCGACGCGTGCCACGTGCCGAGCCTGCGCACCCGCGCCGACTACCCGATCCGCGCGCTCGCCGACATCGACGCGCCCGTGTTCACCGACCTCCTGCTGCACGACATGGGGCGGGCGGCGGCCGACGGGCTGCTCGATCACGACGCCGGGTCCAGCGAGTGGCGGACCGCGCCGCTGATCGGGGTCCGCTTCCTCTCCACGCTCCTGCACGACGGGCGGGCGAGCACCGTGGCCGAGGCCATCGCGCTGCACCGGGCCGACGGGTCGGAGGCGAACGCCGTGATCGACGCGTTCGACGCGCTCCCGGAGCCCGACCGCGCCCAGCTCGTCGCTTTCGTCGAGTCCCTCTGAAACCGAAGGAGTCCCCATGAACCGCGCCCTCGCGCTCGCCGTGTTCCTCGCGGCCTGCACCCCCGAGAACGACCCCGAATCCGAGGTCATCCTCGCCGTGAAGGACGTCGTCGCCACCGACCTCGCCGAGCTCGCCACCGCGAGCCACGCGCTGCACGATGCAGCCCCCGTCCCGGATGCCGATGGCTGGCAGGGCGGCGCCGAGCTCGACGCGAGCAAAGCCGCGTGGAAGGACGCCCGCAACGCCTACGAGCGCATCGAGGGCGCCATCGCGGTGCTGTTCCCCGACCTCGACGCGTCGACCGACGAGCGGTACGACGGGTTCATCGCCGAAGCGCCCGACACGTACCTGTTCGACGACGAGGGCGTGACCGGGGTCCACGCGATCGAGCGCATCCTGTGGTCCGACGTGCAGCCCGCGTACGTCGTCGAATTCGAATCCGGTCTGTCCGGGTACGTGCCGGCCGCGTTCCCCGCGAACGAGCAGGAGGCGACGGACTACCGCGAGCTCCTCGTCGGGCGGCTCGAGACGGACATCGCCACGATGGAGGCGGACTTCGAGCCGCTCGCGCTCGATGCCGCAGCCGCGTACGAAGGCGTCGTCGGCTCGATGGCCGAGCAGGTCGAGAAGGTCGGCCTCGCGGCGACCGGCGAGGCCGAGTCCCGCTACGCCCAGCACACGCTCGCCGACATGCGCGCGAACCTCGACGGCGGGCTCGCGATCTACGCGGCCTTCTCGCCCTGGGTGGCCTCGATGGACGGTGGCGAGACGATCGACGGCGAGGTCCGCGACGGCTTCGCGCGCGTGGCCGCGGCGTACGACGCGCTGCCGGGTGACGCGTTGCCCGCGGTCCCCGCGACGTGGAACCCGGACGCACCGAGCGCAGCCGACCTCGCCACGCCGTACGGCGAGCTGTGGTCGCTCCTGGCGTCCGAGACCGACCCCGACGCGCAGGGGTCGCTCGTCGAGCGCATGGTGCAGGCCGCGAAGACCGTCGGCATCGAGATCGTGCCGTGAGAGTCGCGCCGCTCGCTGCGCTCGTCGTGTTGGGATGCCAGGGCCTGCCCCCGTGCGAGGGGGACGAGTTCATCGCGTTCCAGGCGGACTTCGAGCGCTACGAGAGCTGGCGGCGCTTCGAGATCGACCCGCCCGACCCCCGCCTCGGCGAAGGGCGGCGGGTCGTGTACATCAACGCGGTTCCGCCGAAGGGCAGCACGTCGTTCCCGCAGTGCACGATGATCGTGAAGCAGGGCCAGAGCGGCGACGACCCGACGGCCTGGCTCATGGTCGGCATGGCGAAGCGCGGCGGTACCTACAACGCCGACGGCGCGGCGGGCTGGGAGTGGTTCGATCTCGACCTCTCGGAGGACGGGGTCCCGCTGATCGACTGGCGCGGGCCCACGCCGCCGGAGGGCCGCGGCTACGAGTGTGCGCTCGGCGAGGACGAGCCCGGCGCGGAGGGAGTCGGGGACTGCAACACCTGTCACGCTGCGGGGGTCGCGAACGACTTCGTCCTGTCCGGCCCGCTGAGGCTCCAGTGAGCCCGGAGTCCGTGGGGCTGCTGGTCGCCGAGATCGGCGGAGACGCCGTGCGGGCGGTGCTGGGCCCCGGTCCTGTAGGCGCCGGCCGCCTGGAGCGGTTGCTCGACACCGCGTTCGGACCCGACGTCGCGGGGCCGATCGACGCGCACGTCGTGGAGCTGCGCGATGCGCGGGACGCACGCGACTCCCGCCGTGTCGCGAGGCTGCTGTGGACGGCCGCGCGGCGGGAGGGGCTCGCGTGGCGGCGGTTCGAACGGCGCGCTTCTGCTGCGTTGCGGGAGGTTTGGGAGGCGTCGGAGCTGATGGCCGCGAAGTGACCAACCCTCGGCGACGGACAGGGCGACCGCGCCGCCGAACAGGGTCGTGCGGTTCGGTCGCGTGGGATCGGGCCGTCGTTCCCGACGGTCCGAGCGGGATCTGCCTCACGCAGATGACGCAGAAGGACGCAGATGACGCAGAAGGGAGCCGGATCGGGAGCCCGGGCCGAGTTTGTCCCCGGACGCCTCGATGGCCGGACGTCCCGATCGAGGTGGACTGGGAGCGTGTCGGCGGGTCCGCTCACCAGAGCAGCCCGAAACGGCAGGAGGAAGCGGATGACGGAGAAGGAACGTCGCGGCACGTCCGGAATCCGCGGCCGATCCGCGACGCCGCCGTCTCCCGACAGCCTCGGTCCGGGCAGGGAGCATCGGGCCGGGAACGCATCCTGGCCCGAAGCATCGGGGGTTCAACGCATCCTCCGGGGAGGCAAAGGGGCGTCGACGCACGCTTTGGGGAGGCATCGGGCCCCGAACGCATCCATTTCGGGCTCTTCGACGCATGCAGGATGCGTTGAACCCGCGATGCCTCCGCCGAGGATGCGTTCCGGGGCCGATGCTTCTGACTACGTGCGCCGTCTTCGAGCGGGAGCTGTGGCAGTCCAATCCCAGACGACGGCGCCCGGGGAAGCGAGGAAGTTCGACCCGTGATGGCGCGGTTTCTGCGTCATCTGCGTCCTTCTGCGTCATCTGCGTGATGCCGGGCGCCCGAGGATCGAGCGCATCCGGGGATCGAGCGCATCCGCGCCTCGATGGCAGCCGAGGATCGGGTGCCTCACACCGAGAGGAGCTCACGCAGGAACGGGTGAGCGGAGCCGCGCAGCTCCGCGAAGCTCCCGGACGCCGTGATCCGTCCGCCCTCGACGAGCGCGATGTGCGGTTCCCAGGCGAGGAGGTCGCGCACGTCGTGCGTCACGACGACCGCGAAGCGTGAAGCGTCGCGCAGGACGGGCGCCAGCAGGGCCCGGATGCCCGGCCGCGACGCGATGTCGACGGACGACGTGGGCTCGTCGAGCAGCAGGATCCCGGGCTCCGTCGCCAGCGCCCTCGCGAGCGCCACGCGCTGCTGCTCGCCCCCCGAGAGCCCCCGCGCCGAGCGGGAGGCGAGTGACTCGGCGCCCACGTCGCGGAGGAGGGACCGGACACGCGCTTCGCGGGCGCCGCGGGGGAGGTGCGCGAGCCCGTACGCCACGTTCTCCGCCGCGGTGAGGTGCGGGAACAGCGCGCTGCCCTGCGGCAGGTAGCCGACCCCCCGCGCCTCCGGCGGAAGGGCGCCGAGCGCACGTCCGCGGACCTCCATCCGACCCTCGTGCGCCGCGGCTCCCGCGAGGAGGCGGAGGAGGGTCGTCTTGCCCGCGCCGTTCGGCCCGACCAGCGCGACGGGACCGCGCTCCACCCGCAGCTGCACGTCGAGCGCGAAGCCTGCGAGACGCACGCGGACGTCGAGGTCCAGATCAGGCTTCACGCCACGTCCCCGCCCCGGCGGCCGTCAGGGCGCCGAGCACGGCGACCGCCAGCACGACCAGCACGACCGCGATGGCCCGCGCTTCACCCATGTCGTGCTCGAACGCCTGGTAGATCGCGAGCGGCAGCGTCTGCGTGCGGCCCTCGAGGTTCCCGGCGAACAGCAGCGTTGCGCCGAACTCCCCGAGCGCGCGTGCCCACCCGAGGCCCGCGGCAGCCACGAGGCCCGGCGCGGCGCACGGCAGCGCGATGGTCGCCCAGGCCCGCGACGGGCCGGCGCCGAGGGTGCGGGCGACCAGCAGCAGGTCGTCGTCCACCGCGCGGAACGCGGTCGCGGCGGTCAGCACGTAGAGCGGCGCGCCCACGAGGACCTGCGTGAGGACCACGGCCGTCGCGGTGAACGGCAGCGAGACCCCTCCGAGCGCGAGGAGAGGGCCGAAGAGCCCGTGCCGGCCGAAGGTCTCGAGCAACGCGATGCCGAGCACCGCCGGCGGCAGGACGACCGGCAGCTCGAACGCCAGGCGCGCCGCGCGTCCCGTCGCGCCCCGCGCGCGCGACAGGGCCCATGCGGCCGGTGTCCCGACGAGGATCACGATCAGTAGCGCGACCAGCGACGTCGACAGCGACAGGCCGATCGCGGCCCGGGTCGACGGGCGCCCCAGGGCCTCGGCGATCTCGCCGGGCGAGGTCCCCGCGACGAGGCCCGCGAGGGGCAGGAACAGCACGCCGAGGCACAGGACGAACGGGAGATGCCTCATTCCCCGCCCAGAAAGCCCCGCGCGGCGAGGAGGCGCTGGCCCTCGGGGCCCTCGACGAACGCCAGCCACCGCGCGGCGAGCTCGGGCTGCGGGGAATCCGTGAGGCGCGCGTGGTGGTACCGGATCGACGGCGCGAGGTCGGCAGGCACCGGAGAGCCCACGACACCGGGCACCGCCGCGGCATCCGTCGCGTAGACCACCGCGGCATCGGCCTCGCCGGCCGCGACCTTCGCGAGGACCAGGCGCACGTTGCCCTCGCGGGACACCACCGCCCGCTCGACCGCATCGCGCCACGGGTCGCCGTAGCGTGCGGTGGCCGCGTCGAGCAGCGCGATCGTGTAGCGGCCGACGGGCACCTCGGGGACGCCGACCACGAGCGAGCCGGCGTGGGGCAGGGAGGCGATGGCGACGGGCTCGTGGCCCTCGCGGACGGCGACGACGAGCGCGTTGCCCGCGAATGCGCGCGGCTCCCCGACGCGCCCCTCGGCCTGGAGGCCCGACAGGTGCTCGAGATCGGCGGATGCGAAGACGTCGGCGGGCAGGCCGTGATGGATCTGGGTCGCGAGGGTCTGGCTGCCCGCGAACGAGAGCTGGACGTCGACGCCCGGATTCTGCGCCTCGAAGGCCTGCTCGAGATCGCCGAAGGCCTCGGTCAGCGACGACGCCGCGACCACGACGACGGGCGTGGGACCGCGCGAGCAGCCCAGCACGAGCAGCGCGATCACGCGGCCACCCGGCGCCGGGACCCGGCGAGCGTGAGGTCGTACGGGCCCATGCCGCGGATCTCCCGTGCGAACGGGGCCCCCGCGAGTGTGTCGAGCAGCGCTGCGACCCCGGGGAGGTCGAGGTGCTCGGTGCGCACGAACAGCTCGAACCGCTCTTCGGAGAGCGGGAGGAAGGGGAGTCCGAACGCCTGCGCGACGGGCTCGATGACCACTGCAGCGTCGGCGGCCCCGAGCAGGACGGCGCGCGCCGCGTCGTCGTGCGTCTCGACCAGCGGACCGCGCGCCGGAGGAGCGCCCGCCGCACCGAGCGCCCGGTCGAGGACGCGCGATGCGCCGGAGCCCGCCGGGCGTCGCGCGATGCGGAGCGAAGGTGCGGAGAGCCCCGCCAGGTCGAGTGGATCGTGGGGTGCCGAGACCAGACCCTCACGCCACACATGAAGGGTCACGACCTCGATCTCGCCCGCCAGGCGCTCGCGGAGGAGGGCGTCGTGCACGGCCGGCGCGTCGTGGTCGGCGAGGTGCATGCCCGCGACGTGCACCCGCCCCGACGCGAGCCAGTCGAGGGCCGTGGTGCTGCCCGCGTGCAGCCAGGTCGCCCGGGAGCGCCCGGCGAGGACCCCGAGGGCCGGCGCACAGCCCGCGACGAGCGTGGCACCCCCCAGGATCGCCGGATCCACGAGCAGCTCGATGCCGCCTTCCGCATCGACGAGCGCGTCGGCCGGGCGCGGCACCGTGGGCCCCAGCGGATGCGCGACCCAGCGTCCGGAGACCTCGCCGAGCACGACCCGGGAGCCCGCGAGCTCGGGGAACCGTTGCTCCATCGGGCCCGACGCGAGCCGGAACAGGTCCTCCACGCGGCAGCCCAGGGCGCCCGCGAGCTTCAGCGCCAGCGGGGTGGAGGGGGCCGACCGACCCGCCTCGATGGCGGTGAGCGCCTGGCGCGAGACGTCGACCTGCGCGGCGAGCGCGGTGAGGGAGATCCCCGCTTCGCGGCGGCGGTCCGCGAGATGGCACACCCAGTCCGACATGGCGCCAACCGTAAAGCGGGCATGTCGTTCCGTCAAGTCGGGATGGCGGTCGGAGCGCGCGGTAACCACCGCCCGCGCCCCAGCGTATCCCCACGCGTTGGAGGCTCCATGATCCGCGCTGCGCTCGTCACCCTGCTCGCCGGCTGCTCCACCGTGTCCGCCAGCGGGCCCTCGTCCGAGGCTCCGCCAGGCAGCTTCGCGGAGCCGGTCGAGGAGCTCGGCAGCGTCCACTGGCCGCGCGGCCTCGACGAGGCCCTCGCGCGGTCCGCGAAGAGCGGGCGCCCCGTGCTCGTGCTGTTCGACGAGGTGCCGGGCTGCTCGACGGTGAAGGGCTTCGGGAACGGCGCCCTGACGCACCCGCTGCTCGCAGAGGCCGTCGAGACGCTGTTCGAGCCGGTGGTCGTCTACAACAACACGCCCGACGACGCGAAGCTCTGCGAGCGATTCGGCGAGCCCCGGTGGAACAACCCGGTCGTGCGCTACCTCGACCAAGACGGCCGCGACGTGGGCACGCGGTTCGACGGGCCCTACAGCGAGGCCGCATTCGCGCGGAGCCTCGTCGGCACGCTCGGCTCCGACGCGCCTCGGTGGCTCGCGCTGGTCGCCGAGGAGCTCGATGCGGCCGAGCGCGTCGAGACCGCCACGTACAGCATGGCGTGCTTCTGGTCGGGCGAGGCCCACCTCGGGTCGGCGCCGGGTGTCGTGAGCACCCGCACCGGCTGGCAGGGTGGACGAGAGGTCGTGGAGGTCGCATACGACCCGGAGGTGACGAACGCGAGCGCCCTCACGCGCCACGCTGCGGACGGTGGCGCGCGCCCCGCGTCGTCTGGACGGCTCTCTCCGACGCCCGACGACGACCGCTACCGGCTGCGGCACACGGCGTGGGCCTCCGTGCCGATGACCGCCGCACAGGCGACGCGCGCGAACGCCGTGCTCTCCGACGGTGGCGACCCGTCGTCGCTGTTCTCGCCGCGCCAGCGGGCCCTCGCGGGCCGCAAGCAGGCCGCGAACCTCGGGTCGGGCGACATCCGGGCCGCGTTCGCTCCCTGAGGCCCGTTCAGACCGGATGGCCGAGCGCGACGTGCAGGGGCAGCAGCCGATCGAGCATGCTGCGCTCCGCCACCTTCGCTTCCGGCTCGCCGGCGCGGAGCCAGTCGCGGAACGCGGGGTCGAGCGCCCGCACCATGATCGACGGCTTCCACCCGATGAGCTCGCCATCCTCGGTGGGCAGCCCGTGCCCGACCGCCGCGCTGGCCTCGTGCAGCGGGACGCCCGCGAAGTACTTCCGCATCGCCCGGAACCGCCCGCGCTGCACCGGGTCCGCGAAGCAGGCGTGCGTCCGCCCGATCCACGCGACGTGGTAGTGCGACGGCACGAACGAGAGCCCGTCCAGGTGGAGCCGCCGCGTCGCCACCTCCAGCATCGACGCGATCTCGCGGGCCAGCCCGAGCCCACCGCGCTCCTGGCCCGGTAGCGCCCGGCTGCTGTCGAGGGGCGTTCGCGGGTCCTTCATCTCCAGCCACTCGATGAACAGGGTCTTCCAGTCCTCGACGCCGCGGAACGCCACGGTGAGGTCGACGAGCTTCTCCCGCCTCCCCGACCACACGCCCCAGAGCCGGATCCGGTGGGGCATCGACGCGGTCTCCATCTCGAGCTCGAGGTCCCCGAAGCCCATGCGCCGGAGCGCGTCGTAGATGCCGTAGCGGTCGAGCACGAGCTCCATCCCGTGCCGCGTGTAGTGCTTGAGGAACCGGCTCTCCACGCCCACGCGGCCGAACATCTGGCCGAGGTCGGCCTCGGTGATCACGGCGTCGTCCTCGAAGGGACGGAGCGTGCGCGCGATGCGGCCGACGCGGCGGACGACGGGGTCGTAGTCCGGCCGCACCGCCTTCGAGCTGCCCGCGGCCTCCGCGAACGAGCCGGCGAGCAGCGTCCACGCCTTCGGGGCGTACCCCCCGCCGGGGACGACGACCGTGGGCACGCCCTCCAGTGCGGCGAACACGCGTCGGTCCCGCTCCCGCATGCCCTCGGGCGTGACGTCGAGACCGCCCAGCCGGTCCCCGCGCGCGGGGTCGCTGCCCGCGATGTAGAAGGCGAGCACGGGCTCCGCAGAGAGCTTCAACGCGGCATCGACGGCCTTCAGGTAGACGGCGTCGGAGCTCCCGAGGGGGACCCGCAGGTCGCCCGGCCCCCCAGCCTTCCACTCGGACTCGCCCGACACGGAGCGGATCTCCACGTCCTCGAGGTCGAAGGCGACGAGCCCGTCGGGCGGGTGCGCGTCGAGATCGACGATGGCGATGGGCCCGCGGAGACCCTCCGCCCGCCGGACCGCGATGGCGACGGCGATGTCGGAGAGTCCGCAGAAGCCGCCCCCGAAGTCCGGCCCGGCATGGTGGAAGCCGCCCATGAGCGTCCCCGCGACGCCCTTCTCGTGCGAGACCCAGCGCGACGCGGCGATGGCCGCCCCGACGCCACGGCGCCAGATCTCCACGATCGAGCTCGACGACACCGGCCCGTCGTACCCGAGGATGCGTGCGACGGTGTCGGGGTCGTCGAGGCCGGCGAGCCATTCGTCCCCGTGCACGCGGCGCAAATCGTGCCACGTGGCCTCGGGGGGCTCGTAGACGTCGGCCTCCCGGACGATGCGGTAGTCGAGCAGCCACGTGAGGACGTTGTCGGCGCGCCGCGAGTCGACCCCGGTGCCCACGGCGGTTCCCGAGAAGGGGAGTCGGAACGACGGGTGGTACCACAGGGCCAGCCGGCGGCCCCGGCCGAGCCACCTCAACGCGTCAGCTCGTCGAGGAACAGCTCGTGCACGTCCTTCTCGTCGGGGTCCTTGCGCTTGAGCCGGACGTACGTGCCATCGGGCATGAGCTGGCGGCTGCGGCCCCGGTCGTTCAGATAGCGCTCGAGCAGGACCTCGCGCAGCCACGCCTTGATCTCGGGGTCCTCCACGGGGGCGAGGGTCTCGACGCGACGCTCGAGGTTGCGGTCCATCAGGTCGGCCGAGCCGATGAAGCAGTCGGGCTCGCCGCCGTTGTCGAACCAGTACACGCGGCTGTGCTCGAGGAAGCGGCCGACGACGCTCGTGACGCGGATGTTCTCGGACATCCCGGGCACGCCTGGGATGAGGCAGCAGATGCCGCGGACGAGGAGATCGATGCGCACACCGGCCTGGCTCGCGTCGTAGAGCGCCTCGATGATGTCGCGGTCGGCGATGGCGTTGCACTTCGCGATGATCCGCCCGGGACGGCCCGCCCGCGCGTGCTCGGCCTCGCTGTGGATGCGCTGGCACAGGCCGGGCTTCATGAAGTGCGGCGCGACGAGCAGCTTGCGGTACTGATCGGGCAGCGCGAAGCCCGTGAGGTGGTTGAACAGATCGCCCACGTCGGCCGTGAGCGCGCCATCCGACGTGAGCAGGCCGAGGTCGGTGTACACCCGCGCGGTGTTGGTGTTGTAGTTGCCCGTGCCGATGTGCGCGTAGCGGATGAGCTCGCCCTGCTCGTTGCGGCGGATGACGATGCAGAGCTTCGCGTGGGTCTTGAGCCGCGGCACGCCGTAGACCACGTGCACGCCGGCCTGTTCGAGGCGCTGGGCCCACACGATGTTGTTCTCCTCGTCGAAGCGGGCCTTGAGCTCGACGACCGCGGCGACCTGCTTGCCGTTCTCGACGGCCTCCTGGAGGGCCTCGATGATCGGGGAGTTCGTGTTGGTTCGGTAGAGCGTCTGCTTGATGGCCACGACGTTCGGGTCGCGCGCGGCGGCCCGGATGAAGTCGACGAGCGGCAGGATCGAGTCGAACGGGTGGTGCAGCAGCACGTCTTTCTGGCGGAGCGCGTGGAACCGGTCGTCGTCGCCGAGCAGCGGCGTGATGCGGGGCACGAAGCCCGGGTGCTTCAGCTCGGGCAGGTCGACCGAGATCAGGTCGGAGAGGCGCTCGACGCCGAGCAGCCCGCCGACCTCCCACACCTGATCGGCCGTCAGGCCGAGCCCCGCCTTCAGCGCCTCGACGATCTTCTCGGGCGTGCCCGCCTGCACCTCGAGCCGCACGGCCTGGCCGAAGCGCCGCTTGCGCAGCTCCTGCTGGAGCGAGGTGAGCAGGTCGTCGGCCTCGTCTTCGGCGATCTCGACGTCCGCGTCGCGGGTGACGCGGAAGACGTACGGCGTGCCGACCTCCATGCCCGGGAACATCGTGTGCATGTTGGCCGCGATGAGCTCTTCGAGGGGCAGGACGCGCTCGGGGACGTCGAGCTCCCAGCGGCCCGACAGCGGGATGAACGCGGGGAGGTTGTTGAGCGGCACCTTCACGCGGGCGAGGCGCTTCTCGCCGGACGGGGACCCGACGAGCATCGCGAGGTTCAGCGACAGGTTGCTGATGAACGGGAAGGGGTGCGTGCTGCCGACCGCGAGGGGCGTGAGGATGGGGTAGACGCGGTCCTGGTACCAGGCATCCCACTGCTTGCGCTCGGACTTGCGCAGATCGGCGTAGTGCACGACCTCGAGGCCGTGCTGCTCGAGCGCGGGCAGCACGTCGGTGTCGAGCAGGGCCTGCGCGCGGGAGAGCATGGGCTCGAGCTGGGCGCGGATCCGCTGGAGCTGGGAGCGGGCGGACAGGCCGTCGAACGAGAGCACGTCGATGCCCGCGTCGATCTGCTGGAGCAGGCCGCTCACCCGGACCATGAAGAACTCGTCGAGGTTCGTGTGGAAGATCGTGAGGAACCGGAGCCGCTCGAGCAGCGGGTTCTCGTGGTCGATCGCCTCTTCGAGGACGCGGAGGTTGAACGCGAGCCAGCTGACCTCGCGGTTGAAGTAGCGGACGTCGGAGACGGGCGGCTCGACGATCTGGACGGGCTTCTTGGGGGGCTTGCTCATGCGGCCATGATCCCGGGCCCGTCGCCGTGTGGTCAAGCGGGCGGTTCGGACCGGCCGGGGGCGTTACGTGCTGCGGCCCCCATGGAGCCTCCGTGAACCTGCTGATCACGAACGACGACGGCGTGGACGCCCCCGGGATCGACGCGCTCGTCGACGCCCTGTCCGACCTCGCCGAGGTGTGGGTGGTCGCGCCCGAGCGCGAGCAGTCCGCGCAGAGCCATGCCTTCACGCTCCACAAGCCGCTCCGCGTCAGCCGGCGCTCCGAGCGTCGCATCGCGCTCTCGGGCACCCCGGCCGACTGCGCGTACGCCGGCATCCACGGGCTCGTGCCGCGGCCCGACTTCGTCGTCAGCGGGATCAACCGCGGCGCGAACCTCGGCAGCGACGTGCACTACTCGGGCACGGTCGCAGGCGCGCGCGAGGCCGTGCTGCAGGGCGTTCCGTCGATGGCGGTGTCGCTCTACATCCGCGGCGTGAACCACGAAGACCGCCACTGGGCGACGGCCGGTCGCGTGGCGCGCGAGGTGCTCCAGAAGGCCCTCGCACACGGGCTGCCCGCCGATCGGTTCCTGAACGTGAACGTGCCGAACCTGCCGTACGAATCGCTGCGCGGCATCCGCGCCGTGCCGATCGGGCGGCGCCGGTACACGTCGATGGTCGAGGTCCGCGAAGACCCGCGCGGCAACGAGTACGTGTGGATCGGCGGCAAGCCGCTCGCCGACGAGCCGTCGTCCGACTCCGACGTGTCGATGGCCCGCGACGGCTGGGCGACCGTCACCCCGATGCACACCAACCCCCTGTCTCCCGAGCTGATCGAGGTCGTCAATGCATGGCTATGACAAGGACCAGCCGCTCCCCACGCTCGCGGCCCGCGGCGCGATGGGCGGGCTGTTCATGGGGATGGCGAACCTGGTGCCGGGCATCAGCGGCGGCACGATGCTGCTCGCGGCCGGCGTGTACACCGAGTTCATCCAGGCCATCGCCGACCTGACCCGCCTGCGCTTCAACGCCCGCGCGTTCGTGGTGCTCGGCGCCGTCGGCATCGCCGCGGCGTGCGCCATCCTCGTGGGCGCCGGCACCATCAAGGAGCTCGTGCTCGACCACCGCTGGGTCATGTACTCCCTGTTCATCGGCCTCACTCTCGGGGGCGTCCCGGTCATCTGGGCCCTGATCCCCGAGCGCGACGCGAACGTCTGGGGCGGCGCCGCAGCGGGCTTCGCGGGCATGGCGGGCCTCGCGGTCGCCCAGGCGACGGGCTGGGGCGCCGACGGCAGCGCGAGCGCGTCCGTCCCGCTGCTGTTCCTCGGCGGGATCGCAGGGGCGAGCGCGATGATCCTGCCCGGCGTGAGCGGCGGCTACCTGCTCCTGGTCCTCGGGCTGTACGTGCCCATCCTGTCCGGCATCGATGCGCTGAAGGAGGGCCTGAAGGCCGCCGACGTGGGCGCGATCATGGATCCGATGCTCGGGGTCGTGATCCCCGTCGGGCTCGGCGTGGTCGTCGGGATCGCCGCGGTCAGCAACGCCATCCAGTGGTTCCTCGACCGGTTCGAGAAGGCCACGCTCGGCGTCCTGCTGGGCCTCCTCGTCGGTGCGGTCGTCGGTCTCTGGCCGTTCCAGATGGGTGTTCCGCCCGAGGTCGGCGCGATCGTGAAGGGGCGCGCGATGACGACCGAGCTCATCGCCGAGCTCGATCCCGAGGACTACCCGGTGCGCGTCTTCACCCCATCGGCTACCCAGGTCGGCGGCTCGCTCGGGCTCGTCGTGATCGGGTTCGGCATCACCGGCGCCGTCGCATGGCTCGGCCGCCGGAAGGAGAGACGAAATGGGTGACCTGGCCGCCGACGTCGCGGCGAAGCTCCGCGACATCCCCGACTTCCCGAAGCCCGGCGTCCTGTTCAAGGACTTCACGCCGCTGCTCGCGGATCCGGTGCTCTTCGGGCGGGTGATCGACTGGTACGCGGGGCTCGTGCCGAACATCGACAAGCTCGTCGCCATCGAGTCGCGCGGCTTCATGCTCGCGGGCGCCCTGGTCACGCGGCTCGACGCCGGCATGGTGCTCGCGCGCAAGAAGGGCAAGCTGCCCTACGAGACGGTCAGCGAAGACTTCGACCTCGAGTACGGCACCGCGACGCTCGAGCTGCACACCGACTCCGTCCTGCCGGGCGAGCGCGTGCTCATCGTCGACGATCTGCTCGCGACGGGCGGAACGGCGCGCGCCACGGTCGACCTCGTGCGTCGCCTCGGCGGCGTGGTGGTCGGGGTGGCGGTGGTCACCGAGCTCGGGTTCCTGAACGGCCGGAAGAAGTTCGACTGCCCGGTCTACTCGCTGCTCGAGATCTGAGCCGACAGGGCGTCGATCACGGCGTCTACGCGGGCCTCGAGCGCCTCGAGCGTCCCGTCGTTCTCGATGAGGTGCGTGGCTACGCGCGCCTTCTCGGCGAGCGGGAGCTGCGTGGCGATGAGCGCACGGGCCCGCTCTTCGGTCATTCCGTCGCGGGACACGAGCCGCGCCAGCTGCGTCTCGGGCCGGCACGTGACCACGACCACGTCGGGGTACATCCGGTAGCTGCCGGTCTCGACCATCAGCGCCGCGTCGACCACCGCGATGGGAGCGCCCTGTGCGGCGAGATCGGAGAGCCGGGACCCGATGGCGCCCAGGATGGCGGGGTGGGTGATGCCCTCGAGCGTCTGCCGGGCGTCGGGGTCGTCGATGATGCGCTGGCGCATCGCCGCGCGGTCGAGGGCGCCATCGGCGTCGAGCACGCCGGGCCCGAATGCGTCGACGATCGCGAGGAGGGCGGGCTGGCCGGGCTCGACGACCTCGCGGGCCACCTGATCCGCGTCGATCACGGGGATGCCGCGCTCGACGAAGCGACGCGCGACGCTCGACTTGCCGGTCGCGATGCCCCCGGTGAGCCCGACGAGCTTCACTCGGCTTCCTGGAACTTCTCGATGTACCGGAACACCGTGCGCGCATCGATGCCGAGGTCGCGTGCGGTCTGCGCCTTGTTCCAGTTGTTCAGGTCGAGGACCTTGCGGATGTAGTCCTGCTTGAACTGCTCTTCGGCATCCGCGAGCGACTGCACCTCGCGCTTGCTCGACTCGTCGAGCCCGAGGTCGTCGGAGTTGAGCAGCGTGCGGTCGCTCATGATGACGGCCTTCTTGATGCGGCTCTCGAGCTCGCGGACGTTGCCGGGCCAGTAGTACGCCTTCATCGAGAGCAGGGCCTGGTTCGTGAAGCCGCTCGCCTTCGCCTGGTACTGCTCGCGGTACTTGTTGAGGAAGTACTGACCGAGCACCGCGATGTCCTCGCCGCGCTCGCGCAGCGCCGGCAGCTCGACCACGATCTCGTTGAGGCGGTAGAGCAGGTCTTCGCGGAAGTCGCCGGAGCGGATGAGCTCGGCGAGATCCTTGTTGGTCGCTGCGACCACGCGGATGTCGACGGGGCGCGGGTCGAGGTCGCCCACGCGCTCGATGACCCGCTCCTGCAGCACGCGGAGCAGCTTCACCTGGAGGTTCATCGGCATCTCGCCGATCTCGTCGAGGAACAGCGTGCCGCCGCTCGCCGCCTCGACCTTGCCGACCTTGTCGTTCACCGCACCCGTGAACGAGCCCTTCTTGTGCCCGAACAGCTCGCTCTCGAGGAGGTTCTCGGGGATGGCGCCGCAGTTGATCGCGATGAACGGCCCCTGCGCGCGGTCGGACAGCTTGTGCGCCTCGCGCGCGACGAGCTCTTTGCCCGTGCCGGTCTCGCCGAGCACGAGGATGCCGAGGTCGGTGGGTGCCACGCGGCGGAGGACCTTGAACACGGCCTTCATCGGCGGGCTCGTGCCGATCATCTCGCCCTGCGACGCGGCTTCGAGGCGGCTGCGCAGGTTCTTGTTGTCGAGCTTCAGCTGGTTCATCGCCAGCGCGTGGAACACGATGATGGCGGACTGTGCGGCGTAGATCTTCAACAACGCGAGGTCGCGCTGCGTGAAGAGGTCGGTGACGCTGTCGTTGCCGAGGTAGATGACGCCGAGCAGGTCGCGCCGGTAGATCATCGGCACGCACATCACCGACGACAGCCGCAGGTCGACCACCGACTTCGCACGGCCGAAGCGATGGTCTTTCACGGCATCGCTGACGATGACGGGCTGCAGGTGCTTCACCACCTGATCGATGATCGAGTCGGACACCTTGGTGATGTCGAGCGTCTCGTCTTCGACGTTGTGCGAGGCGGCCAGGTGCCGCTCGCCGTCGCGGAGCACGATGACGAAGCCCTTCTCGGCGCGGGTGAGCGCGACGAGCGACGCGAGCAACGACGCGAACACCCGCGTGGGCGCCGTGTCGCGCAGCATCTCGGCAGAGAGATCGACGAGGCTCTCGAGCAGGTCGAGCGGCGCGGCCTCGCCGTCGACGGGCTCGGCTGCGGGCTCGCCATCCTGGTACACGAGCTCGAAGACGCCCACCAGGATGCGGTCGCCGGCGCGGAGGTCGGCGGTGCGCACGCGCTTGCCGTTCACGTAGATCTCGCCCGAGCGGTCGGCGAGCGAGACGGTGTGCGAGCCGCCCTTCTTCACGACCGTGGCATGGCTCTGGCTGACCATCGGGTCGTTCAGCACGAGGTCGTTGCCCGATGCCCGCCCCACCGTGGTGAGCGGCTTGCGCAGCGAGAAGGCAGTGGTCTCCTTGCGGAGCGTGTGCGTGCACTCGAGCCAGGCCATGGGACCCCCGCGGGTGTCTAACCGGGCTGCCTCTCCCGCGCGCGGGCCGAAGACCTAGAAACGGCCGTGCACCACGATGCCGCCGGGCGTGACGCCGACCGTGGCGGAGGCGCGATGGGCCTTGCGCCACTCGGCGTTCGCCTCGAGCACCGAGCCCGCCCACGTCGCGTAGAACAGCACCGTCGACGGCCACTGCACCCCGTAGCGCAGGGCCGCGACGCGACGCGGCACCTGGTCGGGCTGCCAGTTGAAGGGGTGCCCGCCCGGCCCGGTGGGGTCGGTGTTCGCGCGCTTGGTGATGGCGTACGTGCCGATGGACGTGGTCGCGAAGAGCAGCTGGAGCCCGCCGAACAGCACGCCGCGCGGCGCACGGCCATCGGCGATCTGAGGGATGCCGAGCGGAGCGTACGCGTAGATGGGGACGGGCGGCGGCTTCGGCACCGGCACGGGCACCGGGGGTGGGCGCCGCGCGATCTCGGCCTCGACCTGGTCGCGGACGAGCGCGAAGAACGCCCGCACGTCTTCGGTGTGGTGGTACGGGCTGATGACGTGATCGGGCTCGTCGAGCAGCACCGTGCGGAATGCCTCGCGGGCGCCGTCCTGCTCCCCCGCGACGTACCGCAGGTCGCCGAGGTACACGAGCGCCTCGTGCGCGATCGGGGTCGGGGGACGCTCGCCCGCGTCGAGGCGGCGCGCGAGAGCCTCGAGCAATGCCCGGGCCTCGGTGTCGTTTCCGCGGTTGATCTCGGCTTTCGCAGCCGCGAGCTGATCGTGGAACGCCATCGACGCGCCGGTCTCTGCCGGCCCCGGGTCGGGACCGGGGGAGGGGGCGGCTCCCGCGAGCCCGATCAAGGCGGCGATCATCCACATCGCGAGCCCGGTAATCCCCTCGGGACCCGCCTGGCAAACGCACCCTCGTCGGATTTCGTTGCGCTTTCATGGGTGTCCGTTGGTACCCATTCGGTTAGCGAACGTGGCAATGTGGAGGCGTGCGGACACGCCTGCCGAGGGAGCGACGCAGCTGATGGGACTCGAGAGCAAGCCGTGGTGGAAGGACCTGTTGGCCAGGAAAGACACGATGTCGCTGCGCGACCTCGCCGCCGAGTTCCAGACGACTCCCGGTGCGATTTCACTGGCGTTGAAGCGCACGAACACCTCCCGGGTGCCCCAGGGTGAAGCCCTCCCGCCCGAGGCCGGCGACCCCCGCCCCGGCTCGAAAGACGAGAAGATCGAGCCCTATCGCGAAATGCTCGGCAGTGTTCCGGATGCCGAGGTGGCGAAGAAGGCGGGCGTCAGTGTGCGCACGATCGCGAGCTACCGAAGCCGCAACCAGATCGAGGGCTACCGCGGTCGCTCGGCGCCCCGCAAAGAGCGGAAGCCGCGCCGGTCGAAGATCGACCCGTTCGCCGACCTCGTCGGCACCGTGCCGGATCGGGTCATCGCCGAAAAGGCCGGCGTGACGCTCAATGCAGTGCGCAACTACCGCGCCGCCCGCGGGATCACATCTTCGCGTCAGCGCGCTCGAGACACCCGTGATTCCGGGCCTGTCGCGGCCGCACCGACCTCTGCGGCACCGCGGCCGGCTGCCGCTTCCGCGTCGGTCCCTGCGGTTTCAACCGCACCGAAGCCGGTTCCCACGTCGCAACGCGTGGAAACACCGGCTCCGGCGCGTGCTGCGACCGGTGGCTTCGCGTGGCTCGTGCGGTTCGATTCGGGGGCCGAGGGCATCGTGCTCGGCGCCGATCTCGTGCAGGCCGCACAGAACGCGGGCACGGCCGGCCGTGGCAACGTGCTCGGCATCGAGCGGGTCGGCGCACTGCTCTAAGAGCCGAGACGCCGGGAGGCTGGGCACGGGCCGGCTGGCTCCTGCCGAGACTACTGCGGGTACTGCACCCGCACCGAGAAGCGCCCGTCGTCGTCGGTGAGGCCCGTGCCCCACACGCGGCCGGTCTGATCGCGGATCTCGAGGAGCGCGAACTCCTCGGGCTCGCCTTCGAACTGCACGGTGCCCTCGATCGGACGCCCGATGGCGTACTGCACGACGACATCCTGGTCTTCGGGGGTGACCTGGAACCGGGTGAGCGCGACATCGTCGCGGCTGCCGGGCGGGCTCGCCGCGCACGACAGGGGCGAGTCGGCCGCGATCATCTCGAAGCGCCCGTCGGTGCGGGTGAACGCCGACCAGGACCGCCCGGCGAACCCGACCTCGGTGCACCGCACCTGGGCATCGGGCATCGGCACCCCGCTGGGGTCGACCACGAGCCCCGTGATCCGGGTGAGGTCGGGCAGCACCACGTCGCCGAGGTCGATGGGCGCCTCGACGACGACGTCGGAGAGCCGCCGGCTGGTCAGGTCGCGGCTCGGGAGGATCTCGAGCGTGTAGGAGCCGGCGACCGCGCGGGTCACGATGTTGCCCTGGGAGTCCGAGAGCCCCTCGATGTCGACGCGCGCATTCGTGCCGTAGGCGTCGAGCGTGCTGGCCCGGAGGCGGTAGGGCACGAACGAGAGGCCGTCTCCGGTGGGGTCGACGGCGCGTGCCTGCACGGTGTGCAGCTCGATCTCGGGGTATTCGAAGTCGTGCCGCGCGCCGGACGGCCCGACCGCGACGACATCGGACAGCACGGGGTCGAGACCGTCGCCGATTCCGCGCGTGCGCACCGTGTAGACGCCCGGCTGCACGCGGATCTCGAACCAGCCTTCGGGATCGGTCACGTCGGTCGCGCCTTCGACCCCCGTGGACGAGAGGACCACGACCTCGGCATTGCCGTACGGCGCGCCGTCTTCGAACACCCGACCCCAGATCGGCACGCCCTGATCGAGCCCGAGATCGAGCAGCTCGAGCTCCGAGGTCGCGAGCACGGTCTGGGTGGTCATCGGCATCCGCGGATCCTCGGGCGCGATGGTCACCTGGTACTCGGCGGACACCAGCGCGACCTCGAACAGGCCGTCGACGTCGGTCGAGGTGATCTGCGTGCCGGGAAGCGACGCCGTGCGGAACGACAGCGACGCGCGCACCGCGCCATCGGAGGAGGGGAGGTCGGCGCGATTCGTGGGGTTCACCACCTGCCCGGAGACGGCCCCGGGGATGGTGAACGGGCGGAGGAGCTCGACGGCGATGGGCTGCTCGTAGGGCGGGTCGTCGACCGAAGCCGGCACGGCGCGCACGGTGCCGTCGCTGTCGGTCTGCTTGCCAGGGAACACCTGGAGCACCAGCGTGTCGGTCTCGATCGGCGGGGGCGTGGGGTCGACGACCTCGCGCGGCGCGTCGTTCAGCGAGTACTCGGCACATCCGACGAGGGCGAGCAGGGCGATCGAGATCATGGAACCACCACGTCCCACACGAAGGTCGCAGACTTCGCGTCGCGCGGCACCTGATCGACGATCAGGAGCTCGATCTGCTCTCCGTCGAGCGCCGGATCGAAGTCGATCTGCAAGCGGCTCGACCACACCGTCTCTTCCTGCCAGGTCTCCTCCGTGAAGGCGGTGAACGGCGGCAGAGCCCAGAAGAACAACAGGTTGTCGCCGTCTTCGTCGAAGGCGACCACCTGGAGGGTCTCTGTGGAGCTGCGGAAGAACAAGGTGGTGTCCAGGGGATCGGGAGAGAGGATCTGCGGAGCGTGATTCTCTGCGGGCTGCCACGTGGGCTCGATGTAGAAGCAGCCCTGCCCGAATGCGATGCAACCGATGTGCCACAGCGAGAATCGGCCGACCCGACGGGCCTGTCGCGGCTCGCGCGCCCCCGACCCGAACCCGGATCGCGACATCCCGATCACGGCCCGATGACCTGGTCCGGGAAGACCACGTCGCTCCACACGTGCTCGAACACCTCGGCGTCGGGGCAGGCCACCTGCACGACGTGGCCGTGCTGGTTCGGACGGGGCACCTCGATCCGGTGACCCAGCGCGCCGAGCGTGCCGAGCGACGCGCCGTTCAGCGAGACGGTGCACGCATCGGGGAACGAAGCCGCGAAGCGCACGGGAGCCGGTCGCGCCTCGAGGTTCACGACCTTCTCGAGGGATTCGCCCGGGCCGAGCTCGATGCGCAGCTCGTAGGGCTTGACCACGTCGCTGCGGATCTCGAGCACGTAGGCGCCCGGCTGGAGCTCGAGGGGAGCGCGGGTGTTCCCGAGCTTGCGCCCCTGCTGGTAGATGTCGGCGGCCATGTTCGAGACGACCCGCAGGGTGGCCGGACCGGACGGGAGCACGACGGGCGCCGGCTCGACCAGAGCGAGCGGCGCGGGGGCGGGCTGAGGCGGCGGGCGGGGGCGCGGCGTCGGCCTCGGCGGAGGCGCTGGGACCGGCGCGGCGACGGGGGTGGGTCGCGTCTCGGGGTCGCGCGGAGAGGGTTCGGGCTGCGGCGTGGGGTCGGGGAGCGCCGGAGCGGCGACCGGGTCGGGAGCGGGCTCGGGGAGCGCGTCGGGCCGGGGCTCGTGGACGGCGAGGACGGCATCCGGGTCGCTCGCGGCGTCGGTGCGCGGCGGACGGACGAACCACATCACGAGCGCCCCGGCGGTGAGCACGACGGCTGCGAGCCCGAGCCCGAACGTGACGGGACGCCGGGGCTTCTCGGGCTCGACGTGCAGGCTCGCGACGAGCTCGAGCACCTCTTCGTTCTCTTCGTCGAGCGCGAGCAGACGGTTGAAGTGGCGCAGGGCGCCGAGCGCGTCGCCATCCGCCAGCAGCGCCTTGCCCGTCGCGAGGACGACGCGTGAGACGTGCTCCTGCAGGCGCTTCTCGAAGGCATCGGGCTCGGCGAGCCAGGCCTGGATGCACCAGGCCGGGTCGTCGGTCGCGATGCCCACGTCGGACAGCACGGCCATCAGGGCTTCGGAGACCTCGGCCGCGGTGTTGAAGCGACCCTCGGGGCTCGTCGCCATGAGTCGCTCGATCGCGTCGGCCAGGGTGGGGGAGATCGCCGGTGCGAGCTCGGCGACGTTCGGGCGGTTGCCCTCGATGACGTTCTTCAGGATGAGGCTCGGATTGCTGCCGCTGAACGGCAGCTCGCCGGTGACCAGGTAGAACAGCACCGTGCCGAGCGAGAAGAGGTCGGACCGCGTGTCGAGCGGGGCCTCGACGGCCTGCTCGGGGCTCATGAACGCGGGCGAGCCGACCAGGGCGCCCGTGAGTGTGACCTGCGACTCGTCGAGGAACCGCGCGATGCCGAAGTCCATCAGCTTCACGGTGCCGTCGTCGCGCACCATGACGTTGTCGGGCTTCATGTCGCGGTGCAGGATGCCGGACGCGTGGGCGTACCCGAGGGCCCGGCACAGCCGCACCCCGATGACCGCGACCAGCTCGGAGGGCAGGCGGCCCCGCTCTTCGACGAGCGCGGTGAGCGTCTGCCCGTCGACGAACTCGGTGATGATGTAGCAGTCGCCGCTGTCGATGCCCGAGTAGTCGAAGATCTCGAGGATGTTCTCGTGTCGGAGGTGCTCGATCGCGCGGGCCTCGCGGGCGAAGCGCTTCCGGTTGCGGGTGGACGACGAGAGGTGGGGGTGGAGCACCTTGATCGCCACGTCGCGGTCGAGGGTGGTGTGGCGACCGCGGTACACGGTCGCCATCCCGCCCTCCCCGACCTTCTGGAGAACCTCGTACTTGTCGACGGTAGACCCGATCAAGCCGTCAAACCCATCCGGAGAGCACGCGAGAGCAACGGTTCGAGCGTGCCACCCCCGCGCCGAACCGCACGTATTCTAACCGGGCCTCGCGATCTTGTTGTGCAGCCACGGTCTCAGGGGGCCGTCACAGCTGGCTGTGGTCGCCGAACGGCCCCGCGAGCCCGCGGTCGCGGAGCACGTTCAGGATCGTCGCGGCGGTCTCCTCGACGGCCTTGTTGGTGACGTCGATGATCGGCCACTCGGGGTGGGCCCGGAACAGGTCGGAGGCGTACTCGAGCTCGGCCATGATGTAGTCGGGGTCGTCGTAGTTGCTCTGCGTGCCGACCCCCATCGCGCGCAGCCGGCTCGCCCGGATGCTCTGCAGCGGCTCGGGGCCGATGGTGAGCGCGAAGACGCGGTGCGGATCGACCTCGAAGAGCTGCGGCGGCGGCGCGTGGTCGAGCACGATGGGGACGTTGCCGACCTTGAACCCCTTGTGGGCGAGGTACGTCGACAGCGGCGTCTTCGACGTGCGCGAGACCCCGACGAGGATCACGTCGGCCTCGCGGAGCATGCGCGGCTCTTTCCCGTCGTCGGCCTTCACGGTGAACTCGACGGCCTCGATGCGCTTGAAGTACCGCTCGTCGGCCTGGTGCATCAGGCCCGGGACCGAGAGGGGCTCGGCCTCGAGGTAGCCCTGCAGCTCGCCGAGCAGGTTGCCGATGAGGTCGAGGTGCCGGACCTTGAGGTCGGTGCTGTAGCGCTCGGCGAGCTCGCGCATGGTGGGCTGCACGAGCGTGGTGATGACGAACGCCTGGCGCCGCGCGGCGATGCGGAACAGCCCGAGCAGCGTGTCGGCCGTGCTCACGCCTGCGTAGGTCCGCACGTGCACCAGGTGCCCCTGGAACTGGCGGAGCCCGGCGCGCACGACCTTCTCGGCCGTCTCGCCCGTGCCGTCGGAGATCACGATGATCGGCTGCGGCATGCGCACCCGGGTGTCGCTCATCCGTCGCTCCGCAGGGCTTCGTGGAGGCCGAGCACGATGCCCACGTCGCCCGCGACCTCGAGCCGGCCGCTCATGAAGCCCTCGGTCGCGTCGAGCGACCCGGTGAGCAGGGCGTGGAAGTCGGCGGTGGAGCAGCGCAGCAGGCAGTCGGGGTTCGTCGGGTGGTCGACCAGGTGCACCCGCGTGCCGCGCCGCTTCAGGCACCACACCCCACCGCCGGGGCCCTCGAGCTCGAAGCGGATCACCGATCCATCCGGGATCGCGCGCCCAACGGCAGCGCGGTGTGCGGCGTCCGCGAAGAAGCGATGGAGCTGGGAGGGCGCTGCCTGCACGGGCATCCGGGGGCGGTCGTGTGATTGTACCCGACCCGCGGTCGTCCCCACGGCCGGATGCCGCGCTATAGCCCTCCGGGAGGAGACGGCCACCCCATGGACCCCATGCCCCCCGGCTTCCACTTCGGTGCACCGGAGGTGCAGGCGGTCCTCCTCGCCATCGCGATCATCTCGACGATCGCGGCGATCCGGTACGGGCGTCGTCATCAAAATCCATGACCGGTTCCCCCCGGCGGGCTCCGTGGCTAGAGTGACCTCCATCCCACCCGTCCCAGAGGACCTCCATCCATGGCCTTCGACAATCCCAGCGACGCCGGATCCGCGAACCTCCCCTCCAGCATGCGGATTCCCGTCCTCGCCATCCGAAACACCGTCATCTTCCCGGTGCTGGCGTTCCCCATCAACGTGGGTCGCGACAAGTCGGTGAAGGCGGTCGAGAGCGCGCTCGCCACCGAAGAGAAGTACCTGGGCATCTTCGCCCAGCGCGATCCCAAGACCGAGGATCCCGGTCCGAACGACCTCTACCCGGTCGGCACGGTCGTGAAGATCCTCAAGATGGTCAAGGTCCCGGGCAACAAGCTCAACGTCATCATCCAGGGCCTGGCCCGCGCGAAGGTGAAGGGCTGGGTCGACGAGAACGGCTACCTCGAAGCCGAGCTCGAGACGTTCCCCGTCCAGGATGCGCCGCCCGAGGCCGAAGCGCTGATGGGGCCGCTGCGCGAGCTCTCCCAGAAGATCATCGACCTGTCGCCGCAGATCCCGGCCGAGGCGAACTTCCTCGTCCGCAGCATCGACGAGCCGGGCGTGCTCGCCGACATCGTCGCGTCCAACCTCAACATCCCTCCCGACGAGAAGCAGGAGCTGCTCGAGACCTTCGGCGTGAAGGAGCGGATGGAGAAGGTGATCGCGCTCCTCAACAAAGAGATCCAGGTCCTCGAGCTCTCGAACAAGATCCAGACCGAGGTCAAGGGCGAGATGGACAAGGCTCAGCGCGAGTACTTCCTCCGCGAGCAGCTCAAGGCCATCCAGAAAGAGCTCGGCGAGGTCGACGAGCGCCAGGAGGAGTTCGAAGAGCTCAAGCGCAACATCAAGCGCGCCCGGATGCCGAAGGAGGTCGAAGAGGTCGCGTTCAAGGAGCTCAAGCGCATGGCGCGCATGAGCCCCGGCGCCGCCGAGTACACGGTCTCGCGCACCTACCTCGACTGGCTCACCGAGCTGCCGTGGCAGATCACGACCGACGATCGCCTCGACGTGAACGAAGCCGAGCGGATCCTCGACGAGGATCACTACGGCCTCGAGAAGGTGAAGCAGCGGATGCTCGAGTTCCTCGCGGTCCGGAAGCTCAAGTCCGACATGAAGGGCCCGATCCTGTGCCTCGTCGGGCCCCCCGGCGTCGGCAAGACCTCGCTCGCGAAGAGCGTCGCGCGGTCGCTCGGCCGCAAGATGGTGCGCATCTCGCTCGGCGGCGTGCGCGACGAAGCCGAGATCCGCGGCCACCGCCGCACCTACATCGGCTCGATGCCCGGCAAGATCATCAAGGGGCTCAAGAAGGCCGGCAGCAACAACCCGGTCTTCGTGCTCGACGAGATCGACAAGCTCGGCGCCGACTACCGCGGCGACCCCAGCTCCGCGCTGCTCGAGGTGCTCGATCCCGAGCAGAACGACACCTTCCAGGATCACTACCTCGACGTGACGTTCGACCTGTCGAAGGTCCTGTTCATCGCGACGGCCAACGTGCCCGACACGATCCCCGGCCCGCTGCGCGACCGGATGGAGATGATCCGGGTCGCCGGGTACACGATGCAGGAGAAGGTGCAGATCGCCCGGCGCTACCTGTGGCCCGAGGTGCTCGAGGATCACGGGCTCACCGAGGATCTCGTCACGCTCCAGCCCGAGGCGCTGAACAAGGTCATCGAGTCGTACACGCGCGAGGCCGGCGTGCGGTCGCTGAAGCGCGAGCTCGCCGCGGTCTGCCGCTGGTGCGCACGCGAGATCGCCAGCGAGCGCCGCGAGACGATCGTGGTCGATCCCGATCTCGTCGAAGAGATCCGCGGGCCGATCCACTTCTTCAAGGAAGTCGCCGAGCGCACGGCTGTGCCGGGCGTCGCGACGGGCCTCGCCTGGACCGCCGTGGGCGGCGAGATCCTCTTCATCGAGGCCACCAAGATGAAGGGCAAGGGCGGCCTCACGCTCACCGGCTCGCTCGGTGACGTGATGAAGGAATCCGTGAGCGTCGCGCGCTCGTACATCAAGTCGATGGCCGACGATCTCGGCATCGACGCGGGCGACTTCGACAGCATCGATCTGCACGTCCACGTGCCGCATGGCGCGATCCCGAAGGATGGCCCCTCTGCGGGTGTCACGATGATCACGGCCATCACGAGCCTGCTCACCGGCCTCACGGTCGACCCGAGCGTCGCGATGACGGGCGAGATCACGCTGCGCGGCGCGGTCCTCCCGGTCGGCGGCGTGAAGGAGAAGGTGCTCGCTGCGCACCGCGCGGGCATCCGCACCGTGCTGCTGCCCGACAAGTGCCGCAAAGACCTCACCGAGGTGCCCGACGAGATCAAGAAAGACCTCGAGTTCCACTTCGTGTCGCGGATGGAGGAGGTCCTCGACCTCACCCTCGGCAAGGAGAACCTCCAGAAGGTCCGCCAGGATCTCGCGCTGAAGCGCCAGGCCGCCGCCGCAGCCGCGGCTGCCAAGGCCAAGGCCGAGCCCGCAGCGCAGGCTTGATCGCGCTCCTCGCGAGCGTGGCGTACGGCCAGCAACCCGCAGAGGTCCGCACCACCACGGACCTCCAGGATTGTCTGGACGCGCCCGTGTGCGAGGGGCTCTTCACGACCCTGCTGTCCGAGTCCATGGTCGAGATGGGCTTCCTCTTCCAGCACGACGCGATGGGGGGGAGCGCGCTCGCGGGCAAGGGCAACGGCTTCGTCGTCGAGCTGAACGTCCACAGCGCGGCGCTCGGCCCGCGCAACGTGGTCATGGAGAACCTGCAGCTCCCTCCGGCCGTTCCGGTCCTCGAGGTGGGCTACCAGGTCGGTAGCTTCACGTACGACGACCCGTACCCGCAGTACGCCGTCTCGGCGTTCCTGTTCCCGCCCATCCGCCTCGACGACTACCGCGCGTTCACCACGGGTGCGTCGGCCTCCCTCGCGATCCCGCTCGCCACGCACTTCGTGTGGGCGGGGGCCGAGGCCGACGTGTCGTACGGCTCGGTGGTCGGCCCGTTCGTGGGCGACGGCGGCGTGATCGAGGACATCGACGTGGTCGGCGACCTCATCGACGTCCAGCAGCCCCCGTGCGACACCACGTCCGACGGGTGCATCGACCGGTTCCGCACGCTGGCGGTGCTCCCGAAGCTCGGGCTCTCGTTCGAGCCGGCGCCGCCGATGTTCTTCTACCTGAAGGGCGGCGCGGCCTGGGTCACGAGCGACATCCGCGTGGCCTACGACGACTCGCGGTGGGTGCTGAAGGGCCTGCAGCCGCAGGTCTCGTACGGCGGGGGCGTCCGGCTCGGCGACCGCGTGCAGATCACGGCGGGGGGCGTCACCGCGCTCAAGCCGGAGGCCCTGTCGAGCGACGACTCCCGCACGCTGACCCGCGTGGTCGCGTCGTTCTCGGTGCACACGGGCGACGCCCGCTACTGGTCGAAGGACGTCGAGCCTGCGCCCGAGCCCGAGCCTGCGCCCGAGCCCGAGCCGGTGACCGCGACGGAGGCCGAGGCAGAGGCCGGGGGCGAAGCCGCACCCTGATCCACGGGTTATTCGGCGCGCCATGAACATCCGACCCTTCAAGCGCGTCCTCGTCGCGAATCGCGGAGAGATCGCCGTCCGCATCATCCGCGGCTGCCACGAACGGGGCCTCACCGCCGTCGCTGTGTACAGCACGGCCGACGCCGATGCCCTGCACGTGCGCATGGCCGATCAGGCCGTGTGCATCGGGCCTCCCGCGAGCTCCGAGTCCTACCTGCTCGGCGACCGGCTGCTCGCTGTGGCCGCCGAGACCGGGTGCGACGCCGTCCACCCGGGCTACGGGTTCCTGTCGGAGAACGCCGGGTTCGCGAAGAAGGTCATCGACGCGGGCCTCGTGTGGATCGGTCCTCCGCCCGACGCGATCGACGCGATGGGCTCGAAGACCGCGGCACGACAGAAGATGTCGGCGGCCGGCGTGCCCGTCGTGCCCGGTACCCTCGAAGCCATCCACGACCCCGCCGAAGCGCTGACGATCGGGCGCGAGATCGGCTTCCCGCTCATGCTGAAGGCCGCGGCCGGCGGTGGGGGCAAGGGAATGCGCCTGGTGCACCGCGAGGCCGACCTGAAGGACGCGCTGCTCGGTGCCCAGGGCGAGGCCCAGAAGTCGTTCGGCGACGCGTCGGTGTACCTCGAGCGGGCCATCGTGAATCCGCGCCACATCGAGATCCAGGTGCTGGCCGACGCGCACGGCAACGTGGTGCATCTGTTCGAGCGCGACTGCTCCATCCAGCGCCGGCACCAGAAGGTCGTCGAAGAGGCGCCGTGCCCGATCCTCCCGGCCAGCACGCGCGAAGCGATGGCCGGGGCCGCGGTCCGCGCGGCGAAGGCCGTCGACTACGTCGGCGCGGGCACCTGCGAGTTCCTGCTCGGCGACGACGGCGAGTTCTTCTTCCTCGAGATGAACACCCGGCTCCAGGTCGAGCACCCGATCACCGAGATGATCTCGGGCATCGATCTGCTCCAGGCCCAGCTCCGCGTGGCGGGCGGCGAGCCGCTCTGGTTCCGCCAGGAGGATCTCCAGATCCGCGGCCACGCCATCGAGTGTCGGATCTACGCCGAAGACGCGCGTGCGAACTTCCGCCCGGCACCGGGCCCGCTGCACGTGTACCGCGAGCCGGGCGGGCCGTGGGTCCGTGTGGATTCCGGGGTGGTGCAGGGGATGGAGATCCCCATCCACTACGACCCGATGGTCGCGAAGCTCGTCGTCTGGGGCGCCACGCGCGACGAGGCGATCGGCCGCGCGAAGCGGGCGCTGCAGGACTACCGCGTCGTCGGCACGCCCACGAGCATCCCGTTCTTCCTCGCCACGTTCGAAGACCCGCGGTTCCTCGCGGGGCACTACACGACGGGGTTCATCACGCCCGAGTGGCTGGACGCGAACCTCGAGCCCCCCGACGCCACGGTCGATCTCGCGGTGGCCGCGGCGGCCATCGCACGGCTCGAGTCCGAGCTCGGGAGGAAGGCGCCGGCCGCCGAGGGCGCGATCAGCTCGGCATGGAAGCGCACGGGTCGGTGGCGCGAAGCCGCGAGGGGTTGGCGATGAGGTACGAGGTCGAGCTCGAAGGGCGAAAGGTCGTGGTCGATGTCGAGCGCGCCGAGGGCGGCTGGCGCGTCCGCATGGACGAAGGCGAATGGGCCGCGTGGGGCGGGGGATTCGTGCAGCCGGGCGAGCTCCGGCTCGTGAACGGCGGGCGCAGCACGACCGTCGGCACCCACGTCCACGGCGACCGCGTCGCGCTCCAGGTCGACGGGCACCCGCTCGACGCGAGGGTCGTCGATCCGCGCTCCGCGAGCGCCGCGATGGGCGGCGGGGCGGCCGAGGGCGTGCTCGCGACGCCGATGCCAGGCGTCGTCGTCCGCATCCCGGTGGCGGTGGGCGACCGCGTCACGGCGGGTCAGGTGGTCATCGTGGTCGAGGCCATGAAGATGGAGAACGAGTTCAAGGCCCCCGTCGACGGCGTGGTCGAGAGCATCGAGGTCCAGATCGGGCAGGCGCTCGAGGCGAACGCCGTGCTCGCGCGTATCGGCGAGTAGCCTCGGCTCTTCGGGCCGCGGGTGTCGGCCGCGGGATCCCGGCTCGTCGTAGAGGACGGGGACCGCGGGTGTGAACGTCCGGTCTACCCATTACTCCGCGCGCGGAGCGCGCTGCGCGGCTCGCCTGCGGCGGCCTTGCGGTTCGTAGACCCGGCAGTCCCAGGATCCGGTTTCCCCGTGGGTTCGGGCGCTGCGGCGGGGCGATGGGAAACCGGACCCTTCGGGCTCTGCCTGTCGCGATCGAGGAGGTCGGAAGAGCTCCGCATCGGCAGGGCGCTCGAGGCCCGACCCGTGCGCGTGCGCGTGCGCGTGCGCGTGCCCGATCGGGCGCTCGAAGCGGAAATCCGGCTCGTCGTAGACGGCACCGTCGCGCGTGTCGGCCGCGGGATCCCGGCTCGCCGTGGAGAACGGGGACCGCCGGTGTGGACGTCCGGTCTACCCATTACTCCGCGCGCGGAGCGCGCTGCGCGGCTTGCCTATGGCGGCCTTGCGGTTCGTAGACCCGGCAGTCCCAGGATCCGGTTCCCGGGAGGGGCCAGCGGTGTGGCAGGGCGGTGGGGAACCGGACCCTGCGGACGTGCCCGCCCGGACCGGTGGGGCGGTCGGGAGACGAGGGCGTCGCGGGTATCGGCCACGGGATCCCGGCTCGTCGTGGAGGACGGCCTGCTCTGGTGAGCTGCGTTCCCGGTCCGTCCCCAGGCCCCCTCGATCTCCGGGGCAGCAGCCCGTCTTGCCCTGCCCGCGACGTTCCCTCTGCGTCATCTGCGTCCTTCTGCGTCATCTGCGTGAGACAGATCCCGCTCGAGCCCGATCTCCGTCGTCGGGAGCGTCGACCATGCCGGCAGCCGAACCCTCACCCGCACGCACGCCTCGCGCGGATTCTCCGTCACGGGGTGGCCGCTGTGGGGTCTGACCCCACTGAGGCCACCCCAGGGCCTGCTCTGGTGAGCTGCGTTCCCGGTCCGTCCCCAGACCCCCTGACGGGCTCTCAGCAGCGCGCAGCGAGCGCCCGATACTCCTCCGGCAGCTCCGGCGCTTCCCAGCCCTCGGGCGGCGCCATCGTTCGGAGCATGAACCGCTCGTCGAGGCGCACCGTGGTGCCGTCTGCGAGCTCTTCCCACACGTTCTCGCCGTGCCCGATGGGCTCGCTGGCGACGAGCATGTGGTTGACCGGCTGATCGTCGGGACGCTTCGCGAGCATGCAGACCTTGTTCGGCTCGGGGCACGTCGCGAAGTCCGGACAGGTGACCTTCTGCGTGGAGAGCATCAGCGGCATCCCCGCCTTGTGCGCCACGAACAGGCGACCGTCGGTGAGGAGCACGTTCACGATCGGGCGCCGCGCACCGAGCCGGGACGCGGCCGCGTCGAGGTCGAGCAGTGCCGTGCGGACGATGGCCGCGACCGCGTCGGCATCGCTGATCTCCCGCCCCGTCCGGCTGATCCCCGCTTCGACCAGGCGGCTCAGCAGGAAGTAGAAGAGGTGCTCGGAGTCGGTGTCGCCGAGGATCAGCGTCTGGAACACCGGGTCGGTGCCCTCGAGGAGCCACGGCTTCACCCGGTCGAAGTCGAAGATCGTGCCGTTGTGCGCGAACAGCCAGCGGCCGTGGCGGAACGGGTGGGCGTTGAGGTGGTCGATGACCCCGACCGTCGCGCGGCGGACGTGCACGAGGAACGTGTGGGACGTGAGCACGCGGGACGCCCTGCGGAAACGCTCGCAGGCGTGGGCCGCATTCGACGACTTGATGATGTACGCCTCGTCGTCGACGAACCACCCGATGCCCCAGCCGTCGGGGTGGAGATGGCTCTGGAGACCCAGCGCGTTCTCGGCCTCGAGGAGCGAGCGGTGGGCCTTGCTGGGAACCGAGCTGCGGAATCCGAACAGCCTGCACACGGCGATGTCCTCCGGCGGGTCTCCAGGTGGGCCGACAATCACGAGTACCCCGACGGTGCCCCGGATGTCCAATCCACCCCGGTGTCGCGCTTCGCGTTACGCTCCGCCCTCGGGGAGGCGTTCTCGCCATGCTCTCGCTGGGCTTCTGGGAAATCGTCGTGATCGGCGCCGTGCTGCTGGTCGTCGTCGGTCCCGAGCGGCTCCCGCACGTGCTCCGGTACCTCGGCCGGCAGTACGGGATGCTCCGCCGGGCGGCCGACGACATGCGCCGCGCGTTCGTGCTCGAGGCCGACCGCCAGGATGCCGAAGAGCGCTACAAGGCCCTGCAGGAGCGCCGCGCCGCGGCCAAGTCCGCGCGCGAGGCCGCGCTGGCCTCTGCGGGCGAGGGGGCCGTGCCCCACGACGCTCCGCTCCCACCCCCCGACCTGGCCGACGGGGCCGCGTCCGAAGGCGAGGCGACCGACGACGTGCCCGGCGACGACCACGACATCCCCGAAGACCCCGAGCCCGTCCGCGACCCCGAGATGCGCGTGGCGCCCTCGGCGAAGCTCCCGCCCGACCACCCGGCCCTCCAGCCGCGCGACCCACCCGTCGACACGGAGGGCCCGCAGTGACCGACGACGAGCTCGAAGCGAGCCGGATGCCGCTCCTCGAGCACCTGAAAGAGCTGCGCGACCGCCTGGTGAAGGCGTTCATCGGCATGTGTGTCGGCATGGTGATCTCGCTGATCTTCGTGCAAGACCTCATCAAGCTGCTCCGCAAGCCGTTCGACGAGGGCTGCATCACCGCCGAGGAGCAGCTGCGGGCGGGCGGATACCTCGCCGAGGGCGCCGAGTTCACGTGCAAGCTGGGCGTGGTGAACTCGCTCTTCGAAGGCGTCTACACCTGGCTGTGGACGGCGCTTCTGGCCGGCCTCGTCATCGCCATGCCCATCGTCGCGTTCCAGATCTGGGGGTTCATCGCACCGGGCCTCTACAAGTCCGAGCGGCGCATGGTCTACCCGCTGTCGGCCGCGAGCTCGGTGCTCTTCGCGATGGGCGCGGCGTTCTGCTACTTCGTGCTGCTGCCCATCGCGATGCCGTTCTTCCTCACGGTCATCCCCGACATGGCGACCAGCCTGTCGATCCGCGGCTACCTCGGCGGTGTCGCGACCATGATGATCGCGTTCGGGGTGTGCTTCCAGCTGCCCGTGGTCGTCTGGTTCCTCGCGAAGCTGGGCCTCATCGACCACAAGGACATGCTGGGCTCCTTCCGGTACGCCGTGGTCGCGATGTTCGTCATCGCGGCCCTCATCACGCCGCCCGATCCCATCACGCAGACCGCGCTCGCCATCCCGCTGTGCCTGCTCTACATCGTGGGCATCGGCGTCGCCTACGTGTCGAGCACCAAGGTCCGGGAGGACTGACGTGGCGAAGCTCACCCGACGCGGCTTCCTGACCACCGGATTCGCCGCCACCGCCGCGGGGTCGCTGTCGACCCGGGTCGAGGCCGCGGAGGCCGAATCCGACGCGCTCGAGGTGTCCGTCGAGGTCGATGGCGAGCCGAAGACCTTCC
The DNA here is from genome assembly GCA_020632875.1 of Alphaproteobacteria bacterium. Classification (GTDB taxonomy): domain Bacteria; phylum Myxococcota_A; class UBA796; order UBA796; genus JACKEQ01. The sequence continues at coordinate 368,855 of JACKET010000007.1, forward strand.
GCGTGGGGCCCGACACCTCCGCCCTCACGGCGCTCCGTGCCGCGGGCAGCACGGGCGTGAAAGAGGGCTGCGGGCACGGGGCCTGCGGGGCCTGCACCATCGTGAAGGACGGCCAGACCGCCTGCGCCTGCCTCCTGCCCGCCGTCGCGCTGAAGGGTGCGCGGGTGGGCACCATCCACGGGGTCGCGAAGGGCGGCGTGCTGCACCCGGTCCAGCGCGCGTTCCTCGCCGAAGACGCGCTGCAGTGCGGGTTCTGCACGCCGGGGTTCGTCGTCGAGGCGGCGCACTGGGTCGATGCCTGGCGCGCCGAGCACGGCGACGTCGAGCCCGGCCGCGACGCGGTGGCCGCGGCCATGGCCGGCCACCTGTGCCGCTGTGGCGCCTATGCCGCCATCTACCGGGCCATCCAGGGTGCCGCGGCCGGGCGCTTCGACCGCGCTCCCTCGAAGGGGCCGCGTGCCGACGGCGTGCCGAAGGTCACGGGCGAGGCGCGGTACACCGTCGACATCGCGCTCCCGGGGATGCTCGAGGGCGCCGTGCTGCGCGCGACCACCGGTGCGGGGCGCCTCGTCCGCCTCGACCTCGCGGCGGCACGCGCGGTCCCCGGGGTCCGTGCGGTGGTGCGACTCGCCGAGGATGGCGCGGCCATCCGATACTTCGGGCAGGAGCTCGCGGCCGTCGCCGCCGACGACGAGGCCTCCGCCCACGCTGGGATCGCCGCGCTCGCGGCCGAGATCGAGCCCAGCGCGCCGATCATCGGGCTCGACGCCGCGATGGCGCCCGGCGCCACCGAGGTCTTCGCGAAGCGCGCCCACAAGCAGGCCCCCAGCGCGGCCGAGGGCCTGCTGCTCCCGACCCGCTGGAAGGAGGGCAACGTCCGCGGCCCGTTCCGGTCCGACTTCTTCTCGGGCCACCGCAAGGCCGAGGGGCGCATCGAAGAAGCCGCCATCCAGCACGAAGCCACCTTCGACACGCAGATCCAGGCGCACTGCACGCTCGAGCCGCACGCCACGGTCGCGAAGGTCGACGGCGAGCGGATCGAGGTCTGGGCCTCCACCCAGTCCGTCACCGACTTCCAGGCCGACATCGCCGACCACTTCGAGGTGAAGGAGGACGACGTCACGGTCCACGCCGAGTTCGTCGGGGGCGGCTTCGGCGCGAAGGCCATCGTGATGGCCGACACCATCGTGGCCATCGAGCTCGCCCGCGAAGCGAACCTCCCGGTGCGCGTGGCGCTTTCGCGCGCCGACGAGATCGCCGTCGGCGGCAACCGTCCGGCCCAGCGGTTCCACATGCGCATGGGGGCCACCGAATCGGGGCACCTGGCGGGGTTCCAGAGCGAGGCGTACGCCGACGGAGGCGTCTCCGTCGGCACGATCACGGGCTTCCTGATGCGCCTCATCTACCCGTCCAGCCGCAAGGAGCTGCTCGACCACGACGTCGTGACCAACAGCGCGCCGGCGAAGCCGTTGCGGGGCCCGGGCGGGCCGCCGGCGTTCTTCGCGCTCGAGCAGATGGTCGACGAGATCGCGAAGCAACGCGGCGAGTCGCCCTTCCAGCTGCGGCGGCGCTGGGATCCGAACGCTGGCCGCATCCGGATCTACGACTGGATGGAGGGCCTCGACGTCTGGAAGAAGCGCCCGACCGGCCCGCAGACGGGGCGCTACCGCGTCGGCGTCGGCGTCGCGTCGGCTGCGTGGTTCTACTTCACGCAGGTGAACACCCAGGTCGAGGTCACCCTCGCGGGCGGGCGCATCACCGCCAGCACCGCCTCGCAGGACATGGGGAACGGCACCCGCTCGGCCATCGCCTGGGCCCTGGCCGACGCGCTGGGCCTCGAGCCGGGTGAGGTCGAGGTCAGCGTCGGCAGCACGGATGCCGTGCAGGGGCCGATGAGCGCGGGCAGCCGCACCACGGCTTCGGTCGTCCCGGCCGCAGAGCATGCCGCCGAGCAGATCCGCGACGCGCTCGTCGATCACGCGCGTGAAGCGCGGGGCCTGCGCGGGACCGCCCAGCGGCACGGGCTGCAGCAGGACTCGGGCGGCTTCACCTCGTGGAAGGACCTCATCCAGGACGCCCCGCGCATCTCCGTCGTCGGGCGGCGCAAGAGCGATGATCGCGCGTTCTTCCTGCCGTTCGCGCTGGGCGGCCTGAAGATCGGCAAGCAGTCGCCGGGTGCGGTCCAGCTCACCGAGGTCGAGGTCGACACCTGGACCGGGAAGGTCCGCGTGACGCGCGCGTACGCGGGCATCGCCGTCGGGCGCATCGTCGTGCCGGCCCTGGCGCGCAGCCAGGTCGAGGGCGGCATCGTGCAGGGCATCGGCTACGCGCTCTACGAAGACCGCCGGCTCGACCCGCACACGGGCGTCCTGCTCACCGCGGGCCTCGAGGACTACCGCATCCCCGGCATCGGCGACGCGCCCGAGATCACCGTCCACTTCGACGAGCAGGGCTTCGAGGACGTGCGTGGTGGCGGCGTGGGGCTCGCCGAGATCTGCACCGTGCCGTGCGCCGCGAGCGTCGCGAACGCCGTGGCGAACGCGACGGGCGTCCGGATGCACGCCCTGCCCATCCGCCCGGACCGGGTGCGGGGAGCGCTCGCGTGATCCGCTTCCCGACGAGCATCGAAGAGGCCGCGACGACCGCGGGCTCCGTGAGGGCAGGGGGCACCGACCTCCAGGAGCGCCGGCGACACGGGCTCGCGAGCGGCGATCTCGTCGATCTGCGCGATCTCGAGGGGCTCGATGCGATCGAGGTCCGCGACGGGCGCCTCCACATCGGCGCGCTCGCGACCATGGCCGACCTCGCCGCCCATCCCGGCGCGCAGCTCTGGAAGGGGCTCGTCGAGGCGTCGGGCGGGCTCGCCACGCCGCAGATCCGGAACCGCGGCACGGTGGGCGGCAACCTCCTCCAGCAGGTGCGGTGCTGGTACTACCGGAGCCCGCACCTCACCTGCGCCAAGAAGGGCGGCGCGCGTTGCCTCGCCCGCCACGGCGACGCGCTCAACCACGCGCTGTACGACCGCGGCGGCTGCATCGCGCCGCACCCGAGCACCCTCGCCGTCGCGCTGTGGGCGTACGACGCGGTCATCGTGCTCGACGGCGACGAGCGCCGCACGATTCCCGAGCTGCTCGGCCCCGGCCGCGAGCCCACGCAGACCCACGCGCTGCCCGAGGGCCGGCTGGTGGTCGGCATCGAGGTCCCCATGCCGCCGGTGGGCGAAGGTGCGGCGTACAAGCGCGCCATCTCGCGGGCCCGTGCCGAGTGGCCGCTCGTCGAGGTCACCGCGCGCTGCGTGCGCGTGGGCACGGCGCTCGGCGGGGTCGTCCTGACGGTCGGGGCCATCGAGAACCGCCCGGTGCGCCTGGATTCGCTCTCCGAGGTGCTGAACGGCGCCCAGCCCGGCGCGATGGCGGGGCTGGTCGAGCAGGCGCTGGCCGAGCCGGGCAACCTCCCGCAGACCGCCTACAAGCTCGATCTGCTACGCGCTACCGTGGTCGACACCCTCTCCGAGGCCTGGCGGCGCGCCGGGAGCACCGGATGAAGCTCTGCCGCTACCTCCGCTGGAAGACGTACTACGGCGCCCACTTCCCGACGGAAGCCGACCTGCAGGCGTACTTCGAGCTCAACGACTGCCAGTACCAGTGCAACCGCACGCTCCAGCCGTGGGGGCCCGACGACGCACCGTCGGTCCCGGAGGACTGCCAGCCCGGCCGCGGCTGCTTCGTGCTCTCGAAGAAGTCCCCCCGCACGACGACCTAGACCCCGTGCGCGTGCGCGTGCGCGTGCGCGTTCCCGGTTTCGAGCGTCGGAAGCAGGAACGGCGGTAGCCCTCCCGGGCGGGCGACCGAGGCAAATGCGATGACCCGAGCGCCGCTGCCCGGGTCGGGCACGCGCACGCGCACGCGCACCGCCTTCGGCTGGGCACGGGACGCCTTCGGTAAAGGGACGCCTACCTCGGGGACTTCAGGATGCCCGGGAACTGCACGCCCGCGCGCGGATCGATGCCCTGGTACTGCATCCGCGCCGTGCCCAGCTGCACGTCGAACCCGAAGTCCGGCAGGTACACGCGCCCGTCCTTCGCCACGAGCCCCTCCGGCGGGTTCGGGAAGGGCCCCGCGAGCTTGAAGGCGCTCACGACGGCCTCGTCGAGCTCGTCGCTGCCGCTCTCGGTCGTGATCTCGATGAACTCGAGCGCGCCGTCGGAGTCGAGGATCACGTTCACCACCGTGTGGTACTTCGACTTCGAGTACTTCACGGACGCCGGCAGGTTGTCGAGGTTCTGGTTCCAGTAGAAGTTCACGAGCCGCCGGATGCGCTTGATGTACGTCGCGTAGAGGTACTCCTTGGTGTTGAGGTTCACCTCGTCGGACGAGCGCTCGTCGAGCAGGTCGTTCTGCGGCGCACCCGCGATCATCGCGTCGGCGTGGCTCGCCATCACCGGGTCCTGGATGCCCTCCTTGTTCGTCATCGTCCACGGGGAGGGGAGGGACGCCAGCGTGCCGTCGCGGTCGGGGTCGAAGCGGTCGTTGCCCACGGTCGCGCCGGTGGACTCCTTGTCGACGTTCAGGTCGAGGAGGTCCTCCATGCGGAGCTGCTCTTCACGGGAGTACTGCTTCGACAGGATCTCCGGATTGATCTTGAACTTCTCGGTCTTGGTCTCCTCCTCGACGACCTGGTCGTGCTCGGCGAGGTAGTCCGCGTCTTCGGGCTTCTCCTCGACCTCGGGAGGGGCGACCTCGACGATCTGGCCCTCGAACTCGGGCTCCTCCTCTTCGGGCTCTTCGGTCTCGGGCTTCTCGGGAGGGTCGAGGATGACGAGCTTCACCGGGCGGGCGCGCAGGCTCGGCTCGGGCTGGAGGGTGTCGATGAGGTAGAGCACGCCGCCGATCAGCGCGCTGTCGATGACCGCAGCGGGGATCAGGGCCAGGAGGAGCAGGCTCCACGGGCTCTTGCGGCGCTGGAAGGACAGGCGCCTCATCGTCCGGCCGCCGTGACGACGAGCGGGTTGCGGTACCGCAGCGTCACCTGGTGGTGGATGGCGTCGCGCTCGACCTCGCGCGGAATCCGGGGCAGCCGCTCGGGAATCGCCGCCAGAGCGAGGAGATCGAGCTCGGCATGGCCGGAGTGGCGCGCCACGACGACCGCTTCGGTACGCCCGTTCGCGCGGATGACGTACTGCACGACCACGTCGCCCTGGATGCCGCGGGCCCGGTCCTGGATGGACAGGTCGTTGTCGAGCCAGCGCTCGACGAGGATCTCCTCGACGCGGCGCATGTAGCGCCCGAGCGGGTCTTCGCGCGCGGACACCGAGGCCCAGTCGCGAACGACCGGCGCGGACGCGCTCGACGGCGAGGTCGCCGCGGCACCGAAGCCCGCGCCGTAGCCGTAGCCCCCCGTGTACTCGCCCACGAGCTCGGGCCGCTCCCAGCCCATGAAGGCGCGGAGATCCTCGACCGGGTCGAACGGAGCGCTCGCTTCGCCTTCGCCATCCCCCGCGTCGCCGAGACCCCGGAGGCCGGCTGCTGCGGGCGCATCGACATCGGCATCCGGGCGGCCGCCCGCGTCGGCAGCGAGCCCGGGGCTGTCGGCCACGGCGAGCCCATCGCCGCGGGTGCCGGTCGCATCGTCTTCGGCGTCGTCGCGCGCCGTGGCGGGACGCGGCGAGCCGGACTGGTACCGCGCCAATGCCGCATCACCCGTGCCTTCGCCATCGAGCTGGGGAGACCGGTCGCCGTCGGGCGAGGGGAGGTACCCCGCCATCCCACCCGGGCCACCGGGGGCCTGCACGCGGTCGGGTTGTTGGCTCCCCGAGGCGGCCCGGGCCGGAGCGCCGCCCTCGGCCACTGCGCCGTGCTGACCGGTGGCGCCGCGCGCGAGCTGGTCGGAACGGCTGCCCCCGCTGCCCTCGCGCGCCTCGGACCGATCGCCAGCCCGCACGGGAGCGGCGCGCATGCCCCCGAGCTCACGCGGATCGACGAGCGCCACCTGCATCGCGAGGTGGGGCCCCGGGCGCGCGTCGCTCCCGTCCTGCATCGGTGTGCGGGGCCCGGACGTGGTGGCCGTCACGCGTGCGCGGGCTTCTTCGATCGCGGCGGAGTGCGCATCGCTGATTCGGTCGGACTCCACCGGGACGTCGCTCGGGTGGTCGACCCGCACGTACTCGACGGGCGCGTGCTGCACGTCTGGGGGAGGCTCGGAGTCCGGCAGGACCCGGTCGCGCTCGACGGGGTCGGCCCGCTGCTCGACGGCCTGCTCGCGGACCTCGGCGACCCGGCCCGCGCGGCTCGGCACGTCGAGTGGCCGCGCCTCGCGGGTCAACACCGAGGGGGCGACCTCGGGCGGAGTGGGTGCGAGGCTCGCGTCGAGCCCGGCTGCATCGAGCCGGACGAAGGTGATGCGCGTGGGCGCAGGGGCCGGCGGAGGCTCGGGGGTGAGCACGTCGCCCGTGATCAGCAGCCACACGAGCCCGACGTGCACCCATCCACTCGCGAGGACCGACCATTTCAGGCGATCCCCCGCCCGGATGCGCTCCCGGATGGAGCGCGCTCGTCTCGGCGGCACTGCCACGATGGGTTGCACGACCTCCACCCTCTTCATAATCGCAGCCCGCGCGAGCGTTTGTCATTTCGAGGGGCTGTCACGGCCGACAGAGCTACAGAGGCCCGATGCCCCCGCGCGCGACCCATCGGCTGGACCTGCACCTCGTCCCGGGCGACCTCTCCGAGGCCGCAGCAGAGGCTGTCGAGGCGCTGTGGCGCGCGTGGGAGGCGCAGGGCTACCTCGCCGGTCGCGGGCCGGGGGAGCGGGCCGGAGCGCTCGTGGAGGGCGGATTCGCCCATGCCCGTCGGGACGATCCGGGGGCGGTCGTGCTCTACGCCAACCAGGTCGGGGGCTTTCAGGTGCGGTGTCCCGAATGCGGGTCGGGGCTCGCGCGCAGCCTCGACTGGGCGGGGACGACCGTGTGCCCGTCCTGTGGCGGGGCCTTCGCGCTCGAGGCCCTCGACTGCCGTCCTCCGGTCGCACGGGGCCGGGCGTCGCTGGTGCTGATGGACGTGGGCAGCACGGCAATCGCGGAGATTCCTCCCGGTTGGCGCGTGGTCATGCGCCGGGTCGGATAGGGGGAGGGGATGGAACAGGGCTTCAACTTCCGGCTGCTGGGCTTCCCCGTCCAGGTGCAGCCCGGCTTCTTCTTCCTCGCGGGCCTCGTGCTGGTGTTCGGCCTTCAGGATCGGCGCAGCATGCTCGAGATCCTCGGGTTCACCGCCGTCATCTTCGTGTCGATCCTCGTGCACGAGCTCGGGCACGCGCTGATGTCGCGCCTGTTCAGCGTCGATGTCGGGGGGATCTTCATCCACGGCTTCGGCGGTCACGTCACGCACGGCCAGGCGACCATCGGGCAGCAGCTGCTGATCTCGCTCGCCGGCCCGCTGTCGGGGCTCGCGCTCGGTGCGGTCTGCATCGGGGTCGCCATCGTGGGCGTCGGCGGCGAGACCGCGGGTGAGGTGCTGTTCTACGCGATCTGGGTGAACGTCTTCTGGAGCCTCTTCAACCTCCTGCCGCTGTACCCGATGGATGGCGGGCACGCGCTCCTGGCGGGTCTGCACTTCGTGATGGCCCCGCGGACGGCCGCCCTGGTCACGTTCGGCCTCGGGTCGGTGCTCGGGTTGCTGGTGGCCCTCGGGGGGCTCTGGCTCGGGCTCATCTTCGTCGCGTTCTTCGCCGGGTCGTTCACCTACCAGAACGTGCAGTTGTTCAGGCGGGTCAGCGAAGTTACGCGCGCGGCGGAGGGCTGATGGCGTCCGTTCGACAGCAGATCAACATCGCGGCCTCCCCGCGGGTCGTGTGGCGCCAGCTCACGACGAAAGAGGGGCTTTGCTCCTGGTGGGCCGATGATGCGACCCTCCAGGCCCACCAGGGCGGTCGGATCGTCCTCGCGAACGAGGGCGACGACGAGGGCCAGAAGGTCGAAGAGCGTGGCGTCTTCCTCGAGCACCGGCCCACGCGAAAGCTCGAGATCAAGTGGGATACCTCGAGCCCGGCGCCCACGGCCGGATCCCGGGTGCGGTTCCAGCTCGCGCGCGACGGCGAAGAGACGCGCGTGTCGGTGGTCCACACCGGCGCGTTCCTCGACGACGAAGAGGTCTTCGCCCGCTACGACAAGGAATGGCGCAGCGCCCTGAAGGCGCTGCGCGGTTCGCTCGAGGGCGAAGGGGCCTGACGGCCCGGTCTACTCGACGTGCTCGAGCGAGGTGCCGATCTCGATCTCGGGCTCGCCGGCGTCGAAGTCGTCCACGACGATGTCTGCGAAGACCGGCACCAGCAGCTGCTCGCCGGGGCGCAGACGCTCGAGGTTCGCGCTCGGGTTGAGGCTCTCGAGCAGCCAGACGGGCATGCCGTGGCGGTCGCGGGCGATCGTCCACGCCGAGTCGCCGGTCTTCACCTTGTAGAACTCCGTGCCGGTCGAGCCGCGGCTCGCGAGGTAGCTCTCGGCCCGGGTGCGGTGGTGCGCGTCGCGGCGCGCCTCGACGAGCGCGCGGACCTCGGGGTCGATGGCGAGCGCGATCTCGGTGCCGACGGCGTACATGCCGTCGAGCTCGAGCTCGCTGGTGTCGGCGATCTCCTCGACGGGGATCTCGGACCAGCGGGCGAAGTGCGCGAGGGTCTCGCCGCGGCGGAGGCTGTAGCGCACGAGGGGGACGGTCGGCTCGGCGGGCACCGCGTCGACGGGCTCGAGCGACGCGACGGACTCGACGGGCGCGTCGATCTCCGGAGCCACGGGCAGGTCGGTGTCGACGAGGAGCGTCTCCGCGCTCGCCGTGACGGGGTCCGGCGCGCTGGCGACGGGGGTGGACGTGCTGCAGGCGGCGAGACCCGCGATACCGAGAGCGATGAGCATGGAACGCATGTGCGGTGACCTCCTCTGTGTACGAAATGGTCGTACGGGGTCAATGCATCTCGCGTGCCAGATCGGAAATAAGCCTTTTTCGGTCGAATCATCAGTCGCCTGGTGTCTGGCGACAGAAATCGTAGATTTTGCTGTCAAACGTGTATGGAGCTCGCTGCGCCGATCACGAGTCTCGCACAGCGAGCCACACGTGGCTGTGTCGGAGGTGGTCGAGCTTCGGGCGTCTTCGGGCCTCACGCAGATGACGCAGAAGGGCGCAGATGACGCAGAAACGAGGCCGTCACGGGGCGATCGTCTTCACGTCCCCGGGGCGTGTCGGAGGCGATTGCGCCGCCAGGGGCGCCGGGGACGCCAAGGACGCCGAAGACGCCAAGGTCCACTCGTGACGTCAGGGCTCTCGAGGGACGTCTCGGTGTTCGGGTCGGCAGAGAGGGCCTCCCCGCGGGCCGGAATCGGGATTCACCAGAGCAGGCCTGTGCGGCCATGGGGTCGCCGGGGCGGACGGTGCCTCTCCCCGAGACTCACGAGCACGAGCACGAGCACGAGCACGAGCACGAGCACGTCTCACGAGCACGAGCACGAGCACGAGCACGAGCACGTCTCACGAGCACGAGCACGAGCACGAGCACGAGCACGAGCACGACCACGAGCACCAGCACGAGCACGAGCACGAGCACGAGCACGAGCACGAGCACGGCTGTCCCGATGGGGTCTGGCCCGAATTGGACACCTGATTCACCCGTGCTGGTCGGCGTTTCGGGAGGGCTCTGGCACGATCGGGACAACCTGGGCGCTCGCGCGGCGCGGGTGTCCCGATGGGGTCTGGCCCGAATTGGACACCCGATTCGTCCGTGCTGGTGCGCGTTTCGCGAGGGCTCTGGCACGATCGGGACAGCCTGGGCCTCGCGCGGCGCGGGTGTCCCGATGGGGTCTGGCCCGAATTGGACACCCGATTCGCCCGTGCTGGTCGGCGCTTCGTGAGGGCTCTGGCACGATCGGGACAGTCTGGGCGCTCGTGCGGCGCGGGTGCCGATTCGGGACGGTGACGCTGACGTGGACCGTGAACCGTCGACCGGCGGACCGGGTGGGCCGGGGGCGTTGTCCTCGCATCGCGTTCGGCAGAGCCGGGGTGAATTTCACAGCCGGCACGCAGAGTGCCGGTGAGTTTCACACTTCGGGGTGCTCGATTCCCGAATCCGAGAATCGGGCTCCGTCGGGTCCGCTATTCTCCAGGTTTGCTCGCCGTGGGTCGAGGACGTGGCGGCCGATGTGAAACTCGCGGGCTCTGCGTCCGGAATGTGAGATTCGCGGGCGCTCTGCGTTCGGCGGGCGACACGACGTGGGGTCAGCTCGGTCTCCCCGCTCCCTCCCGTGCGGGAACGAGCGGTGCGGCGCGCTCCGATCGAGACCGCCACGGGCGCCTCGATCCTCCCGAGCCTCTTCGCGTGGGGCGGCGCCTTCCCGGGCACGCGCACCGCCGCCGGCGGGGCACGCGCGAGGAGCGAGCTCAGAGCCGGTGACGCAGCTCCGCGAAGTTGCAGGGACGGTGACGGCTGTCGAGCTGGCTCGCGAGGATCCGGTCCCAGGCGTCGCGGCAGGCGCCCGTGGAGCCCGGCAACGCGAAGATGTACGTCGTTCCCGCGAGCCCCGCGGTCGCGCGGGACTGGATGGTGCTCGTGCCGATGGTCTCGAACGAGATCCAGCGGAACAGCTCGCCGAAGCCCGGGATCGGCTTGTCGAACAGCGCCTCGACGGCGTCGGGCGTGACGTCGCGCGCGGTGACGCCCGTTCCACCCGTGGTGAGCACGACGTCGATGTGCGGATCCGCGATCCAGTCGCGCAGGCGGGCCTGGATGGAGTCGACGTCGTCGGTCACGATGGCGCGCGCGCGCACGTCGTGGCCCGCGTCGGCCGCGCGGCTGGCGAGCAGGTTGCCGCTGGTGTCGTCGGCCAGCGTGCGCGTGTCGCTGACGGTGAGCACGGCGATGCCGAGCGGCTCGAAGGTGCGCGATTCGTCGATGGGCATGCGCCCCTGCTAACCCACCGCGTAGACGAGGTTCGTCACGACCGACGCGGTCTTGTGCTTCGGACGCGCGAACGGACCTCGCCAGCGCCGGCTGGACTTCACGCGCCGCGCGAACTCCTGGGCGGAGAGCCCGGTGTCGTACAGCGCCTTCTCGAACTCCGTCTGCGCCTTCTGCCGCGCCTTGAACAGCATCATCTGGACGCGGGAGTGGGCGTTGACCTCTTGATCCCCCGTGGTCTCGATGGGGATGAACAGCGCGTCGGGCCACTTCGCCATGACGAAGGTCTGCACCCCGTCGGACACGCCGGAGCTCGGCATGCACCCGAACGGCTTCACGCTGACCGTCATGTGGTTGACGCGGTCTTCCACGAAGTGGATGAGCTTGCCGACCTCCATGTGGCCTTCGCCGCCGCGCACGTCGTTGCTGTAGTGCTCGCGGGCGAGCGCGGCGATGTGCTCCATGTTCGGGAGCTCGTATGCGTGCAGACCCACTGCCTTGGCATAGGCCTGGAAGATGCCACGGATCGCCCAGTAGCCGGCGCGCAGGCTCCACAGCTTCTTCGTCGCGTTCTTGCCGGCGAGGCCCCGGCGCGCGGCGTCGTCTTCGCGGAGGACCTGGCGGCGCTCGGTGTCGTAGCCGGCCTCCCACACGAGGAACAGCAGCCAGTTCGTGATGCCCTGGATGTCGACCTCGGCGCCCTCGCCTTCGAGGAACTGCTGCATGTGGTAGTTGCCGTCGCCCTCGGTGGTCATCGCCCAGAACTCGCCGATCAGGCTGACGACGGGCTTCGGCGTGGTGCGGTCGACCTGCACGCCCGCGAGGATGCGGCGGCACTTGACCAGGGCGACGAGCGCGCTCTTGCGGTGGCGGAACGCGTCGGCCAGGACGGCCTTGCAGCGCTCGAGGGCCGCGTTGGTGCTGCCCGGCACGACCTCGTAGGGACGGATGCGGTAGCCGACCATGTTCAGCACGTCGCCCGCGATGAGCGAGCGCACGACGTGCCACGCGAAGGTGGGGTCGATCTTCAGGCCGAGCTCTTTGCCCGTGGCCTGCTGGATGCCGCCGGCCATCTGGAACGTCAGCACGCGGAAGCCGTCGAAGCCCGCGTCGCGGAGCGCCTTGCGGTACTCGGTGACGTACATGCCGAAGCGGCACGGACCGCAGCCCCCGGCCGTGAGGAAGATGTAGCCGTCGACGATCTCCTGCGTCGTCAGGCCCTGCTCGTCGCGCATCCGGACGAGGTGCTTCACGAGGTTGCCGACCGTGAAGTACGTGGGGCTGCACTGGCCGCGGTTGCCGAATTCCTTGCCGTACTGGAGCGATTCGACGTCGGGCACGTCGAGCACGGCGACGCGGTACCCGATGCCCGCGAGCGCGTTCGACACGAGGTGGTCGTGCGCCATCGACAGCCCGCTCACGAGGATCGTGGTGTGCGGCTTCTGGTCGGCCCAGAACTCCTGGGCGACGTTCTCGGTGTACTGCTTTCGCTCGTGCAGCCCGAGCTTGTCGGCCTCTTCAGAGGCGAAGGCCGCGAGCTCGGCCTCCAACCTGGCTTCTTCTTCCGGCGTCAGCTCGAGGTCGTCGAGGTTGGCGTCGTCGGACATGCAGGCTCCCGTGAATCACTGACACCGGAGTCTAGTCAATCTGTACGCGCGCATCCAGAAAGAGTGTGCGGTCCGGGGTAGACCCCCGGCGGACACTCGGGCGATGCTGCCGGCTTGGCTTCGGGGGGAATCGTGTTCCTGCTGTCCGCCGCGCTCGCGGCACCCACCACGATCGTCGAGAGCGAGGCCTGGTGCTTCGGCTCGGGTCTGCGCGTCATCTTCGAAGAGGATCGGGCGCGCCCCGAGGTGCGCATCACCACCGTCGTCGAGGGCGGGAGCGCGGGCGAGGAGTCCGACGAGCACGGCCTCGCGCACCTCACCGAGCACCTCTGGTTCCGGTCGCGTCCCGACACGACCGACGGCGGCGACATCTGGGCGACGACGGGCAACATCGGCGGCCGCTCCGCGACCACACCATCTACACGACGGTCGCTCCGCGCCGCTCGCTGCGGCTCCTCCTCCAGCTCGAGGCCTCCCGCATCGAAGATCCGCTCGTGGGAATCGACGGGGAGGTGTTCGACGTCGAGCGCTCGGTCGTCGGGAACGAGCTGCGGCAGCGCTACTCCAACACATCGGGCGTGCTCTCCGAGCCCCTCTACACCGCGCTGTTCCCCGAGGGGCACCCCTACCACGACCTGCCGATCGGCACCGAAGCGTCCCTCGCCGGTCTCACCCTCGACAAGGCCAGAGCCTACGCGGGCCGCTGGTACACGCCGTCCAACGTCACGGTCCATGTCTCCGGCGACCTCAGGGGCGAGGAGTTCATCGAGCTGTTCCCCCAGACCTTCCCGAAGGGCCTGCTCGTCCACCCCGACAGCGGCGCGGTGACGAAGGAGTGCGGCACCAAGCGAGCCGATCCGGTGGCCCTCCCCGACGTCGACCCCCCCGAGCTCATCCGGATGAAAGGCGCCGTGCGGAATCCCGTGGGGATGATCGCGTGGTCGTTCCCACCCGACAAGTGGACCTTCGCCTCGTTCGACCTGGCGATTGCCGAGAATGCGATGTCGCGGGCGCTGGATCGCGGCGTATCCTGCTGGACCGACGGCGGGCGCCATGCGGGCGCGGCGTTCTGCCGGGTCCCCCTTGCGGCGGACGAGGATCCCGTCAAGGTCATGAAGAAGGGCATCCGTGCGACCTCCGACGCGTGGGAGCCCAACGTCCGCGACGCGCTCGCCGACAGCTACGACTGGTGGCGCGCCGCCAGCAAGGTCGACATCTACCGGCAGCTCGACCGCCGCGGGTCCGAGGTCGTCGCCGTGCACTTCCACAACAACGGCCGCCAGGACTGGCTGAACGCCTGGTTCGCCTCCCTCTCCGTCACGGACTTCAGCGAGGCCGCGCTGTTCGGGCAGCGCTGGCTGCTGGCCAAGCGCGCGCACTTCGCGGTGGTCGAGCCGTCCGACGACGAGCCCGCGGCCCTCCCGACGTTCCACGGCGACCGGGCGGACCAATCGTTCGCTTCGCTCGATCCGTCCACGGTGGACGTGGCCTTCCTCGATCGGATCATCGGCGAGCCCCGCTGGGCGGCCGCGAAGCAGGAGGTACTGCCGAACGGGCTCGTCGTGACGGTGCTCCCGTACGGTCAGCACGACGTCGTGCGCGTCGACCTCACGTTCCCCGGCGCCGGCGTCGCGGAGCCGAGCCCCGGGCTCGATGTCCTCACCTGGAACACCCTGCCGAACCCGACCCGCGACGAGCACCTGCGGGCGCTGGCCCTCGTCGGCGCCATGTGGGACGACCGTTCGTCCGACCACTGGTCGTACCGCATCGACGGCACCGACCTCGGCAAGCAGCTCGAGCTGTTGCGGAGCCACGTCGACGCACAGGTCCCCGCGGGCCTCCCGAAGGACGCCATCGAGCGCATCCAGAAGACCACGGCGACCATCGAAGGGCGGGAGCGTCGGGCCCGCGAGAACACGATGCTCGGCGAGCACGCGGTCACCCCCGAGAAGCTGGCGCAGTCCGTCGCGCTGCTCAAGGCGAAGGACCTCAAGGCCTGGGCGAAGACGCAGCTCTCGCCCCAGGGCGCGCACCTCGTCATCGTCGGGAACGTCGACCCGGCGCGGGCCATCGCGCTGGCGAAGGGCAGCTTCGGGACGATGAAGGGCACGGGCGAGCGCGGAGAGCGCCGATTCGTCGAGGTTCCCCCTCCTCCGCGGTCCATCCTGGTCCTGGAGGACGAGGTCACGCGCACCCAGGCGTCCGTGCGGCTCGCGTGCCGCCTCGAGGGCGAGGTGGCCGCGGGTCACATCACGGCGAGCCTCGTGTCCACCGCAGCAGAAGACGTCCTGCGCCGCTCGAAGGGCCTCACGTACGGCGTCCAGGGCTCGGTGGGGAGCGACGTGGGCGGGCTGCGCCTCGACCTCGTGACCCAGGTCCAGCGCGAGGGCGTGGTCGACGCGGTGAACAGCCTCCGCGAGGTGGTCGCCGCGCTCGCGAGCGAGGGTCCGGACGACGCGGCCCTGGCGGCCGCGCGGCTCCAGGAGGCCGGCTACCTGGCGGACTCGCTGCAGGACAGCGAGGATCTCGTCGGCTTCATGGGCGCCTACGCGCGCGCCGGGAATACGCCGGCCGACATGGACGGCTTCGGCGAGCTGCTGATGGGGATCGACCGTGAGGCCGTGAAGAAGGCGCTCGGGTCGTGCACCGAGCACGAGGTGATCTCGATCCTGGGCACCGGAGTCGCCGACGTGCTCACAGCGGGCGGGCTCCAGCACCACGTCGTGAAATAGGCGCTACGCCTCGATCGCCTTGATCGCCCGCCACGTCACCACCTGGACCAGCGGAACCGCCGCCATCAACAGCGGCAACCCGAGCCCCGCCGTCAGGCAGAACGCGCCGAACGTCGCCGCGATGTAGACCAGCAGCAGCACGATCAGGATGCCGGCCTGCTCGATGCACACGTTCATGCTGCGCTGGAGCGCCTCGAACGCATCGAGGTCCTCGTCGACCATCGCGATGTACGTGAAGCTCGTGAGGTACGCGACGGCCAGGCCGGGCAGCACGCACATCAGGTTCCCGATCTGCAGCCCCAGGTAGATGATCACGAACGCGATGGCCGCCTGCGCGAACTTGCCGCCCTCGCCGATCAGCATGCCCGCATCGGCCTCTTCGGCCCGGTCGAGGTGCAGCAGGATGCGGATGTAGCCGAGGTTCAGGAACGTCACGACGAACCCGAAGAAGAACCCGAAGATCAGGTTGAACCCCGTGGTCGGCCAGTACATCGACTCGTCGATGGCGCCCCAGACGCCCATCGAGATGCTCACGCCCACCGCGGCCATCTGCACGATGAAGAGCACCGCGAACGCCGGCAGCAGCACGCTCATGTTGGCCTTGGCGACCATCCAGCTGCGCTCGAGGATGGGCATCAGGTCGAGGGGCGCCGGGGTGGCGTCGTAGTCGAGCTGCGCGCCACGGTCGAAATCCGAGCCGGGGGCGAAGGCGTTGTCGTCGGACATCCTGGAATCTCCTACTTCGCGGGAGCGGCGCTCCCCGTAGCGCGGTCGGACAGGATGCGCTCGCGCAGCTCGCGGCGGCGATCGGCGACGCGCCGCGCCAGCTCGGCCTTGTTGCGGGCGCGGTCCTCGAGCTCCTCCTTCACGAGGTTGAGCTTGTGGATCATGGTCTTCACGCGGATGAGGATCGACCCGCCGGGCTTGTTGGCATCGAGGTCGTGCAACGCCGAGTACGGGGCCTTCGCGGTGCCGATGATCTTGTCGATGATGCCGTAGGTGGGCGCGTCGTGGCCGCACTTGAAGCTCGACAGGTCGAGCACGGCGAGGTTCGGGTGCCGCGCGGCGTACTTCGCCGCCCAGACCTTCTGCGCGCTGTTCGCCGAGTAGTTCTCGGGCCACACGTCGCGGATGTCGAAGCCGTCGCCCTCGGGGAACAGGCGGGCCAGCGTCTCGGGGTCGCGCGGGAGGCTGCGCACCGAGAGGATGGGGTACCCGCGGACCTGGAACTCCTCGGGGATGCCGTGGTTCAGCCCGGGGTCGTTGTGGTACGGGCGGCCGAGCATCACGATGGCCACGCCGTTCTCGCGCTCGACGCGCTCGAGCACCTCCCTGCCCCGCTGCTGCATGCGGCGATCGAAGGCCTGCAGTGCCAGGAGGGCCTGCTCGACGGCGTGATCGCTCTCGTCTTCGGTGATGCCGAGGCGCGGCGACCAGACCTCGAACAGCGTGCGCTTGAGGAGGTTCGGCTCGGTGAACGTGAGCGCCGGGTCGACGTACTCGATGCCGGCGCGCGCGAAGAAGTCGACCTCTTTCGTGAACGCCGCCTTCACGACGTTCGGCGAGCCCGCGACGATGGGACACGACGCGGTGTCCATCGTGTGGTCGAGCCAGCTCGGGATGTGCGTGATGCACGGGTAGAAGATGAAGTCGAGCGGGCCGCGGCGCTGCGCCTCGTCGGTGTGCGCGTGGAACAGCAGCTCGTGGACGTGCGCCTGGATGACCTTGCTCGGGAAGCACGGGTCGATCGAGCCGTAGCGGCCGCCCTCGACCCACATCTCTTCGTTGGTCGGCTCGCTGAACACGACGTTCTGGCGCGGCAGGCCGAGCGCCTCGAAGTACGTGCGGAAGAACGGGCCCAGCGTGTAGAGGTTGAGCACGCGCGGGATGCCGACCCGGACCTTCGAGAGATCGACGTCACTCCGCTTGAAGCCGCGGTTGAGCGCCCGGCGCGCGACCCGCTTGAACGACAGCCGGGTCACCTCGACGTCGGACTTGCTGCTGCCGGCGAGCGGCATGGGCGCGGGCTCGTAGAAGTGCTTGAACGCGAGCGTCGACTCCTCTTCGACGAGGTTCGGGAACTGCTTGCGGATGGCGTTGCGCTCGCGCTTGAGCTCCTTGAGGGCGTCTTTGCTCTCGACGGTGCCGTTCTCGCAGGAGAACCCGCTGATGTAGCGGCTGCTGCGGCCGTCCGGCGTGGCCGTGTCGATGAACGTGCGGCTGCACTCGTTCGGACAGAAGTGGCAGACGGTGCTCTCGTCGTTCGTCGTGGTGTAGTGGAGGTCGATGGCCGCATCGAGCCCGATGAACGTGGAGTACCCGCGACGCCGGACGACGCGCAGGGTCTCCATCGCGGCCCCGATGGCGCCGGCTTCGCCGGTGTGCGGGTGGACCACGATCTTCGCGTCGGGCACGCGCGTGGCGATGTAGTCGACCTGGGCCTTCACGGCGGCGAGGTTGCGCTGGGTGCCGCCCTGGAGGACGAAGACGCGCCCGAACTCGGCGAGCCGGGGCACCTGCACGACGTACTGCCACACGTTCTTCGGCAGCACCTGGGCGAGGCCCGCGAGCATCTCGGTGCTGGTGAACCCCTCTTTCTGGAAGTTCACGCGGTCGGCGTCGAGGAACACCGCGCAGCCGTAGCTGAACTTCGGCGCCAGGGACGCCTCGAACGCGGTGTCGGCGTAGTCTTCGAGCTTCACGCCGAACTGGTCGGCCATGGCCTGCAGGAGCATGCCGTTGCCCGCCGAGCACTGGTTCGACAGGCGGAAGTCCTTCACGTCGCGGCCGCCGCCCTTGCCCTCGCGGAGGAAGAGGACCTTGATGTCCTGCCCGCCGATGTCGCACACGACGTCGGCGTCGGGCACGTAGCGGACGGCGCTCATCATGTGCGCGATGGTCTCGACGATGTTCACGTCGGCCCGCACGGACTCTTCGAGCACCTGGGCCGCGTAGCCGGTGGCCCCGAAGCCCTTGAGGTCGAGGGTGGCCCCGAAGCCCTCGACGTACCCCTTGATGTCGGCCAGGATGTCTTTCGTGTCCTGGATGGGGTTGCCCTCGGAGAGGCGGTAGCTCTTGTAGAGCACCTCGCCGGTGTGGAAGTCGACGAGCACGGCCTTGGAGCTGGTGGACCCGCCGTCGAGCCCGACGACCCCTTCGACCGTCTGGCCGGGCGAGAAGGGGGTGGCGTCGAAGGACGGGATGGTGAACTGCGCGAGGAATTCGTCGAGCGCCTCGCGGCTCTCGACCAGCGGACCGGCCGCGGTGCCGCCGAGGCGTGCGGAGCGGCCGTGCCGGATGTACTCGCGCAGCGGCTCGATGCCTCGGTAGCGGCCCGCGTCGTCGCCCACGCGGTCGGAGACCCCGAACAGGACCGCGCCGTACGCGGCGTAGTAGAGCGCGTTGTCGGGCGCGAAGATCAGCTCTTCCACGGGCAGATCGGGGACCTGGTAGCCGCGCGACTCCCAGGTCTCGGGGATGCGCATCCGCCAGCACTCGACGAGGAACGGGAGGTACGTGTTGGGCCCGCCCAACAGCAGGACCTTGTGCCGCAGCGTGTTGCCGCGGGTGAGCACCGAGAGGTTCTGGTGGACGATGGCGTCGGCCAGGCTGTTCATGATCTCGGACGACGGGATGCCCGACTTCACGAGGTTCACGATGTCGGTCTCGGCGAAGACGCCGCACTTCGCGGCGACGTGGTGGAGCTTCTTGGGGTCGAAGGCCAGCTTCGCGACCGCGGACTCCTTCATGCCCACCTTGATCATGCACTTGTCGATGGTGGCGCCGGTGCCGGACGCGCACTTGTCGTTCATCGACGTGATGGCGGACTTCTCGGGGCGGCCGTCTTCACCGACCTGCTCGCGGAAGATGATGATCTTCGCATCCTGCCCGCCGAGCTCGACCACGCTGCCCACGTCGGGATGCAGGCGCTCGACGGCGAGCGTGACGGCGTTGACCTCCTGCACGAACCGTGCGCCCACGTGCTCGCACAGCGGGCCGGAGCCGGAGCCGGTCATGAAGACGCGGATGTCGTCGGCGTCCGCGAAGCGGTTGCCGATGCGGACCAGGAAGTCGAGGACCTTCTCGGGCTGCTGGGTCTCGTGGCGTTGGTAGTCGCTCCACAGGATCTCGAGCGAATCCACGTCGCAGACGACCGCTTTGACGGTGGTGGAGCCCACGTCGATCCCGATGGCGATTCCGGACACCCTCACCTCCGCCTGCCCCCATAGCCCGTCCGGAGCCGCGGCGAGCGCGGGTGACATTGCCGGAACCCCGGGATCCGGCTACTGACGCGTGGCTATGCCGTGACGGCCCGGAAACACTTGCGGATCCTCCGCAGAATCGGGCAGGATGCGGCCATTCTATGGAGAAACGATGCGTCGTCTCATCTTCGCCCTGGCCCTCGTCTCTGCGTGCAAGGGGTCCAGCCTGAACCCGCCCGGCGTCGAGGTCGACACCGACACCGACACCGACGCGGATGCCGACACCGATGCGGATGCCGACACCGACTCCGACGCGGATGCCGACGCCGATGCGGATGCTGACGCCGATGCGGATGCAGACGCCGATGCGGATGCCGACGCGGATGCCGACGCCGACGCGGATGCCGACGCCGACGCCGATGCCGACTCCGACGCCGATACCGACACCGACGCCTGCTACCCGCCCGAGGTGAACGTCAACACGACGACCGGGCTCGCGGTGGCCTCCGGCGACACCTGCGGCGCGTTCGACGACTACTCGCAGGCCTGCGGCGGCACGACGCCGAGCGAAGACCGCTCGCACCTCTTCACCGCGCCCTACGCGGCCACCTGGCAGTTCGACACCGAAGGCTCGGCCTTCGACACCGTCATCACGCTCCACGAGCCGTGCCCGTCGGATGCCGAGATCGACTGCAACGACGACTACTCCGGCATCAGCCCGCGCTCCCGCGTCGATCTCGCGATGACCCAGGGCGAGCAGATCGTGGTCATCGTCGAGGGCTTCAACGCGAACTGCGGCCAGTACCAGCTGAACATCGTCGAGGCCGGGCAGTCCGACACGGATACCGACGCCGACACCGACTCCGATGCCGACTCCGACTCCGACGCCGACTCGGATGCCGACGCCGATGCGGATTCCGACACCGACGCCGACGCGGATGCCGACGCCGACACCGATGCCGACTCCGACTCGGATGCCGACACCGATCCGGGCTGCACCGACGACGCGTTCGAGAACAACGACTCCATCGCGACCGCCACGACCTACCCGGGCCCGCAGATCAACCTCGTGGTCTTCGGCAACGACTCCGACTTCTGGGAGGTCCAGGTCGACGGCAACGGCACCGTCGAGGTCGACCTCACCTTCGTGCACTCGCTCGGCGACATCGACGTGCGCCTGAAGAACGCCGCGGGCACCACCCTCGCCTCGGCCCTCTCCAGCACCGACGACGAGTTCCTCACCTGGACGAACCCGAGCCCCACGGGCACGCTCGTCTACGTCGAAGTCGACCTGCTCGGCTCCAACAACTGCAACCTGTACGACCTCGACATCACCACGATCGCGCCGGCCTGTCCGCCCGACGAGTGGGAGCCGAACAACTCGTCCGGCGCGGCGGTGAACACGGGCGCCGACACGTACCTCTTCGGCCTCACGCTCGACAATCCGACCGACCCCGAAGACTGGTTCCGCGTCACCCTGCAGCCGGGCGACCAGATCTTCGCCGACGCGTTCTTCACCGATGCCGAGGGCGACATCGACCTCTACCTCACGAACGGCACGACCAACTTCGCGACGGGCAACTCCACGACCGACAACGAGTCGATCGCCTACACCAACAACACGGGCGCCACGCAGAACCTCTTCCTGCGCACCCGCCTGTTCGGCGCGGGCACCTGCAACGACTACTCGCTGCTGTGGGACGTCTTCAACGCCGCCACGTGCAACGACGACAACTACGAGCCCAACGACACCCGCGCGTCCGCACCGCTCGATCCGCCCTCGCCGGTCAACGGTGTGCTCGACGCCGATGCCAGCTCGCAAGACTTCTTCAACCTGTTCATGGGCCCCGGCGACACGATCGACATCTCGGTCGACTTCATCCACGCCAACGGCGACATCGATGTCGAGCTGCAGAACGGCAGCGGCACGGTCCTCGCGGAAGGCGCGACGGTCGGCTCCCCCGAGACGCTCACCTACACGAACAACACCGGCGGCTACCAGGTCGTCTACCCGCGCGTGTTCCTGTGGAACGGCGGCGATCCCGGCGAGTGCACGACGTACTCGATGGACTACACGATCACCGAAGCGGTGAACTCCTGCGTCGACGACATCTACGAGCAGAACGACAGCCCCGCGACCGCCACGCCCATCACCGTCGACTGGCCGGGCTCCGACACCTGGTTCGGCATCGGTGACGACGCCGACTGGTACCTGCTCGACGCGGGCAGCTTCCTCGGCATCGGCGAGCTGCACGAGGTGCAGGTGACCGACGGGGCCGGCGATCTCGACCTCTACATGTACGACCTCGACATGAACCTGCTCGACTCGTCGGCCACGTTCAACAACACCGAGTCGGTCACCACCCCCGAGGGCGAGTGGGTCTTCCTCCAGATCGTGCCGTTCGGCAGCACGACCTGCGAGCCCTACACGCTCTTCGTCGACTCGTACTGAGGCCGGTCTTGGCGGGTCACCGAACGGTCGTCCTCCTCGCGCTCGCCCTCGCGGCGGGCGCGGGCTGCAAGTCCGAGCTCGCCCCCCCGGTCCCGCCGGAGGGTGATGCCGACACGGATGCCGATGCCGACACCGACGCAGACGCGGATACCGACGCGGATGCGGATGCCGACACCGACGCCGACACCGACACCGACACGCCGAACCCGAACTGTCCCAACGACGCGTTCGAGCCCAACGACACGCAGGGTCAGGCCACCACGTACGCCTACCCGCTCGCCAACCTCGTGCTCGACGACAACGACCTCGATCTCTTCGGGGTCCAGGTCCCGGCGGGCGGCAACGTCGAGGTCAGCATCGCGTTCGCCAACGTGCTCGGCGACATCGACCTCCGCCTGAAGGGGATCGGTGGCAACGTGCTCGACCAGAGCGTCTCGACGGGCAACACCGAGACCGTCGCGTGGACCAACACCGGCGGGTCGCCCGCCACCGTCTACGCCGAGGTCGACCTCGTCGGCTCGGGCTGCAACGCGTACAGCCTCAACATCAACACGGGCGTGCCGGGCGCGAACTGCCCCGACGACGTGTTCGAGCCGAACGACACCACCGTGCAGGCGTCCGTCGCGAACAGCCCGCTGTTCAACCTCGTCCTCGACAGCGACGCCTCGAGCGAGGACTTCTTCTCCGTCACGCTGCAGCCCGGCGACGAGCTGCTGGTCGACGCCTTCTTCAAGGACGCCGACGGCGACATCGACATCTACGTCGTCGATTCCGCGGGCGCGACGCTCGCGAGCTCGACCAGCACGACCGACAACGAGTCGACCAGCTGGACCAACGGCACCGGCGCGACGCAGACGGTCTTCATCAAGACCCGGATGTTCGGCTCCGGCTGCAACGTCTACGACCTCTCGTACAACGTGCTCGTGGCCGGCCCCACCTGCGTCGACGACAGCTGGGAGCCCAACGACACCGAGAACCAGGCCCCGTTCGACCCGCCCGCGCCGCTCAACGGCATGGTGCTCGACGGCCAGGCGAGCAGCTCCGACCTCTACAACATCCTGCTCGGGCCGGGCGACGAGATCGAGGTCGACCTCTACTTCCTGCACGCCAACGGCGACATCGACCTCCGCCTCAAGGAACGCGGCGGCAACAACCTCGTCTCGAGCACGTCCGCGACGGACAACGAGTCGCTCTCGTGGCTCAACACCAGCGGCACGTACAAAGAGGTCTTCATCAACCCGTTCCTCTTCGGGACGAGCACCACCTGCGCGACCTACACGCTCGACTACGACATCATCCCGGGCGCCACGCAGTGCGTCGACGACGCGTACGAAGACAACGACTCCGCGCAGATGCCCATCCCGGGGCTCTCCGTGCCCATCGGTGGCCTGAAGACCTGGAACCTCGTCGCCGACGACAACGACTGGTACTTCGTGCAGGCCCTGCCCTTCGAAGACCTCACGTTCGAGACCACGGCGTTCGGGGGCGACATCGACCTCTACCTGTACGACGGGAACCTGAACCCCGTCGATCAGTCCGCCACCGGGAACCCCATCGAGAACGTGCGCTGGTCGTCGCTCTTCGGGGGCATCGCCGTGCTCGAGGTGCGCCGCTTCTCGGGCCAGTGCCTCGACTACCAGCTGGTCATCGACAGCGACTTCTGAGTCGCCCGAGGCGGCTCCGAATTCACAGGGAGGAGTCAGCGGCTTCAAGCCGCTGAAGGCTCCCGGTCGTAGGAATACGTTTGGATTACACGCGGAAGAACGGCGGGCACCCGGGCGTTAAGCAGAACGCATGGCCGGTGACCCGCTCGATCAGCTGCCCCTCGACGTGCTCCTCGCGCTGCGCGACGCCATCGCAGACCCGTCCGACCAGGGCCGCGAGCGCGCCCAGCAACGCGCCGCGAACGCCGGCTTCTACCTCGAGTGCCTCAACGAGCAGTCGAACGCCGAGGCCGAAGGCCCGCCGGTGAAGCTCGCCGAGCCCATCGCGATGGAGCCGGCGCCCGAAGGCGTGCAGGCCATCGAGCTCGAGTTCCCCCGCCGCTGACGCGCCGCGGAGGCTAGTCGTCGTCGTCGTCGTCGCCCAGGGCCTCGAGGCCGCCCTGACCCCGGACGAAGACCTGCGAGACCGTCTCTGCGCCCGCAGACACGGCTTCCTTCACGGAGACCTTCTTCTTGCCACGGCGGCGCAGGATGATGATGCCGAGCACGAACAGCAGCATGAAGATGCCGATGCCACAGCACAGCAGGGTGGTGAGCAGGCTGACCAGCAGGCCGATGATGGTGGTGGTGTCCACGAGCGGGCTCCAGCTTGAGCGGAGCCAAGGTTAACGCATCTCGCCGCGTTCGCCTGCCCCTGGAGGTCTCAGGGTCGCTGCAGCCAGCACGGCCACCGTCACCTGCAGCGTGAAAACCGCGATCATCCCCGTATCGACGAGCGTCTCGCGAGCCTGTGCACCCGCGAGCCCGGCGAACACCGAGAGGGGGATCACGGGCATCATCAGCCCGACCCAGAGCGCGAGGCGCACGCCGCGGAGCGCGCCGACCGCCACGCCCGTGTAGATCACGGCCCCTCCGATGGCGCCCAGCCCCTTTCCGAGCCACACGACCTGCGCGAGATCCGCGACCGCGATGGCGATCGCCACCGCCGCGAGCGCGCGGATCACGGCGCGTCCGTGCGCACGACGCGGAACCGTACGCCGGGATCGCGCGTCTCGGGCTTCAGCGCGCGCCGTTCGCCCGCCCGCCGCACCACGCGCCGCCGCCCCTGCACGACCCACCGGTCGTCGGGCAGCACCACGGGCAGGTCGGAGGCCACGTCGGACCAGGCGGGCCCGTCGTCCCCGTCGCACGTCCACTCCCAGTCGGGCCCGGCGCCGAGCAGCACGAGCTCGGCCTCGGTGGGCAGGCGCCAGCCGGGCGCACCGGTCGACGTCACGTCGCGCGTGAACACCAGGGTGCGGTCCCAGGCGAGACCGATGCGCTGCGCGGTCTTCGGCCCGATCCCGTCGATCTCGGCGAGCCGTTCGGGCTCGAACTGCAGCACGTGCAGCGTGTCGGTGCCGAACCGGGCGAGCACGGCCGGGATCCGGTCGAAGTGCAGCAGGTCGTAGAGCAGCCGCCCGATCTCGTCGAGGTGCAGCGCCTTGCGCAGCCGCCACTCGCCGAGCGCGTACGCCGGCGGACAGCCCGTCGCCTCGGACAGCGCGTTGCACAGCGCCACGGCCTCGTCCCAGCTGGCCCCGGCGTAGGGCCCCGCTCCGTCGGGCTCTTCGCCGCGCACCTGGCCCACGAGGCCCTTCGAGACGGGCTCGATCGCGGTGAGGAACGCACGGGTCACGCGCGCCTCGCGCCCCTCGGCGAGCGCCGCGACGCCGGGCTCGACCCGCCGGATCTCGAAGGTCTGGTCGCCGACCTGCTCGGTTCGGCGCTCCATGTGCGTCGTGAACAGGAACGTCCCGACCTGGCTGGGCTCGGCGGGCGGCGCAGAGGCCGACTCGACCTGGCTGATCGCCTCCACCTGGAAGAGCGTCTGCTGGTCCCAGATGCCGCGCGCACCGGACCAGTCGTCCGCACCGGTCCCCGTCCACAGGGCCCGGAGCGTCGCGCAGTCCGGCGCACGATCGGCGAGCGGCACCGTGAGCGCGGCCTCGATCGCCTTCACCATGCGCGCGGGGGCCTTCGGCAGGCGCTCGCGGACCGGAACGAACTGCGCCGCGCACACGGCCTGGAACAGCTCCATCGTGTCGGCGCCGACGAACGCGCGCTCGCCGGTCACGAGCTCGTAGAGGATGGCGCCGAGCGACCACAGGTCGGCGCGATGGTCGACCGTGCGGGAGTCGCGGATCTGCTCGGGCGCCATGTACGCCGGCGTTCCCATCGCCACGCCCGAGCGCGTGCGCGTCGCCGTGTCGGAGTCGTCGTCGAGCAGCTTCGCGAGCCCGAAGTCCGTGATCTTCGGCACCGGCACGCCGCCCGCCGTGGACAGCAGCACGTTGCCGGGCTTCAGGTCGCGGTGCACGAGCCCCGCGGCGTGCGCCGCCTGGACGCCCGCGAGGATCCCGTCCGCCAGCGCGTCCGCCTGCTTGCGCGTGGGGCGACACGCCGACAGGAAGTCCGACAGCGACGGGCCGCGCACGTACTCCATGACCAGCGCCGGGCTGCCGTCGAGGTCCACCACGTCCGTGACCGCGACGATGTTCGGGTGGCGCAGCGTGCTCTGCACCCGCCCCTCCTGGAGCAGCCGCTTGCGCACCGAGGGCGTCGGCAGCGTCAGGACCTTCATGGCGTGCGGCGACCCGAGCTGGTTGTGGTGCACGCGGTACACGACCGCCATGCCGCCCCGCCCGAGGACCCCGTCCACGGTGTAGCGCTCGACCACCGTTCCCGGCGCCAGGTCCATTCCGCCTCCGCCGCCATCGTACCGGGTATTCGGGTGTGGGCGTGCCGGCTTCGCCGTCGGCTGTCCTCCGGGCTCGCCCATTCGGGCTCGGTCGCTTCGCGACGGCGGCTGCGCCGCCCCCTCCGGCCCGCCTCACGCGGGGTCCCGACTCCACGACAGCCGCCACCACCGCCTGCAGCCGACTAGAATCGCCGTCCGGGGAGTGACGGTGATCAAGCGCATCAAGATCGTGGGCCTCGGCCCGCACGTCGACTTCCGCGCGGAGCTCGATCCGCGCGGCGAGAACACGGTCACGGGCCCGTCCGAGTCCGGGAAGAGCTTCCTCGTCGAGGCCGTGCTCTTCGCGCTGTACGGGCGGAGCGCGGTCGGCCGGTTCCGTCCGGAGGCCATCCACGACGGCGCCAATCGCGCGCTGGTCGAGCTCACGCTCGACTCGGGCCTCACCGTGCGGCGCACGATGACCGGGAGCCGCAGCACCACGCGCACCCTCGTGCTCGGCCCCGAAGAGACGAGCCACGCGAGCGAGGCGAAGTTCGCCGAAGCGCTCGGGCCGCTGGGCGCCGACCCCGAGGCCGTCGCCACCGTGCTCGTCCCGCTGGCGTGGCAAGAGCTCGCGAGCGGCAATGCCCGCAAGCTGCGCGACCTCCTCGCGCGAGTGCTCCCGAGCGTCGGGCAGTCCGACATCGTCCGGTCGATCGTCGAGGATGCCGGCTTCACCCTCGATCCCGGCGAAGCCGACCTCGACGAGTCCCAGGTCGGTGCGCGACGCCGCGACGCGCGCAAGCTGCGCGACGAGAGCGCGGGCCGGCTCCAGCTCGCGGGCGAGCGGCTCGCCGCCCTCCAGGATGCGACCATGGCCGCACCTGCGGATCTGGTCCTGGATCCGGGCCTCGCCGAGCGCGTGGCCGCGTGGGAGGCGTACGACCGGGCCTCCCGCGGGGTCGAGGCCGCGGCGGCCCTGAAGCGCGCGGCCGCCGAGTGGGACGCCCGGCGCGCGGCCCTCGGCGACCCGCCGCCCGAGCCCGGTCCCGACGAGCGCAAGGAGATCGCGGCGTCGCAGGCCGCCGTCCAGATGGCGATGCAGGTCGTGCAGCAGGTCTCCGGGCAGCACCAGATGCTCACGATGCAGCGCCAGATGTTCGGCGCCGGCACGGACGTCTGCCCCACGTGCCAGCGCCCCGGCTGGGACCAGGGCGCCGTGATGGCCGTTCAGCTCGACCAGCAGATCGGAGGCCTGGCGACGCAGGTTCAGGATGCCAATGCCCGCTGGCAGGCCGCGCAGACCGAGCTGAACGCGGCGATGCAGCGCCACCAGGCCAACGAGGGGCGACGCGTCGAGCACGCGAGCTGGAAGCGCTCCGTCGACCTGCTCGGGCCCCGTCCGAGCCCGCCCGCGGATGCCGCGGTCCCCGAGCCCCCCGCCCTCCCCCGCCCCACCGAGGCCGAAGCCGAGGCCGTGCGGTCGTTCGAGGCGCGCATGGCTGCGGTCGAAGGCATGCGGCAGCGCCAGAGCCACGAGCTCGACGCCGCGCGTCAGGCCGTCGAGGTCGAGAAGGCCCGCCACGACGGCGCGGATCGCGACGCCGCGAAGTGGGACGCCCTGCTCGACGCCGTCCGCAAGGCCCCGTCGATCGTCGCGGCCCAACAGGCCCGCGCGCTCGGCGACATGGGCCCCGTCACGCTCGAGTTCGGCGAGAACCCCGCCGTCACGGTGCTGATCGACGGCCGGCCGTGGTGGCTCGCCAGCCGCGGCCGCCAGGTCGTCGCCGACGCGCGGTTCCGCGACGCGCTCCGCAAGGCGATGGAGATGCCGCACCTGCCGCTGTTCGTCGACAACGTCCAGGACGTGGGCGGGCAGCCCCTGCCCGAGCTGGCCGGGCCGGTCGTGTGGCTGCACACCACCGATGGCAAGGGCCTGGTGGTGCGCAAGAAGACCGGGAAGCCCGACACGACCGCCTCGAACTGAGACCGGTCGCGTCGGACGCGCCCTCCCCGCTCAGGGCACGCAGCCCGTGGTGCGATCGCACGCGAACGTCGCGTTGTTCCCGTACTCCGCGACATCGGGCAGCACGGAGCCGTCGAGCTCCTGCACCACGTCCTGCGGGATGTTGTCGTTCGCGGAGTTGTCCGGCCCGAAGTCGCTCGCCGCGACGGTGACGCTGCCCTGAGAGAAGATGCCGCCCGCGTTGTTCGCGACGTTCCGCAGCACCGCGCTCGACGTGAGGACCGCCGACGACGGCGACGTGTCGTTCGCCAGGTGGATGCCGCCGCCGAGCCCGGCGACGTTCTCGAGCACATCGGTGGACGAGAGCAGCGCGACGCCGTCGTTCACGTGGATCCCGCCGCCCGACAGCGCCGCGACGTTCGCGCTGACGATCGCGTTGTCGAGCTCGAGCAGCGCGCCGTCGACCGCGATGCCCGCGCCCACGACGCCGGTGTTCGCCGAGATCGTGCTGTCGGCGAGCGTCAGCGCGTCCTCGGTCCACACGCCCCCGCCGCCCACCGTCGTGGTGTTCTGGTCGATCAGGATGTTCGAGAACGCCGAGCCGGACGCCGTCCCCGTCGAGTCGACCAGCACCGCGATGCCTCCGCCCACCTGGGCGTCGTTCGAGACCACGGAGCCGTTCGTCACGACGGCGACCGAGGCCGCGATACCGCCGCCGAACCCCAGGCTCGCGAGGCCGCCCGCCACGTTGTCCACGATCGTCGTGCCGGTGAGATCGAAGGTGCCGTTCGAGAGGTTGACGCCGCCCCCGAGCAGCGCCGCCGTGTTCGACTCGATCGTGCAGCTCTCGAGCGAGCCCCCCGCGACGAGCGAGCCGCCGCCCCCGGCCGGCGCGGTGTTCGCCGTCACGAGGGTCCCGGTGATCGTGTTGGCAGCGATGCCGTGGAATCCGCCCGACAGGACGACCGCGTCGTTCGCTTCGATCACCGCGCCCGCCCACGAGGACGCATTGCCCAGCAGCACGCCGCCGCCCACCGACTCGGCGGTGTTCAGCGTCACGGTCACGCTGTCGTCCGCGCTCAGCGATGCGCTGTCGGCCAGCGCCACGCCGCCGCCGTCGACCGCGACGTTCGACGCGATGCGGGTCCCCACGACGGTCACGCTCGAGGACTCGGTCACCACGAGGCCGCCGCCCGTGCCGTTGGTCGCGGCGTTCTGCGTGATGTTCAGGCCCGTGAGCAGGCTCGCGTCCGACACGAGCACGCCCCCGCCCGCGAGCGCCGCGACGTTCTGGGTCACGGCACAGCCGTCCACGAGCCCCGAGAACGCGATGCCCGCGCCGTAGTCGGCGGTGTTGCTCTGGATCGAGGAGGTGCCGGTGCACAGGAGCTCGCCGAGCCCGGCGACCCCGCCGCCCAGCGGCGCCTCGTTCGCCTCGACCACGGAGTCCTCGATCACCACGGCGAGGCCCGACAGCACGCCGCCCCCCGTCACGCTCGCGCTGTTGCCCCGCACGATGCTCTCGCGCACGGTGAGGATGCCCTGCGACGCGATGCCGCCGCCATTCGCGGCCGCGTTCCCCGATACGCGCGACTCCCGCACGATCAGCTCGCCCGTGCCGGGGTTGTGGATGCCTCCACCCGTGGCGGCGCCCGTCCCGCCGGAGATCTCGAGGCCCCGCACGCGGAGACCCGCATCGCTCTGCATCAGGATGCCGGGCGCGCCCGCGATGGGCTGCAGCGTCGTCGAGTCGCGGCCGTGGATGCCGCGCATCTGCAGGTTCACGCCGACCGTCACGTTCTCGACGTAGAGCCCGTCGCAGATGTTCAGCACGTCGCCCGGGACCGCCGCGTCCACGGCGCCCTGGATGGTGCCGTAGGTGCCGCCGCCCACGATGGTCACGAGGTGGGTCTCGGGGGCCGAGAGGTCGTTGCAGTCGTTCGCCCGCCCGTCGCAGATCTCGGGAGCGCCGGGGTACACGGCCGCGTCGAGGTCGTCGCAGTCCACGGTGGAATCGAAGCCGTCGCTGTCGGCGTCGACGGGCGGATCGGTGTCGGTGTCGGTGTCCGCGTCGGTATCGGCATCCGTGTCGGCATCCGTGTCGGCGTCGGTGTCGGCATCCGTGTCGGCGTCCGTGTCGCTGTCGGTGTCCGAGTCCGTGTCGGCGTCCGTGTCGCTGTCGGTATCGCTGTCGGTGTCCGAGTCCGTGTCCGAGTCGGTGTCGGTGTCGGCGTCCGTGTCGCTGTCGGTGTCCGAGTCCGTGTCGGTGTCGGCATCCCCGCCCGTGTCGGTGGCGGTGTCGGGCGCGCCCGTGTCGGGCGTGCCGGTGTCGTTCGGGAGCGCCGTGTCGGTGTCGGTGTCGGAGTCCGTGTCGGCGTCGGCGTCCGTGTCGGCGTCGGCATCCGTGTCGGCGTCGCTGTCGGTGTCGGCGTCGCTGTCGGTGTCGGCGTCGCTGTCGGAGTCGGTGTCGGTGTCGGTCTCGACCGGGAGGTCCGTCTCTTCGGTGTCCCCCTTGTCCTTCTTGCAGGCGACGAGGAGGAGCGCGAGGGCGAGGAGGCTGGAACGCGGGAACATCGGGACTCCGGGGCTGTGCGCGTTGGACACGCGACGAAGCGGGAACGGAAAAGGCGGGAGCACGGGTACTGTCCTGTCCTTGTAGACAATCCGTGACACGACCATCAACGCCTTTCTCGCGAAACCCCTCCGGCCAGGCCCACGATCGCCTCCGTGAACCGGTCGAGCACGACGCCGAGATCGCTCGAGACGCCCTCGACGTGCGTGCGCCCCGTGAGCTCCGCGAGGCCGGACACGATGGCGGTGAGCCGCCCGCGCACCTCGTCGGGGGCCGCCAGCAGCGCGTCGATCAGGGGGGCGTCGAGGTTCACGTAGAGCCGGGCCACGGCGCCGTCGTCGATCTGGCTCGTGAAGCCCCGCGCCAGCGCCAGCAGGCCGGACGCGATGCGACGGTCGGCCTCGTCGTCCTCGAGCCGGCGCTTCAGCGCGACCTCGCGGTCGGGCACGAGCACGGCGGGCAGGCTGCGCGGGACGAAGCGCGTGGGCACGACCTCCACGTCGTCCCGGCCGAAGCAGGCCTCGAGCCGCTCGCGGACATCGGGCGCCACGAACGCTTTCGGGAACAGCGTGCGATCGCCCCCGGTCGTGCCGAGCTGGACGACGGGCACGCCGCGCTTCGCCGCGTACCGGCGGACGAATCCGGCCGCCGCATAGCGCACGCCGAACACGACGGGGCGCGACAGGGCGCGGAACAGGACCTCTTCGGTGCCGGACTCGTCGCCGGTCGTCATGACGAGGCGCCCCTGCGAGCGCTCGAGGACCTCGGACAGCGGCAGCTCGCCTTCGGTCGTGGGCACCGTGATGGCGTCTTCGAGCAGCGAGAACAGGCGCGGGTCGGCGAGCGCCGCACCGCGGAGGACCTCGTTGTGACGGCGGCGGATCGAGCGCCACGCCTCGGTCTGGTTCTCGGCGAGGTCGCGCAGCCCCGCGACGATGGACTCCTGGACGTGCGCGGCGACCCGGCCGAAGAGCGCGTCCCGCTGCACGTCTTCGCGGCTCGCGGTCGGCACG
Organism: Alphaproteobacteria bacterium; assembly: GCA_020632875.1. Taxonomy (GTDB): domain Bacteria; phylum Myxococcota_A; class UBA796; order UBA796; genus JACKEQ01. The sequence continues at coordinate 400,714 of JACKET010000007.1, forward strand.
AGCTCGTCGCACTGGAGCACCGCACCCATGAACCCCGCCCACTCGGGGAGCAGGCGCCGGGCGTCGTCGGTTACGAGCATCCCGCGCACGAACAGCGACACGTGGCGGTTGTCGGACGTGGCGTACGACGCGCCGTCCTGCACCCAGACGAGGCCGTGCACGGGCGCCCCGTCGGCGGGACGGATGGGGATCGTCGCGAGCGGCCGGTAGACGGGCTCGAAGCGCTGCGCGAACCCGAGCTCGGCCTTTCGGCGGTGGAAGTCGTTGTCGAAGCTGCGGCGCCACGGCGGGGCTTCGTCGTTCACGCGCTCGGGCGCGAGGATCGGGAGCGGCAGCAGGCAGCCATACCGAGACAGCAGCGTGCGCACGCGCACGGGGTTCGCGAGGTGCGCGTGGTCGGGCGCGAGATGGAGGCGCACGGTCGTGCCGACCCCGCGGGCATCGGCCTCTTCGAGGGTGTAGGCGCGGCCGTCGCGGCTCGTGAACCGCCAGGTGCGGTCGGGCGTCTGGTAGCTCGTCGTCTCGACCTCGACGCGGCGGCTGACGACGTACGCCGACAGGAAGCCGAGCCCGAACTTGCCGATGAGCTCGGCGTCGGGGTCCTGCTGGCGGAGGAGGCGGGTGTAGCCCGCGCCGATGGTCGCGAGGAACCGCCGGACCTCGTCGTCGGTGAGGCCCGCGCCCGTGTCGTGGATCTCGAGCACGCCGTCGGGCTCGCTCGTGACGACGCGGATCTCGGGCTCGAACGCGTGCGGGGACTCGACGGAGCGGCGCCGGATGGAGTCGTGGGCGTTCTGCACGAGCTCGCGCAGCGCCACCTCCGGCGTGCTGTAGAGGTTCTCGGCGAGGACGGCGAGCAGGCCCTGCAGATCGACGTCGGCCTGGTGGATCTGGGCCGGCATCAGATGCCCCACCGCTCGGCCAGCGCGCGCTGGGCATCGAGCGCGGAGTCGCCGAGCGCCTCGAGCAGCTCGAGCCACACGAGCCGCGCGCCGGTCTCGGCGGCGAAGCGCTTCAGCGCGGTGTTCAGCACGCCGCGGAGGTCCGGACGCGCGCGCGGCACCGCGATGCGCACGTAGCAGCCCGGGTGCGAGGCGCCCGTGTCGGGGTCCTTCAGGAGGTACTGCGTGCTGTGGGTCGAGCGCGTCGGGATGCCGAGCGCGCCGAGCTCGTCGCGGAGGCGCTGGATCTCGGCCTCGCCGGGGTTCTCGCCGTCGAGCGCGAACGACTCGAACCCGCCGTCTTCGAAGCGCACCACCCGGAACAGGGGGTACTCGCGGTCGTCGTCGAGCGGCACGGGCTCGAAGATCACCCGGTCGGCATGGCGTTCCCGCTCGGGACCGGGGCCGTGGATCGACAGGACCCTCGCCGTCACGGGGCCCGTGCGCTCGGCCCAGGAGTGGTGGTCGGAGTCTTCGGGGTACCGCACGCGAACGACGCCCCACGCCTCTTCGATCGGCCCTGCGTCGTCGTCGAGCTCGATGCCGAGCCGTGCGCATCCGTCGCGGACGACGGCCCAGTCGCCCAGCACGGTGGCGGCGACGATGCGGTCCCAGTCGGGGGAGCCGGGCTCCATGCCCATCGCGATGGCCACGTCGATCGAGGCGATCACGTCGGACCAGCGCTCCATCGCGCGGCAGATCGCGGCCTTGCGGAGCGCCGCGCCGACCCCGGCCCGCCCGGTGTCGAGCAGCGCGTCGAGGGCCGCGATGGCGCCGGGACGGTCGCCGCGCTGCTCCAGCAGGAACGAGCGCAGCCAGTGGACGTGCAGATCGGCCGTCTCGGGCGCCTGCTCGAGCAGCCCGGCGAGCCCCTCCCAGTCGCCCTCGTCGCGCATCGCTTCGCCCACGCCGAGCCATGCGTCGGCGGAGTCGGGGTTGGCGGCGAGCAGGGCCTCGGTGACGGCCCGCGAGGCCTGCGGGAAGCCCTGGGCACGCCAGTGCCGGGCGACGTTCAGCGCGAAGCCGAGCTGATCCGGCCACCGCCGCACCGCCGCGACGGCCGCGTCGAACGACACGCCGTTGGCGGAGCTCTCGGCGTCGAAGGCCTCCCAGGAGTCCGGCAGCACGGGCGCTTCGACGGCATCGACGGCGCGCGTGGCGTGCCCGAGCTGCTCGTCGGCACCGAGGTCCTTCACAAGCCCGCGGCGTGCGCGCCCAGCGACATCGAGGAACGCGCGGCCGACCTCGAGCCTCCCGAAGCCCCCGGCGATCTCGGCCCCCCAGCAGGCGATGCGGAACGCGTCGCGGGGGCAGCCCTGGTCGAGCAGCTGGCGTGCGGCGATCGCGAAGGACGGGAGCTGGCGCAGCCCGACGCCCTCGGCGCCGCGCCGGGCGAGCAGGTACACGGCCTCGCACCAGTCCTCGAACAGCGACGCCGTGTCGGACACCGCCTCCCACTCGGGCAGCGCGGCGGTCGCCTCGTCGATGCGGTCGAGCAGGGCCTGGTAGGTGACGACGTGCAGCACCTTCTCGCGCTCGAAGCTGCGGCCCTTCGCGGAGGACTCGGCGCGCTGCGCCACGCGCAGGGCCTCGTCGACGCGGCCGAGCTCGCGCAGCGCCTCGGAACGGCTCCACGCGAAGTCGCCCGTCTCGATGACGTGGCCCGCGTCACGCATCGCGGACAGCGCCGTCTCGACGGCCTCCAGCGCCTCTTCGTGGCGGCCGAGGTCGTTCAGCGCGCTGATGCGCTCGGACGAGATGCAGTGGAAGCACGGCCAGCTCGCGTCGATGCGGGCCAGCGTCTCCTCCGAGACGGCGATGCGCTGCTCGCCGTAGCCGGGGCCGTCGGCGTAGCCGTAGCTGGCGCAGACGTCCTGCGCGACGCAAACGGTCTGCGGGCAGTCCTTCGCGTCGTCGCGGTGGGCGCGCTCGAGCAGGGCGACGGCTTCGGGCAGCGACGCGGCGATCTCCTGGCGGTGGAACACGAGGGACTGCAGGCGCCAGTGCCGCACGAACACCTCGAGCCAGGGCAGGCCGAGGCGCCGGACGTCGGCCAGCATCTCGGGCACGGCCGCATCCACGCGGGCGTGGTCTTGATCGTTGACCCACGACGGCAGGTAGGCGAGCCGCCGCGCGAGCGCCGACTCCTCTTCGGGGAGGCCTTTTCGGGCGGCCTGGACCCACGCCCAGATGTCCATTTCCCGCAGAAGCTAACGCGGAAGTCGAACAACCGACCGTGCGCGGCGCGGCTACACAGAGTCCCGTCGGATTTCACAACCGGAACGCACGCAGTGCCCGCCCAGTTCACGAGGCGTCGCGCGGCGAACGAACCAATACCGAATATCGGCTGGGTGGCGCGGAGCGTTTCTGACGCTCCAAACGTCTCAGGGCATCACGCAGATGACGCAGAAGGACGCAGATGACGCAGAAACCACGCCGTCTCGGGTCGAGCGTCCTCCTTTCCCCGGTGGGGATTGCACCGCCAAGACCATCAAGGACGCCAGGGTCCACCCGCAGCGTCCGGGTCCATCTGGGGGCGTCTCGGTGTTCGGGTCGACGGAGTGGGCCTTCTTGTGCACCGGATTCGGAGCTCACCAGAGCAGGCCGGCGTTTCGGGCTGGTCGGACGGCGCCTCTCCCGAGGGGGTCGGCGAGGCCGATCATCGAGCACCCCGAATCGCCCGCCTGCTCTGGTGAATCCCGATTCCGGTCCGCCACGAGGCCCTCTCTGTCGATGCGAGCACCGACCCGTCCCCTCTTCCGGGTGGACATCCCTATCGGGGGCGCCCGGGGACACGAGGACGCTGGACCCCTGACGGCCTGGTTTCTGCGTCATCTGCGTCCTTCTGCGTCATCTGCGTGATGCCTCGACGCTCGAGGATCGATCCCTTCCACACCCTGGAGGCCGCACGGTTGCGTCGTGCTGCGTGATGCCAGAGCTGTGGCTCGGTGTCGGTCAGCGGGGCGGCGAGCGCCACGCCAGCGTCGCAATCGTCCCGAGCCCCGCGATCGACGCCGCCGGAACCAGGATCGTGCGCAGCGCGTCGACCGACCAGGTCTCTCCGATGGCCGCCGAGACCCCGAGCAGCACGAGCGCGAACGCCAGGCGCCCGGCCAGGCTCTGCAGCGAGAGCCACGTCGCGCGGATGGACGACGGCAGGTGCGGGTGGACCTCCGCTTCGGCGAGGGGCTGCGTGAAGCCCGTCGGGAAGCTGCGCATCGCCAGGAACGGCGCGACCCACACCGTCGGACCGAGCGCCATCAGCCCCATGACCCCCGCCAGCAGGGCCATGCCGAGCGCCATGCCCCGCGTGAAGGCCGCCTCGCCGGACGGATCGAGGCGCTGCGCGATGGGCTCCGCCATCCGGCTGCCGACGGACGCGCTCATGAACGACAGGGCCACGAACACCCCCGAGATCACGGGCGTCCGCGCGTCTTCGAGCAGCCGATCGAGCCAGGGCTGCTGCAGCTCGTACGGGATGTGCACGAACACCGTCATGGCGACCACGAGCACGAGCACCCGGAAGACCGCCGGGTTCCGCGGGGCCTGCCGCAGGATCGCGAGCTGCTCGCGCGGCGTGGGCTGATCGCCGGTGCGCGGGGGCTCGACGAAGCCGAGCGCGATGCCCGCCGCCGCGAGCCCGCCGACCACCGACAGGAGGTACGCCCCGCGCAGATCGACGTACCCCACCGCGCCCCCTGCCAGCGACGCGACCGCGAGCGTCGCGAAGCCCCAGGACCCGGCCCGACCGAGCCGATCGCGCATCTCCAGCGGGCGGCCCAGCGCGTCGAGGCTCTCGTACAACAGCGAGCTGTCGGTCCCCGACGCGAATGCCCGGCCCGCTGCCAGCATGACCTGGCCCGCCGCGAACGCCGCGAAGCCGTCGCCGAGCCCGATCAGCGCGGAGCCCGCGGCCCAGCCGAGGCCCGAGCAGAACAGCGTCCACCTCCGCCCGAGCCGGTCGGACATCCAGCCGCTCGGCACCTCGAGCACGACCACGGCCGAGTAGTAGACGGCCTCGAGCCGCAGCACCTCCGCCGCCGTCAGCGACCGGCTGAACCACAGCACGAACACCGGGATCCAGAACAGGGCGTTCTGGGCCGCGAAGTACCCGTTCACGAGCGCGAGGTTGCGCTCCAGCCCGGCGGAGAGCTCGGCCTTTCCAGCACCCACGACGCGATTCTGCCACCTCGTCCGTGCCAGCGGGGAGCCCCCACGGTCCACGGTCCACCGTCCACGGTCCACGCGGTTCACACGTCCGTCACGCGTTCGTCGCCCTGAGCCCTCGCCGTCACGAAGGGCACACGAACGCCACCGCTCAGCCGCACGGACGTCACCAGAACGCGGATTCTACTGGAGAACGCCGAATATCTCCGCGATCCGGCGTTGTTGCCATCAAGTCACCGGGCGCACTGCGGGCCGTTGCATCCCGATCCTTAGCTACAGCGCGAATGGAGGAGATCCAGATGTTCCGAAGCACCCTGCTCTTCAGTCTCGTCGCCCTGGCCGCGTGCGTCCCCGAGGAGCCGGTGGACACCGACACCCCCGTGGATGGATGCGAGGACGGCGTGTGCGTCCTCTCGGGCACCATCACCGAGAACATGACCCTGACCGCCGACACGGCCTGGCTGCTCCGCGGCGGCGTGTTCATCGGCGACGAGGTGAGCGAGACCGTGCTCACCATCGAGCCCGGCACCACCGTGTACGGCGAGTCCAGCACCGATGGCATGCTCGTCATCCGCCGCGGCTCGAAGATCATGGCCGAAGGCACGGCCGACGCGCCCATCGTCTTCACCTCCAGCAAGCCCGAGGGCTCCCGCGCCCGCGGCGACTGGGGCGGCCTCATCCTCAACGGCAACGCGCCCGTGAACGTCTGCTCGGACGGCGTCGACGACTGCGAGAGCTTCGGCGAGGGCGGCACCGGCTGGTACGGCGGCGGCGACGAGAACGACGACTCCGGCGTGCTGAAGTACGTCCGCGTCGAGTTCGCCGGCACGCTCATCAGCCCCGACAACGAGCTCAACGGCATCGCGTTCCAGGGCGTCGGCCGCAACACCGTCATCGACTACGTCCAGGTGCACATGAACGCCGACGACGGCGTCGAGTTCTTCGGCGGCACCGCCGAGGCCAAGCACCTCGTCATCACGGGCGTCGGCGACGACTGCCTCGACTGGACGGACGGCTGGCGCGGCAAGGTCCAGTTCGCCGTGCTCCAGCAGTACGACGACGCGTCCGGCGACAACGGCATCGAGGCCGACAACAACGCCGACGACAACAACGCCTCGCCGCGGTCCTTCCCGACGCTGTCGAACCTGACCATCATCGGCAGCCCGAATTCGGACGCCTCCGACTACGGCATGCTCCTCCGCGAGGGGACGGCCGCGCACATCCAGAACGCGCTCGTGGTCGGCTTCAACGACGCCTGCCTCGACATCGACCACACCTCCACGTTCGACCGCATCGGCGCGGCGAGCGAGGACCTGGTCCTGGCGAACGTCCACCTCGACTGCGCCACCGCGTTCGAGAAGGACGACGAGGACCGCGACGGCGACTCCGTCAACGACCCCGACCCGCTCGACATCGACAGCGGCTTCTTCGCCCTCGGCGCCGGCAACGTGACGGGCGACGACGGCGGCCTCGCGCGGCCCTTCGACCTGCAGAACCCCGACTTCACGTCCACGGCGACCGGTGCGGTCGTGCCGACGGACGCGTTCTTCGACAGCGTGGACCACATCGGCGCGGTCGGCACCACCGACTGGACCGCCGGCTGGACCACGACGGCGGCCAACTGATGATGCGCGTCCGACCGATCGGGCTGGTGCTGGCCCTGCTGCTCCCCCTCGTCGCGAGCGCGGAGGACACGCGCGGCGCGCGGCTCGCCGAGCTCCGCGCCGAGGTGGAGACCCTCCGGGCCGAGGTGGCCCGCGAGCGCACCGACCTCGACGCGCGGCTGGAGGACCTCGATGTCCGCCGCCGCGAGATCGAGCTCGAGGCGGATCGCGAGCGCCTCGCGCTGGAGCGGCTCCAGCTCACCGTGAAGGGTGCCCGCGAAGAAGCGGGCACGTCCGACGGTCGGTTCGACGGGCTGAAGCCCGTCGTGCTGGAGGGGATCGCCAGCCTGCGCGCACGCGTGCAGGGCGGCCTCCCCTACCGGCGCACGGAGCGCCTCGGGGCGCTCGACGAGCTCGAGACCCAGACGCGCTCCGACGCGATCACGCCCGACAAGGCGGCGTCGCGGCTGTGGCAGATCGTCGAGGACGAGCTCGCCCTGTCGCGCGAGAACACCGTCGACCGCCAGGTCATCGCGGTGGACGGCGAGGAGCGCCTCGCCGATGTCGCGCGGCTCGGCATGGTCGCGCTGTACTGGCGCACCGAAGACGGCGCGTGCGGCTGGGCCGAGCGCGACGGAAGCTTCGCGAAGGCGTCGACGCGCACCGAGAAGGCGCAGATCGACGAGCTGTTCACGGCGCTCGAGCGCCGCATGCGCACGGGCTGGTTCGACCTGCCCGGCGGACTCCCGGAGGCCCCGCGATGATCGTCCTCCTCTCCCTGCTCGCCCACGCCGAGCCGGGGCCGCTCGATGCGGCCTACCAGCGTGAATACGCCTACCTGCAGGCCGAGATCACGGCCCTGCAGGGCCAGCGCGAGGCCCTGCGCGCCGAGCGCGAGCGCCGCGTCGGTCAGGCGGAGCGCGACCTCACCGCGGCCTCGGCCGAGGTCCTCGAGCTGACGGCCCGCCGCTCGGCGGTCGAGGATGCCCTCGCCGAGATCGAGCGCGGGCTCGAGACCTCGCGCGAAGGCGTCGATCGCGTCGAGTCGACGCTGGTTCGCGCCGCGGCCAGCGTGCCGGACGTGAAGCTGCCCGAGGGCACCGACCCCGAGACCCAGGCCCTGGCGCTGAAGACCGCGCTCGAAGCCGTCGACGGCGCCCTGCGCGACGGCCAGACCGCCACCGTGAAGCCCGGCAGCTGGTTCGCCGAGGACGGGAAGCGCGTCGACGGCCAGATCCTCCGCTACGGGAACGTCGCGGCGATCGGCGTGGGCGACGGGCCGCTCGCGCCGGCCGGCGAAGGCCGCCTGGTGCGCGTCGACGGCGAAGGCACGTACCTCTTCGAGGGCGAGACGAAGCGGGCGACCCCCGAGGTCGAGAAGACCTGGTCCGACCAGCTCGAGGCCGGCGGCATCGTGGGTGCCGTCATCATCGCGCTCGGCCTGGCCGGCGTGGTGCTCGCCTTCCTCCGGATGCTGTCGCTCTTCGGGGCCAGCCGCGGACGCAGCGAGGCCGCGAAGCTGCTCGGCCGGCTCGAAACGCTCGGTCCCGACGCCACGCTGGAGCACGCCCGCCGGGCGCCCGGCGCGGCCGCACGCATCATCGAGGCCATGCTCTCGGGCACGCCGTCGACCTTCGAAGACCGCGCCAACGAAGCCATCCTGAAGCAGCTGCCCCGCATCGAGCGGTTCAGCACGGCCATCCTCGTGATCGCCGCCGTGTCGCCGCTGCTCGGGCTGCTCGGCACGGTGACCGGGATGATCGGGACCTTCGAGGTCCTCACGACCCACGGCACGGGCGACCCGCGCATGCTGTCGGGCGGCATCTCCGAAGCGCTCGTGACGACGCAGCTCGGCCTGATCGTCGCGATCCCCATGCTGCTGGTCGGCAACCTGCTCGACCGCGCCGGCGAGAGCCTCGTCAGCACACTCGAGTCCACCGCGCTGGGCGTCATCAACCGCTGGAGCAGCCCCTCCACGGACGATGGCGACGAGCGGATGGCGGCCAAGTGACCTGGGTCCTCGAAGCCGCGTCGGACCTCATGGCCTCGGGCGGCTTCGTCATGCCGTGGCTCGTGCTCGCCAACGCCGTGCTGTGGTACGCGCTCGGCGAGCGCGCGTGGACGCTGCGCCCCGGCCTCGTGGGCCAGGCCCGCACCGCCCTGCATGGCGCCGGCACGCCCGAGCAGCGCGAAGAGCGCGTCGCGCCCATCCGCGCGGTGCTGAAGCGCCACGTCGTGCTCATCGCGACGCTCACGGCCATCGCGCCCCTCGCGGGGCTGCTCGGAACCGTCACCGGGATGATCGAGACCTTCGACAGCCTCGCGTCGATGGCCCTGTTCCGCGGCTCCGGCGGCGTGGCGGGCGGCATCTCCGAGGCCCTGGTGTCCACGCAGATGGGGCTCTCGGTCGCCATCCCCGGCCTGCTCGCCGGACGCCTGCTCGACCGCCGCGCCGACCGCCTCGGCGAGGAGATCGACGCGCTCGTGGGAGGTGCGAAGTGAAGCTCCATCGCCGCAAGAAGGGCCGCAGCGACCTCGACATCAGCCCGCTCATCGACGTGGTCTTCATCCTGCTGATCTTCTTCATGGTCAGCACCACCTTCATCAAGGACACCCAGCTCGATCTGGAGCGCCCCAGCGCGGCCAGCGGCAAGAAGGCGAGCTCCGCGGCGCTGCGCGTCGTGCTCGACCAGCGCGGCCAGATCTTCGTGGACGACACGCCGGTCAAGCCGTGGATGGTGCAGACGCGCGTTCGCCAGCACCTGCGGGAGTCGTCGGAGGGCGCGGTGCTCGTCGTCGCCGACCGCCGCGTGGTGGCCGAGAAGCTCATCGAGGTCGTCGATCAGTGCCGTCTGGCGGGCGCCGCCGATGTCGGCGTCGTGACGGACGCGGAGGCCGGATGATCCAGCAGGGCGTCTGGGTCCCGCCTCCCCCCGAGCGCACGCTCGTGCGCCGGATCGTCGGTGTGCTCGGCGCCGGGCTCGGCACGGTCGGCGTCTTCGGCCTGCTGCTCGCGATGAACGCGATGGACCGCAGCCCGCCGAAGCCCCCGGAGGCCCGCGTCACCCAGCTGGCGGTCGCGCCGCAGCAGAAGCCCAAGGCGAAGCCGCGGCCGAAGCCCCAGCCCCGGAAGACCCCGCCGCGCAAGGCCCCTCCGAAGGTTCCGACCCTCGCGGCGGGCGTGGGCGGGCTGGATCTCGGGCTCGGCGGCGGAGGTCTCGACCTCGGCGACGCCACGTCCGCCCTGCTCGGCGACGCGTCGCCGTCGCTCATGACCGCCGACGCGGTCGACACCCTGCCCGTCCCCACGAAGCAGGTCGGCGCCGCGTACCCCGCGAAGGCGCGGTCCCGCGGCATCACCGGCGAGGTCGTGCTCGAGCTCGACATCGACGAGCGCGGCCGGCTCACCGACGCACGGGTGCTCTCGGCCCGCCCCACCGGGGTCTTCGAGGACGCCGCGCTGCAGACCGTCCGCCAGTGGGCGTTCGCTCCCGCCACGTACCAGGGCCGCGCGGTCGCCGTGTCCGGCGTGGCGCTCCCCATCACCTTCGACCTGGAGCGCTGACATGCTCTGGGCCCTGCTCACCGCGTTCTCCGCCGAGCCGAACCGCCTCGACATCGCCGCGCGCCTCGTCGCCGACGGGCACCACGACCGCGCCGCGTCGGTCCTCGCCGAGATCGTCGAGCCGAAGAAGTCGGAGCTGGGGCGCTACCACACGCTGCGCGGGCTCGTGGCCCTCGAGCTCGGCGATGCGGCCGGCGCCGCCGCGGAGCTCGAACAGGCCGTCGCCATCGCGCCCGAGCCCGTGACCTGGGTGACGCTCGCCGCCGCCCACGACCAGCTCGGCGCACCCGCGGACGCGCTCTCGGCCCTCGACCGCGGCGGCGCCGATCTCGACGGGCTCCCCGCGGCCTGGCACCTCCGCGCGCGCGCCCTGTCCGACCTCGAGCGGCACGACGAGGCGTACGCCACGGCGCTGACGGGCTCCGAGCGGTTCCCCGCGCACGTCGGCCTGCTCGAGGAGCGGCTCACGCAGCTCGTGGAGGTCGGCTTGACCCACCAGGCGGCCGTCGAGGCGCCGGACGCCCTGCTCGCGGCGGATGCCCCCGAGGACACGTGGCTCGCCGTCACGCGCGCGATGCTCGACGCGGGCGCGCCGCGCGACGCCCAGCAGCTCGGCGAGACCGCCCACCTCCTGTTCCCCGACAGCCCCCGCCCGCGCGTGGCCCTCGCGAGCGCGTGCATGGCGACCGAATCCTGGCGCTGCGCGGGCGAGATGCTCGCCGAGGCCGCGGCGTTCGACTCGACCTACGCGGTGCAGGCGGCCGAGTGCTTCCGCCGGTCGGGCGACCCGCAGCGCGCGCTGTACCTCAACGCCCAGGTCACCGACCCGACGGAGAAGGCCCGCCAGCGGCTCGGCCTGCTCCTCGAGCTGCGCGCGTTCGCAGAGGCCAGCGCGCTCGACCCGCGGCTCGAGCGGCTCGGGCTCCTCGAGGACGACCAGGTCGCGTACGCCCTCGCGTTCGCCCATGCGGCCGTCGGCAACCACGCCCGCGCCGAGACGCTCGTGACCCGGCTCACCGACCCGGTGATGGTCCGCCAGGGCACCACGCTCCTCGAGAGCCTCGCTCCCGCGGGTGAACGATGAGCCTCCTCGCCCTGCTGGCCACGGCATTCGCCGGCGGACGCGTGGAAGGCCACGTGTTCGCGGACACCTCCGGCGCTCCCCTCGCGAACGTCACCGTGCGCGTGGGGGATTCCGAGGCCGTGACCGACGCCTCCGGCCACTTCGCGCTGCCCGCCGAGGCCGGGGAGCTCGAGCTCGTGGTCAGCGCGGAGGGCCGCCAGGGCGGGTCCGTCGCGGCCCGCGTCTCCGACGGCGGCGTCACGGAGGTCCTCGTCACGCTCTCCGCCACCGAAGCGCCCGGTTTCCTCCTCGAGCAGCCCGAGGTCGCGACGGTCCAGGCCGACGACGACGCCGTCGTCGCCCTCACCGGCATCGTCCGGGACGCCGGCGGCCGTCCCCTCCCCGACATCCGCGTCTTCGTCCGCGGGGTCGAAGGCCTCGCGCGAACCGACGCGGACGGGCGTTTCACGCTGTCCGTCCCCGAGGGGACCCACACGCTGGCCGCGGTGGGGACGGGCTACACGTCCGCCGAGCTCGAGGTCGCCACGGGGGGCGAGGTCGTCGTCACACTCGCCGAAGCACCCCGCGCGCTCTCCGCCTTCACCATCAGCGCGCCCTACCTCGAAGGCTCCGTTGCGGGCCTGCTCGACGACCGCAAGGAGGGCGGCACGGTCGCCGACGTGCTCGGCGCCGACGAGATGTCCCGCGCGGGCGACAGCGACGCCGCGTCGGCCCTCGCCCGCGTGACCGGCCTCACCGTGGTCGACGGGAAGTACGTGTTCGTGCGCGGCCTCGGCGACCGCTACAGCTCCAGCCTGCTGAACGGCGGGATGCTTCCGTCGCCCGAGCCCGAGCGGCGCGTCGTCCCGCTCGACCTGTTCCCGACGAGCATCCTGAAGGGCGTCGTCGTCCAGAAGACCTGGACGCCCGACATGCCCGGCGAGTTCGGCGGCGGCGTGGTGCAGCTGCAGACGATCGACCCGCCGACCGAGTGGGTCTCGTCCATCCAGCTCTCGGGCACCTACCGTCAAGGGACGACGTTCACGAAGGGCCTCGTCGCACCCGGCGGCCCGACCGACTTCTTCGGCTTCGACGGCGGATTCCGCGCCCTCCCCGAAGAGGTCGCCATCGCGAGCGCCGAGAGCCCGCTCGAAGAGGGCGACCTGTTCTCCGACCGCGGGTACACGGCCGCCGAGCTCGAGAAGCTCGGCGAGGCGATGGACAGCCACTACAGCCCGCTCCGCAAGGCGCTGCCCCCGGGGCTCGGCCTCAGCGCGTCACTCGGCAACGGCGTCGAGCGCGACGGCGTCTCCGCGGGCTTCCTGGGCGCCTTCACCTTCGGGAACGACTGGAAGCAGCGCGACTTCCAGCGCACGTACTACACCCCCGACGGCGACGGTGGGCTGCGGCCACAGCACCGGTACGCGTTCGACGAGGCCGTGAACGAGGTCTCGTTCGGGGGCTTCCTGACGGGCGGGCTGAAGGTCGGGACGAGCGAGCTGACCTACACGGGCATGCTGTCGCGCTCGAGCGACGACACGGCGCGCATCTACGAGGGCTACAACGACGACGTGGGCGCCGACATCCGCGTCACGCGGACGCGCTGGGTCGAGCGCCAGCTCTTCTGGAACCAGGTGCGCGGGAAGCACGGGCTCGGCAAGCTCCAGCTCGACTGGCACGCGATCTACGCGGGCGCGAACCGACTCGAGCCCGACCGGAAGGAGACGCGGTTCGACAACGAGCCCGGCACCGACCGGTGGCTGCTCTCCGATCGGCCCGAGGGCAACGGGCGTTTCTTCAGCGATGCCGGCGAGAAGTCCGGCGAGGGCGCGCTCGATCTGACGTGGCGCCCCTTCCGGACCGAGGAGCGCGACGGGATCGCGCTGAAGACCGGGGCGCGCGTCACGATCCGCGAGCGCAGCGTGGACACGCGGCGGTTCAAGTACTTCCACAAGGGCGCCGCGAGCCGCGACCCGGACGTGCTGACCGGGACCCCCGAGGACATCTTCACGCCCGACAACATCGGTCCCGACGGCTTCCAGTTCGAGGAGTTCACCCGGCAGACCGACAACTACTCCGCGAGCCACCGCATCCTCGCGGCGTACGCGATGGCGGACGTGCCGATCCGGCCGTGGCTGTCGGTGCTCGGCGGCGTGCGGCTCGAGCACTCGGCGCAGGACGTGGAGACCTTCGAGCTGTTCAACCCCTCGCAGACCCCCGTGAAGGCGGAGCTGACGACGCTCGACGTGCTCCCGGCCGCGACGGTGACGCTCGCTCCGACGGACAGCGTGCGGATCCGGGCCGGCGGCGCGCGGACGGTGTCGCGTCCGGACTTCCGCGAGCTGTCGCCGGCGACCTTCAACGACGTGACCGGCGGCCGCCAGACGTTCGGCAACCCCGAGCTGCAGCGGGCGCTGATCGATCATGCGGACGTGCGCTTCGAGTGGTTCCTGGCCTCCGGCGAGGTGGTGAGCGTCGGCGCCTTCGCGAAGCGCTTCACGCGACCCGTCGAGACGGTCGTGGTGCCGAGCGCGCAGCAGTCCGTCACGTGGGAGAACGCGGAGGGGGCGACGAACACGGGCGTCGAGCTCGAGCTGCGCAAGTCGCTGCCGCTGAACCTGTGGGCCGCGGGGAACCTCGCGCTCATCCGGTCGCGCATCCAGCTCGCCGAGGGCTCGGGCATCCAGACGAGCAGCGAGCGCGCGCTGCAGGGCCAGTCGCCGTGGGTGCTGAACCTCCAGGCCGGCTGGGAGCACCCGGAGCGGGCAGACCGCGTGACGGTCGTGCTGAACGCCGTCGGACGCCGCATCACGGAGGTCGGTGCGCTCGGCGCTCCCGACGTGTACGAGCTGCCGGTGCCGGAGCTGCAGGTGGTCGGGCGAAAGGAGCTCGGCGCCGGCTTCGCGGCGACCGCGAAGCTCGGCAACGTGCTGAACCCCGCCGCCGTCACGATGCAGGGCGAGAACGAGGTCGACCGGATCAAGAGCGGATGGACGCTGGGCCTCGGTCTGAGGTGGAGCCCCTAGCAGCGCCCGGATACCGGCGGGGCATGACCCGCACCGCCGAGATCCTCGCGTCGCTCCCCCTGTTCGAGGGCCTCCCGTCGGAGGCCGTCGGCGAGCTGGCCGCCGCGAGCACGCGGGTCGAGGCCGACGCGGGCACGGTGCTGTTCCACGAGGGCGACCCGGGCGACGCGCTGCACGCGATCGAGTCCGGCAGCGTCGACATCCTCGGGCGCGACGGGCGTGTGCTCGCGACCTTCGAAGCGGGCCAGTGCTTCGGCGAGATCGCGCTCGTGTCGGAGTCGCAGCGCTCGGCGAGCGTGCGGGTGCGCGAGGCCGGCGCGTTCATCGCGCTCCCGCGCGGCGCGTTCATGGCCGTCGCCGAGCGGCAGCCGACGCTGCGGGCGGCCCTCGGGCGCATCCTGCTCCAGCGCCTGCCCGGCCTGCGCGCCGCGACGACGAGCATCTTCGCCGACATCGACCACGAGCTCCTCAAGGAGATCGAGTCCGAGATGCGCTGGGTGGTCGTGTCGCGCGGCGACGCGCTCTTCCACGAGGGCGACGCGGGCGACGAGCTGTTCGTGCTCCTCCAGGGCCGGATGACGGCGATGCTGCCGCACGGGCGGCGCCGCGAGATGGGGCGCGGCGAGGTGATCGGCGAGATGGCCCTGCTCGGCCGGGCGCCGCGCTCCGCGACCGTCATCGCCGAGCGCGACAGCGTGCTCGTGGGGCTCTCGCGCGAGGGGTTCCAGCGCGCGGTCCAGCAGCACCCCGCGGCGCTCTTCGGGGTGGCGCACACGCTCGTCGAGCGCATCCGCGATCCGGCGGGGCACGGCCAGGGCACGGTGAGCACGGTGGCCGTGGTGTCGTTCGTCGATCCAGCCGCGGCCGACGCGCTGCTGCCGGCCCTCGAGCGCGCCCTCGCGGCGCACGGCCCCACCCGGAGGCTCCGGCGGGCGACGTATCTCGAGCGCTTCCCGGCCTCGTCGCTGCTCGCCGACGACGCGATGCGCGTGCTGCCCTCGCGCCAGTGGCTCTCGGAGCAGGCGGCCGCCCACCGGTTCCTCGTGTACGACGTGCGCCCCGACGAGCCCGACTGGTACGGCCTGGCGCTCGCCGAGGCCGACCGCGTGCTGGTGCTGGTGCCCGACGTCCCGCCGAGCGACGCCGCCCTCCGCGTGATCGAAGCGGCCCGGCCGAGCCGCGCATGGCTCCTGATGTGCCACGAGCGCCGGCCACTCGGCGCGACGAACATGGCGGCGTGGCGCGCCCGCCTCCCCGGTGCCGAGACGCTGCACATCGACGACGCGGGCTTCGCAGGCATCGCGCGGCGCCTCGACGGCCGGGCGCTCGGCCTCGCGCTCGGCGGCGGCGGGGCGCGCGCGTTCGCCCACCTGGGGGTCGTGCGGGCGCTGCGCGAAGCCGGGGTCGAGCTGGACGCCGTCGCGGGCTCCAGCATGGGCGCGTTCGTCGGTGCCACGGTCGCGGCGGGCATGGGCTGGCGGGATGCCACGGCGCTCGCGCGACGCGTGTGGGCCGCGCCGGACATCAAGCGCCGCTGGACCCTCCCCGTGTTCTCGCTCCTCGACGTGTCCGACAACGAGCGGGCCGTGCGCGAGGCGCTCGGCGACATCGACATCACCGACCTGCGGCTGCCCTTCTTCGCCACGGCGTCCGACATCACCACGCCCGCGCTCCGCATCCTCGACGAGGGCCCGATCTGGCGGGCGCTCCGCATGAGCGGCGCGTTCCCCGGGCTGTCCGCGCCGGTCCCCGACCGCGGCCGCATCCACGTCGACGGCGGCATGTTCAACAACCTGCCGATCGACGTGCTGCGCGGCCGGCTCTCGGGGCCGGTCCTCGCGTGCGACGTCGGCGCGGGCCGCGTGATGGAGGTCGATCCCGGCCTCACGGAGAGCCCCCGGCCCCGGCTCCGCCACCTCGTGAGCCGCGCGGCACGTGGCTCGTTCCCCACCTTCGCGCGGGTTCTGGTGCGCACGGTCGAGTGCTGCGACCAGCTCCGCAGCAGCGAGCGCCGCGAGCTCGCCACGCACTGCTTCACGCCTCCGGTCGAGCACATCGGGCTGATGGACTTCCATCGGCTCGACGAGGCCGTCGAGCTCGGGTACCGCCATGCCTCCGAGGCCCTCGCGGCGGGCGCCCTCGACCTGCTGCGCGACGCGCCTGCTGGAGGCCCCGCATGAGCGTGCGTGAAGCGGGCGACTGGGACCTCGTCGAGACCCTGGGCCAGGGCATGCAGGCCGAGGTCTGGCGCGCGGTGCACCGTCCCACCGGCACGCCGGGCGCGGTGAAGGTCTTCGCGAGCGCCGCACCGTCCGAGGTCGTGTTCGAGGTCGCGCAGCTCGCGGCGCTGGATCACCCGTCCGTCGCGCGGATCCTCGACCGCGGCGATCGGGTCGACGGCGCGCCGCGGCCCTGGATCGCGCTGGAGCTCGCCGACTCCACCCTCCCCGACCGGCTCGACAGCCTCGACTGGCCCGCGACCCGCGCGCTGCTCGACGGCCTGCTCGGCGCCCTCGCCCACGCCCACGCGCTGACCATCCGCCACCGCGACGTGAAGCCGGCGAACGTCCTGTACTCCGGCGGGCGCCCGATGCTCGCCGACTTCGGCATCGCGTGGCAGGCGTACCACGGCGAGGGGCGGCCCCGTGCTGCCGGTACGCCCGCGTTCTCCGCGCCGGAGCAGCTCGCGGGGCGCTGGACCCGCGAGGGCCCGTGGACCGACCTGTACGCCCTCGGCAGCCTGGCGTGGTGGTGCGTCACGGGCGACGCGCCGTACGGCACCGCGATGGCGGCGCTCCAGGCGCACCGCTCCGCTCCCCTCCCGCCCTTCCGGCCGCGGTTCGAGGTTCCCGCGGGGCTCGAGCCATGGCTCGCCCGACTGCTCGCGAAGGCCCCGCGTGACCGGTTCAGCCACGCAGCGGCGGCCCGCGCCGGCCTGGCCGCGCTCGACGGCCTCCCCCTCCGGCCGGGGCGCGACACCTTCGACCCCTCGTTCCGGCCGCGTTGCGGGCGCGGGTTGCTCGGCATCCGCGCGCTGCCGGTGCTCTCCACCGGCGCCGTGAACGACGCCATCTGGTCGGCCCTCGAAGACCCGCACCCGCGACGCCTCCGCCTGCGCGGGCCCGCGGGGGCCGGGCGCGGCGCCGTCGCGATCCGCGCGGCCCAGATCGCCAGCCAGTCCGGGCTCGGCTGGCCGTTCCGCATCGGCGACGGAGGGCTCGAGGCCGTGCTCCGCGATGCGCTGCTGCTCGAAGACGGGGCCGCCGAGACCCGCGTGGTCGACCGCCTCGAGGCGATCGACCTCGCCGACGACGTCGATCGGGCGCTGTACACCGAAGCCGCCCGCTCGCTGGCGTCCACGGGTTCCTGCGCCTTCCTGGCGGGGCTCGCGCGCCGGGCGCTGCTCGCGCAGGCCGACGGGCGCCCGCTCGTCGCCATCCTCGCCACCGACGCGCCCGACGCCGCGGCGTTCGTCGAGTCGCTCTACGCGGAGGGCGCCGTGGGCGTGCTCCTGAGCCTCGTCGATCGGCCCGACCTCGAGGAGGTGGAGATCGGCCCGATCCCCGAAGCGGCGGCCCGTGCAGCGATGCTGAGCGTGGCACCGCTCGCGGAGGGTCTGCTGGACGAGCTGTTCACGGCCGCCGACGGCTATGCGGGGCGCCTCGCCGAGTCGCTCGGCCGCCTGTCGCGCGAGGCGCTGGAGTTCACGCCCGACGGCACGCTCCAGCGCGCCGACACCCGCGGGGCGCGGACGTTCGACGCCGACGAGATCGCGGCCCTCCACCTCGCGACGATCGAGCCGGGCCAGTCGCTCTCGGGCTGGCTCGACGCCGCGTCGACGGTGGGTCTCGCGTCCGACACGCTCGTCCGGCTCGTCGAGAACGGCGCCGTGCGGGTGCAGGGCGAGACGGTGCGCGCCGCGGCGCCCGTCGACCCCACGAAGCTCCCCGCCACGGCGCGCGCGCGGAACCACGCCGCCATCGCGAGCGTCCTGCCGACGGGCAGCACGCCCCGGCTCCGGCTGGCGGCCCACCTCGAGGCGTCGGGGCGCGCCGCGGAGGCGCTGGCCCTGGCCCTCCCCGAGGCCTGGAGCGACCGCGAGCCGCTGCGTGAGGTCGCGAGCGCCGACTGGGCGCTGGAGCGGCTGGCGCCCGACGACGAGCGGGCCGGCGCATGCCGCGTGATCCGGGCCCTCGCGCGCGCGTCGATCCACGACGTGGACGCCTTCGAGGCCGAAGCCGCGGCCTTCGCCGCGTGGGTCCGCGACACGGGCCACGTCGCATGGGCGCCGTCCGTCGCGTATCTCGAAGCGTGGATCGCGCTGTTCCGCGGCGACCTCGAAGCGGCACGGGCTTCGCTGCGGGAGGCGCTGAAGTCCGGCCCACAGCCGATCCTCGCCACGCGCATCGAGCGCTCGCTGGGCCAGCTCTACGTCGACCGTGGCGAGGTGGGCCGCGCGGCGCGGCACTTCGAGAAGGCCCTGGTGCTCGCGTCGACCGTGGCCCGGAAGCACGAAGCGGTGATGCAGCTGGCCTGGGCGCAGGGTGCCGACGGCGACCCGGAGGCCGGTCTCACGAGCCTGGCGGCGTGCCGTCCGCCGATCGACGTGGGCTCGGTCGCGTGGCGTGCGCTGCTCGTGCGCGGCGACCTGCACCGCTGGGCCGGTGCGCGGTTCGAGGCGCGCGTCGACTACCGCAAGGCGCGGGCGATCTGCGAGCGGCTCCAGGTCCCGACACCGCTGCTGGGGCTCTCCGACGCCCTCCTCGCGTGGGCGGAGGGCAGGGCCGACGATGCACGGGCCCACCTCGGCACACGGGTGGAGAGCCCGCACGTGTTCGTGCGCTTCGTGGCCCGCGCGCTCGATCTCCGCATCGATGTCGCCGCCGGGCTGCCGGTGGAGGCGAAGCTCGACGCGCTCGAAGCCGCCCCGGTGTGGAATCCCGACGCCATGGCGCTGCTCGGCGACGCGGCGGCGCACACGACCGGCGCCGTGGCCGAGCGGCTCGCGCGGCTCGCTGGCTATCGCGGGCGCTCTCCGGAGCGGTGATCTGCCGCCACGGTGGGCTTCGGACGACGCTCACGATCGTCCGGCGCCTGGCATCACGCAGATGACGCAGATGGACGCGGATGACGCAGAAACGAGGCCGTCGCGCATCCGGCCGGCTCGTGTCCCCGGACCTCCACGCGTTGCATCCGGCTGAGGAATCGGGCGGGTACGACGGGCTCTCCGGCGGGACGTTCGGAGACCGGGCCGTTCCGGCGCGCGTTCTCTCAGCACGGAGGACGCGGAGGGACGGAGGGCACGGAGCTTCGATCGGGCCGACGTGGATCCGGGGGTTGGGGGACTGCAACGGCCTCGAACGTCGAGCTCACCCGGGCACGCGTGCGCCACCATGGGGCCTTCCTGCGCCTCGTCTTCGGGGACCGAATGACGCTCGTGATGACGACGGACTCCGCGTCCCTCCCGTCCTCCGATCCTCCGTGCTGAAGGAATCGGGCGGGTACGACGGGCTCTCCGGCGGGACGTTCGGAGACCGGGCCTACCGGCGCGCGTTCTCTCAGCACGGAGGACGCGGAGGCACGGAGGGCACGGAGGTTCGATGGGGCCGACGTGGATCCGGGGGTTGGGGGACTGCAACGGCCTCGAACGTCGAGCTCACCCGGGCACGCGTGTGGGGCCTTCGTGCGCCTCGTCTTCGGGGACCGCATGACGCTCGGCCTGATGACGACCGACTCCGCGTCCCTCCCGTCCTCCGATCCTCCGTGCTGAGGAATCGGGCGGGTACGACGGCGGGACGTGCGGAGACCGGGCCGTTCCGGCGCGCGTTCTCTCAGCACGGAGGACGCGGAGGGACGGAGGGCACGGAGGTCGGGGGGCGCACCTCGATGCAGAGGCCCGGACTGCAACGGCCTCGAAGGTCCAGCTCACCCGAGCCGCGCGCAGGAATGTGGCCTTCGTGCGCCTCGCCCTCGGGGACCGAATGACGCTCGGCGCGACGACGACGGACTCCGCGTCCCTCCCGTCCTCCGATCCTCCGTGCTGAGAGATCGGCCAGGTAGAACGAGCTCTCCGGCGGGACGTTCGGAGACCGGGCCGTTCCGGCGCGCGTTCTCTCAGCACGGAGGACGCGGAGGGACGGAGGGCACGGAGGTTCGATGGGGCGGACCTCGTTCCGGGCGGGGGTCCTGCAGCGCTCGAACGTCGAGCCACCGAGCACGCGTGCGCCGGGATGGGACGGATGGGTCCGCTCACTGGGGCAGCCGAAACGCCGGCCTGCTCTGGTGAGTCTCGAATCCGGTCCGCAAGAAGGCCCGCTCTGTCGACCCGAACACCGAGGCGTCCCTCGGACCTGCGGGTGTGACTTGGGGTCCATGATGGTCCGGCAGTGAAATCCCCATCGACGGCGTCCGGGGAAGCGAAGACGCTCGACCCGCGACGGCGTGGTTTCTGCGTCATCTGCGTCCTTCTGCGTCATCTGCGTGAGGCCCTGAGACGCTCGGAGCCCGACCGCTTCCCCCAGCAGAGAGCGCCCCCGCGGGCTACCTTCGGCGCGGAGGTGACCGATGCGCAGGTGGGCAGCGCTCTTGGCAGTGGCGTTCGTGGTCTCGTCGGGTGCGTGGGCGAAGAAGCCCAAGGGCCCTCCCCCGCCGCCCCCCGAGGTCCAGGCGGCCTACGAGCGGTTCAGCAGCGCGTACCAGGCGTACTTCGACGCGGCGAAGACGGCCGACGCCTACGAGGTCCAGCAGCGCGTGTGGGAGCTCGGCAGCGACGGCACGCCCTTCCAGGAGCGGCTCGATGCGCTGAAGGCCGAGAAGGATCAGGCCGACGAGGCGATGCTGACGGTGAACGCGGCCGTGGGCACGGCGGTCCAGGCCAACGACGCGAAGGCGATCGACGCGCAGACCGAGGCGCTCGCCGCCACCACCGCCGGGCTCGCGCCCCTCGGCGAGAAGGTCGCCGCCCTCGGCGCAGAAGTCGAAGCGGCCATCGCGTCGCAGCCGGCCACCATCGCGATGGCCGACCTCGCCGCCGTCGACGCGCTGAAGCTCCAGCGCATCTTCGCGAAGGCAGGCTGGGCGAAGGAAGGCGCGGGTGTGGGCGGGATGCGCAGCTCCGGCTACGCCTACGAGAACTTCGACGTCGAGAAGGGCGGCAAGGTCCTCAACGTCTACGTCATCCGCCCCGATCCGACCGCCGACGGCACGGGCGGCATGCCCCCGAAGGACGTCGCCGCGCGCGCCGAGGCGGGCACGGTCTTCCGGTACGACCCCGCGACCGACTGCTACGTCGAGATCCGCGTGAAGGACGGCGCCAGCGCCGCCGATGCGAAGGCGCTGCTCGAGCAGGTCGTCACGCCCTGATCAGAACCAGACGCAGCCCTGGTCGCTCATCCACGCGTACGCACCGTCGATCTGCTTGCCCTTCGCGAGCGGCTTGCCGCTGGTGAAGAAGATCTCGAAGGTGCCATCCGCGGCGACCTTCACGTCGTAGGCGGTCTTGAAGTGGTTGCCGTCGGCGGTCAGCCGGCGCTCGCACGTCGTGGCCGTGGTGTCGATGTCGCCCTGGAGCACGAGGCCGAACGCGCAGTCTTCGCACTTGTGCGGCGCGGTCTTCTGGCCAGCGACCTTCCAGACGTCGACGCAGTCGTCGCCGTGCTTGAGGCCCCCCTGCGCCTTCCACGTGGAGTTCGCCCACGTGTAGCGGCGCTCCACACCCTCGACCCGCGCGCCGTCGACCCGGAAGGCGCCGGAGTAGAACTGCTCGGCGCCGGGCATCAGCTTCGCGATCTTCGCGGTGGCGGGCGCTTCGCACGACACGCGGCTCGAGTTGGCCGCGAGGTCGGGCAGCGGGTCGGCAGCGAGCGCGGTGAACGTGAGGAGCATCGGGATCATCGTCACTTCCTTGGTCGACAGCGATCATAGACCCATGACGCGCGCCGCGCCTTCCGGTTCGGCGGGCCTATGTCGCGGTCCAGTACCGGCGGGCCGCCTTCACCTGCACGATCTCGTCGTTCTCGATGACGTAGCCAGAGAGCGTGCCGCCGTAGACGCACCCGGTGTCGAGCCCGATGATCTGCGGCTGGCCGTCGCGCTCGACGCGCACGAGGCCGCGCAGCGCGTCGTGCCCGTAGACGACCTTGCGATCGCCCGTGTACTGCTGCCACCAGAACGGCGCCTTCGGGTTGCGCATCGGGTAGCGGCGCATCACGAGCGCCATCTTCTTCGTGGTGTCCTCGAGGCGCCCGTTCGGGTGGAGGCCGGCGTGGACGACGGTCCACCCGGCGACCTCGAGGAACAGCGGCCGGGCGCGGAGCCAGTCGCGCCAGTGCAGGCTCGCGGCGTCGAGTCGCTTCACCACGGCCCGACCGTGCTCGTCGCGCGGACGCTCGCGCGAGAGGACCTCCAGCAGGCGCTGATCGTGGTTCCCGAGCACGGCGAGGTGGTGCTCGACGAGCGCGAACACCCCTCCGGGGTCGGGACCCTTGGTGAACAGGTCTCCGACGAACACCGTGGTCGTGGGCTTCACGCGGGCGAGCATCAGGTCGAGCTCGTCCGCGCAGCCGTGCACGTCGCCGACGACGAGCGTGGTGGACAGCTTCAGCCTCCCGGGCGCGTCAGACCACCCGGCTTGGGCTGGAGGCGGGTCCCCCCGCCACCGCCGTTGCCACGGGGCGCGACGGGCGCGCTGCCGGGGCGGACCATCGGACCGCGGGGCGGCGGCCGGGGACGCGGCTTCGCGGCCGGCTTGTCGTCTTCGGCACCCTCGGGCATCAGCTCGGCGCAGACCTCGGCGGTCGGCTCGACCGTCTCGCCCTTGCGCATTTCGCAGTTGGCCTTCGCGACCACCTCGTGCAGGTGGCCCTTGCCGAGATCCGCCGGATCTTCGGCGTACTTGCAGCACACGGCCTCGCACTGCGGGCCCTTCACGAACTCGGCGCCGTTGCTGCCGAACTTGTCGGTGCACTCTTTCGGCGAGTCGAGCAGGGCGTGGGTCTTGCCGAGCGGACCGTCGTACTCGCAGCACCACGACTCGCCGTCGTCGGTGGCTTCGGCGGTGCCCTCGCCCCCCTCGCCTTCCTTCGCGCCGTCTTCGGTCTTCTCGCCGTCGGGCGTCGCCTCGCCGCCTTCGCCGGCCGGCTCTGCGGCCGGAGCGGGGGCAGCAGGCGCGGGTGCCGCCGGAGCGGGCGAGGGCTTCGGCGCCTCGCCGCCCATGCACGCGAACAAGAACACGACCGACAGGGCGCCGGCTCCCCAGGACACACGACTCATGGGGCCTCCTCGATAGCGCAGAGCGTCGCCGCAATCGGGCCGCGGCGTCAAGCGCCCCCCGCCTCGCGCCACGCGACGACGTCGAGGCGGTCCTGGCCCCAGAACAGCTCGCCGTCCGGACGCACGAACGTCGGGGCCCCGGGGATACCGATTCGCACGGCGCGATCGGTGTTCTCGCGGAGCGCCTCCTTCACCGCCGGGTCGGCGGTGCGGGCCACGAGGTCGGCGCCATCGAAGCCCGCCTCGTCGAGCAGCGCGACGAGCACCGCCTCGTCGGCGATGTCGCGGTTGTGCGCCCACGCGGCGCGGTAGAGGGCCGCGGTGGTCGCGGGCTCGACGAGGGCCACGCGGAGCGCCGTGACCGTGCGCAGCGGGAAGTGGTCGGTGAACCGGAACGGCTGGCCGCGGTACCGCGCCTGGGCGACCATGTCGCCCTCGGCCCAGCGCTGCTTCGCCGCGTTGAAGCTTCGCAACGGGATGATGGGCGTGCCGATGGCCTTGAAGAGCGCGCCGAGCAGGAACGGCCGGAGCGTGATGTCGGCGCCGCTCTCGAGCAGGGCCATCACGCCGAGGTAGCTGTAGGGGCTCGAGAAGTCGTGGAACACCTCGATCGGCCCGCGCGGCAGGGACGGCTGGAGCGGTGCGCCGAGGTCGGTCGCGAAGCTGTCGAGCCGGTCGCTGCCCCACACGAAGAACCCGCCCGAGGCGAGCGTCGGCACGCCGAACACCCCGGCCTGCACCGCCGCTTCGGTGTTCGCGCGCAGGGCCTCCTTCACGTCGGGGTCGTCGATCGCGGCCACGTCGACGCCGTAGGGCCTGGCGAGGCGCTCCAGCACGGCGCGATCGGTGAGGCGCTCGTGATCCGTCCAGTAGGCCTTCCACAGATCCTGGGCGAGGCGCGGGACCACGTCATCGGGCGCGGCCGTCAGCAACCGCATGGCCTCGACGGTGCGGCGCGGATGGTCATCGGGGTAGCTCACCCCGAGGCCGGCGCGCTCGGCCTGGCGCTGCACGTCACGAACCGTGTACGCGGCCTTCGGGGGCGCCATGGCATCCATCGGCACGTCGACGTTGCCCACGGCGCGCAGCACGCCGCCGAGCAGGATGGGCCGGTGCCGGACGGCGTGCCCCGTGGACCGCGCGAGCCACTCGAGGCGCTGCGAAGCGACCCACGCGTACGGACACACCACGTCGAAGTAGAAGTCGATCGTCATGCGGCCGGAACGTAGGTCAGTTCCTCCTCGACGTCACGCACGCCCGAGACCCCGGCCTTCACCGTGCGCACGAGCCGCTCGGGAAGCGAGCCGCGAACGCCAGACTCCGGGAAATCCCACTCGAGCTTCGCGTCGAAGAACCGCAGGAACAGCTCGAGCATGGGCAGATCCTGGCCGAGCTCTTCGATCAGCATGAGGTTCGCCTTCACCTGCTTGTCGCGGCCCACCTGGATGACCTGGCGCGGGTCGATGTCGAGCGCCTCGAAGTGCGGCTGCAGCTCGCGGAGCATCGCGAACTGGTTCCAGTACTCGCGGAACTCCCACGCCCACAGGTCGGCGGCCTCGGCGTAGCTCATCCGCTTGAGGAGCTTCGGCATGTGCAGCACCCCGAGCGCCACGTGGCGGGCCTCGTCGCGCTCGTAGTACGCGAGCAGGTCGGAGAGCACGGGCTCGATGCGACGTCGCCGCACGACCTGGAACAGCGTGAGGGCCATGGGCTCGATCATCATCTGCATGCCCATGAGCTTCTTCGTGAGGCTGTCGGCGCGCAGGGTGCCCGCCAGGACGCGCTCGGTGGCGGGCCCGAGGCGCGTCGGCACCTGGTCGAGCTGCTCGAGGTAGTCGTGCATCACGTAGAAGTGCCGCGCCTCGTCGTGGGCCTGGCTCGTGGCGGCCATCTTGGCCTCGAGCGGCTCGAGGTGCACCGCGAGATCGGCGCTGATCTTCCAGGCGGCGAGCTCGCCCCACAGGATGACGGCGAAGATCTGCGCGAGGGCGTGGCGCTTCTCGTCGGGCAGCTGGATGCCGCCGTGCTCGGAGAGCAGCTCGGACAGCACGGACCGCCCGTCCCACGCGCGCTCCTGGCCCTTGTGGTAGATGCCCGCGAGCTTGCCGGCCGACTTCCGCTCGCGCGCGCTGCGCAGCTCTTCGAACATGTCGAAGGGCAGCGCGACATCCGAGCGGATCCCCCGCGCCTTCTCGCGGTCTCTCCGTCGTGCGCCCGGGCTCAGGCGGCGCAGCCCCCGACCGATCGTGTTCCGGATCATGGATTCCTCCTCAGCGCGATGGTGGAGAACGTCTCGCGGAGGTCGAGGTACGTCTGGTCGACCCGCCCGATGGCCTCGTCGTCTTTGGCGTACGCCAGCTCGACGATGAGACCGAACATCGAGGTACGGACCAGGCGCGCCAGGCGCTCCGGCGGAATGGCGAGGTCGTCGTGCTGGTCGCTGAAGACGGCCTCGATGCCCGTCTGGAGCAGCTGGGTGCTCTCCGCGACGAACTCGTCCAGGTAGGCGCGGAACGGACCGCGGTGGGCGCCCAGGGCGAGGATCTCGACCATGAAGGGAGCCCACGACCGCATCTCGCGGATGGCCTCCCACAGGTTGTCGAGGACCTCGGTGGCCCCGTCGAGGCCGATCATGCCGGCCCGGTAGCGCTCTTCGAATCGCTCGTGGATCTGGCGGAAGGTGGCGCGCTGCGCCTCGATGAGCAGGTGCTCCTTGGAGTCGAAGTGGTAGTGCAGCAGACCCTTCGAGACGCCGGCCGCACGGGCGACGGCGCTCATCGAGGCCCCCTGGAAGCCCTCACGGCCGAAGATGCGCGCGGCAGCGTCGAGGATCCGGTTGATCGACCGGGCGCCGCGGGCGTTTCTGGCGATGGGCTCTCGGGACTTGGTCATGGGATGTGCCGGGAGAACTGGCCACCCGGTACAAAAAGCGTAGCACGGCCCGTACTGAAGCGCCGTTCAGTCCAGCCCGTGCCCGCGGGCCTCCCCGCGCGTCGACCCCCGCGGAGGCCGATGGGGCCTACGGGAAGCAGGTCGGCGGGTCGACGATCGACATCCAGGCGGCGTACTGCGTGGCGTCGCCGTTCAGCGCGATGCCGCCGTGCCCCGGGGTGACCGGCACGTAGCCGCTGGTCGCCCAGGCACCCGCCGTGATGGCCTCGGCCTCGAGGTACGTGTCGGTGCCGCCCCAGCGCACGTACGCCTCCATCTCGCCGTTGTCGTAGATGGCGAGCGCGTGGTCGGGCTGCAGGTCGAACTGGAACACGTTGAAGTACGTGTCGGTGGGGCTGTTCGTGCCGGTGTTCGTGAGGTGCACCGCCATCTGGCCGTTCGCGGGGATGGGGTTGGCCGGGAACGTCCGCGACACGCCCTGGATGGTGATCGACCAGTTGAAGTTCAGGTTGATCGGGCTGGCCGTGAGGTTCCGCAGGAACACCTCGTTGGTCGCGAAGTCGATGCCCTCGATCACGAGCTGGGCGTTCGCGTACGACGTGCTGGGCGGGTTGGTCGGGCACTCGGCGACGTACCCGGTGTCGCCCGTGGGGGCGTAGTACGCGGTGTCGCCCGTCGGCGCGTAGTACCCCGTGTCGCCCGTGGGGGCGTAGTAGGCCGTGTCTCCCGTGGGGTAGACCGGATCGAGGTAGCAGTAGGCGACGTTCGCGACGCCGGCCCAGTTGCCCGGCAGCGTGACGTTGCCGCCCTGCGAGAAGGTGCCCTGGTAGGCGGGCCCACCGGGCGCGTAGCTCACGAGGTCCCACAGGCCCGCGTCGTTCGCGGTGATCTGCCGGAAGGTCGGCGCCGACGTGCCCCAGTGCAGGTACGCCTCCATCGAGCCCGGCGTGCCGTAGCCCACGTCGCGGTACAGGATGATGGTGTCGTCGTCGGTCAGGTCGAAGCTGACGTCGCCGAGATAGTAGTTCGTACCGTCACTCGTGCCCGTCTCGGTCAGGTGCAGGTACACCGTCTCGCCCGGGTCGAGCGTCATGGTGGGCAGCGTGGTGTTGTAGTCGAACCCGCTCTTGCACAGGCGCCACGGGTTCTGGATGGTGACGGGCACCGTGTCGATGTTGGTGAGCCAGAGGATGTCGTTCACCCAGTCGACCCCGCTGATCACGATCTGCTGGGCGTTGCCCGTGGCCGTGTTGTCGACCCCGGTGGGGGTGCCGACGTAGCAGAGCGGATCGGTGTCGGTGTCGGCATCCGTGTCGCTGTCGGTGTCGGCATCCGTGTCGCTGTCGGTGTCGGCATCCGTGTCGCTGTCGGTGTCGCTGTCGGCATCCGTGTCGCTGTCGGTGTCGGAGTCGGTGTCGCTGTCGGTGTCGGCATCCGTGTCGCTGTCGGTGTCGGCGTCGGAGTCGGTGTCGGCGTCGCCCCCGGTGTCGAGGATGCCGTCGATCACCGCGGTGTAGCCGTAGCGCACGCAGTCGCCCTGGGTCTGGGCGTAGAGGTGGACGTACGCGAGCACCACGGCGTCGGCGCCGGTGCCGTTCGTCCACGTCGCGCTCTCGTTGTCGGTGGCGGAGAGCGACGAGGCCAGCACGTTCGCCCCCGTTGCGTCGTGGAGCTCGAGGTCGATGTCGCCGTCGGAGTGCGTGAAGGACAGGTCGACCTGGATGGTCGAGCCGGCCGGCACGGTGACCGCGAACCAGTCGGGGCTCGCGTGCTGGACGATGAGCCCGACGCCCGAGGTCACCGGGTAGGCGGTGGAGTACACGTCGTTCGGCTCGTACGAGTCGTCGACGCAGGTGTCGGTGTCGGTGTCGGCATCGGAGTCGCTGTCGGTGTCGGCATCCGCGTCGCTGTCGGTATCGGCATCCGAGTCGGTGTCGGCGTCGCTGTCGGTATCCGCGTCGGAGTCCGTGTCGGCGTCGCTGTCGGTATCCGTGTCGGTGTCGGTCTCTTCGGACGGGTCGTCTTTCGTGGGACATCCGACGAGGAAGAGGATCGGCAACAACGAGCGCATGGCAAGACCTCCGGGGATTCGCCCGACCGGGAGCCCGGCGTGCGAACGCCGACTCCTCCCCGTGAGCACCCCGGAGGCTAGCACGGTGCGAGCGTGCAGGCCCTTCGGCTATTCGAGCTGGCCGTCTGCGATCCAGGCGGCGAGCGTGGCCTGCTCGCCGGCGGTGAGACAGCTGGCGTTGCCCGCATCGTTCGTGGGGTTGCCCGTGCAGCCCGCCCCGAACGGCATGTAGCCCGCCTGGACCTGCACCAGGGCGGAAGCGCCCTTCTTGGAGCCGGGGACGAGGTACGAGTCGAGCTGCGAGTCGTCGTGGGCCAGCGCGACGTCGACCTGCGCCATGTTGTGCATGCCACTGCCACCGGTCGAGTGACACGGCGTGCACTTCGTCGTGAAGATCGCGTGCACGGCCGCGAACGTGACGGGCGGGTCGGTGTCGGTGTCGGCGTCGGTGTCCGCATCCGTGTCGGCGTCGGTGTCCGCATCCGTGTCGGCGTCGGTGTCCGCATCCGTGTCGGCGTCGGTGTCCGCATCCGTGTCGGCGTCGGTATCGGCATCCGTGTCGGCGTCGGTATCGGCATCCGTGTCCGCGTCGGTATCGGCATCCGTGTCCGCGTCGGTGTCCGCATCCGTGTCTGCGTCGGTGTCGGCATCCGTGTCGGCGTCGGTGTCCGCATCCGTGTCGCTGTCGGAGTCGGCATCCGTGTCGCTGTCGGAGTCGGCATCCGTGTCGGCGTCGGTGTCGGCATCCGTATCGGAGTCGGTGTCGGTATCGGCATCCGTGTCGGAGTCGGTGTCGGAATCGGTGTCGGCGTCGCCGCCCGTGTCGCCCGTGTCGGTGGAGAGGGTGACGTCGATGTCGTACGTGACGCAGTCACCCGCGGAGGACGCGTCGAGGTAGACCTCGGCGTAGAACGCCTGCGCGAAGCCGTCGGTGTTGGTGACCGTGACGCTCTCGTTGTCGGTGGTGGAGACGGAGTTGGCCACCGCCGTCGTGTTCCCGTCGTAGACGGTGAGGTCGATGTCGCCATCGGCGTGGAGGAACGTGAGGTCGACCGTGGCCGTGGAGCCGGACGGGACGAGGAAGCTGTACACGTCGGGCGAGGACAGCTGCACGACGACGTTCTGGAAGCCGTTCGTCAGGCCCGTCGACGTGAACAGCGTGTCGTTCGGCTCGAAGATGTCTTCGACGCAGGTCGTGTCGGTGTCGGTGTCGGAGTCGGTGTCGGCATCCGCGTCGGAGTCGGCATCCGCGTCGGAGTCGGCATCCGAGTCGGCATCCGCATCCGAGTCGGTGTCGGCATCCGAGTCGGTGTCGGCATCCGAGTCGGTGTCGGTGTCGGTGTCGGATTCTTCGGGATCGGTGTCGCCGTCTTTCTTGCAGCCGTACAGGGCGAGCAGGGCGAGAAGGGGGGTGACGGTCAGCACGCGCATCGGGAGGCCTCCTGAACGCCTCACGCTATCACGTGAATTCCCCCGCCCGCTGGCTCGGTCGCAGCGAAGTGGTGGCGGATGGACAGAGCGTAGTAGCGAAGGATGTCTTCGGCCCCTTCGATGAGATCGAGGCCGTTTCCGGTCGGCGTCACGACCCGGCGGAGCACGCGTCGCCGGACGAGCGAGAAGCTCGCGAGCAGGTAGACGAGCTCGGCCTCTTCGGCGTCGAGCAGGCTCGCGTCGAGCTCGGACGTGATGGACGGCCCCTGCTCCGGGTCCTGACGTCGGTGTGCGATGGAGTCGAAGGCGCGCCCGAGCGCGATGGGCGCACCGCGCGCGCGGAGGTCGCGCATCACGTCGGCCACCCGGGCCCGGACGCTGTTGTTGTCGGTGGGCCCCCCCGCGAAGTAGGCCGTGGCGAAGATCGGCACCGGCGTGGCGGGAATCACGCGGCCGATGCGGTGGAGCAGGAGCTCCTCGGCGAGCGCCTGGACGGCCTCCTGGCGAGGCCCGTCGTCGAGCGCGTGGATCTCCGCACCGCCCGGCCACTCGGTGAGCGGCAGGGGCTGGCCGAACCGGACGGCCGCGTAGCCGAACTTGCGGTGCGACCCGCTGGCGACCTTGAACAGGTTGGCCCCGATCAGCAGGGGCACCCAGAACAGCAGCCCGCCGAGGTTGAACAGCCGCTCGAACAGCGTGGGCTTCGGGAGCGGACCATCCTTCTCGCGCGTCAGGATGCGGTCTTCGAGCACCCGGTCGTAGTTGAGGCCCACCGGCATGAACACGATCTCGCGGTCGGGCTGGTCGCGGCGGAGCTTGATGATGTAGTCGAGCAGCCCGGTGCGCGGCTTGCGGAGGGCGCCGTCACGCGAGAGCCCGCCCTCGATGAAGAAGCCCGTCACCGCGCCCTGGCCGGCGATGATCTGGACGAAGCGCTCGAGCACGATGTGGTACAGCGGATCCTTCTCGCCGCGCCGCACGAAGTAGCTGCCGAAGCTCCGGAACAGCCAGTCGAGCGGCCAGACGAGCGCCCACTCCCCCACCGCGTACGACATCGGGACGTGGCGGAGCAGGCTGTAGGCCAGAATCAGCGGATCCATGTTCGCGCGGTGGTTGATGACGTACACGCGGACCGCGTTGGCGGGGATGCCCTGCATCTGCCGCTCGAACCCGCCCTCTTCGACGATCATCTCGAAGCAGAAGTCGACGAACCGCCGCGCGATGCTGGCGCCGAACCGGTAGTACGCGCTCATCGAGAAGTACGGCGCGATCTCGTCGACGTACTCGTCGACCCGCGCGCGCACCTCGCGCAGCGTCTGGCTCGTGTCGCGGAGGGTCTGGACCACCGCGCCCTCGATGATCGGGTCCTGGGCGAGGCGCTCGCGGATCCAGACGCGGTCGATGAAGCGCGCGGACTCCATCTGGATGCGGTGCCGGCGCACGAAGTCGGCGGCGCTCTGCTGGAACCGGCGCCGCAGCGCCCGCATGAACAGGAACCGGAGCAGCTCGTACAGCGCCCAGATGCCGACGATACGGGCGACCCAGAGCAGCAGGTCAGCCCTCCTTGAGCTTCCGGTCGTGGGACGACAGGGCCCTGCGGGCGCGGTCGATCGCCAGCCCGTAGTCTTCGCCCACGCGCTTCTCCCACTTCGCGAGCTGCTGGTTCGAGTAGCGGAGCTGATCGCTGAACGCGCGGATCACCGCGCGCCGAAAGGTGGAGCCGACCATGTAGGGCTCGTTGACGAGCGCATCCCAGCCGTCGCGGCCGAGGCGGTGGACCAGCGCGCCGCTGCGGGCCACGCACGACGCCATGCGCTTGCCGCCGCGGGCGAGCGACACCATGCCGAACGCCGAGCCCGGCTCGAGCGAGTCGACCTGGTGTGGCGTGCCCTCCATGTTCACGACGACGTCGACCTCGCCCTTCTCGAGCACGAACATGCTGTCGCCCTGCTCGCCCTCGGTGCAGAGAAACTCGCCGGCTTCGCACTGCACCGCGTCGAACAGGTCGGCGATCATCTGCACGGCGGGCTCGGGGGCGTCGCCGAACAGCGGGCTCTTCATGAGCGCGCCCATGGCGTCGCCGCGCACCTCGCGGGTGCCGCCCGCACCGAACAGCCGCGCCACGGCCGCGAAGAACCCCGACGGCGGCGCGACGGCCGTGGGCACGCCGAGGCCGAGGCTCGCGACCTTGCGGCCCGTCTCGTCGAGGCGGTGCACCTGGGCTTCGAGCGTGGCGATCTCGATGTTCATGCAGATCGGGTGGAGCGTGTCGCGGAGCTCTTCGTAGCCCGACCGCTCGAGCACCCAGAGCTCGGTGGGCACGGCCGCGCTGGCCGAGGCGGTGCGCGGAGAGTCTTCGAACAGGCCCATCTCGCCGAGCACGGCGCCCGCCGACACGCGGCCGACCTCGGCGCCGTCGGCCTGGATCACGAGCTCGCCCGAGACCACGCACGCCATGGCGCGGCCCACCTCGCCCTCGCGGATGACCTCTTCGCCGGCGGCGACCTTGCGCACCGTGAAGCGCCGCTCGGCGGTCGCCACGTCGATGTCGTTCAGGCCGTCGAAGATGCGCGGACGCCCCATGTCCTCTCCTGCGCTCGCATCCTAGCCCGGATCACCGGGAGGGGAGCCCACGATCCTCAGGTCGTGGCGGGCACGGGCTCGGGCGCGGGAGCCTCCGCCTTCTCGAACCAGCCCTCGTACACGACCTGCCCGGTGACGAGGGCCAGGTAGACGCCCATCCAGACGCTCGTGGTGCACGTGACGTAGTAGCGCTCGGCGAGGGCCTGGGGGTTGTCGGGGCTGGGCGTGAGGAACGCCCACTGCGTCGCGAGCTCGCACACGAACAGCAGCAGCAGCGCGAGGCGGTGGAAGAACCGTGGACGCGCGTCCGTCGAGACCGCCCAGCCGTGCCAGAGGAACAGCACGAGGCGCAGGTTGTAGTAGTTGATCTGCGGATTCGTGGCGCAGTAGAAGGGCAGCACGGCGAGCGGCACCAGCGCCCACATGTCGCGGCGCTTCGTGCGGAAGACGTACGCCGAGAGCAGCACGAGCGACCCGAGCGCGGCCAGGCGCAGCATGGGCTGCATGTCCTGGATCTTCAGCTCCTTCGCCGCGATCCCCTTGGTGACCGAGCCGTCGGGGTGGGTGTACGTCGTCGCCGCCATCTCGCCGCGGGTCTTCTCGCCGCGGAACAGCAGCAGGTCGCCGAGGCCCACGCGGTGCGAGCTGTACGACTTGTTGTGCATCAGCAGGTTCTTCGTGCTGTCCTTGAAGGTCTGCGGCCCGTACTCGGCGAGCGCCCAGCCCACGAGGATGACCGACACGAGCGACGCGCCCCCGACGAACCGGATGTGCTCGGGGGCCAGCTTGCGCGTGCGGAACGTGTCGATCAGCGCGACGATGCCCCAGCCCCAGAAGAAGATCATGGGGAAGATCCGGTTCAAACCGGCATACGCCATGAGCCCGCCGGCGAGCGCGTACTTCTCCTTCTTCAGCGCGCACACGCCCAGCACCAGCGCCGTGAGCCAGTCGAAGCGCAGCAGCGCCTCGCCGAGGATGGGCCAGCGGCCCGAGAACGTGCACACGAAGAACAGCATGCAGAACAGCAGCGTGTCGAAGCCGAACGCCCAGCCGATGCCCGCGAACATCACCGCCACCAGGTAGATGTCGATGCGCGCGATGGTCTTGATGTCCTCGACGGGCGCGGCGTTCGCGAGCAGCCCGCCCACGACCGACCAGGTGGGCGGCGGGTTGTAGCCGTGGTCGACGTAGAAGTTCGACTGCATCATGCCGGTCGACTTGGCCTTCAGGAAGAAGTCGACGTCGTGCTTGAAGGCCTCCCACCGCTCGGGGGTGAAGTCGCGCTCCTTGATCTCGCGGCCGTGCTCGAGGGCCACCGAGACGGGCTTCACCTCGTAGTCGCGCAGGTCGCGGTACTGCCGGATGCACTTCCGCGGATCCATCTTCGGCTGGCAGGCCGGATGGCGGCGCGCGCCCTCTTCGTCGGCCAGGATCATGGCCGGGTACAGGCCGAAGTACCCGAGCTCTTTCAGGTACTTCGAGTTCGTGTAGTAGTACGTGATGTCGACGGAATCGCCGATGCCGTCGAGCACCGCCTTGTCGAACTGGTAGTAGTTGAACCAGCCGAAGACCGCAGTGGCGACCATCAGGTTGCGCACCACCTCGACGCCGATGGCGCGGTACTGCTCGGCCAGCGCGTGGGCGACGGCCATCCCGACGACCAGCACGCCCGCCACCCCGGCGATGACCATCCGCCAGGAATGCGAGTCGTTGCGGGGCTCTGCGTCGAGACCCAGGCAATAGAGCGCCACCAGGATGGCGACGACGGCGTAGATTGCGTAGCGACGGAACACAGGCATGCGCGCAGGTATCGCACCGAAGCGAGGTTCTCCATGTACCGACCGTTCGAAGACCGCGACCAGGAAGCCCTCGCCCGCGCCCAGGCGCTGTCGTTCGGCTTCCCCGCCGCCGAAGCGCCCCGCTGGTGGAAGGTCGGTGGCCACGAGAACCTCCGCGTCTGGGACGAGGGCGGCACCGTCCGCGCCGGCCTGTTCGACATCCCGATGGGCATGTTCGTAGGCGGCAGCTCCATCCCGCTGCACGGGGTCGCGGGGGTCTTCGTCGTGCCCGAGGCCCGCGGGCGTGGGCTCGGCAGGCGCCTCATGGAGGCGTACGTCGGCGAGCTCGCGGAGCGGGGCATCGCGCTGAGTGCCCTGTACGCGTCGACCCGCGCGCTGTACCGCTCCGTCGGGTACGGAATCGCCGGGAACCGCTACCTGGCCGAGCTGCCGACCGAGCTGTTCCGCGCGGTGGGCGACCGGTCAGGCGACTGGCGCCCCCTCGAAGAGTCCGACTGGACGGCCATCCAGGCGGGGTATCGCTCCGAGGCGGCCCGCCACACGGGGTGGCTCGACCGCGGGCCCTACATCTGGGCGCGGCTGCGGGAGCATCGCGGCGAGCCCAATGTCGGCTGGGTGCTCGAGGGCGACGGGCTCGAGGCGTGGCTCGTGGTGCGCCAGACGCGCGACGGCGAGTGGCTGAAGCTCTCGGTGATCGACGCGTGGGCGCAGGATGCGAAGGCCCTGCGCCGGATCGCGGGCCTGCTGGCGACTTTCGCGTCGATGGCGCGCACCGTCACGATCCCCTGTGGGCCGAGTGCTCCGCTGATCGACCTCTTGCCCGAGCACCGGGTCGACGTGAAGCTGCACGAGCCCTGGCTGCTCCGGGTGGTCGACGTGAAGCGCGCGCTCGAGGCCCGCGGCTGGCCGCCGGGCTTCGCCGCGACCCTCGATCTCGACGTCCGCGACCCGTTGGTGCGGGCGAACGAGCGACGCCTTCGCGTCGGGATCGCCGACGGGCGGGCGACGGTGGAGGAAGGCGGGACGGGCGCGCTGCGCGTCGGGGTCCGCGGGCTGGCCGGTTTGTTCACGGGCTACGCCACGCCCCACGACCTCGCCCTGCGCGGTGAGCTGGCGGGCACCGACGACGCGATGCGCACCGCCACCGCGGCCTTCGCGGGGCCGGCCCCTTCGCTCGTCGACTTCTTCTAGGTAGGGTCCCCGCTCGGAGGTGCGGAGTGGAGTGGGTCGTCGGCTTCGATCGGATCGGGCAC
The DNA here is from genome assembly GCA_020632875.1 of Alphaproteobacteria bacterium. GTDB lineage: Bacteria > Myxococcota_A > UBA796 > UBA796 > JACKEQ01. Next base: position 436,379 of record JACKET010000007.1, read on the forward strand.
GCAGACCTGCCGCGCGTGGGCGGCAAGGGCGCGAACCTCGGCGAGATGACGGCTGCGGGATTCCCCGTGCCAGACGGCTTCTGCGTGACCACCGACGCGTTCACCGCGTTCCTGGCGTCCGCGGAGGGCGACGTCTTCGCGCCGCTCCAGGGCCTCGCCGCGGCCGACGTGGACGGCGCGCGTGCAGCAGGCGCCGCGGTCCGCGACCGGCTGGCGCACCTCCCCATCCCGGACGACGTGCGCGAGGCCGTCGTCGCGGCCTGGGCGTCGCATGGCCGCGCGCATCCGTACGCCGTGCGCAGCTCCGCGACCGCCGAAGACCTCCCGGATGCCTCGTTCGCCGGCCAGCAGGACACGTACCTCAACGTCATCGGCGAAGACGCCCTGCTCGACGCCATCCGCCGCTGCTGGATCTCGCTCTACACCGACCGCGCCATCCTCTACCGGATCGAGCGCGGCTTCCCGCACGACACCGTGAAGCTCTCGGTGGTCGTCCAGCGGATGGTCCTGCCGGACGTCGCCGGCATCTGCTTCACCGCCGACCCGATCTCGGGACGCCGCGACCGCATCTGCATCGACGCGGGCTTCGGGCTCGGCGAGGCGCTGGTGTCCGGCCTCGTGTCCGCCGACCTCTACACGATCGACAAGGCCTCCGGCACCGTCTGCGACAAGCGGATCGCCGACAAGGCGCTCCGCATCCGCCCCCTCCCCGAAGGCGGGACGGTCGAGGAGCACCTGCCGCCCGACCAGCGCGAGGCCCCCGCCCTCACCGACGCACAGGCCGAAGCGCTCGCGCGCATCGCGCTCTCCATCGAAGCCCACTACGGCAGCCCGCAGGACATCGAGTGGTGCCTCGAGGGCGACCGCTTCGCCGTGGTGCAGAGCCGTCCGATCACGACGCTGTTCCCGCTGCCCGATCCGATGCCCGACGACGGGCGCCTGCACGTCTACATCTGCCAGGGCCACGTGCAGGGCATGACCGACCCGATGCCGCCGATGGCGCACAGCATCCTGCGGGCGATCTACCCGTTCGGCAAGGGCGACGACCCGTTCTACACGCCCTACCTCGTCGAGGTCGCCGGGCGCTCGTACCACGACATGAGCGAGCTCATGCGGCTCGACGTCGTCCGCTCGATCTTCCCCGGGCTCCTGCACCAGTCCGACCCGCTCATGGCGAAGGCCCTCGCCCAGGTCACGGAGCGCGAGGAGTTCCGGCCGACCGTCCGCGGCGAGAAGCAGGCCACCTGGGGCGGGCTCGCGTACCGCTTCGCGCGGCTCGGCAGCGGTGTGCTCGCGCAGGTCTTCCAGAGCCCCGAGGGCCTGGTGGCGCGGCGCGCCGGCGCCATGGAGCGGGATCTCGCGGACTCGCGGGCCCGGATCGAAGCCGCGGCGCTGGGTCCGGACCGCTTCATGGCCGTCACGGTCGAGCTGAACGCGCTCTACGAGATCATCCGCGAGCGCTGGTTCGGGCCCATCTTCACCGGCATCTTCGCCGGCATGGGGCTGCGGCGGCTGTTCGGCGACGACCCGGACGTCGACGCGCTGTTCCGCGCGATGCCCGACAACATCGTCACCCGGAAGGACCTCGATCTCGCCGCACTGGCGCTCGCCATCCTCGAGGATCCGTCCCTGTCCGAGCGCGTCCGCACGGCTCCCGCGCAATCGGTCCGCGCGCTCCTCGAAGCCGACCCGCGGATCGCCCCGCAGCTCGCGGCGTGGCTCGACGTGCACGGCTGCCGCGGTCCGGGCGAGTTCGACACCACCCGCGACCGCTACCTCGAGGCGTTCGGCCCCATCGCGTCGGCCCTCCAGCAGCTGCTCGCAGGCGACCCGGCGCAGCTGCTCGCCGAGCACGCGTCCCTGGCGGCGGAGGCCGACGCCGCCATCGAGCGGCTCGTGGAGCGCTCCCCCACGGCCCAGGGCTTCCTGGTGCGGCGCATCGCCCGTGCGGCGCGGCACCTCACGTCCTCGCGCGAGCAGCCGAAATACCACGGTCTCCAGCTCGTCCGGATCGCGCGGGAGTCCTTCGCGGCCGAGGCCCACCGGCGCGTCGAGGCCGGCTGGCTCGAGCGTGTGGACGACCTCTGGTTCCTGACCCTCGAGGAGCTCATCGAGGGCGTCGGCGACATGCGGGAGACCGTCCGCGAGCGGCGCGACGCCCACCGGCGCTACGCCGCGATGCGGGCGCCGCGGGTGTTCACGTCGTCCGGCGAGTGCGTGGTGGCGCAGCACGAGCGCGGGGACGCTCCAGAGGGCGCGCTGGTCGGCACGTCCGCGTCGCCTGGCGTCTACGAGGGCCGTGCGCGCGTGCTGCTCGACCCCGAGCAGCCGCTGGAGGTCGGCGACGTGCTGGTGACGCGGGCCACCGACCCCGGCTGGACACCGCTGTTCGCGCGCGCGAAGGCCCTCGTGATGGAGGTCGGCGGGCAGATGACCCACGGGTCCGTGATCGCGCGGGAGTACGGCCTCCCCGCCGTCGTCTGCGTGCCGGACGCGACGACCGTCATCCCCGACGGCGCGCGCATCCGGGTCGACGGCGATCTCGGCTGGGTGCAGATCCTGTAGTCACGCTTCGTCGCCCTTCGGCTCGGGGAGCGCGACGACGACCAGCACGGCCATCAGCGCCACCGAGACGCTCGCCGCCGTGGTGCACGCGACGATGCCCCAGCCGTCGTACAGGAAGCCCGCGAGCGCGCCGCCGAGCGCGAACCCCGTCTGCCCGAACGCGGAGCTCAGGCTCATCAGCGAGCCCCGTTCGGTGGACGGCACGAGCGCCGACATCAGCGACTGGATCGGCGGGACGCGCATGCTGGCCGCCGCCATCGCGAGCGCGAACACCGCATACGACCAGTAGAACGACAGCACCGCCCACGGCGTGACGAGGGAGACCGCCGCGAAGCACAGGCAGCTCGCGAGGATGAGGCTCTTCCGCCCGACCCGATCGGACGCCTTGCCCGCCAGCGGGTTCACCACCACTGCCGCGAGCCCGCCGCACAGGAACATCCCGGCGACGGGGGTGCCCGAGACGTCGAAGGCGTCCTCGAGCCACGTGGGGAGGTAGGCGAGGTACAGGCCCACCCCCGTGAACGTCAGCAGGTACGACGCCGTGGCGCTCGCGGTGGGCACGCGCGCGAGCAGCGACGCGTAGGTCCCCAGCGCCGCGCCGAGCGACAGGCGCTCGCTGGTCGGCACGGGCGGCTGCGGCACCCCCCTCCACACGAGCACGAACGTCGCGACCATCCCCACGGCGAACACGAGGAACGGCGCGCGGAAGCCCGCGATCTGGGCGAGGACCGCGCCGAGCGGGATGCCCAGCACCTGACCGAGCGCGAACCCGCTCATCACCCAGCCGTTCGCCCAGCCCCGCCGCTCGTACGGGAACCAGTCCCCCACGTACGCCACGGCCACGCCGCCGAGGATGCCCCCCGCGACGCCCGCGAGCGCCCGGACCGCCAGGAGCGACGCGTACGTCGACGCGAGCCCGTGCAGGCCGAGCGCCACGGCCATCCAGCCGGTCCCCACGAGGAGGATCGCGCGCCGGCCGTACCGATCCGAGAAGGGGCCCGCCAGCAGCGATGCGATGCCGGCCATCAGGCCGTACGCGGAGATGAGGGTGCCGAGCCACGCCTCCGGCACCGCCAGCTCGGTGGCGATGCGCGGCAGGATGGGCGCGACGATCATCACCTGGCTCGTCGACACGAAGTTCAGGATGAACAGCGCGCCGAGGATGACGGCTTCGTTCGCGGGCGGCCGGGACTGCATGCCGCGCTGTTATCGCACGGCCGGCGCCAGGCTCAGGCCTCGTGCCCCGAGTCGTCGCCCAGCGCGGGGAAGATGATCATGTGGTTCACGAACACCATCAGGTAGCAGAGCGCCCCGGAGACGAGCCCGCCGGCCCCGATGCGGAACCAGCCCCAGGATTCCGGCGCGAAGTACGCCGTGAGACCCGTGCAGATCGCGACGGTGAGGGCGAAGAAGAACCACAGGGTGCGGCTCTGGTAGATGCCGTGTTCGGCGCCATCGGATTCAGAAGGCATGACCAACCTCTCGTACCCTGTGTATGCCCACGCCCCGCCGTTGGAAAACCCGACAAGATTGTCGGAAATCAATGCCGCCTTCGGAGGGGCATCACGGGCCGATGAGGTCCTGGAGGCCCCGCCGGAAGGCTTCGTACACGTCGCGCGTGTAGAGCACGAACCGCACCTCGTCGAGCGGCCAGCGACGCTCGGTGAGCACACCGCGGACGACCTCGACCGCCTCGTGAACCGGGTACCCGTAGACGCCGCAGCTGATCGCCGGAAATGCGAGGGACTTCAGGTCGTTCGCGACGGCGAGCTCGAGGGACGAGCGGTACGCCGAGGCGAGCAGCTCGGCGGGGTTCGGAACCGACGTGTAGATCGGGCCGACCGTGTGGATGACGTGCTTCGCCGGCAGCCGGAACCCGGGAGTGATGCGCGCCTCGCCGGTCGGGCAGCGCATGCCGTTCACGCGCTTCACCTGGCGGCACGCCTCGAGCAGGTCGGGGCCCGCCGCGCGATGGATGGCGCCGTCGACCCCGCCCCCGCCGAGCATCCCGGTGTTCGCTGCGTTCACGATGGCGTCGACCTGGGCGCGGGTGATGTCCCCCGCGTCCACGACGATGCGCATCAGGTGAGCTCCTGCAGCTTGATGGGCCGCAGCTCGCCCGCGCGGAGCGAGCGGATGGCGGCGACCGCGGCCTTCATCGCAGGCACGTTCGTGATGCACGGGATGCCGTACCGCAGGCCCGCGAGACGCATGGCGAGCTCGTCGTACTGGGCCTTCTTGCCCTCGGGCGTGTTGAGCAGCAGCCCCACGTCGCCGTTCTTCAGGTGGTCGACCACGTCGGGACGCCCCTCGTCGACCTTGAACACGGCTTCGCAGTCGATGCCCTTCTCGCGGAGGAACCGCGCGGTGCCGCGCGTCGCGTAGAGCTTGAACCCGAGGTGCTTGAGCGCGCCGGCCATCCCGACCACCGCGGGCTTCTCGCGGTCGCGGATCGAGAGGAACACGCCGCCCTGGGACGGGAGCTGCATGCCCGCCGCCAGCAGGGCCTTCGCGTAGGCCTCGCCGAACGACCAGCCGACCCCCATCACCTCGCCGGTCGACCGCATCTCGGGGCCGAGCAGCACGTCGGTGCCCTCGAACTTCCGCCACGGGAACACGGGCGCCTTGATGAAGTACAGGCCCTCGCCCTTCGGGTCGATCGGGATGTCGGCGAGCTTCTCGCCGAGGCAGAGGCGCGTCGCGATGGTCGCGAGCGGGATGCCGCGTGCCTTGCTCACGAAGGGCACCGTGCGGCTGGCGCGGGGGTTCACCTCGAGCACGAACACGTCACCCGCGTCGGACACGGCGAACTGGATGTTCACGAGACCCACGACGCCGAGCTCGAGCGCGATGCGCTTCGTGTACTGCTCGAGGATGCGGAGCACACGGGCCTCCGCGCGCACGGGCGGCAGCACGCCGGCCGAGTCGCCGGAGTGCACGCCGGCCTCTTCGATGTGCTCGATGATGCCGCCGATGACCACGTCGGTGCCGTCGCACAGCGCGTCGACGTCGAACTCCAGCGCCCCGCCGAGGTACCGGTCGAGGAGCAGGCTGCCGATCTCGCTCGCCTGGACCGCTTCGGTCACGGCCTTGTCGAAGTCGTCCTGGTCCCAGCAGATCGCCATGGCGCGGCCGCCGAGCACGTACGACGGGCGCACGAGCAGGGGGAAGCCCATCTTCTGCGCGAGCGCGCGGGCCTCTTCGACCGTCGACGCGATGGCGTTCTCGGGCTGAGGGATGTCGAGGCGGCGGAGGAAGTCGGCGAACCGCTCGCGGTCTTCGCACAGGTCGATGGCCTCGGGCCGGGTGCCGAGCACGGGCCCGATGTCGTGGGACAGCTTGAGCGGGGTCTGGCCGCCGAACTGGAGGATGACGCCGCGCGGCTTCTCGCGCTTCAGCACGTTCTCGACGTGCTCGAGGTCGACGGGCTCGAAGTAGAGCTTGTCGGACGTGTCGTAGTCGGTGCTGACCGTCTCGGGGTTGCAGTTGATCATCACCGCACACAGCCCGGCGTCTTTCACCGTGAAGGACGCGTGGCAGCAGCAGTAGTCGAACTCGAGCCCCTGCCCGATGCGGTTCGGGCCGTTGCCGAGGATGACCACGCGCTCGCGGGGGTCTTCGCCGGCTTCGTCTTCGTCTTCGTACGTGGAGTACAGGTACGGCGTGCTGGACTCGAACTCGCCGGCGCAGGTGTCGATGCGCTTGAACACCGGGACGAGCCCCGACTGGATGCGGCGCTCGGCGATGGCCTCTTCGCGGCAGGCGAGCAGGCGGGCGAGCTGCGCGTCGCTGACACCGAGGCGCTTCGCCTTGCGGAGCTCGCCTTCGGACAGCGTGCCGACGAACCGCCCCTCGAGGGACTGCTCGAAGTGGATGATCTCGGCGAGCTGCCAGAGGAACCAGCGGTCGATGCGGGTGATCTGGTGCACGTCGGACACGTCCCAGCCGCGACGGAAGGCCTCGAACACGGTCGCGAGGCGGTCGGGCGTGGCGGTCGCGAGGGCCGCGCGGATGCGATCGTCGGACCAGCCGGACACGTCGGGGTAGCCGCCCTCGAGGCTCGAGATGGCCTTGAGCATGGCCTCCTGGAAGGTGCGGCCCACGCCCATCACCTCGCCCACGGAGCGCATGGCGCTGCCGAGGCGGCGGTCGGCGCCCGCGAACTTCTCGAAGTTCCACCGGGGAATCTTCACGATCACGTAGTCGAGCGCGGGCTCGAAGCAGGCCGGGGTCGTGCGCGTGATGTCGTTCTGGATCTCGTCGAGGGTCAGCCCGACGGCGAGCTGCGCGGCGATCTTCGCGATCGGGAAGCCGGTCGCCTTGCTGGCGAGCGCGCTGGACCGGCTGACGCGCGGGTTCAGCTCGATGACGATCACGTCGCCGTTCTCGGGGTTCACCGCGAACTGGACGTTCGAACCGCCCGTCTCGACGCCCACGCGCCGCAGGATCTTGAGCGCGAGGTCGCGGAGCACCTGGTACTCGCGGTCGGTCAGCGTCATCGCGGGGGCCACGGTGATGCTGTCGCCCGTGTGGATGCCCATCGGGTCGAAGTTCTCGATCGAGCAGATGACGATCGCGTTGTCGGCGAGGTCGCGCATGACCTCGAGCTCGAACTCCTTCCAGCCGAGCAGGCTCTGCTCGACGAGGACCTGCGTGGTGGGCGACAGGCGCAGCCCCTCGGCCACGATGCTGCGGAACTCCTCGAGGTTCCACGCCACGCCGCCGCCGGCGCCGCCGAGCGTGAAGCTCGGGCGGATGATCGCGGGCAGCCCGACCGTCTCGAGGATGGCCTCGGCCTCTTCGAGCGTGTGCGCGACGCCGGACTCCGCCACGCCGACGCCGATCTCGACCATGGCATCCTTGAAGCGCTGCCGGTCTTCGGCGAGGTCGATGGCGTCGGGCTGGGCGCCGATCAGGTGGCAGCCGAACTCTTCGAGGATGCCGTGCTGGTGCAGCTGCATCGCGAGGTTCAGCCCGACCTGGCCACCCACCGTGGGGAGCACGGCGTCGGGGCGCTCGCGCTCGATGACGTACCGCGCGGTCTCGACGGTGAGCGGCTCGACGTACGTGGCGTCGGCGAGCGTCGGGTCGGTCATGATCGTCGCGGGGTTGCTGTTGATCAGGACCACCCGGTAGCCCAGCGCCTTCAGCGCCTTGCACGCCTGGGTGCCGGAGTAGTCGAACTCGCAGGCCTGGCCGATCACGATGGGACCGGAGCCGAGCACGAGGATGGTCGAGCCCTTCGGGACGGTCAGCGGCATGCGTGCTCCGCGGCGAAGTCGAGGAACTGCTGGACGAGGCCGCGGCTGTCGTGCGGCCCCGGCGCGGCCTCGGGGTGGTACTGGACCGCGAACACGCCCTTCTCGCGGTGCCAGAAGCCCGAGATCGTGTGGTCGTTGAGGTGCGTGTGCGTGACCTCGGCGCCCGTCGCGAGCAGGCTCTCGCGGTCGACCGCGAACCCGTGGTTCTGGCTCGTGATCTCGACGCGCCCCGTGCGCTCGTCGCGGACCGGCTGGTTGCCGCCGCGGTGGCCGAACGGGAGCTTGTAGGTCGAAGCACCGAGCCCGAGCGCGAGGAGCTGGTGACCGAGGCAGATGCCCACGCAGGGACGCGCCTCGATGGCCTTCGCCACCTCGCCCACGATGGTCGCCGAAGCGGCCGGATCGCCAGGCCCGTTGCTGAAGAACACCACATCCGAGCCGTCGACCCAGGCCTCGGCCGGGTCGGTGATCGGGTGGACGCGCACGTACACCCCGGTGGCTTCGAGCAGGCGCAGGATGTTCTTCTTCACGCCGCCGTCGACCAGGGTGACGCGCAGCTTCGCGTCGGGCGGGTCGCACAGGACGTACGCGTCGCGCGTGCAGACCTCGGCGGCGAGGTTGCGCCCGACCATGCCCGGCCAGGCATCGAGGCGCTCGCGGAGCTCGCCGGGCGACGTGCCATCCGTGCTCACGACGCACTTCATGGCGCCGCGGTCGCGGATGTGCCGCACCAGCGCGCGGGTGTCGATGCCCTGCAGCCCCGGCACGCCGTGGGCCTTGAGGTACTGGTGCAGCCCGCCCTCGGACCGCCACGAGGACGGTGCGCGGGACAGCTGCCGCACGACGTACCCTGCGGCCCAGACGCGTTCGCTCTCGGGGTCGTCGAGGTTGACCCCCGTGTTTCCGACGTGCGGAGCGGTCATGGTCACGATCTGCTCGGCGAACGACGGATCCGTCAGGACTTCCTGATAGCCCGTCATGGCGGTGTGGAAGACCGCCTCGCCGACCCTCGTGGTGACCGCACCGAAAGCCTCTCCCTCGAACGTCCGGCCGTCTTCGAGGAGCAGGATGGCGCCCATGGGTCAAGTCCCCCGGGGTGGCCAGCCTCCTACCGCGACCCGCCCGGTCATGCCACCGCCGGATGCGGCAGGCGGAGGTCTCCCCTCGCCCAGGCGCGTGCGGATGCGGCCGGGGTCGCGGGGAGGTTCCGGCAATACGCCATGAACCGGCCCGGCGTGCCGAACGTGTCGATCCCCCAGTCGAAGAGCGTCTCGCACCCCTCGGGAGCGGGGACCGTCGACACCCGCCACTGCCCGATCGGATCGGCCTCGAAGCGATCCAGCGCGTCGAGCAGGGCCCGCGGGTAGTCCGGCCGCTCGAGCAGCTCGTCGATCACGGCCTGGTTCGGGTGCTCCCCCGCGATCACCTGCTCGAGCTCGTTGCGGAGGCGGGCCAGGCCGCCCTCGAACATGAGCAGCAGCGCCACGTCGTACCCGGCGCTGGCGTGCACCACCTGGACGACGTGGCGGACGAGCGTGTCTTCGGAGATCCCGAGCCCGATCGGGTCCATCATCGTCGCCGGCGCATCCAGCACCCGGAGCACCTGGTGCCACCAGTGCCCGCCCGTTTCGTAGTGCTCGTAGAACTCGATGTTCGACGGCAGGATGTACCCGAACATCATGTGGTACGCGCCCAGCACGAGCTGCCAGTCGGTCGGCCGCTCGCCCACGAGCCCGGCCGCCTGTAGCCGACCGATCCGCTCGTCACGCACGGAGCGATCGAGCAGGGTTCGCGCCGTTCGCACGGCCTCGCGGAGCTTGTCGCGCATCTGGGAGGCGGAGCCGGTCGCCTGACGCAGGTCGTGGAGTCGGGAGCGGATGGACATCGTGGAGCCTCCTTGCGGGTGTTGGGTGGTCGGTGTTGGGTGTTGGGTGTTGGGTGGTCGGTGTTGGGTGTCAGGTGTTCGGAGGTCGGTGTCGGGCTGCGAGCCGAGCCGGCTTCGACGGACGGGATTCTGCGGCGAACGCCTCATCGCGCACGCGCACGCGCACGCGCACCGCCTGCGGCTGGGTACGGGCGGGCCCAGCGACTCGCGAGCTCTCCCGACCGCCCCATCGCTCCCGACAGGCACGTCCGCAGGGTCCGGTTTCCCCAGGCCCCGCCGAGACGAGCGGCCCTCCCGGGAAACCGGATCCTGGGACTGCCGGGTCTGCAGACCGCAAGGCCGCCATAGGCGTGCCGCGCAGCGCGCTCCGCGCGCGAAGTAAAGGGTAGACCGGACGCCGACACCCGCCA
>JACKET010000008.1 GCA_020632875.1 Alphaproteobacteria bacterium
CGTCCGATCGCCGCGGCGACGTCGCGCTCCCAGGGATCGGGCGACTCGAGCGCGTCCGCGACGGCCTGTGCCCCATCGACCACCAGGCGCTCGGCCAGGCCCGTCAGGTGGTCCGACAGCGCGACGAGCTCGTCCCGGCGGGCTCCGTCGAGGAGGCGGTCCGCGACGCGGAGGCCCGTCTCGGCGTACACGTCCGCCAGTCGCTCCACCAGGTCCTCGCTGGCGGCACAGTCCCCCAGATCCGGCCCGCGCCACACGAGCTCCCACGCGGCCCGGTAACTATCGAGCCCGTCCGGCCGGGTCTGCAGGGCGTGACAGCGCTCGCGGAGCTCGGCGGCGACGACCTCGGGCGCCCGCTGGTCGACGTTCAGCCGGAAGCGGAGGTGCTCGAAGATCCGGTGCGCGAGCGCGAGCGCCTGGACGGTCGAACCGTGCATCCGCCGATTCTAGCGGAGCCCCGCGGCTTCGATCGTCTGCACCGCGAGGCGCGCGCTGCTCAGGCACATCGGGATTCCGCCGCCGGGGTGCGAGCTGCCCCCGCAGTAGAAGAGGTTCTCGAGCTCGGCGTCGCGCGCGGGCTGCTTGCGGAACAGATCGATGAGCCGGTTCGCCGCGGGACCGTAGATGGCGCCCGCCCAGGCGCCGCTCGTGCGCGCGATGTCGGGCGGCGCGTAGGTCGACTCGCTGTGCACGACGATGCGCTGGCCGAGGAGCCGCTCGAGCTTGCCGACGACGTGGGGCCGCAGCGAATCCGCCATCCCGGCCCAGTCCTGCCCGGCGTCGGCCGGCGCGTTGACCATGACGAACCAGTTCTGCTTGCCCGGCGGCGCGTGGGACGGGCTCATCACGGAGCTGCAGTTCACGTAGATCGTCGGATCCTCGACGATGGCGCCGTCGGCGATGTGCGCGAACTCGGACGCGTAGTCCGACGAGAAGAACAGGTTGTGGAGCCCGATCCCGGGCACCGCGTCGACGCCCATGAACCAGATGAGCGCGCTCGTGGCGCGGGGCACGGGCGACAGCGGCCGCTCGAGCCACCCGGCGACGTGCTGGGGGTCGAGCGCGCACACCACGAGGTCGGCCGGCTCGACGCCGTCGCCGAGCCGGAGGCCCGTCACCCGCCGCCCGTCGCGCTCGAACCCCTCGACCCCCGCCGAGGTGCGGAACCGCACGCCGTGCCGCTGGCCCAGCGCGACGAGGGCCTCGGGCACGCTGCGCAGACCGTCTTCGGGGTACCAGATGCCCTGCCGCAGCTCGACGTCCGCGATCGACGCCATGAACGCGGGCGCGCGGAAGGGGTCGTTGCCGGCGTAGGTCGCGTAGCGCCCGAGGAACTGCACGAGCTTCGGCGCGTCGGGGAACCAGCTCTGGTTGTACGCCGCGAACGTCTTGCCCAGCATGCCCATCGAGGTCGGCAGGTTCGTGATCGTGCGCGGGTGGATCCAGAATCCGGGCCGCGTGACGTGGTCGTCGACGAACGGCGCGCCGATCGCGTCGTACTGGCGGGCCAGCTCGTCGAGGTACGCGTGGATGCGCGCGGGGGTCGCGCCCAGCTTCGCCAGCTCGGCGACCAGGGCCTCCCGATCGCGGGGCGTCGAGATCGTCGTGCCGTCGGGCCACCAGTACCGCACGGACGGATCGACCTCTTCGAGGGCCAGGTGGTCGGCGAGGCGCTCGCCGAACAGCGCGAACAGCTCGTCGAGCCGCTCGGGCTGCGTGAGGAACGACGGGCCCGCGTCGAAGCGGTAGCCGTCGTGCTCCACGCAGTGGATCTTCCCGCCGAGGATCGGCTGCCGCTCGAGCACCTCGACGTCCCATCCAGCCGCGCGGAGTCGGAGCGCTGCGCCGAGCCCTGCGATGCCGGCGCCCACGATGCGCGCGCGATCCGCCATGCGGTGTCCTCCTCCCGGCGGTTAACCGCGCGGAGCCCACAGGAGCACGATGGACCGCAGGCGACTGCTGAAATGGGGCCTCGCGGCGGGAACGCTCGGCACGACCGGCGTTGCCGGCGGTCTGACCCTGCTCGGCCCTCAGCGCATGCGGTGGCCCGCGATCGGCGACGGCACCCGCGATCGGCCGGACGTCCCGCGGCGGGTGGCGGTGATTGGCGGGGGTCTCGCGGGCATGGCGGCCAGCGCGGCGCTCGCGGCCCGCGGCTACACGGTCGACCTGTACGAGCAGTCCGACGCGCTCGGCGGGAAGCTGTCGGGCTGGCCCGTGCGCGTCGGGGATGTCGAGATGCCCATGGAACACGGGTTCCACGGCTTCTTCTCGCAGTACTACAACCTGCTCGAGCTGCTCGCCGAGGCCGGCGCCGACGGGGATCTCGTCCGCCAGGACGGGTACGGCGTGCTCTACCGCGATCGGCCCGCGGAGCGGTTCGGGAACACCGTCACGCCCTTCCCGTACGAGCTGCTCGAGGTCGTCGCGCGCTCGCGGTCGCTCGGCCTCGGCGACGTGGCGGGCGATCGACCCGGGATGCGCGAGCTGCTGGCGTACGACCCCGTGCGCACGTTCGCCCGCTGGGACGGCGTGGACGTCGAGACGTTCGTGCGGGAGACCCGTCTGGACGGGGCCTTCGCCGACCTCATCCTGCGCCCGTTCGGCCAGGCCTCGATGAACGCGCTCACCGGGTTCTCGGCCGCCGAGGCGATCCGGTTCTTCCACTTCTACATGCTCGGCAACCCCGAGGGGCTCGGGTTCTCGGCGCTGGGACGCGGCTGCCACCTCGCCGTGATCGCGCCGCTGCAGGCCCACCTCGAGCGGCTCGGCGTGCGGGTCCACCTCAGGACGCCCGTGCGACGCGTCGCGTTCGACGGAGGGCACGCGCGCGGCGTCGTGCTCGGAGGAGCCGGCGCGGTCCCCGAGGTCCGCGTGGATGCCGCGTCGGTACCGGAGCGCGGCTGGGTCGCGGTGGGCGCGGTGTTCGTGCGGCGGACGGAGGCGGGCTTCGAGGCCCGCGACTCCCGCTGCACGCACATGGGCTGCCCCGTGGCCCTCGCCGCGGACGGGGGCTTCGTGTGCCCCTGCCACGCGGGCCGGTACGACGGGGAGGGACGCAACGTCGCGGGTCCGCCGCCCCGTCCGCTGGACCGGCTCGATGCGCGCGAGGAGTCCGGCGAGGTCGTGGTGCGCGGCGTCTCCGCGGCCGACGAGGAGCTCGTGCCCGCGGATGCCGTTGTGCTCGCCATGGAGGTGCGCGGGCTGCGCGCGCTGTCGGAGGCATCCGACCTGCGCCACCACGCACCCGTGCTCGCGCGCGCCGCGGAGTCCGAGGGCGAAGCCGACCCGTACAGCGTGGTGCGATTCTGGCTCGACCGGCCCGTCGACCCCGCGCGCACGGCCTTCTACACGGTGGCCGACTACCCGTGGACCGACGGGCTCGCGGTGTACTCGTCCTTCCAGGCCTCCGCGCGCGACTGGGCGGAGCGGACGGGCGGCTCCATCGTCGAGTCCCACGCGTACGCCATCCCTCCCGGCCAGCAGGGCTCCCTCGAGACCTACCGCGACGGACTGCTCGCCGAGCTCCGCGAGGCCCTCCCCGAGCTCGCCGAGGCCCGCGTGGTCCACGAGGAGGCCATGACCCAGTCGAACTTCACGCGCTTCGCCCCCGGGGATCACGCCCGGCGCCCGTCCACCGCGACCGACGTGGCCAACCTGTTCGTCGCGGGCGACCACGTGCGCCTGCCCTTCCCCGCCTTCCTGATGGAGGCCGCGGTCGCGAGCGGACGCCTCGCCGCGAACCACGTGCTCGCGGCCGATCGCGTGCGCGAGGTCGCGATCCCGACGGTGGCCTGGCGCGGGAAGCTCGCGGATCTGGTCTGATGTCGCCGGGAGGACGGATGAGGGATCTGGAGGGACGGATCGCGCTCGTCGCCGGGGCGACGCGCGGCGCCGGACGAGGCATCGCGACGGGGCTGGGCGAGCGCGGCGCGACGGTGATCTGCACCGGGCGCACCACGCGCGAGCAGCGCTCCGAGCTCGGGCGCGCCGAGACGATCGAGGAGACCGCCGAGCGCGTGACCGCCGCGGGCGGCACCGGCATCGCCATCCGGTGCGACCACGCCGTCCCCGCCGAGGTCGAAGCCCTGGCGGACCGCATCCGGTCCGAGCACGGCGGGCTGGATCTGGTGGTCGACGACATCTGGGGCGGCGAGGCGCTCATGGAGTTCGGCGTCCCCGTGTGGGAGCTCGACCTCGACAAGGCGCGGCGCATGCTCGACGGTGCGCTGTGGACGCACCTCGTGAACGTCCGCCACCTCTCGGGCCTGCTGCGCGGCCGCGAGCGCCCGCTGTGGATCGAGGTCACCGACGGCAACGCGTTCGGCTACCGCGGCACGCTCGTGTACGACCTCGTGAAGATGGCCGTCATCCGGCTGGCGTTCGACCTCGGCCAGGAGCTGCGCAGCGAGGGGATCACGGCGCTCGCCATCACGCCCGGATTCCTCCGGTCCGAGCAGATGCTCGACCACTTCGGCGTGACGGAGGCCAACTGGCGCGACGGCATCGCGGTCGACGCGAACTTCGCGGCGTCCGAGACCCCGCTCTACGTCGGGCGCTGTGTCGCCGCGCTGGCCGCCGATCCCGACGTGCACCGGCACAACGGCCGGGTGCTCGCCTCGTGGGACGTGGCGCGCGCGCACGGCATCGTCGACGCCGACGGGCGGCGTCCGCACTGGGCCGAGCACTTCGCAGAGGCCTACGGGCGGCCGTTCCGCGCGGCGGACGACGACGCCTACGCGTCGTGGGAGCGCGACTCGTCGTTCGCCATCGTCACGGAGTGACGGCGGCGGCCGGCATGTCGAGGCACAGGTCGGCGCCGAACCGGTCGATCTCGTCGAACGGGATGTGATCCGAGATCGCGGAGCCGTAGTACGCGCTGTACAGGAGGCCCTCGGGATCGACGAGGAAGTCGGCGGGCACCCGTGCCAGCGGGCCGTCGCCGAGGTCGAGCCGCAACAGGCCCTTCGTGGCGGCCCTCAGCGCCCGCATCATCACGCGCGGGTAGAGCATGCCGAGCCAGCTGACCTGCACGCCGTACTGCTCGTACAGCACCATGTCGGGGTCGGCGATGATGGGGAACGGCGGATCCTGCGCGCCGACGTACTTCGCGATGTTGCCCGGCGAGCTCTGGAACACGGCGATCGGCTGGATCCCGGCCTCCTCGAACGCGGCGTACCGCTCGAGGACCTCCGACACGCGCAGGTTGCACAGCGGGCACGACGCCCAGCGGTAGAACCCGAGCCACACCTTCTGCCCGCGGAACGACTCGAGCGCGATGGGCTCGCCGCGAAAGGTCTCGGCGGTGAAGGACGGCGCGAGCTGGCCGGCGGCGAGGGTCATGGAGCGCTCCTGTCGGTCGGATCGACGGGCAGGGTGAACGTCAGCACGCTCCCCTCCCCCAGACGGCTGGACGCCTCGATGCGCCCCCCGTGATGTTCCACGATCTCCCGGCAGATCGGAAGCCCCAGACCCGTGCCGCGTGGGCGGTCCGTGAGCACGTCGCCCACCTGCCGGAACTTCTCGAACACCGCGTCGAGGTCGGTCGACCGCATGCCGATGCCCGTATCGGCCACCGAGACCGCCACGAACGCGCCGCGATCCTCGGCGGACACCGTGACCGTGCCCGCGTCGGTGAACTTCGCCGCGTTGCCCAGCAGGTTGACGAGCACCTGCAGGATGCGGTCGCCGTCGACGAGGACGGCGGGGAGGCCGGCCGGCGTGGCGTCCACGACCTCGAGACCCGCGCGCTCCTCGAACAGCCCGCGCGTGGACTCGAGGGCACGTGCGATCAGCGCGGCGGGGTCGTGGGGACGGAGGTCCCAGCTCATCTGGCCCGACTCGAGCTTGGAGAGATCGAGCACGTCGTCGATGAGCTTCGTGAGCCGGACCCCCTCGGTCAGCACGACCTCGAGGTTCGCGCGGACCTTCTCGGCGGTGCGCGCGGCCGCGGCATCGTCGGGCGGCAGCGCCGGGAACACGCGCTTGTCGAGCTGGCCCCGCACGATCTTCGTGAACCCGAGCACGCTCGTGAGCGGCGTGCGCATCTCGTGCGACACGGTCGCCGCGAAGTCGGACTTCATCCGGTCGATCTGGCGCGCGAGCGTGACGTCGCGCAGCAGGACGACCGTGCCCCCGGAGCCGAGCCGCGAGAAGGTCGCTTCGCCCACGCGGTCGCCGGGGAGCGCGATCTCCACGGGGCCGTCGCCGGTCGCCATCCGCTCGACGAGCTCGGCCGGGAGGACCTCCGCCGCCGTGGCCCCCGTCGCGATGGGCGGCACGTCGAGCAGCGTCGCCAGGCGCGGGTTCGCGAGCTCGACGCGCCCGTCCTTCGACACCGCGACGAGCCCCTCGCCGAGGGCTTCGACGATGGTCGCGAGCCGGCCCGCCGTCGCTTCGGTGCGCTCCATCGCGCGCCCGAGCTCGTCGTTCGATCGCATCAGCTTGCGGCGCGCGACCTCGCTCAGCTGCAGGGTCTGGTCGAGGCTCGCCTGCATGGAGTGGCTCAGCGTGGAGAGCACGACGAGCCCGATGGGCACGACGCCGAGCATCAGCGCGCTCTCGGCGACCGCGCCGGGCGAGGCCAGCGAGAGAGGACGCCCGAGGTTGCAGCCCACGAGGTACCCGGCGACTCCCGCGAGGGTCCACAGCCCGGCCCCCGTGTCGGAGCTCTCCCACGCGCTCGCCAGCACCACGAGCACCGCGAACAGCACGGCCGCGACGGCGAGCATGCCCGCGCCGTGCCCCGCCACCACGAGCGTCCCGCCCCCCAGCAGCACGGCGAGGTACGCACGGCCAGCCCACTCGAGCGGAACGCTGCGTCCCGCGAGCACGATCCCGGCGCCTCCGACCCCCAGCACGAGCGCGCCGGCGCGCGGCGCCCACCCGCCGTCCGCGAGGAGCGCGAGGCCCCCGAGGCACACCGCCACGATCGCGGTGATCCCCGCGAACACCGCGATGGAGCGGCGCCGCTGGAGGAGCTGGGGTTCGGGGGAAGCACGGGACATCGGGCGGATCCGCATCCTAGCGCGTGTGCGGACCCACACACGTCCATCGTGAATTACAGGGCGTGGCGGAGGTCCGATGTCGACCACGAACGCTCACCGGCTGCGGAGCCAGGCGCCCCCCTCGACGAACGATCTCGACCCCGCGCGGCTCGCGTCGTACTTCGACGACACGTGGGCGCTGTACGAGGTGCTGTTCTCGGCCGTGAGCGATGCAGCGCTGCGCGATCAGCCCGATCCGCTGCGGCACCCGCTCGTCTTCTACCTCGGCCACACCGCGGCGTTCTACGTCAACAAGCTCGTGATGGCGGGCCTGGTCGGGCACGGCATCGACCCCGGGCTCGAAGAGCTGTTCGCGAAGGGCGTCGACCCGGCGCGGGCCGCGGGGCTCGAGCGCCACGACCTGTGGCCCTCCGGCGACGTGGTGCGGGACTACCGGCACCGCGTCCACGCCCTCGTCCACGAGGTGATCGCCGGCCTCGAGCCCGGTGCCAGCATCGACGGCACGTCCCCCGTCTGGGCGCTCTACATGGGCCTCGAGCACGACCGGATCCACCTCGAGACGAGCTCGGTCCTGATCCGGCAGGCGGCCCCCGAACGGCTTGTGCGCCCGGCGGGCTGGGGCTACGCCGACCCCACCGACACCGCGCCCGAAGCGAGGTGGGTCGCCATCGAGCCCACCGAGGTGCGGCTCGGCAGGCCCTCGGCCCACGATCGCTTCGGCTGGGACAACGAGTTCGGCGCGCTCGACGTGCCGGTCGAGGCGTTCGAGTGCCGCGCGCACCTCGCCACGAACCGCGAGCTGCACGCCTTCTGGGCCGACGGTGGGTACGCCGACCCCCGGCTGTGGAGCACGGCCGGCTGGGCGTGGCTCCAGGAGCTCGGGGTGCGGGGCCCGCGGTTCTGGCGCTGGGAAGCCCCGAAAGACCCGCAACCACGCCTCCGTGTGATGTTCGACGAGATCGCGATGCCGTGGAGCTGGCCAGCCGAGGTCAACGGCTTCGAAGCCGACGCCCTGGCGCGCTGGAGCGGCGCACGGGTGATGCGCGAGGCCGAGTGGGCCGCGATGGTCGACGACGCGGCGCTGGTCGACGGCGACTGCATCGACGCGCCCGCCCACGCGCTGAGCCTGCGCAGCGGATCGCCCGTGTCCGTCGACGCTTCGGAGCCCACGCCCCGCGGCGTGCACGACGCGTACGGCAACGTGTGGCAGTGGCTCTCCGACGACTTCCGGCCGCTGCCGGGCTTCACGCCGCACCCGCTCTACGCGGACTTCTCGGCGCCGTACTTCACGCCGCGCCACGGCTCGCTGCGCGGGGGCTCGTGGATCTCGACGGGCACGAGCGCGTCGCGCTTCTACCGACTCTGGTTCCGGCGGCACTTCTACCAGCACGCCGGCGTGCGCCTCGCGCGGGACGTGTGATGCGCGACCCCCACCAGATCGCGCTCATCGCCGCCGCACACCGCGACGGCATCGCCGTGCACGAGCTCGGCGACACCTGGGGCATCGACGCGGTCCGCTACTCGCGGGCCGGGCGCACGGTGACCGTGATCGACGGCGCCATCCACGAAGACCTGTCGCACCAGGCCGAGCTCGTGTGCGCCGACAAGCGCGCGTGCAAGGCGCGGCTCGAAGAGCTCGGCATCCCCACGCCGCGCAGCCTCTCGATCGACGGCGCGTCCGACGTGGGCGAGCGGATCGCGCGCTTCGTGGCCGGCTCGCCCGTGGGCCAGCGGTTCGTCTGCAAGCCCGTCGACGGCACGAACGGCGAGGGCGTCGCGATGGACCTCCGCTCGGCCGACGCCATCCTCGCGCACGCGTGGACCCTGTCGGGCCCCGTGCTCGTGGAGGAGCAGATCCACGGCGACGACCTGCGTCTGCAGGCCATCGGCGGGGTGCTCGTCGCGGCGTGCATCCGCGAGCCCGCCCAGGTGGTCGGCGACGGCGTGCGCACGCTCGACGCGCTCGTGGAGGAGCGCGCCACCGCGGTGTACGCCGCGAATCCACAGAACACCCTGGTCCTCGACGCCGAGAGCCTGGCGCTGATCGAAGAACAGGGGCTCGCGCTCGACTCCGTCGTGCCAGCGGGCACGGCGGTGCGCCTGAAGCGCGTGGCCAACGTGGGTCAGGGCGGGCGGCCGGTCGACGTGACGGATTCCGTCCACCCCGCCTACGCCGACTGGATGGAGCGGATCGCCGCGGGCCTCGGCCTCTCGATCTTCGCGCTCGACGTGATCTGCGCCGACCCCACGGCCCCTCCCGACGCCAGCGGTGCGCGGGCCCTCGAGGTCAACGCGCGCCCCCAGTGGCTGCACCACACGTTCTCCGAGGGCCGCCGGCACGACATCGCCGGGGCGATCCTCGCGTCCCTCCTCCCCGCCTGAGGCCGCCATGTCGCGCACGCCGATGTTCCAGCTCTCCTCCGACCTCGTCGACCGCGTCGTCGCGCACATGCCCGTGCTCGGCACGTTCGCGGGCGTCGGCGGCGTGCTCGACACGTGGGACGACTACGGCGTCGAAGGCACCGCGGCGCTCGACGCGATGTGGCGCGACACGCTCGGCGAGCTCGACTCCACCGAGGTGCGCGACGCGTGGGACGCGCTCGCGCGCGACGTGATCCGCGACTTCGCCGAAGCCGAGATCCGCCACGTCGAAGCGGGCGACCACCTCTACGACCTCAACATCCTCGCCTCGAACTTCCAGACGCCGACCGTCGTGTGCGAGGTCGTCCCGTTCGGCACGGCCGACGAGGCCGACGCGCTGGCGCAGCGGCTCGAGACGGTGGACGTCCTCCTCGAGACGTACCGCGAGCGGCTCGCCGAGGGCGTGCGGACGGGTCGCGTCGTCGCGCGGCGCCAGGTGATCGAGGCCATCGCCCAGGGCCACGCGCACGCCTCGGCCGATTCGGTCTTCACGCGTGTCGCCCGGCAGGCCGCCGCTGCGCACCCCGACCGCGCGGCGCGCCTCGAAGCCGCCGCTCCGCGCGCCCGGGCCGCGTACGCCGGGCTGTGCGGCTGGCTGGAGCGCGAGTACCTGCCCCACGCCCCGGAGCGCGAGGCGGTGGGCCGCGAGCGCTACGCCCGCGCCGCCGAGCGCCACCTCGGCATGGCGATCGACCTCGAAGAGACCGTGGAGTGGGGCTGGTCGGAGGTCCGCCGGATCGAGGCGCGCATGCGGGAGCTCGCCGACGCGCTCGTGCCCGGCGCGACCGTGGGCGAGGCCGTGGCCGCGCTGAACCGCGACCCGCGCTGGTGCATGCCCGACCCGGACGCGTTCGTCGCGCACATGCGGGCGCTCCAGCTCGGCGCGGTCGAGGCGCTGCACGGCACGACGTTCGACGTCCCCGACCCGGTGCGGGCGATCGACGTGGTGCTCGCGCCACCGGGCGGCCCCGTCGGCGCGTACTACCGCCCGCCGAGCGAGGACTTCTCGCGGTCCGGGGCGGTCTGCTACCGGCTCGAGCGCGACGCGGACATCCCGTGGATCGACGAGGTGAGCACGGCCTACCACGAGGGCTTCCCGGGCCATCACCTCCAGATCGCCACGGCGACGCACCTCGCCGACCAGCTCTCGCGCTTCCATCGGTTGTTCGCGCACAACACGGGCTTCGCCGAGGGCTGGGCGCTCTACGCGGAGCAGCTGATGCTCGAGCTCGGGTTCTACGACCACCCGGCCCTCGAGCTCGGCAAGCTGATCAACGAGCTGGCGCGGGCCTACCGGGTCGTCGTCGACATCGGCCTGCACCTCGAGCTGGCCATCCCCACCGACTTCGACTTCCACCCCGGCGAGACGTGGACCTTCGACATCGCGGTGGAGGCCATGCGCGACCGCAGCATGCTGTCGCCGCAGAAGGCCCGCGACAACGTGGTCCGGTACCTGGGCTGGCCGGGGCAGGCGATCACGTACAAGGTCGGCGAGCGCGTGATCCTCGAGGCGCGCGAGGCGCTGTGTGGGCAGGGCCTGCCGCTCGCGGACTTCCACGCCCGCGTCGTGGGCGGGGGCTCGATGGGCCTCGGCCGGCTGCGCGAGCGGCTCGCGGTCTAGTCCGAGGTCAGGAGGGCGGGGCGTGCGTCGGGTAGCACCTCGCCGTCCAGGATCGCCCGCGTGGGCCCCGGGATCCGCGAGCTCCCACGCAGGATCACGCGGCGGCGCCGGGTCGCTTCCCGCTCCCCCGTGCGGACGAGCCGACGCGCCGTGTGGTGCCCGGGGTGGAGCACGCGCAGCCCGGCATCGTCGACGAACCGCCGGTACCACGCGAACGGCGTCACCGGCCGCCCGCGCGTGGCGAGGCCCCGGAACAGCGCGGTGCAGTTCGGCCCGAGCCCGCGGTACCGCTCGGTGAGCGCGCCACCCGTCCGCAGCGCGTGCATCTGCGCCTCCCACAGGGTGATCGACCGCGCGTAGAGGGCCTGCACGTCGATCTTCGCGGGGTCGAGCCACAGCTCGAGGATGTCGCGGTTCCGCGCCTGCATCTGGCCGTAGAACCCATTGTCGACGGGCCCGTCGTTCCGGAACACCACCAGGCTGCCCGCCTGCGACCGGAGGTGGGCGGGGTCGAGATCCGGGTGGCGCTCCATGAGGATGGCGCGCTCGTTCCGGGACAGCCGGTACGCCTCGAGCTCGATGTCCGCGATGCGCCCCGCGTCGCACACCCAGAACCGGAGCGAGCTGTGGCCCCACGCCGACAGCCCGCCCTTGCGGCTGTACGTCACGAGCGCCGCGCCCAGCACGGCGTCGCCCGCACACGCTGGGGCGTGGCGCTCCACGGGTCGGGTTCCCGAGAGGCCCGTCCAGTCGACCGCCAGCTCGGGTCCGCCCGCGAGGGCCGCGACCACGAGCGCGATCACGCGAGCACGTCCCGCGTGTGGGAGAGCGCGCGCTCCAGCGGCGAGCCCGGCGGCGCCCGGCCCTCGGCGAGGCGCTCGGCGTGCGCGAGCCGCGCGGGATCGCGGAACGCCCGCGCCGCCATGCACAACACCTCGGCCGCGAACGCCGGGCTCACGGGCTCCAGCGCCTCCACCGATGCGGCGAGCACGGCTTCGAGGCCGGTCTCCCCGCCGGCGGCCCGCACCTCGGCCTGCACACCCAGCGCGAGCCAATGCGCGTCGGACCCGGGGCTCTGGCGCTCCAGCGCGAGCTCGACACCGCGCTGCGCGCCCTCCACGTCGCCGTCCGCCAGCGCGATCTGGGAGAGGGACAGCGGGGCGAACCGGTCCCCCTCGGCCGAGGCGCGCTCCAGCAGCTCCCGGGCGCGCTGCACGTCGCCGGACGCCCACGCCACGCGGCCGAGCAGGGCACCCATGAACGTCGCCAGCCGCGGGTTCCCGGCCTCCTCGAACATCGCGAGCCCCGCCTCGGCGTGGCGCCACGCGTCCGCGAGGCGGCCGAGGTACAGCCCCATCTCCGCCAGGTAGGAGAGCTGCATGGCCTCGCGGGACCGGAACCCCCCGGCCCGCACCGCCGCGACCGCGCGCTCGAACACCGCGTAGGCGCCCTCCAGGTCGCCCTCGTTCGCGAGCAGCACGCCGAGGCTCGTGAGCTGGTCGGCCAGCCCGAGGCGGTGCCCGCGCGCCTCCTCGATGGCCACGGCCTCCGCGAAACGCGCGCGCGCCAGCCCCGGATCGCCGCGACGCCGCGCCAGGACCCCGAGCCGCCCCAGCGCCGCGGCCTCCCCCGCGCGATCGCCCTCTGCGCGGAACGCGGCCAGCGCGCGGACCGCGAGGGGCTCGGCCTCCTCGCGCCGGTGCAGGTGGGACCGCAGGTGGCCGAGGCGCAGGCAGGCCCGCCCGAGGCCCCGGCCCGTCGCCTCGGCGCGCGCCAGGGCCTCGACGTAGGCCGCTTCGGCCTCTTCGTACGCCTCGCGCTCGAACGCGAGATCGCCGCGCAGGCCGGGCGCGTCGCGACCGAGGGCCGCCGCGGCGTCGAGATCCGCCGCCGCTTCGGCCAGCGCCGCCGCGCGGTGGTGCAGCCGGGCGCGCTCCACGAGCAGCGCGCCGCGATCGACGTCCGGCGCGTCGAGCACGCGGCCCAGCAGGCGGATCCCGTCGTGCACCGGGCCCCGCTCGCCGTACACGCCCGCCGCCGCCACCGCTGCTCCGGACGCGGTGCGCCCGTCCCTGGCGGCCAGCGCCACGCCCACGGCCGCCTCGAGGTTCGCGAGCTCGCGCTCGGCCCGGTCCCGCTTCCACGGCGTGCGCTCGCCGAGCCCGAGCCGCGCGTAGAACGCCGCGTGCCGCAGGGCCGGAGCGCGCGGGGCATCGGTCTGCGCGAGCCGCATCGCCGCGTACTGCCGCACCGTGGCGAGCAGCGCGTACCGGTCGCCCGTGCGCCGCACGAAGCTGTGCCGGCCGAGCGCGTCCAGCCGCGCTTCGACCTCGGGGTCCTCCGTGACGTGCCGCGCGGCGCCGGCCGTGAAGCCGCCCCGGAACACGGAGATCTGCGCGAGCACGTCGCGCTCCGCGGGCTCAAGCAGCTCCCACGACCAGTCCAGCGCGCCGCGGACGGTCGCCTGGCGCTCGGTCAGCCCGAGCTCGCCGGACCGCAGCAGCGACAGGCCCAGTCGGTCGAGCACGTCCCGGACGGTGAGCACGCCGAGGCGGCCGGCGGCGAGCTCCAGCGCCATCGGCACGCCGTCCAGGCGCTCGGCGAGCTCCGCGACCGCTACGGGATCCAGGTCGTGCACGCCGCGCTCCGCGGCCCGATCGCGGATCAACGCGATGGCACCGGCCCGATCCAGCGGACCGACCTCCTCGACCCAGCCCCCGAAGCCCGGATCGGCACGCGACGTGAGGACGACCCGTAGCCCCGGCGCCCGCGCGAGCCACGCGTGGACGGGCGAGAGCTCGAGCCCCTCCACGGCATCCAGGACCAGCAGCATCTCGCCGCGGCTCGCGAGCGCCTCGCCGAGCTGCCGGACCGCGTCGAGCCCCGGGTCGAGCCGCACGCCGACGGCCTCCGCCACGCTCCGGAGCAGGCCCTCGGCGCTGCCCGGTTCGACCCATGCCGCCGGGCCTCCCCAGCTCTCGCACAGCGCTTGTGCGACGCGGGACTTCCCGATGCCGGCCGGCCCCTTCAGCGTGACGGGCACCGCTTCGACCGCCCGCAGCCGCGCGACGAGGGCGCGGAGCATGGCGCTCCGACCGAACAACGGCGCCGTGCGGACGGCCTTCTCGCGCGGCGTCACCCCGAGGGCCTCCGCGAGGCCGGGGCCCTCGACCTCGAGCGCGCGCAGGGCATCGGCGAGCGCGGCCATCGAGGGGTAGCGGTCGTCCGGATCGGTCTGCGTGCAGCGCGCCCAGATCGGCGCGAGCCATGCCGGTGGCCCTCCGGACGGCGCGGGCTCCGACCCGTACGGCACGGTCTCGGCGTCCGTCGCGTCGCCGCCCGTCGCGAGCTCGGCGAGCACCTGACCGAGCCCGAAGACGTCCGCCCGGGCGTCCATCGCGCCCCGGCCCCGCTGCTCGGGCGCCATGAACCGGGGGGTCCCGCCGATCCACTCCCGCACGAACCCGCGCGCGCTCGCGATGCCGAGGTCCGCGACCTTCACCACGCCGTCCTTCACGAGCAGGTTCGCGGGCTTGAGGTCGAGGTGGACGAGCTCCATCGCATCGTGTGCGTAGTCGAGCGCCTCGCACACCTGGAGCCCGACCTCCACGACGGCCCGCGGCGGCAGGCGTGCCCGCGCGAGCGACCGATCACAGCGCTCCATCGCGCAGTACGCCACCCCGTCGACCTCGCCGATCTCGTACACGTCGACGAGGTGCGGGTGCCGGAGCAGCGACGTCAGGCGCGCCTCGCGAAACAGCCCGGACCGGCCGCCCTCCAGGAGCTTCACCGCGACGTTTCGCGGCGCGCCCGGCCCGATGCGCTCCGCCGCGACCACACGGCCCTGCCCGCCCTTCCCGAGCGTCCCGGTGATGCGCCAGGGTCCGATGGTGCCGCGGTCCATGCGGGCCTCTATCGGGTCGAGATGGCGTGCAGCTCGCCGCCGTCCGTCCCGACGTAGATCACGCCGTCCACGACGGCGGGCGTGGCGAACACGCGGTCGCCGAGCGCGTGGCTCGCGAGCTCTTCGCCCGTCCCCAGCGCGAGGATCCGCACGGTCCCGTCGTGCGGCACCCAGACGATGCGGTCGCCCACGACGACCGGCGTGGACCAGCTGCCTCCGTGCTCCCGGACCACCCAGCGCTCCTCGCCGGTCTTCCGGTCGAGCGCCCACAGGCTCCCGCCCCAGGCCTGCGTCCCGTCGGCGTCGGGCTCGCCGGACTCGGCGAACAGCACGAGGTCCCCGGCGATCACGGGGGCGGCCTTCGCACCGACCGCGTGGGAGACGCCCCAGATGCGCCCGTCGTCGGACACCCGGTGCAGGGCGAGCTGCTCCTGCACCGCGGAGCCGTCGTAGCCGCCCGCGATCGCGTACTGATCGCCGTCCAGCGCGATGGCGCCGTAGTTGTCGAACCGGTCCCCCGTGATGAAGCGCTCCTCGCAGCCCTGCCCGTCGAGGCGGCACCAGCCGACGCGACCCGAGTCGGAGCCGAACCACACCTTGCCATGGGCGACGCTGTGGTTGCGGACCTTGCCCATGGTCTCGGAGAGGCGCGTCTTCACGGCGCCGGTCGCGGGATCGAGCAGCGCGACGAGATCCGCGCCCGTGACGACCAGCCCCGCGTACGTCGGCGTCGGTGCGCCGTAGAGCTTCTTCTCGCCGACCTGCACGTCGAAGACGAGGTCGCCCGCCGTGGTCCACGCGAAGGCGCGCCCCTGGTCGGTGACGACGAAGACGCGCTGCCCGTCGGACGAGAGCCCGTTCGCATCGCAGCGGGTCGGCAGGAAGGCGAGCTTGTCGCCGGTGTCGCGGCGGAGGACGTGCACGCCGTCGCCGTCGTCGCATTCGTTCCACGTCTTGCCGTACGTGCTGACGAAGACGCGGTCCCCGACGACGATCGGGCTGGAGTGCCACCCCTGGATCGCGAGCGGCTGGACCCAGAGATTCGCGAGCGTGGTGCCGATCTCGCCCGCCACGACGCCGCGGTGCGCGGGGTCCGCCGAGAAACCCGCGACAGACGCGGCCCCGGGCAGGCTCGGCTGCTGCACGACATCGTCCGACCCCGAGCCCGGGGTGGCCGCTGTGGGGTCTGACCCCCCTGAGGCCGGGGTGGCCGCTGTGGGGTCTGACCCCCCTGAGGCCGGGGTGGCCGCTGTGGGGTCTGACCCCCCTGAGGCCACGGTCGGCGCGGGCACGGGCGTCGCGGATGGTGCGAGCAGGCCGCAGGCGGCGAGCAGGGCGAGGATCACGGGGCCTCCGGGGCGGGGTTCCGGCTGCAGTGTCGCGCGAATGGGCCGCCCGTCACAGGGGGGGACGATCACCCGCCGGGATTCCTGTCCGCCACCCTTGACGCCCCACGAGCGAGTGCCTACCCCTTGCGCCCTCCCGCCGGATTCGTGCCGCGGGACCCTTCAACGTTTGGAGTACCCCATGAACTTCCGACCCCTCTACGACCGCGTGCTCGTCCGCCGCGTCGACGCCGAGCAGAAGTCCTCCGGCGGTCTGTTCATCCCCGAGTCCGCGAAGGAGAAGCCCCAGCAGGCCGAAGTCATCGCGGTGGGCACCGGCCGCATCACGAAGAGCGAAGAGGTCGTCCCCCTCATCGTGAAGAAGGGCGACCGCGTCCTCTTCGGCAAGTACGCCGGCGACGAGGTCAAGCTCGACGGCATCGACCACATCATCCTCCGCGAGTCCGACATCCTCGCGATCATCGAGGCGTAGGAGCAGTCATGGCCAAGCAGATCCAGTTCCGCGAAGCGGCCCGCAACGAAGTCCTCGCCGGCGTGAACACCCTGGCGAACACCGTGCGCGTCACCCTCGGCCCGAAGGGCCGCAACGTCGTGCTCCAGAAGAGCTTCGGTGGCCCCGTGATCACCAAGGACGGCGTCACCGTCGCCAAGGAGATCGAGCTCGCCGACAAGTTCCAGAACATGGGCGCGCAGATGGTGAAGGAGGTCGCCAGCAAGACCTCCGACGTGGCCGGCGACGGCACCACCACCGCCACCGTGCTCGCGCAGTCCATCTTCGTCACCGGCAGCAAGCTCGTCGCGGCCGGCGCGAACCCGATGGACATCAAGCTCGGCATCGACCACGCCGTCGGCGTCATCTCGGCCGAGCTGAAGAAGATCTCCCGCGAGACCGAGGGCAAGAACGAGCTCGCCCAGGTCGCCACGATCTCCGCCAACGGCGACACCGAGATCGGCGACATCATCGCGACCTGCATGGACAAGGTCGGCAAGGAAGGCGTCATCACGGTCGAAGAGGCCAAGGGGATGGTGACCGAGTCCGACATCGTCGAAGGCATGCAGTTCGATCGCGGCTACCTCTCGCCGTACTTCGTCACCGACGCCGACCGCATGGAAGCGGTGATGGAGAACCCGCTCATCCTCGTGCACGAGAAGAAGCTGTCCAACATGAAGGACCTGCTTCCCCTGCTCGAGAAGGTGGCCGAGGCCGGCAAGCCGCTCCTCATCATCGCCGAGGACATCGAGGGCGAGGCGCTCGCCACGCTCGTCGTGAACAACATCCGCAAGACGCTCCAGGCCGCGGCCGTGAAGGCCCCGGGCTTCGGCGACCGCCGCAAGGCCATGCTCGGCGACATCGCGACCCTCACGGGCGCGCAGCCGGTCATGGAGGATCTCGGCATCAAGCTCGACGCGATCACGCTCGAGCAGCTCGGCAGCGCCGAGCGCGTCGTGATCACGAAGGACAACACGACGATCATCGACGGCAACTCCAACCCCACCGAGCTCAAGGCCCGCGTGAAGCAGATCCGGCGCGAGATGGAGGAGACCTCCTCCGACTACGACCGCGACAAGCTCCAGGAGCGCCTCGCCAAGCTCGTCGGCGGCGTGGCCGTCATCTACGTCGGTGCGGCCACCGAAGTGGAGATGAAGGAGAAGAAGGCGCGCGTCGAAGACGCCCTCAACGCGACCCGCGCGGCGGCCGAGGCCGGCATCGTCCCCGGCGGCGGTGTGGCGCTCATCCGCGCCCAGAAGGCGCTCGACAGCGTGCGCCTCGAAGGCGACCGCCACTTCGGCGTCGACATCATCCGCGCCGCCTGCGAGGCCCCGCTCCGCATCATCGCCAGCAACGCCGGCGAAGACGCGAGCATCGTGGTCTCCAAGGTCCGCGAGGGCACCGGCGCGTTCGGCTGGAACGGCGCGACCGGCGAGTACGGCGACATGATCGCGGCGGGCGTCATCGACCCCACCAAGGTCACGCTCACCGCCCTCTCCAACGCGGCCAGCGTGGCGGGCCTGCTGCTCACCACCGAGTGCATGATCGCCGAGAAGAAGGACGACGACGAGGAGTAGAGCCTCCCCGGCGTCAGCCTGAAGAGGGCCCGTTCGCTTCGTGCGAGCGGGCCTTTTTCTTTGTCTCGACGCCGAGCAGCTCGTCCATGCGGGCGCGATCGCCTTCGGGGATCTCGGCGCGCTCGTGACTGCGGGCTCGATTGAAGGACGCGAGGACCGGGAACAGGCTGGCGCCGCCCGCGCGGGGCGCGATGCGCCACTCGCGTCCCTGTGCCCGGACCCGCAGCTGCTCCCCGATCGGCTCCATCGTGTCGATCGCATCCCACGGGACCCGATGCGCGCCGATCCACAGGCCCCAGGAGTGCACCTCGAGCCGCCGCGGCGATGCCACCAGGGCCAGCCCCAGGGCCGAGACGGAGACCAGGGACGGGATCACCGCGAAGCAGAGCACCTCGGGCGAGACGGCGTTCAGCACTGCCGCGACCACGGCCACCGCCGAAGCGGCGACCTGGAGTGGGAACAGGCCGTAGACCAGCGCCCCACGCCACACCGCCGGGACCACGAAGAGCACGTCCACTGCGAATCCGTCGCCGGCGGGCTCGGTCCTCACAGCTCGGCGCCCGTGAGCTTCGCGACCGCAGCCCGCGCGTCGGGTCGATCCGTCGAGGTCTCCCGGGAACGCAGCCAGGCGCCCTGGAGGGTGCGCCCGGCCTCGTCGTCGCCTGCGAGCCAGTACGTCCAGGTGCGGCGGGGGGTGACGAGCTCGAGCAGGCCGTCGTGCACCCGGATGCTCGTGATTCCGTCGAAGGGGACGCGCTCGGCGCCGATCTCGAGACCCCAGGGGCGCACGGCGACCGGAGCCGGGTCCTCCCGCGCGAGGCCGAAGCTCAGGAGCGTCGCGGCACCGAGCGCGAAGAGCACCGCGGACACGAGCAGTGCGACGGTGAACAGCGCGGCCGCCCAGGCCTCGAGGCCCTCTCCGAACGCCAGGCCCGACGCGAGCACCGGCATGGCGATGCCCATCACGAGCATCCCCCACCGGGCCACGTCGCGCCGGCCCTGCTCGCGGGGATGCTCCCATCCGGGCCGGAGCACGAACCGCACGCCATCGGGGAGGGGCTCGGGCGGAGCGGGCATGCCGCAGTCTACCCCTCTCGGAGCCGCGCGAGGCGCGCGCGGTCGGACGCGGCATCGGGCGCCTTCGCCTGGTCCGTGTCGAATGCGGCGATGGCCGCGACCAGGGCGTCGTACACGCGGCCGTCGGGGTCGGGGAGCGCGTGGCGGCGGGCCGCATCGAGGGTCAGCGTGCCGTCGGTGCGCTCGCACCGCGTGATGGACTCGAACGGCACGCGCGTCCCGGCGATCTCGACGCGCTTGGCGTACACGCGGACCTCTGTCGTGGGCAGCGGCAGGCTGCTCGCCAGCACGCCGGCCATCGTGAAGACAGGCGATGCAGCGACCATGCAGGACGTGGCGACCGGCAGGAACTGCACGTCCGTCGCGACCACGAGGAGGACGAGCACCGTCTGGACGGCGCAGGTCCCCACGAAGAACGCGACGGGTACGGCGACCAGCGCAGCGAGCGCGAGGCGCGCCGGACCGCTGTCCGCGACGGTGAACGCGACGTGGTCCACCGCGGGCTCGGTCTGCGCCCGCAGCCGGCCCCGGGAGTCCGCGAGCGCGCCGCACCCGGCACAGGTCCACGGGTTCGTGTCGTCAGACGCGGATGCGCCGCAGACCGGGCAGCGGAGGGCCATGGTCGAGTCTACTGCGCCCCCGTCGTGCCAACGGGAACGGGAACGGGAGCGGGAACGGGAACGGGAGGAGCTGCGCGCTTCGCGCGATCGGACCCTACCGGCGGTACGCCAGCGAGACGCCCGCCGCGCCGATGTAGAGCACGGTGCCCAGGATCATCACGTTCGTGAAGCCCAGGTTGATGATGGCGGCCATCGCGAAGGCCGAGCCGAGCACGGACGACAGCGTGGTGAGGCCGTAGGTCATCGGCACCGTGGCGCCCTGGTCGCCCGCGACCAGCTTGCTCACGCAGTACGGGTAGAAGGTGCCCAGCACCACGCCCGCGGGGAGCACGATGAGCGCGACCCCGATGGCCTTCAGCGGCAGGGCGACCGACAGCAGCGTGCTCGTCATGAAGGTCGCGAGGCCGACGCCCCAGAGCACCGCGAACACCACGCCCACCGCGAGGGACGCCGCGCCGCGCATGATCTTGAACTCGTCCTGCAGGTACGAGCCGATGGCGTTGAACACGAGGAACGTCGCGAGGTTGATCGACACGGCGTACAGCGGGTTGCCGATGAACAGCTCGGTCTTCGCGATGAGCGGGATCTCGACGCACATGTAGCCGACGCCCGTGAGCAGCAGGTAGCCGACCCACACGGCCGGGACGCGCTGCTCGCGCGTGCCGAGCACCGCGGCGAGCACGGCGACGATGCCGGACACGATGGCGAACAGCAGCACGGTGAAGACCTTCACCCACCCGCTGACGTACGGGGCGTCGTGGTAGCGCTCGGGGTCCGGGAAGAGGGTCCACTTCTCCCACTCGACGCGCGCCGTGAACGGCTTGTCGTCGGTCGTGATCTCGAGCTGCTCGAGCGGCGTGTCGAGCAGCGTCTGGAACCGTGGGAAGCCGCGGCTGCCGGGCTTGTACAGGATCTTCTCGTTCGGACGGCTCGTGACCTGCGCGTCGAGGATGCGGATGTCTTCGGGTGTGAACCCCGAAGGCTTCACGACCATCGAGTCGAGCATGGGGTGGTTGGGGCCGAAGATGTAGACGGCCTGGTCGAACGGGACGTAGCCCTTGTCCTTGAAGATCTTCCGGAAGGACGGGATCTTCTCCATCACGGGCTGCGCCGTGAACACCATGAGCCCGTCGGGCGACAGCTTGTCGATGTACGCCGCCATCGCCTCGTACGTGTCGAGGTACTTGCGCGTGTGGCCCGTGCGCGACGCGTGCACGGCGCCGTTGTTGGCGACGTAGATGAGGTCGAACGTCTGGTCGTCGGTGTTCAGGAAGTCGCGGCCCTCCTGGTTGCGGAGGTCGACGTTCGGCTTGTCGTGGAACTCGACGAGGTTCATGTGCGCAAGCGCGGGGTGCGCGTGCCACGCCACGACGGTGCGGTTGATCTCGACGCCGGTGATCTGCGCCTGGCCCTTCGTGAGCTCGTAGAAGTGCACCATGTCGCGGCCCATGCCGGCGAACATCACGAGCACGCTCTTCGGATCCATGCCGAGCCGGAACGCGAAGCTGTAGTGGAAGAAGTGCTCGACGGCGTCGTCGCGGAACTCTTCGCGGAACGGGTGGATGGTGACGTTCGAGAGCCCGTTGTCCTGCACGACCGCCCACACGGGGCCGTGCTTGTTCTCGACGGGGCCGGCCCGCATCAGCGCGGTGCGGGCGATCTCGTTCCAGCGCGAGTCGACCTCGGAGACGCCGCCGTCGCGGTAGGCCTTGAGGATCGAGCGCGACAGCATGTCGGGGTCGGGACGCTCGTGGAACGCGATGCCGCCGAGCGCGAGGCCGAGCGCCACGACCCACGCGACGAGGCCGCCCGCCTGCGCGGGGACCGGCGTGGACCGCGGCAACGCCAGCAGCCCGAGCGACAGGAGCAGCACGAGCAGGATGGCCGGCGGCAGGCCGAGCCACGTGAGCATGAGCGGGGTCAGCACGCAGCCGAGGCCCGCGCCCGCGAGGTCGAAGAAGTAGAGCCGGCCGATGCGGTCGGAGAACTCGCTGAACAGCGTGGAGAACAGCGCGCCGAACGCGACGTAGGGCGGCAGGAAGATCAGCGAGTAGATGACGACCTTCGCGGCCTCGCCCGGCGGCGTGGCGAGCGCCACGTGGATCAGGTTGAAGAACGTGTTGGCGACGCCGAAGAACACGAGGAACGAGAGCAGCATCATCGGGAACACGGCCTGGCACAGCCGGTCGATCAGGACCTGCGACTCGCCCTTCCACAGGAAGTGCCGGAACATCGACCCGACGGCGAGCCCGAGCAACGCGATGGGAATCGCGATGATGTCCATGCTGTTGCCCAGGAAGAACGCCAGCATACGGACCTGGATGAGCTCGTACATCAGGC
Organism: Alphaproteobacteria bacterium; assembly: GCA_020632875.1. Classification (GTDB taxonomy): domain Bacteria; phylum Myxococcota_A; class UBA796; order UBA796; genus JACKEQ01. The sequence goes on from JACKET010000008.1 coordinate 22,404, forward strand.
TCACCACCCCGATCAGGAAGGTGATGGCACCGATGCGGCGGTCGAATTCCATGCGCGAGACCCTCTGGAAGCGACGGTCAGTAACCGCCGCCCGCGCTGCACGCCGACTCTTGCCGCCGTGGGCTGCGCCCCGACCTCACTGGAGCGCGCGGATCTCCCGATCGGCAGCGGCCCACGCGAGCACGGCATCCGGGTCGGACGCGTCGACGTACTCGGGCAGGCGCCCGTGCGACAGGCGCCGGATGTTCGCGGCCACCTCGAGCCGGCGGAGGTCGAGCTCGCGCTCCTTCAGGCGGATGAGCGCCCGCGTGTTCCACGCCATCAGCGGGATCCCGAGCAGCACCGCGAGCGGGATGGCGACGGTGGACGCCATCCCCAGGAAGATCGACAGAATCGTGAACGCTTCACCCAATGCACACCCCGCTCGGTTGACCGTCGGGGTACGGTCCCGCTCCGTTGGCTATTTCACGGGGGCTCGACCTCCCCCCGAGGTGAGCGATGCACGACCACGAAGCCCTGATCACCCGCTTCTACACGGCGTTCCAGAACCGCGACGGCGACGCGATGGCCGCCTGCTACCATCCCGACGCGACGTTCTCCGACCCCGTGTTCCCTGCGCTCAGCGGGCGCGAGCCGGGCGCCATGTGGCGGATGCTCACCTCGCGCGCCGAAGACCTCGTGGTCCGCTTCGGCGAGGTGAAGGCCGACGACACGACCGGGTCGGCGCACTGGGATGCCGACTACACGTTCTCGGCGACCGGGCGGTTCGTGCGGAACTCGATCGACGCGAAGTTCACGTTCCGCGACGGCCTCATCGCCACGCACGTCGACGACTTCGACTTCTGGCGCTGGAGCCGCCAGGCGCTCGGCGTGCCGGGCGTCCTGCTCGGCTGGTCGGGCTTCCTGAAGGGCAAGGTGCGCGGCCAGGCCGCCGAGCAGCTCGGCAAGTTCGTCGCCAAGCACGGCTGACGCTCAGCGCCGGCGCACCGCCACCAGCGCGACGAGCCACGCGAGACCCACGGGCACGGCGCCGCTCCCGGAGCACCCGCAGCCCTTCTCCTCCGGATCGGGCTCCGGGCTGTCGGTGTCGGTGTACAGCAGCGCGTTGGTGCCGTCGCAGTCCTCGTCGAGCGTGTTGCCCGCGACCTCGGTGCCTTCGGGGTTCACCTCGGCGCGCAGGTCGTTGCAGTCGCCGTCCTGCGTCGCCCAGCCCTCGCGCGGGCACTCGACGATGGGCTCGCCCGTGCCCCAGCCATCGCCATCCTGGTCGATCCACTGCTCGACGTGGATGGCCGGGTCGTCGTCGATGCCGCCGGAGCAGTCGTCGTCGACGCCGTTGCAGACCTCGGTGGCCGCGGGATTCACGTCGGCATCGGTGTCGTTGCAGTCCCCTGCCGTGGCGGCGACGCCCGGAAGGGCCCCGCACGCCTGGATGGTCGTGTTCCGCCCGTAGCCGTCGAGGTCTTCGTCGACGTAGAAGGTCGTGCCGTCCGTGACGCCGATGTCGACATCGCCGTCGCAGTCGTTGTCGACGCCGTCGCAGACCTCGTCGGCCTGCGGGTTGATGTCGGGATCGACGTCGTCGCAGTCGCCGCCCGACAGCGCGTACCCGTCGCCGAAGCAGCCGTTGATGGCCGTGCCCGCGCCCCAGCCGTCGTCGTCGGCGTCGACGTAGAAGTCGCGGGGCGTGACGCCCTCGTCGGCCGTGCCGTCGCAGTCGTCGTCGATGCCGTTGCACTGCTCGTTCGCCGACGGCCGGATGGCGATGGACGTGTCGTCGCAGTCGCCATCGACCGGAGCGTGGTTCGGGGGCTCGAAGCAGGCCTGGATGGGGGTGCCGGCGCCGTACCCGTCGTTGTCCTGGTCGGGCCAGTAGTCGTTCATCGGCGCGCCTTCGTCGGCCGTGCCGTCGCAGTCGTCGTCGGCGCCGTTGCACAGCTCCGGCGCATTCGGGTACGCGTCGGGGTCGTCGTCGTCGCAGTCGCCCGAGACCGTGGAGAGCCCGTAGAACGCGTCGCAGAGCGCGATCGGGCCCGCACCGCCCACCCCGTCGCCGTCGCCGTCGACGTACAGGTCGATCGTCGGCAGGCCCTCGTCGACCTCGAAGTCGCAGTCGTCGTCGACGTCGTTGCAGAGCTCGGGGGCCCCGGGGAACACGGCGGGATCGTCGTCGTCGCAGTCCCACGGCGGGAAGTGCCCGTCGCCGTCGGCATCTTCGAAGGGGACGAGCCCGCCGGTGGCACCGAGATCCGCCGCGCTGCCGTCGAGATCCAGGCCCGACCCCGCGTCGATGGCGCCCGAGCCGGCCTGGAGCGCCCACCCCGACGGGTCGCACGCGCCGCTGTCGTCGACGAGCGTCGGGTCGCTGTCGAGCGGACCGGAGGGCAGGTTGGTGCCGCCGTCGGCGTTGCCCCACGTCCACGTGTCGACGAACGTCGCGGTGCCCACGTTCTGCGCGAACACGTCGACCGAACCGGAGTGGTTGCCGAGCAGGCACGCCTCGAATGCAGCCGAGCCATCCTCGATGCCCACCGCCGAGCCGTCGGCGAGGTCGGCGAACCCCGCGAGGAACGTGGAGTTCCGGAACGTCGGCGACGCCGTGCCCGCGAGCGCCAGCACGTCGACCTGGCCGCCGCCGTACACCGCGGAGTTCAGCGCGAACACGGAGCCGATCACCAGGGCGTCGTTGTTCCGGATGCGCAGGCCACCGCCGTCGATCGAGGCGTCGTTGGCGCAGAACGCCGAGCGCGAGACCTCGGAGACGGCGTGCTCCCACAGGAACACCGCACCGCCGCGCTCGCCCTCGTTGCCCTCGAACAGCGACGTGTCGAACGTGCAGTCGGACCGCAGGCAGTGCACCGCACCGCCGTTGGTGCCGGCATTGTCGACCCAGGTCGAGCCGTGGGCGTCGAGCGCGCCGTCGATCACGTAGACGGCCCCGCCGCTCGCGTCGCTCGAGCAGCCCTCGAAGCGCGAGCCCATCGCGAACAGGTCGCCGTGGACGAGGCCGCAGCCCCCGTCGTCGGTCGCCTGCCCGTCGACCACGCGGCTCGCCACCAGCGTCAGGACCGACGCGGTGTCGACGTCGAACACCCGCGTGTCGCCCCGCCCGTCGAGGGTGACGCGCTCGAGCGTGAGCCGGTCGGAGACGGGGTCCCAGACGGGCATGCCGGGCGCCGGGCGCTCGGCGACCGTGAGGGCCGCTCCGCGCACGCCGCGGATGGTGATGCGATCGGCCCCGTCGAGGACGCCGGTGTACGTGCCCGGCATGACGAGGATGCGGTCGTTGGTCACCGACGCGGCGATCGCCGATTCGAGCGTCTCGTGCTCGAGACCCGTTCCCACCCAGATGTCAGCGCCCCAGGCGGGTACGAGCCAGATCATGCGAGCCTCTCCAGGAAGAGTGGGAGCATCGTGCGCCACGTCGGCCAGTCGTGATCGGCGTCGGGACCCCAGACCTCCATGCTCACCGGCACCTTCTTCGCCTGGAGCACACCCGCCATCCGCCGCGTCTGGTCGGGCTCTTCCCAGCGCCCGGTGCCCGTGGCGAGCACGAACAGGGAGCCGGAGAGCGCGTGGAGCGCGGCGCCCTCGAGGTTCGGGACGAACCGCAGGGGCTGGTTGAAGTAGTAGTCGCTGTCGAAGTGCCCCTTCATCCAGCGATCGAAGTCGTAGGTCCCGCTCATCCCGATGGCCACGTGGAACGCGGCGGGATGCTTGGCCGCCGCGTTGACCGCATTGTAGGCGCCGATGTTCGCGCCAGCGGCGATCACCCGGATGTCAGGGTCTTCGCAGTCCTCGCGGATCCGCGGCAGGACCTCGTCCGCGACGAAGGCATCGTACGCGGCCAGGGCCTGGCTCTTTTGCGCGGGCTCGGACGCACGGTCCATCCAGGTCGACGCTTCGGCACAGCCCACCGCGTAGACCTTCACGCGCCCGGCCTCGACCAGGGGCGCGAGCGCGCCGATCAGCCCGAAGCTCTCGAGCTCGTCGGCGCCCCCGTTCGTGGTCGGGAACAGGAGCACGGGCCGGCCGAACCAGCCCCAGCGCACCAGCTTCGCCTCGTGGCCGAGCGCCGCGCTCGACCACGTGCTCTCCTTCCGCTCCACGCTCACTCCTCGGCGGGGGTCGAGAGGCCGAGGCGGTCGCGCTCCGTGCGGCACCAGAACTGGATCATGCCGAAGAAGTGGTCGGTGAACATCCGGATCTCGTGCGGCGGGAACAGGGCCCGCACCTTGAGCTCGACCACGTCGTAGAACTCGTCGCTGGCGAAGTACTCGAGGGCGACCTTGTCGAGCTCCTCGAGGTGCTCGCTGCAGAAGGCGTCGAACTCGTCGGCCTGGAAGTGCTCGCGCGCGATCGCGTCGTACCGATCGAGGTTCTCGTCGAAGGTCGCGTCGGGGTCGTGCGCGTCGAAGAACCGCTGCCAGTCCATGTTCAGCTTCATCGGACGCTTCGTCGTGGCGCAGAAGATCGACCACCGCACCAGCGCCTTCACGAGCCACGGGAAGTGGTAGTGCAGGCTCGTGACCTGGCTGTCGGGGCAGGCGTTCGCGTAGTCGATCGGGTGCAGCACGCCGGCGGAGCGCAGCAGCTCGCACGAGTTGAAGTCCCAGTTGAAGAACGCGTTGATGGTGCGGGCGATCTTCGTGGCGCGCTTCCACTCCTCGGAGTCGAGGAAGTGGAAGTCGACGACGTAGCGCGCGTGCAGCGGCGCATCGGGGTCGTACTTCACCATGTTCACCTGCGGGCCGATGCCGATGCAGCGGGTGAACAGATCCCAATCGGGCACGGCGGCCTGGAGGTGGTGAACGCGGTCGCCGGACTGGTCGTACGCGTCCTGCAGGCTCTTCGCGTCGGTCACCCGGCGGACGCCGACCCACCCGCCGCCGTCGTAGGGCTTGAGGAATGCGGGGTAGCCGACCTGGTCGCCCACGCGCGAGAGGTCGAACATCTTGTGGGACCGGCGCACGGTCGCCTCGACGTCGTTCTGGGACACCACCCACGTGGCGGACCGCGGCTGCTTCGGCGGGATCATCCACGTCTTCGGGATCGGCATCCCGAGCTTCATCATCGCGCAGTAGCTCGTGTGCTTCTCGACGCTCTGGATGGCCCAGGGGTTGTTGAGGACGTAGACGCCGTCCATCAGGGTGATCTTCTTCACCCACTCGCGCGTGGTGTTGTGCCAGTGCGTGAGCCGGTCGAGGACGAGGTCGTAGGAGGGGCGGTACTCGAGGTCGAAGGGCTCGACCGTGACGCGGTCGGTGCTGAAGCGGACCGTGTCGCCCTTGTGCGGGATGGCGAGGTCGAGCCTCGACACCAGCGCCTCATATGCGGCGGGCCAACACAGGTCCGCCCCGAGAGAGAGTCCGATCTTGCGCGTCACCGTGGCCATGTCCGCCTCCGAGAGGACGCGCGAGTATCCCGATCTCCGGGGGCCCGCTTGTCTATCGACCGGACTCCTGCGATCGCATCCGGACCCGCCGGTACGCGGTGATCCCGGCCATCAGGACGGCGGTGAAGATCAGGAGCCCGACCGTTCCGTAGACCAGAGACAACCCGTCTTTCACGACGACCAGGAACACGATGCCCACGAGGAACAGGGTGGCGACCTCGTTCCAGATCCGCAGCGATCGCGAGGTCCACGGCGGCTCGCCGGCCTGGAGCCGCGCGTGCAGCCAGTGGCACGACCCGTGGTACGCGAGCAGCCCCACCACGCCCACGAGCTTCACCTGCAGCCACGTCGGCGGCGGCCACCACGTGTGCAGCAGCGCCCCACCGAAGATCACGGTCGCGATGCAGGACGGCCACGTGATCCCGAACCACAGCCGACGCGCCATCAGCTGGAGCTGGGGCAGCAGCACGTCGCGCTCGGCCTCGGGGCGCTCGTGGGCCTCGGTGAGGTACACGAACAGCCGCACGATGTAGAACAACCCGGCGAACCAGGTGACCACGCCGATGATGTGCAGGGCCTTGAGGTAGAGGTACATGACCGTCCCCGACCGCCGACCCTGGAGCGTGGCCGACGCGCTGACACGGTTCCACAATCGGTACGCCGGCGCGAGTCACGAGGTGTTCGGAAGGGCCACCCGGGATGACGGACGGTCGAGCTACGCGTGGCTCGCCGACCACGCGCCCCCCGGTCGCATCCTCGATCTCGCCTGCGGAGACGGGGCGCTCGCGGAGCAGGTCGTCGTGCGGGGCCGCGCCGTCGAGGGCCTGGACCGCAACGCCGCAGAGCTCGCATGCGCCCGGGAGCGCCTGCCCGGGGTGGCGCTGCACGAGGGCGACGCGCGCGATCTCCCCTTTCCGGACGGGTCGTTCGACGGCGTGCTGTCGCACATGGCGCTGATGCTGATCCCCGACGGAGACCGCGTCGCTGCCGAGATCCGGCGGGTGTGCCAGCCTGGTGGGACCGTCGCGGGCGTCGTGGGCGACGGGCTCGACCGCGAGAACCCGCTCGTCATGGACGTGATGCCCGCGATGCACACGGTGCTCGACGAGGCCGACCTGCGCATCGACTACCCGCACGAGCGGTGGACGGTCGAGGACCTCGCCCGGCGCTTCCCTGGCGCGGCGATCGCCGAGGAGCGCTTCCGCATCGCGCAGGCCGTGCCGCTCGAGAGCTTCGACCGCTTCCTGGGGCTGCATTTCTACGGCTTCGGCCTGCTCGAGGGCGCGTTCCGCGAGACGGCGGACGCCATCGCCCGCGACATCGGCGCCCGGCACGCCGTAGATGGCGCGGTTCGCTGGAGCGGCCTGGTGCGCGGGTTCACCGCGGTGCTCCCGTGAAGCTCTCGGCCACACGGGTGTTCGTCGCGATCGGCGTGTTCGCGGCGACGCTGCTCGCCTGGCGCCTGCTCGCCATGGACGCGCACATCGAGACCACGGCGGTCGCGCTCGACGCCGAGGGGCTCGACGACGCCGGCCTGCGCGAGGCGGCGCGGGCCGCGGGCTGCGGCGACGGCATCGAGCTGTGGCTCGCGCTGCTCGACCGCGCTCCCGACGACCTCGAAGCGCTGCGGGCCATCGCCGCCTGCGCGCGCCGCGGGGCCGGGGGCGAGCTGGTGGACGAGGCGAGCGAGCTGCTCGGCCGGTCGCGCTTCCTCCGCACCCTGCCCCAGCTGCTCGACGAGCTCGACCTGAAGGACCGGATCCCGATCCTCAACCGCGTCGAGACCGAAGGCGACCTGGGCTCGGCGGACCTCACCGACATCGGCCGGCTGCAGCGCGAGATCGGCGACCTGCACGGCGCGATCGCGACGCTCCAGCGCGCGGTGTCGGTCGACCCGGGCAACGGCACGGCGCACATGCTGCTCGGCTACGACCAGGTCGAGAGCGGCGACCTGCCCGCGGCCCGCGAGAGCTTCCGCGCCGCGCTGGCCGGCGAGGGCGTGGGGTTCGGCGTGTCGATGCTCTACGCGGCGGGCCTGGCGTGGCCCGGCGGCACCGGGCTCCTGGTGCTGGGCGTGACGGGGCTCTTCGCCGTGCAGGCGTTCCGGTGGCCGGCGCGGTGGGCCGGCGAGCACGAGACCACCGCGAAGCGAGGCGTCATCGGCACCGTGGTGGCCGTGTTGCTCGTGCTGTTCGCGCGCTTCCAGCTCCAGGGCGACCCGGTGGCGTTCGCCCAGCTGCTGGTCGGGTTCCTCGGCGTGCTGGTGTGGACGCTGCTGTTCCCGCTGCGCGGGCCCGTGTCCACGGGTCTCGTCAGGCTCGGGGCCGTCGGGGGCTCCGTGCTCACGGGCCGCCTCGACCGGCTGCTCGAGGGCGTGTCGATGCCGGCGAAGCTCGGGCTGCTGCTCACGGGCATCGTGCTGCTGGTCGCCGTGGCCCCGGCGACCTCCGACATCGACCTCGCCGCGGCCCTGGTGCTGCTGGCGCTGGTGCTGATCTTCTCGACGGTCGGCAGCCTGCTGCTCGTCGTCCTGCGCCAGTCGGCGTCGATGCGCTCGAGCCTGTGGTGGCTGGGCATCGCGGGCACGCTGCCGTTCCTGGGGTTCTTCCTCTACCTCGAGCGTCGGACGCTCGTCCGCCCGCTGCACGGCCACCCGATCGACCCCGACGGCGCGGAGCGGGTGGTGGGTGTGCTCGTGGTCTGGCTGGTCGGCGCGATCGCCGCGGCGCACCTGTCGCGCATCCTGTCGCGCTCCATCCTCGAGCCCGTCGGGCACGTGCTGGACGCGCTCCGCCAGGTCCAGAAGGGCAACCTCGACATCGACGCCACCCTGAGCCGCCGCGACGAGATCGGGCAGCTCGGGCTCGCGGTGAACGGCATGGCCGACGGCATCCGCGAGCAGCAGCGCCTCGCCCGCACCTTCCGCCGGTACATGGACGACCGGATCTGGAGCGTGCTGGTCGAGAGCGACGTGGAGCGCGGCCAGCTCGTCGACGCGGTGGTGATGTTCTCGGACCTCCGCGGGTTCACGGCCCTCTCCGAGACCATGGACCCCGAGCAGCTCGTCGAGGTCCTGAACCGCTACTTCGGGCGCATCGCGCCGCTCGTCGCCCGCTATGGCGGGGTCGTCGACAAGTACATGGGCGACGGGATGCTCGCGGTGTGGGGCGTGCCGGACTCCCGCGCCGTCGAGGGTTTCGAGGGCTGGAGCGACGAAGAGCTCGCCGTGCAGGCCGCCGTCGCGATGGTCGACGCGGTCGCGGCGCTGAACGCGGAGCTCGACGTCGGCGAGCTGCGCATCGGCATCGGGCTGCACGCCGGGCCGCTCGTCGCGGGGCCCATGGGCTCGCCGGACCACCGCGAGTACACGGTCGTCGGCGACACGGTGAACACCGCGCAACGCGTCGAGAGCCAGGCGCGCGGCGCCTACCAGGTGCTGGTCAGCGGCGCGGTCGCGAAGCGTGTCGAGAAACGCTTCGCGCTCGTCGCGCAGGAGCCGGTCCAGGTCAAGGGGAAGGCCGAGCCGCTCGCGCTGTTCGGCGTCGAGCCGCCCGAGCGGAGCTAGAACAGCCCGTCGAACATCGCGGCGCGGGCATCCGCGTCGAGCGGACCGCCGAGCGCCTGGACGTCGCTGTCCTCGTCGCCGAGGCCATCCTTCTTCTCGGCGCGCTTCGCCGCCTTCGCCTGCTTGCGCTCCATCTGCTGGAGCTCCTTCATCCGCTTGGCCCAGGTGGGACGCTGTTTGGCCATGGGGCACCTCCGATGCGGACGGGCATCTAGTGGGCCGCCGGATCGGCCGCAAGGGTCAGTCGTACCACATCCAGAGATGACCGGGGTACAACCAGCACAACCCTTCTCGAAGTCGATCGCGCCATGCAATCCAGTTGTGGCCGTCCTGCGCCTCGGAGAACCGGACGCGCAGCCCGGACTGCCGCATCAGCGGCACCAGCGCGCGGTTGAACTGGATGAGGCTCTCGAACACGCCGCAGGACATGTAGATGCGCGGTGTGCCGATTCGCTCGGGCTCTTCGCGGTACTGGTTCACGAACGCCACGACGGGGTCGAACAGCGCCGAGCGGCCGTGGTGCCCGATGTCGGTGAACACGAAGCTGCCGGACTGGAGCAGCAGCTTGCCGAACACGCCGGGGTGCTGCCAGGCGGCGTAGAGCGACGACACCGCGCCGAAGCTCGCGCCCATGCAGCCCGTCTCGAGCGGGTCGTGCGTGACGCCGTACCGCTCGCGGACCTGGGGGAGCAGCTCGTTCACGAGGAAGTCGGCCTGGCGGGGGTTCGCGCCGTACTCGGGGTTCCGGTTGTGCCCGTCGGTCCACGCGACGACCATCGGCCGGACCTCGCGGCGGTGGATGAGGTTGTCGAGCACCTCGACCATCTCGGCGAACTTGCGGTAGTCGCCGCCGTCGTGGCACACGAGCAGCGGGTACTTCTTGTGCGCCTTGTACTCGTTCGGGAGGTACATCGTGACCTCCCGCTCGTCGGTCCAGATCTCGGAGCGGAACTTGAACGACTCGACGGAGCCCCGCCGGCAGCCGGGCTCGGGGTGGATCCAGGTCGGGTGCTCGTATCCCGGCATCGGGCAGACGCTGTTGCTGCCGAAAGGGTCGAAGGCCCTGCGGTCGTTGAGCGGATCGCGGATCCACCGGCGGTGGCCCCCGCGCAGCAGCTCGAACTTGTACTCGACCCGCGCGCGGTGCGGCAGCTCGAGGGGCAGGTAGAACGCCTCGGTGCCGAGGATGCGCTGGAACGGCTGGCGCGTCTCGAGGCCGAACACCCAGTGCATGAGGTTCACGCCCTTCGCGGGCTTGCCGTCGTAGAAGAAGAACGTCGCGGTGTCGCCTTCGACGAGCGGGAACTGGTGGGCGGCGACGAACGCGTCGAGCAGGGCCTCGGCGCGCGTCGGCTCCTCCCGGATCGCTTCGATGAGGTCGATGACCTTCATCAGTCGGCCTCCTCGAGCGGCACGACGCGGCCGTCGGCCTGGAGCAGCAGCGCCGAGCCCTTCGTGCCCTTCTGGACGAGGCGGCCGTCTTCGAGCTCGAGCCACGCCCCGTTCTCCATCCCGAGCGCGAGGTTCGGCTTGAACCGGCCCGCGAGCAGCGCGACGCGCATCCGGTCGTCGAGCCGCAGCCGCTTCACGGCGTCGGGCAGGATCACGGTGTCCTGCAGCAGCGCCAGACCCGTGTCGAGGATCTCGGGATGCGAGGGACCATCGGGCGGATCGTCGTAGAACAGCACGATCCGGTCGGTGAGCAGCATCGAGCCCGCGCCCCATGCGACGACGCCCGTGTGCTGCGCCCACGCCTGGTAGAGCTGCTGGTGCACGCCGAAGAACATCATCCGGTTGCGCAGCACCGCGACGTGGCCGCCCGCGATGACCACGGCGCGCGCGTTCGACAGCAGCGCGGCGCTCTGCTTGCGGCGCTCGGCGACCTGGTCGAGCTCCCACGGTCGCCCGACCTCGGGGTAGGTGTGGAAGATCGCGCGCGACTGGTCGACGAACTGCTGGTCGATGCGGCGCACGTCGTCGAGCGCCCATTCGAGCTGCGGATTGAGGATCTCGGGGTGGTCGTCGCGCTGGAGGATCAGCTCTCGCACGGCCTCGAGCGCGCGGTGCAGGCGCTCGCGGTATACCCGCTTCAGCCGGATGAGCTGGGCCTGGCGCACCTTGTACATCGCCCGGGTCTCGGGCATCTGCTCCATGCACTCCTCGAACCACTGGTACAGCGGGAGGTGCACGGCATCGGGCCCGATGACGCCATGGAGCGCGCCGAGCTCGCCCTCGTCGAGGCGCCACCCGGCCGTGATCGTGACGACCGGGCCCTCGCCCCCCACGCGGGCGAGTGCTTCGGCGACGTTCGGAGTGGGACGCTGCGGTCCGAGCAGCAACAGAGGGCCGGCCATTCCCTCTTTCTGACACGCGGCAGCGCCGCGTGCACGCGTCGTCATGACGCGGAGGGCCCACACACGGTAGAAACGGGTTCGTGGAGAATGCGAACGAGGGGTCCCGCAGCGTGGGGCCGATGGGCCTGGCCGCAGTCGGGGTCGTCGCTGTCGCGCTGGTCGGAGGGGCGGTCGCCGGGGGGGTGACACTGGGGCAGGTCCGCGCGGCGCCGGGCTTCGTGGGCGTCGGTGTGTTCGCGTTCGCCTGTGCCCTCGCCACCGCGCTCGCCGCGTCGAAGCCGGGTCGCAGCCACCCGAACGTCGACGGGTCCATCGCGCTCGGCCTCGTCGTGACCCTGCTCGGCGCAGGCTTCCTGTTCGGGCCGCTGTCGGGGCCCGTGGCCGCCGGCGTGCCGCTCGCCGCGCTCCTCACCTCGCAGAAGCTCGGCAGGTCGTGGGCGCTCGGCGTGCTGGCCGTGGGGATCCCCGGCGCGCTGGGGCTCTGGGGCCTCGCGTGGCTCGGCGTCCTCCCCTACGCACCCGCGTTCACCTCGCCACCCGCTGCCGACCTGACCCGCGCCGGCCTCGCCTGGAGCGCGATGGTCCTCGCTTCGGGCCTGGCCGTCGGGCTCGTCGGGCCTCCCCCGCCGCCGCGGCCCTCCCGCTCGGTGCCTCCGGCGACCACCCTGCCGCCCGCACAGGCCCGGGCGGGTCGCACGACGCTCGGCAACTCGTCCGACCGCCTGACGACCCAGGAGCTCACCGCGGCCCGCGCCGCGCTCGGCGGCGACGACGCGTCCCTCCCGCCCACGCCCGAGATCGAAGCGACCCTCGAGCTCCAGAAGCTCGAGAGCCTGGGTGTGCTCGCCGGCGGCATCGCGCACGACTTCAACAACCTGCTGATGTCGATCCTCGGCAACTCGAGCCTCGCGCTGATGGAGGCCGAGAACCACCCGCAGGTGATGCAGCCGCTGCGCGAGATCGAGGTCGCCGCCAAGCGCGCCCGCGATCTGGTCGGCCAGCTGCTCGCCTACGCCGGCAAGGGCGCCGTCTCGACCACGCCGCTCGACCTGAACCAGCTCGTCCGCGAGATGGGCGACCTGCTCGCGACGGCCGGCAGCCGGCGGGCGACCATCGAATACCGGTTCTGCGAGCAGGTGCCGCTGATCGTCGCGGATCCGACGCAGGTGCGGCAGATCGTGATGAACCTCATCACGAACGCCGCCGACGCGATGCAGGGCCAGTCGAACCCGCAGATCGACGTCGTCACCGAGCACGTCCGCCTCGACCGCAGGCAGCTCGATGCGACGCTCATCGGCATCGCGTGCGAGCCCGGCGCCTACGTGATGCTCCGGGTCACCGACCGCGGCTGCGGCATGAGCGAAGAGACCCTGTCGCGCATCTTCGACCCGTTCTACACGACCAAGAAGACCGGCCGGGGCCTGGGCCTCGCGGCCGTGCTGGGCATCGTGCGCCGGTATGGTGGCACCATGGGGGTCGAGAGCGTCGTCGACCGCGGCACGACGTTCCGCATCTACTTCCCCTACGCCGAAGCGATGGACGAGGACGAAGACCTGCCGACCGAGCACACCAGCACCGCGAACGGCTGGGCGGCCCGCGAGAGCGGGGCGATCCTCGTGGTCGACGACGATCCCGTCGTGCTGCGCGTGACGACGCGGATGGTGCTCCGGCTGCACTTCGAGGTGCTCGAGGCCGTGAGCGGCGAGCAGGCCGTCGAGATCTTCGCCGAGCAGAAGGACCGCATCATCGCCACGGTCATCGACATGACGATGCCGGGGATGGACGGCGTCGAGACGCTCGCCCAGATCCGCCGGATCGCGCCCGAGGCGCGGGTGATCCTGACGAGCGGCTACTCCGAGGCCGACATCCCGAAGACCGAGGCCGTGTTCCTGCAGAAGCCCTACACGATGAAGCAGCTCACGAAGGCGCTCGACCGGGTCCTCGAGTGAGCGAGCCGTGCTGTCCGCGCTGCAGCGTGGTCCTCCAGCCGCTCGACATCGGCGAGGTCGGCACCGACAGCTGCCCGTCGTGCGGCGGGCTGCTCGTCGATCAGCGCGACGTCGTCGGCATGCTCGAGGTGTTCGCGGCCGCGCTGGTCCAGTTCTTCGACGCCGACGCGCCGATCGACCGGGTCGACGACCCCTGGGGTACGGCGACGTGCCCCGACTGCGGCGGGGCGATGGTGAAGAACGGCTACCAGGGCTCCCCGAACGTGATGGTCGACCGGTGCGCCGGGTGCGGCGTGATCTGGATCGACGGCGGCGAGCTCGACGTGATGGCCCAGCTGTACCTCCGGTCGGAACGCTCGTTCCAGAGCAACGTCGACCGGATCCAGCGGCTCGCGGAGTACCTGCGGCCCGCGAGCTACTTCGGCGACATCTCCGACTGGACGGGCTTCCGCGGTACCTACCGCGACCGGCCGAAGCGGAGTGACGACAGTCGGCGGAAGTACCGCGAGCAGGCGCCGGGAAGCCGGCTCGGCCTGCTCGTGGTCGCGCTGCTCGACGAGGCGTAGCGCTCTCCAGCCTGTCCCGATTGTGCCAGAGCCCTCTGGAGACGCCTATCCACACGGGTGGATCGGGTGTCCAATTCGGGTCAGACCCGAATTGGACAGGGGGGGCCGGCGCTCCCCTAGCCAGGGAGTCCGTCGCGGCGCGACGGATTCCTCCCGTGCCCAGCCGGAGGCGGTGCGCGTGCGCGTGCGCGTGCCCGACCGGGTGGGTGCCCGGGACGGCACATGGGTGACAGTTGTACCCGTGTGCAGGTGACACGGGAAGCTGCGTTTTGGCGAACGTGCCTGAGCCCTGCCCGAGGCATCCGCGTTGGGGGCCTTCCTTGAGTGAGCAGAGCTCCCGCCGGAGGCCTTCCCGTCGTCCGTCGCTCGCACATCGTGCGGTCCGCGAAAGGGCGCGCAGGTCCAGGGAGCGCCCGGAGCAGCCCGGAGCCACGCGCAGGCCCCTCGCTCGCGAGGGGGCGAGCATGGCGAGGACTGCGAGGACGCACCCTTGACCGAAGCGGCCGTCGCGGTATTCGCGGCGAGCGTCGGAGGATGGGATGGCCGGAGCCCGCGGGGCAGGCAGGCGGCCCATCGTTGTGGGCGTCTCACTCTTTGACCTCGGGAATGGGGTCGTTCCAGCCCAGTCCGCGCCGGTCGGGCCGCTTCTGGGTGACAATCGACAGGTCGAGTTCGCCGAGGCCGTAGTCGTAGAACCACAGGCGTACCCGTGTGCCTTCGAGGGGCTCCATGCCGATGAGATGGCCGATGAGGGCGGCGCTCACGTGGTAGTGGTTGCCTTTGACGCTGATTCGCCCGGGGCAACTCACACTCCGGGTTTGCCAGGCGCTCGGGTACAGAGGGAGTCGCCAGGCCCCGAGCAGTCGACGAACCGAGGGCTGGTAGACCTCTGCCGGTACTCGCTGTCCGAGCGCCTCGTGGGGCCGATGGTGGTTGAACTCATGGACCCACCGCGCCGCCGCTTCGCGCTCCTCGCGAATCGTCTCGCTGGCGTTGTCTTCCACGTCGTACCGGAGATCGAGGTGCATGCGTTCGTGCCCGCCGTTGTCCTCGGGGTGGCCGGGACGGGAGAACACGACACGAACGCCCATCGAGACGAGCCAGGCCGACAGTCGGGTGAAGCCTGCTCGCGACGCAGTACTGCCAAACGGGGATCCGTTGTCGGATTGAATCGCTTTCGGGATTCCGTACCGCCGGAAGAGCTCGAGAAGAACGCCACGAACGCCCTCCATCGATTGTGAGTCCAGGAGCACTACAGCGAGGACGAATCTGGAGAACTGGTCCCTCACGGTGAGCGGGTACACCCTCGTGCCATCCGCAGTGAGCCACCAACCCTTGAAGTCGATCGTCCACAGATCATTCGGGCCTTCGACGGCCACGCTGGGGGAGTGCTTCTGAAGCGGCTGCTTGCGGGAACGCCGCTTCTTCCTGGGTTCGCCGCACCGCCTCAACGCCCGATCGATGGTCTTCACCGACGGAACATCGGCTTCGTCGTGCTCCCGAAGCAGCAGAGCTCGCAGCTTCTTCGGACCGTATCGAGGGTTCGCACGGCGGAGACTCACAATGCTCGCGACCATGTCCGCCGAGGTCTCGAGCTTCTGTGTCTTCGGTCTACGCGACCGGTCCTCGAGGCCGGCGACCCCCTCATCGAGGAGCCGCTGTCTCCACTTGTAGGCTGTCTTCCGGCTGATTCCGAATTCCGCACACAACGAGGAAACGCTGTCGACGCGGTGCGGATCCAGCAACCGATGAAGGAACTCCTCTCTCGAACTCAAGATGCACCTCTGTGGCCACGGCACGGATGACCTCCCATGGAGCTGTCACCCATGTCCTGACCCTGATGTGTCACCCATGTCCCGACCCCGGACCTGGGCAGCGGTGCTCCGGCTCGTCAGAGCTCGAGCTCAGCGGGCTGAAACCCGTCGATCCCCCGGCTGAGAGCAAGCTCCCGACCTCCCGAATTCGGGAACGCGCACGCGCACGCGCACGCGCACGGGAGGAGCCTGGAGTGCGCTACGCGCGACAGGCTCTAGCTCGCGTACATCGTCACTTCGGTCGCGGCGGCCCAGGCCATGTGCATCGCGCCCTCCCAGGAGGGGTGGCGGACCATGAGGAACCCGTCGCTCACGAGGGTCTGCTTCCAGTTGCGGCGGTGCGAGCCGACCGGGAGCAGGTTCTCCCACACGACGCCCATGCCGTACCGCTGCATGTACCGGTCGAGCCCGGCGATGTGGCGGATGTAGCCCTCGCCCTGCGCGCGCTTGAAGATGATCGCGACGTTGTAGCGCCGCGTCGTGCGGCCCTCGAACGAGCCCCAGCAGACCGCGCGCGCCCACTCGCGGAACAGGTCGACGTCGCAGGTGTAGTTGATCTGGTCGATGAGGTGCGCGCCGCCGGGACGGCAGCCGATCTCGCCGAACACGACCTCGCCGTCGGACTTCCGGTACCACTCCATGTGGGTGAAGCCCGACCCCATGTTCAGGGCCTTCAGCACGCCCCGGCCGAGCTTGAGGCCCTGCTGGATCTTCGGCTGCTGGATGTCGCGGACGGTGCAGATGATCGGGCTGATCCACTCGTTGCTGCGGGCATCGAGGGGACGCGGGATGTACTGCGCGCAGTTCTCGATCTGCGGGACGCCGTTCACGCACACCGTGTCGTACGTGAACTCCTCGCCCTCCACGAACTCCTCGACGCTGACCTCGGGGACGTGCTGGGTGAGCTTCAGCACGCGCTCGAGGTCGGCATCCGAGTCGACGCGGTAGGTGTCGGCGGAACCGGCACCCGCGATGGGCTTGATGCAGACCGGGTACCCGATCCGCTCGACGGCGGCGTGCGCCTCGGGACCCGACTTCACCCGGAAGCTGTGCGGCACGCGGAGCCCCGCGGCCTTCACGCGCTCTTTCATGAGCTGCTTGTCGCGGAACCCGAGCACGGTGTCGTACGTCATGCCGGGGCAGCCGAACGCCTCGCGGATACGCGCGGCCAGCAGCACGAGCGGCTCCCAGTTCGACTCGACGCGATCGACGCGCTGGCCCTTCAGCCACTCGCGGACGCGCTTGAGCACGTCGGCTTCGTCCATGATCCGCGGCACCTGGAGGTACCCGGACAGATAGCGCCGGGTCTCGGGGGGGATCGCCCCGACCGGGCTGTCGCCCACACCGAACACGTTCGCACCGACTTCGGCCAGACCACGGGTGTACTGGCGCATCTCCGCCGGGTAGTGCGGGGAGAGGAACACGACGTTCATGACACGCTCCACGAGGCGCTCGCACTATCGCCGTCCCGCACCGCCGGCACGGTGTTAGTCGTCGGCGTTCTGGAGGGCAGTTTGCGCAACGTCGTGTACGTCGCCCCGTTCCCCATGCGAACCACCATGCGGTTCGCCCACGCGCTCGCCACGCTCGACGGCGTGCGGCTCCTCGGCGTGTTCAACAAGGCGCCCACCGGTGTGGCTGCACGGGTCTTCGACGACGTGATCCAGGTCGGCGACGTGCTCGATCCGGGGTCGCTGATCCACGGCGTCGGGCTGCTGTCCGCGCGGTACGGGCGTCCCCACCGCATCCTCGGCATCCTCGAGAACCTGCAGGAATCCCTGGCCGCCGCCCGGGCGCACTACGGCGTGTACGGCACGGATCTCCAGACCACCCGCCGGTTCCGCGACAAGGGCCTGATGAAGGACGCGCTGCGCCAGGCCGGCATCCCCTGCGCCGCCCACGCGCGCCTCACGAGCCCCCACGACGCGATCGAGTTCGTGAAGCGCAACGGATTCCCCGTCGTGCTCAAGCCGCCGGACGGCGCGGGCTGCCGCGCCACGTACCGCTGCGACAGCCTCCCGGCGCTCGAGCAGGCGCTCGCCCAGACCCGCCCGTCGCCGCAGCGGCCCGTGCTCGCCGAGGAGTTCCTCACGGGCGAGGAGTACAGCTTCGAGACGATCACGGTCGGCGGCGAGCCGCAGTTCTACTCGGTCGGCCGGTACTACCCGACGCCGCTCGAGGTGATGGAGAACGACTGGCTGCAGTGGGTCGTCGTCCTGCCGCGCGAGCTGAACGGCTTCGAGAAGGTCCGCGAGGTCGGCCTGAATGCCGTGCGGCGGCTCGGGATGTCCGACGGCATGACCCACATGGAGTGGTTCCGGCGGCCCGACGGCAGCGTGGCGGTCGGCGAGATCGCGATGCGCCCGCCCGGCGCGCAGTTCGTGCGGCTCATGAGCCTCGCCTACGACGCCGACATGTACCGGGCGTGGGCGCGGGCGGCGGTCGACGGCGCCTTCGACGGCCCGTGGGAGCGCAAGTACTCTGTGGGCATCGCGTACCTCCGCGGGTCGGGTCGCGGGCGCATCACGCACGTCGAGGGTCTCGACGAGGCGCAGCGGATGATGGGGCACCTCGTGCACGAGGCCCAGCTGCCCCAGGTCGGCATGCCGCGCTCCGATTCGTACGAAGGAGACGGGTGGGCCATCGTGCGCCACCCCGACACCCGCATCGTCACCGAAGCCATGCGACTGCTGGTGTCGAAGGTCCGGGTCCACTACAGTCACGGGTCATGAGCGGTTTCTTCGGCACCTTCGTGATGCTCGTCATCGCCATGGCGTGGTCGCAGTGGCTCACGCCGCGGCTCGCCTGGGCGCCCCGTGTGGTGTGGGCCGCGGGCGGCCTGTGGCTGCTGACGCTGGTGTTCGCCGCGGCGAGCTTCACGGCCGATGGCTCGATGGAGGCCATGACCCAGAGCCTCACGCGCATCTACTACGCCGCCCAGGTCGCACAGGCCGTCGCGCTCGGCACCTTCGTCGTGCTGCTCGCGCTGTCGATCTACGCGTTCTCGAAGGGCGCGCCGAAGCCCTCCGAAGAGACGTGAAGCCGAAGGTCGGGCTCGATCGGGTCGAGCTCGACGTGCCGCCGGATGCGGTGGCACGCGTCGGAGGATGGTCGGCGGTGGCGCTCGGGCTCGGCACCTGCCTCGTGTCGGCGGGCGTGGCGGGCTGGCTGCACACCCTCCTCCCGCCCGTCGTGGACGTCGACGTCGACCCGACGGACGGGCTCGCCGACCGGGTGGCGCAGCTGGACGAGACCTTCGATCGCGCTCCGCTGCCCTTCGACCTCCAGCCGATCCCCGAGACCCTCGAGGACTACGCGCGCGTCCGGGGGAACGCGCTCTACGCGCTCGTGCTGCGCGACGCCCCTCTGATGGATCTGACGCTCGCGGCCGTGAGGAACGACGAGGCCTACGTCGAGGAGCTCGACCTCGTCGCCGCGCAGAGCGTGTTCCTCGGCGGTCCTCCGCTGCCCGACCGCGAGCACGCCGCGCCGGCCCGACCGCTGACGGCCGAGCGCGACGCGTGGCTCGCCGGCGACCCGAGCTACGTGGTCGACGCCATCCACGACATCGTCGAGGTCGAGGTGAATCGGGCCGCCAGGCTCCACTACGTACCGGCGCTCGACGACGATCTCCTCCTCCGCGGCCACGCCCTCGTCCGCCAGCGCGACCTCTCGCCCCGCGCGGTCGACGGCTCGCTCCCCCCGCCGCCGCCGGGTCCGTTGGTGCTCGAGCCCGACGTGGAGGCCGCGGTCTGGGCCGTCCCGTCGGTCGCTCCGCTCGCTCTGCACACCGCGGTCGTCGGCACCGGGCTCGGCGGGCTGGTCGCGGGGCTCGGGGTCGCGTTCGTCGGCCTGCGGATGATCCGCCGGCGCCGGGTGGTGCTCTCGGCACAGGGCATGGCGATCGACGGCCAGCCCGTCGACGTCGCGCAGATCGCGTCCGTCGAGCGCATCGGCCCCGGGGTGCTCGTCACCTTCCGGAGCGGCGAGACGCTGGAGCTCCCCGACCTCGGGCACGTCCTGTCGGGCCGGGTGATCGACGCGCTCCTCGATCCCGAGGAGGCCGCCGTGCCGGACGCGCCAGCCACACTCCAGGCACTGCGCGCGGCCGAGCGGGCCTGAGTCAGACCCGGGACGCGCGGATCCGCCGCCACACCGGGAAGCCCACGACGAGACCCGCGAGCGCGCCGCCGAGGTGCGCGGAGTGCGCGATCGGCACGCCCCCGAGCATCCCGTCGACCCCCGTCCACAGGAGCCCGAGCGCGTCGAGCCCGATGAACAGCAGCACGGCGAGCCAGGCGCGCATCGGGATCACGAACATCACGAGCAGCGTGCGATCGGGGAACCACATCGCGTACGGCACCGCGAAGGCCATGGCCGCGCCGGACGCGCCGAGCGCGGCGGATTCGGAGCCCGTGAGCCCGGCCCACACGACGAAGGCGACGGACGCCGACAGCGCGCCCGCGACGTAGAGCGCGATCAGCCGCGCCCCGCCGAGGACCTGGCCCACCGGCCGCCCGAAGACCCACAGCGCAAGCAGGTTCGCGAGCAGGTGCATCGCGTCGATGTGCGAGAATTCGGCCGTGAGCAGGGTCCACAGGCGGCCGTGGGTCACGCTCTCCCAGCTCACGAGGAGGTGCTGGCGCAGCAGCTCGGGGTGCTCGGGGCCGACCGTGTGCCACACGACGTACACGAGCAGGTTCAGCAGCAGCAGGCCGGGCAGGGCATTGCGGTCGAGGGCGCTCACGACGTCGTCCTAACGGCACACCGGGGTCGATGACCGGGGTTACCAGGCGTCGTGGTCGATGCGGCACTGCAACCCGGACAGATCCTCGGCGGACGCTTCGCCGTCGTCGGTGTGCTGGGCTCGGGCGGCACGGCGACCGTGTACCTCGCCGTCGACCAGCTGCGCGGCGAGCAGATCGCGCTGAAGGTCGTGCACGCCCACCTCTCACGCGACCCGGCCACCCGGCGCCGGCTGCGGCGCGAGGTCGCGGCGAGCGCGTTGCTCGCCCACGAGGCTGCGCTCGTGCCGTGGGACCTGCACGAGCTCGACGGGCGGCTGTGCCTCACCATGCCCTACCACCCGGGCCAGACCCTCACCGAGCACGTCGGCGCGAAGGGCGCGATGGCGCCCGACGCCGTGCGCCAGCTCGGCATCCGGATCGCCGAGGCGCTGGCCGCCGCGCACCGCACGGGCCTGCTCCACCGCGACGTGACGGGGAACAACATCCTGGTGGAGGCCGGCGGGAACGCCGTGATCACCGACTTCGGCATGGCCCGCGTCGAGAGCCAGGCCACGAAGAGCACCGGCATGCTGGGCACGGCGGGCTACGCGGCCCCCGAGGTGTACTCCGGCGAGCGCTCCGACCCGCGCACCGACCTCTACGGCCTCGGCTGCGCGCTGTACCTCGCCGCCACCGGCAAGACGCCCTTCGGCACCGACAGCCCCATGGCCGCGCTGCAGCGGCAGCTCGAAGAGACGTACACGCCGGTCCGCGAGCTGAACCCCGCCATCCCCGAAGACCTCGCCCGCACCATCGAGAGCCTGCTGCGGAAGTCCCCTGCCGACCGGCCTCAGGGGGCGCGCGAGGTCGCCGACGCCCTGCGCGCGGGGGTCCCCGCGGGTCGTGAGGCCGCAGAGCCCGTCGCGAGCGTGGTTTCGCGACGCGCCCACATCGAGCCCGGCACGCACGTCGTGGTGGTGCGCGAGCGCGAGGAGGACCGCGCCCGGCGCCGCCAGCTCCGCGTCGACGCGAAGAAGGAGCGCAAGACGCTGGAGACCGAGGTGGCACGGCGCGCCCGCGAGCTCGTCACCGGCGTGCTGGCGTACGTGGGCCTGCACTCCGGCGAAGACCCGACGCCCGAAGACCTGCTCGTGCGCGCCATCGCCGAAGAGGCCGGGATCACCTCCGAGCTGAAGGCGCCCCCCGCGCTGGTCGAGCAGGAGCTGGTGCTCGTCGAGGGCGTGAGCCCCGAAGCCGCGCGGCGGATCGCGCGCGAGGCCCGGTCGGCCGGCTTCACCGCGCGCCACGGCGACCCGACGCCACCGGGCCGCAGCATCGCGCGCGTGCTGATGTCCCTCGTGGTGGCGGGCTGGGTGCTCACCTCGCTCGTCGCCTCCATCGCCGACGGCGTGCTGCCCATCTGGATCGGCTCGATGGTGCTGTTCACCGTGTTCGTCGCGTTCCTGCGCCGCCAGGGCCGCCGGCTCGACACGACCGACCTCCCCGTGGCCTACACCAACGACCTCACCCGGTGGATGAAGACGCCGGAGCCCGGTCGCTTCGCGCTCGACGCGTCCCCCGCCGCCCGGGCGGTGCCCGAGAAGGCGCCCGAGGCACCGGTCGAGGCGGCGAGCACGCGCGGCGGCAAGCTGCTCGACCGCGTCCGCATCCAGCTCGACGGCCTGAAGAGCGCGGTCGACACGCTCGAGCTGCCCGACGTCGCGCGCAGCGACCTGCGCGACACGGCCCGCGACCTCGACGCGCGTGCCGTCGATCTCGCCGACGACATCGATCGCATCGACGCCGAGCTCGCCGCGGGCAGCGAAGACGGCAGCTGGATCGAGCCCCGCCTCGACCGCCTGCGCACGAAGCAACGCGGCGGAGAGCCCGTCGACGCGGGCGAGATCACGCGCCTCGAGAAGGCGCTCGACGCCCACCGCGAAGCCGAGGCGCTCGTCGCGAAGCTCGACAGCCAGCTGACCGCCGCGACCGCCGAAATGCTCGAGATCGCCGCGACCGCCGCGCGCGTCCGCCGCGAGCTGCTGAGCCAGCCCGAGCCCGAGAAGAGCGCGAGCGAAGCGCTGGAGCGGCTCCGCAAGGAGGCCGAGCTCGCCGACCGCGCGCGCCGCGAGATGGGCCGCCGCGCCGCACGCGAGGGGTAGCTCAGCGCCGCCGGAGCAGGGGGGCCAGTACGAGCAGCCAGAGCCCGGCCGTGCTCCCGCCCGTCCGGCAGCCACACCCGAAAGTCGCTTCGGGGGGTGCCTCGACCACCCCGCCGCCCGGGTCGAGCCGGTCGATCACGCCGTCTCCGTCGGAGTCGCCGTCGCCCTCGGCGCCATCGAGCGAGCCGTCGCCGTCGCTGTCGGGATCGAGGTAGTCGGCGAGCCCGTCGCCATCGGTGTCGGTCGTGAGCTCTTCGGAGGTCGGCACGCCATCGCCGTCGTCGTCGTCGTCGAGGATGTCGGGGACCGTGTCGCCGTCGGTGTCGCGGTTGACCGGGCCCGGCGAGACCTCGTCGGGGTCGCGCACGCCGTCGCCGTCGGAGTCTTCGGCGTAGGGGTTCGAGCCGAGCGCGATCTCCTCCACGTCGAGCAGGCCGTCGCCGTCGCTGTCGGCATCGCTCGGCGTGTCGACCCCGTCGCAGTTCTGGTCGATGCCGTCGCCGGGGATGTCGAGCGCACCGGGGTACGTCGCCGCGGTGGCGTCGTCGCAGTCGTCGTCGATGGACGCGAAGCCGCTCGGCTGCTCACACTCCGCCAGCGTGGGGCCGAACGGGTCGCCGTGCCCGTCGCCGTCGGCATCGGTGAACCAGGTCGGGACCGAGCCCGGGTCGAGCGTGGGGTCTTCGTCGTCGACGAGCCCGTCGCAGTTGTCGTCGGTGGGCCCACAGATCTCGGGGAGCCCTGGCGAGACGGTCGAATCCGTGTCGTCGCAGTCGCCGCCGAGCGCCGCGTAGTCGGTCGGGAGCGAGGACAGGCACCACGCGCCCGCGGTCGCGTCGTCGCCGTACCCGTCGCCATCGGCGTCGAGGAAGCCCGTCTGCAGATCGAGCGCGTCGTTGTCGATGACGCCGTCGCAGTCCTCGTCGGTGCCGTCGCACGACTCGGGGGCGCCGGGGAACACGAGCGCGTTGCCGTCGTCGCAGTCGTCGCCCGTGGTGACGGTGTCGGGAGGCTGCAGGCAGCCCTGGACGACGGTGCCGCCGTAGCCGTCGGCGTCGAGGTCGGCGTACCAGTCCGTGAGCGGCAGGTTGTCGTCGACCACGCCGTTGCAGTCGTTGTCGAGCCCGTCACAGGCCTCCGCGAAGCGCGACGCCACGCGCGGGTCGTCGTCGTCGCAGTCGGAGGACGACACCACCCAGCCCCGCGAGGGCCCGCAGGCGGTCGTGAACGTGTTCGCGTCGCCTTCGCCGTCGCCGTCCGCGTCGCGGTACAGCACGGTCGGCGTGCACTGGCGGGTGCACAGGTAGTCTTCGCGGTTGGCGCACTGGAAGTCGTTCCAGCGCGTCCAGGCGCCGTCCGCGAAGATGTGCCCGCACACGCCGTTCCCGCTCGGCTGATCGTTGGCCCACCGCGTGTACGTGAACGGCGTGCCGTCGACGTGCTCCCAGCCGGTGCCCGGGTCCTGGAAACCCACGAACCACGAGGTCGTGGAGCGCGCGTACGCCTCGAGGATCACGTTCCGGTGCCGCTCGGGCGTGTTCAGCAGCGCGAGGTCGTAGCCGACGGACTGGCAGGCCATGCGCGCGTCGGCCCACTGCGGGTCGGTGCCCGACAGGTCGCAGACCTGGAGCATCGTCGTGCCCATCTGGACCACGTCGCAGATGCAGCCCTCTTCGTCGACGTCGCCGTCGCAGTCGTCGTCGATGCCGTTGCAGACCTCGGTGGCCCCCGCCGAGACGGCCGGATCGGCGGGCTGGCAGTCGCCGGCCGGGATGTTCGGGCCCGCGCAGGTGTCGACGAGGGTGCCAGTGCTGGCCGCGCCGTAGCCGTCGTTGTCGGGGTCGACGAGCTGCAGCGCGGGGCCCTCGTCGACCGAGCCGTCGCAGTCGTTGTCGATCCCATCACAGATCTCTGCCGCGCCCTTCCAGGCGGCCGGATCGCCGTCGTCGCAGTCCCCACCGAACGGCACGAGCCCCGCGTCGGGCCGCTCGCACGCGTACACCGGGTCGCCGGCCCCCATCCCGTCGCCGTCGAGATCGAAGAACCAGGCCGTCTCGGCGCAGGTCTCGCACACGTACGACGCCGAGTCCTTGCACTGGCGGTCGTGGGTCTCGAAGTACGGGCGCGGGTCGAGCACCACGCAGTCCTGCCCTTCGTCTTGATCGTTCGGCTGCCCCGTGGTCCAGGAGACGGAGCTCGATGCCCCGTCGAACCCGACCATCACGCCCTCTTCGCCGATGTCGTTCGCGCCGTGCCACCAGTCGCGGTCGCTGGTCGCGCCCACGATACGCAGGAGGTCGTCCTCCGCGGCGGGCGTGGTGGGATTCGCGAGCTGCCACCCGCGAAGGCGGCATTCGTCGCGGGCGATCATGTAGGGCTCGTTGTCGGTGCACCGGAGGTACCGCTCGCCTCCGACGCCGTCGAACGGCACGCAGCTCGATCCGCACACGGTGCCCTCGTCGGCCCAGCCGGTGCAGTCGTCGTCGACGCCATTGCAGGTCTCGGTGGCGCCCGGGTGCCGCAGGCTCGACCGGTCGTCGCAGTCCCCCGCCACCGTCACGAGCGTCGGACCCGCCACGAGCGTCTCGGTCGCGGGGTCGCCGAACCCGTCGCCGTCGCGGTCCTGGTAGTAGGACGGCCCATCCGTCGCGATGCCGTCGCAGTCGTCGTCGACCGCGTCGAGCACCTCGGCGGCGCCCGGCCACCGGTCGGGATCCGCGTCGTCGCAGTCGCCGTTGCACGTCGTGAAGCCGTCGCCATCGCCGTCGAGGCCCTCGTCGACGACGCCGTCGCAGTCCTCGTCTCGGTTGTCGCAGGTCTCGGTCGCGCCCGAGTAGACGGTCGGATCGGCGTCGTCGCAGTCGCCTCGGCAGGCGAGCTGGCCGTCGCCGTCCCCGTCGGTCCAAAGCTCGTTGTTCACGCCGTCGCAGTCGTCGTCGAAGCCGTTGCAGACCTCGACGTGGCCCGGGTGGATCCACGACCGCGTGTCGTCGCAGTCGTTGCCGTTGCTCGTCGTCGTGCCCGTCGGAGCGGGCCCGCAGATGGTGACCGGGCTGCCGACGCCGTACCCGTCGCCGTCGCTGTCCTCCCACACCGTGATGGGATTGCAGCTGGCCTCGCAGATCACGCCCGGCCCCGCCACGGCGCAGTCGGAATCGTGCCAGAGGCCGAACGACGAGGCCCCGCCGTAGATCAATGCGCAGTCGTCGCTCGGATACAGCGGCCCGTCGGGCTGGGGGTTCGGGTACAGCGCGTCCCAGTTGGTGTAGCTGACCGCGTTGCCGTAGCTGTTCACATAGGTGCCCTCGGTCGCCTGGTCGTTGACCGAGTGCCAGTAGTCGACGCCCGCCGACAGGTACCCCTCGAGGAAGCTCTGCTCGGACGCCGAGCCGATGTCGGCGATGCGATAGCCCTCCGACTGGCAGTACGAGAGGGCCGCGGCGCGGGTCGCGAAGGCGGTGTCGCACACGAGCCAGCTCGACCCGCTGGCGTTGTTGATCTGCGTGCACGGGCTGCACGCCGCGCCTTCGTCGATGATGCCGTCGAGATCGTCGTCGTCGCCGTTGCAGACCTCGTTCGAGACGGGGAGGGCGGCGAAGGCGAAGCCGATGACGAGCGCGAGCATGAGCGCATTATGCACGGCCCGCACGCGTTCATGGAGGATTCACACCACGGACGTCCACGGGTCATGGCCCGGGGCGACTCTACGGTCGTGAACGGCACCCACCGGTGCCGGCGCCACCAGGGGGTCCTCATGGACAGGCACGAAATCGACGCGAACACCACGGCCTGGAACGTCCAGGTGTGGGCGAGCTTCCTGATCGCGACCGGGCTCACGCTCGGCGGCATCCTCTTCCTGCCGGCGGACATCTGGATCCGCGGCTACCTCGCCATGGGTGTGCTGTTCACGGTCGGCTCCACCTTCTCGCTCGCGAAGACCACGCGGGACAACGCGGAGGTCCAGCGCCTGCGCAACCGCGTCAAGGCCGCGAAGACCGAGAAGGTCCTGCGCGAGTTCGAGATGTCCGACGCCGCCTGACGCGGCCCGGAAGCTGGCCGCCGGGCCAGTCGCCCCGCATCCATCGTGGGGTTACGGCGCGGCATGCGCTTCCAGAACGTGTGCATCGAAGAAGTCGGCTACGTGCTCCCGCCCAACGTGGTGACGAGCGCGCAGCTCGAGGCGTACTTCGCCCACACGCTGAAGCGCCTCGGCATGCCGCCCGGCCAGGTCGAGAAGCTCTCGGGCATCAAAGAGCGGCGCTGGTGGGACGAGGGCGTGCAGCCCTCCACGGTCGCTGCGATGGCGGGCCAGCGCGCGCTCGATCGCGCGGGCCTCACGGTCGGCGACATCCAGTCGCTCATCAACTGCTCCGTCAGCCGCGACTGGCTCGAGCCGGCGACCAGCGCGATGGTCGCCGGGCACCTCGGCTGCTCACACGAGGTCTTCAACTTCGACGTGGGCAACGCCTGCGTCGGGTTCCTCAACGGCCTCTACACGGCGGCCTGCCAGGTCGAGCTCGGCCACGTCGACCGGGTGCTCGTCACGTGCGGCGAGGTCGTGCGCAACGGCGTGAGCGCGACCCTCGAGCGCCTCGCGAGCCCCGAGGCCACCATCGACACCTTCCGCGAGAACTTCGCCACGCTCACCCTCGGCGCCGGCGCGGTCGCGGCGGTCGTCACGCGGCGTGACCTGTCTCGCAAGGATCACCGCCTGAACGGCGCGATCCTGCGCTCCGCCCCCGAGCGCAACACGCTGTGCCTCGCGAACCACACCGAGATGCGCTCCGACGCGCACGGGCTGCTCGTCCACGGCGTCGGGCTCGCGGTCGAGGCGTTCCCGAAGGCCCGCGCCGAGTTCGGCTGGGGCCCCGACACCGTCGACGAGTACGTCTGCCACCAGGTGTCCGTCGCACACTTCACGCACGCGTTCGAGCAGCTCGGCCTCCCGCTCGAGAAGGCCACGCTCACGCTCCCCTACCTCGGCAACTGCGGGCCCTGCTCGCTGCCGCTGACCCTGTGCCTCGCCGAGGCGCAGGGCCGCATCCAGCCGGGGCAGGAGCTGTGCCTGTGGGCCGTCGGCTCCGGGCTCGGCTGCATCGTCATGAGCGTCTCCTGGTGACTGGAGGAACCCCGTGAGAGGAACCACGCGCTGGCAGGACCTTCCCGAGCCCGTCCGCGCGCACTACCCGTGGGCCGGCCGGGATCTGCTCCTCAAGAGCGGCTTCCGCATGCACTACCTCGACGAGGGCGAGGGCGACCCGATCCTCATGGTGCACGGCAACCCGACCTGGTCGTTCTACTACCGCACGCTCGTGAAGCCGTTCAGCGAGACGAACCGCTGCGTCGTGCCCGACCACATCGGGTGCGGGCTGTCCGACAAGCCGCAGGACTGGCCGTACCGGCTGAACGACCACATCGACAACCTGTGCCAGCTCATCGAGCACCTCGATCTGCAGAACATCACGCTCGTCGTGCACGACTGGGGCGGGGCCATCGGGCTCGGCGCCGCGACGCGCATGCCCGAGCGGTTCGCGCGGTTCGTGATCTTCAACACGGCCGTGTTCATGGGCCCGATCCCGTGGGCGCTGCGCCTCGTGCACGTGCCGGTCGTGGGCTCCGTCATCGTGCGGGGCTTCAACGGCTTCGTACGCGGCGGCCTGATCTCGGCCATCGCCGACCGCCGGCGCATGCGGAACGGCGTCGGCAAGGGCTACCTCGCGCCCTACAACTCCTGGCGGAACCGCGTGGCGACGCACCGGATGGTCTGCGACATCCCCGTCGACGAGAACCACCCCACGTGGGACACGCTGCACGCCATCGACGAAGGCATCCGCCAGTTCCGCGACAAGCCCGTGATGATCGTCTGGGGCGAGAAGGACTTCGTGTTCACGAACTTCTTCCGCGACGGCTTCATCGAGCGCTTCCCCGATGCCGAGGTCCACAGCCTGCCCGAGTGCAGCCACTGGATCGTCGAAGACGCGCACGAGCGAATCGTGCCGTGGATGAAGGACTGGATGGCGAAGAACCCCCTCCCGGCAGAGTGACGATGACGACCTACAACGTGGCGAGCCACCTGCGCCGCCACGCCGCCGAGCGGCCCGACCAGCCGGCGCTCCTCTACCCCTCCCCCGCCTACACCGACGCGAGCCCGGCCTGGGATCGCCTCACGTACCGCGAGTTCGACGCGCGCTCCGACGCCTACGCGCGGGGCTTCGCGAGCGCCGGCGTGAAGCAGGGCGACCGCGTGCTGATGCTGATGAAGCCGCAGATGGACCTGTGGGTCGTGCTGTTCGCGCTCTTCAAGATCGGCGCCGTGCCCGTCATCCTCGACCCGGGCATGGGGCGCAAGGCGCTGCTCGCCTGCATCGAGCAGATCGGGTGCCGCGTCATGATCGCGGAGTCCATCCTGCACGCGCTGCGCACGACGTTCTTCCGCAAGCCCTTCGCGGCCGCCGAGGTGTTCGTCACCGTCGGCCCCAAGATCTGGTGGGGCGGCGTCACGCTGAAGCAGTGCCTCGAAGAGGGCGGCGAGCCCTTCCCGCTCGCGGAGTGCGGCGAGATGGACGACGCGGCCATCGCGTTCACGTCCGGGTCCACGGGCACGCCGAAGGGCGTGGGCTACCACCAGGGCATGTGGGACACCGCCGTCGACGCCATCCGCGAGATGCTCGACGTGAAGGCGGGCGACGTGAGCGTGCAGGCCTTCGCGGCCTTCGCGATCTACGACCTGTGCTGGGGCCACACCGCGGTCATCCCGAAGTTCGACCTCTCGAAGCCCGCGAGCGCGCCCCCCGCCGCCATGGTCGCCGCCATCCAGGCGCACCAGGCGAAGATGGCGTTCGGCAGCCCCATCATCTGGCGCCGCGTCGGCCCGTACTGCGAGCAGAACGGCATCCAGCTGCACAGCCTCGACCGCGCGCTGACCACCGGCGCGCCCACGCCGCCCGACATGGTGCGGCAGTTCGCGGGCATCCTGCGCGAGGGCGTCGAGTTCCACACGCCGTACGGCGCGACCGAGGCCATCCCCGTCAGCCACATCGGAAGCCGCGAGCTGCTCGAGGACTGCGTGGCCGAGACGGCCCGCGGCGCCGGCACGTGCGTCGGGCACCCCGCGAAGGGCGTCGAGATCCGCATCATCGAGGTCACCGACGCCGACATCCCGGCCTGGCAGGACGATCTGCAGGTCGAGCCCGGCCAGATCGGCGAGATCGTCGTTCGCGGCGGCCAGGTGTCGGTCGAGTACAAGGAGTCGCCCGAGGGCAACGCCTCGTCCAAGATCCGCGACGGAGACACGGTCTTCCACCGCATGGGCGACCTCGGCTACCTCGACGCGAAGGGCCGGCTGTGGTTCTGCGGCCGCAAGTCGCACCGGCTGCAGACCGCCGACGGGATGCTGCCGTGCGTGCCGGTCGAGGGCATCTACAACGAGCACCCCGACGTGTTCCGGACGGCCCTCGTGGGCGTGGGCGCCCCGGGCCGCGAAGATCCCGTGCTGTGCGTCGAGATGCAGCCCGGCAAGAGCTGGGGGCCCGCGGTGCAGGGCGATCTCGAGAAGCTCGCGGCGGGCACGAAGTACGAGGGCGTCGTGAAGCGGTTCCTGCCGCACCCCGGCTTCCCGACGGATGCGCGCCACAACAGCAAGATCCGGCGCGGCGACCTCAAGGTGTGGGCGACCGCGCAATAGCGCCGCGCGCCACGCGATGTGGAAAGCGTGCGTGTTTCCACTTTTCTCATGGATCGCGAAGGGCCGCACTCACAGTGACTCGGCGAGCCGCGCTCGAAATCGACGTGAGCCGTGGGACCGTCGCGGGGGATCCTGGAAGGAACCCATCCAGGAGAATAGTGATGTTTACCCCCCCCTTATGGCGCTGTTCATGGTCCAGGGCGCGCACGCGCAGTCGATAAGTGCCTGCGGGAGCGGCGAGGCTCCGTCCGGCTTCGTCGGTGCTTCGTGCAGTGTCAACAGCGTGCCTGTGTGCAGTGTGAGCGGCGGCGTGCTCACCTGCGACATGAGCATGGCCTGCAGCACACCACCCGGTTCCACGAGCGGCTTCATGCGGGTCGCCAATCATGGAGGTGGCGGCATCAGCGCGTGGGGCCAGTGCTTCCAGGGCTCCACGTCAGTGAACTTCTGCTGCCGCGTCGACGACACCACGTCGGCCATCGGGGTCGTCAACGCGATCGGCACGAACTGGAAAGAGGAGCCGATCGCGTTCGAGAGTGGCGAGTTGAGCGGCAGTGAGCCCAACCCGACATGGTTTCTGCAGCCGACCGGGGGTGGCGAGCTGAAAGCGCAGATCCTCGCGAAGAACGGCAACGACATCATCGTCGGGTCCCCTTCGACAAGCAAATTCTACAGCGAGACCCTGAACGGCCAGGGCCACGACGACGACATCCGAGGGCTGGCCGGCGACGATACAATCCTCGGGGGTGGGGGCATCGACTTCATCCTCGGTGACGACGGCGACGACGTGATCGACGGCGGGAACGGCGTCGATGGCATCAGCGGGGGCCCGGGCAACGACGAGATCCACGGGGGAAACCACGACGACATCATCAATGGGGACGACGGGAACGACAAGATCTGGGGCGACGACGGGGACGATACGCTGATGGGAGACGACGGAAACGACGATCTCATCGGCGGCGGCGGCAACGACACCATGGAAGGGGGCATTGGGAACGACCGCCTCCATGGGGGTGATGGCAACGACGAGCTCCTCGGTCAGAACGGGAACGACAAGCTCTTTGGGGGTGCCGGTGCCGACGTTCTCGATGGGGGAGCGAACGACGACTACTTGTGCGAGGACCTGTTCCTGGACTACCCGTCGTGCCTCGTACAGGAGCTGTACGGACAATCGGCGACGACCATCGATCGCGCCTACATCTACCGAGGCCCGTTCGGGTGCGGCACACTGATCAGCAATCGTCCCTTTGGAAATGGTTCCGTCGAGGAGGCGCGTCAGAGCAATCCCATCGACTGGAGCCTCGTAGTGCCCGGCGGCTCGGCAACGACAGCGAGCAAGTACGCCCAGTGCGCGGAAGTCGAGGCACTGGACTGATGCTCCCTTGGCTGTCATTCCTCGGCTGCGGGCCCCCGACTCCCCAACCAAGCGAGACGGGGGAATCGCACACAGGTGTGCCAGACCGGGAGTGGGTCACTGTGACCACGGCGCCCTGCGCGCTGGATTCCGAGGGCTGGGTCGAGTGCTGGAGATCGGACGAATGGGGCGACAACCCCTCGGACGACTACGACCTCGAGCACAATGCGGTGATCCCTGTAAATCCTGTGCCGATGCGGCTCATCTACGCTCCAGACTCCTACACGGTCTGGGGCGTCGAACGCGACTCAGGCCGGTCGACCAACTGGTTCTGTGCGGACGCGACCGACTACTGGTGCACGCCTCCGGAGATGGAAAACGCCGTGAACATCGGCATGACCTGTGGGTTGGAGTCGGACGGTCAGGTGAATTGCGTTCAGAGCCTCGGTGAGGACGTGTTCGGGCAGGTCCGGTTGCTCGACAACCAGCACGAGAGCGCCGTGGCCCTCGCTCCAGATGGCCGACTCGCGGCCTATGGATACGGGGCGACCGTGGACGAACACTTGCCCCAGCCAGAACGGATCACGCACGCCAAGCTGTTCCGCTACTCCGCTTGCGTCCGCTATGACTCCGGCGAGGTACTCTGCTACGGCGACGGGCCCGAGATCGGTGGCTCGCCGACCGCCCTGTTCCCCGACCCGCCCTACCGGTCGATCGAAGCGGGCGGCCTCACGTCGATCTGCGCCGTCCGCATGGACTGGACGATCGACTGCCGTACCTTCCGTCGGGTCCTGGAGAACGGGAGCCTCGTCGAACGGGTCGTCACCGAGACCGTCAACTGGGGCCCGCTGCGGGACCTCTCTGTTCACAGTCACCAATGGACGAGCGGCGGCTACGCCTCCGTTTGCGCCATCCTCGAAGACAACGCGATCCGCTGCTTCGGCCGTCGCTACGACGACAACCCCGACATCCACGACAAGCTGCCGGGACCCACCGAATAGCGCTCAGTCCCAGCCGATCAGGCGCTTCCACCAGGACACGGGCGACGGCGGAGGGGCCGGCTTCCCCGCGAGCGGCGGCGGATCCGGGCGGACCTCGACCTCCGGTGGAGGCCGCATCGGCGCCCCCGCGAGCGGGCGATGCTGCAGCTGCGGCGGCCCGACCGGGACGGGCGGCGGACCCGCGACCAGATCGCCCGGGAGCCTCGGCTCGGCCGGGCTGATCGCGACGCAGTGGCCCAGGTTCGCGTGCTGGCGGGCCTCGGCCACGGTCGAGACGAAGTGGACCGCCTTGTCGCACACCGAGCAGGTGCGGAGCAGCGGGTCCTTCGTGGCCTGCATGTCCTCCCAGCGCTCGGGACACGCGTACTCGAAGACCTCGGCCTGGAGCTGGCGGATGCACGGCTCGACCCGGAGCCGCGCGACGCGCGCCCGGAACGCCGGATCGACGGCCTTGTCGAGCTCGACGAAGCGCTTGCGGGCATCGACGTCCAGCGCCGACCGCGCGTGGGCGGCCTCCATGCGGACCCAATCGGCCTCGTCCTCGCGGTCCTGCTCGCGCAGCCAGTCGGCGAAGACCTCCCGCAGATCGTCGGACGCCGGGTCTGCGGAGAGCCGGTCGAAGAAACCGTCGATGTCCGACACGCCGTCCATCGCCCGATCCTACCGCTTCGACCAGGCGGCGAGCAGGGCGTCGAACGCGCCCGAGTCGCCTCCGTCCGTGAACCTGACCTTCCCCTTCCCCATCGCGACGGTGATCACGCCGCCCTCGCGCGACACGGAGGTGACCGCATCGAACGGCAGCAGGTGCTGGTCGACGAGGGTTGCATCCGGCCCCACCAACAGGGAGACGCCGAAGCGACGGACCCAGCGGAAGGCTCCGACGGTCCCGGCGAGACCGAGCGCCCCGACTCCAAGCGCCACTCCCAGGGCCTCACCGCTGCCGAGGCAGACCGCCACGACCGCGAGCAGGAGCGACTCCGCACCGATGCACCAGAGCGTTCCCCCGAACGCGAGCCGACGCAGCCACTCGATCTCAGGCGTGTCCAGACGAAACGGCCCCGCAGGCACGACCGCGGGGTGCAGCACGCGCCAGGTCCGCCAGGCCGACTCCAGCAGCCCCACGAACGGCGATCCCGGCTCCACGTCGTAGTCCACCGCCGTCACGGGCGTCTCGAGCGTGAGCACCCCGCCCCGCACATCACAGCGCTCGATCGCCCAGAAGGGCATCACGGCGATGCGCCCGATCCCGACACCGTCGGCGGTCACCACCACCCGGTCGTGGATGCGCGCGAGCCCACGCCCCATCCACAGGCCCGTCCCCACGGGGATCAGGAACAGGACGACGACCAAGGCATCCAACGCCACGGCCCCCGGCGGAGCCTCGCTCCAGACCAACCAGGCGAGCATGCCCACGGAGGCCACGGCGGGCGCGAGGAGCATGACCTCGAGCAACACGAACAGCCTGATCGCACGAACGCGCCGACGGAGGTGGGCGACCGCGATCTCGTCGTTCATCGCCTCCGCCCTCCCCTCCCGATCCTACCGCAGCGACGGCGGTATGCTCACCCCTGGAGGCGTCGATGTCGAAACTGCCCGTCCTGCTGGGCCTCGCGCTCGTGGCGTGCAAGAACGTGCCGCCGCCGGATGCGGATGGGGACGCGGACACCGACACGGACACCGATTCCGACACGGACACCGATACGGACACGGACTCGGATGCCGACACCGACGCGGACACCGACTACGACGGCGGGATCGGGACCTTCACCGGCACCTTCGCCGGCCGGAGCTACACGCTGTACGTCCCCACCTCGTACGACGCCGGCACCCCTGCGCCGCTCGTCGTGGGCTTCCACGGCGCGGGCGACTCCAGCGCCAACTTCTACGCCATCGCCGACTTCGCCGGGTACACCGACGCGGCCGACGCGCAGGGCTTCCTGCTCCTCGTGCCGTCGACGCTGTCGCCCTTCGCGGACTGGGCCAACTGGTCGGGCAACCCCAACAACGACCTCGGCGCGATGCAGTCCGAGATGGACGGCGTCCTGGACCTCGTCGACGACCTCGGCACGCACTGGCACCTCGATCCGGACCAGCTCCACGCGTTCGGCTTCTCGAACGGCGGCCTGTTCGTCGCGGTGGCCGCATTCGGCGCCGCCGACCGCATCGCGACGGCCACGGTGCTCGGCTACGGCTGGGGCGACTTCTACATCGTGACGCCGAGCCGCCTGCTGCCCGTCCAATTCGGCGTCGGGACGGCCGACAGCTTCGCGTCGTTCGCCGCGCAGTCCGAGGGCTACCTGTCCGGCCAGGGCCACGACACGCGGCTCGTCACGGCGCCCGGCGTGGGGCACAGCTTCACGGGGATCAGCGGCTCGCTCACGCCCTCCGACGCGACGCAGTGGATGCTCGCGCGGCCGCGGTGAGGCGCCTGCCGGGGCGAGACGCAGCGGGTGGACCGTAGGCCGTAGACCGTGGACCGTAGACCGTAGACCGTGGACCGACCGGCCTCACGGTCCACGGTCCACGCGCTCCGGAGCGTCCGCCTCCCGGTCCGGCCGCTCAGTGCCGCGACGGCGGCACGAACTTGATGGCGGTGAGCCGCCCCCCCTCTCCGAGCATCCCATCGGACACGTCGCCCCCGGACGACCACACGATGGCCGACAGGTGCCGCTCGAGCTCGTGGACCTCGGCCTCGCGCTCGCGCGCACGCCCCGTGGTCTTCGCGTTCATGCGGATCATGGGCTCGAGCTCGCCCTCGTCGATCCACACGATCCCGCAGGGCTGGCACCGGTCGAGGGTGACCGTGCGGGTCTCCATGTAGCCGAAGCGCGTCATCGGCCGCGCGCAGTCGGGACAGCCCGCGACACCATGCGAATCGGGCACGGGCTCGATGGGGTCGTCGAGGTCGATCACCTCGATCGTGGCGGACACCAGGGCCTCGACGAGGGGGATGAGGCGGCGCTGCTCGACGAGCAGGCCGTGCCGGGCAGGGCACCGATCGACCGACTGGCCGAGGATCGATGCCTCCTGGAGCGGCGCGTCGCAGCGCGGACAGGGCAGGACCTCGCTCATGCCGTTGGATCGGGCTCCGGCGCGAGCTTGGGGATGGGGAGCGCCGTGTCGGGCTCGGTGTCGAAGTCGGTCTCGCTGTCGACCTCGCCTTCGGGCGGCGGACACGACGGGTCGCGCGGCACCGGTGCATGGGCGGATTCGTCCATCGGCACCATCCCGACGGCCTGCAGCATCTTTTTCCAGAAGGACATCCCACCCTCTCGAAGCCCGCGGATAACGCAAAGAACGGGGCTGGCGGACCCCCTTGACGGACTGCTGACGCGGAGGTCTCTCCTCCCCATGGTAGCGTTTCCGCGAGCCCGATGGCTCGGTTTGTTGCTTTGGTTTTTCGAGGTGTCCTTTGTACGCACGCGTTCTGACGGCGATGCTCGCCGTGCTCGTCTCCACCGCCTGCTCCACGAGCGGCATCCAGACTCCCGTCGACCCGATCGACCCCACCGACCCGGGGCCGGTCGACCCCGGCGGCGATCCCGTCGACCCGGGGCCGGTCGGGCCGGGAACGCCGGGAACACCGGACTACTCCAACATCGCGCAGATCCAGCGGACGAATGCGATGTTCCAGCCCGTCGCCGGCGGCTGGGAGGCGCCCTGGACCGGCCCGGACGCCATCGGGCAGGCGTTCTACGCGACCCACGCCGACGAGTACGACTTCCTCGTGGTCTACACGGAGGAGGAGGTCCCCGACGCCTATGCGTGGGCCGTGAAGTACGACTACACGACGGGAGGGCTCGGTGACGACTGGCCGAACGGCCCCTCCCCCGCGGACGCCGGGAGCGCCGGGCGCCTCGACCAGGTGAACATGATGACGTGGACCGGCCTGTACGCGTACGCGCCGGACGAAGCGAGCATCGTGGTGCACGAGACCACGCACCGGTGGGCCGCGTTCACGACGCTCCCCGGCGGCCTCCCGCTCGCGGGCCAGTGGCACGGGCACTGGGGCGTGTACGCGTCGACGGGAGGCCCATCGGCGGTGGGCTACGGCGACCTGACGGACCTCGGCAACGGCCGCTTCCGGTTCGACGTCCAGTACCCGCTGCAGCTCTCGCCGCTCGAGCTGTACCTCGCCGGGCTCATCCCGGCGTCCCAGGTGCCGACGATGTTCTCGGTGACCGGCGCGAACGCGTTCTCCCCGTCCACGCCAGAGTACGAGCCGAGCTGGAACAGCGACAGCTACGGCGAGGACGTCGAGTTCTCCGGGAACCGCGTGGATTTCGGGGTGAGCGACATCATCGCCGCGAACGGCCCGCGCACACCGGCGTTCGGGCAGGCGCGCTCCGACTTCCGCTTCGCCTTCGCGCTCGTCTGCGAGAGCACGTGCGACGCGTCCGACCTCGCCATCGTCGAAGCCCAGCGCGTGGCCTTCGAGGAGGCCTGGTTCCAGGCGACCGACGGCCTGTCGACCGCCGACACGACGCTGTAGGGCTCAGCCCTCGACGGCGTGCAGGCCCTTGCACCAGCGGAACGCCTTGTGGAACCAGTCCACGGGCTCGACGAACATCATCGGGCAGCCGCGGTCGATGACCGCGATGCCGTTCTCGCGGCAGAACGCCACGGCATCGGGCGACACGCTGCCCGCGCCCATGCCCTGGTGCATCCACACGCGGCGGATGCCGAGCGCCGCGCACTCGCGCACGACCTCGGCGCTCACGGCCGGGGTGGTGGTGAGGAAGACCGCTTCGACCGGCTCGCCCGGGATGTCGGCGAGCTTCGCGTAGTGGTGGGCGTCGGGGTCGGGCTCGAAGCCCGGGTTCACACCGTAGACCTCGGTGCCGGCCTCTTCGAAGCGCTGCAGGATGGCGCAGCTGAAGTCGCTCTGGTGGGTGGAGAGCCCCACCACGGCGATGCGCTTGCAGCGCAAGAAGTCCTCGATGTCCGCCTGGATGTCCGACATGGTGCCTCCCTGCGTGGGGACTACCCCGTTTCGCAGCGGGCGGGGAAACCGGCGAACACGTTTCGCGCGTTCGTCACGATGCGGTCGAACACCGCCTGATCCTCGGGCAGGACGAGGTCGCGGTCGTCGGCCCCGATGACCGTGCCGCCCACGACGATGTCGTCGTGCCGGCAGAAGACGTAGCAGGTCACGCCGTTCGCGCAGCCCCCGCCGAAGAACCAGTCGTGCGCTTCGGTCGGCCGCTCCAGCAGGACGAGGTGGCCGCGCTGCGCGATGACGGCCTGGTCGCCGAACAGCGCGCGCGCGCCGTAGCCCGTGCAGTTCACGACCACGGGCTCGGGCAGCTTCGCCACGTCGTCGGGCGTCTCGAACATCCGCTGCTGGAACGCCACGCCGCTCTTCTCGAGGTCGGCGCGCAGCGCGGGCAGCAGGTACAGCGGGTTCAGCAGCCACGTGCGGTAGCGGCGGCCCGGCGCACGGAGCGCGTCGAACGGGAGATCGAGCGCGTCGGACGGCGCGATCACGTCGGTCGGCGTGCCGTCGTCGAAGCCGGCCACTCCGTCGGACAGCGCGTAGTTGTCGCGCTCCACGATGCCGTAGCGGTCCCAGTGCGGCTCGAGCTCGCGGATACGGGCCTTCGCGCGGCGGAGCCAGCTCTCGAGCCGGACGCGCGCGTCGCCCTCCTTCATCTGGCCCCACACGCCGGACGGCTCGAACTGGCCCCCCGCGACGTGGGAGGTGGTGCGCTTCAGGTCGAGGTCCTTCGCGTACACCGTGACGGGGAGCCGCGGGTGTCGTCGTCGGAGGGCTGCCGCCGTGGTGAGGCCCACGACGCCGGTGCCGAGGACCGCCACGGCGCCGTCGGGCACGTCGCGGACGAGCGGATCGACGAGGTCGGCGACCTCCTCGGCGCAGCCGAAGGACAGCGTGATGCCCGCGCCCGCGTGCCCGTAGTTGTGGAACACGCGCTTGGTGCCGAGCCTGCCGCCCTCTTCGAGGCGGACGCCGCGCTTCCGGAACGGCCGGACGCCCACGACATAGGGCTCGAACGGCCGGAGGCGGTCGAAGTCCGGTGCGGGCAGCACGCGGGGACCGTCGGCACGGGCGAACGGCACGCCCACCGCCGCGGAGGCCAGCAGCGCGCGGAGCACGTCGCGCCGGTCGATCATCC
The DNA here is from genome assembly GCA_020632875.1 of Alphaproteobacteria bacterium. Classification (GTDB taxonomy): domain Bacteria; phylum Myxococcota_A; class UBA796; order UBA796; genus JACKEQ01. The sequence goes on from JACKET010000008.1 coordinate 61,112, forward strand.
GCGCACCTTCTCGGGCAGATCGTGGGGCCGGATGCGGGTGGAGAGGACGACCGGCCCGTCCGCCGAGGCCGCGTCGGCGAGCGCTTTCCGCAGCTCTGCGACGGTCTTCACGGTGGACGCGTGCTGCACGCCCATCGACCGCGCGAGCATCGCGTAGTCCCACCGGTGCAGCTCGAGGTGCGGGATGGGCGGCGAAGCCGACTTCTGCGCGAACCAGCGCTTGTCGAGGAGCCACTGCTCGATGCCGTAGAGCGCGTTGTCGAGCACCAGCACGATGGCCGGGACGCGGTGCCGGGCGAGGGTCGACAGCGCCTGGGCGGTCATCTGGAACCCGCCGTCGCCGCAGAGCACGACGGGCCGGCGCGATTGCGCCATCGCGACGCCCACCGCCGCCCCCGCGGAGTACCCGATCGACTGCCAGACCGCGTTGCACAGGAAGCCGTCGCGCCCCTCCACGTCGAGCTCGGCGGCCGCGTACATCGACAGGCTCGTGTCGGTCACGACGAGGAACCGCGCGTCGAGCATCGCGCTGACCTCGCGGCACACCTCGTCGTACGTGAGCCCCTCTTCGCTCGCCGCCAGCGGGCCCGTGGGGACCGGGGGGAGCGTGGCCCGGCGGTCGTCGAAGCCCAGCCCCTTGGGCGCGGTCGCGGAGAGCCGTGCGGAATCCCCCGTCCAGCCGGCCTTCGCGAGGGCGTCGACGAGCGGCCCGAGCGCGCAGGGCTGCTTCGCGTCGGCGCCGATGCGGAGGTGCCCGTCCTCCGCGCGGATCACGGTGGCCGGGAGATCCGCGACCAGGCCGCGGTACTGCCGGCCCATCACGCAGCCGAGCGCCACGACCAGATCCGCGCCGTCGATCAGCTCGGCGACCGACGGCACCGTGCGAGAGCCCGCGTAGACCCCCACGAACCCCGGGGTCTGCTCGGGGATCACGGCCTTGGCGAGGTACGTCGTCGCGTACGGCACGCCGAGCGCGCGCACGAGGGCCTCGGCGCGGTCCTGCAGACCGAGGCGCTTGAGCTCGATGCCGAGCAGCAGGGCCGGGCGCTTCGCGGCCTTCAGGCGCTGGAGGACCTGCTGCGCGAGCGCGGCCTCCTTCCCGGAGGCCGGGCGGGACGCGTCGATCGCACCGGACGGCGCGGCACAGCGCGCGAGCCACAGGTCTTTCGGGACCTCGATGTAGACGGGCCGCTGCTCGACGAGCGCGGTGCGCAGGGCGGCGTCGATGGTCGCAGGCGCGTCGGCGGCCTTCTCGACGCGGACGGCGGCCGCGGTGATCTCGGCGAACATCGCCCGATCCGCGCCGGGCTGGGCGCAGGAGTGCGAGAACAGGGTGTCGGCGTCGCGCTGGAGCTTCACGTCCAGCGCGGTGGGCCCGCCGTTCAGGAGGACCATCGGGCTGCGCTCGGCGTGCGCGCCGGCCACGACGCTCGCGAGGCCCAGCGTGCCGACGCCGTACGTCACCGAGACCGCGGCGAGGCCCTTGAACCGGGCGTAGCCGTCGGCTGCGTACCCGGCTTCGAGGTCGCTGCTCGTGACGACGATGGGCACGCCGGCCTCGGCGAAGGCGCCGAACAGCGGGTCGCACGTGGCGCCCGGCACGCCGAACAGCCGGTCGACGCCGAGCTGGCCGAGGCGCTGCACGAGGTAGGCGGCGACCGTCACGGTGTCGGCGGCATACGCGGTGCTCGAGAGCGCGATGCCCGCGACGAGCGCGGTGGCCGCGCCGGCTTCGAGGAGCTCGCGTCGATTCGGGCGGAGCGGGTCGTCGGACATGGCGCAGTCTACTCCGTCCCGCCCTCCCCGGGCTTCGGGAGCAGCACCACCGTCCCGCGGTTCGCGTCCTTCAGGAAGTCGTTCGCGAACGCCTTCACCAGGTCGGCGGAAAGCGCGTCGTTGTACTTCAGGAAGTCCAGGTTCTCGTGCGGATCCTCGTCGTTGCGCAGGGAGCTCGACAGGTCGCCGAGCCACTTGTTGTTCGTCTGCTGCGCGTCTTCGAACCACTCGCGGTTCTTCGCCTTCTCGGCGTCGACGTACTTCGGGTCGATCCCGTTCTTCCTCAGATCCTCGAGGACCTCCATCATCGCCGTCTCCAGCTCCTCCACGCGCGCCGGGTCGCACGAGAAGTCCACGCGCACGCGCACCCCGTGGTACGGCCAGTCCCACGACGAGGCCGAGAACCCGACGCCGTACACGCCGCCCAGGTCCTCCCGCAGCCGCTCGCGCAGCTTCACCTGCACGATGTCGGCCCAGGCGTTCAGGTGGACGCGGAGCTCCCGGTTCCACCGCTCCGGCGCCAGCGTGGTCCACATCTCGGTCCGGTAACGCGCCCGGTCGCCCGAGCCGATCTCGAGCACCTCGCGGAACTGCCCGGGCTTGCGGTGGAAGCCCCGGTCCACGAGCCCGAGCCCCGTCTCGCGCGACGGCACGGCGCCGAGCCACCGCGCGACCTGGTCCTCGAAGTCGTCCGGGAGATCGCCGACGAACACGAACGTCCACTCCGAGGGCGCGCCCATGGCGGCGTCCCAGATGGCCTCGGCCCGCGCCAGGTCCACGCCGTCGAGCTGCGCGGGCTCGAGCACCTTCCGGCGCGGGTCGTCCGGCCAGAACAGCGCGCGCCACGTATCCGAGAACTGCTGGTCCGGGTTGTTCCGCGCGTTGACGAGCGATTCGCGCCACGCCTCCAGGGCCAGACGCATGCCGTCCTCGGCGAACCGGGGCTGGGTCAGGTGGAGGTAGGCGAGCTCCAGGGCGACGGGCAGGTCGCGGGTGCTCGTGCCGCCCGACAGGAACACGTTCTCGTCGCCGATCGACGCCGACACGCCGGCCGTCTTGCCCTTCAGGTAGCGGGCGATGGCGTTGGGGTCGTGCTCGCCGAGCCCGCTCTGCGAGCGGATGCGTGGAGCCGCCCAGGCCGTCACGAACTCCGCGTCGTCGATCGCGTCGATGCCGCCCTCGCGCCAGGCCGTGAACAGCACCTCGCCCGCCTTCAGGTCGGACGGGCGGTAGTACACGCGCGTGCCGTTCGCCAGGTGGAAGCCGCGGAAGCCCATGCGCTCTGCGTAGGTGTCGTCGCGCTCGGCGATGGTGCCGGGGTCGGGCGCTGCGACGAGCGACTCGATCGTGTCCTGCAGCGCGGGTGCCTCGACGGGTGCCGCGGCGACGCGCTCCTCGACGCCGCGGAGCGCGGCCTCGTCGGGGACCGCGAGCCCGTCCTTCGCCGGCATGAACAGCATCGTGACGCGGTCGCCGTCGAGGAACCGCGCGGCCCACGCGTTCACGTCGGCGAGCGTGGCCATCCGCGTCGCCTTCCGCGTCAGCTCGGCCTCGACGACGGTGCCCGGCATGGGCTCGTCCTGGAGGAAGTGGCGCACGATCTCGTCCGCGTGCTCGACGCTGTTGGTGTCCTGCGCCTCGCGCTCGTACTTGTCCATGAACTCGATGCGGACGGACTGGGCGCGCGCGAGCTCGGGCGCCGTCACCCCGTGGACCCGGAACCGCTTCACCTCGAGCAGCACCTTCTCGATGGCCTCGAGCTCCCGCCCCTCCTTCGCAGTGACGTTCGCGGACTGGATGCCCTCCGTGGGCGTGAGCTGCCCGTTGCCGACCCCGGCGCCCAGGAAGGGGCTCTCGGGGTCGCGGGACAGCTCGGAGAGGCGCTCGTTCAGGATGGCCGTCGCGAGGGCGGCGTGCTCGTGCTCCCGCCAGTCCGCCCACGTCTTGGCCTGCGCGTGGTCGCCCTTCGCGACGAGGCTCGCGAACGACGCGCCGAGCTCGGCGTCGGCGTGGACCGCGTACAGCGGGCCCTCCTGCGCGGGGATGTCGAAGCGCACGCGCTCGCGGGGCTCTTCGGGGGATGCGAGCGTGGAGAACCGCTCCTTGATGAGCGCTTCGGTCGCATCGACGTCGACGTCCCCCGCGACGATGACGGCCATGAGCTCCGGCCGGTACCAGTCCCGGTAGAACGCCCCGACCACCGCGGGGTCGAAGCCCTTCAGGCTCTCCGGCGTGCCGATGGGCAGGCGCTCCGCGAAGCGCGACTCCGCGTACACGAGCGGGACCCGGATGTCGGTCAGGCGCTGCTGGAGACCCTGCTGGAGCCGCCACTCCTCCAGGACCACGCCGCGCTCCTTCTCGATCTCGGCCGGGTCGAGCGCGAGGCAGCAGGCCCACTCCTTCAGGACCGTGAACCCCTTGTCGAACACGGCGGGATCGTCGGTGGGGACGGACAGCTTGTAGACCGTCTCGTCGAAGGACGTGTGCGCGTTGAGGTGCGGCCCGAACTCCGTGCCGACGGACTCGAGGTACGCGATCAGGTCGTTGCTCGGGAAGCTCTCGGTGCCGTTGAACGCCATGTGCTCGAGGAAGTGCGCGACGCCGAGCTGGTCGTCTTCCTCGAGGTTCGACCCGGCGTCGACGGCGAGGCGGAGGACGGCGCGGTTCGCAGGCCGCGCGTTCTTCTCGATGAAGTACGTGAGCCCGTTGTCGAGGCGGCCCGTGCGGATCGCGACGTCCACGGGCAGAGGCTCCTCGGCGTCCGTGGTGACGGCCTTCTCGGGCGGCGTGCCCTTCTTGCAGGCGAGCAGCGCGAGGCAGAGCAGGATGGGGCGCATGCGGGGTCCTCCGGCGCGGACCATACCGCGCTACGGCCGGGCCTCGGGCGTCTCGGACGGGAAGCGCGCGGGGAGGTCCGCCGCCAGCTGGTCCCAGACCGCGCGGACCGCCGCCGACGCGAAGAGGTCGGGATGGCTCACGAGCCACACGGGGTGGGTGGCGATCGGGCCGAGCAGGCGGACCAGATCGCGGTCCTCTTCGCCGATCGCGCCCAGCAGCGCGCCGATGCACACCCCGGCGCGTACGAAGGCCAGGGCGGTCGCGAAGCTGTCGGTGCGGAACGTCATCTGGTCGCCGGAGAAGCCGAGGGCCTCGGCCTGGCGCACGAAGAGCGCGTCCCGGTCGGGGCCCAGCACGTCATGGGTCGCGAGCTCGCCCAGGGACGTCGGGGCTCCGCGGCGCGCGAGGTACGCCCGCGACGCGTAGAACGCGGTGAACGTCCCGCCGACGCGCCGCGCCACGAGGCTCGCGCGCTCCGGGCGGAACATCCGGATGGCGAGGTCGGCCTCGCGCCGGTCGAGGTCCGAGGCGCGCGCGTCCACCACGATGTCGACGAACAGGCCGGGGTGCTCGGCGCGCAGGGCGAGCAGGCTCGGCGGCAGGATCTCCATCGCGACGGGCTCGGTGCACGAGACGCGCACGCGCCCCGCGACCTGCTGCTTGCGTCCCTGCAGCCCGCGGTGCAGGTCGGAGATCCGCGCGTCGATGGACTGCGCGGCCTCGAGCACGGCGCGCCCTTCGAGCGTGAGCTCGACGCCCCGCGCGTGCCGGACGAGCAGCGGGTGGCCCAGCGCCGCTTCGAGGTCGCGGATCCGGCGTCCGAGCGTGGGCTGCGACAGGGTGAGCCGCTCGGCGGCCCCGCGCAGGGACCCCGCTTCGCTCACGGCGAGCAGGATGCGCAGGCCGTCCCAGTCCGGAATCGATTCACCCATGAATCCCTCGCGCCGACATCCTACGCCGCCTTCACACCCCGCTCAGGTCGCGCGCCGGGCCGTAGCGACCAGCACGCCCTCCGACACGAACAGCGTGAGCGTCGCGGGGTCGATGGGCGCCGCCAGCCCCACCAGGCAGCGGTGCCCGGCGGGCTCGGATGCGTCGGTCACGACGCGCAGGCAGAAGGACCAGTCGTCGACGTCGATGTCGTAGCCGAGGTGCTCGCCACGCGGGAGGGCGGTCAGGATCGACACGCGTGTGTCGCCTTCGACCACCACGACGCCGTGCTCCTTCGCTGCGAGGACCTGCTCGCGAGCCAGCGCACGCGCGTCTGCCGCCTCGACCCGGCGTCGATCGATGACCATGGGACCTCCCTCGACCAGGGAGAACCAGAGCAATTCGCGTGCCACACGGAACGGCCGTGTGGGAGGGAAGCCCGGGTCCGGAGTCGTGTGCCATCTGCCCCGATCCCGTGGGAGAACACCCGATCGCGGGGTACAGGGCGCCATGGCGTTCGAGATCCGGGAGCGCAGCGACCACGACGGGATGGAGCTCGTCGCCACCCCGCTGTTCGGCACACGACTCGCGATGGTCGTCGGGCTCGCGACGCTCGGCGTGTTCGGCGGCGCCGCGATGACGGGGATCCCGGGCATCGGCGTGATGGTGGCAGCGGCCGGCGCGGCGCTCGTGTTCCCGCTGTGGGCGCTGTCCGGCGAGCGCACCGAGGTCGTGGTGACGACGCGTGACGTCCGCTTCGGCGACCAGCGCGTGCGGATCGAGGACATCGAGGTCGCTGCGTCGGGCTCCGGCACCGTGCGCATCACGGCGGCCGGCCGGACCTTCGAGCTCGGGCACGACTGGCCCGCCGATTCGCGCGCCTGGCTCGTCGACCGGCTGAACACGGCGATGGCACAGCGCGCCCACCAGCTCGAGACCGCGGGCCCCGAGCGGCCGCCGCCGGAGGCGCTGCAGGCCCTGCGCGGGGAGTGAAGCCGCGCGAGCGTCACGACTTCGAACGGTCGACCGATGTCCGTCTGGGGTCTGACCCCAGACGGACATCGGTCGGTCGTTTGAAGTCCGCAGAACCGCCCTGTCCCGATCGGGTCTGGCCCGAATGGGACACCCGATCCTCTCGTGAGGGACGGCATTTCCGGGACGCTCTGGCACGATCGGGACAGGCGCCAGACCGCCGGGGCGTCGCGAAGGCCGATGCAACAGTGAATCGCTCGTAGCAAATCTATGCGGCAGCGCAACGCCTGCGACGCGGTGATGCTCCCTCCAGGAGGTCGTCATGCAGGTCACGGTTCTCGGAATCACAGGCGCGGTCGGCGCAGCGGTCGCGGAGGCGTGCCTCGCCCGGGGAATCCCGGTGCGGGCGCTGGTGCGCGACCCGAAGAAGGTCCAGCCCCGCGAGGGTCTCGTGCGGGTCACCGGCGACGTGCGCGACCCCGCCGCCCTCGCCAGCGCTCTCGAAGGCAGCGAGGTCGTGCTGCACGGCGTGAACCTGCCCTACCCCGACTGGGATCCCGGCATGCTCGACCTCACCCGCGACATCCTCGCAGCGGTCGAGAAGACCGGCGCCACGCTGCTGTTCCCCGGCAACGTCTACGGTCTCGGCCCCGACTACGAAGCCCCGCTCGCCGAGGGCTGCCGGCACGAGCCGATCACGCGCAAGGGCGCGCTCCGGAACCGGCTGGAGGCGATGCTGGCCGCCTCGTCCGCGCGCACCGTCATCCTGCGGGCCGGCGACTTCTACGGCGGTGGCGAGGCCTGGATGTGGCACCTGACGCACCGCGCGGTGGACGGCGGCGCCATCCAGTACGGCGGCGACCTCGGCATCCTGCACGGCTGGGCCTACCTGCCCGACCTCGCCGAGACCTTCGTGCGCCTCGCGCTGCGCCGCGCCGAGCTCGGTGCGCACGAGGTCTTCCACTTCGAGGGGCACGTCGTGGACGGCCACACCTGGGTCGCGGCCGTGCGCGACGCCCTCGGCGCCCCGGACCGCCGGGTGACGGGGTTCCCCTGGTTCTGGCTCAACTTCGTGCGGCCGTTCGTGCCGATGGTCCGCGAGCTGTTCGAGATGCGCTACCTGTGGGATCAGCCCGTGCGGCTCGACGGTTCCCGCCTCCGCGCCTTCCTCGGCGACGTGCCGCACACGCCCTTCGCGGAGGCCGTCGCACGCGCCCTCGCCCCCGGCGGCGCGTAGCGGGCTCGGTGTCGCCTCACGCCTCCACCACGAGCGCCGTCGCATTGTCCGTCCCGCCGCAGCGGCACGCTTCCGCGACGAGCCGCGCGACACACCCGTGTGGATCGGGCTCCTCGAGGAGCAGCGCCGCGAGCGTGGGGTCGTCGAGCAGCCGCCAGATGCCGTCGGACACCAACAGGTAGCGATCGCCCGGGCGCACATCGAGGGGCACGCCTTCGATCTCCGGCGGGGACCCCTCGGTGAGCGCCCGGGTCACGATGTTCGCGTAGCGGTGGTGGAACACGTCGCCTGGCGTGGCTTCGCCCGCCGCCACGAGGTCCTCCATCAGCGAGTGGTCGCGCGAGAGCCGGGACGGGCGGCCGTCGCGCACGCGATAGGCGCGGCAGTCCCCGGCCCAGGCGAGCTCGGAGGCACCGAGGTCGAGCGCGACCACCGTGCCGCCCGAGCCGTGTGCAGGGGTCTCCCGGAGCCCCTGGAGCGCGGCGTGCGCCGCCAGCAGGCGCATCCGGAGGTCGCCGGGACCGGCGAGCCCCTCGAGGATGGCGAACGCGGCGAGGTCCCCGCCCATGTGCCCACCCATCCCGTCCACCACGGCGAAGACGTCCCCCGCCGCGAGCCAGGCATCCTCGTTGTACGCCCGCACGGGACCCCGCGTCGTGTGCGCCGCCCACCGGAACGCCGTGTCGACGGGGGTGAGCATGCGGTGGAGCGCTTCGCGGCGCCGCTCGGCGATCGGGTGCGTCGTGCCTCCGAGCGACACGAGGCCCTCGCCATCCGCGAGGACGTGCTCCAGCGCGTCCGGGCCCAGCGTACGCCCCGGCGGGACCTCCTGTTCCCCCAGGTGGTGGCGGACGCGCTCGCTGAGGGACGCCGACCACGGCATCGGCCCCAGCGGTTGGAGCGCACGGGAGATCGGCGGAGGAGCCGGATGCCCGCGGGCCGAGAGGGGCGCGGACACCGTCGCGAGCGCACCGGCCGCCGTGTCCCACGCGAGCCAGGCGGTCGGCGCGAGGTGGGCGAGCGGCGCGATCCGCACGCACCCGTCCTGGACCGCGCCGCGCGGCGCCCTCTGCACGTCGGGAGTCGGCAGGGCGGGCAGCGTCGCGGGGAGACCCTCCGGGAGGGAGCCCGTCCGCCACTCCAGCCGCTCGAGCGTCGGGTGGCGCTCGACGGCGAGGCGCGTCGGCACGTCGGGCTCGCGTCCCTCGTGCACCCGCACCACGGCGAGCCGCGTCTCGCACGCGAGCAGCGGGTGGAGCGCCTGCCACGCGTCCCAGCCGCGCCGCGCGACCAGGGCGAGGGCCTCGAGGCGCGGCAGGGCGCCCAGCGTCGCCAGGGCCCGCGAGATGTCGTCCGTCAGCTCGAGCGGCCAGATCCGCTCGACGGGCAGGGCCTCCGCGGCCATCGCGTGGAGCACGTCCCAGCCGACCACGTGCAGCGACCGGAGCCCGGCGGACACGGCCTCCCGCGCCTCCTCGACACTCTGGACGACCGCGTGCCCGTAGAGCGCCAGGCGCAGATCCACGGGCTCGTCCGCGCGCAACAGCGCGAAGCAGAGCGCCTCCGCCCCCCGAACCACGTCGGAGCCCCGGGCCAGCGCCCCGTCGTCCGCCGCGGTGAGGATGCGGACCAGCCGCTCCCCGTGGGGACTCCCGGCCTCGAGGAGCGAATCCGCGTAGACCAACCAGGCCTCCCGGTCGACCGACCTCGCGAGCAGCGCGCGCTCCCTGCTCCCCATCGCGACCTCCACGCCGAGGATACGCCGGCAACCCGCTGTCCGCGGGACCGTGCCGCGTTACAGCGCCCGGCCGGAGGGAGAGCATGAAGGTGCTGGTCACGGGCGGCGGGGGGTTCCTGGGTCGCCGCATCGTCGAGCTGCTGGTCGAGCGGGGCGACGAGGTCACGTTCCTCGCGCGGGGCAGCTACCCCGAGGTCGAAGCGCTCGGTGCCCACGGCCTCCAGATCGACCTCCGCGACGCCGAGGCCGTCTCCACCGCGGTCCACGGGCACGACGCCATCATCCACGTCGCCGCCAAGGCCGCGCCGCTCAACGGGGCCTACGAAGAGTTCCGGTCCATCAACGTCGACGGCACGCGCAACCTGCTCGACGCCGCCGAGCAGCACGACGTGCCCCGCTTCATCTACACGTCCACGCCGAGCGTCATCGGCATGGCCCACGACTCCGAGAACGCCCCGCAAGACACGCCCTACGCCGACGAGTACTGGGCGCCCTACCCCGAGACCAAGGCCGAGGCCGAGCGCATGGTGCTCGCCGCCAACGGCACGCACATCGCCACCGTGTCGCTGCGCCCGCACCTCATCTTCGGCCCGCGCGACGAGAACCTCATGACGCGCGTGCTGCAGCGCGCCTCCACGGGCAAGCTCGCGATCATCGGCGACGGCACGAACAAGGTCGACATGACCTACGTCGACAACGCCGCCTGGGCGCACCTCGACGCCCTCGACGCGCTCCAGGACGACCAGGCCCCCCTCGCCGGCAAGGCCTACTTCATCAGCAACGACGAGCCCATCGAGCTGTGGCCGTGGCTCAACGAGTTCTTCGCCGGGCTCGACATCCCCCCGGTGACGCGGAAGGTCCCCCTGAAGGCCGCGTTCACCATCGGCCGCGTGATGGAGTGGGCCTGGGACACGCTGCCCCTGAAGGGCGAGCCGCGCATGACCCGCTCCATCGCGGCGGGCCTGGCGCGCTCGCACTGGTACGACATGGGGCCCGCGAAGCGCGACTTCGGCTACCACGTGCGGGTGCCGATGGCCGAGGCCACGAAGGCGACCATCGCCTGGTACCGCGAGCACGGGTTCGACTGATGGACGGGATCCTGATCGACGCCACGCTCGAGGGCCTCGCCGCCGAGGGCGCGATCCAGTCGCTCCTCCCCATCCGCACGGGCCAGATCCAGCCGAGCAGCCTCGATCTACGCCTCGGCGCGCGGCTGTGGCAGCTCCAGTGCAGCTTCCTGCCCGGCGCCCAGGGCATCGAGCGCAAGCTCGGCCGCCTGGCCACGGCCACCCACCGCCTCGATCGGCACGAGCCCATCGTCCTGCACCGCGGGGGCGTCTACCTCGCCGAGATCGAAGAGGTGCTCGAGCTGCCCGAGGGCATCTGGGGCCGCGGCAACCCGAAGAGCAGCACCGGGCGGCTCGACGTGTTCGTGCGCCTGCTCACCGAGCAGGGCTACGCGTTCGACACCGTGCCCGAGGGCTACCGGGGCCGGTTGTTCCTCGAGATCACGCCGCAGTCGTTCCACGTCGCGGTGCGGCGCGGCGACTGCCTCGGCCAGCTTCGGCTGGCGCGCGGCCGTCCCGGTGTGGGCGCCGACGAGCTGCGCGAGCGCCAGCAGTCCGACCCGCTGTGCATCTGGTCCGACGGCTCGCCCGCGCCGGTCGACGACAACCACCCGCCGTCCGTGCTGCTGTCGGTCGACCTCGAGAGCACCGAGGGGCCCGTGGGCTACATCGCGCGCCGGCACCTGCCGCCCGTCGACCTCGCGCGCCGCAACCTGCCCGTCGAGAAGTACTGGGTCCCCCTGCCGCCGGCCGGCGAAGAGGGGCACGTGCTCGAGCCCGAGCAGTTCTACATCTTCGCGACCCGCGAGCGCCTGCGCATCCCGCCCGACCTGTGCGCCGAGCTCGTGGCGTTCGACGCCACGAAGGGCGAGCTGCGCACGCACTATGCCGGCTTCATCGACTCCGGCTTCGGCTGGTCGACCGACGGCGTGCAGGGCGCGAAGCTGGTGCTCGAGATCCGCACGCACGACGTGCCGTTCCTGCTCGAGCACGGCCAGCCGCTGTTCCGCGTCGAGTTCATGCGCAACGAAGACCGCCCGCGCTCGCTCTACGGCGAGCTCGGCTCGAACTACCAGGGCCAGGCGCTCAAGCTCGCCAAGCAGTTCGGGTAGAGCGGGCTACTCGCCGTTCTCGTCCTCGGGATCGACGGCGCGCTTGGGCTCCGCCTCGTCGTCGCCCTGCTCGCTGGCCGGGACGCCGTAGATGTCCTCCTGGGTGGAGGGCGCCTTCGAGCCGCCGGGACAGGCGGCGAGGCCGAGCAGCAGCGCGACGGCCGCCGGGCCGGTGCGACCCGTGCGACCACAGGCCGGGCAACGCCCCAGCAGCACGACGTTTCCACAGGTACAGGCTCGCATCGTCACCTCCCCGCCGCAGCGGCTTCACGGACCGGTGTGGGTGCCCCCTCGTCCGCGGCGAGCGCGGCGAGCGCCTCGGCGGCGAAGGGCTCGTCGTACAGGGCCTTCACGGCCCCCACCACCACGCGCAGGTCGGCGTCTTCGAGCGCGGCCATCGCGGTGCGCTGCCAGTCGTCGTGGGCCGCGAGGTCCTGCCCGGAGAGCCCGGTCAGCGCGGCGCCGCGGAGCGCGGCGTGGTTCGACGCATCCGACGCGAGGTCGTGCAGGAACACCCCGACCTCTTCGTCGTCGTAGTGCGCGAGCAGCATGAGCGCGCGCGTGCGCAGGCTCATGGTGTCGCCGTGGGCCCCGAGCCACAGGAGGGACTCGCGGGCGCCGTCGTGCGCGGCGAGCACGTCGGCGTCGGGCAGATCCTCGCCGTGGTGCGCCTGGAGCAGCTCCTGGAGGGCCGGCACGCCGGCGGGGGCCGCGGGAGCCGCGGGCTCGGGCGCGGCGGGCGGGCGCTCGTCGGGCAGGGTCGTGCGGGTGGCCTGGGCGGAGGGCTCCGTCGGCGGGCTGCCCTTCCCGCAGCCCGCGAGGGCGACGAGGATCACGAGGTGGACGGGCTTCACTGAGACTCCGGGGCTAGCGCGCGACGGGGCTGTTGAAGAGGACAGACGCCTGGGTGGGCGACACGTCGCCCTGGGCGATGCCGCCCTGCCAGAACATGAAGTTGGCGCCGTCGTAGTTGATGCACTCGTTGGCGCTGAGCTGGCCGTCGCCGTTGGTGTCCCGGCTCGGCGGGCACTCGGGCGTGTCGGCGATGACGTCGTGGTACTGGCCCGTGGACTCGGTCGTGTGGAACAGCCCGAGCTGGTGGCCGACCTCGTGCGCCCAGGTCTCGCCGAACAGGGCCGTGTCGAGGGTCTGGCCGCCCCCCGTGAGGTGCGGGTCGACGGCCACGACGACTGCGCTCGAGTCGAGCCCCTCGACGCCCACGGCACCCGGAACACCGCCGGCGATGCCGAGCAGGCCGCCGCCCGCGAAGTCGGCGACGAGGATGAGGTTCACGGTCTGGGTCGTGTTCGTTCCGACACGCCGGAGCGCGTAGATGTCGGGGCAGTCGGAGCAGATCACCGCACCGCCCGGGTTGGTGTAGTCGAACTGGTTGACCGTGCCGATGTTCGGGCCGCCGCTCGACTGGTAGATGGCGCGCATCTGGGCCACGGCGGCGTCGATCTCGTTCTGGTAGACGACCGTGCCGGTCACGGTGATGACGTTGAGGTCGATGGACGGCTGGCTCTGCGTGTAGCGGCGCGTCGTCACGTACGCGTAGCCCTGCTGCCCGCCGAGGTTGTCGAGGGCGATCGGCACCATCTCCATGCAGCCGGCCGTCGGGAACGACGCGGTGTTCACGGGCAGCACGAAGCCCCCGTCGGGCAGGCCGATGTAGTGCCCCACGACGTTCGTGTTGTTGCTCACGTACACCATGCCGCCGGACTCGAAGTACCCGATGCCCGAGCCGTTCGGCCCGCCGTCGACCGTGATGGCGACGCTCACGGCGTCGCTCGGCACGCGTGCGAACACCGACGGCCCGTAGCTGAACCCGCCCGGATCCCAGGTCCACGTGAAGTTCAGCACGTCGAGCGCGAACGCACCGGGGATGCCGAGTGTGTCGGGGCACCCGGGGTCGACGTCGGTATCCGGCACGTCTTCGCAGCGGTTGCCGATGCCGTCGCCGTCGTCGTCGTTCTGGTTGGGGTTGCTCACGTCGGGGCAGTTGTCGCAGCGGTTGCCGACCCCGTCGCCATCGTCGTCGTTCTGGTTGGCGTTCGCGACGCCGGGACAGTTGTCGACGTCGTCGGTGAGGCCGTCGCCGTCGGCGTCTCCGACGACCGGATCGGTGTCGGGCACGTCGGTTTCGGGCTTCACCGTGTAGGACAGGCACCCGCCGAGCAGGAGGGAGAGCAGCATGGCGGCCTCGGGACTGGCGCACACTCTACGCCTTCCGACGCCGCCCCGCGCGCCCCGCCCGCGACACCCGCTCAAAACCCGGGAAGCCCCCGGGTCGGGAGCCACACGGCCCGCACGCTCCGGGGGAGGTCGACGATCGGCGCCGCGTCGGGCGGGCGGAACACGCGCGCCGCGGCACCGGAGCCCGGCGCGCCGATCAACACGTGCCGGTCGTGCTCCCAGAACGCGAGAGCCCCTTCGGGCACGGCCCAGGCGACGGGCCGGCGGAACGGGGCGAGCGACGGGCACCAGTGCACCGGACCGCGGACCTCCTCGCCGAACCCGACCACCAGCGCGCCCTTGGCGAGCCCCACGGTGCCGAGCCCGTCCCCTTCGACCCCGACGGCCTTGCCGAGCGTGGCGAGCTGCGCGCCCTCGACGAGCTCGACGGGGATCCCCGCACACTCCGTGCAGCCGGGCCTCGCCGCGAGGTCGAGCAGATCGGGCGCCGCGCCGCGATGGGCATCCGCGACCCGCGCGCCGAGCTCCACGGGACCGTCGAGCCGCGTGGGCAGCGCCAGGACGCGCTTCCAAGACCCGGACGGCTCGCGGGCCCAGACCACGGCGAACCCGGGCGTGCCGCCGGTGCCGAGGTCGATGTCCGCCGCGTCACCGCGGGGCGCGACGACCTGCCCGCCCGCCACGGCGTAGCGCGCGCCGCCCGCGTCCGTCGCGACCGGCAGGGGCCGTCCGCCGTCCGTCCACCCATCGGGCGCCGGCTCGAGGCACACCTGGCGCAGGCGACCGTCCGCGTCGGGGACCGGCAGCTCGCAGCCCTGCTCGCGCGCCGGCTGGATCTCCTGCGACCACGCGGTGCCCGGCCACCGCCGCTTGACGAGCACGTCGCCGAACCGGGCGACCGCGGTCTTCCCGGACACCGCGAGCTCGTCGGGACACGCCGGCGACGATGCGACGCGCACGGGCTCCCCCGCGCCCGCGACGACCCAGTCGCAGCCCGTCGCGCCCGGCACGAACGCGAAGATCGCGGGCGCATCGGGCAGCTCCGGACGGTAGCCCTCGATCTCGGGCACGGGCGGCGGCGGCTCGGGCGGCGGACCTCCGCCGATGCGGACCTGCCCGCCCACCTCGACGACGAACGGGGTCGGCGCCTCGGGCCACGCCTCGACGAACGCATCGTCGAGCTCGAGGTCCCGCGCGAGGCGGTACGCATAGCGCTCGGCCTGGTCGCGATCCTCACGGTACCGCACCCTCACGCCCGCGGGCCGCTCGCGGGTCGCGCCGGCCCGGTAGACGAGGCTCTGCGTGGGGATGCCGTCGAGGTGCGGCCCGGGGTCGTCGGGTCGGTCGTCGCGGCGCAGCGCCCGGAGGACGTGGTTCGCGGCTCCCTCCCCTGCCCCGGCGTCGAGCACGGTGACCAGCGGACCCGGTGCGACCGAGCAGGACCACGTGCCGCCGTTCCGGCAGTGGACGACCTGGGCGACGTGCTCGCGCCCCAGCACGACGAGGTCTTCGCAGGTCGTGGTGTAGGGCTTCTCGCGGCCTTCACCCGCCATCGCGCCGTTCAGCACGAGATCGGCGCCCTTCAGCGACCACCGGCCGTCGACCTTGGCGGGCGCACCGCCGATCGTGCCGCCCATCGAGAAGGTGCCGTCGAGGCGGACGTGCAGCGAAGTGCCCTCTTCGTTCGTGCACATCGAGGCCGCCGCGAGGGCCTCGCTCCACCCCGCCGTGATCACGGCGCCGGGACGCACGGGCTCCATGGGGATGGGGCGCGCGGGCGGCTCCACGCCCTTGCGCACGGTCCAGTGGTCGGGCTTCGACACCTCGAGCGCGCCGACATCGACCCACCTCCCGCCCTTCGACCAGCGGTAGGCGAACCCGGCGGGCAACCCCTCGTCGTACGACGCCGACCACCCCCGCCAGCCCGCGTCCTCCAGCCGCGACGCGACCCGGCCGTACGGAACGCCCCGCACCACGAGGCTGTTCCCGCGGTCGTCCACGTCGAGGCCGGACAGCTCGACGCCCTCCAGCCAGTCCGGTGCGCCTCCACAGCCGGCGAGGAGCGAGACGACGGAGACGGCCGCGAACGCGAGCATGCGGGGAGGCTACACCGCGCTCGCCGGATCCACCGCGCCTTCCGCAGCGTGCGCCACCATGGCCTCCACGTGGGCGCGGGCCGACAGCGCGAGCGCCACGAGGTCGTAGCCGCCCTCCAGCACGGACACGACCGGCGCGATCTCGAGGATCCGACTGGTGATCCAGCGATAGTCCTCGGCGTCGAGCATCATGGTCGAGTGGTCGTCGCGCACGTGCCCGTCGAACCCCGCCGAGACCACGACGAGCTGGGGGTCGAACGCGCGGAGCCGCGGCAGGACCACGTCTGCGAACCGCTCCCGGTACGCTGCGCCGCTCGTGTGCGGCTCCATCGGGACGTTCAGGACGTTCCCGCAGCCGACCTCGCTCGGAGCGCCGGTCTGCGGGTACAGGAACACCTCGTGCGTGGAGACGAACAATGTGTTCGGCTCCGACTCGAGGATGGCCTGCGTGCCGTTCCCGTGGTGCACGTCGAAATCCACGACCGCGACGCGCTGCAGGCGATGCGTCCGCACGGCGTGCAGGGCGCCGATCGCGGCCGTCGCGAAGAAGCAGAACCCCATGGGCTGCTCGCGCTGGGCGTGGTGCCCGGGGGGACGCGTCACGACGAACGCGCTGCTCGCCCGCCCCGCGAGCACCAGATCGACGCCCGCGACCACGCCCCCGACCCCGCGCAGGGCCGCGTAGACGCTGTACGCCGAGATGTCGGTGTCGGCGTCGAGCCGCGCGACGCCCTCCTCTGGAGCGGCGCCGTCCACGTCCTCCGGGTGCGTGGCGGGGTGCGCGAGCTCGGTGCTGGCCCGGTCGCGGGGCGCGCCGAGCACGGTGATGTCGAGGCCCTTCAGCCCCTCCATGACGGCCTGGATGCGCTCCGGCCGCTCGGAGTGCTCGTCGTCCACGAGGTGCTCGAGGCACTCCGGATGCGTCAGGACGACCACGCCCAGCGGGCGCTCCGGTGGGTTCGCGTCGTCCGCCGTGATCACGAACCGGTTCAGATCCGAGAGGTTCCCGTACGGCTGGAACCCGGCGCGCAGGAACAGCTTGCGCGACGACGCGTTGCGCGACTCGATGCGCGCCTCGAGCGTGCGGCACCCCTGGACCTCGAACAGGTGCCGCACGACGCCTTCCAGCGCCTCCGTCGCGTAGCCCCGGCCCCGCGCACCGCGCCGGACCCAGATCTGGAGCTCGAGCGCCCGATCGGACGCCCAGCTCGGGTTGTCGACCAGCACCTCGCCGACGAAGGCGTGGTCGTGCCAGATGAACAGCACCGGGTTCGAGAGCTCGTCGAACCGCCGCTGGCCGCTGACCGCGCGGGCCCCCATGTCCTCGAGATCGCCGTACCGCGCGAGCAGCTCGCCCCACTTGAACCACTCCGCGAGGTCGGGGAGCGTCTCCTCCACCGCCTCGGCGATGCGCGGAGCATCGTCGGCGCGCGGACGTCGGAGCTGGAGGCGCTCGGTCGCGATGAGCGGCGGCAGGAGCATGCCGGGAGCATCCCGCCCCCGCGGTGTCCCCGCAACGACAGCGCTATTTCGGCTCGCCCTGGAGGAGCGCGTCGAGGTGCTCGGCGATGACGGCATCGCGGTTGGCGTCCTGCTCGGCCACCTCGGCCTCGGCCTCCTTCAGGCGCTCGCGGAGGTCGTCGAGCCGGGCCCGACGCTCCTCCTGGCGCAGGTCGAAGATGTCGCCCGCGAGCTTCTCCATCTCCTTGCGGAGCTTCTTCTTCTCGCCGTCCGGCGCGGCCTGGTATTCGATGGCGAGCGCCTTGATCTCGTGGCGGATGCCCTGGATGCGCTCGTGGCGGGCGCGGGCCTCGGGATCGCGCGCCTCGCGGTCGAGCCCGCGGGCCACCCGCCCGAGGACCTCGTAGTACCGGGCCGGATCGCGGGTCTTCAGCCGGGCGAGCTGCTCGGCGCGCTCCGGATCGCGCGACGCGACCTCCTGGAGCAGGCGCGCCTCGTCCTCCTCGGACAGGCTCGTCGAGGCGCCGAAGTGCGGGCGCGGCTCGTCTCCCGGCCCCGCGATTGCGGGCGCGACGGAGAGCAGCGACAGGGCGACGAACAGCTTCTTCACAGGGCCTCCAGGTCGACGAACAGGTCGTCGAGCTCGGCATCGAGGTCGTCGAGCCCGCGGTCGAGGTCGAACGCGAGGTCGATCGACGCGACGGGCACGGGGGGAGCAGGCAGCACGGCCACCTCGGCACCGGGCGCGGGCGCCGGTCCGGAGGGCGCGAGGAGCCGGAGCAGCAGGACGGCCGCCGCAGCGAGCGCGACCGCCGGACCGAGAAACACCCACAGCGGCCGGTTCGCGGGCACCGTCTCCCGGACGACCGGGCCGGGCCGGGCCGCCTCCCGGTCCACGATCCACGGTCCACGGTCCACGCCGGTGACGGCGTGCAGGACCTCTTCGTGCTCGGCGACGAGGGCCTGACACCCGGCACACCCCCCGACGTGCGCGAGGTGGGCTTCGTCGCCCTCGCCGTACAGCCAGGCGAGCGTGGCTTCGGTCTGGGGACACGTCATCGGATTCCCTCCGCGGCGAGCGCCTTCTTCAAGCGCTTCACCACCTGGTGCATGCGGCCGAGCGCGGTGTTGACGGAGCAGCCCTGGCGACGGGCGATCTCGCGGAACGCGACGTCGTCGCGCGTGCGGAGCCAGAACACCTCGGCGATCTCGGGCTTCAGGGACCGGAGCGTGCGCTCGACCACCGCCGCGATGTCGGCAGCCGCGAGCGCGCTGTGCGCGTCGGGCGGAGCCCCGGGCTCGAGCCCCCCGTCGAGGGGGACGAGCTCGACGCGGCGCCGCCGGTACCGGTCGATCAGCGCGCGGCGCGCGACCACGTAGACGAACGCGCGGAACGCCTCGTCGTCCGCACAGTCCGGATCCGCCGTCGCCACCTTGAGCCACACGTCCTGCGCGACCTCTTCGGCCTCCGCGCCGACCCGACGCCGGAGGAACCCCAGGATCTCGCCTTCGAGGCGGGCGATCCGGGCGCTCATCGTCGGTTCGGGGGCGTGCATGGCGGCGTCCATCATCTCCGAGAACGAACGGCGGCGACGGATATTGAATAGAGTTGCGCCGGAGGGACCCGTTGACCGGAATCCTGCTGGCGACCGCGATGGCGGCGCCCCTGATGGACGTGCTGTCCGACGAGCTCGACCGCGCGGTCGAGGTGTTCGGCGCGCAGCCCGAGAAGCCCCACTACATCGCGGTGTCGGTGCTCGAAGACCACAGCACCTCGCTGTCCGCACGGTCCGGCACGATGGACTTCCGCGACGACGACACGAGCCGCTGGCTGGATGTCGACCTGCGCGTCGGCAGCGCAGCGCTCGACAGCACGCACCCGCTGCGCGGGTTCAGCGCGCTCGAGGGCGAGTCGCGCGGCCGCATCCGCCTGCCGCTCACCGAGGGCTTCGCCCTGCGCCACGCCCTCACGCGCGAGCTCGATGCCCGCTACCGCGAGGCGGCCGAGCACATGGTCGTGCTGCGCGCCAACCAGAACGTGCTGGTCGAAGAAGAGGCGAGCGCCGACGACTTCGAGCCGCGAGAGGCCGTGCAGGGCAAGGTCGAGCTCCCAGCGGGCGAGATCGATGTCGCCAAGTGGGAGGCCCTGCTCAAAGCCGCGTCGGCACGGGCGGATCGCAGCGAGCACGTGCACCTCGACGAGGTCCGTCTGAAGGTCACCCGCGAGCGGGTGTGGTTCCTCGACACCGAGGGCACGCGCCTCGAGCACGGGCGGCTGCACGCGCGCCTGGCGGTCGATCTGTCCACCACCGCCGAAGACGGCGACCAGGTGCAGGTCTTCGATGCGTTCGACGTCCACGACCCCGCTTCGCTGCCGACCGATCTCGACGACTGGATCGACGCCCACGTCGAGCGCCTCGAAGCGCTGCGAAAGGCCCCGCGGGGCGAGCCCTACAGCGGGCCCGTGGTGCTCGAGGGCCGCGCGGCGGGCGTGTTCTTCCACGAGGTCATGGGGCACCGGGTCGAGGGCCATCGCCAGAAGCGCGAGGACGAGGGCAAGACCTTCGCCGAGCACGTGGGCGAGCGCATCCTGCCCGAGTGGCTCGACGTGGTCGACGATCCGCGCGTCGAGCGGATGGCCGACACCGACCTGAACGGCTTCTACCGGTACGACGACGAAGGCGTGCCCGCGATGCCGGCCACCCTCGTCGAAGACGGGGTGTTCCGCGGCTTCCTGATGGGCCGCTCGCCGCTGCCCGACGTGCCGCACACCAACGGCCACGGCCGGCGCAGCACGGGCAATCCCCCGTCGTCGCGGATGGGCAACACCATCGTGACCGCCGAGAAGACCGTGTCGCGCGCGAAGCTCCGCGAGCAGCTGCTGAAGCGCGTCCGCGAGCAGGGCCTCGAGTACGGGTACGTGGTCGAGGACATCGAAGGCGGCTTCGCGCTCACCGGGCGCATGATGCCGAACGCGTTCAACATCCGGGCGGTCGCGAGCTGGCGGGTCTTCGCGGACGGGCGTCCCGACGAGCTGATCCGCGGCATCGACCTCGTCGGCACGCCGTTCGTCGCGTTCTCGAACCTCTCCGCCGCCGACGACGCGCCCCAGGTGTTCAACGGCACGTGCGGCGCCGAGAGCGGCTGGGTGCCCGTGTCGGCCGTCGCTCCGGCCATCCTGTTCGACCGGCTGGAGTTCCAGCTCAAGGAGAAGGGGCAGGACCGCCCGCCCCTGTTGCCGAAGCCGCTCCCCGAGGACGACGGCGCGGCGGAGGTGTCGGAATGATCCCGCTCGTCGCGGCCCTCTTCGCCGCCCAGGCCCAGGACGAGGCGCTCGTCGACGCCCTGAAGGCCGAGATGGAGCGCGCCGGCGAGCTGAAGCTGCCGGAGGCCCCGCCGCTCTACGCGCTGCGCTACCGCCTCGCGATGCTCGACCAGCGCGACCTCGTGGCGCAGTTCGGCGAGGTGCTCGCCGAAGACGCGACCCCGTACCACGGCCTCGGTGTCGAGCTGCGCGTGGGCTCGCCGCAGTACGACAACACGGGCTTCGGGGGCTGGGAGAACGGGTTCGTGCGCGGCTCGCTCGCCGCCGACCCCACGCCCCACGAGACGCGCCAGACCGCGTGGCGCCTCACCGACCGCGCGTACAAGGAGGCCGTCGAGCAGCACGCCCGGAAGTCCGCGCAGTTCACGGCGCCGGACGACTATCCCGGCGACTGGGTCGTGATGGGGCCGCTCACCGCCGACGACGGCTGGGGCGAGCTCTCGGGTGCCGACGACCTGAAGGCGCGCGTCATCGCGCTGTCGGATGTCTTCACGCCCGTGGGCCACGAGCTGCTCGTGGGCCGCGTGGTGCTGGGCCAGGAGGCCGGGGGCGTCGTGCTCGTCGACACCGACGGCTCGCGCGTGCGCCGGCCGCTGGAGGAGACCACCCTCCGCGCCATGGCACACCTCCGCACCGACGACGGGCACCTGCTCACCGACTCGCGCCTGTGGTCGGTCCGCCAGCCGTCGCAGCTCCCGTCCGAGGCCGAGATGCGGGCCGAGCTCGAGGCCATGCGCGACGCGCTCGTGGCCCGCGCCGACCGCGACGTGCTCGCCGACGAGTACGTGGGGCCGGTGCTCTTCGAGGGGCCCGCCGCGCTCGACGTGTTCCGCTACCTGCTCGTCCCGCAGCTCGAAGGCACGCCGTCCGAGGTCCCGTTCGACTCGTGGTTCGGCGACCTCGGCGAAGCGAAGAGCCCGGTGCGCGTGGGCCGACGCGTCCTCCCCGAGGGCTGGGCCGCGCACGACGACCCCACCGCGCACCCCGAGCACCCGAGCAGCTACGTCCACGACTGGGAGGGCACGCCCGCGAAGGACGTGCACCTCGTCGAAGACGGCATCGTCCGCGACCTGCTGATGTCGCGTGTGCCGCGCAAGGGCCTCGAGCCCAACGGGCACGCGCGGGGGTTCCTGGGCTTCCGGGCGTCCGGCCGGGTCACCCAGCTCGAGGTCACGCCGAAGAAGGCCGCGAGCCACGGCAAGATCGTGAAGAAGGGCCTGAAGATGGCCGCGGCGTACGGCCGCGACCACCTCGTGGTCATCCGCCGGCTCGAAGAAGACGCCGTGCGCTCGGTCGACGCGACCACCTCGATCTTCAGCATGGGCGACGACGACGCGCTGCGCCTGCCGCCGCCCGTCGAGGTCGTGAAGGTGTTCGCCGACGGACACGAAGAGGTGCTGCGGGGCGCGCGGTTCGCGTCGGTGCAGCGGTTCGTGCTCCGCGACATCGCGCTCGCCGGCGAGCAGCGCGAAGGCACGTTCATGGCGCCGATCAGCGGCGACTACAGCGACCTCTCGCCGACCGAGGGCATGCCCACCTGGATCTCGGCGCCCGACATCCTCGTCCGCGAGATCGAGCTGGTTCCGGCCGGGGGCGACCCCCGCGACAGGCCCGTGCTGACGCCGCGCGCCGCGAAGTGACCCCCTGAGAACGGAGGGCCCGCCGGATGGCGAGCCCTCGAATCGTGCGAAGCGTACCGGCTAGTCCGGCGGCGCGGCGCCCGAGATCGAGATGCCCTCGTGCTCGAGATCCGCCTCGGGAAGGGTCGGATCGCAGAGCAGCACGGCCCAGTCCTTCACGACCTTGTTCTCGTTGGCGGCGTCGAGCCACCGGCTGAACTCGGGCAGGTTCTCTTTCTTGGAGTCGATCTCGCGCACGGTGGGCACGGCCTGGCCGGCGAGCACGCAGTGCTTGAACTCGTTCCAGGTGGCGTCGGTCATCATCTCGCCGACCGTCTCGCGGCACCGGCCCATCTTCTTGCGGGCGCCGTGGTCGCAGATGTCGACGACCGACTGGGCCTTGAAGTGCTTCCACTTGTTGATGAGCGCGTCGGCCTTGTAGAGCTCTTTCTGCTCGGCCTCGAACTCGGCGCGGGCTTCGGCCTCTTCGAGCTGTACGATGGTCTTGCGCAGGTCGACGATGAGCTGGTCGCGCTCGGCCTTCACGGTCTCGAGCTCTTCCTTCATCTCGGCCAGCTCGCGCTTCGCCTTCTCGAGCTCGGCGCGCAGGGCGGAGCCGCCACCGCCGCCGCCGCCCTTCTTGGCGAGCTCGGACTGGAGGCGCTCGACCTCTTCGTTCTTCGCCTTCAGGTCTTTCGCGAGCGTGACCATCTTGGCCTGCACCGCCTGGACCTCGTCGTCTTTCTCGATGATGAAGGGCGCACAGACCTCCTCGAGCTCCTCCTGCGTCAGATCGCGGGGGACCTCGACGGTCTTCGTCTCGGCCGGCTTGAGCAGCCAGATGATCAAGCCACCGAGCAGCGCCCCCACGAGGAGGGCCGCGCCGGCCGTGACGAACGGGAGGATGAACGCTGGAATCGAGCTGGACGCGCCGTAGTCGTCCTCTTCTTCGTCGAACTCGTCGTCATTCATCTCGGAATCTCACCTCTTGGGACCGGGCGACACTACCAGAAGCGCGCGCGTCGCGTCATCGGACCGTCACGGACCGCCCTTCAGCCGACCGAGGATCGCGTCGCGGGGCGTCACCCACTCCGCTTCCCACGAGAGCTCCGCGAGGCCCTTGTCGATCGCGTCCTTCGGCCCCACGACGACCCAGACGCGCGGAGCGTCTTCGCCGAGCACCGCCGCAGCGACCTCTCTCGCGCGTTCGATCGTCATCGCGTCGGCGGCGTCGATGCGTTTGCGCACGTCGGCCACCGACTCCTCCTGGTCGGCCAGGGTGTCGTAGAAGCCCTCGGCGTCGTCGATGGTGCCGCGGATCTGGTTGAACTCCATGACCTCGGCGCGCCACCAGGCGTCGATCTCCTCGTCGGTGACGCCGTTCGCGGCGACCTCGCCGATCTCCTTCTCGATCTCGGTGACCGCGGCGGCGAAGTGCTCGCCGGGGATGTCGACCGACACGTTGAAGCTGCCGCGCTTCTCGCCGGCCGCGTACCAGGCGCCGACGCCGTAGGTCCAGCCCTTCTCCTCGCGGAGGTTCTTGTTCAGCCGCGCGAGGAAGTGCCCGCCGAGCGCGTAGCTCGCGGCCTCCATCCCGGCGAACTGCGGATCGAGCCGCGAGGGCGCGGGGATCCGGAGGCGCAGCGTGAGCTGCTCGGCATCGGGCATGGCGACCGCGATGACGCGATCGGCCGTGGGCGTCGGCGCATCGAGCACCTCCGACCGCTCCCCGGCCTTCCCGAGCGAGCCGAACCGGGCCTTCAGCTTCGGCTCGATCTCCTCCCAGGCGAGGTCGCCCACCACGATGAGGGAGGCCGGCCCGGACGCGAGGATCTGCTGGTGCACCGCGACCACGTCCTTCCGCTTCACCTTCGCGTGGGCGGCCGGATCGGGGCGGTAGCCGTAGGGATGATCGGCCGCGTTCCAGGAGTACGCCTGCGCCGACCCCGCCACGCGCGCGGGGCTGGCCGGGCCGAGGATCTCGAAGAACCGGCGCGTCTCCTCCTTGTTCAGCTTGATCTCGCGGTTCGGGAAGGTCGGGTGCTTCACGACCTCCTCGAGCACGTCGAGCCCCGCATCGAGGTCGTCGAGCGGGACGGTGATGCCGACGCCCGTGCGGTGATCGCCGAGGTACGCCCACAGGTCGAGGTCGAGCACGTCCTGGAGCTCGGAGAGCTTCGCCCCGTCGTACGCCTCGGTCGCGAGGTCCCACGTCGAGCCCAGCACGGAGTGCGCGGCCACGGCGTGGTCGGCGAGATCGACGCGCCCCTGCCACCAGGTGAGCTCGATCGTGGTCTTGCGGAGCCGGGGGACGCGCACGTACAGCGCGTCGATGCCCGTACCGAGCTCGTGGCGCTCGAGGTCGTCGAGCTCGAGCGGGACGGGCGCCAGCACGTCGGGAGGATGCGAGCGATCGGGGCCCTCGAAGGCCGCTTCGTCGCCCATCGGAGTGCCGCTCGGGGGGGCCATCGGCACGTCTTCGGCGAATGCCGGGAGAATGAGCCACATCATCGGATCTCGACCTCCACGGCACCCGCGATCATCCCGGTGTCGCCTTCGGGGACCACGGAGAGGGTGACGAGCTTCTCGGGGACCAGGTACTCGCGGAACACGCGCATCACGTCGTCGGACGTGACCGCTTCGACCTCGGCGTAGCGGGCCGCGCGGCAGTTCGGGTCGCCGTGCAGACGCTGGCAGTCGACCAGCACCTCGGCGCGGTTCTCGAGACCCTCGATCTCGTACAACCAGCCCGCGCGGACCGACTTCTTCGCACGGTCGAGCTCGGCCGAGGTGGGCGGCAGCTTGCCGAACTTCGCGAGCTGCTTGTCGACCTTCGCCTTCAGCTTGGGGAGCGCCATGTCGTCGGCGATGGCGACGATCACGAACTGCCCGCCGACCTCGGAGCCGGACTGGAACGCCCCCACCCCGCTCGCGACGGAGTGGTCGTACTGCAGAGCGTCGTCGAGCCGCGTGCCCCGCCCGCCCGACAGGATGCTCGCGAGCAGCGACAGCGCGGGCTCGTCGGCGTGCCCGCCCTCGACGGTCGGCCACACCAGGTACACGGTGCGGTCTTCGACCCGGTCGGTGATGTAGTGGTCGCCGCGGACCTCGGGCCCGATCGGCACCGCCTTCGCGCGCTCTTCGGGGGGCCCCGGGTCGGGCACGTCGGAGAACCAGTGCTCGACGCGCTCGAGCGCCGCGGCCGTCTCGAAGTTGCCGACGAGCGCGAGCACGGCGCCGCGCGGCCGGTAGTGCCGCTTCCAGAAGTCGACGACGCCGTCGATCGTGTAGCCCTCGATGTCGGCGACCGTGCCGATCACCGTGTGCTGGTAGGGATGCCCCTTCGGCCAACCGACGAGCGCCAGCGCATCCCAGTTGCGGCCCCGCGGCTCGGCGTAGCCCTCGGCCCGCTCCTGGAGGACGACCTTCTGCTGGTTCTGCAGGTTCTCGAGATCGAGCCCGGCCTCGAGGAAGCCCATCCGGTCGGACTCCATCATCAGCGCCAGGTCGAGCGCGCCGCTCGGGAAGGTCTCGTGGTAGGCGGTCTCGTCTTCGGACGTGAAGGCGTTGTTCCAGCCGCCTGCGGCGGTCAGCCACTCGTCGAACGCGTTGGTGGGGACGTTCGCCGACCCCTCGAACATCAGGTGCTCGAACAGGTGCGCACACCCGTACTCGCCGGGCTTCTCGTCGCGGGCGCCCACGTCGTAGTGCAGGTGCAGCGCGATGTTGTCGGTGTTGTGGTCCTCCGACAGCACGACCGTGAGGCCGTTGTCGAGGGTGTGGACGCTCGCTTCGACCGCGAAGGGGTCGTTCGCGAGGGCCAGTGCCGTCCAGGCGATGAGCATGGGTCCTCCGGGCGCGCAGTCTACGTTAGGTGGCGGGGGTGTTGGAGCATCCCCACCTCGAACGCCTGCACGCCGCTCTGCGTTCCGAGGAGCGCTTCGCGCACGCGGCTCACGAGAACCTGACACGATTGCCGCTCGCCGATCGGGTCGCGCTCGGCGTGGCGTGGTCGGGCCTGCGGTTCGACGTCGAGCCCGGGTTCCGCCGCGGCGAGCTGCTGGTGCTCGCGCGGGGCGAGCTGCACGAGGGCATCGGCGCGGGCGACCGCATCCGCGTGGGCGCGCTCACGGGGCGCTGCATCGGGCGGGACGCGAGCGTGGCCGAGCTCGTCGTGCGCGCGACCCCGGCGGAGTGGGAGGCGGCCGCGGCGGCCGGTGTGGTGGACCTGGGCTTCGACCCGTCGACCTTCGTGCGCTACCGGCAGGCCCTCGAAGCGGCCGATGCGCTCGAGAGCCCCGTGAAGACGGCGCTGCTCGAAGGCGTGCCAGAGGCCGAGCCCGTGGAGGCGGGCTGGGAGGGCCTGAACCCGTCCCAGGCCCGCGCGGCGGGGCTCGCGCTCGGGGCCGCGCACCTGGCGGTGGTGCACGGTCCGCCGGGCACGGGGAAGACCCGCACGCTCGTCGCGATCCTCGCGCGGCTCGAGGAGCGGTCCCTGGCGCTCGCCGAGTCGAACGCCGCGGTCGATCACCTGGTGGTCAGCGCCGCGCGGGCGGGGCTCGCGGTGGTGCGCGTGGGCCCGACGTACCGGATGTCCGGCGAGGCGGCCGCGCTCTCGGTCGACGCGCAGATCGCTGCCGGGCCACACGCCGCCGCGCTCGCCGTGCTCGATCGCGAGATCTCGCGCGCGCGTCGGGAGGGCGGCCCGGCGCTGTGGAAGCTGCTGGACGCGCGGAGGGCGCTGCGCGAGCAGGCGCGGCGCCACGTGCTCGAGTCGGCCGCCGTCGTCGGCACGACGTTCGGCACGCTCGCGCGGGCGGGCGACCGGCTTCCGCGCGTGCACACCGCCGTCGTCGACGAGGTGACCCAGGCGCTCGAGCCGGCCGTGTGGGTCGCGGTTCCGCACGTGCAGCGGCTGATCCTGGCGGGCGACCCGCACCAGCTCGGTCCGGTCGTCACCGAGCCCGGCAATCCGCTGGAGGAGGGCCTGCTGCAGCGCCTGCGCCCGCAGGTGCCGATGCCGATGCTCACCGTGCAGCACCGGATGCACGAGGACGTCCAGCTCCTCGTGGAGGGCGTCTACGGGCCCACGTACACCGCGCATCCCGCGGTGCGGGCGCACCTCCTGGCCGACCTGCCCGGGGTGGCGGAGCACCCGCTGACCACGGTGCCGGCGCTGTTCGTCGACACGGCGGGGGCCGGCGGGGAGCGGCGGGACTCGCGGACGCACTCGGTCTACGAGCCCCTCGAGGTCCGGCTGGTGGCGGTGGCGCTGGCCGCGCTGCGCGCGAAGGGCGTCCGGGCCGACCAGATCGGCGTGATCGCGCCGTACTCCGCGCAGGTGGCGCGGCTCGCGGCCCTGCCGGAGGCGAAGGGCGTCGAGGTGGCGACGGTGAATGCCTTCCAGGGGCGCGAGGCGGAGGCCGTGATCGTCAGCTTCACCCGGTCGAATCCCGATGGCGAGCTGGGCTTCGTCGCGGATCGGCGCCGGCTGACGGTGGCGGTGACGCGGGCGCGACGGCTGCTGCTGATGTTCGGCGACAGCGCGACGCTCACGGCGCACCCGATGTTCGGCGACCTCCTCGACCGGGTCGAGGTGCAGAGCGTGTGGGAGCCCCCGTGGGACTCCGCGGGCTCGTGACGGCGATATCCTTCGGAAAACGCACACGATTCAGCGGCGACCGCCCGACTCGCCCGTGATTGCGGCAATCCGGCCGTCGGGCCCCTGTCCCGAAAGTGCCAGAGCCTCCTCGAAACGCCTGCCCACACGAGAGGATCGGGTGTCCAATTCGGGTCAGACCCGAAAAGGACAGGGGGCGGGGCGGGGCGCGGGTCCGGCGCCTCAGCCGGGCTACCAGCGGGAGGGGCGCATCACGCCGTGGGCGACGAGCTGCTCCACGACGCCGGCACTCGCGCGACCTGCGAGCAGATCGCGCGCGTCGTCCGGGTCGAGCTCGACCATCACGAGCTCGCCCGCACCGTCGCGGCCGATCACCATGGCCCACGGCATCGGCTCGAACGGCACGACCACCCGCCCGTCCTCCAGCGCACCGCTCACCGTGCCGGCGTCGACGGCCTCCGACAGCGCGAGGAGGTCGGTCGGGGCGAGCAACACGCGCGCACCGTCGCACAGCACCGGCTCGGCGCCCTCCTCGCCGAGCGACACACCGAGCAGGTCCGCCCGCACGGACCTCAGCGCGGTCTCGAGACGCGCGAGCGGCTCCAGGCCCGGGTGCTGCTCGGCCAGCCAGTCCGCGAACCGGTCGCCGAGCGGCCGCCGCTCCGCCGGGTCGGCCGCAGCGAACGGCGCGACGAGGTCGATGCCCACATCCGCCCCGAGCTCCAGGGACAGCGGGACCACGCTCTGCAGACCCTCCTCGAGCTGCGCCCGGTGCGAGCCGAGCCCCTCGAGCGGATAGCCCACGGCGAAGAGGTCCTCGGCGTCCGGCAGCACGAACGACCCCGTCAGCGCGCGCCAGCCGGCGACCACCTCGCCGATCGGCCGGTCGTGCAGCGCCCCGACGAGGGCGAGCACACCTTCCGCCGCCTCGTCCGCCGTCTCGGACCACACCTGGAGCATGCGGAACGCGAGGTCCTGCCGGATCCAGCGGTCCCGCCCCTCTACCGCGCTGGGCGCGAGCGGCGCGCACTCTCCGCCGACCAGGGCCAGCGCGACCTCGACCACACGGGCCTCGAGCGCATCGAGGCCTTCGGACCAGCCCCCGCCGGGCACGAGGAACGCCGCGAAGCGCTCCATGGCCTCGCTGTCGAGCCGGCGGTGGTGCGAGCGGGCGTACGCGATGCCGTCCGTGCAGAGGTCGAGGCTGCCGAAGCGGTGCGCGATGGGTGTGCCGGAGCGCCGCGAGCGCGCCACGGCCGCGAGCTCGGCGTCGAGGAAGCGCGCCGCGTCGGCCAGGTGCTGGCGGTCCTCGGCGGACGGCGCGCGGAACGCGGCGCACGCTTCGCAGGCCTCGCAGAACTCCCGGTACAGCGGGCCTCCGCCGGCGTGGAGCGGGCACCGCTGCAGCCGCACCTCGTCGAGGAAGTAGTACAGGACGACGGGCAGCAGCTCGGCGAGGCGCCCCGCCGTGGCGTGGAAGAACCGCGACGCGCCCGGGTGCCACGCGAAGCCCACCAGCGCGTGGCAGAGCTCGTGGCTCGTCCACTTGCCGCGGTGCCCGGGATGGAAGCTGGCGATCGCCAGATCATGCCGG
Source organism: Alphaproteobacteria bacterium (assembly GCA_020632875.1). Lineage (GTDB taxonomy): Bacteria > Myxococcota_A > UBA796 > UBA796 > JACKEQ01. Next base: position 90,693 of record JACKET010000008.1, read on the forward strand.
AACGACTGATACTTCGGCTCGGGCAGCACGCCGTCGGCCCAGCGCGGCGCGGCGGCCAGCTCCTCCTGCCCCGGCTCGACCCAGGCCTCGGGCAGGTCGAGCGGGAACCGGTGCTCGAAGTGGAACGCGAACAGGCCGTCCCGCGCGGCCAGCTCGCCGACGCGCTGGCTTGCGGGGCTGCGGAGGTGGTCGCGGGCCGGAGTCCCGGCGGGCCATGGCCCCGCAGACGGACGGACGGCGGACAGCGCTTCGAGCGCGCGATCGGGGTCGAACAGCATCCGCCCTGCTAACCGGGCGCGCTACTTCCGCGTGCACACGCCCGTGCCGCCGGTGGCCTGGCAGTACCAGGTGCCGGGGCGGATGCTGCGCGCCTTCGCGGGCACGTTGCCGCCCTTCCAGAACATCTCGCACTCTTCTTCGGGCACGTTGTCGAACACGGCGGTGTTCGTGTCGACGCGCGACCGGATGCGGTAGCCCGACGGGCACTTGAGCTCGAGGAGCGTGGTGCTGTTGTCGGTGATCACGACGGTGACGCGCCCTTCGGCGGACTCGATGGGCTTGTGGTGCACGTCGACCTGCGCGCAGCCGTTCGCGGCGCAGGTGTACTCGCCCGGGTCGTCGACCTTGCCGACCACGCCGAGGAACAGGACCTCGCACTTGCCGGGGTTCTGCGTGAACGTCGCGACGCCCCCGCGCACGTCGGCCTCGAGCCGGGTCGAGCCACACTCGAGGATGACCTTGCGCACCGTCGGGTCGGACACGTTGATGCGGAGCGGATCGGTCGCGTGGGCGTTCGAGAGAGCGAGGATGAGGGCGAGCACGTGGCCTCCGTTGGTCCGGCGGACCCCGGACGCCGGGAGTCTATTCCAACCTCAGTCCTTGGGGCGCGGCGTGATCCAGCTGCAGATCGGGCACGCCTGCACCACGTGACCCCGGGCGGGGCAGTGCTCCCGTCCGAAGTAGATGATCTGGAGGTGGAGCCGGTTCCAGCTCGACGCCGGGTAGAGCTTCTTCAGGTCGCGCTCGACGTGGTCGACGTTCTTGCCCTTCGAGAGGCTCCAGCGCCGCGCCAGGCGGAAGATGTGGGTGTCGACCGGGAACGCGGGCACGCCGAAGGCCTGGGCCATCACGACGCTCGCCGTCTTGTGCCCCACGCCGGGGAGCGCTTCGAGCGACGCGAAGTCGGCGGGCACGTCTCCGCCGTGCTCTTCGACGAGCTGGCTCGCGAGCTTCGAGATGTTCTTCGCCTTGGTCGGCGCGAGCCCGCACGACTGGATGCGCGCGAGGATGGCCTCGACGGGCTGGGCCGCCATCGACGCCGGATCGGGGGCCATGGCGAACAGAGCCGGCGTCACCTGGTTCACCCGCGCGTCGGTGCACTGCGCCGACAGGAGCACGGCCACGAGCAGCGTGAACGGGTCGCTGTGGTCGAGTGGGATGGGCGGCTCGGGGTAGAGCTCGTCGAGGATCTGGTGGATGCGCGCGGCGCGCTCGGCCTTCCGCATGGGCGCGCCTTAATGCTCAGAGCGCGTCGACCGCCACCTCGACCACGGCGGTGTCGGGCGCCGGACCCACCAGCGGCGCGCGGACGAACAGGCGGGCGGTGTGCTTGACCCGCAGCTTCGCGTCGTCGGTCTGCGTGAGCACCACGGTGAGCGCGCGCTGGCAGTCCTCGCCGGTCGGGCAGCCCGCGAACACACCGTCCGCGCCGAGCTCGATCGCGACCGGCTCCCCGGCGAGCACGTCCACCTCGGCCTCGTCGACCAGCCAGTCGCCTTCGTCGGTGTCCATCCAGAGCTCGACCGTCACGGTGGTGTCCACGCGATTGAAGCCCAGCGTGCCGACCGTGGCGATCTCGAGCTCCACGTCGAGGTCGCTCACCAGGCCCCCCTCGCCCGAGCCGCCCTGCGGGGCGAACCCGCCTTCGACATCGGGGAGGGCGTCGCCGGTGGCGAACAGCTCGATTCCCAGCTCCAGTGCGTCTCCGCGGTCGAGCGTGAGCTTGCCGGTCTCGCGGTCCGAGACCGTCCAGGCCGGCGCGCTCGTGGCGATGGAGGAGACGACGGCCGCGAAGAGCACGGAGAAGGAAACGAGGGAGCGGGACATAGAAGGCCTCCGAGAGGGATGCGGAGCCCGAATGCATCGCGCGTGCCAACTCGATTGACCAGGTTCTCCCTGCTCCCCGATCCAGAGACGGGCGGAGATCGCGACACCCGGGTCGCGGATCAGGGGCTCCCGAAGTCCTCGTAGCGGATGCCGGTGTCGAGCCCCGGGTCGTCGGTGAGCCCCGTGAACAGGATCAGGGTGAACACGAAGTACAGGAAGACGAACAGGAACCCGACGAGCGCCACGATGAGCGTGATGCCGAGGATGCCGACGGTCCACCCGAGTGGGTTGCCGCCCGACCGGCGCCTCGCGGGCGCGAGCGGGGCATCCGGGAGCGGTGGCGGCACGGCCTTCACCGGCGGGGCGTTCGGCGGGACGATCGGCGGCGCCGGGAGCGGCGGCGGCTCGGGACGGGCGACCTCTTCGGAGGGCTCCTCGAGCTGGAGCGTCGGCGCAGTGGTGGGGCCACGCACAGGAGCCACGTCGTCCTCGTCGTCCCATCCCTCTGGTGGGAGCGTCTCGGGCGCGACCTCGTTCGCGGGAGCGCTCCCGAGCAAAGACAGCCCCTCGAGCCCGGGGCCGCGCTGGGGCGCCGGGGCCGGCGTGGACGGGGAGACGATGTGGCTGATGCGGTGCTCGGTGAGCACCCGCCCGACGAGCGCGCCGTCGGCGTTGGGCGGATCGGGCCACTGCACCTCGCGGACCCACTTCCGGAGCGACAGGCCGGGCAGCTCTTCGGCGAGATCCTCGAGATGCGGGCCGAGATCGTGGGTCTTCGGGCGCTGGGTGCGCTCCCAGGCGAGCATCGCCTCGAGCGTCGACCGCACCTTCGGAGCCATGCCGAGCGGGTCGAAGTGCGATGCGAGGTGCGCGTCGTGCCGCCCCGGATCGACGGCGAGCAGGAAGTGGTCGCGCGCGCTGAGCTCCTCGAACAGGCGCTTCCCGCCGGACGCCACCTCGTACAGGGTGCAGCCGAGCGCGTAGACGTCGCTCGCGGGGTCGTCGTTGACGCGATCGAACCGCTCGGGCGCCATGTACCAGGGGCTTCCGAGCGTCATGCGCGTCTGCGTCTTCGCTTCGCGCCGCACGTCGGACGCCTTCGCGATGCCGAAGTCGAGCAGCTTCACGTCGCCGTGCATGCCCACGCGGATGTTCGACGGCTTGATGTCGCGGTGCACGAGCCGGAGCGGCTGCCCATCGGCGCCGAGGGCCTCGTACGCCGCCTTCAGCGCGTCTGCGACGCGTGCGCAGACCTCGAGCCCCGCGCGCATCGGGATGGCCGGACGGCTGTCGAAGCAGCCCTCGAGATCGAGGCCGGGTACGTACTCCATGACGAGCGCCACCCGGCTCTCGAGCATGACGAGGTCGCGGACCTTGAGGACCGCGGGGTGGTTGAGGCTGCCGAGCAGCCGCCCCTCGTCGCGCAGCCGCTGCACGGCCTGGCTGCGCGGATCGAGGCCCTCGTGGAGGACCTTGACCGCCACCTCGGTCTCGACGCCCCCGGGGCTCGCCATCCGCGCGAGGTACACCTCGCCGAAGCCCCCGCTGCCGAGGCACTGGCGGATGTGGAACCTGCGGAGGTCGTCAGCCACGGGCCTCGACCGCCTCGTAGCCCTTCTCGGCTGCTTCGAATGCGGCCAGGGCGACGTCGAGCGCCTCGCGGGCCACCACGGCGTGCCCGTCGGTGAGCGCCGACCACGCCCGGTTGACGTTTCGCTCGCCCGCGCTGAACGGGCCGAAGTACTCCGCGAAGCCCGCGAGGCCGTGGCGCGCGATGAGCTGGCCGCGGCCCTCGACGAGCGGGTCGAGCACCTCGGCGCCGAGCTGATCGATGGCGTTGCGGGCCTTCGGCGCGTCCTCGTCCATCTTCAGCTCCTCGATCGAGGCCCGGATCGCGGCCACGCGCGTGCGGGTCTCGGCGAGCGCCCGCGGGAAGTCGACGCGGCCTTCGGTGCCGGCCGCGCCCCCCGCATTGTCGTCTCTCTGCTGGAGGCGCGCGAGCACCGCACCGATCACGATGAGCAGGATCCCGGCGAGCCAGCCCGTGCCGCCGACCGAGAACCACGCGCCCAGACGCTCGGACGGTTCGGGGAGGCCGATGTGCGCGCGCTCCTGCTTGGCGCGGGCGAGCCAGTGCAGGGGGTTGTCGTCACCCGTCATCCCCCACTTGCGCAGGTTCGTGATCGCCTCGTCGGTCTTCTCGACCTGCTGGCGGAGCCGCGGCTCCTTCTCCATCAAGGCGAGGTGCTCCTCCATCGAGAGCGCGGCCAGGTCGACGCCCTCGGACTTGAGCGTCTCGTTGAGCTTCCGGCCCTCGTCGAGCACGTCGGACACGTGCTGGCCCGCCGCGACCTGGGCGGACGCCTGCCGGTAGTGGACGTGCCGGTCGCCGTTCCGCGCGCCGAACGCCGCGGCCACCACGATCCCGAGAACGAGGAGGACGAGCCCCACGTAGCCCTTCATTGGCCACCTCCGAGCAGCGAGCCGCCGGTCTGGACGACGTTCCAGGTGAGCTGGGTGAGCGCCTCGCCGACGATGAGCCCCGCCGCGAACGGCACGAGCTTGCGCCCGATGAAGTCGCGACCGAGGCCCCGCTCGAGGCCCATCGCCACGACGTTCCCGACGCCGTAGGCGAGGGTGATCGAGAACGGCAGGTACATCGCGAGGCCCACGAGCACCGCGATGCCGCCGATGGGGAAGATCGAGAGCGCCCCGCCCATCACCGCACCCCCGAGGTACTTGTCGACGGCCGCGTCGCTCGACTGGAGCGCCTCGATCATCCCCTGCAGCGCGCCGGCCTGCGGTGCGGCGAGGCAGAACTGGGTCTGCTCGAGGCACGCGGTCGACTGGGGGCCGAAGCCCGGCGTGCCGTCGCCCGGAGCGTTCCACAGCAGGAACAGCACGCCGATCGCGATGATCGGCCCGATCCAGCAGAGGATCAGCTGGGCCAGCTGCTGCTCGCGGGGCTTGCTGCCCACGAGGTGGCCGGTCTTGAGGTCTTGCATCATGTCGGCGCACTGGCTCGTGGCGATGCACACCGCGACGCCGATGAGCACGGCCGCCGTGACGTTGCCGCCGGTGATGAAGAACATCAGCGTGACGGCGATGAGCGCGAGGCCCGAGAGCGGCGAGATGTCGGTGGCCCCGGTGGCCTGGGCGACGATGATGCCGGCCAGCGCGAGCCACAGCGCGCCGACGATCGCGATGATCACCGCGGTGCCGACGCCGACGTCGTCGCTCGAGAAGTACGCGGCGAGGAACAGCATCACGAGCGATGCGGCCGCCGAGCCGCCGAGCACGGTCGGCGAGAGCTCGTCGGGGCTGGAGCCCTGCTCGCGCGCGAGCTTCGCGGCGGCCTGGAGGCTCTTCATGGCGCCCGCCACGGCGGGGAAGGCGCTGACGACGCCGGCCAGCGCGCCGCCGATGAGCATGCCGATGCCCAGCGGCCGGAGCATCTGGCTGTAGATCTCGCCGGCCTGCCAGCCCGGCACCTCGGCCGGCGGCATGGCGGCGTGCGGCGGCACCCAGCCCATCTGCACGGCGATCGGCGAGATCACCCACCAGGCCAGCACGCCACCGAGCGCGAACGGCAGGCCGCCGCGGCCCGAGAGCAGCCCGGCACCGAAGTTCGCGGCCGAGATGTACAGCGCGAACGGCAGCCACGGCGGCAGGGACGCCACGTGGCCCACGTCGAGCTCTTCGGGGACGAGGCCGAAGTTGACGAGCAGCGTGAGGCCAGCCGCGATCGCCGCCCCGCTGACGAGGATGACGCCCTGGCTGACGCCTTCGCCCGGCGACTTGAGCAGGGTGGCCACCGCGACGCCGCTCGGGAACTTGAGGCGTTCGAACTCGACCATCTGCTTGCGCAGCGGGATGATGAGCACGATGCCCATCAGCGACCCGGCGATGGCCGAGAAGATGAGCGGGCCGACCGGGAAGTCCGACAGCGTCGGGTCGCTCACCGACAGGAGCATCAGCGCGGGCAGCGTGAAGACCACCCCGGAGCTCGCCGTGTTGATGCCGGACGCGACCGTCTGGTTGATGTTGTTCTCGACGATGGACTTGCGCCGCAGCACGCCGCGGAGCGCGACGAAGCCGAGGATGGCCGCCACCGTGGAGCCGCCGAGCCCGAAGCCGAGCTTGAGGGCGATGTAGACGAACGAGGCCGTCATCACGACGCCCTGGACGGTTCCGAGGGCGACGCCGACGACCGAGAGCTCGGGGTACGGCCGCACTGTCGAAGCGCTCAATGCAGCTCCTCCTGTCGAGAGTCGCACGGGTATATCCCCTCCCCCGTTCAGATTGCAGTGCATCGCCCGGACCCATGTGCTACACGCGACGGCAACAGGAGTGCCCGATGCCCTACGTCGTCACCGAGAACTGCGTGGACTGCCGCTACACCGACTGCGTCGAGGTCTGCCCCGTCGACTGTTTCTACGCCGACGCGAAGCAGCTCTACATCCACCCCGACGAGTGCATCGACTGCGGCGCGTGCGAGTTCGCCTGCCCCGTGAAGGCCATCTACAACGAAGACGACCTGCCGGCCGAGCTCCAGCACTGGACGAAGATCAACGCCGACAAGTCCACGGGCAGCGACGTGTCGCACATCACCGACTCCGAGGATCCGCTCCCCACGGCCGCGGCGAAGAAGGCGCGACTCGGCCTCTGAGCCCTCCGCGGGGTTAATGACCCGGGGTGACGTACGCCGAGGCGCTCGCCATCCTGGGAATCGACGCGGGGACCGACAAGAAGTCCGCGCGGCGCGCCTACCTGCGGCTGGTGCGCGATCACAAGCCCGAGCAGGATCCCGACGGCTTCCAGCGGGTGCGTAGCGCCTGGGAGCTCGTCGAGGGCCGGCTGACGGCCTCGGCCTGGGCGGCAGAGCCCGTGCGACGGGCGCCTCCCCGTGCTCCACCGCGCGAGCCCGTCCCCGTGGCCGTCCATCGGCCCCCGGTCCCCGCGCCACCCACGGCTCCGCCAGAGGCGCCCGAACCGCCCGAACCACCCCCCGACGAGGTCCCGGTCTCCGACGAGCCCGCTCCATGGGACGTTCCGGTCCCTCCCGACGCAGACCCGTTCACGCTCGACGACCCTCCCTCCGAGGTGCCCGAGCCGGCTCCGTGGGATGCGCCACCCGACCCCGACCCGCGCGCGTGGACCGTCGAGCCCTGGGAGCCCGAGTCCGACGCGCCTCCCGCCCCCGAGCCCGACGTCCTCGCGGCCCAGGCGCTCGAAGCGGCCGAGATCGACGGCGAGATCGCGCTCGACGCGCTGCGGCGGGCCTGCGAGGCCGCCCTCGACGGGCACCGCCCCGAGCCGTCGATCTCCACGGTCCTGCAGACCGTGCTCACGCTGCACCAGGCCGGCGACGCGAAGACCGCCAACGCGGCCTGGCGCGTCGCCAGCCGCTGGATCGACGGCTCGGGCGCGGGCATCCGCATCGGCAACCACGCGGCCGTGTGGCTCGCCCTGGGCCGGGAGCTCTCCGACCTGCCGGTGCACTTCCCCGCCGAGGTGCGGCGCCGCATCGCAGAGGCCGTCCTCGAGCACGACCCGGCGGGGGCGCAGCAGGATCTGCTCGCGCTCTACCGCAGCCGGCCCCACGTCGCGCTCGACGCCGCCGACCTGCTCGAGGCGTACACCCCGAACCTGCACAAGATGTTCGGCGGCTTCCTCCGCGATCCCGCGGGCAACCAGGTGCCCCCGCCGCGCACCGACGACGAGCAGCAGCGAGGCTCGTCGGGCTTCAACCCGACCCTCCTCGTCTACCTGGCGATCGTCGTGCTCACGATCGGCCTGCGCGTCTGCGTGGCCGGCAACCGCAGCACCACGTACACGCCGAGCTACTACACGCCTTCGCCGTCGATCTACATGCCGCCGCCCATCGAGCCGCTCGACTTCGACGTCGACGCGCTGCTCCGCAGCTACCGCACGACCGACCTGAACCTGCCGACTCTCGCGCTGTGCCTCGAGGGGTTCAACCACCCGAAGGAGGCGTGCGACATCGCCACGCGCCTGCGGGAGGCGGCCGAGGCGAACGACTGCGAGACCGCGCTGGCCGAGCGGGAGAAGCTGCTCGCGGTCCCCCATGCGCCCCCGCCGCCGCTCAGCGAGGGCTCGGATCTGTTGGACACCGGCGCCCAGATCCAGCGAATCTCGAAGGCCGTCGACACGCAGTGCCGCGCAGGAGACCAGAGTGCCCCCTGAAACCGAACCCGCGATCGTGGGGATCGATCTCGGAACGACCTACTCGCTCGTCGCGATCCTGCTCGACGGCGTGCCGACCGTGCTGCCGAACGCCATCGGCGAGCACCTGACGGCCTCCGCGGTGAGCCTCACCGACAACGGCGAGGTGCTGGTGGGTCCGCCGGCGCGCGCCCGTGTGGCGACCCATCCCGGCCGCACCGCCATCGCGTTCAAGCGCGACATGGGCAGCGAGAAGCGGTTCGACCTCGGCCTCAAGCAGTACACGCCGGTCGAGCTGTCGGCGATGGTGCTCAAGGTGCTGAAGCGCGACGCCGAGGCGGCGCTCGGGCGCCCCGTGCACGAGGCCGTGATCACGGTGCCCGCCTACTTCGGCGAGGTGCAGCGCCAGGCCACCAAGAACGCCGGCGAGATCGCGGGGCTCAAGGTCGAGCGCATCATCAACGAGCCCACGGCCGCGGCCATGGCGTACGGCCTCCACGAGAAGGACCGCGAGATCCAGGCCGTCGTTCTCGACCTCGGCGGCGGCACGTTCGACGTGACGGTGCTCGAGATCATCGAAGGCGTCATCGAGATCCAGGCCAGCGCCGGCGACGCGAGGCTCGGCGGCGAAGACTTCGTCGACCTGCTCGCCGACCACACCGCGAAGCGCATCCAGGAGCAGCACCGCGTCGATCCGCGCGACGTGCCGCGCGCCGCGGCCCGCATCCGCGAGGCCTGCGAGGGCGCCAAGCGCCGCCTCACGCTGTCGCCCTCCACCACCATCGTGATCCCCGGGCTCGACATCGGCACCGCCCGGCCCGTCGACATCGAGCTGCCCCTCGACCGCGACGAGGCCGAGGTCGTGTGGCAGCCGATCCTCGAGCGGCTCAAGGCCCCGATGATGCGCGCCCTGCGCGACGCCGATCTGCGTCCCGAGCAGATCGAGGAGGTCATCCTCGTGGGTGGCGCGACGCGGATGCCCTGCGTGGTGCGGCTCGCGGCGAACGTGTTCGGCAAGATGCCCCGCCGCACGCTGCCTCCCGACGAGGCGGTCGCCATGGGGGCCGCGGTGCAGGCGGCGCTGAAGCAGGGCGACGCGAGCGTCGAAGATGTCGTGGTCACCGACGTCGCGCCGTTCACCATGGGCATCTCGACGACCACCACGGTGGGCGCGCAGCGGGTCGAGGGCATCTATGCGCCGATCATCGACCGCGGCACCGTCATCCCGTGCAGCCGCACCAAGCGCTTCTACACGGTCGAAGACCTGCAGAAGGCCATCACGATCCAGGTGTACCAGGGCGAGCACCCGATGTGCCGCGACAACACCAAGCTCGGCCAGTACACGGTCTCCGACCTGCCCCCGAAGCCGCACGGCGAGCAGGGGGTCGAGGTCCGCTTCACCTACGACCTCAACGGGCTGCTCGAGGTCGAGATGCGGGTCATCGGCACCGACCGCGCCGAGCACCTGCTCATCGAGCAGGCGCCCGGCAAGCTCACCAAGGTCGACATCGAGAAGGCCCGCGCCGAGATGGAGAAGCTGAAGTTCCACCCGCGCGACAGCCTGCCCAACACCACGGCCATCCAGCGCGCGGAGGCGCTCTACGTCGAGCTCACGGGCGACGCGCGCGAGCGGCTCGGGATGGCGCTCGCCGGGTTCCGCGCGGCCATCGAGTCCGAAGACCAGCAGGAGATCGATCTGCGCCGGGCCCTGCTCAACCAGATGATCGCGTCGTACGGATGAACGTCCTCGTCGCCGGCGGCGGGTCGAAGGTCGGCCAGCACCTCGTCGAGCGGCTGCGCGCCGAAGGCCATGCGGTCGACGTCCTCTCGCGGTCGGGCGCGATCCGCGGCGACATCACGGATCCACCGTCCCTGAAGGGGGTCTGCGACGGGCGCGACGTCGTCGTGTCGCTCGTCGGGGCGTCCATCCAGCCCGTCCCGCGGTTCCCCGACACCTCGTTCGAGGCCGTCGATCGGGACGGGAACCTCGCCCTGCTCGACGAGGCCGTGCGCGCGGGCGTGCCGCGGTTCGTCTACCTGAGCGTGTTCGGCGACTACCCACCCGGCGTCGCCTACGTCGAAGCACATCGCGCCGTCGAAGAAGCGCTCGCGAAGGCGCCGATCACGTGGACGGCCGTGCGCCCCACGGGGTTCTTCGGGAGCTTCGACCTGCTGCGGCCCTGGGCCCGGCTCGGCATCGGCGTGCGCATCGGGTCGGGCGAGGTGCACACCAATCCCATCCACGAGGCCGATCTGGCCGACGTGATCGCCGAGCACCTCGCCGAAGGGCCCGAGATCGTGGACTGCGGGGGCCCCGAGGTGCTGACCCGCAACGCGATCACCCGACGGCTCGCGGGGGGGCGCGTGCTGCTGATCCCGCTGCCCGCGTTCTTCGTCGACCTGAACGCGGCGCTGATCCGGCCCTTCAACCGCCGGATCGCCGACCTCACGGTGTTCTTCCGGCACGTACTCACCCACGAGGGCGTGGCGCCGCAGCACGGCACCCGCCGGCTTTGAGCGCGCTACCGGCTGCGCACCATCCCGTTGCTGATCTGCGCCGGTCGCTGGAGCGGGATCCACGCGGGCAGCGTGAGCACCGGCGGTTGCGGGCTCGGGGTCGCCGGCCTCACGGGCGCCGCAGCGACCCTGGGCACGGCGCGGACGGGCTGCACCTTCGCGCCGACCACCGCGTGCGACCCCGCGTCGACCGTGACGCCCGCGTGCGAGAAGTCGGGGCGTTGGCTCACCACGTCGGTTCCCGACGCGTGGGCGGTGAGCGCGATCAACATGGCCAGCATGGCTCCTCCGGGGTTCTGGCTGGAGGTGGGGAGCCGATCGCTTCCGTTAACCGCGGCGGTTATCTGCTCCGCCCGACGATGGCCCTGGAGGATGGAATGGCGGATGTGTTGGTGACCGGCGGAACCGTGTCCGACGGGCGGATTGCGAGCCTCGACGTGAAGCTGCACGGCCTCGGCGCCCGCACGCTCGACCGCGACACCGCGCTCGCCTGGATGCGCGACGGCCACTCGCTCGTCCCGGTGCGCAAGGGCGCCCGCCTCCCGAACCTGCAGCTCGTCGAGGTCGGCGACGACCACTTCATCCGCGCCGACACCGCGAAGGAATCGAGCGACAGCCTGCCCGAGCTCGACTGACGTTCTGTCGCGTCGCCGGCCGGCCGTCCGCGTCGGATGACAGTCTGTCGACCCCCCGTGTCTCGCGCTCCCGGCGCGCATCGACGAGGACCCGTGACTACCCGCTTTCGAGCGACACCATCGCCCACCGACGACCGCGGGTGGCCCGCGCTCGGGAACGCGGCACGGGCTTTGCTCCAGGGCGCGGCATGATGCGTCTCGCCGCCCTCCTCCTCCTCGCCGGCTGCCCGAAGCAGCCTGCGCCCCCCGCGACCCCCGCGTGGGACACGACCCCGCGCCTGCCCGCACCCATCGCCGGCGTGTACACGCGGTCTGCCGAGACCCCGCCGGATCCGCCGCTCGCCGACCTGCTCGCCGGCCGCGCGTGGGATGCGTCGTTGTCCGGGGCCGCAGCGGGCGTCGCCCTCCGCCTCATCCACGATGGCGCGAAGGGGCCGGGCGTCACGCGCTGGCGCGTGCGCGAGGCCCTGTGGAAGTCCGGCTACCCGTTCCCCGCCCGCGACGCGCGCGCCTGGACCGCGATGCCGGATGGCGCGCCCCCTCCGCAGCTGCTGCAGTGGCTCGAGGCGCTGCCGCCCGGCGACGATCTCGGCCTGATCCGCGCCCGCGGCGACGACGAGGACTTCTGGGTCGCCCTGCGCGCCACGCCCACGGTGCCTTTCGAGCGCGTCCCCCGCCAGGTGCCCGAGGGAGGCGCGTTCAAGCTCGCCCCGGCGAAAGGCGCGACGTACGCCGTGTCCGACGCGAATGGCTTCCTCCAGGAGGGCCCGCTCGACGAGGGTGCCACGATCGCCTGCAACTCCGTGGGCGAGTGGATGGTGGAGCTGATCCCGGCCGAAGGGCCCTCCGCGCTGTTCCCCGTGTACGTCGGCATGGTGCCGCCCGAGCTGCCCCTCATCGAAGACGGGGTCTCGGTGCGCACGCCGCCCGACGCCATCGAGCGCGCCGAGTCGCTGCTCGCCCAGGTCCGCGACGCCTACGGCGCTCCCGAGCTGCAGCGCGACTTCGTGCTCGACGCGGGCGCCCGGTCGCTCCTGCGCGGCGATGCCGAGTCCACCGAAGGCGTGCGCGCGAGCCTCGGCCTCGACCCGTCCGGCACGATGCTGTGGGAGTGCGAGGGCACGACGGTCGAAGCGTGTATCGACTCGGTGATCTGGGAGCCGAAGAACCGCCTCGCCCTGCTCGACGCCCGCAGCGCGCTCGGGCTCGCCGCGGGAGTCGACGCTTCTGGCGTGCACCTCGTGGGCATCGTCAGCGCGACCCATTAAACCCCGTCGCTGGAGGGTCGCATGTTCGAGCTCGACCGCACCAAGATGATCATCGGGGCCGTCGTTCTGCTGGTCGGGATCGTCGTCCTGACGGTGGTGTTCTCGGGGGTCAACAAGAAGTCCCTGCGCGCCGAGGTCCCCACGAACGTCGAGTCGATCCGCCAGGCCGAGATCGAGTACCACGGCGCCTTCGAGTCGTACGTGTCGGCCGAGGCCGCCCCGCGCGACCCCCTGCACGTCGACAGCAAGGCCGTCGCGTGGAAGCCGAGCGCCGGCTTCGAGAAGCTCTCGTGGGCGCCCGAGCAGGCCGAGGTCCGTGGGTCGTACTCGGTGAACGCCAAGGTCGACGGGTTCACGGTCACCGGCGTGTGCGACGTCGACGACGACCAGAGCCAGGCGCGGTTCCAGGCGACCCTCGATCAGGAGGCGCACTCGCTCACCGACGCCTCGGTCTTCTGAAGCTCCCTTGGGCGCCCGCCTGCTCGCCGTCGGCGCCTGGCTGGCGGCCGCCGTGCTCCACGGGCTCGTGCCGCGCGACCCCGTCGCGCTCGAGCCTGCCAGCGCGCCCGTGCTGGCCGTGCTGAGCGGCGGCCATCGCACGGCGGCGGCGAGCGCTGCATGGGCATCGACGGTCGCGCACTTCGCGGCCACGACCCCCGATCCCGACGCGCTCGAAGCCGGCATCCACACGGCCATCGCGTTCGATCCGGCGTTCGTGCCGCCCGTCGCGCAGGGCAGCCTGATGCTGCGCCTCGCGGGCGCGCCCGAGCGCGTGCCGCCCCTCCTCGAGCACGGCATGGCCGCGCATCCCGGCGACCCCTGGTTCCCGTGGGCCATGGCGATGCACGTGTGGACGGTCGAGGCCGACCACGACGCCGCAGCCGCGTGGCTCGACCGCGCCGAGGCGCTCGCGCCCGGCGGCATCCACGGCGAAGCCGCCGACGCCCTCCGGAGCCGTCCGTGATCGCATCCCGCATCGCGCCCGTCCAGCGCGGGGCCATCGGCCTCGGGTGCAGCCTCGGCGACCGCCGCGGCCGGCTCGACGGCACCGTGCGCAAGATCGCCGCGCACCCCGACATCGCGCTGGTGCGGTGCTCGCGGTGGTACCGCACGCCGCCGATGCAGGGCGGCACCGCCCGCGGGTGGTTCCTGAACGGCGTGATCACGTTCGACACGACGCTGTCGGGCCCCGAGCTGCTCGCCCTGTGCCGCCGCCTCGAAGAGCGCGCCGGCCGACGGAGGGCGCGGTACTGGGGCGACCGCACGCTCGACCTCGACCTGCTGCTGCTCGGCGACCGGATCCTCGACGACCCCGAGCTCGTGCTCCCCCACCCGGCCATCGCCGACCGGCCGTTCGTCCGCACCCCGCTGCTGGAGATCTGGCCCGACGCCATCGACCCGCGCACCGGGCAGGCGTTCCGCGATCTCCCCGATCCCACCGGTCCGCGCGCGGTCCCCGTGGGCATGTTTGCTTTCGGCCGACCCACCCTGTAGAACCGGCTCCTTTCGCGCTTTGCCCTGGAGGGCCGCCATGAAGCTGTTCATCGACACCGCAAACCTCGACGAGATCCGCGAGATCGCCAGCTGGGGCGTGCTCGCCGGCGTCACCACCAACCCGTCCCTCGTGGCCCGCGAGGGGGGCGACTTCATCCAGCGCGTCGTCGAGATCTGCGAGATCGTGCGCGGCCCCGTGTCCGCCGAGGTGCTCGCCCAGGACGTCGACGGCATGGTGCGCGAAGGCCGCCTGCTCGCCGACCTGTCCGAGCACGTCGTCGTGAAGGCACCGCTCACCGAGGCCGGCATCGCCGCCACCGCGCAGCTCGCCTCCGAGGGCATCAAGGTCAACGTCACCCTGTGCTTCCAGGCCGCCCAGGCGCTGCTCGCCGCGAAGGCGGGCGCCGCGTACATCAGCCCGTTCGTCGGTCGCGTCGACGACGTGAGCTGGGACGGCAACGAGCTCATCTCGCAGATCGTCGACGTCTACGCGGCCGATCCCGAGATCACCACCGAGGTGCTCGCGGCGTCCATCCGCCACCCGATGCACCTCGTGCAGGCCGCGCTCGCCGGGGCCCACGTGGCCACGGTGCCCTACGCGGTGCTGAAGAAGGCCATCAAGCACCCGCTCACCGACTCCGGCAACACGGCCTTCCTCAAGGACTGGGAGAAGGTGCCGGCCGAAGAGCGCGACATCGCGACGGCGGTCGCGCGCTGGCGCGCCAGCCGCGGCTGACGAGAGGCCGCTTCCCCGCCGGGGAACGCAGAATCCGGGTGTGCCGGGCTTGCCCCGCGGGGTCCCCGGCAGTACTGAGTGAACCCTCATTCAGTGGCACCCGGAGCCACGCGGATCCCGATCCGCGGGTGCCGCCCAGGAGTCGTCGTTGGCCGACCCGAATCGACGCCGCACCGAGAAGCGCGACCTCATCACCGAGGCCGCCGTCGACGTGTTCGCCGAGAAGGGCTTCCACCAGGCGCGCGTGAGCGACATCGCGCGCCGCGCGGGCGTCGCCGACGGCACGATCTACCTGTACTTCAAGAACAAGGAAGACCTGCTGCTCTCCATCTTCGAAGAGAAGATGGACGTGCTGCTCGACGGTATGCGCGAGGCGCTCGAGGGCGTCGACGATCCGGTCGAGCGGGTGCGGCGCTTCGCCCGCCACCACTTCCGCCAGGTGCGCGAGAACCGGTCGGCCGCCGAGGTGCTTCAGGTCGAGCTGCGGCTGTCGAACAAGTTCCTCAAGGAGTACCGCCCCGAGAAGCTCTGGGCGTACCTCAACATCTTCGCGAACATCGTCCGTGACGGCCAGGCCTCCGGCGTGTTCCGACCCGACATCGACCCCTTCATCGCCATGTGGGGCTTCTTCGGCGGTCTCGACGAGATCGCCATGCAGTGGGTGCTCGCGCGGAACCAGCAGCGCATCCAGCTCGAAGAGGCCGCGCGCCAGGTCGCGGAGATCTACATCCGCGGAATGCTCACGAACACACAGACAACCTCGGAGGAACCGTGAAGATCGGAGTTTGCGCCAAGATCACACCGGACGCGGATGCGCGGATCAAGGTCGCCGCGGACGGGCAGAGCATCGTCCTCGACGGCGTCAAGTTCGGCATCAGCGACTACGACGAGTACGCCATCGAAGAAGCGATCCGCACCAAGGAGAAGCACGGCGGCGAGATCGTGTCCTTCACCGTGGGCGACGCCTCGGCCGACAAGCAGCTGCGCAGCGGCGCGCTGGCGCTCGGCGTCGACCGCTCGGTCCTCGTGACCGAGAACCCCGGCGACCCGCTGGGCATCGCCAAGCTGCTCGCCGCGGCCATCCAGAAGGAGGGCGGCTTCGACGTGGTGTTCACCGGCAAGTCGACCATCGACCAGCAGAACTTCCAGATCGGCACGATGGTCGCCGAGCTGCTCGGCTGGGCGCACGTCACCCAGGTCACCGCGCTCGAATTCGAGGGCAACCAGTTCAAGGCCACCCGCAACATGGATGCCGGCATCCGCCAGGTCGTCGCCGGCACGCTGCCCGCGGTGATCTCCTGCGAAGACGGCCTGAACACGGTCCGCTACGCCAAGCTGCCCGACATCATGAAGGCCAAGAAGAAGCCCCTCGACAGCGTCGGCGCGGGTGCCATCGGCGGTGACGCCGGGGCCGCGCGGTCGTCCGTCGGCAACCTCGCCCCGCCGCCCGCCCGCCCCGCCGGTCGGATGATCGAGGGCGACGCGGCCACTGCTGCCAAGGAACTGGTCCGCCTGCTTCGCGACGAAGCCAAGGTCCTCTGAGAACGGTCGAAGGAGACAGAACAATGAGTGGAATCCTCGTCGTCGCCGAACATTCCGGCGGCACCTTCAAGGCCACCGCCTCCGAGCTCCTCGGCAAGGCCAGCCAGCTCGGCGGCACCGTCTACGCGGCCGTGCTCGGCGATGCCCCCGCGGCTTCGCTCGGCGGCTTCGGCGCCAGCAAGGTCTTCCAGGCCGCTGGTGACTTCGGCACGCACGACTCCGGCGCCGCGGCCGACGCGCTCGCGGCGATCATCCGCGCGGCCGACCCCGACATCGTCATCGCGCCCGCCTCGTACGAGATGCGCGACGTGCTGCCCCGGCTCACCGCGCGCTTCGACTCCGCGATGGCCAGCGAGTGCAACGGCCTCCGCATCGACGGCGGCAAGCTCGTCGCGCGCCGCCCGATCTACGCCGGCTCCATCGAGTCCGACGTGACGATCTCGGCCCGCCCGGCCTTCGCCACGGTGCGCCCGAACAGCTTCGACAAGCCCGCCTCCACCGGCGCCAGCGCGCCCGTCGAGAGCGTCGCGTGGTCGGCCACGACGCCCACCACGAAGGTCGTCGAGACGCTCAAGCCCGAGACGCGCGGCATCGACCTCGCCACGGCCTCGAAGGTCGTAGCCGGCGGTCGGTCGCTCAAGTCGAAGGAGAGCTTCGACTCCGTCATCCGCACCCTGGGCGAGGTGATGGGCGCCGGTGTGGGCGCGTCGCGCGCCGCCACCGATGCGGGCTACGCCGACCACAGCGAGCAGGTCGGCCAGACGGGCCAGACCGTCGCGCCGAACCTCTACCTGGCCATCGGCATCTCGGGCGCCATCCAGCACCTCGCCGGCATGCGCACCTCGAAGGTGATCGTCGCGATCAACAAGGATCCCGAGGCGCCGATCTTCCAGCACGCGAGCTACGGCATCGTGGGCGACCTCTTCGAGGTCGTCCCGGCGCTGACCGAAGCGCTGAAGAACGCCTGATCGGCCTCCGGAGGGCCCCCGGATCGACGGACCGATCCAGGGCCCTCCGGACCGCCTCTGCCACGTGGTACCTTCGTGGCGCACTCGCGGAGGCGACCCATCCTCTCCCCCAGCGACCGCAACGCGCCGCCGACGCCGTCGCAGCTGGAACGAACCGCGCTGTCCCTCGAACGGAAGGGGAATCTGCGCTTGTTGATCTGCGTGGTCGAGGAGTGGGCCGATTCGGGCGAGCCCTCCGAGAAGGCGCTGCTGGCGCAGATCCGGGCCCTGATGGAGCTGCGCTCGTTCGACCGCGCGTGGGCACGGCTCAAGCCCCTCCTCGAGGCGGGTGACGAGGCCGAGACGTTCCGCCTCGCCGGGCGGTTGCTCCTCGAGCGCGGCGAGCTGAAGGACGCGCGCACCACCCTCGCGCGCGGGCGCCACCTCTTCCCCGACGACGCCGAGCTCAAGCAGCTCCTCTCCCAGACCGACGAGCCGGGCACGGTGATCGACCTCACCGACCCGATGGAGGACGACCCCGACGGCCAGGCCGTGCTCGCGGCGCGCCTCCTCGTCGAAGGCGCCCCGCTCAAGGCGCGCCGCCTGCTCGAGCGCGTCCGGAAGAGCCATCCCGACCACACGCGCACGGCCGACCTGCTGTGGGCGCTCGACGGCGACTTCCGGCTGCGCGGCGTCACGCTCGCCGACCTCGCGCGCGTCCACGCCACGCCGACCCAGTCGCTGGTCGACCTGCCCGAAGACACCGACCAGACGATGGAGTCGGACGACCCGACCGACGACGACCTCGATGCCGGCGCGGCGTTCCCGAGCCTGTTCAAGAACCTCGAGGAGCAGACCGAGGCGTACGGCCTGGTCTCGTCCACCGAAGAGCCCGAGGTCACGCAGGTGTCGGCCATCGTCACCGATGCCGGCGAAGCGAACGAGGTCACCCAGGAGACCACGCGCGAAGACACCCAGATCATGCACGTCGTGCGCACCGCGGGGCACCAGCCCGACGCGTCGGCCGCCGACACGCTGGTCGACGGCACCTTCGACCTCAAGGCGTACGAGCAGTCCCTCAAGGGCGAGTCCGAGGACGAGAACGTCGTCCTCCACCGCAAGGCGAACCCCGAGCGCACGGTCACCGAGACCGACGGAGGGTCGAGGATCAAGCTCGATCCGAGCCGCGATCGCGTCCAGATCGGCGCGAACGCGGTCGACGAGGGCGCCGAGTTCATCCGTCCCCGGAAGAAGCCCCAGGTCACGATCGAGCCGGCTCCTCCGAAAGCGCCCGTCCCGCAGACCCCGAAGGTCCCGAAGCCGAAGGCGGCGGCGCCCACGCCGGCGCCCCCCGCGAAACGCGCGGCACAGAAGGCCCCTCCGCCGAAGCCTCCCGCGAAGCCCGCCGCGAAGCCCGTTCCGAAGCCACCGACCCCCGCCACGCCGGCGTCGGCCTCCAACGCGCCCACCCCGGTCATCCCGCCCGCGCGTGCCGCCACGCCCGAGCCCGCCGGGCGACGCGCGTCGGAACGCCCCACGCTCACGGCCGCTCCGACCGAGGCCTCCGCGATCCCGACCGGCCAGGCCGTCACCCTCGAGCGCATCCCGACCGACGAGCGGCCCCGGCTCGATCCCGCCCTGGCCGCCGCGCCCACCGAGATCCTCGACGACCCGATGGCCCCGCCGCGCCGCACCGGATTCGCGCCCTACACGGGCTGGCTGCTCGTCCTGGTGCTGCTGCTCACCATCATCCTGTCGATGGGCGGTCTGCTGATCCTGTACCAGGTCGTCACGAGCCTCTGAGCTCGCTAAGGGGTGCCCTCGATCGGAGGGACGCCCATGAATCGCTTCCTGCTCGCCAGCCTCGTGCTCGCCGTCGCCTGCTCCGGCGGCGACAAAGACGAGACCGCAGACACCGACACCACGCCGCCCACCCCCGACGACACGGCACCCACCGGCACCGACCGCGTCTTCGCTCCGGCGGCCTTCGGCGTGGGCATCGCCGAGTTCGCGATCGACGGCGAGGGCAACGCGCGCTCGTTCTCCGGCTTCGACTCGGCGGGCAACCCCGTCGAAGCCCAGGTCGTTCTGTCCGTGCTCATCCTCGACGAGACCGCGACCACGTCGATCAACGAGCTCAACAGCTGCCAGGTCAGCCTCGGCGTCGCCGGCCCCATCGCGCCCGACGGCGCGGGCACGTGGACCGAGACGGCCAACGTGCACTGGGGCTTCCACCTGCCCGCCGGCTCGCCGGTCGTGGGCAACACCTGCGCGAACTTCACGTTCCCCGAGGTGTGGGGCGACGTGGCCAGCAAGGTGCAGCAGTGGGACTGGGGCTTCGCCATCAACGAGATGGATCCGCAGGTGCTCCCGCAGCTCGAAGCCGGCTTCGGTGCGAACTGGGCCGCGATCGAAGACTCCGTCGTGGGTGCGGGCTGGTACAGCAACATCCTCGCGACCAACCCGAACACGCCGGGCGGCTACGCCGACGGCGGCTTCGTGATCGGCAGCGAGGTGAACGACGCCGACTTCTCGCTCGTGGTCGACGGCGCCGGGAATCCCCAGCTGCTCGACGCCGACACCGTGTGGTTCTCGGGCGCGAACCTCCCGGGCACCGGCGCCTACACGGGCCAGGGCGTGATCTACATCCAGCCCGCCGACTTCATCGTCCAGACGCCGCAGTAGCTACCAGCGCACCACCCACGCGGTGGTGGCGACCCCGGCGCCCGCGACGCCCAGCCCGATGCCCACCCCCGAGAGCGCGTTCGCGCGCTGCGCGTGGACGGGCACGTCTTCGAGCGGCGTGTCGTAGGACTGGACCGCGCGCTCCTGCGTCCACGCGGCGGTGAGCGTGCCCACCGCGCCGGCGCCCAGCACGCCCGCGAGTGCCGATCCGTAGCGGCGCATGCGCTTGCGTCGCCGCTCGCGGGCCGTCGCGTCGAGCGCTTCGAAGTCGACCACGGGGACCTCGGCCACGCTGTAGTGGTAGTCGGTGTGCACGACGGACCCCGCGGAATCGAAGCCCTGGAGAACGAACGCGCGATCGGCCGGGACCGACGTGGCCCGCGTGCCGTCGACCTTCCAGCCGCCCTCGGGGCTGCGCTCGAGCTCGATTCGCGCGTCGGATGCGGGCGCTTCGGCCCATGCGCGCTGGAGTGGCGTGCCCTCGACGATCCAGCTCTCGGGCGGGGCCCACGCCGGGTCGAGGACCTTCACCGCCGCCCAGCTCTTCGCGCTGGCGATCTCTTCGCGCTCGAAGAACTCGCCGAGCGCACGCGCCTTGTGCCACGCGAGGATCGTCCGGGCGTCGAGCTCGCTCGTGAGGCACGGCACGAGCCCCTGGAGGGCCGCGTAGTGCTCGGCGAACCCCGTCTCGTCGACGTCTTCGTACGCCTTGTCGAGCGCCGTCGCCCGCGCGCGCAGATCGGACGCCGGGTCGTCGGGGCAGCCCGCCCATGCCGCCGCCAGCCAGAACCACACGCGCACCTCCGACGGCATGATACAGCGGCGCACCGTGATAGGAAGGCGCATGCGAACGCTCCCCCTGCTCGCCCTGGCCCTCGGTGGATGCGCGTCCAGCGACCCGACGTGGGCGCTCGACGTGGGGTTCGTCGTTCCCGAGGGGTCGGGCGTGACGGGCTCGGTGACGTGGCAGGTCTACCGCAAGGCCTGGCAGCGGAAGTTCGCCGACCGCCACTACCTGTGCGCCGTGCTCACGACCTTCGACGGCACGCCCACGACGCCCGATTGTCCCGACTGTGTCGCCGCGATGGAGGTCACGCTCGCCGTCGAGGACAGCGACTGCGACGACGCCCTCACGGCCAACCCGACGTTCGTGTCGATCACGCGGATCGGGTTCGGCCCGGTCGGCGCGGGCGGCCCGTACCCCGGCGAATCCAGCACGGGCTACGTCGACTACGGCCCGGGCTGGGAGGTGCACGGCTGGGCCTACCCGGATCGCCTGACCCAGGGCGAGACGCCCGACACGCTCGAGTGGGATGGCACGCAGCCGTTCTCGATGGCTCCCACCTTCGCCTGGCAGCTCGGCGACGACCCCGGCACGGCGGCGATGTCGCGGTTCGGCGTCGACGACGACG
The DNA here is from genome assembly GCA_020632875.1 of Alphaproteobacteria bacterium. GTDB lineage: Bacteria > Myxococcota_A > UBA796 > UBA796 > JACKEQ01. The sequence continues at coordinate 112,221 of JACKET010000008.1, forward strand.
CGCCGGGCGGCGCGTGACCTGCGAAAGCGTCGGTCCACACGGGCCGGACGCCGACGTGGTACGCTTCGTGCAGTGGCACACGGCATGATGGCTCCCCTTCGATTCGCGCTCCCCCTGCTGCTCGTCGGCTGTGCCTTCGCCGGCCTCGACGCATCGGACATCGACTCGGGGATGTTCGACACCGACACGCCGGTCGACACGAGCGACACGGGTGAGCCGGTCAGCCTCGAGGGCGACTGGATGGCGGTGTCCGGCGTGATCGACCTCGCAGACGGCCAGGTGGTGGGCACGCCGGCGCTCCAGCTCGAGGTCCTCGCCTCCGACGCCGAAGGCGTGCTGGAACCGGTGGCCTGCGACGCCACGCTCGCGAGCCCCGAGCCCGTCGAGCAGGCGCCCGACGACGTGACGCTCTACGGCAACTGGCGGTTCACGGTCGAGCCGGGCACGTGCTCCGGCCTCCCGACGACCCTCGAGCTCGGCATCGGTCCCCTGCTCCCCACGCTGTGGCCGAGCGCCGACGCGATGGGCGCCTCGCTGAAGCACACGCGCGGGTTGTACGCGGCGAAGGCCGATCGCTCGGGGCTGTGGGTCTTCGGGCTGGCGGGCACCACGGCCCAGATCGCGGGCGAGGGCGCACCCACGTCGCTCGATCCGCTCCCCGACGGCCGCTACCACCTGCGTTCGGCGTACCTCCTCGCACTCTGAGGATGCGCGTACATCGCGCAGCCCGGCGTCTGACAACCCGTTAAGGGCCCGCTCCTCAACCCCTGGGGGAAGTGTGCCCGTCTGGCTGTACTGGCTCTCGACCGCCGCGCTCGCGTCCGGCGGCGGCGATGGTGGTGAGCATCACGCGACGCTCGGTGAGTTCCTCCCGATCTGGTCGGTCATCCCGTTCGCCGGGATGCTGCTGTCGATCGCGCTCGTGCCGATGTTCGCCGAGCACTTCTGGCACAAGACGCGCAACCAGCTGCTCGTCGCGCTCGGCTGGGCCTCGCCCGTGTTCGTGTTCCTGGTCTACACGGGCCTCACCGACTTCAACCACCTCGGCCACGACGCCGTGCACAACCTGCAGCACGCGCTGATCGAGTACATCAGCTTCATCGCGCTGCTCGGCTCGCTCTACATCATCTCGGGCGGCATCCTGCTGCGCGGCGACCTCGAGGGTCGACCCGTGGTGAACACCGCGTTCCTCGCGATCGGTGCGGTGATCGCCAACATCATCGGCACGACCGGCGCGAGCATGCTGCTCATCCGCCCCATGCTGCGCACCAACAAGCAGCGCGAGCACACCTGGCACATCCCGCTGTTCTTCATCTTCCTGGTGTCGAACATCGGCGGCGCGCTCACGCCGATCGGCGATCCGCCCCTGTTCCTCGGGTACCTCCGCGGTGTGCCGTTCTTCTGGACCGTGCAGACGCTGTGGATGTACTGGCTGCCCGTCGTGCTGTTCCTGCTCGGCGTGTTCTTCGCGATCGACACCTTCCAGTACCGGAAGGAGACCACCACCGCGCGCGTCGAAGACCAGGCCGCGCTCGAGCCGCTGCGCCTCGAGGGCAACCTGAACTTCCTGCTGCTCGGCGGCGTCATCGCCTGCGTGCTGCTGCTCTCGCCCGACCCGCACCACGTCGACTTCCGCCACTACTACGCCCGCGAGATCGGGATGGTGCTGCTCTCGGTCGTCTCGGTGTTCGCGACCAGCCCGTCGATCCGCGAGCGCAACGGGTTCAACTACGGCCCGATCCTCGAGGTCGGCGCGCTGTTCATCGGCATCTTCATCTCGATGATCCCCGCCACCTCGCTGCTCCAGGCGAACGGCAGCGCGCTCGGTGTCACCCACCCCTGGCAGTACTTCTGGGCGTCGGGCTCGCTGTCGGCATTCCTCGACAACGCGCCGACCTACGTGACCTTCGCGGCCATGGCCTGCGGCACGTACGAGCACTGCCTCACCGCCGAGAACCTCGAGCCGCTCACGCACGTCGACTCGGCGGCGGTGCTCGAGGCCATCTCGCTCGGCTCGGTGTTCCTCGGGGCCGGGTCGTACATCGGCAACGGGCCGAACTTCATGGTGCGCGCCATCGCCGAGCAGTCCGGCTACAAGATGCCGAGCTTCTTCGGGTACTGCGGCTACGCGGCGCTCTTCCTGGTGCCGACCTTCATCGTCATGACGCTGATCGCGTTCTGATGGCGACCTTCTTCGGCGTCGTGCACCTGCTGCCGCTGCCCGGCAGCCCGCGCGGTGTCGGCCTCGAAGCGGTGCGCAGCCGGGCGCTCGCCGACGCGCAGACCCTCGCAGAGGGCGGCGTCGACGGGCTGATCGTCGAGAACTTCGGCGATGCCCCCTTCGCGCGCGGTGCGGTCGACGCCTTCACGCTGGCCCAGATGACGGCCCTGGCGCTCGACATCCGGCGCGCCGTGCCGGGCGTGCGGCTCGGCATCAACGTGCTGCGCAACGACGCGCGCGCGGCCCTCGCGATCGCCGCGGCCGTCGGTGCCGACCTGATCCGCGTCAACGTGCACACGGGCGCCATGGTCACGGACCAGGGCATCATCGAAGGCGATGCCCGCACCACCCTGCTCGATCGCGCCCGGTTCGCCCCCGGCGTGCAGATCGCGGCCGACGTGCTCGTGAAGCACGCCGTTCCCCTCGGCCAGCCCGACATCGCGGACGTCGCGCGCGACACCGCCCGCCGCGGCCTCGCCGACGTGCTGATCGTCACGGGCTCGGGCACCGGCCAGGCCCACGACCCCGCGCGGGTGCGCGCGGTGAAGCAGGCCGTGCCGGAGCGGCCCGTGTGGGTCGGCAGTGGCATCACACCCGAGACCGCCGCGACGCTCGAAGCCGACGGAGCCATCGTAGGCACCTGGCTACACGCCGACGGCGACCTCTCGGCCCCGCTCGACCCCACGCGCGTGCGCACCATGGCGGAAGCGCTGCACGGCTAGGCTCCCACCCGGCCGCACGCCCGCTACGCCGCGAACAGGCTCAGCTGGGCGACGGGGCGGACCGGCTCCGGGGTGCCCTCCAGCACACCCGGAGCGCGATCCGCAGCCATGCCGACGATGCCAGGCTGGTCGAACATCTCGATGGCCCAACCGGCCCCCACCGGTCGGATCACCCCTTCGACACGCCCCGCGACCTCCCATCGCGACATCAGACACGGCTCGCCACGGTCGCCGATCAGCCGGTTGCCCTGCACCCTCCCCAGGCGGGGGCGACCGGGACCGACCGCGACCAGGACGACGGCATCCCCCTCTTCGGGGACGCCACCCACCACCACGGCCAGCTCACCCGAGCGGTAGTGCCGCCCCGCGAATTCGCCATCACGCACGATCCCGAACACCCGGATCCCCACCGGGAGCGTCGAAGGAGCCTCGAAGCCGAGGGTTGCGTTGCGAAGCGACGGAGCGAACATGACCGACCTCCTGTGAACACCCTGAACATACTGAACGAACCCTGGACTGAAAAGGGCCAGAATCTGTCCGCATGCCAGAATATGTCCGCATTCAGAGAACGGTGCCGTCCCTGACGCCCGCGCGCTATGAGGGCCGTCGGAGGTCCCATGTCCACCAAGCCCCTGGCCATCGTGCTCGGCGTGCTCGTCGCCTTCCAGGCCGGGCTGCTCGTGGGTCAGCTCATGCCCACCGCGGCCGCGCAGGAGACGCCCGACGAGCCCCTCCCGGTCGAGCCGTTCTACGATCCGCCGCGCCTGTACTGCCGGATCTTCAAGGTCCCGGTCGAGGGCGCGGGCAGCACGTTCGAGACGAACGACCGCACGACCGAGATCGGCAAGTGGATCGAGGCCGAAGAGGGGTCGTACGAGCTGTTCACCGTCGACTTCGAGGTCGGGCAGAAGCCCACGGGCTTCCCCCAGGGCTACGCCCAGGTGTGCCTGTCGCCGCGGCGCGGCTGATCACCACGGCACGAGCGCCGCAGCCCGGCCTCCCGCGGTGTCGGAGCCGATCGGACGCGGCAGGAGCTCGGCCACGTCGGCCGCGGGCGTGAAGCCGAGCTCGGCGTCGAGCAGCGTGCGCCCGCCATAGGTGCCGCCCACCCACAGGGCCCCGGCGGGCTCGGTCGCCACGCCGTCGCGCACGACGCGCCGTCGCTCGGGCTTCCCGTCGACCCACGTGCGCCACGCGCCGACCCAATCGCCCGCGACCCCCGTGATGCGCGGCGGGTGGTCGCGCAGCCACAGACCGTCGGAGAGCGCGTCGCGCCGGCCCACGGCGCCCTCCTCGCCGGACAGCGCATCGGCGAGCTCCCACCAGCACGCGTCGGACGCGCAGCGCGGCTCGCGATCGAAGCGCACGACGACCTCTTCGCGGAGGCGGGCGCGGCGGTCCTCGTCGGGGTCCCAGATCGACCACGCGACCAACCGCGCAGCCGCGTCCGGGTCGTCCTGGTGGACCCCGTGCCACGCGACGAGCCACGGATCGCCGAACCCCTCGGGCAGCTCGCGCCCGACGAGCAGCTCGAGGTGCACCGCCGCGGCGTCACGCGGGAGCCCTTCGGGGCGAAGGTCGAGGGACTGCTCGGGCGCGAGCGGCTCGCCGCGGAGCAGGTCGCGCATCGCCATCCGCGCCTTCCCGAGCGGGCTGGAAGGCGCACGACCGTCAGGGGCGTGCTCGAGGAGCCACGCCTCCCCGCAGGGAGCGCGGCGATCGCCCGACCAGATCAGGCGAACGCCGCGCTCGACGGGCTCGCACTGCACGAGGCGGCGCTCCACGTCGTCCGACCCACCGCACGCGACCAGCGCGAGGAGGACCAGTGGAGGCCACCCGGTACCGACGACTCGCGTCCATCCCGGGGGCCTCCATGGGGGTCGGGGGGAGAGGACGCACGCCCGGAAGGCCGGACGCGAATCGTCGGGTCGGGGGGGACGGCACACGAGGCGCCGCGAGCGTTCGGGGAAGGGAGCTGGGTGGGTCCCAGCCCGGCATTGGTACCGCCCCGATCCTGCCGGGTCAAGCGTCATTACCTACGTTTCCGCTACAGGGTCCCGGACCCGGTTCCTTCAACAGATTGGGGATAACGCGGCCGTCGATCGAGGATGGCCGGAGATCCGGGGAAATCGATCGGCGCCTGGATTATTTCCATATTCGATCCCAACGGTTGAACGCCGTGATCCGTGATTCCACGCCCGACGGGGCATTTCGCCTATGGATCCCCTGTGGATGATCGGATCCTCCAGGTTCGCGGCGCCAGAAACGCAAAGAGCCCGCCGGATGTCCAGCGGGCTCTCTTTTCGACGGAGGCGGCGCGCATCCGTCGCGGCTCGGGGCCGTTCAGGGGGTCGAGGTGTCGCTCGTGCCCGTGTCGCCCGTGGGGGTCGGGGCGGTGCCGGTATCGCCCGTGGGGGTGACGACGACCATGCCCGTGTCGCCCGTGGGAGTGACGACCATGCCCGTGTCGCCCGTGGGGGTGACGACCATGCCCGTGTCGCCGGTGGTCGGGGTGACGCCGGTGTCGGTGTCGGTGTCGGAGTCGGTGTCGGCGTCGGTATCCGTATCGGCGTCGGCATCGGTGTCGGCATCGGCTTCCGGGAGGACGGGCCAGTCGGTGTCGACGCCGGGCGGCGGCTGCTCGAAGGTGACCGTGGGGTCGGTCGTCTCCGAAGTCGACGGCTCGATGGTCTGCTTGCAGCCGACGAGCACCAGCGCGAAGAGGATGGACCTTGTCATCTCGGGGGGGCCTCCAGGACGCGGGCCGGCCGCGTCCGCGGCGCACTATAGTCGCTGTGCTCCAGACAGGCACGCTCCTCAGTGGAAGTTCCGCGCCCGGATGGCAGGGGCGGCGCGGTCCTCGGGCCACGGGCACTCCCAGAAATGCAGGACCACCACACTGATCGCGTCCCCCTGCCTCTGGAGGACGCCATCGCAGCCCAGGAGGCTCGCGTGGCGGGCGAGCCTCCGGTACTTCTCCCAGATCTTCGGCCACACCACGAGGTTCGTCATGGCCGACTCGTCCTCGAGGGTCATGAACACGACGCCCGACGCCGTGCCGGGCCGCTGCCGGGACGACACGAGGCCCGCCACCGAGACCCGGGTGTCGGACGGCGTCACCGCGAGGCGGTCGAGCCGCAGGGTGCCTCCGGGCAGCAGGGGCCGGGCGAGGGCCATCGGGTGGAGCTCGACGCTCAGCCCGACTGTGCGGTAGTCGGCCTTCAGCTCGTCGACGAGCCCGGACTCCGGCAGGCTCGGGCGGGGCTCGTTGCGCGACAGGCCCGCGAACAGGGGCAGCTCGGTCCACAGGCCCTGCAGCACCCAGGCGGCCTCGCGCCGGGACGCGCCGTCCGACAGCGCCCGGAACGCGTTCGCCTCGGCGAGGGCCTGCAGGCGGCCGCGATCGAGCGCCGTGCGCCGCGCGAAGTCGGCGAGGCTCGTGAACGGCCCGTCCGCACGGGCGTGCTCGATGGCCTTGCCGTGCTCTTCGCCGAACCCCTGGACGAGGCGGAACCCGAGCCGCACGACCGCCGCGGAGCCCGGCCCCGACGCGGGCTCGAGGGTGCAGTCCCAGTCGCTCTCGGTCACGCACACCGGGCGGACCTCGATCCCGTGCCGCTGGGCGTCCGCCACGATGGCACGCGGGCTGTAGAAGCCCATGGGCTGGCTGTTGACGAGCGCCGCGGCGAAGGCGGCCGGGTGATGCCGCTTGAGCCAGCCCGACACGTACACGAGCATCGCGAAGCTCGCGGAGTGCGACTCGGGGAAGCCGTACTCGCCGAACCCGAGGATCTGCGCATAGATCTTCTCGGCGTAGTCGGGCTCGATGCCCTGCTCGACCATCCCGGCGACGAGCCGGCGCCCGAGCTCGTCGAGGTTGCCACGCTTGCGCCACGCGCCCATCGCCCGCCGGAGCTGATCGGCCTCTCCCGCCGAGAACCCGCCGACCGCCGCGGCCATGGCCATCACCTGCTCCTGGAACAGCGGGACGCCGAGCGTGCGCTCGAGGATCGGCTCGAGGAGCGGATGGGGGTACGTCACGGGCTCCTCGCCGATGCGCCGGCGGAGGTACGGGTGCACCATCCCGCCCTGGATCGGACCGGGCCGGACGATCGCGACCTCGACGACGAGATCGTAGAAGGTGCGCGGCTTGAGCCGGGGCAGCATCGACATCTGCGCGCGGCTCTCGATCTGGAAGACGCCGACCGTGTCGGCCTGGCAGAACATGTCGTACACGGCGGGGTCTTCGGCGGGCACGGTCGCGAGGCTCCACACCTGGCCGCAGAAGCGCTGCACGAGCTCGAAGGCCTTGCGGATGCAGGTCAGCATCCCGAGCCCGAGGATGTCGACCTTCACGAAGCGCAGCGCGTCGACGTCGTACTTGTCCCACTGGATGACGGTGCGGCCCTCCATCGTGGCGGGCTCGACGGGCACGAGGTCGATGAGCTGGCCGTCCGCGATGACGAACCCGCCGACGTGGATCGACACGTGCCGCGGGAACCCCTTGATCTGCTGGGCGATCGCGACGGTCTGGCGCAGCGCGAGCGACTCGGGATCGAGCCCCGACTCGCGGATGATGTCGGCGGTCATTCCCGGCACCCACCAGTCCATCGACTTGGCGAGCCGGTCGACCTGGTCGAGCGACAGCCCGAAGGCCTTGCCCACGTCGCGCACCGCCGAACGCGGGCGGTAGCAGATGAACTCGTTGACGAGCGCGGCCCGGTGCCGCCCGTACTTGGCGTAGATGTACTGGATGACCTCTTCGCGACGCTCGTGCTCGAAGTCGACGTCGATGTCGGGCGGCTCGCCTCGCTCCTTGCTGATGAAGCGCTCGAACAGGAGCGTGCTGCGGCTCGGATCGACGGCGGTGATGCCGAGCGCGTAGCAGACCGCCGAGTTGGCGGCCGAGCCGCGCCCCTGGCACAGGATGCCCCGGCTGCGCGCGAACCGGACGGCGTCGTTCACCGTGAGGAAGTACGCCGGGAAGTCCATCTCCTCGATCACCTCGAGCTCGTAGGCGACCTGGGCCTCGACGTCGGCGGGAGGCCCGTCGGGGTAGCGGGACTCGAGCCCCTCGCGGGTGAGCGCGACGAGCCAGCTCATCGCGGTGTGGCCTTCGGGGACGACCTCGCGCGGGTACGTGTACTTCAGCTCGTCGAGCGTGAAGGTGCAGCGCTCGGCCACGGTCGTCGCGGCGTCGATCGCCTCGGGCCAGTCGGCGTAGCGGTCGCGGAACTCCTCGTCGGACAGCACGTGGCGGACGTGGTTGAGGTGGAGCGCCGTGCCGGCGGCGTCGAGCGTGGTGCGCCGCCGGATGCACGTGAGGACGTCGGCCACCGGCCGGCGCGACGGTCGGTCGAAGCGGACGTCGTTCGTCGCCACGAGCGGGGCATCGAGGGTTCGCGCGGTGGCCAGCGCGCGCCCCACGCGGGCCCGGTCGGCGGGCGTGAGGTTGCGGCACAGCGCCACGGAGAGGTGCGTGCCGAACGCTTCGCGGAGGACCGCGCCCTGCTCGGCGGTCCAGCCGGGACGCAGGATGCAGCTGAGCCCCTCGGCGTGCTCCGCCACGCGCTGGACGTCGATCCGCGCCGTGCCCTTGGGCTGATCCGCACGCGCCGCCGTGAGCAGCCGGCACAGCGAGCGCCAGCCCTTCAGCGTCTCGGCGTACAGGACGATGGCAGGACGGCCGATCACGGTGACCGTGGCGCCACACAGCAGGTGGACGCCCGTCTCGGCCGCCGCCTTGTGCGCCTGGACGAGGCCGTACACCCCGTCGCGGTCGGCGAGCCCCAGGTGGACGGCCCCGTTGCGCGCCGCGGCCTCGACGAGCTCGGCGGGCTGGGACGCCCCGTCGAGCAGCGAGTAGCAGGACCGGGCGACGAGCTCCGCGTAGGCCATGCTTGAACATATGTTCAAGCGTGAACGCCTGTCCAGGACGCCGAACGGAAAGCGCGACAGTCCCCCGGCGGACGCGGTACCTTACGGGTCCGTCCGGAGGCCCCCTTGCTGCCGCTGCTCCTTGCTCCTGCCCTGGCCCAGAGCTGGCCTGCCGATTCGACGATCGACGACGCGCTCCACCTGCAGATGACCCCGCAGGGCCTGTCCGCTGCGGCAGCGATCGCCCAGGAGGTCGTGCCCAACGACCCGATCCTGATCCCCCTCATCAACGGCGGCACGCTGGGCGCGGGCTTCCCGAGCTGCCTCATCGACTACGGCTACGACGTGAGCGGCGGCTGGGTCGAAGCCGAGGTCCTCACCGCGAGCATCGTGCCGTCCAACGGCGTGCTCACCCTCGAGGCCGACATCCGGATCATCGTGAACGACTCGTTCGATCCGATGATCATCGAGCTCGGCGCCGCGTGCGTCGAGGGCGACTGTGACGCCTGGGTCGCGCCCTTCACCGTCCACGTGACGGCACCGGTCACCCTGTCGGTCGCGAACGGCCGGCTCATGGCGAACATCGGCACCGTCACCACGTCCGACACGCTCACCGGCAGCAACGTGAACGTCACGTCCTGCACCGCAGGCGACATCATCAACCTCGTCTCGGTCGTCTACAACCCGTACGACCTGCTGGTCGACTATGCGCGCGACGAGGCCCTCGCCCTGATCCCGGGCTTCGTCGACGACTTCGAGGTCGAGATCAACAACGCGCTCGAGGTGGCTGCGTTCTCCGACCAGATCGACGTGCTCGGCACCGTCCTGTACGTCGACTTCGCGCCCGAGGCCGTGGCCGTCACCAACGGCGGCGTCGACGTGAAGATCGGCGGCAGCGTGTTCGCCGAGCAGAACCCGTGCGTCGCGGCCTTCGATCCCAACGGCTCGCGCGCGAGCTCCGGCCCCGTGCCCGGCGTCACCACCCTCCCGGCGTCCACCCACGTCGGGGCCCGCGTCGGCGCCGACATCGTCGACCAGGGGCTGTACGCCATCTGGCGCGGCGGGCTGCTCTGCCAGAACATCGAAGGCGGCGAGCTCGGCGGCTTCACGCTCGACACCAACCTGCTCGGCCTGGTCGGCGGCGAGGCGTTCAACGAGCTGTTCCCCGAGACCAAGCCGCTCACCGTGCGCACCGTGCCGCGCCAGCCTCCGCTCACCAACCCGAGCACCCAGCACGACCTCGCCGTCGCGATCGACGACCTCGAGGTGAACTTCTACGCCGAGCTCGACGGGCGCCAGGCGCGTGCGCTCGGCTTCACGGTGTCGCCCGAGGTCGGCCTCGACGTGACGTTCAGCAACGTGTTCGGCACCCTCGCGATCGATATCGCCCTGCCCTCCGACTACAACGCGACGCTCTCGGGCGATCCGATGGTCCCCGATGCCGACCAGGTCGTCGAGAACGTCGAAGGCGTGGTGTCGACCCTCGCCGAGACCGCGATCACGGGCGCGCTCGGCAGCAGCCTGTCCTTCGAGCTGCCCACGTACGACTCGCCGAACGGCCCGAACTTCGGCCTGCGCGACCTCACGATCACCAGCTCGAACGGCGGGTGGACCACCGCCGAGGCCGCGGTGGGCACCGTGACCTACAACAACGCCCAGGGCTGCGACCAGGGCTGCCAGGGCTCCGCGGGCTGCGACACGCCGGGCCTGTCGTTCTCCTGGGGCGCCGGGCTCCTGGTCCTCGTGGGTCTCCGTCGGCGGCGTTAGTACGAAGCACGGGGGGAGCGTGCGAATTCGTCGGCTCCACATCGCGGGCTTCCGCTGCATCGACGATCTGACGCTCGACTTCACGGGTCCCGACGGCGCGCCGTGCCAGTTCGTCGCCATCATCGGGCCGAACGGGACTGGAAAGACGTCGATTCTCGAGGCAATCGCGAACGCGCTCGCGGGGGCAGCCAATCGTCCGCCCGGTCCCCTACCGGAGACGATGGAGCTCACATTCGAGACTCGCCAGGTCCTCAATGTCGCAGGCCACGAGCTCCGAGGGCCGGTGTCCGCATTCGGCCGTGTGGCTCATCACACCCTGTTCGCACCCGCGTCTCGGGATCCGCTGGTGTCGGGCCAACCCATCACACAAGGCACCCCGAGCGCGTTGGACCCTCATCAGGCCCTACACGGCGGGTCGACCGGTGCGAGGGCCAAGGCGGTCCATGCCTGGATCACGCATCAGCAGATCTCCAGAGAGAGAACGACGCTGTGGGACGCCGTGAGTGCCTTCCTCCCGCATTACGAGTTCGTCGGGCTGACCCCCGAGCTCGAGCTGCAGTTCTCCGTCCGACAGAAGCGGGTCCTGTTCCGAGACCTGAGCTCGGGAGAGCGGAAGATCATCTTCCTGTTCGCCGAGATCCTGATGCACTGCGGCCCCAACGGCATCCTGCTCATCGACGAGCCCGAAGCGCACCTGCACCCCGATTGGCAGCGCCGCATGCCCGGGGCGCTCCAGGCGCTGCTCCCCGAAGGGCAGATCATCGCCGCGACCCACAGCCCGTACATCATCGACGGACTCGAGCCGCACCAGGTGTTCGAGCTCGTGCCGGACGGAGGCGAGCCATGGTGATGGCCCGCCGGCTGACCGACCGGTTCGACGCCCCGATCAACGGGTTCCGTGCTTTCGAGCCCGATGTCGACGAACGACTCCGACCGTTCGTCCACCTCCCCCGCGGATGGAACGGCTACGCTGCTCCCCCTCCCAACCGCCGTGCGCTCGGGCTCGCGTCGCGCGCGCTCGCGGTGCTCGATCCATCGCGCATCCGCCCCGACGCAGAGGGCGGAATCGGGCTCTATTTCGGTGGCGAGGCACGCTTCGTCCACCTGTGCATCGACAACGAGGGAGATGCGGCGGCGGCGTTCGTGGACGACGCCACCGGGGAGCTACGCTCGGAAGACATCGATCTCGACGAGCTCGACGCACTCAAGCGCCGCATCGAGGCCTGGCTGCGTGGCTGACACCCGTCCCATCGACGAGCCCATCCCGGACGACGAGCCCCTGTACCGAGCCATCGGCCCCGGGGACGTGCAGGGCGAGCGAGTCGCCGCATCGGCCATCGACCTCGAAGGCACCTCGGTACACCGGGCGAAATACTGCGACGCCCACGTCCCGCTGCTGGCGAACCGGCCCGATCTCGACGGTATCGCCGCGACCACGCCGGGCGCGCTGCCAGGCTCGGTCGTGATCCACGACACCGACTACCGCTTCTTCGCGGTCGACGCGCCGAGCCCGGGCGACGACCACCACGCAGAGATCCGCGTGAACACCGACCGCGACTCGCGCGAGAACAAGCGGAAGATCAAGAGCAAGAGCGCGAAGCTGGCGCTTCGTGAGACTCTCGCGCGGACCTTCCGCATCCACACTCCTCCCGGAGGCCCGTCGTGAAGCAGATCTGGATCCCCCGCGCGGGCGACCCGTCCGTGCTCGACGTCCGCGAGGCCCCCGACCCCGAGCCGGGTGAAGGCGAGGTGCGCGTCGCGGTCGAAGCGGCGGGCGTGAACTTCGCGGACCTCATGGCCCGGATGGGCGTCTACCCCGATGCTCCGCCGTTCCCGTTCGTCGTCGGGTACGAGGTCGCCGGCGCGATCGACGCGGTGGGCGCGGGCGTCGACGAAGCGCGGATCGGCGAGCCCGTCGTCGCGATGTGCCGCTTCGGCGGGTACAGCTCGAGCATCGTGGTCTCCGACCAGCAGGCCGTCCGTCGGCCCGGGGGGCTCGATGCCGTGACGGGTGCCGCGATCCCGGTCGTCGGTCTCACGGCGTGGATGCTGTGCGAGATCATGGGGCGCGTGCGCGAGGGCGACCGCGTGCTCGTGCACAGCGCGGCCGGCGGCGTCGGGCTCGCGGCCCTCGACCTCATCAAGTGGCGCGGCGGCACGGCCATCGGCACGGCCAGCGCCAGCAAGCACGACTTCCTCCGCGAGCGCGGCTACGACCAGCTGATCGACTACCGCACCGAGGACTTCGAGGCGGCGCTGAAGGGCGAGACCGGCCTCGACCTCATCCTCGACCCGGTGGGCGGCGACTCGTGGGCCAAGGGCCTGCGCCTGCTCCGTGCCGGCGGGCGCCTCGCGTGCTTCGGCTTCTCCGCGCAGGCCGACTCGAACCGCCGCAGCATGCTCTCGACGCTGCGCACGGTCGCCTCGGTGCCGTGGCTGAAGGTCAACCCGATCACGCTGATGAACGAGAACCACGGCGTGCTCGGGGTGAACATGGGCCACCTGTGGGACGAGGGCGAGCGCGTCACCGGCTGGCTCGCGTCGCTCCTCGACCTGTGGGCGCAGGGCGTGCTCCGCCCCCACGTCCACGCGACCTACCCGTTCGAGCAGGCCGCCGAAGCCCACCAGCTCATCCACGATCGGAAGAGCTTCGGAAAGGTGATCCTCACGCCGTGAGGGCACCTCGACGGCGGATCAGAACGGCGTGGCCCGGCAGGACACGTCGATCCGCTCCTTCTTCCCGCCGCACTCCTTGAAGCGCGCCATGTGGAAGATGCCGATCTGCTTGCCGCCGATGTCGCGCACGTGCCCGTCGTCGAAGGCGTACTCGGCGCGCCAGATCAGGCGGCCGTCGGCGTTCGTGGTCGGCGTCTGGCCCTGCTGGAGCGGCAGCCAGCCCGCGTACGTGTCGAAGCTGTAGGTGCAGCCCTCTTCGGGCTTCGACCCGGTCTCGCCGGTGTGGAAGTAGTAGATCGCCTTGCCGGGCGCGTGCGTGGGCGCCGCCTCGAGGGGCTTCGTGGGGAACTCGTCGGTCTCGAGATCCCACAGGTCGGCCTGGTTGTCGCAGTGCTCGAACATCCAGGGCTGATCGGCCTTCACGAACGGGTTCGTGCCGACGGGGTTGGAGTCTTCGCGCTTCTCGCCGTCGTAGAGCGTCCAGTAAAGGTCGTCGATGCGCAGCCGGCACTTCTTCTCGTCGACCTTCGCGTAGAGCTGGCCCTGGAGCTTGTTGCCGAGGTTCGCCCGGCGCAGCTTCCACATCTTGTAGGCCTTCTCTTCGCCCTTCTCGGCCTCTTTGTGCGCGCTCTTCGCGGCATCCATGGCCTTGTCGATCTCTTCGTCGGAGGCGTTCGACCCGAGCTTCTTGAGCTTCTTGGCCGTGCACGACTTGTCCCACGCGAGGAGCGCTTCGCACCAGTCCTGCAGGCGCTCCTTCTCGGAGCACTTCTGCTCGAACTTGCCGTCTTTCTCCTGCTTCTCGCAGTCGTACGTGTAGATGTCGCCGAGCGACATCGCCGTGTACTTCGCCTTGAGCCCGCCATCGTCGACGAACGTGAGCCGGGCGAGCGCGTTGAGCTTGTCGGGGCCGTCGGGCTGGGCCTCGCTCATGATGAACGACTTCCCGGCGAGGTTGTCGACGGTGAGGTCGCAGGGCGGCTCGCTGATCCCGCCGGTGCAGGCGAGCGAGAAGCCGATGACGACCGCGGAGGGCAGCAGGGCGAGAGAGGCGCGCATCGTCACTTCCTGGAGATCTGGATGGTCTGGATGGTCACGGGCTCGACGGGCGTGCTGCCCTTGACCTCGACGTTGATGATGTCCTGCACCACCGGCATGTCGCACTTGCCGAAGATCGTGTGGCGCCCGTTGAGGTGCGCCGGACGGCTGTCGGTGATGAAGAACTGCGAGCCGTTCGTGCCGGGGCCCGCATTCGCCATCGCGAGCTGGCCGGGCTCGTCGAACTGCAGGCCGTTCGCGACCTCGTCTTCGAAGCGGTAGCCGGGGCCGCCGCGGCCGCTGCCGAGCGGATCGCCGCCCTGGATCATGAAGCCCTTGATGACGCGGTGGAAGATCGTGCCGTCGTAGAGCTTCCGCTTCACCGGCGTGTTGTTCGCCGGGTCGGTCCACTCCTTGCTGCCCTCGGCGAGGCCGACGAAGTTCGCCACCGTGAGCGGCGACTTGTCGGTGAACAGGTCGCAGTGGATGTCGCCCTTGTTCGTCTTGATCGTGGCGCTGACCTTCGACTCGCGGGTGAGGTTGGCCTCGGCGAGCCACTTGTCGATCTTCTCGGTGTCGGGGCCCTTGGGCGTGGGGCGCCCCGGGGGGGTGCGCTGCATCTTCGCCTGCTGCTCGAGCTTGGCGACCTGGCCCTTGAGCTGGGCGACCTCGGTCTGGAGCGCATCGCGCTCGGCGACGACCTTGTCGTGCTCGGCCTGGGGCACGCCACAGGCGGCCAGCGCGAGCAGGGACAGCAACGACAGCTTCCGCATGAGAGTCCTCCGGTGGATGGGGCGGATAACCGCGTGCTAGTGAGGGCTCCACAACCGGAGCCCTGTATGCACACCATCTTCCTCCGCACCGCGCTGTTCACCCTCCCGAAGGACGGCCACGTCCCCATCGGAACGCTGATCATCGAGGGCGAAATCGTCGACCGTCCCGCAGGTGGCCTCGTCGTCATCGCGAAGACGTTCAAGGACGAGCGCGGGCGGGATCTCGCGGGCTCCCAGGTCGAGCTCCAGCTCCCCTGGTCGAAGATCGATCACATCTGGGTCACGGCGAACCCGTAGGGATCTGCTGGCGCAGCGCGGCCACCGCGTCGGCTGCGCCCGGATCCGCCGTCTCGATCGCATCGAGCAGCGTCGTCGCCTGATCGTAGAGCGGACGGACGCGCTTCTCGAGGATCGCCTGATCGTCGCGGCCCTCGGAGGGCGAGAACGGCGCCCGCAGCGAGAGCTCGGCCATGATCAGCCGGATCTCGACCTGCTCGAGCTTCGCTTCGGTCTCGCCCTCGCCCTCGACGGACGCGAGCACGCGATCGAGGTTCGAGAACGCCCGGATCTTGTCGGTGTAGGCGTTGCGGAACGCGCGCTGATCCTGGCCGGGCTCGGGGTTCGCAGCGGGATGCCAGTCGATCGCGTCGAACGCGCGGCGGAGCGCCTCGGCGGACGGGGCGGGACCGGGCGGACGCGGCTTCTTCTCGGGGACCCACCCCTCGGGCGGAGCGATCTTCTCCCCGTTCGCGTCGACCCCCTCCCACGTCTTCGACGGCGCGGGGGACGGCCCGGGACGCGGGGGCGCCACTCCCGCGGCTTCGGTGGGAGCCGGCTGGACCGGGGCCGCGTCGGGGGTCTCTGCGGGCCCGATGGCGACCCAGGCCGCCAGGGCGATGCCGAGGGAGGCCATCACCGCGAGGCCGATCCGCTGGGGGTTCATGAGGTCTCCCTGGGAGCGAGGCGCGCCCGCGCCTCGAGCGCGAGCACGAAGAGGAAGCACAACCCGACGAACCAGTCGCCGAAGCGGGCGTAGAAGGTCGGGAACGTGGCGAGGCGGA
The DNA here is from genome assembly GCA_020632875.1 of Alphaproteobacteria bacterium. Classification (GTDB taxonomy): domain Bacteria; phylum Myxococcota_A; class UBA796; order UBA796; genus JACKEQ01. The sequence continues at coordinate 128,356 of JACKET010000008.1, forward strand.
CCTCGACGAGCCGACGGGCCGGCACGAACAGCTCGGTCTCGGCGTGGATGACGCCGTGCGGCTCGGCCACGAAGGAGATCCCGGAGTAGGTGCTGCGGATCATCGGCACCCCGAGCTCGGTCGTGCGGGACGCCGCGAGCATCCCGTGCTGCCAGGGCGCCGCGCTGTCGCCGAACCACGCGTCGTTCGTGACGTTCACGAACAGCCCGGGATCGTCGAACGATCGGCACGTGTCCGGCAGGATCGCCTCGTAGCAGATGGGTGCGGCGATGGTGGTGCCCGCCACGGCCAGGAGCGTCGGCTCGGTGCCCGCGCGGAAGTCGCCGATGCCGCCGATCGCGTTCGCCAGCCAGGGGACGTACTCGCCGAACGGGAAGTACTCGCCGAACGGCAGCGGCACCATCTTGTCGTAGCTGCCCACGACCTCGCCGGACTCGTCGAACGCGTAGACGCTGTTGAAGACCTCGATCCCGTCGTCGGTGTCGAGGACGGTGCCCGCGCCGACGACGATGGGCGCGTGGGCGTCCTTCGCGAGCTTGCCGATGATGTTGCGGTACCGGTTGCCGCGGCGCTTCTCGGTCTCGTTGCGCCCGCGGACGTTGAGGTACGGCGCGGCCCCCTCCGGCCACACGATCAGGTCGACGGTGTCGCGCGGGATGCCCTTCGTCCACTCGATCCACTCGGCCGCGCCGCGCTGGCTGCCCATCTCGAGGCGCTCGATCATCGTCACGCCGCTCTGCAGCTGCGCCAGCCGGACGACGCGGGCCTCGCGGAGCCCCTGCTCGACGGCCTCGAAGCGGTAGACGCCGTAGCTCACCGTCGCGAGCAGGCACGCGCCGAACGCCGCGGCCGCGATGCCCGGCGGCTCGGCGTCGCCCTCGACCCGCCGGTAGAACCACTCGCCCAGCACGGCATTGCCGAAGAAGATCAGGAAGGTCAGGCCCCACACGCCGGTGATCCCGACCACCTGCCACACGACGGGCACCTGGTACTGCCCGACCCCGTGGTTGTAGGGGAACAGGAAGATCTTCATGCACAGGTACTCGAGCACGACCCACAGCGCCGGCCACGCGACGACCCACCACGTGCCGAGCCGCCTGCGCATCGGGTGCACGCTGCCCCAGAGCAGCGCGTACGGGGCGCCGAACACCGACGCGAACAGCAGCAGGATGGCGAACGCCAGGATGAACGGCAGGTTGCTGAACAGGTCGATCGTGTCGATGAGCCAGCGGAAGATCGCCGCGACCCCGAACACCCCGTAGAGGTACCCGAGCCAGCGGTTCGAGCGCGGCGTGTCGGGCCTCAGCACCCAGAACATCGGCACGAGCCCGACCCACTGGATCCAGTGCAGGTTCGTGGGCGGCGCCTCGAGCGACATCAGCAGGCACGCCGCGAGCGTGACGACCGCACGCACCGCGAGGCTGTCGCGGAGCGTGCCTACCAACGGGGCTCCCGCTTGGCGGCGAACGACGCGAGCCCCTCGGTCACCTCGCCGCTGACGAGGGCCCGGGCCCCCGCTTCGGTCTCGATCTCGAACCGCTCGTCGTCGCCGAGCTCGTCGGCATGCCGGAGCGCGAGGAGCGCCTGCCGCGTGGCCGTCGGCGACGCCTTCAGGATGCGGGCCGCCACGGCGCGGGCCCGCTCGAGCGCCGTGCCGTCGTGCACGACCTCGTTCACGAGGCCCCAACGCTCCGCCTTGATCGCGCCGATCCGCTCGCCGGTCAGGATGAGCTCGGACGCCCGGGAGCGCCCGATCAGCTTGGACAGCCGCACCGTGCCGCCCACGTCGGGCACCATCCCGAACTGCGTCTCGGGCATGGAGAACACCGCGCTCTCGCCCGCGATGCGCAGGTCGGCGGCCAGCGCGAGCTCGAGCCCGCCCCCGAGACACGCGCCCTCGATCGCGCAGATCACGACCGCGGGGAGTCGCGCGAACACGCCGAACGACGCCTTGAGGTGCCGGATGACCTCGGAGAGGCGGTACGTGTCGTGCGCCGCGACGAGCGGGGCGATCCGGGCCAGCAGCGGGTTGGAGGGCGACAGATCCATCCCCGCGCAGAAATGCTCGCCTTCGCCGCTGAGGATGACGACCCGTGGGTAGGCGTCGTGGAGCGCCAGCCCCTCCCGCCGGAGCGCCTGCCAGAGATCGTCGTCGAGCGCGTTCCGGTGCGACGGCCGCGCGAGCGTGACCTCGACGATCTCGCCCGTCCGCTCGACCCGCAGCGTATCCGCCATCCGCCCCCTCCCATCGAGTGCGCGGTACTGTATCCCGCACCCCACCGGAGGACGCATGTTCGAAGGCGTCAGCAGTCCCTGGCGAGTCCCGTACGACGGCTCGTTCCGCATCGGCGAGGCGGCGACGTCCGTCCCGTCCCCACCGTCCAAGAAGAAGTCGAGGAAGAGCCTCGAAGCGAGCGTCGCGCGCATGCGCGAGCTGCAGGACGTGCTCTACGCGCAGGACAAGTACGCCGTCCTGATCGTGTTCCAGGCGATGGACGCCGCGGGCAAGGACAGCACGCTGCGCGCGGTGATGACGGGCGTGAACCCGGCGGGCTGCCAGGTGTTCTCGTTCAAGCAGCCCTCGACGCTCGAGCTCGACCACGACTTCCTGTGGCGCACGGCGCAGTGCATGCCCGAGCGCGGCCGGATCGGCATCTTCAACCGCAGCTACTACGAAGAGGTGCTGGTGGTGAAGGTGCACCCCGAGTACCTCCCGGCCCAGCGCCTGCCCTACCAGGTCGAGCCCGACCTGCTCTGGGCCCAGCGCTACGAGTCGATCCGCGACAACGAGCTCCACCTCGCGCGGAACGGGCTCGTGGTCCTGAAGTTCTTCCTGAACGTCTCGAAGGACGAGCAGCGGCGGCGCTTCCTCTCCCGCATCGACGACCCGTCGAAGAACTGGAAGTTCAGCCACGGCGACCTCGAGGAGCGCGCGCTGTGGCCGAAGTACATGGCCGCCTACGAGACCGCGGTGAACGAGACGAGCCGCCCCTGGGCGCCCTGGTACGCGATCCCGGCCGACGACAAGCCGCTGATGCGGGCCACCGTGGCCGACATCATCGTGCGCTCGCTCGAGAGCCTCGATCTGCACTACCCGGTGCTCGACGATCGCGGGCACGCCCGCCTGGCCGAGGCGAAGAAGGAGCTGCTCGCCGAGTGACCCGCGCCTTCACAAACCGTTGACCGCCGCCCCGTGAGCAGATCGCACATTCGCCCCACGCCTTGGGTAGGGTGACTGCACGGTCCGCACCCGGCGGCCGGTTTGCGCTTGCGGGAGGTCAGGTTGAGACGGCGCGAGTTCCTGCTCGGATCGACGGCCACCGCGGGCCTCCTGCTCGGCGGGCGCGCTGCGTACGGGCGGCGGTGGGGCGAGGCCCCCGAAGAGTCCGCTTCGCTGCTCCTCGGAGACGGTGCCCGCGCGAGCCGGGTGCTCGAGGTGTTCCTGTACGGCGGGCTCTCGCCGTGGGAGTCGTTCTACACGGTGCCCCAGTACGGCACGCCGAACGACCCCGACCACCCGAACACCCAGTTCCACCTGTTCGCGCAGCAGCACGCCGAGGTGTTCGGCCAGTACTGCGGTATCGCGCAGTCCGACTGGCTCGCGCCCTTCGCGCTCGACGCGGCCGGCATGACCGTGAACCTGGGCCCGCTGACCATCCCCCTGCGCAACCGGCCCGACATCCTGGCGCGGATGCGGATCGTCGTGATGCGGCACGACCTCGAGCCGCACGAGGCCGCCATCCCCCAGGCGCTCTCCGGAATGCGGCTCGGCAGCCCCCGGATGGTGGGCATGGGCGCCCACATGCAGCGGCACTTCGGCGATCTCGCGGCCCGCCCCGAGCCGTACGCCTACGTGCTGCAGCCCGAGAACATCATCGGCACCGACAACACGCGGGCGGCCGACGCGATCGGCCTGCACCCCGGGTCGGCGCGGCCCCTGGCCCTGAAGATCAACAGCAGCCAGGCCTTCCTCACGCAGCTCGACCGCGCGAACCTCGGCGACCGCCGCGCCGCGTGGGACGCGCTCGCCCAGCACTACGCAGAAGCCGCGCGCGCCCGGTACCGCAGCGGTGGCGACGACCTGCGCTCCGCGGCGCTCGACGACCACCTCTCGGCGTTCGCGTCCATCCGCAACGGCCCCGCGATCCGCGCGGTGCTCGGGCCCGACTTCATGGCCGAGCAGGGCGGGGCGTCCTGCGGCGACTCCAACAGCCCGGCCTTCACGTCCATGGGCCTCGAGGCCGCGACCCGCCTCCTCACCCACCCCACGGCGCCCGCGCGCTACGTGAACGTCGTCGACACGGGCCTGCGCCTGGCCGACGGCGGCGGCGGGTACGACACGCACTTCGACCACATGTACCCGCAGGCGCGGAACACGACGTACATGCTGCAAGAGCTCGCGTCCCGCATCAACGAGCCCGGCGAGGGCGACCCGGCGAAGCTCGACCTCGACGACACGATGATCGTGCTGTCGACCGAGTTCGGGCGCACCCCGGTCCGCCAGCCCGGCGGGCAGGGCACGAACCACCACCCGTACGGCTACGTGAACGTGCTCATCGGCGGGGCCGTGGGCCCCGAGCAGTCCGGCATCGTCGGCGCCATCGGGCCCGACGGCACGGCGACCGAGTGGGTCACGCCCTCCGAGCTGCGCGCCGCCCTGCTCGCCGCGGTCGGCATCTACCCCTTCACGCACGAGTCCTTCGCGGTGGGCGACGTGCGCGACGTGCCCACCGAGCACGACGCGCTGGCCTGGCTGCAGGAGCACGTGCTCGGGAGGCCCGCATGATCGCCCTCCTCGCGATGCTCGCCTGCAAGACCGCCCCACCCGGGGACACCGATGTCGAGCCCGCGGTCCCGACCAGCTGCGACGCCGGCGACGAAGCGTGGGTCCAGCGCGCGATCCCGCTCCTGTGGGGCCGCAAGGCGCACGGCTCGGCCGAGGTGCGCGCGTGGGTGTCGATGACGCAGCAGCACGGCCGCGAAGCCGTGGTGCGCGCGATGGCTCAGGGCCCCGAGTACCGCCAGTGGTGGCGCCAGTGGGTCACCGACGCCCTCGCCGTGGCCCGCACGGGCGACAAGGCCTACTCGCGCTGCTTCATGACGCCGCTGCGCGAGACCCACGACGGCTCGCTCGTCCAGTACATCCGCAGCGTCGACGAGCCGTGGGAGGCCACCACGCCGAGCGACGGCGCGTTCAACATGGCCGACGTGGTGCTCGACGCGATCGAGGCCGACGACCTCGCGGTCGCGTGGCAGGTCAACCTCTACTCCCGGATGAACCGCCCCGTGCAGGGCGCCAACGTGAGCGAAGAGGAGCTCGAGTACAACCGCCGCGTGAACTTCGGCGAGACGTTCTTCGAGACGTACCTCAACCGCAACCTCGACTGCGTGCTGTGCCACAACTCGCAGTTCTCCACGACCGACGACCCCGACGCGCGGTTAGACCGCACGTGGCAGCTGCCCGGCAACCACGAGACCGCGATCCTCGGCAGCAATGTCGCCTTCTCGAAGGACGAGGCGTTCTCGATGTTCCGGACGGCCGGCGTCCTGCGGTACCAGAGCGGCCGCCGCCCCTTCGGCATGGACGAGGAGTGCGGGCGCTTCACCCGTCCCACCAACATCGATGGCCCCGACTACCTCGGGCAGGACACCACGTACCTCGTCGATGCGTACGGGCCGGAGGGCTCGGTCTGGCAGCTCGAGCGCAATCTCGCCGAGGGTGCCGACCGCCTGGCGATCACGGGGCTCTCGATCGGCGAGACCGGGGCCGTGCAGGGCGAGGACAGCTTCGCGTACCTGCTGGGCGCCCGGATCGCCGACCTCGTGTTCGAGGAGGCGACGGGCGGGCGGCTCACGATCGCCCACGGCTTCCCCCGCAACCTGCAGCAGGCGAGCCGCCTCGAGGCGCTCACCGACACCCTCGTCGAGAGCGGGTTCTCGCTGCGCGAGCTGCTCGTCGCGGTCACGGCGGACGAGCTGTTCAACGCCGACCTGCCCGAGGTCTGCGAGACGGTCGCGTACGGGCTCGATCCCGTCGTGAACCCGTGGTCGGTCGAAGACGACGACACGGCGAAGCGGCACAACAGCCCCGGCGATCTCGCGCACCGGCACTCGGCGCGCGTGCTCACCTTCGCCGCGAACGACCACCTCGGCTGGGAGGCGCCGCGCGGCTGGCAGCTCCCCGAAGGCGAAGAGGAGTTCCAGGCCGCGATCGGCACCTGGCTCCGCGAGTCGCAGCCCGGATTCCGCGGCACCGACTTCCAGGGCCTGCTCGCCTACCAGGATCGCTACGCCACCTGCGACGGCGGCCAGCCCGACTTCATCGCGTCTTTGCGCGGCCAGTCCGCCGGACACACCGTGGGCGACGTGGTCTACACGCTGAAGGATCGCCTGCTCGCGAACGGCGCGATCTCCGACGCCGAACGCCCGCTCGTCGAGGCCCTGGTCGGCCCCCTCGACGCGCCCGCCGAGGACGTGGATGGCCAGGGTCTACGCGCCCTCTGCGGCGCCATCCTCACCAGCCCCGCCTACATGGTCGCGCTCGCGCCCACCGGGATCGGCGATCCCCCCCCGATCGCCGATCGCTCGACCGAAGAATGCGACATCGCGAAAACCGCGATGCAAGCGGCTGGATTCACGGTCTCGTCCTGCGAGCTGCGCTGAGGGCTTGTGCAGCCGATCGACAGTGGGTATTCTTTGAACATCAAGGCCCGCGGGCCGTGGAACATGGGAACTCAGGTTTCTGGAGCTTCCACACCCGCTCCCGGGTGCGGTCCCTATGGACTGCATGAGGAGCCCGGGAGCGGGTGCATGTCCCGCGAGAGGCCATGCACCCCTCCCCACCCGGTCGACCGGCGGATGCCGCACGTCCACCGAAGCACCCGATCCCGCGAATCGCTGGGCGTCGGCGACGCGGCGACGATCCCCGGACGTGTCCACGATCCGTCAACGCACGTCATTCCGGTGGATCCCCGGTTGACTTCCCCAGGGGTGTCCCGTACGATTCCATTGACACACTCGACTCGACAGCCTCCTCTACCGGCACAACACCCAGCAAGTTCTTTGCGTCTCCTCCATCTCTAGCGGTGGGTTCCGGTCAGAGGAGGCTCTCGGGAGTGTGGACCTGAAAATCCCATCGGGCTAAGGCCCAGATGAGGGTGGGTATTCCACGCCCACCGACCGGGAGTCGACATGGTCGCGTTCATTGGTGGTTTGGGGCCCCTCGAGCTCGGGATCATCCTGGTCCTGGTCCTGATCCTGTTCGGCGCCGGCAAGCTCCCCCAGGTGTTCGAGTCCTTCGGCAAGGGCATCAAGGCGTTCCGCGAGGCCCAGCGCGACGAAGCCATCGACGTGAGCCCCCGCAACAAAGAGCTCGCTGACGACGCGAACGAAGTCCACGAGCCCAAGCACGGCTGACCTGGCCCACCCCACCGCCCCGGCGTTTGCCCAGCCGTGGCACGACCCCACCCCGCCACTTGGCGTTGGCCCAGTCGGGAGTCTTGCGGAGCGCTACCCGACCACCGCCTCGATGCGCGGACAGCCGAAGTGCTGCACCAGCACGGCAGGATGGGGCGCTTCGGAAGGCGGCGGACGGACGAGCACCACGGGGCCGGGCGATCCGACGCGGAGGCGCCCGAGGTCCGGCTGGCCCAGCGCGTCGGCCGCGACACACGTGATGCCGCGGAGGGCCTCCTCCACGGTGAGCCCCATCGTGAGGCAGGCCAGCGTGGCGCACGCCCACAGATCGTCGACCGGGGAGCTGCCGGGATTCAGGTCGGTCGCGATCGCCAGCGGGACGCCCGCCTCGCGCAGCTTCGCGACTGGCGGGGGCGTGTCGCGCAGGTAGAGCATCGCGCCGGGCAGCAGGCCCGCGATCGTGCCGGACGCCGCCATCGCCGCGACCCCCGCATCGTCGAGCCGCTCGAGGTGATCGGCGGAGAGGGCCCCGAGCCGCGCGGCCATCGCCGCGGCCCCGGTGTACGCGATCTGCTCGGCATGGACGCGGGGCTTCAGGCCGCACGCCATCCCCGCACGGAGGATGCGCTCGCCCTCTTCGACCGTGAACGCGCCGTCGTCGACGTACACGTCGATGAAGCTCGCGTACTGCGCGACGATGGGCAGCTGGTCTTCGATCACCTGCTCGACGTAGCCCTCGCGATCGCTGCGCCAGTCGGGCGGGATCGCGTGGGCGCCGAGGAACGTCGGGAACACGCGCACCCCGGTGAGCTTGCCGGCGCGCCGCGCCGCCTGGATGAGCTTGAGCTCGGCCGCCGGCTCGAGGCCGTAGCCGCTCTTCACCTCGACCGTGCCGACGCCGCGGGCCCGCATACGCGCGAGCCGGCTCGCGCAGCCCGCGGCGAGCTGCTCTTCGGATGCCGCCCGCGAAGCGCGGACCGTGGACAGGATCCCGCCCCCGCCCTCGAGGATCGACGTGTAGCTCGCACCCGCCAGGCGCTTCTCGAACTCGTCCGCGCGGGACCCGGCCCACACGGCGTGGGTGTGGCAGTCGACCAGGCCGGGTAGCGCGATGCACCCCGTGCCGTCGATGGTCTCGCGCGCCGAGGGGGCATCGGACGCCGGCCCGATCCACGTGATCTCGGACCCGTCGACGTGAACGGACACGTCGTGCAACACGCCGAGGGGCCCCTCCCCGACCGACGGATCCATCGTCAGCAGCGTGTCGATCCCGGTGATCAGCGTGTCGCGCATCCGACCCTCCGCCGCCATGCTACAACCCGAACATGCTCTGGATCCTCGCGATGATGGCCGAAGCCGCTCCCCTCCCCCTCCCCGCGCACGTCGACGCGGGCCCTCTCGAGGGTTTCGTCGCCGTGTGGGGCGACCCCGCGACTCTGCCGGGCCAGTTGCGCCCCGTCGAGCCGGGGCCGGCCGCCGACGCAGCGGGCGGTCCCCACGAGCACGACGTGGCACCGTCGGGCCTCGCGGTGCTGCAGCTCGACGAAGGGGTCGCGCAGGAGGCCGTGCTCGAGGCCCTGAAGAGCGATCCCGAGCTCCGGCGCGCCGAGCTGGCCCGCGATGGCACCGGGATCCTCGTCGATCACCCCGATCTCGTCGCGTTGCTCGAGCGTCCGCTCGGCAAGGGCACCGTGGGCGACGCGGTGTCCATGCACCTCACGCCGCGCGGCCCGTTCAAGATGCCGAACGGCAGCACGATGGTCGATCTGCCCGTCGACAACGTGAGCAGCGCGCGGGCCGTCGTGTCCATCGGCGGCGTCGAGGTGGGCGAGGTCGGGCCCTACGCGCGGGCCGTGATCCACGGCGTCGCGCCCGGCACCTACGAGCTGCACTTCCGGCTGCCGAACGGCTACGTCCGCAAGGCCCGCGCGCACACGGGCGCCGGGCTGCACTACGAAGCGCCGTACCGGATGCGATGATCCTGCTCCTCGCCGGCCTGGCGGGCTGCACCGGCGACTGCACCGGTCCCGCGTGCGAAGACGCCTGGCCCGCCACCCGGCTCGTCATCACGGACCTCGACGGCATCGCGCTCGACGACAACGTGCTGGCCCAGCCCGACCGCGTGCAGGGCGCGCTCGACGACGGCGCGGAGTGGAGCCTGGCCGCCCACGACGGCCTCCTCGTCCTCGGAATGCCCGAGGCGAGCGCCGTGGCCGTCGCGCCGCCGCCGTCCGGGTCCGAGTCGCTGTCCGCGCTCGAGCCCACCCGCATCCAGCACCCGCTCGCCGAGCGCTTCGGCGCGAGCGTGGCGATCGCCGACACCGACGGCGACGGGCGCGCGGAGCTCTGGGTCGGCGCGCCCGGCTACGAGGGCGACACCGGCGCGGTGTACCGCTTCCCCGACCTCGAGAAGCTCGACCCCGACGCGTGGGACCTGCGTCTGGTCGGCGCCACGCCCGCCGATGGCCTCGGCTCGCTGCTCGTGGCGTGCGGGGACGTCACCGGCGACGGCCGGGTGGACCTCGCCGTGGCGGCGCCCTGGTTCGCGCAGCCGAGCGCGGGTTGGGACGGTGGGAGCGACGTGCCCGGCCTCGCGGGTGCCGTCTGGCTGCTCCCCTCCGAAGCGCTCGTCGCGGCGGGGGACGTCGAGCATCCGTGGGAGATCGGCCCGACGTGGTGGGGCTCCGAGCGCGGTGCAGGTGTGGGACGCGCGATGGTGTGCGACCGCGACCTCACCGGGGATGGCCACCCGGATCTCGCGATCGGCGCGCCCTTCGCGGGGGACGCCGATGCCGGACGCGTCTACGTCGTGACCGGCACGGACGCGAGCGGCCCGTTGGTGGACGTCCTCCCGCACACCCAGGTCCCCGACGCACGCGCGGCCGGCTGGTTCGGCGCCGCGCTCGCCACCCGCGAGGATGCCGACGGCATCGAGCTGATCGTCGGGGCTCCCGGCTGGGACAGCGGGCGCGGACGGGCCGTCGCGATCCGTGCGCCCCTGTCGGCGGATGCCCGGCCGGCCGTGCTCGACGCGGCGTTCAGCGGTCCCCGGCAGGAGCCCGACCACTTCGGGATGGGCCTGGCGACCGGGGATCTCGACGGAGACGGCTACTCCGAGCTGTTCGTGGGGGCGCCGAAGTGGCGCCAGCGCCGCGGCACGGGTGAGGTCCGTACGCTCTACGACACGGGGCGCGCGTGGATCTGGGGGTCCTCGAGCCGGTTCCGATGGGCGGTCGAGCTGGATGTGGCGCAGGAGATCCCCGCCCAGGCCGAGCTCCGCGGCGGCCAGCCGTTCCTCCGCGTCGGGGCGGGGGCCGCCCTCCTCGACGTCGATGGCGACGGCCTCGGCGAGGTCCTCCAGCCCGTCCGGGCTCCCGACCCCGGCGAGCGTTAAGACGGCGCTCCTCCGGAGGAAGCCATGTCCACGTACGCCCGCGAGCTCGAGGTCGCGAAGACGGCGGCCCGCGATGCCGGCCGCGCCATCCTCGAGGTCTGGAGCCGCGACTTCGACCACGTCGAGAAAGACGGCGGCAAGGGTCCGCTCACCGAAGCCGACCTCGCCGCGAACCAGATCCTCATCGACACGATCTCGGCCGCCTTCCCGGGCGACGCGATCCTGTCCGAAGAGACGCGCGACACGCCCGAGCGCCTCGCGAACCGCCGCTGCTGGATCATCGACCCGCTCGACGGCACGCGCGAGTTCACGCTCAAGCTGCCGGAGTTCTGCGTGTCGGTCGGGTTCGTCGTCGACGGCGCGGCCGTGGTGGGCGTGCTCTACAACCCCGCCACCGACGAGCTGATCGCGGGCGAGGTGGGCGTGGGCACCACCCTCAACGGGTCCCCCGCGCAGGTCAGTCGCCACGACGCCGTCCGCGGCGGGCGCTTCCTGGTGAGCCGCAGCGAGTCCGAGAAGGGCTGGTTCGACAAGTACGAAGGCGAGGCCGACATGAAGCCCATGGGCTCGGTCGCCTGGAAGTTCGGCCTCGTGAGCGTCGGGCGCGCCGAAGCCTCGTTCACCCCGAAGCCCCGCAACGAGTGGGACCTCTGCGGGGGCGTCGCCTGCATCCTCGCCGCCGGCGGACGCGCGACGAACGGCAAGGGTGAAGACTACCGGTTCAACCGCCCGGATCCGCTCCACATCGGCGTCTGCGGCACGAATGGCGTCATCCACGACGCCGTCCTGCAGATGATGCAGTGAGCGAAGAGCGCGCCACACCGGGCCTCGGCCCGGTCCTGCTCACCGTCCTGCTCGACCTGCTCGGGTTCGGGCTCGTCATCCCGTTGCTCTCGTTCTACGCCGAAGACTACGGGGCGACAGGGCTGCAGGTCACGATGCTGATGGCGGTGTACTCCATCGCCCAGTTCGTGATGGCGCCATTCTGGGGGGCCCTGTCCGACCGGGTGGGGCGGCGGCCCGTCATGCTCGTCTCGGTCGGGATGACCGCCGTGATGCTCACGGCGTTCGGCCTCGCCAACCAGCTGTGGCTGCTCTTCCTGTTCCGCACGCTGCACGGCGCGGCAGCGGCGAACATCTCGACCGCCCAGGCCTACGTGGCGGACGTCACGACGCCCGAGAACCGGGCCCGCGGGATGGGCCTCATCGGCGCGTCGTTCGGCGTCGGCTTCACGCTCGGCCCGTGGATGGGCGGCGAGCTCTCGCAGTTCGGGTACGAAGCGCCGATCTTCCTCGCGGCGGCGCTGTCGGCCGTGAACTTCGTGTGGGTGCTGCTGCGCCTGCCCGAGTCCCACCCGCCCGGCGCCCAGGCCGACGCGACGCACCGCCGCACGCTCGACCCGAGCGCGCTGTTCGCGGGCATCCGCCACCCGGTCGTGGGCCTGTGCATCGCGCTCACCTTCGTCGCCGTGTTCGCGTTCGCGATGATGGAGGGCACCTTCGCGCTCGTCGCCGAGCACCGGTGGAGCATGAACGCGGCCCAGGTGGGCCGGGTGTTCGGGCTCATCGGCATCATCGGCATCGTCATCCAGGGCGGGATGATCGGCCGCCTCACGAAGCGCTTCGGCGAGCCGCTGCTCGTCGGCGTCGGCTACGCGCTCAACGGCACGGGCCTCGCGATCCTCGCGGTCTCGCCGGGCGGGGCGTCGATGTGGCTGTCCTGCACGCTGCTCGCGTTCGGCAGCTCGCTCGCGAACCCGTCGCTGCAGTCCCTCATCAGCCGCGCTGCCTCGGCCGAAGACCAGGGCAAGGTGCTCGGGGTGAACCAGAGCTTCTCGGCCCTCGCGCGCGCCACGGCGCCGCAGACGGGCGGCCTGCTCTACACGTACTGGTTCGACGGCGGCGCGATGGCCGTGGGCGCGATCATGATGTTCACGGCGCTGCTGCTCTCCATCCCGGCCACCCGTCGGGCGAAGAACGCGATGGTGGCGTAGCCGTCAGGCGTCGCGCAGGACCTCGATGGGGCGCATCATCTCGACGATGAACGGCATGTGCGGCGCGATGCGCTCCCGGCCCCAGCGCATCGCCGTCAGCGAGTCGCGCAGCGGCGGCACGAGGTTCATCGGCGACAGGGTTCGCGTGAAGTCGAGGTAGAAGTCCGCGAACTCGAGGTCGTCTTCGACGTTCGCCGAGCGCACGGCCTGCATCATCGGGTACCACCCGAGCTTGCGCGGGTTCGGCGCGAAGCAGTCGAGCGCGAGCACGAACGTGTTGCGGCGGCCGAACCGCCCCTGCACGACGCTCTCCCACGCGACGCGCGCGGGCACGTTGCTGACCATGCCGCCCTCGCCGAGCCGCGTGATGCCGTGCTCGGCGTACAGCTGGTCGAGGATGCGCTTCATCCGCGGATCGTCGCGCAGCACGTCGTAGTGGATGATGCCCGGGATGGCCGCGGAGAAGCCCGTCGCATCGAGGACGTCGAAGTCCTCGGTGCCCGGCGTGCGCCCCAGCACGACCTCTTTCAGCGCCTCGCGGCTCGACAGGAACTCGCGCAGCACGCCCATCGCCTTGAAGCCCGTGCGGACGCCGGCCCGCACGCCGAGCCGCTGCACGTCGTCTTCGAGCAGGTTCTCGTAGTAGTCGAGGTCGTGCTTCAGCGCGTCGACGGTGATGCCGGACGCGATGACGTACAGCGGGATGCCGAGGTCGGACAGCCACAACGGCCGGCCGTCCTCCGTGCGGAACATGGGGCCGAGCACGTGGCGGAGCTGCAGGCGGAGCGTCGCGGGCAGGCCGTAGCGGCTCTCGGTCTGGAACACCCGGAACACCTCGCCCCACGACAGGGCCCGCGCCGCGGCCACGAGCGGCGCGAAGTCGTAGCGGGCGCGACGGGCGCGGAACATCGACATCAGCCCGCCGATGCTCGTGCCGACCATCAACGACGGCGCCAGGCCGTGCTTCTCGAGCATCTCGAAACACCCGGGGTACACGTACCCCGCGCCTCCCCCGCCTCCGCACGCTACGGCGAGCAGCCGGGTGGTGACCTCGGCCTCGAGGCTGTCGCGGTCGATGGGGAGGTGCTCGAGCAGGCTCGCGCGGGCCTGCCGCGTGCGCTGCACGACCTCGGGCATCAGGCGGGCGACCGCCCACAGCGAGCTCGCGCTCTCGAGGGGCCCGGAGAGCAGATCGCGGATCGCCCAGGCGTGGAGCTGGAGCGGACCGTCGACCTCGACGTCCTGCCCGTCGGCGCGCCGGACCGTCGTGAGCCGCGCGAACGACAGCGCGTAGCGCAGCGCCTGGACGATCGGCACCACGTCTTGATCGGGCTTCGCGAGGTACAGCCGCACCACGCGCGCCTCGAGCTTCTCGAACACCCGCCGCCGACGGGCCAGTCGCGGAGTCTCGGGGGTCAACCCGGGACCTCGGCGAAGAACCGCTCGACCCGGTCGGCCGGGGAGTCCGGTACCTCGACCTCCCACGCAGCAGGGAGGAGCTCGAGAACATCCCGCCACCGGAAGCGTCGCCCGACCAGCACGACCGCGCCGCGGTCTTCGGGTCGCCGGATGAGCCTCCCGGCGGCCTGCACTACCCTCGTCAGTCCAGGCACGAGGGAAGCATACAGGAACCCCGCGTCGTAGCGGCTCTCGTAGAGCTCCTGGAGCAGGTCGCGCTCGAGCCCGACGGGAGGAAACGCAGGACCGCACACGATCACGGCGGAGAGCGCGCCCGGCGGGAGATCCACGCCCTCGGCGAAGATCCCGCCGAGCACCGCGGCGAGAACGACGCGGGACCCGTCGCCGCTGCCGAGCCGCGCGAGCCAGGCGGCACGGTCGGCCTCGCCGAGGTCCCGCGGCTGAACGAGCAGCTCGCGGCCCTCGAGATCCCAGCGCGAGGCGATGTCGGTGAGCATCTGGAAGGACGGGAAGTACACCGCCACGTTGCCCGGAACGGCGCGGATGCAGTCCGCGACGAGCTCGGCGGTCGCCGGGGCATGGGCGATGCGGTCCTTGAAGGCCGTCGAGACGCGCGGGGCGAGCGCGACGAGCTGGCGCTCCGGCGGGAAGGGCGACGGCACGTCGAGCGTGACGAGCCGCTCGCCGTCGAGCCCGAGCAGGTCGCGGTAGAACTCCGTGGGCGTGACGGTCGCCGAGCAGCCCGCGAACCCGCCGAGGCGCGCGATCTGCGGCCCGAGCCACGCGCTCGGATCGAGGCAGCACAGCGCGACCGCCTCGTGCCGCGGCCGGCCGTCGACGATCGCGACGGTCTCTTCGCCCGCGTCGGCCAGCACGGTGTGGAAGCGGAGCACCGTGCGCGCGAGGTCGAGCCACGGGTCTTCGGGAACGTCGCCGAGCTCGGCCTTCAGGATGGCGTAGTCGAGCCCGACCTCCTCGATCCGGTCGGCGAGGTCCTCCCACACGTGGGCGTCGAGGTCTGCGACGCCCTCGCCGCCGCGCGCCGGGCCGACCACCTGGAGCTGCGCCTCGACGATGGCGTCCTCGACCTGCCGCGCGAGGAACGCGAAGGGCATGAACGCCGGACCCAGCCCCTCGAGCCACTCGCCGGCCTTCTTCGCGACCCGGGCGTCGATGCGCGGCGAGCGGTAGGCCCGCGCCCGGTCGACCAGCTGGTGCACCTCGTCCACCACGACGATCCACTTCCCGGGGTCGCCCTCGAAGAACTCCCGCAGCCGCGAGCCCGGGTCGAAGACGTAGTTCGCGTCCCCCACGACGACGTCCACGGCGTGGGTGAGGTCGCGGGCGAGCTGGTACGGACAGACCCCGAAGGACCGCCCGGCCTCCGCGAGCTCGACCCGGCCGGACCGGTTCTTCGCCATCGTCGCGGCGAGCCCGTGCTCGCGGACCTTGTCGAAGTACCGCTCCGCGAACCGGCACGCCTCCGGCCTGCACGAGACGACCGCCGCTCCGTCGCGCTCGTTGAGGCACACCTTGGCCCGCGCGTTCAGCGTGACGGCCCGCAGCGGCGTGCCGACGTCCGCGAGGCGCGCGAGCGTGCCCTCGACGACGGGCTGCTGCGTGGTGCGGCTGGTCGCCCAGAACACCTGGCGCCCCGACGCCAGCGCGACCTTCACCGCGGCGCTCAGGACGGCGGCGGTCTTCCCGAGGCCCGTCGGCGCCTGCACGAGGATCGGTCGGCCCGTGGTCAGCGCGTCCTCCACGGTGTCCACGACCTCGTCCTGGCCCGGGCGCCGCTCCGGGAAGGGCCAATGCACCGGGATGCGCTCCCGCTCCGCCATCCACGCGAGGCGCCGCTCGCGCTCGGCGATCAGCTCGGCGAGGCGCTCCTCGACGCGCATCTCGACCTCGTCGGCCTCGAGGTACACGTCGAGCGTGTGACGCGAGCGGTCGGCGAGGCTGACGAACACGAGCCGCCCGCGCACCCGCGACGCGGGACGGTCGCGCTTCAGCATCCACAGGTAGATCTCGAGCTGCTCGACGTACTCGGGCCAGTCCGGCACGTCGGTGGCGTGCAGCCGGCTGGCGTCGAGCGCGGTGGACTTCACCTCCTCGACGATCCACTGGCCTCCCGCATCGACGAGGCCGTCGACGCGGCCCTGGATCCGGACCGTCCAACCGTCGATCACCCGGGTGATCTCGAGCTGCACCTCACGCGTGAAGCCCGTGTCCTCGGACTCGCGCGCGGTCTGGTACTGCTGGTGCACCCACTGGCCCGCCGCGAGCCGGGCGCGGCTGCGGCGGACGACGTCGAGGGTCAGGTGCCCGCGCGGGGCGCCGCATTCGACGACGTCCCGAACGGACAGGGCGAGCGTACGCTCTGCGTCGTCGAACCGGAGCAATCCGCTACTTGCGGGCTTCCAGGTACGCCTCGGTACGCTTCGGATCCTTGGCGATGTCGTACATCAGCGCCTCGAAATCCTCGGCGGACATCCCGGCCTCTTTCAGCGCCTCGTCGGCCTTGGACGCGTCGGCGGCGATGGCCTTGGCGACCTTCGCGGCCTTCTGCTCGGGCGTGTCGGAGGCGGGAGCGGGCTTGGGGGCCTCGGTGACCTTGGTGTCACCGCCCATGCAGCCGAGCGTGAAGCCCACCGTGAGCGTGGCGATCAGCAACAGACGCGCGTTCATCGGGCACCTCCGGGGCGGGTCATGCCGCCGCCGCCACCACCGGGCTTCGGCGCGGGACGCGTGCCACCGCCACCGGGCTTCGGCGCCGGGCCGGGGGCCGGGCGCGTGCCGCCGCCGGGACGGGTGATCCCGCCGGGCTTGATGCCGCCGGGACGGGTCATCGGGCCGGGCTTGGTCGTGGGATTGGGCTTGGTGGGCGCGGGGTCGGGCTTGGTGCTCGCGGCATCGGGGCCCTTGCCCTTGTGCTCGTGGGCCGCCTTGATCGCGGCGGCGAGGTCTTCACCGCGCAGGCCTTCGCTGATCTTGTCTTTCACGAGGTCGCCGAAATTGTCGACGGGGCCGTGCTCTTTGACGAGGGGCGCCGCGGCTCCGAGGAGATCGGCCGTCTCACCGGCGCCGAGCTTGGCCTCTTTCGCCGCGTCGAGCGTGGCGACGACCTGATCGGCGTCGAGCCCGCTGTCGCGGAGCTCTTGCGCCTTCATCGGCAGATCGGCGGCCTTCTTCAGGGCCTCGCCATCCGCCGCCAGCGCAGGAGCGCCGGCCAGAATGGCGAACATCAATAGGGAGCGCATTCGTCCTCCTCCGGGGGGCGGCCCATTCAACCACGCAACGGGCCCGCAGCGCCAACCCCCACCTGCCGCCGAGCAGTCCGCGATGGCTCCCCGGGTTCACGGGGTTTAGGGGGATCCACGGAGGTCGGATGCGACACGTGGTGGTGCTGGGCGGCGGATTCGGAGGCCTGGCCGTCGCGCGCGGCCTCGCGGGCACCGACACCCGGATCACGGTGGTCGACCGCCGCAACCACCACCTGTTCCAGCCGCTGCTGTACCAGGTCGCCACCGCGTCGTTGGCGCCGTCCGACATCGCCGAGCCCATCCGCTCCATCCTGGCGCGCTCGAGCCACGCCGCCGTGCGGCTCGCCGAAGCCACGCGCATCGACCTCCCCGGAAAGCGCGTGCGGATCGCAGCGGTCGAGGGCTCCGACGATCAGCCCTCGTGGCTCGAGTACGACTGGCTCGTCATCGCGCTCGGCGTCGAGCAGAGCTGGTTCGGCCAGACGGCCTGGGAAGAGGTGGCGCCCGGCCTGAAGACGCTGCGCGACGCGCTCGAGATCCGCCGCCGGATCCTGATGTCGTTCGAAGAGGCCGAGTGGACCGAAGACGACGCAGAGCGCCAGCGACTGCTGACCTTCGTCGTGGTGGGCGCCGGTCCCACGGGGGTCGAGCTCGCCGGCGCGATCGCCGAGATCGCGCTCACCACGTTCCGCCGCGACTTCCGGAACTTCGACACCCGCACCGCCCGGGTCGTGCTCGTCGAAGCGGGCCCCGCGGTGCTCGCCTCGTACCCCGAAGACCTGCGGGCGAAGGCGCGTGCCCAGCTCGAGGATCTCGGCGTCGAGGTCCGCCTGGGCAAGCCGGTGTCCGAGGTCGACGCGAACGGCGTGGTGGTCGACGGCGAGCGGATCCACGCCGCGACCGTGCTGTGGGCGGCGGGCGTGAAGGCCCCGGCCATCGCCGCGACGCTGGGGGTCGAGCAGGATCGCGCCGGGCGCATCGTGGTCGGGCCCGACGCGAGCGTGCCCGGCCATCCCGAGGTGTTCGCGGTCGGCGACATCGCGCACTTCGAGCAGGAGGGGGCACCCATCCCGGGCGTCGCGCCCGTCGCGATCGGCATGGGGCACCACGTGGCCGCCTGCATCCGCGCCGATCTCGGCGGTGGCACGCGCCCCACGTACGCCTACAAGGACAAGGGCCAGATGGCGACGATCGGCCGGCGCCGCGCGGTGCTGCAGAGCGGCCGCTTCAAGGCGAGCGGCATGTTCGCCTGGCTCGCATGGGTCTTCGTGCACCTGATGGTGCTCGTGACCTACCGCAACCGCCTGCTCGTCTTCATCAAGTGGGCGTGGGCGTGGCTCACGTACGAGCGCGCGTCGCGCCTCATCTGGCAGACCGAGAAGCCGCCGACGATCGAGGACTGAAACGAGAAGACCCCCGCCGTCGTGGGGACGGGCGGGGGTCTGGGGAGAATCCGAAGAGGATCAAGCCGCGGGCTTTTCCTTCTTCTTCTTCTTCTCCTTCTTCTTCTTCTTGTCGGCGTCGGCGTCGGTGGACTCCTCGGTCGACGCCGTCGTGGTGTCTTCCTTGCCTTCACAGCCGTCCTTCGCCTGGCACCCTTCGGTGCTGTCGGAGGTCGTCTGGGCGGTGGTGTCGTCCTTGGCTTCGCAGCCGTCCTTCGCCTCGCAGCCATCCTTGGCCGAGCAGGACTCGCTCGACTCGGTGGTCGACGCCTCGGTGGAGTCGTCGGTCGCGCTGCAGCCATTGCTCTCGGCGGAATCCTCCGAGCCCGCGGTGCCGGCCAGAGCGGGCGTCGCGAGGGCGCCGGCCATGAGGCCCGCGAGGGCGCCCTTCAGCACGGCGTTCATCAGGGAATTCGACATCGTGTCATCCTCCATTGGACCGGTCGTGGTCCACGGTGGCAGATCGTCTGCCACAACGCTCAACCGTTTCAAGCCCCCGGAATTCCATCCGTTCGATAAAGAGGGCGTGGATGTGGACCCTCCTGCTGGTCGCGTGCTCGTCGCCCGAGCCTGCCCCTCCTCGCCACGAGGCCCGTCGACACGTGCTTTTCGTGGTGGTCGACACGCTGCGGGCCGATGCGATCGCGCGCGCGGACACGCCCGTCCTCGACGGGCTCGGCGCACGTGGAGAAATCGTGCCGACCGCGTGGGCGTCGGGCACGTGGACGGTGCCTTCGATGATCTCGATGTTCACAGGAATGCCCGTCCGACAACATGGCTGGAATCGAGAACCCGGGAACGTCGAGCAATTTCCGAAGATCCCGCCGGCCCCCACCCTGGCCGAGGTGCTCGCGCGCAAGGGCTTCCACACGACGGCGCTCTACGCGAACGACTTCCTCGACCCCGATCTCGGGTTCTCGCGTGGGTTCGAGACGTACCGGAAGTCCATCGATTCCCAGATGCCCGATCGCGTCGCGAGCGCCGTGCGGGAGTGGGACGACGGCGAGCGCCACTTCCTCTACGTCCACCTGCTCGGGCCGCACTCGCCGCTCAAGCCCAGCGAGGCGAGCCGCGAGAAGCACGCCGTCGACCCCGCCTGGATCGCCGGAAACCCGCTCGGCTTCCTGATCGGGCAGGCCAAGCGCAACCAGGAGCCCGGCGTGCGCGACGCCTACGCCGCCGCGTACCACGCGGTCGTCGAGGACACCGACGCGCGCCTGGGCGCGATCCTCGACGCGCTGGGCCCCCACCGCGACGACACCCTGGTGATCGTGACCTCGGATCACGGCGAGCTGCTCGGTGAGCACGGCATCTGCGGCCACGGTTGGTGGGTGTGGGAGGAGCTCACGCACGTCCCGCTGGTGGTGGACGGGGCCGTGGATCTCCCGGACCGCGTGTCGCTCGCGTCGATCCCGGCGATCGTGACGCGCTCCCTCAACCTCGAGCACGAGTGGCCCACGCCGTGGGACGCGACCCTCCTCGTCTCCCAGCGCCGCGACAAGCTCGCGATCTCGGTCGACGGGAAGACCAAGGCGATCTGGTCGGACGACGGTGTGCAGGCGTTCGATCTCCCAGCGGACCGCGGCGAGGCGAAGCCCCTGCCCGTCTCGGCCGATCTGGTCGCCGCGCGCGAGCGGTTCGAGGCCGACGTGCCACCCGGCACGTACTCCGACGAGGAGGTCCGGCTGCACGACACCACCCTCGAGTCGCTGAAGGCGCTCGGCTATCTGGACGGTGCGGAGTGAAGGCGCTGATCACGGCGGGCGGCACGAGCGAGCCCATCGACGACGTGCGCGTCGTCACCAACCTCTCGAAGGGCCGCTTCGGCGCGAGCATCGCGAACGCCCTGGTCGCGCGGGGCGTCGAGGTCACCCTGCTCGCCAGCCGCGCGCTGATGGAGCAGCCCGGCTGGGTCGATCCGCGCGTCGAGCGCGTGCCGTTCGGCTCGTTCGCCGAGCTCGACCGCGCGCTGACCGCCCACACGGCCACGCCGCCCGACCTCCTGTTCATGGCGGCGGCGGTCAGCGACTACTCGCCCATCCCGGCCGACGGGAAGATCCGGTCCACCGACGACGAGCTCGTGATCCGGATGCGGCGCAACCCGAAGCTCCTCGCCGGGCTCCGCGAGCGGTGCGGGCGCCAGACGACCCTCGTGGGCTTCAAGCTGTTGTCGGGGGTGTCGAACGACGAGCTCGTGCGCGTGGCCCGCGCCCAGCTCCAGAAGTGCCGCCTCGACCTGACCGTCGCGAACGACCTGCAGACGTTCGGGCCCGGCCTGCACCCCGTGGTGCTCGTGACGCCCGAGGGCGGCGCGATCCCCCGCTCCGGCGACAAGGACGCCGTCGCCGCGGCGCTCGTCGACTTCGTGCTCCGGCGGCGCGCCGTGCGCTGGTTCCACAGCGTGCCGACGGGCTCGCCGGCGGTCGAAGACCCCGGGAAGGCCGTCGCCGCGGGCCTGCTCGGCTTCGCGCAGCAGACGGGCCTCCTCCCCGCGGGGCCCGACGGCAACGTCAGCGCGCGGGCCGACGGCGGGCTCTGGGCCACGCCACGCCAGGTCGACAAGGCCAGCGTGACGCCCGACCAGCTCGTCCGGGTGCACACCGACCCCGACGCCCGCGAGCACCGGTACGCCGGCGCCAAGCCCAGCATCGACAGCTCGGTGGCCGCCCTGCTCTACCGCTGGCTCCCCGACCTCCGCGCCCTGGTGCACTTCCACGACGCGATCGCCATCCCGACGGCCGAGACGGGCTTCCCCTACCCCTGCGGCTGCGTGGAGGAGGCCGAGGAGATCCACCGCGCCCTCGCCGGGGCCGCGGCCCGACGCGCGTACACGGGCGGCGACTTCCTCGTGCGCCTCGCGCACCACGGGTGGCTGCTGGGGCTGGCCGCGCCCGACGCCCTGCTCCGCCGGTGGGATGCGTTCGTCGCGGCCCACGAGGCCCACGTGGCGCGGCTCGGCGGCACCTGCACCGCGCGATCCCCCGTGTTCGCGGGGGGCGCGGTCGTCGGCCTGCTGGCGACGCTCGAGACGGCAGGCGGGCCCGCGCAGTCCCTGTGGCTCGACGAGGCGTCCCGCGGGGACGGGCTGGGCGACCGGCTGGCCCGGGCCATCGGGGCGCGCCCGTGCACGATCGTGGTCGACGCGGCGTGCGGCGCGGAGGCGTTCTGGGTGGGCCGCGGCTTCCTCCCGGTACGACGGGAGGGCACCCGCACCCTCCTCGAATCCCCCGCCCTGCACGGCCGTTCCGCAGAGGCCGCGAGCGTGTGCCTCGTCCAGCCGGTCACGCGCCGCGTGCTGCTCGGCCAGCGCAAGGTCGGCGCGTACCCGGGGTACTGGGCGTTCCCGGGCGGCGGTCTCGATGCGGGCGAGACCCACGAAGAGGCCGGCGACCGCGAGCTCTTCGAAGAGACCGGCATTCGCCGGCCCGACGTCCCGCTGCTCATCGAGACGCCGGTGCACGTGGGCGACGGCACCCGGGTCTGGCGCGTGGTGAACCGCGCGTACGCCACACTCGCGGCCCCCGAGCCCACCGAGACCGACGAGCTGCGGGCACGCTGGGTCGACCTCGACGAGGCGCTCGCGCTGGGGCCGATGGCGTCCGGCACACGAACCGTCCTCCGCGCGGTCCACCGCGCGCTAAGCTGACCCCATGATCGCCGCGCTGCTCACCGCCGCCCTCGCCTGGGATCCGACTCCGAAGGAGGAAGCGCTCGTCCGCGCCCTCTCCGTGCGCGACGGCGCGCCCGACTGCGCCGAGGTCGAAGCGCTGGTCGACGAGCCGGCGCACAGCCTCGCGCGGGTCGTCGAGAACGTGCAGCTCCCGCCGTGGGCCCCGATGTACGCGGCCTCGTGCCTGATCGAGCGCCACGCCGCCGAGAAGCCCGAGGTGCTCGCGTCCTGGGTCGTCGGCACCGAGACGAAGGGGCTCGCGAAGCTCGTGTTCCGCCGGCTCCACCACCTCGAGCCCGACCAGGCGCGCAGCCTCGTCGACAGGGGCCGCTCCGGGCCGTGGCAGCGCGAGCTCGACGCCGCGCTGGTCGCCTCGCCCGATGCCGGGCTCCGCGCCCTCGCCCGCTGAACGCCGCACCGCGTTACGCCGTCCGGGCTGGAGGGGTGATGAGCGGAACCGAGGTGGGCACGGCCGACGATCTCGAGCGGATCGCCGGGGAGTACCGCAAGGCGTTCGACGAGGTGCAGGGCATCCTCGCGACGCTCGACCTCGGCTCGGTGCCGCCCTACGTCTTCGCGATCGACCGCTTCGACGTGAAGGACCTCGCGGTGTCGAGCCCGAAGCTCGCGAAGGCCGAGCAGCGCCGCCGGCAGTGGCGCGCCGCGCTGCACGCGATGGCCGAGCTGACCGCGCTCCAGAGCGCCCCTCCGCAGGGCGCGACGATCGACCCCGACGCGCCCGAGTCGCTGGCGTCCATGGCGGGTGATGGCGACATGGGGTCCCTCGACCGGTTCATCAGCGTGCTCCAGTACGCGCGGTCCGTCGGCTGCATGTACGTCGACGGTCGATTCGAGCCCGTGTTCAAGGGGGGTCGCTGACCGCGCCCCGCTACGCCCGCTGGCGCGCCCGCCTCGACGCGATCGCGGCGAAGGGGCAGACGCGAGCGCTGAAGACCATCCTGCCCACCGGCCCCGTCACCGGGATCGTCCAGGGCCGCGAGGTCCTCCTCGCGTGCAGCAACGACTACCTGGGCCTCGCGTGGGAGGTGCGCACCCGCGGCCGGGGTGCCGGAAGCTCGCGGCTGATCAGCGGCAGCCGTCCCGTGCACGCGACGCTCGAGCGCTACCTCGAAGACTGGCTCGGCCAGACCGCGCTGTTCTTCACGTCGGGCTACCAGGCCAACCTGGCCGTGTTCTCGACGGTGTGCGGCGCCGGCGAGATCGTGGCGAGCGACGCGCGCAACCACGCCAGCATCATCGACGGGCTGCGGCTCTCGAAGGCCGAGCGGCTCGTCGTGCCCCACGCCGACCCCGAGGTGATCCCGAAGGGCGTCGATCTCGTCGCGCTCGAGGGCCTGTACAGCATGGATGGCGACGTGCCGCCGTTCGCGCGCTACCCCACCGACCCGCTGCTCGCGGTCGACGAGGCCCACGCGCTCGGCGTGCTGGGGCCCGACGGGCGCGGCGCTGCGGCGGCTTCCGGCGTGAAGCCCGACATCCTGATCGGCACGTTCGGCAAGGCGCTCGGCGCGGCGGGCGCGTTCGTCGCCGGTCCGCCGGAGCTGAAGGACCTGCTCGTGAATGCCGGTCGTTCCTTCATCTTCACGACGGCACCGCCCGAGTCCGTCGCGAAGGCGGCCCTCGAGGGCCTGCAGGCCGCGCGCAGCCGCCCCGAGCTGCGCGAGCAGGTGCTCCGCAACGCCACCGTGCTGCGCGGCCACCTCGCCCAGCTCGGATGGAAGGTGCGCGGCTCGGCCCACATCCTGCCCGTGCTGTGCGGTGGCGAGGCGATGGAGATCGCCCGGCGCCTGCTCGACCGCGGGGTCTACGCGCCCGGCATCCGCTTCCCGACCGTGCCGGAGGGCGAGGAGCGCATCCGCATCACGGTGAGCGCCGCCCACACCGACGAAGACCTGGCGAAGATCGCCGAGGCGTTCGGGTCGCGCCACTGACGCAGCCCTGAGCTCGACGCGAGGATCAGGGACGTAGAAGGCGACGATCCACGAGGTCGGGCCGAGAATTTCCGGTCGCGCGGCCCATCCTGTAGGTTCTCCCATCAAGACGGCGGAACGCAGCGAGGGATCCGCCTGTCCCGATCGTGCCAGAGCCTCCCGGAAACGCCCGCCCACACGAGAGAATCGGGTGTCCAATTCGGGTCAGACCCGAACGGGACAGGGGCTCCTGCGCGCTCCGCTGGCGCCGTGCCGGCCGCTCACTCCGGCGCGGTGGCCGCGAGCAGCCGGGCCTGCTTCACGAAGAGCGCGAGCCCGCCGGGCGTGTGGACCACCTTGATCTCGATGTCGACGCCGTACGCCGCCGTGTCGCCGCGGGACCGCTGGCGCTCGGTGAGGAGGGCATGGATCTTCGCGGTGTCCTCCAGGAGCCGTGGGAGGAGCGCCTCTGCGAAACCCCCGGCGAACACGGGACCGATGGACGATCGGCCCTCGACCGTCGGCTCCCCACCGGCGAGCGCGACGCGCAGCCGCTCGGGCGCCACCCCGGGCTCGGGATTCGTCACGGACGCAGACCCCGGATTGGCGTTCACCACGACGTCCACGCCGCCCTCGCGAGGGACCGTGAGCACCACGGCGTTCGCGGCCTCGTCGGGGAACGCCTCGTGGATCAACACGGCCATGCCGACCGCGCGGTGGTCGACGCCGTAGAACGCCCGCTCCGCGAAGGCATGGGACGACCAGAGGCTCGCGAACACCTTCTTGAGGTCGCTCTCGAGCTCGTCGACCGGGTCGCCCACGTCGTAGCCCTTCGAGGTGTAGAGCCCCGCACCGTTGAACCGCGGGAGATCCTCGTTGTTCGTCGAGCTTCGCAGCCGGATGCGCCGACCGGGATGCTCGCGCTCGACGAGCTCCCGCAGCGACGCCAGCAGGGCCGGATCGAGGGGCGTGTCGCGGATGGCCTTCCGGATGCCGTCGAGGCGGGACTCCACGGCCGCACCCTCGAGCCCGTCGAGGTTGGCGAGCAGCGCGTCGATGCGCGCCTGAGCCTCGCCCCGCGCCACGTGATCGAAGTACGCCGCGAAGCCGAGCGCGTGGGCCGGCCGCACGTCGTCGGGCAGGAGGTGCTGGAGCAGCGCGTAGTTCGCGGCCTTCGCGCCGACCTGCTCGACTCCCGGCGTCCCGGCGCGGAAGTCGTACAGCCCGGCGTTCCGGTCGGCCACGGGGATCTCGACCACCGCGGCACGGCGTGACGCCCGCCACGCGTCGAGCGCCGCAGGATCGACCTTCTCGACGACGAGCTCGGCCCCGGCGCGCACGCGCACGATGTCGCCGGGCTCGGCGCCGATCAGCGCCTTCGACGCGATGTGCACGTTGGGCGTGCCGCGGTTCCGCGCGAGCAGGTTCACGTGGGACAGCGGGGTCTGCGGCGCGAGCGTGAAGATCGCCGCGACGGGCGGCACCCGCGCGGGGAGCGCGTCGTACACGACGATGTCGTCGGGCCCCGGCGCCAGCGGGCGCTCGGGATCGGCGAAACGCAGCACGCCGACGGCCGTGCCGGGGTTGAGCACCTCCCACGGGCGGCGCTCGCCCTTCTGGATGCCGGACACGGTCGCGTGGGCCCAGCCCGCCGCCTCGACCAGCGCGGCCTGGCCGCGGTTCGGCCGGATGGTCTCGCTGGTGGCGAGCACCACGACCCCCTCGCCCTTCGCGAAGCCCGTGTGCGCGACCAGCGCGTCGGCCACGCGCAGCACGTCGTCGATGAGCGAGGCATCCGCGTCGACGTAGCCGTAGTCCTCGACGCGGACGGCCCAGGACCGCGGGCGGCCCGCGACCACGGGCTCCTGGCCGCGGAGGTCGTACAGGAAGAACGGCAGGTAGGCGCGGCTCTCGTCCTTCACGGCGCCCTTGAACTGCCGGAAGGTCATCCCCGTGCCGAGGCCCTTCGACGCGAAGTCGGCGTGCCCCGGGTACTTCGCGCTGTCGTACAGGTCGACGCGGATCGCGTCGGTGTCGAGGCGGCTCGCGACCCCCGTGTACGTCGGGATGCGGCCGTAGGACACGAACGCGTGCTCCTGGCCCGGGAACGACACGGTGGCGGCGATGGCGGCGATGACCCAGAACATGTGCGCGACCCCAGCGCGAGCAGGGTACCAGTCCCTCATGTGGAACGACCTCCTCGACACGTGGTGGTTCCGGCACCAGGAGGTCCCGGCGGCCACGGTGCTCGATCAGGGCGAGGGCCCCCTGGCGGGCGACCTCGACGGCACGCTGTGGTGGGTCGACAGCGAGCTCGGCGACGTGCTGGTGATGCTCGAGGCGGGCGACGAGGCGCGGTTCGTCGACCTGGGCGGCGACCCCGTGCGCACGACCGCCGGAGCGGGCGCGCGGCTCTACCACCCCGCCGACGCCGAGGGGATCCTCATGGCGGAGCTGTGGCGCGATCGGGTCGAGGAGCTCGGGCATCCCACGGAGGCACAGGTCCACCGGCCCGTGTACACGGCCTCCTGGGACGACCGGCTCGTCCTCGGGGCCGTGCGGCCCGACCTCCAGGGCGTGCGGCCCGGCTGGAAGGTGTCGGGCTACTACGCGCGGCGCGCGGTCCACGGCATCCACGTGCGCATCGGCATCGAAGGAACCACGGCGAACCTCGTGATCGAGCTGGCCGCCTACGAGGGTCGGGTCGCGTCGGACGTCTTCTCGCCGGCAGTCCGGTCCGAGATCCTCCTGGACGCGGTCCGCGCGGGCGCCATTCCGCCCTGACGTCCGGGTCCGGATGGCATAAGGGGCGGGGCATGACCGGTCCCGACGATCCCGAGCGCCTGGCGCGCCTCGACCACGCCCACCTCTGGCACCCGTTCACCCAGCAGCAGCGCTGGACCGCCCGCGAGCCGCTGATCATCTCCCGCGCCGAGGGCTGCACGCTCTACGACGTCCGGGGCAACGCCTACATCGACGGGGTCGCGAGCCTGTGGACCAACGTCCACGGCCACCACCACCCCGCGCTCGACGCGGCCGTGAAGGCACAGCTCGACCGGGTCGCCCACACCACGATGCTCGGCCTGTCCCACCCGCCCGCCATCGAGCTGGCCCTCCGCCTCGTCGACCTCGTCCCGTGGGGCCTGAACCGCGTGTTCTACAGCGACAACGGGTCGACCGCGACCGAGGTCGCGCTGAAGATGGCGTTCCAGTTCCAGCAGCAGACCGGCAACGTGAAGCGCACGCGGTTCGCGGCGTTCTCCGACGGCTACCACGGCGACACGCTCGGCGCGGTGAGCGTCGGCAGCGTCCCGTTGTTCCACCAGATCTACAAGCCGCTCCTGTTCGACGCGGTCGTGCTCCCCGCCCCGCGCGAGCCGGGCGGCGAAGAAGAGGCCGCGTGCATCGAGAAGGCCCTGGCGCTGCTCGACGCGCACGCCGACGAGCTCGCCGCATTCGTGTTCGAGCCCCTGGTGCAGGGCGCGGCCGGCATGAAGATGCACAGCGCGTCGTTCCTGAAGGCCCTGTGCGAGCGGGCCCGCAAGCACGGCATCCTGCTCGTCGCCGACGAGGTCGCCACGGGCTTCGGTCGCACCGGCTCGATGTTCGCCATGGAGCAGGTCGGCATCACGCCCGACTTCCTGTGCATCGCGAAGGGCCTCGCGGCCGGGTACCTCCCGCTCGCCGCCACGCTCACCACCGAGGTCGTGTACTCCGCGTTCCTCGGCTCGCCCGAGTCGCACCGGCAGTTCTTCCACGGGCACACGTTCACCGGGAATCCCCTCGCCTGCGCCGCGGCCCTCGCGAGCCTCGACGTGTTCGAGGAGGAGGGCGTGCTCCCGCGGGTCGACGCGATCGCCAAGCACCTCGCGGTCCTGCTGAAGGGCTGGTTCGAGAAGGAGGGCGTCGCGAGCGTCCGGCAGTGCGGCGTCATGGCCGGCATCGACCTCGTGCAGCGCAACGGCGAGCCGTGGGATCCGGCGGTGACGTTCGGCTACCGCGTGTGCATGCGGGCCCGCGAGCAGGGCGTGCTGCTGCGGCCGCTCGGCGACACGCTCGTCGTGAACCCGCCGCTCGCGATCCGCGACGTCGAGCTGACGAAGATCGTCCGCACGGCCGCGGAGGCCATGCATGCAGAGCAGGGCTGACGAGAGCCACGTCTGGCTGCGCTGGTTGACCCGGCTGCGCTGGGTCGCGCTCGGGGCCCAGGCCGTCACGCTGGCGTTCGCGTTCCCCCTGCTCGACTCGTTCACCGTGCTCGTCCCGATGGGCGTGCTGATGCTCGCGCTGCTCGTGGCGAACGTGCGCGCGATGCAGGTCCTCGCGCGGAAGACCCCGATCCACGAGCTCACCCTGCTGTGGCAGCTCACCGTCGACGTGCTGTCGCTCACCGGGTTCTTCGTGCTCGGCGGCGGCCCCGACAACCCCTTCGTGGTGCTGTACTTCATCCACATCGCGATGGGCTCGATCATGCTGCGGCCCTCGCTGGCCGCGCTGCTCGCGCTGCTCGCCCTCGCTTCGTACAGCCTGCTGCACCTGTGGCACCTGCCCCTGCACTTCGAGAACCACACCATCGAAGAGGGCGTGCTGCGGCCCATCGGTCAGCTGCTCGCGTTCGTCGTCTCCACCATCAGCGTCGCGGTCTTCGTCGTGGGGCTCGCGGACACCCTCCGCCGCCGGAAGGAACAGCTGCTCGAGGCGCGCGACCGCACGTCCCGCACCGACCGCCTCCGCAGCGTCGGCACCATGGCGGCGGGCGCGGCGCACGAGCTCAACACGCCGCTGTCGACCATCGGGCTCCGCATCCGCCGCATCGGAAGGCGGTACGACGACCCCGACACGGCGCGCGACCTCGAGGTCATGAAGGCGCAGCTCCACCGCTGCACCCGCATCGTCCAGCAGCTCCTCGCGGGCGCGGGCGACCCGAGCGCGGTGGGCATGGAGCAGGTGCCGCTCTCCACGCTCGTCACCGATGCCGTGAAGCTGTGGGAGAAGGGCAGCACGCTCGAGCTCGAGGTCGTCGACGAGAGCCGCGAAGCCGAGGTGAACCTGCCGCGCGTGGCGTTCGCCCAGGCGCTCACGAACCTCCTCGAGAACGCGCGCGAGGCGCAGGAATCCGTCGACGACTACACCCCGCTGAGCCTGCGGATCGGCGTCGAAGGCGAAGAAGCGGTCATCGAGCTGCGCGACCACGGCTGTGGCCTCCCGAAAGAGCCCGACCAGGTCGGAACGCCGTTCTTCACGACGAAATCGGCGGGCACGGGGCTCGGCGTCTTCGTCGCGCGGCAGGTCGCAGACGGCGCAGGCGGGGGCTTGCGTTACATCACACACCCGGACGGGACCACGGCGCGGTGGTGGTTCCCCGTGGCACCCCGGAGGATCCATGAGCCCGAAGGACACCCGACCGAAGCTGTTGGTGGTGGATGACGACGACGACTTCCGGGAGTCCATGGAGCTCGAGTTCACCGACCGCGGCTACCAGGTGATCACCGCGCCCGACCACCGCACCGCCCTCGGGCTCGCCGCCGTCCATCGCCCCCAGTACGCCGTGATCGACCTGCGCCTCGAAGGCGAGCGCGGGCTCGAGGTGCTGCAGGACCTCGTCGAGCGGCTCCCCGGCCTCCGCGCCATCGTGCTCACCGGCTACTCCAGCATCGCGACCGCCGTCGAGGCGATGAAGCTCGGCGCCCACCACTACATGACGAAGCCGGCCGATCCCGACGCGCTCGAAGAGGCGTTCCAGAACGACAAGGGCGATCCGACCGTGCCGATCCCCGAGCACCCGCCGAGCCTCGCGCGGCACGAGCGCGAGTACATCGAGGCCGTGCTGGCCGCCACGGGCGGCAACATCTCCGAAGCCGCCCGCCGGCTCGGGCTCCACCGGCAGTCGCTGCAGCGCAAGCTCCGCAAGTACCCGCCGCGCCGGTAGGCGGCAGATCGCCGCGGAATGCGGTAGCCTCCGCGCGTGAGTCTGCTGCTCCTGGTGCTGTCCGCCACCGCGTCGGACGTCGATCCCTTCCGGCCCTCCGGGTCGCTCTCGAACGCGCAGGGAACCCTGCAGGGCGAGTCGCCGTTCGTGCTCGGGAAGGGCTTGTCCGCGGGGCTCTTCGCGAGCTTCGCCCAGGATCTGGCCGTGGCGCGCAGCGGCAGCGACACCACGCCGCTCGTGCGCAGCGTGCTGCCGCTCGAGCTGTACGGCGGGTTCACCTTCGAAGAGCGCGTGCGCATCGAGGCGTTCGTGCCGCTGTACGCCCACGTCGACGCGCCGGTCTCGGGCTTCGACGGCTCGGCGTTCGGCGACGTCCGGCTGCAGGCGAACGTGCCGCTCGTGCAGTCCGAGCACCTGCGCTTCTCGATCGTGCCGCGGATGGAGCTGCCCACGGGCACGGCCGACGCGTTCACGAAGCGCGGCTTCCAGCTCGGTGTGACGGCCGCGCTGGGCGGCGAGGTCGGGTCGTTCGGCTGGATCGGCAACGGCGGGCTCGCCGCGAGCGAAGCCAGCGAGTTCATGGGCGTCGGCACGGGCAGCGCGCTCGAGCTGCTCGGCGGCGGCTGGTGGCAGGCGTCCTCGGGGTTCCGCGTCGGCGGCGAGGCCGAGACGCAGCTCGGTCTCGTGGGCCGCTCCCAGGGCTCGAACGTCGTGGCGACCGGGCACCTCTTCGGCCAGACGGCGCTCCCGAGCGGTCTGGCCCTCACCGTGGGCGCCGGCACGGGCCTGATCAGCGGCGTCGGCGCGCCCGGCTACCGCATGTTCGCGGCCCTCACGTACGGGGCGACGGTGCAGGACCGCGACGGCGACGGGATCGTCGACCCGAAGGACGACTGCCCGACCGAGCCGGAGGACCTCGACGGGTTCCAGGACCTCGACGGCTGCCCCGAGGCCGACAACGACAACGACACCCTCGTCGACGAGCGGGACGGCTGCCCGAACGAGCCCGAGGACTTCGACGGCTTCGAGGACGAGAACGGCTGTCCCGACCCCGACAACGATCGCGACCAGGTGCTCGACGTCGACGATGCCTGTCCGCTCGACCCCGGTCCCGCGGCGCTGAACGGCTGCCCCGATCGCGATCACGACGGCGTGATGGACTCCGCGGACGCGTGCCCCGACGAGCCGGGCATCCCCGAGTTCGACGGCTGCCCCGACCGCGACGGCGACGGCGTGCCCGACAGCCGCGACGCCTGTCCCGACGACCCGATCGACCCGGGCGACGACCCGGCGACCTCGGATGGCTGCCCGAAGCTCGCGTTCGTGTTCGGGGAGCAGATCAAGATCGGCCAGAAGGTCGAGTTCCGAACGGCCAGCTCCGACATCGACCCGCAGAGCTTCCCGCTGCTCGAGGCCGTGGCGAAGCTGCTCACGCGCCACCCCGAGATCCGGAAGGTCGAGGTCGGCGGGCACACCGACAACGTCGGCAGCGACAAGTACAACCAGAAGCTGTCCGACCAGCGCGCCCAGTCCGTTCTCGACCACCTGAAGAACGCCGGCATCGCCCGCAACCGCCTCGTGTCGAAGGGCTACGGCGAGAGCAAGCCGATCACGACGAACCGCACGCCCGAGGGCCGCGCCGAGAACCGGCGGGTCGAGTTCAACATCCTCGAGCGCGACGCGCCCGTGCCCATCGTGGTCCCCAAGCCGTCGACGATCCCGAAGCCGATGCCCGCTCCGGCGCCGAAGCCCGCGCCGAAGACCGACTTCGAGCCCGGCGACTCCGACCTCACGAACCCCTGGGACGCCGATCCGTCCGCGCCGAAGCCCGCGCCGAAGCCCCTGGCCGTGCCCCAACCCGACGACCTCGAGAACCCGTGGGGTGCGACGCTCCAGCCGAAGCCGGGCCCCGTCCCCGCTCCGAAGGCCGCGCCCGCTCCAAAGACCGCGCCCGCGCCCGCGCCCGCTCCAAAGGCCGCGCCCGCGCCCGCGCCCGCTCCAAAGGCCGCGCCCGCGCCCGCGCCCGCTCCAAAGGCCGCGCCCGCCTCCGCGCCCGCTCCGAAGCCCGCGACGGCGCCAGGAGCCGAAGCCGAAGCCCGCGCCGTCCCCGAGCTCGAGAATCCCTGGGGCTCGGTGCTCGACACGCCTGCACCGGCTCCCAAGGCCGCGCCCGCGCCCGCGCCCGCTCCCAAGGCCGCGCCCGCGCCCGCGCCCGCGCCCGCTCCCAAGGCCGCGCCCGCGCCCGCGCCCGCTCCCGAGCCCGCTCCGTCGATCGACCCGCTGGGCCGTCCGGGTCGGCTCACGATCTACCTGCGGAACATCGAGAGCGCGGTCGTGTTCGTCGACAACGAGCGTCTCCCGCGCGAGGCACCGTTCGAGCGCCTCCCCATCCCGGCGGGCGAGCACAAGCTCTGGGTCACGAACCGGGGTGCGAACCTCGACTACGAAGCGACCCTGGTGCTCGCGAACGGCGAGGAGAAGATCCTGCTCCTCCCGCCCGGCGCCGACGTGAAGCCCCCCGAGGCGCCCGCCGACGAGCCGAAGCCCATCGTCGGCGAGACGCCCACGCCGAAGCCCGAGCCCGAGAAGCGCCCCGGCCGCCGGAGCAAGAAGCTCCCGAACTGACCGGTCAGACGCGCTCGACGATCGTCGTGACGCCCTGCCCGACGCCCACGCAGAGGGTCGCCGCACCGAGGGCCACGTCGCGCCGCTCCATCACGCCGAGCAGCGTGGTGAGGATGCGGGCCCCGGAGCACCCGAGCGGGTGGCCGAGCGCGATCGCGCCGCCGTGCAGGTTCACCTTGTCGTGGGCGAGCTCGAGCTCGCGCATCACGCCCAGGCTTTGGGCCGCGAAGGCCTCGTTGAGCTCCCACACGCCGATGTCGTTGACCGTGAGCCCGGCGCGCTTGAGCGCCTTGCGGGTCGCGGGGACCGGCCCGAGGCCCATGACGCGCGGGTCGACCCCCGCGGACGCGACGGCCCGGATGCGGGCGCGGATCGGCAGGCCCTCGGCGCGCGCGGTCTCCTCGTCGGCGAGCACGAGCGCGCACGCCCCGTCGTTCAGCGTGGAGCTGTTGCCGGCCGTCACCGTTCCACCGGCCTTGAACGCCGGCTTGAGCCGGGCGAGCTGCTCGAGCGACGTGTCTTCGCGCGGCCCCTCGTCGGCCGACACGAACACCGAGCCCTTGCGGCCCTTCACCTCGACGGACACGAGCTCGTTCGCGAACCACCCGCTCTTCGTCGCGGTGACCGCGCGCTGGTGGCTGGCGAGCGCGAAGGCATCCTGGTCTTCGCGGGAGATCGGGATGCGGTCGAGGATGTTCTCGGCCGTCATGCCCATCGCTTCGAGCGGGAACATCGCTTCGAGGCGTGGATTCGGGTAGCGCCACCCGAGGGTCGTATCCCACGCGGTGACGTTGCCGGCCTTCGGCATGTGCGGCCCGCGCGGCATCGAGTACGGCGCGCGGGACATCGACTCGACCCCGCCCGCCACGCAGATCCGGGCGTCGCCGCATTTGATCATGCGGGTCGCCTGGTTCACCGCTTCGAGCCCGCTCGCACAGAGCCGGTTGAGCGTCACGCCCGGCACCTGTTGCGGCAGCCCGGCGAGCAGGAGCGCCATGCGCGCGACGTTGCGGTTGTCTTCGCCCGCCTGGTTCGCGCAGCCGAAGAACACCTCGTCGATCGCCTCGGGGTCGACGCCGGAGCGCTCGACCACCGCGCGGATGGGGATCGCGCCGAGATCGTCGGGACGCACGCCCGCGAGGCCTCCCTGGAAGCGACCGATGGGGGTCCGGAGGGCATCGACGATCACGGCGTTCCGCATGGGGGGACTCCAGGCTAAGGGGACGCTCCTATCGCGGAGGGAGCATGCAGCGCATCGGAGTCATCGGAGCCGGCACCATGGGGCACGGCATCGCGCAGGTCTCGGCGATGGCCGGCTACACGGTCGTGCTCACCGACGCCGACCCGGCCGCGGTCGATCGCGGGCTCGGCAAGGTGCGCGCGAACCTCGACAAGGGCGTCGAGAAGGGCAAGGTCGCGGCCGCGCTGCGCGACGGGGCGCTCGCGGCGCTCTCCGCCGGGGATCTCGCGGCGGTGGCGGCGTGCGACCTGATCATCGAAGCGGTGCCCGAGAAGCTCGACCTGAAGCAGCGGATCTTCGCCGAGGTCGAGCGGTCCGCGCCGGCACACGCCATCTTCGCGACCAACACGTCGAGCCTCTCCGTCGCGGCGATCGCGGGCGGCCTGGCCGACCCGGGGCGCGTGATCGGCACCCACTTCTTCAACCCCGTCCACATCATGGCGCTGCTCGAGGTGATCGTGGCCGACACCACGCGCCACGACGTGCTGGCCGCGGTGCAGCGCTACGGCGAGCGCATCGGCAAGGACGTGATCGTCGTGAAGGACGCGCCGGGCTTCGCCACTTCGCGCCTCGGGGTGTGCCTCGGCATGGAGGCCATCCGCATGGTCGAGCAGGGCGTCGCCAGCCCGCAGGACATCGACAAGGCCATGGAGCTCGGGTACCGCCACCCGGTCGGCCCGCTCAAGCTCACCGACATGGTGGGGCTCGACGTGCGCATGCACATCGGCGAGTACCTCGCGGGGGCCCTCGGCAACCCGGCCTTCGAGCCGCCCCAGCTCATGCGCGACATGGTGGCGCGCGGCGAGCTCGGCAAGAAGTCCGGGAAGGGCTTCTACACGTGGTGAGCCCCGCGCAGGTCCGCGACGCCCGGCGGATCTGCGTGCTCGGCTGCTCTGGCGCCGGGAAGTCCACGCTCACCCGCGAGCTGTCCGGGCTGCTCGGATTGCCGGCCGTGCACCTCGACAAGCTGCACTGGGCGCCCGGCTGGGTCGAGCGGTCCGACGCAGAGACCCAGGCCCGCATCGACGAAGCCGTGGCGGGCGATCGCTGGGTGATCGACGGGAACTTCAGCCGGTACAGCGCCCGTCGCTTCGAGCGCGCCGACCTGCTCGTGTGGCTCGACTACCCGCGGCGCATCTGCATGCAGCGGGTGCTGAAGCGGGTGTGGACGACGAGCGGCACGGTGCGCCCCGACATGGGCGAGGGCTGCCCCGAGCGCCTGGACGTCGAGTTCCTGCGCTGGGTGTGGCACTGGGAGGCGACGCAGCGCCCCGGTCTGCTCGACCGCGTTCAGGATCTCGCGCTGCCGCTGGTGTGGCTGCGCCATCCGGTCGAGACGGAGGCCTGGCTCGCAGGCCTGCGACGTTGAGGTTGTGGGTGGCCTCGCGGGATGCGAGCCTGCACCCACGGAGCACGCATGGCCTTCGAGACCCTGTCCCAC
Source organism: Alphaproteobacteria bacterium (assembly GCA_020632875.1). Taxonomy (GTDB): domain Bacteria; phylum Myxococcota_A; class UBA796; order UBA796; genus JACKEQ01. Next base: position 164,120 of record JACKET010000008.1, read on the forward strand.
AATCCGCTCGCGGACTTCGCGTTCCCGCTCGACGGCGCCACGCTGCAGACCTCGACGGACGAGCCGGGCACCGTGTTCGCGACGCTGACCGCCGACCCCGACACGCTGGAGGAGGTCGTCGACGCGTTCGACGTGGCGATGCGCGACCGCGGCTGGGAGACGATGACGTCCCTGCGCCTCGGGCCGAGCGTGCGGCTGATGTACTCCGGGCCCACGGGCACGGCGCGGATCCGCGTGACGCACGGCCCCGACGGGCTCTCGGCCACCATCGTGATCGAAGGCGTCACCTGAGATGGACCGCGCCACCGCCGAGCAGCTGGTGGCGCGCTTCTCGCCCGGCCACGCGCTCGTCGACCACCACCCGCTGACAGGCGGCGTCTCCGCCGAGGTGACGCACATCCGGTTCGACGGGGGATCGTTCGTGGTGCGACGCCCCTACGCCGCGGACCCGGGGGAGCGCGCGGCCCGCGTCGCCGCGCTGGAACACGGGCTGCTCGCGGCCCTCAATACGGCCGGGATTCCCGTCGCGCGGCCCCTGGGCCTCGACCTGTCGAACGCCATCCTGCCGAGCGCCTACCTCGTCGTGGCGTTCGTGCCGGGCACGACCGAGGTCCCCGCCGAGCGGCTCGACACGGCACTCGACGCGATGGCCGCGCTGCTCGCGAGCCTCCACGCGCTCGACCCCGGCGCGCCGGGCTTCGCGGCCCTCCCCGCGCGCGAGGACCCGGTGGCGGGCGCGCTGACGTACCTCCCACCCGGCTACGACGGGCTCGAGGCGGCGCTCCGGCGGCGCACGTACGCCGGGAGGAACGCGCCGGCCGTGCTGCACGGCGACTTCTGGCCCGGCAACCTGCTCTGGCACGACGGGCGCATCGCCGCCCTGCTCGACTGGGAGGACGCCGCCGTGGGCGATCCGCTCTGCGACCTCGCGACGAGCCGGGTCGAGCTGGCCTCGGCGTACGGCTTCGAGGCCGCGGACCGGTTCACGGCGGCCTATCTGGCGCGCCACCCGCTCGACGTGTCCGACCTCCCCGTCTGGGAGGCGTTCGTCGCGGGGGCCGCCCTGCGCTTCATGGGCGACTGGGGCCTGCCCGCCGAGGTCGAAGCGCGCCGGCGCGCGGCCACCACGGCATTCGTCGAGAACGCCGCGAGGGCCCTGGCCTGAACGGGAGCCGAGGCTCGGGCTACTTCGCCATCCGGACGAGCACGTTCGGCACGCCGTTCTTGATGTCGATCTGCGAGATCATCGGCCGCGAGGACGCCCAGTCCGGCGCCGTCGGCGTGATGGTGACCTTCGCGCCCGTCTCGGTGGACTCGGCGACGGCGGTGCCCGTGGCATGGCTCTGCTGGCCGCCCACGTCCATCACGAACTTCGAGGTGACCTTGCCGCTGAACGGGCGGGAGAGGTCGGGCAGCGCGGGGCTGAAGGTCATCGAGAAGGCCGGGTTCGCCTGACCCCAGTTCTCGACGCGGATGCTGTGCAGCTCGAGCGCGTCGGAGAGCACGAGGAACTCGTAGGTCATCTTGCGCATGCCGGAGTCCTGCCAGACCCATACGCGGTCGCCCGTGCGCTTCACCTTCCAGTCCTGCTGGACATCGGTGCCGTCCGCCATGCGGTGGATGCTGGTGAACGCGCGCATCACGGCGTCGCTCATGGCGGCGGCCTTCGCGTCGTCGTCCATCGCGCCTTCGCCGTCGAGCAGATCCTCGCCCTCTTCGGGGAGGTCGGAGCCTTCGGGCTTCTTCTCCTCGGGCCGGGTCATCGGCTTCTTCTCTTCGGGCTTCTTCTCTTCGGGACGCGTCATCGGCTTGTCTTCGGCCGGCGCGGGGTTCGCGGCGATCCAGGCCTTCTCGGCGTCGGTCTCGCCGGCGTAGCCGGCCGGGAACTTCGCGAGGTCGACGTGGATGGAGCCGTCGAGCTTCTCGTCGAACTTCCAGCCCGCGATGGTCTCCTGCACGCAGGACCACACGAGCTCGGTGCCCGTGGAGTCACCGGCGATGGTGATCTCCCAGGGAGCGCCCTTCTTCACGTGGAAGTCGGCCTTCACGAGGCCCTGGTACGCAGGGTCGGCGATGGTGGCGGCGACGAGGCAGACGTCGAGCTTGGTCTCTTGCGCGTCGAGGGCCTTCTTCTTGTCTTTGTCGGGGACCGGGGTCCACTGATCCATCGCGAGCAGCATCACCTCCTCGGTGGCCGGGTTCTTCGGCGCCGGGATGACGGGCTCGGGCGGCGGCGGGGGCGGCGGCTCCCACTTGGTGGCGAGGTCGAACTCGGCGTTCTTGCCGAACGGGATCTCCTTGCCGAGCTCCTGCCGGTACTCGCCGCGGGCGATGCCACCCTGGGTCTGCGTGAGGGCGAACTGGAGCGGCAGGATCGCGGCGACCTTGCGGGCGCGCACGTTCTTGTCGTCGATGCGAACGTCGGCCTTGAAGAGGCTGTTGGAGCTCGACACGTCGAGCACGGCCAGCAGGTCGTTGCTGCTGTGGCCCATCGTGTTGCCGTTGCGCTTGCGGGCGAGCTTCTCGGGCGGGTCGCCCTGGAGGATGAGCTCGACGCGCTGGTTGTCGATGTTGTCGTACTTCACGCGGATGTCGAGGCCATCGGACGTGGTGCGGTCTTCGACCTCGAGGCCGCCCGACTTGCGGTAGAGCGGCAGCTCGGGCATCCAGCCGTTGATCTCGTCGACGTTCGCGATGAGCGCCTGCTCTTTGCTGCCGGCGCGGGACTCGATCACCACCCACATCGGCCGGCCCGGCTGATCGGGCCGCTGGAGCCGGGCGAGCTCGATCATGTCCCACCGGTCGTCTTTCAGGCCGACGGCGATGTCGAGGTCGTAGGTGGCGCCGAACGCCATGAAGGGGAGCACGGGGGCATCGGTGTGCGCCGCGCCGATGTACTTCGCGCCGGAGAACTGCACCCCGAAGTCGCGGGCGCGCTCGTAGGGCGTGAGGACGGGCCCGGAGGGCTTGATGGACTTGGCGCAGCCGCCAAGGAGAGTCAGAGCAAGGAGGGCGGTCACCGAACGCATGCATTCCCCAACAGAGTTTCGCGCGGCCCTGTATACCAGCCGCGGGGCGCTCGCCATGCTAAGTCCCGCGCCGGGAGGACCGCATGCTTCGGATCGCCGACCGCACCCTGTCGTCGCGTCTCATCGTCGGAACCGGGAAATACCCCGACTTCGAGACGATGCGCGCCTGCCACGAGGCCAGCGGCACCGCCATGGTCACGGTCGCCATCCGGCGCATCGATCTCGACGCGGCGCCCGGCGCGCACATCCTCGACTTCATCGACACCGAGCGGATCGCCCTGCTGCCCAACACCGCGGGCTGCTACACGCCCGAGGATGCCGTCACCACGGCCCACCTCGCGCGCGAGGCCCTCGGCACGAACTGGATCAAGCTCGAGGTCATCGGCGACGCGAAGACCCTGTTCCCCGACAACGAGGGCACGCTCGAAGCGGCGCGCCAGCTCGTGAAGGATGGCTTCGTCGTGCTCCCCTACTGCATCGACGATCCGATCGTGTGCCGGCGCCTCGAAGACCTCGGGTGCGCGGCGGTGATGCCGCTGGCCGCGCCGATCGGCAGCGGGCTCGGCATCCGCAACCCCTACAACCTCCTGATCATCAAAGAGAACGCCGGGGTCCCCGTGATCGTCGACGCCGGCGTGGGCACCGCGAGCGACGCGGCCGTCGCGATGGAGCTGGGGATGGACGCCATCCTGCTCAACACCGCCATCGCCGGCGCACGCGATCCGGTGAAGATGGCGGGCGCCATGAAGCACGCGACGATCGCGGGCCGCGACGCGTTCGAGGCCGGCCGCATCCCGAAGAAGCTCTACGCCTCTGCGTCGTCGCCGGTCGAAGGCGTCATCCACACCTGACGATGGGCTGGCGCCTCTTCGCCGTCACGCCGGGCGACGACCGCGACCTCGCGTCGTGGATCCCCGCCCTCGCAGGCGTCGCGACCGACCTCGTGCTGCGCGAGCCCCACCGCGATGGTGCCGATCTCCGGGGGCTCGCCGAAACCGCTCTGGGCGTCGGCCTCCGCGTGTGGCTCCACGCGCGGCACCCCGACGCCCACGTGCTCGCCGCCGATCTGCGGTGCGGCGTGCACCTCCCCTCCCACGCACACGGCACCGCCCTGCCCCACGGCCGCAGCTGCCACGACGGCCCCGCGCTCGACCGGGCCTTCGCGGAAGGCGCCGCGTACGCGTTCCTCTCGCCGGTCTTCCCGCCGACCAGCAAGCCCGACGACCGACGACCGACGCTCGGCGTGGCGGGGTTCCTCGCGCTCGCCGCGGGGCGGGAGGTCATCGCGCTCGGCGGGGTCGACCCGGATCGCGCGCATGCCCTGCGGGAGGCCGGCGCGGCCGGGGTCGCGGTGCTGGGCGGGCTCTTCGGCTCCGACCCGACCGCCCTGGACGCGTGGCGCTACGTGGGGCCGTCGATGATGAACAGCTCGGGGTCGTAGCACACGCCCTGCTCGATCTCTTCGCAGGTCGAGTCGCGCAGGCAGCGCTTGTGCTCCTTGAACGCCTCGATCTTCGTCTCGTCTTCCCAGTCGGCGTAGAGCTGCTGCTCCTGCTGGCACGACAGCACACACTCGTCGCGAGCGACCCGCGTGCTGCCCAGACCGCAGTCGAGCACCTTCACGCACGATTCCTGGCAACGGGGCGTGCAACCCTGGGCGGCGATGCCGGCGACCACCAGGAGGACGAGGCTAGATCGGCGCACAGTAGCCCGAGCGGGGGTCGAGGTCTTCGCACTGCTCGGGCGTGCCCTCGGGCGCGATGAACCACACGCAGTCCATCCAGGCGGTGGCCTGGGCGTCGTTCTCGAGCACGATCGACTCGGACGTGGAGCGGCGCTGGTTCGGGTTGTACTCGCCGAGCTCGCCGGAGTTCTTCAGCGCGGTCTCGCACTCGTACACGCAGTCGCGCGTGAGCTCGCGCTGATCCTGGCCCGGCTTCTCGATGCCGCATGTGTTGTAGACGTGCTCGCACGTGCTCTGGCAGTTCGGGCCGCAGCCCACGAGCACCACGAACGCGCCGCCGAGCCCGGCCAGGGCCACGAGGCTGCGGCTCATCGCTCACCTTCCTTCTTGAAGCGCCAGGCCGTCGGCGACCAGCCCGTGGGGCGGAGCCGGCTCGGAGCCTCTTCGGGCGGCGGGAGCTTCGGCACCATCGGCTCTGCGGGGGCCGACCAGTGCGCGTTGGCCGAGGGGTTGTTCGAGTGGCTCATGATGGATCCCGGGTTCGGTGCGCCAGCTAACCCTCACCGGGCCCGCACGCGACCCTCGGCGATCACGTACCCGTCGGGCAGGTGGCGGCCGAACGCATCGGCGTCGGAGACCGGCCAGCCGCGGGTCGCGAAGACCTCGGCGACGCGGTGCCGGAGGCGGTTGCTGTCTTCGTCGTCGTTCGTGAAACGCTTCTCGAGTATTGCAGCCGCCGCGTCGTCCTGCTGGTTCACGAGCACTTCGAGCGCCGAGCAGCGCACGTTCTCGTCGAAGTCGTCGACGAACGGCGCCGCGACCTCGAGAGCCCCGTCGTGCCGGTGCTCGGTGAGCCACACGAGCAGCGCGTTCTTCTTCTCGGGCTTGAAGTCGTCGCGCTCGAGCTCGGCCTGCAGGAGCTTGAAGACGAGCTTCACGGTCGACTCCACGTCGGACAGCTCGAGGTGCAGCTTGAGCGGGAGGCTCACCTGCCGCGCCTGCTTGAGCCAGCTGCGCAGGGGCTTCACGGCCTTGTCGCCCAGGCCGAGCACGAGGGAGTAGACGAACTCCTTCTCGGCCTTGTCGTTCAGCTGGTGCTCGAGCTTCATGTCGAACCGCGAGAGCAGCGCGAGCAGGGCCTTCGGGGACCCGTTCTCGGCGAGCCAGCGCGCGGCGCCCTCCCGATCCTCGGGCTGGCTGTCGCGGCTCGTGAGCCGGTGCCGGTTCTTCGTGATCTTCTTTTCCTCGGACAGGAAGAAGTCGAAGAAGCTCATCTGGTGCGTCCTCCCGGAATGGCCCCAAGTATTCACGGGCCCCGCCTGCGGCCAGACACCCCGGACCCGCGGTAAGGTGCGCGCCAGGAGGCTCGATGCTGGGCTGGTTCGTGCTCACCGCGCTCGCGCAGGATCCCGCCGCGGGGCCCGAATCCACGGGGCGCGTCGAGGTCGTCTTCCAGGAGAAGGTGCCCCTGCCGGACGATTTCGCCGGCGAGCGCCCCGCGTGGAAGACGAACCGGTTCGCCCAGCCGCTGCTCGTGGATGCGGAGGAGAAGGTGTTCGCGCTCGACGAGGCCGGACGCATGCTCCACCGGGTCGACAGCGAGCCGGGCCTCGAGAGCTACCACTTCCCCATGAAGTACTTCGAGCGGTGGAAGGAGCCGTGGGTCGTGGTCGACGGGGCCTCCGAGGTCGGGCTCGACCGCGGTCCCGACTTCACGGGCGCCTTCCTCGCCACGCGCTGGGGCAGCGACGGGCGCGAGGCGCTGGTGCGGCTCGACCGCAAGGCGCTGGCCGTCTACAGCGTCACGCCGCCGCCGGCCTTCGTCGACTACCCGACGTGCTTCGCGTCGGTGCCGGAGTCGTGCCTCGCCTCGGCGATGACGATCCTCAAGGAGCACGCGGGCGACGCGAAGGCCGCGCGCGTGGCGCGGGCCCAGGTGAAGCGCGCCTGCGACGACGGCGTGGTGCGGGCCTGCTTCGTGGGCGTCACGCTCGACGGCGGCAAGCTCGCCGCACCGGCGCGCGCGTGCCTCGACGACGACGCGAACGCGTGCGCCACGGTCGCGGGCAGCGTGTACGCCGAGGCGAAGCTGAAGGGCGAGTCGTCGAAGGCCGGCGAGCGCATGCTCGAGCACGCCTGCAACGCGGGGGTGCCGGGCGCCTGCACCGAGGCCGCGCAGATGTTCGACGAGCGCGAGCTGCCCCACAACGCGCTGCTCATGCTCGACCGCGCGTGCGTCTCCGGCGACCGGGCCTCGTGCGACGAGGTCGAGCTCCGCCGCGACCGCGCGTTCGCCACGGGCATCGCGAAGGCCTGCCTGAAGGATGCGCCCGACCCGGTCGGCTGCATCACCCTCGCCCAGTTCCTCGAGGAGAAGCCGCTCGACGACCTCGGGATCGACGCGTTCGGCGCGTGGAAGAAGGCCTGCGCGGGCGGCGAAGACCCGGCGTGCCGCGCCATGGCGCCCTACGTCGACCGCTGGGGCGTCGACGACCCGCGCGTGCAGGAGGCCACCACGGGCCTGCTGACCGACTGCGACGGCGGCAAGACCGAGGCCTGCGTGGGGGCGGCCCACCTGCTCGTGCGGCTCGACACCCGCGACCCGCGCTACGGCCGGGCGCGCGAGCTGTACGCGAAGGCCTGCGAGGCGGGCGCCAACACCGGCTGCCTCGCCGGGGCCGCGCAGAGCTGGGCCGGCACGGCGAAGCGCCTCGAGCTCCCCGACGCCGAGGCGCTGTACCGCACGGCCTGCGACCGCGACAGCGCCCAGGCGTGTGCGGGGCTCGGGCGCGTGCTGGCCGACGCGAAGCGCACCTCCGACGCCGTCCCGCCACTCGAGAAGGGCTGCGACCTCGGCAGCGCCAGCGCGTGCACCCAGCTCGGCAAGCTCGTCCAGATGGGCAAGCACTCGATGGACACCGACCCGACCGAGATCTTCCGCAAGGGCTGCGACGAGGGCGACGCCGAGGCCTGCTACGAGCTCGGCCGCAAGCTGGCCGGCAAGAGCACGGCGGCCCCCGGCTCCGACGCGTTCGACGCGTTCCGCACGGCCTGCGACGGCGGGCAGCTCGGCGGCTGCGAGCAGACGGGCCTCACCCACCTCTCCCTCGGCACGCACTACGAGGCCGGCATCGCCGCGACGTACCTCGAGCCCGCGTGCGAGGGCGGCCGCACCGACAGCTGCCGCGAGCTCGGGCTGATGTACCGCCGCGGCAACGGCGTGCAGCGCGACCCGCGGCGCGGGCGCCAGCTGCTCGTGAAGGCCGGCGAGCTCGAGCCCGTGCGCCACGTGCGCATCGGCGGGCGCATCGGGTTCCTCAACATCCTGGGCGTCGACGGCGAGCTCGTGCTGCCCATCCCCATCGGGCCCGCCGTGTCGGTCGGCGGCGACTTCTCGTTCCTGCCCGGCAAGGGCCTGTCGATGGTCTACCTGGGGCCGACCGTGCGGATCTACCCGTCCCACTCGGCGCGCGGGCTGTACGCCGCCGCGGGCTGGCACCAGTTCCGGATCAACGCGAAGGGCGAGATCACGACGAACGCCGGGTTCAACGGCCGCGTCGGCGTGCGCGTGCAGCAGAGCCTCACGTGGGGAGGCGTCGAGATCGGCCTCGCCAGCGTCGACGCGCCCCGCGTCCGCGACCTCATCAAGCCCATCCCGCTCGTGGTGCCCGTGTTCGGCGTCTCGGGCGGCGTGGCGTTCCTGTAGGCCGGCCGATGCGCGCGCTGCTCCCGCTGCTGGTCCTGCTCGCCGGGTGCTCGCCGATCACCCGGATCGGCGACAAGATCATCGGCCTCACGACGCCCGTGCTCGTCGGGGGCCTGGTGCTCGGCACCCAGGAGCCCGCCGACGACCGCCTCCGCCTCGCGCTCGAGGCCCAGGGCATCACGGACTTCACGGAGGCGCGTCTCGTCGTGGCCGATGCGCTCGAGCTCCGCGACATCGACAACGCGCTGATCCCCGACGCCAACGTGATGATCGACACCCCCGACCGCTTCCCCCTCACCGTCGGCGACGACGGCTGGTACGGGATCGACACGGTCGAGGGCCCCCGCTACGTCCCCGGGCGCACCTGGAAGATCGAAGCCGAGCTGCCCGACCGCGTGCTGCCCGGCACCCTCGAGGTCCCGCTGCCCCCGGCCGCCGTGCTCGACATCGACGGCGAGCACGATCCGAAGACCGACCTCGTCGTCGATCTCTCCGGCCAGGGCTTCGATTTCGCCTTCGCCGCGGTCTACGACTACCTCGGCAACGAGCGCTGGACGAACGCGCCCTCGACCAACGAGGAGATCGTCGACTTCGTGCTCCCGAACAGCAGTCCCGTCGAGCGCGTCGTGATCCCCGGCGACGCCTTCGAAGACGAGACGCTCTACGTCGTCGGCGTGGCCGGGATGAACCGCGCCCCCGACGAGACCATCGAAGGCCTCAACGAGGCCCTCACCGCCGTGCTCGCGGGCGAGCTCGTGCTCACGCCGGTGGTCGGTGGCAGCCAGATCGCGCTCGGCGCCCTGTACCTGGGCTTCGAGCCGCCCGAGCCCCCGCTCGACGCGCTGTTGAGCGCCGCAGGCGTGGATCTCGGCGCGGAGGCGCACGTCTACGTCGTCGACCTGCTCGGCGCGGGTGCCGGCGTGACGGGCGCCGACGCGACCGTCGATGGTGCGCCGATGGTCGAAGACGACCCGGCGGGCACGTACCTCCTCGACGGGCTCGACTACGTTCCCGGCGACGTGCCCATCGTGCGCGTCGACACGCCGCTGTCGGGGCTCGCGGCCGTGTTCGGCCCCGAGCTGCCGGGGCCCGTCGAGCCCGTGTTCCCGCCGCAGCACCCCGCAGGCACCGACCTGCTCGTGCAGCTCCCCGGCGGCCCGTGGTCGGCCGCGCTCGCCATGGTGATCGGCCCGAACGGCCCGACGTGGGCGAACCTGCCGCAGAACGGCGATACCTGGCGCTACGTCCTCGAGAACGAGGGCTCGATGACCCGGGTGACCGTGCCGGCCTCGGCGTTCCCGGCGCCCGGCGTCTATGCGCTCGGCGTCGCGGGCGTGCGCAGCGACCCGTCGTGGCTCGTCGACGTGAACCCCGAGTTCAGCACCGGGATGGCGGGCCAGATGACCTTCTCGCCGATCACCGTCACGCCCTGAGCGGAACACACCGTCCGGTTGCGGGTCGCCCGCGCACCGCGCATGCTGCGCCATGCCGAGAATCCCCGTGTGGGCCGCCCTCGTCGGCCTGTTCGCCACCGCCTGCGACGACACCTTCTTCCCCGTGCCGCCCGAGCCGCCTCCGGTCGACGGCGACGGGTATTGCGCGGTGCAGGCGTTCTTCGCCGCCGACTGCTTCACGTGCCACGCCGCCGACGTGGCGCTCGGCGACCTCGACCTCGAGACCGACGCGGCGGGGGCCCTCGTGGGCCAGGTCAGCGCGAGGTGGGGCGAGACGCTCGTCGTGGCCGGCGATCCCGAGGGCTCGCTGCTCTACCGGAAGCTGACCGCGACCCAGGGTGCAGCGGGCGCCGAGATGCCGCCCGCTTCGGGCGGGGTGTCCGCGGAGCGCGCGGCGCTGGTGTACGACTGGATCGCGGCGGGCGCGACCACGGAGTGCAGCGCCCCCATCGTCGTCGAGCGCCACCACCCCGATGGCTACGATCAGCCCGTCGTGCACGGGCCCGACGCGAAGTTCCAGACCGAGCGCTGCGTCGACTGCCACGGCCTCGACCTGCTCGGCGGCACGGCGGTCGCCTGCGTCACGTGCCACGGCGGCGGGTGGACGGCGCAGTGCAACTGGTGCCACGGCACCGACAGCACGGGGGTGCCGCCGCGCGACATCGACGGGCAGACCGATCCGACGCTCATCTCGTTCCCGCCGCATCGCACGCACATCACGGCGGGCATCGGCCCCGGCTTCGACTGCACCGAGTGCCACCTGAAGCCGATCGACGCGCTGTCCGACGGGCACGTGTTCCTCGGTGACCCGACGCCGGGCGAGGCCGAGGTCCGGTTCTGGTGGGGCCGGTCGCCGGTCGCGATCTACGACGGCCAGTCGTGCAGCGACGTGTACTGCCACGGGAACGGCCGCGAGAACGGGTCGATCGCGAAGTCCGACGGCCCGCGTGACTGCGACTCCTGCCACCAGGGTCCCGGGGGCTTCTCGCAGCTCCTGTCGCCGCCGCACAACGCCCACGCGAGCGAGACGTGCGCGGAGTGCCACGGCGACACCGTGGATGCCGCGGGTGCCATCGTGACGCCCGCGAAGCACGTCGACGGGGTCGTGCAGGTCGCGCTGCCGGTCGAGATCACGCGCACCGGCGACACGTGCGACGGCACGTGCCACCTCCAGCCCCACACGGGCGCGGTCTGGAATCCCTGAGGCGCGACGCTCCGAGGCGTCGATGGGGCCTGCTCCTCCTCCTGATCGCCCTGGGCTCGGCCGGATCGTGGGCGCTCCTCGACACCGAAGACGGGCAGAGCGCTGCCAGCAGGAGCTCCGCCACCCGCCACGTGTCCCCTCGCCACAGGCCTCCCCCTGTCGCCCCCACGCACGCGAGCACGACTCCGCTCCCGGTCCCGCCGGGAGTGGCACTCCTCCCCGCCGACTTCGGCTGGGTCGAGTGCGAGGAGCGGCTTCGACAGCTGTGGCCGGACGGGAGGATCCTCCCCGTCGAGAACCTCGGCGCGGACGGGTGGAGCCCCGCCAGCGTGGAGCAGCGCGTGAACCTCAACGGCACCGGAGGCGCGCTCGCGATCGGCGCCCCCTCCGGCACCACCGCGATGCGCGTCGCGCGAGGAGGCGAGCACGCGAAGGTCGTGTTCCCCGAGGTCACCGCCCGGGCCGGCGTGCCGTGCACGGAAGTCGTCCCCGAGACCGGAGAGGTGAGCGTCGCGCTCGGTGGCGCGGGCGTGACCGCGGACGACCACGTGTCGGTGCACGGGTGCGGCCTCTCCGAGTGGGCCCGCGGGCTCCCTTCCACCGTCGCCGTTCCCGAAGCCCGCTTGCCCTGTCCGCTCACGCTCATCCTCGAGCGGCCGTGGGAGCGGCGGCGCGTACGGGTCGAGGTCAGCGGGCCGGGGCGGTTGGACATCGACTTCGCCGACGCCTTCGAAGTGGACGACGAGGCCTCGCTACGTGCGGAGATCCTCGAGTCCTTCCAGGCGCTGTGCGGCGAGTACGCAGCGTCGGACCGTTCGTTCGAAGACCTCCGCGTGATGCTCCTCCCGACTCCGGAGCGGCTCGCGCTCCTCGACCGGTTGCTCGCGGACGATTCCGCCTGCCGGAACGACCCGACCGCACCCTGAGGTCCGCGTCGCGACATCCGCGACGCTTCAGGGCGTGAGCAGGACCTTCACCGCGTGCGCGGCGTGCTCGAGGGCCTCGACACCCCGCGCCAGCGGGTACCGGGCGCTCACGAGCGGCGTGGGGTCGACGAGCCCGCGCTCGAGCAGGCGGAGCGCCGGGGCGAACGGCCCGCAGCGGCTGCCGACGACCGTGATCTCGTCGAGCACCCACGGAATCGGTGTCACGGCCTCGGGCGCGTGCACCGTGGTCTTCATCACGAGCGTCCCGCGCGGACGGACGAGCCGCGTCGCCGTCGCGAGCCCCGCCGCGGACCCCGTGCAGTCCACGACGAGGTCGGCCCCCGCCGCCTGATCGGCATCCTCCGCCGCGAGCCGGGCGATTCCCTTCGGGAGCAGGTCGAGCCGCGCCGGGTTCCGCGACACCGCCGCGACCTCGGCGCCCGTCAGCGCCAGCACCCGCGCGACGAGCTGCCCGAGCCGGCCCACCCCGAGCACCACGGCCCGCGTGCCCGGCCGGACGTGCACCTGCTCGAGGATCTCGAGGGCCGCGGCCAGCGGCTCGACGAACACGGCCGCCTCGTCGGACACCCCGTCCGGCACGACGTGCAGGTTGGCCGCGGGCAGGGTGAAGCGCTCCGCGAAGGCCCCGTCTCGGCCGTCGATCCCGAGCACCGTGCGGTGCGGACAGTGCGTCGGACGCCCCGCGAGACACGTCGGGCACACGCCACACGCGCAGTTGATGTCCCCGACCACCCGCGCCCCGACCAGCGCCGGATCCGCGGCCTCGACGACCCGCCCGACCCACTCGTGGCCCAGCACGCCGCGAAAGCCCATGTAGCCCTTGCAGAGCTCGAGGTCGGTCGCGCACACCCCGCCGACCGACAGGGCGATCACGGCCTCGCCCGGCCGCTCGACCGCCACGTGCCGCGCGTCGACCCGCGGGCCGTCCGCCTCGAGCTTCAGCGCGTGCAGCGGCGCCTCCGCACCAGCAGGGCGCCCAACAGCGCCACCAGCCCGCCTCCCGGAGCGGTGCTGCACCCGTAGACCGGCACCGGCGGCGCGGTCGGCGCGATGTCCCCCGCCGACAGCACGGCCTCGGGCGACGGCTCGGCCCCGTCCAGCACGCCGTCGTTGTCGCTGTCGGGGTCGTCGATGTTGTCGATCCCGTCGCCGTCGAAGTCGCCAGGGGTCTCCAGCGCGTCGGGCAGCCCGTCACCGTCGGCGTCCCCGTCGTCGACCTCGGCGTCCGCGCCGTCGCAGTCCTCGTCGATGCCGTTGCCGGCGACCTCGACGGCTCCCGGGTAGACCCCGTCGTCCCCGTCGTCGCAGTCGCCGTCCACCGCCACGTGGCCCGATAGCGGGGTGCACGCGTCGACCGGCACGCCCGCGCCGAAGCCGTCGCCGTCGTCGTCCGCATACCAGTCGCTGGTCGACCCGGCCGGCAGATCGGGGTCGTCCATATCGACGAGCCCGTCGCAGTCGTTGTCGACGGCGTCGCAGGCCTCGATCGCGCCGTCCCACGCGAGCGGCTCGGTGTCGTCGCAGTCGTCGCCGTCGACCACCCAGCCGGCCGGGAGCCCGCTCGGGCACGCGGCGTCCACGCTCACCGGGTTCCCGTGTCCGTCGCCGTCGAGGTCCTCGAACACGATGACCTGGTCGATCGCGTTGTCGTCCACGAGCAGGGTGCAGTCGTCGTCGACGCCGTTGCACACCTCGACCGCGATGGGGCTGACGGAGGCGTCGGTGTCGTCGCAATCGCCCGCGCGCGTGGTCGAGTCGGGAGGGGCCACACAGGCCTGGACCGGCATCGACCCGTCCCCCCAGGTGTCGCCGTCGAGATCCGCGTAGAACGTGCCGAGGTCGACGGCGTCGGACTCCGAGCCGGAGCAGTTCTCGTCGACGCCGTTGCAGACCTCGACCGCCCCGGGGTTCACCGACGCGTCGGCGTCGTCGCAGTCGCCCTGGGAGAGCACGTGCCCCGGGGGTTGGACGCAGTCGACGATCGGCGTGCCACCGGGCCCCGCGAAGCCGTCGCCGTCGCCGTCGGGGTACCAGGTGCTGTCGACGAGGCTCTCGTCCACCGAGCCGTCGCAGTCGTCGTCGAGGCTGTTGCACTGCTCCGGAGCGCCCGGGAACACGGAGCCGTCGAGGTCGTTGCAGTCCTGGTCGTTCGCCCGGTGGCCGACGGGCTGGAAGCAGGCCACCACCGCGGCGCCCGCGCCGAACCCGTCGTTGTCGCCGTCCGGCCACCAGCTGGTCGCCCCCGCCGCGGACGCGCCGTCGACCGTGCCGTTGCAGTCGTTGTCGACGCCGTCGCAGATCTCGGGGTTGCCCGGGAAGGCCGCCGCCTGGGCGTCGTTGCAGTCGCCGCCGACCGACACGTAGGTGCCGGGGAGCGTGCACGCCGTCAGGGACTGGGCCGGGTTGCCGAATCCGTCGCCGTCGAAGTCGAGGTACCCGGTGATCTGATCGACCGCGCCCGCCGCGGGGGACCCGTCGCAGTTCCGGTCGACGGGGTCGCAGTCTTCGGGCGCACCGGGGTGGATGGAGTCGTTGGCGTCGTTGCAGTCGCCGCCGACCAGCGCGTAGCCGATGGGCACCGTGCAGCCCTGGAGCGCCGGCCCCGTCCCGACGCCGTCGCCGTCGGCGTCGAGCCAGTACGTGAGCACCGACGTGCTCGCGTCGAGCCGCGCGCAGTCGACGTCGTCGGACACGCCGTCGCCGTCGGAGTCGGGGTCGAGGAAGTCGAAGAGCCCGTCGGAATCGGTGTCGACGGGGGCACACACGTCGCCCGCCTCGACCGCATCGGGGATCCCGTCGCCGTCGCTGTCGCCGTCCGCGCGGTCGGGGATCCCGTCGTTGTCGTGGTCGAGCCCGCCTTCGATCGCATTGGGGATGCCGTCGAGATCGGGATCGTCGGTGTGGACCACGACGTGGTGGTACGGGTGGTCGGACGGGCGGATCCCGAAGGACGTCGCGAGCTCGTCGGAGCCGTCGGGTCGGGGCGTCCATGGCTCGAGGTCGAGCAGGAGCCAGCTGTCGGGGTCGAGCGTGCCGAGGCCGATGTGGACGGGGTTGCCGCCCGACAGCCCCACCGAGGACGGCCCGGGGACGACGCGAACGCCGGTCTGCTGCCCCGACGCGGGGTCGCCGACCCGGAGCCGCGCGTGGAAGTCGTCGCGGTAGACCGGGGACGCGCAGGTGCCGACGTTCGCGAGCACCTCGATCGTGACGAAGGCGTCGCTGACGAGGTCGTTCTCGTGGAACCAGTTCCACCCGTCTTCCTGGAGGTACACGTCGAGCGCACCGTCGCGGTCGAAGTCCGCCACCGCGATGCCGCCGGCCGTCCAGGTGTGGGCGTGGAGGTTGCCGTTGTCCGTCACCCAGTTGTTGTTGCCCTGGTTGCGCAACAGCTGGATGTCGCCGGTCTCGTACGACACGAGCAGGTCGAGATCGCCGTCGTTGTCGATGTCTCCGCACACCGTCGCCCAGATCGGGCGGCTCTCGTCCACTCCGGGATTGCCCCAGCTCTGCCAGCCGGACGGCGTGTTCAGCCAGATCTGGTTCGCCGCCGTGGAGCCCGCGGGAGGCTGGCCGACGGTCGACAGGGCCCGCAGCCCGCGGAACAGGTCGAGATCGCCGTCGTCGTCGAAGTCGCACAGCGCGATGCCGCCCTTGTACGGGTCGGACGGGAGGTCGAGCTGCGTGTCGGGCACCCAGCCCGCAGGCGTGTCGTAGAAGATGTCGGGACCGTCGCGGCCCATCACGATGTCGACGGTGCCGTCGCCGTCGAGATCCTCCATGGCCGCCCAGTCTTCGTTGGCATTCGGCAGCGGGAGGCCGTCGGGCGCGAGCTCCCACCCCGCGAGGGCCGGGTCGCCGGGCGCCCAGAAGCGCAGGAACCGATCGCCCGACTGCACGTCGAGCCAGCCGTCGCGGTCGGGATCGAGCAGCCCCATGCCCTCGAGGTTGAGCGCTTCGATCGGGTTCGGGTGGCCGACCTCGTACGCGGGGTGCACGACCTCGAAGTCGGGCGAGCCGTCGGACTGGCCGAGCTGGAGGCTGGTCGCGCCGCCGCGCTGCAGGAACAGCGAGAAGAAGCGCGACGACCACAGGCCCACGTCGCGCAGCCCGTCGTTGTCGAAGTCGGCGAGCAGCACGCCCCGCGAGTAGGCCCGCGTCGTCATGCCGGGCGCGGCGGTGAACGTCACGTCGGTGAAGGAGAGCGGCGAGCTCGGGTCCTGCAGCAGCACCCGCGCCCCGCCGCCGACTCCCGGATCGTCGTCGCCCAGCGTGATCAGGTCGAGCCAGCCGTCTCCGTCGAGGTCTCCGACGCCCACGCCGTACCCTCGCGAGAGCTCGCCCCGCAGCGCCTCGTCGGAGCGCTCGGTGAAGGTCGTCGCGAGCGCGATGGAGACGATCGGCAGCACCTCCGCATGGTACCCGTCGGCCCTCCGGACACGCTATACGGGCGCGTGACCCACGACGATCCCGAAGCGCCGGATCCCGACGACCCCTTCTCCACGGGCCGTCCGCGCCTGCCCGAGCGCTACCGGTACGTGGGGCTCATCGGCATGGGCGGGATGGGCGAGGTGCACCGCGTGCGCGACACGGTGCTCGAGCGCACGGTCGCGATGAAGATCCTGCGCGACGAGCTCGCCGGCTACGCGGCCATCGCGATCCGCTTCGAGGACGAGGCCATCGCGACCGCCCAGCTCGAGCACCCCGGCATCGTGCCCGTCTACGACTTCGGCGCGCTCCCCGACGGGCGGCGGTTCTTCACGATGCAGGAGATCAAGGGCGACACGCTCACCGCCCTCGCCTTCCCCGTCCACGTGAAGACGAACCGCCAGCGCCGGTGGGAGCGGTCGGAGGCCGGGTGGACGCTCACCCGCCTGCTCGACGCGTTCCGCCAGTGCTGCCAGGCCGTCGCGCACGCCCACGCCCGCGGGGTGCTGCACCGCGACCTGAAGCCCGACAACCTCATGATCGGCAGCCTCGGCGAGGTGCTCGTCGTGGACTGGGGTCTCGCGAAGGTCGGCGCGGGGCCCGAGACGCCCCTCGAGAACGTGACGCTGCGCCGCACGTCGAACGACAGCATGCGCACCAAGGTGGGCACGATCGCGGGAACGCCCGCCTACATGGCGCCGGAGCAGGCCTTCGGGAAGGTCGACGAGCTCGCGCCGCCCTCCGACGTGTACGCGCTGGGCTCGATCCTCTACTTCCTCCTCGCCGGCCAGCCGCCGTACGAAGGCGACGCGAAGACGGCGCTGCGCGCCGTGCGCAAGGGCCCGCCCACGCCGCTGATCCCGCTCGCACCGGTCTCCGAGGAGCTGATCCTCATCTGCCGCAAGGCCATGGCCCGTGAGCCCGGCGACCGCTACCCCGACGCCGGGGCGCTCGCCGACGCGCTCATCGCCTACGAAGACGGCGCCGAGCGGCGGAAGAAGGCCCTGGCGCTCGTGAGCGAGGCCCAGGACGAGCTGCCCCTGCTCTGGCAGCTCCGCGAGCGCGGGCGCCTCGAAGCGCAGCGGGCCCGGCAGCTCGGCGCCGAGGCGAAGAGCTGGCAGCCCATCGCCGAGAAACAGGCCCTGTGGACGGCCGAGGATCGCGCCGAGGCCCTGCAGACCGATGCCGAGCTCACCGAGCTGCGCACGGTGCAGCTGCTGCGCGGCGCCCTGACGCACGAGCCCGAGATGCCCGAGGCGCACGCCGTGCTCGCCGACCTCTACCGCCAGCGCCACGAGGATGCCGAGCGCGTCGGGAACGCCTCTGCGGCGCGCCGCTACGCCCTGCTGCTCGCGGAGCACGACCGCACCGGCATCCACGCGTCCTACCTGCGGGGCGACGGCGATCTGACGCTCCACACCGAGGTCCCCGCCGAGGTGACGTGCTTCCGGTTCGTCGAGGAGGGCCGCCGGCTGGTGCCCGTGCTCGACCGCGAGCTCGGCGAGACCCCGCTGGTCCGCGTCCCGCTGGAACGGGGCAGCTACCTGCTGCGCATCGAGGCTCCCGGGCGCCACCCGGTCGACTACCCCGTGCGCATCGACCGCCTCACGCACTGGGATGGGGTTCCGCCCGGCAGCGACGGGGCGCACGCGGTCCGCCTGCCGCGGGCGGGCGACATCGGCGAGGGCGAGATCTACGTCCCCGCCGGGTGGACCTGGACCGGCGGCGACACGCTGAACCCGCTGTCGGGCCCGCTCGAGCACAAATGGATCGACGGCTTCGTCATCGCGCGCGATCCGGTGACGAACCGCGAATACCTGGCGTTCCTCAACGACCTCGTCGCCACGGGCCGCGCGCGCGACGCGAAGCGCTGGGTGCCCCGCCATCGCGGCGAGTCCGGCGCCCCGATCTACGGGCGCGACGCCGAGGGCGCGTTCTGCCTGGTCCCCGACTCCGACGGCGACGTGTGGGAGCTCGACTGGCCCGTGCTGCTCGTGTCCTTCGACGCGGCCCAGGCGTACGCCGCGTGGCGCGCCGAGCAGACGGGGCTTCCGTGGCGCCTCCCCTGGGAGGACGAGTGGGAGAAGGCCGCGCGCGGCGTCGACCGGCGCCGGCTGCCGTGGGGCGACTACGCCGAGCCGACGTGGGCCGCCGTGCGCGACGGGCGCGAGGGGCGGCCGCTGCCCTCGTCGGTGGACGCGCACCCCGTCGACTGCAGCCCGTACGGCGTGCGGGGCATGGCGGGCAACGTGGCGGACTGGTGCCTCGACGAGCGCCAGCCCGGGATCCGGGCCTACCGCGGCGGGGCGTGGTCGTTCCCGGTGGGGTTCTGCAGCGCGTCCATGCGACGCGCGATGGCTGGTGCCAGCCGCGGCGAGACCGTCGGTGTACGCATCGCCCGTACACTTCCTCCACGCGGCGATTGACGGTGCCCGTCGTGCGAGCGACGTTGTAGGTGGGCACGATGGAGAGCGCGATGTTCAGGCTGTTCACGATTCCGGTCGCGATCGCGGCGCTGGTGGCCTGTTCCGGCGACGGCGGCCTCATCGGCGATGACGTGGGCGCTCTCCACGACGACGAGCACTTCGAGCTCGACCCCACCGCTCCCACCCCGGGCACCGAAGCCGACGAGCTCGTGATCCAGGACGACGTGGCAGCGGGCTACCAGGGCAACTTCGCGGGCGCCTGCCTGCCCGACGACGCCGTCGTCCCCGACCCGCCGATGGTCGCCGTGGGCGCCGTCGGAGAGATCGAGGTGCTCCACCAGGGCGTCGAGACCGGCGTGGATCCGATGTGGTACATCCACGGCACCCTCGACGAAGACACCCGCACGATCTCGATCGTCTACGAAGAGACGAACCCCGATCCGTCGAGCGAGACGTGCCTGTGGTCGATGCTCTACCTGATCAAGGGCGTCCCGCCGGGCGAGTGGACGGTCGAGGCCCGCGGCGACACCTCGACCACCACGGTCTTCTGAGCCCTCACGACGCGCCCGAGAGGCGCGCCTCCTGCTTCGCACGGACGATGCGGGCCCGCGCCACGACGCGCGGGTGCGTGCTCTTCTCCTCGGCGATGGCCGCGAGCCGCAGGATGTCGGGGTCGGCCACGCCGGTCTTCTCGAGGAACGGCATCAACGCGTCGTAGTGCTCGTCGAACGCATCGGCGTCGCCGAGGGCCGCGCAGCACGCGAGCAGGACGGAGCGCGCGTAGGCCGCGAACACCGGCCGGCGCCCGGTCGCGTCGAGCTGGCGGAGCAACGACTCCATCATGGCGCGGGTCTCGGCGTACTGGCCGCGCAGCACGCCCACCACGCCGAGGTTGAGCGCGGGGACCACCGCGTTCGGATCATGGAACGCCTCGTAGCGCTCGATGGACTCGCGGTAGTAGCGGTCGGCCGCGTCGAGATCCCCGCGGTACCGGGCCATCTCGCCCTCGAGCATCGCGATGTGCGCGAGCGTGCCGTGCTGCCCCGCGCGCTCGGCCCGCCACCGCGCCTCCTCGGCGTACTCGTGCGCCTCGTCGAGACGGCCGCGCTTCTGGGCGAGCTGGGCGAGCGAGTTCCACGGGGCGGCGGCGAACACCCAGGCCCGCGGCTCGGCGTCGAAGGCGTCGAGGCAGGACTTGAACGACGCCTCGGCGGCGTCGAACTCGCCGAGGAACTCGAACGCGGCGCCCATCTTGGTGCGGCAGAACGCGGCGGACTCGGGCCGACCGGCCGCTTCGAGGACCTGCTCGGCGCGCTCGAGGTACTCGATGGCGTCGAGGTACTCGGCCATGTCCATCGCGGTGTTGCCGGCCTCGCGCAGCGCCCAGCCGAGCACGGCCTTCCAGCCGTGGCGATCGGCGGCGCGCTCGGCGCGGGCCGCGATGCGGTCGGCCTCCTCGCGATTGCCCTGCAGGCGCTGGAACCACGCCTGGTTGAGCCAGAGGATGCCCCAGCGCTCGTCGGACTTCGGCGCGGGCAGGTCGCGCAACACCCGCTCGAACATGTCGAGCAGGCGCGGGCTGCGCATGTCGCCCTGGGAGAGCCGGGCCTCGATCGCGAGCATCAGCGGCTCGGTGGCCTCTTCGAGGCGCCCGGCGGCGACGAGGTGCGACGCGAGCTGCTCGGCATCGCCGCCGCCGCCGAGGAGCAGCGTGGCGCACCAGTCGTTGTACTGCCGCTCGCTGTCGGTGCCGGCGACCCGCTCGAGCAGCGCGGCCCGCACGCCGCCGTGGGCGAATCGGAGGTGCTCGACGCGGCTGTCGGCCCGGACGAGGTGCGAGCGCAGCAGCGTGCCGACGAGGCCGGGACGGAGCCGCAGCCCGCCGAGCGCGCAGGCCGCACGCCACGCGCGCGTCTCGATGTCCATCCCGAGGACCGCGGCGAGCTCGAGGGCCGCGCGGTCCTGCTCGCCCAGATCCTGGACCAGGCGGTCGATCCGGTGGCGCCACACCCCGAGGAGCCCGTCGGGCAAGGCCTCCGGGATGCCTCCCGAGAGTCGGAACCCCTTGGGGCCCGGCACGAGGCGCCCCGACTCCACCCAGTCGTTGACGAGCTGGACCGCGAACGCCGGGTTGCCCGCGGTGCGCCGCTCGACCTCTTCGGCGAGCCGCCCTTCGAGACCGAGCATCCGGCGGACCAGGGCGCGCTGATCGTCCGGCCCCAGCGGGCCGATCTCGATCGACGTGACGTCGGCGTGCTCGAGCAGGGCGGCGACCCGCGACGCCTCGTCGGGACGGTCGGCGAGGTCTTCGTCGCGCACGGTCGCCACGAAGAGCACCGGCAGCCCGTCGGGCTCGCGGAGGACCCACTGCGCGAGCTGCAGGCCTTCGGCGGCGTAGTGCGCGTCGTCGAGCCACACCACGAGCGGGCGCGTGGCGCTGAAGTACGAGAGCGCGCGCCTGAGCAGGGCGAGCCGCTCGCGCGGGTCGGGCACGCGGTCACCGGGGCCCGTCGGCCCGAGGAGCCAGGCGAGCAGGAGCGGAGCGCTGGCATCCCCCTCGAACCCCAGCAGCCGCCGGACGCGGTCGGCGGCATCCCCGCGCGGCAGGCCCTCGACCCGGAGCTCGCGGCGGAACATCGCGGCGAGGCCGTGCTCGGCGTCGGGGACCTGGGTGTGGCGCCCGCGCCACGTGACCGCCTCACCGCGCTCGTGGGCCCGGCGCGACAGCCACTGGGCGAGCCGGCTCTTGCCGATGCCCGCGGGCCCGCGGAGCACGACGGCATGGGCGCGATCGTTGCGCTTCACGCGGACGAGGGCCTGCCACAGGGTGTCGCGGGCCTCCATCCGGTCGACGAGCGGCAGCGGGCGCAGGCCCCAGAGCCCGAGCCCCGCGGAGCGCAGGCCCATGTCGAGCACGACCGACGACTCGGGCCCGAGGAACGAGGTGGTCTGCTGCTCGGTCGACTGGGCGACCTCGGTGGGCGCGTCCTCCATCGACGCGGCCTTGCCGGCGTTCCCGCTCCCCACGACCGCCTCGCCGAGCGCGTCGAGCTGCTCGAGCACGTCGGCGACGAGCTGGGGGCGGGCGCGGTGGTCTTTCTCGAGCATCGACCGGCAGATCGCCTCGATGCCCTCGGGCACGTCGATGTTGGGCCGGAACGGCGGGAGCTTGCTGAAGAGGTGCGCGCGGTAGAGCTGCACGGACTGCTTGTGCGTGAACGGGTACTGCCCGGTGCACAGGCGCCAGAGCAGGATGCCGGACTGGTAGAGGTCGGTCCACGGGCCCTGGTCGCGCCAGTTCGCCTCGATCTGCTCGGGCGCCATGAAGCGCGGGGTGCCGACGGACTGCTCGTCCATCCAGCCCGGCCGGTCGAGGTCGTGCCCGATGCCGAAGTCGGAGAGCACGATCCGCGCCCCGGCCACGCCCTCCGGCACCGTCACGAGGCTGCTGCGCGCCCCGGCCAGCAGCAGGTTGCCGGGCTTGATGTCGCGGTGGACGATGCCCGCCGCGTGCGCGTGCGCCAGCGCCGACAGCAGGCCGCGGATGACGTGCAGGGACTCGGCCCAGTTGCGCGGCATGTTGCCGTCGTCGGCGAGCGACCCGCCGCGCGCGAGCTCCATCGCGAGCCACGGCATGCCCTCGATGAGCTGGCCTCCGGCCGCCCGCGCCTCGGCCGCGGTGACGATGCCCGTGTCGAAGATGTGCACCACGTTCGGGTGCTCGAGCTCGGCGATGCGGCGCACCTCGGCCAGGAACGCCTCGCGCCAGGTGTCGTCGGGAGTGTGCAGGTCGAACTTGACCGCGGACGCCACGCCGGTCGCGGCGTGCGAGCCGCGCCAGATCTCGCCCATGCCGCCCGCACCGATCCGCTTGTCGAGCTCGAAGGCCCCGACGCGCATGCTCCCTCCGCCCTGACCCTATCAGGCTCGGGGACGCTGAGAGTCCCTGTCGGGCGGTGAATGTTCGAGACAATCGAAGGGACTGCGGGACCGAGCAATCTGGTAGGTTACCCACCTTGCTCGTCTCTTGGAGCCCCCGATGATCTCGATGCTGGGCCGCGGTCTGGTCATGGCCGCGTTGTTGTTCGCCACCTTCGGCTCCGTGATGGGGTTCGTCGCGGGCGCCCGGTACTCCCAGCGCGCCTGGGACTACACGCGGTGGTCGGCCCTGGCGTTCGGCACCAGCATGATCGGCGCGAACCTGCTGATGGTCTACGCCCTGCTGATGCACGACTTCTCCGTCGCGTACGTCGCTCAGGTCGGCTCGACCGAGTCGCCCTGGTACATCACGGTGATCAGCCTGTGGTCCTCGCTCGAGGGCTCGATCCTGTTCTGGGGCGGCATCCTCGCGGTGTACGTGCTCGCGATGGTCGTCACGCTGCGAAAGCCCGAGTACCGCGAGTACGCCCCGTGGACGCTCCACGTGATGATGGCGATCGCCGTGTTCTTCGCGCTGCTCGTCAGCTCGATCGCCAACCCCTTCGCCGCGGTCGACCCCGCGACCCTCGCGATGGAGTGGCGGATGAAGGGCGTGCCCGAGACGGGTCCCGGCCCCAATCCGCTCCTGCAGAACCACTGGCTCATGGCCGTGCACCCGCCCACGCTGTACCTCGGGTACGTCGGCATGGCGGCTCCGTTCTCGCTGATCGCGGCCAGCCTGCTGGCCGGGCGTCTCGACGCCGGCTGGATGGGTCCGGTGCGCCGCTGGATGCTGGTCCCGTGGGCGTTCCTGTCCGTCGGCATCGTGCTCGGCGGGTGGTGGTCGTACGCAGTGCTCGGCTGGGGCGGCGCCTGGGCGTGGGATCCCGTCGAGAACGCGTCGTTCATGCCCTGGCTCACGGGCACCGCGTTCCTGCACAGCGCGATGGTGCTCGAGCGGCGTGGCCTGCTGCGCGACTGGTCGCTCGCGCTCGGCCTGTCGACCTTCCTGCTCACGATGCTCGGCACGTTCATGACGCGGTCCGGCGTCTTCAACAGCGTGCACAGCTTCACGCAGTCCGACATCGGGCCCACGTTCCTCGCGTTCATCGCGCTCTCGTTCTGCTACAGCGTCGTGCTGCTCGCCACGCGCTCGCACCTGCTCGACCGCGACGACAAGAACCTCGGCGCGCTCTCCACCGTGCTCGGCCCCAACGGCGAGCTCACGGCCGATGGCGTGATCAAGGGCGTGCTCGGCCGTGACTTCACGATCCTCGTGCAGAACGCGCTGTTCACGGTGTTCACGTTCACCGTGCTGCTCGGCACGACCTACCCGCTGCTGATGGAGGCCCTGCGCGACCGCCGGATCAGCGTCGGTGAGCCCTACTTCGACGACTGGGCCACGCCGCTCGGCATCGCCATCGTGTTCATGATGGGCGTCGGTCCCGCCCTGCCCTGGGGTCGCACGCCGCCCGCACAGGCCGCGCGAAAGCTCGTGCCGCCGGCGGTCTTCGCGACTGTGGTGGCCCTCGTCACGTTCACGATGATGGGCTGGCCCGACATCCACCTCGAGATCACGCGCCTCGTGGGCATGCCGATGCCGATCCTGGCGCGGTCGGCCCCGGTGTTCGCGATCTGGGTGTGCGCGTTCGCGCTGTGGGCGAACCTGGCCGAGTTCTTCTCGCCGGTCCGCTCCCGCATGACCCAGCGCGGCGAGGGGGCCGGTGCCGCGACCGTCAAGGTCGTCACGCGCGCACGGCGCCGGTTCGGCGGCCACATCGCCCACTACGGCGTGATCATGGCCGTGTTCGCCCTGACCCTGTCGCGCACCTACCGCGTCGAGAAGGACTACAACATCCCCGTCGGTCAGAGCGCGACGTTCCAGGCCTACGAGATCACCTTCGTGGGCAGCACGCTGGAGAAGATGCCGCACCGCGACAGCGTCGTGGCCCGCTTCGACGTGATGCGCGGCGGCTCGCACCTCGGCGAGTACACGCCCAAGATGAACTACTTCCGGGGCTCGCGCATGGGCGACCCGATCTGGACGCCCGACGTGCGCAGCACGCCCTTCGGCGACCTGTACTTCTCGCTCATCGAGATCCCGCAGGACGGGAAGTCCGTGCAGGTGAAGTTCATCGAGCGGCCGTTCATGATGTGGGCTTGGTTCTCGGCGCCCCTGATCTTCCTCGGTGCCCTGATCGCCGCCTGGCCCGCGCGCCGCGGGCGTCCTGCCACGGCACCGGCGACCGTCCCGGCGGAGGGTGAGCCGGCATGATCGCGCTCCTCCTCGCGACGACTCTGGCGTTCGCCGAGCCGTCCGGCCCCGGTGCGGCTCCGGCCGGCGCCGAGATGGGTGTCGAGCTCATCCCCGGCATGCTGCCCGAGCTCGCTCCACCGACGCCCGACGAGGTCGATTCGCGGGCCCGCGCCCTCGGAAAGAAGCTGCGCTGCCCCGTGTGCCAGGGCTCGAACATCACCGACAGCCCTTCTTCCACGGCCCGGGCGATGTACGAGCGGATGAAGCAGCTGATCGCGGCCGGCTACACCGACCAGCAGATCGTCGACTACTTCGTCGACAAGTACGGGGAGTTCATCCTCCTCGACCCGCAGTCGAGCGGGATGAACGTCTTCCTGTTCGTCGGCCCCGGGCTCGCGTTCGGCCTCGGCCTCGCGCTCGCCCTGAAGGCGATGGTGGGCTGGCGGAAAGAGCCCGGTGCGGCTCCGATCGCGAAGCCTCCGCCCGAGGTCACCGAAGAGCTCGACGACTACGAGCGACGCCTGCTCGCGGAGCTGAACGCCGATGATTGACTGGACTGAATGGGGCCCGCCCCTCGGGGTGATCGTGTTCGCGGCCGTGACGGGCGGGGGTCTCGCGTTCACGCTCCGTCGCGACGACGCCGAGGCCGGCGCCATCGAAGACAAGGGGCGCGAGGCCGACCTGCGCGGGCGGCACGACGAGGCGCTCGAGGCACTGGCGGCCCTCGAGACCCAACGAGACGTGATGGACCCGGCCGACTACGATGCCGAGCGAAAGGCGCTGCTGGAGAGGGGAGCGAACGCGATGCGCGAGCTGGAGAAGGAGGCCGGAACGGCCGGCACGAGCGGAACCGGCACCGGCGGAACCGGCGGCGGAGACGCCCTGACGCGGGGCATCGCCGAGCTCACGGCCGCCCTGAAGCGCGGCGAGATCGACGAGGTCACGTTCGCGCGAGCCGTGGCTGCGCTGTCCGACCAGCGTTCGGCGGCGCCCGCACCGCCGAGCTCCCAGGCGCCCCCGCCGCCCGCAGCTCCGCGGCCCCCGGCCGTTCAGAAGGCCGCCGTGGCGCCCGCGTGGCAGGGCGCGATCTACATGCTCGCCGGGCTCGCCCTCATCGGCGGGCTCGTCTACTACGCGAACAACCAGTCGGTCGACCGGCGCGACGGTGCGTCGATGACGGGCAACCAGGATCTCGGCTCGCAAGAGACGCCGCCTGCCGGCCAGTCGGGCGAGCCGCCCTGGGTGTCGCAGCAGCGGCAGTCCGCGCTGGCCGCGCTCGAGGCCGACCCGAACGACGTTCGTGCGCTCAACGCGCTCACCCAGCTGTCCCTCGGCGAGCCCGCCAAGGCCTGGAACTACAACGAGCAGGCGCGCAAGGCCGACCCGTCCAACGTCGACGCGAAGATGCTGCACGGCGTGATCACCGCGATCATGGGCATGCCCGAGAAGGCCCAGGAGAAGTTCGACGAGGTCATCGCCGAGCACCCCGATCACGCGGCCACGTGGGCCTGGAAGGGCCTCACGTACGCCGAGGCCAAAGACTGGGAGAACACGATCAAGTCGCTCGAGAAGGCCAAGGAGCTCGGCCTCTCCGACCACACGATCGACAACACCCTCGAGATGGCGCGCAACGGCGGCGTCCGCGCCGAGGGCGGGCCGATGATGGGCGGCAACGCGCCCTCGCCCGCTCCCGCGGCGGCCGGGGCCGTCATCGCGAGCGGCGTGGTGAACATCGACCCGAACCGCTCGACCTTCAAGGCCCAGACGCTGTTCGTGAACGTGAAAGACCCTGCCGCTCCCGGCCCGCCCATCGCTGCGAAGAAGCTGCCGCCGGGCCCCTACCCGCTCGCGTTCACCATCACCGAGGCCGACCGGATCAGCATGGGCGGGCCGATGGCCAACCGGCCGATCCCCGACACGGTGCAGCTCTCGCTCCGTCTCGATGCGGACGGGAACGCCTTCTCGAAGGAACCCACCGATCCCCAGGTGCAGGTCGACGTGACGAAGGGCACGAAGGGCCTCGAGCTCATGCTGAAGTAGCGGTCAGCGAAGGTCGTTCGCGATCTTCAGCTCTGGCGGCAGCTCGATCCCGCGCCACGCCGGCTCGGGCCCCGCGAGCGCACACAACGCGGTCGCGTCCCAGTCCGGCGGGGCGGGCTCGACCCACGCCGTGCTGGTGACCTCGGTGCCCTTCAGGTCGTCGAGGCATCCGAAGCCGTGGTCGATCGAGAGCTGCGCGGGCTCGGGAAAGGCCTGCCCACACAGCACGTCCACGACCTGGTCGACGCTCACGCGCAGCAGGCCGGGCGCCTCCGCGCTGAACTGCGTCGCCTAGAAGAACGGGGGCAAGAGGCGGTACCGGACGCGCTCCATGTACGCCTGGTACGCGGGGTCCTCCGCGAGCACCTGCTCTTCGGCGACGATGCGGAGCACCTGAGCGAACAGCGTGCACCACACGATGACGCCCGCCTCGAGCGTCGGGTGGTTCACGACGTACCCGACGTGCAGGAACTGGTACGAGGCGTAGATCGGGTGGCGCACGACCCGGTACAGCCCGCCCGTCTTGATGCCGCGGTTCGCGGGCAGGATGCCGAAGCTCCAGTTCAGCGACGCCAGCGAGAGCAGCGCGAACACGAGCCCGAAGGCCTGCATGCCGATGCCGACGGGGCTCTCGCGCGACGGCACGGTCACGAAGAACCCGAGCAGGAACGGCCCGAACGTGCCGAACAGCGCGACGAACAGGTGGTCGAGCCGCCAGGACACGCGCACCGGGTCTCGCCGGAACGCGAAGAACACGGCCAGCAGGGTGAGCTGGCAGAGCAGCAGGGCCTTCGACCAGTCCCAGCGGACGGCGCCGTACACGAACCAGGTGTACCAGGCGGTCAGCGCGGCGGGCAGGCCGTTCCGCACCACCCGACCGAGCGGCCCTCCGATGGTCTGCATCGCCCGTCCCCCACCCCACCACGCAGGCGGGACTCGCAGGAGGATAGCAGCCCCGTCCGACGAAGGCGCCGGAACGCGAGCCCCAGACGCGAAAAGGCCCCGGGAGAAGACTCTCCCGGGGCCTCGGTCATCCGACCGCCCGTAGGACTACGGAGCGGGGATGTAGTTGGCCGCGTTGCCCTGGGCCGCACCGTTCGAGTCGATGTACGAATCGAGGATGAGACCGACGTTCTCGTTGGTGAGACGCTCGAGCAGGTCGATGCCGAGCGGGCCAGCGATACCGGGGGCGCGGGCGCCGATCCGGTTCAGGCTCTGGCCGCCGTTGAGCAGCGGGTGGCCGCTGGAGCCGTTGGACACACCGGTCGGCTCGACGAGCTTGTCGAGGTCGTACAC
The DNA here is from genome assembly GCA_020632875.1 of Alphaproteobacteria bacterium. GTDB lineage: Bacteria > Myxococcota_A > UBA796 > UBA796 > JACKEQ01. Next base: position 192,509 of record JACKET010000008.1, read on the forward strand.
GATGTTGTTCACCTGGTCGGCGAACGTGTCGGCCGGCGCCTGGTTCTGGCAGAACTGGCGGTTGGCGTTGGCGTCGAGCGGGTTGACCGGGCAGCCGTTCGCGTCGAAGGCGAAGAGGCCGGAACCCTGACCACTGACCATGTGGACCCAGATGGCGTCGTTGTTCGCGTTGTTGGTACCCTGACCGATGACCGCCTGGAGGAGGTTGAAGTCGAGGTTCGCGTAGTCGCCGTTCAGGTACGCATCCTTGAAGGCGGCGTACGTGTTGAAGTCCATGTCGACGTTCAGGTGGCACGAGTTGCAGTAGCGCGGACCCTCGTTGCTGTTGTCGACCTTGCCACGCGTGCTGTGCGGCATGATCTTGTTGTGGGCGAGCGAGCCGAAGGCGCCGCGACCACCAACGTTGGGGTTGTTGCCGTTCTCGTTGCGGTCCGTGAAGGCGAACACGTTGGACGTGTCACCGTTCAGGTCGGTGTACCGGAAGAACATCTTCATGCCGGGCTGGAACTGCGTGATGCGATCACGCGGGCCGACGCCGATCTGGAACATGACCGGGCTCTGGTAGACGAAGTCTGCCGCGAAGTTCAGCGTGATGCGCTGACCGGTGGTGTTCGAGAAGAAGAAGTTCGCCGGGTCTGCGTTGTACTCGGGCGCCAGGTGGCAGCCGACGCAGTTGTTGGTCCACGAGGAGTGGCACGCCACGCAGCCGACCTTGTCGGTGTGCGCGAAGCCCTGGTCGTACAGGTTCGGATCCGCCTGGAGCGGGCCGACGCCGTTGCCAGCATCGTTGTCGATCCGGCCCATCGCGTAGGAAGCCAGCGGGCTGAAGAGCAGCTGACCCGTGAGCGGGTGGGTGCGGTTCGACGCCTGGTCCACGATGTCCTTGGTGAGCGGGACGAAGTGGATCTGGCCATCGACGCGGCCACGGAGCCAGAAGTAGCCCTGCGGGTCGCGGGTGATGTTGCGGAGCGGGTTCCCGAGGCGATCGGTCGCACACTCGGCCGACTGACCGTTGTAGTCGACGCAGGGAACGGTCTGCGGGTAGTCCTCGATGTCGCCGTGGCAGGACTCACAGGTCTGGCCCACGACCTGGCTCTGGTGCGAGCGGACGCCGAGGATCGGACCGTCCTTCGTACCGGAGTGCATGTCGTGCGAGCCGTGACAGTCGATGCAGCCCATGCCCTTCTCGAAGTGGATGTCGGGCGGGGTGTCATCGCGGTTGTCGCCGTCGTAGTCCTCGAACGCGAGGTACTGGTCGGCGATACGACCGTTGAACGTCACGTTGCCCACCGCCGGATCGTAGAGGCGGTAGCCGTTCTGCTCCCAGTTCGCCGTGTTCTGGAACGTGACCGGGTTGGCCGGGTACTGGAAGTTGTTGACGACATCCTGGTTCTGGTCGAGGCGGATGCCCCAGAACTGGAGGACGGTACGGTTCGAGCCCTGGTGGCAGCCCGCGCACGCGTAGTCGTTGATCCCGCGGATGAAGCCGCCCTGGATGAACTTCGCGACGTTGCGGATCTGGTGCGCGTCGATGTGCGGGCGCTCCGGCGCGGCGATCGCGTCGGGGTTCGCCGGCTCGAGACGCGGCACGTTCGGGTCGGAGCTGTTGGTGCGGCCGTCGAGCGCGTACTGCATGTGGCAGGACGAGCAGCCCGAGGAGCGGAAGTCGCCGTAGCGGTTGTTCGCGCCCATGGAGCCGGCGTGGCAGTCACCACAGTTCAGGGTCACGACTTCCTGGACCAGCTTCTCGAGGTTCGAGCCGCTGAACAGGCGGTTGGCCGCCTCGATCGTGCCGTTGTGCACGTCGTTGTCGAGAGCCGCCGCGTTGTAGTCGGGGTTCTGGTAGATGTACTGGCCGCCGTTCTGGCCGTACTGACCGTACTCGGGGTACTCGAGGAGCCCGCCGACGCGGCCGACCTCGCTGGGCGTGTACGTCCAGGTGGGGTCGGACACGGGACGGAACGAGTAGTCCGCCGCGGTATCCCAGTAGTAGTTGTAGCCCATGGCGTTCTCGGCGCCCGACGTGTACATCGTGGCCGAGTAGAACCCGACCTCGGTGTTGATCGGGGAGTACGCGAACCAGGCCGCGTGCTCGTCGCCGTGGCAGCCGGTGGAGCCACAGCCGCGACCCACGTTGGTGACGCGGGTGTCACCGGGGTTGCGGAACTGGATCCAGTCGAGGGCCTCGTACGTGGTGCCGTTGACCGTGTAGCTCGGGTACTTGTCGACGCCGGTCATGGTCAGGTAGTTGAAGTACGCGACCGCATCCGTCTGGAGGCGCGTCTCGTTCCCGATCTCGGGCGGAGTCGGGACGTGGCTGCCATCCTTGCCGACGCCGGCCCCGTTGCCACCGTGGCACTCGACACAGTCGAGGTACGCCGCGGCACCGAAGGGGTGCGGGTTGGACAGGAGGTTGCCCGACCACTTGGGCTGGCCCGCCTGGGCGCCGTTGTGGCAGGTCATGCAGCTCGAGTGGCCCTGGGGCGGCTCGGGCGGCGGCGGCGGCAGCGGGGGCAGCTCGGGGTCGACCGGACAGTTCGGATCCGGGTTGCAGAACTGGGGATCGCACTCACAGCACGCCAGGCGGTACGTGAGGTTCTCCGCAGAGTTGTCGCAACGATCGACGTTATCGCAGTTGTAAGTCGCGCCCCGGTACTCGTACGCGTCGCATTGAACCTGCGGCGGCGGAGGGGGCGGACCGTTCGGATTACCGGTGTCGGTATCCTCGGGTTCCCCGTCCTTGCACGCGCCAAATATGAGGAGCGGTGTCAGTAGAAGCATTCGCATTGAAAATCCCTCCGAACGATGTCGGCAAGTCCCACCTGCGAGTCAGCATATGTGCTGTCAACACGGCCATCAAGACCATTCGAGACATTCGAGGTCCGAATACGTTGAAACGCCGAGAATCGCGAAGTGATCGCGTCAGGGATCGTCACGGGTCACCGCGGCGCGCGGGAGCAAGACCCCTTCGGAAACCCCCGTCGGCACGATGGTTCCGCGATGCCTCACTCCGGCATTCGGGTCTCGGGAACAATCGGTCGGGACTGTCCCGCGCCGCGGAGCGCGTCGCGAGATGCCCCGTCCCGTCGTCGGAGGTAGAGCGTCCGCGCGCGTCCTCTAGTAGAGTGGGAGCGCGCACCCCGTCCGCCCGCTGGAGCGGTGCCTCGTTGGTTTGAGGAATGGCGGCTTCCAACAAGAAGAACAGCACGATGCAGGTCGTCGAGGTCGCCGGGACCCTCGGCGTCGGCTGCTTCACGTTCGTGCTCGTCGCGCTCGCCGTGCTCCTCTTCGTCATCGGCGTGCCCTACTGGATCCTGGATGCCGAAGCCCGCGACGGTCACCGGCTGCACTTCTGGTTCGCCTCCGGGAACATCATCGGCCTGCTGAACGGGATCCTGGGCACCGTGCTGATGGTGATCATGCTCCTGTACAGCGTGCGGAAGTGGATGAACTTCCTCGCCTGGATGGAGTTCCTGGGCTCCATGCAGTGGTGGCTCCGCTTCCACATGGTGTGCGGCGTCATGGGTCCCGTCTTCATCATCCTGCACGGCGCGATGAAGATGCCGTCGGGGTCGGTGGGCATCGCGTTCTGGTGCATGGTCCTCGTGTCCCTGTCGGGCCTGTTCGGGCGCTACCTGTTCGGGCACTTCCCGAAGGCCGCCGCGGGCAGGCGCCTCGATCTCCAGTTCGCCCGTGAGAGCCTGTCCGAGCTCCGCGCGCAGCTCGTCGCCGAGACCCGCGAGGCGAGCGGCGACCAGGTGGGCGAGGCCATCGTCGTCGCCCGCGAGCTGAACGACGAGCCCAGCACCTTCGTCGGCCTGCTGATGCTCGACCTCGAGGTGCGCCGCCGCATCGACATCGTGAAGGTCCTCCTGTGGCGAGCCGGGCTGCCGAAGCAGGTGCACGACCGGGCGCGCAAGACGCTCGTGGCGCAGCTCCGCATGAAGCGCAGCCTCGCGAGCTGGGAGGTCGCACGCCGGCTCTTCCGCTACTGGCACCTCTTCCACCAGCCCCTCGCGCTCGCCATGTACATGATCGCCGTGATCCACATCTTCAACGCGATCATGTTCGGCGGCGTCTTCCAGACCCTGATGGGCGGTTAGGGGTGGGTTCCGGGTCCGCGGTCGGGCGCGGCGAAGCCACGGGAGAGAGGTAGATGGAGTTCATCTGGCACTTCATCTGTGTCGGCTTCATCGTCGTCTTCCTCGTCTTCCCGACGTGGCTCTACATGCAGTTCGTCGAGTGGCGGGCCCGCAAGGAGATGGACGAGTCCGCCAAGGCCGGCCGCCTCGAGCCCGTCACCATCCGCCCGCTCATCGACGAGCGGCTCTGCATGGGGTCGGCCACCTGCGTGCGCGCCTGCCCCGAGAACGTGCTCGGCATCGTCGACGGCCAGGCCGTGCTCATCAACACCGCGGCCTGCGTGGGCCACGGCGTCTGCGTGCCGGCGTGCCCGGTCGACGCGGTCGAGCTCGTCTTCGGCAGCGACAAGCGCGGCATCGACATCCCCGAGGTCGGCGGCGACTTCCAGACCAACGTGCCCGGCCTGTACGTCGCAGGCGAGCTCGGCGGGATGGGCCTCATCGCGAACGCCGTCGAGCAGGGCGTGCAGGCGATGAAGAACGCGAGCGAGGGCATCACGCCCGACCCCGAGAAGTGGGATGTCGTCATCATCGGCGCCGGTCCCGCGGGCATGGGGGCCGCCCTCATCGCGATCCAGAAGGGCCTCCGCTACCTGATGCTCGATCAAGACGACTTCGGCGGCGCGATCCGGAAGTACCCGCGCAAGAAGCTCGTGTTCATCCGTCCGATCGACTTCCCCGGCTACGGCAAGGTGAAGTTCACGAGCCTCCAGAAAGAGGATCTGGTCGCCATCCTCGAAGACGTCATCAACAAGGCCGGCATCGAGATCTCGACCGAAGAGCGGGTCGAAGAGGTCATCCCCCTCGAGAAGGGCTTCCAGATCAACACGATCAAGCAGACCGTGTACGCGCAGAAGGTCATCCTCGCGATCGGCCGCGCCGGCACGCCCCGAACGCTCGGCGTCCCCGGCGAGGATCAAGACAAGGTCGCCTACTGGCTGAAGGATCCCGAGCAGTTCGAGTACGAGCACCTGCTCGTCGTGGGGGGCGGCGACTCGGCGGTCGAGGCCGCGATGGCGCTGGGCGAGCAGCCCGGCAACAAGGTCTTCCTCTCGTACCGGGCCGCGAACTTCACGCGTCCGAAGAAGAAGAACGTCGAGAAGCTCCGCAAGGCCGTGAAGGCGGGGCAGATCCAGCTCGTGCTCGAGTCCGAGGTGAAGGAGATCGGCGTCGATCGCGTCGTCCTTCAGCAGTACGACGACGAGATCGTGCTCCCGAACGACTACTGCTTCGTGTTCGCGGGCGGGATCCTGCCGACCGACTTCCTCCGGAGTGCGGGCATCGCGATCAAGCGGCACCACGGGAAGAAGATCATCGACGTCTGATCGTGGGCGCGATGGAGATCGGGGCCGTCAGGGCGCGTCGGGAACCGGCGTGCGGACGAGCTCGACGAGCCGCTCGCGCCCGCCCTTCGAGCCCGCCAGCCGGAGCTCCACCGAGGTGCCCACCGGCCCGAGCAGGGCCTCCCGCACGGCCTCCCCCGTCTGGAGCGTCGACACGCTCACGCCGTTCACCGCCACGATCACGTCCCCGATCTCCACGTCGGCCACCTCCGGCCGGAGCCCGACGACGACCGCCCCGGGCGGCGGCCCGTAGGAGCCCGCCAGTCGGAAGTCCACGCCGGGCCCACCCACCTCCAGCGGAGGGTCCGGGAGGTCGATCGACGCCGCGTCGCCCGGGATGCCGGGCCCACGGACCCAGCCGAAGCGCTCGTCCCGGCGCGCCGCGTAGAGCGGGCAGGAGGAGGACGACACGCGCGCCGAGAACCGCCCCTTCCGGATGCGGACCCGGTCGAGCGCACACGGCGGGTCGGTGCGCACGGTCTCGGCCGCGCCCACCGTCCCCTTCACCAGGATCCGGGGAGGCACCTGCACCTGGGTCACGCCAGCCAGCGCCACCCAGGACAGGGCGATCACTCCGCCTTCTGCCGCTTCCGGAGGTACTTCGTGACCCGCGCGTAGGCGCCGACGCTCAGGTCGTCGACGATCACGCCGGGCTCGGAGACCACGTTGAGCCCCGTGCCCAGCATCAGATCGGCGCTCGGCACGACGAGGTCGACGAACACGTCGGTGTAGTGCCCGACCCCCTGGTACCCGAGCGGGTTCTTCGCCGCGTCGTACGGGTTGATCAGCAGCCGGTAGCTCGTGTCGAACGCGAACACGCCTTCGTCGGACGGCTCCCAGAACAGGAGGACGCCCGCGTCGTACTGCGTCTTGCCGTCGATCGTGAAGAAGTTGCCGTCGAGCTTCACGTCGAGCCGGCCCGCGATGGGGAGCCCGACGAGGCCGACCGTGGGATTCACGCGCAGGAACGTGTTGATGTCGTCGAACCCGCACTTCGGCGCCACCACGCCGTCGTTGAGGACGAGGTCTTCCTTGCCGCCGAACCGGTAGCGCCCCTTGAGGGAGACGTGAGGCGCCGTGCCGTCGGACCGCGGCTGGAGCAGGAAGTTCGTGCCGATCGCGTGGGCGACCTTGGGCTCGAGGCAGTTCTGGAGGACCGCGTCGAGGCGCAGATCCTGATCCCGCATGCGCAGGCCGAAGCGCGTGATGTCGGGATCGAGGTTCTCGGTGTTCCGGTAGAGGTAGCTGCTGAACCCGTCCCAGAACACGTCGATGCGCGCCGAATCCACGGGCGCCCAGCGCGCGAACACCTGGCTGTCTTGCAGGTGGGGGCCGTAGTTCGACGCCAGATCCATGTCGAGGCGCCCGGCGACCTCGATGGTGCGGGCGGCCGACGCGCGGACCTGCGCGAGGACGGCGGCGCGGTCGAGCCCCCCGCTGATCAGGAAGTCACCGACGAGCGACGCCTGCACGCGCGACGCGGCGTACGCGATGATCGGCCCGCCGCCGAAGCGGTTGGTGCGGAACTCGGTGGTGAAGGTGTCGGGCGCGAGACCCGCCCACGCGCCGATCTCGAAGGTGGTCGAGGGCCGCGCCAGGAACTGCACGCCGTCGACGAGGCGCGGACCGCCCTTGTGCACGCGGGCCCGGCCGATGTCGAGCGTCCAGCCGTTCGTGATGATGCTCGCACCGAGCTGCTTCACGCGGTTGCGCTCGAAGAACACGGGCTCGATGGGGGGGCGCGGGTCGTCGTTGTCGACGTCGAGCGTGAACCGGCCGTCTGCGCGCAGGCGGATGGCCATGTTCTCGTTCTGCATCAGCGTCCAGCGCAGGCGCTGCTCGAGCAGCACGTCGATGTCCTGCTTGCCCACGGCGGCCGACTGCCAGAACTGCGCGCCGACGCTCGTGACGCTGACGTTCGACTCCTTCGGAGCCGTGCCGCCGGCGAGCGCCACCGCCAACAGCGCGATCACGGAGCGCCCCCGAGCCCGGCGCCGAAGTAGATCGGCGGGGTCCACCCGTATTCGCGGTGGCACAGCTGGCAGTCACGGAACACCGCGGACTGGTGATGGGCCCCGTTCGACGCCTGGTTCGAGTGACACCGGAAGCACTCGTTCGGCGTGCCGGTGTAGCTGTTCGGGTGGCAGTCGATGCAGTCGGCGGCGGCGTGCGCCCCGCGCAGCGGGAAGCCGGTCGAGCCGTGCCGCCAGCGGACCCGGAACCACGACATGTCGTTGTGGCAGTCGTCGCACATGTCGCCGAGCTGGTTCTTGTGCGGGTCGTCGACGTCGTGGCAGCTCGAGCACTGCGGGTTCGCCTCGCCGCGCGCCCGGTCGGGCATGTGGCAGGTCTCGCAGTCGATGCGGGCGTGCTGGCCGCGCAGCGGGAAGCCCGTGACGGCGTGATCCTGGTCGCCGAGGCCGCCCGGGAACCACTGGGACGCCTTGTGGCAGTTGCCGCACTGGCCCTCGTAGTGACCCCAGGGCCGGTCGCCCTTGTGGCAGGCCGTGCAGTCGGAGTTCAGCCCGCTGAACACGTCGACGGAGTCGTGGCAGTCGGCGCACTTGCGCTCGAGGTGCGCGGGGGCGAGGTCGAACTTCGTGTTGGCCTTGTGGTCGAAGCTGATGATGGCGAAGGCTTCGGTGTTGTGGCAGCTGTCACAGGTCTCGGGGCCCATCACACCGGGCTGGTGCGGGCTCTTCTCGAGGTGGCAGTCGGCGCACGAGCCGTAGGCGAACCCGACCCACTGGAAGTCGCGGTGGCACCCGTTGCACTCGACCTGCTTGTGCTTCCCCGTGTGCGGGAAGTTCGTGTCGTCGTGGTTGAAGAACAGTGCCTTGAAGCCCTCGGGCGTGTGGCAGCGCTGGCAGAGCGTGGGCTCGAAGCGACCCTGGTGCTCGTCGACGTGGCACGTGTCGCAGTCGTCGAACGGCCGGCCGACGTAGAGCGCCTGCTCGCGGTCGCCGTGGCAGTCTTCGCAGTTGACGCCGAAGTGCAGCCCGACGAGTGGGAAGTTCGTCTTGTCGTGGTCGAACTCGCGGAGCGCGAACTTCGGGATCTGGACCGTGTGGCACTCTTCGCACTGGCGCGGCCTGAACTGCCCGGTGTGCATGTCCTGGTGGCAGTCTTCGCACGTGCCGAACGCGAGCGGGATGGTCGCGTTGCCCTTGTGGCAGCTGAAGCACTCGACGCTCTTGTGCTCGCCCTCGAGCGGGTACGGCGTGCGGTTGTGGTTGAACGACGGCACCGACCAGCTGCCCGGGGCCTTGTGGCAGTCCTCGCACGTGTCCTTCCCGAAGTCGGACCGGTGCGGGTCGTCGTGGCAGTCGAGGCAGCGATCGTGGTCGATCGGCACGAAGCGCCAGTCGAAGTGGCAGTCGGCGCAGTACACGTCGACGTGCTTGCCCTCGAGGATGTAGTCGGTCTGCGCCCCGGACGTGTGGTCGAACACGAACTTCGGGATGGGCAGGGCCTTCCACTCGGTCTCGTTGTGGCACAGGTCGCACGACTTCAGGAGGTCGCGCTTGCTGTCGTCCATCCCGTGCGGGTCGTCGTGGCAGCTCTCGCACGCCGGCTGGAGGCCCGTGTACTTGCCCGGCTCGGTGTGGCAGTCCTCACAGGCGGCCTCGCGGTGCGCGCCGTTGAGCGGGAAGCCCGTGGTGCTGTGATCGAAGCCGCCGTCGTGGATCTGCTTCACGTTCGGCATCAGCGCCGGACCCGAGCGGCCGCGGTGCTCGTGGTGGCAGTTCTCGCACTTGCTGCCCTTGTCGGCGTGGAACCCGAGCTGCGTCGCGACCTGGTTGCGCACGGAGTCGTGGCATTCCATGCACAGCGTCTCGTCGACGCCCCGCGACACGGAGTGGCAGGCGAAGCAGTTGTTGTCGAGATCCTGGTGGTTCGTCGACAACGGGCCGGGGCTGATGAACTGCCCCTGCGCGAGCGCGACGCCCGGCAGGAGCAAGCAGACAGCGGTGATCAACAGGCGGAGCACGGCACAAGGAATCACGAAGTGCCCGGGTTGGCAAGGGCACAGGTCGTCGTCCGCAGAGTACCATCGCTGTCCTCTTCGAGTCGACGACGCGACCCGGTAGAGTTCCCGCGATACCCGAGGCCCCGGAGCCGGACCCCGCATGGCGTTGCTGACCGCCGAGATCACCGGAAAGACCCTCGCCAGCCGGTACGAGGTCCAGAAGCTCGATCACGAGGAGCTGCTCGGCGCGGTGTACACCGCGAAGGATCTCGACTCGGGCGAGCTCGTGTCCGTGAAGGTGCTGCACCCGCACCTCACCGAGGATCGCGAGAAGTTCAAGCGCTTCGGGCGCGAGATCACCGCGACGTACATGGTGTCGCAGCAGAACACCGTCGAGGTCACCGACTGGGGCGAGGACGGCGAGCTCCACTACCTCGTGATGGAGTTCCTCAAGGGCCACACCCTCGAGAAGGAGCTCGAGAAGGGCCCGATGCCGTGGGAGCGGGTGGTGCGGATCGGCGTGCAGATCGCCCGCGCCGTCGGCGCCGCGCACCAGGAGGGCATCGTGCACCGCGCGCTCGGCCCCTCGAACATCCTGCTGCTCGAGAACGCCGTCGAGGGCGACTTCGTGAAGGTGCTCGACTTCGGGCTGTCGAAGCTCGAGAAGGTCGAGGACGACGAAGAGACCGGGCTCACCACGCAGAACACGCGCGTGGGCAACGCCGAGTACATGGCCCCCGAGTACATCAAGACCAGCAAGTACCACACCAAGGGCGACCTCTACTCGCTGGGCGCGCTGATGTACCACATGCTCGTCGGGAAGCCGCCTTTCACGGGTCCGATGCTCGACGTGCTGTCGGCCCACCTCTCCGAGGAGCCCGTCCCGCCGTCGCAGAAGGTCGAAGGCGTGCCCGGGTGGCTCGACAAGCTCGTGCTCGATCTGCTCGGCAAGACGCCCGAAGAGCGCCCCGGCGCCTACCGCGTCGTGCAGCAGATGGAGACCTCGTTCGGAGGCCCGCTCGACCCGCCCGACCTCTACGCGCTCGACGCGAGCGGCGCGGTCGTGATCCCCGAGGGCCCGCCGAAGGTGGCGCTGTTCCTCGGGGTGGCGCTGCTCGTGATCCTGCTCGGCGCGCTCGTCGTCGTCGGGCTGATCGTGGCGTTCGCGCTCATCGCGGCGGTCAGCCTGGCATGAGCGGCCAGCGGGCCGTGATCGTCGGCTCCGGGTTCGGCGGCTCGGTGAGCGCGCTGCGCCTCGCCGAGAAGGGCTACGCCGTCACGGTGCTCGAGCAGGGGCCGCGCTTCGAGCGGGGCGACTTCCCGAAGACCACCTGGGACGTGCGCCGGTTCTTCTGGGTGCCGCAGCTCGGCTTCCGCGGCCCGTTCCGGATGTCGTTCTTCCGCCACGTCACGATCCTCTCGGGCGTCGGTGTGGGCGGCGGGAGCCTGGTGTACGCCAACACCCTGCCCGAGCCGCCCGACGCGTTCTACGGCCAGGGCTCGTGGGCCGGGCTCGCCGACTGGAAGGCCGAGCTCGCCCCGCACTACGCCACCGCGAAGCGCATGCTCGGCGCCACCCGGCGGCCCGACTCCGCGGCCGGCGTGACCGACGAGGTGCTCGGCGAGATCGCCGCCGACATGGGTCGATCGGAGCACTACGGCGCGACCGACGTCGCCGTGTACTTCGGAGAGCCCGGCAAGCGCGTGCCCGATCCGTTCTTCGACGGCGACGGTCCCGACCGCGTGGGGTGCACCCTGTGCGGGAGCTGCATGACCGGCTGCCGCATCGGCGCGAAGAACACGCTCGACCGTAACTACCTGTGGCTCGCCGAGAAGCGCGGCGCGCGCATCCTCGCCGACACCCGGGTCAGCGCGGTGCGGCGGCGCGACGCCGGGTACCGCGTCGAGGCCGAGGGTCCCGACGGCCCGCTCGTGCTCGAGGCCGACCTCGTGGTGCTGTCGGCCGGCGTGCTCGGCACCACCGAGCTGCTGTTGCGCATGAAGGCCGATCCGGGCGGGCTCCCCGCGCTGTCGGGCACCGTGGGGCGCCAGGTGCGCACCAACAGCGAGGCCCTGCTCGGCGTGGTGACCGACGGAAGCCGCGACCTCACGCGGGGCGTCGCCATCGGCTCGATCCTCCACACCGACGCCCACTCGCACATCGAGCCCGTGCGCTACGGGCCCGGCAGCGGGCTGTTCCGGCTGATGGCCCTGCCCCACGCCCCCGGCGACCGGCTGCGGAAGCGCCTCGGCGCCAGCCTCCGGTCGGCTGCGGCGCGGCCCGGCGCGTTCGTCCGGTCGCTCGTGGTGCGGGACTGGTCGAAGGCCACCGCCATCCTGCTGTACATGCGCACGGTCGACGGCACGCTGCGCTTCCGGCTCGGCGCCGCCGGCCTCGCGACCTCGCCCGACACCGGCGCCCTGCCCACCGCGTCGATCCCCGAGGCCAGCGCGCTCGCGGAGCGCTTCGCCGAGAAGCTCGGGGGATTCCCGGTGTCGATGTTCACCGAGACCCTCGCAGCCATCCCGAGCACCGCCCACATCCTCGGCGGCGCGTGCATCGGCGCGACCGCAGAAGACGGCGTCATCGGCGTCGATCACCAGGTCCACGGCTATCCGGGCCTGTACGTGTGCGATGGTTCTGCGGTATCAGCGAATCCGGGTGTGAACCCGTCTCTCACGATCACCGCGATGGCCGAGCGGGCCATGGCGGGCGTCCCGCACGCGACCGGCGGGGCGACTGGAGCCGCGCATGAAGGCATGGAGCGCACTGCGACACCGACTCGGTGAGGCCACCGACCTCCCCGATCTCATCGAGAAGGCCCGCCACCCCGACCCCGAGGTGCGCAAGCACGCGCGCTACGGGCTCGCCGAGCGCCTGATCGGGCGGGGCTCCTGGCCGAGCGCCGCCCCCCGGGCCGTCAGCGAGCTCGTGGTCGACGCCGTGTTCCCCGACACGCCCGATCGCGCCGGTCTCGTCGAGCTCCTGGCACGCATCGCGGGCGCCGACGCGCCGCGCGTGCTCTTCAAGCCGCTCGATCCGACCGACGCCAGCGGGCGCGGCGTGCTCGAGGCGCTCGACACGCGCAGCCCCGAGATCGAGGAGCTCACGACCCACGAGGATCCGAACCTCCGTGTGCACGCGATGCGCCTCGTGAGCCTCGCGGTCCCCGCAGCCGCGCTCCCCGAGACCGACGACGACCCCGACGTCGAAGCCGCGCTCGCCATCGCGCGGGCCCGCCGCGGCGAGCCGATGAGCCCGAAGTCCGAGCGGGCCCTCTCCATCCACGAGGCCTTCGACCATCGCCAGGTGAACGAGTCCGCGCTGGCCGATGTTCTCGGGTGGACGCCCGATCCCCGCAAGTTCCCGTGGGCCGGCAGCGACATCGATGCGTTCGTGCGCAAGCTGCTGTCGATCAAGCACGACGACCGCCTGCTCTGCGCGACGGTGTTCTCGATCGCCGTCGAGCGGTTCCCCGACCACCCGCGGTACTTCGAGCGCGTCCAGATCGTCGGCGCCGAGGGCTTCCCGGTCGCCGTCGAGAGCCTCGAGGAGCTGTCGATCGACCAGGAGACGTGGCTGAAGCGCTGCCTCGCCCGTCCCCTGCCCCGCAACACGCTCCAGGTCGCGGGCATCCCCGAGCGCTACGAAGACGCGCGGCGGTTCCTGGGCCTCGACCCACCGGGCCTCCTCGAGACCACGACCCCCGAGGGCCCCGTCTGGCAGGTCATCGAGCGGGACGAGGATGGCGAGCGGCTGAAGGCCCTCCCCCTCTCCCTCGGCGACAAGGTCCGCCTCGCGGGGCTCACCGTCTTCCGGCCCTACTGGATCGAGCCCATCGCGCCCGACGCGCTCGCCGCGCTCGCAGGCGAGCTGCCCGTCGACGAGGCGGCCGCGTGGGCAACCGCGTTCCTCGCCCAGCTCGAGTCCATCCCCCACGACGAGCGCCCGTGGGAGTCCCACCGGCACCCGGCGCACGCCAACGTGGCGCTCCTCCAGCTCCACCGCGCGAAGAAGCCCGTCCCCGCGGCCTCGATCGCGTTCGAGGACTCCGCGACCCGCGTGGGTGCCGTGCTCTCCGCGCTGGGGCCCGAGCAGCGCTCCGCCGCGCTGCGCGCCCACATCGAAGACCCCGATCGCGAGGACTTCCAGGAGGCCCGGATCCTCGCCGAGGTGCTCCCCCACCTCGCCGCCGACGCGTCCCTGGCCGAGCCCGTCCTCCGCTGTCTCGCGGGCCTGCTCCAGCAGGTCCATCACGGGGACGAGGACAAGGAGATCGTGCGCGGCGCCCTCGCGTGGGCCGAGAAGCACGACGCGGCGCGCACGGCGGCGTGGCGCGAGCAGCTCTCGGACGAGGAGTCCGAGAGGCTCGGCGACGCGCTGGGCGGATGATCAGAACCAGAACGTGAAGCCGGCGTTCCCGACCAGATCGGCGGCGCCGAAAACGTTCACGTGGATGCCCCCCTGGGAGAACCCGGAGTCGCTCTCGTCGAGCGCCGCGAACACCATCCCCACCTGGGTGTGGAACGAGAGGTCCTCGGTGACGAACCACTCGGGTCGGACGCCCAGCTCGAGCGCGATGTCGAACGTGCCGTCGCTGACGTTGCCGTTCCGCTGCCGCTGCAGGTAGCCGCCGCCGCCGAACACGAGCCCGAGGTCGACGTCATCGGTCAGCTTCAGGCCCAGGTTCCCGCGGAGGGACCCGGCGAGCTGGGTGACGATCAGGCGCGTGGGGCCGATGTCGATGTTGTCGTACACCGTGGCGAAGATGAGCTGGATGCCGAAGATCGGAGTGGCGCGGTACACGACGCTGAACCCCGGGAACCGGACGAGCCCGTCGGCGGGCGCGCCCCCGTTGTTCCGGTTGGCGAAGCCGAGCGGCTTGTCGACGCCGAGCCCGAAGCGGCCCGACATGTCCTTCGCGTGGGCCGGCCCGGCGAGCGCGAGCCCGAGGAGCGCGGCGATTGCGTGGATTCGCATGGCGGCTCCTAGAAGTAGAACGTGAAGCCGGCCGACGAGAGCAGGCCGCCCACGCCGAGCTGGACGCTGGTGCTGTTCGCGGGGAGCCCGCCGAAGCCGTCGTCGCCGGTGACGCTCACCGCGATGCCGACGGTCGCGTGGACCGACAGGTCGTCGGTCACGAAGAGCTCGGGGCGCAGGCCGGGCTCGAACCGCACGAGGTCGGCATCCCCCGCCGCGACGGACGTGGTGACCTGGATCTCGAGGTTCACGCGCTCGGTGTCGACCACCTTGAAGAGCCCGCCCACGCCGAGCAGCATGACGAGCGAGTCGCCGACGTTCCCGCCGGTGAGCGCGAACCCGACGGTGCCCTGGATGGCGACGGGCGACGCGGCCCACCACGTGATGTGCGCGGCGGGCCCGCCCGTGAAGGCGGCATCCGCGCCGACACCGACGCGTCCGGCGGTGTCCTTGGCGATGGCGGGGCTGGCGGCGAGGATGCCAGCGAACAGTGCGAGCCTGGGAATCATGCGGTCCTCCTGGAGGTGGGCCCAGACTCCCCGGTTCCGCACGGCGCGGGCAACTACGCGGACCTACACAGCCCCCGGGCTTCGAGGGGCCGCCGGATCCGGCGCTCCACGGCATCCAGCGCGACCGCGCGGTACTCCGTGGGGGTCATCCATCCGAGCGCGTGGCGCGTCGCGTCGGGCATGGGGGCCGCGGGCTCGGTCCACAGGGGCTCGAGCGCGGCGACCGCGTCCGCGGCGACGGCTCCGATCCACGCGCGCTGGCGGGCGTCGAGCCGGGGCAGTGCCCAGTCCAGCACGAGCCAGCCGAGCCTCCCGTGGGGGCCCTCGTCGGCCACGATGCGCGCCATCACCGCCTTCACGATGGGCTCGGTCGCGACGTTCCGGGTCCCGGCGAGCACGGGCAGCGAGAACGTCTCGCCCACGCAGCTCACGCGCACGGCCAGCTCCAGCGCGGCCTCGAGCGGCGAGAGGGCCGGGTCGATCGGCGGACACAGCTGCGTCGGGTCGTGCTGGAGCGCCACCCCACCCCCGACCTCGGCCGCCATCCGCGCGTTGAGCTCGGTGTGCACCATCTCGTCGGCCACGAAGCGGCCCGCCATCCCGACCAGATCGACGGGCGCCCCCGCGCGCAGGAGCGCGGTGAGCAGGGCCGCGAAGCCCGCTGCCGCGCACCACTCCTGGTGCGCCGAGGTGGTCCACGCCATGCGCGCCTGGTCGAGCTCGGCCGGCGTGAAGCGGCGCCAGTCGAGCGTGCCCCACGGAAGCCCGTCGACGTCGCCACGGTGCGGCGCGAAGGCCCGCTCCGCGGCTCCGCCGAGCCAGTCCAGCTCGAAGACGGCCATCAGGAGCCCTTCCGACCGCGCTTCCCGCGCGACTTCTCCGGCGGGTCCGACGGCTCTGCGCGGCTCTCCGCCGCCTCGCGGATCTCGCGCTCGAAGTCGCGGGTGCCGCGGGCGCGCTCCGCCACGGGGAGCTCGATCCCGGCCAGGCTCCGGCCGTCCGTGAAGCGGATCTTCACCTCCTGCCCACCGCCGGTGAGGCACAGGCGCTTCAGCCCGTCCTGCCACTCGAACGCGTCGGCGGCGAGGACGGTGTCGGACGCGGCGTCCCGCACCTCCGGCTCCACGCCGTCCGGGGCTTCTGCGACGAAGGTGCACGACGGGCCCTTCCCGTTGGTCACGACGCGCGTGACCTCGAGCACGGGCACGAGCTCCTGGGCGAATGCGCCGTTGGAGGTGAACAGGGCGGTGGCGAACAGCAGCTTGCGCTTCATCTTCTCTCCTCGGGGTGGGGACCCTCTGGAGAGGAGACGGACCGAGCCGCCCGGTTGTTAGCGAGAAAGTGCAGAAAACCCGGAGAGGGCCGTCTGCACGGGGCTCAGTCGCCCTTGCCCGACTTGTACATCTCTTCGATGAGGTCGTGGTACTTCTCCTGGACCACCTTGCGCTTCACCTTGAGCGAGGCCGTGAGAAGCCCGCTCTCGACGGTCATCGGGTCGACGATGCGGAAGTACTTGATGGTCTCGTAGCGGGCGAGCGACTCGTTGACCTTGTCGACGTGCTCCTGCACGGCCTGACGGACCGCGTCGGACTGCGGATCGGCCGAGTTGCCGGTCTGCTTGGCCCACTCGGCGAGCTCTTCGGGGTCGAGCGCGACGAGCGCGGTGACGTAGTTGCGGGTGTCGGCGATGGTGACGGATTCCTGCACGAACGTGAGGTCTTTCAGCTTCGCCTCGAGCTTGGCCGGGGCGATGTACTTGCCGCCCGAGGTCTTCATCAGCTCTTTCTTGCGGCCCGTGATCTTCACGAAGCCCTCGTCGTCCATCGCGCCGAGGTCGCCCGTGCAGAACCAGCCGTCGGCGTCGAACGCCTCGGAGGTGGCGTCTTCGCGGTTGAGGTAGCCGCTCGTGATGTTGCCGCCCTTCGCGAGGATCTCGCCGTCTTCGGCGATCTTGATCGTGACGCCGGGGAACGCCATGCCCACCGTGCCGATCTTGAACTTCTTCGGCAGGTTCGACGTGAGGCCGGGACAGGTCTCGGTGAGGCCGTACGCCTCGAGCAGGTTCAGGCCCATCGCGAGGAAGAAGGCGTGCACCTCGACGTTCAGCGGCGCCGAGCCCGAGAGCAGGATGTCGGCGTTGTCGAAGCCGAGCGCGCCGCGGAGCTTCGAGAGCACCAGCCGGTCGGCGAGCGAGTGCTTGAGCCCGAGGAAGAACGGGATCGGCTCGCCGTTCGAGCGGTACGGGATGGTGGCCTTGCCGGTGTCGATGGCCCAGTGGAACAGCCGCTGGCGCATCGGCGGAGCGCCGGCGACCTTCGACTCGATGCGCGCCTTCATCTTCTCGAACACCCGCGGAGCGGCCGGGAAGAACCCGGGCTTCGTCGCGCCGAGGTCGTCGACCAGCGTGGGGATGCTCGACACGATGATCGCCGCGTCGAAGAACGGGCCCGCGAGCTCGATGAGGCGCCCGAAGCTATGGGCCAGCGGCAGGAACAGGAACAGGCCGCCGGCCTGGACCTTCGGGCCGAACAGGCCCGTCTCGTCGACGCTCTCGAGCATCGACAGCATGTTGCCGTTCGTCTGGATGACGCCCTTCGGCGGCCCGGTGGTGCCCGAGGTGTAGGTGTAGGTGCAGGTCTGGTCGCGCTGCATCGCGGCCAGGCGGCGCTTGCGGTCGTCTTCGGTCTCGGCGAGCTTCGCTTCGCCGCGCGCTTCGAGGGCCTCGAGGGTCTCGAAGTCGTCGCCCTCGCACCCGGTCGGATCCATCACGACGATGTGGCGGACCTTCACGTCGTCGGCCGTGTAGTCCTGCTCGAAGAACGAGAAGCCCTTGCGCATCTCGCGGACCTTCTCGAGCTGCTCGCGGTCTTCGCAGATCGCGATGACGGCGCCCGTGTCGACGTGCAGGTACCCGACCTCGGGGGGCAGCAGGGTGGCGTACACCGGCACGGTGCGCAGGCCGACGGAGAGGGCCGCGAAGTCACACGTGATCCAGTCGCCGCTGGTGTTGCCGAGGATCGCGACCGCGGCGTGCTCTTCGAGGCCGTCGATGGCCGTGAGCAGGCCGGCGGCGATGCGCTCCATGCGCTTGCCGAACTCGGCCCAGCTGGTCTCGACCCACGTGTCGCCCTGCTTGGTCTTCAGCGCGGGGCGGTTCGGGGTCTTCGCGATCCGATCGAGAACCATTCCACCGACAGTCGTGTGAGCCACGTTGTGATCTCCCGTTTCGAGGTCGGCTCCGCTTAATCACACGCGGGCCCTGTCGCACCAGCACGGCCTGGGGTAGAGGGCCGCGCTTCGCTGGAGAATCCAATGAACGTGGTCTTCGTGGCGCCCTACATGGGCCAGTACATGGTGCGTTGCATCGAGATCCTCGGCCAGATGGGGGTGCGCCTCGGCGTCATCAGCCACCAGCCGATCGAGCACATCCCTCCGGCACTTCGGGCCCACATCGACGGGCACTTCCGCATCGACAACTCGCTCGATGCCGGCCAGCTCACCATCGCCACCCGCGCGTTCGCGAAGGAGTGGGGCCGGGTCGACCGCCTCATCGGCTACCTCGAGCAGATGCAGGTGCCGCTCGCCGACACCCGCGACCGCCTCGGCATCGAGGGGATGAGCGGCGAGATCGCCCGGAACTTCCGCGACAAGAACCGGATGAAGGAGGTCCTCCGCAAGGCGGGTGTCCCCGTGGCGCGCCAGACGCTCGTGAAGGGCCCCGGCGACGCGGCCGCGTTCGTCGAGATGGTCGGCTTCCCCGTCGTCCTCAAGCCCGTCGACGGCATGGGCAGCAAGGCGACCATGCGCGCGAACGACATGGACGAGCTCTGGATGGCGCTCAACCAGCTCATGCCGACGCCCGAGACCCCCATCCAGTGCGAAGAGTTCGTCACCGGCGAAGAGCACACGTGCGAGACCGCGATGATCGACGGCAAGGTCGTCTACCGCAGCTCGACCTACTACCTGCCGGGCCCGCTCAAGGTCCTCGAGAACCCGTGGATGCAGTACTGCGTGCTCCTCCCGAAGGAAGAGCAGGCGCACGTGAAGAAGTTCGCCCCCGTGAACACCAAGGCGCTGCACGCGCTCGGCATGCAGACCGGCCTCTCCCACATGGAGTGGTTCCTCCGCGCCGACGGATCGCCCGTCGTGAGCGAGGTCGGCGCGCGTCCGCCCGGCGTGAACATCATGCGGATGAACTCCATCGTGTCGGGCGTCGACGCGTGGGGCCAGTGGCTCAACATCCAGGTGAACGGCAAGTGGGAGATGCCCACCAAGCGCCAGGCCGCGGCCGGCTGCGCGTTCCTCCGCGGCATGGGCCCCGGCCGTCGCGTCGTCGGCATGACGGGCATCGACGAGATGAAGGCGAAGCTCGGCGATCGCCTCGTCGACGCGAAGTGGCCGATGGTCGGTCAGCCGCGCGCCTCCGGATACGAAGGGGAAGGCTGGATTCTCGTGCGCGGCAAGACGACCGACGACGCGGTCGACGCGCTCCGCACGGTCGTCACGACGGTCCACGTTCACATGGGCGCGTGAACACGGGCGTTGCGAGCGGTCACCTCATGATGTACCCGTGAGAGAAGCTCATCTGGAGGAGACCGTGATGCGCACCCCCCTGGCCATGATGGCGGCTGTCGCCATCATGGCGACCGGCTGCAAGAAGAAGCCGGCCACCGAGACCGACACCCCCGTCGACACCGACACCGAAGAGCCCACCGGCGACACCGGCGAGTCCTGCGGCAACACCCCGCCCGTCCTCGCGAACCTCGCGGTGGCGAACAACTCGAGCGGCAACACCGTCTCGCTGGCGTTCACCCTCACCGGGTCCGACGCCGACGGCGACCTGCACGAAGTCTACTACGACCTGTGGATCGACGACGCGGTCGACGGCACGGTGAACACGAGCGGTCCCGCGCCGCTCACCGGCGGCCCCGCGATCGTCACCCAGAACGGCAATCCCGTCGACCCGTGCTCCGTGAGCCAGGGCGTCGGCCTCACGATCACCCTGCCCATCGATGGCACGAACATCCCGTTCGACACCGAGCTCGACTTCGCGTGGAAGCTCGGCGACGCCGTGGGCAACCGCTCCAATGCGCTCGCGATCACGGCGTGGACGCCGAAGGCCAACGGCGACGACGGCGGCCCGGTCGACACCGACGACACCGACACCGACATCCCGGTGCCGACCGGCGACACGGGCACCCCGCCCGGTCCCACGGGCGACACGGGCACCCCGCCGCCTCCCCCGGGCCCGACGGGCGACACGGGCGACACCGGCAGCCAGCCGCCGCCCGATCCCACCGCCGACACCGGGTCGAGCGACACCAGCACGCCGTAGGGTCAGAGGGAGTCGAGGGCTCCCTTGATCCACTTCTTGTTCACGAAGCCCGCGTTGGCCAGCTCGGCCTCGAGCACCGCGCGGGCTTCGTCGCGTTTGTCGACGCGGATGCCGATGCGCGCGATGGCGTTGGCTGCGGCCTTCACCTCGAGGATGTCGCCGTTGCGGAGCAGCGGCACCAGCTTCTGCACGTCGGACCCGACGTTGCCGTAGGCGATGGCCGCCTCGCGCTTCGAGAACCGCCCGGACTTGAGCGCCTCGAGCACGAAGGCCTCCTGGGCGGCCTGGTCGCCGAGCTTGCGCTCGTAGCGCTGCAGCAGCACCTGCCAGGCGCGGATCCGCACGTCGCTCTCGGGGTCGTTGCGCGCGATGCCGATGAGCACGGCCGTGGCGTTGGGGTTGTCGACCAGCGCGCTCACCGCGGACTCGCGCTTGGCGGGGCTCGGGTCGACGAGGTTCGGATCGAGCGCCGCGGCCGCCGCATCGCCGACGGGCGCGTCGGTCGCCACGGCGACCGCATCGCCGGAGGGCTCGGGCTCGGGCTGGACGGGCTCGGGCTCGACGGGGTCGGGCGCCACGGGCTCGGGGACCGGATCCGGCGTGACCGGTCGGGGCTCCGTGGGCCTCGGGCCCGGCGACGGGCGCGGACCGGACGTGGGCGCAGGATCGGGACGGACGGGGTCGGGCTCGACGGGCTCCGGCGCGTCGGGCTCGGGGACCTCGGGCTCGTGGATCGGCACGGGCGCGGCGACGGGCACGACCGTGCTGCGTTGCTCGCCGCTCATGAGCCAGGCGCCGAGGCCGAGGACGCCGATCAGCGCCAGCCCGACGCCTCCGATGACCGCCGCCATCACGAACGCCGCGCCGCCTCCGACGACCAGCGACGTGCCCGAGACCAGCGAGTCGGCGGGGACCTCGTTCGTGGGCGCATCGGACTTCCGCGGCTTCGGGGGCGGCGGCTCGAGCGGCGGGCCCTGGAACAGGCTCTCGACCGAGATCGGCGCCTCGTCGACGCTGATGTGCGACTGCCCGGCCCAGGTGTCGGCGGACGGTACGGAGCCCGGGCCGCCGGGCTGCGTGCCGGCACTGCTCGACGGGCTCTTCGACACGGAGGAGAGGAACTCCGCGCTGAACGGGCCGCTCGGACCGGTGGGCTCGGCCCCTCCGGCGTGCGTGACCTTGCCGGTCCACACGGCGCGCAGCTCGTCGACGGTCTGGATGCGCTTGTCGCGATCGGGCTCGAGCGCACCGAGGATCGCCTTCTCCATCCGCGTGGGGATGTCGGGCTTCAGCTCGCGCGGAGGCGTGAACCGCGAGCTCGCGACGGCGCTGAAGATCTGGAGCAGGTTCTCGCCGCCGAACGCCCGCCGGCCCGTGACGAGCTCGTACAGGATGGCGCCGAGCGCGAACACGTCGGTGCGGTGGTCGACGTTCTTGCTGTCGGACACCTGCTCGGGCGACATGTAGTGCGGCGTGCCCATCGTCGACCCGGTGCGCGTCGCCGCGCGCCCGGTGTCGCCCTCGAGCAGCTTCGCGAGCCCGAAGTCGGTGACCTTCGGCACCAGCATGCTGCCCTCGAGCGAGAGCATGATGTTCGCGGGCTTCAGGTCGCGGTGCACGAGGCCCATCGCATGCGCGTGGGCCACGCCGTCGAGCACGCCCTCGGCGAGCGCGTCGGCCTGCTCGTAGGACAGGGGCTTCTGCTCGATGAGCTCGTCGAGCGAGGGGCCTTCGATGTACTCCATCACCAGGCCGGGAGCCCCGTTGAGCATGATGATGTCGGTGACCGCCACGATGTTGCGGTGCCGGAGCTGCGCCTGGACGCGGCCCTCCTGCACGAGCCGCTCGCGGATCGCGCGGCTCGACATCGTCAGCACCTTGAGCGCGTGCATCGTGCCGAGCTGGTTGTGCCGGCACAGGTACACGACCGCCATCCCGCCCTCGCCGAGCACGGACTGCACGGTGTAGCGGTCGACGACGGTTCCCGTCTGCAGATCCATCAGACCCCCGTCATCCGACACCGGAGACGCGCGGATTCGTTCCGACGCATCACGGCAGGTCGATCATCACTTCGAGGTCGTAGTCGTTGCACGAGGTGTCGCCCGGGTAGTTCACGCGGACGAAGTACGTGCCGTCTTCGGGGGCCGTGAACGCGACCTGCTCGTCGTCGGTCTGGCTCACGGAGCTGCCGCCCGTGACCTGGGCCTCGGTCGGCCGGTAGACCGTGAGATCGAGGTTCCCGTCGGCGTGCCGGAAGAACAGGTCGACCGTGACCATCGCGCCCGCATCGGCATCGAAGGTCCAGAAGTCGACGCTGCTCGAGCTCGTCACGGCCGCGTGGATGGAGTTGCCCCCCGGGAGCGCGACGGCGTTGTCGAAGTCGTCGTTCGGCTCGTCGACGTCTTCGGCGCACTGCCCGTTGTCGGTGTCGGTGTCGGCATCCGCGTCGCTGTCGGTGTCCGTGTCGGTGTCGGTGTCCGTGTCGGTGTCGGTGTCCGTGTCGGCATCCACATCGGCATCGCGCACGACATTGCCGGTTCGACGCTTGCATCCGACGATGATGAGAGGGATCAGGACGATCCAGAGCCGCATCGCTCCTCCAGTGCGGGCCATTATACGTGCGAACGTGACGATCCTCCTGCTGCTCGCCTGCCGGGCCCCCGAGCCCGAGATCCCCCCGCCCGCACGGGGCGATGCGCTGTACTTCGCGCTCGTCGACCGGTTCGCCGACGGGCGGCCCGACGCGCCGGGAGCCGTCGACCGCGCCGATCCGCAAGCCTGGCACGGCGGCGATCTCCCCGGCCTGGTCGCGAAGGTGCCCTGGCTCGCGGAGCAGGGCTACGGCGCCCTGTGGATCTCGCCCGTCACGCGCGCCCGCACCGAGCCCATCGGCGAGTGGGGCGCCTACCACGGCTACTGGCTCTACGATCCCGCCGAGGTCGAGCCGCGCTTCGGCACCACGGCCGACCTGAAGGCGCTCTCCGACGCGCTGCACGCGCAGGGGATGCGGCTGTACCTCGACGTCGTCGTGAACCACGTCGGCTACGACTCGCCGCTCGTGGCTGCGCACCCCGACTGGTTCCACCACGGCGGCGACATCGAGGACTGGGGCGACCCGGACCAGGTCGTCGGGCGCGACGTGCACGGGCTGCCGGATCTGGCGCAGGAGAACCCGGAGGTGGAGCAGTGGCTCGTCGACGCCGGGCTGCACTGGGTGACCGAGGTGGCCCCCGACGGGTTCCGCGTGGATGCCGTGAGGCACGTGCCGCCCGGGTTCCTCGCCCGCTACGGCGACGCGCTGAAGGCGAAGGCCGGGCCCGGCTTCCAGATCCTCGGCGAGGTGTTCGACGGCAACCCCGCCCGGCTGAGGGAGCGCGCGATCAGCGACCGCCTCGACAGCGTGTTCGACTTCCCGCTGATGTACGGGATGAAGGAGTCCGCGATCTGCGCCGAGGCCGACTACCAGCGGCTCGCCGCGAACCTCTTCACCGCGCGGCACATGCCCGATCGGCCGGACGGCCCGCTCGCGCCGCTGGTCACGCTGCTCGACAACCACGACGTGCCGCGCATCGCCGCCGTGTGCCGGGGCCCAGGCCCCGCGCTGGCCTTCCTGTACGGCGTGCAGGGCACCCCATCGGTCACGTGGGGCACCGAGGCGCTGGCGAACGGCGCGCACGAGCCCGAGAACCGCGCCGACATGCCCTGGGACGGCGAGCTCGTGCTGGCCGACGCCCTGCGCCAGCTCAACGCGATCCGGGCGCGCTGGCCGGCCCTGCGGGAGGGTGGACAGGCGATCGCCGAGATGTCGCCGCAGCGCATCCGGGTCGTGCGCTGGACCGCGGACGAGACGGTGTGGGTCGTGCACCAGGCGGAGGCCGCGCCCCTCGAGGTCGAGGCCGCCGAAGGCTGGGTGCTCACGAAGACCGCGCTCGAGCCCTGGGACGGCGGGCCGTTCGCGGGCACCCTGCTCGTCCGGCTCGCGAAGGCCGAGCCGTTCGACGCCTCCCCGCGCGAGACGACCGTCACCGTGGGGCCGGTCGAGCTGAGCGAAGGCGAGGCGATCCGGGTGGTGGGCTCGGCACCCGAGGTCGGCACGTGGTCCGCGAAGGATGCGGTCCCCGTGGAAGATGGCGCGGCGCGCTTCCGGATGCCGGGCGGCACCGCGAGCGCGGTGAAGATGGTGGTGGTCGGTGCGAACGGCGAGCGGTGGAGCCAGGCGGCGGACGTGACCGTCCTCGCGGGCGGCACGGTCGCGATCGGGTGGCAGTGATGGCGAAGGGCGGCGTGGAGTACGAGGTCGCGGGGCGGACGGTCCGCCTGTCGAGCCCCGACAAGGTGATGTTCCCGGAGGCCGGGATCACGAAGCAGGAGGTCGCCGAGTACTTCCTGCGCGTGGCCGACGGCGCCGTGCGCGGGGTGCGCGACCGCCCGATGATGCTGAAGCGCTTCCCCCAGGGCATCGGCGAGGCGCCGTTCTACCAGAAGCGTGCTCCGAAGGGCCATCCCGACTGGATCCGCACCGCGACCCTCTCCTTCCCGAGCGGGCGGACCGCCGAAGAGGTCGTCGTCAGCGATGCCGCCGCGCTGCTCTGGGTCGTCCAGCAGGGCTGCGTCGATCTCAATCCCCACCCCACGCGCATCGACGATCTCGACCACCCCGACGAGCTGCGGATCGACCTCGACCCGCTGCCCGGCATCCCGTGGTCCCAGGTCCTCGAGATCGCCCTCCTGAGCCGCACCGTGCTCGAGGAGCACGGCCTCGCCGGCTACCCGAAGACCTCCGGAAGCCGCGGCTTCCACGTGCTCGTCCCGATCGAGCCGCGCTGGGAGTTCCAGGAGGTGCGGGCCGCGGCCCTGGCCGTCGCACGCGAGCTCGAGCGCCGCGCGCCCGGCCGGGCGACCGCCCGCTGGTGGAAGGAGGAGCGCCAGGGCGTGTTCGTCGACTACAACCAGAACGCGAAGGACCGCACCGTGGCGAGCGCGTACAGCGTCCGGCCCCTGCCCGATGCGCGGGTGTCGACCCCTCTCCACTGGGACGAGGTCGAGGGCTGCGACCCCGCGCTGTTCACGCTCCGCACGGTGCCGGCGCGCTTCGAGGCCATCGGCGACCCCCACGCCGCGATGGACACGGAGCCCCGCGGCGATCTCACGTCCCTGCTCCAGCTGTCGGCCGAGCAGCTCGCCACCGAGCCGGACGCTCCCTGGCCCCCGCAGTACCCGAAGATGCCGGGCGAGGCGCCGCGGGTGCAGCCGTCCCGCGCGAAGGGCCGCCGCGTGCCGAAGAAGCCGCTGCGCACCATCGCCAACAGCCCCGATCAGGACGCCGCGCTCGCGGGCCTCGAGCGCTGGAAGGCCCGACATCCCGCGGTGGTCCCGCACCTCGAGCCCGCCGACGTCCTCGTCGACGCGATGCGCGGCCGCTACAACACGTGGACGCGCATCCGGGTCAACCTCGAGCACGTCCCGCCCGAGCTCCATCCGCCCGAGGAGCCGCCCGATCCCGACGACGACCCCACGCGCGAGTGGCGGGCGCAGTGGAAGGGCCAGACGTAGCGCCCGGAGGCGCCGCGCTCAGCGCGAGAACTGCGACCGGACGCGGCTGGGGGGCGGCGTGGCGGAGAGGCGCTTGGACACCTCGCGGGCCGCCTTGAGCCGCTGCACGTCGGACCGGAGCCGGTTGTGCTCGGAGAGGTCGCGCGGGAGCAGCGGGCTGTTCGCAGCGCGGGCCGAGGCCAGCACGCGCAGCGCGACCCACAGCAGGGCGCCGGCGAGCCCGAGGCCGACGAGACCCATCGGGAGCACCGCCATCACGGGGTTGGCCGCGTAGGTACGCGCCATATCGCCCGACACCAGCGGCGCCGCAGCCAGGGTGACGCCGGTGATCGCCATCAGCGCGCTGATGACGGCACTGAAGAACATGCCGAGCAGGATGGGGTGCCGGGGTGACTCGCGGCGGAAGCGGGCCATGCGGTTCTTCGCGAAAGCGAGCTTCTCGAACTCGGAGAGCCGGTTCTCGGCGTCTTCGAGGGCCTTGTCGGTGTTGTCTTCGACGTACAAAGCAGCAGCGCTCATTGTGGGCTCCACAAAAAAACAGAGCAGAACGCGGGGATGATAACA
The DNA here is from genome assembly GCA_020632875.1 of Alphaproteobacteria bacterium. Taxonomy (GTDB): domain Bacteria; phylum Myxococcota_A; class UBA796; order UBA796; genus JACKEQ01. The sequence continues at coordinate 218,906 of JACKET010000008.1, forward strand.
CGGATCGGGTGTGGAGGATCGCATGGCGAGCGGTGACGTCACGGGCGGGAACTTCGGCGGTCGGTTGCCGGTGATGCCCCCTCTGGATCCGATGCTGGCGAAAGGGGTGGGCGCGGTGCCCGAAGGCGAGGGTTGGCTGTTCGAGCCCAAGTGGGACGGGTTCCGCGTGATCGCGTTCCGCGACGGGGGCGAGGTCTACCTCCAGTCCCGCGATCGCAAGCCGTTGCTCCGCTACTTCCCCGAGCTCGCCGAGCCGCTGATGCGGGCGCTCCCCGAGCGGGCCGTGGTCGACGGGGAGATCGTGATCGCGACGGATCGCGGGCTCGACTTCGGGCTGCTGCAGATGCGGCTCCATCCGGCGGAGTCGCGGGTGCGCAAGCTGGCGGGCGAGATCCCCGCCTCGCTGATCCTGTGGGACCTGCTGGCGTCGGGCGACGAGAGCCTGCTCGACGTGCCGTTCGCCACGCGACGAGCGCGGCTCGAGCAGGAGGTCCGCTTCGCCGCTCCCGTGCACCTCACGCCCATCGCGACCGACGGGGCGCGGGCGCTCGACTGGTTCGATCGCTTCGAGGGCGCCGGGCTCGACGGCGTCGTCGCGAAGCCCGCGGGCGACGTCTACCAGCCCGGCAAGCGCGCGATGCAGAAGGTCAAGCGCGACCGCACCATCGACTGCGTGCTGTGCGGGTTCCGCTGGCACAAGTCCGGGCCCGTCGTGGGCTCCCTGATCCTCGGGCTGTTCGACGCGGAGGGCCGGCTGCACCAGATCGGCGTCGCCAGCTCGTTCACGGCGAAGCGCCGGAAGGAGCTCGTGGACGAGCTCGAGCCCCTGCGGGAGAACGCGCTCGACGCCCACCCGTGGCGGAGCTGGGCCGAGCTCGACGGTCACGAGCGGCGCGCGGGCGTCCAGAGCCGGTGGAACGCCGGGCGCGACCTGTCCTGGGAGGCCGTCCGGCTGGAGCGGGTCGTGGAGGTGAAGGTGAACCAGGTCACCGACGGGCGGCTGCGGCACCCGGGTCACTTCGTGCGCTGGCGGGCCGACCGCGAGCCGGCGTCGTGTACGTTCGGCCAGCTCGACGTGGCGCCGCCCGCCGAGCTCACCGAGCTGCTCGGACGTTAGCCGGTACCTCCTCCTCCACGACCACGACCACGACCACGACCACGACGTCAGGGCGTCGGCCCCGGCGTTGGCCGACCTAGCCGGGTCGGTGCCGATGGATGAGTCCTGTCAGCGTCGCCGCGACGCGACCCTCGAGATGCATGAACGCACGGGCCAGCGCCTCGTCACCGACCCCGGAGGTCACGAAGAGACTCGACGGCGGCGGCGGCTTCCCCTGCCTCGCCTTGCGCGATCTCGAACTTGTGGACCTTCTCGGCGGGCCTGAACCGGTTCGCCCCCTCCGCCGTGTTGCGAAGCACCGACGCAGCCGCGTCGTTGATCTGGGCCGCCTCTCGCGCGAACCCCGGCGGAAGCGTCTTCGTGAACGCGTAGGCCAGCTTTCGGGCTTCACGCGCCAGTCGAAAGGCATCGAGTCGCTCGTGGGGGAACGTGTACCGCGTCATCGTCTCTTCCTCGGGCCGGGTCGTCGTGACCCCGTCGCCTGCTGCTCGCCGGGGCCGCCCGGGCGGCGGAGTCAACGCGTCCGGGAACCTCTGCAGGCCGAGTCCGCTTCAGCGGACTCAGGCCGAAGAGGTCGGGCGCGTTGACGCTGCCGCCCGGGTGGGCCAGGCTCGGCAGCAGGGGATGGGGGCATGACGACCTGGTCGAGCGAAGGCGTCGACGCCAGGTGTTCCAACCGAGCTCTGCCGGATCGCGTGGTCGTGGTCGTGGTCGTGGTCGTGGTCGCCCAGGCGCGGTGATTGCCGGACGCTACTGGCAGCCGCGCGCGGGCGCCTCGACCGGCGCGGCACAATCGCACGCCTCCTGCCCGAAGAACGCGCGCCCCACGACCTCGCTGCGGTCGACCGCGTCGCGCCAGCGCTCCCAGGGGTCCTCGACGGCCCAGATCGGCGGCGAGTCCTCGCCCTCCGGCGGGAACCAGACGTGCGTCACCCACGCGCGCCCGTGCTTGATGGCCCCCACCCTGCCCTTCAGGTCCTCGTCGCGGACGGGCGTGCAGCCCGCTTCGTCGAGGATCGTGCCGTCCTTCACGTCGTCCGGCGTCGCCACCAGCATCCCGCCGTCCCCGATGGGCGTCGCGTGGTAGCCCGCCTCGTGCACGAAGAAGTCGGACGGATCGGCACACGCGAGGACGGGTCGCTCGCATGGATCGAAGTCGTAGTGGAACCCCATGCCGATGACCGGCCACGTGTCGGACGGGCCGTCGGTCTGGTCGAAGAACAGGAGGCTCGGCTCGAACACGTCGCCCGAAGCCTTCTCGTCGTCCGGCAGGCCCTCGGTCAGCACGCGCGGGTCGATGCGGTGCTCGATCGTGGCGAGGACCGCGCCGAAGCCGTCGACACTGCCGCGCTGGTGGGCCCAGAACCACACGGCCCTCCCGTACACGTCGCGGTCGTCGAGGGCCGCCTGGACCGTCGGCCAGCGGGTGCTCACCGCGTCCCAGGCGGGCTCGAGGCACGCGTCGGGACGCGGCGGAGGCACCGGGCAGCTCGCCGCGACCAACATCACCACCGCCAGCGCCGGGATGCGCGATCCGACCGCGCTCACCGGCGCTTTCTGAGGACCAGCGGGAGGATCGGGCCGAGCCAGGCGACCCCACCCGCGTCGCATCCGCACTTCCCGTCGTCCGGGGGCGCGGGTGCGGTCTGGGTGTACCAGACGTGGCTCGTGATCACGCGCGGGTCGCCGCCCACCATGAGCTCTGCACGCACGCGGACCTCCTGGTCGAGCGGCGTCTCGAGCACGTGCTCGAACGACTCCCCCACCACCGTCGCGGTGGGCTGCGGGACCCCGTCGACCACGAAGCGCACCTGGGCCCCGTCCCCCCCGGTCACCACCGCCACGAGCGGCATGGCGCCGGTCTGCGTGTCGGCGCCCCCCTCGATGGCCACCATCGGATCGCCCGGCTCCTGCAGCTTCACCACGGTCCGACCGGCGGCCACGCCGGCCAGGATGGCCGCGACGGAGAGCTCGTCGGCCTCCACCATCGTCGTGGGGCTGCCGATCGACGACGCCGTCGGGCCCGTGTCGGTGCCCGCGCGGTGGTCGTCGCTGCCCCCGATCGCCGCGACGTGGTGTCCGGCCGCCACCATCTGCTCCCAGAGCGCGAGGTTCGCGTCGAGGAACAAGCCACCCACGGGCTCGAAGCCGCCCGTCATCAGCTCGATCGCGTCGACCTCGGCGAAGTCGACGTCGTGCTCCCAGGCGCACCCGCGGCACAGGTTGCCGAGGTCGAGGTTCGGGTGGTTGATCGCGAACAACCCGCCCCCGCCGTGGACCGCGTCGATCGCGGTCTGGATCGTGTTGCCGTCGAGCCCGAGCTGGTACGGCAGCGGCCCGGTGACGCCGATGGCCCCGGCATGGCCGCGGTAGGTCGTGAATTCCTGGCCGGGGATCAGCAGCACGTCGGGGTGCCGCGCCTGCGCGTCGACCAGGAAGTCGAGCGTGCTGGACGTGTTGTGGTCGCTGATCACGACGAAGTCGAGCCCGCGGCCTGCTGCGAAGGCCGCGATGGCGTCGATCTCCGCGCTCGCGTCGCCGCTCTCGAGCGAGTGCACGTGGAAGTCGCCCGCATACCACCGCCGCCCGGTCTCGAGCGGCGCGGCGGGCGCGTAGGGCACGCGGTCGCGGGGCGTCAGCGTGGGCTCGGTGCGGAGGACCACCTCGAGCGCGTAGTCGAAGGGTGCCGCGTCCATCACGGGCTTGCCGATGCTCACCGACCAGGTGCCGGGGGTCATCGGGCCCGGCAGGTAGCTGCGCGAGGCCGCGTTCGCGCCGATGACCGCGGGCTCGCTGTTGCCGCCGCCCCACCCGCGGAACCCGCTCGGGTCGTCGACGCCCCAGTCGAAGAAGTTCGCGCTGTTCAGGCTGGCGTGACGGACCTCGATCTCGGCCGTGCCTGCCGGCACCTCGAACGTCACGCGCTCGAACGGCGTGCCGTCGTCGGTCACCGCTCCGTCGAGGGTGAGCACGGTCTCCTGGGCCAGGGCGAGAGCGACGAGGATCATCGCCGCATCCTACCCGCCGTCACTGCCCCTGCGCGCGGATCCAGTCGTCGAGCAGGGCCCCGACGCGGCGCGCGATGCTCGGCGTGGCCGCGATGAGCGCGTCGTTCTCCCGCTCGTGCGCGTAGAGCAGGTGCACCGGCACCGTGAAGCTCTCGACCGCGGCTTCGTCGAGCGCCTCGGGGTCGGCGAGCTTCGCTTCGACCTCGACGGTCCACCGGTAGCGGCCGTTCATCTGCGTGGAGTAGCGGGCCGTGCTCTCGACGAGCAGGATCACGCCGCCGGAGGCGCCTTGCGCGAGCATCTCGAGCCGCTTGCGGTGCGGGCCCGAGACCTCGACGGCAACTGGCGTGAGGTTGCGGGCCTCGATCTCGGCCACGATGGCGTCGAGGGCGGTGGTGTCGGCCTCGACGGGGCCCTCGGTCGCGCTCTCGAGCACCGACCCCACGCGGACGGGCACGGGTGCGGGCGCCTGGAGCGTGGTGGGCTTGGGGCAGCCCGCGAGGAGGAGGGCGAGGAGGATCGGTCGGGTGAGCCGCATCAGAACCAGACCTCCGCCTCGAGGGCGAGCAGGTGGTGGACGTGCTGCTCGACCGTCTCGAAGTCGTCGTACTGGTCGAGCTCGACGACGAAGGCGTTCCCGAACGCGTTGTTCACGTTCGACAGCTGCACGCCGTAGAGCGCCCGCAGCGAAGGACGCGAGAAGACGCCCGGACCGAGCGGGTTGATCACGAGGCCGCCCTTGAGCTGCATCGTGTCGCGCGTGTCGGTGTCGCCGTACTCGAGCCCCCGAACGTCGGGCTGGCCGCCCGTGTTCTCGAAGATCGAGTCGTGGTGCTCGCGGAAGTTGTTGCCGTTCTTGCTGTACTCGCGGGCGAGCGAGCCCTCGGCGAGCACGTGGATCGTCGGCGTCGCGTAGGCCTGGAGCCGCAGCACGGTCGAGGCGTACCAGCGGTCGTGGTCGGACGGCTTCACCGCGTTGTCGCCATCGGAGTGATCGCCGTACAGCACGCCCCAGGCCGCATCGAGCTTCTTCGGGACCAGGTTGAGCTGCATCTCGTTGCCGAGCGTGAACGAGCGCCGGTCGTCGGTGAAGTCGTGGACGTAGATCTGGATCGTCTTCCCGCCGAGCTGCTCTTCGGTGAACGTGTCGGGGTGCGCGAGGCTGTAGCGCACGAAGAGGTTGTTCCAGCGGATCGGGCCGAAGCCGCCGAAGCCGAGGTAGCCGACCGCGTTGTACGACAGCGACCTGCGGGGCTCGGGATCCCAGAAGAAGTCTTCGAGACCGGGGCGTTCCTGCAGGTACCGCTCGGCGACCTCGCCCCGCACCCAGTCTTCGTACTCGACGTTGGGCGTGTGGTACGGCGCGTTGACCGAGCCCAGCACGCCGGGCTCGTAGCGAACCTCGGCGCCCGCGCCGATCTCGAAGTGCGGCACCCGCACGCGGGCCGCGGCACCGACCGTGGGGATGGCGCTGTACTTGAAGCCGCGGATGCCGTACCCGGCATCCCCGATGCCCACGAGCACCTCGGCGTGCTCGCCGCGGTACTCGGCGCGCGCGCCGACCGTGTTGAAGAACAGCGTCGCGGGCCGCATGTCGTACAGGCCCATGTCGCCGAAGAAGTACTCGAGGCTGCCGAAGCGCCAGGTGACCTTGTCGATGCCGACGTTGCCGGACTCGATGAAGACCTGCGACATCCGGAAGTTGCCGAGGAACCCGTTGCCGTCGTCGGCCCCGGCGATGGAGCCGCCCTCGAAGCGGGCATGCAGGGTGGTCCACGGGGCGTCACCCGACGGCTCGAGCACGTCGTAGCGGAGCTCGACCATGCCGTAAGAGCCCTCGTTCATCAGGCGCCCGTAGAGGTTCCAGTAGCCGAGCCGGCCCGACCCGCCCTGCAGGTCGGGGCGCGCGGCCACCCGGAAGTATCCACCGACGTCCGCACGGCCGGCGGAGGCGTCGCTCATCAGCAGCAGGGAGAGGGCGGTGAGCATCGCCGCCCTGTATCGCAACGTCCGGGCAGGAGCCCGTCGCACAGGGCTCCCCCCGTTTCCCGTTCCCGCTCCCGTTCCCCTTCCCGTTTCGGGACGACGGGAGCGTGCTCTGGATGACGGCGCAGCGGGACGTTCCCGCCGCGGCACGTCTCCGGGAGCGCTAGCGGCAGGAGCTGGATTCGAGCGCGCGGGCGAGCTCGGCGGCCTCGTGCTCGAGCGCCGGATCGCCGTCGTCGAGCGACAGCCAGGCGTGGCCCGCGTACACGTGGGGCAGCACGTCGTCGGACCCGCCCGCAGCGAGGTTCAGCTCGGCCACGACGAGGGCCGCGGTGAGCGCGTCACGCGCGTCGGCGGGCGGCAGCTCGAGCAGATCCATGGCCTCGGACAGGGCGAGCGGCTCGCCGCCCACCCAGACCTCGTCGAGCGGCCAGTCGGCAGAGCGCCCGCTCCAGTAGGCCGCATCCCCACACGGGGCGGCGGAATCGACGGCACAGGCGACAGAGAACAGCAACGGGATCAAGCAGAAGAAGGAACGCATCACAAACCTCGAAAATGCATGAGAGCATGTATTGACATTGCAATACACGTGCCACCAGCAAACGCGCGAAATCCCCCGATCCCGCCGTGAACGGGCCGTCAGACTGCGATCCGAATGCCGCACCCCGATGCACCGATCGGGGCGTCGGCGCTACGGTTGCTGCTCGAGGACGACGATCGAGCGCGGCGCCACGCCGTACACGCCGCTGACGGGCGTGGGGTTGCCGAGCCGGATGTTGTTGCTCTGGAAGGGGTCGGCGTCGGGGAACTCGGAGAAGAACCCGTCGGGCTCGCCGTTGCGGCCGGGCAGATCGAAGTACGTCTGCGTGTCGACCACGACGCCCCAGTTGCGCCCACCGGGCAGCGTGAAGTCGACCTGGCTCTGCGACAGGTTGTACAGGATCACGAGCTCGGGCTGGTCGAAGCTGCCATTGTCGTAGTAGTGCACCATGATCGACTTGCTGTTCCAGGTGCCGTCGTCGGCCGGCGTGTTCGCCGGGGTCTTCCACTCGAACGGCATCCCCTGGCCGTACTCGGTGGGCGACAGCGCGTACGTGTGGGCCTTGCGGAACTCGATCATGTCGCGCACGAAGTCGTGCATGCGGTGGCGGAAGACGTTGTTGCGGTTCTCGCTCGACCACTCGCCCCAGCGGAACCAGGCCCACTCGTTGTCGGACCACGTCGTGTAGGCGTTGTTGTTGCCGTACTGCGTGCGCATCCACTCGTCGCCGCCGAGCATCATCGGCGTGCCGTGGCTCACGAGCAGGCCGACGAAGGCGTTGCGCATCATCTGGCGCTTGGTCCACTCGTCGGCCCAGCTGCGGCTGTGGTTGTTGGAGTCGCCGGACGTGGGGTCGCACCAGGCGCTGCAGGCGTCGTAGCAGCAGATCGGGTTGAGCGGCCCGCACCCGTTCTCCTTCTCGCCGTACGAGAACAGGTCGAACATGGTGAAGCCGTCGTGGGCCGTGATGAAGTTCACGGAGTGGTACGGCTTGCGGCCGTTGTGGCTGTACCGGACGTAGGAGCCCGTCATCACGGCGCCGCCGTCGAGGCCCTGCGTGCTGTTGAGGTTGAACCCGTCGTCGTTGAGGTAGCTGCGCCACCAGTCGCGGAAGTTCGCGTTCCACTCGGACCAGGCGATGTTCGGGTCGTTCGACGAGGAGGGGTACTGCGTGGAGCCGTCGTACGCGGTGGTCCAGGGCTCGGCGATGACGCGCGTGTTGTACGACTGGAGGACCGGGTCGTCGATGATCGTGTTGAGCGTCGAGTCGGTCGGCACCGACCAGTACTGGCTGGGCGCGTTGTCGGGCTCGCCGAGCACGCCGGCGAGGTCGAACCGGAAGCCGTCGATGTGGATCTCTTCGGCCATGTAGCGCAGCGAGTCGAGGATCTGGCGACGCACCGGCGGGTGGTTCGCGCGCACCTGGTTGCCGACGCCGGTGCTGCCCGACCAGTAGCTCTGCCCGGCGTTGGCGAGGACGTAGTAGGACGGGCTGTCGATCGCGCGGAAGGACAGCAGGCTCGCGACCTCGGACGAGTCGAGGTTGACCGCGTTGCCCGGGTCGCAGAGGTAGTCGCCGTCGCTGTCGTTGAAGAACAGCTTCGTGCGCCACAGCCCGCCCTCGCCGGTGTGGTTGTAGACCACGTCGACGATGACCTCGATGTCGTGGGCGTGCAGCTCGTCGACCATCCACTTCACCTCGTCGACGACCTCGGAGGGCTCGCGACCCTCTTGGAATGCCGACGCGTAGCTGACCTCGAACGCGAACCACGAGAGGTTGTTGTAGCCCCAGTACCCCCCGTCGAGCGGCTTCTCGTGGATGGGCAGGAGCTCGACCGCCGTGATGCCGAGATCGGCGAGGTACGGCGCCATCTCGCCGATGCCCCGGTAGGTGCCGGGGTGCTCGACCCCGTACTGGTTCGACGCCGCGTTCGCCGTGAGGCCCTTCGCGTGGACCTCGTAGACGATCAGATCCTGCCAGCCGTGGCCCGGGTGGTTGCCCGACATCCGCGCGTCGCGCCAGGCCTGATCGCGCCACTCGTACTTCGAGTCGACGACCACGCTCTTCGCGGCGGCGCCGTAGGTGAGCTGCTCGCGGTGCGGCCCGCTCGCCGCGGAGCCGCGGCCCCAGTCGTGATCGCGGTGCACGGCCCGCGCGTACGGGTCGACGATGAGCTTGTTCGGGTTGAACCGGTTGCCGTTCACGTCGACGTCGGCCGAGAAGCCCTTGAGCGAGCCCGGGTAGAACTCTTCGACGTACGGCCAGTTCGGGCCCCAGGCGACGTAGCCGTAGTGCTGGCCCGGCCCCACGCCCTCGACGTAGAGGTTCCACACGTCGCCGTAGCGCACCATCTCGAACTGCTGCGTGGGCTGGTCGGCTTCGGGGTCGTCGAACAGCAGCAGGTCGACCTTCGTGGCGTTCGCCGAGAACACGTTGAAGTTCACGCCCTTGTCGTAGAGGCGCGCACCCTGGTGGTCGAGGGCGCCGATCGCATCCCAGTCGAGGGACGGCGCCTTGTCTTCGGTGTGGTAGAGGCGGACGTAGTCTTCGCTCGCGCACCCCGACATCGCCATGACCAGCAGCAGGTTCCGCATCCGACCCTCCCGAGCGGAGCCCTATATCGCGAACGGCCCCATCGTACCGGCTACGTCTCGCGGGCCCCCGCGGATCGCGCGAGCTGCGTCAGGGCCGCCGGGATCGCGACCGCCGCGTGGGGCTCGGCCATGCCGCGCTTCAGCACGCCCATCACGAAACGGGCGGCGGGGAGCGTGTGGCCGACCGGCATGCGGAACGACCGCGTGCCGAGCGCGATCTCGAGCACCACGCCGTCGAGCAGGTACACGGCCCGGATCTCGTCCCACCGGAACCGATGCCACGCCCCGCCGTGGAACAGGCGACCGCCCGTCGCGTACAGCTCGATCACGCCGTGGTGCACGGGCCACAGCTCGCGGAACAGCAGCGTGGACCCGATCACGGCGCCCATCCCACCGACCACGAGGCTCACGCCGGTCACGCGGGCCAGCGCCACACCGACGAGCCCGAGCGCCACCGCCGCGATCTGCGCCCCCCGGCGGGGCCCGTCGAGCGCCACGCGGATCCCGTCGTGCGTGTGGACGACAGCGACACCGGGCGGGATCTCCATGCTCCGAAGCTAGGCGCGTGACGTTCCGTGACAAGCCGTCAGAGTGGCGCCGACACCAGGACGATCAGCCCCAGCAGGAACAGCGTGACGCCGTGCGCGACGACGAGCCACCGCCGCCCCCGCCACCCCGCGACGACCGCCCAGGCCGCCGCCGCCATCGAGCCGAGCACCAGGACGAGATCGAAGGCCCAGGCGTCGATCAGCCAGGCCAGCAGGGCTCCGGTGGCGCTGAGCACCACGGCGAGCCCGCCAGATGCGAGCCCGTCCAGCGCCCGGTCGACCTCTTCACCCGGTGTCGGGTCGCTCACTCGCACAGCCCGTCGGCCGACCACGTGCCGCTCGTGAAGCCGGGGATCTCCGCGGGGATCGCGATGGGCTGGTCGGCGTACGGACCCGTGCCGAGCGGCCGGGTGCCGCTGTAGGCGATGCCCGTCGTCGGGTACACCCACTCGACGTGCTGCCCCGTGGCGTCGGTCCACCGGGTGTACGTGCCGCTCTCGCCCTCCACCGTGTACGTGCCGTCGCGGTGCAGCGCGATGGTGGCTTCGCCGGTCACGTCGGAGCCCGGCCCGCTGGCGCTGGCGTAGCGGAACGCGAAGGGCATCGCGCAGTCGCAGCGGTCGTTCGGCGCGCCGGGTGTGCCGAAATCCCCTGCGGGCCCGACCCGGCGCTGGTCGCACCAGCCCGTGGGGTCGGTGGGGTCGGCCCAGCCGGGCTCCATGCCGAGGCTCGCGCCGACCGGCGAGGGCCACGACGCATCGAGGCTCACCGTCGCGAGCACCGCGTCGCCCGAGACCAGCGACAGCACCGTGCCCCCTGCGTCGATCGCCAGATCGTCGAAGATCGCGTCGACCGGGATCCCCGAGGCCTCCGCGGCGTCCGTGCCCACGACGATCGCCGCGCCCGCCTCGAGATCCGGCCCCTCCAGGACGAGCTCTGCCGTGCCGACCTCGACGACGACGCCCTGCACGGCGACCGGATCGCCGCCGAGGTTCGCGATCTCGAGCCACGGCCCGCCCGCCCCGACGAAGCCCGCCTGGAGCTCGACGATCGCCAGGCCCTCGGGCGGAGGCAGATCGGCGTCGGGCCCGGAACCCGCGCAGCCCACGAGGCACAGCGCCGCGATCAGCCTCACCGACAGGGCCCGAGCGACGACCATGTCCCGCTCTCGACCGGGAATCCGGCCGGGAAGAGGATGGGCTGGTCGGCGTAGGCCCCGGTCCCGAACGGCCGCGTGCCCTCGTACGTCGTCCCCGTCAGCTCGTAGGTGAACGAGAGGTGCTGCCCTTCCCCGTCGGTCCAGCGCCGGTAGTCGCCGGTCCCCGTCCCGGCGATGAAGGTGCCGTTCCGCAGGAAGTCGATCGAGGTGGTCCCGATGAAGCTCACGTCGAGCGCGTACTCGAGCTCCATCGCGCACGCGCACGGGTCGTTCTCGCGACCCGGGGTCCCGAAGTCGCCGCCCCCGCCGAGGCCACGGCCGTCACACCACCCGGCCGGGTCGACGGGATCGGGCCATCCGGGCTCCAACCCGAGGCTCGCCCCCACCGGCAGGGCCCACCCGGTGAGATCGATCGCGGAGACCGGCTGGCCGTCGCGGGACAGCGCGATCCGGCTGCCCGCCTCGCCGAGCACCAGCCCGTCGACCACCACGTCGACCGGCACCCCCGCGTCGAGGGCCGCCTGCGTCCCGACGACCACCCGGCCCTCCCCCTCGACCGCGTAGGGGCCGAGCGCCGCGATGCGGGTGCCGTCGATCGCCAGCTCCACGCCATCGAGCTCGGCTGGCTCGGGCCCCTCGTTGAGGATCTCGAGCCACGGGCCTCCGGCACCCACCGCGTTCGCCTGCAGCTCGACGACGGAGAGCGCCGGGAGCGGCGCCACGTCGGTGTCGATCGGCACATCGGGCGTCGGGACGCCGATCGGATCCACACCATGGGGCGTACACGCAGCGAGCGCGAGGAGCAGGAAACGCATCGGGCCTCCGGGAATCCCGAAGATACCCCGGAGGCCCGCACGACTCCGACACGAATCAGCGCGCCGCCACGCCGCTCCCCTCGCCCGACAGCTGGGCCGCCCTCGCGATCAGCTCGAGCAGCTCGCGGTGATCCTCGCTGTCGTCGCTCGCCTGGCTCGCGTAGCGATGGATCTGGCTGTACGTGATCTCCTCGGCGTACGGGCTCCCGCGGAGCTTCTCGGCGAACGTCGCCACGGCCCAGGCGCTGCGCGCGTCGCGCGAGGCCTCGCCGAAGTCCGACACGATGGCCGAGACCGGCACCGCCCAGGTGTACTCCTTCGCCGCCGAGTCGGGACCCGGCTTCTTCGCCCGCATCCGCACGGTGGCGATCGTGTCCTTCCCGGCGGCCGCATCGGACAGCACCACGTCGTAGAGGGCGGTGACCTGGTGGCCCGACCCGACCTCGCCCGCGTCGACCTGGTCGTTGCGGAAGTCGCGGTCCGCGATGTCGCGGTTCTCGTAGCCGATGAGGCGGTACGCGTGGACGGCCTCGGGGTCGAACTCCACCTGGATCTTCACGTCCTTCGCGATGGTCTGGATCGTGCCGGACAGGTCCTCGCCGAACACCTTCTTCGCCTCGGACAGCGAGTCCAGGTAGAAGTAGTTTCCATCGCCCTTGTTGGCGAGCTGCTCCATCATGGTGTCCTTGTAGTTGCCCATGCCGAAGCCCACCGTGGTGAGGGTGATGCCCTCTTCGGCGTAGTGCTGGATGGTCCGCAGGATCTCGTCGTGCGACGTGCGCCCGATGTTGGCGTCGCCGTCGGAGAGCACGATGACGCGGTTCTCGGCGCCGTGCAGGTAGGACTCGCTGGCCATCTTGTACGCGAGCTCCATCCCCGAGCCCATCGCCGTGCCGCCGCCGGAGGTGAGGTTGTCGATCGCGTCGTGGATGACGGACTTCCGCGTCGTGTAGGTCGGCTCGAGCACGATGCGCTCGGACCCGGCGTAGGTCGCCAGCGCGACGGTGTCCTCCGGGCCGAGGTTGTCGACGAGGTGGTGCAGTGCCTGCTTCGCGAGACCCAGCTTGTCCGGGCTGTTCATCGAGCCCGACACGTCCGCGAGGAACGTGAGGTGGACGGGCTTCCGCTCGCCCTGGAGCGCGCGGCCCTGCACCCCGACGCGGAGGATGTGGTGGTTCTGGACCTCCGGGTTCGCCGTGGCCTCCATGTGCACGGCGAACGGGCGGCCGTCCTTCGGGGTGTCGTAGTGGTAGTCGAAGGCGTTCACGAACTCCTCGACGCGCACCGCGGCCTGCGGGGGGAGCCCGCCCTCGCGGAGCTTGCGGCGCGAGATCGCGTAGGACGCGGTGTCGACGTCGACCGAGAACGTCGAGAGGTTGTCCTTCTCGGCGAGCACCATGCCGTTCACGCCGTAGTCCGCGTAGGCCTCGGAGCCCGTGGGCTGCATGACGGGATCGGGCCGGTACGTCGGGGTGACCACCGGAGGGGGCGGCGGAGCCGCCGGGTAGGGCGCGGAGGCCGTCTTCTTCGAGGGGCTCACGGGGCTCGGGGCCGGGCGCGGCGACGGGCGCGGCTTGGCGGGACGCGGCGCGGCGTCGTAGTCCCGACTCGCGACGGGCTCGGCGGAGACGGCCTCGGCGGGTGCGGCCATCGGGGCGTCGGCGGTGCGCCGGGAGGCCTCCTCCGCCTTGCGGCCGGCTGCGGCCGCCGCCTTCATCCGCTCTGCCGTCTGGGCCTGGACGCGCGCCTGGATGGACGTGATGCACTGCGCCACGATGGCCGGGTCTCCCCCTTCGGCCGCCACCCGCGCTTCGATGTCGGCCTTCGGGATCCCCTGGTTCAACAGGCCCTCGATCTCCGTGCAGTTCAGCGACCACGAGGTCGGCGAAGCCGTGCTGGCGAGGGTGAACAGGGCGATGAGACCGATGAGACGCTTGGACATGACAACCTCCGTTGGCGGCCGAACGGGACCGATTCGTTTCGCTTTCGGCGCTGACATCGTTTTGACAAATGTGTCAGAACGGACGAAGGAGCAGCCGGGGACATGCCGCCGCTGATCGGCGTTCGTCCTCGGTAGAGCACCGAATGAGCACCGAATGAGCACCCGGTGAGCACCGCCAGGTGGGTAGCCTCGGGGAGACCCAAGGAGTCGGCCCGATGCAGCGTTCCAGCGTACTCGCCCTCGCCCTTCTGCTGTTCGCCTGCAAGGGCAAGGACGTCGACACGGACACGAGCCCGCCCGAAGCGGACGCCGACACCGACGCGGATTCCGACGCAGACACGGACTCCGACTCCGACGCGGACACGGACTCCGACGCAGACACCGACTCCGACACCGATTCGGACACGGACTCCGACACCGATTCGGACACGGACTCCGATACGGACGCCGACACCGACACCGACACCGCGTCCGTCGACACCGACACGGCCCAGGCGGACACCGACACTGACACCGACACCGACACCGACTCCGACACGGACACGGACACCGACTCCGACACCGATTCGGATACCGACGCCGACACGGACTCCGACACCGACGCGGACTCGGACGCCGACACCGACTCCGACGCCGACTCCGACTCGGATGCCGACTCCGACGCCGATTCGGACGCGGACGCAGACACCGATGCGGACGCGGACACCGACGCCGATGCAGACACCGACGCAGACGCGGACACCGACGCCGACGCGGACACCGATGCCGACGCGGACACCGATGCCGACGCCGACGCCGATGCCGATGCAGACACCGATGCCGATGCCGATGCCGACGCAGACGCAGACACCGATGCCGACACCGACATCCAGGACATCGACGGCGACGGCTTCACCGCGAGTGTCGACTGCGACGACGACGACCCCTGGACGTACCCGGGCGCGCCGGAGGCCTGCGACGGCGTGATCAACGACTGCAACGACCCCGGTCCGCTCGACGAGGACGGAGTCATCACCATCGAGCGCACGGGCCAGAGCTTCGCCACGCTCGCCGCAGCGGAGACCGCCAGCCAGAACGGCGACACGCTCACGCTGTGCAACGGCACCTACCAGGGCGCCACGATCGGCAAGAATCTCACCCTGCGCGGCCGGAACGGGCGCACCACCGCGGTGATCACCGGATCGGGCATCGCCGTCCGGCTCGGCAACAGCGGGCCCTCGGTCACCCTCCGCGGGCTGTCCGTGGCGAACGCCAACGTCGGCATCCAGGGCGTCGGCACCCTGACGCTCGACGATGTGGTGGTCCACTCCAACGCGACCGGCGGGATCCTCCTGGGCGGCGATCTCGTGGCCACGGGCAGCGTCATCCGCGACAACGACGGGACGCGTGGCGCGGGCATCAGCATCGACTCGGGCGTCGCGACCCTCACCGACACCGAGGTCACCGGGAACGTCGCCACCACCGACGGCGGCGGAATCGCCCTGTTCGACGCAGATCTCGTGTGCTCGGGGACCACCTCCATCCACACGAACACGGCGCCGCACGGCGGCGGCATCGTCAGCTTCCTCGGGGACATCGACGGCTGCATCGTGGAGGGCAACACCGCCTCCGTCACGGGCGGCGGCGTGCGGATGGACCACAACACCGTGAACACGGCGGCCACCATCCGGAACAGCGTGATCCGGCAGAACGCCGTCACGGGCCTCGGAATCGGCGCAGGCGTGGCGGTCGCCGCACGCACGGTCATCGAGAACACCGACGTGACGGAGAACACCGGCGCGTTCGGGGGTGGCGTCGGGTTCGACGGGGCCGAGACGCTGACGCTCGGCGTCGACGCCTTCATCGTCGCGAACACGGCCATCGGCGGAGGCGGCGTGTACGGCGATGCCGGCATCCGGATCACGGGCGGCACGATCTCCGACAACCTCGCGGTCGACGGCGGAGGCGTGTACCTGCCCTCGTCGGGCGCGACGCTCGAGGACACCATGATCTCCGCGAACACGGCGTCCGCGGAGGGTGGCGGCGTCTACGCCGTGTCGTCCGGCACGCTCGACGGCGCGACCATCACCGGGAACACCGCGCAGACGGGCGGCGGGATGTACCTCCAGTCCGCGGCCAACGCGTTCCAGCACGTCTGGATCTCCCAGGGCTTCGCGACCATCGACGGCAACTCCGCGAGCCTGCGCGGCGGCGGTGTGGCGATGGAGACCGGGGTCACGGCCGACGCCTTCATCGTGACGAACAACACCGCGCCCGAGGGGGCCGGCTTCGTCGTCCGCGGCGGCTCGGGGATGAGCGCGCCGCACATCGACGGGTGCCTCGTCGCGGGCAACGTGGCGACCGGGAACGGCGGCGGAGCGCTGATCCAGCGCGGCCCGACCTACATCGACGGCGGCATCTGGAGCGGCAACACCGCGACGCTCGGCGGCGCGGTGCACGTGGCGGCCCAGACGGTCGTGGCCACCGCTCCGCTGTGCCAGGCCAACGTCGCCCGAACGAGCGGCGGCTGCCTGTACGCCGAGGACGCCACCGTGACGTGGACCGGCGGCACGGTCTCCGGCAACAGCGCCGATCTCGACGGCGGCGCCTTCTACCACTGGAGCACGGGGACGGCGCCCGGCACCCCGAGCATCACGCTCGAATCGGTCTTCCTGCGCGACAACACCGCCGCGTTCAACGGCGGCGGGTTCTTCACGCACCACTTCCTGTACTCGATCGGGTCCAACTTCGGGACGGGCACGCTGAACGCCCCGGAGGACGGCTACCTCTGGGCCTTCGGCGCGTACGACTTCGGCACCGCGGCCACGTTCACGTGCAATCCCGCGTCGGGCTGCAATTGATGCGGTCCCCACGGCTCCTCGCGCTGCTCGTCCTGCTCGCGGCCTGCAAGAAGGACGCGGCCACCGAGACCGACTCCGATCCGACCGGCGAGACCGACACGGACACCGACTCCGACGCGGACTCCGACACCGATTCCGACGCGGACACCGACTCCGACGCGGACTCCGATTCCGACGCGGACACGGACACGGACACGGACACGGATTCGGACGCCGACACGGACACCGACTCCGACACCGATGCCGACTCGGACGCCGACACCGACAGCGACACGGGGCGTCCGCGCGACACCGCGCCCTCCACGGCGGAGACGGGACGCGCCGACACGGCCGAGACCGGCCGTCGCGACACGGGGAACGGTCGTCCCGACACGGGCGAGACCGGCGGCGACGCAGACACGGACGCGGACGCCGACGCAGATACCGACGCCGACGCGGACACCGATGCGGACGCCGACGCCGATGCCGACGCGGACACCGACGCAGACGCCGACACCGACGCCGATGCGGACGCAGACTCCGACGCCGATGCGGACACCGACGCAGATGCCGATGCGGACACCGACGCAGACGCCGACGCGGATGCCGACGCGGATGCCGACACCGACGCAGATGCAGACGCCGACGCGGATGCCGACACCGACGCGGATGCCGACACCGACGCGGATGCCGACACCGACGCGGATGCCGACACCGACGCAGATGCCGACACCGACGCAGATGCCGATACCGACGCGGACGCGGACGCGGACGCAGATGCAGACGCGGACACCGATGCCGATGCCGACGCAGACGCGGATGCCGACACCGACGCAGATGCAGACGCCGACGCAGACGCCGATACCGACGCCGATGCCGACGCCGACGCCGACGCGGACACCGACGCAGACGCAGACGCCGACGCCGACGCCGACGCCGATGCCGATGCGGACGCCGACACCGATGCGGACACCGACGCCGACACGGACACGGACCCGCCGCCTCCCGACGACGACGGAGACGGCTTCGACGCGACCATGGACTGCAACGACGCCGACGCCACCGTGTTCCCCGGCGCTCCGGAGCTCTGCGACGGCCAGATCAACGACTGCAACGACCCCGGTCCCCTGGACGAGGACGGGCTCATCGCCATCGTCGGAGACCCGACGCCCTACACCGATCTCCAGACCGCGATGGACGCGAGCCTCGCCGGCGACACGCTCGTGCTGTGCGACGGCGACTACCCGGGGGGCATCGTCCCCCACGACCTCGAGATCACCAGCCGCAATGGTGCGGCGAACGTCACGATCCTGAAGGGCGCGACCATCGGCTACTCGCTGCGGGTGCAGTCCGTCGCCGACCTGACGCTCCGCGACGTCACGGTGAGCCGCGGCAACGGCACCGGGATCCTCGTCCAGAACAACGGCCGGATGCACGCGATCGACGCCGTGATCACGGGCAACCTCACGGGCGTCCTGTCGAACGGCGGCGAGCTGGTGTTCGACGCGAGCGAGCTCGTCGGCAACACCCAGGGCGCGATCGACGCGAACGACGCCGGTGTGCTGCTGAACAACACCCTCGTCGCGGGCAACAGCTCCGGCGCGGGTCGTGCGGGGGGCGTCACCATCGCCAACGCGCAGCTCACGTGCCTGGGCCCGGCCACCGCGATCACGGGCAACGGCGGCGGGGGCGTCCGCCTCGAGAGCGGCGCGATGTACGGCTGCACGGTCACCCAGAACACGGGGACCAACGGCGGTGGCGTCGCGGCCATCGGCGTCTCGGTCATCACGGGCAGCGAGATCGCCGAGAACACGGGGGTCTCCGGAGGCGGCGTGAACGTGTCGTCCGGCACGCTGACCGTCACGGGGACCGGTATCCACGACAACCAGGCCGACACGGGCGGCGGCGTCTACCTGTACAGCTCGACGCTCGCGCTGGTGGGCTCCATCGAGTCGAACACGGCAGTAATGGCTGGCGGGGGCGCCGCCCTGATCGGGTCGACGCTCGACGGCGGCTCGATCGTCTCCAACTCCGCGCCCACGGGCGGCGGCGCGACCCTCTCGGGGAACAGCCTGCTGGACTCCGTCACGGTGGCCGGCAACCACGCGACGGTCGACGGAGGCGGTGTGGTCGCGACCTCGAGCGACCTCCTCGACTGCCTCGTGCAGTCCAACCTCGCCGACCGCGATGGCGGCGGGCTCGTCGCGATGAGCGGCGTCGACCTGACGGGGACGACGATCCGCACGAACGTGGCGTCAGGGCAAGGCGGCGGCGTGCTGCTCGACGTGTCGAGCCTCTCGAACGGGATCATCGAGCTCAACACGGCGCCGTCCGGCGGCGGGATCCACGCCATCGGCAGCATGGCGGGCCTCCCCACCGTGTCGAACACCCTGGTGCAGGACAACACCGCGACCCTCGAAGGCGGCGGGCTCGAGCTCGCGAGCGGCACGCTGTACCTCGACAACGTGCTGATCTCGTCGAACGACGCCGACTGGGGCGCGGGCGTCGCGATCCAGGCGGGCGCGACGCTCGATCTGACGGCCACGGCGATCGGCTCGAACGTCGCGGCGTCCGGCGGGGGCGGCGTGCACCTGCAGGACGGCGGCACGCTCGTGGGCGGCATCGTGCAGCTCAACCAGGCGCCGCTCGGCGCCGGGATCTTCGCGCGGGGCGGCACGATCGACGGCAGCTACGTGAACGTCAACACCGCCTCGGGGTCCGGGGGCGGCGTCGTGGCGAGCGCAGACCTCGCCCTGATCGGCTCCACCATCATCGGCAACAGCGCGGCGGGCACGGGCGGAGGCGTGATGATGCTGGGCATCACGGCGCTCGACCTCACCGGGACGACCATCACCTCCAACACGGCCATCGCGGGCGGCGGGATCGCGTACTTCAGCGGCGATCTGTCCATCCTGGGCGGGACCATCCAGGGCAACAGCGCGACCACGGGTGGCGGGATCGGCACGCAGTACACCGACCCGATCGCCATCACCGGCACGGTCGTCACGGGGAACTCGGCCACCGAAGGCGGCGGGATCGTGCTCACGAGCGGCTCGAGCCTCGTGGGCGCGGCCGTGACCGGCAACTCCGCGGTCAACCGCGGCGGAGGCCTGCGCGCCGCGGGGGTCCAGACCCTCGAGGACACGCTCGTCGACGGCAACACCGCAGAGACGGGCGGCGGCATCTACGTCGCCTCGGGCGGCGACCTCACGATGGACAGCGCCACGACCGTGTCGAACAACACGGCGACGGGGAACGGCGGCGGGGTGTACCTCGTCTCCGCGTCGCTCGACGGCGGGCTCGTGGAGGGCAACGACGCCGGGTTCGGCGCCGGCATCGGGGCCCAGTTCGGCTACGCCATCACGGGCACGACCGTGCGCGACAACGACGCGGGCCAGGGCCTCGGCGGCGGCATCCTGCTCTTCGGCGACGGCGCCGTGACCGGCAGCACGATCGACGCGAACCACACGCGCGGATCGGGCGCGGGCATCGCCGTGCTCGACGGCACGCTCGACCTCACGGGGACGTTCGTGACGGGCAACTTCACGCAGTTCGGCGTGCCCTTCGGCCTCGCGCGGAACGGCGGCGGCCTGTACCTCGACGACTCCGTGGTGACCGGCGGCCTCGTGACCGGGAACACCGCGGGCAACGGCGGTGGCGCGGCGATCATCGACGGCACCGACCAGTCGGAGCTCATCGGCACGCTGGTGCTCGCGAACTTCGCCGCGGCTTACGGCGGCGGGGTGTGGATCGACGACACCGCGAACCTCGACGGGACGTTCGTGAACGGCAACGAGGCGGGGATCGCGGGCGGCGGCGTGTATGCGGCGGGCGCGATCGTGACGCTCGACAGCTGCGCCGTGAGCCTGAACACCGCGCAGACGGGCGGCGGCGTGTACGCCGAGGACTCCCTGTTCGGCCTGACCGACTGCGAGATGCGCGAGAACACGGCCACGAACACCGGCGGTGGCGCCGAGATCCGCACCGTGGCGGGCTTCGCGGCCCTCGCCCTCGCGCGGGTCGACGTGTACGACAACACGGCGACCAATGCGGGCGGCGGGGTGTACTCCGACGCGGTGATCACGGCGGACACCTGCAACTTCGCGGCGGCGGGGCCCCTCGACAACACGCCGTCCGACGTGTCGCAGGAGAACGCCGGCGGCACCCCCGTCAGCTACACGTACGGCCAGGGCGTGTCGTTCACGTGCACGACGGGCGGCTGCACGCCGTAGCGCGGGTGCGCCGAAATCGAGCAGGGGTCAGCGCCTAGAACGCGCCGATGTCCGGCAGCCCCTTCGCGACCGCCGCCGCGAGCCCCGCCGCATCGCGGCCATCCGCGCGCCACGCCTCGAGCGCCGACGTGCCGACGGGCGCCCAGAACGCCGCCTCTGCAGCGAACCCGCTCCCGCTGGGCTCGACGCGGACCCACACGAGCCCGTTGCCCGCCGGGATCTGCGCGTTCCGCACGCGATCCACGAAGTCGACCCGCTCCACCCGGACGCCCGCCGGGTCGAGCTTCTCGCGCAGCGCCGTCTCGACCGCGTCGAGGTCGCCCTCCCCGCCGATGCACAGCTGGATGGCGTCGAAGCGCGTGCCCGAGAGCAGGGCCAGCACCCGCGGGATGTGCTTCGAGGTCGGGAAGCGGTCGCGGAACGCCCGCAGATCCGCCTCCTTCCCGCTCTCCATCGCGCGGTCGAACGCCCGATCGACCATCAGGTCGCGGGCGAGATCCCGGTGCGCGCCATCCTTGTGCTGGGTGAGGTACCGGGCGTACGCCTCTTCGGTGTCCTCGTCGGAGAACTTCTTCCACGAGAGCTCGTCGAGCTTCGCTTCGGCGTCGGCCGCGTAGAACCCGCGCGGGTTCTCGGCCAGGAAGATCGACCACGCCTGGCGCGTGCCCTCGGCATCGGCGCGATCGAAGCGGATCTTCTCGATGGCCGCGCGCGCCTGGAGCTTTCGCGGGCCCGGGTCGTCGGCGAGGTAGGCCTGCAGCCCCGCCTCCCCCGCGGCCTCGGCGTTCTCGAAGCGCACCTGGTCGAGGCGGTTGCGGGCCTCGTCGACCCACTCGGACGCCGTGTTCTTGGCGATCCAGGCCTCCCAGCTCTCGATCGTGTTCTTCTTCTCGGGCTTCCAGTTCTTCGGGCCCACGACGGGCGGCGGCGGAGGCTCGCCGATCGCGATGTACTCGGGCTTGAAGCGGGGCCCCGACTGCCACCAGCTGTCGAGGAGCTCCTTGCCCTCGAAGATCTGCACGAGGTGCGGCGTCTCGCGGCGCGCCTGGGGCACCTCGAGGCGCTCGCCATCCATGTAGATGCCGCCCTTCTTCGGCTGCACGAGGATGCCCTCGGGGCCCTCGATCGGCGGCGCGTCCGGCATCTCGGGCAGGTAGCGCGTCAGCGGGTGGTCGATCCCGATGTGCTCGGGCGGCGGGACGTCGGGCGCGGCGTCCTTCGCGAGGCGCACCCACCGGAACATCCCGTCGAGGTCCTGGTCGAACAAGCCGAACTCGGCGTGGAGCCAGGCGATGCGCGAGATCAGCTCGGGCGAGATGGGCTCGGAGAGGCAGCGCGCCGCGTCGCGCGAGACCTCGAGCTCGGAGCGCGCCCGCACGAGATCGACGTTCTCGAGAGCCTCGCGGGCGAGGTCGAGCTGCTGACCCACGGACGCCGGCGAGCGCAGCTCGCACAGCTCGACCTGGGCGAAAACGGTATTCGAGAGGAGGAACCACATGGCCCGCAGATAGCGCGTCGCGCGCGCACTGGCCCGGCCCGGAGTTTCCACATAGACGGGCGGGTCGCGCACCATCGCGCCAGGACGGAGACGCCGTGACTTCCGACCCCATGGGCAGCACCCCCGGAAAGGTGCTGCTCAACGGAAACGCCGAGACCCTCGATCGCTTCGTGCAGCTCGCCCACCGCTGCCTCGGCGACTCCACCCACCGCGACCCGGTCACGCGGGAGCGCGACCAGGTCCTCATCATCACGGGGGCCTGGGGCAAGACCGAGCTCAACGACGCGCCCGTGCGCAAGGGCTTCGCCGACACCGGGCGCGGCCACGGCGGCAAGAACATCATCAACCTCGAGCTGTACACGTCCGTCCAGCGCTACCTGAAGGCGCGCGACGTGGTGCGCTCGCTCTACGAAGAGCACGAGCACCTCTGGTGGGAGCTGTTCAACGCCTACAGCGCCGAGAACGCCGGCACCGTCGAGCGCCTCCGCGAGGCGTGGAACCGCGCGGCCGAGAAGGCCGAGGCGCCCGACATGTACCAGTTCCTCACGCTGGGCGAGCGCCTCCCGCCCGGCCCGCGCACGCGGCCGATGCAGCAGTTCCTGCGCGCCGCCTACTCCGGCCAGCTGCGCCGCCAGGTCGAGGGGCTCGTCGAGGCCGACCTCCGCCACGAAGAGCGCCTGCGCGACCTGTGGATCCACTTCCACCACGCCGCGGGCATCGAGTTCGACCCCTACTGGAACGAGCTGCGCGGCGAGCTGGTCCGCAAGATCCTGCAGTCCAACGTGATCGTGCTCCCCGGCGGCTCGCCGTCGATGCTGCTCATCGGCTTCCGGTTCTTCCAGCTCGAGGGCGTGCTGACCGAGGCCCTGCGCCGCGGCACGAGCTTCTTCGGCACCTCGGCCGGCGCGATGGTGCTCGGGCGGCGCGTCGTGATCTTCCACGACCACCGCGAGCCCCGCGAGGAGTTCCAGCTCCTCGAGAACGGCGTGCGCCTCGTCGAGGGGCTGCAGATCTTCCCCCACTGCACCGATCGCGTGCAGACCGAAGACCCCGCCAACCTCGCGTACCTCGCCGCGCGCTTCAACGATCGCTTCTGCGTCGGGCTCAACGCAGGCTCGGTGCTCGAGCTCGTGCCCGAGCGCGGCCGGTGGCGCGCCCACAGCGTCGGAGACGAGGACGTCGTGGTCTTCGACCGCACGGGCGAGAAGCTCAGATACCCGCCGGGCGCGCACGTCGAGAGCCTGATGGGACAGAGCGCCTTGTCCTGAATCGGCTCCTGGGGCATTCTCCCGCCGTGCTCGCGCTCCTCGCCCTCCCGGCCCTCGCAGGCGATCTCGACGTCCAGGTCTCCCTCGACGCGCTGGTCGCGACGTCCAAGAACGGCGACCCCGGCGCGGGCCAGCCCGAGAGCCTCGCCAGCGGCGACCTCGGCATGCGCGCGAAGCTCGATCTCACCGAGCTCGACGGGCGCTTCCGCGCGCACGTCGACTACCGCGGCCGGCAGCCCGTGTTCGGGCAGTTCCGCAACTCGGCGCTCCCCCTGCTCTACCGGGCCGAGGCCCGCTACGCGCCCGTGAAAGACGTGCTGTGGATCGGGGCCGGGCGCTTCATCGCGCCCACGTCGGTGTTCCTGCCGATCGACGGGCTCAACGTCACGTACACGCGCAAGGGCTGGCGGGCCGGCCTCTTCGCCGGGCGCCGCGCGATCAGCACGGGACGCGCGAACATCGGGTTCGGCGACCTGCTCCCCGCGGTCGGCGGGTTCTTCGGCGTGCAGCAGAACCGCTGGGGCGTCGACGCCACGGTGGCCTGGTCGCAGGATCTGCTGAAGGTCGGCGCCGCGACCGAGGGCATCGAAGAGAAGGCCGGCGGCCTCACCGGTGTGGTGCGCGCGAACGCCCGTCCCGTCGACATCCTGTCGTTCGGCGGCCAGGTCGCGTTGCAGCAGCAGGCCACGTACTACCTCGGCCCCACCTGGACCGAAGCCACCGTCGAGGTCCAGGCCCTCGACCTCTTCAACGCGCTCGGCTGGGCGAGCATCAAGCCCACCGACTGGCTCCGCGTCGACGTCGACGGCATCCACCAGAACGTCGCGGTCTACGCCGCCGGCACGATCGAAGGCGAAGACCAGGTCGAAGACCTCCAGGAGCCGCGGTTCACCGACGCCCGCCTCCGGGTGCGCATCGGCCCGCCGCAGATCGGCTGGCTCCGCCCCATGCTGCGCTACCGCGTGCGTCCCGATCGCACCGAGCTGCGCGTGGGCGCGCGGCTCGACGTGAACGACTTCGGCGTCCCCGGCCCCTACGCCACCGTGCAGGGCGCGATGGACGACATCCGGGGCGAGAGCCAGAAGCAGGACGTGGGCTCCCGCGACCGCACGTTCGGCTCCGCGGCGGTCGGGTTCCGCGGCACCGGGTCCGTGCTGCCCGGGCTGGACGCGCAGCTCGGGGCGTCCTACGTCGAGCGGGCGGCGTCCCCGGTGAGCGGGCGGCGCGTCGACCCCGCCAATCCCGGCCTCCCGAGCACGAGCGACGACCTGCAGCCCTTCACGCTCGAAGCCGATCCCATCGTGTTCGCGCGCGCGTTCTACAGCGGCAAGCGTTGGTTCGGCGGGCTCGACTTCGAGAAGCACCTCTCCGAGCCCGAGGTTCGCGCGCTCGTCCAGTTCGGCGTCCTGACCGAGGTGGGCTGGTGAGCCGCCTCGTCCCGTTCCTGCTCGGCGCGGCGCTCGGCCTCGTCGTGTTCGGCGCCAGCGCCGACGAGACCGCGGCCCACCCGGTCACGCCCGGCAACCGCGACGCCGCGTGCGCGCACTGCCACGAGAACCCGCACGAGGGCGAAAAGTTCACCGACTGCGCGTCCTGCCACGCCACCGACCACTTCGCGCCGTCGACGTTCGGGGTCGAGGCCCACGCCACGCTGTCGTTCGCCCTCGAGGGCGAGCACGAAGACGTCGCGTGCCGCCAGTGCCACCCGAACGCCCAGCTCACCGGGCTCCCCGGCGAGTGCGCGGGCTGCCACATCGACCGGCACCGCGGCATCCTCGGCGAGACGTGCACCGAGTGCCACGCCGTCACGGGCTTCAAGCCGGTCGAGGGCTTCGATCACGCCCGCTCGGGCTTCGCGCTCCAGGGTCCTCACGCGAAGGCGGGCTGCGAGAGCTGCCACCAGGGCGCGAACGGCCTCCTGCTCCGCCAGGGCAAGGGCGGCGCGTGCAGCAACTGCCACGAGTCCGAGCACGGCGACTTCGGGCGGGCCTGCGACACCTGCCACGTGCTCGAGGGCGCTTCGTCGTTCGCGGGCGTCGTGGGCGCAAAGGTGTTCGACCACCGCGTCACCGGCTTTCCGCTCGAGCGGAAGCACAACGCCCAGAAGTGCGGCACCTGCCACGCGAAGGGCGCACCCGTCCCCGACTCGCGCTGCTCGAGCTGCCACCTCTCGCCGCACATGGGCCAGCTCGGCTACCAGTGCGACGACTGCCACCGTCCCGACCGGTGGAGCCTGGCGCGCTTCGACCACGACCTGACGGGCTGGACGCTGCGCGGCGCGCACTTCACGGCCGCCTGCTCGAGCTGCCACACCAACCAGCGCTGGATCGGGCTGACGACCGAGTGCTGGGATTGCCACGCGCTCGACGCGGCCCGCGCACCCGCGAGCGTCGACGCCCATCGCTTCGGCCGCACCGACTGCTCCGACTGCCACGGCGCGTGGAAGTGGGGCTTCTGAGCCCCAGCCGCAGCGGGGAGCCCTCGACAGCTTTCAGCCGCTTTTAGGAGAGCTTAGCGGGCTGCCGACCTACATCACGGGCGTCGACCCCTTTGTCTGTCGGAGCGCCCATGTTGTCCACCGCGTCCACCTTGCTCGGTCTCGTCTGCGTCTACGTCGGTGGAGCCGCCGTGCTCACGTGCGCCCACTGGGCCGCCGACCACTACTACACGCGCCCGGCCTGACCTCCCTCGGGGTCGCCACGCTCGATCGACTCCCGGAGCGCCGTGACGGCCGCATCGCCGCCCGAGAGCGTGCGGGCCGCGTTCTCTTCGGCGAAGCGGGCGTAGGCGAGCGCGCGCTCGGGGTCTTCGGACCGGAGGACGCGCGCGAGGCCCGTGAACGGGCGCGGATCGGACGGCGCGATCCGGGCGAGCGCCGCGAACGCCGGTAGCGCCCGCGGGTCTCCGAGGGCGAGCAGCGTCTCGGACACCTCGAGCACCGCGTCGAACAGGAGCTGGCGCGCCAGCGGCCGGGTGAACTGGGCCTGCATCGCGGCCAGCGAGCCGTCGACGTCCCCGGCCTCGCGCCGCAGCCGCGCCGTCTGCGCCGTGGGGAGGAACGCCGCGAGGACCCGCGCCACGTTTCCGAGGGACCCCTCCTGCCCCGCCCACTCGACGAGCCGGTTGCGCAGCAGGAACAACGGCAGGCCGAACGGCGCGACGATGAGCCACACGGTGGCGACGTTGAACCCGACCCGCGCGGTCGGCATCAGCAGGACGAACAGCCCGCCGCCCGCGATCCACGCGCCCATCACGGCCATCGCCCACGTCGGGATCTCGGGCGTGTTCCGCTTCCGGAGGAACGGCGCCACGATGCCGAAGCCCACGAAGGCCAGCGAGCCCGCGCGCGCCATGTCGTAGCGCAGGGCGAGCACGACCCCGAGCCCCACGAGCACCGACGCCGAGAGCGTCGCGAGCCGCGTCGGCCACCCCGACTCGACGCGGGATCCGAGCAGCCAGGCGATGGTCTCGCGGGCCGCGCGCTCGTGCCGCTGGGCGCGGCGGTTCAGCGCCAGCAGCCCCACGAGAGGGAGCCCGGCGAGGGCCGCGCCGATGAGCACCGACGACAGCGGCCCGAAGCCGTACAGCACCCCGCCGATCGCGCCGCCCGTGAGGTTCACGTACAGCACCACGGTGAGCGCCATCACGCCCACCCGGTGCACGAACCGCTCGCGGACGTGCTCCTGGCGCACGGTCTCGAGCGCTTCGGGATCGGGGAGCTCGACGGACATCAGTTCGCCGGCGCGTAGGCCTGGCCGGTGTAGGACTCGACGTGGACGCCCGCGTCGGCGAGGAACTTCGTGGGCAGCACGCCGCCGGCGAACACGAGCACGTAGTCGTTCGCGACCGCGTCGGGACCGTCGAGCGTGTCGAGGTGGACGAGGTCGGGGGTGATGCTCGTCACGTTCGTCTGCTTCGCGAAGGTCACCTTGCCCGCCGCGATCTTCGCCTCGATCTTCTCGCGGTTCTTCTTCTTCGCACGCGAGAAGTCGTCGCCGCGGTACGAGAGCGTCACGTCGGCGCCGGCCTCGGCCAGCGACACGGCCGCTTCGAGCGCGCTGTCGCCGCCCCCGACGACCATCACGCGGCTGCCCGCGTACCGCTCGGGCTCGAGCAGGCGGTACACGACCTTGCCGAGCTCTTCACCGGGGACGCCGAGCTTGCGCGGGGTGCCGCGGCGGCCCATCGCGAGGACGACGCGGTGCGTGCGCAGCGTCTCGCCGCCGGGGAGCTCGACCGTGAAGATGCCGTCGTCGCCGCGCCGGATGCGCTCGACCTTCACGCCCGTGCGCACCTGGAGGCCCGTCTTGTCGAGGATGTCGTTCCAGATGTCGAGCAGCTCCTCCTTCCGGATCTCGCCGACGCGCACGCGGCCGTAGAGAGGCAGCTCGACGGGCTTCGTCATGACGAGCTTGTGGCGCGGGTACTGGAGGACGGTGCCGCCGACGGACTCCTGGTCGAGCGTCACGTAGTCGAGACCGGCCTTCTTCGCGGCCAGCGAGGCCGCCATGCCCGCGGGACCCGCCCCCACGACGACCACCTGGTGCACACCGTCGCTCGCGGCGGGGACCTCGCGCACCAGCGCGTCCATGCACTGGAGCGCCTGCGTCATCGCGTTGTAGATGAGCCCCATCCCGCCGAGCTCGCCGACGACGTACATCCCCGGCACGTTCGTCTGGAAGACCTTGTCGACCATCGGGATGTCGACGCCGCGCTTCTCGGTGCCGAGCACCAGCGTGATCGCGTCGACGGGACAGGCGCGCAGGCACTCGCCGTGCCCGATGCAGCTCGTGGGGTTGATGACGTGCGCGCGCCCATCGAGCACCGCGAGCACGTCGGTCTCGGGACACGCCTCGACGCAGGTGCCGCTGCCCATGCAGCGCGCCGGGTCGATGCGCGGATGCAGGCTCGGCGGCAGGGCGCCGGTGGTGATCGTGTGATCGAGATCCCTGCGCGCGCCGCTCTCGCGCACCATCCCGAAGAGCACGCCGAGAACGGTGATCACGAGCACTGCACCGATGGCGAGACCCCCGAGGATCACGACGATTTCGACCATTCCAAGACCCATGAGTTCTCCGGACCGGCGCCAGAAGCTACCATCGCGCCGTGCTCCGGTTCATGCCCGTCGTCTACGGAATGCTGCTCCTGGTCGAGATCGTCGGCCTGGCAGCCCTCTATGCCTTCGCAACGCCCGACCCCTCCGACCCGATCTCGGTGTGGCTCGGAACGCTCGGCCTGCTGTCGATGATCGTGATGCTGGTCTACAGCATCGCGCGCCGGATCAAGATCCTGCGCGACATGGCGCGCCTGTCCTATTGGCTGCACCTGCACATCTTCCTGGGCCTGCAGGGCTTCGTGTTCGTGTTCTTCCACAGCCTCCCGATGTTCTTCGGGTCGCGGTTCATGTGGTTCAACCCCGGCGTGCTGAACTTCCTCGCGGTGACCGTCGTGATCGGGTCGGGCATCTTCGGGCGCTGGCTGTTCTCCCAGGTCCCGAAGACACTCGGCGGCCAGCACATGGCGGCGCGCGAGGTCGAATCCGAGCTCGCTTCGCTCCAGGGCGAGCTGCCCGAGAGCGTCACGGCCCTGTGGAAGGGCGTCCCCGAGACGCGCTCCGTGTTCGGCATGGTGAAGGCCGACATGGATCGGCGCACCGCCGTGCGAAAGCTCCGGCGGATGGGGCTCGATCCCAAGGTCCGCGAGCTCGCCGAGCGCCGGCTGCAGCTCGAGCGCCACAAGGCTGCGCTGTCGGTCACGCAGCGCGTGTTCCGGTGGTGGATTATCCTCCACCGCCCGATCGCGGCGATCATGTACATCCTCTCGGCGGTGCACTTCCTGCTCGCCATGATGTTCACCCCCTCCCTGCGGTTCTTCTGAGGCCCCCCTGAAGCGCGCTCCCGCCATCGCCATCGCCCTGCTCGTCTCGTCCGTCGCCATCGCCGGCACGTGGAAGACCATGCTGTCGCCCGGGGCCCTCGGCTCCGCGCACCAGTCGCAGGAGGGCAACTGCGACGCCTGCCACCTCTCGTTCGCGGGCATCCCGAACGACAAGTGCCTCGGGTGTCACGAGGGCCTCGCGAAGCGCATCTCCGCGGGCAAGGGCTTCCACGCCACCGTGAAGGCGCAGGAGTGCATCGCGTGCCACGGCGACCACGTCGGCGAAGACGGGTCCCTCACGAAAGCCGAGGCGAAGAAGGCGTTCGACCACTCGAAGACCGGGTTCTCGCTCGTCGGGTCCCACGCCGACGTGAAGTGCGCCACCTGCCACGAGAAGCCGATCCACGAGATGAAGGCGGTCTGCGGGCAGTGCCACGAAGACGCGCACAGCTCCGCGCTGGGGCCGCAGTGCAACGCCTGCCACGAGCCCATCGCCTGGGACAGCGGCATCCGCGCGCTCAACGCGCACCTGCTCTCGATGGAGGGCAAGCACGGCCAGCAGGAGTGCAGCGGCTGCCACCTGCACGGCGCCAACCTCGAAGGCGACGCGGCCTGCAGCGACTGCCACGAAGACACGCACGGCGGCACGGTCGCGCCCTGCGAAGACTGCCACGAGGTCACCGGCTTCAAGCCCGCCGAGTTCGACCACGGCCCGTGCACCTGCGCGTTCCCCGGCAAGCACCAGACGGTCGAGTGCCTCGCGTGCCACGAGGGCTTCAAGTTCACCGACACACCCACGCTGTGCTCGGGCTGCCACGACGACGAGCGCCCGCACGACCCGATCGGCGAGTGCAGCCGGTGCCACACCGCCACGAGCTGGGTCGACAACCGGTTCGATCACAACAAGCAGGCGAAGTTCCAGATCGTCGGCGCGCACGAGTCGGTCTCGTGCACCCAGTGCCACGCCGACGGCACGTTCCGCGGCGCCCCGCTCGTCTGCGAGGGCTGCCACGAAGAGACCGGCCTGAAGGCCCACGGCGACTTCTCGAGCTTCGGCGGCTGCGCCTCGTGCCACGTGGTGGCGGGCTTCACGCCGTCCACGTTCGACCACGCGAGCACGGGCTTCTCGCTCGACGGGCGCCACGGCACGCTCTCCTGCCAGGACTGCCACGCGAAGAAGGTCGAGGGCTACCCGGCCGACTGATGGAGCCCTTCAAGAACCGCATCGGGCCCGCCGCCGTCGCGCAGATCGCGCGTCTCGTGCCCGGTGACTGGGACCGTGCCGGCTTCACCCACCACGCCACCACGGGCCTCGCTGCGCTGGAGCTGAAGGACCGCGTCGCACACATCGCCGACGCGCTCCACGCCACGCTGCCGTGGGACTACCCCACCGCCGTCGGCCGGATCCTCGACGGCCTGCCGCCGATGCCCGAGCACACCGACCGGCTCACCGACGCCTTCGAGCTGTGGCCGCTCACCGCGTTCGTCGAGCGGCACGGGCTCGCGCACCCCGACGTGTCGCTCGCCGCGATGCCCGCGCTCACCGGGCACTGGTCGTGCGAGTTCGCCATCCGCCCGTACTTCCGGGACGATCCAGAGGGCGTCGCGAAGCGCCTCGAGGGCTGGGCGGAGCACCCGAACGCCCACGTCCGGCGGCTCGTGAGCGAAGGCACGCGCCCGCGGCTGCCGTGGGGCATCCGGCTGCAGGACCGCATCGAACGGCCCCAGCGCATGCTCCCCTTGCTGGAGCGCCTCCGCGACGACCCGTCGGAGTACGTCCGGCGCTCGGTCGCGAACCACCTGAACGACATCGCGAAGGACCACCCGGACCTGCTCGTGGAGATCGCCGGATCCTGGCTCCGCGACGCGCCCGCGACGCGACGAAAGCTCGTGAAGCACGCGCTCCGCACCCAGATCAAGGCCTGCGACCCCCGCGCGTACGGGCTGATCGGCCTGCGGCCCTTCGAGGGCACCGTGCGCATCGCGGTGTCGCCCGGGTCCGTCGCCGTCGGCGAGGCGGTCACGCTCACCGCCGAGCTCGTGTCGACCGCGAAGCGCGCGCAGCGCGTGCGGCTCGACTACGCCGTGCACCACCTCCGGAAGAACGGGGGTCGCACGCCGAAGGTCTTCCACTGGACCGAACGGACGGTGAAGCCCGGGGAGACCCTGACGATGGCGAAGGCGCACCCGATGCGCGAGGTGTCGACGCGCCGCTACTACCCGGGCGCCCAGGCGATCGACCTGCGGGTGAACGGCGAGGCGACCGAGGCGCTGGGGTTCACGCTTCGGATTTGAGCGCCCCCGGTTGCAGCGGGCCAACGACCCACTAAAGTGGGCGCCGACACCCCCCACGGCGTCACCAGGCAATGGGGCTGGTACGCGAAACCGCAATGATATGCGTGCACCAATGCCTAGAGCGACTCCTCTCGTCACACTTCCAGAAACCGACGCGGAGATACTCCAATGGATCGACGCGCGTGGCACCGAACCCGCCGCAGGAGCATTCCTCGTTCACACCGACGCATTCGATGGGTTCCTTGAGCTGCCCGACAACAGCATCCACGCAATAATCACAGATCCCCCGTACTCAACTCTGGAGTTCAGCGCCGTCCACCACGCCAAGCTCCGAAGGGGTCAGGGTGGCGTCTGGCGAATCCCTCCCAGCTTCGATGGCGCCAAGAGGCGACCACTCCCGCGTTTCACCGTGCTAAACGCTGAAGATCTCTCACAGATGATCTCGTTCTTTAGCCGCTTGGCGGCAGAGTGCATGCGGGTGCTTGTACCCGGTGGCCACGTGTTCATCGCGTCAAATCCCATCATCTGCGACGTCGCATTCACGCCCTTCCGCAATGTGGGCCTCGAAAGGAGGGCGATCGTAACTCGAGGCGTCATGACCTTTCGCGGGGGCGATCGTCCCAAAGGAGCTCACGAGGAGTACGCGGATCTATGTGTAATGCCTCGATCATGCCATGAACCCTGGGGCCTCTTCCGAAAGCCCTTCAGGGGGCCCGTTCACGAACAGTTGTCCACTTGGGGTGCGGGAGCACTGAGACGACCTTCGACGGACAGGCCCATGCGGGACTACTACTCATGCTCGCCCGCCAAGGGCCGGGAGAGGAGACTCGTCGATCATCCATCGTTGAAACCCCAGCGTTGGATGAGGAAGCTCGTACACGCCGCACTGCCAATGGCCCGGGGCTTCATCCTCGATCCGTTTGCGGGAAGTGGCTCAACGCTGGCTGCAGCAAGCCACTTCGGCTATCGCGCCATTGGCTTCGAGCGGGACGAACGCTACTATGACGATGCGTGCAAGGCCATCCCCCTCCTTGCGGACCTTGACGTCCGATGGAATCGAGATGAGTAGCGAATACGCAAAATTTGTCGATGAATATGGCCATGCCAAACACACCGCCGGCGTGGTGTTGGCCCTGGCGTCGATCCTGAGTGATTTCAGCGCCTACGGGAATTTTTCGACCGCTGACGAGTTTCTCGCGAAGTATCCCCCAAAGCAATTCACCAAGGGGCGGACCCGAGCACGCACCCTCATCCTGCCGAACCCAACCGGAAAAGGCAGCACCAGCCTACGGCAACACTATATGCACTGGGCGAACTACTTCGTGGGAGAGAAAGACCGGCAAGGCTACCCACGCTCCCCCGCTCACGCAACCCAGAATTGGGAGAACCACAAGCATTGGATCGATACGCTGCTTCAGCTTGGAGCAGCGGGATCAAACGCGCTGCAGCAGCGCATCATCCAACACGTATTGGACGACATCCCCGCGGGGCCAACCGCCTCATCCAGAAGACGGGCCAAGGTTCCCGACCCCGTCGTCGAGCAGACAATTGAGGTACCTCCCGGCTATGAGTACGCGGTAATGGGTGTCCTTACGTACTTCGATTCCGTGCTCAAGGCGAAAGGTATTGCCGAAGGGAGTCGAGTCACGATATCCCGTTCAGGACTCAGTATCACTCTGCGAATAGTGTCTCCAGATGGGGACGAGGAGACCATCAAACGCACTCTAAGGCAGTATGTCGGCGTAATCTCGGGGCGAGAACCCGTCGAGGCGCTGTTTGACAGGAAGGAAGACCAGGACGCCCTCGTCGCAGAGCTAATGTTGGCTGGCCGGTCAATGCCTTCAAGGAGATTGGGAGCCGCTGACGGCCCAATTGCCTTGGAGGACGTGCGAATGGACCCGCTTGTGCGGGAGCTCCTTGACCTCGTGAAGCGAGGAGGAGACCAGAAGCAGGACTCCATCCACATGCTGATTGAGTTGGCCGGAAAACTCGGGGACAATGACTCTCGGAACGTGATTGCCCTGTCGGAGGTCCTTAAACAAGAACCATCTGGGGAGACGGAAGAGAAGCTCATCGAGGCAGTGAAGAGTATTCGTCACGCAGATTCGTCGATACCGAAGTTGATTTATTCGGGATTAATCCAGCAATTCGGAGCGGAAGGAGCGTCCAAGGTCGTGCAAGTTGCTTCAACGCTGTCTGGTCTTTTCAGCGTTTTCAATTAGCACAACTCACAGCGGCGAGTTCGGGTCATCGAGCTCCCGGCGCTGCCAGACGCCGTCGACGCGGCGGAACTCCTGCGTCGGCCAGTACTTCAGGTCGAGCTTCAGCGTGTCGACCCACTCCTCGCCGCGCAGACCCTGCATGCGGAGCTTCACCGCGTCGCGGTCGCGCCGGCCCTGGACCCGCGCCAGCAGCTCGTCGAGCGACCCCACCGGCTCGCCGTCGACCGCCACGATCCGCCGGCCGTAGCCCGTGTTGTAGCGCTGCGCCGGGCTGCCCCCGTAGTACCAGGACAGGTAGACGCCCTTCGACGGCGTCTGGCTGTACTGCGCGACGGCGGGCGGCTCTTCCTGGACCAGCGCACCCGCCCACAGGATGACGCGCTCGGTGCCCGCGACCGGCAGGTGCAGGCTGTCGACCACGACCTCTTCGACCTTCCCGCGGCGCACGATCGTCAGCGGGAGCTGCCCGGGCCGCCGGAGCACCGCATTCCGCAGGCCCTCGAAGCTCGTCACCGTCTGGCCCTCGGCCGCCACGACGAAGTCGCCGATCTTCAGCTGGGCACGGGCCGGCGCGTCGCCCGAGATCCCGCGGACCTCGATCACCATGGGCCGATCGGGCGCATGCTCGCGGATGCGCGCGGCTTCGGCCTCCGGCAGGCCCGCCTCGCGCGCGTCGACCAGCGGGCGCACGGCGAGGTCGAGGCCGAGGTCGGGCACCGCGGTCTCACCGGCCTTCCACCGATCGAGCGCGCGCAGGCCGTGGGCCACGGGCACGGCGTAGACGACCGACTTGTAGCGGTTGCCGTCGTCGCGCTCGAACCGCTGCAGCAGCCCGACCACGCGGCCGTGCTTGTCGCACACGACCCCACCCAGCGTGGGCCGGTCGACCTTG
Organism: Alphaproteobacteria bacterium; assembly: GCA_020632875.1. GTDB lineage: Bacteria > Myxococcota_A > UBA796 > UBA796 > JACKEQ01. The sequence continues at coordinate 253,720 of JACKET010000008.1, forward strand.
CCGAGCCGGACGAAGTCGACGTCCCGCACCTGCCAGCGCGGGAACGCCGGATCGGGGAACTCGGCGGGCATCAGCCGCTCGATGTCGACGGGCTGGCGGTAGACCCCTCCCTCCTTGTCGATCGCGACGAGCTGCAGCGAATCGCCCACCTCGATCGGGACGTCCGCGAGCTCGGGCGCTTGCAGGTCACCGAGATCGAGCCGCGCCATGTCGACCTGGACCAGCGCGACGTTCATCAGCGGGTCCATGTAAAGGATGTCGGCCGGCACGCCGGGCGCATCGCCGATCTGCACCCAGACCTCGCCCGTCGTGACGGGCACCGCGTTGCGGTCTGTGAGCACGATGCCGGTCGCGGGATCGAGCAGCAGGCCGGGCGACTCGCGCTGGTTGCCGTGGATCGAGTCGACGTTGAGCTGCGGCCGGAACTTCACCGTGACGAGCGACTGCGCGACCGGGCGGAACGCGGCCTTCTTCTCGGTCGCGAGCGTCACGCGGTAACGCTCGGCTTCGCCCTTCGGGGGCGGGCTCTCGACGGGGTCGCACGGCCAGGCGCCCGCGGCGTCGCGCGTGCAGAGCTGCACCGGCCAGAACGACCGGTTCATCAGGACGTTCGCGACGTTCTTCTGCGTCGGGGTGCCGAGCTCGGTCCACCGCACCTGGAACCGCTCGCCGTCGGGGATCGCGGAGAGCGCCTTCACGGCGTCGTCGAGCGTCTTCACCGCGTGGTCGCCGACCCCTTCGATGACGGCGTCACGCGGGATGCCGGCGCTCGCGAGGAGCCGCCCCGACCGCGCCACCGCGACACCCTCCGTGGCACGCGGGACCCGTACCGCCGCGTGGTAGCCGAGCGGGTGCAGCACGCCCTCGCCGATCTCGAAGTAGGCGCTGGGGGTGAGCCCGTGCAGGTCGCGCACCTCGAGCTCGACCTCGATCCGCTCGGCCCCGCGCAGCACCCCGACGCGCACGGCCCCACCGACGGAGGCGTCCAGCACGGCCTCCCAGCGCTCGAACGCATAGACGGGCTCGCCGTTCAGGGTCAGGACGATGTCGCCCTCTTCGAGCGCCCCGTCGGCCGGGCCCCCCGCGTTGATCCGCGCCACGGAGAGCATCCCGGTGCCCGACCAGGCGCGGCGCACGTCGCGCTCGACGGCCTCTGTCAGGCCGAGCCGGCGGAGCTCGTCGAACGTGCGGTACGCCAGGACCGTCTGCACCGTGCCGCGCGCGGGGACCTCGCCGCGCTGCAGCGCCTCGACCGCGTACTTCACGCGCGCGAGCGGGAGGAACAGCGAGGTCGCGGCGTCCATGCGGGCGCCCGCGTTGAGCGCCACGACCGTGCCGTCGACGTCGAACACGGGCGAGCCGGACGAGCCGCCCGAAGTGGACGACGCCGCCTGCAGGTAGAACGTGTTGAAGTCCCAGTGCGGCGCGTCGCGATCGAGCCGCGACAGCGTGCCGGCGAGGATGCTGATCTGCTCGGCCGCGTCGTTCCCGATGACCCGGATCTCGGTGCCGATCCTCGCGCGCGTCGGGTCGAGGGCCAGCGAGCGGGGCTGGATGAACTCGAGATCCGCGGGGTTGTACCGGAACAGCCCGAAGTCGTGCACCGGGTCGCGGTACAGGGGGACGAGGTCGACCTCCTCCTTGTTGTGGAAGATGGCCTGCGCGATGGTCGGACCGGTGGTGACGACGTGGCGGTTCGTGAGGATCAGCCCGCGCTCGGCGTCGATGACGAACCCCGACGCCTCGGACGAGGCCTGGGCGTTGCCGTCGAACGGCCGGGTGCGGTCCATGTGGATGATGACGACCGAGTCGAGCACGCTGTCGATCGTGTCGTTCCAGGACGGCGTCTCGGACGCCTGGACGGCGCCCACCAGCAGCAGGAGCATCAGTACCGCGAGTCGTCGGTGTCGTAGTCGAGCCAGACCGCGGTGATGTCGCGGTCGGGCGGCACCCGCCACTCGAGCGCGTTGGTCTCGGGGTGGTAGAGCAGCAGGCAGCGCGTCTCGGGGTCGGGCGCGCCGATGCAGACCGGGCCGGGGCGCTGGCGGCCGAGCGGGCGCTCGCTGTCGCGCTCGAAGCGGACGCGCATGGAGGCGGGGTCGGCCGGCACGTGGTCGAGGTACATCCGCGGCGGACGGAGCTCGCCGAGGAACGCGCCGTAGTCGAGGTCGCCCTCGTCGATGTCGGCGACCTGGCCGCCCGTGCGATCGGCGTAGCCCGCGTAGACGGCCGCATCGGCGGGCACCACGACGTGGGCGTACCCGCCGCGCTCGCGGGCGAGGCGCACGAAGCTCGTGAACTCGATGGGATCGGGGTTCACCGAGAGGTCGTCCTGCCCGCTGACGAAGACGACGTGCAGCTCGGCGTCGGCCCGCTGGAAGCCCAGGTTCGCGCCATCGGCCTCGGTGACGAGCGCCCGGTGCGCCGTGAGCCGCCCGTACCCCGCGTCGGCCCCGGCGGGCGCGGCCTCGCGGAACAGGCTGGTGATGCGCTCGCGGGAGTCGGTGTACCCGAGCAGCACACCCTGGCGCCGCCCGAGCTCGGAGGTGACGACGCCGATGTGGTAGTCGGCCCCGTGGGCATCGAGCGCCGCGTAGAGCTCGGGCACGCCCGCGGCGACGCGGTCGAGCTGGGCGGTCGAGGTCGCATCGGAGTTGTCGATGACGAACAGCACGTCGACCTGGGGCGCTTCGACGGCGAGGCGCTCGGTGACGGTGTGGTCTTCACGGGGCGGGGTGTAGGGGTCGACGGGCAGGTCGACGCGCTCGAGCACGCACTCTGCGAGGTCGGGGTCGCACTCCCCGCATCCCGTCAACAACAGCACCCAAGCCAGCATCGCAATCCACCTTGGCGCGTCCGCCCTGGGAAGATAGCCGATCTGGCAGCGGAGGCACGGATGAGCATCGCCGACTTGAAGGCGCTCCGGTCCTCGCTGGACGACGCGCCCTATGCGGGCCTCACCGGGCGGTTCCACAGCCACCTCACGGTGGCCACGCACGAGCTCGATCGTCTCCGGGGATTCTGCAGCACCAACCGGATCAAGCTCACGGTCGTCGACCTCGACGACGCGGAGGGACGGGTGCAGCGCGACGTCATGACGACGCGCTACCACAAGGACGACGCGCCCGGCGCGGTCGGTCGGATCGCCGACGATCTGCTCGACCTCGGCGCGCGGCTCGGCGGCGCGGGGTTCCTCGTCCTGCGCGCGAAGCTCGAGCACGAGTCCGAGCCCAGCCTCGAGCCGTACGGCCCCGGCCGGTACCACGAGGTGCACATCAAGCTCGCGATCCCCGCCGACGGCTACGACACCGAGCGCGCGTGGCTCGTCGAGAACGGCCGTCCACACGGCTTCGTCGCGTCCTCGAACCCGCGCGAGCGCACGGGCGACACCGTGGTGCAGTTCGTGAACCTGCGGATCTACGAAGGCGACCGGAGCGCCGCGGACGCCCGTGTCGACGAGGTCCTCGCGGTGCTGGGTGCACGCGGGCTCGACGTCGTCGAGGTGAAGCGCGAGACCACCGTGTTCGACACGCACCATGCGCTCGATCGGTGGTGGGCCTAGCTCGGGGGAAGCGGTCGGGCTCCGAGCGTCTCCGGGCCTCACGCAGATGACGCAGAACGACGCAGATGACGCAGAAACCACGCCGTCACGGGTCGAGCGTCGTCGTGTCCCCGGGGCGCCTCTCGCGACTCCCCCGATTGGAGCGGAGAGGGCCAAGGCCGTCGGGCATCACGCAGATGACGCAGAAGGGCGCAGATGACGCAGAAACGAGGCCGTCCCGGGGTCGAGCGTGGTCGTGTGCCCGGGCGGGGCTTTCCCGATCGGAGCTGAGGGGGCGAAGGCCGTCGGGCATCACGCAGATGACGCAGAAGGACGCGGATGACGCAGAAACCACGCCGTCACGGGTCGGGCGTCCTCACTTCCCCGGGCACCTTCCCGTGACGTCAGGGCTCCCGAGGGCCGTCTCGTTGTTCGGGTCGACAGAGGGCCTCCTCGCGGACCGGATTCGGGACTCACCAGAGCACGCCCGCGATTCGGGCTGCTGGGGTGATCTCGGTCCGGTCCCAGGCCGGACTATCTGCGATTCCAGTCGTTGAAGCGACACAAAGCGCGGAGACCCATCCAGTGGACCGAAGCGAGCCGGATCGGGAGCCCCGGCGTCGACGCTCCCGTCCGCCACATGGACCGACGCTGGTTGCACGGCTCGAACGGCACGGCTCCCGGAATCTCCGAGATGGGCTCGGAGCGCGTCCGCTCACGCGAGCAGCCAGAACGCACGCCTGCTCTGGTGAATCCCGTTTCCGGTCCGCAGGAAGGCCCGCTCTCTCGACCCGAACCGAGACGTCCGCCGCGAAGCCCGGAAGCTACGGGTGGACCGGTGGTCTTGGCGGTGTGGCGGTGCAATCTCCCTCGGCGAAGTCCGGGGACACGACGACGCTCGACCCCGGGACGGCCTCGTTTCTGCGTCATCTGCGTCCTTCTGCGTCATCTGCGTGATGCCCGACGGCCTTCGCCCCCTCCGCTCCGACCGGGGGAGCCGCGCCCGGGGACACGAAGACCCTCGACCCGTGACGGCCTCGTTTCTGCGTCATCCGCGTCCATCTGCGTCATCTGCGTGATGCCCGACGGCCTTCGCCCCTCCGCTCCGATCGGGGGATGCCTGGCGTCGGACCCGGATGCCGGTTCAGTCGTGGGCCCCGACGAGCTCGAACCCCAGCGCCCCATCGAGCTCGGCCTCGTCGAACCGGAAGCCCGCCTCGAGCGCGCGGCGCGGCGCGACCCGCTGGCTCGCGAGCAGCAACTCGTCCGCCTTCTCGCGGCCCAGCACCATCCGCACGCCGAACGCTGGTGCCGGCACGATCGCGGGACGCCCGACCGCCCGCCCGAGCGCCTTCCCGAAGTCGGCGTTGCGCACCGGGTTCGGCGCGACGCCGTTGAACACCCCGTCGACCTCCCGCGCGAGGAGGAAGTGGTAGAGCGCGACGAGATCGTCGACGTGGATCCAGCTCATCCACTGCTGGCCCGACCCCACCGGGCCCCCGCCGCCACGGCGGAACAGCGGCAGCAACGGCCCGAGCAGCCCGCCGTGCGCGGAGAGGACCAGGCCCACCCGCACGATCGCCACGCGCCAGCCGGCCTCGCGCGCGGGGGAGGTCGCGTCTTCCCAGGCCTCGCCGACCTCGGCGAGGAACCCCGTGCCCACGGGGCTGAGCTCGTCGAGCGGCTCGTCCTTGCGGTCGCCGTAGATCCCGATGGCCGACGTCGAGACCAGCACCTTCGGCGGGAGCTTCGCGAGCGCTTCGCACAGCGTGCGCGTGCCGTTCGTGCGGCTGTCGCGGATGGTCGCCTTGTAGTCGTCGGACCACTCGTGCTCCGCGATGCCCGCACCCGCGAGGTGGATGACGGCATCGCAGTCTTCGAGGCCCGGCCCGACCTCGCCGCCCTGCGGGTCCCACCAGATGCCATCGCCGCCCTTCTTCCGCGTCAGCGGCACCACCGTGTGGCCGCCGGTCGTCAGGAAGGCCGTCAGCGTGCGCCCGACGAGCCCCGAAGCGCCCGTGATGGCGATGCGCATCGGCGCCAGCCCGGCCTCGTGGTGGCGCCGCAGGTCGCGGGCGAGGCGCGCGTGGCGCCACGCGAACATCCGCTCGAGGCGGGGCCGGATGATGAGCGGATCCGCGATCCTGCCCGCGGGGCCGAGCGGCGCGGTCCACTCGATGCGGTCGATCATCTTCGTGCCCTCGCCTGTGGCCTCGAAGCGGTGCTCGTGCACCCAGGACTCGAACGGACCGGACTCCTGCACGTCGGTGAACCCGATGGGCCGCTCGCACCACGTGTGCCGCGCGACGTACGCGGTGCGGAGGGGGCCCACGAGGGGCGCCGACATCTCCATCCGCGCGCCCTCTTCGAGCCCGCCTTCGTGGGCGACGAGCTGCACGTCCTCCCAGGGGGGCGTGAGCCGCGTGAATGCGCCCGGGCGGCCGTGCCAGTCGAAGACGACCTCGGGAGGGTACGGGAGCGTGCTGGTCTGGGTATGAACAGGCATGGCAGCGCCTAACACCGACACCGCGAAGATCCCCGTCATCCGCCGTCTCGCGGAGCGAATGGAGCTGTGGGTGTTCCGCGGGAGCCTCGTCACGGCCGCCCACATCGCGCCCTGGCCGCGGCGGGCCGACGACGTCGACCTGGTCGCCCTGCCCCACCTCTCCCGCGAGGACGGGCTCGCCGCCCTGCTCGACCTGTTCGGAGCCCGTCCCCACGTCGATCTGTGGCCCGACTCCGAGCGACCCGGGCTCCGCATCGAGGTCGACGGCGTGCAGATCGACCTCGCGTTCGGCGACCCCGTGGTGCCGGGTCCCGTGACGCTCCAGATCCTCGGCGTGCCCGTGCGGGCGGCCCCGATCGAAGCGATGATCGCGTGGAAGCTCCACGGGCTGTTCGAGCTCGAGAGCCTCGCCTGGCGCCCGAAGGACCTGTCCGACCTGCACGACCTGCTCGTCCGCCCCGCGCTGCTCGACGGCACCGCGCTCGAGGCCGCGATCCGCGTGGCGTTCGCGTCCCGCGACGCGCCGCTGCGCCTGACCGACCGGCTGCGACGGCGCGAGCTCGGCACGTCCCGCGCGAGCCTGAAGCGCTGGCGGCGGTACCGCGAGGCGCATCCCGACCGGATGGCGGGCGACGACCTGTCCGAGGTGGTCGCGACGATCGCCGGCCACCTCGAGCCGCACCTGGCCGTCCTCCGCGCCGAGGAGCCCGACCCCACGCCCTTCGCCCACGACCCGACCCTCGCCGAGGTCGAGGCCGCCGCGACGGCCGACGGATTCGAGCGATTCGACCACGGCGACCTGCGCGTGTTCACGTACGTCGGTCACCCCGAGATGCCCGATCCGAAGCGCGCCATCGCGCTCCGGGAGCACCGCCGGCGGCAGATCCTCCGCGAGTGTCGCGGCATCACGTTCCACCGCGACGGCCGGCTGCTCTCGCGCAAGCTGCACCGGTTCGGCGGGTTCAGCGAGGCGGCGATGCCCGCGGGCGAGCCGCTGGCGGTCGAGAAGCTGGACGGGTCGATGGTCAGCCCGCTGGTCGTGGACGGCGTCCTGCGGCTCGTGACCCGCCGGGGCCCGTCGGAGCTGGGCGATCGCGCGACTGCGCTGCTGACGGACCGCGCCCGTCGGGTCCTCGGCGATCTGCTGAGCGCGGGTCGCACCCCGTTGCTCGAGTGGACCAGCGCCGACCACCGCATCGTCGAGCGGCACGCCGCCGACGCGCTGTGGCTGCTCGCGGTCCGCGATCACCGCACGGGCGACTACGCCGACTGGGACGCCACCCTCGCGATCGCCGCGGAGGCGGGCCTCGGAACGCCGCGCTGCATGGGGCGGATCGCGGATCCGATCGCGTTCGCGGCGCAGGTCCGGGCGCAGGCCGCGGGCGAGGGCTGGGTGCTGCGGTGGGACGACGGCACGTGGATGAAGCTCAAGTCCGACCGCTACCGCCGGCTCCACCGGGCGGTCGAGGGGCCCGACCCGGAGCGCGGCATCTGGCTCGCCGCGCTCCACGGCGAGGAGGCCGAGGTCCGCGCGCTGGTCGCGGCGCGCGGGGGTGACGCCGGTCCCGCGCTGGATGCCCTGAACGCGGGGCTCGCGGCCCTGGCACACCGCGTCCGCGCCGACGTCGCCGGGCGTTCCGCGGACCCGGCCGCGCGCGCGGCCCTCGCCGAGCGGATCGCCGACCTCTCGCCCGCCGAGCGCCGCCTCCGGTTCCGCGCATGGGACGGCGACGACCCGGATGTCCTGGTCCGCGGGGTGGCGCGGTTCCTCGCCGTGACGGACTTCCCGGCCGCTCGGGCCCTGCTGGCGACCCCTTCGCGCTGACCCGGGGTTGTGCCGGTTCCAGCGGGATGCCATAGACCACGTCATGATCTACGTGCTCCTGGTCATCCCGATCCTCCTCCTGGGCGGCGCGATCCTCGCCTGGGGCATCCTGTCGACGCGCAAGTCGGTCGATCTGTCCGAGCTCCGGTCCGGTCAGCCCGCTCCCCCACGCGTCGCCGCGGCGCCGACGCCCGATCTGCGCGACGACCTCGCGGCGGATGCCGAGTCCGTCGCCCACGCGGATGCCGACGAGGAGGACTTCCTCGAGACGCTGGTCGACCCCGAGCCGCCGAAGCCGGTGGTCCCTTCGATCCCGGAGGATCCGACGGAGGAGGTGGTCGAGCCCGACCTCCCGACCGAAGAGGAGCCCGAGGCCGACCTGACCGACCTCGCGATGCCGGTCGAGGAGCACACGGAGGAGACCCTGATCGCCGAGCCGGCGTTCAACGTGGCCGGCGACTTCACCGACCCGGTCCCCGAGATCACGCTGCCCGACCCGGAGATCCCGGCCGTCGGGACGACGACGCTGCCCGAGCCCGAGTCCGCCGAGGTCACGCTCGGGGATCCGTTACCGTCGGACGAGGCGTCGATCCCCGAGTCCGAATCGGGAGTCGCGGCGTCAGGGTCTCACGCAGAAGGCGCAGAAGGCGCAGATGACGCAGAAGAAGCAGCAGAAGAAGAAGGCGGGGTAGACGATCCCGCAGAGCCCGCGGCCGAGGAAGCAGACGAGGGTGCTGTCGAGGAGCCCGCGGCCGAGGAAGCAGACGAGGGCGCTGTCGAGGAGCCCGAGGACGGACCGATCGACGAAGACGCTGCCGGGGAGCTCGCGGACGCACCGATCGACGAAGACGCTGCCGAGGAGCTCGCGGACGCACCGATCGACGAAGACGCTCCCGAACCGGCGGCGGAGGCCCAGGTCGAAGACGCTCCCGAGGAGGCCGGAGAGGACCAGGTCGACGCAGACGCTGCCGAAGAGCCTGGCCCCGAGGTCGAGGAACCTGCCGCGTTCGACGCCGATGACGAGGTCGTCGGGGGGCCGGCCGAGGAAGCGCACGAACCACCCGCCGAAGAAGCGGCTCTGGAAGAGCCTGCAGCCGTCGATGTCGGCGAAGAGGCCGCCGCCGTCGACGTCGACGGAGATTCTCCCGGACAGCCCGCGGAAATGGACGCGGTAGAAGACTCCGCGGCGGTCGACGCCGACGAGGAGGCCCTCGAGGAGGCTGCGGACGTGCGCGTCGAGGAAGAACCGTCCGCCGGAGCGGCCGACGAGACCCCCGAGGCGCCTGCCGACATGAGAGTCGAAGAAGAGGCGTTCGCTGAAGAGGTCCCGGACGCGTCCCCAGCGGAAGAGGCCGAAGCGGCGGCGGTCGAAGAGGTCGAAGAGGTCGAAGAGGTCGAAGAGGTCGAAGAGGTCGAAGAGGCCGAAGAGGTCGAAGAGTCCGAAGTGGCCGAAGTGGCCGAAGCCGCGGGGGCCGAAGTGGCCGAAGTGGCCGAAGCCGCGGGGGCCGAAGAGGCCGAAGCCGCGGGGACGGCGCCCGTCGTGGAACCCGTGGACGAGCCGCGCCCGTACGTCGGGAGCCTCGCCTCTGCCGAGCTGAACGCGGTCTATGCGCGCTGTGCGCTGGCGTCCCTCGCCCGGCAGCTCGCCTTCCAGCAGACCGTCGGCGGGCGTCCGTGGACCGTCGATCTGGGCGCTGCGCAGCTCGCTTTCGGCACGGACGACGACCGGGTGGCGTACCCGCTCAACGTGCTCGGCAGCGTCGATCCCGACGGGACGACCTTCCTCTGGGCCTGGGCGAACCCCGCCGTCCCCTTCCCCGACGCGGTTCTCGAGGCCGGGCGTGCCCTCGGGCAGCAGGACATCCCCGAGCTCCGCGAAGAGCGGTTCAGTGTCGACGAGCCCACGATGTACGCGCTGTTCGTCGTGCAGAGCGCGCTCGACGGGCGGCCGTACTTCTTCGGGAAGTCCCGCAAGGGCGGGCCCGGCGTGCTGTTCCTCGTCGATCAGCCCGTCCGCGTCGACCGCGACACGCTGGTGCGCGCGCTCCGCGAGCTGCCCCTCATGGGCCCGACGCTCGACGATCCGGCCGCCACCATCACGGCCGGGCTCGACCTGCTCGACGTGGCGTGGACCCGTGAGGACGGGGCGATCCACGTACACCACCCGGCGGGCGACCTCCGCGTGGACGTGGCGGGTCCCCGGATCACCGTCGACGCCTGACGGAAACGGGCACCACCTAGCGCTTCTTCAGCGCGTCCAGCTCGTCGGGGACCTCGGCGGACGTGCCGTACCGCACCCGCGCCGCCTCGATCGCCTCGTCGAGCCACCGCCGCGCCGGATCCGAGGTCTGCAGCATCATCACGTGGTGGGTCATGCCCTTCTTCGGACGGATGGCGAGGCCGATCGGCACGACGTCGACGGCCTTCACGTCGGCCAGGGACATGCGGACCTCGCCCGTCGTGGACGTGAACGTCAGCGTGTCGCCCTCGAGGGCGAACCGGCCGCGCATCGGGGTGTTCGCGCGGCTCCAGACCGTGAACCCGAGCGCGGTCACCGCGAGACACACGGCACCGAGGACGCACAGCGGGCCCGCCGGCACGTCTCCCTCGATGACCGCACCGAGGAACACGAAGCCCCCGATGACCTCGAGGAGGAACAGCGGCGGCAGCAACGAGCGGAACAGGCCCATGACCCCGCCGGGCAGCGCGCCGACGACCGCCATGTCGAAGCCGCGGTCGGTGAAGGTGACGTCCATGCCGCTCGGTGGGCTACGCATCGGGCTGCTCCTCCCCCCGCAGCCGTGCGAGGGCCGCGGGCACGTCCTCGAAATCGCCGTGCTCGACGATGATCTCCCGGATCCGCTCGGCGAGCCAGGCCCTCGCGCCGAGGCTCTGCGCGAGCTGGAGCTCGATCGGCTCGCCCTCGTCGAGCCGGAGCGTGAGCCCCGACACCGTGAGATCGACGCGCGCGATGCGGTGCAGCGGGATCGACCGGTCGGGGCCGAGGAGCGCGAGCGTGCCGGTCTGCACGCGCACGCCGTGCAGCCGGCCGCCCGTGCGCGGGACGAGGACCACCGCGAGCACGACGAGCGCCGCCGCCACCCAGGCCGACGCGAACGCCGCCGTGAGCACCGCCACGCCCAGCAGCGCGACCGGCACCGCCGCCGCGAACGCCCCGCTGACGCCGGTGAGCCGGGCTTCGAAGCCGCCGGGGAGGTCCCGGTAGGCGAGCTCGGCCTTCACGGCGTTCTGCAGGGTCTCGGTCATGCGCGCTTCCCGCTCTGCCCCGTGACGACCGCCGCGCCGATGAGGTGCGCGAGCCGCAGGGGCTCCGGCACCTTGCCACGATCCGTGAGCCGCGCCAGCGCGCCCGCCGCGGACGCCGGGTCGGCGCCCACCACCTGGAACACGAACCCGTCGCGCTCGTGCACGGGCCCGGCGCGCTGGATGACCTCCCAGCGCGCGTCGCCGTCGGGCTGGGTGGCGAGCGACCCGCGGAACCGCGCCAGGTCCGGCGGACGCCGCATGACCGCGATGCACGGCACGCCCGCGCTGGACGCGATGGCCGCGAGGTCGAGCACGTTCAGCCCCCCGACCGTGAGGCCGTCGGTGAGCACCACATGCACCTGTGCCGCGAACTTGCTGCGCTCGAGCATGGACGTGATGGCGCCCGTGGCGTCGCGCCCATCGCGGGTCGCGGAGCCCCAGAGCATGCCCTCGAACCGCGTGGCGGAGGTCACGATGCCGACGAGCGGCACGGGTGCGCCGGGCACCTTCGCGAACGGCGCGTCGTCGAAGCCGATGGCGCGGAGCCGTCGGTTCGCCCGCAGGATCTCGGAGAGCGGGCGCACTATTGCGGCACGAGCACCCGCGATTGGCGAGCGCCGAGGCCGATGCTGATGCTGTCGCCCGTGCTGGTGAACGTGTCTCCCGTGAGCACGTCGACCCAGGTGCCCTCCGGGAGGCCCGCGAACGCGAGCCCGTTGGTGAGCGTGCGGTCGGCGCCCTCGCGATTGACGAGCACCAGCACGTGGTCGGACCCGGCAGACCGCGCGTAGCCGAGCACGCTGTACTCCTGCCACCAGTTCACGACGCCGGGCGCGGCGAACGCGGGGTGGTCGCGGCGGGCCAGCGCCAGCGCCTGGACGTGCCGCACGACGCGCGCCTGATCGAACGACACCTGCCCGGCGATGTCGTCGACGGAGGCGACCTGGTCGAGGTCGGCGAGCCACCACAGCGGCTGGCGGTTGTCGGGGTCGCCGAAGCCGGGCATCCCGAGCTCGTCGCCGTAGTACACGAGCGGCACGCCGGGCTGGGTGAACACGATGGAGAGCCCGAGCATCATGCGCTCGTAGGGCTCGGCCCAGTCGGGCGGATCGGCGACGAGCAGGGTGTTGTTCGAGCAGCTGCCCGAGCCCTGCCCGGCGGCCTCGGTGATGAACCGCGCCACGTCGTGGTTCCCGAGGAACACGCTCATGAGCGCGTCGGGGTAGCGGGCCTCGGAGTCGGCCATGGCCGCGTAGAGCCCGCCGAGGTCGTCGTTCCCGACGAAGGCCCCGCGCAGCGCCCAGTACAGCGGGAAGTCGAACTGCCCGTCGAGCTGGTCGTCGCCCACGTACGCCTGGATGCGGTCGTGGCCGTCGAACGTCTCGCCGACCGTCCAGAACCGCTCGTCGCCGCCCGCGGCGCGGTGCTCGAGGCGCTGCTCGACCGCGGCGTTCAGGTTCCACACGACGCTGTGCGGCATGTGCTTCACGGCGTCGACGCGGAACCCGTCGAGCTTGAGGCGGGTCGCCCACCCGATGCCGTCGTCGACCATGCGGAACAGCGGCTCGGGCTTCGTGTAGTCGATGTCGGGCAGGTACGGCGCGAACCAGCAGGTCTCGGGGATGCGGTCGAAGTTGATCTGGCCGTCGACGTAGTCCTTGCAGTTCGCGGGCGGGTTGAACCAGTCGGGATGCTCGGTCGTCCAGGGATGCGTGTCGTGGACGTGGTTCCCGACCCAGTCCATCACCACGCGGATGCCCCGCGCGTGCGCGGCGTCGACCAGGGCCATCAGCTCGGCCTCGGTGCCGAAGTGCTCTTCGATGCCCTCGGGGTCGTCGGGCCAGTACGCGTGGTAGCCCGCGAACGTCGCGTTGCAGTCGCCCGCATAGGCGCCTTCGGCGTTGTCCTGCACGTTCGAGATCCACAGCACCGACACGCCGAGATCGTCGAGGTAGGGCAGCATCTCGCGCAGGCCGACGAAATCGCCGCCCTTGTACTGCCCGAGCTCGGCCGTGGCGCCTTCGGTGCCGTCGTTCGCCGGGGTGCCGTTCTTCAGCCGGTCGACGAACGCGAAGTACATCGTCGCCTGCTCCCAGCGGAAGCCGTCAGTCCACACGGGGATGACGAGCGGCTCGGCGTCGCCGTCGGACACGACGATCTCGTGCCGCCCGTCGTCGAGCCCACCCACCGTGAACGCCGAGCCGCTCACCGGGAAGGCCACGCCATCGACGGTGACGCTCGGCTGCGTGGTGCCCGCGACCTCGACGTCGACGCTGCCCGCGCCGCGATCGATGTCGAGCGACACGACCTCGAGCACGGGCTTGCTGCAGTCGGGCACGCGAACGACGCTGTTGCACGTGTCGGCGCCCGGGGCGCACTCGTGGGACCAGGTGGTCTCCCACGGCTCCTTGTAGCCGGGGTCGCACTGGATGAACACGGCGTTCGGGTCGCACGACCACTGCTCGCCGCCGAACCCGCCGCCCGTGATCACGAGCTTGTACGGGTGATCGCCCACGGGCAGGTAGACCTCGCCGGACCACGCGCTCCCCGAGCCCTCGAGGGGCGTCGCGTCGGGCGACCAGTCGTTGAACGGCCCGGCGACATGGACCGAATCGGCGGCCCCCTGCCAGGTGAAGGTGACCGGACAGCCTTCGCCGGGGCCGATGGGCTCTTCGCCCCCGTGGACCGTGAGCACGGCCGAGGCCTCGTTGCCGCACGCATCCGTCGCGGTGAGCGTGACCGTCGTGGTGCCGCGCCAGCCCGGCTGCGGCGTGAGGTCGAGCAGCAGGCCGTCGACCTCGGCGATGACGTCGCTCGTCTCTTCGAATGCGGCGATCACGAGGTCGTCGCGGTCGTCGGTGACCAGGCCCGAGAGGTCGAGCGTGACGGTCTCGGTGAGGTACACGTCGTCGAGCGGGGACCACACGGGCGCATCCCCACCACAGCATCCGGACAAGGCAAGGACGAAGGGTGTCATCGGGCCCGCTTATCACGGTGTCCACGGACCCGGAGCGCGGCGGGGTGGCTTTACGACACTCTGACCGGAGTTACGAGCGAACGAGGCGTCCGGATGGGATCGGGATCTCCCACGTGGGGCCCCCAACTGCGGCATTCCTGTCGCGATCGAGAAATGGACCTCTCGTGCTGGCGGGCCTCTCCGCGTGGCATGTTTCGTGCAGGCGAATCATGTACTTTGTTTTGTTTGGAGGTGTTTGATGCCGAGGCCTCTGTTCGTGTGCCTTGTGTTGTTGGTCGGTTGTCAGGAGTACGAGCTGAACGCGGAGCCCCTGGGCCCCGAGCTCGTGGATGACGACCCCGTGATCGAGCCCGAGGCTCCCGCGGATCCCACGCCCGAGGGCGAGGAGCCCGATCCGCCCGCGAATCCCGAGCTCCCCGAGGAGCCCGAGGAGCCCGCTCCCGAAGAGCCCGAAGAGCCCGTGATCCCCGCAGACCACAGCGACTCCTGGTCCTTGCCCGCCGATGCGCCCGTCGACGTCGTCGTGTTCGGCGACACCAGCGGCTCGATGTCCGACGAGCTCGAGGATCTGGGCGCCAACATCGAGTCGTTCACGAACCGCCTGGTGGCGGAGGGCGTGGACTGGCGGCTGATGGCGATCAATGGCGACGACGGCTGCGGCGTGGACGGCTGGTTCGACGCGAGCACCCCCGACTGGCAGACCCGCTTCGCCGACGCCCTGCTGGTCGAGCCGGACGACAACGACGAGGCCGGGCTCCAGGTGGCCGCGGACGCCGTCGAGAACGCCTGCAACGCGGACTTCCTCCGCCCCGACGCCCTGCTTCACGTGATCTTCATCAGCGACGAAGAGGATCAGTCGGCCGGGCACAACAACGACCCGCAGTACTGGCAGCAGTACGTGAGCCGCATCCAGACCGCGAAGGGCGGGCCCGCGCTCGTCACGCTGTCGGCGGTCGCCGGCCCCACGCCGAACGGCTGCAACGGCGCCGACGCCGGCTTCGGCTACGACGCCGCGGTCGGTGCGACGACGGGCGCGTTCCTGTCGATCTGCGAGGACTGGGCGCCGCAGCTCGACACGCTCGCGGCCACGGCCGTCCTGCAGGACACGTTCACGCTGTCGACGCCCGCCGATCCCTTCACGATCGAGGTCGCGGTGAACGGTGCCGTGCGCCCGAACTCCGACTGGGTCTACGATGCGGCCGCCGCGAGCGTCTCGTTCGTCGCGAACGCGCCGGAGCCCGGCGATACGGTGACGATCGAGTGGTCGGAGCCGTAGGCCGCCTCCCCCCTCGGGGAAAGCGCGCGTAAGCGTCGTGGGGGACCTCCCGGTTTACTTACTTCAGCGTAAGCAACCTGGAGGTCCCCATGATCGCGCTCCTCGCCACCGCTCTCGCCCAGACCGCTCCTGCCCCCGCCGCCGAGCCGCCGCTCCCCGTCCGCGTGTCGGACGAGGCCCCGAAGCTCGCGTCTCCGCCGCGCTGCACCGGCGCGCGGGTCGCGAACGTCGTCGCCTTCTCGGGCATCGGCGTCACCGCGGGCAGCCTCGCGCTCACGGGGGTCGGGCTCCGGGATCAGGACATCGTCAGCGGCCTCCTCGGCGTGCTGGGAACGGGCGGCGGGGTCGGTCTCACCGCGCTCGGGTCCCTCGGCGTCGGCGCGATGGGCGGTCGATGCGGCCTGCGGCCCGGCGAGCGCTGGGTGACGGCGGCCGGCTTCACCGGCGCGGCGGTGGGAACCGCCATGCTGTTCTGGGGCACGTTCTTCGCGGTCGACAGCTCCCCCGCGTTCGGCGTGGGGACGGTCGCCCTCGGCGGCGGGCTCGTGGTCGGCGGCATGATCCCGGTCGTCCGCCACCAGGGCCGTCTGCACGAGGTCCGCGTCACGCCCGTCGCGAGCCAGGGCTACAGCGGGCTCGTGGTCACCGGGCGTTTCTGACGGACCCGGACGGGCCGGCGCCTCCCATGTGGGCGCGCCGCGTCCAATCCGGGTTATCCGGCGGCCATGTGGACCCTCCTCACCGCCGCGTTCGCCGCCGAGCACGTGCTCGCCGTGGCCCCGTTCGCGGCGAACACGGGGGATGCCGAGCTCGCGCCCTTCGTCGCGGGCCTGTCCGACATGGTGACGACGGACGTGGGCGAATCCGCGGATGTCGACCTCGTGGAGCGGCGCCAGCTGAACGCCATCCTCGACGAGCTGAAGCTCCAGCACTCCAACTGGGCCGACCCCACGTCGGCGGTGAAGCTCGGCCGCGGCGTCGGCGCCACGGCGGTCATCGTGGGGTCGCTGTCCGAGAGTCGCGGTCGCGTGCGGCTCGACGCCCGTGTGGTGGACGTGGAGTCCGGCCGCGTCTCGGAGGCCGTGGAGGTCGAGGGCTCGGTGGAGGACGTGTTCCACCTCGAGCGGCAGCTCTCGCTGCGGGTGCTCGAGTCCCTCGGCGCGTCGATCACCCCGGAGCACCGCAAGCGGCTCGGCGCGCTCGCTCCGGTCCCGAACGTCGTGGGCCAGGGCTTCGACGACGGCGGGCCCTCGCTGACCATCACGCGGATGAGCCCCGGCATCGTGGAGCCCCCCGGCATCCTGTGGATCGACGGCGTGGCCTTCGAGAAGCTCGCCCGGCGGGTGCCGCAGACGGTGCGGGTGAAGCCGGGTCCGCACGAGGTCGCGATCCAGGCGCTGCTCCCGTTCGGAGGGAAGGCGCCACCGAAGTCCGGCGCGTTCGCGATGTTCGACGGCTACTGGTGCTGGGGCGTCGTCGAGGTGCCCGACAGCGGGCTGAACGTGACGACCGCGGAGCTGTGCCAGCAGCTCCAGCCGGGTCTGTCGGCGTACGGGAGCGTCATCGGCGACGGCGGCATTTTGCAGGTCAGCCACGGGTCCGACGCGGGCTTCGGCATCGACGACCGTGGCGCGATGGGGTCCTTCGTGGTGGTCCCGCCCGGAATGCACACCCTCGTGGGGTTCATCGAGGTGCCCGCTCCGGTCGATCCGAACGGCCCCCCGCCGATCGGGAAGCCGACCCAGCGCCAAGAGGTGTGCCGCCAGCCGATCACCGTGAAGCACGGCACGGTCGCGCTGGTCACGGTGTCGCCGACGGGCTGCGCGCTGACCGAATTCCCGCTCTGACTCAGGCCTGCGGGTAGGTCTCGGGCTGCGGCACCCACTCGGTGCGCATGGTGACGAACTCCTCGGCGGCCGTGGGGTGGATGCCGAGGGTCGCGTCGAACTGCGCCTTGGTCGCGCCGCAGGTGAGCGCGACGGCGAGGCCCTGGACGATCTCGCCGGCGTCGGGCCCGATCATGTGGCAGCCGACCACCCGGTCGGTCGCGTCGTCGACGACGAGCTTCATGAAGGTCTTCTCGTCGCGGCCCGACAGCGTGTGCTTCATCGGACGGAACGTGGACTTGTAGAGGCGGATGCGGTCGAACCGCGCGCGCGCCTGGGCCTCGGTGAGGCCGACCGTGCCGATGTTCGGGTGCGTGAACACGGCGGTGGGGATGTTCTCGTAGGAGACCGTGGGGCCGCCGGGACCGAACAGCCGCCGCGCGACGAACATGCCCTCGGCGAGCGCGACGGGCGTGAGCTGGACGCGGTCGATCACGTCGCCCACGGCGTAGATGCCGGGCGCCGTGGTGCGGAACTCGTCGTCGACCACGATGGCGCCGGACTCCGACACCTCGACGCCCGCGGCTTCGAGCCCGAGATTGGCGGTGTAAGGGCGGCGGCCGACCGCGAAGAGCGCCGCGTCGGCGGCGAGGTGGTCGCCGTCCGTCAGGTGGACCTTCACGCCGTCGGCGGTCTTCTCGACGGATGCGAAGGCCGCGTCGAAGTGGATGCGCACGCCCTTCTTCCGCATCTCGTTCGCGAGGTGGTGCCGCAGGTCGTCGTCGAACCCGCGGAGCAGGTGCTTGCCGCGGTAGACGAGGTCGACCTCGAGCCCGAGGCCGTTGAAGATGCTCGCGAACTCGCACGCGATGTAGCCGCCGCCGGCGATGACGAGGCGCTTCGGCAGGCGCTCGAGGGCGAACAGGTCGTCGCTCACGAGCACGTGCTCGCGGCCCGGGAAATCGGGCAGCCACGGCCGACCGCCGACCGCGACGAGGATGTTGGCGGCGGTATAGGAGCGATCGCCGACCCGCACGCGGTTCGGGCCCTCGATCACGGCGCGGGCGCGGTGGATCTCGACCTCGGCACGATCGAGCATGCGCGCGTAGACATCGTTCAGACGCCCGATCTCGCGGTCTTTGTTGCGCTTCAGCGTCGCCCAGTCGAACGACACCTCACCGGAGGTCCAGCCGAAGCCCCGCGCGTCCTCGAACTCCTCGTGGAAGTGGCTCGCGTACGAGAACAGCTTCTTCGGGACACACCCGACGTTCACGCACGTGCCGCCGAGGTACTTCTCCTCCGCGAGGCCGACGCGGGCCCCGAACCCCGCCGCGATGCGGGCGCCCCGCACGCCGCCCGAGCCACCGCCGATGACGAAGAGGTCGTAGTCGAAGCCAGGCATGTGTCCCTCCGGAGTCTGCAGCCCTAACCGGGCCCACCCCGGGACGCGTCGGACCGCGTGGCCCACAGGACCGCGGCCCCCGCGAGGCCCCCGCCGACCTCGATCGCGCACAGCAGCGGCAGCAGGCCGCCGTCGGGCTGGATGACGAGCCACGCCCCGGTGCGCGCCACGCCGAGCCCGCCGATGGTGCAGGTCGCGGCGACGAGACCCACGCGCTGGCGGGCCGGATCGAGCAGGCACCACCCGAGGAAGCCCGCCATGCCGAGCTGGAGCCCGCCGTACATCGCGCGGAGCTCGACGAGCCCGCGCGAATCGAGAGCACCGACCCCGACGTCCGCCATGGGCCCGACCGGCTCCACGAGCGTCCACGCGCCGATCCCCGCGTAGACGAGCACGGCGATGGCCAACAGCGCGCGGATCACTCGTCGGACCCGAGGAGCGCGTGCTTCATCGCGAGCTCGGCGCCGAGCTCCATGAACTGCGCGATGGCGACCAGCTCGGCGTCGTCGAAGCGCGCCAGGCGGGCGTGCAGCTCGGTGAGGAACGGCAACAGGTGCTCGGCCACCACGTCGGTCGCGTGGGGGCACGCCGACACCCGCACGCGGCGCCGGTCGTCGGGGTCGGGCGAGCGCTCGACGAGCCCGCGGGACTCGAGCCGATCGAGCAGGGTCGTGACCGCCGCGCTCGTCAGCCCCGTGGCGCGCGCCAGATCGCCGGGCGTGAGCGGGCCGCTCTGCATGACGAGGTCGAGCGCCTTGGTGTCGGTCGCGTTCAGGCCGATGCGCTCGGCCATGTGCGTGTGGAACAGCACGGCGGCGCGGCTGTTCCTGCGCCCCGCATCCATCACCCGCGCTTCGAGCTCGCGTCTGCTCGCCATGGCCCGAATCGTATCCGAAACCGCCGGACCGGATGCCGAATTCACTTCGATGTCTTGAATATCTAGATTGATTTAGATATCAATCTGACCGAGACAAGGAGGGACCATGCGCGTCCTCGTGGTGGGTGCGACCTCGCGCACCGGTCGTCACCTCGTCCCCGCGGCCCTGGCGCGCGGGCACGAGGTCACGCTGTTCTGTCGCGACCGGGCGAAGGTGCCGGCCGAGCACTCAGATCTCCCCGTGTTCACGGGGGATTCGCGCCGGGTCGACGACCTGCGGCCCGCCCTGGCCGGGCAGGATGCCGTGCTGTGCGTGCTCGCGGCCGACAGCACGGGCCCGACCGAGCTCGTGTCCGACAGCATGCGGGCCCTGGTCGCGGCGATGCGCGACGCCGGCGTCGAGCGCGTGGTGCTGTGCAGCGCGCGGCCGGTCACGGCGAACCGGCCGGGGTTCGTGCTCGTGCTGCTGTGGCTCTGGCTCGGCCACGCGTACCGCGACCTGATCCGCGCCGAGGGCCTGCTCGAGGGGTCGGGGCTCGACTGGCGGGTCGCGCGTCCCGGGCGGTTGAGCGACGCGCCCGGCACGGGCCGGTACTCCCGCGAAGACGACCCGTACGACGCGAGCCGCGCGGGAACCCTCGCGCGTGCCGACCTGGCCGTCGCGATGCTCGATCTGGCCGAGTCCGACGCCACGCGCACGGCCTGGCAGCTCGGGGGTGCCGCGTGACCGCGCTGATGGTCGTCCAGGGGCTGCACGTGCTCGCGGGGGTGGTGTGGGCCGGCGGGCAGGTGGTGATGGGGGTCGCGGTGCTCCCGGCGCTCCTGCGGCTGCCGCCTCGCGAGGCCCGCGTGCTGCTCGACGCGCTGGGCGCCCGCGTGGGCCCGCTGATGGCGCTCTCGGGCATGGCCGTGCTGGTGCTGGGCATCCTGCGCGGCACGTGGCTCGGGCCCGTGCGGTCGCTGCACGTGCTGCTCGAGACCCCCTACGGGTGGACGTTCACCGCGGCCATCGCCCTCGCCGTGGTGGGCGCCGTGCACGGGTCGCGCTCGGAGGCCCGGCTGGCCGCGCTCTTCGAGGGCGAGGCGTTCCATCCGGCGGCCGGGCGGCGGCTCGCGGCCGATGCCGGGTTCGTCGTGTCCGTCGTGGTGGGGCTGGTGGCGTGCATGGTGCTGATGCACTTCGGGCTGTGAGCGCTGCCCCGCAGCGATCCCCGCTTTTCGTGGAACCCCCGCTGTACTAGCCTCGGTCAGCGGGGGCCGGATGTCCACGGTCGCGAGCGAAGTCGACGATCTCGAAGGCGAGCGCAGACGCCGGAACCTCGCGCTCGCCTGCGGCCTGTCGTTCACGGCGATCTTCCTGTTCTATCCGCTGGCGCTCCTCTACGGCACGACGTTCGGCTCGCTGCTCCTCGTCCACGCGATCACGGCCTCCGGGCTGGTGCTGGCGCGCTACCACTGGTCGCGGACGGGGGCCTGGGTGACGGCCGTGGGCGTGGGCCTCGTCATCCTCGCCGTGCACGCCGACGTGCCGGAGATCCGGCCCACCATCTACTATGTCGTGCTGCCCGTGATGTTCGTGGGGGCCACGCTCTCGGCCAGCGAGGTGGCCGCGTTCACCGGGCTCATGGCGAGCGGCGTGATCGGGCTGTGGCTCTACCGCGGCGCCGCGCTCGACGCCGAGATGCTGCGGCTGCTCAACATCGCGGTGATGGTGCTGATCGGAGGGAGCGCGGGCGGCGTGGCGGCATGGAGCTCCGAGCGGCTCGTCCGCCGCGTGCTGAACGCACGGGATGCCGAGCTCGAGGCCGAGCGGCGCGCAGCCCACGAGGAGTCGCTCCGGATGCAGGCCGAGCTCGCGACCGCGCGGTCCGTCGCCCGCGACGAGGCGAAGTCGACCTTCCTCGCGTCGATGAGCCACGAGCTCCGCACGCCCCTCAACGCCATCATCGGGTACGCCGAGCTGGTGCGCGAAGAGCTCGACGACGACGGCCTGCAGGAGGATCTCGGGCGCATCGCGTCGAGCGGGCAGCACCTCCGGCGGCTGATCGACGACGTGCTCGACCTGTCGAAGATCGAGGCCGGGAGGTTCGAGGTCCGCGACGAGGACGTGGGGCTCGCCGAGGTCTTCGACGAGGTCGCGACCACCGCCCGTCCGCTCGTCCTCAAACGCGGCAACACGCTCGAGATCGCCGACGGGCACGGGCTCGTCGCGCGGGCCGACCGCGTCCGTGTCGTCCAGGTGCTGCTGAACCTCGTCGGCAACGCGGCGAAGTTCACGGAGTCGGGCCGGGTGTCGGTCGAGGTCGAAGCGGTGACGGCCGAGCAGCTCGAATCGGCGTTCGAGGCGTTCTCCCAGGTCGGAGGCGAGGCCGTCGAGACCCGCACCGAGGGCGGAACCGGGCTCGGCCTGCCGCTCGCCCGCCGCCTGACCGAGGCCATGGGCGGAACCCTGACCGCCACGAGCACGCCCGGCGTCGGCACGGCGATGCGCGTCACCCTGCGGACGGCGCCGTGAGCGCGCCCGACACGCCCTGGACGCTGCCGGGTTGGGACGGCGAGGTGGTGCTGTGGCTCGAGCCCGACACCGCCGTCATGCTGGTGGCGCACACGGCGCCACACCACGACCCCGTCGAGCTGACGGCAGCGGACGCGCGCCGGCTAGCGGCCGCACTGACACGCCTCGCCGACGCGCTGGAGCCCGACGAGGCGCCGTGAGCGCTACGGCCGGAAGAACGCCGGCGTGAACGAGTGCCGCTCGACGGCCCCTTCGAGCACCTCTTCGACCGTGAAGCGCAGCGGGAGCGTCTCGTTGGCCAGCCACAGCTCGGCCTGGTCGGAGAAGTGCGGGCTGTCGACGAGCCCCGACTGACCGCCCGGGATGATGTTCCGCCCCTCGACCCCGTCCGGCCCGAGCGCGAAGACCATCCGCATCACGGGACCGCTGCCGTGCCGGAACCGACGGCCGGACAGGCCCGGATTCGCGGCGTCGACACAGCGGTTGTCGCCGGGACGCGGGAACCAGTCGAGCGGGCGGCGCGGGTCGCCCGGCAGGACCTCGTCGGCGAGCGGGAGGGTCGTGGTGGTGATGGCGAACTGGTTGAACAGCGGGCCGAGCAGCGGGTCGTCGACGTACGCCGAGACGAGCGAGGCGAACTCGACCTGGTGGCGCAGGCCCCAGATCCAGGCGTCCATGTCGGGCGTGCCGAAGCCCCCCTCGTCCCCGCCCTCGATGGGGCTCTCGAGGAACGCGAGCGAGTCGAGCAGCGCGCGGACGAGGACCTCGTCGCTCTGTTCGATCTCGGGCGTCGCCTTGATGTCCCAGAACACGGACTCGTTCGTGGTCGGGTCGAAGCTCGCGAGGTCGCGGGGGTTGCCCGGACCGCGGCCGTTCAGCATCCGGTCGAGGATCCGGAGCCGTCCAGCCGAGCCGCCGCCCTGGAACAGCCGCCCGGGGAAGCCCTCGTCGTCGATCGACAGGCGGATGGCGTCGGCGAGCCAGACGTTGAACAGCGTCGTCGCCACGGCGTCGTCGCGCTCGTCGTCCGTCACGGTCGGGTGGTAGAACGTCTCGACCCCGCTGGCGGCCTCGTATCCACGGCCCGCCCACGCGCTCAGCCGGTCGTAGACCTCGTCGATCCGGGCCTGCTGGCTCGTGTAGGCCGCGAGGAGCCTCTCCTCGCTGGACCCCGGGTCGGGCGCCGTCACGGCGCGAGCGTGGTCGATGGCCGCGAGGAAGTGGTGGAGCTGGTGGCTGCCGATGGCCGACCGGTGGCCGTTCTGGATCGCCTGCATCGCGGGGATGTCGGCCGCGCCCGCGTCGACGGCCGCCTGGAGGCCCGAGCGGATGGTCTCGGCGCGGTACCCGTCGTCCCACGGGCCGCCGATGTGCCAGTCGTCGTCGAACAGGTCGCCGTCGCTCTCGAGCCCGCCCGGGTCCTGGTTCGCCGTGAAGACGAAGCCGTTCGCCGGCGTGAACGTGTGCGGGTACTCCTCGAACGGGATGATGCAGCGATAGGGGTCGGGATCCCCTTCGATCCCCGTGAAGTCGGGGTTCGTGGGCGTGGTGAAGCCGCCGTACGTCGTGCCGTCGAGCAGCATGGTCGGGTCGGCGCCGTCGATCCAGGTGCCGTCGGGGCTGCGCGGCAGGTACTGCCGGCAGGGCACCATCTCGTAGCCCGTGTAGAACACGTCTCCGCGGCCGTCGGCGGCCACGAGGTTCTGCGACAGGGCCTGGGACTTGCGCGTCGCTTCGTGGACCTGCACCACGTCGTCCGAGTGGCCGATCTCGTCGTACAGCAGGAACAGGTTGCCCGGGTCGAGCCCGGTGAAGTCGAAGCTGATCGCCGAGATCGTGCCGTCGCCGTCGAGGTCGGACGGCACGACCCAGTTGCCCGCCAGGTTGAGCAGCGTCTCGCCCGCCGCGAGGACCTCGTCGGGGCTGGCGTCGCGGCCTTCGATGTCGGTGATCCACCGCCCGTCGAACGTCGTGTAGCGCGCCCAGGTCTCGGTGCGCCCGACGCTGTCGAGCGCGGGGACGTCGGCGATGGCGTACGTCTCCTCGAAGGGCTGGAGCGGCTTCCACTCGCCCTGGAAGAAGCTGGCGGACGGCTTGCCGTCGGCATCGAGCTGGAGCGCTTCGGCGTACCAGTCGGTGATGTCGCCCGAGTGCTGGGTGCTCGACCACGCGACCTTGCCGTTCGTGCCCGCGCCGACCACGGGCATGCCGACGAGCAGCAGGCCCGCGAGGTGCGTGTCGCCGCCGCCGAGGTGCTCGGTGTCGAGGCCGATCTGGTACATCAGCGCGGGGATGTCGAGCTCGAGGTGCCCGTCGCCAGCCATGAGCGCGCGCCCGTCGGCCGTGAAGTCGCCGCCCACGGCCCACGCGTTGCTGCCCCAGCCCTCGCGGTGGTCGCGGCCGAGGCGGTCCTGCAGGCGGTCGGCGGTGCGCCGGGCGCGGCCGAGCATCGCGCGGTTCGCCCGCGCGGGACGGGTGAGGCGCCGGCCGTCGGGCACGGGCGCGCTGCGGTGGGTGCCGCTCTCGCCGAACGACGGTGCGCTGGGCACGTCGAACACGGGCGTCACGTCGCGCCAGAACTCCTCGGCCCCGGCCTGGCGGAGGTCGGCGAGGGGCTCGCCGTCGAAGAGCCCGTCGAGGCGGAGAAAGTCGTCGGTGCGCCCGATGTCCTCGGTCTCGTAGCCGAGGCGGTACGCGATGGTGCCGCCGATGGCCGCCACGTCGCGGAGGGTCCACGGGACGAGCAGATCGGCCGGGTCTTCGGCGCCCACGAGCGGCCCGGCGAACTCGTACTCCGACGGCGGCGGGAGCTCGCCGCGCTTCACGGCGTCGATGTAGTCGTTGAACCCGTCCGCGTAGGCCGTGTACCAGACGCGCTGGTCGTCGGTGAGCCCGTCGAGGAGCAGGTCGGTCACGTAGGTCATGCCGAGGCCGCGGGACTCCTGGTCGGTCTGCAGCACGACGTCGCCGAGCAGCTCGGAGAGCCGGCCCTGAGAGAGACGCCGCACGAGGTCCATGCTGAAGTACCGGTCGCGCGCGACGACGAAGCCCTGCACCCGGTAGAGATCCTCGCGATCCTCGGCGTAGATGTGGGGGATCCCGGCCTCGGTGTACACGACGTGGGCCGGGCGGCGCAGCCCGCTGACCGTGTACTGCTCGGTCTCCTCCACGCCGAGGAGCGGCGAGGGCTGCGGCGGCTCGATCGGCTCCTTGCAGCCGAGGAACGCGAGAAGGACGGGCCAGGACATGCAGACCTCCGAGCCGGCTCCGTATCCGATCCCGGGATACCTCGCGCCCATGGACGAACGCACCCCCTACGAACGGCTCGGCGGCGACGCCGAGGTGCGCGCGCTGGTCGATCGCTTCTACGACGCGATGGACGTGCGCCCCGACGCCGCCGCGATCCGCGCGATGCACCCGGCCGATCTGACGGGCTCCCGCGAGAAGCTCCACGAGTTCCTGTCCGGCTGGATGGGCGGCCCGCCGCTGTACGTCGAGAAGCACGGGCACCCGATGCTGCGCCGACGCCACTTCCCCTTCCCCGTCGACGCCGCCGCGGCCGACGCGTGGATGGCCTGCATGGTCGAGGCGCTCGAGCCGGTGCCCGACGTGCAGCTGCGCGAGTGGCTGGCGACGGCGTTCCGCCGGGTCGCCGACCACATGCGCAACCGCTGAATCGCTACAGATCTGCTCCAGACCCGCTCTCCGCTCCCGCAGCCGCACTACCCACACCGCGTGGCGTCCCGTCGCCACTCGGGGAGGAAGGATGTGGTTCTCGTGGCTCGTGGGGTGTTCCGGTGGGCTCGCCGCGGACATGCAGGGTGTCGACGGCGTGCGTGTCGTGGTGCCCGCGGATGCCGAGGCGTGGAGCGACGCCGACGTGTCCCGCATCGAAGACGCCCTGACCCGAGCGAACCCCGAGAGCACCGCGCGCGCGGCCGGGTGGAACGGGTCGGGTGACGCGACGACCATGACGGTGCGGCTCGAGCTGCGCTCCCCGCCCGCGGAGACCGTCCGCCTCGTCGCTGAGCAGCGGGTGCGCTTCATGCGCGACGGCATCGCGGCCGACGAGGGGCTCGACTGGACCCTGACCGCGACCCCCGATGGCCGGGCGGTGGACCTCGTGTCCGTGCTCCGGTCCCCCGAGGGCGCCCTCGCCAGCATCGGCCGGTACTACGCGGGCCCGGACGGCACGGTGGTCGAGCTCGACTGTTCCTGCGCCCTGACCGAAGGCTGCCCGACACGCCTCGACGAGCCGTGGACGTTCTGCGCGCTGGATTCCCCACCGGCGGACGCCATCCACGTCGACGCCATCATCGCCGCGCCTTCGGAGCCGCTCGCCGAGACGGTGGCAGGCGTGCTGTCGCTCGAGATCCCACCGAACCTCCGGAGGGTCGAAGACCGCTACGGCCGCGACCGCACCGACGTGTTCCGCGTGGCGCGCCTGGATGCGAGCTCGACGACGATGTACCAGAGCCGCCTGAATCCCCTGCTGGTGATGGGCCTCGCGCTCCGCGACCGGACGTGGTGCCAGCGCACCCCGTGCCAGATGGAGGACGTGGAGTCCGACGTGGTCACGCAGATGTTCGGGATCACGACACCGCTCACCGGGGCCCCCGAGATCCGCAAGGAGACCGTCGTCCATCAGGGGATCGAGCGTCGGGTGCTCACGATGCACTTCCCGATGACGACGTTCTCGAAGTCCGTCCTGTGGGAGGAGGATGGCGCCATCCGCGAGGTCTCGTGCACGGCGATCGGCGCCGCCGTGGGCCTGGTGGCGGAGACCTGCGCGCTCGCCGACTGATCCGGGACCCTACGCCTTGTCGGCCCGCTTCGCCGCGATGGCCTTCAGCGCGGCCGGCACGTCGGATGCCTGGCCCTGGTCGACCGGGCGACGGCCGTGCGCGTACTCCGCCCGCTCGCGGATCTGCTCGCAGAGCCACGTCATCGCGCCCGCGTACTCGCGCACCTGGTTCTCGCCGCGCAGCGTGAAGAGCCGCACCCACTCGCGCCGGGTGAGCACCTGCACGTCGAGCGCGTCGGCATCGCCGTCTTCGGTGGCTTCGCGTCGCGGGAACCAGTCGACACGCAGGACCTCCCCGAGGTCGAGGTCGTGATCGCCGCACTGCAGCCGGTCGATCGACATCTCGAGGTCGGTGTGGGCGACGAACGGCGGCATGCCGGCCATCACGCGCACCTTCATCCCGTGGTGGTCCATCTCGGCCTTCATGGGCTGGGACCGACGGTGGTACAGGTGCTGCCAGCGCGCCTCGGCGTCCAACCGGCGCACGTCGAACTCGGTGACGGCACGCAGTATGGGGTCGTGCTCCCACGCGTACCAGTCGGCCACGGGCCGTTGGTCCTCGAGCGGTGCACCGGTCACCCGCGCGAGCTCCTGGGCGAACCACGTCAGCGTGGACGGACGCCACGCACCCTCGACGTCCATCCGGGTCTCGAGGACCAGTCGCTTCCCCACCCACACCTTGCACGTGCGCCCGAGGGGCCCGTGCACGCGGATCCGCTCCGGCGCCCCGTCGCGTTCGGGACGGGGCGGCAGCAGCGAGAGCCCGTTCGCACCGACGCGCGCGAGCCGGAAGTCGAGCGGTGCCTGGAAGACCCACACCCACAGGGCGATCAGCAGGGGCAGGACGGCGAGCCACACCACGGCCCCGACCCCGAGCGTCAGCACGGTCGCGGCGAGCCCGAACAGCAGCAGGAAGGCCGTGGCCACCCCCGCGAGGGCCGGACGCATCGATTGGCCCGGTACCCACAGCGTGAGGTTCTCGCCATCCGAGGCGACGGTCTTCCGGAGGGGCTCGGGAACGGGCGACGACACGACTCCGTACTAACCTTGACCAGCCCGACCCCCATCGATACGCCCTCCACGGGTCGGGAGGCGCGCACGCCGCGCGCAACTGGCGACCCGCGAATCCACTGTCGTTCGGTGGTTCGGAACCCCAAGGCGGCCCGTCATGGTCTGACGGACGACCGCCACGGAGCACACCATGGAAGAGAAGGAAGAAGGCTTCGGGCGCGATGATTTCGCGTCGGAGGAAGAGTACCGCCTGTACTGTCTGCGGCACTCCACGGCCCACGTCATGGCGCAGGCCGTGCAGAGGCTCCACCCCGCCGCGCGCCTGGCCATCGGCCCGCCCGTGCAGGACGGCTTCTACTACGACATCGAGATCCCCGGCGTGACGCTCTCCGAAGACGATCTGCCCGCCATCGAGGCGGAGATGAAGAAGATCGTCAAGGAGAACCAGCCGTTCGAGCTCGAAGAGGTCGACCGCGACGCGCTGCGCGCCGATCTGGTCGGGTCCGACCAGCCGTACAAGGTCGAGATGCTCGACGGGTTCGAGGGCAAGATCACGGTCTGCCGCAACCCGAGCAAGAAGACCGGCGAGACGTGGTCCGACATGTGCCGCGGCCCGCACGTCATGCGCACCGGCCAGTGCAAGCACTTCAAGCTGCTCAAGATCGCCGGGGCCTACTGGCGCGGCGATGCGAGCAAGCCCCAGCTCCAGCGGCTCTACGGCACCGTGTGGCCGACGAGCGAGCAGCTCCAGCAGTACATCTTCCGGCTCGAAGAGGCCAAGAAGCGCGACCATCGCAAGCTCGGCCAGCAGCTCGACCTGTTCATGTTCCACGACTGGGCGCCAGGCGCTCCGTTCTGGCTGCCGAACGGCGAGGTGCTGTACCACGTGCTCGCCGACCGCATGCGCCGCCTGCTGCTCGACGAGGGCTACGTCGCGGTCCGCACGCCGCTGTTGTTCGACAAGAAGCTCTTCGAGACCAGCGGCCACTGGGACCACTACCAGGAGAACCTCTTCCACTTCGCCGACGGGCACTTCCACGAAGGCGCCGAGGGCGAGGACCACGAGCACAAGATCATCGGGCTCAAGCCGATGAACTGCCCGAGCCACATGCTCATCTTCGGGAGCCGCAAGCGCTCGTACCGCGAGCTGCCCATGCGCATCCACGACCAGGGCGTGCTCCACCGCAACGAGCTGTCCGGCGCGCTGTCGGGGCTCACCCGCGTGCGGCAGTTCAGCCAGGACGACGCGCACATCTTCTGCGCCGAAGAGCAGATCGCCGACGAGGTCGAGAAGCTCCTCGAGCTCGTCGATCGGGTGTACGGCGCCTTCGACATGGAGGTGAAGATCCACCTGTCGACGCGTCCCGCCGAGAAGCTCGGCGACGACGAGCTGTGGGACCGCGCCGAGGCGGCCCTCGAGGTCGCGCTCAAGCGCCGGGGCATCGACTACGGCGTGAAGCCGGGCGACGGCGCCTTCTACGGCCCGAAGATCGACTTCGACGTGTTCGACGCGCTCGGGCGCGGGCACCAGTGCGCCACGGTCCAGCTCGACTTCCAGCTCCCCCGCCGGTTCGAGCTCTCGTACGTGGGTGCCGACAACGCGCTGCACACGCCCGTCGTCATCCACCGCGCGATCGTGGGGTCGTTCGAGCGCTTCATCGGCGTGCTGATCGAGCACTACGCCGGGAACTTCCCGGTGTGGCTGGCGCCCGAGCAGGTGCGCGTGATGACGGTGTCCGAGAAGAGCGTGCCGTACGGGCGCGAGGTCCTCGCGACGCTCCAGGCCGCCGGCCTGCGCGCCACGTTCGACGACGGCGACGAGAAGATCGGGTACAAGATCCGCGAGGGTCACGGGCGAAAGGTGCCGTACATGCTCGTCATCGGCGAGCAGGAGGCCGCGGACGGCACGGTGAACGTGCGGTCGCGCGACGACGACTCCGAGCGTCCGACCATCCCGCTCGCGGCGTTCCTCGAGCGCGTGACCGGCGAGGCGAAGGTCCCGTTCTAGAGCCGTGAACCGCTGCCGCGGCTCACGCCTCCAGACACCCCTTGGTTCGCCGGTCTCCGGGCGTGACTGTCCCGCCCGGACCCTCCGGCGAACAACGCTGCGCTACGGCAGCGGCGGCACCCGCACGACCGGCGGGTGCGCGAACAGGACCAGCAGCTCGGGCGGCACGTCGGCCGTGATCCACATCCGGTACTCGACGTGCTGCCCGGCCCAGTCCGGCGCGGACGGCGTGAACTGCGAGCCGATGAGCGGCGTCACGAGGTCGGCGAGCCCGGAGCCCCCGGTGCGCTGGCCGTCGTGCCACGGCGGGTCGCCCCACAGCGTGCCGAGCGGCGCGATGAGCCCGTCGGGGCCCTCGTTGCGCAGTGACAGCATGCCCATCGACGCCCGGCGCGACAGGTCGACCGCGACCTGCACGCGGCTGCCGTCGTCGCACTGGACCGCGAACCAGCCGTCCGTCGTGACGGGGTTCCACGCCTCGAGGCCGTCGGGCACGTCGCGCGTGCGCACCGTGCCGGCGTACGACTGCCACGAGATCGCGTCGATGCCGCCAGGGCAGACGAGCGGCGACAGCGCGACGGACAGCAGGTCTTCGGCGTCTTCGGGCGCCGCGAGCGTGGCTTCGACCTCGAGCACGAGGCCCGGGAACTCGGCGATCTTCGAGAGCGACCGGCGCACGGTCGTGGCACCCGAGCACGTGGGCATCAGCCAGAGCTCGTTGCGCGTCGCGCGCAGCCCCCACGGGTCGAGCTCGCTGCCGATGGGCCCCCCGCTCGCCTGGCCAGAGCTGCCGCGGCACTCCGTCATCGGCGGGAGGAGGTTCGGCAGCTCGGGGACGTCCGCCGCCGTGAGGTTCCCGACCGCGTGGGTCGGGTCGCCGGGGTCGTAGCTCCACGTGAGCCGGGTCTCGGAGAGTGCCGGCGTGTCCATCAGCATCACGACGTTGATCACGTCTTCGTTCGCGAGCGGGTCGTAGTGGCTGAACCACGCGCGGATGGGCTGCGGCGTGCCGGACCGGTCGATGATCAGGCCGTTCTCGCCCTCCCACACGCCGTTCGGCAGCCGGAGCTGGAACGGGATGGGCGTGGGGCCCGACGCGTCGAAGGGGTTCACGACGGTGAGGTCCCACAGGGGCAGCGGGTCGGACTGCTCGGCGAGATCCCACGCGGTGAGCGCGGCGGCGACGGCCTCGTCGGCGTACAGCGTCGCGCTGGCCTCGCGGTCGGGGTGCAGGCTCGGGGCGGCGAGCCCGAAGTTCGTCGTGGAGAGGGCCAGCAGCCGCGGCTCGAGCGCGGCTTCGAGGGCCACGTTCGTGTCGACGTCGCCGGCGCCCACGAACCGCGCGGCCCGCTCGTAGCGACGGGACTGCTCGATGCGCGTCCAGATCTCCTGGTTGAACGCCTTCTCGGCCCACGACGAGAACCCGTCGGCCACGCCGTCGGCCACGTCGCCCGGGAGGTCGACGTCGGCGAGCTGGCCGTGCGTCGCGACGTAGTCGGCGATGGTCGTGTACTCGACGAACGGGAGGTCGGCGATGGCGTCGAGCTCCTTGTCGAAGTGCTCCCAGGAATCGCCGTCGGCGTCGAAGTGGATGACGAGCAGCGTGTCTTGATCGTACCGGGCGTTGAGCTGCGACACCCACCCGCGCAGCCCGCCGTGGTCGAGCAGATCGGCGTGGTGGTAGACGGGGATGCCGAGGATCGACGCGTCGGTGACGGGGTCGCCGAGCTCGAAGGGGTTGTAGGCGGCCGCCCCGTCGAGCCGGATGTCGTTGCGGGGACCGGTGAACCCGTTGGCGCCGTAGAACAGCGTGACCCAGTCGATGCCGCGGTCGGCGTACCGCTGGATGTCGTCGGGGGAGATCATGTTCTCCTGCGGCTGGACCCCGTCGACGTAGCCGCCGAACACGTTCGTGTTGGAGTCCTTCGCGCGCTGGATGGACTCGACGAACTCCTCGTTCGTGTGGCTCGCCATGGCGCCGTTGTTCCAGCTCATCAGGCGGACCTGGTCGCGGCCCGACTCGACCCGGTCGCGGATGCGCGTCAGCACGTCGGGGCTGTAGGACGCGGCCCAGTCGTCGGTCGTGAACGCGTTGTCGGAGTCCCAGTCGGCGCGGACCTGGGGGTGCTCGTCGAGCCAGTCGAGGATGGACCGGATGATGCGGATGTCGCGTCCGAAGCCGTCTTCGTCGTTCGTGTCGCCCCGGTACGAGTGGTAGTAGTTCATGTGGAACGACAGGGCGACGTGCACCGTGCCGTTCGCGGGGGGCGGCGCCTCGTCGCCCCGGCCCGGGACGAGCGTGTAGACGTCGCCGCCGCGGATGATGCCGACGTTGCCCTCGACGCCGACCGCGGGCGCCTCGGGAGCGACCTGGCTCCAGTCGTCGCCCTCGAGCCGCCACAGGCCGCGGGAGGCCGACGCCACCGAGAGCCCCGTGCCCGACCACTCGAGATCGACCACGTCGGTGGGCCCGTAGAGCGGGGTCCACGTGGCGCCGTCGAGGCGGACGACGCCGTGGTCCATCGTGCCGACGTAGAGCGTGCCGTCGTCGGCGAGCGTGACGGACGTGGGGTGGCGGCTCGGGAAGTCGCCGTCGGCGTCGTCGAACGTGAGGCCGCTCGACCGCGAGAAGAACACCCGGCCCGACAGCAGGCCCGAGAACGAGCTCGGGATGAGCGATTCGGGGAGGACCGAGACCCCCGCGACGAAGTCGCCACGGGCCGCGACGTCGGTGAAGACGAGGTTCGTGTTGCCGCTCGACGCCGTGTCGGCGAGCTCCCACGTCGCGCCTTCGTCGTTCGTGAAGTACAGCCCGCCGATCGCTGCGAGCCAGGTGACATCCTCGCCCTGCGCCATCGCGCGGGGGATGGGGCGCGCGCCCTGCCGGACGATGTCGAGCGCGCTCGACCGCAGCCCGAGCACGGGCTCCCACACCCCGCTGTTCGCCCACGACCGGTAGAAGCCCTTGCCGAACACGTGCGCGAACAGCCACTCGCGCGAGCCGTCGATGTGGCCGAGGAACGTGATCTCGCCGGGCGGGAGATCCCCGCGGGGCGCGAACTCGAACGGGCTCTGCGGTGAATCCCGCACGGCGAAGTCGTCGCCGAGCGCCACCCACAGCCGGTCGTTCTGCCCGCGGACCATCGCACCGACCTTGCCGGCGAGCCGCTCGTCGAGCTCGAAGTGTCGAGCTTCATCGGGAGGATCGGGGGCGACGGGCCCCTTGCATCCCACCAGTCCCAGCAGCACCACGAGCGCCGTCGTCCGCATCCGTCCTCCGTCGGTCGCGCAGTCTACCAACCACGGTCCGACATCGCTCGACGGACCTCCCCGGATGGAGGGGTTGCTGTGGGACCGGGACGTGTCCATCCTCGCGGAATGCAGAGCCCGCATGCCGATCCGCGCGTCCGCGTGGTCCCCTCCGACCTGGAGGTGGACGATCTCCTCGCGCGCGTCGAGGACATCGCCGAGCTCGTGCCCGACGATCCCGACGTCACGCTGGTCGACGTCCCCGATGCGCCGCCGCTCGAAGAGCCCGCCATCGCGCTGGTCACCGACCTGTCCGAGACCGACCGCTGGCTCGAGGCGGGCTACCGCGCCGTCCTGCCCCGCGACATCGAGCCGGACGCGATGCTCGCCGCGATCCGCGCCGTGATGGCGGGCCTCGTCGTGCACACGGGCGCCACGGTCCCCAACCGGCCGCGGGCGCCCGACCTCACCCCGCGCGAGCGCGAGGTCCTCGAGCTGCTCGCCCAGGGCTTCAGCAACCGCGAGATCGGCGAGGCGCTCGACATCTCGAGCCACACCGCGAAGTTCCACGTGCAGGGCCTGCTCGACAAGCTCGACGCCACCACGCGGACGGAGGCCGCCGTCCGCGCCGCCCGGATGCTCATCATCTGATTCCCCCCTGTGAAACGCCCTGCCCGATCGGGCAGCCTGCCCGGTTGGCCAGTCGTCGCCCCTCGTTCCCGGCCCCATGCTCTGGATGAAACCACCTCTGGAGAACCCATGTCCTTCGCAGCGCTCTCCGCCGGCCTCGCCGATGCGGTCGCCACCGTCACCCCCAGCCTGCTCGCGCTCCGCGGGCCCCGCCGCGTCGGCACGGCCATGGCCGTGGCGCCCGACCGCGTCGTCACCGCCGCGCACCTGATCCGCGCGAAGTCCGGTCCGCTCGTGCTGCCCGACGGGTCCACCGCGGAGGGCGAGGTCGTCGGGGCCGCGCCCGCCCTCGACCTCGTGCTCGTCGCCGTGAAGGCTGGTGGGCTCGCGCCCGTGACCTGGGCGACCGACGTGCGCGTCGGCGAGCTCGTGGTTCCCGT
Organism: Alphaproteobacteria bacterium; assembly: GCA_020632875.1. Taxonomy (GTDB): domain Bacteria; phylum Myxococcota_A; class UBA796; order UBA796; genus JACKEQ01. Next base: position 287,874 of record JACKET010000008.1, read on the forward strand.
CGCGTACGGTCCGCGCGCCACGCTCGGGCTGATCGCGCGGGTCGGCGGCGCCTGGCAGACGCCCGCGGGCGCCGAGGTCCAGCGGTGGATCGAGGTCGACGGGTCCCTGCCGGCGGGGTTCTCCGGGGGTCCGCTGCTCGGCGCGTCCGGCGTGATCGGGATGAACACGCACCGCCTCGTGCGCGGCGGCACCACCCTGCCCGCCGACACGCTGCGCGCCGCGATCGACGTGCTCGAGAAGCGCGGCACGCTCGAGCCCGGCTTCCTCGGCGTGGGGGCCGCGACCGCCACGCTCACCCCCGCACAGGCCGCCGCGGCCGGCCAGGACGAAGCGCTGCTCGTCGTCGCGGTGGAGCCCGGCAGCCCCGCCGAGGGCATCCTGACGGTGGGCGACATCGTGCTCCGCGTCGACGGCCGCTCGGTGAAGGGCGTGCAGTCGCTGCGCGGCGCGCTCGCCGGCCTGGGTGCGGGCCACGAAGCCCGACTCGACGTGCTGTCGGCGCTGGCGGTCGACCAGCGCGTGGTGAAGCTGGGCGCGCGTCCCGCCGACGCGCCCTGATCGCGTTCTGGCGGGCCGTGATAGGCCCTCACATGCTGGCTGTCTTCGCTGCTGCGCTCGCCGGGGCACCGAGCGGGACCTGGACGCTGGACTGGGACCGCGAGAGCACCCGCTACCAGCCACGGCACTTCCGCGGGCTCCTCGACCTCGACAGCGAGCAGCTGTCCTTCGCGGAATCCAACACCGCGCTGACGGTGAGCCGCGTCGTGACCCACGACGACGGAACCGGTGGAGGTGGAGGTGCATGTGGAGGTGGAGGTGCAGACTCGAGCGTCGCTCGATGGCGAGCGCCGGAACGCATCGCCCCGCTCAACCGCGCCACACCGACGCAGAGTGCCCCCGAACCGCGCCGCACCGACGCAGAGAGTCCCCGAACCGCGCCATCCGCGTGCCGAACGCAGCCCCGCCAGACCGCATCACGAGAAAACGCCGATAATCGCGAGGTGCCGCCCACCCGATCTCCCCGCGCACCGTGCCCGTGCGCGGTTCGACCCGGCTCTGCGTCCAAGAGGCGCGGTTCGACCCGGCTCTGCGTCGAGCAGACGCGGTTCGACCCGGCTCTCTGGGGGGTCAGTCCTCGGTCACGGTACGGTCCACGGTCCACGGTCCACGGCCACGGTCCACGGGCCTACGCCCGCGCACCACCGACGCAGAGTCCCCCGAACCGCGCCACACCGACCCAGAGTGCCCCCGAACCGCGCCGCACCGACGCAGAGTCCCCGAACCGCGCCATCCGCGTGCCGAACGCAGCCCCCGCCAGACCGCATCGCGAGAAAACGCCGATAATCGCGAGGCGCCGCCCACCCGATCTCCCCGCGCACCGTGCCCGTGTGCGGTTCGACCCGGCTCTGCGTCGAGGAGACGCGGTTCGACCCGGCTCTGCGTCGAGCAGACGCGTTCGACCCGGCTCTGGGGTCAGCTCGGTCCGGTACGGTCCACGGTCCACGGTCCACGGTCCACGGTCCACGGTCCACGGTCCACGGTCCACGGTCCACGGTCCACGGTCCACGGCCCACGGCCCACGGCCCACGGCCCACGGCCCACGGCCCACGGCCCACGGCCCACGGCCCACGGCCCACGGTCCACGGTCCACGACCCGATCAGATGCCCAGCGCCCGCTCCGTCAGCGCCACGACCCACGACTCGAGCGCCTCGACGTCCGGTCGCGCGGGCAACGGCGAGCGCGCGAGCTCCGCGTCGAGCCGGGCCTCCTGGGCCTCGGCCCACCCGACCAGCGCGTCGTAGCTCCACGCGCCGTCGCGGATGGCGTGGAGCTCTTCGGCGTCACGGTCGCCGCGCCACACGTGGACCTCGCCCGTCTCGACGATCTCGACCGCCATCCGCAGCAGGCGCACCAGGTGCGCGCCGTGCTTCGTGTCGTAGCCGAAGCGGGCCTCCAGTGCGGCGCGGTCGGGATTCCGGTGCCGCTTCCAGGTCTGGTACTGCCGCCAGCCCGTGCGGGCGCTCTCGTAGCGCCGCTCGCGCGCCATGAGCTCGATGAGGTTGTCGTCGAGCCCGACCCAGCGCGCCGCGGCGACCCAGCGGGCATCGTCCGCGCCGACGGTGATCTCGGCGACCACCTGCGCCACGCGGTTCTGCACGTCGACCACGGTCGAGCGGGGGACCCCGGTGAAGTCGAGCTCCCAGCCGTCGATCTGCTTCTGGATGGCGGCGCGCGCGGCCGCCACCTGCTCCTTGGGGACGAGCGAGGTCTCCGGCAGACCGAACTCCGCGCGGCTCGGCGCGTGCCCGGGCGGGTCGAGCAGCCACTGGCGGTGGTTCCGGATCCGCTTGAGCTGCGCCGTCGCGTAGCCGCCGAACGAATGGCGGGCCCGGTGCGAGAGGAACCGCGCCGCACCCTCGCGCAGGGCCGTGCCCACGGGGCTCGCGAGCCGGACCTCCTCCTCGCGGCAGAACAAGGCCTCGAGCACGTGCGGGTTGCACTCGGCGGCGAGCCTCGCGAGCTTCTGGAGCGCGAACACGCTGCCCTCGAGCTTCGTGCGCCCCACGACCTCGCGCTCGTCGGGAGTGAGGAGGTCGCGGAAGACGTCCATCTCCGCGGGGTCGTCGGCCTGCTCGAACTTCGCGCCCACCCCGAGGTAGACGGCCAGCGGCGGGACCGCGACGCCCTTGAGATCGACGTCCGACCCAGGGCGCATCAGACCGTGGGCCCGGCTTCCCGCCAGGACGAGGAGGTGGGTATGGGGACGCAGCGCGAACATCACCGGGTCCATCACCCGTCCGGAGCTCCCGTGCAGCCCGATCTGTCCCTCGCCCGCCGTTTCCTCGACGCCCATCCGCCCCACGGGCGCGTGCTCCTGTGCGCCATCACGGGCAGCCACCTCTACGGGTTCCCGTCCGTCGACAGCGACCTCGACATCAAGGGCATCCACGCGGCACCCACCGCGTCCCTCCTGGGCCTGAAGCGCCCCGTCGACAGCCACGACCGGCTCGAGGTCTTCGAAGGCGTCGAGTGCGACCTCACGACCCACGAGCTCGGCAAGGTCCTCGCCCAGCTCCTGAAGGGCAACGGCAACATGCTCGAGCGCATCGCCAGCCCCTACCAGATCGTCGACGGCCCCGACGTCGAAGCGCTCCGCGCGCTCGTGCCCCACACGCTGTCCCGCCGCTGCCACGGGCACTACGCCGGGTACCTGAAGGGCATGCTCCGCGAGCACGTGAAGGTGCGGCGCGCGAAGACCCTCCTCTACGCGTACCGGGTCGTCCTCACGGGCCGGTTCCTGCTCGAGACCGGCAAGGTCGAGGCCCACCTCCCCACGCTCGCCGCGCACTACGGCCTCACCCACCTCGACGAGCTGCTGGCCCGGAAGCGCAGCGCCGAGAAGGTGTCGATGCCCCAGGCCGAGACGGCCGCCCACCTCCCCGAGATCCTGGCGCTCCGCGAGGCCCTCGACCGTGCCCGCGAATCCAGTCCCCTGCCCGATTCGCCCCCCGGTGAGGCGATTGTCGAGGACTGGCTGGTGCAGCACCGGCTCGCCGGGATCGTGGAAAGCTGATCCGGGTTTTTCCGCGAACCGTGACGGTGCCAGACTCTCTTGCTTCTCCCGATTCTTTCCGCGTCGATTCACATTTTGTGAATAGGCCGATTTTCCATCCGCTGCGGAAGGCGTCAAAACAATGGTGAGCACTCCTTGGGGGGAACCATGAAGCGGAGCACCGGCATCGCCCAGTTGCTGAAGGGCCGTAGCAATCTCGACCTGACCGAGATCCTCCAGTGGGATGCGCGGTCCTCGACGAGGTCTACGACGGGAACCCCGATGCGTGGCGGTCGAGCGACAGCGTGCCGCTGCGCGCCCTCGCGCAGGAGGCCGGTGTCAGCGTCAGCACGCTCTACCGGTACGTGGCGGTCGCCGCGCTCTGGCGTCGCTGCGGGCAGCCTGAGCTGCACCACCTGGGCATCAGCCACCTCCGCGAGCTCCTGCCGCTCCACCCCGGCACGCAGGCCGACCTGCTCGAGCGGGCCGAAGACGAGCGGTGGACCGTGACCGAGATGCGGCGCGTCGCCTCGCTCCACCAGCGCCGTCCCGAAGTGGCCGGCCGTGGCCGCCCGCCCCGGTCCCCTGGCTACCTCGTGGCGCTGCAGCACATCCAGAGCTGGGTCGAGACCGACTCGCGGCTCGAAGGGCTCGAGAACGCGAACCAGATGTGCGACGCCGAGGCGCTCCAGCTGCTCAAGACGATCCAGGTGGCCCGCATGGAGCTCGAGATGGTCGAGATGCGCGTGGGCCGCGGGCGCAACTCCTGAAGCAGGATTCCCGCCCACCCGGATCACCACGATGAAGACACTGCCTCGGGGAAGCGTGTCGGCATTCGAGACGGAGGATTCGATGCCCTCATCGATCCGGTGGGTGCCTGCATCGGGCTCGGACGCGTCGGTGCGGTGTACGCCGCGCTCGGCGCCCAGGGCCAGGCGGTCGCGGTGAAGACCGTGCCGGCCGAGCACGCGCCTTCGCTGCGCCACTCGTGGAGGTGCTCCGCGGCATCGACCACCCGCACGTCGTCCGGGCGCACCGGTACTTCGAGGATGCCGACGGAGCCCACCTCGTGATGGACCTCGGGATCGGCTCGCTCGACACCGTGGTCACCGACAGCCGCACGCTGTTCCGCCACCTCCGCCAGATCGCCGACGCGCTCATGACCCTGCACGCGCGCGCTGGATCCATCGCGACATCAAGCCGCAGAACGTCCTGCTGGTGGGGCGCGATGCCGTGCTCACCGACTTCGGGCTCGCGCTCGAGCACCTGAGCACCGCGCCGGCTGCTCCGTGCGGCACGCCCGCCTACATGGCGCCCGAGGCGTTCTTCTGGCAGACCGGCCCGGCGCTCGACTGGTACGCGCTCGGCGTCACGGTCTACGAGCTGCTCACGAACCGCCTGCCGTTCGACCGCGAGAGCCTGCAGGAGGAGATCCTCGCCAAGCGCCAGGCCGACTTCCCTCACCTCGTCGGATTCGGACTCGACCTGTGGAGCCCGTCGTCCGCGGCCTCCTCCACCCCGATCCCCGCGAGCGGTGGACGGCGCCGACGTGATGGCGTACGTCGACGCGATGAAGAACGACTGGTCGGTCAGCCGTCGCGCTTCGGCGTGATGTCGAGCAGGCCCATCAGGTTGTAGAGGTGCGACCGGGTGATGTCGAGGCGGCGCGCCGCTTCGCTCACGTTGCCGTAGCAGTCCTCGAGGTCGCTTCGATCAGGCTCCGCTGGAACACGCGCAGGTGCTGGGCGTAGGTCACCGGCGCATCGGATCGACCGAGGGGCGACGAGACGGGAACAGGTGCTGGCGCGCGACCTGCAGCGAGCCCTGCCCGGCCGCCACGACCGCGCCGCGCTCGACGATGTTGGCGAGCTCGCGGATGTGGCTGGGCAGCTCGGCGACCTGCAGGGCATGCCGCCCGGACGGGCTCAGGAGCAGGTTCGGCAGGTGGTGCCGCTGCACGATCTGCTCGAGGAAGTGGCGGGCCAGCAGGATGCGGTCGGACACCCGCTCGTCGAGCCCCGGCACCCGGACGTTGAACACGTTCAGCCGGTAGTAGAGGTCGGCGCGGAACTCCTTGGCCGCGACGGCCTCTTCGAGGTCGCGGTTGGTCGCGGCGATGATGCGCGCGTTCGAGCGGCGCGGGGTCGGCGAGCCCAGTGGGTAGTACTGCCCGGACTGCAGGAACTGGAGCAGCTTCGCCTGGCTCGTGAGGGGCAGCTCGGCGATCTCGTCGAGGAACAGCGTGCCGCGGTCGGCCACCTCGACCTTGCCCTGCACCCGCTGCGTGGCCGTGCTGTGCGCGCCGCGCTCGGCGCCGAACAGCTCGCTCTCGACGAGCTCGTCGGGGATCGCCGCACAGTTCAGCTCGACGAACGGGAACGTGGCGCGCGGGCTGCTGCCGTGGATGACGCGGGCCACGCTGGTCTTGCCGCTGCCCGTCGGCCCCTGGAGCAGGACCGAGAGATCGACCGGCGCCACCATCGCGAGCTCCTGCAGGAGGTTCGCCAGCGCCTGGCTCGTGCCGACCAGCTCGTCGGCCTTCAGCCGCTCGCGCCACCGCTGGGTGGGGTCGACGGCCTCGGCTTCGAGGCGGACCAGCCGGTCGGCGTGGGGTGCGAGGTGTCGCGCGAACAGCTCGATGCGCTCGACGTCCTGGCGCGCGAAGGGGCCGGGCTCGGCGCGGCCCTGCAGGTACACCACGCCGACCGGGGCGTCGCCACCGATGGGCGCGCACACCGCAGCCTCGATGTGGTGGCGCTGGACGCTGTCGCGCTTGCTGAACCGCGGGTCGGTGATGGCGCTCGCGGTCTGGATGGTCTCGCCGCTCGAGAGGGCTTCGCGCATGATGCCGGTCGAGAGGCTCTTCCGGACGACGTCGACCTCGGCGTCGTCGAGGGCCGAGGAACGCGTCCAGGTGTGGTTCCCGTACGGATCGCGGACCTCGATGTACCCGCGATGTGCCCCTACCACGCCGAGAATCAGGCTGAGCGCTTCCTCGAGGAGACCGGGGAGGTCTTCCACCAACCCCAGGTTCAAGAGGGCGTAGAAGAAGTCCCTCTCCTTGATCTCGGGTCCCGACGGCATCGCGCCTGCCTATCACGGCTGTCCGCCGGGGTGGACACCTGCCGGTGACGGTGGTGGCAACACGGGACGGCCCCTACGCTCGAACGCCGTGAATCCGCTGGCACGCCGAGTGCTTTGGAACCTCTGCGACGGCGCTCACGCCGCACACGGAGGACGGTTCGATGTCGAAGGGACTGCTTGCTTTGGGAACACTCGGGATGCTGACGCTCAGCACCCCCGCGCACGCCGCCATCTACTCCGGAAATCCCGCTACCACCTTCCGCATCGACCGCCCTCAAGGAGATCTGACCGATGGTGATGTCAACGTCTACAAGCTCCGGATTCACTACTGTGGTGGTGGCTACACCGACTACTCGGTCAAGCAGTGGGTCGACCCGGTCGACGGGTTCTCGGTCACGATCAACGGTGGCAACCTGTGCTCCGCTACTGTCTTCTGGGACAGCGACATCGTGCTCCACGGCAATGGCTTCGAAATAGTCGCGGAGCCGACCCTGACCAGCGTGAGCCTCGATCCCATCAAGGACGCTGACGTGCTCCCGTGGCACGTCACGGAGGGCAATCCGGGTGCCGGTACCCAGCTCCGTGGTCGAACTCGACTGACGACCTAGGCTCGGCGTCCGCTCCGCCTCGTTCCAGCTGTCGGAGTAGTCCGACAATGGAAGAAACAGTCCCCAGCGCGTAGATCCTGTTGGGCGTCCGCTCGATCCGGGTCGACCGAGTGCCAGGATCTCCTCGGTCTGGGCGCGGAGCGCGTGACAGCGCCTCGTACCGCTGCTCGCCGAAGGCGAAGATACCACGCTGTTGTGGCGCTCGTTGATCCGGAACCGGTCGTACGACTCCTGAGCCAGCCTCCAGGTGTCGCGCTGGAGCTTCAGCATCGCTTCGGACCTTGGACCCGAGGGGAGCTCGTGCTCGGACCAGACCTGCTCGACGGGACGCAGATCCCCCCTGGCGTCGGGCTGGAGCAAACCCGACCGGAGAAGCGTCTGGAGGGCGTGTTGTGCCTGTTCCTCCGAAATCGGCGGATTGATCGTGCTCGCGATCCAGAACGGATCTGGACGGAAGCCCTCACACGCGGCGAGCTCGTAGGCCGCGGCGATGTACCACGTCGACATCAGCTCGAGCATGTCGTCGCTCGGCCGGTCCTGCGCGAGGTACCGCTGGCGCGCCGAAACCGTGGCCCACGCCGTACGCCGCGCCCGCGCCGACTCGTTGTCGAGGTCGACCAGCGCCGCGAGGGTCTGCCGGCCCTGCTCGTCGAGGTCGAAGAAGTCCGCGAGCTGCGGCACGAGCGTGGCCCGGAGCTTCCGCTTCCGCGACAGGATCTGCGACAGCATCGCCTCGGAGAGCTCGAGGGCCTCCGCGAGCTCCTTCCGCGTCCTCTTCATCCGATCGAGCGCGTCGATCACGAACCGCCGGTAGTCCGTGTACTTGTCGATCAGGCTGCGATCGTAGGGCGCGTCGGACACCGGGATTCCATGTCGGAGACGGCGTCAATGTAATGGAGCCCCACCAGACCCGCCCGTTTCCATCGTCAACGAATGTGGCGGTTCCTCCGGGTGTCCACTCCTGTGGACACCCTCCGGACAGGTCTGTCTTCACGGGGCTCCCCGCGGGATCACAAACCACCCCCACCGTCCGGCCGGGTCTGGTTGGCCATGCAGTCGGCACTGACAGCGCAGCACGAGGCCCACGGTCAGGGGGCTACGTGTGGGTGGTCCTCGCAGAGGACCTCGTGTAGCTCGCCGAGCTTCTTGCGCATCCGCGCACGGTTGATGAGGTCCATGATCACGTTCTGATCGGGCTTGTATTTCATCATCGCGTCCATCTGCCCGAGAACGTCGTTCCACACGACCTCGACCTCGTCCATCGTGAGGCCCCGGTGAATCACCTTGCGCAGGTCCCGATCCGACAGGGCGCCGAGCCTGTCGCAACAATCGGCTCCATCATGGCCGTCGTCGCCCTTCAGCTCCGGTTCGAAGAACGCCCGAATCGCTTGGATACCGTCACGCGCGTAGTCGATGTACCGGAGCCCGGCCAGCAGGGTCGGGAGGGCCGTCGCGTCCAGCCGGATGGGGACGATGGCCACCATCTTCTCGTTCATCAGCTGAACGAAGGCGGCATCGATCTCCGCCGACACCCATTGGGACCTCGCGGCGTTCTCGCTCCAGAGCAGCAAGAAGTAGCCCGACTCCTCGATCCCGGCTTCAACCGCCTTTCGAAGGCTACTTCCCGGAGATATCTCGGACTCATCGATCCAGACCTCGAGTCCGACCTTCCTCAACGCGGCGGCGACCCGTCTGGCGACTGCCTTGTCGAGGGAAGAGTGACTCAGGAACGCCTGGGGCTCCTCGCGTTCGACGATCACTGCACTCATCGACCTCAACCCTTCATATTGGGTGAGCTCGAACTCTACTCCAGCCGATAGCCGTCATCAGCCCTAGTAGAACCATGCCGGCCCCGAACCCTGTCCTCAGCTGCTTCTGGACGGCCTCATCAGCCCGAGGCGCTCGGTTCGGATTCCTCGGGCACTTCAGTCGTCGCTCGATCGGTCGACTCGGGCGATCCGCTCCGGTCGTTTCCACGGTAGGTTCGGCCATGGCCTTCGCACGCCAGCCGCTCGTGGAGCTCGTCGCGCTCGCCGCGCTGCTCGGCGTCGTCTGGCGGGGCGAGGTCGAGTGGCACGGCTGGGACGGCCTCCGCTGGGTGGGGTACTTCCACTGGGCCGTGCCCGTCGGGGGAATCGCGTTCCTCGCGTGGCTCGCCAGCACGCCGGTCGTGCGAGCGGTCGGGAGGCGCTGGGGCCTGCTCGGCATCGCGCTCCCCCACGCCGTGCTGTCGATCTGGCTCACCCACGAATGCCTGTTCGGCATGTTCAACCGCTTCGCGGTGGGCGCGCCGTTCTTCCTGCTGGTCCTGTTCGCGAACGCGTTCTTCGCGCCCGTCGTCGCCTGGGGCGTGGGGCGGGTGCTGCACCACCCGCTCCCGGCGTGGTCCCTGCTCGCGTCGGTGACGCTGTCGGTCGGCACACCGTTCCTCGCGTATGCGGCGCTCGGCGTGATCGACCCGCTCCACGCCGACGCGATCCACGCCGTGAAGACCGGGATGGCCGTGCCGTTCGTGGTCCTCGCGTTCGGCCTGCCCTGGGCCGTGGCCCCCCTGCCCGAGCCCTACGCCGACCCCGACTGACGCGAGGAACGTGATACCTGGCGGGTCCTCGCCGGAGTCCCCATGCGTCGCATCCTTCCGCTGCTGGTCCTCCTCTCGTGCATGGCCGAACCGGGCCGACGCGACGCACCGTGGGGCGAGGTCGTGTCCCGGCGGCTCGCCGACGATGCGCACCAGCTCCGGCCCTTCGGCGACGGGCGTTTCCAGCTGGTGAGCCCCGAGACCGGCCTGCGTGCCGAGCTCGACGCGCTCGGTGCGCGCGTGGTGCCCCGCGGCGGCGCGTTCGAGCTGCGGCTCACCACCGAAGCCGTCGGCCGCGGCAGGCTCCGCGGCCTGTCCCCTGTGCCGGCGCGGCCGGGCGCCTGCGAGCCCGGACGGGTCGACGCGCTCGGCGACTGCATCCGCCGGTCCGAGCAGGCCTTCGGGCAGGGCGCCGTCGGCTGGTGGCGCAGCGGTCCCGACGGGCTCGAGCAGGGCTGGGCCTTCGCGGAGCCCGTGCCCGGCAGCGGCCCCCTCCGGATCGACGTCGGCACCGGCGACTTCCGCGCCTGGCCCTCCGAAGACGGCCGCAGCGCCGAGCTCGTCGGGCAGGGCGTCCGCCTGGAGTACGGCGGGCTCGTGGCCTTCGACGCCGTGGGCGCGGATCTGCCCGCGCGGATCGAGGCGCGCGAGGGCGGGCTGTCGGTCGTGGTCGACGTCGACGGCGCGGTCTGGCCGGTGACCGTCGACCCCCACCTCGGCGAGCCGACCCGCATCATCGAAGGCCCGTCCGACCTCGAGACCTACGCGGGGGGCGACTTCGACGGGGACGGCGACGACGAGCTGATCGTGAAGGGCATCGCGCCGTGGTCGGTCCGGGTCCACGAGGGGACGCCCACGGGGCCGGACCCGATCGCGTCCTTCGCGCTCGAGGAGTACGTCGCGTCCGCGGCGAACGCCGGCGACCTGAACGGCGACGGCTACGACGACCTCGTGATCGGCCGCGACAACCACGACATCGTGAACAACGAGGGCCGCGTCGACGTGTGGTTCGGCTCCGCGTCCGGCCTCGGCGACCCGGCGCTCCCCGACTGGACGTGGGAGGGCGAGCTGGCCGACGGCTTCCTCGGCTCGTCGGTGGCGAGCGCGGGCGACGTGAACGGCGACGGCTTCGACGACCTGCTCGTGACGGCGAAGGGCTCGACGAGCGTTCCTTCCCTGTCCGACGGCTACGGGCGCGTGTACCTGTTCCTCGGCTCCGCGACGGGGCCGGGCATCGCCCCCGACCTGACCCTGGTCGGCGAGGAGATGTACGACGGCTTCGGCGCGTTCCTCCTCGGCGCCGGTGACGTCGACGACGACGGGCGCCCCGACGTGCTGATCACGGCCACGCGCGGCACGAGCAGCGGCCGCACCGCGGGTGCCGCGTACCTGTACCGCGGCACGGCCACCGGCATCGACCCCACGCCGGTGTGGGCGGTCGACAACCCCACCGACGCGTGGGCGTTCGGCGTGTCCGCCGCGTCGCTCGACATCGACGGCGACACGGTCCCCGACCTCGTCATCGGGGCACCGGGGAACTCCTGGAACTACGCATACAAAGAGGCGAGCGCCTACGTCTGGCTCGGCGGCAGCGGCGGTCCCGCGCTGGTCCCCGATCAGACGCTCCCCGGCGGCTACGACACGGCCTGGGCCCGCACGCTCGCCTCCGCGGGCGACCTCGACGGCGACGGCCACGACGACCTCGTGCTCCAGGTCCTCCGTGCGCCCGTCTCCAACGGCTCGGGCGGGGCGAGCTACGGCGGCGAGACCCAGGTCCACGTCCTCCGCGGCGGCACGGGCGGGCTCGACCCCGATCCGTGGTGGGTCGGCACCGTCAACCGGTACGGGAACCCGGGCGCGGTGGTGTTCGACGGCGACGGCGACGGCGCGGTCGACATCGCGCTCAACCGCACGGCGAACGTCCAGTATGCACGCCCCGGTGCGGTCTTCTTCTACCCCGGCGGGTCCGGGGTCCCGAACGCGCTCGGCGGCGACGGGTGGACCGTGACGCAGCCCTGGGAGCAGTCCTTCGGGAACGCCTTCACCGGCGCGGGCGACGTGAACGGCGACGGCTTCGACGACGTGGCGGCGTCGGCACCCGGCTGGGACGACGGGACGGTCGCGGGGCGGGCCTACGTCTATGCGGGGAGCGCGGCGGGCCTGTCGGTCACGCCGCTCAGCACGATCACGTCCACGGGCTACACGGCGACCTGGGGCACGGCGCTCGCGGGCGCCCTCGACTACGACGGCGACGGCTACGACGACCTCGTGGTGGGCGACCACGGCGGGTCCTACGCGCGCGGGTACGTCTACGTGTACCGGGGCGGCGCGTCCGGCCTGGAGGCCACGCCGGCCTGGTCGAGCTGGTACGGGCTCGAGACGTACGGCTTCGCGAAGGTCATCGAGCGCATCGGGGACGTCGAGGGCGACGGGAACGACGAGTTCGCCGTGGGCGCGCCCGACGCGAACGACTACCCGCTCGACAACACCGGCTACATCGGGGTGTTCGGCACCACGTTCACGAACAACGAGACGAACATCACCGGTCCCGCGACCAACGACCGCTACGGGCAGTTCTTCGCGGGAGGCGACGTGAACGGCGACGGCCACGCCGACCTCGTCGTGGGGCGCCCCTGGAACTACGCCGGCAACGAGTCGCGCATCCTGGTGCACCTCGGCGGGCCCACGGGCATCGACCCGGTGCCGTTCGTCACGCTCACCGAGCAGGGCACGACGCTCGGCACCTCGGTCGCCGTCCTCGGCGACCTCGATCAAGACGGCGACGACGAGGTCGCGACCTACCGCTACCTCAACGGCGACGAGGTCATGGAGGTCTACCGCGGCGATCCGACGCTCGGCCTCGAGAGCACCCCGTGGCTCACCCTCCCCTTCCGGCCGTACCGGATGGAGCCCGTGGGGGACGTGGACGGCAACGGGTTCCCCGACGTGGTCGTGTTCGGCGCGGAGGGCGACGTGACCTCGACCCGCATCTACGGGAGCACCGGAACCGACCTCGTGGAGCTGTGGGAGTCGCCCTGGGCCTGGATGGGGGACGGCTCGGCCGCGGGGGACGTGAACGGCGACGGCTTCGACGACGTCGTGCTCGGCGGGAACGAGTCGATCTGGATCGTCTACGGGAGCGGAACGGGCCTCCTGGACGGGCGGATCGCGGACCCCGAGCCGGGGGAGACCGACACGGACACCGATTCGGACAGCGACGCCGACGCGGACTCCGACGCCGATTCGGACAGCGATGCCGATGCCGACTCCGACGCCGACACGGATGCCGACACCGACACCGACCTCGAGACGTGCGATCCCATCGGCACGATCGCGTGCGGCGACACGATCACCGCGACCACGGTGGGCGCGAGCAACGACCTCACGTCGTGGGCCTGCGCCAACTGGACGACCACCGGGCCGGACGTCGCGTACACCTTCACGCCCGCCGTCGACGGCACGGCGACCGTGACGCTCTCGGGGCTCACCGACGACCTCGACCTGTTCGTGGGCGGTCCCGACGCCTGCGCGCCCGGGTCGTGCCTCGCGAGCGGCACGGCCGGCACGGCCGACGAGCAGGTCGTCGGCGCCGTGACCGGCGGGGTCACCTACACGCTGATCGTCGACGGGTACGCCGGCGCCACGTCGGGCTTCACGCTGGCCGTCGACTGCGGCAGCCCGTCCGACACCGACACGGATGCCGACGCCGACGCGGATGCCGACAGCGACGCCGATGCCGACAGCGACGCCGACGCGGACGCCGACAGCGACACGGATGCCGACAGCGACGCCGATGCCGACGCGGATGCCGACACCGACGTCGACGCGGATGCCGACGCCGACGCGGACGCCGACAGCGACCTCGACACCGACACGGGCTTCGAGCACCGCAGCTTCTGCGGCTGTGCGACGCCGACCGCCCCGACGCCGCTGGGCCTCGTGCTGCTCGGCCTCATCGGCCTCCGCCGCCGCCGAGCCTGACCTCGAGGCCGACGGAAGGCACGAACATCGGCGCCCAGAAGTGGCTCATGTCCCGCGCCAGGGTGAGCCCGAGCGCCGAATAGCGGAACCGCGCCCCCGCGCTGATCGCCACGCGATCGGTCGCCAGCAGCCGCACCTGGCCCTCGAGCTCCAGCGGGAACGCGAAGACCACGAGGACCCGCGCGAGCCCCGGCATGCCGTCGCGCTCCTCCACGCGCCGCACGAACGCCGAGCCCGCGCCCACGGCACCGGGCACGTCGAAGTGCAGGCCCGCGCGCCATCCGAGATGACCGCCGAGCCCGGGCGCCACGCCCTGGGCCCCGAATCCGACGGGCACCGTGAGCACGTCGGCGTCCCACCCCGCCGCCGCGCGGAGGGACGGGGAGCCGGTCATCCGGCCCGCCCCCACCGAGAACCACGCCTCCCCGACCTTCGCGGGGATCACGACCTGCACCGAGACGACGGGACCGTTGGCGGTGGCGTCCCACCGCGCGGTGAGCTCACGCGACCGGGAGCCTGTGAGGTCGGCGGCCCAGGCGAGCCCGGCGAGCAGCAGCCACATGCGACCCTCCCCGCACAACGTGCGGCACCGGACGCCGGGGCGCGATTACGCGCAGTGTCGTCCCTCCCGACGGGCGGTCAGGGCGCGTCGCACGCCGCGCCGACCGTCATCGCGAAGCGCTCGCCGGTCTCGAGGGTGTCGGGCAGCCAGAGCACGATCGTGTAGTCCGCCCCCTCGGTCGGGGGCGCCCAGACGTGCTGGGCGTCGGGCTCGAAGACGAGCGTGTTGTGGAAGGTGCCGTCGCCGAGGTCCGTCGCCTCGTGGTTCCGGCGGCGCGCGACGACGTCGCCCGTCCGCTCGTCCACGATGGCCAGACCGATGTCGTGCGTGGCATCCACGGTGACCCGGGTCTGCATCGCACCGTCGAGCCAGGGGTTCCACGGCGTGCGGCCCGGTAGCACGCCACCCTCGCAGGGCTGCACCGGGAGGCGGAACGGCGCACCGGCCTGGCGCCAGACGCCGTCCATGTCGAACGCGCCCTGCTCGAGGGCGCGCCGCGTGTCCTCCCAGTCGCAGGCGTCGCCGATCCCGTCGCCGTCGGCATCGCGCTGCGGCTGACTCGGATCCGGGGGCGCGTTCGGCACTTTGGGGCAGTTGTCCTGGTCGTCGGGGATGCCGTCGTTGTCGTCGTCGTCGTCGCAGATGTCGCCCCACGGGTCGCCATCGGTGTTCGTCTGCAGCGGGTTCGCATCGAAGCTGCAGTTGTCGCAGTTGGTCCCGATCCCGTCCCCGTCGTCGTCCTTGTTGAAGCCCATCGCCCGCTTCGGACAGAAGTCGAGCACGTCTGCGAAGCCATCGCCGTCGTCGTCGTCGTCGCACTCGTCCCCGAGCCCGTCGCCGTCGGTGTCGAGCTGGCTCTGGTTGGCGACCAGCGGGCAGTTGTCCTTCGAGTCGGGCACGTTGTCGCCATCGGGCGAGCTGTCGCATGCGTCGCCGTCGCCGTCGCTGTCGAGATCGGCCTGGTCGGCGTTGGCGACCAGCGGACAGTTGTCGCTGGTGTCGGGGACCCCGTCCCCGTCGTCGTCGTCGTCGCAGGCGTCGCCCACGAGGTCGCCGTCGGTGTCGAGCTGGGTCTTCTCCCAGACCTCGGGACACAGGTCGTAGAGGCTGGAGACGCCGTCCTGGTCGGGGTCCACGGTGTTCGGGGCGCCGATGGACCACCACGGCTCGAAGGTCGCGCAATCGTCGGCCGGGGGCAGGAACCCCACGGAGGCCCACGCGTTGTGCAGGCCGCAGCGCGCGTCCGAGGTCATGCACGCCGGCCCGGTACAGCCGATCGCGTCGTCCTGCTGCTGGAGGATCAGCGCCATCGACAGCAGGTAGTAGGGCAGGTCGATGTGCAGCATGTAGGGCTGGAACTGGTGCTCGAACGCCTCCCAGTAGAGGCGGCTGATGGCCTCGTCGCCCATCGGGGGGATCGGCAGGCCGGTGGTATTCGCGCCGATCCACGAGCGCCGCGCGGCGAGATCGAGCACGTTCCGGTTCGCGTGTGGATCCTCGGCATCGTCGTCCCAGCCGGAGAGATCTACCGGGACCCCGCTGCCGAGCTCGGAGATGCCCTCTTCGCTCGTGATGCCCGCGAACATGTCGAAGGTGTCGGGGACGTCCTGACGGACCCGATGCATACCGAACATGTTCGCCAGGTGCTCCTTCACCGCACCGGTCTTCGGGTTCGTGTCGAGTGCCTTGGTGGCCTCGTCGATCCCGTGGGTCCACTCGTGGAAGAACACGCCCGGTGCCTCGAGCTTGCCGGGGCCGAACTTGATCTGGTCGCAGGGCCACTTCTTGTACGCGGCCGGGCTCGAGAGGTCGGCGTCGACGATGAGCTCGACCTGCTCGTCGTCCCAGGCGTGGAAGCCGTGGCGCGTCTCGAAGTAGGCGTGGGCATCGTTCATCCAGTCGAATGCCTCGGTCACCGATCCCGCGGGGCAGGACGGATCCTCGTCGCTGCACGCCGGCGTGATGGGGTAGAAGCAGATTGAGCCATCGTCGATGAACGCGTCGGCATCGTCGATCTCGAAGTTCAGCGGCGCGTGCGACTCGGCCGACCGGTCGTAGAGCACGTCGCCCGTGACGGCATCCAGGCGCACGGTCCGGGCTCCGCGCCCCGCCCCGTCGATCTGGACCTCCCACGCCAGGAACGCCTCGCCGTCCTCGTGGTGGTGCAGGCGTCCGTCGACCCAGATCAGCCGGGGCCGACCGACGCGCGCGCTCCCCGGCGACTGGGCCAGGGCCAGGCTCACCGCTTCGTTCTCGGTGAGGCGCGCCTCGTCGGTGTGCCGCCAGCCCGTGGGGTATCGACCGGAGGTCCCCACGACGCGGTCACCCGCGAGGTGCACCGACAGGCCCGCACCCGGGGCGGGGATCCCGTCGTGCTGCCACGTGAACCGCAGGGTCCGCACGGGAGGGCCGTCGATCCGCTCGGCGGGGACGAGCTCGTCGCGCGGGTCGACGAGCCCGAACAGGCCGCCGTGGCCCTCGAGGAACGCCATCGCCCGCTCGTAGTCGGTGCTCCCCGAGGTCGGAAACGCGCCGACCAGCGCCACCATCACCCCGTCGAGGTCCATCCGCTCCATCGGCTCCATCGAGCTCTCGCGGAGGCGGCCGAGCATCGCCGCGTAGTCGGCGTCGATGGCGAGCCGCTCGCGACCGAGCTCGGTGCGTCCCGCGCTCCACACGAGCTCGACGTCCACCGTGCCGGGGGGAAGCGCGGCGGGTGCGAAGCGCAGCTCGCCTGCCGCCAGCGAGGTGCTCACGCGCTGGACCCTCTGCCCGTCGACGAACAGGGCGAGCTGGGTGCTCCCGATCGCGTGCTCCCACCGTGCGGTCACGGCCACCTCGGGCGACGCCCCTTCGACGGCGACGGACCAGTCCAGCGCGCTGCCCGGGCGGGTGCTCTGGGCGGTGGTCGGGATCAGGGCCAGCAGCAGGAGGGGCGGAAAGGCACGTCGTAGCATCGGTTCACTCCAGTGCGTCCGAAGGTAGCGCCTGCTCGCCGCGCTCCCCGCATCGGGGACTGCTCATTCGGTGCTCAGCCCGCGCTGGAATCGGGCGGGTCCCGGCAATACGGAGGGGGTTCGGAGGTCGGAATGCTCGACGCCCTGTTCGGTCGGAAGAAGACGGTGATGCCCACTCCGGATCGCGCCCTGCCCGGTCGCGACACGCCGATGCCGGGGGTCCCCGAGGCCCACTTCGTGAACGGCCACCCGCTGAAGGGCCCGTGGCCCGAGGGGATGGAGGTCGCGTACTTCGGGCTCGGGTGCTTCTGGGGGGCCGAGCGCAAGTTCTGGCAGACCGAGGGCGTGTACAGCACGGCCGTCGGCTACCAGGCGGGGCTCACGCCGAACCCGACGTACCACGAGGTCTGCACCGGCCAGACCGGGCACAACGAGGTGGTGCTGGTGGTCTTCGACCCGCAGAAGGTGTCGTATGCCCGGCTGCTCGCGGTGTTCTTCGAGAGCCACGACCCGACGCAGGGGATGCGGCAGGGCAACGACGTGGGCACTCAGTACCGGTCGGGCATCTACACGACCTCGCCCGCTCAGGCCCGCGAGGCCGAGGCCGCGCGCGCGGCGTACGCGAAGCGGCTCGCCGACGCGGGGTTCGGCTCGGTCACCACCGAGATCGTCGAGGCGCCGGCGTTCTACTACGCCGAGGAGTACCACCAGCAGTACCTGGCGAAGAATCCGGGAGGTTACTGCGGGCTCGGCGGGACGGGGGTCTCCTGCCCGGTCGGAGTTCTCGAGAATCCATAGGGTGTACAAGAATCTGGTGCTGCGCGGTGCGAGAGAACCCTGGAAATTGCCCAGCGCTTCGACTACCTTGCCGCACAAATATTCACCCTGGGTAAAGTTTGGTGCATGACGAGACCCCGATGGGACGACCTCTACGAGGTCGCGGCCAGCCAGGCAGGCCACTTCACGACCGCGCAGGCCGCTGACGCCGGGTACTCCCCCCCGCTGCTCGACAAGTACCTTGCGAACGGGAGGGTGACGCGCATCCGACGCGGCGTGTACCGGCTGGTCCATTTCCCATCCGGAGACGACGAGGACCTCGTCGTGCTCTGGCTCTGGAGCGGGTGCCAGGGGGTGTTCAGCCACGAGACGGCGCTCTCCCGCCATCAGCTGTCCGACCTGCTCCCCAGGGACATCGAGATGACGGTCCCTGCGGCCTGGGCCCGTCGGCGTCTCAAGATCCCGGAGGGCCTGCGTCTCCACCACGCCGATCTGAGCGAGACCGAGCGGACCTGGCACGGACCCGTGCCCATCACCACTCCGTACCGCACGATCCTGGACTACGCCGACGTCGGTGTCTCCCTCGAGTTCGTGCACCAGGCCACTGAGGATGCGATCCGCCTAGGTCTGCTCTCCGTCGGACGAGGCATCGGCCAGCCCGGAGATCACCATCACGATCAACCGGACAACCTGAACCGCCTTCCGGGTCTCCGTCACGAACTCGGGCCGCAGCGCCGCGTCCCTCGCGATCGCCGGCCCTCACCAGCTGGTATGGGTGAGCGCGCCGCCACTCCATGACAGGGTAATGAAGCCGAGTTCAGAGTGATGGACCTTGGCGAAGGCGTTCCCGCCGTATTGCGAACAACCTCGGCCCTGCGCGGTGAGCTGAATGGTGCCTGGGTCCACGTCAACACCGACGTCATCGGGAACGTCGTCAAAAGTCCTGAAGAGGGGCCTCCCGCCCTTCTTTCGCGCGTGCGGCTCGTGCCAGGCGTAAAGGCTGCATTCGGCTTTGGACTCGATCACGGCGATCGACGGAGTCGAGCCGGATGCGAGCGGCACGACTTCAAGGTGGAGCTGACCCTTCGGAATTTCAAGAGTGACCGAGCCCGTGGGGTTGGACGCTTCGAGGAATGCGCTCGCGGCATTGTTTGACCGATCGAGGTT
>JACKET010000009.1 GCA_020632875.1 Alphaproteobacteria bacterium
GACGTCGGTATCCCCCATCAACAACGGGGACTTCCCACAGCGCGCGACCACCAGGCTCAAGCTCATGGGCGCCATCCTACCGGTACGCGACGTGGTCGCGGCGGCGCTGGCTCGTGTGCTCTTCGGTCGTGCCGGTGACGACGACCTCATAGAGCACGGCGGACTTGCCGTCGACCTTGCGGAGGATGCGGCCCAGGCGCTGGACGTGCTCGCGCACGGTGCCCGTGCCGGACAGCACCACGGCGACCTCGGCGCTCGGCAGGTCGACGCCCTCGTTCAGCACGCGGCTCGTCAGCAGGACGGGCAGCGTGCCGTCGGCGAAGGCGTCGAGCAGGGCCCGCCGCTCCTTCACGTCGGTCTGGTGGGTGATGGTCGGGAGCAGCAGGGCGCGGGAGATCCGGTAGACCGTCGCGTTGTCGTTCGTGAACACCAGCACGCGCTGCCCCGCGTGGCGGCGGAGCAGCTCGGCGAGCACCTCGAGCTTCGCGGGCGTCTCGTGGAGGATGCGGCGCGACTCGCGCCAGGCGTGGAAGGCGCGCCGCCCCTCGGAGCTGCGCGCGGCCTCGCGGAGGAACCGCTGCCAGCCCCCACCGCCCATCCGGATGTTGTTCACCTCGACGAACATCCGGTACTCGGCGCGCGCCTCGTCGTACGCGATGCGCTCGGCCTCGGAGAGCTCGACGGACACGAGCTCGGTCGTGTAGTCGGCGAGGAACTCGCCGGACAGCTCGGTGATCTCGCGGCGGTAGACCTGGGGACCCACCAGCGCGTCGAGGTCGCCGTGGGCGCCGTCGGGACGCTCGAGCGTGGCGGTGAGCCCGAGCCGGAAGGGCGCGATGAGCATCTCGGCCGCGGTGGACAGCGCGGGACCGGGCAGGTGGTGGACCTCGTCGAACACGACGAGGCCGA
This sequence comes from Alphaproteobacteria bacterium, assembly GCA_020632875.1. Lineage (GTDB taxonomy): Bacteria > Myxococcota_A > UBA796 > UBA796 > JACKEQ01. The sequence goes on from JACKET010000009.1 coordinate 910, forward strand.
AGCGCGCGCCGTAGCGGTCCATGTAGAGGTACGCGCTGTCGTACGTGGAAACCGTGATGGGCTGGACCTCGTGCACCCCGCCCCCGAGGATGCCGACGGGCTCGCCGAACGCGCGCTTCAGGCCGTCGTACCACTGGCCGACGAGGTCGATCGTGGGCGCCACGACGAGCGCGGCGCGGTTCGCGCGGGCGATGCACAGCTCGGCGACGAACGACTTGCCCGCCCCGGTGGGCAGGACGACGACGCCGCGGCGCCCCGACCGCCACCAGGCCTCGACGGCCTCCTGCTGGTAGTCGCGCGGCGTGCGCGCCGTGCGGTGAGGCCGGTCGAGGGCCTCGTAGGCCCGGGCCTCGTCGCGGTAGGGCTGCTTGCTGCGGTGCAGGCCCATCACCACGTCGTGGTAGCGGTATCCGGGGCCCCGCCACCGCCGGATCCGCTCGTCGAACACGAAACCGTCGGGGATGTCGGGCGCGTCGAAGTCCTCGAGCACGAGGGTGCCCTGGTCGAAGCGTACGAGGGGGGAGCGGTCCGGCGCGGTCATCGCGGGTGGTGATAACGGCAAACCATGTCCGCGTTCCTCCTCGCGCTGTGGATTTCCGGTGCTTCGGCGGAGAGCCCCGTCCCCACGGCCTCTCCGCTCGCCGAATGGGTGGCGACGCGCCCGGCACCGGCTCCGGTGCCCGGAGAAGCCGAGGGATACGCGTTCACCGGGGACTTCTTCGCACGGCTCGCCGAGCGGGCGGCCGCGAAGCCGAGCGTCGTCCGCGTCGAATCGATCGGGAAGAGCGCGAAGGGCGCGCCGATCTGGGCGTTCCACGTCCAGCGGCCCGGCGTGGAGCCGCGGCGCAAGGTGCTCGTGTTCGCGGGTATCCACGCGCTGGAGTGGATCTCGACCGAGGTGGCCGTCGACCTCCTCGAGGACCTGATCGACGCACCGCCGCCGGACGTCGCCGTCACCGTCATCCCGGTCCTCAACCCCGACGGCCGCGACCGCGTGGAGCAGGACCTGCTGCGCGGCGAGAACACCTACCGGCGCGGGAACGGCGCCAACGTCGACCTGAACCGGGACTTCGCGGTCAACACCGAGGTCCGCGCGGTGTGGAGCGCCCTCATCCCCGGGTACTACGCGCACTCGGCGACACCGCTGTCGCAGCCCGAATCCCGCGCGCTGGACGGGCTCCTCGCACGGGAGCGATACGACCGGTCCGCCAGCCTGCACGCCTTCGGCGGGTACATCTACTTCCCGTGGGCCGGGCGGTTCGAGCGGCCCGAGCACTGGCGGGAGCACGTCGCGCTCGGACGCCGCATGGAGGCCGCGCAGGGCGCCGGCGCGTACCGGACCCGCCAGCTCTCCCGGTGGGGCTTCTTCTTCCGCGCCCAGGGCGCCGAGGTCGACCACGTCTACGGCGAGCACGGGACGCTCTCCTATCTGATCGAGCTCACCCGCTCGGGCTTCGACCTCAGGCGCCCGAAGCACAGCTTCGACACGTACTTCCGCTGGTACAACCCCGCGAACGTCGACCGCCACCGCAAGAAGGGGGTCGCCGCCGTCCGCGCGCTGGTCTTCGCGCCGTAGAGACGCGCTCCGCCCGAATCCCCACCCGCGATCGTTGCGGCGTCGCAGCAAGAGCGGTTCGAAGGTCGGAAACGGATCGATGTCAGGTTCCTGACATCGGCCCCCCCTCCCCGCCCGGTACGATTTCGGCATGACTCGGCGCTACCGAGCCCCCGATCCGGCCCCCGCGACGCCCCAGCCGCTGCGGTCCTGGTGCCCCGTGCCCGCGACCACCACGACCACGGCTTCGCCCGGCAACGCGGCCAACAACACGACCGCCCAGCAGCACACCACCACGCCGCAGTCGACGTGGTTGTCCAGCGCTCCCCTGTTCACGGAGGGCCCGAGCACCCATCCCCTGGCGCGGATGCGGAACGCGGCCCCGCGCCAGGCCGGGATGCAGGAGAGCCAGCTGAACGGCGTCCGCCTGACCGGCAGCGACGTCTCCCCCGACGCGATGCTGGCCGCCGAGCGCATCGTGGTCGCGCTGACGGGCCACCGCGAAGACATCCGCGAGCGCCTCGACGAGGCCAACACGCGCGTGATGGTGCTGTCCTCCGAGCAGGCCCTCACCGACCTCCCCGAGCTCCAGCACCTCCACAACACCCTCACCGCCGACGGCTGCAGGCACTGGCAGGACGTGCGCGGCTCGGGCGGCACGCCCATCGGCGACGAGTGGATCATGTCGATGCCCGAGGAGAACCTCGTCCGCACCACCACCGGGCGTCCCGACGAGTACCCGCAGGAGCACTCCGTCGGCCTGCACGAGCTGGCGCACACGATCCTCCTCCAGGGCGTCACCGACGACGAGCGCAAGCGGGTCGCCGAGCTCTACGGGCTCCAGCGGTCCGACACCAACGGCTTCACCGACAGCTACGGCGGCTCCAACGTCGACGAGTACTTCGCCCAGTCGACCGGCGCGTTCTTCGGGCTCATCAACGACGAGGGGCCCGAGTGGCTCCAGCTGCACGACCCCGACATGTACGCCATGCTCGAGTCGATCTACGGCACGCCCCAGGCTGCCCTCGCCCGCGCCGCCGCCCACGGCGCGCCCCAGCAGGGCGCCCCCGTCGCCCCCGCGGCGCCCGACCAGGCCGCCCCTCCGGTCGCGTAGCCACACACTCCGACGAACCCGTGGTATCCTCCCGTTGGGACACCTCCTCTGTCCGAACGACGCGACACGGGGGTGACCATGCGATCAGGCGATCGGCGGCAAGATGTGAAGATCACGGCGTTGAAGGCGGAGCTTCGTGAAGCCCACCGCAGCAATCGCCAGCTGAAGGCGTTCCTCACGCTGGTGGTGCTCAGCGCCCTGGCCGTGGCGAACCTCGGGGCCCGCAAGCCCGAGAAGATCCACCGCGCCGAGCGGTTCGAGCTCGTCGACGACCGGGGCGAGGTGCGCGGCGTCATGGGCACCTGGGGCGACAGCCCGTACCTGCGGCTCGACGACCCCGACGGGGGCGGCGTGATCCTGCTCACCCAGGGCGGCAACGTGTCGATGTCGATGTTCACCGACAGCCCGCGCCACCCGCGCGTACACGTCATGGCGTCCGACGAGGGCAGCGCGATCACGCTGCTCGACCGCAACGGCGAAGCGCGCGCGGTCGTCGAGGTCGATCCCACCGGCGACGTGTCCGAGATCGTGCGTCCCGAGCGCGCCAGCCGCACCGCGCTGGCCCCGTGGCGGCCCGCCACCCCGACGGGCACCGGGCTCGAAGACCTGTGGGACACCACCCCCCGCTGACGGGGTCCTGACACGACCCGGAGCGGCACACCGGATAGCATCGCTCCGATGCCGTCCGAGCCCATCCGCCTCGGGGACTTCGTCCTCGTCGAGCCCATCGCCCAGGGGGGGATCGGCCAGGTGTGGCGGGGCGAGCACAAGCGCGGCACGCCCGTCGCGGTGAAGGTCCTCACGGCCGACGGGCTCCAGCGCCCCGCGTGGGTCGAGAGCCTGAACGCCGAGATCCGCGCGGTCGCCGGCCTCAACCACCGCCACATCGTGTGGATCCACGACGCCGGCGTCGTGACCGAAGAGCTCGCCGAGCCCAGCGGCGGCCTGCTGACCGAGGGTTGCCCGTGGTTCGCGATGGAGCTCGCGAACGGCGGCACTCTGCGCGACCGCCCGCCCTACGAGGACTGGGAGGACCTGCGCTCGCTCCTGGTCTCGCTGCTCGACGCGCTGGCGCACGCCCACGCGCACGGCATCGTGCACCGCGACATCAAGCCCGCGAACGTGCTCTTCGCCGACGACGTGCCGAAGCTCTCGGACTTCGGGATGGTGTTCACCACCGACCCGAGCTCGCCCATCGTGCCGATCGGCGGGGGCACCCCGAGCTACATGGCGCCCGAGCAGTTCGAGGGCCGCCCGAGCGACCTCGGCCCGTGGACCGACCTGTACGCGCTCGGGTGCCTCGCCTACTCCCTGGCCGCCGGGCACCGGCCATTCCGCGGGAAGCGCTGGGTGCGGCTCTACAACGCGCACCTGCACGAAGAGCCGCCGCCGCTGCAGCCCCTCTTCCCGATGCCCGACGGCTTCGAGGACTGGCTGCGCGGGCTCCTCGCGAAGAGCCGCCACCACCGCTTCCAGCGCGCCGCGGACGCGCTCTACGCACTGCAGCAGCTCGACGAGCACAGCACGCTGCCGCCCATCGAAGAGGGCTACGGCGTCGAGCCCACCGAGGTCAGCAAGACCGAGGGTCGCTCCGAGCTGCCCCGCTTCCCGCGCCCGCCGATGCCGCACTTCCGCGAGCGGCGCCTGCCCGTGCGCGAGAACCTCGGTGTGGGGCTCGGGCTGTACGGTCTGCGCGCCATGCCGTTCGTCGGGCGGAAGACCACGCGTGGCACCCTGTGGAACGAGCTCGCCGAGGTGGAGCGCACCGGAACGGTCCATGCGGTCGTGCTCCGCGGGCCGGCGGGCGTCGGGAAGTCGCGCCTGGCCGAGTGGTTGTGCCTGCGCGCCCACGAGGTCGGCGCGGCCGAGGTGTTCCGCACGACCCACGGGCCGCTGCCCGGGAACCTCGACGGCATCCCGGGCCTGCTGGCGCGCGCGCTGCGCGTGTTCGACACCGACCACGACGCCCTGATCGAGGTCATCGAAGCCGAGCTCGCGCCGCGTGGCCTGCGCGACCCCTGGATGCACGCCACGCTCGCCGAGCTGCTCCAGCCGGCGGGTGACGGGCCCCGCCTGCACGGCACGGCGCGGCGGCACGATCTCGTGACCCGGGTCATGAGCGCGCTCGCCGGGCGGCGTCCCGCGGTGATCTGGTTCGACGACGTGCAGTGGGGGCCCGACGCCATCGACCTCTGCGACCACCTGCTCACGTCCACGCACGCGCCGCCGGCGCTCGTCCTGCTCACGGTGCGCGAGGAGTCCCTCGTCGACGAGCCCGACGCGGCCGCGGCGCTCGACGATCTACTGGCCCACGCCAACGCCACGGAGCTCGAGCTCGAGCCGCTTTCCCGCCGCGCGACCGTCGCCCTGATCGAGCGCGGCCTCGGCCTCCAGGCCCAGCTCGCCGACCGGCTCACCCGGCGGATCGCGGGCAACCCGATGTTCGCGGTCGAGCTGGTCGGGGACTGGGTGGAGCGCGGCCTGCTCGAGCCGGCCGAGGGCGGCTTCCGGCTCGTCCGGCCCGAGGCGTTCCGCGCGCCCTCGACCGTCGGAGCCGTCTGGGAGGGCCGCCTCAAGGCCCTGTTCCGCACGGCACCGCACCTGGAGCTGCCGCTGACCGTCGCGGCTGCGCTGGGCATCGAGGTCGACCTCGGCGAGTGGAGCCGGGCGTGCGAAGCGGCGGAGGTCGAGGCGCCGGCCGAGATGTGGGGCCGCCTGCAGGACCTCCGCCTCGCGCGGCGCGATCCGATCGGCCCCCGCTACGCCTTCGTGCACGGGATGCTGCGCGAGACGATCCTCGATCGGGCCCAGCGCAGCGGGACGCTCCAGCGGGTGCACACCGCGATCGCCGACTCCATCGAGGATCCGGGCCGCCGCGGCCTGCACCTCCTCGAGTCCGGACAGCTGACCCGCGCCGCGTCGATGCTGCTCGACGCCGCGCGCCAGGCCGCCGGCACCGACCTGCGCGCGGCGCTCCGCCTGCTCCAGCTCCGGGACGAGGCGCTCGAGGAGCACGACGCCGACGACCCCGCGCGCGTCGAGGGCTGGCTGCTCGCCTCCGAGGTGTGCCGGCTCGGCGCGAACCCCGACTCGGGCAAGCGCTGGGCGCGCACCGCGCTGCACTGGGCGTCCGCCCGCCGGAACCGCGAGCTCACGGTGCGCGCGCTCCAGGAGTCCGCGGCGTGCGACCGGATGACCGGCGACCTCGTGCACGCGCGGCACCACGTGGATGCCGCGATGCGCATGTCCGAGGGGCTGCCCGCGCCCGTGCGGGCCGCGACGCTCTACGAGTGCGGCGCCACGCTGCTCGACTCCGGCGACCTGAAGGGCGCCGAGCGCGCGGTGACCCGCGCCCTCGACCTGTTCCCCGACGTCGAGCGCCGCGTCCGGGCCGCTGCGACGCTCGGCTACATCCTCGCGCAGACCGGCCAGGCCAAGCAGGCGCGCCGGATGCTCATGGAGATCCTGCCCGAGGCCGAGGGCAGCGGGAACCTGCTGCGCCTCGCCGACCTGCACAACGCGCTCGGCGAGATCGCCCGTGCGGCCGGGGATCTCGACATGGCCGAGGACCACTACCGCACGGCGCTCACCACCCTCGAAGGCACGGGCATCGTCGATCCCGCGTACCGCGCGAACCTCGCGCTGGTGCTGTTCTCGCGCGGGGATGTCGGCCAGGCCCGCGAGCTGCTCGCCAGTGTGATGCGCGAGGCCGACCAGGTGGGTGCGCGCATGCTCACCCTGATGGCGCACGCCGGGCTCGCGGCGTGTGCGGCCGATCAGCGCGACTGGCGCGGGCTCCGCGTGCACCTGGTCGCGCTGCGCGAGGACTCCGGCGGCCTCGTGGCCGACGACATCGCGCGGTGCCTGCGCTACGCCGGGACGAACGCGATGGCGATGGAGCAGACGCACCTCGGGCGCATGGCGCTCGAGCTCGCGGCGATCCAGTTCCGCTCGATGGGCCAGCACGACAACGCCGACGAGGTGTTGCGCCTGGCGCGGTCCTGATCGTGTGAAATTCGTATCGGGAATCCTGTGTCCCGAAAAATAGTTTGGCGAAGTGTGTCACTGTGACCCACGACTGCCCGACGCCTTGTTAGGAGCGACGCCCCAGCGTGGAGTTCCGGCATGGCCCCGAAGATGGACCTGTACCAGAAGGTGTTCGACAACAACAAGAAGTGGGTGGCCCAGAAGACCGCCGAGAAGCCTGACTTCTTCGCGACCCTCGCCAAGGAGCAGAACCCCGACTTCCTGTACATCGGCTGCTCCGACAGCCGCGTGCCGGCCAACGAGATCATGGGCGTCGAGCCGGGCAACGTGTTCGTGCACCGGAACATCGCGAACCTCGTGCTCCACACCGACCTCAACGTGCAGTCCGTCATCGAGTACGCCGTCACGCACCTCAAGGTGAAGCACATCGTCGTGTGCGGCCACTACGGCTGCGGCGGTGTGAAGGCCGCGATGCAGTCGGCCGATCTGGGCATCCTGAACCCGTGGCTGCGCGAGGTCCGCGACGTCTACCGGAACCACCAGGATTCGCTCGAGACGCTCGACGAGGAGACGCGATACAGGCACCTCATCGAGCTCAACGTCCGCGAGCAGTGCGTGAACATCATCAAGACCGCCGCCGTCCAGCAGAGCTGGCTCAAGACGCAGTACCCCACGGTCCACGGGTGGGTGTACGACCTGCACAACGGCATCCTCAAAGACCTGAACCTCGACTTCGACGACATCCTCGAGCGCATCCGGCGCGTGTACCACCTCGACAACCCGTGAGTGTGCTGGTCGCCGAGGAGCTCGAGCTCTCCTGGGGCGACCGCCACGTCCTGCAGGGTCTGTCGCTGTCCGTCGGCGAGCGCGAGCGCGTGGGGCTCGTCGGGCCCAACGGCTGCGGGAAGTCCTCGTTCCTGTCGATCGCCGCGGGCAAGCTCGGCGCCGACGCCGGGCAGGTGCGCCTGTCCGGGCGGCTCGCGCTGCTCGAGCAGGATCCGGCCTTCCCCGGCGAGACCGTCGACGACGTCGTGAAGGCCGCCGTCGCGTGGCACGGCGCGCTGCACGCCGAGTGGGAAGCCGCCGTGAACGCGGGGGATCTCGAGCGGTCCGCCGCGCTCCAGGCCCGGCTCGACGAGGCCGGTTGGTCGGTCGAGCACAGGATCGACGGCATCCTCGATCAGCTCGGCGCGCCTCCCCGCGACCGCGCGCTGGCCGGGCTGTCCGGGGGCGAGCGGCGCAGGCTCGCGCTCGCTGCGACGCTGCTCGAGCAGCCCGACGTGCTGCTGCTCGACGAGCCCACGAACCACCTCGACGCCCGCACGATCACGTGGCTCGAGCGCTTCCTCGTCGGGTACCGCGGCGCGGTGGTGATCGTGACCCACGATCGCTACCTGCTCGAGGCCGTGGCCGAGCGCATCATCGAGATCGAGAGCGGCCAGGCAGTGTCGTACGACGGCAGCTACGCCGACTACCTGATCGCCCGCGCCGAGCGCCACGCCCACCTCCAGCGCACCGAAGACCGCCGGCTGCGCATCCTCGCGCGCGAGTCCGAGTGGGCCTCGCGCTCTCCCGCGGCCCGCACCACGAAGCAGAAGGCCCGGCTGAAGCGGCTCGACGACCTGCGCGCCAACGCGACGGCCCTCCCGAAGGAGCGCTCCTTCGAGCTCGACTTCTCCACGGGCCTCAAGTCGTCGGGCACCTTCCTCGAAGCCCACGACGTGAACGTGTCCATCGCCGGGCGCGCGCTCATCCGCGACCTGTCGCTGGCCGTCCGCCCCGGCGACCGCATCGGCATCGTCGGCGACAACGGGATGGGCAAGTCCACGCTGCTCCGCGTGCTCACGGGCGAGCTCGAGGCCGGCGGGGTGGTCGCGATGTCCGGCGTCGTCCACAAGGCGCCCCGCGTGAAGCTCGGCATGCTCGACCAGGCGCGCACGGGCCTGAACGAGACCGACACCGTCTTCGAGGCCGCGGGCGGGGGCAACGACCAGATCCAGGTCGGCGACACGTGGGTCCACGTCGCCACGTTCCTCGGCCGGCTCCTCTTCACCCGCGAGCAGTTCGACGCCCGCGTCGAGGGCCTCTCCGGCGGCGAGCGGGCCCGCCTCCTCCTCGCGAAGAAGATGCTCGAGGGCAACGCCGTCCTCCTCCTCGACGAGCCCACCAACGACCTCGACCTGTGGACCCTCCGCGTGCTCGAAGAGGCGCTGCTCGACTTCGACGGCGCCGCGGTGGTCGTCACCCACGACCGCGCGTTCCTCGACCGCGTGTGCACCGCCGTGCTCGCCTTCGAGGGCGACGGTCGGGTGGTTCGGTACGCCGATCGCCTCCAGGCGGAGCGGGCCGCCACCAAGACCTCTCCCGCTCCCCCACCCCCGAAGGCGACGCCCGCGCCGCCTCCTCCGCCGGCCGACCGTCCGAAGCGCCTGTCGTTCAAGGAGAAGCAGGAGCTCGACGCGCTCCCCGATCGAATCGACGCGCTCGAGACCGAGATGGCCGCGCTCGAAGCCACGCTCGCCGACCCGGGCACGTATCGAGACCGCGCAGACGCCGTCCCCGCGCTGTCGGCACGGCTCGAAGCGCTGCCCGCCGAGATCGACGCGCTGTTCACCCGCTGGGAGAGTCTGTCGGAACGCGCTTGACACGGCGTTCGTCCACGTTATCCGACCGACCATGCGTTGCAGAAGATGTGGGATTCCGCTCCAGCCCGTCCACGGGCTCGGGGCCTGCCTCAACCCCCGTTGCCAGGCGTACGGCCAGGTCCAGAACCAGGAGCCCGCTCCGGTCTCGGCGTTCTGGCGGCCGCTGACCTCGCCCGACCCCGGCCCGCCCCGACCCGCCGTACGCTAGCCCTCGTAGTGCGGGCCCACCTTGGTGGGCTCGGCCGGATGGGGCTCTTCGCGCGCGTTGATGTCGAGGTCGCGGTACTGCTGGTCGGGCGTGCGGATGCCCGCGCGGCGGAAGGCGAGCTTCACGCGCTCGGTGATGTCCGTGACGAAGGCCTTCTCGTACCGGATGTCGAACACGTACGCCTTCGTCGTGATGACCGTCACGAAGCGCTCGCCGAGGAACTGGTCGGTCACGAGCGTGACGACGGGCTTCGACAGGTAGACGTAGCGCGAGGTCGCGGTCGCTTCGGTCACGATGCGGCGGGCGCGCTGGAAGTCCTCGGCGGCGGCGATGTAGAAGGGCACCACGACCATCGCGTCGAGCGCGCCGGCGTTCGCGGAGGCCACGGAGTCCGTGAGGAACTTGCTGTTCGGCACCGTGACGGCGTTGTCGTCGAGGGTGGCGAGCCGCACGCTGCGCAGGCCGATCTCGGTGACCTCCCCGTAGTACCCGTCGAACGCGATGCGGTCGCCGACCTGGAAGGGCTCGTCGACGAGCAGGATGAGGCCCGCCATCAGCGACGCGGCGAGGTCCTTCATGGCGAAGCCGATGGCCACGGCGATGGTGCCCGAGATGGCGAGCAGGGCTTCGCTCTCGAGCCGCAGCACCGTGCTCGCGACGAGCACCGCGATGATGATGTAGGCGGCGAAGCGGAGCATCGCCTTGCCCTTCATCAGCTGCAGACGCCAGTTCGTGAACCGCTCGCCGAGATCGTCGACGAGCGAGCTGACGACGCGCAGGGCGAGGAAGCCGATGACCAGCACGAACATCGCGAACGGGATGCCGTCGAAGTTGATGAACTGGATGAACTGCTGGATGTCGACGCCTTCCATCAGGCCCCCAGGTACAGCAGGTGGCGCCGGCGCAGGGTGCGCGACACCAGCGGCAGGTTCTCGATCGGGATGTAGATCAGGGTCTTCGCGCCCTCGACGAGCCCGCGGGACTGGAGGTCACGGACCGTGTTCCGCACCGTGTGGAGCGGGAGGTTCGTGACCTCGACGATCTCGGCGAGCTCCATCGCGTCCTGCTGGCGGAGCGCGGTGAGCGTGAACAGCGCATCGACGGACAGGTCGGACGCGACCTCGGTGCGCAGCGCCTTGCGGGTGAGCACCCGCGCCTTGCCCGTGCGGTCGCCGGGCTCGAGGCACGCGGCGAACAGGTGCATGGCGACGCGCGGGTTGCCCTCGCTGGCCTCGGACAGGAGGCGGAAGAACGCGTTGGTCGCGCGTTCCTGCTCGACCTCGGGGTCGGCGCCAAGGAGGTTCGCGCGCATCAGGCCCCGGTAGTCGAGATCGAGCCCGGCGGCCTTGGCCCGCTTCTGGGTGAGGTCGCGGAGCATGCTCGCGTCGAACGGCTCGAGGTTGATGACGCTGCGGAACACGCCGACGTCGACGATCGACGGGATGGCGCCGAGGTACCGCCACCCGGGACGGTGGAAGCTCACCAGCCAGAAGTGGTGGTCGGACGTGGCGTTCAGCACGTACAGGAGCTGGGTGATGGCCGCGAACCCCCCGACCGAGCGGGAGTACGCGCGGTGCGCCTGCTCGACGACGAACACGGCTCGCGGCGCCTGGCGGAGGTTCTCGACGAGCTTGTCGGCCGTCTCGGCGGGTGCGACCCCGGTGACCTCGGCGAGCCACGCGAGCAGCTCGTGCTCCGACAGCATCGCGTGGTTCAGACGACACCGGTACGGGTGGATGTCGCCGCCGTCGAGCCGCGCGAGGAACCGCGCGATCTCGGTGCGCTTGCCCTCGCCCCGGTCGCCGACGAGCGCGACCATGCCGCGCCGACTGTCCTTCTTCCAGCCCTGGAACACGGCGTCGAGCTCTTCGTCGAGGCCGGGACGCGTGACGTAGACCGGGTGGCCCGGCTCGCGGGAGCACAGGGCGTCCATCGTCTCCTGCGGGATGGGGACGAGCGACTGATCCTCCGTGGCGCCCATCTGGTAGCGCGTGATCACGTTGAAGACGCGCGCGAGGCCCGTGCGGTCGCGGGCCAGGAAGAAGTACAGCAGGTCGACGCCGAGCGTGATGCCGAAGAAGGTCAGCATCGCGAGCGCCGACAGGGGCCGCAGGGGGCGCGGCACCTCCCGCGAGAGGAACGCGACGATCTGGCTCTCCTGGTTCCGCGCGCGGACGCGGTCGCGCAGGATCGGGTCCCACTGGTAGAGCAGCCAGGCGACCAGGAACACGAAGACGAGGTTGAACATCGTCATCGCCAGCCCGGCGACGGTGTCGAGCTGGAGCGTCGACCACAGCACGTAGTACGTGAACCCGCGGGCGATGCCCCAGATGATCAGCACGCGCGTCGTGAACCGCAGCAGGTCGTACGTCTTGGCGGCGAGTGCGATGAGCGAGGGCCGGAACTCGGGCGCCCGCACGACGGCGAGGTCGAAGGCGGCCAGCATCACGCGGTAGATCGCGAGCAGCAGCCAGGTCTCGACGACGAACGCGATCTCGGGCGACAGCGGCGAGATGAACGACACCATCAGGTAGCCGAGCGACAGGTCGATCAGCGCCTTCACGGCGTCGGACGTGGGCCCCTTGAGGCGCTGGGCGTCGATCGGCCGCAGGTCGGGCTTCAGGCGCTTGACCTGCACCGCCGCGCGCGACGCGATGTCCATCGACTTGTCGCGCGCCCACCGCCAGCTGCCGAGCAGCACGACGAGCCAGAACAGGCCCCACGCCGCGTCGATCAGCAGTGTGGCGTCGCGCACGAAGCGGTACGGCAGCTCGAGCAGCTCCTGGGCGCGATTCGACATGCGCGCCAGCACCGTCGGCACGAGCAGGCGCAGCTCGCGGGCCACGTCGGCGCCGAGCTCGCGGCGGTCCTTCTCGCGCTCGGTCCAGCTGACGTAGCCGCGCAGCTCGCGGCGCAGCTCGGCGATCTGCTGCAGCGACGTGAGCACGGCCTGGCGCTCGTCCCGCGCGACGGTGCCGAGCTCTTCGGCGATCGCGAGCTCTTCGTCGAGCGCGGCCTCCCAGTCTTCGGAGGCCGCTTCGATCGCCGCGTCGCGGCCGAGCTGGTTGGCGCTGGCGATGATCTGGCGCTCGCGCGTCGCGTGGACCGTGACCTCGGCGACCTTCTCGTCGGCCGTCTGGACGCCGTACCCGCGGGCGATCTCGCCGTCGATGAGCTCTTTCCGCCACTTCCGCAGGTCGCGGTAGACCTCGTCGGCGTCGGGCCCGGAGCCCGGGAGGGGCGAGCTCTTCTCGATCGCGACGAGCTGCTCCTGGAAGCCCTCGACCTGCTTGTCGCGCGCGGCGGCGTCGGCGGCGATGGCGCTCCTGCGATCCTCGAGCAGCTTGGCGGCCTCGCGCACGCGGTCGCGGGCGTCGGCGGCCTCGCCGAGGAACTTCGCCCGGGCGCGCTCGCGGTCGTCTGCCGCCGTGGCCGCGGCCTCTTCGGCCTGCTTGCGCGCGCGGTCGGCGGCCGCGGTGGCGGCGTCGAGCTTGCCGTCGTGGATGCCCTGCGCGCGCTCGAGGCGGACCGTGAGCTCTTTCACCCGGTCGGCCTGGGCGTCGCGCTCGAGGCCGATGCGCTCGCGGTCGGGGTCGCCCTCGGGGAGGCCCGCGAGCTTCGTCTCGAGCGCGTCGAGGCCCGCCTGGGCGCCCGCTCGCGCGGACGAGAGGACCTCGACGCTGCGGAGGATCGGCGCCGTGGCCGCGAGGCGGGCGGCCTCGGCGGCGGCTTCGCGCTCCGCCCGCGCCTTCTCGAGCGCCGGACCGCGTGAGTACTCCGCGAGGGCCGCCTCGACCCGGGCCGCCGCAGCGGGCTCGAGCCACGGGAGCAGGAGGCGGAGGCGCTGGGCCGCGGCCTCGCCGCGATCGGTCTCGGCCAGCAGCGGCAGCATCGGATCGGGCGACGGGACGGGGCGATCCGCGACCGCGTGCAGCATCAGGTCGAACTGGAGCTGGTCGAGGGCCGCGAGGTCGCCATCGGCCGCGGCGGCACGGGCGTCGCGCGCCGCCTGCTGCACCGGGTCGTCGACGGGGGCGCGCACCGCTTCGAGCTCGTCCTGGAGCGGCTTGCGGAGCCGGGCGAGCCCCTCGTCGCGCAGGCCCGGGTTCCGGTCGAGGTGGGCGGCGATCCCGGTCAGCAGGCGCCGGACGAGGCCGTCGGCGCGCTCTTCGGCTTCGAGCGCCGCGGAACGCGCGGCGGTGGCCTCGGCGCGGCGCTCGTCGGACCCGAGCTCGGGGATCGGCTCCTGGCGCTCGGACTCCCGCGCCGTGGCGCGGTCCTGCAGCGCGACGAGCCGGCCGCGCACGACGGACGGGCGATCGAGCCGCGCGCCCGCGAGGCCCGGGAACGCGTCACCGAAGGAGTTCTGCCCCGCGAAGAACGCGTTCCGCGCCTCGATCTGGAGGTTCGCGGTCTCGAGCCGCGCCGCCCAGCTCACGAGGACCTGCTGGCGCCACGTGGCCCACACGAGCTCGTAGTCGGGCGCGGGAGCCGGTTCCTGTGCGAGCGCCGGGGCGCTCCAGCACAGCGGGACGCCGACGGCGAGAAGGGCGAGCCAGGGGCGGATGGGTTCCTCCGGCGCATTTATCGCACACCCGCCCGACGCCGCGCACCAGTCTGGATCGGCGCACTGCTCCAGAATGGATCACCCGGATCGCCTGTAGACGGACGAACCTCATGAATCCAGTTGGCACCGCCCTTGCTTTGTCAGTCACGTGCAAGGAGGTGCTCGATGAAGGTTCGATTCCAGGGTGTCCGCGGCAGCATTCCCGTGAGCGGTCCCGCGTTCGCGCGGACGGGCGGCAACACCACCTGCGTGGTGCTCGAGCACGAGGGCGAGCGCCTCGTCCTCGACGGCGGCACGGGTCTCGCGTCGCTCGGCCAGGACCTCGGGTGCACGGCGATCGACACGACCGTGCTGTTCACCCACGTCCACTGGGACCACATCCAGGGCGTGCCGTTCTTCGCCCCGCTGTTCCACCCCGGATCGCGCATCACGTTCGCGGGCGCCCGTACGCAGTGGGGTGGCATCGAGGACAGCCTGCGCGGGCAGATGCGTCCCCCGCAGTTCCCCGTGGGGCTCGACGCCTTCGCCGCCCAGCTCGGCTTCCTCGACGTGGACGCCGGACACCCCTTCGAGATCGGGCCGTTCCGCATCGAGGCGGCCGAGATGACACACCCGAACGGGGTCTTCGTGTACCGGATCGACGCGGGCGGCAAGCGCGTGGTCTTCGCGACCGACGTGGAGCACGGCGAGGCCATCGACGCGCGCCTCATCGAGTTCGCGTCCGGTGCCGACCTCATCATCCACGACGCCCAGTACACGCGCCGCGAGTACCAGGGCGAGGTGGGCCCGGCGCGCCGCGGCTGGGGCCACTCCACGTGGGAGGACGCCGTCGAGGTCTGCACGCTCGGCGGGATCGAGCGCCTCGCGCTGTTCCACCACGACCCGACGCGCGACGACGCGGGGGTCCAGGCCATCGAAGAAGCTGCGCGCAGCCGCTTCTCCGGAGCCTTCGCCGCGCGGGAGTCCGAGGTGGTCGTCCTTTGACCGAGCCGGCGCCATCGCAGTACGCTGCCGCCCTGATCGACCAGCTCGTAGCGGGCCGGGAGGGCATGGCGAAGGACTGGCTGGCGAAGCTGCTCGGCAACCTGGCCGACCGCCAGGTCGACCTCGACGTGGTGTTGCGCCGCATCGTCGACGAGACGACGCGGCGCCTCGACGCCGACCGGGGCACGCTCTACCTCGTCGATCACGCGACGCGCGAGCTCGTGAGCCGCGTCGCGCACCTCCCCGAGATCGCCGAGATCCGCCTGCGCATCGGAGAAGGCGTCGCCGGCTGGGTGGCCGACGAGGCGCAGGCCGTCCGCATCGCGCGCGACGAGCAGGACGCGCGCCACTCCGTGCGCTTCGACGCGATGACCGGCTACCGCACGGACTCGATGCTGGCCGTCCCCCTGCTCCGCGACGGCGTGGTGCTGGGGGTGCTCCAGCTCCTCAACCAGCGCACGGGTCGCTTCTCGGAGGCCGACGAGGCGGCGCTGGCGCGCATCGGCGAGCAGGTCGTCCGCATCCTCGACGGCACGAGCCTGCGCAGCCAGCTCCAGCCCGACAACCCGCGTCCGCTGGCGTTCCGGTTCAACCACATCGTGGGCGAGTCGGCCTCGATGCAGGCGGTCTACGCGCGGGTCGCGCGCGCCGCCCCGAAGGACGTGACGGTGCTGGTGCGCGGCGAGACCGGCACCGGGAAGGAGCTCATCGCGCGCGCCGTGCACCACAACAGCGCCCGTCGCGACGGGCCGCTCGTGAAGGTCGACTGCGCGGCGCTGCCCGAGAGCCTCATCGAGAACGAGCTGTTCGGGCACGAGAAGGGCGCGTTCACCGGCGCCGATCGCCGCACGGAGGGCAAGGTGCACGCGGCCGACGGCGGCACGCTGTTCCTCGACGAGATCGGCGAGCTCACGCTGCCCGTGCAGGGCAAGCTGCTCCGGCTGCTCCAGGACAAGCGGTTCCTCCGCGTGGGCGGCACGGTGCCGGAGCCCGCGGACGTGCGCTTCGTGTGCGCCACCCACGTCGACCTCGAGCGGCGCGTGGCGGAGGGCACTTTCCGCCGCGACCTGTACTACCGGCTGCGGGTCGTCGAGATCGTGATGCCGCCGCTCCGCGCCCGCGGCCACGGCGACCTCGACCGGCTCGTCGACCACTTCCTGTTCGAGTTCTGCCGGCGCCACAAGCGCGACGTCACCCTGTCGACCGGCGCGCGGAACGCGCTGCACAGCTGGCCCTGGCCGGGCAACGTGCGGGAGCTCGAGCACTGCCTCGAGAGCGCCGTGGTGCTGTGCCCCGCGTCCGTCATCGAGGTGGGGCACCTGCCGCTCGGCGACGACACGCTGCCCGAGAGCGTCGACGTGTTCACGTCCGACCTGCGCCCGCTCGAGGCGGTCGAGCGCGACTACGTGCGCTGGGCGCTCGAGCTGCACGACGGCAACCGCAGCGCGACGGCCGCGGCGCTCGGCATCGGCCGCAACACGCTGCTCCGCAAGCTCAAGGGCGACTGAGCCCCGTCAGGGCGACGGAGTGCAGAGTGACGGGTCGCACGTGAACGACGCGTCGACCCCGTACCCGGAGTAGTCGCCAGTCGCCCGCACGTCGACGGTGTTCCCGGTCCACGTCGAGGTGACGCTCTCCAGGTTGCCCGCGTCGACCTCCACCGCCACGTAGTTCTGGTCGAAGGTGCAGGAGGTCAGGATCGCCGAAGGCGCGTTCGGCCCGAAGTTCGCCAGCGACCACGCCGTACCGGTCGGGTGGTCGGACACCGACACGGAGGTCGCGAGGACGACGGCCCCCGAGTGCTGGCGCACGGCATGGCCGACCTGCCCCGAGACGTTGCCGTACAGCGCGACATCCGAGAGATTCACCGTTGCCGCGCCCGCCGCGAGGATGCCCCCGCCCCCCGTGTTCGCGTGGACATCCGCGAAGCTCAGGGTCGCATTGGCCCCGAAAGACAGCGCCCCACCTCCCGCCGACGCGTTGTTCGCGTAGACGTCGATGGGGTCGGCCACGCTGCCGGCCAGCAACACCGTGCACCCCGACACCTGGCGGACCGCGCTGCCGAAGCCAGAGCTGCTGTTGCCGTGGATGGAGAGCCCCGGCCCGCCGACGAGGTTCCCCCGCCCGCAGTACACCCCGCCGCCTTCGAGGGCCGTGTTGCCGGCGATCTCGGCGCGCCCGAGATCGACATCGGGTTCGCCGAGCCCACCCTGGTTCGCCAGCTGCAGCGCGCCGCCACCGAACGTCGCATCATTGCCCTGCAGCAACGCCGTGCCGAGGAAGCTCACCTGGGCCCCGCCGCGGACGTACACCGCACCGCCGGCTCCGGACGCCACGTTGTCCCTCCAGGTGGTGTCCGTGAACGTCACCACCGGAGGCGCGGTGGCCGCGACGAGCCTCGCGATCTGCGCGGCGCCCCCCTGCGAGGCAGAGATGCCACTGTCGAACACGGTGCGGGTCACGTCGACCATCGAGTTGCCGGACACGTAGAGGTGGCCGCCCCCGTCGTCCGGTGCCATCGAGGTCGCGGAGTTGGCGTCGAAGGCACAGTCCACGAGCGTGGCGTCGGCGTCCGCGACGTACAGGCCTCCCCCGCTCGGCGCCGCGTTCCCGGAGATCGTGACGCGCTCCAACATCGCGTGGCCGAGGGTGACGACGACCCCTCCTCCGCTCGTGCCCCCCGTGATCACGAGGTCTCGCGCAGTCACGTCCGCCTGGATCGCGAGCACGGTGGAGCCCCCGGTCGTGAGCGTGGCCGGACCGGCCCCCACGGGATGGCCCTGGAGCGTCATCGGGACGTAGGCCTGCAGGCCCGTGGGCTGGAGCACGTGCGTCCCGCAGATGTCGAAGACCATGCCCGCGGAGGCGTTGAACACCGCACCGCCGAGCGTGCCGGAGCCGGGCACCCCGTCGATGGCGAACGTCCCGTTCTCGTCGACGTCGCCGTCGCAGTCCTCGTCGACACCGCTGCAGATCTCGATGGCGCCCGGGTGGATGGCGCTGTCCAGGTCGTCGCAGTCCGCGGGGGTGGGATACCCATCACCATCCATGTCGTTCGGGTCGACGCCCGTGTCGGTGTCGGTGTCCGAATCGGTGTCCGCGTCCGTGTCGGTGTCCATGTCGGCATCGGAGTCCGTGTCCGCGTCGGAGTCCGTGTCCGTGTCGGAGTCGGTGTCCGCATCGGAGTCCGTGTCCGCGTCCGTGTCCGCATCGGAGTCGGTGTCCGCATCGGAGTCCGTGTCCGCATCGGAGTCCGTGTCCGCGTCCGTGTCGGAGTCCGTGTCCGAGTCCGCATCGGTGTCCGCGTCCGAATCCGTGTCCGCGTCGGCATCGGAATCGGTGTCCGCATCCGCGTCCGTGTCCGCATCGGTCTCGGGGCAGTCGGGCGAGCCGATGTCGCACAGGCGCCGCTCGTGCGCCTGTCCGCCGATCCAGCATCCTGCGAGCGCGAGCGCCCAGACCATCGACCCCTCCGAGACGGCTACTCTACCGGCTCTCAGTCCAATGCGCAGCGCCCGAAGGCGCTGTCGCAGCGGAAACGGAGCACCTGGCCCGGAGCGACGGTGACCGTCCCCGACCCCTCCGACATGTCGTCGAAACGGATGTCGTAGTCGTAGGTGCCGGGCGGCACGGGCTCGTCGGCGCGGAAGGAGCCCGAGGGGCCGCGCAGGACCACCACCCCGCCGGTGGCGGTGAAGCGCCCCGGCGCGGGGGACGGCGCAGAAGGCTCCACCACCGATTCGGGCTGGGGGACCGGAGGCGGCCGCGGCGGCGGGGATCGGGGCCCGGCAGGCGACGGCCCCACCGCGGGCTCGGCGACCACCGGCTCGGGGACCACGGGCTCCGGATCGACCGACGGCTCCGGATCGACCGACGGCTCCGGATCGACCGACGGCTCCGGGTCGGAGGCGGGCTCGGGGACCGGATCGGGGACCGCACCCGTAGTGGGGTCCCCGACGCTCGCCAGGGAGGCCAAGACCCCCACCACGACGAGGGTGCCGGCCGCGAGCGCCGCCAGACCGCCGAGCCCGAGCCCCACCCACAGCCACGGCCCGCGGGATCGGGCCGGAGGCGCCGAGTCGGTGCGGGACGGCGACACCGGCGTCTCGAACGCGACAGTCATCGCGGGAGGCGCGGGCGTCGGGTCGACCGTGGGCTCGTGGGTCGGAAGCAGCGTGCCCGCGCGCCCGGGCGCGGGGGCGGGGGTCAGCAGATCGGGGGTCAGCGCGAGGACCGCGAGCCCGCCGGCCTCTCCGACCTCGAGGGTCGTGGGGGACGTGGTGCGCGGCGGGCGGGGCGCGGCGAGGCCGTCACCGGAGGGCGGCACGTCCTCCCCGTCGAGCAGGGCGAGCACGTCGACGCAGTCCGCGGGCCGGGACTCGCGGTCGATGGCCATCGTGCGCGAGAGCGTGCGGAGGATGGCCTCGGGCAGGCCCTCCACCCGCTCGGACGCCGGGACGTGCGCGCCGGACGCGATGTCGTTGAACAGCGCGAGCATGTCGTCGTTCCGGTACGCCTGCTCGCCCGTCACCATCTCGTAGAGGATGCACCCGAGGCTGTAGATGTCGGCGCGGCGATCGACCGCGGCGGCATTGCGGATCTGCTCGGGCGGCATGTACGCGGGTGTGCCCATCGTCACGCCGGAGCGCGTGCGGTTCTCGTCGCCGGATTCGGTCAGCTTCGCGAGCCCGAAGTCGGTGACCTTCGGCACGACCTGGCCCGCGTCGAGGTGCAAGAGGACGTTCGCCGGCTTGAGATCGCGGTGCACCAGCCCCTGGGCGTGGGCGTACCCGACCCCGAGCACGATGCCGCGGAAGACGCGAACCGCTTCGTCCAGCGTGGGCCGGTAGCGCGCGAGCCACTCGTCGAGCGCCGGGCCGTGCGCGAGCTCCATCAGCAGGCCGGGCGACCCGTCGAGGTCGAGCACATCGGTGACCGCGACGAGGTGGGGATGGCGGACCCGCGCCTGGACCCGGCCCTCCCGGATCATGCGGGTGCGGATCTGGGCCGACCCCACCGTGAGGATCTTCAGGGCGTGGCGGGTGCCGAGCGTCTGGTGCTTCACGCGGTAGACGACGGCCATGCCGCCCTCCCCCAGCACCGCCTCCACCCGGTAGCGCTCGACGGACGAGCCGATCGGGAGCCTGGGGTTCAGAGCTTGCCCCGGACCACCACGGCCGCGACGCCGAGACCGGCGGCGACGGCGCCCGTGCCGTAGGCCGCGCCGGCGAACGCGTTGGTCCGGGTGCGCTTGCCGTCGGTCCAGCTCCCGGGATCCGCGGCGTCGTAGTCGCCGTACGACCAGGCCGACAGCCCGCCGAAGCCGAGCGCCAGCGCGGCGGACGAAGCGGCCCCGACCCACAGCGGCGTCGATGCGCTGCGGCGCTCGCGCGTGGGCGGGCGGAGCGCGTAGGCAGGCGGCGTGGCGCCAGCCTCGACGAGGGCCGAGAGCCGCGCCGTGCCGGACTCGTCGACGATCTGGAGCACCACCGGGAGTGCGGGGGCCCGCTCGTTCGACGGCCGCCCGTCGAGGACCAGCACGCCGTCGGCGGGCGCGCCGAGCGTCTCCGTCGGGAGCGCATCGAGGTCGGTCGCGCGGAAGTCCTTCCACATGGGGTTGCCTTCGGCGACGACCCCGGGGAGCCCGACGTCGGGGTCGATCCGACGTGCCGCGGCGAAGTGGGCCCGCGCCGCAGGGGCGTTCCGCGAGGCGAACTCGCTCATCCCGCGCGCGATGTGGAGGCGCGCGGCACCCGAGGGCGTGAGCACGCCGCCGAGGCAGGGCACGGCGGCTTCGAGCCCGGCGCGCGCGGACTGGACGCCCTCGGCATCCATGGCGTCGAACGCCTCGAACACCGCCGCGGCAGCCCGTTCGACGTCGGGGCTCGACGTGGGCTCCTCGCAGGCCGCCAGCGCCGCGCCGATCGCCACCACCACCATCCGCTCCTCCTCGCCGGGGAACTGTAGCCGCTTTCACCCCTCGTGGAGGCCGGCTATAGCGGCAGCGTGATGCTCGGACTGCTGCTGCTCGGCTGCTTCGGCTCCCCTCCCGAGAAGAAGGAGATGGGGGCGCGCAGGCGCGAGCGCCTCGAGCGCCTCGCGTCCGACGAGGAGCAGATCCCCGGGCGGTTCAAGTCCATCACCGAGACCCCCGAGGAGGACCTCGAAGCGCTCGCCGCGCTCGGCTACCTCGACGGCACGATGCCGCCGCCGAACGACGCTGGCGTGCGCATCCTCGACGCCGCGAAGGTCCAGCCCGGCGCCAACCTCTACGTGAGCGGCCAGGGTCCCGAGGCCCACCTGATCGACCGCGACGGCAACGTCCTCCACAAGTGGGCGTTCGATTGGTTCGAGGCGTTCCCCGAGACCGATCTCAAGGTCCACAAGGAGTTCCCGAACCACTGGCGACGCGCGCACCTCTATGAGAACGGCGACCTGCTCGTGGTGTGGGGCGGCCAGGGGATGGCGAAGATCGACAAGGACAGCCGCTTCCTCTGGGGCATCGACGACGAGAACATCCACCACGACCTCGACGTGGCGCCCGACGGCTCCATCTGGACGCTCTCGCGCGAGCCGATGGACCTGCCCGAGCTGTCCGACAAGCCCGTCGTGATGGACACCGTGCTCGTGCTCGAGCCCGACGGCACGGTGCGCGAGAAGTTCTCGGTGTTCGACTGCTTCCTGAACAGCAAGCACCGCCGGTGGATCCCGTTCATGGCGAAGACGGGCGACGTGCTGCACACGAACACCATCACGATCCTGCCCGCCGGGTTCTCGAAGCCGGAGTTCAAGGAGGGCAACCTCCTCGTGAGCTTCCGCCACACGCACCGCATCGCGACGATCGACCCGAAGAACCGCTCGGTCGAGTGGCTGCTGCACGGCACCTGGGTGGGCCAGCACCAGCCCGTGCTGCTCGACGACGACACCGTGCTGCTGTTCGACAATCGCGGGCTCTCCGACCGCTCGCGCGTGCTCGAGGCCAACACCCGCACCGGCCGCATCAGCTGGGAGTACGGCGGGGGCGACGGCGAGTACTTCTGGAGCCGCATCCTCGGCTCCGTCCAGCGGCTCGACAACGGCAACACGCTCGTCAGCGAGTCCGACAACGGGCGCGCGTTCGAGGTGACGCGCGAGGGCAAGCGGGTGTGGGAGTTCACGAATCCGTTCCGGGCGGGCGACGAAGACCAGTACATCGCGAGCCTCTACGAGCTCGTGCGCCTGCCAGCGGGCTTCGATCTGTCGTGGGCCGACGCCTCGACCGCTACGAAGTCGATCCGCTCGAAGGGCCGCCGCGCGGAATGAACGGATCCTCGGCGGGGAGGGCCGCGTTCGCGCCCCGCACGCGGAGCAGCGGGATCACCGCGACGCCGAGGAACAGGAACCCCACCACGCCGCCGAACGCCGTGAGCAGGAGCAGCGGCCAGAAGATGATGCCGGGCAGCGCCACGATCGCGGCGAGCCCGAGCGTCACGAGGCCCAGCGACGCCCACAGCATCGCGCGGAACCGCGCGCGGGACGGGCTCGCGGCCACGGCACCCGTCACCTCGCCCGACACGCCGTCGACGCGCAGCACCCGCACCCGACCGGTGGGGTCGGTGTAGGACGCGGCGTAGACCGGGAAGAGGAGCCAGCTCCAGTGCAGGCCCTCCCACTGCGCCGCGACGTACAGCTCGCGGAAGTGCTGCGCCTGCGTGGCGCGCTGGACGTCGAGCCCGATGCGCTTCTTGAGCCCGACCTCGGCGGAGGGCCACGCGTCTTCGGGGGTCAGGTCGGGCAGCAGGATGGGCGCGTCGTCGCGGAGCTTGAGCGGGCCGCGCTGCGACGGGTCGCGGACGACCTCGCGCCAGGCCTTCCACGTCGACATCGCCGGAACGTCTTCGTTGTCGTACCAGCGATCGAGCGTGCCCGCGCGGGGCTCCCAGCGGATGCGGCGGTCTTTGGTGGGCACCGTGACCCAGCGGTTCCCCTGGTACTTCTCGACCGTGCTCTCGACCTCGTAGTCGAACCCGACCTCGGCCTCCCACGTCGTGATCACGCGCGCATCGACGAGCCACGCGGGCACGAAGTGGGCCTGGAGCCGCTCGCCGGCGCGCTCGGCCTCGCCGACGGGCATCACGTGCTGGTCGACATAGGCGCGCAGCCGCTTGGCCGCTTCGGCGGCGTCGATCGCGAACGGCACGGCCAGCTCGGGCTCCCCCTCCATGCGGACGGAGCGCGGCTCGAGCCGGCCGGTGCCGCACACCAGGCACGTCGCGTCGACCTCGCCGAGCCAGGCCGAGCCGCAGTGCGAGCAGCCGACCGGCAGCCGACCGGCGCGGCGTTCGCCCTCCTGGACGATGGCCGTCACAGGCGTTCCTCCTCGAGGGCCGTCTGGTAGATCGCGACCGCCACGACCCCGCCGAGGAACAGGAAGACGAACGCGAAGATCCAGACGACGAGCCCCATCCCCGCGACGAGCAGCGCGGGCAGGCCGATGCACACGCCCGTGAACAGGCCGGGCATCAGGAGCGCGACCATCGCGAGGTACACGCGCATCCAGGCCACGGGGCGCGTGCCGCCGATGTCTCCCGAGGCGCCGTTGACCAGCACGACCCACTTCCGGTCGTCCCACGTGTAGGTCGACAGCCACACCGGCAGCAGCGCGTAGTGCCAGATCTCGTCGTCGAGATCGACGGCGCACGAGAAGTTGCGCTGGCGGTCGCCGCCGGCCTCGGACTTCGCCGTGTCGGCCGCGAGGGTGCGCATCTTCGCGCGGCCGCGGTCCCAGGCCTCGGGCAGGGCGATGTCGTAGGCGTGCGCCGCGAACCCCACGAGCACGTCGGGCGTGTAGGGCACCATCTTCTCGAGCGGGAACGTGCCGGCGCGCTGGAGGCCGGCGACGCGCCCGGTGCCCTCGACCACCACGCCGTCCGTGCGGAACGCCACCCGGCCCTTCTTCCACGACCAGTCCGTCACGCGCCTGCGCTCGGTGCGGCCGTTGCGGGTCTCGGTGACCCAGCGATCCTTGCCGACCTCGACCTCGTAGTCGCAGGCCATCTGGGCGCCGAACACCCAGTAGGGAAGGTAGACCCCCATGAATCGATCGAGCCGCGCCGCTTCGACGACCCCGGGCGGCCGCATCCACCCCTCGCGGAGCCAGGACGTGGCGAGGCGCGTGGCCTCGGCGGACTGGATCGAGAACGGCAGCACGCGACCGGGACGCAGCGTCGATTCGGTGGCCGTGCGCACGATGACGTGGTTCGACGCGCAGAACGGGCAGCTCGCCGCCATGTTGCCGGGATCGAGCGTGAGGATCGCCCCGCACCCCTCGCACGACAGCTCGGGCCGCTCGGCCCCCCACCCGCGGGCGCCGCGCTCGAGCGCCTCGAGCGTGAACTCGCCGTGCCCCTCGTCGCGGCCCTTCTGCGCCTCGGTGGTCGTGCCGCAGTACGGGCAGCTCAGGGCCTGCTTGCCCGGGTCCCACGCGATCGCGGCGCCGCAGCCGGCGCATCGCGTGCGCTGCTCGAGCACCTCCTCGACCGCGGCGGGCGCGTAGACCTCGACCCCGTCGAGGTGGCTGCGCACCAGCACGAAGCCCTTCGGAGCCCGGTAGCGCTCGAGGTCTGGGTGCGTCATGCCCCGATGCGTATCCAGCCCGCGGCGATCCAGGCGAGCGCGTCGGCCGGATCCATCGGGTCGGACAGGGTGTGCCGGGCGGCCGAGAATCGCCGCACCCGGAACGCATCGCGCCCCTCGACGACCAGCCCGCCCCCGTTCCCGTCCGGGGCGAACAGCGCGCAGTCCGCCGGGTCGAAGAGGATCCCCTCCTCGCCGAAGCGCACGTGCGACGTGAGCGGGGTGACGGCCTCCCAAGGGAGCAGGGCGTGGCGCGTCCACCGGTCGGGGGCGCCGGCACCCGTGGGCCACCACGGCCCGAGCCCGCCGTGCACCCCGTACAGGCGGGCCAGCCACGGCGGGGGCTCCCACCCCAGCACGTCGAGCTCGGGGTTCTCGCCCACGCCGGGCGCGCCGCCCAGCACCCGGGCGGCCAGGCCGAGGTACTCCACGCCAGTTCCCTCGGGCAGCTGCACCTCGCGCGCCTCACACGTGGAGAGCACCGCCAGTGCGGGCCAATCGTCGGTCCAGTGCGGCACGCGCCCTCCCTGCGCCTCGCACGGGAAGTGTAACCGACCTCACAAAACCGAACGCTCGCTCTTTTTCTTTTCAGAGCTTCAGTTACAGTGGAGGAGTGACGGCGCGCGTGGGTGCCGATCACGACCGAAACCGCCTCCGGAGGTACTTCGATGGGACAGGCCCTTCCTGCCAACACCGACTTCGATGCCAAGACCTCCGTCCAGAAGGGGCTCATGCCCGCCTGGTCTCGCGGGATCGGTCGCCGGATTCGCTGCTCCTGACCGGGCTCTCCGCCTGAACAGAACGCGCCGCATCCGCTGCTGAACCCGCCTTCGCGAGGGGTCTGTCGGGCCATGGGTCCGACATCCTGACCGGGAGCCTGCGTCCGCGAGGACGCTGCAGGCTCCGTGGCATTCGCTTCGATCGCGACACGCCGACCCGACAGGGCCGGTGACGCGCGATCGGGCCCGTGAACCGGGTCGTCCACGTCTCGAACCGACGCCATGGTGCGCAGTCACACTTTATGTGTCTGCATGCATACGTGCGTCTGGAGGTGCGCCATGGAGGCGCGTCTTCCCGCCCGGATCGGGCATGCGCAGGTCTTCCGCCTGGCATGGCCCATCCTCGTCAGCATGCTCTCGTACACCGCGATGACCGTCGCGGACTCGATCTTCGTCGCCCAGCTCGGGACCACGCCGCTCGCGGCGCTCGGACTCGCCGCCACGGGTGTGCACCTGCTCCAGGCCTTCCCGATCGGACTGATCGGCGGGGCCCGCGTGCAGATCGCCCAGGCCGTCGGGGCCGCGGACCTCCCTCGGGCCCGCGCGCTCGCGTGGCAGGCGCTCTACCTCGCGGCGGGTTTCGGTGCGCTGTCGCTCCTCGTCCTCCCGTTCGCCGGGCCGTTCACCCTCGCGCTCGGCGCCCGCGGCGAGCTCGTGGAGCACGGCACCGCGTACCTCTGGGTGCGGATCGCGTCGGCACCGTTGGTGTTCGCGATGTTCGCGCTGCAGGCCTGGTACCAGGGTCGCGGGGACACCCGTACGCCCATGGTGGCCGTGCTCGCCGCGAACGCCGTGAACATCGGGCTCGACCCGTTCCTCATCTTCGGATGGTCTGGGCTCCCGGCGCTCGGCGTCGAGGGTGCCGCACTCGCCACCGCGGTGGCGCTCGTGGTCCAGGTGCTCGTCCTGATCGCTCCCGCGGTCCGCCCGCTCTGGCCCCACCGGGTCGGGGTGCAGCGCGAGCTCGCGGCGCGGATCTGGCGCACCGGCCTCCCGATGGGCACGGGCTACGTGCTCGACGTGCTCTCCTTCGTGGTCTTCACGAGCCTGCTCGCCCACGTCGGGGATGCCCACCTCGCCGCGCACGTCATCGTCGTGCGCATCGTGATGGTGAGCTTCCTGCCCGGGCACGCGATCGGCGAGGCCGCGGGGGTGCTCGTGGGCCAGAGCATCGGGGCCGGGCGTCCCGAGGCCGCGCGTCAGGCGTGGTGGTCGGCCAGCCAGCAAGCCCTCGCGCTGATGCTCTCGCTCGGTGCGGTGTTCCTTCTGCTCCCGGCGCCCCTGGTGGGCATCTTCCGGGCCGAGCCCGAGGTGGCGGCCATCGCCATCGAGGTGCTCGGGCTCGCCGCGCTCGTCCAGGTCTTCGACGCCATCGCCATGGTGGGGCTCGGGAGCCTGAACGGCGCGGGGGACACCCGGTTCACGATGGGCCTCGGCCTGCTCGTGACCTGGTTCGGCAAGGTGCCGGTCAGCATGCTCGGCGTGCTGGCCCTCGGGTGGGGCGCGTACGGCGCCTGGCTGGGCATCGTGGTCGACGTGATGCTGGTGTCGGCCATCGCGCTGCTCCGCATCCAGGGCAGCGGTTGGCTCGGCCACGCGCAGGAGGACGCGGTCCCCGCGACCGCTCCCGCCGCGTAGGAAGGCCCGGGTTCCCGTCCGCGGGAATCCGGGCCTCGTCACGCCCGGCGCCACACTCTAAGATGCGGGCATGATCGCCCCGTCCCACACGGCTTCCCCGCGAGCCACCCCCGCCGAGCACGCGTGACGGGCGCGCAGGGACTCGCGCTCGCGAGGGGCGGGCTGCTCTTCAACAGCGGCCTCGGGCTGCTCCTCGCCGCGGTGCTGCTGCTCACCGCGCCGGTCATGGTCCTCGAGGGCGAGGACATCGGCGCGCTGATCGTGGGGCTCGTCATCGCCGCCATCAGCGGGGCCGTCGGGCTCGTCGGGCTCGGCCTGGCCGCGACCCTCGATCGCCCCCTCCCCCGGCTGCTCGCGCGGGCGCTCGGATTCGTCCAGTTCCTCGCCATGTTCTGTTTCTGTGGCGTCCTTCCCCTGTTCGGCACGGTCGCGGTCTGGATCGGACTGCTGGTAGCCGATCGGGAAGGCGGATAGGCGGCCCGGCGATGCTCCCCTTGCTTGCAACCGCATGGGCGTCCCCGTGCAGCGACGCCATCGAGGTCGATCTGCACACCCTCGTGGTCGATCTCGACAAGCGCGTGTCGTCCGAGCGCTGGGTCGTGAAGCCGAACGAGGGCGCCTGTCCGAACGGGCTCGAGCTGCCCGACGACCTCGTCGACGCCTCGACCGGTCCCACGAAGGATGGCGTGATCGAGGTCACGCGCACCCGCAGCCTGACGCCGAAGCAGAGCGGCTCGGTGCACCCGTGGAACGCGAAGCCCGACCACGTGCGCGTCGACCTGATCGGCGCGAAGAAGGGCGCGATGCAGGTGTTCGCGGACGACGCCGCGCACAGCTTCTCGGCCGGGCTGATCGTCAGCTACTGGTGGCCGAAGGGCACCGAGACCGAGCCCCAGCTCATCTGGAGCGACTGGGACTCGTGGAGCGAAGCCGGCGACGAGCTCGCCCGCGACGTGTGGTCCGCGATGCCGGGCAACAACGCGATCGGGCCGCTCGGCCGCAGCCTCAAGGGCGCCGAGCTCGACGCGCTCGTGAGCCGGCTCGACCAGCAGCTCGCCGTGAAGCCCGGCAGCGGCCCGGCGTGGACGGGCGCGCGCACCGCCGAGGAGGTCCTGAGCGACGGCGCCGGCACGCCCACCGAGCGCGGGCTGATCCTGCTGTCGATGCTCAAGGGCGCCGGCTACGACGCACGTCCCGCGTGGTTCACGAGCGTCGACGACCCGCTCGTCCCGCGCACCATCCCGGCGCCGCACCTCCTCCAGATGCCGGCCATCGCCGTGCGCGACCGCGCCGGCGACACGGTGTACGTCGATCCGGGCACGCGGGCCGCCCGTCCGCCCGAGGTGCCCGCCCGGATGCGCGGCGGGCGTGTGCTCGCCGCCGGGCGCCACCTCGTCGTGCCCGCCGACACGGCCGCTCCGCGCGGTGAGGTGCGCATCGACGCCGACCTCGCGCTCGACACGAACGGCCGCATCAAGGTCGTGGCCAGGCTCACGGCGATGGGCGCGGCCGAGCAGGCCCTGCGCAGCGAGGTCGACGGGCTCGACGCGATGCAGTGGCCCGAGGTCGTCGGCAGCTGGCTGACGCCGCGCGGCGAGCTCCGCGATCTGGTGGTGGGCGTCCAGGGGCTCGACGGGATGGAGCCGTTCTCGATCGAGATCCGGTTCACCGACCCGCACAAGCTCGAGGGGTTCGGCCCCGCGCTGAAGGGCGAGGTGCAGGATCTCGTCGCGCCGGGCCTCGCGAAGCGCCTGCCGCCCGGCATCGCCATCGCCGAGCGCCTGCACGTCGAGCCGCCCGACGGCCTCATGGTGCTCACCGCCGTGCGGCCCGACCACGAGAACGACCCCGAGGTCCTGCTCAACCGGTCGCTGCACACCCGCGACCGGGCGCTCACGCTGGCCTCCGACTGGCACGTGCTCACGGGCGAAGACCCGTCCGCGCGGCTCGCCGCCTTCACCCAGCCGACCCAGGTGCTCGTGTTCCCCGAAGCGGGCAACGAGGGCATGCGGGCGGCGAAGCGCCTCGACCTGCCCGAGCTCGACGTGAAGGTGGTCGAAGCGCTGCTGCTGTGGCGGCTCGGCGAAGACAAGAAGGCCGCGAAGAAGCTCGACAAGCTCCACCCCGACGCCACGGTGCAGCAGCTCGCCGAGCTGCTCGCGAAGTACGTGCCGCCCGGCGACCGCAAGCCGTGGGAGGCGCTCGTCCAGCTCGTGGGTGCCGACAGCGAGCGCATCGCGGTGATCGACGGGCTCGTGAAGATCGGGGATCAGCGGCTCGGCTGGCAGCTCGCCACGGCCCTCACGCGGTCCGAAGACCCCGAGACGCGCACGCGTGCGCTCGTGCAGGTCGCCCGGCTCCAGGGGCCCCAGCCCGATGCGCGATCCGATCCCGAAGGCGCGCAAGCCTGGCGCGACCCCATCCAGATCCTCGAGGTCGCGCTCAAGCGCGCGAACAACCTGGAGGAGCTCGTCCGCACCGACCTCGCCGCAGCCTACTGCCGCGCCGGGCGCCCGATGCAGGCGAGCGATCTGCTCGACCTGGCGATGGAGAAGCCCGACGCGCGCAACCGCGCCGTCTACGCCGAGTTCGGCGGGGCGACCGGCGTGTACGGCATCGACGTGATGGGGCTGGTCCAGGGGGCGCTGCGCGACGCGCCCTACGACCCCGACGTCCACGAGGCGGCCGGCCGCGCGCTCGCCGCGATCGGGCGCCGCCGCGAAGGCGTGGCAGAGGTGCTGCGCTCCGCCGAGCTCGCGGGCAACGACGCGTCGCGCTGGATGGCCGCTGCCGAGATGGCGGCCGACTACGGCGACCTCCGGGCGGCCGTGTTCGCCTCGCGGCGGGCATCCGACCTGGCGCCCGGCCAGCTCGTCCCGGCCGTGCTGCTGCAGCGGTTCGCGATCCTCGCGCGCGACGAGGAGCAGGTCGTCATCGCCCAGGACCGCAGCGGCGAGAAGCTCGCCGCCACCGCCGACGCGTCCCTCGACGCGCTGGTCGAGCTCGCGCCGGAGTACGAGCTCGCCCTGCTCCGGCACCACGCCGACGAGGTCGAGCGCGACAAGAACCTGCTCCGGCGCCGCGCCGAGCTGCACTACGCGCGCCACATGTTCGAAGACGCCGCGCTCGACGGCAGCGTGCTGCTCGACCGCCACCGCGACGGGCTCGGCGCGCGCTACCTCGCGGCGGGCGTGCTCTCGCGGATCCGCCACCAGGATCCGGAGCGGATGGTGTCCGGCACGAACGTCGAGTCGGCGCGCGAGGCCCGGATGGACATCCAGCTCGTGCTCGGCGACACGCCCACCCCGCAGGGCGAGCGCGGCAAGATCGTCAACGACCTGCGCTACCGCCCCGAGAAGGTCGCGTCGGCGGCGCCCACCTGGCCTGTCGGGATGAAGGCGTTCGACCACGACGCCCCGAAGGGCTTCCAGGTGAACCGCATCCTCTCGAACATCCCGGGTGTGCTCGGCTGGTCCGACCCCGCGCGCCAGGTCAGCATCCTCCGCACCGAGCGGTCGACCGGTGACCTGCCGCCGCCGGTCGGCGTTCTGTTCTCCACCGGGCCCACGGTGCTCTCCACGGCCCGCGGCGCCGCCGTGGTGCGCCTCGACGGCGGAGGCCTGCCGATCTACGCGGGCGTCACGATCGACAACGGCCAGGATGTCGTGGGGCTCGGGCTGAGCCCGCAGAGCGCGCGCGACGCCGTGCTGTACGGCATCGGCGCGCTCGAGGTGCCGTCAGCCGAGTAGCTCGCGGACGATGCGGTTCGCGAGCTTGCCGTCGAGCACGCCCTGGTGCGCCTTCATGAGCGCCCCCATGACCTTGCCCATGTCGGCCGGGGCGGACGCGCCCGTCTGCGCGATGGCGGCAGCGACCCACTCGCGCGTGGTGGCCTCGTCGGCGACCTGCGGGAGGAAGCCCTCGATCACGGCGAGCTCGGCGCGCTCGGCCTCGGCGAGCTCGGGACGCCCGCCGGCGTCGTAGGCCTCGATGGACTCCTTCCGCTGCTTCGCGAGCCGGCGCAGGATCGTCATCGCCTTCTCGTCGGGCAGCGTCTCGGAGCCATCCTCCTTGAGCGCCTCGATGAACGCGGCGCGGATGCCGCGCAGGCCGTTGACGCGATCCTTGTCGCGCGCCTTCATGGCGTCCTTCAGCTGGCTGCTCACCGTCTCGACCAGACCCATCGTCTCCTCCAGAGAAGGAGGTCTATGGCGGCCGGACGCCGCGAGCACGCAGGGTCAGGGGTTGAACACGACGTTCAGCGTGTGGTGGCCCTGGGTGAAGGGGTCGCCGTCGGTGACCTCGTGGGAGAACGCCGGGCTCGCGGCCGCGAGGTCGATGCCCTCGTACATCTCGGTGATGTAGAAGCGCAGGTTGCCCGAGGTGTGGTCGGTGCTGGAGCGGTGCGCGTACCACTCGAGCACCTCGACGCGGTTCGGGTGCATCTCGAACGTGTGGTAGCCCAGGCCCGACGGCTCGAACCAGATGATGTCGTCGAACTGCGCCGCGCAGTTCGAGGCCGTGCGCTGCCAGATCCCCTCGAACCGGACCCAGTCGTCCTGTGCGGCGTAGAGCTGGCCGCTGCCCACGAACGACTGGGTGCAGGTGCCGAGCCCGGCGACGGTCAGCGTGAAGCTGTAGTTGAGCGTCACCGAGGTGAGGTTGCACAGGTCGTTCTGGCAGGCGGAGGTGTCGATCGGGTCGGTGTCGGCATCGGCGTCGGCATCTGCATCCGCGTCGGCATCCGCATCCGCGTCGGTGTCGGCGTCGGTGTCGGTATCGGCCTCGACTTCGCCCGTGCAGGCCGGCGAGTTCTCGCAGTCGCGGTCGTCGCAGTCGAACGCCCCGTCGCGATCGTTGTCGGCCTGGTCGGAGCATTCGCCCGGATCGTCGCCTTCGAACGGCCCCGTGTCGACGACGGGGCCCTTGCAGGCCGCGAAGGCCACGAGCAGCAGGGCAGATCTCATGTCGAGATGATGCCCTGCCTCACGGCAGATCCGCAACCACCGCGCCCATCGTACGGGCATGGAGCGCGCGCGCTTCGACGGTCTGGCCGAGCGCCTCGAAGGGCCCGGCCATCGCGCGGGCGACGGACTGCGCATCCCCTCCTTCGGGCACGAAGGCCGCCAGCGTCGAGCCGGAGCCCGAGATGAACGGCGCCGCGCCGAGCTGCCGGGCGGCCGCGAAGCTCGCCTCGACCGGGCCGATGAGCGGGGCGCGCCACGCCTGGTGGAGCCGATCGGCCACGCCAGCGCGCACCGCTTCGACGTCCCCGTCGAGCAGCCCCGCCAGGAGCAGGGTCACCGCGCGGACGTTCGCCACCGCGTCGGCATGGGGCACCTGCGCCGGGAGCGCCGCGCGCGCGGCCGGCGTCGAGACCTCGACGGACGGGCTGCACGCCGCGATGGACCACCCGGGATGGATCTCGACGCGCTTCGCGATCCCGCCGCACAGCACCAGCCCGCCGAGCAGCGCCGGCCACGCGTTGTCGGGGTGGCCCTCGGCCTCGGCGAGGAAGGCCAGCTGCTCGTCGGGGTGCAACTCGTTGTCGCACATCCACTGGTACGCCAGCAGCCCCGCGACCCGTGCCGTCGCCGACGACCCCATCCCGCGCGACCGCGGCACCCGCTCCTCCTGCACCACGCGCAGCGGGGGGACCTCGCCACCGAACCGCCCCGCGGCCTGGTTCGCCGTGAGCGCGACGAGGTCGGGGACCGGCCCCCCGTCGCCCTCCGACACGTGGAAGACGTTCGACAGGGACACGGCGAGCCCGAGGGCGTCGTAGCCGGAACCGAGATTCGCGAGGGTGGCGGGCACTTCGATGCGGAGACTCATGGCTGCGGATCCTTGCACCCACGGGCCCGCTTTGCCAGTATGCGTGCGCTCCGGGCGGCACTCTGACATCGAGGGTTCGCCCCCACCGGCGGCCTTGGTTAATGGCGGCCGTTCCTTACGCCGGAAGGCGTCGGAGGCTTTCGATGAAATCGGTCCTGCTCGTCCCGTTGCTCCTCCTCCCGCTCACTGCGTCCGCGGGGCCGGAGATCTCCATCGGGGCTTCGGGCGGTGTGATGGTCACGGATCCGCTCGAGGTGATCGGGTCCGGCTGGTACGTCACGCCCCGCCTCGGCTTCGGCATCGACGACAACCTGGGCATCGAGCTCGAGACGGGATTCCAGGGCGGCACCACCCGCATCGGCGAGTACCCCTACTCCGCGGTCACGCCCCGGGTGAACCTCGTCGGCAAGCTGTGGTCGCGCGGCAAGCGCAACGCCGACGGCACCTACGGCAAGCCCCCGCCCATCCATCCGCTGCTCGCGGTCGGCGCCGGCATGTGGATCAAGAACACGCAGGACGACGGCGCCCTCGGCGTCGCCTACCAGCGCAACGACATCGACTTCCTCGCGAACGCCGGCCCCGGCCTCATGGTCCCGCTCGGGCCCGCGCACCTCCGCACCGATCTGCGCTGGGTGCTGTCGCTCGGCGGCGAGAACTACCAGAACCGCGGCGACCAGTTCATGAGCTGGGAGTGGACCGGCGGCGTCGGCTTCACGTTCGGCGGCGAGAAGGACAAGGACAAGGACGGCATTCCCGACGCTGACGACCAGTGCAAGGACGAGCCGGAGGACATCGACAACTTCGAAGACGACGACGGCTGTCCCGAAGACGACAACGACAAGGATGGCGTGCTCGACGCCGACGACCAGTGCGACGACGATCCCGAAGACGACGACGACTTCCAGGACGAAGACGGCTGTCCCGACCTCGACAACGATCAAGACAACGTGCCCGACGCCGAAGACGAGTGTCCGAACGTCGCCGGCAAGGCGAGCGCGAAGGGCTGTCCCGACGAAGACGAAGACGGCATCGTCGACGAGAAGGACGAGTGTCCCGACGAGGCCGGCTCGAAGGATTCGTTCGGCTGCCCCGACGACGACAGCGACCGCGTCCCGAACTACCGCGACGAGTGCCCCGACGAGGCCGCCCCCGCCGGCATCAACCCGCGTCGGTCCGACGGCTGCCCCTCGCTCGTGTTCGTCACCGAGAAGGCCATCCAGATCGGCGACAAGATCTACTTCGATACCAACAAGGCGACGATCAAGTCCGACTCGAACAAGCTCCTCGAAGCGATCGCCTCGACCCTGAAGAAGTACCCGGGCATCAAGAAGGTCAGCATCGAGGGCCACACCGACAACCAGGGCGACGCCGACTACAACAAGACGCTCTCCGAGCAGCGCGCGGCCGCGGTCAAGACCTGGCTCGTCGAGAAGGGCGGGGTCGAAGGCGACCGCCTCGAGTCGAAGGGCTTCGGCATGGAGAAGCCGATCGCCACGGGCGACGAGGCCAGCACCGACGACGGTCGGGCGAAGAACCGCCGCGTCGAGTTCAACATCACCGAGCAGGAAGAGTCCAAGACGGTGCTCAAGCGCCCGACGGTCACGTTCGGCAAGCTCGGCGAGGGCAAGAGCGACCTCAAGGGCCTCGTGGCGAAGAACCTCCCGGTCCCCGAGGCGGGCTTCGTGACCACCGATGCCACCTGCATCGTGAAGGCGGTCATCTCCGAAGAGGGCAAGGTCACCAAGGCGCAGGTCTCCGAGTGCGTCGGCATCCCGCGCCTCGCGGCCTCCAAGTCCGCGATGCAGTGGGAGTTCGAGCCGTACGAGGTCGACGGCGCGGCCAAGAAGATCTCGACCCAGTTCGAGATCAAGTTCGAAGGCGGCGAAGCCACCGTCAAGCACCAGGCCAAGAACCTCAAGACCCTCGAGTGAGTGTCTGGGCGCGCGCGCGAGAGGGCCGTCTCACGGCCGTCATCGGCGCGCCGCCGCCGGCACCCTCCGACCTGCCCGTCGTCCGGACCCGCTGTGGCTCCGGTCTGACGGGCTTGTTGCGTCTGGCGAAGCGCCTCGGCCTGCCGACCGACCGACTGACGCGGCGCCTCCGCTCGCCGCTGACCCGACGCCTGCTCGAGGGCATCGCGGCGCCCGACCCGACCGACGCCCTGCTCCGCGCCCTCCGCGCCGAGCGGGGGCGGCGCGTCGTGGTGATCTCGCAGGTCGAGCGCGCCGGGCCCGACGTCGAGCCCGTGCTGGCTGCCCTGATCGCGGCCGGCGACGTGCCCGTCGTGCTCGTGGGCAACGAGCTCACACCGCTGCTCGACACCGTGCGCGAGCGCCACGGCAACGCCGCGCTGCTCGAGCTCGGCGCCCCGCAGACCCCGCTCGGCGCCCTGCCCACCGACGTGCTGCAGGTGCTCGTCGCGGCGGCCGCCCACCAGGGCCCCATCGCGCTCTCGGCGCTCGCAGGCCTGTGCCACCGGGCACCCCACGAGGTGCTCGCGTCGCTGCAGGGCGCGGTGGTGCGCGGGATCCCCGTCGAAGACGACGGCCAGAGCGTGTTCACCGTCGATCCCGACATCGTCGACGAGCTCCGCGCGGTCACCCTGCCCACGTGGGCCAGCCAGCTGGCCTCCGAAGAGCACACCCAGGCCCCGCCCGAGCCCGAAGACCTCGACACGGCGCGGTGGGCGGTCGCCGTGGGCGCGTGGCCCGCTGCGCGCCGGTGGTTCGCGTCGGCGGGGCCCGAGGGGCGCCTCGAGCACGCCGCCCTCGCGTGGGCCATGGGCGACCTGCCCGCGGCACGGGGGCTCCTCGAGACCGAGCCCACCGACGTTCCCGCGCTGCTCGGCGTGCTGTGGGACCTCCGGGAGCTCGACACCGCGGCGACCCTCGCGCGCGGCCTCGACGGGGTCGCAGGCTCGCTCGACGCCGTGGCGCTGGAGGTCGAGCGGGGCGCCGTCGCCGCCGCGCGCCAGCGTCTCGAGGCCCTGCTGCCCCTCACGAGCGGCGCCGAGCGCTGCACGGCCCTGCACCTGGCCGGGGTGCTCGCGCTCCGCGAAGAGGCGCCCGACCTCCTGCGCGCCCACGCGGGCATCGCGGAGGCCATCGCGCTCCAGGACGATCCGGCCCACGAGGGGCGCCTGCTCGAGACCCAGGGCCGCCTGGCCCTCCGCCTGGGCCAGCCCCGCGAGGCGGCCGCGGCCTACCTGCGCGCCCTGCCCCTGCTCGCCGACTCCGGGCAGGCCGTCGCCACGGCCCGCGCCACCGCGGGGCTCGCCGCTGCCGCGGAGCTCGATGGCGAAGCGGGGCAGGTGCTGCAGTGGCTCGATCGCGCCGTGCGCCTGAACCGCAACCGTCCCGCGGGGCTCGTGTGGTGCCGCACGACCCTCCAGTCGCTCATGGAGCGCGTGCCGGTGTCGGGGCGCACGACCTCGCTGACCGATCTGCGCCGGGTGTCGCTCGAGCTCGCCGCGCTGGTGGCGCAGTTCCGCCAGCTCCCGTCCGTCGACCCGCTCTGACGGGCGCCCCGGCGCGCACGGATCGGGCAGACCGTCACTTCCGGACGGCCGCAGCTGCGGTCGTTTCGCGCTCTCACGGCGTTGAAACGCCAGAATCGTCGATTTCGCACAATCGGGACAGAAACCCCGGCAAGTAACGAACTGGTGCGATCGCGCCACCCTGGGATCCCCGTGGTGCGGCAGGAATGTCGCGAATCGGGTTCAGGGATCGGGCGAATCCGGTCAATGATGCGGCCGATCGTGGCACGCATGCTGCAGAACAGGAGCGGCGACGGGTCGCGGAAACGCCTTGCCCGTCGGCCTCCCGAGAGTCACCTCTGTGCGACCGGGGGCGGAGTGGTCCAGAGGCCCCCGACGATCTGCGTGTCTTTGTTCTCTGCGATTGAACTCTCCGCACATTTTTGTTTAGACTTTACTGAGAGTGGCCCCCTCCCATCTGTGCTCTGATTTCGAGCGTCGGGGGGCCACGAACCCACCGACCCTCCTTTTGCGTCATCTGATTCCGTTTCCTCTTTTGCGATTGTCCAGCGGGAATGCCCGCAGTTGATGGATGTTGAGGAGTCCGGATGACCCGTTTGTCGTCTCTCGCAGCCCTCGTGGCGCTGCTCGCGGCCTGTTCCCCCAGCGGTCTGAAGCCCGTCGAGGAGAACGCCTACGCCTACGCTGACAACCTCTTCCCCACCGGTTCGGAGGAGGAGGTCCGGCTCGCCGAGATGCTGGCGTACGAGCACCTGTACTCCGACGCCGATCGCCTGCTCGACGGCGTGGCCGAGCTCTGGACGGCGAACGTCGACATCGACACCCTCTCCACCGCGCACGTGAAGATCGAGCAGACCGTCGGCGGCGTCCCGGTCTTCGGTGGCGAGTCCATCGTCCACCTCCAGCCCGACGGCACGGTCAGCACCCTCACCGACAACTGGATCCGCCACGTCCAGCTCGACCTCACCCCGTCCTACGAGGCCGACGAGGCCATCGACTTCGCGGCCGTCCACAGCGGTGGCTGGGCCGGGGTCACGAACCTGCCCGAGGCCGAGCTGATGGTGCTCCGCCACGAAGGCACCGACTACCTCGTCTACAAGGTCGACATCGAGAAGCTCGACGGCACCGAGCACACCGCGATGCCGCGCGTCTTCGTCAACGCGAAGAACGGCGAGCTCGTCTGGCAGTACGACAACCTCCAGACGATCGAGGGCCACGCGACCACGTCCTACAACGGCGCGATCAGCTTCCCGGTCACCCAGTCCCAGGGCCTGTACGAGCTGCGGGGCAGCGGCGTCGGCACCTACACGTTCGACAACACCGAGCCCTGGTGGAGCAGCATCAACGCGAGCCACCTCCAGGACATCACCAGCAGCAGCACGACGTTCTCCGGCGACAACGTCGGCCCCGACGCGCACTTCGGCGTCGACCGCACGGTGGCGTACTTCGGCCAGGTGCACAGCCGCAATGGCATCAACGGCAACGGCGGCCCGAACCTGAAAGACGGCGTCATCACCGCCGGCGTCCACTACGGCAGCAGCTACAACAACGCCTTCTGGAACGGCAAGGCGATGGTGTTCGGCGACGGCGACGGCAGCACGTTCGGCCCGCTCACGTCGCTCGACATCGCGGCCCACGAGATGACCCACGGCGTCACCGAGTTCAGCGCGGGCCTCATCTACAACGGCGAGTCCGGCGCCCTCAACGAGTCCATGTCCGACGTGTTCGGCGTGCTGGTCGAGGCCTGGGTGCGCGGCCCGAGCCAGGCCATCTGGAAGATGGGCGAAGACTGCTACACCCCGTGGAACGGCACGAACGACGCGCTCCGCTACATGAACGACCCGGCCGCCGACGGCTCCAGCCGCGACCACTACTCCACGCGCTACACCGGCAGCTCCGACAACGGCGGCGTGCACTGGAACAGCGGCATCGGCAACCTGGCGTTCTACCTCGCGGTCCAGGGCGGCCAGCACCCGAACCCCAACAAGCGCACCGTGGTCGTCGACGGTATCGGCCTCGAGAAGGCCGGCCGCATCTGGTACCGGGGCCTCACCCAGTACATGACGAGCACCACGAACTTCGCGGGGGCCCGCCAGGCCCTGGTGAACGCGGCCGAAGACCTCTACGGAGCCGGCAGCGCCGAGGCCGCCGCGGTGGCCAACGCCTGGGCCGAGGTCGGTGTGGGCAGCCCCGTGGTCGGCCCGACGCCGAACCCGAACCCCACGCCCGATCCCGAGCCCACCCCCGACCCCGAGCCCACCCCCGACCCGGGTGACGGCAACGCGTCCGGCCTCTCCGCCACCACCGGCACGATGCTGCCCTTCTCGGTGACCGTGCCCTCCGGCGCGACCGAGCTGCGCATCGCCATCCAGGGCGGCACCGGCGACGCCGACCTCTACGTCCGGTTCGGCTCGGCGCCCACCACGAGCGCCTACGACTGCCGCCCCTACAAGGCCGGCAACGTCGAAGAGTGCGTGATCGCGAACCCGCAGGCGGGCACCTGGCACATCGGCGTCCGCGCCTACGCCACCTTCTCGGGCGTCGACCTCTCCACCTCGATCGTCGAGGGCGCGGGCAACCCCGCTCCGACGCCGGGCGGCGACGACTTCCTGTCGGAGTCGGGCCTCTCCGCGGCCGCGGGCGCCGAGGACTTCTACGCCGTCGACGTGCCGGCCGGCGCCACCAACCTGGTGTTCACGATCACCGGGGGCACCGGCGACGCCGACCTCTACGTCCGCCACGGCGCCGCGCCGACCACGAGCACCTGGGACTGCCGCCCCTACAAGGCCGGGAACGAAGAGGTCTGCACCGTCGCCGCGCCCGCCGCGGGCACCTGGCACGTGATGCTCAAGGCCTACTCCGCCTACTCGGGTGTGACGCTCACGGGCACCTGGGAGTAGCCGCGGACCGTGGACCGTGGACCGGAGAGCCCGGCGTCCGCGGTCCACCACACCCTCCGATCGTCAACGGCCCGGTCCCGCGGATCCTCACCGCGGGGCCGGGTTCTCGTCTGGCGACCTCCACTTCCACGTGCACGAACCCGCACCCGAGGAAGAGAGCTCGTACCTGAATCTCCAGGCTCCAGGCTCCGGGCTCCAGGCTACGGGACGAAAGACGGCCCACGACCCACGGCGTTAACCAACCGCCATGCCCACCCTGCTCGGGATCCTGAACCTCTCGCCCGACTCCTTCAGCGACGGCGGGCGCTTCGCCGCGCTGGACGACGCGATCGCCCAGGCGCGCCGCCTCCGCGCGGAGGGTGCCGACCTCGTCGACGTGGGCGCCGTCAGCAGCAACCCGGACAGCGCTGGACTGCCTCCCGACGAAGAGATCGCGCGCCTCGCGCCCGTGCTCGACGCCCTCGACGCCGACGGGATCCCCGCCTCGGTCGACACCTTCGCGCCCGACACCCAGATCTGGGCCGCCGCACGCGGCGTCGCGGCGATCAACGACATCCGCGGCTTCCCCGACCCCCGCGCGTACGGCCCCCTCGCCGACGCGACGTGCACGCTGATCGCCATGCACGCCGTGCAGGACGGGCCCGCCGACCGACGCACCACCGATGCCGACGCCGTGTTCGACGCGATGCTCGCGTTCTTCGACGCCCGCCTCGACGCCCTGACGCGCGCCGGCATCCGCGAGGAGCGCATCGTCATCGACCCCGGCATGGGCTTCTTCCTCGGCGCCACGCCGGAGCCGTCCGTGCGGGTGCTCCGCGGCATCGAGGTCCTGAAGGCCCGTACCGGCCGGCCGGTGCTCGTCTCGGTGTCGCGGAAGAGCTTCCTGGGCGCGCTGCTCGGAGGTCGCCCCGTGGACGGGCGCCGCACCGCCACCGTGGTCGCCGAGCTGTGGGCCGCGCTGCACGGCGCGGACTGGATCCGCACCCACGAGCCCCGCCCCCTGCGGGACGCCCTCGAAATCTGGCGACAGCTCGACGCAGAGAACGGGGATTCTGGTTAGACCGAAGCGTTGCGTTGCTCCATCGCATGGAGGTCCCCTTGCCGCGCCTGCTGCTCCTCGCTCTCGCTGGCTGCCAGTCCGTCCAGATCGGCGACGATCCCGTCATCGATCCCGTCCCCACGCCTCCGGGCTGCGATTCGCCCGCGAACGCCCCCGAAGGCGCGTTCCTCGAGCCCGGCGCGCCCACGTCCGCCTCGCTCGCGGATTGTTCGGCGGGGCTGCACGCGTTCGCCGGTGCGGGCACGTCCACGGTCTCGCTGTCCTGGTCCGGCCCCGACGCGACCCTCCAGATCCTCGACACGAACGAGGCGATCCTCCAGTCCGATCCGGTCCGCGACGGCGACAGCGTGGCGTTCACGCTCGGCTGGTCCGGCGAGCACCTCGTGCGCGTCGTGCCTGACGCCCCCGACGCGACGGACTACGCGCTCACCGCGACGTGCACCGACGGCTGCGACCTGCTCTACACGCGCTACCCGCTGTTCTTCATGCACGGCATGGCCGGCACCGACAGCTTCCTCGACCAGCTCGAGTACTGGTACGGCGTGCGCGGCCGGCTCGAGCCGCTCGGCTACGCGGTCTACACCGGCGCCGTCGACCCGTTCCAGCCCTCCGAGGTCCGCGCCGCCCAGTGGGCCGAGCAGATCGACGCCATCGTCGCGACGGGCCAGGCACGCCGGTTCAACCTCATCGGCCACAGCCAGGGCGGCATCGACGCGCGCTACTTCGTTTCGGTGCTCGACGCCGACCACCGCGCCGTCAGCGTCACCACGATCTCCACGCCCCACCGCGGCACCGCCCTGCTCGACATCATGGGCGGCCTGATCGACAACCCCGGCATCACCGGCCTCCTCGTCGATCAGATGTTCGACGCGTTCATCGCCATCTACGACACCGAGAACGACCAGGACATCCTTGGGCAGCTCGACAACCTCTCCGCCGACACGATGGAGGCGTTCAACGCCACCGTGCTCGACCGCGAAGACGTGTACTACGCGAGCTGGGCGGGCAAGACCTGCGCCCTGCTCGACGTGCTGTGCCAGATCGACAACGGCGGCGAGATCGTCACCCCGATGTTCGGCGCGACCCAGCTCGGCCTCGCGCTCGTCGAGGGCGAGAACGACGGGCTCGTGAGCATCCAGAGCGCCCGCTGGGGCGAGTTCCTCGGCACGCTGCCCGCCGATCACCTCGACGAGGTCGGGCTGTTCCCGGGCACCACGGCGCCAGGCTACGACCACCTGCAGTTCTTCGAGAACGACGCCGCGCGCCTCGCCGCCCTCGGCTACTGACGCGCGGCGCTGAAAGATCCGACGGCCCTCGCGCGTTGGGGGGTCCGGATAGAATGCTCGCGGAGGTCGCGTGATCATCCTCTTGGCTCTCGGCACCGCGATGGCGGGCAACGACGTGCGCAACCCGGGCGGCGAGCGCATCCCGTTCGTGAAGCTGCGGTCCGAGGTGTGGGACGTCGTGATCCGCAAGACCGCCGACGATCGCGCGCGCATCGAGCGGGTCAAGGCCCAGTGCCAGGGCATCTGGGTGAACGCCTGCGCGCCCGGTGTCGACCCCGAGCTGCGCCAGCTCGCCCTGAAGTCGGTGTTCCAGGAGAGCGTCGCGCTCTCCGGCGACTTCACGTACTGCTCGACCGCCGTGCTCCGCGAGCTGCCCGAAGACCTCGGCCGCAAGCTCATCCGGCCCGACACCGACGGGTTCTGCCAGATCTTCCTCGATCCCGAGTCCGTCCGCGGGCTGCGCACCGGCAACGCCACCCAGGGCGAGAACGACCTCGTCGGGCGGCTGATGGGCGGGCAGAACACGACCAGCGGCAAGGTGCTGATCAAGGCGCCGCCCACGCTCGAGGGGTCGGGCAGCGAGCAGGTCTACGAAGCCACCGGCGAGCGCCGCAAGCCCGGCATCGCCGCCACCACGCCGCGTCCCGCGCCCACGCCGCAGCCCACGGGCATGCCCGCGCCGATGCCCGCCAGCGCCCCCGTGGCCACGGCGCCCCAGACGGCCCCCGTCGCGACGGCTCCCGTCCAGCCGGAGCCCACGGGAATGGACTTCCCCGAGCACCAGAGCAAGGGCGAGTTCGACGACTTCGTCATGCCCGAGCCGAGCTTCTCGCGCCCCGAGCCCGCGCCGCAGACCGACCTGTTCGAGGGCACGTCCGACATGCCCGACACGCCGGTGTTCGTGCCGCCCGAGCCGGCTCCCGCGCCCGAGCCCATCGACGACGAGCTCGCCGAGCTGCTCGCCCCGATCCCCACGATCGAGTCCAAGCCCGCCCTGGGCAACGGCATGACCGGCAGCCCCACGCCCGCGCCGGCTCCCGCCCCTGCGCCCGCGCCCGAGCCGCGCTTCACGCCGCCCCCGCCCGAGCCCAAGGGCCCGATGGCCTCGAACGCCCCGGCTCCCCAGCCGCGGATGGACGCCGCGGCCGTCGCCGTGCCCGCGCCGAAGCCCGAGCCCGTCGCCCCGCCGAAGCCCGCCCCGCCGCCGAAGCCCACCGGGCCGAGCGAGTTCGAGCTCGAGGCGATGGAGATGGCGAACATGGAGCCGCTCACGGCGAAGAACGAAGACGACAAGAAGAAGAAGAAGAAGGGCAAAGGCGAAGAACCCGCCGAGACCCTGGGCGGCGACGAAGAGTTCGACAACTACATCATCATCGACATCGAGTCGTTGTCCGACGAGTGAGCGTCCGGGCTACGGCTCGCGGACCGCGAACCTGCGGAACGCGCGCTGGCCGGCCTCGTCCACGACCACCGCGAGGTGCTCGCCCGGCGTCGGCGCCCACCAGACCCGCTCCTCCACGTCGACCGTCGCGAGGAACTCGCCGTCGACGAACCACGAGAGGCGCGCGTCGGGCCGGTCGACCTCGGCAGACAGCGGGATCTCCTGATCGAGCGGGTCGATCCCGGGGATCAGGATGGACACCTGCCCGCTCTGGGGCGTCAGGATGACCGGCGGCTCGCGGTCGCCGCTCGGCGTGCAGCCCTTCGCATAGGCCGGCGGAGACGGGAGATCGCCGTGCTGGTCGGCCAGGAAGCGCCGGACCGTCGCGGGCCACACGAGGTACTGCCGCTCCTCCCAGTCCCGGCCGTCGCGGCAGCCGGGCGCCAGCGCCTCGCCGGTCTGCAGGTCGATCGCGAGCGTCTGGTGGAACGGACAGGGCTCCGTCGGCACGGCGGTCACGGGCGCGTCGGTGTGCGCGCGGTGCGGACAGGCGTCCGTCGCGAGGTAGCCGGAGTACCGGCACACCTCGACGCGCGCGAGCCCCTCCGGCCGCGGGAAGTCCACGGCCTTGCGGCCCTCCACGGCCTCCAGCACGTCGAACAGGATGGGCCCCGCGGCCTCGGACCCCACGAGGTCGCGCGCCGGCCGGTAGTCGAGATTGCCGAGCCACACGACCGCCGTGTGCTCCGGCCCGAACCCCGCGGCCCACGCGTCGCGGTGCCCGAAGCTCGTCCCCGTCTTCCAGGCGATGCCCGACGGCGTGCCCGAGAACATGCGACGCGACGGGAAGTCCGGCCGATCCTTGATCCGGAGCGTGCGCGCCGTGAGCCACGCGGCCTCGTCCGAGAACACCCGCACGGGCGGGGGCTGCTCGGTGCGCTGCACGTGGACCGGCCCGTACGCACCGCCGTTCGCGAGGGTCGCGTACAGCCCGGCGACCTCGAGCGGGGTGAGCTCGACGCCCCCGGCCGCGAGCGACAGGCCGTAGTGACCCGGCCGGGCATCGAGGCTCTCGACCCCCATCGTGCGCAGCCGGTTCAGGAAGGTCTCGACGCCCACCTCGTGGAGCAGGCCGACGAACGGCAGGTTCAGCGACTCCGAGAGCGCGGTCTCGAGCCGCACCAGGCCGCGGAAGCGCTCGTCGTAGTTCTGCGGCGTGTAGCTGCCCCACGA
Source organism: Alphaproteobacteria bacterium (assembly GCA_020632875.1). Lineage (GTDB taxonomy): Bacteria > Myxococcota_A > UBA796 > UBA796 > JACKEQ01. The sequence continues at coordinate 45,193 of JACKET010000009.1, forward strand.
GCGCGGGATGTCGCGGACGAGGTGCGCCGGGTTCGCGGTGCCGCGATCGATGGCCAGCGCGTAGATGAAGGGCTTCAGCGCCGAGCCCGGGGACCGCGGCTCGGTGGCGGCGAGGATCTGGCCCGCTTCACCCTCCCAGAAGTCCAGGTTGCCGACGAGCGCGCGCACCTCGCGGGTCTCGGAGTGCACGACGATGACGGCGCCGTTGTGCACGCCCTTCCGCACGAGCGCGTCCCGCTCGAGCCGGACGAGCTCTTCGACCATGCGCTGGGTGCCCCGCGACAGCGTCGTGGGGATGCGCGAGCCGGCGGGGTGGCGCCCGGCGAGGGCCGTGGCGAGGTGCGGTGCCTCGCGGGGGAACGCGCGCAGGGACGCCGGCACGGGGCTCTCGGCGACCTCCTCGAGGGTGCCGTTCTTCGTGCCGAGCTCGCCGGGCAGCAGGCCGCCCGTGTCGAGCAGGAAGCCCGCGATGTCGTCCCGCGCAGCGCGCAGGCGCTCGGCGTTGCCGGGGCTCGGGTAGCGGACGTTCGGGTTCTGCGGCACGGCGAGGAGCGTGGCGATCTCGTCGGGCGCGAGCGCGTTCGCCGAGTGCCCGAAGTACGCGAGGCTCGCGGCCTCGACCCCCTCGACGTTCCGCCCGTACGGCGCGAACGTCAGGTAGGCCTCGAGGATCTCGGCTTTCGACAGGTGCAGCTCGATGGTCAGCGCGCGGTGCGCCTCGACGATCTTCGAGCGCAGGCTGCGCGGACGCGGCTCGACCATGCGCACGAGCTGCATCGTGAGCGTCGAGGCGCCCGTCATCACGCGCCCGTGGCGAGCATTGACGACAACGGCCCGCATCACGGCGACCGGATCGACGCCCGGGTGCGCGTAGAACCGCTTGTCCTCGTACCTCAGCAGCGCGTCGACGTAGGCCGGGTCGACCTCGTCGAGCGCGACGGGCACGCGCCACCGGTCGTCCGGGGCGAGGAAGACGTGCGCGGTGGCGCCGTCTTCGTAGGTCACCACCGTCGAGCCCGGCGCGCGCAGACGCTCCGGCAGCGGCGCCATCCACGCCGACCCCACCACGGCCAGCCCCGCGAGCAGGACCAGCGCCACCACCGTGGCGAGCAGGCGCGGCAGGCGGCGGCGCATCAGAGCAGCACGTCGTCCCAGGGGCCCTTGATGGTCACCCGGCTGCCGGGCTGGCGCGCCCAGACGCTCGGGTCGTACATCGCTTCGGCCTCGACGGGCGGCGCGGTGAACTCACCGGCGGTGACGGCGCGCAGGCCGTAGACCGCAGTGCGCGTCTGGCCTGCCTCGAGGGCGCCGAACAGCTCCATGCGGTCGTCGCGCAGGCTCATGTAGTCGGCCTCCCAGAGCGTGCTGGCATCGAGCCAGTCGATCACGCCCGAGCGCCCGAGCCGGGGGTTCTCGATCTCCCAGCCCGCCACGAACCGGTCGACCAGCGCGATGTTCTGGATGCGCTCGTTCGTCGTGTTGCGGATGCTGATCTTCGTGTACACCACGTCGCCGAGCCCGACGTTGCCGAGGTCGACCGCGTTGCCCTCGGCATCGAGGTACTCGCGGGTGAGCGCCAGGCCCTTCCCGCCGGTCTCCCAGGTCGAGCCGAGCTTCACGCCTTCGCTGTTCACCACGAGGTACAGCTTGCCCGAGCCCGCGTTGCCCACGTCGAGCGTCAGCTTGCGCTCGCTCGCCCGGGGCACCGCCCACATCGGGTCGTTCCGCTTCACGCCGGCCTTCGCCAGCGCCATCGGCTCGAGCTTCTTGCCGTCGGCCGTCAGCTCGATGTTCTTGAAGTCGGTCGAGCCGCTCGCGACGCGCTTGCCGAGCCCTGTGATGCCCCACACGAGCTCCTGCGTCGTGTAGTAGCTGCTGCGCTGGCCCTCGAGCCCGCGTGCGACGACCTTCGCGAGGTCTTCGGCACCCGTGTCGTCGTTGCCGAACACGTCGTGGTACACGGACAGCGTGAAGCCGCGGCGGCGGAGATCGCTGTAGAAGCTCCACGAGTTCTTGCGCACGTTGGTGAGCGCGCTCACGTCGGGCGCGCGGAGCTGCGCTTCGTACCGGCGATCCCCCGCGAGGTACAGCGCGGCCTGGAGCAGGTAGAGCGCCTCGGCGTCCTCGCCCTTCGCGTTGGTGCCGAGCCGGCCGATGAGCGTCTGGACGCGGGCCTTCTTCCCGCGGCCCGCGAGCGCCAGCACGTAGTGCGTGTAGGGCTCGCTGTACTGGTACTTGTTGAAGCCCGCCGTCTCGCCCTCGGACTGGCGCACGACATCCTCGAGGTAGTCGAGCGCGTCGTCGATGCGGTCCTGCGGCACGTCGTACTGGAGCTTCTTCGCGTCGAGCAGCATGTGCGTGGCGTACGCGGTGCCCCACGGCGTCGGGCGGCGGTCGCCCGGCCAGTAGCCGAAGCCGCCGGACGGCGTCTGCATCGAGAGCACGCGATCGACGCCGTGCATGACCATCTTCTCGAGCTCGTCGCCCGCGAGGTCGGGCATCACGGCCGGCACGAGGCTGCCGACGAACAGCAGGGGCCGCGTGGAGCTCGTGGTCTGCTCGATGCACCCATGCGGGTAGCGCACGACGTGCTTGAGGTGGCCCATCGCCTGGCCGTACGGGTTCGGCGTGACCCAGATGGTGGACTGCTCGGTCGTGGGCAGCCAGCCCGCGAGCTGCGGCGCGAGATCGATCTCGCCCTTCGCGAGCGCGAGCTGCTTCACCTCGCGGGACTTCGGCCCGGCCGGGGCGAACGGCACGTCGAGCTCCTCGTGGCTCGCGAGGCCCTCGCTCTCGACCTTCACGCGGAACTTCGCCGCGCCGACGAGGGCCGTCGCCTTCGCCTGGAACGCGACGGTCTTCGACTTGCCGTCTTCGACGCGGATGGTGGTCTTCCGCTCGCCGAGGAACTCGATCGGGCTCGGCGCATTCGGGTCTTCCGGCATGCCGGGCCACGCGAGGAACTCGGCCGACATCGTGACCTGCACGTCGCGGTCCTTGCCGCTCATGTTCGTGACGAAGACGGGCACCTGGAACGTGTCATTCTGGGTGAGGAACCGCGGCAGCGTCGTCTGCAGGACGAGCGGATCGCGCACGGTGACCTTGGCGTCGGTGCCGCCCACGCGGTCCTTCCCGGCCGCGACGACCATCACCCGGAGCTGGCCGCGGTACTGCGGCACGTCGAGCGTGACGGTCGCCTTGCCCTTGTCGTCGGCCTTCACGAGGCCCGACCACAGCGCCACCGGCTTGACCGGCTGCACGCGCCCGCCCGCGCCGGGGCCGTCGCCCCCGTGCTTGCTGGAGGTGCCCGCCGGCATGAGGATGCTCCACCCGACCGTCTCGAACGTGCGGATGCCGAGGCGGTGCCGCGGGAACACGTCCGCCACGGGGTCGGGCGTCTGGAACCGCGTGAGCTGGAGGATGCCCTCGTCGACGGCCGCCACGGTGACCCACGTGTCGCCGTCGTGCTTGCCCACGTCGACGTTGACGGTCAGCGGGCTGTTGCTGCGGACCTCTTCGGGCACGTCGAGCTTCACGGCGTAGCGGTAGCCCTCGGGGCTCACCCGCACGCTCTCGACGCCGAAGGCGCGCTCGGGCGCGTAGCCCTCGGGGCTGTCGAGGTGCGGGTCCTTCACGAGGAAGGCCGAGACGTAGACGTTGGGCACGAACTCGGGGACGGTGAACGCCCAGTCCGCCTGGCCCGCCTTCACGTCGACCCACTCGTACGTGAGGAGCTCGTGCGTCTCGAGCGTCATCAGGACCTTGCCGTCGAACGGGATCTCGAGGGACGCGGTGGCGCGCTGGCCGACCTTCACCTCTTCGGGCAGCGTCACCGCCAGCGACGTCGGCTTGGCCGGACGCGGCGTACGGTCGACCTGGCTCGACCCGCTGGACCAGTGGTAGCGGCGGCGCTCGCCGTCGATACGGTAGTCGGTGCGGGCCTTCCCGGAGCTGACGCGCGCGAGGTAGCCGGCCGCGTCGGAGCGGGGCGTGTACGAGAACGCGAACGACCCGTCCTTGCCGACCTCGACGCTGCGCACGTCCTCCTGGACCCGCCGCAGGTACAGGTCGTAGGACTCCTCGCCGCGGTCGTCCCACCACCACCAGCCGTACTCCTCCTCGAGGCGGTACAGCACGATGTCGACGCGGTCGGTGAGCTGCGACGCCTTGCCGGTCCAGTCGACGACCTTGCCGGTGAACCGGATGTCGGTGCCCTTGCCGGCCTTCTCGGTGCCCGTGTCGAGCCCGATGTAGTAGGTCTCCGGGTGCACGGCGACGGACGCGGTCTGGCGCGTCGAGCGCCCGCTGCCGGCCTCGAACACGGCGATGTCGGCGGTGAGCGTGCCCGTGACCGGGTACCCGGCGGACAGGCCCCCGCACGACATCGCGGTCTCGCCGTTCGCGTCGAGCGTCTCGCTCGCGTCGGAGACGCCCGTCTCGCGGGGTGCCGTGTCGGTGCCGACGAACACGGCGCCGTAGTGGAGCTGGTTGTTCGCCTTCGGCGTGAAGCGACCGGGCTTGATGGAGCAGTTGACGTCGACCCGGCTGCCCTCGGCGCTGCCGCCGAACAGGTAGCGCGCGCTGATGTCGACGGTGCCGGCCTCGGTCGCGAGCATGCCGTCGCCGCGCATCGTGGCCGTGACCTTCATCCGCTCGGGCACGAACTCCTCGACCGCGAAGTCGAGGTCCTTCACCGTCTTGCCGCCGATCTCGGCGACGGCCTTCCACGAGCCCGTGGGCGCGAAGGCCGGCAGGGGGAGATCCCAGGTCGCCATGCCCGCGTCGTTCGTGGTGAGCGTCACCTGCTTCGCGAGCTTGCCGCGCGGGTCCTTCACCATCAGCACGACGGGAACGGGCTTCTTGGGCGCCCGGTCGGACTTCGCGCGCAGCACGAGGCCGAAGTGCACCGTGTCGCCGGGCCGGTACACGCCGCGGTCGCCGTAGAGGCTCGCCTTGTAGGGGCTGCCGCCGGTCCAGGGCACGCCGCCGACCCGCTGCTCCGACACCGGGGTCTCGAGGTCGGCGAACTTCAGGTACGTGAGGTCGGTGCCCTTGCGCGCGATCAGCGCGATGGGCGCGGTCTTGTCGGTCGAATCCGGCGCCGGCATCTCGAGCGCGCAGGAGCCGTCGGCCCCCGTACGGCACGTCGCCATGACGAACCCGCTGGGCCGGACCGCATCCACGTCCACCCCACCGACGGGCTCGTTGTCGTGCGCCCCCATCGCCCACACGGTGATGGTGTCGGACCACGGCGCGTCGTCGGGCCGCTCGTCGGCCTTCGCCACGAGCTGGAGATCGGTGAGCACGATGCGCGACACGTCGCCGGTGCCCTGCTTGCGCTCGGCGTCGCGCTGGCGCTGCATCCGCGCCTCCCAGCCCGTGTCGACCTGCTCTTCTTCGACGGCCTTCTCCTCCTCGGCGACCACCGGACGCACCGTGATCTCGAACAGGCCCTGCAGGTCGTCGCCCACGAGGGATCCGACATCGACCCAGCTCGACTTCAGCCGATCGACTGCATCGTCGACCGCCACGCGCTTCGTCGCCACGAGGTCGGACGTGCGGCTGCTCGCCGACTCGTCGTCACCCGACAGCCAGAACACGAGGTTCTGCGCCGGGACCTGGCGAATCTCGATGTCGATCGCGTCGGTGTTGAGGTGCTTGATGGGCAGGTTGCCCCACGCGCCTTTCGGCAGGTAGCGGCCCTGCTTGGCCACGAGCTCGACACGCGGTGTACGCGGCTCGATCTCGAAGGTCTGCTCCCAGGCCTGCTCGAGCACGCCGCCATCTTCGGTGAACGTGCCGGGCGCCATCTGCACGGTGAGCGAGCCGCGCGGGAACGTGCCGAAGACCCGGAAGCCGCGCCGCCCCTCGACGACGTAGAGGTCGGGGATCTCGGGGCTGAACGTCACGTTCGACAGGGCGTCGGGCGACAGCACGCACCGCTCGGAGACGTACCAGCTCTCGTAGGACTCGCGGTCCCAGTAGTAGCTGGCCTCGCCCACCGACCCGTCGTGGCAGACGATGTCGAGGTACCAGCCGTCGGCCGATTCCTTCATGCGCGCCGTGCGGATCTCCATCGGCTTCACGCTCATGTCGACCGACAGCGACTTCCGCGTGGCGGCGGCCTTCACGCCCCCGTCCACCAGGCTCTTCGCGCCATCGCCGACGCGCACGTCGAGCTTCACGTCGCCCTTCGGCAGGTCGCGCTTCTGGATCCGGAACCGGAGCCGGTTGCTGCGCCCCGAGTCGACGCGGCTGCGCGGCACGCGCTTGCCCGACTGCTCGAGCGTCACGAGGCTCTCGGCGGCCGGATCCACGGGACCGGAGAACACGACGTCGACGTCGACGTAGCTCTGGTGCAGCAGGGCCCGGGTGACGGACAGGACCTCGAACGCGGGGGTCTCGAACGTGTGGGCGAACGGAGGCCCGGCCAGCGCGCCCCACTTCGACTCGATGGCCTCGACCTGCACGCGGTAGGTCGCGCCCGCGGCGAACCCGACGGCGGGCTCGAACACGAGGCGGTTCGGAGAGGACCACGTCCAGGAGCCCTCGACCGCGGGCTCGATGGAGACCTTGGTGTCGGCGCCGAGCGAGCCGGTCGCGGTGGGCACGAGCACGTCGCGGTCGAAGCGGACGGTGAGCTTCCGGGGCGCTTCTCCTTCGGCCCCGATCGTGTCGAAGACCGGGTGGACCTCCTGGAGCGTCTTCGGCTCGGAAGTGGCCACCGGGACGGGCGTTTCGACCCCGTCCCCGCTCTTCGGCCCCACGGACGCGACGCCGGTGTCGACCTCGGGCGCACCCCCGCCGAGGAAGCCACACCCCACGCTGGTCAGGAGCACCACACCGACCGCACTGCCGATCCACTTCATCCGATCCCCTCTCGGCCCACATCGAGGGCCTGGCCCCAGGGCCGCTCCCTGAATCCCACGGCGGACCCCACAGCGCAACTCCCGGGCCGGGAATTGTCGGGTTTCCACCGTCCGTCGATCTACGAATCGCAGAATCGTCGCGATTCTGGCGACCGGAGGTCGATGACACCGTCGAGACATCGGGTGCGCCAACCCGGCGCCGCTCGGGGTAGCATGCGCACGCGGAGGTTCCATGCGTCGCCTGTTCCTGATCGGTCTGCTCGCGGGGTGTCCCAAGGGCGACACCGGCACCGACACCGACACGACCGAGTCCGACACCGACACCGATGCCGACGCCGACGCCGACGCGGATGCCGACGCCGACGCCGATGCCGACACCGACCCGGTCGACACGGACGATCCGGGCTGCGTCGAGGATGCGTACGAGCCGAACGACAGCCGCAACAACGCCATCTACCTCGAGAGCGACACCAACCTCCTGGTCCGCCCGTCGAGCAACGACTGGTTCCGTTTCCTCGTGCCGGCCGGGCGCCAGATGAACGTCTCCATCGACGTGGCGTCGTCTGCCAACAGCCTCGAGCTGACCGTGTGGAACGGCATCAACGAGCTCGACAGCGTGACCACCACGGGGGTCGGGGTGGTGAACGTCGCGAACAACAGCGCGCAGGATGCCCTGTTCAATGCCGAGATCCGCTGGGTGAGCGGCCCGCCGTGCGCGGGGTACGACTTCGACACCGTGCTGGTCCCCGAGACCGACGCCGATGCCGACGCCGATGCCGATTCCGACACGGATGCCGACACGGATGCCGACTCCGACGCCGACTCCGATGCCGATTCCGACACGGATGCCGACTCCGACACCGATTCCGATACGGATGCGGACTCCGACACGGATGCGGACTCCGACACGGACGCGGACTCCGACACGGATGCGGACTCCGACACGGATGCGGACTCCGACACCGACGCCGACGCAGACACGGATGCCGACGCGGACACGGATGCCGACGCAGACGCGGATGCCGACACCGACGCAGACACGGATGCCGACACCGACGCAGACACGGACGCAGACACCGACGCAGACACGGATGCCGACACCGATGCGGACACGGATGCCGACACCGACGCGGACACGGATGCCGACACCGACGCGGACACCGACACCGACACGCCGTGACGTTCCGCTACCGTGGCGCGCGGTAGGATGGCCCCATGGACGTTCTCGCGACGCTCGTGGGCTGCTTCACCGCCGTGGTGCCGATCATCGTGATCAGCGGTGCGGCGGCGACGCTCGACTACCGGGTCAGCGGTACCCGCCGTGACGACGCGCTCCACCACGCCTGGCTCGGCCTCGCGCTCTCGGTGGGCTGGGGCGTCGCGCTCGCCGCGCTGATCGCCGTCGCGCAGTGGGATCGCGCCGCGCTGCCGCCCGCCCCCATCCTCGCGCTCACGGGTCTGCCCGTGGTGATCGGCCTGCTCCCGAGCGGTCTGTTGCTGCTGCTCGCGACGGGGCCCAGCGCCGGCACGCCCGACCAGCGGCCCACGTGGCGCGCGTGGGTCGAGGCGTACTCGTAGGCGTCAGTCGAGCAGGTGCGCGGCCATCCACAGGCCGCCGCCGATCTTCGCGTCGACCTTGGTGCCGTAGGCCTGCCGGGCCGCGATGAACTTCCGCAGCTCGGCGCGCGGCACCTCGAACACCTCGATGTCTTCGCTCTCGTCGCCGCCGCCCGGCCCCACCTTCCGCAGGCCGCGGGCCAGGAAGAACATCACGGTCTCGTCGGAGAGGCCCGCCGACACGGGCGCCTCGCCGAGCACCACCCAGTCGGAGGCCTCGTAGCCGGTCTCTTCGAGCAGCTCGCGCGCGGCGGCCGTGACGAGCGCCTCGTCTTCGGCCCCGGCGAGATCGCCCGCCAGGCCCGCAGGGAGCTCGAGCACGCGGGCCTTCACGGGCTTGCGGTACTGCTCGACCAGCAGCACGCGGTCGTCGTCGGTGACCGCGAGGATGACGACCACGCCGGAGACCCCGGTGCGCTGGGCGAACTCCCAGCCGTTGTCGTCGAGGATGCGGAGGTACCGGCCTTCGAAGAGCTTCTGCATGCCCGCCTTCTACCACGGGCACCCGAAACACCCCTCGACCTTTCGGGACAACCGACGAAAGAGACGGTTCGACCGTTCGAGGACCCTCGCCGATCGGGCAGGTCGGGCCTCCGATTCGTTGACGGGCTCAGGGGAGTGCCTACCGTTCAGGCAAGCGAGGTCTACGGCGAGGAACGCCCGCTGGACCGCAGTTCACCCGCTTGCCGGCACCCCGTGCCGGACCGCACCCGTGCGAGGACCCCATGGCCGACATCCTGCTCTCCTTCGACATCCCCGCCAGCCTGCCCGAGAGCCTGCCCGTCATGCCGCTGCGGCGCGGGTTCCTGCTCCCGGCGGGCGTCAGCCCGTTCATCGTGGGGCGCGAGCGCTCGCTCTCCGCGCTGAACGCCGCGCACGACGGGTTCCTCATCGTCGCGGTGCAGCGCGAGCCCGCCAGCTCGCCCGCTCCGAGCGATCTGCTGCACACCGCCGTGCTGGCGCGCGTCGTCGAGCGCCTGCGCACCCCGCAGGGCTCCGCCGAGCGCGTCATCCTGCAGGGCGTCGCGCGCGTCGAGCTCACCGGCTTCGTGGGCAGCGACCCCCACTTCCAGGCGCACTACCGCGTGATCCCCGAGGCCTGGCCGCAGACCCCCGAAGCGCTCGGCATGGCCGACGTGCTCCGCGACGAGGTCGCGAAGACCGAAGAGGCGCTCGGTGAGGCGCGCGTGCAGGTGTTCCTGAGCCTCCCGCCCGAGCGGCTCGTCGACGCCGTGGCCGGCGTGCTGCCGACCGCCGACGAGATCGCGCGCGACCTGCTGTTCACCGTCGATCCCGTGAAGCGGTCCGAGAAGGTGATCGTCGAGCTCGTGAAGGCCCGCGAGGCCATCGCCGCGAAGGAGTCCATCAAGACGCGCATCGAAGACGCGACGCGCGACCAGCAGAAGGAGTACCTGCTCCGCCAGCAGCTCGACGCCATCAAGAAGGAGCTCGGCCAGGGCGGCGAGGACGACGACGATCTGTCCCGCCTGCGCGACAAGCTCGAGGGCGTCGACCTGCCCGACGAGGTGCAGGAGGTCGTCGACCGCGAGATCCGCCGCCTCGACCGCATCGGCTCCACGAGCCCCGAGCGCCAGGTGGCCATCGACTGGCTCGAGTGGATCGCCGAGCTCCCGTGGAACGTGAGCTCCGGGGTCGACATCGATCTCGGCGCCCTCGAAGAGGCCCTCGACGCGAGCCACTACGGCCTCGGCGACGTGAAGAAGCAGGTGCTCGAGCACCTCGCGGTCCGCAAGCTCGCGGGCAGCGGGCGCGCCGAGGTCCTGCTGCTGCTCGGCCCTCCCGGTGTCGGCAAGACCTCCATCGGCACCGCGATCGCCGAGGCGACGGGCCGCAAGCTCGTGCGCGTGGCGCTCGGCGGCATGCGCGACGAGGCGGAGCTCCGCGGGCACCGGCGCACGTACATCGGCGCCCGCCCGGGACGCCTCGTCGAGGGCATCCGCCGCGCGGGGACGGCCGATCCGGTGGTGCTGCTCGACGAGGTCGACAAGCTCGGCCGCGGCTGGCAGGGCGATCCGGGCGCCGCACTGCTCGAGATCCTCGATCCCGAGCAGAACCACGCGTTCATCGACCGCTACCTCGAGGTGCCGTTCGACCTCTCGAAGGTCCTCTTCGTGGCCACGGCGAACGACCTCTCGACGGTGCCCGGCCCGCTCCGCGACCGGCTCCAGGTCATCGAGATCGCCGGCTACACGCCGGAGGAGAAGGTCGTCATCGCGAAGGAGCACCTGTGGCCCACCATCGCGAAGAACACCGGCCTCACGCCCGCCGACGTGACCATCACGGACGCCGCGCTCGAGAACGCCATCGAGGGCTGGACCCGCGAGGCCGGCGTGCGCGAGCTGCAGCGCGTGCTCGGCAAGATCTTCCGCGCCGCCGCGGTCGAGAAGGCGAAGGGCGCGCTCACCGCACCGCTCGCCGTCGATGTCGACGACCTGCCGAAGTACCTCGGCAAGCGCCGCATCCAGCCCGAGGAGGAGGAGGCGCTGTCGCGTCCGGGCATCGCGCGCGGGCTCGCCTGGACCCCGGTGGGCGGAGACGTGCTCTACGTCGAGGCCAGCACGCTGCCGGGCAACGGGAAGCTCGTGCTGACGGGCCAGCTCGGCGAGGTGATGAAGGAGTCCGCGCGGGCCGCGCTCACCTACGTGCTGGCGCACGGCGGCGAGCTCGGAATCCCGCTGCGCGTGATGGAGGACCACGACGTGCACATCCACGTGCCCGCTGGCGCCACGCCGAAGGACGGGCCCTCGGCCGGCGTGACGATGTTCACGGCCCTCGCGAGCCTGCTGTCCGACCGCGCCGTGCGGAACGACACCGCCATGACCGGTGAGGCGACCCTGCGCGGGCGCGTGCTGCCGGTCGGCGGCATCAAGTCGAAGGTGCTCGCCGCACACCGGCTCGGGATGAAGCGCATCATCCTCCCCCGCCGCAACGCGGTCGACCTCGAGGACGTGCCGCAGGAGGTGCGCGACGAGCTCGAGTTCGTGCTCGTCGACGAGATGTCCGAGGTGCTCGGGGCCGCGCTCGAGCAGGCCCCGCGGAAGACCGAAGCCGCGTGACCGACGCGGCGCCGCCGCACGGACGGGCGCTCCACGCGCTCGTGGCGCTCCTGCTGCTGGGCCACGCAGCGGGAGCGCTGCTCGTGCTGAGGCTGGCGCCTCCCGGGTTCCCCGTCGATCATCCGCGGTTCTGGCTCCACGAGGCCCTGCCGTGGGCGACGGTCGTCGGGTCGATCGCGCTGATCGCCCGTCCCCGCTGGGGCGCGAGCGCGATGCTCGGCCTGTGGGTGGGCATCGCTGCGGCGATGGTCGGGCTGTTCCGCGAAGAAGGCGTGTTCCCCGCAGGCCTCGCGGGGGTCGCCGCGCTGGCCGCGCTCGGGCCGGCCGTGCGCCTCCGGCCCCACGCTGCCGGGCTTCCCGCCCTGTGCGTCGGGGCCCTGGCCACGCTCGCCCTCCGCGCGCCGCCTCCGACCACGACACCGGGTGGCGAGGCGCCCGACGCCCCTCCCCTGGAGGCGCTCCCCGTACACCTCGCCGACCGCCTGGTCGTGTCCGTCGACCCGCGCCTCGCGGTGCACGACGGGTCGCGCACCGGATTCCAGACGGTGTTCGGCGCCGGTCCCACGCCGATCCCCGCCGCGCTGTATGGTCGCCAGGGCCCCGGCACGACGGACGTGACGGCGGTCTCGACCGTCGAGCGGCCCGTGTACGCGCACCTCTCGAGCTACGCGCAGCTCCAGATCACCGGCCATACGGACCTGTCGGTGACCTTCTCTCCTTGCCCCGACGCGCCCATCCCGGTGCTGCCGGCCGACTACCCGTGGGGGCGTCCGATGCAGCTCGCGTACGTCGATGCCGACCGCGTGTTCCACGTGGTGCGCGCGACGTCCGGCGAGAAGGGCCCGTACACGGCGCTCTGCGAGGGGCGGCTCGACCCGGGCGAGCCGCTCCGGATGACGTTCCTCGACGCGGGCGTGCCGACGGTGGCCGTGACGCTGCACGACTGGTCGGCACAGCTGTCGACCGACCTGTCCCCAGCGGCCGGGTACGGCCTGCCGCAGAACGCGATCCAGTTCCAGCGCGGCGATGCGCCCACGGATCCGGCCTGGATCCACGTCGCGCTCGCGAGCACGGGTATCGGCATCGGCTGGGACAGCGTCGGCCTGGCGCCCGGGACGTACGCGAGCCGCGTCGGGATCGAGACGTTGTGATCAGGCCGCGGGGGCCTGGTGCACGACGACCTGGTCGAACGGGATCTCGATGCCCTCGGCGTTGAGCGCGTTGTAGATCGCGGTGCGGACCTGGTGCTGGCACGCGAGGTGGTCGGCGGCGGCGGACCAGCTGTGGCACGCGAAGTTCAGGCTGCTCGACGCCATCGCCGTGAACGCCACGGCGGGGGGCGCGGGGTCGGTGACGACCACCGCGCAGCCCTTCGCGGCAGCGAGCGCCACGTCGAGCACCCGCTGGATGTCGGACCCGTAGGCGACCCCGAACTCCACGGTCGTGCGGCGCTTCCCGAGTGTCGTGTAGTTCGTGATGTTGCTGCCCGTGATCGACGAGTTGCCGATGATGATCTTGTGGTTGCTCGGGTTCACGAGCGTCGTCGCGAACATCCCGATGTCGACCACCGTTCCGGTCTCGCCGGCCGCCGTGATGGCGTCGCCGATGGTGAACGGCTTGAAGAACAGGATCATCACGCCCGACGCGAAGTTCGACAGGGAGCCCTGCAGCGCGAGGCCGACCGCGAGGCCCGCCGACGTGAAGATGGCGAGGATCGAGGTGGTCTCGATCCCGGCCGTGCCGAGCGCGCTGATCACGCCCATGGCCAGCACGGTGTACTGCGCCATCTGGGCGAGGAAGTTCGTCAGCGCCGGGTCCATCGACCGGACGCCACCCATGCGACGCACGAGACCGGCCGCCCACTTCGACACCATCCACGCGAGGACGAGGGTGACGATGGCGACGATCAGGCCGGTGCCGATCGTGTACCCCTTCTCGTAGAGCCAGGTGAGGTTCTCGGCGGTGATGGGGTTCGCGGGCACGTCCTGGGCACGGGCAGGACCGACGAGGAGATGCAACAGCATCAGGGCTCCTGGGGTTCAGAGGATGGAAGCGACGAGCGTGACCTGCATGGACTGGTCGGTGGTGCGGAAGCCCTCGACCGGCTGGTTGTCGAAGATCAGGTTGTGCGAGAGCTTCAGCGAGAGCTTGGAGTTGAGCGAGCTGACGATCGACGCGGTGTTCAGGATGCGGAGGTCTTCGAAGTCGAGCACGTTCTCGTAGAGCTCGGTCGTGTCCTCGATGCCCACGTGGTCGGAGAACTTGTGCACGAAGCCGAACATCCCGCGCGCGGCCAGCACGCTCTGGTAGTTCGGGTCCTTCTCGGCGATGTAGTTCTCCTGAGCGAAGTCGATACCGACCTCGGCGACGACCTTGGTCTTGTCGTTCTTCACGAGCATCCGGGAGTAGCCGACCTGCTCGTGGGTACGGCTGTCGTACCCGGAGAAGGGGTCGTGGAAGGCGCCCGCGAGCACGTAGAGGCTGTCGCGACCGGAGAGGAACAGGTCGTAGCGGCCATCGGCGAACACGCGCTTGGCGTTCGGCTGCATCGGCACGCTGCGCTCGGCCTCGGAGAGCGTGCCGTCGGCGTTCGCGTCGACGCGCGAGCTGCCGGCGACCGCGCCGCCGATGATGCCGACCTTGCTCTTCTGCCAGCGGTACGAGGCGTTGAGGCCGGCGGACAGCGTGAAGAACTCGGAGTTGCCGGTGGTGAGCGCTCCGCCCGCCTCGGCCGTGAGATGGGCTTCGGGCTTCTCCGCCTTGGCGCCGTCTTTGACGGTGCCGGCGAAATCTGGGTCGGCGGCGAGAGCACTGGAGACGAGGGTGAGTCCGACGAGCATGCGAGACCTCCGGATGGCGGCCTGACATTAGGGGGCCGCCCGACGGCGTGCCCTTACGCCCGACTGACAGCTGGCGCCAGTCCTCTCGCGCACGTCCCTCTCCGTCGGTGGGTCGGGCTATGAGGCTGCATGGCCCGCCACCCGCTCTCCGTCGCCCCGATGATGGACCGCACCGACCGGCACTTCCGCTGGTTCATGCGGCAGATCACCCGTCGCACGCTGCTCTACACCGAGATGGTGACGACGGGCGCCGTGCTGCACGGTGATCGCGAGGTCCTGCTCGGCTACGACCCGGCGGAGCACCCCATCGCGCTCCAGCTCGGCGGCGACGACCCCGAAGCCCTGGCCACGTGCGCCCGCATCGCCGAAGACCTCGGCTACGACGAGGTGAACCTCAACGTCGGCTGCCCGAGCGACCGCGTCCAGAAGGGTTGCTTCGGCGCGGTCCTGATGAAGTCGCCCGAGCGCGTCGCCGCGTGCGTCGAGGCGATGAAGGCCGCCGTGTCCGTGCCGGTCACCGTGAAGCACCGCATCGGGGTCGACGATCTCGACCGCTACGAGGACATGCTGCGCTTCGTCACCGTGGTGTCGGCGTCGGGCGCCGATCGGTTCTCGGTCCATGCGCGCAAGGCCTGGCTCCAGGGCCTGTCGCCGAAGGAGAACCGCAACATCCCGCCCCTGCGCTACGACGAGGTGCACCGGCTGAAGGCCGAGCTCCCGCACCTCGAGATCGAGATCAACGGCGGCATCCTCGACCTCGACCAGGCCGAAGCGCACCTCGCGCACGTCGACGCCGTGATGATCGGGCGCGCGGCGGTCGACGACCCGTGGATCTTCGCCGACGCCGACCGGCGGCTCTACGGCGAGGATCGGGTTCCCGACCGCGAAGACGTGGCCCGCGCGATGGTGCCGTACATCGCACGCGTCGTGGCCGCAGGCGGCAAGGTGCACCACGTCACGCGCCACATGCTGCACCTGTTCCGCGGCATGCCGGGCGCGCGGGGCTGGCGACGCGCGCTGACCGAGGGGGCCGTGCGCCATCCCGACGACCCACACGTGGTGACGCGGGCCCTCGACCCCGCGCTCAACCGCCCAGCGCCGCCGCCTGCTTCTCCAGCTCCTTGAGCACCTTCGACTGCGACTCGACGGCCGCGCGGCCGGCGAGGATGCGGCCCGCTTCGCTCTGCTGGCCGGTGCGTCGTGCGACCTCGCCCACGGCTCGGGCCGCGAGCCAGCGCACCTTCACGTCGGACGCGTCGTCGAGCGCGTCGGCGGGCGCCTGGAGCGACGTGCCCTTCTGGATCCAGGCCTCGAGGCCGCGCCACTTGATCCACGTCGTGCCCGAGCGGATGCCGCGGGCGGCTTCGTCCTGCAGCACCGACGCGTCGCCGAGCCCGCTCTCCCACTGGTGCATCAGGGCGGCGAACGCGACCTTCCGCACCTCGGCGTCGTTGCTCTTGCGCACGAGCGTCACGAAGTGCGGCCCCATCTGGGGGTCGCCCTGGGTGCGGGTGATGGCGTCGATCCGCAGCGCCCGGCTGCCCGAGCGGAGGCTCATCGGCAGCGCATCGAGGTCGTGGCTCTCGGGCACCTCGGCCGCTTCGGGCTCGACGGGCTCGGGCTCTTCGGGCTCGGGGGCTTCGACGACCTCGGTGGGGGCGTAGGCCGGGTCGCGCATCTCTTCGGGGAGGTCGTTCCAGGCCATCCCCTCTTCGCCGGTCACCGCGAGCGGCACGTCGGGCTCGGGTGTGTCGGTGTCGGACCCCACGTCGGCGACGGGCTCGACGGACGGCGCGACGCCGGGAACGGCCGGCGCGGGGGCCTCGCCGGGCTCGGGCGCGTCGGGCGCGGGATCCTGCGTGGCGCGCGGTGCGGAGGCCACCTCGACGGTGCGCTCGATGACGACGGGCTTCTCGACCACCACCGTCTCGGCCTTCCGGGCGTAGAACACGCCGAGCCCCACCGCGAGCAGCGCGACCAGCGCGAGCAGCCCGACGCCGATGGCCATGAGCCCGCCGCCGACCATGATCGAGGGCGCGAGGGACCGCGGCGACTCGGAGATCGGGGACTTCGGCGCAATCGTGCTCACGTCGGCCAGGTCGAGCTCGCTCGTGACCTGCGCGCGGCTGGGCGGCGGGAGCATCGACTGGGCGAGGACCGCGAGCTCTTCGGCCGAGAAGCTGTGCGCGGGCATGGACTCGCCGGCCGTCCAGAGCGCGAAGAGCTCTTTGCACGACGGCACGCGCGCGTCGGGGTCGATCACGAGCGAGCGCAGGATGGCGTCGGCCATGCGCTCGGGCAGGTCGGGCCGCAGCGACCGCGGATCGGTGTACTCGGCGTTGGCGACGCGCGCGAAGATCTCGAGCAGGTTGTCGCCGTCGAACGCCCGCTCGCCCGTCACGAGCTCGTAGAGGATGGCGCCCACCGCGAACACGTCGGAGCGCGCGTCGACGTTCTTCGAGTCGTGGATCTGCTCGGGGCTCATGTACTGCGGCGTGCCCATCGTCGCGCCGGTGCGGGTGCGGGCCTTGGTGTCGTCGCCCGCGGCGATCTTCGCGAGCCCGAAGTCCGTCACCTTCGGCACGAGCCCGTCGGCCGTGATCTGCAGCATCACGTTGGCGGGCTTGAGGTCGCGGTGGATGAGCCCGTGGGCGTGGGCGTGCGCGACGCCCGCCAGCACGCCGCGCCCGATGGCGTCGGCCTGCTCGATGGTGAGCTTCTGCTGCTTCACGAGATCGTCGAGCGACGGCCCCTCGACGAGCTCCATCACCAGGCCCGGCTGCCCGTTGACCTCGATCACGTCGGTCACCGCGACGATGTTCGGGTGGCGCAGGCGGGCCTGCACCCGCCCCTCCTGCAGCAGCCGCTCGCGCACCGCCCGCGACGTGAGCGACAGCACCTTCAGCGCGTGCAGCGTGCCGAGCTGGGCGTGCCGCGCGCGGTACACGACCGCCATGCCGCCTTCGCCGATCACCTCTTCGACGGTGTAGCGGTCGCTGATCAGGGTGCCGGCGGAGAGGTCCATGCGTCGATCTTCCTACCACGTTGGACCCGCGACCCCCGTGGATCCGAAAACCGTCCCCTGCGACCGCTCGCGGCCCGAGGCGACCGCTCGCGGCGAAACGCCCTTCGGCGCGGCGCGACCGGGCGTACGAAGGAGACATGAAGACCACACGCCGCCACTTCCTCGTCTCCCTCGCCGCGCTCGGCGGGGCCACCGCTGCATGGACCGGCAGCCTCTCGACCGTGCTCGGGCCGCGGGAGGGGACCCTCGACGGGGACCCCGCCGACCCCGTGATCCGCGGCCTGCTCGAGCGGCACCTCGCGCTCTGGGAGGGCGGGTCGAAGGCCTCGATCGACGTGATGCGCAACACGAACCCCGAGTGGGACTTCATGGGCCGCTCGTTCCTGGGGCTCGCGCTGCTCAACGCCGCGCTGCGCGCGCCCGCCGAGGCCCCGCGCTTCGTGGCCGCGGTCGACGCCATCCTGGCCGACACGCTCGCCGCGCAGCATCGCTTCGGCCCACTGCACTGGCTGCTCGGCTACGCGAAGCGCGCGCCGTTCCTCAACGCCGACCGGCGCAGCCTGTTCGTGGACGGCGAGCTCGCCGCGGTGATCGCGGCGCGGCGCCTCGTCGTCCGGCACCTCGGCCTGCCCGACGCCGATCGCTTCGCGGCCGACCAGGACGCCCTGATCGGGCACGTCGCGACGCACCTCGACGCCAGCCCGCTCGGCCATGGTGAGAGCTACCCCGACGAGTGCTGGGCGTTCTGCAACGCGTTCGCGGCCGCGGCCCTGGCGCTCGACCAGGCGACGACCCGACGCGACCATACCGCGCGGCTCGCCCGCTACCTCGCGTCGCTGAAGTCCGACCTCGTCGATCCGGTCACCGGGATGGCCGTGAGCGAGTACACCTTCGCGGGAGGCCACCAGGACGGGCCGGAGGGCTCGTCGATCTTCCTCACGGCCGCGCACCTCGACCTCGTCGACCCAGCCTTCGCACGCGACCAGTACGACCGGGCGAAGTCGCACCTCGTGCGCGGGCTCGCGGGCTTCGGCTGGGCGCGGGAGTGGCCCGACACCTGGCGCGGCGTCGAAGACGTGGACTCCGGGCCCGTCGTGCCCCTGCTCGACGCGAGCGCCGGGTCCAGCGGCCTCGCGTTCGTCGGCGCCGGAGCGTTCGGCGACCGCGAGACCCTCGCCGCGCTGCTCGCTTCGCTCGAGCTGGCCGCGTTCCCCACGTGGGACGGCGACAAGCTCTACTACGCGGCGTCCAACCAGGTCGGTGACGCCGTGCTCCTGTACGCCCTCGTCCAGGGGCCCCTGTGGACCCTCGCCCGTGGAGAGCACGCATGATCCGCCGCATCCTCGCCTTCGTCCCGCTCGCTGCCGTCGTCTTCCCGTGGCTCGTGCTCCGCCTGCTCGGCGGACGCGAGGCCGTCGTGATCCTCACCGGGATGATCCCGGCGGGCATGGGCGTGGAGGCCATCCCGCTCGGGCTCGGCTTCGTCTTCGCCCACCTGGCGCTCGTGGTGTGCGGGCCGCCTCTCGCGGTGTTCGGCCTCGTGCAGGCCCTGCCGTTCCCGAAGGCCGCCGACCCCGCCGTGTGACGGTCGCGTCCGGGGGTGTGCGCGGCGACCGATTGGCGCGACAATGCGGCATGGACCTCGCCGCCCTCCGCGAAGCAGCCCTCGAAGCGCCCGACCGTGCGGACGCCTGGGAGGTGCTCGGCGACGCCCTGCAGGCTGAGGGCGACCCCCGCGGACGCCTGATCGCGCTGCAGGTCGCCCTCGAGCGCGACGCCGGCAACGCCGATCTCGTCGAAGCCGAGCGCCGCTACCGGTTCGAGCACCGCCAGTCCCTGTACGGCGGGCTGCTCGGCCAGGTCGACCCGTGGCGCGTGAGCTGGCGCTTCGGCTTCGCCTGCGGCGTGCAGACCGCGGTCGACCGGCGCTCCGAGCAGGCGGCCGCGACGCTCGACACCCTCGACCTGTTCGCGCTCCGCGAGCTCACGCTGATGGCCGCGGCCGACTTCGACGCGGTCGTGCAGTGGCTCTCCACGCGCGACTGGCCGCTGCTCGACGCGCTCCTCATGGGCCCGCTGAACCCCGGCGGGGGCAGCCTCTCGGTCCCGCTGGCGGCATTCCTCGCGCGGGCGCCGCGGCTCACGCGCCTCCGCGTCGAGCGCCCGAAGTCCCTCGACGGGCTCGCGCACCCCGGGGTCGAAGACCTGGCACTCTCGCTGTTCGCCGAGCAGGTCCCGGCACTCGATCTCTCCGGCCTGCCCGCGCTCCGCACCCTGACCCTCCACCTCCGCGGCGCGCCCGACCCCGCCGTCCTCCGCGACGCGATCGGCGATCGGCCCGTGCGGCTGCGCCTCTACACGCGGATCGACGGGCTCGACCGCCTCGACGTCGAGCTCGCGACGGTGCCCGATCCATCGAGCGTCCCGCTGCTCACGCCCCCCGAGCAGGAACGCGGCCAGCGCTTCCACCAGCGGTCGCGGTTCTGGTCCATCCGCCGGCGCGGCAACGCGCTCGTCGCCACCGAGGGGAAGATCGGCCGTCCCGGCCTCTCGCGCGACTCGTTCCACGGCAAGCCGTACGAAGCGGCCCGCGAGCTGCGCAAGCAGGTCGCCGCCCGCCGCGCGGAGGGGTGGCGCGAGGTCTACGTGTGAGCGTTCACATGGTGCCGGGGTACGGCACGTTCTTGTCGTCGGCGTAGGTGTACGGGACCTCCCAGTCGGTGCCACCGCCCTCGCCGCCCTTGAAGTTGTCGCGCTGGGCCATGCCCTCGTCGCCGTCGACGACCCCGCCGCTCATGCCGTGCCCGATCATCCGGCGCTCGTGGCGGTAGCGGTTCTCGAAGTACTTCCACTTCTCGGCCGCGAAGCCGCTGCCCATGCCCACCGTGTTGAGCTCTTCGGTCTTCACGTTCTCGGAGAGCTCGCCCGTCTGCATGTGATGGGCGTGCGCGAGCTCGTGGTAGAGCGCCACGTCGCTGCGCCAGCCATTGCCCCACGAGCCCCCCTGGTCCTGGATCTCGGCGTCGACGTGCTCGCCCGGGCGGTACTCGATGGTCGCGCCGCTGCCGGTGCCGTTCTGCGCCTTCTTCAGGTCGTGGGCCTCGGTCTCGGGCTTGTTCGGGTCGGCGGAGCGCTTGATCTGCGTCTTGAGCGCGTTCCCGTCCTTGTCCTTCGCGTGCATCATCTCCTTGAGCATCTCGCGGCCCGACTCGGTCTGGAGGATGCGGCCGAGGTCGTTCATCGTGCCCTTCTTGAAGGCCTCGAGCTCTTCGCCCTTCAGGTCGCCGCCGATCTCGATGTTCGACTTGCCCATGCGGATGTCGGAGTACATCGCGACGATCTCGTCGAACTGCTCCTTCGTGACCGCGTTGCCGTCGGCCTCGGACTCGTTCTGGACGATCTTGAAGCGGTAGCCGAGCTCGTCGGCCGCGGCCTTGCGGTCGGCCGCGGTCTTCTCGTCGACCGCGGGCGCCTTCTCCTCGTCGCCGCCGAGCCAGCCCCCGAGGAGGCCCCCGATCGACGTGTCCATCATGGACTGGACGAAGCTGTTGTCGGGCATGACCGCCGCGGCCTGAGGCGCGCGCTGGGCGGCCGGAGTCGGGGTCATCTGCATGGCGTGGGCGGGGTGGTACTGCTTGTCGGACACGAGGAGCTCCCGGGCAGGTGAACCGAAGATAGCCACGCCGCAGGAACTGGCCACTTTCACGATCGCTACGGTGGAAGGAGCGGATCGGGGAGCCGGAAGGCCGCCCCCACGGCGGGGCTGAAGGGCCCCTGCCGCTCTGCGTCGCCCACCCAGAGCGCGTCGTGGGCATCCCCGGGCTCGACGAGGAGCGCGTTCCCGAAGGACGACGGGAGCGTCGGGAGCACCCGCGTCTTCCACCACACGGGCACGGCGTCCTCACGGAGGGGACCCGCCACGACGCCGACCCGCTGCCGCGATGCGAAGGCCACGTCGCGCACCCCGTCGCCATCGAAGTCGCCGAAGGCCAGGGCGCCCGAGTCCCCTGCGAGCGCGGGCGTATCGAGGCGGACCCGCTCCGGGAGGCCCGCGGTCAGGGCCCAGGCGACGACCGAGATCGCGTCACCGGTGCGGACCACGGCGACGAGCTCGGGCCCGTCTCCCGGGTGGACGTCCGACACCGCGAGCGCGAGCACGGGACCGCTCGCGGAGCTCGTCTCCGTCGCGAGATCCGCGATCCCACCGGCCGGAGGGAGCGCGCTGGCCGGCACGAACGACAGCACGGCACCCCGGGAGAGCACCAGGCCCGGCACCCCGTCCACCTGTGCCCAGACGACGCGGTCCGCCTCCGTCGCATCGGCGAACGGCGCCGAGACGGCGTAGGGCGGCGGCCCGAGCGCGACGCCGTGGGTGCTGCACAGGTCGGCCAGGCCGTCCCCGTCGACGTCGCAGCGGGCGAGCCACCCGCCCACGTCGGCGACAGTCGGGGCGAGCTCGAGCGGCCCCTCGACGTACGGCGACTGGAGGAGCGCGCCGTCGACGACCATCGCGTGCGCCCCCAGCAGGCTGGACGGCTGTGCCGCGGTGAGGACGACCTCCTCGAGCCCGTCGCCGTTCGTGTCGCCGACCGCGAATGCGCGCTCGCCGAGGCGGGTGCACCCCCCGACCGGGAGCGTCGCGTAGTCGCTCGCGGTCATCCAGGTCCCGCCGTCCAGCGTCTCCGGGTACGGCTGGGCCCACGGCCAGGGAGCCGCGGATGCGGCGGCCGCCCCGCAGAACTCGTTCGACCACACCTGCTGGAGCCCGACGAGGACGCGTCCGTCGGGGAGGCGGTCGAAGGTCGACGGGCCCCCGTAGGTCGTCCAGACGTCGGGCTCGGCGCCCGTGAGGTCGTGCTCCCCGGGGGCGTCCGTGTCGTCCGGCGCCCCCGTCTCGGCCGGCGGATCCGTGTCCACCGGCACGTCGGAGTCGACCGTTGCGGGGCCCTTGCAGGCAGTGAGCGCGAGGAGGATCGGGGACATCGCTCCAGACTACCGTCCGCGTACTATGGTGCGCGCCATGTGGATCGTCTTCGCCGCGCTCGCAGCGCCTCCGCAGTACACCGTGTCGTTTCCCGACCACCAGGCGCACATGGTGCAGGTCGAGGCCGTCCTGCCGGCCTCCGGCGGCCAGGCCGAGCTCTTCATGGCGACGTGGACGCCCGGCAGCTACCTCATCCGCGAGTTCGCCCGGAACGTCGAGGGTCTCGAGGCGCTCGGCCCGGACGGCGCGCTGCCGGTCGAGAAGACCTCGAAGAACCGGTGGGTCGTGCAGACCGGCGACCTCGACGCGTTCACGCTGCGCTACCGGGTCTACTGCCGGACGATGAACGTGCGCGAGTGCTTCGTCGACAGCGACTTCGCCGTCCTGAACGGGGCGCCGACCTTCATCGTCCCCGCCGATCTGCAGGGGCCCTACGCCATCACCGTCGAGCGCCCGGCCGGCTGGGAGGTCACGATGACCCAGCTCTCGCCCGACGACGCCGACGCGTTCACCGCGCCGACGTACGACCTGCTCGTCGACTCGCCCATCGTCGTGGGGAACCCGACGCGCAACGCGTTCACGGTCGACGGCGTCGAGCACGTGCTGGTCGACTTCCCGGCGGTGGAGCCGTGGAATTCGGCCAAGGCGGCCACCGCGGTCGAGCGCGTGGCGAAGGAGCTGCACCGGTTCTGGGGCCAGCTGCCGTACGACCGGTACCTGTACCTGAACCTGCTCGGCGAGGCGGGCGGCGGGCTCGAGCACCTCGGCAGCACGCTCCTGATCACGTCGCGCTTCGGCACCCGCGAGGACGACGCGTTCGAGCGCTGGCTCGGGCTCGTCGCGCACGAGCACTTCCACGCGTGGAACGTGAAGCGCTTCCGCCCCGCCGCGCTCGGGCCGTTCGACTACGAGAACGAGGTCTACACCGAGAGCCTGTGGGTCGCGGAGGGCTTCACGTCCTACTACGACGACGTGCTGCTCGCGCGGGCCGGGCTGATCGACCGGGACGAGTACCTCACGCGGATGGGGACCAACCTCTCCACCCTGGAGTCCACGCCGGGGCGCCTCGAGCAACCCATCGCCCGGGCGAGCCACGACGCCTGGATCAAGTACTACCGGGGCGACGAGAACACCGTGAACACGGCGATCAGCTACTACACGAAGGGCGCCGTGGTGGCCTGGGTGATCGACGCGCGCATCCGGAAGCTGACGAACGGCGCGCGGTCCCTCGACGACGCGATGCGCCTCGCGTACACGCGCTTCTCCGGGGATGCCGGGTACACCCCCGAGCAATTCGTCGCGGTCCTGTCGGAGGTCGCCGGCGCGGACCTGGCGCCGTTCGTCCACACGCTCGCGGAGACCACCGAGGAGGTCGACCTCTCCGAGGCGCTCGAGGTCTTCGGGCTGGTGCGCGAGCCCGAGGCGTCGGACGGGCCGCCCGCGCCGTGGCTCGGCGTGTCGGTCGACGGCTCCAACCGCGTGTACCAGGTCCTGCGCAACACGCCCGCATGGGAGGCCGGGATCAACGTGGACGACGAGGTCCTCGCCGTCGGAGACGACCGCGTGACGGACCTCTCCGCCGCGCTGAAGCCGTACGGGGCCGGCGCGAAGGTCGCGATCCTCGTCGCGCGGCGCGGCCGCCTGCGCCGGATCGACGTGACGCTCGGCGAGAAGCCCGGAACGTCCAAGCTGAAGATCGACCCGAAAGCCAAGAAGAAGGCCGAGAAGACCCGGGAGGCCTGGATCGGCGTGCACGACTGAGTTTCCGGTCTGCCGGGTTTGCGGGTCCAATGGGCACACGGAGGAACCCATGCGCGCAATCACCGCCTTCGCCGGAGCCGCGACGATCGGCTTCATCCTCGCCTGCAAGGGCGAGCCGCTGGCGCAGCCCCGCGACGTGTCCGGCAACTACGAGATCGTCTACGCCGACAACCTGCGGGTGTACATCGACGACACCCTGGTCGCCGAGGTCCAG
Source organism: Alphaproteobacteria bacterium (assembly GCA_020632875.1). Classification (GTDB taxonomy): domain Bacteria; phylum Myxococcota_A; class UBA796; order UBA796; genus JACKEQ01. Next base: position 69,580 of record JACKET010000009.1, read on the forward strand.
GCCGGCGAGAACGCGACGATCGAGTGGAACGGCGAGACGTTCGACGTGGCGGCCGTGTGCGGCGACGACGGCACGACCTGTCCGAGCGAGGCGTACTGGGGGGCCATCGGCATCGAGCAGCCGTGGGGCTCGGAGTACCGGCTGCTGAACTTCGTGAACCTCGACCCCGCGCGTCCGCCGCTCGGCCAGCGGATGGGCGGGTTGCTCGAGGACGACGGCTCGTTCGGGATGCTGGCGGGGCTCGACCTCGACGGCTCCGAGAGCTGCGCCTCGATCGGGATCGGCGTGGTGGAAGGGAAGTTCGACCCGGCGAACACGGCGATCCAGGAGGGCGTGATCAAGTTCGGCTGGGCAGGCGGCTGCACGTTCGGCGGGGTGACGATCGGCACGAACGTGCGGCTCGAGACCGACGTGACGGCGGTGCGGACGGGGCCCCTCGACCTGTCGGGGCTCACGCCCGAGCCGCCGATCGACGAGAACGGCGAGGAGATCGACGAGACGAAGCCCGATCCCGACGCCGAGAAGCAGGAATAGCCCAACACTGGTCGGGCTCCGAGCGCCTCAGGGCCTCACGCAGATGACGCAGAAGGACGCAGATGACGCAGAAACCAGGCGCCCAACGGATCCGCGTCCGCCGATCACGGAGTCAAGAAGACGCTGATTCGTGCACGAAACGTCCAGAGGCGACGTATCCGTTCCTGCGCCCTCCTCTACGTGGAAGGGATCGAGCTTCGAGCGTCCCAAGGCATCACGCAGATGACGCAGAAGGACGCAGATGACGCAGAAACGAGGCCGACCCGGGTCCAGCGTCTTCGCGTCCCCGGAGCGCCGAGTGGGCCTTGTTGCGGAACGGATTCGCGACTCACCAGAGCAGCCCGGCGTTTCTGCTGATCCGGTGAGCGCACCCGCCAACGGCCGCCCCATCCACCTCTGAGTTTGGGGAAAGGCACCGTCCGACACGGTCTTGGCGGTCTTGGCGGCCTCGGCGGTCTTGGCGGTCTCGGCGGTCTTGGCGGTCTTGGCGGTCTTGGCGGTCTTGGCGGTGCAATCAGACGTTTGGCCCATCGAGGCAGTGAGCCTTGGCGAACACCGACAGATTCCAGTGGTTAAAGCTGCGCAAAACGCGAGTCCGCACCAGTGGGGGCCGTCACGGGTCGAGCGTCTTCCCGGCCCCGGGCGCCGGCGTTTCGGGCGGCTCGAGTCAGCCGACACGTCATCCCCGTCCCCCTCCGAGGAGTCCCGCCCGGGCCTCGAAGCCCACCAGAGCCGGGTCCAATGTGACTGCAGCCAGGCAGAGCCCGCCTGAAAGTGACTCCACGGGCACTGGAGACGCTCGCCAGCGAGCCGCTCGACGAGCAAAACTCCACAATCCACTCCGGTGCCCTCGACGACCCCGGCGAGATTCACGTTCAGGACCGCTCTGCCCGGCGGCATTCACGTTCGCGACCACTCTGGTCTGGGAGGGTGGGGAACGTGGCGTCCCCGGGTCCGCGCACAGCGGACCACAGGGAGCCACCGCGCATGGCCTTCGTTCTTTCTGTGGGCACGAGTGCCTGGACCGGGAAGGCGACAGGTCCGCTCGCGCGAGCAGCCCGAAACGCCGGCCTCTGGTGAGGTCCCGAATCCGGTCCGCAAGAAGGCCCACTCTGTCGACCCGAACACGGAGACGTCCCGCGAGAGCCCTGACGTGGACCCCGGCGGTCCTGGCGGTGCATCCCGCCCGGGGAAACGAGCACGCTCGGCCCGTGACGGCCTGGTTTCTGCGTCATCTGCGTCCTTCTGCGTCATCTGCGTGAGGCCCTGAGACGCGCGAAGCTCGACCGACTCCCGATACCCGACACCATTAGACTGACGTGTCAGTCCAATTCAGCGCGTTATGACGCCTCGCGGCCCACGTGGGCCTCTGGGAGGTCGATGTGTCGGTGCATCTCACGCGGCTCCGCGAGCTGGCGACCGAGCGCTTCGGGCCCGCCGCAGCCGAGCTCTCCGGCGACGCGGACCTGTTCGAGGCCCTCGGGATCGACAGCATGCAGGCCCTCGATCTCCTGACCGACCTCGAGAACGCCTTCGGCGTCGAGATCCCGGACTACGAGCTCCAGGGCGTGCACACGCTGGCGGGCCTGGCCGAGGTCGTGGAGCGGCGGCTCTGAACCCCGTCGCCGCCAGCGCCTGCCGCTCGATCGGCGAGCTGCTCGACGACGCGACCCTGACGTTCAAGTCGGAGGTCGCGCTGATCGAGGCCGCGCGGCACCGCGAGTCCCACCGGTGGACGTACCTCGACTTCCGCCGCGAGGTCGCGCGCATCGCCGCGTGGATGCAGGGCCGCGGCATCGGGCCCGACGCCCGCGTCGCCATCCTGATGACGAACCAGTCCCGGTGGCTCGTGGCCGCCGCGGCCGCATTCCGCGTGGGCGCGGTGGTCGTCCCGCTCGACTACAAGCTGTCGCCCCCCGAGGTCGACACCCTGCTCGGTCTCGCGAGGCCCGCGCTGCTCGTCACGGAATTCGGGCTCGGGCGCCGACTGGAGGCCGCGCCGGGCGTGCTGGCCGTCGACTGCCCCGCCTCCGCCGACCCCGCGGAGGGGTGGACGCGCTGGGAGGACGTGCCGGACGCCGCGATGCCCGCCCTCGTCCCGCGGGAGCGCGGCGACATCGCGACCCTCGTCTACTCCAGCGGCACGGGCGGCACGCCGAAGGGCTGCCTGCTGTCCCACGGCGCGTACCTGGCCCAGCTCGAGGCGCTGGTCGAGCTGTACCCGATGCTCCCGGGCGAGCGGTTCTTCAGCATCCTCCCCACGAACCACGCGATCGACTTCATGTGCGGGTTCCTGGCGCCGTTCGCGTGCGGCGCGACGGTCGTGCACCAGCGCACGCTGCGCCCCGAGTTCCTCCGCGCCAGCATGCAGCGGTACGCGATCACCCACCTGGCCGCGGTCCCGATGATCCTCGAGTCGCTGAAGACCGCGGTGGAGGAGAAGCTCGACGCCCTCCCCGGCTGGCAGCGCACCGCGATCGACGGCCTGGTCGGGCTGAACGCCACACTGACCGAGCGCCGCCCGCGCCCGGAGCTGTCGCAGCGCCTGCTCGCGCCCCTGCTCGCCGGGTTCGGCGGCCACCTGAAGCTCGTGTTCACGGGCGGGGCCTTCGTCCGGCCCGAGCTGGCGGACTTCTTCTACCGGCTCGGCATCGGCGTGGTCATCGGGTACGGCCTGACCGAGGCGTGTACGGTCATCACCGTGAACGACCTGAAGCCCTTCCGCGCCGACTCCGTCGGGCTCCCCGTGCGGGGCACCGAGATCCGCGTCGTCGGCGCCGGGGCGGGCGGCGTGGGCGAGGTCCAGGTGCGCGGCCCGACCGTGATGTCCTGCTACGACGCGGCACCCGAGCTCACCGCGGCCGCGTTCACCGACGACGGCTGGCTGCGCACCGGCGACCTCGGCTGGCGCGACGCGTCCGGGCACCTGCACCTGGTCGGGCGGCAGAAGAACATGATCGTCACGGCCGGCGGGAAGAACATCTACCCGGAGGACATCGAAGGCGCGTTCGGCGAGGTCCCCTGCGACGAGCTCGCCGTGTTCGCGGCCGACTACGTGTGGCCCCGCACCGGCGGGCTCGGCGACGAGGAGCTGGTCGCCGTGGTCCGCGGGGTCACCGACCTGCACGCCGTCCAATCGGCGAACCGCAAGCTGCCCGACTTCAAGCGCGTCGCCGGGATCGTCCGCTGGGACGGGGAGTTCCCGCGCACGGCCAGCATGAAGCTCCAGCGCGGCACGCTCGCCGAGCAGCTCCGCGCGGCGGTGGGCCGCGACGCCATCGAGAGGCTCGCGTGACCACGCTGGTCCTGGTGAACCCGACGGCGGGCGGCGGGCGGGCCGGACGCGAAGCGGATGCGGTCCTGGCACGGCTCCCCGGCGAGCTCGACATCCGCCGCACCGTGGGTCCCGGGCACGCGACGGCGCTCGTGAAGGCCGCCCGGGAGCGCGGCGTGCAGCGCTTCATCAGCGTCGGCGGGGACGGCACGCTGCACGAGGTCGTGAGCGGCGCCGTCGCCGTGGGCGAAGGCCGGCCGTGGGTCGGGTTCCTCCCGCTCGGCACGGGGAACAGCTTCGGCCGCGACGTGGGCGTGCTGACACTGGAGGATGCCGTGGGCGCGGTCTGCGGCGACGGGTGCCGGGTGGTCGACGCCGTGCGCCTCGACGCGGACGGCCGGGAGCCGCTGTACTCCATCAACATCGTCGGGCTCGGGTTCTCAGCGCTGGCGGGCGACCTGATGAACCGGCGCTTCAAGCGTTTCGGCGCGCTCGGCTACATCATGGCCGTGCTGGTCGAGCTCGCGCGGCTCCACGCGCCGCGGGTCCGCTACCGGCTCGACGGCGGGGACTGGCGCGAGGAGGACCTCGTCATGCTGTCGCTCTGCAACAGCCAGTTCACCGGCGGGGCCATGCACATGGCGCCGAACGCGGTCGTGGACGACGGGCTGCTCGACCTCGTCGCGCTCCACCCCATGACGCGGCGCCGGTTCCTCGGCGCGTTCCCGCGCATCTTCCGCGGCACGCACACCGCGCTCGACGAGATCACCACGGACCGGGCGCGGCGCGTGGACCTCGACGTCGACGGGCCCGTGGACGTGATGATCGACGGGGAGGTCCTGAAGCTCGTGCTCCGCAGCGTCGAGGTCGTGCCGGGGGCGCTGGAGGTCGCGTGTCCGACGACGTGAGCGTGGAGCTCGACCCGGTCCGGAAGCGCGATCTGCTCGTGTCGGCGGCCCTGTGGGGCGCGGGCGTGTCGTGGCTCGTGCCGATGCTCGGGACCATGGGCGTGCTCAACGCCACCGTGCTCCCCTCGCACCGCACCGAGCTGCTGAATCGCCTGTACTGCAAGGGCCAGGTCGCGCTGACGGGCTCGAAGTGGCGCGCGGTGGTGGACCCGGCGGTGGACCCGGCCACGCCGTACATGTTCGCGCAGAACCACACGAACCACTTCGACCACGTCGCGCTCTACAACGCCACGCCGCACTTCAAGCAGGGGCTCGAGCTCGAGAGCCACTTCAAGATCCCCGTCTACGGCTGGTTCATGAAGGCACGCGGGACGATCGGCGTCCGCCCGGGAAAGCAGGGCCAGACGCCCGAGATCATGGAGAACATGCGCGCCGAGATCGGGCGCGGGCACAGCATCCTCGCGTTCCCCGAGGGCCACCGCACGCTCGATGGTCGCGTGGGCCCGTTCCGCAAGGGCGTGTTCTTCATCGCCCGCGATCTGGGCCTGCCCATCGCACCGGTCGCGGTGACGGGCATGTACCGCGTCATGCGCAAGGGCAGCTGGCTCATCCGGCCGGGCAACACCGTCACCGTGTACGTCGACGCGCCGATCGAGACGAAGGGCGTCCCCGACAGCGGCATCGACGACCTCGCGGATCACGTGCGCAGCGTCATCGCGGGCCGCGTCGATGCATACTGGCGCGGGGAGATCGAGTGACGGTCGACGGACGGACGAAGCGCGCAGAGGCGAGCCGCGAGCAGCGGCGGGCCCAGATCCTCGAGCGCGCGCTCGGCGTGTTCGCGGAGAAGGGCTACCACGGCGCGTCCGTGAGCGACGTCGTGAAGGCCGCCGGCGTCGCGCGCGGCACGTTCTACCTGTACTTCGACAGCAAGGAGGCCGTGTTCCTCGACCTCCTCGACGAGCTGCTCGCCACCCTGCGCGCCGGGGTCGGCGGGATGGACGTGAGCCGCGGCGCCGCGTCCATGGAGGACCAGCTCCAGGGCATCGTGGTGCGCCTGCTGCAGACGACCGAGAGCAACCGCGAGCTGACGCGCATCATCTTCCGCGAGGCGGTCGGGCTGGACGCGGCGGTCGACGCGAAGCTCCGCGAGTTCCACGACGGGCTGCACGCGTGGCTCGTGGTGGCGCTGCGGGTCGGCGCGCAGCTCGGGCTGGTCCGCGAGAACGACCCGGAGATCGTGGCGACCTGCGTGATCGGCATGGTGCGCGAGACGATCCACCGGTACGTCGTGCAGAGCGACGCGCCGTTCGACGCGGATGCCGTGGCCCGCGGCCTCGTGAAGCTCGCGGTGGACGGCCTTCGGCCCTGACTACAGGCCCAGCCCGCGGTCTTCCGCGATGCGGGTCGCGCGCTCGAGCGCCGTGCGCCAGCGGTTCGGGTCCCACGCGACGACCTTCATGTCCTGGTCGATCACCATCACCGCCGGGTAGCCGGTGACGTCGGCCCACGCGGTGATCGCGCGGTTCCGGTCGGTCAGCACGGGGATCTCGGGGGACGGGAAGCTGCCCGCCCACTCCTGGACCGTGTCGACGGTCGCGAGCGAGCCGGGCGGGTCGCCCTCCGCCATGAACGTGATCCACGTCATCTCGCCGTTCGCGACGGCCCGCTGCACCCGGGCGTACTCGTCGAACCCGAAGACCTCGGGGATCGGGTCTTCCCCGTTCTCGAGCCACAGCGCCATGCCCTGGCAGGGACCGCACCACAGCGCGCTCACGTCGATGACGAGGGGCTGCCCGCGCCCGGCGAAGTCGTACAGATCGACGATGTCGCCGAACTGGTCGCGCCCCGTGCGGCGCGGCATCTGGTCGCCGGCCGCGTGCCCGCCCGTGATCCCGGGGTCGCCGAGCAGGTTCTTGTCGGGGTTGAAGGGCCAGCCGCCCGCGTAGATCACGCTCGCGGCGTCGGCCGGGTCGGTGCCCGCGACGGACTCGGCGTAGTCGTCGTACCCGTCCTCGTCCGAGTCCGACGCGAGCGGGTCGCTGCCGAGCCGCTGCTCGTCGCCGTCGAGCAGCCGATCGCCATCCGTGTCGGGAGAGGTGGGGTCGCTGCCGAACGCGGCCTCTTCGCCATCGGTCAGCCCGTCGCCGTCGCTGTCGGCGAGCGCGGGGTCGGAGCCGAGGGCCCGCTCTTCGGCGCGCGTCAGGCCGTCGCCGTCGACATCTGCCGCGCACCCGACGAGCGCGAGCAGGACGCCCGTTCGAAGCATCATCCGGCCTCCGTCCGACGAGTATCGCCGGGACGGAGCCCGCCCCGCAAGGGACCGTCAGGCCCCGACGATGCGGACGGCCTTCTTCTTGCCGACGCGCACGACGATGCCGTCGGCGCCGAGCGAGCCGAGCGCGATCACGAAGTCCGCGTCGCCCACCTTCTCGTTCTCGATCTTCACGCCGCCCTGCTGGACGAGGCGGCGCGCTTCGCTGCGCGATGCCGCGAGCCCGGCGTCGGCGAGGGCCGCGACGAGCGGCGTGTCTTCGCGCAGGACGTGGCTCGGGAGATCGGCCGTGGCGGCGCCCGCGACCATGGCCTTCGCCCCGTCGACCGCCTTGTGCGCGGCCTCTTCGCCGTGCACGAGCCGCGTCGTCTCGAACGCCAGCACCTGCTTCGCCTCGCGGATCGCGGGGCCCGAGAGCGCCTCGAGCTCGGCGATGCGGTCGAGGTCGAGGAACGTGTAGAGCTTCAGCATCCGCCCGACGTCGGCGTCTTCGATGTTCAGCCAGTACTGGTAGTAGTCGAAGGGCGACAGGCGGTTCGGGTCGAGCCACACGGCCCCCGCCGCGGTCTTGCCCATCTTCGCGCCCGACGCCGTCGTGATCAGCGGCTGGGTCAGGCCGTACGCGCGCTCGCCCGTCTTGCGGCGGATGAGGTCGGAGCCGGCGACGATGTTGCCCCACTGGTCGTCGCCGCCGATCTGGAGCGTGCAGCCGAAGCGGCGGTGCAGCTCGAGGAAGTCGTACGACTGGAGCAGCTGGTAGTTGAACTCGATGAAGGACAGGCCCTGGTTCTGCTCGAGGCGCAGCCGGTAGGCCTCCATCGACAGCATGCGATTCACGCTGAACTCGCGCCCGATCTCGCGCAGGAAGTCGATGTAGTTGAGCTCGAGGAGCCAGGACGCGTTGTCGGCCATGAGGCCCTGGCCGTCGGAGAAGTCGAGGAACTGCGACAGCTGGCGCTTCATGGCGAGCGCGTTCGTGGCGATCGTGTCGCGCGTGAGCATCTGGCGCGTCTCGGTCTTGCCACTCGGGTCGCCGACCATCGCGGTGCCGCCGCCGACCACGGCGATCGGGCGGTGCCCCGCGCGCTGGAGCCACGTCATCGCCATCACCGGGAGCAGGTGCCCGACGTGCAGCGAGTCGGCCGTGGGGTCGAAGCCCGCGTAGTACGTCACGCGCCCGTTCGCGAGGTGCTCCGCGAGCTCCTCCTCGTGCGTGATCTGTTGTACGAAGCCCCGCTGACGGAGCGTCTCCAGCGCGTCCATTGCACTCTCCAGCCCCGGTTTCCTACAGTCCACCCCCCGCGTGCGCAAGGCGGCGGCTCGCGTAGTAGGCTTGAGTCATGGCCCGAAAGAAGAAGACCGACGACACCCCCCCGAAGGCGGCCGACCTGCTCCCGCCCGACGGGCCCGCCCCTGTCGACCCGAAGTCCGTGGTGCGCGCCGACGACCCGCTCGAGCCGGACGTCGAGACCCGCAAGATCGGCATCCGCCGCGTCTCGTCGCTCGAGTTCGGCAACCGCATGTACGCGCGCCTCAACCGCCGCTCGGCGGGCAACAGCCGCGACTTCTGGCGCAACATGGAGGCCGACGACCCCTTCCTGCGCGCCCCCGCGCGCCCGACCGACGCGCCCCTCGAGATCTACCCGGCGCAGCGGCTCGAGCGCACCTCCGGCTCGCAGCCCAAGCCCCAGCCCGACGTGGCGCGCGAGTACCCGCCCCCGTCCCGCCAGGAAGAGGCCGTGGGCAACCGTCCGCCGCAGCCGCGCCGCGAAGCGCAGCGCCCGAAGCGCACGCCTCCCGAAGAGACCCACACGCCCGAGCCGCGTCCCGCGCCCCGCCCGCCGCCCCGTGCGCGCGAGCCCGAGCCCGAGCCCGAGGTCGCGCCCGAGCCCGTCCCGGTGGCGCCGGTCGCCGAGCCGCCCCAGGGTCGCCGCCTCCCGCCCAAGCCACCCGGCGGCGGAGAGACCGGCACCGGCCGCATCCGCACGGGGGGCGGTCGCCAGCGCATGCCGTCCAGGGCCGGCGCCGAGCAGCAGCAGAAGTCCGCGGCCGAGATCCGCGCCGAGAAGCAGCGCGCGCGCGACATCGCGATGGAGAAGGAGCCCGCGATCAAGAACACGCGCTCCCTCGACGCCTACCGCGACTTCGTCCAGATGATGGAGATCCAGCGCGAGGCCTTCGAGCGCGGCGAAGACGTGCCCACCGCGTTCGCCGACGAGGCCGACGAGCCGGTGCGCCGCCCCAAGCCGTTGGCCGAGGCGAAGCGCGAGCGCGAGCCCGAGCCCGTCCGCGAGCCTGTCCGCGAGCCCGAGCCCGAGCCGCCGCCCCCCGCCGTCGATCGCCGGCCGCCGATGCCGAAGAAAGAGGCCCCACCCGCGCCGATCAACCGCTCGCCCTCGGGTGCCGGAGCCGGCGGTGGGCTCGACGACCTGTTCGGCGGTGGCCAGCAGGAAGGCCGCGTCCGCATCGGCAAGCGCGCGAAGCCGAAAGAGCCCGGCGAGGACGAGAAGAAGGACTGACCCGGCTCAGCCGAGCTGCGGGATCCACGCGAGCAGTGCCTCTGCGAGCTCGCTCGCCCGGGTCGCCTGGATGTTGTGCCCGCCCGTCGGAAAGCGGATGCGCGGCCCGATGGGCGCGGCCCAGTAGAGCTTCTCGCTCACCGGCTCGTCGACGAGCTTGTCGTCGCTGGCCCACGCGACGAGCGTCGGCTTGCGGAGCGCCGCGAGGTTCGCCCGGTTCGTCCCGAACCGCACCCGCGCGAGGACGAAGCACGCCTGGAGGATCTCGTCGTCCGACACGTTCCGGAAGCCCGTGCGCTCGAAGTTGCGCCGCAGGTACGGGAGCATCGCGCGCGCCACCGGCGGCGCGTGCAGCGTGTAGCAGGCCCACCGCACGCCCGGCTGCCGACGGAGCATCACGTGGATCTCGGTCCCCACGCTCGCCACGAGCCCGAGTGCCCGCACCCGGTCGGACTGCCGCGCGGCGCTCGCCGCCACGGGACCGCCCATCGAGTGGCCCAGCAGCACGGCGTCTTCGAGGCCGAGACCCTCGAGCACCGCCGCCACCCAGGCCCCGCGCGCATCGATGTCGTAGCCCACGTCACCCGGAGGGGTCTTCCCGAAGCCCGGCAGGTCGAGGCGCACGAACCGCACGTGCGGCGTCAGCGCGGGAGCGAGCCAGCGCCAGTCCCGCACGCTGCCCGGCAATCCGTGGATGGCGACGACGGTGGGGCCGGTGCCCTCGTCCACCACGCCGACCGTGCCGACGGGGAGCGCGACGGGCACCGCCTCGGCCTCGGAGGGCTGCTCCGGCTTCACGTGTAGAGCTTGCGCCGGATGCTGGAGGCCTTCAGGGCACCCGGGACGGCCATCGGCGCGAGCAGGCTGGCGAGGAGACCGATGAACGTCCACGCGAACGCCATCACGATGATGCCGCCCTGCATCAGCGACCACGCCGTGAACAGGAGCGCGACGAGCTGCAGGCCCCACGTGACGACCAGCCCGAGGATGGCGGCCCAGTCGCGGCCCCGCGACGCCGTGGCGCCGAGCGCCATCTGGATCAGGCCCATCGGCACGAGGAAGTACGGGAGGACCCACATCCAGTTGTAGAACACGAACAGGGCCCACAGCTGGACGCCCTGGGCGAGGGTCGTCGCGCCGGCGAAGATCTGCGCGGCACCGGCGACCACGACGAGGATGCCGGGCTTGGCGGCGGCGTAGTCGATCTCGTCGGTCGCTTCGCGGGGGGCGTCGAACGTGTCCATGGCGGCCTCGGGTGAATCCCGGCCTGCTTAACGGTTAGACTGCCGACCCGCCCAGGAGGCTCGATGAAGCTCGACGTGCGCCACTACTACCCCTGCTCCACCGAACGCTGGTGGCAGATGTACTGGGACGACGGCTTCGACGCGCTCCTGCAGCGCGACAGCGCGGTCGACCGCGAGGTGCTCGAAGAGCGTGAAGAGGGCGGCAAGCTCATCCGCCGGCTGCGGTTCACCGCGAAGGCCGAGCTGCCCGCGCCCGTCGCCAAGATCGTCGGCGCGAAGAAGCTCGTCTACGACCAGCTGAACACGTTCGACCGCGAGAAGGGCGTGATGCACTGGAAGGTGCTGCCGGGCTTCATCGACGCGAGCAAGTTCACCGGCGAGGGCACGCTGAAGGCCGAGCCCACCGGCACCGGGTGCGAGAGCATCGCGTCGGGCGACATCACCGTGAACGTGCGGTTCATCGGTGGGCAGATCGAGAAGCAGGTCGTCTCCAGCATCAAGGATGCCTACGACAAGATGGCCATCGCCGGGAGGGAGTGGCTGGCCGCGAATCCGTCGGGCGGGCAGTCCTGACACCCGTCCTGGTGGGCCTCGCGCTCGCCGAGCCCACGCCGAAGCACCTCCGCGACGCACCGGGCGACGTGATGCCCGCGCGCCTGTGGGACGTGGAGCACCTCGAGCTCGACCTCGTGCTCGACATCGAAGCGGGCCGCATCGAGGGCTCCGCGACGCACACCCTGAAGCCGCTCGGGCGTCCGCGCGACCACGTGCGGCTCTTCCAGGTCGGGCTCGACATCGAAGCCGTGACCGTCGACGGGAAGCCCGCAGAGGGCTTCCGGATCGGGCCGTCCTGGATCGACGTCCCCGTGCCGCCGTCGAAGGCCGGGCACGTCGTGCGCATCGACTACGCCGCGAAGCCCGACCTCGGGCTGCACTTCCGCGGGCCAGCGCACGGCGACCGCGACCTCGCCGTCTGGTCGCAGGGCGAAGACGAGGACAACCGCTACTGGTTCCCCGGCTGGGACACGCCGAACGACGCCTTCACCGTCACCGCGCACTACACCGTCCGCGACGGCCTGCTGGTGCGGGCGAACGGCGTCGAGACGGCGGTCGAGCCCGCCCGGCCGGGCTGGACGAAGCACACCTGGGCGATCGAGCAGCCCATCGCGAGCTACCACGTGGCCGTCGTCGCGGGCGACCTGCGCGCGGTGTCGCTCGAGGGACGCGTCCCGCTCGAGATCGTCGGGCCGAAGAGCTACGACGAGGCCTGGCTGAAGGGGGCCGCCGACGATGCCGTCGCGCAGATGGCGTTCTTCGAAGCCCTGCTGGACGAGCCCTTCCCCTACCCCGCGTACCGGCAGGCCTGGGTCGAGCGCTTCATGTACGGCGGGATGGAGAACCCCGGCCTCACCACGCTCGCCGCGCGTCGGATGGTGGACCCGGCCCGGCCCGACCGGGTCTACGAGAGCGAGAACCTGATCGCGCACGAGCTCGCCCACCAGTGGTTCGGCGACCTGCTCACCTGCTACGGGTGGCGGGAGCTGTGGCTGAACGAGGGATTCGCGACGTACTACGCCCACCGCTGGATGGAGGAGAAGCACGGCGCCGACTTCGCGGCGGTCGAGCTGTGGAACCGCCGGGAGTGGGCGTTGGGCGTGGAGGGTCCGCTCGCGACCCGCGCGTACAGCGACAACGGGCGCGACAACAACGGGGTGTACGGCAAGGGCGCGAGCCTGCTGCACATGCTGCGCGTGTACCTCGGAGACGCCGTCTACGACGAGGCGATCCGCAGGTACGTCGACGCGAACCGCTTCCGGTTCGTCGAGTCGGAGGACCTCCGTCGCGCCTTCGAGGACGCGAGCGGCGAGCACCTCGGCTGGGCGTTCGACCAGTGGGTCTTCAACCACGGCATGCCCACGTGGAAGAGTCGCTGGAAGCACGAAGATGGCAGCCTCACCGTCACCGTCGAGCGCAAGGACGACGGCTCGGTGTTCCACGCGCCGGTCGAGGTCGAGATCGGCACCAGGCAGGGCGCGCGGACCCACCGGATCTGGCTGGGCGACGGCGCCACGCGGCTCGTGGTCCCCCTCGACGCACCGCCCGAGTGGGTCGCGGTCGACCCGCGCGGCGGGCTGCTCGGCAAGCTCGAGCAGGACCAGGCCGCCGGGAGCTGGCTCGCCCAGCTCGGCCGCACGCAGCACGCCTTCGCGCGGGTCCAGGCGATCCATGCGCTCGCCGGCCTCGAGCCGAGCGACGCCGGCATCGCCGCGCTCGACGCCCTCGCGAACGGCAACGGCGACGCGGAGCTCCGCCGCACCGCGATCGGCGCGCTGGCCGACCTCTCCGCACACCCCGCGGCCCGCGAGAGCCTGCTGAAGGCGAGCGGCGCAGCGCACGCCACGGTGCGCGAGGCCGCGCTCGACGCGCTGCGCAGCCCCGAGGGGCGCGAGGCCTTCGTGCCCCGCCTGCTCGAGGCCCTCGCCGACGACCCCGATCCGGCGAACCGCGCGAGCGCCCTGGTCTCGCTGTCGAAGCACGACGCGCCGCGCGCGGTGGCCCTCGCCCGCAAGACCCTCGCCCGCAAGGACGCCGATCCGAACGGCATCGAGCACCAGCTCGCTGCCCAGGTCCTCGGCGACCACGGCACCCTCGACGACGGCCTCGCCCTGCTGCGGTTCCTCGGCATCGAGCACGCGCGCGGGGTCCGCCGCCGCGCCGCGGATGCGGTGCTCGTGCGCTGGAAGGACGCCGAGCCCGGGAAGAAGCGCGACCAGCTCCAGGAGCGCGCCAGCCGCGTGCTGCTCGGCTGGCTCGACGACCCCGACTTCCGCATCCGGTCCGACGCGCTCCGCCGCCTGAAGGAGATCGGGCGTCCCGACGACATCCCCGCCCTGCAGGCCTACGCGGCCCGCACGCCGGTCGCCGAGCACGACGCGCTCGTGCTCGAGGTCGTGCGCGCGATCCAGTCCCCGCCAAAGGCCAAGGGCGACCCGGTCGAAGATCTCCGCAAGCGGCTCGACGCGCTGTCCGACCGGCTCGACGACGCCGCGGGCCGCATCGAGCGCCTCGAGGAGTGGCGCGAGTAGCGGTCAGCGCGCCAGGTGCACGGTGAGCGCGGCATCTCCGACGGCCTCCGCCGTGGCGTAGACCTCGCGCCAGGACAGGATCGCCGATTCGCCCCGCAGCACGTAGCGACCCTCCGGCCCGTAGCTGTTCGCGCCCACAAGCACGGCGTCGACGCGCCTCCGCCCCGCCATGCGCGGCTCCACACCGGACTCCTCGGGCCAGGCCGTGTACAGCCGCCACCGCCAGTAGTCCCACACCGACCCGTCGTCCTGGACCCAGTTCGTCGGGAAGGCCAGCACATCGAGGCCCTCGCGGCCGCACCAGTCGAGGAAGCGGTCGTCGTTGAGGTCCATGCAGATCCCCACACCGAAGCGCCCCGCCGCCGTGTCGAACGCGCGGTACCCGCTGTCGCCCGGCGACGCCCAGGTCTCGTCCGCCTCGAACAGCAGGGTCTTGCGGTACACGAAGCGCACCGCCCCGGACGGGTCGATCACGAGCGCGCTGTTGAACAGCCGGTCTCCGGCGCGCTCCGGGAAGCCACACACGACCCAGGCGCCCGACGCGCGCGCCGCTTCGCCGAGGGCCCGCGCGGTCGGCCCGTCGACGGTCTCTGCCACCGGGCGCAGCGCGTCGGCGTCGCTCCACGCGTAGCCCGCGACCGCCATCTCGGGGCACACGACGAGATCGCTGTCGCGCCCCACCTCCGCGACGCGCGACGCGAGCGCGGCGAGCCCGGCACGGCGGTCGTCACGGGCCTTGAACTGAACGGCGGTCACGCGCATGCCGCCCCCCTATCCGGGCTCATGACTCGATTCTCACATCCCCTCGCGCCCAGAGGGTCTACGAAACCCCATGCGCACCCTTCCCCTGCTGTTCGTCCTCGCCTGCAAGGGCACCCCGACCGTCCCCCCGCCGCCCGATTGCACGATCGGGTTCGCCGACCGCGACGGCGACGGGTTCGGCAACCCGCTGCTGCAGACGACCGACTGCGTCGAGAACGTCGTGCAGAACACCGACGACTGCAACGACGGCAGCTTCTCGGTGCACCCCGATGCACCCGAGATCTGTGACAACCTCGACAACGACTGCGACGGGCTCACCGACGGGGCCGACGACTCGCTCGACGTGCCGCTCCAGTTCCCGGACGGCGACGGCGACGGATTCGGCACCGGCGACGGCATCCGGTCCTGCCAGACCCTCGAGGCGCACGTCGAGATGGGCGGCGACTGCGACGACGAGGTCCCCGAGGTGAACCCCGCCGCGACCGAGATCTGCGACGAGGGCATCGACAACGACTGCAACGACCTGGCCGACGACGACGACCCGAACCTCGACACGTTCACGACGTTCTACGTCGACGCCGACATGGACGGTGTGGGCGCGGGCGCAGCGATCGCGGCTTGCGAAGCGCCCGTGGGCACGGTGGCGTTCGACGGCGACTGCGACGACACGTCCGCCGTGGCGTACCCCGGCGCGCTCGAGATCTGCGACGACCTCGACCAGGACTGCGACGGCGACCCCGACACGCCGCAGTTCTCGCCCGACCCGTGCGTGCCGTACGAGGCGCCGTGGGAGGGCTCCTGGACGCTGTCGATCGACAACGGCACCGCGATGGCGACGTGCACCGGAACGGCGAGCCTCGTGCTCGACAGCGCGCAGAGCCCACCGGTCCAGGGCACCTTCACGTGCGCGCTCGACAACCCGCAGCCCGGCTGGGACGCCGTGCAGACCGGGTCGATCACGGGCGTGTTCCGCGTCGATGGCAGCATCGACGGCACGGTCGAGGCCTTCGAGGGCCAGGAGTACGACTGGACCGGGTCCATCGCCGGCACCGCGCTCGACGCCGACGGCCAGGGCCTGTTCATCCAGGGCGGCGCGTGGGACCTGAACTTCGCGTTCGCCCTCGACTACATCGACGTGCCGCCGTAGTCAGGCCCGCAGAGCCTGGGCCGTCGCCGTGTCGCCCTTCATCACGGCCGCTGGCGTGCCCTCCGCGACGATCCGACCGCCCGCTGCACCGCCCTCGGGCCCGAGGTCGAGCAGCCAGTCGGCGCGGCGCAGCACGTCGACGTGGTGCTCGATGGTGATGACCGTGTGCCCCTTGTCGACGAGCTTCTCGAGCACGGCGACCAGCTTCGCCACGTCCGACAGGTGCAGCCCGGTCGTGGGCTCGTCGAGGACGTAGACGCAGTGGCCCTTCCGGCTCGTGAGCTCGGCGGCGAGCTTCACGCGCTGGGCCTCGCCCCCGGACAGCGTGGTCGCGGGCTGACCGAGCGTGAGGTAGCCCAGCCCCACGTCGACGAGCGCCTGGAGCTGGCGCTCGAGGTTGCGCTGGTTCGCGAAGAGCTCGAGCGCCTCGTCGATCCGCATGGAGAGCACGTCGGCGATGTTCTTGCCCTTGAAGCGGACCTCGAGCGTCTCGCGCCCGAACCGCTTGCCGTGGCAGCTCTCGCACGTGACCCAGACGTCCGGCAGGAAGTGCATCTCGATCAGGATGGACCCGCGGCCTTCGCAGACCTCGCAGCGCCCGCCCTGCGGGCTGTTCCACGAGAACCGCGTGGCGGTCCAGCCCCGCTCGCGCGACCCGGGGACCTCGGCGAACAGCTTGCGGAGCGGGTCGAGCACCTTGCAGTACGTGGCGGGCGTGGAGCGCGGCGTGCGGCCGATGGGCGACTGGTCGATCACGACGACCCGGTCGACGTCCTCGCCGAGCGTGAGCCCGTCGTGCTTCGCGGCGAAGATCTCCTGCCCGAGCGAGGCCTGGAGCGCCGGCGCCAGCGTGTCCATCACGAGGGTCGACTTGCCGGACCCGCTCACGCCGGAGACGGCGAGCCACACGCCCGTCGGGAACCTCACCTGGTCGATGTGGAGGTTGTTCCCCGCCGGTCGCTTCAGCGTCATCCACGCGCGCGGCTTGCGGACCTTCTTCTTCGCAGGCATCCGCTCGACACCCGAGAGCCAGCGACCCGTCAGGGACGCCGGATCCGCGCGCACCTCGGCCGGCGTGCCCACCGCCATGACCTGCCCGCCGTGCACCCCCGCGGCGGGCCCCATGTCGACGATGCGATCGGCGCGCGCGATGGTCTCGGTGTCGTGCTCGACGACGACCACCGTGTTCCCGAGGTCGCGCAGCCCGAACAGGGTGTCGAGCAGCCGGCTGGTGTCGCGCGGGTGCAGGCCGATGGTGGGCTCGTCGAGCACGTACGTGCAGCCGACGAGACCCGAGCCGAGCTGGCTCGCGAGACGGATGCGCTGGGCCTCGCCGCCCGACAGGCTCTCCGCGGAGCGATCGAGCGTGAGGTAGCCGAGCCCCACGTCGACGAGGAACCCGAGCCGCCGCCGCAGCTCGAGCAGCGGGCGCTCTGCGATCGTGCGCCGGGCGCCGTCGAGCTCCCAGGCCTCGGCCGCGTCGCGCGCGCCCTCGACCGTGCGCTCGAGGAAGGCGTGGATGCCCTGCCCGCCGAGCGTCACGGCCAGCAACTCGGGCTTCAGCCGGCCGCCGCGGCACGTGCGGCAGACTTGATCGGCCGTGAGCCAGGCGAGCTGGCTGGTCCAGCGGTCGAGGATGGCGCGCAGGCCGGGCCACTCGCGCTCTTCTTCGACGTGCTGCACGACCTGGCCCCACTTCTTGGTCCACTTGAGGAGCAGGGGCTCCGGGAGCCCGTCGAGCACGGCCTCCCAGACGGACTCGGACCACGCGTCGACCGGCGCGGTCTCGGGAAGGTCGAAGCGCTCGAGCACCGCGGCGACGAGCGCCCGGTTCCGCGAAGACCGCGCCAGGACCGACGCCACGCGGCTGTCGAGGCTCTCCCAGAAGCCCTGGTGGCGGTCGGTGAACAGCCGATCGACGACGATCTGCCGCGTCATCCCGAGCCCGTCGCACGCCGAGCAGGCACCGAGCTGGCTGTTGAACGAGAAGTGCCGTGGCGTGAGCGCGCTGACGTGGATCCGGCCGTGGTCCGGGCACTTCGGCAGGCCCGCGTAGACCCGCTCCCCGCCGGCGCGCAGCACGAACGTGGCCTCGCCCTGCCCGAGCTCGTAGGCCTTCTCGAAGGCCTCGGCGACGCGCGTGCGGGTGGCCTTCGCGGGGTCGAGGCGATCGACCACCAGGAAGCAGCCCGCTTCGAGGGCCGCGAGCGCCTGGGAGCCGTCGAGATCGAGCTGCTCCCCGCCCCGCAGGAGGCGCGTCCACCCGGAGGCGACGAGCGACTTCTGGCGTAGCCCGGGGTCGTCGGTCGGGGGGAGCGCGGCGCACATCCAGCCCGCCCCGGACACGTGATCCTGGAGGTCTCCGGCGGCCTCGGACGCGGAGTGGCCGTGCAGCTCGCGACCGCAGTGCGGGCAGTGCGGGAGGCCGATGCGCGCGTAGAGCAGGCGCAGCACGTCGTGGATCTCGGTGACCGTGGCCACGGTGGACCGCGGGTTCCGCGCCGACGCGCGTTGGTCGATGGCGATGGCGGGCTGCAGGCCCTCGATCGAGGTGACCGGCGCGCGGTCGAGCCGCCCGAGGAACCGCCGGGCGTACGTCGACAGCGACTCGACGTAGCGGCGCTGGCCTTCGCTGAAGATGGTGTCGAACGCGAGGCTCGTCTTGCCGGACCCGCTGGGCCCCGTGATCACCGTGAAGCTGCCGTGCCCGATGGACACGTCGACACCCTGGAGGTTGTGCCGGCGGGCACCGCGGACCTCCAATGCGTGGGCCTGCACCGTGGCCGCGTACGTGGGGGGAGCCGCTTCGGCCGCGACGGGGAGGACCTCGGAGAGGACCTCGCGGAGCACGCGCCCGGTGGGTGTGTCGAGCTTCGCGAGCGCTTCGGGCGCGCCTTCGCCGACGATCTGCCCGCCCTTCGACCCGCCTTCGGGACCGAGGTCGATCAGGTGGTCCGCCACCTTGATGATGTCGGTGTGGTGCTCGACGACGACGACGGAGTTCCCCGCGTCGACGAGGGCCTGGAGCGCATCGACGAGCCGCGCGACATCTTCGAAGTGCAGGCCGGTGGTGGGCTCGTCGAGCAGGTACAGCGTGTTGCCGGTGCCCGGCCGGTGCAGCTCGGTGGCGAGCTTGACGCGCTGCGCCTCGCCGCCCGAGAGCGTCGTGCTGGGCTGGCCGAGCGCGACGTAGCCGAGCCCGACGCGGTCCATCGTCTCGAGGATGCGGTGGATCTTCGGCTGCTTGCGGAAGACCCCGACGGCCTCGGAGACCGGCAGGTTCAGGACGTCGTAGATGTCGAGACCCTTCCACAGGATCTGGAGGGTCTCGGCGTTGAATCGCTTGCCCTCGCAGACCTCGCACGGCACCTCGACGCTCGGGAGGAACTGCATCTCGACGACGGTGACGCCCGCACCTTCGCAGGCCTCGCACCGCCCACCGGGGACGTTGAACGAGAACCGCCCCTTCTTCCAGCCCCGCGCACGCGCTTCGGGCGTCTTCGCGAACAGCTCGCGGATGGGGTCGAACAGCTTGGTGTACGTGGCGGGATTCGAGCGCGGCGTGCGGCCGATCGGCGTCTGGGAGATCTCGATGACCTTGTCGATCTCCTTGCCGCCGACGAGCTTCTCGCAGCCCTCGATACGCCCGCCGGCGAGGCGCGCCCGCACGGCGTTCTCGAGCACCTCGAACACCAGCGTCGACTTGCCGGACCCGCTGACCCCCGTGATGCAGACGAGCCGCCCGAGCGGGAACGAGACGCTGACGTCGCGGAGGTTGTTGGCGTTCGCTCCGACGATCTTCAGCGCGCTTCGGCTCTTCGCGCGGCGCGCGGGGATGGCGATGCGGCGGTCGCCGCGCAGCCACTCGGCCGTAATGCCCGGCCCGCGCGCGACCTCGGCGGGAGGCCCGGCCGCGACGAGGTGGCCGCCCTCGCTGCCCGCGCCGGGCCCGATGTCGACGACCCAGTCGGCGGCCAGCATCGTCTCGGCGTCGTGCTCGACGACCAGCACGCTGTTGCCGCGGTCACGGAGGCGCTGGATGGCCGTGAGCAGGCGGCGGTTGTCGCGCGGGTGCAGGCCGATGCTGGGCTCGTCGAGGATGTACGTGACGCCCTGCAGCGCGCTGCCGACCTGCGAAGCGAGTCGGATGCGCTGGGACTCGCCGCCCGACAGGGTGTTCGCGGTGCGGTCGAGCCCGAGGTAGCCGAGGCCGACCTCTTCGAGGAAGCCGAGCCGCTCGCGGATCTCGTTCACGAGCTCCTGCCCGATCTCGGCCTCGCTGCCCTCGAGCTGCAGCGCGTCGAACCAGGCCCGCGCCCGCTCGACGGTCATCGACACCAGCACCGAGATGTCGACCTCGCGGAAGGTCACCGCGAGCGCGGCGGGCGACAGGCGGCGGCCCTGGCAGTCGGGGCAGGTGGTGCGGGACCGGAAGGCCTCGAGGCTCGGCAGCTTGGTCCAGTGCCACACGTTGCGCACGAGGCCCATGAGCCCGCGCCACGGCCGCTCGCGCTTCTCGACGCGCCCGTTGCCGCGGTCGATGTCGGTGACGTACGTGACGGACTCGTCGCCGAGCACCAGCCGCTCGAGCCGGTCGGCCGGCCACTTCGCGAGGGGCTCGGCCGTCTTCCCGCCGAGGAACCCGACCACGCGGTTCAGGGTCTTGCGGTCGAAGTGCGTGAACGGGAGGCGCCCCTCGTCGTTGAACGGGAGGAACGCCTCGTCGGCGCGCTTCGCCAGATCGACGACCTTGTGGACCTCGAAATCCTCGAGCGCGCCGAGCCCGTTGCACGTGGGACAGGCGCCCTGCGGCGCGTTGAACGAGAACAGCCGCGGCTCGAGCTCGGGCACCGACGCCTCGGGGTGGCTCGGGCACGCGCGCTCGGTGGAGAACACGAGCTCGACGGGCGGCTCGCCTTCGTCACGGGGCACGGAGACGACCGTCACGACGCCCTTGCCGAGGCCGGACGCGACCTCGATCGCCTCGGACAGGCGCGGCCGATCGCGCCCCACGACCAGGCGGTCGACCACGACCTCGATCGTGTGCTTCTCGTACCGCGCGAGCTCGGGAGGCTCGGACAGCTCGACCATCGCCCCATCGATGCGGGCGCGGACCCAGCCGTCGCCGGCGAGATCCGCGAGCTCTTTGCGGTACTCGCCCTTCCGCTCCTGCACGACGGGACCGAGCACCATCACGCGCTGGTCGGCGAGCTGCTCGAGCACGCGATCGACGACCTGATCGACGCCCAGCTTGCGGACCTCGGTGCCGCAGTGCGGGCAGTGCGGCGTGCCGAGGCGCGCCATGAGCAGCCGCATGTGGTCGTAGATCTCGGTGATCGTGCCGACCGTGGATCGCGGGTTGCGGTTCACCGTCTTCTGGTCGATCGACACCGTGGGCGACACGCCGTCGACGGCCTCGACCGCCGGGCGCTCCATCCGACCGAGGAACTGCCGGGCGTACGCCGACAGCGACTCCATGAAGCGGCGCTGCCCCTCCTGGTGGATCGTGTCGTAGACCAGGGAGGACTTGCCGGACCCCGAGACCCCCGTGAACACGACCAGCGCGTTGCGCGGCACCGCCACGTCGATGTTCCGGAGGTTGTGCTCGCGGGCGCCGCGGACCGTGATGTGCGAAGGCTCGGACATGGGAGCATGCCCATAGCGAGCTGGGCGCACCGCTGCACGTCTGTTCAGCATGGCCTCAGCGGGGTCTGACCCCGCTGAGGCCACCCGGCTCACTTCGCGGGGACGGGCTCGCCGTGGAGGGCGTCGATCTCCAGCGCGCGCCCGGCCGGGCGGAGCGCGTAGGACGCCGCGCCGATCGCGAGCAGGACGAACGGCGCCAGGGCCCCGCCGAGGCCGTCACCCATGACCAGGTGCGACACGACGGCTCCGGAGAGGTCGAAGAAGAAGCCCGCGTAGGCCCACTCCTTCAGGCGCGGAAAGCCCGGAGCGAGGAGCGCGATCACGCCGAGCACCTTCCAGAAGCCGAGGATCTGGACGAAGTACAGCGGGTACCCGAGGTGCGTCATCGCCTCGACGAGGGGCTCGGCGAGGACGAGGTCCATCACGCCGCTCGACCCGAGGGCGAAGGCGAAGAGTCCAGTTGCAATCCAGTATCCGACGGTCTTGGTGTCCATGTGGACCTCCTTTCGCCTTCGAATCTAGGTCTCGATCCACCTGTACACAATGTGCAATGATGCGCATCACCCGACAGGATTTCGTGCATATGCAGTCCGACCCTCCCGAGACCAGCGAGCTCCAGGCCTTCGTCCGTGTGGTCGAGGGCGGCTCGGTCGCCACGGCTGCACGCGAGCTCGGCCTGCCCCGCGCCACGGTCAGCCGCCGGCTGGCACGCCTCGAAGAGCGCCTGGGCGCCCGGCTCCTCCACCGCACGACCCGCAAGCAGGGCCTCACCGACGCGGGCGACGAGCTCTACCGCCACGCGCGCATCATCCTGGCGGCCGTGTCCGAGGCCGAAGAGGCGCTGCGCCGGCACGACGACGTGCCGCGGGGCCTCGTCCGCGTCAGCCTGCCGCCACCCGACAGTCGCTTCCATGGCCTCCTGAGCACGTTCCTCGAGCGCTGTCCCGAGGTCCAGGTCGAGGCCGAGTGGAGCTCGCGGTACGTCGATCTCGTGGCCGAGGGCTTCGACGTCGCCGTGAGGGCCGGCCACTCCCCGCTCGACGAGGGGCTGATCGCACGCCGGATCGGTGCGATGTGCACGGGGGCCTGGGCGAGCGAGGCGTACCTCGAGGCGCACGGGGTCCCGCGTGTGCCCGCCGACCTCGACCAACACACCTGCCTGCTCGGTTTCGCGCAGGGCGTGCGCCCGGTGACGCACTGGCCGCTGCGCGACGGGGGCCAGGTCCGCGTCCGCGGGCGCCTCGTCACCAACGACATCCACTCGATCGCCCACGCAGCGGGGCGGGGCCTCGGCATCGCGCTCCTGCCCGACATCTACGCGCGCTCCGTCGCGGACGGCCCGCTCGTGCAGGTGCTCGCCGACCACGTCGGTGCGGGCGGCCACCTGTCCATCGTCTACGCCGCGAAGGAGTTCATGCCGGCGGCCGTCCGCGCGTTCGTCGACCACGTCGTCGAAGCCGCCGCGGCCATGCCCGACCTCGGCTGATCATCCCTCGCCCTGCTCGCGCACGTCCTGCAGCTTCAGCAGCTCCGTCCACAGCTCGGGCCGTCGCGAAGGGCAGTACGGATTCGCGCAGTGCTCGACCTCCCGGCGGTGGTGGTGGAAGCGGATGCAGCGCGCGTCGAGGGCGCGTTGCTCTGGAGTGTCCGGGCGATCCTCCACAGGCCCCTCCTGCCACCATGCTGTCAGCAGACCCGGCACATGAACAGGCCTGCTGACACGAGGCTGTCAGGAGGCCCTCCCTACATTGTCTCCACCCGGGCGCCACGTCCGGTCGAAGGAGGGCTCGCATGAGCGGAGAAGTCGTGTGGTTCGAGGTGATGGGTCAGGATGCGAAGAAGCTCCACGCGTTCTACGGCACGCTGTTCGGCTGGGATCTGAAGCCCGCGCCGGGCGCGATGGAGTACGGCATGGTCGAGCGTCCCGCGGGCGGGATCCCGGGCGGCGTGGGCAAGGCGCCCGCCGGCACGGGGTGGACCACGTTCTACGTGTCCGTCGACGACCTCGACGCGTCGATCGCCCGGGCCACGGGCATGGGCGCCACGGTGGTCAGCCCGCCGGTGACCATGCCGGATGGCACGACCATCGCGCTGCTGCACGACCCCGAGGGGCACACCCTGGGGCTCGTGAAGACGGCGGCATAGACTGGGGGCGATGCGCCGTGCCGACCGCCTCTTCCAGCTCGTCCACCTCCTCCGGGGGCGGCGGCTCTCCACTGCCCAGTGGCTGGCCGACGAGCTGGGCGTGTCGACGCGCACGGTGTACCGCGACATCGCGGATCTGGTGCGCTCCGGCGTGCCGATCCGCGGTGAGGCCGGCGTCGGCTACGCGCTCGAGCACGGCTACGAGCTCCCGCCGTTGACGTTCAACCACGCCGAGATCGAAGCGCTCGTGTTGGGCGCGCGGATGGTCGAGGCGTGGGGCGATCGCGAGCTGCGGGATGCGGCGCGCGCGGTCCTCGCGAAGGTCGACGCCGTGCTCCCCGCCACGCTGCGCGAGACGCTCGCCGCCACCGCGCTGTTCGCACCCACGACGGGGCGCTGGTCCGTGCCGGACCACCTGGGCGACCTGCGGCGCGCGGTCACCGAGAGCCGGCCGGTGTGCTTCGGATACCTCAAGCCCGACGGCACGCCGTCCGAGCGCCGCGTCGATCCGGTGGGGCTGCACTTCTGGGGCCGCACGTGGTCCCTGGCGGGATGGTGCCACCTGCGCCGCGACTGGCGGGGATTCCGCATCGACCGGATGTCCGACGTCGCCGTGCTCGAGGAGACGTTCGATCCGACCGAGCGGGGCGGGCTCGATGCGTACCTCGAGCACGTCCGGAACGAGTCGGTCGAAGAGGGGTACGCGATGCCGCGGGGGCTGGGGTAGCCCGTCGCAGAGCCCTCGCGGAGCCGGGAGCCCGGAGCCCGGAGCCCGGAGCCTGGAGCGATCGCGGCTTCCGACCGCGGAGATCCGGGCAGGAGCGGGATCCGGCCTCACGCAGATGACGCAGAAGAACGCAGATGACGCAGAAACCATGGGATCGGAGGGCCGTGCGCCGATCCTCCCCGGATGTCGGAGTTGGCCTCGGAAGGTGTACCGGCTCCACCTCACCAGAGCAGGCGAAGGTGGAGGACTCCGAAGATCGGGCCTCGAAACGGCCCGACCCGGGAGAGCATCCCTTCTGCGTCATCCGCGTCCATCTGCGTCATCTGCGTGATGCAGCGGCGGGCGGGCCCTCGAAACGCCCGCCCCGCCGAGCGCTTCGGGGCTCCATGCTCCAGGCTCCGGGCTCCCGGCTCCCGGCTACGAGCACTGCATCCGGCCGCCGCGGATCAGGCAGCGCACGTCGGTCCCGGTCTCGGCGACGTCGATCGTCGTCGTCATCGGGACCGCGCCCTGCAGCGTGAGCTGGCAGCGGCCGGGCACCACGCTGAACCGCGCGACCGTATCGGCGGCCGAGAGGCCCTCGCTCTGCGTGTCGGACGCGCAGGACGCGGCGACCTCGGCGATCGGGATGTCGGAGTCGACCTTCACCTTGAGGTTCACCTTCGCCTTCGCGACGGGCGGGGTCCAGGTGCGGTCCCAGCTCGGGCAGACGCGGTTCACGAGGCCGTCGACGTAGGCGATCTCCGCGTCGCCCTCCACGCCCGACGTGCGGCGCGAGTACTCCGTCAGCGGCTCTCCACAGGCGTCGGCGCCCATGGACCGCGCGGTGAGCACGTCGGAGAAGGCCATCAGCGTGCGCGCCTTGCGGACGTTGTGCGGGTCGGCCTCGAGCATCTTGTCGACCGTGACGTGGAACGTGCGCTTCTCGGGCTCGCCGGTCATCGCGTCGCGCCACTCGACCTCGAGCTTCACCTTGTCGGTCGGGACGAGGCCCTTCGGGTGGATCTTGAGGTCCTGGAGGAACACCTGGCTCGTGCCCGCGTAGTAGTGGATGGGCTGGATGTCCTCCTTCACGGTGCTCGCCTCTTCGCCGTAGAACCGCTCCAGCGCGAGGGACTCGGGCAGGTCGAGCTTGAAGCGCACGTCGTGGGCGATGGTCTGGACGAGGCCGTCGAAGCCGTCGCCGAACACGCGGTCCACCACGGCCTCGGAGCCCAGGTAGACGTACGCGCCCTTGCCCTTCTCGGTGAGCTTGTTGAGCACGTCGTCGTTGAAGTCGCGCCCGACGCCGATGCCGGTGAGGCGGATGCCGTCGGACTCGACCTGCTTGCCGATCTCGCTGACGGTGTCGTGGTTGATGTCGCCGGTGTTGAGGAGCGCGTCCGTGATGGCCATGACGCGGCGGTTGCGGCGGTGCGTGTCGGCCTTGCGGGACGCGACGGCGTAGCCCTCCTTCAGGCCGAGGTTCATGTCGGTGCCGCCCTCGGGCTGCATCCGGCTGATCACGTCCTTCAGGACGGACATGTCGTCGCGGCCGACGACGAAGTTCTCGAGCGGCGTGCAGACCTTGTCGTCGAACAGGACGATGTCGATGCGGTCGCCCTTGTCGAGCTGGTCGGTCATCTTCGTGAGGCCGCGCTTCGTGTAGTCCATGCGGCCCTCGTCGGACATCGAGCAGCTGCGGTCGACGACCATCGTGAGATCGAGCGGCTGGCGCGGGGGATTCGCGCCCTGGACGGCGAAGGCCACGGCCAGGGAGTCGCCGTGCTGCTCGGCGCTCGCGGTGACCTCGAAGGTCTCGCCCTCTCCGGGGGTCTCGGTGTCGAACGAGAAGTAGTTGAGCAGCTCGTGCGGACGGATCTGGTCGGTGCTCCAGCCGTACCCGTTCTGCACGGCCCACAGGACGCGCTGGGCGCTCGCGAGGCTCATGGAGTCGTCGTTCGACAGCCACGTCTCGCCGCCCCAGTCGAGGGCCTGCTGGCGCGGGGCCTGCTGGCGGGCGGGCTCCATGTCGGGAGCGGGCTCGGGCTCGTAGGGAGGCATGGTGACCGGCGCGCCGAAGCCGTCGTCGGCGGCGCCCATGTCGGCCTCCTCCATCGCGTAGTCCTTCTTGGACATGCTGGGCGCGCTCATGGCGGGCGGCGGAGCGGGGGGCGGCGAGGACGGGCGGGCGCGCGTGCCCTTCGCGGCGGGAGCGGCTGCGCCGGCGGACCCTGCGCCGTAGCCCCAGCCGGAGGACTTGCGCTTCGCCGACTCTTCGATCCCGCCACCGAAGCAGCTCATGTCGACCTTCATCTGGCCGCTCGGCATCGGCGCGGCATCGGCGGGCGTGGAGAGCGTGTACGCGGCACAGCCGGAGAGCGCGAGGGCGACGACGAGGATGGAGCGATGCATGTGGGGTGACCTCCTGACGACGGACGAACGCGAGCGCCGTGCGCAGCCTTACACACGTCGGGCGATCTTTTTCGCGGCTATGGTGCGGACGCCTGGAGGCCCGAAGATGCACGCCGCGCTCGCCCTGCTCCTGTTCGCCGGCTGTCCCGGAAAGGACAAGGACGACACCGACACGGACACGGACACCGACGCGACGGCCTTCGCGCCGCTGCTGCTCGACGCGGCGCCGGAGACCGGGGTGCTGCTGGGGGCCTGGTCCGACGGGGCCACCGCGATCCTCGTGGGCGGCGACTACGCGGGCATCGGGCGGATCACGCGGTACGACGGCACGTCCTTCTGCGTCGAGGCCGACGAGGTACCGGGCGTCCTGTGGTGGGTGCACGGCCGGGGTCCCGGCGACTGGTACGCGGTCGGCGAGGACGGGATCATCGTCCACGAGCAGAACGGCACGCGCACGCGCGAGGACGTGCCCACGACGTCCACGCTGTTCGGCGTCTACGACGACGGCACCGACGTGTGGGCGGTCGGCGGCGACGTGCGCAACACGCAGGACGGCGAGATCTGGCGCAAGCCCGCGGGCGGAGCCTGGGAGCTGTTCCAGGGCGAGATCGACGGGCTGATGCTCAAGACCTGGAACCACTGGTTCGTGGGCGACGGCATCGCGTACTGGTGGGACGGCACGCAGCTCGTCGAGCGCCCGCCGCCGAACGACGTGAAGCTGTTCACGATCACCGGCGCCGGCGACCGGGTGTGGGCCGTGGGCGGCGAGATCGTGCCGACCCTGCTCGAGTGGGACGGCAGCGCCTGGGTGAATCACACGGTGTCCCCGTCCTGCGCCGGCGGGCAGGGGCTGAACGGCGTGTGGACCGACGGGACCGACGTGTACGTCGCGGGCCACAACGGGGCGGCGAGCGTCTACGACGGGACGGACTGGACGTGCGACGTGCCGCCCCTGACGACCGCCCACTTCCACGCGGCGTGGAAGCACGGCGACGAGCACCTGTGGGTCGGCGGCAACCTGTTCTCGCCGACCGACAACACGGGCACGGTGGTCGTGCATCCGGCCCGCGCGGACGGGCCGATGAGCGTCTCGGTCTGCGAATAGCCCGGCCTGCGGCCGGCGAGCTCCAGAGACCCCAAACGATCGACCGATGTCTCTGTGGGGTCAGACCCCAGAGAGACATCGGTGTCGGGCCTTGGCTCGATAGTCCAGGAATGAGCGCATCTTCGTTCACGCGGCGCGTAGTCGGATGGCGGTCATCGAGGCCGACGGATGTCTCCACGGGGTCAGAGACATCGCGCTACGGTGCACCAATGCCGGTCTTCGCCACCGTGCTCACCGCGCTTGCCGGTGGGCCCTACCTCCCGACCCGCGAGTTCCGAGGCTCGGGCTTCCCCGTGTCCACGGAGGAGGTCCCCCGACTCTGCGCGGACACGCCGTGGCGCGAATCGCCCGCCCCGGGCGCGCGGGAGGCGGTGGAAGCACGCGACCTCACGCGGATGGACCGCGTCACCGCGGCCTACGCCGCCTACGACGACTTCGAGGACACCCGTGGCCGCTACCGCGTCGAGCCGCTACCGTGGGGCGGGGCCCGCGTCGTGCCGGTCGCGATGAAGGACGCCAGCTGCAACTGGGTCCCCGCGGAGTCGCCGCTCGACCTCCCGATCCCCGTGAAGCGGGGCACCTGGTCCGCGCGCGATCTCATCGAGACCCTGAGCCAGGAGACCCGGGAGAAGCCGCTACCTCCGTCCTCGTCCACCCAGGTCGTCTCGGTGTTCCCCCAGGGGATCGATGGGACGGCTCCCGTGACCATCGCGCGGGGAGACACGATCGCGGACGGGCTGCTGAAGCTCGGAACCGCGCTCCACGACAGCAACGGAGCCCGTCTCGAGTGGTCGCTCGTCTACGTGCCGGTCCTCCCTTTCGACGAGGCGATCGACGATCCGGGGCGGTGGCGCCTGGTCCTCTCCGCGTGGCTCCCTCCGGAGTCCCGCCCGCGAGCCCTCTCCCCGGAAACGGAGCCCTGAGCCGATAGGCTCCAGCCTCTCCTGGCTCCTGGCTCCCGGCTCCTGGCTCCTGGCTCCTGGCTCCTGGCTCCTGGCTCCTGGCTCAGGAACCCTGGCGCATCAGCAGGAAGTAGCTGTTCAACGACTTCTCGCTGCCGAACATCGTCTTCCACGCGCTGCCGATCGTGATGCCCGGCGCCACCCGGCGCATGTAGTCGCGGGTGTTGTGGTACACGAAGTACTGCAGCCCGCTCCAGTTGGGCTTCACGGGCGGCCAGCCGTCGGGGAGCTCGCTGCGCTGGGGCTCGGGCGTCTGGTGGTAGTCGACGACCACGGCGCCGCGGGCGATCTCCTCGCCCTGGGCCTCGCGCAGCACGAAGTAGCCGGGGCCGATGAGCCCCTGCATCGACTGGTGGTTGTACCCGAAGATCGTTCCGTCGCCGGTGCGCGCCATCGGCTTCTCGAACAGCCGGAACAGCGGCAGGCTGTTCTTGCCCGCGTGCCGCGTGGCCTTGCCCACCGGGCACTCCGGCGGGAGGAAGTCGTCGAGCGTGAGCGGGTCGGACGCCTCGGCCTTCAGGAACAGCGTGCGCTGGTCCTTCTTGTTCAGGCCGTCGATCGCCGCCCAGCGCTGCGCCGGCGGGAGATTCTCGAGATAGGCCGCGATCTCGCCGATCGTGCCGGGACCGTGGATGTGCGCCTTGAGATCCATCGTCATCTGCCGAACCCCTTGGTCAGCCCGCGGAGCAGATCGTGCGCCACGTCGGGCCGGACGTCGAACATCTTCGTGCCGTGGTCGCCCGTCAGGTACTCGTGGAACGTCCACTTCGGCGACACGCCCTTCAGGCCCCCCGACCACTCGCGCTCTGCCTGGCTGAACGTGAACACCGCCGGGATGTGCTCGACCAACACGACCCCGGTCTGGTTCTCGGTGTACGGGCCGCCGGTCATGAAGCCCAGCACCGCGGGCTCCGGCAGGCCCTCGCCGGGCGCCCAGACCGCGTAGTCGAGCATCGACGTGGTGCCGTTGCTGGCGCCCACGATGCCGAGCTTGCCGAGCCCGTGGGCCTGCAGGCGCTTCACGCACGCCTCGACGTCGTACTTCCCCTTCTCGCCCTGGTACGCGTCGGTGGGCGCGCCGCCGGACTTCCCCGAGCCGCGCCGATCGACGACACACAGGCTCCAGCCCTGCTTCGACAGCATCTCGACGAAGCTCGTGGGCCACGACGTGCGATCCCAGTGCGGCGGGATCATGTGGAGGAGGACGACGCCGTTCGCGCCCGGCTCACCGAGCCAGATGTCGGCTTCGAGCTCGATTCCGTCGCGCGTCTGCAGCGTCTCGGTGTGCTTCACGGAGGGGGCCGGAGGCTCGACCTCCGCGACGGGCGCGGGTGACGGAGCCGCGACCGCCGGCTCTTCGACGGGAGCGGGTGCCGTGGAGCCCGTGCACGCCGCCAGAATCATCGCGATCCACATCGCCCGATCCTCCTGCGCGCCCCTGATAGCCGATCGTGTGCGGTCGGGTCGACATCCCGCGGCAGACCCGATACCCGCGCGCGCCTCGGAGGACTGGCCATGGCCGGACGACACGAACTCATCGAAGGTGGCCCGATGGGCCGCAACATGCATCTCTGGCGGTTCGGGCACTTCGGCATGCCCGTCATCGTCTTCCCCACGGCCGCGGGCTTCGCGCACGAGTGGAAGAGCCAGGGGATGATCGACGCGCTCGCCGACCTCATCGGCGCGGGGAAGATCAAGCTCTACTGCCCCGAGAGCAACGTGTCCGAGGCGTGGACCCGCAAGGAGAGCGACCCGGCGTGGCGGATCGGGCGCCACAAGCTCTACGAGCAGTGGGTGATGGAGGTCCTCGTCCCGTACATCCGGAAGGACTGCAACTCCCCGAACATCCCGATCGGCGTGACCGGCTCGAGCCTCGGCGGCATGTACGCGGCGAACTTCGCGCTGAAGTTCCCGGAGACGTTCCAGTGGTCGCTCGCGATGAGCGGCCGGTACGAGGTCCGCAACTTCACGAACGGCTACGACTCGCCGGACGTGTACTACAACAACCCGCTCGCGTTCGTGCCGAACCTGGCGGGCGAAGATCTCCTCCGCCTGCGGAACACGCACATCACGCTCGTGTGCGGCCAGGGCAAGTGGGAGGAGGGCTGCATCGAAGAGACGCGCGCCCTCGCCCACGTCTTCCGGAAGAAGGGCATCCCGCACACCGAGGACATCTGGGGCACCGACGTGCGCCACGACTGGGAATGGTGGCGTCGCCAGGCGCGCTTCCACTTCCTTCGCAGCTTCCGTTAACGATCCGCGGCGCACCTCCCACCATCGCAGCACAACCGCGATGGGAGTGTTGCGATGCGGACTGCGTGGATGACCCTGCTCCTCACCGGCTGCGTGCTCGGTGAGCGCCAGACGACCTACTTCGAGCCCGGCCCCGAGCTGCTGGGCTCCAACGAGCGCTTCGCCCGGATGGCCGAGACCCAGAACCCCGGGTACGGCATCGTCCCCGCGGTCGAGGGCATCGACGCCTGGATGGGCATGGGCGATCGGATCTGCGAGGTCCGGGGCAACTCCGGCACCATCGCGACCGACATCTTCGTGGACGGCGACCTCGCGCCGGGCGTCGTCCTGCTCGATGGCAGCGTCGACGGGTGGCTCGCGGCGGACGGGAGCACCCTGCTCGTGACGGGCGCCTGGGGCGACATCGTCGCGTCGTACGACCTGCCCGGCGAGATCCTCGGCGGCGTGTTCGGCGAGGACGGGATCTACGTGCTCGTCGCGACCGACGACGGCTGCGTGGTGTTCGTCATCGCGGCGGACGGCACGATCACCGAGATCCCCGTCGAAGACGAGGTCTGCGACCCCGACACCGACATCGAGCCCACGGCGGAGGGCATCCTGCTGGGCGGCGGCCCCGAGATCCTCGAGATCACGCCCGTCGGCGTGCAGCCGGTCGCCGAGGGCAGCCAGGTCGCGGCCGACCCCACCACGGGGCTCGTCTACACCGGCACGCCCGGCGTCCCCTCGCTCGTCGTCCACCACCCGGACGGGCACACCCAGGTGGTCGGGCTCCCGAGCGGGCTGATCGACTTCTCGGCCCGCGGCGGCACGCTCGTCGCGCTCACCGAGGGCTGGAAGCTCGTGGAGATCGACACGACCACGCACAACCCCGTGGCGGTCGAGCCGTACTTCGGCCCGACGGGCATCTCGCGCCTCCAGCTCTCGGGCGACGGCGAGGGCATCGTGCTGACGAGCTCCCGGACCGTGCAGTTCTACCGGCTCCGCGAGACGCGCGGTGCGGCGGGCTCCCCGCCCCCGGCCGACGGTGGCGGGGACGACGCGCTGCCGAGCCGCCAGGGCATGTAGCGGCATCGGCGCCGGTGGAGATCAGCGCGACGTGACGTTGATCTTCATCGGGCACCAGTCCTTCACGACCTTCTCCGGACGCACGCGGAGGAAGTAGTCGCCGCCGTCGTCGCGCAGCCAGCGGCCGCGGATCTGGAGCTCTTCGCCCTCGGTGAGCACACGCCGCGTGCCCCGCGAGGCGCCGTTCGCGTCGAGCACCTCGAAGGTGTAGGCGCTGCCGGTCGGCAGCTCGAGGGCCGTGACGTCGATGCCCCAGTCGTCGAAGTCGCCGTCCTGGCTGTAGAACCGGAACCAGGCCTCGTCGCCCGCCCCCGCCGAGACCAGCGAGAGGTCGGTCGTGAACGCCCGCTGCTGGCTGGTCTTCAGGTCGAACGCGGTCTGCATGCTGTCGTTCGGCTCGTAGGTGTCTTCGCGTTGCGCGAGGGTCACGCCCTCGTCGATGTCGCCGTCGCAGTCCTGATCCCGGCAGTCCGGCAGCTCGGGGGCTCCGGGACGGACCCTGCGGTCGTTGTCGTTGCAGTCGCCCTGCTGCTCCGAGAGCCCGTCTCCGTCGTCGTCGTAGACGACCGTGCCCTCGTCGATACGCCCGTCGCAGTTGTCGTCGATGCCGTTGGGGGACGAGGACTCGTCCATGTCGGGGTTCACGCGCGGGTTGCTGTCGTCGCAGTCGCGACCGCCGGCGGAGATGGAGGCGTGGCCGTCCTGGTCGAGGTCGCCGGGGGGAGGCTTCGGACCCACGTGGAGCGTGGCCGTCTCGACGTCGAGCGTGGAGCCGTCGGTGGCCAGCACCTGGGCCTCGATCGCGTGCGGACCCTCGCCGAGCTTCGTGGTGTCGAGCCAGATCTCGTGGTTGGCCGGCACCGGGCCCGACTGGATGGCCCCGTCGACGCGGGCCTCGTAGGTGAGCCCCGGAGGCTGGCACGTGCCGTCGACCCGCACGAGCGTGCGGCCCACCGCGCCATCGATGCGGCTCGACGGGAGCTGGAGCGACACCCCGGTGGGCACGCCGTTCACGAAGTGGTTCTGGCTGTCGTACGCCGTGGCGAGCTGCACCTCGACGAACGCGTTGGCGCCGGGCTGGAGCTGGACGGTGTGGCGGAGCGTCTGGCGCCCGGTGATCGGCAGGATCTGCGCGGGCCCACTGTCGACGATGATCTCGACGTTGCCGGACCGGGCGCGCGCGTCGACCTCGATGGTCGTGAGGCCACAGGCATCGGAGCTCACGTAGACCGAGTGGATCTCGGGCGGACGGAAGTACACGCCGAGCCCCGCCACGAGCAGGATCGCCGCGACGCCCAGCACCAGCGACCCGCCGAGCAGCCCGAGCACGGTGAGCGCGAACGCCCCGGTGCCGTCTTCGCTCGGCGCCCTGCGGATGGGCTTCGCGCCCGGGACGGGCTTCGGTGCCGCCGGGAGCTCGGCGCCCTTCGCACCTGCGCGCAGCGCGTCGGCGAACGCCGCCGCCGTCGGGAAGCGGCCGGTCGGATCCTTGCGGAGGGACGCGACGACGATGTCGTCGAGCCACCCCGGCACGCCCTGGCGCTTCTCGCCGGGAGGGCCCGGATCGTGCTGGAGCACGCGCTCCATCGACTCGAACGCGCTCTTGCCCTCGAACGCGGGACGGCCGACGAGCAGCTCCCACAGCACCGCGCCGAGCGCGAAGAGGTCGGTGCGCACGTCGACGGACGCCGGGTCCTTCACCTGCTCGGGGCTCATGTACGCGACCGTGCCGAGCGTTCCGCCGGGCGTGGTGCGCTGGCCGCCCGGGCCCTTCGCGATGCCGAAGTCGATGATCTTGATGCGCTCGGCCGCCGGACCCATCTTCTCGAGGAACAGGTTCTCGGGCTTGAGGTCGCGGTGGATGATGCCCTTCGCGTGGGCCTCGCCGAGCGCGTCGAGCACCGCGATCATCCACTCGACCGCCTCTTTCGGCGCGATGTGCCCCTCGCGCTCGAGGCGCGACCGGACCGACTCGCCCTCGAGCAGATCCATCACCAGGCCCGCCACCCCGGGCTCGGCGACGGTGTCGGTGACGCGGACCAGCCCCGGATGCCGGAACTCGGCCTGCATGCGGCCCTCTTGCAGGAACCGCGCGCGGATCTCCTCGTGCTCGACCCACTGGGCCAGCAGGATCTTCAGCGCGTGCCGGGTGTGGAGCACGACGTGCTCGACCTCGTACACCTCCGCCGTGCCGCCCGATCCTAGGCGGCGGACGACGCGGTACGTGCCGAGGGTGTCGTCGGGGCGGAGCGACATGCGACTGGACTATCGCGCGGCCCGCACCACGGCGATGCCGCCGGCCTCGCGCACCGCACGCTCCCCGCCGGGCTCGCAGCGGACGAGCGCACCGGGCGCGGGCGGCGCGTCGCCCACGTGCATCGGGCGCGTCGGGTGATCGACGAACCGCCACCGCACGTCGCCCGCGAAGTCCCACAGGACGGCGCCCTTGACCTGCGGTGCCTCGGAGAAGGCCGTGCGCTCGGTCGATCCGCCGTGCACCACCGTGGCGTCGCCGAGCCGCAGGGACTGGCGGGGATGGATGTGCCCCGACGCCACCCACCGCAGGTCGCGCGGCAGGTGCTTCGCGCCCACGGTGTCGGCGTGCCGCCCCTCGCGGAACGTGAAGCCCGGCACGCGCGACCCGTCGAACGCCGCGTGGCACACGAGCAGGTCGACCGGGCCGAGACCCGCCGCGTCGGCCGCGAACGCCGCCGCCTCGCGGCGGAACGGCAGCAGGCCCACGCGCAGACCCCGCACCTCGACAGCCTCGGCGCGGTCGACGAACCGCAGGCTGCGGTGCGGCAACCACCGCTGGATGCCGCGCCGGTCGTGGTTGCCGGCGATGCCGAGCACCGGCACGCGCCGCGCGACCTCGAGGAACAGCGCGCCCGCGCGGAGCACGTCGCGGCGGGGCGGCAGGCTGCGGTCGAACACGTCGCCCGCGTGCACGACGAGATCGACCTCTTCGCGCAGGGCCGGGCCGAGGGCGTGCTCGAGCGCGGCGTGGTGGTCGTCGGCCCGCTGCCAGCCGGCGGGGCCGCGGGCGTTCAGCTTCGCGCCGAGGTGGGTGTCGGAGATCTGGAGGATGCGCATGCCCGAAGCGTCGCGCACGCGGCGGTCAGAAACTGTCCGACACCAACGCCTCGACGGTCGAGACCTCTGTGCCCCCGGAATGCGGCGTTCCAGCCGCATTCACAGGGGGTACCGAGGTCCCGTCGAGACGTTCCCTGGTTGCGATTCCGTCGGGACGACGCCCGCTTGCGGGCGGAGCTCGACGGAATCTCCGATCACTTCGCGAATGCGGGCGTCCCGTACGGACCGGAGCGGCTCGGGCACCGCGCCGAGCCCGACGACCGCGATGGTGTCGCCGTTGTCGGTCCACGTGGGGTGGAAGCGGGGCGTCACGCGGACCGCGTCGCCCTGCACGCGCACGTCGAGCTCGAGCACCCCGCCGTCGCGCGTGTCGCCCTTCTTCACGGGGTGCGCGGCGGGGTCGTACGCGCGCCCCATGTCCGACACGAAGTTCCCCAGGGAGTACGCGATCACGCCGTCCCCGACGGTCTCCACGGGCTGCAGCACGTGCGGGTGGTGGCCGAGCACCACATCCGCCCCGGCCTCGAGGAAGCCGTGCGCGAGGCCGCGGTAGTCCGGCAGCGGCTCGGTGATGTACTCGACCTGCCAGTGCGCGGAGACCACGACGACGTCGGCCTCTCCGCGGGCCCGGGCGATGGCCGCGTGCACGCGCTCGGCCTGGATCGGGTACCACAGCGCGTCGCGGTCGGGCTCGCAGCTGGTGGTGCACTCCTCGCCCGGCACGAACGCGCATCCGGGCAGGCCGGCCGCGGCGACCGCGCGTGCCGTGGGGGTGTTGACGAGGTCGGTGAGCGCGACGAACGCCACGCGGATGCCGTTCCGCTCCACCAGCACGGGCGCTTCGGCCTCGGCGCACGTCTCGCCCACCCCGACCGGCTGCATGCCGGCCGCCCGCACGCGGTCACGCGTCTCGAGCATCCCGTCGGCGCCCTGGTCCCACACGTGGTTGTTCGCCATCGACAGCACGTCGAAGCCCACGGCCGCGAGCCCGTCGACCAGGGAGCCCGGCGCGTTGAAGACCTCGCCGTGCACGCCCTTGTCGTGATCCGGCGCCACGGGGGACTCCAGGTTGGCGAACGCGATGTCCGCCGCGGCGATGCGCTCCGAGACGCCCGCCAGGACGGCCTCCCAGCCGTGCTCGGCCGCCGCGGCCTTCACCCGGCGGTGCGGCAGCACGTCCCCGACCGCCACGAGCGTCAGGCGCCGCTCGGGCTCGGGGGTAGGTGCCGGGGGCACGTCGGCGGGCTCCTCCACGACCGGAGGCCCGGAAGCGGCCGTGGAGGCGGGCGTCTCCCCTCCTCCACACGCCAGGAGCCCGACGAGGACGACGCTCAGTCGTTCTTCGCCGCGGTGAGCGCGGGGTCGAGCGCGAGCGCGATCGGCGGGACCTCGAGCGCGCGGGGCTCGCCTTCGCGGAACGTCTCGTTGAACACGACGTGCATGTTGGCGAACTGCATGTCGACGACCTTCGCCGACACGTGGAAGATCGCGTCGAACTTGAACTCTTCGCCCGGGAGCACGACCTGCGGATCCATCTTCTTGTCGTCGTTCGCGAACGCCTGGCCGTCTTCGAGGCGGACCTGGATCTGCTTCGGATCGACGATGCCGATGGCGCTGCCCTCGTAGCGGCACTCGAAGCGCACGGCGGTCTCGTCGGTCTCCTGCTTGATCTTCTTCGGCACGGCGCAGCTGAAGTTGCCGGCCTTGAAGTCGTTCATCTCGAGCGGCAGGCGGAAGTCGGGCGCGGCCTGGACCGGCGCGTTCTTCGGCACCAGGAAGGCGCCCGCGATCTTCACGGTGAGCGATTCCTGGTGCATGCCCGTGCCCTCGGCGTTCAGCACGCGGTTGCCGTGGGACTTGGGGTCGACGACGAGGTTCTTGCCCTGGAGCATGCCGGTCTTCGGAGCGTACTCGTTGCCGCCGACCTCGAACCGGAACTCCTCGGTCTTCACGAGGACGTAGTCGGCGCTGTCGTTCTGGACGAGCACCTTCATCTTGGCCTCGGCGTCGCGGGCCCAGGCATCCTCGACGCCGAACTTCACGTCGTCGCCCGCGGGCTCGACGTTCTTGAAGTGGTTCG
The DNA here is from genome assembly GCA_020632875.1 of Alphaproteobacteria bacterium. GTDB lineage: Bacteria > Myxococcota_A > UBA796 > UBA796 > JACKEQ01. The sequence goes on from JACKET010000009.1 coordinate 106,799, forward strand.
CATGGTCGGGGTCGACCTTCGGAGCCTTGTCCTTCTTGCCCGCGAATGCGAGCCCCGGCAGCAGCAGCCCCACGAGAACGATCGAGCGCGTCATACCTGTCTCCTCCTGATGGACCCCCTCAACCCGGAGGGACCTGGGAACCGTCCGCAGGTAACGCGAGATCCGGGCTCCGCACGGCCTGAACGGCCACTCAGTGCCGTTGACAAGGGCTTTACATCGCCGGAAAGGCACGCCACACCCGGATCCACGGCGATTTCGATCCACCTCCGCCGACAATCGTGGACCGACCGTCTACCCTGCGCGCGCCCTCAGGAGGGTGTTGCAAATGATGAACAGACTTGTATTGATGGTTCCATTGCTCGCGGCAGCTTGTTCGGGTCCTTTCACGGCCCCCGACGGAACCGATGCCAACAACGACGACCAGGATGCCGTGGTCCTGCAGCCCGAGACGGTCCTCCTCGACGACCTCGCCGGCGTGCAGGCCCTGGACGTCGAGACGGACCAGCTGGTCCTGCACACCGACGGCAGCGCGCTGCCGGTCGAGGTGGGGAGCGTGGTCGTCGGCCGCATGGGCGGCGGGTACCTCCGCGAGGTGCTCGACGTCGTCGACCAGGGCGACCGGATCGTGCTCCGGACCCGCCAGGCCGACCTCTCGCAGGCCGTCGTCAACGGGAAGGCCAAGGCCCAGATCCTGATCGCCGAAGAGCTCCGCTCCGCGACGACCTGGGATCTCGGTGGCCGCGTGCTCGTCGACGAGACCCTCTGGTCCGACGCCGAGGGCGACTACGTCGAGGTGACCGCGTTCATCGCCGACGGATCGCACGTCACGATCGACCCGGTGTTCGACTTCGACCTCGAGCTGTTCAACGGCAGCTGGGTCGACGCCGAGTTCTCCAGCACCGTCACGCTCGACTACGAAGCCGACGTGATCGCGACCGTGTCCGGCCGGTTCGACCAGGAGGTCAGCGCGACCGTGATCTCCCGCAGCGTGCCGTTCGCCTTCGAGCTCGGGCCCGTCCCGGTCGTCGGCACCGCGCACATCGACCTCGTCGCGGGCGTCGGAGGCACCTTCGCGGGGGCGGGGAGCACGACGCTGCACACCGAAGCGCACGCCTGGGGCTCGCTCGGCGCCGGCTACGACGGCGACTGGCACGGCTCCTACGACGGCGACGTCACGGGCGATCTCGCGTTCCAGGACTCGTCGTGGGACCAGGACCTGCACGCCCGCGTCTTCCTCCGCGCCGAGATGGGCGTCGAGCTCTACGGCGCCGCCGGAGCCGACCTCGTCCTCGAGCCGTGGGTCGAGGCGAACTCGTGTGGCACGGTCGGCATCGAGGTCGACGGCGGGCTGAAGGGCTCGCACGGCTACCACTTCGAGGCGTTCGGCTGGAACCTGTTCGAGTGGGGCCCCTACCCGTTCGACGTGGGCACGTGGGATCTCTACGAGCAGTGCGACGTCTGATGTGACGAACCCGGCGGGGGAACGCTCGCTTCGCGCGAGCCCCCCGTCGGCGCTCCCCCGGCTCGCCGCGGCGCGTCTGGCCGTGGCGACCGGGCTCCGAGCGCGCTAACAAGGCAATCCGAGCTCAGCGGCCCCAGGCCGCGAGGGCCTCGTTCGGAGGATCCCCTGGAAGTCGCCATTGCCCTGGGTGCGGTGTTCGTCGCGCTCCTCGCCTTCGCCCTCTGGTTCTCCCAGCGCGATTCGGCGAAGCCCGCGGCATCCCGCGACGACGACGACGATCTCGAGCTCACGCCCGAGCGCGAGCCGCCGAGCACGGTGTTCGAAGCGGCCGACGTGGGCGACGTCGACGCGCTGCGCGCGATGCTCGACGAGCGGCCCGAGCGCATCGGGCTGCGCGACGAGAGCGGCTGGACGCCCCTCCACCACGCCTGCTACCGCGACCACGTGGCCGTCATCCGCCTGCTGCTCGAGCGCGGCGCCGACGCCAACGCCGTGGCCGTGGGCGAGTGCGTGCCGATCCACATGGCCGCGACCGAGGGCGGCGCCGAAGCCGTCCACGTGCTCGCCGACGGCGGTGCCGACCTCAACATCCCCGACGACACGGGCGTCACCGCCCTGCACTACGCCGCGCTGCCCGGCCGGCTCGACGTGGTCGAGGCGCTGATCGCGCACGGCGTCGCGGTGAACATGAAAGACGCCAAGCAGGAGACCGCGCTCGACGTGGCCCGCCGCCTCGACGACACCGAGGTCGCGCAGGCGATCGAGAAGGCCGGCGGCAAATCGGGCGCCGAGGTCAAGATGAAGGACGTGCTCGCCGCGCTGCCCGACGGGCCCGCGAAGCAGCAGGTCCCGCGCGCGTGGCACCTCGAGCTCGAGAGCGAAGAGATGCAGGCGGCGATGGCGAAGGCCCGCGAGCACCTGCCGCGGTTCCTCGAGCACCTCGCGGGCAACGGCGAGGCGCGGGCGGCCGTGAAGTTCGGCGTCCGCGGCGAGGGCATCGTCGAGTACGTGTGGGGCGAGGTCCTCACCGCGGGCTCGCCGCTCACCGTCACCGTCACGACGCCGCCGGTGGCCGTCCCGGCGCCGCCCGACCCCTGCGAGGTCGCCCACGAAGACGTGGTCGACTGGCAGCTCAAGCTCGACGAAGACCGCACCGCCGGCGGCTACTCCCAGCGCGCCACGTTCGAGGCGATCCGCGCGGAGTACGGGTTCCTGCCCGCCGACATCGAAGAAGACCTGTCGCACCTCGTCGACCTGTAGGAACCCGCTCCCGTTCCCCCGTTCCCGGCCCCACGGGCGTGCCCGGCGAACGACACTCCCCGTTGGAGGCCACATGACCTACCGCGTCACCCTCGTCGAAGGGGACGGAATCGGGCCCGAGGTGACCGGCGCGACCGCGCGCATCCTCGAGGCCGCCGGCGCCCCGATCGAGTGGGAGCGCATGCCCGGCGGGCAGTCGGCGTTCGAGCAGGGGCTCGAGCCCATGCCCGCCGTGACGCTCGAGAGCATCAAGCGCAACCGCGTCGGCCTGAAGGGCCCGCTCGGCACCCCGAAGGGCGGCGGCTTCCGGTCGGCGAACGTCGCGCTGCGCCAGGAGCTCCAGCTCTACACGGGCTGGAGGCCCGTCGCGAGCCTGCCCGGCGTGAAGAGCCGGTACTCCGGGGTCGATCTCGTCGTGCTCCGCGAGAACACCCAGGGGCTCTACGCGGGCATCGAGCACGAGATCACGCCGGGCACCATCGTGAGCCTCAAGCTGTCGAGCCGCGACGCGGGCCTGCGCATCGCGCGGTGGGCGTTCGAGCACGCCATGGCGAAGGGCCGCCGCAAGATCACCGTGTGCCACAAGCGCAGCGTGCTGCCGAAGGCCGACGGTGCCTTCGTCGAGGCGTTCGAGACCATCGGCGCCGAGTACCCGTTCATCACCCAGGAGTCCGCGACGCTCGACGACGTCGCGATGGGGCTGGCGCAAGACCCCTCGCAGTTCGACGTGATCCTGCTCCAGAACCTCTATGGCGACATCATCAGCGACCTGTGCGCCGGGCTCGTCGGCGGGCTCGGCGTGGTGCCGGGCGCCAACGTCGGCGACCGGATCGCGGTGTTCGAGGCCGTCCACGGCACCGCGCCCGACATCGCCGGACAGGGCGTCGCGAACCCCCTCGCCGTGCTGCTCTCGGGCTGCCTGATGATGGAGTACATGGGCGAGCACCGCATCGCGAACCGCGTGCGCGACGCCATCTGCACGGTGCTCGAGGCCGGGAAGCACGTCACCCGCGACCTCGGGGGCACCGCAGGCAGCGAAGAGTTCACGAACGCCGTCATCGAGGAGCTGTGATGCGCCACGAAGTCACCCTGGTCCCCGGCGACTGCCCGGCCCTCTTCGAGCACGTCCGCCCCGTGATCGCCGCCACCGGCGTCGACATCGCGTTCGACGAGCCCTCAGCGAACCCCACGGTCGAGGGCCTGCTGGCCAGCGCGCGCCGCACCGGCACCGTGCTCATGGGCTACGAGCACGGCCGACGCGATCTCGGCGAGCTGGCGCCGGTCGTGCAGCTCCGCGAGAAGCTCGGGGTGTTCTGCAACCTGCGCCCGGTCCGCAACATCGCGGGGCTGCCGTCGATCGCCGAGAACGTCGATCTGCTCATCGTGCGCGAGACCACCGAGGACATCTACGCCCACCTCGAGCACGAGAGCATCCCCGGCGTGTTCGAGGGCCTGAAGGTCACGACGCGCGCGGCGTGCGAGCGCATCGCGCGCCACGCGTTCGAGATCGCCCGCCAGTACGGGCGGAAGCGCGTCACGATCGTGCACAAGGCCAACATCATGAAGCTGTCCGACGGCATGTTCCTCCGCACGGCCCAGGCGATCGCGAAGGACTACCCGGACATCGAGCACGACGACGTGATCGTCGACGCGCTGTGCATGAAGCTCATCCTGAATCCCGAGCGCTTCGACGTGCTGCTGACGGGCAACCTCTTCGGCGACATCGTGGCCGACCTGTGCACGGGCTTGGTGGGCGGCACGAGCAACGCGCCCAGCATCAACACGGCCCCCGACTGCACGCTGTTCACGGCGGGCCACCGCGTCACGGCCGAAGAGGCCGAAGCGAACCCGATGCACATCCTCGTCCCGCTCCAGAGCATGCTCGCCCACCTCGGCGAGGACGCCGCTGCAGCGCGCCTGCACGCCGCGCTCGAGACGACGCTCACGTCGGGCGTGAAGCCCACGGTGCTCGGGGGCTCGACGAACGGCGCCGCGTTCTGCGCCGCCGTGGTCGAAGCGCTCGGGTAGCTACTCGGGCAGGTACTCGACCGAGACCGTCGCACCGGCCGCCGGGCGGACGTTCAGGTACACGGTGGTCGACGCGGCGTCGTAGGTGTAGTCGGCCGGATCGAGCACGGTCGCCGTGAGGCCGTCGTCGGCGGTGACCTCGACGATCTCGAGCGCGGGGCCGGGCAGCACGACCCGCGCGGAGTCGAGCAGGTGGTCGAACATCTGCTGGAGCGGGGTCTCCCAGTCGGTGGCGCAGATGCTGGCCGCCACGCCGCCCGTGTGGGTCACGTAGTTGTGGTAGGCCTGCCCCTCGGGGGGCGTGGCCGTCGGGCAGTTCGTGCCGGGGATGAAGTAGAACCCGTGCGCGATCACGTCTTCGGGACGGGCCTTCTTGGTGTCGAGCCAGTCGCGGAAGTCGGGCCCGGAGATCGGCGCGGCGCCGGACTGATCCTCTTCGTCGCTGACGAAGATGAGCGAGAGCGTCGCCTCGTCGCGGACGAAGCCCGCGTTGCGCGGGATGTCGGGCTTCTCTTCGACCATGGTCCACGCGGCGGCGCGGCCCTTCTCCTCGTAGAAGCCGTTGGTGCCGATCACCGCCATCTGGCCGAAGGTCTGCTCGGGATCCGGCGTGTTCGGGTCGATGTAGCTGACGCCGTTCGCGGTCTGCAGCTTGCCCTGCCCGTTCGCCGCGTCGTCCATGTCGGTCGTGACGACGCCGATGTGCCAGTCGAGCCCGGTGGCCTGGACGCTCGGCAGCACGGAGGGCAGCGCGGCGTTCAGGGCGGTCTGCTCTTCGAGCATCGAGCAGGAGTTGTCGACGACGAACAGGATGTCGGCGGGCGGGTACGGATCGGGCTCTTCGACGATCTCGGTCGCGACCTGGGCGACGAACGCGTACGAGAAGTGCTCGATGTACGCGCGGATCACGCCGCCCTCGTCGCTCGTCCAGCTCGGCGACACGCGGTCGTAGCCGCCGTCGTCGTTCGACCAGTAGATCCGCGGGCGCGAGGCGTCGGCCGGACCGTACGGGAGGCGCACCACGACGGGCTCGGCGAAGATCAGGCCGTGGGGCTCGAACGCCCAGACCTTCGACAGCGCGTCGTACTCGGCGGGCGGGTCGTCGGCGGTCTCGTAGATGCGGATCTCGATCTCTTCGGAGACCGCCCCTTCGGGGAACACCACGGAGACGCCGTCGAAGGACAGCTCGCCCCCCTCGGGACCCACGTACACCGGCTCGGGCGCCGGCTCGTCGGTGTCTTCGCTGTACTTGTTGAAGCAGCCGGTCAGCACGAGCAGGGAAAGGACCATCGCGTGGGCCTCCAGTGAAGCCGATTGTAGCCGTGTGTTGCAGTCGACGCCCGACAGGGGGATTTCATGGAAGAGTGCACACGGCGCGCCGGTTACATGCCCGGCGCATCCCTGGAGTCCGAATCATGACCCGTTGGTGCAGCGTCGGGCTGCTCTTCCTCTCGCAGTACGCAAGCGCGACCGAGCTGGTCGTGAAGGCGAAGGACGGCCAGAAGGCCGTGGTCCTGGTCGACGAGTACGTGAAGGGCGAAGCTCCCGTCACCACGACCGCCGATGCCGGTGAGGTCGAGGTCGCCTTCCGGATGTCGATGTTCGGTCCCGTCCTCTTCTCCGAGAAGATCACGGTCCCCGCGAGCGGCTCGGTCGAGCTGCTCGTCGACATGGAGGAGCGCACGGTCGAGGTCGTGTCCACGACCGCTCCCGAGCCCGCCCCGGCGCCGAAGCCCGCCCCCGAGCCGGCGCCGAAGCCCAAGCCCGCCCCCGAGCCCGCTCCCGTGTCGGGCCTCGGCCCGGCCCCCGAGCCCGGCGCAGGCGAAGGCATCGTGACGGTCAAGGCCAGCAAGGAGGGCCTGCCGATCTCCGTCGACGGGAAGGACACCGGCAAGAAGGTGCCGGCCCACCTCCCCCTCGCGCCCGGCAAGCACGTGGTGAAGATCGCGCAGGGCTGCTTCGCCGGCGAGAAGGAGTTCCAGGTCTCCGAGGGCGAGAAGTCCGAGATCTCGGTCGACCTCGCGGCCGACAAGGCGATGCTCGCCGTCCGCTCCGACCCGAGCGGGGCGACGATCTACCTCGACGGCAAAGAGCTCGGCGTGGCGCCGATGGATGCGCGGCTCACCTGCGGCGAGCGCACGTTCAAGGCCACGAAGGATGGCTACCTCGCCATCGAGAAGACGGTCGACGTGGGCACCGACGAGTCGGTGAGCTTCGAGCTCCAGAAGGATGCCTGGGGCAGCCTCGAGGTCAGCGTCGAGCCCGCCGATGCGGCGATTCTGCTCGACGGCGATCGCGTCGGCACCGGCAAGGCCACGCTCGACAAGGTGCAGGCCGGCTCGCACACGCTCACGATCGAGCGGAAGGGCAAGGAGGTCGAGAAGCGCACGGTCGAGGTCGGCGAGGGCAAGTCCGTCGTGCTGGCCCTCGTCGTCAGCGCCGACACCAAGGGCCCGAAAGAGCCGAAGGCGAAGGGCAACGGCCCGAAGGTCGCCCCCATCGTCATCGGCGGCGTGGGCATCGTGGGCTCCATCCCGCTGGTCGGGCTCGGCGTGTACAACTACAGCCAGGCCCGCATCGCATACGACGACTACCTCACGATCGAAGACGAGGCCGAAGCCGACCGGATCTTCAAGGAAGAGGTCGCGCCCCGCCAGACCGTCGCGTTCGCGGAGTGGGCCGCCGGCGGCGTGCTCCTCGCGGGCGGCGCCGCGCTCGTGACCGTCGGGTTCCTCGACGGAGACGGGCTCTACGCGGCCCCCACGCCCAACGGCTTCGTGATCGGCGGGCGCTTCTGACCGCATGAACGGGATGGGCGCCTTCGCGCCGAGGTGGGAGGGCGGTGCCCTGGCTCTCTCGGTGCACGACGGGCTCCGCCCGCGCGGGCCGAACGTGTTCGTGTACCCCGACCGGATCGAGGTGAACGGCGAGCGCCTGCCCCACGAGGCCGTCCGCGACGTGCGGCTCGCCACGACCAACGGCCGGCCGCGGCGGCACGTGCTGGACGTCTACGTCGCGCCGGGCGTGCTGAAGGCGGCGGGCCTCCCCGTGCCCGAGCTCGGGAACGCGATGTTCAGCGACAAGGGCGTCCGGGTGCCGCTGCTCGACGCGCAGCTGGGCGACGTCCACGAGCTGATCCGCGTCCTCGAGCTGTGGCGCGACGACGAGGCGGTGCGGGTCGCGTGGGGCACGGCCGACGTGGAGCCGCTGCTCGTGCCGCGGTTCGACGAGCGCCTGCTCGCGGAGACCGGCGCGCACCTGACCGCGGCCGGCGTCGAGATCCCCTGCGCACCGCCCCTCGACGGGCTCGCGCTGGCCGGCTGCTCGATGGTGCTGCTGTACCCGCTGCTGGGCCTCGGCTCGTGCGTCGCCGGCATGACGTGGACCCCGACGGGCACCGGCGCGACGGGCACCTTCACCGATCCGACCTTCCTGGTCCTGTGGATCCTGCTCGGGGTGTTCATGGGCTTCGTGTGGACCGGCGTGCGGAGGCTGGCCCCCGTCGAGCCGGGCTGGCTGCGCATCGGCCAGTCGGGCCTGACCCTGCCCGAAGGCACCGTCGTGCCGTTCGAGGCGCTCTCCGTGGTGCACGGGGCGAACCGGATCCTCCGCATCCGCACCGCGACGAAGACGTACAAGGTGTTCGACCTGAAGGGCGACGCGACCCGTCTGGCGGCGGCGATCGACGCGCTCCGGCGCGCGCCGGGCGAAGCCCCTGCCGAGATCGAGAAGCTGCGCGGTCGCCGCGCCACCGCGCTGGAGTGACGCTCAGCGCCGCCTGGAGGCGATCCCGGCGAGCAGGAGCGTGAAGAGGCCGGCCGGACCGGGCGTGCCGGCGGCGCAGCGGCATCCGGTCAGCGCGACGTCCGTGTCGCCCCCGTCGGTGTCGACATCGCCGTCCGTGTCCGCATCGCTGTCCGTGTCGGCATCGCTGTCGGTGTCCGCATCCGAATCGCTGTCGGCGTCGCTGTCCGTGTCCGCGTCGGAATCGCTGTCCGCGTCCGAATCGCTGTCCGTGTCCGAATCGCTGTCCGTGTCCGCGTCCGTGTCCGAGTCTGCGTCCGTGTCGGCATCGGTGTCGCTGTCCGTGTCGGCATCGGTGTCGCTGTCCGTGTCCGAATCGGAGTCGGCGTCCGTGTCGGCATCCGCGTCGGTGTCGGCATCGGAGTCCGCGTCTGCATCGGTGTCGGCGTCCGTGTCGGTATCCGCGTCGGTGTCCGCGTCCCCCTGGCACGTCACCAGCGGGTTGTCGGGATCGCAGTCCCACATCGCCGCAACGCCATCGCCGTCGTCGTCGACCCACAGCGCGGGCTCGGCCTCGGGACCGCCGGTGGCGCCGTGGTCGGCGGGCGACGTGTCGGGGTCCTGCCCGGTCGCCCCGTCGAGCCAGGGCGCCTGGTACGGCGGGACGGGCGCTTCGCAGCCCGTGAGCGTGAACCCGGGCGACCCGATCACGGTGGTCACGTACGGCGCGAGCGACACGTCCGACACGACATCGGTGAGGGTCACCTGCCCGCCCGTGGTGGAGAACGGGTTGGCCCCGTGCCCGGCGACGACCGACCGCACGAGGCTGAGCTGCCCGCTCCCTCCGACGCCCGCGAGCGGACCCGTGGTCGCCGTGCCGTCGAGGAAGGTGCCGTGCGTCACGGTGACCGTGCCGCGCACCCACAGGCCGCCGCCCGTCGTGCCCGCGTCGTTGCCCACGAGCCACAGGTTGTCGCCGTCGACCACCGAGCCGACCGCGGCGTGCACTGCCCCGCCCTCGGTGGTGGACTGGTTGGCGCAGAAGCCCGTGCGGCGCAGATCGGCGACACCAGAGAGGATGAACAGGCCCCCGCCGTCACCCGCAGTGTTCTGCTCGAACCGGGCCCCGTCGGCAAAGAGCGTGCCGTTCGCGACGTAGACCGTGCCCCACGCCACGGTGGTGTTCTGATCGAAGGTCGTGGAGAGCAGCGACACCTGCGCCGTCTCGAACACGGTGACCGCGCCGCCGTTCGCCGCGGCGTTCTGGGAGAACACGCAATCGTCGAAGGTCGCCGCCGAGTTGCCCCCGGCGAACACGGCGCCGCCGAGGTGCGTCGGGTCGAGGTTCCCGACGAACGAGGAGCCCACGAACGTCGCGGCCGACGTGCCGTGCATCGACACCGCGCCGCCCTCCGGCGACATGAGACCGACAGCGGAGTTGCCCTCGAAGCTGCACCGCAGGCAGGTGAGCGCCGCGCCGTTGAGGTGGATGCCGCCCCCACGCGCGGCGGAGCCGTTCATGAACACCACGTCGGTCGCGAGCATCGACCCGCCGAGGAACACCGCCCCACCGCCGTCGTTCGTGAGCCCGACCGCGGATCCGCCGTCCATCACGACGTCCGTGAGGGTCACGGTGCCGTCGGCGAACACGAACCGCCGGTTCGACGGCGTCTCGAGCGTGACGCCCTGGAGGACCAGCGTGCTGCCCGCAGGCACGATGAACAGGCTCTGCCCGGAGGTCGCGTGGATCGTCGTCTGCGCCGAGCCCGCGCCGACGATCTCGAGGGAGCCCGACAGCCCGACGAAGCCGAGGTCCCAGTCCCCCGCGTCGACGAGGATCCGGTCGCCATCGTTCGCCAGCGCCGCAGCCGCATCGAGCGTCGGAACACTGCCAGGCACGAGGATGTCCGCGGCCGACGCCGCGATGACCCACCACATCGGCTCAGACTACCCGCATGGCCGCCCGGTCGCTTCAGCGCCGGACGTCACCCGCGGCCTTGGCATCGGGGACGGCGCGCAGCTCGACGATGTCGACGTTCGCGTTGTCGAAGTCCTGCGAGGTCATGGTGACCTCGAGTCCGGGCGACCAGCGCTCCTGCATGTCGGGGTCGTTCGCCGCCAGGCCCTTGAAGGTGGCCTCGGTGATGAAGCGCTTCGGCGTGCCCTCGGGCGCGTCCTTCGGGGGCGCCAGGGTGCCGACCATGGTGCTCTCGCTCGTCGGGATCTCGCCTTCGATCGGGATCTCGATCTCTTCGATGACCCCGCCCTTGGCGTTCTTGATCGTCGTCACGATCACGAGATCCGTCATGTCGTACGCGCTCTTGTTGCGGAACATGAAGTGGAAGATCGTGACCTTCTCGTCGAGCTCGTCCTGGTCGGGCAGCTGCATCCAGCTCGCGTTGGCGACATCGACGTAGTGGTCGGGGTTGTAGAGCGGATCGTACTTCTTCTGCACCTTCTCGCCGCCGAGCTGGTACATCGGGAGCACCGCCGTCACCGCGATCCAGCCCTCGTCGCCGCTCTCGGTGCGGGCGCGGTAGAACTCGCCGCGCTTCGCGAGCAGCTCGAGCGTGCTGTCCTTCGCGACCGACGTGACCGCCGAGGAGTTGGCGTCGGGCTTGCTGTGCAGGCTCACGCCCTCGTTCGTGACGATCATCTGGCTGTAGGTGAGGCCGCCATCACCGACGAGCACCTCGTCGCCATCGGGCAGGTACTGCACGAGCACCAGGATCCCGAGGCCACCGAGGCCGATGAACCCGAGCAGCCCGACGACGATCATCATCGGGATGATGGCCTTCATGGCGCCGCCCGGCTTGTAGCCGTCGAGATCGTCGTCGTCGTCGCCGCCCTTGAAGTGCGGAGCGAGAGCCGGGACCTCCGTCGCGTAGACCCAGTCTTCCGCCTCGGGCGGCTGGATCATGTCGCCGGCCTGGAGATCGCCGCGCTGCGCCATGGCGATCAGCTCCGGCAGACCTTCCACGGTGAACTGGTTGTCTCCCTGGGTCACCCTCCACTGGGCCATCGGGTACCTCCCCGACCCTCCTCACACGCAGCCCGGCTCGCGTCAGTGCGCCTTGACCGAAGGCTTACCAGTCGAGGACGTGCCACAGCTGCGAGATCGGCGGCCCCGCATAGGGGTTTCCCCACCCATCGGGCCAGTGGTCGCAGTACAGATCGCCCGTCGGACAGAACCCCGCGCCGACGCCGAGAGCGAACTCGGTGGCCGACAGCTGCATCGTCGGGATGTCGAGGTCGAAGCGCACGGTGTCGGCGCCGACGAAGGTGACCGTCACGGGGCCGAGCGGGTCGAAGCCCCCGGAGCGCACGCCGTAGAGGTCGGCGACCCCGTTCACCAGCGTCACGACGTGGAACGTGAAGGGCGCGCCCGCCGAGATGCCCCAGATCTCGAGGTTCAGCGACGGATCGATCGGGATGGCGCTCGTGAGCTCGATGGACAGCGTGTCGCCGTCCACGCGCCACCGGCCCTCCCGGAGATCCATCGGGCCCCCGTCGTGATCGCCCAGCGGGTCGAGCGGGAACGGCGTCCATCCGCCGCCCCCGATGAAGACCGAGACCGCGCCCGACCAGCTCGCGCGCCCGTCGTCACACGCGATGGCGAACACGAGCTCGTCGCCGACGACCCCCGCGGACGCCGTGAGCGGGAACGCGAGATCGACCGACGCACCCGGCGCGATCGGGCCCGAGACGGCGCCCGTCCCGAGGAGGGTGATGGTCGGGCCGCCCGTCTGCGCGAACGTGCACGTGAGCGGCCCCGTCGCGAGCTGCCCGTCGTTCCGGACCTCGACGACGACGCTCGCCGTCTCGTTCGGATCGAGGACCCCGTTGCCGTTGGCCCCGAGGTCGACGATCTCGCCGAGCCCGAACGCCACGTCGGGCCAGGGCACCGGCACGTCGACCGGCAGCGCGAACGTCTCGACGGTGTCGGCGAAGGTCAGCAGCAGCGGGAGCGGCGTGCTGTCGGTGTGACCCGCGGCGATGGCCACGGGGACCGGGATCGTGACGACCTCGCCGGGCGCCCAGCCCGCCGCGGCCACCGGGGCGTCGAACGCCAGCACGGCGAGGTCGGGGTCGGGGCTCGAGAACCGGACCCGCGTCTCCCCCACCGTCCAGCCGCCGTCGTTGCGCACGGTCAGCGCGAGGGTCGCGGGCTCGCCGGGCACGAGCGGGCTCGGGGTCGAGGAACCCCCGACCAGCGCGGGTGAAGCGCGGCCCGGGAGGTAGAAGAACGCGGTCTGGTTGGGCGGGAATGGCCCCACGGTGTCGGTCCACGCGACCTCGCCGTCGAAGTCGATGCCGAAGGCCACGAGCGACGCTTCGGCGGCCGTCTCGAGCTTCACCCACCACCGCAGCCGGCCCGGCTCGCTCGGCAGGTACTGCAGGTGCTCCGACAGGTCGACCTGCCAGGTGTGCACGCCAGCCGGCGCGTTGCCCAGGAACACCGGCTCCTCGGCGTGGGGCTGGACCGGGTTCCCGGTGCCGACCCACACGCGGACGAGGCCCGGAGCGAGCGTGTGGAGCCGGACGATGCCACGGGTCGGGTCGCCCACGAGCAGATCGACGGGCCACGTGCCACCGTCGGTGCCATCGGTCGCGGAGAGCACGACGGGGAGCGCCGTGTTGTCGGGGTGCCCGGGATCGACCGCGATCCCGAGGGGCACCGTCGCGGACTCGCCCGTGCCGAGGGCCGGCAGCACGGAGGAATCCGGGAACACCGCGCGCGCCGGGTCGGCCGCGCCGGTCAGGGTGACCGGGCCGCCCATCGGCGCCCCGAGGTTCGCCAGCGTCACGTCGAGCGCCGCGCTGGTGCCCGGATCGAGGCGCGGTGCGTCGACCGACACGAGCTGCAGGTCGGGCCCGAACAGCCGCACGCGCACGTCGTCGATCGCCCACACGTCGGTGTCGCCGCCCTCGTAGCGCCACGCGAGCGCCACGGCGGGCTCGCCGGCCCACGGCGACAGGTCGACGACCGGCGCGGTCTGCCAGGCGCCCTCGGGGGGGTCGGGCAGCGCGGCGACCTCGACGAAGTCGCCGTCTTCGGGGTTCGCGGAGCCCGTGCTGATCCACAGCGAGTGCCGCCCGATGCGCTCGGTGCGCTCGCCGAGCTGCGCGAACCGCACCTCGGCGGTCACGAGCCCGCCGAAGTCGAGCACCGGGCTCACGAGCCAGTCGTCGATCGGGTCGATGCCGTCGTACCCGCGCCCGTGCACGGCCGCGCCGCCGGTCACGCCGAACGCGGGGAGCACCGTCCAGCGCTCCCCCCGGAAGCCGAGCGCGCGCTCGGTCCACCCCACCTCGTACACGCCGAACGCCGTGCTGGTGCCGTCGAACGGCTGCACGTACGGCACACCCAGCGGCACGACGGAGACCGGCAGCTCGAGCGGGTCGTCGGGCCCGTCCATCGGCAGGTCGGCGGGCACGCGGAAGTCCGATCGGTCGAACGCGCGCAGGTAGTACTCGAGGCCCGGCGCGTCGACGTCCACGGCGGGCACCTCGCCGCGGTACACGCCGTCTTCGGCGAGGTCGAGGGGCAAGACGCGGTACGGCAGCTCGCCGCTCGTGCGGTAGTACAGGTCGATCGCGTCGACACCGTCTGCGTCGGAGGCCGTCGCTTCGAAGGCGATGGCCACGTTCTCGACGAACGGGCCCTCCGGCGGGACGTGCTGGATGGCGGGGCCTTCGAGGATCGGGATCCCGGACGTGTCGGTCGGCACGACCTCGATGGGCTTGCACCCCACGAGCAGCGCGGCGGCGAGCCACCTCACAGGAAGTCCTCGTAGAGCGGGCAGTACGTGATGCACTGGAACGCGAGGATGTCGCCGAAGTTGTTGGTGACCTCGAGGCAGTCGAAGCCCGAAGGGCACTCGCGGTCGTTGCAGTCGACGCCGCAGAAGTTCGCGAAGCAGTAGTTGCCCGGCCCGCACTCGCTGCTCGTCTCGCAGGGCCGGCAGAACTGCTCGCCCGCGTCGTAGCAGGCGCCCGTCGTGGTGTCGCAGTACTCGCGGAACCCGCAGTCGACCTGCGTGTCCTGGCAGGCGTTCTCGATGCACGTCGCCAGCGGCACGTCGCAGCGCTTGCCCGGCCCGCAGTCGGTGTCGGCACGGCACCCGGGCACGCACGCGTCGCCCTCGCAGTAGTGCTCGATCGGGCACTGGGCCGAGGTCGCGCACCGCCCGGTCACGCAGAACCCGTTCTGGCAGGTCTCGCCCCAGCCACAGGGACGGTCGCTCGCGCACTCGCTCCCGCCGCGGTCAGGCGCCGGGCACCCGACCAACAGCCCCGCCAGCACGGCCCCGATCACGGGAGATCCCCCGGATCGTCCGGGCCTCCGGGGGCCGCGGGGTCGACGTACACGGCGCCGTTCGGGAGGATCTCGTAGCGGACCACGATCCAGGTCGACGCGGCAGGGGCCTGCTCGACCGTGAAGATCACGGCGTTCGCCTCGGGGTCGTACGTGTAGTCGCTGCCCTCTTCGAGCTCGCCGATGAGGCTGTCGTTGCTCTCGTTCTCGTAGACCGACACCTCGAGCGTGCCGGGCCGCGGCGTGCGCGACAGGCCGAACTCGAGCTGCAGCCCCGCCAGCGTGAGGCCGAGCCGCGAGACGATGGGCGCGAAGTCCTCGGCGCAGATGGAGTCGGTGAGCCCGCCGGTGCGGTTCGCGGCGGCCAGGTACCGCTCGCCGTAGAACCCGAGCCCGTTGTCGGAGATGCAGGACGGCGCGTCTTCGCTCGACGGGCGGTCGGTGCCGACCACGGCGCTCACGGTGAGCATCTGCGGGTCGCGGTATCCGCGCAGGCCCTTCAGCTGGCTGAAGTAGTCGAGGTACCCGTCGACGGGCAGCGGCGACAGGTCGTCTTCGTCGGACACGTAGAGGATGGCGAGCTTGGCCTCGTCACGCAGCCAGGCCTGGTTCTCGTACACGTAGTACGGCGGCTCGAACACCAGGCGGGACGCCTCGAACCCGAGCTCGATGCCCGAGCCGATGGTGCCCTGCGAGACGGCCTCCGCGAAAAGCTCTTCGGCGTCGGGCATCGTGTCGTCGATCGTGCGGATGTCGTCGTTGAGCGTGAACCCCTCGGCGAACGCGATGTCGACGGGCGTTCCGCAGTTGTCCTCCAGCGAGCGCCCGATCACGACGCGGTCGTGCGGCGCGAGCGTGTACGCGGGGAGGACCACGTGGTTCCGCCCGCGGTCGGACATCTCGACGCCCTCGAGCAGCAGCGTGTCGTCGGTCGTGCTGGCGAGCTCGAGCCACTCGCACAGGCGGTCGTCGGAGTTCGACATCGCCATGATCTCGGCGATCGCCAGGTCGCCCTGGAGCGGCGCGCGAGGACCCGCGTCCGAGCCCGGCTGGACGGGTGCGATCGGCGTGCCGTCGCACTGCGGGTTCGGCGCGCCCGGCGTGCCGTAGTGCCCGATGCCGTAGGGCGTCGTGGACCGGCACCAGTTGTCGGCCGTGTCGTTGTCCTGGGCCGTGGTGCGCTGCCCGCGGAGGAACAGCGAATGCCCGCGCTCGAAGCCCCACTCCCGCGTGTACTCGACCCGGTCGATCTCACCCGACGGCCCACGCAGCACGATCTCGTCGTCGCCGCCCTGGAGCCGGCCGCGGAAGCGCTCCTCCTCCACGTCGGTCGTCGTGACGCCGATCTGCCAGCTCACCTCGGCCTCGACGAACTGCTGGAGCAACGCGTCGAAGTTCCGCGCGAGGTTGTCCTGCTCCTCGACCATCGAGCACGAGTTGTCGATCACGACGAGCAGGTCGACCTCGTTCGCGCGGTCCTGCTGGAACACGTCGGTCCAGCGGGAGTCGGTGAAGCCGTACTCGGTGCAGCCGGCGAGCGCGAGGGCGAGCAGCACGGCCTACTCCTTCACCGTGGGGAGCGGGCCGAGCAGGGTCTCGAGGAGGGTGTCGGTGACGGCGGGGGTCTGGGCGTTCGCGTGGAAGGTCATCACGACGACGCGCCCGTCTCCGCCGTACGGCTCGAACGAGACGAGCAGGGGCGCGTCCTCCTTCACGGCCCAGCCATCCCCGTCCCAGTACTCGACGTCGCCCCGCAGCCAGACGGTGGTGTCGTCGCTCACGTCGTCGATCACGGCCCAGTTGCTGAAGTTGTAGTCGATGACCACCTGGTCCATGTCGAGGGCCTCGGCGAGGCGGTCGTCGGTGACGCGGGCCACGACCGTGCCGATGTTCCCGCGCTGTGCGGCGTCGAGATCGCCGTCTTCGCCGAGCCAGTCGACCTGATCGGGCCACGACTGCTCGGCGAGGTCGTACGCCCAGTCGGTCATGAGCATCGACCGGTTCGACCGCACGTACGTCTGGGAGATCCGCAGCGTGTCGTCGTCGGCGACGAGCGCGTCGTCGGGGAGGTTCGCGTTGTAGACGGTCTTGCCGAGGCCGCGGGTGCCGGACGCGACGAACACCATGTCGTGCAGCCGCATCTCGCCCTCGAGGAACAGCGCCTCGACCGGGATGCCGCCGATGTCGTCGTCGGTCCAGGTGGCGTTGCTGATCAGGCCCTCGTAGATGCCGTGCTGGACGAGCAGGCGGTCGAGGGACTCGGTCAGGTCGTCGAAATCGCCGTACGTCACCGCGATGGAGTTCTGGGTGCGGGTGCTGAACCCGTTCTCGATGCAGCCCGCGAGCGCGAGGGTGAGCAGCACGACGCGCTTCACTCGAGCTCCAGGAAGCCCGTGGTGACGAGCGTGCTGTCGGACTGGTGCTGGCGGCCGTTGAACGGGAGCGTCCACACGCGGCCCTCGACGCCGCTCACCGCGACGAACGTGGCGGGGCCCGCCTGGAGCTGGGACAGCGAGCCCGGACCGAACACGTGGTGCCCGTCGTCGAACGGGATCACGCCGACGTAGCCGCCTTCGCCGGTCGATTCGAGGGTGCCGTTCAGCGACACGGTGAACAGGCCCTGCGGGTAGACCCCGGCCGAGGTCCAGTCGAACGCGAAGTCCTCGAAGCGGCTCACCGTCAGGCCCGCGAAGGTCGGCGCGGTGATGTGGTAGTTCTCGGGGACCGTGGGCTGGGCGTCTTCGACGACGAATGCCGGCACGCCATCGGGGTCGCCGGGCGCGCGCAGGTCGTAGTCGAGCCCGAAGTGGTAGTCGTCGAGCGTGAGGTCGCGGCCGCGGTAGATGATCTGCCCGGTCGACGCGATCACCTCCTTGTGCAGGGTGACGACGTTCTCTTCGGACTCGAAGAACACGAAGTCGCCCGCGCTCACCGTGAGGGGCTCGGGGCAGTCGATCGACGGCTGCGGCGGCGGGACCTCGAACACGCCGTTGATGTCGAACGGCACGGGCCCGCTGGACGGCAGGCCCGCGGGGCCGCACCCGAAGTTGAGCGGGATGACGAAGTAGACGAACGCGTTCACGGTGTCGTGCTCGACCCCGGTGCTGGCGTCGAGCCCGCGCCGCACGTCGAACGCGAGACCGACGGCCACGTCGAGCGGATCGGGCTCGACCGGCAGGATCTGGACGGCATCCGCGATGAGTAGATCCTCCTCGTCGTCGAGGAACACGTCGCGGAAGCCCGGCACCGCGGCGTTGCTGACGCGCATCGTGCCGCGGAGCTCGGTGGGGCTGGTGCGCTCGAAGGTCTCGACGCGGAAGTCGCCCGTCACCGTGTTCCGGTTCCAGAACTGCATCTGCTCCTGGAGGAAGCCCTCGGCGAAGCGGGTGTTCACGCCCTGGATGACGAACGCCACCTCGTCGCCCTGGCTCACGACTGGAGGGTCGAAGGTGGCCGTGATCACGGCCCGATCGACGGTGAACCCGTCGTAGAGCGTGAGCACGCCGGCCCCCTGCTCGACGGTGATGTCGCGGAAGCCGGGCTGGGCGTCGGAGTGCACGGCGACGCGCGCGTGCAGCTCGGTCGGGCTGACGACCTCGACCGCGATCGTGTCGACGTCGCGACCGAAGCTCGCCCACGTGATCTCGGGCTCCCAGGCGGTCTCGTGGCCCAGGAGCACGACGTCGATCACCTCGCCCATCTTCGCGTTGCCGGGCTCGATCCCGAAGCTCTCTTCGATGACCAGCAGGGCCTCGGGCAGCTCCCACTCGAGGTTCGCCGCCGTGAGGCGCGCGTCGACCGGGCCGAGCGGCGCGTCGTCGGCGATGGTGAGCTCGGCGATCGCCGTGAACCCGTCGAGCACGGCGAAATCGGTGAGCACCAGGCCCTCGGAGAACAGCTCGAGGGTCGTCTCGTCGAACTCGAGCGCGCTGCGGCGGGACTCGAGCTCGAGCTTCACGTGCGTGCCCTGGCCGACGACCGGCGGGTGGAGCGTGAACCGGTGCGCGCCGGGGTCTTCGTAGTCCTCGATGTCGGGGATCGGCGCGGGATCGGGCGTGCAGCCCGCCCAGCAGACGACCACGAGCAACGACGACAACAGGCGCGACATCCGACCCTCGGCAGCAACTATACCCGTTCCGACCGGCTCTGGCGGGCGATGCGCCCCCGGAGCCGTCATGGTTTGTCAGGGGCGGAGCGCTACCGGTGGTGGAGCGGATTCGGGTGCGCGATCTGGGCCAGCCGGACGAGCTCGTCGTCGGACGGGCAGAGATCGGCCGCCTTCTTGCCGCAGACGCCGCACGCGGCCTCGGCACCCTCGCCGAGCGTGGCCACCCCGCCGCACGAGCTCTGCAGCTCGCGATTGGACAGGATCACGCCGAGCGACATCCCGAGCATGGCCAGGCCGAACAGGCCGACAGCGAGCAGGATCTCCATGGGACCTCCGCGGGGAGACAGCCTAACGCGGTTGGGCCTCGCCGTCGTCGCGGCGCGCTTCGCGCTCGTCGGCGAAGCGATCGAGCAGGGCGCCGGCGAGCTCGGGACCGAGGATCTCTTCGAGCCGCGCGTCGCTGTCGTCGCGCATGGCCTTGAGCTCGGCGCGGCCCTCGACGCTGGTCATCCGGCCGTCGCGCATGTCGTCGCGCACGAGCACGCTGCCTTCGCGGAGGAACAGGATCTCTTCGAGCACCTCGTCGGCGAGCTCGGGACCGAGATCGTGATCCGCGGCGAACGCGTCGATCTCGACGGTGAGCGCCTCGCGGACCTTGGCGCGGCGGCGCTCGAGCCGCGACTCGCGGCGCTCTTCGCGCTCTTCTTCGTCGAGCCGTGCCTTGCCCTTGGACTTGCTCTTCGCCTTGCGGCGTGGCGGCGGCGCGGGCGCATCGCCGACGACGGGCTTCGCGGCGGGCGCCTTGGCGAGCCCCTCGAGGAACTTCGCGTTCGTGGCCTTCTGGTCGCGCAGCTCGCCCATCCGCTCCTGCATGGCGGTGAGGCGGCTGCTCGTGCGCCACGCCCAGGCCCCGTTGATCAGGAAGCCGACGAGCGCGAGGCCGGCGAGGATTCGGGCGAGGGAGTCGGACATGGGAGCCATGTAGCCGGCTCGGAGGGCCCCTGTCAGGGGACCTTCCAGAGCCCCATGCCCGAGGTCTCGTGGAGCGCGAACCCGTCGGGGCCCCCCGTCACCACGAGACCTTCGACGTCCGAGCGGGCTTCGAGCAGCGCCAGGCCGGCCTCGGAGCCCAGCACCATCACGGCGGTCGCCAGCGCGTCGGCGGTGCGGCAGTCGCGCGCGACGACCGAGGCCGACAGGACGTCCGTGGTGGCGGGCTCGCCCGTGCGCGGGTCCATCGTGTGGGCGACCTTCCGGCCGTCGACCTCCACGAGGTTGCGGTAGTTGCCGGACGACGCGAGCGCGCGATCGACCAGGGCGATCCGCGCGATCAGCTCGGCGCCCGGCGCAGAGCCCTCGACCGGCGCGTCGACCCCGAGCACCCACGGCCCGTGCGGGCCCGAACCGGTCACCCGCACCTCACCGCCGACCTCGGCCATCGAGTCGGCGTGCCCGAGCTGCGAGAGCACGGCCGACACGCGGTCGACGGCGTGGCCCTTCGCGATGGCCGACAGATCGAGGGCCGTGCCGCCGGCGTCGATGTGCGGCGCCCCCCCGACGTACGCGAGGGACACCTTCTGCCAGCCGACCTGCGCGCGGGCCGCAGCGAGCGCGTCGTCCGTGGGTCGCGCGATGGTGCGGTCCTTCCCGTGGAACCCCCAGACCTCCATCAGCGGCTGCACGGTCGGGTCGAAGGCGCCATCCGTGGCCGCCGCCAGCGCCAGGGCGTCGCGCACGACCCCGGCGGTGTCCTCCGAGACGGCCACGGCGCCCGGCCCCGCGCGGACCTTCGACAGCTCGGAGTCCTTCCGCCACGTACTCATCTGGGCGTCGACCTCGGCGAGCACGTCGGACACGGCGAGATCGACGCGCTTCTCGTCGCAGACCTCCGCATCGGTGGACCACTTCACGGTCCACGTCGTGCCGAGCGCGGTGCCCTGGAAGGCGCACCACTGCTTCGCGGGTTCCGGGTTCGTACAGGCCAGCAGGAGGACGAGGAACGACATGGGCGCACTTCTCACACGATCCGCATAGGAAATCCCCATGTGGTTCCTCCTCGCGTGGGCCCTCGGGGCGACGCCGACGTACAACGCCGACGATCTGACCTTCACGATGAAGGAGCGGACGACGGCCGAGCTGCGAACGATCGTCGAGAGCCACCTGCGCGACCGGAAGATCGCGGTGGCGTGGCGCGCGGGCGGCGAAGACGTGGCGGTGTTCCCGAAGCCCGCTGGCGAACGCTCCCTACAGACCCTCGACCGCCCGGCGCTGCTCGCGTTGCTCCTCGGGCTCCAGCCCACCACGCCGGAGGCGATGGAGTACGACCTCCTGTTCGCCGACGACGGGAAGCAGATCCGCCCCGTCTCGCTGTGGACGGAGGGGCCGAAGCGGCTCGTCGTCGCGGGGGGCGAGCCGGTGGGCAAGCCTCCGGCGGGCCCCTCCGCTGCGCAGATCGCGAAGCGATACGGGCTCGCGGGCCTGGTGGAGGTCGATGCCACGTTCGAGCCCGGCGTGCGCGGTGCGCTCGACACGGCACTCGCTCTGCTGACCGACCCCGAGCGGGCGCGCCTGGCGGACATCACCATCGTCCGACAGGGCGAGAACAGCCGAAAGGTGCGCGCGACGCGTGGCCCGAAGTGGGTGAACACGGCGAACTACCTCCTCGACGGGAATGTCGGATGGATCGAGGTCTACGACGATGCCGTACTCACCTCTCCTCGCTTCGTCGGGCCCGTCGACGCGCCGCTCCATCCCACCGTGTTCGTGCTCCTGCACGAGCTCGGGCACGCCATCGCCGACGCTCCGACCCGAGCGATGCTCGCGGAGTACGAGCGCCGCCGCATGGCCCTCGGCGCCGCAATCGATGTCGCGGTGCGTCGAAACAACGCCTACAACCACGAGGTCGAGGCGTTCAACGCGAACAAGACGCCGGAAGCCGCGGCGCGGCTCGAAGCCCAGCTCGAGGAGCTGACCGCGCTCGGCGCCGAGCTCCAGGCCGAGCGCGAGGCCATTCACGTCCTCGGCGAGCGGATCGACGCGCTCGGCGAGCTCGCACCGATGGCCCAGCGCTACCGCGACGAGGTGGGCGACGCGGCACCGACCGCCTACGGCCGCACCTCAGCCGACGAGGCCTTCGCCGAGGCGTTCGCGCTGTTCCACGCCGACCCCGAGGCGCTGAAGCGCACCGTACCCGCGGCGTACGCGTGGTTCGCGCGCGGCTCGCACGTCGAGGAGCGCCCGCGCATGACGCCCGTCGACGAGGCGATGGCCGCGGGCCCGATCTACGGCACCGGCGCACTCGCGCCGTCCGACGCGGAGGAGGCCCGGCTCCGCTCCGACCTCGTCGTGCGGCTCGGCAGCCGCGGGCTGTTCGATGTCTCCGGGGCGCCCGTCGATCCGGGAGGGGCGGACCGTCCCCTGCTGCGCGCCCTGCTCGCGACCGAAGACGCCTGGCCGGGCACCGAGCGCGACCTGCTCGTCTCCGACGGCTCCACGGCGCACCCGATCACCGTGTGGGTCGAAGCCGACCGCCTGGTCGTGGCGCGCGGGGTTCCGCTCGCTCCCGCGGAGGTGCCGCCTCTCGCGGCCCTCGTGGAAAGGCACGGCATCGCGCCACCCCCCGATGGCGCGCCGGCCCTCGAGCCTCCGCTCCGCACGGCCATCGACACCTCGCTCGCGCTGCTGAACACCGAAGAGCGCGATCGGCTCGGCGCCATCGGCTTCGTCCGGCTGCCGGCCGACCCGGAGCCCACGGTACTCGGTGCGTCCAGCGCGCTCTACGCGGCGGGCGGCCACACGATCCAGGTATTCGACCGGGCCCTCGAGCCGCGGGGGACGTTCGTGGGCAGCGTCGACCACCCGCACCCGGCGCTCGTCCAGCCCCTGCTCCACGAGGTGTGCCACGCGATCGCCCGCGCGCCCACGCGGGCCCTGCAGGCCGAGCAGGACGCGCGGATCGCGGCCTTCGACGCGCTCGTCGACACCCACCTCGCCGACCTCGAAACACTGCGCGCCGACTACCGGAAGGCGAAGAACGTCCCCGAAGACCGCCGCCGTGCGGTCGACGCGCGAGCGGCGCGGATCGCGGCGGAGCGCGAGGCCATCCATGCCGGCGAAGCCCGCCTGGCCGCGTGGCTCGAGACCCCGCCCATGGTCACCGCGTACGCCGCGCTCGGCGAGCCCGGTCCCACGCTCTACGGCCGTCTGGGCGGGCCCGAGGAGGCCTTCTGCGAGGCGTTCGCCCTCTCGCACGCCGATCCCGACGCCCTGGCGCGCGTCAGCCCCGCGACGGCGGCCTGGCTCGCACGCGGCGGGCACCTCGACCCGGAGTGAGGCTCAGCCGAGCTTCAGCCAGGCCACCACGCCGCCGGCGACGACGATCACGAACCCCACGCCGACCGCGACCCAGACCCACGCAGGGGTCGGCTCGTCGGCGGCGACTGGCGCGGCGATCGGCGCGGAGACGGGCGCCCGCGGGGGCTCGGGCTTGGGGAGGGCCAGCGGCGCGGGCGTCTCGGCGCCATCGACCACCGCAGCCGGGCCGAACAGCGCGTCGGCGACCTCGGCGAACGACTCGGTGGTGCGGGTGGGCTCGGTGGGCCCGTCGAGCAGGGTGCGGCGGTTCGCGTCGAGCACGGTCTTGGCTTCGGGATCGACGTCGTCCCAGTCGATCTCCTCGTTCGGACGGAGGAACTCGCCGAACGACGACGGCGCCGGGCTCGGTGCCGGAGCCCGCGTCGCGTCGCCCAGCGCGGGGGTGCCCGGCGGGAGCGACGGGAGCTGCAGCGCGTCGAGCGCCGCACGGGCGTCCGCGGCCGTCTGGAAGCGGTGGGCGGGGTCGTCGTGCATGCAGCGCCGCACGAAGCCGTCGAGCACGGCGGGGATCTCGCGGCGCCCCGTGCCGCCCAGCATGCTGACGAGCATCGCACCGACCGCGTAGATGTCCGACCGCGCGTCGCCCTCCCCGGGCTGCCCGGCCTGCTCGGGGGCCTCGGCCCGCCCGGTGACCAGGGCCTCGGCGAACCCGTCGACGCGGATGATGCCGTCGCCGTCGATGCGCACGTTCTCGGGACCGAGCCCGCGGTGCGCCACGCCGAGCGCGTGCGCCACCTCGAGCGCGCGCAGCACGGCGCTCGCGACGGCCGCGGCCTGCGCGGGGGGCAGCGGCCCGAGCTGGAGCATGTGGTCTTCGACCGAGCCCCCGGGCATGGGCGGGGTCACGACGAACACGCCGCCATAGGCCTCGCCCACGTCGAGCACGGGCACGACGTGCCGGTGCCCACCGAGCCCCTGGAGCACGCGGCAGTCTTCGCGGACCTGCTGCCGCACCGCCGCGCTCTCCGGGGCGTACAGCGTGACGACGCGCTCGACGCCTTCGCGGTGGTCCTGGGCGCGGTACACCTGGGTCGTGGCGTCTTCGCGCACGACCTCGAGAAGCGCGTACCGTCCGTTGGCGAGGCGTTCGGGATGCAAGCGGTGGGCTCCTGTGGAGCAGAGGATACGCGACCCGCGGGCCGCGTGCTCCCCTCGCGGTGACGCCTGGCTACTCGCCCGGCGTCGCACACCCGGCGGGGTCGACGGCCACCGAATCGAGCACGGCGATGAAGTCCTGCTCGAACTTCGGGAACGGGGAGCCGGAGCACTGGATGGTGACCACGCACGCCTCGGCGGCCACGATCATGCGCTGCACCGACCGCCAGTCGCCCTGCATCTTCGTGTTCTTCATCGAGACCTGCACGCCGGGCAGCTCGCCGAGCGGACGCTCTTCGACCTGTGTCTGCACGCCGTCGGGCGGGTTCGTCACGAGACGGTCGGCCGAGCGCTTCACGGCCGCGAAGTCGCGGGCCGCGTTGCGGGGCAGGCGCTGGACGGTGCAGCGCCCCGAGCTCGCGGGGATGCGGGCGACCTGCGCCTCCACGCTCCACGCCTCGGGAACCTGCGCGGTGATGGGGCCGAGCGACAGGGTCTTCGTCGGACCCTGCGCGGCGGCGGGCTTCGCGGGATCGGTCCCGGTGGAGCCGCCGCATGCGAGCAGTGCGAGCACGAGCACCGGGATCACCCGAAGTCGTCGAAGCGGATCATCTCTTCGGGCACGCCGAGATCGTCGAGCATCTTCAGCACCGCCTGGAGCATCATGGGCGGCCCGCAGATGTAGTACTCGATGTCTTCGGGCGCCTCGTGCTTCGAGAGGTACTCGTCGAGCAGCACCTGGTGGATGAAGCCGCGCAGGCCGGTCCACTCGTCCTCGGGCTTCGGGTCGGACATCGCGATGTACATCTTGAAGTTGTCGAAGTCCTTCTCGATCGCCTCGAACTGGTCTTCGTAGAACATCTCGCGCTTGCTGCGCGCGCCGTACCAGTACGTGACCTTCCGCTTCGTCTTCTCGGTGTGGAAGAGGTGGAAGAGCTGGCTGCGCAGGGGCGCCATGCCGGCGCCGCCGCCGATGTAGCACATCTCGCGCTGCGTCGGATTGATCTTGAACTCGCCGTACGGGCCCGACAGCGTGGCCTTGTCGCCCGGCTTCAGGCTGAAGATCCAGGAGCTGCAGATGCCGCCCGGGACGTTCGGCAGCCGCGGGGGCGGCGTCGCGATGCGGATGTTCAGCATGACGATGCTGCCCTCGGCCGGGTAGTTCGCCATCGAATATGCGCGGAAGACGCCGTCTTCGTCGTTGCCCGCCTTGCCGTCCCACACGTTGTACGTGTCCCAGTCCTCGTGGTACTCGGGCTGGATGTTCTCGCGGAGCTGCTTGTAGTCGAGCTTGTACTTCGGAACGTCGATCTGGATGTAGCCACCGGGCTCGAAGTCCATGTGCATGCCCTCGGGCAGCGCGACGACGAACTCCTTGATGAACGTGGCGACGTTCTCGTTGCTGACGACCGTGCACTCGAACTTCTGGACGCCGAAGATCTCTTCGTGGAGCTCGATCTTCATGTCCTGCTTGACCTTCACCTGGCAGGCGAGGCGGACGTGCTCCTTGCGCTCCTTGAGCGTGAGCTGGCCGGTCTCGGTGGCGAGCACGTCGCCGCCGCCCTCGAGGACCTTGCACTTGCACATCGCGCAGGTGCCGCCGCCGCCGCACGCGGACGGGATGAAGATCTTCTGCGACGCCATGGCGGCGAGCAGGCTCTGGCCCGGGGCGACCTTCTGCGTGAGCTTGGGGTCGTCGTTGATGAGGATGTTGACCTCGCCCTCGGCGACCAGGACCTTCTTCGCCGCGAGGAGGACGAGGACCAGGCCCAGGATGACCACCGTGAACACGGCGATGGCCGCGAAGATGACCGTGACGTTCATGGCTCCCTCAGAGCTCGATCCCGCCGAAGGCGAGGAAGGCGATGGCCATCAACCCGGTCATCAGCATGGTGATGCCGAGACCCTTCAGGCCGTTGGGGACGTGGCTGTAGCGCATCTTGTAGCGGATGGCGGACATCGCGATGATCGCGAGGGCCCACCCCGTGCCGGAGCTCGTGCCGAACACGCAGGCCTCGGCGAAGTTGTACTCGCGCTCCTGCATGAACAGCGAGGCGCCGAGGATGGCGCAGTTCACGGCGATGAGCGGGAGGAAGATGCCGAGCTGGTTGTAGAGCGCCGGGCTGAACCGGTCGATGATCATCTCGACGAGCTGCACCATCGCCGCGATGACCGCGATGAAGGTGATGAACGAGAGGAACGACAGGTCGACCTCGGGCATCCCGGCCCACGACAACGCGCCCTCCTTCAGGAGGAAGTTGTCGAGCAGCCAGTTCGCGGGCGTCGTGATGGTGAGCACGAAGATGACGGCGGCGCCGAGGCCGAGCGCCGTCTCGACCTTCTTCGAGCAGGCCAGGAACGAGCACATGCCGAGGAAGAACGAGAGCAGGATGTTCTCGACGAAGATCGAGCGCACCGCCAGGGACAGGAGATCGGTGAGCGCTTCCATCAGGTCTCCTCGACGAAGCCGGTGTAGGTGCGCTGGGCCCAGATCAGCAGCCCGAGCAGGATGAAGGCGCCGGGAGCCAGCACCATCAGGCCCATGTTCGCGTAGCCGGCCTCGTAGAGCGCGGCGGGCACGAGCTTGAAGCCGAACAGCTTGCCGGACCCGAGCAGCTCACGGAAGAACGAGATCGTCACGAGGATGATGCCGTAACCGAGGCCGTTGCCGAGGCCGTCGAGGAACGACTGCCACGGCGGGTTGGCCATGGCGAACGCCTCGGCGCGGCCCATCAGGATGCAGTTCGTGATGATGAGGCCGACGAACACCGAGAGCTGCTTGCTCACGTCGAACAGGTAGGCCTGGAGGAACTGGTCGACGATGATGACCAGGCTCGCGATGACCGAGAGCTGCACGACGATGCGGATCTGGGGCGGAATCCAGTTCCGGATGAGCGAGATCACGACGTTCGAGCCGCAGACCACCGCGGTCACGGCGGAGGCCATGACGAGCGCGGTCGACATCTGCGTGGTGACGGCGAGGGCCGAACAGATGCCGAGCACCTGCACGGTGATCGGGTTGTTCTCCGAGAAGGGGTCGGTCACGATGCGGCGCGTCTTCTTGTCGAAGACGAACAGCGGAGGCGCGTCCGACTTCACTTCGGTCGCGGGCGAGCTCATTGGCGCACCTTCTGGATGTAGGGTTCGTACAGCGCGAGTGACTTCGCCACCATCTGGTCGACCCCGCGGGACGTGATGGTCGCCCCCGAGACGCCGTCGACGCAGTGCGGGTTGGTCTGCTCTTCACACTCGGCCGGCTTCGTCACGCGGATGGCGGTGGTCTTGCCGCCCTCGACGACCGACTTGCCGGGCCACTGACTCATGAACGCGGGGTTCGTGATCTCGGCGCCGAGACCGGGGGTCTCTTTCGGCGCGAAGAACGTCGTGCCCACGACCTTCTCGATCTTCGGGTCGAACGCGATGTAGGCGGAGATCGGGCCCCAGAGGCCCTTGCCCACCATCGGCATCGCGACGGTGCCGGTGTCCTTGCGGATGTACACGCCGAGGATCTCGGGCGTGGCGCCGGACTTGCGGACCTTGTCGTTCGCCACCTTGAGGTCGCGGAAGTCGAAGGTGCCGTTGCCGTCGAGGTCGGCCTTCGAGGCGTCGAGCGGAGCGCCGGTGGCCGGGTCGATGGCCTGGAGCTCGATCTTGTCGGCCCAGAGCTTGTCGATGTCGGGACCGGAGAGGGCCGGACGCGCGCCGTTCACCTGCTCGGGCAGGTCGACCGCCGAGAGGATGTTCTTGTAGAGGTCGCGACGCCGGTTGTCGTCCTGCGTCTCTTTCAGGCCCATCGAGACGCTCGCGAGGGCGGTGCTGCAGATGATGCAGACCGTGAACGCGAAGCCGATGGTGTAGCCGTTGCTGAATGCCATCCGAGCCCCCTACGCCGTGGCCATGCGCGCGGCGCGCCGGCGGGTGGTCTGCTTGACGATGAAGTAGTCGATGAGCGGCGCGAACACGTTCATGAACAGGATCGCGAGCATCATCCCCTCGGGGTACGCCGGGTTCACGACCCGCACCAGCGCGCACATGACGCCGATGAAGAAGCCGTAGATCAGGCGCCCGATCGGGGTGACCGCCGCGGAGCAGGGGTCGGTCGCCATGAACACGGCGCCGAACATGAAGCCGCCCATCACCAGGTGGTAGTGCGGGGGCAGCGACATCATCGACACGGTGTCGGAGCCGATGCCGTTGAACAGGGCGGCGGTGGCGACGAGGCCGACCGCCGCGCCGACCATGATCCGCCAGCTCGCGATGCCCGTCGCGACGAGGAACACGGCGCCGAGCAGCGCGGCCACCGCGGAGACCTCGCCCATCGAGCCCGGGATGAACCCGAAGGCCATGTCGGACCACGCGAAGCCGTAGCTGTTCAGGATGGCCACCGCGTCGATGGACGCCGTGCCGTCTTTCAGGGCGCCACCGGACGCGGCGAGCAGCGGCGTGGCGCCGGTGTAGCCGTCGACCACGGGGCCCGAGGACAGGAAGCCCTTGCCGCCCATGTCCCACACCGCCGCGCCCGAGATGGCCGCCGGGTAGGTGAAGAACACGAAGGCCCGGGCCGTGAGCGCCGGGTTCAGGATGTTCATCCCGACGCCGCCGAAGACCTCCTTGCCGATGACGACGCCGAAGATGATGCCGATGGCGGCCATCCACAGCGGGATCGAGGGCGGGAGGGTGAGCGGGTAGAGCATGGCGGTGACGAGGAAGCCCTCGTTGATCTCGTGCTTGCGCACGATGCAGAACAGCAGCTCGGCGACGCCGCCCGCCGCGTACGACGTGACGATGAGCGGGAGCATCGCGAGGCCGCCGCGCAGGATGCAGTCGACGAGACCCGGGGCCGCCACACCCTCGGCGAGGAACGCCTGGTAGCCGATGTTGTACCAGCCGATCGCGATGGCGGGCGCGAGCGCGTAGAGCACGAAGATCATCAGGCGCTTCATGTCCATGCGGTCGCGGACGTGGGCACCGTGCTTGGTCTTGTGCTTCGGCGTGAGGAAGAACGTCTCCTGCCCTTCGAAGAGCGGCCAGGCCCAGTGGAGCTTGCCGCCCTTCTCGAACAGGTGCCGCTGCGCGTCGAACTGGCTCTCGATGAACTTCTTCACGAGGCCTCCTTCTCGTAGAGCGCCAGGCCCTTCTTGAGGAGCTCGTCGAACTCGATCTTCGACGGGCAGATGTAGGTGCAGAGCGCCGCTTCTTCGGCCGTGATGTCGAGCAGGCCGAGCTGGATGGCCTCTTCGAGGTCGTTGGCGACGATGCTCTTGAACAGGAACTCGGGCAGCACGTCGGGGGTGGCCACAACCTTGCCGTAGACCCCGATCGGCACCATCGCGCGCTCGCCGCCGAAGATGCCGGGCCGCAGGTCGACCGCGCCACCGGACCCGGTGAACGCCTTCAGGAAGGTCTTGTGGAAGCTCCACGTGCCGAACATCGGCAGCGCCCAGCCGAACAGATCGCTCTCGACCTCGTCGGGGAGCACGTGCACGCCGCGCGCGAAGTGGCTGACCCAGCGATCGCCGCCGACCGACTCGCCGGTGAGCACGGAGCCGCGGATCCAGCGGAGGGCCTCGCCCTTCGTGGCCCCGACGATGTGCTGGAGCGGCGCGCCCATGAGCGTGCGGACGTACCGCGGCTGCGCGACGCCCGCGCCGACCGCGGCGTACACGCGCTCGCCGGAGAACTGGCCCGTGACGAGCACCTTGCCCATCTCGACCACGTCCCAGGCGCGGCAGTACCAGACCTGACCGGTGCCCTTCGGCGGCGTGAGCAGGTTGACCTGGAGGGACGGGTCGCCGGCCGGATGCGGGCCCGAGAAGCCGTGGGTCTCGACGCCGGTGAGGCCCTGCAGCGCGGGATGCGAGCCCTTCGGCACCGCGAGGTAGACCTTCGCGAGCTTGGACAGCGCGGTGAGGCCGGCCTGGAGGTGCTCTTTGTCGCCCGCGCCGAGCAGCACGTCGGCACCCGGCATCAGCGGACCGGTCTCGGTCGCCGAGACGACGATGGCCTGGGGCTGGGCGTCGGACTTCGGGATGTTGTCGAGCGGACGCGTGCGGAACGCGGCCCACTGGCCCCGCTTCTGCAGCGCGGAACGGATCGTCTCGGCATCCGCGGTGGCGGGGTCGATCGACGGGTACGTGACCGCCTCGTCGCCGCCCACCTCGACCACGAGATCGGTGATGACGCGGCGGTGACCGCGCCGGATCTCCTTCACCGTTCCGGCGACCGGCGACAGGAACTGCATGTCGTGGTTCGCCTTGGCGTGGAACAGCGGCGTGCCCCGTTGCACCGCGTCGCCTTCGCGCACCGAGAGCCTCGGCACGATTCCCTTGAACTCGATGGGGCTGTAGGCGACGGTCGCGGGGGCGTCGAGCGTTATGGGCTCCCCGGAGGCCGCACCCGCGATCGGGATGTCGAGCCCTTTCTTCACCACATGGTCTGGCATGATGCTGGCGTCTCTAGCGTTGCCCGCACGGGTCCTGCCCCGCGGGGCCGCCACCCTAACGCAATGCTCCAAGCGCAACCAACGAGTGCAGCGACATGGATGAACAGGTTCAGAAGACCTTCGACGATCTGGCCGCGGGAGGGCCCCCCGGCGACCTCTCGGGGATGGGCAGGAAGCTCCTCTATGCGTGCATCGAGGCGGGCGGCGATCCCGACCCCGAGCGGAGGCTCGCCTCGCTCAGAGTGTGCGCGAACCTCGAGGTCACCGACCGCGTCCGCGTGATCGACGCCCTGATCCGCGACAACGACCCGCGGGTCCGGCGCTACGCCTTCAACCTCGCCTGCGCCGCCGAGAGGCACGGCATCGACGCGCTCCGCACCGCGGTGAACGGCGACGACATCGAGCTCGCGGTCGACGCGCTCGGCCTGATCGTCACGCAGCTCGACAAGCCCTCGTCGATGCACGCGCGCAGCTGGCTGCGCCACACCGATCCGCGCATCCGCGCCGGCGCCGCGATGCTGCTCGGCAACGTGTCGGGGCCCGCGATGGCCGTCCACCTCGGGCGGATCGCCGAGACCGATCCCGTGGCCGCCGTGCGCGTCATCGCGGCCGAGGCCGTCGGGCGCTGCACCGGCGAAGAGCCCAAGCTCGAGTCGAGAGACTTCTGGGTCGAGGGGCCGGTCGATCTGAACATCGACCTCTCGCCTCCGGCACCCGCGAAGCCCGCGAAGCCCGCCCCGCCGCCGCGGCTGCCGAAGAAAGACGCGAACCTCGCCACGCTCTACCCCGAGGACATGATCCTCGACGACGACGAGCCGCCGAAGGCGCCACCCGCCGACCTCAGCACGCTCGTCCCACAGGCGGCCGAGGGCACCGAAGAGGTCCGCGAGGCGCCTCGCGACTGGCGCAAGCCGGCGCCGATGCCCTCCACCCTCCCGTCCGAGCCCGCTGCGCTGGTGAAGCTCTACGGCATGGTGCGCACCGAAGACCGCGCCGCCGTGCTGGAGGCGTTCCAGGCGACGAATCCCGCGCTCCAGGCGCAGACCCTGTCCGGCTGGACGCCGGGCGCCGATCCGGGCATCGGGCGCGGCATCGCGCTCGTCGTGAAGGCGCTCGGCACGAAGACCCACGCATCGATGCTGCGCGTCATGCTCCGCGAAGAGGATGCCGGCGTCCGCGCCGCAGCGGGCGAGGCCATCGGTGCGACCGGCACGCTGTCGATGATCCCGCAGCTCTCGCAGCTCCTCCGCGACGACGACGCCGACGTGCGTCAGGCCGCGGTCGGTGCGCTCGCCGAGCTGCTCGTCCGGATGGAGCGGTTCGCGATGCTCCGCGACCAGATCGAGCCGATGAAGGCCGATCCCGACGACGCGGTGAAGGCCGCCGCGGAGGCCGCGCTCCAGAGGCTGCCGTGACGAAGCGGATCCGGGTGCTCGGCCTCGACGAGGCCGGGCGCGGCTGTGTGCTCGGCGACCTGTGCGTGGGGGCCTTCTACGTCGAAGACCCCGACGACACGGTCCTGCGCGCGGCGGGCGCCGACGACAGCAAGCGTCTGTCCGAGAAGAAGCGCGAGGCCGCACGCGAGGCGCTCGCCTCCCTGGGCGAGGGGCGCGTCGAGCGCATCACGCCGGGCCAGATCGACGCCGCCAACCTGAACCAGCTCGAGCTCGAGGCGATCGCCGGGCTCGTCCGCGAGTTCCGGCCCGACCACGTGTTCATGGACGCGCTCGGCCCGCCGAAGACCGTCCCCACGCTCGTCCAGAAGCTCCAGGCGATGGTCGGGCGCACGTGCTCGCCGGTGTGGACGATCGAGCCGAAGGCCGACCACACGTACGCGGTCGTCGGCGCGGCCTCGATCTTCGCGAAGACCACGCGCGACCGGGCGCTCGCCGATCTCGACGCCGCGCACGGCCCGCTGGGCAGCGGCTACCCGTCCGACCCCGTCACGAAGGCCTGGCTTGGCGCGTGGGCTGCGAAGCGCGAGCCGTGGCCGCACTTCGTCCGCACGCGGTGGCAGACCATAGTGGACCTCGGGCAGCAGACGCTGCTGTAGCCAGGAGCCGGGAGCCGGGAGCCAGGAGCCTCGGGCCCGGGGGTGCGGGCGCTTTCGAGCCCCGATCGCCTCGCATCACGCAGATGACGCAGATGGACGCGGATGACGCAGAAACGAAGCCGTCGCGCGTCGGGCGTCCTCGTGTCCCCGGACTCCGTCGAGGCCCTGCAGGGGCCTCCGCGCGGAATGGAGCCGGGACTCACCAGGGCAGCCCGAACGCCGGCCTGCTCTGGTGAGTCCCGAATCCGGTCCGCGAGAAGCCCCCTCTGTCGCCCCCAACACCGGGGCGTCCCTCACGACTGGACGGCGCCCCGGGGACGCGAAGACGCTCGACCCGTGACGGCCTCGTTTCTGCGTCATCTGCGTCCTTCTGCGTCATCTGCGTGATGCCTGACGCTCGAAGCTCGATCCCTTCCGACACAGAGGAGGCCGCCTTGCGTCTCCACCGGGGCCACGAGCGCGGCTCGCGCTCAGCGGATGAGCCTCCGCACCCGCGCCTCGTCGGCCGGATTGGCCGCGCCGCCCTGCTCGGCGAGCTTTCGCCACTGCTTCAGCGCCGCGTGCAGCGCGCGGTCGTCCACGACGGCCCGGGACACCCGGTCGGCGTCGCGCGTCACCACGCGGAACGCCCCGTCCCGCAGGCCCACCCACACGATCGACTCGCGGTCGATCCAGGTGCCGTCGAGTCGGATGCCCCGACCGCCGACCTCGATCCGGACGGGCTGTTGCGACCGCCGCGCCTGGACCCCCGCGAAGGCCGTGCCGCCCACCGCGAACGCCAGGAACACTGCGCCGAGCGTCATCCCGAACAGCCACGCGACGTCCGCCCGCGTGCGCGACTCGACCAGGCGGGCCGTCACCTCGGCGAGCCGCACCCGCTCGAGGCTGCGGCGCGCCTCCCACTCCGCACCCGCCACGGCGGACGCCGCGGCGACCACCTCGCGCGCGGACGTGAGCCCGAGGTCGAGCACGGAGTGGTGCTCCGCGGCGAGCTCGTCGAGCCGGGCCCGGGCCTGCTGCCGATCGACAGCCGATCGGACCGCCGTGATCTCGGCGACGAACCGCGTGGCGTCCTGGAAGTGCACCCGCTCCTGCCCCGCCTCGTCGCGGTAGCGCTGGAGCGCCGTGCGGAGCGTGCCCGTCACGCCGCCGGGCTCGGGGACCTCCGCGATCACGGAGCGCTCGGCGTGCTCGGCCGCCAGGAACGCCCACTCGACGGTGCCCGGCGACTCGAGCGACAGATGGTCGACGACGTCGATGTCGGACGGCAGCCGGTCTTCGGTGGTGACGGACTCGAGCACCTCGGACACGCGCTGCTCGACCCAGGCGTCGCGCTCGGGCGGGTCCGGGTTCAGCTCGGGCGGGAGGTGGTCGCGGCACAGCTGGGCCGTTGCGCACACCGGCGCGGGCGGGGGGCGCGCGAGAAACCCCAGCGCGACGATGCACGCCAGCGCCACGGTGCCCGCCGCGACCCAGGCCAGGCGCGCCACCGCCGCCGGACCCTCGCGTGCGGGCAGCGCGAGCACGACCCCGTCCACCGTCCAGCGCGACTGCATGCCCCATCATTCCATGGGGGACGGGCGGTTGT
Source organism: Alphaproteobacteria bacterium (assembly GCA_020632875.1). GTDB lineage: Bacteria > Myxococcota_A > UBA796 > UBA796 > JACKEQ01. The sequence continues at coordinate 141,273 of JACKET010000009.1, forward strand.
GTCAGGAACCCCAGCGCACGTCGGAACGGCCCGCCACACCGGCGTTCGCGAGGCGGTCGGCGCGCTCGTTGCCCTCGACCCCCACGTGCCCCGCGACCCACTGGAGGTCGACGCCGGGGCGCGCCTTCAGCTTCGCGCGCAGCCCGAGGATGAGCTCGGTGTTCTTCTTCGCCTTCCAGCCCTTCGTCAGGACCCCGTTCGCGTAGTCGCTGTCGGAGAACACGACCACGGGCGCGTCGGCGGGGAGGTCGGCCTCGTCGAGCAGGTCGAGCGCGATGTCGATGGCCGTGAGCTCGGCGATGTTGTTCGTGCCGCGACCGAGGCTCTTCGACACCTCGGCCCAGCGGCCGTCGGCGAACCGCGCGTAGACACCGGACCCGGCCGGGCCGGGGTTCCCGCTGCACCCACCGTCGGTGAACACCACGGTGGTGGACGCATCGAGCGCGTCGAGCCGCTCGCGGGCGTGCTCGGCGGCCTTGGCCGCCTGGGACGCCGTGCGGGTGCCGGCCTTGCCGAAGCCGGAGCCCTTCGACGCCTTCGACGGCTTTGCGGGGGCGGCCTTCTGGTCGTCGGCCGTCTCGCCCTCGGGGAGCTCGATGGGATCGGCGTCGGGGTCGAGGTCGAGATTGCCGATGTTCGCCCGGTAGATCTTCGCACCCGCCTTGTCGGAGTAGCGCATCGGGACGCGCCCCATCTCCTCGCGGGGCTCGCCGCCCGGGTCGACCTCGATCCACACGTCCTTGCCCTTGAACCGGGCGCGCTTCCAGCTCATGGGCGCACCTCGGCCTTCCCGACGAGCACCGGCCGGCCCTTGGCGTTCACGGTGGTGAACGCGAGCTCGGGGCCCTCGCCCCACACGTCCATCCGCAGCGTCTCGCCGGGGAACACCATGCCCGTGAACCGCGTGGAGAGCGCCGCGAGCCGGGCGGGATCGCCGCCGGCGGCCTTCGCGATCAGGTCGCGCTGGGCGAACGCCAGCGAGCACAGCCCGTGGAGGATGCAGCCCGGCAGCCCCGCCTTCTTCGCGACCTCGGGGTCGGTGTGGATGGGGTTGTCGTCACCCGATGCCGGCGCGTACCGGAGCGCCTGGTCGGCGGTGACGGGCTGCGAGGCCGACCACGTCGGCGCGGGAGGCTCGGGTGCAGGCTCGGCCTTCTTCTCGCCCTTCGGCGGCGGGGTGGCGGCGCGCACGAAGTACGACGTGGTGCCGTCGAGCACGCGCTTCCCGGCGACATCGCCGTGCAGGGCGAACGTGTAGATCGTGCCCGACGCCTTCTCGGACACGTCGAGCAGCGAGCCCGACAGGCGGAGCGCGTCGCCGTCGCGCAGCAGCCCGTCGAACCGCATTCCGTGCTCGCCGTGGACGAGGCGCAGCATGTCGATCGACAGCTCCGGGTCGCGCGCCATCTGCATCATGAGCGGGATGAACGGGCGGACGTGGAACATCGGCGGCGCCACGGCCTCCGCGCCCTCGTACCGCGGGTTGGGATCGTCGGTGGCCCGCGCGTACGCGAGCGTGTCGCGGGTGGAGACCGTGAAGGTCCCGCCGTCGTAGGTCTTTCCGATCGGCCAGCTCATGGCGCCTCCGAATCCGTGCGCTGTATCCGGGAACCCCGCGCCCCGCCCGGTGTCGGAGCCCAGCAGGGGTCGCGAGGAGCGGCTACGCTTCACACGGAGGTGCGTTGGAGAGCCTGCTCGCCGAGTTCGGGGCGTTGTTCGTCTACGGCCCCCTGATCGTGATCCTCCACGAGCTCGGTCACGCGCTCTTCGCCCGCCGCGGGGGCTACCGGGTCACCTCGTTCGGCATCGGGCTCGGCCCTCCCCTGTGGACGCTGCGGCTCTCCGGGCCCCTGGTCGTGCACCTCGACCGCTGGGTGCTCGCGGGCGGCGCCTGCATCGCCATCCCCGACGGCCCGCCGACCGCCCGACGCATCTGGTTCCACGCCGGCGGGCTCATCGCCCAGGCGCTGCTGGCAGTGGTCCTGCTGCTGCTCCCCGACCACTGGCTCGTCGACCGCATCCTGCACTTCAACGTGCTCGTGGCGCTCACGAACGCCGTGCCGTGGAAGGTCGGCGGCAACGCGAGCGACGGCTGGTACATCCTCGACGCCCTCTCGGGCGGTCGCCGCACCGGCAACATCCTGTACCAGCGCGCGATCTTCGAGCAGATGGCCGCCCGCGAGTTCGCCATCGGGAGCCCGATGGGCATCGCGTACGCCGACCTCTGCGTGACGTGGGCGGACGTGCTGGCCGGGCGGCTCGAGGAGGCCGACGAGTTCTTCCACGACGACCCCGCCGAGACCGCCGCGCACCCCTGGACCGACGCGCTCTACCACTACGTGAAGGCCGAGTGGCACCGCGAGCACGACCGTCCTCTCGCCGCGCTGTCGACCGCGCGGGACGGCCGCAACGCGCTCGGCGCGGGCACCGGGGCCAACGCGAACGCGCTGCTCGCCCTCGCCGAGGCCCGCGCGCTCGTTGCCCTCGACGAGCCCGACCGCGCCCGGCGCGCCCTGCAGCGCGTCGCCGGCGGGCCGCTCGCGACCCAGGCCCTGCCGCTGGCCGTGTGGTGCAGCCTCGACGCCGACGACACCGAAGACCTCGAGCTCGCCTCCTGGAAGGTCGCCCGGCACATCCAGGGGCCCTGGCTCGACCCGGTCGACCCGACCCTCGCGCTGGTCGAGGCCGCCGAGGAGCTGTCGCGCCGCGGTCGCCTGAACGCCGCACGCAGCGCGCGTGACGCGGCCACCGACCTCGCCCGCCGGACCCTCCGCTCCGCGGCCATCGAGGATCGACGCACCCTGTCGTACCGCCTGCGCCAGGCCATCCACACGCCGGTCGAAGCGGCCGTGGCAGAGGGCTCCCGGAAAACCTGGTAGCGTCGGGGCATGACTCCCGGCCTCCTCCGGCACACCCTCGCCCACCTCGCCCCCGACGCGTCCTGGCCCGACGAGCCCGAGGCCCTGCTCGCCGCCATCGAGCGCCACGCCGACGCCCATCCAGGCGACGCGGTCTGGACCCAGCTCCTGCTCGCGGCGAACGACCTCGCCGTCGAGGCTCCCGAGCTGCCCGGCGGGCTCCGCGCGCGCGAGCTCGTGCGCGTCGACCCCTACAGCACGACGTGGACCGCTCTCGACGCCGACGGGGGCCACTGGCTCGTCCGCACCCCGCGGCCCGACGCCACACCGGTGCACCGCCGCATCCTCGAGCGCGATCGACGCGGCCTGGCCGGGCTCGTCGCGGGCCTGACGAGCGACGACGCCACGCTGGCGGCCCCGGCGCCCGGCACGCCGCTCGAAGAGGCGTCCATCCCGCAGGGCGACGTGGTGCGCGTCCTCGCCGACGCCCTCGGCCTGCTCGCCCGGTGGCGCGAGGCGGGGCTCGGGCCGGGCGTCCCCCACCCCGAAGAGCTGCGGATCCACGACGGGCGGCTGCGGATCGTGAGCCTCACGCCCAGTACGCCCGGCGGCACGGGGCTCTTCGACGCCGTGGTGCGGATGCTGCCCGCCATGCCCGAGGGTCCCGTCGAGCGGTTCGTCGAGGGGCTGCGGGCCCTCGAGCCCGACCCGGCCGAAGCCCGCGCCCTCTTCCAGCGCGCGCTCGCCGAGGCGCTCGGCCAGCACGCCGTCGACCTCCGCCGCCGACACGTGCTCGCCGCCGCGAACGACCGCCGCGGGCGGCTGCATCGCGCGGTGGGCGCCCTCGCGCGCACCCTGCAGCCTCCCTCGGGGCGCGGCCCCATCGGCTACGACCTCGAGGGGCGCGCCACGCACGTCGCGTCCGACGGGGAGACCGTCACCTGGGGCGCCGGAGCGGCCGTGCCCCTGTTCGCGGACGGCGACTTCGACGCCCCCGAGGCGCGCCGGTTCCTGCGGGCCTGCGCCACGTCCCCCACCCGTCCGGAGGGCGCGGACGGCGACCCCGCCGTGACCGACGCGCTCGGTCGCTGGGTGAGCGCCGGGCTCAAGCTGCGCACCGTCCGCCTGCTGCTCGAGAAGGCCTGATGTCGGCCGCGTGGCAGGTCATCGCGGACTGTCCGCACTGCCACACGCACGGGGCCGTGCTCCAGCTGATGGACCCCGACAACCCGGCCTGCCACCTCGGCGTCCCCGCGGTGTCGGAGTGCCAGATGTGCGGCCGTACCGAGACGGCCGGCGAGCCCGAGCTGCTCCCGCGCGACCCCATCGGGTCGAACCGGTGCCCGGCGTGCCGGAAGCCCCTCTCCGTCGCGTCCCGAGAGGCGGCGTGTTGCGACCAGTGCGGGTGGGGTCCGGAGGTCGTGGTGCAGCCCGGCCTCGACCTGTCCGACGAGACGCTCGTGCGGGCGGGCCTGTCCCGCTGGGCGGCGAGCGAGGGGCTCACGATCGACGAGCTGTGCGCCGGCAGCCTCGGCGGCCCGACCGACGACGTGGTCGGTCGCTACCTGCGCGGCGAGCCCGTCGAGTCGTCGATGGACGCCATCGCGTTCCTGTTCCCGGGCATGGCGGCGGGGAGCGCGCTCGGTGCGCACATCGAAGCGCCCGTGCGGGCCGAGCGCGACGCGCCGTCCACCGAGCGGGCGCCCGATCCGCGCGCGGCGGCACGCCTCCTCGTGAGCGTCATGGTCGCCGACGGTCAGATCCGCGCTGGCGAGCGGGCCTACGTCGACGCGTTCCTCGCGAAGGAGTCGATGGCTCCGCTCACCCCGTCCGAGCTCCGGCCCTGGCGGCCCCACGAGATCGGCCCGGTCGGGGATTTCGAGCTCGCGCGGCGCGCGGTCCAGGCGGCGGTCGAGCTCATGCACCTCGACGGCGAGCGCGATGGCAGCGAGCTCCGCATCGTGCGCACGTTCGCGCGGGCCTGGGGCGTGCCGGAGCGCGAGGTCGACGCGTGGAACCGGCAGCTCGATCGCCACTACGCCCCGCCGTTGCGGGTCGTCTGGCGCGCCCTCGACCGCTGGGTGCGCACCCGGTAGTCTGCGGCCCCTGGAGGAGACGTGCACGGCTTCAAGAGCCCCTCGACCAACCCCGAGCTGACCGCGCGCATCCGCACGTTCCGCGATCAGTTCGAGCGCGTCGTGTCGAACGTCGGGCGCGTCATCCTCGGCAAGGACGAGATCATCCGGAAGGTCGTCATCGCGATGACGGCGCGCGGCCACGTCCTCCTGCTCGACGTGCCCGGCACCGGCAAGACGATGCTCGCCCGCGCGCTGTCCGCGTCCATCGACTGCGATTTCAACCGCATCCAGTTCACGCCCGACCTCCTCCCGATGGACATCACGGGCAGCAACGTCTTCAACCTCCGCACGAAGACGTTCGAGTTCCAGAAGGGCCCGATCTTCACGAACATCCTCCTCGCCGACGAGCTGAACCGCGCGACGCCGAAGACCCAATCCGCGCTGCTCGAGGTCATGGCCGAGGGCCAGTGCACGGTCGAGGGCACCACCCACGTCCTGCCCCCGCCGTTCCAGGTCATCGCGACCATGAACCCGCTCGACCACGACGGCACCTACGCGCTGCCCGCCGCCCAGCTCGACCGGTTCACGATGCGGCTGTCGATGGGATTCCCGCCCGCCGACGCCGAGCTGATGATGCTCGACGTGCACCTCGGCGTGCGGTCGCCCGTCGAAGACCTCGAGTCCGTGATCGACCACGCGACGTTCGTGTCGTGGCAGCACACGGTGCCGCTGGTCCACGCGAGCGACGCGGCGAAGCGCTACGTCGTCGACCTGGTGAACGCCATCCGCGCCGACTCCCGCGCCCTGTCGCCGCCGTCGCCCCGCGCCACGCTGATGCTGGTGCGCACGGCCCAGGCGCACGCGCTGTCGCACGGCAACGACTACCTGAGCCCGAGCGACGTGCAGGCCGTGGCCGCCGACGTGCTCGCCCACCGCATGATCATCAGCGGCGACGAGTCCGGGCGCTCGTTCGTGCAGGAGCACCTCGACCGCGTGCCGGTGGTCGACGGGTAGCGTCTACCCTTTGCTTCGCGCGCGGAGCGCGCTGCGCGGCTCGCCTATGGTGTGGGGTGTTGGCCGCGGGATCCCGGCTCGTCGTAGAGGACGGGGATGGCGGGTGAGAACGTCCGGTCTACCCTTACTTCGCGCGCTTCGCGCGCTGCGCGGCTCGCCTATGGCGGCCTTGCGGTTTGTAGACCCGGCAGTCCCAGGGTCCGGCTTCCCTCGGGGTTCGGGCGTCGTGGCGGGGCGTGGGGAAGCCGGACCCTGCGGACGTGCCTGTCCGGACCGGCGGGGCGGTTGGGAGAGGGCGGGATCCCGGCGCGGCGGTCAGCCGCGGGATCCCGGCTCGGCGGAGACGGCAGTGTCGGGGGGTGTCGGCCGCGGGATCCCGGCTCGTCGGAGACGGCGGGGATGGCGGGTGAGAACGTCTGGTCTACCTTTTACTTCGCGCGCTGCGCGCGCTGCGCGGCTCGCCTATCGCGGCCTTGCGGTTTGGAGACCCGGCAGTCCCAGGATCCGGCTTCCTGGGGGGTCGGGCGTCGTGGCGGGCCGTGGGGAAGCCGGACCCTGCGGACGTGCCTGTCCGGACGGGCGGGGCGGTCGGGAGGGGACGGTGTCGGGGGTGTCGGCCGCGGGATCCCGGCTCGCCGGAGACGGCGGTGTCGGGGGTTCGCCGCGGGACCCCGGCTCGCGCGTAGCCAGGAGCATCGGACCCGGAACGCATCCTCGGCGGAGGCATCGGGGGTTCAACGCATCCTGCACGGGTCGGAGAGCGCGAAATGGATGCGTTCGGGGTCCGATGCCTCCCCTGAGAGTGCGTTTGGGGTCCGTTGCCTCCCCGGAGGATGCGTTGAACCCCCGATGCTTCCGGCGAAGATGCGTTCCCTACCCGATGCTCCTCCAAGCATCCCGAGGCACTCCAGTTCGTCCCCAGCCCCGAGCCCCCAACCCTCAGACCCCGCAGGACCGACCGCGGCGGCACGGTTTCGCCGGGACCCGGGAAAGCCCCCGCCCCGCCCGACGAAACCGGGACGCAGGTCGGGCCGTGTCTCCCGCAGTCACGCCAACGAGCGAAGCGAGGCGGAGCGCGAAGCGCGGAGTAAGGGTTGCCAGGAGCTCGCCCCATCGGTCCGGGCGGGCTCGACGAGCCGGGATCCGGCCGTCCGAGCCCCCACGCCGGTCGGCTCGACGAGCCGGGATCCGGCCGTCCGAGCGTCCACGACCTCCTCTCCCGCATCCCAACCCTCAGACCCCGCAGGACCGACCGCGGCGGCACGGTTTCGCCACACCCCGGGAAAGCCTCCGACCTGCCCGACGAAACCGGGACGCAGGTCGGGCCGTGTCTCCCGCAGTCACGCCAACGAGCGAAGCGAGGCGGCGGACCAGGAGCGTCGGCAAGGCGAACGCCTTGACGACGGTCCGCCAGGCTGGGCGAAAGCCACTCCCCACCGCCAGGTGGGGGGTGGACCGTACGGCGCGAAGCGCGGAGTAAGGGTTGCCGGGCGCTCGCCCCATCGGTCCGGGCGGGCTCGACGAGCCGGGATCCGGCCGTCCGAGCCCCCACGCCGGTCGGCTCGACGAGCCGGGATCGCTGGTCTTCGAACGCCCGAGCGTCCACGACGCCCTCTCCCGCATCCCAACCCTCAGACCCCGCAGGACCGACCGCGGCGGCACGGTTTCGCCAGGCCCCGGGAAAGCCTCCGACCTGCCCGACGAAACCGGGACGCAGGTCGGGCCGTGTCTCCCGCAGTCACGCCAACGAGCGAAGCGAGGCGGCGGACCAGGAGCGTCGGCAAGGCGAACGCCTTGACGACGGTCCGCCAGGCTGGGCGAAAGCCACTCCCCACCGCCAGGTGGGGGGTGGACCGTACGGCGCGAAGCGCGGAGGAAGGGTTGCCAGGAGCTCGCCCCATCGGTCCGGGCGGGTTGGACGAGCCGGGATCCGGCCGTCCGAAGCCCCACGCCGGTCGGCTCGACGAGCCGGGATCCGGCCGTCCGAACCCCCACGCCGGTCGGCTCGACGAGCCGGGATCCCCTGGTCTGCGACCGCCCGAGCGTCCACGACGTCCTCTCCCGCATCCCAACCCTCAGACCCCGCAGGACCGGCCGCGGCGGCACGGTTTCGCCAGGCCCCCGGGAAAGCCTCCGACCTGCCCGACGAAACCGGGACGCAGGTCGGGCCGTGTCTCCCGCAGTCACGCCAACGAGCGAAGCGAGGCGGCGGACCAGGAGCGTCGTCAAGGCGAACGCCTTGACGACGGTCCGCCAGGCTGGGCGAAAGCCACTCCCCACCGCCAGGTGGGGGGTGGACCGTACGGCGCGAAGCGCGGAGTAAGGGTTGCCCAGCGCTCGCCCCCTCCATCCGGGCCGGCTCGACGAGCCGGGATCCGGCCGTCCGAGCCCCCACACCGGCCGGCTCGACGAGCCGGGATCGCTGGTCTTGGAACGCCCGAACGTCCACGACGCCCTCCCCCGCATCCCAACCCTCAGACCCCGCAGGACCGACCGCGGCGGCACGGTTTCGCCAGGCCCCGGGAAAGCCATCGACCTGCCCGACGAAACCGGGACGCAGGTCGGGCCGTGTCTCCCGCAGTCACGCCAACGAGCGAAGCGAGGCGGCGGACCAGGAGCGTCGTCAAGGCGAACGCCTTGACGACGGTCCGCCAGGCTGGGCGAAAGCCACTCCCCACCGCCAGGTGGGGGGTGGACCGTACGGCGCGAAGCGCGGAGTAAGGGTTGCCTGGCGCTCGCCCATCGATCCGGGCGGGCTCGACGAGCCAGAGCCGGCCGTCCGAGCCCCCCGCACCGGCCGGCTCGACGAGCCGGGATCCCGCCGTCCTCGTAGTCCCCGAGCCGAGGCTACTCGCCCTTGCCCTCTTCGCCGAGCACCTCTTCCAGGATCTCGTCGGCCGTCTTCTCTTCGATGGGCTTGCGCTCGACCTCGACCTTCGGGATCTGCGATGGGTCGAGCGGCCGGACCTCGACCTTCGGCCCCGACACCACCGCGATGACGACCACGGCGACGATGCCCGTGACCGCGACCAGGAGCAGCGCCGTGAGACCGGCGGCGATGAGGCCGTAGGGGATGTACTGCTTCGGCACCGCCGTGGTGCGCTTGCGCACGACCGCGCCGACCCGGACGGCTCCACCCGGTGTCGAGGGCTCCCAGACCGCGACCACGACCTCGTCGTCGTCGTCGAAGTCCTCCTCCATCACCATCGCGTCGTTGCGGCCGTCGCTCGCGTCGAAATGGCCGCGCGTCTCGTTCACCACGAGCTCGTGGACGTCGGAGATGTCCCACGCCCCCGTGGGGTCGCTCGACCCGAAGCTGAGCCCGAAGACGGGGCCGTCTTCGTCGTCGCCCTCGGCCATCGGGAGGATGTCGTCCATGCCGTAGTCTTCGGCGGCGCCGAGCGCGAGCTCGTCGGTGGCTTCGATCGCCAGCAATCCGCCGACCACCTCGCCCGCCGGGACCGGCGGCTCGTCGGCCACCTCGTGCTCGGTCCGGGACGATGCCTTTGCCATCACGAGCAGCATCGCATTCCGCGCGCCCCGCGTCCACTTGATGCACGTGACGTTCGTTGACAACTCGGGGATCCCGATGTACCACGGTCCATCCATCGCTCGGAGACCGTCATGAGCTCTCGCCCCCTCGTCGCCCTCGCCCTGCTCGCGAGCTCACCCGCAATGGCCTGGATGGGCCCTTCGACCGACGGTTTCTACCGCTGGAGCACCAGCGCGCAGAACGCGGATCCCGACCGCCCCAACGTCATCTTCACGCCCCTGGCCACGCTCCAGGGCGGCACCAACCCCGGGTCGATGCTCCCCCTGGGTGACGATGCGGTCCAGGTGTTCCCGCTCGGCGGCACGTTCAACTTCTACGGCACCGACGTGAGCTGGGTGCAGGTCTGTGCGAACGGCGTCGTCAGCTTCGCGCCGCCCGCAGACGCCGGCGTCGACGGCATCCCCGGCAACGAAGACGACACCCCCTCGCTCGATTGCCACTGGCGCCCCGACCAGCTCGGTACGCCGGGCGGCCGCGGCGACGGCCTGTTCGCGCCCCTGTGGGCCGACTGGAACCCGACCGATGCCGACACCGTGGGCGAGATCTGGGTCTTCACCGACAGCCTGACGACGACGATCCACTGGGAAGACGTCGCGCAGTTCAGCGACCCCGACAACGCGGCCACGTTCCAGGTCACGCTGTACCACAACAACACGATCACGCCGGGCGACATCGTCGTCTCGTACGACACCGTCGGCGACATGAACGACTGGAACCAGCAGGGCCTCGGCGGCATCGTGGGTCTCGAAGACTTCACGGGCACCGAGTTCCTCGAGGTCTTCCGCCACCAGCGCACCAACCTGCTCTCGGGCAGCACGATGCGCTTCGCCCGCTGCAGCGCCGGCACCGACTTCGACAACGACAACATCGACATCTGCTTCGACTGCAACGACTTCACGGGTGCGCTCGGCCTCCCCGACCAGATCGGCTACTCCGACGGCGACAACGACACCGCGGGCGACCCCACGCGCGTGCTCGCGACCTGCTTCGACACCGTCGCGTACGGCTACGTCGACAACACGCAGGACTGCGACGACTACGACCCCGCCGCCTACCAGGGCGCGCCCGAGGTCGTGGCCGACGGCATCGACCAGGACTGCGACCTGTTCGACTCCTGCTACGAAGACCTCGACGGCGACGGCTTCGGCTCCACCAACGTGATCGCGGGCACGACCCTCGACTGCTCCGCCGCGGGCGAGTCGAACTTCGACACCGACTGCGACGACTCCAACCCGAACGAGTTCCCCGGCAACGCGGTCGTCGTGAACGACGGGAACGACAACGACTGCTCCACCGCGGGCGGCATCGGCGACGAGTGCTACGAAGACCTCGACGACGACGACGCGGGCACCTCGAACATCATCGAGTCGACCACCGACAACGACTGTGCCGACGCGAACGAGGCCATCACCACCGACGACTGCGACGACTCGAACCCGAACGAGTTCCCGCTCAACACGAACATCGTCGTCAACGACGGCAACGACAACGACTGCTCCGACCCCGCGGGCATCGGCGACGAGTGCTACGCCGACACCGACCAGGACGGCCACGGCTCGACCACCATCATCGACTCCGCCGACCTGCTGTGCGAGCTCGCCCAGAGCGAGTCGCTGCTGAGCGACGACTGCGACGACACGAACCCGGCCGAATACCCCGGCAACAGCACGATCCTCGTCCTCGACGGCAACGACAACGACTGCTCCGACCCCGCGGGCATCGGCGACGAGTGCTACCAGAACCTCGACGCCGACGGGTTCGGCTCGCTCGTCATCATCGACTCGGCCGACGGCGACTGCCTCGACCTGAACGAGTCGGCGCTCAACACCGACTGCCTCGACGACCCGATCGCCGACAGCACGGCCCAGGCGACCTACCCCGGCGCCGCCCAGACCGAAGACCCCGGCGCGTCGGCGTGTATGACCGACTCCGACGACGATGGGTGGGGCGACTCCGCGCCGAGCGCCGGCGTCATCGCGGGCACCGACTGCGACGACGACGACCCGAACAACTTCCCGGGCAACCCCGAGGTCTGTGACGGCTTCGACAACGACTGCTCCGGCTACCCCGACAACGGGCTGACCTTCACGGGGTACTGGATCGACAGCGACGGCGACGGCGAAGGCCACGCCACGGGCGCCACCGGCCCCGCATACGGCTTCGCCCCCGAGACCGGCCCCGCGACCCCCGTGGCCTCGAGCATCACCGGCGCCGACTTCGACATCGGCTCCGTGCTCGGCATCGGGCTCCTCTCCGGCGACACCTGTGGCGCGGGCGACGACCTCGCGCAGGCCTGTGCGGGCTCCGGCTCCGAAGAGCTCGTCTATACCTGGACCGCTCCGGCCGATGGCGAGTACGTCATCGACGTCTACAGCGTGCCCTACGTCTACGACGCGGCGATCGAGATCTTCGGCGTGGCCGGCGGCGCGGTCGACGCCTCCCTCGTGTGTGACGACGACGGCGGCCTCGACGGCAACCACGATCGCAACGAAGACGGCCTCATCGACGGCAGCCCCACCGCTACCGGCTCCTACCGCCAGACCGACGTGGTCTACACGGCCACCGCGGGCGAGACGATCGCGATCGCGGTGACGGGCTTCAACAGCAACTGCGGCACCTTCGACCTGTCGATCAACCAGCGCTTCCTCTCCGACGCCACCACGTGCGACGGCGCGCCCAACGACGGCAACACCTACGTCACCAACAACCTCGACTGCGACGACGCCGACAACGACAACTTCACCACGAACGTCGAAGAGTGCGACGGCCGCGACGAAGACTGTGACACCGTCGCCGACAACGGCATCCCGACGGTCGACTACTACGACGACAGCGACGGCGACGGCGACGGCGACCCCACCGACTTCGTGACCGCGGTGTGCTCCGCGCTCCAGCCCGCCGGCACGTCCGACAGCAACACCGACTGTGACGACGCCGACGCGAACAACTCCGGCATCGGCACGGAGGTCTGCGACCTGCAGGACAACAACTGCGACTTCGTCACCGACGAGGGCTTCCCGACCAACACGTACTACGAGGATGCCGACGCGACGGGCGGCCCCGACGGCTACGGCGACCCGGGCAGCACGACCGATCAGTGCACGCTGCCCCCGGGCTACGTCACCGACAACACCGATTGCGACCCGACGAACGGCGCGATCAACCCCGGCGCCACCGAGATCCCCGACAACGGCATCGACGAGAACTGCGACAACCTCGACGCCGAGCTCGGCATCGCCGACCTGCAGCCGGGCGACCTGATCATCACTGAGATCATGCAGAACCCGAACGTCGTCACCGACGGCAACGGCGAGTGGTTCGAGGTCTACGTGAACACCACGCAGACGGTCGACCTCACGGGCCTCCAGATCCGCGACGGCACCACCACGCAGGACACCATCGCCCCCGGCCGCCTCGTCGCGTTCCCGGGTGAGTACCTGGTGTTCGCCATCAACTCGAACTCGGCGACCAACGGCCTCGGGTTCGCGCCCGACTACACCTACGACGGCATCATCAACCTCGCGAACAGCGTCGACACGCTGCGCCTGCACACCGGCACCGTCCTCATCGACAGTGTCACGTGGGACAACGGCGTGACGTTCCCCGACCCCGACGGCGCGTCGATGTCGATGTACCCCGACGAGCTCGACTACACGCTCAACGCCGACGATGCGACGGCGAACGACGTGGGCACGGCCTGGTACGAGGCCCCGCTGTTCGTCAGCTACGGCGACGGCGACCACGGCACGCCGGGCTTCCCGAACCCCGCCGACGACGACCGCGACGGCTACTTCGCGGCGGCCGACGGCGGCACCGACTGCGACGACACCGACCCGAACGTCAACCCGGGCCAGACCGAGCAGACCTGCAATGGCGTCAACGACGACTGCAACGCGGCCACGCTCGACAACCCCGACAACGACAACGACGGTGTGGGTGTCTGCCAGGACTGCGACGACAACGACCCGAACAACGAGCCGGGCGGCACCGAGGTGTGTGACGGCCTCGACAACGACTGCGACGGCAACGCCGACAACGGTCTCCTGTTCGAGGACTGGTACACCGACGGTGACTCCGACGGCTACGGCACCGGCACCGCCACCAATGCCTGTGCGCAGCCCTCCGGCACCGCGAACCGCGACGGCGACTGCAACGACGCCGACGCGAACGTGAACCCCGGCGAGACCGAGACCCCGTACAACGGCGTCGACGACGACTGTGATGCCCTCACGCTCGACGACGACCTCGACTCCGACACGTACGTGCTGGCGCAGGACTGCAACGACCTGAACGCCAACGTGAACCCCGGCCAGACCGAGATTCCGTACAACGGCATCGACGACGACTGTGATGCCCTCACGCTCGACGACGACCTCGATGGCGACAGCTACAACGACGAGTCCACCGGCGGCAACGACTGCGACGACACCAACGCGGGCGTGAACCCCGGCGCCACCGACGACACCGTCGACGGCATCGACCAGAACTGCGACGGCGTCGACGGCATCCCCGGCGGCGACACCGGCGACACCGGCGCTCCCGTCTGCCCGACCCCGGATGCCGACATCGGCTCCGCAGTGGGCACGGCGGTCGCGAGCTCGGCCGACACCTGCGCCGACGGCGACGACTACGCGCAGGCGTGCGGCAACGGCTTCTCCGGCCTGCAGTCCGGCGACTACGCCGTGCTGTGGACCGCGCCGTCCGCGGGCGACTTCGTGTTCGACACCGTGGGCTCCGACTACGACACCGTGCTGCAGCTCCGCACGCTGTGCGACGACAACACGTCCATCGCGTGCAACGACGACTTCACCGGCATCTCGCCGCGGTCGCAGATCACCCGCACCTTCGCCTCGGGCGAGCAGGTGGTCGTGGTCATCGAGGGCTACTCCGACAGCTGCGGCAGCGCGGTGCTCAACATCACCGCCCCGATCGTCGACACCAGCAACGACACCGGCCTCAACATCGTCTGCCCGACCGGCGGCGACCTCGGGTCGGCCGAGGGTGACGCGGTCGCCACCGGCACCAACGTCGGCGCCTCGAACGACTTCATGGGCAGCTGTGCGCTCGGCAGCGACATCGGCCGCGAGGTGACCTTCAACTGGACCGCGCCGCGGACCGGTTGCTTCACCTTCGACACCGAGTCGTCCGACTACGACACGCAGCTCGTGATCTACTCCGACTGCACGGGCACCAGCGAGCTCGGCTGCGACGACGACGGGGGCCAGGGCCTCACGTCGCGCATCGACGACTTCATGGCGACGGGCGGCACCGAGTACCTCATCGTGGTCGACGCCTACAACACGAGCACCGGCAACTTCGTCCTCGACATCAACTCCTGTGATGTCCCGGTCGACACCGGCACCACCGACACGGGTGTGACCGACACCGGCACCACCGACACCGGCGTGGTCGGCGTCTGCCCGACGCCCGACGGCGACCTCGGCAGCGCGATCGGCACCTCCGTGCAGACGGGCAACACCTGTGGCGGCGGCGACGACTACACGGCGAGCTGTGGCACCGGCAGCAGCGAAGACCTCGCGTACACCTGGACCGCCCCGGCGGCCGGCACGTACACGATCGACACGGTCGGCTCGCTGTTCGACACCGTGCTCTCCCTGAGCGCGCCGTGCCCCGACGGCTCCGAGATCGAGTGCAACAACGACATCTCCGCGACGCTGGTGCGCTCGAGCATCACGCGGGCCTTCGCGGCCGGCGAGACCGTCGTGATCAGCGTGAACGGCAACGGCCAGAGCGCCTGTGGCAACTTCGTCCTGAACATCGCGCAGGACGTGATCGACACCGGCGTGCAGGACACCGCGACCGCCCAGTGCGCCGACAGCATCGTCGGTGACCTGAGCAACATCACGGGCACGAACGTCGTCGGCGGCACCAACGCCAACGGCCAGAACGCCGTGTCCGCGAGCTGCGCGGCCCTCGGCAACACCGACGGCCTCGAGGTCGCCTACACCTGGACCGCGCCGACGACCGAGTGCTGGACCTTCAGCCTGCTCAACAGCGACTACGACACCGAGATCTACCTCCTCGACAACTGCACCGACCAGAACGAGCTGGCCTGTGACGAGGACTCGGCGGGTACCCTGCAGTCGTCGGTCGACTACACGACCGTCGCCGGCACGCAGTACACCATCGTGATCGACGCGTTCGCGAACAGCACCGGCACCTACCAGCTCGACATCGTGCCCTGTGCGGTCGTCGACACCGGCGACACGGGCGGCGACGCCGACGCCGACGCCGACACCGACGCCGACGCCGACACCGACGCCGACGCCGACTCGGATGCCGACGCCGATGCCGACTCCGACACCGATGCCGACTCCGACACCGATGCGGACACCGACTCCGACACCGACACCGACACGACCATCGTGGACAACGACGGCGACGGCTTCTCGCCGCCCGAGGACTGCGACGACTCGGATCCGAACGTGAACCCGGATGCGGAAGAGATCAAGAAGAACGACATCGACGACGACTGCGACGGCGAAGTCGACGAGAAGAAGGGCTGTGGCTGCGCCACGCCGAACGCTCCGGCGGGCGGCCTCTTCCTCCTCGGCCTGGCCGGCGTCCTCCTCCGTCGCCGCTAGTCTCGGCGGGCCCTTCGGGGCCCGGTCCAGACGAAGAAGCCGCCCCTCGGGGCGGCTTCGCTGTTTCACCCTCTGACTCCGCGCGCTCCGCGGCCGGCTTCAGGGCTCGCGACGCGGGCCGGGCACCCAGCCCCGCGGGGCCTCCGTGCGCGACTCGAGCAGCCGCGCCAGGCGGTAGAAGTCGCTCTCGGGCTCGATGAACCGCACCTCGGTCACCAGCGTGGCCGGGTCGATGAGCTCGTCGAAGGGCACGTACACGAGGTCGAGCTGCCCCGACACGCTCACCATGAAGCCGTCGAGCCCCTCTTCGACCAGGGCGCGGTAGGCGCCGATGCCGAGCTGGCTGCCCAGCATCACGTCGAACGCGTGCGGCGGCGCGCACCGGCTCTCGTAGCCGAGCTGCACGCCGGTCACCTTCTTCGCGCGGCCCGTGCGCTCCTTGAAGCGGTCTTTCACGATCTCGGCGAGCAGGCGGTGCAGGTCGAGCTTCCCGAGGCTGATGTGCCCGTGGTCGTCGCGCTGGACGCCCTTCAGGGCCTTCTCGGGCAGCATCTCGCCGATGCCTTCGGCCACGACGATCGTGCCGGAGTGCCGGCCCCGCATCTCGCGCGCGACCATGCAGTCGACGATGGCGTCGGCGAGGCCGGTGAGGTCGACGAACCCGTCCTCCATGTAGTGCAGGCGGGCGTCCTCGACGGCCACCACCATGCTCGCCTCGCCGGCGATGCCCACGCCATACGACAGCCAGCCCGCCTTGCGGCCCATCGTCTCGACGATGAAGTAGCCGCTCGTCGCATCCGCGTCGGCCGCGAGGTTCTGCAGTTCCTTCGCCATCACGTCGACGGCCGTGAAGAAGCCGAAGGTGAAGTCGATCCCGCGGTAGTCGTTGTCGATGGTCTTCGGCAGGTGCACCACGGCCACGCGCTCTTCGGCCGGCAGGCGTCTCTGCCACATCTGGAGGAAGTTCGCGGTCTTCAGCGTGTCGTCGCCGCCGATCGACACCAGCGCGTCGATGCCGAGCGAGCGCAGGCCCGCGTGGACCGCGCGCAGACGGGCCGTCTTGGCCTCGTCGTCGAGATCCGCCGGGCCGGACAGGCCCTTGCCGGGGTTCGCGCGCGCCGTGCCGATGCAGATGCCGCGGCTGTTGCGGATGCCGCGGAGGTCGGCATCGCGGAAGATGCGGTAGTGCAGGCCCTCTTCGAGGGGGTAGGTCGGGTCGTAGTCACACAGGTTCGAGTACCCGTGGAAGATGCCGACCACCTCGATGCCGTGCTCGAGGAAGGAGATGGCGGCAGCGGAGATGACCGCGTTCGCCGCGGGGGCGGGGCCACCCGAGAACAGGATGGCGACCCGGCGGATGGAGTGCGTCACTTCAGGCCTCGTTCAGAGTCCCGAGTCGCCTACACCGCCCGAGTCTCCCGGGCCACCCGTATGCGGGGAATCCGTGTCGGCGTCGGCGTCCGTGTCGGCATCCACGTCCGCGTCGGAGTCGGAGTCGGTGTCGCTGTCGGCATCCGTGTCGGTGTCGGACTCCGACGGCACGGGGGGGTCCGTGTCGGAGAAGAACCGCGAGCAGCCCGCCAGAGCGAGCCACGTGCCGAGGACCAGGCGCCGCATGGCGATGACCATAGCAGCGTCAGGAGGCGTCGGCGCGGCCCGGCTTCTCGCGCTTCGGCAGGGGCACGTGCATGCCGTCCTTCGCGGCCACGACGTTCGGGAACACCGCGCTGGCCTGCTCCACGAACGGCTCGACGCGCGGATAGCGCTGGCTGAAGTGCGTCAGCACGAGCTGGTGCACGCCGGCCTCGCGCGCGAGCTCGGCCGCCTGGCGCGCCGTCATGTGGAAGTGGTCGTGCGCCTCGCGGGCGTGCTCTTCGAGGTAGGTCGACTCGCACACGAGGAGGTCCGCGCCGCGCGCGAGCGCGAGGGCCCCGTCACAGGGCCGGGTGTCCATCACGAAGGCCATGGACTGGCCGTGCTTCACCTCGCTCACCTCTTCGAGGTGCACGACCTGGCCGTCGACCTCGACCTGCCCCCTGCGGGTCAGCTCGCCGATGAGCGGGCCCTTCACCCCGCGGGCCGCGAGGACCTCGGGGAGCATGCGGCGGCCATCGGGCTCCGACACGCGGTAGCCGTACGTCGTCACGCCGTGGTCGAGCGCCCGGCACTCGAGCACGATGCCGTCGTGCGCGGCGAGCGGCCCCTCCTCGGTGATGGGGTGCGGGACGAGCCGCGCGCGGTCGCGGAAGATCGACGCGTGGCGCAGGCGGTCGTAGTACTTCCGGCCGGACGCCGGGAAGTGCACGGGCACCTCGTGCGGCACCCCGTCGAGGCTGATGCGCTGCGTGATGCCTGCGAGGCCCAGGCAGTGGTCGCCGTGGAAGTGGGTCACGCAGATGCGGGTGATGTCGGTCGCGCTCACGTTGGCGTAGATCATCTGCCGCTGCGTGCCTTCGCCCGGGTCGAACAGGATGCCGTGCCGGTCCCAGCGGAGCAGGTACCCGTTGTGGTTGCGGTAGCGCGTCGGGACCTGGCTGCTCGTCCCCAGCGCCACCACCTCGCGTGCGCTCATCTCCAGTCTCCGACGACCACGAACGCTGCCCAGTACCACGGGTGCGCGGTCGCGTCGTCTGCGAGCAGGCGCAGCTGGGCGCGCTGCAGCGACCGCCCGATGTCGCCGCCGCTCGCGAGCTCGTCGTACAGCCCGGTCATCAGCGCGAGCGTACCGGCGTCGTCGACGCGCCACAGGCTGGCGACGAGCGTCTCGACGCCCGCGCGCCGGAACTGCGCGGCGAGACCGTTGATCGAGACGACGATGCCGCCTTCCGGGTCGGTCGGGTGCTTCGCGTCGACCGCGAGGCCCGACTGGCAGGCGGAGAGGATGACCAGGCGGCAGTCCGAGAGCACCGGCGCGAGGCCCGGGATCTCCTTGTACGACAGGCGCCCGCTCTCGCCGTCGCCGTGCAGCACGAGGTAGCTGTCGCTCGGGTGGTCGCGGTCGATCACGCCGTGCGTGGCGAGGTGGACGACGCGCTTGCCGCGGACCTCGCGCTCGAAGGCCTCCCGCGTGCCCTCGGTGCCGACGAGCGCGCTGGCGGCCGGGATCCGCGCGCGGATACGGGCGATCTCGGTCTCGGCGCCCGGCAGCGTGCCGTCGGGGTTGCCGACGAGGAGCACGCGATCGGGCGCCATCGCGAACGGCGCGTGCTTGCTGGCGAGCGAGCCGACGTGCGTGACGCCGACCACCGCCATGTGCTCGATCAGGTACTTCCCGTCGTGCCGGACCATGGCGAACGGCAGCTCGCGAAGCGGGCCGGTCGCGCTGACCACGAGGGTGTCGGACCCCTGCAGCGCGTCCCACACCGGATCGATGAACCAGCCGCCCAGCGCTTCGGCCTGCTTCTGGGTCCACGCCAGATCCCGCGTGTGGGCGGCCTGCAGGCTGCGCGACAGGCGGAGGATGGTCTTCTGGACCTCCTCGCCGTCGACCTCGATCTGCTTCGCCTCCAGCCGGTCGCGGCTGAACACGAGCAGCGCGATGCGGTCCTCGAACAGCAGGGGCTGCAGCACCGTGACGCCCTTCGGCAGCTCGGCCTGGATGGCCTCGAGGTCCTCCGGGTCCATGCGGACCACGCGATCGAAGTCCGCGTACGTGGAGCGCAGGGTGTCGACCGTGTTCGCGAACTCGACGCGCAGGGCCGACAGGCGCTCGGTGAGCACGGCGCGCTGCTCGTCGTCGCGGGCCGCCGCGATGCTGTCGGACAGGTACGCCTCTTCGGCGGCGAGCCCGTCCAGGCGGGGGTCGGAGACCGGTGCGGTGTCCTGCAGCTGGAGGCGCTGGGCGTACACGAACGCGCCCGCCGAGTCACCGGAGTGAAGCAGGGCGTCGATCAGCGCCTCGTACACGTCCTCGTGGCGGGTCACGAACGGCTGCGCGTCCGCGTCGTCGAGGCTGCGGCGGCGGCGCTCGAGCTCGTCCACGGCCTCCTTCAGGAGCTTCACGCCCTCCTTCGTCTTCCCGGCTTCGAGAGCGGCTTTGCCGGACAGGTAGCGGTGCCGCCACACGAGCTCGCCGAGCCCGAGCTCCGCGACGAGCTTGCCGGCCCGCCCGAGCGCGCTGGAGTCGCCCTCGGCGGCGAGGTTCAGCGCGAGCGTGGCCTCGAGCCGCGGGTCGCCGACCTTCACCGCGCGGTCGAGCAGGCGCCGCATCTCGGCCGCGTCGGTGCCGTCGAGCATCGCTGCGTTCACAGCCACCGCGAGCGCCGCGGACTCGTCGCCCACGGCCAGGAAGCCCTCTTCGGCCGCGAGGTAGTTCTCGCGCGCCCGCCCGTCGCCCGCCGCGTGCAGCAGGCCCCCGAGCGCGTTGTACAGCCGGGCCTGGGTCACGACGTCCTTGCGCTTCTTCGCGCCGTCGAGCCCGGCCTGGTAGCTCGCGCGGGCCGCTTCGTTCCGGCCGAGCTCGCGCAGCAGCGTGCCCCGGAGCAGCTGGGCTTCCGTGACCGTGGCGAGATCCTGCGCGAGCAGCGCGCCGCCCACGGCCTCCTCCACCCGATCGAGCGCCCCCTTCAGGTCGCCGGCGCGCCGGTCGAGGCGGGCCAGCTGCACGTCGACCGACGCCTGCCCGCCGGGGTCGGTGAGCGCGTCGAACAGCTTGCCCGCCCCCTCGAACGCCTTCCGGGCTTCGGCGTTCTTTCCGAGAGAGAAGCGCGCGACGCCGAGGTTCATCGCCGCCGTCGCGGCCCCCGCGACGTCGCCCTCCTTCTGGAACGTCTGGAAGGCCTTCGCGAGCTCGCCCTCCGCCTTGCGGGCGTCGCCGCGCGCCATGCCGACGAGGGCGCGGTCGACGAGGATGCGCGCCTTCTCGGTCTCGGTCGTCGCGAGGGTCTCGGCCAGCTCGATGGTCTTCTCGGCCGTCCCGAGCCGCCCGAGCTGGCGATTCACCGCGCCGAGGCGCAGCAGCAGGTCGAGCTGGGCGGCCCGATCGCCCGACGCACGGGCCTCCTCGAGCCCCTGGCCCCACTCCGTCAGCGCTGTCGCGTAGTCGCCGTTCCGCCAGGCGCGCTCGCCGCGCACCACCGCGTCCTCGACCTTCCCCCCGAGGAGCAGGAGGAGCAGCAACCCCACGAAGCGCACGTCAGATGTCCAGCTTCGCCAGCGCCACCTTGGCGTCGTCGAGGCGCGGGCTGGCCGCGATCGCCTTCTGGAAGCTCTCGCGGGCCTTGGGCGAATCGCCCGCGTCCATGAAGATCAGCCCGTCGGAGAAGGCCATCGCGGCCTCGAGCGCCTTCGGGTCGGGCGCGTCGATCGAGGGACCGGCGTCGCCGGAGCCGTCGTTCCCGGCGGGGTCGGTGGCCTTCGGTGCGCCCTCGCGGGTGCGCGGAGGCGGAGCGGGATCCGGGGCCGGAGCGGGAGCCGGAACGGCCATGGGACGGGGCGAAGGCAGCGGTGCGCCCGTCATGGCGGCGTGGGCGAACTGCGCGAGCTCGGCTTCGATCGTCAGGAACTCCTCGACCTTGCCGTTCACGCCCTTCGACGCCAGGATCCGGCTGGTCTCGACCTCGACCAGGCGCGCGTCGACGCGGAAGACCGTGCCCATCTTGAAGTACCCGCCGAGGAGCAGCTTCTGCGCCCCGAGCAGCTTGCCGATCTTCGCCGCGGTGCCGGGCTCGGTGATGCCCTCGTGGCCGAGCTTCTGCTCGTCGAGGATCGCCTGGAGCTGCTCGCGCTCGACCACCTCGAAGTCGCCGGTGCCCGCGAGGTCGGTGATCAGCATCTGCGCCAGGCCCACCTTGAGGCCCGAAAGCTCGGGGTTCATCTCCGAGCTCTCGAAGTACAGGATGGCCAGCGTGTCTTTCGCGGCGGCCGGCAGAGCCAGCATCAGCAGCGAGGCCATCGCGATCCACTTCTTCATCGTGCCTCCGAACGGCGCGTCCACAGCCTACTCCATGCTCTCCTGGGCCCAGGCCCGGATGTGCGTCCAGAGCAGCCCGCACAGGATGCCCGCCACGGGAGGACCCGTGTCGATGGCGATTCCATCCGAGAGACGGAAGAGCGCGGCGCCGAAGAACACCAGGCCCGCTCCCGCGGCGCCCCAGCCGGTGACGTGCACGCGGTCGCTCGTCTGGCGGTACGACAGGACGACGATCCCGAACAGCACGGACGCGCCGAACCACGCGATCGCCCCGCGATACAGCCGGACGTGGCGGCCCGACAGCAGGGTGTCGACGATCTGGGCCTGCACCCGGCAGCCGGCCATGTCGGCCTGGAGGTACGCGGGGAAGCCGAACGGCGTGATGAAGCGGTCGCCGGAGTCGTCGAAGCCGGCGCGCCCCACGACCACGAGCTTGTCGCGCAGCACGGCGCGGTACTGCTGGGGGACCTCGACCTCGATGGTCGGATCGAGCTGCCGCATCAGCGCCGACTGCCCGGCGATGCGCAGGATGTCGGCCGCGCGGACCGTCGGGATCGGGTCGGAGTGCTCGGGCGCGCGGAAGTTGATGGGCAGGACCTGCGCGAGCCCGACGGGCACGTCCGGGAGGCCCACGTCGGTGAGGCGGAGGTCGCACCAGAGCGGGGTGCCGCGGCACCGCTCGGTCAGCAGGTGCTCGAAGTCGACCACGCGCGACGAGAGGCCCTGCTGGCGCTGGCGGTACATCCACGCGGCGGCCAGCGCCATGGACGGCACGATCGCGCCGTCGTCCTGCATCGCGCCCACGATGTTCCCGGGCCAGCGCCCCTCGACGCGGGCCCGCGTCACGCGCTTCACGAGCGGCGTGCCGCGCACGAGCAGGTCTTCCGAGAGGATGGTCGTCTGGAGGTGCAGGTTCGCGAAGCCGCCCGCCACCGCGCCGTCGTAGGCCGGGACGAGGCCACGCTGGAACTGCAGGCCGGTCGCGGGCTCGGTGAGGATGTAGCGCTCGGCGGCCACCACGGCGCCGTGCCGACGGGCGGCTTCGGCGAGCACGAGGTCGTCTTCGGCCGGCTGGTCGAGCAGGATGTCGAGCACGATCACCCGCGCCCCCGCCTCGTCGAGGAAGCGGACGACCTCGGCGAGCAGGCCGCGCGGCGTGACCTCGGGGTTCGGGCTGGACGGATCCCACAGGTACAGCGCCTCTTCGCCGATCGTGACCTGGGCCACGTGCCCGGACACCGGGGCGACGCCGCGGAACTGGAGGTACAGGTCGGTGATGCCGCTGCCGAGCGCCACGAACAGCAGCACGGTCACGGCGACGCCGGTGATGCCCACGACCCAGACCTCGTAGACCATCGCGCGGATCATGAACGTCATGACGTTCGGCGAGCGCGTGGGGGTCTTCTCGCTCACGGCGGGCGCGGGCGCGGGACGCTGGCGCGGCGGCGGACGCCGATCCGGGGGGACGGGCCGCTCGCGCCGGACGAAGGGCGGACGCTCGGTCTGCTTCATGCGCGGGCGCGGCTCACTGCGCCGGGAACGTGCGCTGCTCGAGCCCGTCGCGGATCGCGAGGAGGCCCTTGTCGCCCGGCTTCTCGGCGAGCTTCGCGTCGATCAGGTACAGCGCCTCGGACTCGAGCCCGATGTGCGCGTAGAGCCCGGTGAGCACGCTGGTGGCGCCGACGTGGTCGTTGTTCTTCTCGAGCGCGGCGATCGGATCGTGCGCGGCCTCGGTGGCCTTCTCGAGCATCTTCTTCTTGCTCTCGCCCGCCACGTACACCGTGAATCGCTCGTCGCCGACGGCGATCTGGTAGCTGTCGCCGGTCAGCGCGGGCCCCGCGTAGCTGACGGCGCCGGTGCCCTTGCCCGTCCACACGGTCTGGCCCTCGAGGAAGTCGACCACCTCGACGGTCTGCTCGCCGCAGGCCTCGCACGACCACCGGATCTCTTTGAGCGCGAGGATGTCGCCGCCGGGGACGGGGCGCACGAGCTGCACACCGCCGCGGTGGGCCCCGGCCTGGGCCTGGCTGTGCTGGACCGCGAGCAGCTCGTCGAGCATCGAGCCCGACTTGCCGGCCCCACTGACGGCCTTGCCGCCCTCGACCGCCGACGGCGTCGCGGTGGCGGGCCCCACGAAGCGCTTGGCGGTGCCGTTGTAGAGCAGCACGGCCTGGGCGCCCGCCGAGAGCTTGAGCTGCATCCCATCCTTGAGGAGGAACGGCGTGGCCGGCGCCGGATCGGCCTTGCCGCCGTCGACGACGAGCCGCACGTCGCCGTTGGTCGTGGTGACCATGGCAGGGGCCGCGTGCGCGGACAGACAGAGCACACCGAGCAGGGCGAGCATCGACAGACCTCCGAGGAGCAGCGGAAGTGTAACGCACCACCGGCCCGACGCGTTCCACCCCGGTTAGAAGGCGCGCCGGAGGACTGGCATGGCCCCGCTGTCCGCACACATCGCCGCCGCGACCCTCAACCAGACCGTCGGCGACTGGGCCGGCAACACGCGCCGGATCGTCGCCGTGGTGCTCGAGGCCCGCCGTCGCGGGGTTCGCCTGCTGGTGCTCCCCGAGATGTGCATCCCGGGCTACTCGCTCGGCGATCGACTGCTGATGCGCGGCACGATCGACCGCAGCTGGCAGTGCCTCGAGAACATCGCGGCCACGACGGCCGGGATGGTCGTGCTGGTCGGCCTGCCCGTGCAGCACCGCGACGTGCTCTACAACGTCGTGGCGGTCGTCGCCGACGGCGAGATCCGCGCGCTGGTGCCGAAGGAGAACCTCGCCACGGGCGACGTGCAGTACGAGAACCGCTGGTTCAGCGGGTGGCCGCGCGGTCGCGTCGAGTCGTTCGACACCCCCGACGGGCGCGCCATCCCTTTCGGCTCCATGCTCTTCGAGGCCCAGGGCATCGGGCGTTTCGGCGTCGAGGTGTGCGAAGACGGCTGGAAGGGCAACCGCCCGGGCAGCGGCTACGCGCTCGCCGGCGCCACGATCGTGTGCAACCCCAGCGCGTCGTGGTTCGTGCTCGGCAAGCACCGCGTCCGCCGCGACATGGTCGAGCAGATCAGCCGCGAAGACCACGTCGTGTACTGCTACACGAGCCTGCTCGGGTGCGACGCCACCAAGCTGATCTTCGACGGCAGCGTGTTCCTCGCCCAGGATGGCGAGCTCATCGCCGAGGGCCGCCGGTTCCTGTTCGGCGAGGAGTGGGAGCTCGTCGACCGCGTCGTCGACCTCGCGTCGCTGGCGCGCACCCGCATGGAGGAGGGCTCCTGGCGCCAGCAGGTCGAGAGCATCCAGCGCGGCGAGCTCGGCGAGCTGCCCGAGATCGTGAAGATCCCCGGTCGCTTCCACACCCAGGCCCCGCCCCCGGCCACCGCGCCCTACTGGGAGACGGGCACGGTCGCCACCCCCTCCGCCGACCCGAGCCTCGACTGGCTCGTGTCCACGGGGCTCGTCCCGGCTTTCGGCCCTCTGGATCTGCCGCACCTCGAGCTCGAGCTCGCGCTGTGCCTCGCGCTCCGGGAGTACCGGGTGAAGTGCGGGATCCCGGGCTTCACGCTGGCCCTCTCGGGCGGCCGCGACAGCGCCATGTGCGCCGTCCTCGTCGCGCGCGGCATCCGCTACGACAACCCCGGCATGAGCGAAGCCGAGCTGCGCGCCGAGGTCGCGAAGCGCTTCACCACCGCGTACATGGCCACCGACAACTCGGGCAGCGTCACGCGCACGGCGGCCCGCACGCTCGCCGAAGAGCTGGGCACCACGCACTACGACGGCGCCATCCAGGATGCCTTCGACACGCACCTCGCGCTCTGCCACCAGATGACCGGCACCCGGCTCACCTGGGACGATCCGAAGCACGACGTCCCCCTCCAGAACGTCCAGGCGCGCCTGCGCGGCAGCCTGATCTGGATGATCGCCAACCTCAACAACTCCCTGCTCATCGCCACGTCCAACAAGTCCGAAGCCGCCGTGGGCTACGCGACGATGGATGGCGACACGTCCGGCGGCATCGCGCCGATCGCGGACGTCCCCAAGAGCCTCGTCAGCCTCTGGCTCGCGTGGGCCGCGCGGTTCCACGGCATGAAGAGCCTGGCGACCGTCACGCACATCCCCGCCACCGCCGAGCTCCGCCCGCCCTCCGAAGGCCAGACCGACGAAGACGACCTCATGCCCTTCGCCGTGCTCGACCAGCTGATGTACCACTTCGTCCAGCGCGGCATGGATCCGCTCCAGATGTTCCGCACGCTGTGGCCGTCGATGCGCGAGCGGTACGGCGACGACCCCACCCGGTTCGCCGCCCACATCGAGAAGTTCGTGAAGCTGTTCTGCCGGGCCCAGTGGAAGCGCGAGCGGTTCGCGATCTCGTTCCGTGTCACCGCGTTCGACCTCGATCCCAAGACCGGATTCCGGTTCCCGCCGGTGCAGGCGCCGTTCACCGAAGAGCTCGCGGAGCTGGCGTTGCACCTGCATCACCTGACGGAAGGCGATCACGTGGAGTGACGCCGGTCGAGCTTCGAGCGTCCCGAGGCATCACGCAGATGACGCAGAAGGACGCAGATGACGCAGACCCACCGGCGGCACCACGCATCCGATCCTGCGCCCTCCTCTGTGTCGGAAGGGATCGAGCTTCGAGCGTCCAGCATCACGCAGATGACGCAGAAGGACGCAGATGACGCAGAAACCAGGCCGGCCGTCACGGGTCGAGCGTCCTCGTTTCCCCGGCACCTCCGACGGGGATTGCACCGCCAAGACCGCCCGTGACGTCAGGGCTCTCGAGGGATGTCTTCGGTGTTCCGGTCGACAGACGGGGCCTTCTTGCGGACCGGAATCGGGACTCACCAGGGCAGGCAGGCGTTTCGGGCTGCTCGGGTGAGCGGCGGGCGGGGCGAGCGGCATCGTGTCCGAAGGAGGCCTGGGAGCGGATCGGGACCAGACCTCACCAGAGCAGCCCGAGACCCTGGATGAGGAGCACGGCGCCGAAGTCGGCGTAGCGGCACGTCCGCAGGTCCGGTTTCCCCTTGCCCCGGCCATGACGCTCGAGCCCGCCGGGAAACCGGATCCTGGGACTGCCGGGTCTACGACCCGCAAGGCGGCCATAGGCCAGCCGGGCAGCGAGCGAAGCCCGACCTGCGTCCCGGTACGTCGGGCGGGTCGGAGGCTCTATCGAGGGAGTGGCGAAACCGCGCCTCCGCGGTCGGTCCTGCGAGTCGGGATGTTCGGAAGAGGAGCATCGGGCAGGGAACGCATCCTGGCCCGAAGCAACGGGGGTTCAACGCACCCTCCGGGAAGGCAACGGGGGTTCAACGCATCCTCCGGGGAGGCATCGGACCCCGAACGCATCCAAATCGCGCTCTTCGAGGCGTGCAAGATGCGTTGAACCCCCGATGCTTCCGCCGAGGATGCGTTCCGGGTCCGATGCTTCTGGCTACGCGCGAGACGGGATCCCGCAGCCGACACCCGCAATGCCGCCGTATCCGACGCGCCGGCCTCGAACGCCCTGCCGGTGCGCCCTCTCCCGACCGCCCCGTCGGTCCGCCAGGCACGTCCGCAGGGTCCAGTTTCCCCTCGCCCCGGCCAGGACGCTCGAGCCCCCGGGGAAACCGGATCCTGGGACTGCCGGGTCTACGAACCGCAAGGCGGCCATAGGCCAGCCGCGCAGCGAGCGAAGCGAGCGAAGTAGGAGTTCAGGCACGTCCGCAGGGTCCGGTTTCCCCCCGCCCCTCCAAAACGCCGGAACCCACGCGGAAACCGGATCCTGGGACTGCCGGGTCTACGAACCGCAAGGCGGCCATAGGCCAGCCGCGCAGCGAGCGAAGCGAGCGTAGTAACTAGAACTCGATGCGCGGGTCCGTGATCTCCGACACCGCCAGGGCGCGGAAGGACTCCTCGCCGCCGGTCATGGCCGTGAACGCGATCCGGTCGACGCCGTCCACGGCGATCAGTGCGGGCTCGCCGACCGCGGTCCAGATCGTGTCGAGCTCGAGCGTCAGGCTGCCGTCGATCTTCGTGAGCATCAGCTTGGACGCCTTCTTCGGGTCTTCCGTGCCGTACGCGACCCACTGGCCGTTCGGCGAGACCGCGGGAGGGTCGCGGTGCGGCAGGCGCACGTTCTTCGCGAGGACCCGGGGCTCGGCGTTCGGCTCCACGACCTCGATCGTCCACGCATCGCGGGTGCCGGAGAAGTACACGATGCGCGTGTCGTCCGCGAAGACCGGGCGGATCTGGTCGTCCGGGCCGACGCGGAGGGCCCGCTCGGTGGTGAGGTCGGTGACGTAGATGTCGGCCTGGGCGTCGACGTGGCGCTCGAACACGAGCGAGGCGCCCTTCGGATCGAACCGTGGATGCGCCTCCTTCTCGGGGGTCTTCTCGAGCACGGTGACCGCGGCGGACGTGTTGGAGCGCGTCGCGAGATCGTCGTCCACGACGAGCGCCAGCAGCTCGCCGCCCTGGCCGACCGCCGGGTCGAGGAGCCGGCCCGGGGCCGCGGTCAGCGGGATCAGCTCGGCGACCGCGCCGCCCTGGGTCTGCTGGAAGTAGATGCGCTCCTTCCCGTTGTTCCGGTTGGCCGCGAACACGAGGATCCCCTGGGGATGCCAGTCCTTGTCGCCGAACGCGCTCGTCCGGTGCTCGGTGCCGAACGCGCCGGGCAGCACGAGGGACCGCGGCTGCTTGCCGATCTCGAGCATCCACAGCGTGTTCTCGGGGCCGAACCGGGTCTCCTCGAACGCGATCCACCTCCCGTCCGGAGACCAGCGCGGGGACACCGCGTGTCCCTCGCCCTGCACCAGCACCTCCGGGGGCTTCGCCTCCACGCGCACCGGGGGCTTCTTCGGGGGTGCCGCGAGCGCAGCGAGGGACAGGACGAGCATGGACGGGAGCCTCCGGGCCCCATCAGAACACGACGCGCCGGTCGCCTATGCCAGCACGCACATTTCAAGCCGAAAGCAACCGTTACATGGGCATCTTCACGGCGCACGGGCCCCGCGGCGGGCAGCGGATCACCGACAACTTCTGGATTCGGAGGAGCGGTTCGAGTTAACGATGCGCGCTCCGGTTACACTGCCGGACCGATCAGGATGGAGGACCCAATGATCGCGCTCGTGCTCTCCATGGCCTTTGGCCAGGAGCTGAAGATCGTCAACGGCACCGAGGTCACCGGTCAGGACTACCCCGAGGTCGTGGCCGTCCAGGGTGCGAGCAGCATCTGCACGGGCTCCCTCATCCACCCCGAGTGGGTGCTCACGGCCTGCCACTGCTTCGATGGCGTCAACATCGCGGATGTCCCCGATGGCGACACCACCGTGTTCTTCGGCAACAGTGTCACCGGCGCCGGTACCCGGATCTCGGCCGATCAGGTCTACATCCACCCCGACTACTGCTCGATCGGCTTCAGCCCGAACGCCGGCGACCAGGATGGCGACGGGATGCCCGACAACTGCTCGCCCGGCGGCACCCAGAACGACGTCGCGCTGGTCCACCTCGCCGAGCCGTACCCCGGCCAGATCATGGCCCTCAACGAGTCCGATCTCGACGACGCGTGGATCGGGCTCGACATCACGCACATCGGGTTCGGCATCACCACGTTCCAGGGCTCCGGCTCGGGCGTCAAGCGCTACACCGACAGCTACGTCGACTCGTTCACCGACCGCATCGTGCAGACCTTCGACCCCCAGACCGGCAACGGCACCTGCCAGGGCGACTCCGGCGGGCCCACCGTTCGCTACCAGGGCGACGGCTACATCCAGATCGGCGTCACCGCGTTCGGTACGATCTGCGGCACCGCGCCGGGCAGCCACATGCGGGTCGACGCGTACGTCCCGTTCATCCGGCAGACCATCGCTCCGGCCGAGATCCTCACCGTCGCGGCCCGGCCGCCCGACTTCGAGTGCAGCCACCAGCTGAACCCCGGCGAAGACGACTCCATCGCGCTCGGCGTCGTGCCGATGAACCTCCGCTGCGAGGTCTTCGCCGCCGATCCCGAGAACATCACCAACGTCAGCTGGTCGTGGGGCGACGGCGAGAGCAGCGAGACCACCGACCTGCGCTCCGAGCACACCTACACCACCCAGGGCGTGTACAGCCTCTCGGCCTGCATCACCACGAACCTCGGCGGCACCGAGTTCGAGCACTGCGTCAACAAGACGAACCACGTGAACGCCTGCGACGTTCCCGAGGCCGCCTTCGAGGCCACGCCGGCCGACGGGCTCACCGTCGACCTCGTGAACAAGACGCCGCTGCGCGCCTACACCTGCATCTCGAACGCCACGTGGGAGGTCTACGAAGGCACGTCGGTCGGCGGCACCCCGGTGCGCACGCTGTCCGGATGGGAGCCCGACCTCGACCTCTCCGAAGAGGGTCCCGGCGACTACACCATCGTGCTGAACGTCGGCGGCCTCGGCGGCACCGGCGCGGCCATGACCAACATCAAGGTCGGCCGTGGCGCGGGCTGTGCGCACGTCCCCGGCTGGTCGTGGGCCTTCGTGGCTCCGCTGTTCCTGGTCGGTCTGTCGCGCCGTCGCGACTGATCGCCCCACTTCGTTGGTCGAAGCCCACGGGCTGACCCGCAGATACGGCGCCTCCACCGTGGTGGAAGGCGTCGACCTGCATGTGGGCTCCGGCGAGGTCCTGGGCCTCGTCGGGCCGAACGGCGGCGGCAAGTCCACCGTGCTGATGATGCTCGCGGGGCTCGTGCGCCCGTCGTCCGGCCGCGTCACGGTCGGCGGGACGCCCGCGTTCGAGCTCGCCCTCGCAGCGGCCGGCACCGTCGGCCTGATCACGGCCGAGCCGGGGCTCTACCCCGCGCTCACGATCCGCGAGAACCTGCACTGGTTCGCGGGCCTCTACGGGCGTGCGCCCGCCGAGGTCGACGCCGCGCTCCCGCAGCTGTGCGAGGGGCTCGACCTGTGGACGCACCTCGACCGCCGCGCGGGCGACCTGTCGAGCGGGCAGCGCCAGAAGGCGTCGCTCGTGCGGGCCCTGTTGCTCCGGCCGGCCGTGCTGCTGTTCGACGAGCCGACAGCGAACCTCGACCCGCTGTCGGCGCGCGCCATCCACCTCGCCATCCGCGAGCGCGCGGACGCCGGCATCGCCGTCGTGCTCTGCACCCACGACCTGTACGCCGCCGAGCACGTGTGCGACCGGGTCGCGGTGCTCAACCGCACCCTGCGGGCCCTCGAGACGTTCGACGGGCCGCGCTCCGCGCCGGAGCCCGGCCGACTCCACGCCCTGCTCGCCGCCGCCGCGGAGCCCGCGTGATCCTGCACGTCGCCCGCCGCGAGTGGCTCGAGGTCCGCCGGCATCCCGGCATCCTCGCGATCTGCGCCGCCCTGCTCGCGCTGCTCGGCGGGATCACGTTCGTCGCCCTCGTGCTGCTGCAGCTGGTCGTCGCCGATCCGACCAACCTTCAGACGCTCGCCATCCTGCTCGGGAGCCCGGCCGCCGCCGACGCCTTCGTCGCGGGCGCGACCCAGGCCGCGCTCACGGCCTTCGACTTCCTGATCTTCAGCCAGTACCTCGGCTTCGTCGGTGTCATGGCCGGGCACAGCCTGCTGCACGACCGCCAGGTCGGCACCCTGCCCTTCCTGCTGCTCGCGCCCGTCACGCGGCCCGTGCTGCTGGCGGGCAAGGTGCTCGGCGCCCTGGCCCCGCTCACCGCCGTGCACGTCGTGATCAGCGCGGTCGGAGGGCTCGCGACCGTCGTGCTGCCCGTCACGGCGGGCTTCCCGGAGCTCGGCCCGCGCAGCGCGGGCTGGTGGGTGGCCCTGCTGCTCTCGGGCCCGGCGTGGGGCGCGTTCGTGGCGACGACCTGCGCGGTGATCTCGAGCCTCGCCCGGGACGTGCGCATGGCCCAGCAGGCCGTCTGGTTCGTGGTGTTCTTCGTCCAGCTGCTCGTCGCGTTCCTGATCACCGGCTCGCTCGGGAGCATCGGCACCCAGGTCGCGGCCGCGGTCCTCGGCGCCATCGCGACGGGCACCGCGCTCGCGGTCGGCGCGAACGTCCTCTCCCGGGATCTGGGCCGCTGAGCCCAGACACCGGGCGGCTCCGGACTACCACACGACGCAGACGTCCTCGGGAGCCATCGGAGCCCCGGTCTCGCAGCCGAAGGCCTTCGCGAACGCCGGGTAGTTCATCACCGGGCCGTTGACGCGGAAGCGCGGCGGGCTGTGCGGGTCGGTCTTCACGCGCATCCGCTCGATCTCGGGCGTGGCGACGGTGCACCAGCCCTGCGCGAAGGCCACGAACAGCTGCTGCTCGCCCGTGAGGCCGGCCAGCTCGGGCTCCGCGCCGTTCGCCTCGACCCAGTCGAGGTAGGCGAGGTGCGCGACCTTCAGGCCGCCGAGGTCGGCGATGTTCTCGCCGAGCGTCAGGCCGCCGTTCACGTTGAGCTCTTCTTCGACCTGGAATCCGTCGTACTGCTTCTCGACGCACTCGGCGGCCGCTTCGAACTTCTCGCTGACCTCGGGCGCCCACCACTCCTTCAGCTCGCCGGTGGGCGCGTACTTGCGGCCCTCGTCGTCGAAGCCGTGCGTGATCTCGTGCCCGATGACCATGCCGAGCGCGCCGTAGTTCATCGCCTTGGGGAAGTCGGCGCTGAAGAAGGGCGCCTGCATGATGCCGGCGGGGAACACGATCTCGTTCTGGGGCGGGTTGTAGTAGGCGTTCACCATCTGCGGCGTCATGTGCCACTCGTCCTTGTCGACGGGCTTGCCGATCTTGGACTCGAGCTCGTCGGTGCCGAACAGGTTGCCCGCGATGACGTTCTCGAGGTGTTTCGCACGATCGAGCTCGACGGTGCTGTAGTCCTTCCACTTGTTCGGGTACCCGAGCTTCGCGACGAACGCCTCGGCCTTCTCGACGGCCTTCGCGCGGGTCTCGTCGTCCATCCAGGCGAGGTTCGGCAGGTTCTTCCGGAACGCCACGAAGATGCCGTCGACCATGGACTCGGCGGTGGCCTTCGAGTCACCCGCGAACTTCAGGTCGACGTAGGCGCGCCCGATCCACTCGCCCATCGCGGCGTCGGTGCGGTTGACGCAGCGCTTCCAGCGCGGGATCTGCGCCGTCTGGCCGGACAGCTCGGTGCCGTAGAACGCGAAGTTCGCCTCGTCGATCTTCGCGGGCATGTACGGCGCGGCCCAGTGCATCATCTGCCAGCGCATGTAGGCCTTGAGCGTCGCGGCGTCGGTCTTGCCGAGCAGCTTGCCGAGGCCCTCGAACGCGCTCGGGGTGAGGACGTTCACGTCGGCCGGAGGCTGCGCGATGCCCGCACCGGCGAAGAACCCGTCGAGGTTCACGCCCTTCGCGAGCTTCTTCGCCTCGTCGTACGTCATCTTGTTGTACGTCTTCTCGGAGTCGCGCATCTCTTCGCGCTTCCAGTGGGTCTTCGCGATGGCCGTCTCGAACTCCACGACCTTCTTCGCCTTCTCCTTCGCCTTCGCGTCGTCGTCGCCGAACAGCCCGAACATCGTCGCGACGTGCGCTTCGTACTTCGCGAGGAGGTCCTTCCCCTGGTCGTCTTCGGGGAAGTAGTAGTCGCGGTCGGGCAGGCCGAGGCCGTCCTGGGACAGGATCAGGATGTTCATGTCGGGCTGCTTGTCGTCGGCCCACACGGCCATCCCGAAGAACGGGTTCGGACCGAAGTCCTGCAGCTCGCCGGCCAGCGCGACCGCGGCCTTCGCGTCGCCGATCGCGTCGATCTTGTCGAGCCACGGCTTCAGGGGCTCGATCCCACGGGCCTCGATCGCGTCGGTGTCCATGCAGGACCCGTAGAACGTGCCGAGCTTCTGCTGGACCGGGTCGTCGCCCGGCTCTTTGGCCGCCTTCTCGAGCAGGCCGTGCACGACCTCCTGGTTCTCGTCGTAGATGGTCGTGAAGGACCGCGTGACGATCGGCTTGTCGTCGGGGAGCGTGGTCTCCTTCAGCCAGCCGCCGCACGCGTACTCGTAGAAGTCCTCGCACGCGCCGACATCGGGATTCATCGCCTTCGCGACGGCCATCCCGACCGCTTCGTTCGCGCTGGGCGCGGCCGCTTCGACGGGCGCGGGGGGTGGGGTCTTGGACGAGCCGGAGCACGCCATCAGCATCAGGGCCAGGGTGGTGTTTCGCATGACGCCCCCATTAACGACGCCCGGGTATCCTGAGCCATGGTCGTCTTCCTCCTCGCGTGCACGCCCTCGCCGACTCCGGCAGTCCTCCCGACCCCGCCCGCGGAGGGCCCCGTCGCGCCGGGGTGGTATGCGCTCGACCCCCTGCCCGTCCCCCTGCAGGAGGTGAGCGTGCTCGAGGTCGGCGACGCGGTCTGGGTCCTCGGTGGCTTCGACGACACCGTCAGCCCCGTCGACACGGTGTGGATCCTCGATCGCGACGGCTGGCGCGCCGGCCCCGCGCTCCCGAAGCCGCTGCACCACCTGAACGCCGCCGTGGTGGACGGGCGGATCCACGTCCTCGGCGCCCTGTCCGGACGCGGCTTCACGCCGATCGACCGGAGCTGGCGCTTCGAGGACGACGGGACATGGTCGACGCTCCCACCCGTCCCGGAGCCCCTCGGCGCCGCGGCCGTCGGGGTCGTGGGGAGCGAGGTGCTGCTCGCGGGAGGCGTCTCCACCGGGACGATCGCGGTCGGCTACGCCTACGACACCGCGGCGGGGACGTGGCGAGCGCTGCCGGACCTCCCCGCGCCCCGCGATCACGGTGTGGGCGCCGGGGGCGACGCGTTCCGGGTCCTGGGCGGGCGGGACGGCGGGATCGGCAACGTCCGCGGCGACGTGTTCGCCCTCGTCGACGGGGCCTGGGAGGCGCAGGCGCCCCTGCCGACCGCGCGGGCGGGGACCGCGGGCGCCCAGCTGCCCGACGGCCGCGTCCTCGTCGCGGGGGGAGAGGGCAATCCCGACGACCCGGACGGCGTGTTCGCCGATGTCGAGATCTACGATCCCGCAGTGGATGCATGGGAGGTTCTCGAGTCCCTGCCCACTCCGCGCCATGGGACCCAGGCCGCCTGGTTCGACGGGGGCATCGTCATCCCCGGTGGTGCGACCGTCCGCGCTTTCCATGCGGTCGACACGGTGGAGTGGCTCGTCCTCGAGTGAGCGCGGGCACGTCTCGCGTTCACGAGCACGAGCACGAGCACGAGCACGAGCACGAGCACGAGCACGAGCACGTCTCACGAGCACGAGCACGTCTCACGAGCACGAGCACGAGCACGTCTCACGAGTACGAGCACGTCTCACGAGCACGAGCACGTCTCACGAGTACGAGCACGTCTCACGAGCACGAGCACGTCTCACGAGCACGAGCACGTCTCGCGAGCACGAGCACGAGCACAGCACGTCCCACGAGCGCGCCTCGTCGGGGTGTCCATTTTGGGTCTGACCCGAATTGGACACCCGATCTGCCCGTGCTGGACACTGTTTCGCGAGGGCTCTGGCACGATCGGGACAGCTGGGCTTCGACGCTGCTGCCTGCACGCAGAGCCGGGTCGAACTGCGCCTCTCGCACGCAGAGCCGGGTCGAACTGCACCTGCTCCCTTCCGATCCGGAGGTTTGTGGATGATTGTCGGCATTCGTTCGTTGCGCCGGGCTCGGGATTCGGTGTGCGGGGTGCGATCGACGCAGTTGGGGACGGCTCTGCGTCGTTCAGGCGCATTTGGCAGAGGCTCTGCGTGGTTGGCAGCGCGGCCCGGGGGGACACGCTCCTGTTCGGAAACGGCGGGCTGCTCTGATGAGACCCGCCTCTCGATCCGCGCCCAGTCCCTCTTCATGCTCGGACCGTGGGTGTCCATCTTGGGTCTGACCCGAATTGGACACCCGATCTGCCCGTGCTGGACGCCATTTCGCGAGGGCTCTGGCACGATCGGGATAGCTGGGCTCCGACACCGGGAGCGCGGGGGGAGTCCTGCCCGGGATCGAGACGCTCCTGTTCGGAACGGCGGGCTGCTCTGGTGAGACCCGCCTCTCGATCCGCGCCCAGTCCCTCTTCATGCTCGGACCAGGGGTGTCAATTCTGGGTCTGACCCGAATTGGACACCCGATCTGGCCGTGCTGGACGCCGTTTCGCGAGGGCTCTGGCACGATCGGGACAGCAAGGTCTCCCACACCGGGAGCGCGGCGGGAGTCTGCCCGGGGGCGACGCACATGTTCGGAACGGCGGGCTGCTCTGGTGAGACCTGCCTCTCGATCCGCGTCCAGTCCCTCTTCATGCTCGGACACGCCGACGACCGCCCAGAGGGGAGCGGGATCGGGTGCTTCGACGGGCCAACGCATGGTTGCACCACCAGGATCCGCACACCGAGCAGCCCGAAACGCCTGCCTGCTCTGGTGAATCTCGAGTCCGGTCCGCGGGGAGGCCCTCTCCGTCGACCCGAACAGCGAGGCGTCGACGCACGACGCTCCGGGGACACGAAGACGCTCGACCCGCGACGGCCTCGTTTCTGCGTCATCCGCGTCCTTCTGCGTCATCCGCGTGATGCCGTGGGACGCTCGAAGCTCGAACCCTTCCGCGACAGAGCGGCTCTGGACTGCCGACTCAGGCCTCGGCGCTGGCCGCCGCCGCCTCGACGGACGCGACGCCCGCGACCCCGGCCTTGCGCCACTCGACGTGGAACACCGTGTCGCCCACCCGGAACCCCTCGCCGTCGATCACCATCTCGCCTTCGATCTTCGACCCGTTCACGAACGTGCCGCCCACCGAGGCGAGGTCCTTCAGCCGGACCTCGTCGCCCGCGACCTCGATCGCGCAGTGCACGCGCGACGCCTTCGCGTCCCACCCCATGCGGACGGCGTTCCCGCTGCCCCGCCCGATGAGCGACAGGCCCTGGGGCAGCGCGAAGGCTTGGAGGTCGCCATCGCCGAGGCTCCACACGAGGTGCGGGATGCGGTCGCGCTGCGGGCCGGGCTCGACCGGACGGCGCTCGGCCGCCCCCGTCTCGGTGGCCGCGCCGGTGAGCTTCATGGCCGCGCGGCGCGAGCTCACCTCGCCCACATCGAGCCCGCGGCTGCGCGCCAGCGGGCCGAGCACCACGTCGACCGCGTCTTCGGCGGCCTTCCGGATGCGCTTCGGGCTCGTGCCCTCGATGTCGGGCACCTCGGCGAGCCGCTCGCGGATGAGCGAGATCGTCGCCTTGCGGTCCTCCTCGGGCCGGTTCTCGTGCCGCAGGACGGCGACCGCGTAGGCCGCGTCGAGCTCGCGCAGCTGGAGCAGCGCCCGCAGCACCACGCCGAGGACCAGATCGTCGCCCCCACGCGCCCGATCCGCGCCCACCGCGGCGAGCAGCGCGGTCTTCGCGTCGCCGTTGTGCAGCGCGACGATCGCGAGCTGGTGGAGCACGAGGCCCACCGCGTCGGGGTGGTGCGCCTCGAGCAGCGCGATGAGCCCGCGCTGGAGCAGCTCTCCGGCCTCGGCGGGACGCACGCGCACCGCCGTGCGGGCCATGCGCACGGCCGACAGCCCGCGGAGCATGGGGCCCGCCTCGCGCAGCGCGTGCTGGGCGTCGAGCCACTTCTCCCAGGCGGCCTCCCACGAGTGCTCGTGCTCGAGGATCTTCGCGACCGCGATGTGGACGCGCCCCTGCAGCGTCTCGTCTTCGAGGTACCGGGCGAGCTCTTCGGCCTCGGCGAGCTTCTTCTTCGCCTTCTCGAGATCGTCCTCGACGATCATGGCCTCGGCCATGCGGACCAGCGCGTCGCACTGACCGGGCTCGTCGCCGTTGGCCTTGCGCACCCGGAGGACTTGCGCCCACGCCGTGCGGGCCGAGAACCAGCGGCCCTCGCGCTCGGCGAGGCGGGCCGTGGTCACCCAGAGGTCGGCCACGACGGGACGATCGCCGAGCTCGCGGTAGAGCGGGTACACCGCGTCGATCGCGCGGCGGGCATCGGCGTAGCGGGTGCGGCGCAGGGCGAGGTCGGCGCGCAGCATGCCCACCGCGGCGCGGCCCTCGAGCAGCCCCATGCGGATGGCCTCGACGTCGCCCGTGTCGGTCAGCAGCTCCTGGCCCAGCGCATAGGCGCGCTCGGCGAGACCCAGCATGCGGGTGGCGAGGCCCCAGTCCTTGCGGGCCATCGCGACCTGGGCGACGCCGCGCCAGCCGTGCCCGCCCCCGAGCAGCTGGTCGGGACCCGAGAAACGCAGGGCCGCAGCCAGGAATGCGCCGCTCGCGGGATCGAGCTGCCCCGCTGCGAGCGCGCGCTGGCCGGTCGCGAGCAGGGTTCGGGGGTCTTCAGCGTCCACGGGTCTCCCGGAGGCCAGGGCCTCTAACACGACAGCTTGGCAGGTCGGGACGGGAGGGGGTATCGAACTCCATGGTCGTCGCTCTGCTCCTCGCTCTGGCCGCCTGCCGGTCCGATCCGCGCTGTCCCGAAACGGGCCCCGCGATCACGTGCGACGGTGGCGCGGCGCTCGTCTGCGAAGACGGGCGACGGCTCGACGAGACCACGTGCGGCGAGAGCGCGTTCTGCGCCGAGGGCGCCGGCTGCGTGGAGTGCCGGATCGACCTCCCTGAGGCGCTGTCCGTGCCGATCGACACCGCGACCGTCGCCGAGGGCGAGGCGTGGCGCACGCTCGGCTGGCGCGCGGTGCTCCTGCCGGGCGGGGGCGACATCCGGCTCGACGTCGACGGTCCCTTCGAGCTCTACGACGGCGACGGGCACGCCGCGACCGACCTCTCGCGGCCGGCGGTCGCGTACGTCCGCGCGGTGGCGGGTGGGACGGGCACGCTGACCGCGCGCTTCCCGGGCTGCGACGACGCGACGGTCGTGGCGCTCGCCGCCCACCCCGACCCGGGCCTCTCCGCCACCCCGCGCGCCGCGGGCGTCGCGGCCTCCTTCGTCGACGCCTTCCCGGCCGGCTCCACGGTGCGCGTCGCGCTCGATCCCCTCCGCGACGGCGACCGCATCGGGCAGACGGGGTCGCTCTACGTCGTGGCCGATCGCGATCGCGAGGCGTGGCTGGCGGATCCCGGCCTGGTGGACGTCCTCGGGGCGCCGCGACCGGTCTCCGTCCTCGACGGGGGCCTCGCGGTGAACCTCTACGAGGTCTGGGCGGACGTCGAGGCCGAGCCGGGCGTCCCGGGTCGCTACGACCTCGTGATCGACTGGGACGGCGACGGGCTCCTGAGCCCCGGAGACCGCATCGACGGGCTCGACGGCGCGGGCTTCACGGTCTTCCCTCCGCTCGACGAGCCGGGGCCCTTCATCCCGCGCATCGACGACATCTCGTCCAGCTTCTGGCTGACGGAGCGCGTGTACTGGCCGATCGAGATCGACAGCTTCGACGAGCCCGCCCCGCTCGTGGTGATCAGCCACGGCAACGGCCACGAGCACACCTGGTACGACTACCTCGGCCAGCACCTCGCGAGCTGGGGGTACGTCGTGATGGCGCACCGGAACGACACCCAGCCCGGCATCCAGTCCGCCGCGACCACGACCCTCTCGAACACCGAGGCGTTCGTCGCGAACCACCCGCTGCTCGACAGCTCGCTCGAGGGGCACGTCGACACGCACCGCATCACGTGGATCGGTCACTCCCGCGGGGCCGAGGGCATCCTCGTCGCCTACGACCGCCTGCTGAACGGCGGGGCCTCGGTGTCGAGCTTCACGGCCGACGACATCGTGCTCCTGTCGAGCATCGCCCCCACCGTCTTCGAAGACCCGCGCAGCGCCAACCCGCACGACGTGCCGTTCCACATCCTCTCCGGCGGGGCCGACGGCGACGTGACGGGGGGCGTGGCGACGGCCATCCCCTTCCCCACGGCGTGCAGCCTGTGCCAGTGGTGGCGGCTCGCCCAGGGCGCGACGGGGCCGACGTACGTGACGTACCTGCACGGCGCCATCCACAACGACTTCAACTGCTGCGGCGTGAACGACGGCTTCAACGTGAGCGCCCCGAAGATCGGGCGCGACCCCGCGCAGCGGTACACGAAGGCCCTGTACACGGCCCTGCTCGAGCACGTGGTGCGCGGCGATCCGACGTACGGCGAGTTCCTCACCCGGATGCCGGAGGATCTCACCCTCCCTCTCCCCCCCGACTTCGCCGTGGCGACCCAGGCGAAGGTCCCCGCCACCCGGGGCGCGCTGGTGGTCGAGGACTTCCAGGTCAACACCGCCGACCCGGCGCTCTCCAGCAGCGGAACGCCCGTCCGGCACACGGTGGCGACGTACCTCGAGGGCCGTCTCGACGACGCGAACAACGCCTTCGCCGCCAACCCGAACGACCCGATGAACGGGATGACGCAGTCCCACAACGACCACACGAGCATCGCCGCGCGCGGCGCCGTGTTCGAGTGGGACGGCGCGGCCACGTGGGAGGTCGACCTGCCCGAGGGGGCCCGCGACGTGGCTCCCCGCACGTACCTCTCCGTGCGGCTCGCCCAGTCCACGCGGCACCCGAACACCGAGAGCCTCGCCGACAGCCTCGCGTTCGGCCTGGCGCTGGTCGACGGCGCCGGCACCGAGGTCGTGCTGCCGAGCGCGGCGTACGGGCGGATCACGCGGCCCTACGAGCGCGGCACGCTGGGGGCCGGGGTCGGCTGGGCCAACGAGTTCAACACGGTGCGCGTGCGGCTCGTCGACTTCGAGACCCTCGGCATCGACCTGTCCGACGTTCGCACGATCCGCCTGCACTTCGGTCCCGACCACGGAAGCCCGCTCGGCCGTGTCGGGTTGGACGACATCGCCCTGGAGGACGGATGATCGCGCTCCTCGCCCTCGCACACGCCGACGATCGCGTGCACCACGTCGAGTGGGCGCAGCGGTTCGAGCTCGCCGAGGCGCATCCCTACCGCCACAGCGCCACGCCCCGCGACATCCGCGAGGGCTGGCTCGTCGAGCTACACGTCGCGCCGGACACGATGGTGCCGCGGCAGATCGGCGTGCCGGTGCTGTGGATCGGCGACGATCTCGCGGTCCGCACGAGCTGGGGGAGCGGCTGCGCCGTGGTCTGGGTGCCGGGCGACCACGACCTCGCGAAAGAGCCCGTGTTCTTCGGCTCCACGACGCTCCCCGAGCAGATGGACGCCGAGCGGTCGGCCGCCGAGCACGCCGAGGCCTCCGCGAAGGGCTGGGGTCCCGTGCCCGTGCACCATGTCGAGTCCGATGTGCTGAAGGTCGCCGACTTCCGCGCGGTCGCCGCGGTCGCGAAGGTGCGCTCCGACGCCTGTCGCTAAGCGGTCTCCAAAAGGCTCTACGTCTCTGGGTTCCGACGACCGAGTCCGGGGTCGAGGCCGGATCCGCCTCACGCAGATGACGCAGAAGGACGCAGATGACGCAGAAACGAGGCCGTCGCGGGTCGGGCTTCCTCGCGTCCCCGAGCCCCGTCGCGGGGATTGCACTGCGAGGCCTGCCAAGGACCAGGTCCACCCGCAGCGTCCGGGCGTCTTGGGGAACGTCTCGTGGGTCGGGTTGCCTGAGAGGGCCTTCCCGCGGACTGGAATCGGGATTCACCAGAGCAGGCGGGCGTCTCGGCCCCACCCTGGCGGTCCTGGCGCTCCTGGCGCTCCTAGCGGTGCAATCGGGCGTTGCCGATCGATTGTCCGGAGGCAGGAGACAGCAGGAAATGCCGGCCTGCTCTGGTGAGCCCCGAATCCGGTCCGCAAGAAGGCCCGCTCCGTCGACCCGAACACGGAGACGTCCCTCGAGAGCCCTGACGTCACGGATGGACCCTGGCGGTCTGGGCGAAGCATCCCCATGAAGGTGCCGCGGGGAAACGAGGACGCTCGACCCGTGACGGCCTGGTTTCTGCGTCATCTGCGTCCTTCTGCGTCATCTGCGTGATGCCTCGGAACGCTCGAAGCTCGATCCCTTTCGAAGGAGGGCCGGAGGCCAGAACCCGGATGATCAGAGGCTCGTGATCTCGATCCGGTCGGGCTCGATCCCGAATCGCCGCTGACCCCGCCGCACCTGGACGACCGCCGCCGCGCCGTCGACCCCCGCGGCGCCCAGCTGGCCGCGCGCCCGGTAGATGCCGACGTTCAGCGCGTTGCTGTCGGTGCCCAGCATCTTCAGCAGTCGATCGCGGTCGAGCCAGCCCTGCTCGGCGAGCGGGAGCTCGGCGTCGGCCAGGCGTGCCCGGGCGAGCGTGAGCAGGATGTAGCCGTGCTCGCGGGCCTCGAGGCGCGTCTCCTTGCCGCGGTGGACCACCGCGATCTCGACGTGCTCCTCGTCCATCGACACCGCGAACCTCAGCCGCACCGTGTCGAGCGTGGGACCCGCATCGATGGTCGCCGTGCCCTCGAGGCTCGCCGGGAGCCGGACGGTCCACGCGCGACCGCCCACCATCACGGCCTCGCCGTCGGTCACGGGACCCACGTCGTCGCCGCGCTCCGCGACCCACGCGCCGCGCGCGTCGGCGTACACCACGACCTCGGGGCTGGACCCGTCGGGCAGCGCGAGGATGCCGTCTTCGGCGACCACGAGGCGCCCGGACGGGTCTTCGGCCAGCGCAGCGGGCGCGCCGTCGTCGACCATCACGAAGCCCCCGGTGCGACCGAAGCCCAGCGAGGACCCCTTCGCGACCGTGCGCGTCGCGCCGGGCTCGAGCCGCTCGCCGTCGACGAACGTGCCGTTCCGGCTGCCGAGGTCGCGCAGCACCCAGTCGGCACCGGTCCACGCGAGCGTCGCGTGCTCGCCGCTGACGTGCTTGTCGTCCAGCCGGAGCGCGCAGCTCGCCGCGCGCCCGACCAACATCCGCGACGGAACCGGCCGCACGGCCCCCGTCTCCACCTGCTTCAACGTCGCCATGGCGCCATGATAAGGCAATTCGCTCTCCCGGGAGCCCGCTTGCCCTCGATCCACGAAACGATCCGCACCCGCCGGACGATTCACGACTACGCCCCCGTCCCCGTCCCCGAGGAGGCGATCCAGCGCGCGCTCGAAGCCGCGCACTGCGCGCCCTGCCACAAGACGACCTGGCCGTGGCGGTTCACCCGGGTCGGCCCCCGCGCGCGGGAGGCGCTGTTCGCGCTGAACGTCCGCCTGAAGGGCGCGAAAGCCCCCCTCGATCCGCGCCAGGCCGCGAAGCTCCGCGAGAAGATGATGGATCCGGGCGCCCTGATCGTCGCGAGCCAGGTCGTGTCCGCCGATCCCGAGCGGCTGCGCGAGGACTACGCCGCCGTGGCCTGCGCGATCCAGAACTTCAGCCTGTCGCTGACGGCCGACGGCGTGGGCTCGAAGTGGGGCACGGGCGGCATCACGCGCCACGCCGAGGCCTACGCGCTCCTCGGCATCGACCCCGCCGTCGAGCAGATCGTCGGGTTCCTCTGGGTCGGGCAGCCGAGCCGGCCGCACCCGGCGCCCGTCCGTCCGCCCCTGTCCGCGCACGTCCGCACCACCGACTGACCGCGTGGGCTACGACGCGCACACCCACCTCGACTTCCCCGGCGTGCCCGACGGAGCCGTGGAGCGGGCCCGCGCCGCCGGGATCACGGGCTGGTGCATCGCTGGCGCCGACCCCGCGAACTGGGCGCGGGTCGTCGACACGGCGCGCGCCACGGGGGGCCACTTCGCCCTCGGCATCCACCCGTGGTTCGCCGCCGCCTGCGACCCCGAGCCCACGCTCGCGGGCCTCGACGCGCTGGCGACCCCCGATGCGTACGGCGAGATCGGGCTCGATCGGGGGTCCGACGGCTATCCGGACGCCCAGCGCGCCGTGGCCCGCGCACAGCTCGCCCTCGCCCGGGAGCGCGACCGGCCCGTCGTCCTGCACTGTGTCCACGCCCACGGTGAGCTGCTCGATCTGCTCGTGTCCGACGGCCTCCCCGCGGCGGGGGGCCTGCTGCACGCCTTCACGGGCGCTCCGGAGCTGGCGCGGCGCTACCAGGCGCTCGGGCTGTGCCTGTCGTACGGCCCGTCCGTCCGCCGCTCGGAGCGGGCGCTGCGGTCCGCGCGCGAGACCCGTCCCGACCGGCTGCTGCTCGAGACCGACGCCCCCGAAGGCGCCCCGGAGCCCGCCGCCCTGATCGCCCTCGCCGACTGGCTCGCACCGCGCTGCGGCCTCGACCCGGCCGGATTACTCGCTGCGACGGCCGCGAACGCACGCGCGCTGTTCCCCCGCGACCCGGAGTCCCCATGAGCCTGCCCGGTCCCCTCGCCGCGCTCGACCTGGGCGAGCCCGCGCTCGGCTTCCTCCGCACCGCCGGCCAGGTCCCGTTCACGGGCGACGACGGGGAGGAGAAGCTCGCCTCGATCTGGTTCGTCGTCTGCCGCACGCGGTGCTGGCTCGTCGCGGCGACCAAC
Source organism: Alphaproteobacteria bacterium (assembly GCA_020632875.1). GTDB lineage: Bacteria > Myxococcota_A > UBA796 > UBA796 > JACKEQ01. The sequence continues at coordinate 185,512 of JACKET010000009.1, forward strand.
GACCACCAGTGGTCCGTCGGCGACACCGACGTCGACCTCGACAAGGGGTGGACGTGGGACGCCGTGCGCGTCGGGGCATGGTCCACCCCGCTGCGCTCCGGCACGCGGGGCCAGGCCGCGCAGCTCCTCAAGCAGTGGCGGCTGTCCGACCGGGGCGGCAGCTCCGTGCCGGCGCCCACGGCGGACGATCCCGGCACCCGCGCCCCCGTCGCGGCCGGCGCGCAGAACGTCCCCGAGTGGCTCGCGACCGACATCCGCTCCGACCCGGAGGCGCGCTGGCTCTTCGCCTTCGAGACCGACCGGGAGCACGCGTTCGTCGCGCGGAACGGCACCCTCGTGCGCGCGCCGCTGTGGTTCGCGGTCAGCGACCGCGCCGTGGTCGTCGTGGCGCAGGGGCCCGTCGAGCCGTTCGTCCGCGAGGTCCGTCCCCCGGTGGAGCTGAAGAAGCGCGCCACGGCGCGAGATCTGCTCATCGCCGACGGCTGGGAGCTGCCGGGGGCGCTCGTCGACCGGATGACCCCGCTCGCCCACGAGCTCGCGAACGCGTCTCCCGGGGACCGCTGGGAGGTCGCGGTGCGCCAGGCCCTCGACGCGAGCGAGCCCGACCGGGCCGTGGCCCTCGTGCGCGAGGCCTTCGTGCTCGGGCGACACGCGCCGTGCTGGAGCTGGATCGGGCTGCTCGCGTTCGAGCGCGACCCGCTGGCCGCCACGGGAGCCGCGCTGCACGCGCTCGAAGCCCAGCCGGACGCCGATCTCCGCGCGATGGCGCTCGCCTGGGCCCACCGTCGTGCGACCGCGCGGTCCGCCACGGCGCTGATGCCCGCCGGGCTCCTCGCGGACTGCCCGGTCCCGCCGCGGCCCGAGGGGCTCCCGTGGCCTCCGGACGGGCCGATCGAGGTGTGGGCCTGCGCCGGCATCCTCGCCGGGCGGGTGGACGACGGCCTCGCCGCGTGGGCGAGCCGCGGGGACTCTCCGCGGGTGCAGCAGGCCCGCGCCGCGACGGAAGCCGCTGCGGGCGCGGACGACGCGTGGCGCTCGTGGTGGACGACCGCCCGCGAGTGGCGCGGCCGCGATGCCGAGGCCGCGACCGCCGCGGTGGAGCGCGCGATCACGCTGGCGCCCGACCCGGCCGAGCTGCACTGGCGCGCCGGCGCGTGGCACCTCGAGGACGGCGACGACCCGACGGACCACTGGCGGGTGGCGCTCCCCGCGCTCCCGCCCGCGGATCTGGAGCAGCCGGCGGACGCCTGGCGGCGCGCCGCGAACCTCGCCGAGGCCGAAGAGGCCTGGGAGGCCGCGGCGGCGTGCTTCGCGAAGGTCCGGGCGCTGGATCCGGAGGAGCGCGCGACGCTCGTGCGCGAGGCCGAGCTGCTGGAGGACCGCCTGGACCGGCTGCCCGAGGCGGTCGACGTGCTCCGCGAGCTGGCGTCCCGCACGGAGCGCGTCGTCGAGCCCGACCCACCGCGGTGGCGCGTGTGGACGGAGATCGCGCGCACCGTCGGACTGCTCGATGCCCGCGAGGACCGCGCGGACCATCCGGAGGTCCTCGCCGCGCTCAAGGAGGCCGTGCGCGGCGACTTCCTGGTGCCCGAGGCGTACGACGAGGCGCTCGCGATCTCCGAGGGCATGGTCGCGGAGCCCCAGCGCGCGTGGTGGCGGCACGTCCGCTCGGCGCTGGCGGGGGGTGACGACGGCGCGGCGCGAACGCCGGTCCGGAGCCTGAAGGGCGAGGCGCTCGACGCGCTGCATCCCGGCGGCGTGGGCTGGCTGGAGCGCGCCCGCCAGAGCCTCGACACGAGCGATCCGCCGCCCGTCGCCGACCTGACGCGCGGGCTCGAGCGCGTGCAGCCCGCGAAGTGGCCCCAGATGTCCGCGGCGATCTCGAGCCTCTCCGAGGCCCTCGGAATCGAGCCGCCCGCGACGTACCTCTTCCGGGGGGACGGCGCGTGGGGGCTGTCGGCGTGGCCCACCGAGCCTCCCCTCGTCCTCGTGGGGCACGACCACCTCGAGGACGAGCACCCGATGGGGATGCACCGCGAGGCGCTGGCGTTCGCGCTCGCCGTCGAGCTCGTGCACCTCGCGGCGCGGCACCCGCTGCTCGCCTTCGACGGCGGGCTGGTCGGCACGAGCCGCTCGGTCTACCAGGCGTTCGGGCGCTACGCCGGGGCCGCCGAGACGGTGATGGACGTGGTGACCCTGCTCCCCGGCGTCGACCAGATCGCGAAGATCCAGACGATCATCAAGCTCTCCCGCCGGGTGTTCACGGCGCGGTCGGTCGTCGACAAGACCACCGGATTCGCCGAGACCGGCATGAGCCTGCTCGGCTGGGGCTCCGACCCGGAGCAGAGCGTCGGAAGGCGCTTCCAGGGCGCGGCGATCCAGTTCCGCATCCAGGCCGACCGCGCCGCGCTCCTGCTCACGGGCGATCTGCACGGCGCCATCGAGGCGATCCTGCTGGGCCAGCCCGGCAAGCGGCTCCAGCTCGAGAAGGCCCGGTCCGAAGGGCTCGTCGCGGTGATCCGCCAGCTCGACGAGGACACGGCGATGCGGCTCGCGAGCCTGCTCGAGTACGCCGCGACGCTCTGAGGCTCCGCCTGGGTGGACCCGGCCTGATCGAGGCTCCCGACGACCGAGCCTGCGGGTCGGGCGGGATCTGCCTCACGCAGATGACGCAGAAGGACGCAGATGACGCAGAAACGAGGCCTGGGGCGCGTCCACGTTCTGCACGGCTTCAACCGACCGTGGACCGTGGACCGTGGACCGTGGACCGTGGACCGTGGACCGTGGGCCGTGGGCCGTGGGCCGTGGGCCGTGGACCGTGGACCGCGGGCCGTGGACCGTGGACCGCGGACCGTGGACCGCGGACCGTCACCCGAGCAGCCCGAAACGCCCGCCTGCTCCGGTGAATCCCGATTCCGGTCCGCAAGAAGGCCCGCTCTGTCGACCCGAACACCGGGGCGTCCCTCACGACACCCGGACGCTGCGGGTCGACTTGGCGGGGGTTGCCGCTCGGCAGGAACCCGGGCTGCGCGTAGAGCTCGCGGCCGGCAGGACCCTGTGGGAGTTCCTGTGAGGCCGACCGGTCCGCGAAGCGTCGACTCCAAACGATCGACCCATGTCTTCCTGGGGTCAGACCCCACGGAGACATCGGTCGATCGCTTGAAGTTCGGTTGTCCGCGATTCACCGCGCCGTAGCACCCTTCTTCACCCAGAGCGCCAGGCCCTGGGGACGCGGCGTCGCTCGACCCGTAACGGCCTCGTTTCCGCGTCATCCGCGTCCTTCGCGTGCCATCTGCGGATGCCTCGGGACGCTCGAAGCTCGATCTCTTCCGACGCAGCCCAGGGCGAGCGAACAGTTGCGTCGTGCCCCTCCCCGGTTCGCGCGCGAATCAGCGCCTTCTGAACTCCATGATCGGCGGATGCGGATCCGATGGGCAGCGAGGCCTGGGGCGTTTCCACGTTCTGCACAGCTTCAACCGACCGTGGACCGTGGACCGGGACCGTGGACCGACTGTGGACGGACCGTCACCCGAGCAGCCCGAAACGCCCGCCTGCTCTGGTGAATCCTGATTCCGGTCCGCAAGAAGGCCCGCTCTGTCGACCCGAACACCGGGGCGTCCCTCACGACACCCGGACACTGCGGGCGGACCGTGTCGGTCCCGGCGGTGCAAACCCTGTGGACGGTGCCCGGGGAAACGAGGACGCTCGACCCGCGACTGCCGTGGTTTCTGCGTCATCTGCGTCCTTCTGCGTCATCTGCGTGAGGCCTTGGGAAGCTCGAAGCTCGACCGCTTCCCACCTGGCCGGGCGCTTGGCCGCTCGGGGCTCGTCAGAACACCCCGCCGGCTCCGCCGTACAGCACGGCTCCGAAGGGCATCGCACCCGCGGTGAGCTCCAGCGAGAGCTTCCCGGGGTCTGCGCGGTACGTGATCGTCGGGACCCACGCGAAGTGCCCGAACCGCAGGTGGTGCAGATCGCGCCCGTCCAGGTGCACGGTGAGCCCGAGCTCGGGGACCGACGACTCCGGCCGGATGCGGAGGTTCGGCGCCGGGTCGTTCACCTCCGACCAGGAGCCGGGCTCGCCGGGGATCAGGGCCTCCGTCCGCCATGCCGGGCCCCAGGCGACATCGAGCTCGAACCGCTCGTCGACCGACTGCCACCACGCCGCGACGCCCGCTTCCACGGACGTGCCGACGCCCACGTAGGGCACGAGCCGGAAGCGCGGCGCGGCGATCGCGGCGACGCCGAGCCGGGCCACGCCGTCCACCAGGGTCTCGAACCGACAGCGCGTGTCGAAGCCGTTCGGCACGACCCCGCAGCCCTCGGCGTGGGTGCCGCCCGCGCGCAGGTCGACGGACACGCGCCGCGAGAGGCCGATCCGACCGCGCGCCATGCCGCCTACAGCGCTCTCTGCACCGAACGGGAGCCCGACGATGGCGCCGTACCCGGTGCCCTCCACGACCACGGTGTCGGCCGGGCGGGCCGAGAAGGCGAACAGGCCGGGCAGGTCGTCGGCGGCCTGCGCGGGAGCGAGCACGAGAGCGAGGGCGAGCATGGGTCCTCCGGGGAGCCCTGCCCTGCGATGCAACGCACGTGCCGCGGCGCGGGAGGCCGGCCCACACGGGACGTCGCTACCCTGCTCCCGCTCGCGCCACGGCGGATCGCGACATCCCTGCCCCGGCGGACGGGCGCACGCGGCGCGGCGGCGGGATAGTCGCCCGCGATGCTCGCGCTGCTGGCCACCACGATCGCCGTCGTCATCGTCTCCGCGCTCTGCTCGCTGTGCGAAGCGGTGCTGTACTCGGTGCCGATTCCGTACGTCGAGTCGCTCAAGGCCGAGGGCAGCCGCACCGGCATCGTGCTGGCCGCCCTCCGCGAGCGGGTCGACGAGCCCATCACGGCGATCCTGACGCTGAACACGGTCGCGAACACGGCCGGTGCCGCGGTGGCCGGCGGGCTCGCGGCGAAGGCGCTGGGCGAAGAGAACGTGGTGCTGTTCTCGGCCGGCCTGACGCTCGCGATCCTGTTCCTGTCCGAGATCATCCCGAAGACGGTGGGCGTGATCTACGCCCGGTCCCTCGCGGTCGTCATCGCGATCCCGCTGCGCGCCGTGGTGTTCCTGTTCAGGCCCGTCATCGCGCTGGTCTTCCTCGTCACCCGCCTCATCACGCGCAACCGCGCCGAAGAGGGCGTGTCGCAGGAGGAGATCATCAGCCTCGCGAGGCTCGGCACGCGAAAGGGCACGATCGACGCCGACGAGGCGGCGGTCATCCAGAACGTCCTGAAGCTCTCGGCCACGACCGCCCGGTCCGCCATGACCCCGCGGCCCGTGGTCTTCTCGGTCGACGCCGACACGCCCATCAAGGAGCTGTGGGACGAGCACGAGCTCATGGTCCACAGCCGCATCCCCGTCTACGACGGCGACGTCGACTCCATCGTGGGCATGGTGTTCCGCCGGGACGTGCTCGCGGCCGAGCCCGACACGAGCCAGACCGTCGGCGACCTCCTCCGCCCCGTGGCGTTCGTGGTCGAGACCGACATGCTCGACGACGTCCTCCAGGTCTTCCTCGACCACCGCCAGCACATGCTCGTCGTCGTGGACGAGTTCGGCGGCTTCGCCGGCGTCCTCACCCTCGAGGACGTGATGGAGGAGATCCTCGGGAAGGAGATCGTCGACGAGTTCGACGAGGTCGCGGATCTGCGCGGCCTCGCCATCGCCCGCCGCCAGCGCGCGATCGACCGCAGGAAGGAAGCCTGAGATGGCCTCGAACGAGAAACGCGCCCAGAAGAAGCGCGAGAAGCAGAAGAAGAAGCGCGACGAGGCCCGGAAGGTCCGCGGCAGCCGCAAGCCTCCCGAGCCCCAGGCAGGCGAGCGCGTCGACCGCGGGCTGAAGGGCGCCGACGCGTGGCCCATCGGCGAGTGCTACCTCTCGGAGGACTGGCACGAGCAGGGGGCCCGCGTGCACGCGGGCTTCGTGCGCGAGGCCGATGACGGGCGCCGCGCCGCCGCGTTCTTCGAGGTCGACCTCCGCCGCGACGGCGTCGTCGAGTGCCTGGCGCGCGGCGGCGTGAGCCTCGGTGCCATCCAGGGCGAGATGGCGCGGCGCTCCGAGCTCTCCGGCAAGGCGATGCTGGTCGCCGAGCCCGACCTCGTCGTGAAGCTCGTGCACACGGGCTACGAGCTCACGCGATCCGCGGGGAACCCCCTCCCCGACGGGCTGGACGAGGCGATGGGCCTCTTCGGCACGCTCGACGGCTCTACGGCCGCCGAGGCGATCCTGACCGGCGACCCGCCGCCCCCGCCCCCGAAGAAGAAGACCCTGTTCGGCCTGCTGTTCGGCGACTGACGCACGCCTCGCGCCAGCGCGCATCGAGTGCGGTACAGTACGGGCCTGCGAGGTCGAGATGCGCCGCTTCCATGCTCCTCTGGTGCTGTTGTCCCTGTTCGCCGCCTGCAAGGGCGGGTCCGGCAGCGACCTGCCGCCCGGCTCCACCATCCGCCAGGTCGAGATCCCGTCCGAGTGGCAGGCGGCCGACTCCGCGGTCGTGCTGCGCCTCACGAACAGCTCCACGGCGTCGACCGAGGTGAAGCGCGCGTTGAACGAGATCTTCAACGACCCGGTGAACCCGATCGACGGCGTCGACTTCCTGATGCGGCGTCCCGAGAAAGACGACAACGGCGACTACCTGCCCGTCGACACGTCGCTCTCCACCGCCGAGCTGCTCGCCGGCTCCAGCCTCGACCAGCTCGAGGCCTACAAGCAGAAGATCCTCGACGGCGACCGGGTGCCCTTCGCGCGCGAAGAGGCCCTCGACGCCTGCGGCAACGAGCTCATCATGACGGTGGCCAGCCCGCACGTGCTCCAGCAGGTCTTCCCAGAGGGCCCGCAGAACCTCGACGTGTGGCCGTCGAGCTGTCCCGACGGCGCCGACTGCGAGACCGCGTCGCAGGGCACGTGGGATGTCGGCATGGGCGAGATGCGCTTCGACGGCATGGTCGACATGGTCGTCAACGTGTTCCCCGACCTCGCGGTCGAGCCGCCGAAGCCCGCCGCGTGGGGCCACTTCGAGGCGTTCTTCCTCACCGGGAACAACCCGGGCACCCCGTGGCTCTCGCTGTTCCTGTCGGCGCGGCGGGTGCAGGTCAACGTGCTGAACCTGTGGCAGCTCGACCGCACCTACGTCGACCCCATGGGCGTGCGCGAGGTGTTCAAGTTCCCGCACCGGTCGCGCACGCTCACGAAGTCCGACGTGTTCGTGTTCTTCGAGGGCTTCGAGAAGACCGAGGCCTACTGGAACTCCCAGGGCCTCGGCGACTCGATGCTCCCCTACGGCACCCTCGACGGGTCGCCCGTGCTGATCGACCAGACCTCCGCCACGGGCGAGGCGGTCGCGCGCGCCGCCGGGTCCGACACGATGATCCTCTCCACGCTGACCGACATCTTCACGTACCAGGTCGGCCTGGCCGTGAGCTGCCCGACCGTCCGCGAGACCGCCTACCTCCGCAACGGCCCGGTCGAGTTCTTCCTGTGCCCCGACATCGACATCGGCACCTGCATGGCCATCGAAGACATGGAGGAGGGCGCCTGCACCCTGCAGGAAGAGCAGCCGTTCGACCCGTTCAACCCGTTCGTGCCCGCGCTCGAGTTCTCCCGCGTGCTGATCACGGCACCCGGCCAGACCGTGCCGATGGGCGAAGACCGGCTGCCGCAGTACCTCTCCGCGCCGGTCGCCAGCCTCAGCACGTCGGTCGAGCTCACCGTGTCCGCCGACACCGTGCTCTACATGCTGAACCCCGAGCACATCACGGCGGCCGTGAACGCGACGAACCAGATCGCGGTCCAGCTCCCCGCCGCCTCTGCCAACACGCACTGTCCCGACGACACCGTGCAGCGCTTCGACATCGGGGCCGCGTGGGGGGCCGGCACGTACCGCCTCACCGTCGACTACACCGCGGGCAGCGGGGTCGAGGAGAGCACCGACCTGCTGGGCACGACCGAATACCTCCTGTGGATGTACCCGACCTCGGTGCCCACGTGGACCTCCACCGGGGGGTGAGGTCCGCGTGACCCCCTCTTGCACCGGCCTTTCTCCCGGGGCCGTGACGCCACACTGACACCCCTGCGTCTGTTACGCTCTCGTCATGGGGGGGACATCGGATTGACGTCTGGCTTCGACATGCCGGTGGCGGGGATCGGGACGCGCCGCCCGACGCGCGGCGTGCTCGTGATGCCGCACTACCTGCTGACGTGCCATTTCGACAGCATGGGCCCCTCGTGCATGCTCGAAGACCCCCAGGGCGGCGGGGTCTACCGCATCGACGCCTTCAACCGCGCCGCCTTCCTCTACGCGGTGCTCGAGCGGATGCACGGCGACAACGAGGGCTGGGTGCCCTGCGAGGTGGTCGCCCGCGCCGTCTGGGGCCGCAAGGCCACCGCGAACAACGTGAACACGCTGGTCTACCGCATCCGCCGCGAGCTCAAGGCCGCCGGGTTCGACCCCGAGTTCCTCGAGGTGAAGCGCGGCCACGTGCGCCTGCTCGCCCCCGAGATGAGCCTCGAGCCCGAGCACAGCGACGAGATCCAGCAGGTCAACGCCGCGCTCGACGACTTCCGCGACGCCGCCACGCCCGACGAGAAGGCCACGGCCCGCGAGAAGATGGTCATGGCGCTCGAGCGGATGGCGCTCGTGCCGGGCCTCTACGTCGAGCCCAAGCAGTCCTGATCCCTCCGCACCGCCCGCGAGCGGGCATCGAGGCGGGTCAGGGCCGCTGGTCGCGCTGGAACCGCGCGGCGAGCTCGAGCACGACGCGCACCCGGGCATCGCGCTCGCGCTGGAGCCGCTGGTCGACGAGGGTGAGGATCTCGGCGGCCTTCGTGGTCGCACACACCTGGGCCGCGCTCTTCCGCACCTCCCACGAAGGATCCGCCAGGAAGTCGCGGAGCAGGTCGGGGAGCGCCTCTTCGGGCGCATTCGCGAGGGACGCGCACGCGTAGAGCCGCACGCCCGGATCGCTGTGGTGCACGAGGTTCCCGAACGCCGCGAGGGCCTCGGGGAAGTAGTGCGTGAGCACCGCGAGCCGCGTGATCCCGATGGCGCGGACGTTCTCGGAGGGGTGCACCGCGGCAGCCAGCACGGGCGCGAGGTTCTCGGGGGCGAGCTTGCGGGTGCGGGTGACCTCGATGAAGGCGTCGACCACGGACACGAGGAGCGCGCGCTGGTCGGCATCCTCGACCCAGGAGTCGAGGTTGGCGAGCTCGGTCTCGCGTCCGAAGGAGAACAGTCGTGGTCGTTTGCGCCCACTCATCGCGGCGCAAGCTACCTCAGGAGCTGCTCCAGCAGAGACAGATTCTCCATCTCGGCGGAATCGATCACGCCGTCTGCGCCCACCATCTGGAGCGCGACGTTGAGGAACAGCTGACGGTGCTCGTACGGGATGTCTTGCGGATCGACCTCTTCGGCCATCGGCGGGACCTCGAGCCACGCTTCGACCTGGTCGACCTCGTCGGCTTCGAGGCCCAGTTGTTTCACGAGCTTGCGGATCATCTCGCGCTCGGTCTCCTGGATCTCCAGGTCGGCCCAGGCGAACGAGCACACGAAGCTCATGAGCTTGAGGCGGTCTTCCTTCGGCAGGTCGGTCAGCGACATGCCCGCATCCTACACCCAATCACCGAACGGGAGACGCGAAAAGAGTGACCTACGGGACCGAGAGGTCGGTTCCGTGGGTATCGAGGCCGCTGATCCCCGCGAGCTCCCAGAGATCGCGGTCGTACAGGTGGGAGGGGCGGACGTTGCTCAGCGCGGCGAACAGGTTGCCCTTCACCTTCGGGTTGCGGGCGTTGAGGTCGGCGAGGAGCCGCTTGATGGCCACGCGCTGGAGCCCGTCCTGCGAGCCGCACAGGTTGCACGGGAGGATCGGGAACTGCTGCTCGTCGGCGAACTCCTGGATCGTGGCCTCGTCGAGGTAGACGAGCGGACGGATCACGACGTTGCGCCCGTCGTCGCTGGTGAGGCGCGGGGGCATGGCCTTGATCTGGCCGCTGTAGAACAGGTTCAGCAGGAGCGTCTCGACGACGTCGTCGCGGTGGTGGCCGAGCGCGATCTTGGTGCAGCCGAGATCGACGGCCGCGTCGTACAGGATGCCGCGCCGCATGCGGGAGCACAGCGAGCAGTAGGCCTTGCCCGCCGGCGTCTTCTCGAGGACGACCGAGTACGTGTCGCGGTTCAGCATGTGGTGGGCGAAGCCGTTCTTCTCGCACCAGTCGACGATCACGTGCTGCTCGAACCCGGGCTGGTTCTGATCGAGGTTGCACGCGATGAGCTCGAAGTCGAAGGGCGCCTTGCGCCGGATCTGCTCGAGCAGCACCATGAGCGCGTAGCTGTCCTTGCCGCCGGACAGGGCCACCAGCACGCGGTCGCCGGCCTCGAGCAGGTTGTAGTCCTCGCTGGCGCGGGCCACGAGGTTGATGAGGCGCTTGTTCAACCGGGTCGTCTTCATCGGAGCTCCCGCGCCGTCATAACGTCCGCGACGACCGCTTTCAGCGCCGCGAGGCCCTCGACGAGGCGCGGGCCGGGACGACCGAGGAAGCACTCCGGGATGGTGGCGATCCGCCCGTCCCGCACGGCGGGGACGGCCTCCCAGCCCGGGCGGCGCCGGACCACGTCCGTGCGGTAGCGGGACGCGGGCACCCCGCACCAGCTCACGACCACCGCCTCGATCCCGGCCTCGCACGCCTCCTCCGGCGCGAGCGCGAAGCTCTTCGCCTCGCGGTCGCCGAATGGGTTCACCCCGCCCGCGAGGGCGAGCAGGTCGGTGACCCAGCTCTGGCGGCCCGGCACGTACACCGGCTTCGGCCACCACTCCACGACCACGCGCGCCGGGTCCGCGGAGGGCGCGACCGGGGCGAACGCGGCGTCGAGCTCCGCGGCGAGCGCCTCGCCCCGTGCGGCCAGACCGAGCGCCCGGCCGATGTCGCGCACGTCGCGCGCCACGTCGGCGAGGCACGTGGGCTCCGGTGCCACGAACGGGAGCCCCCGCGCCTCGAGGCCCTCCACGATCCGCTCGTGGCCCGGCACGGTGAGCGACGCGAGCACGAGGTCGGGTGCCAGGGCCTCGACGGCGTCGAGATCGATGCCGAGGTCGGGCCCCACGCGCGGCAGTCGGTCCACGTCGGCGGGCCAGTCGCTGTGGTCGTCGACCGCGACCAGCCGGTCGGACGCCCCCAGAGCCGCGACGATCTCGGTGTTCGAGCATGTCAGGCTCACGACCCGCACGGGCTGCAACCTCGCTCCGAATACGGTACCGTCTACCCGATGGAGAGAACATGAGCAGCGTCCTGGCCGCGTTGGTGGCCTGGTCCGGAGCGGCACTCGCGGGGTGCGAGAACCCGACGTCGAACGAAGAGGTGGTCGTCGCGCTCGAAGCGGCCGTGACCGCGTACGAATCCCTCGATGTGACGGGCTTCCGCGACGCTGCCGTGCGCGCCGAGCAGGCGACGCTGTGCCTCGACGAGTCGATCACCCGCGCGAACGCCGCCGAGCTGCACCGGATCCGCGGCCTCGTCGCGTTCGTCGACCGCCAGGAGGACGAGTGCCGCAAGCGCTTCGCGGCGGCCCGCAACATCGAGCCCGAGTACAGCTTCCCGGTGTCGCTGGTGCCCGAGGGCAACCCGGTGCTCGACCTCTACGGCGCGATGGACCCCACCGACGGCGCCAAGGTCACGCTGCCCTGGCCGAAGGATGGCTCCGTGCGGCTCGATGGCTCGCCGCGGCTCGAGCGCAACGAAGCGCTGCCGGTCATCTTCCAGCGGATCGACGTGCGGGGGGCGGTCGTCGAGACCCTGATCATCCCGGCCGGCGGGTCCGTGCCGGAGTACCCCGAGGGGCGCGAGCCCAAGCCCGTCACCCCGGCCAACAGCAACAAGACCGCCAAGCGCGTGCTGCTCGTGGGGGGCGCCGCCTCGGTCGTGGCCGCGGGCGGACTGTACGGCGCGGCGCTCGGCACGAAGTCGTCCTTCGACAAGATCGCCACGGGCGACGAGCCCGGCGACCCCGACCGGATCAACCGGCTCTACAACACGAACCACGCGCTCGTGATCGGCTCGGCCGCGCTCGGCGTCGTCGGCATCGGGCTCGGGTCCACCTCCTTCGTCCTGACCGGGCAGTTCTGACTTGCTGAGCACCGGCTTCGAGATCGACCGCTACGTGGTCGAAGAGAAGCTCGGAGAGGGCGGGATGGCCGTGGTGTACCGCGTCCGTCACGCCACGCTCGGCACGCGTCACGCCCTCAAGGTGCTCACCCTCACCTCGCGCGACGTGAAGGAGCGCCTCATCCAGGAGGGCAAGGTCCAGGCGACCCTCCGCCACGCGAACATCGTCGCGGTCACCGACGTGCTCGACGTCGACGGCTCGCCGGGCCTCCTGATGGAGTTCATCCAGGGCCCCGCGCTCGACCACTGGCTCTACCACTACCAGCCGAGCGTCGAAGAGGCGGTCACGCTGTTCCGCGGCATCGTGGCCGGCGTCGGACACGCCCACGAGAAGGGCCTGATCCACCGCGACCTGAAGCCCGCGAACGTCCTCCTGCACGTCGACGACAAGGGGGTCCACCCGAAGGTCACCGACTTCGGGCTCGCGAAGCTGACCGACAGCCCGAACAACCGCCGCACGCGCACCGGCACGACCATGGGCACGCCGGCGTACATGTCGCCGGAGCAGATCCGCGACGCCTCCGCCGTCGACCGCCGCGCCGACATCTACAGCCTCGGCGTCATCCTCTACGAGCTCGTGTGCGGCAAGGTCCCCTTCCACGACGACGACATCATCGAGCTGTTCACGAAGGTCGCGGCCGGCGACTACCCGCCGCCGAAGTCCCTGCGTCCCGACCTGCCCGACAACATCTGCGAAGCCATCGACGCGATGATGGAGGTCGACCGCGACCACCGGGCGTCCGACTGCCAGTCGATCCTCGAGATCCTCGACGGTGCCGACAAAGAGGCCTTCACCCAGCCGCTGAACATCGCGCCGGGCCAGGAGCTCCCCCCGCCCCGCCTGATGAAGCGCCCCGGCCCCACGACGCTGATGCCCGACACCGTCGCCGCGTCGGCCGCCAAGCAGTTCATCCGGCCGATCCGCACGCCCGAGCCGGCCCCCGAGCGCATGGGCTCGCTCGCGCCGCGCCGCTCTCCCCACGACTCGGGGCTCGACATCGAGCTCGACGCCACCACGGCGGCCCTCCCGGTCCGCGAGCGTCGCGGCGTCACGGGCATCCTGCTCGCCCTGTCGAGCATCCTGGTCGCGTTCCTGCTCGCGATCATCGTGGTCATGGGGCTCGCGCTGGTCGTCCAGCTGGTGCAGACGCGCGGCACGCAGCCCGACGTCGTCGATCCGAAGCCCGTCGAGATCCAGACCGATCCGCTGCCCGAGCCCCAGCCAGAGCCAGAGCCCGTCGTCGAGCCCGTGCCGGAGCCCGACCCCGAGCCCGAGCCGGTGCCCGCTCCGCCGCCCAAGCCCGTCGTGAAGCCCACGCCGAAGCCCGTGAAGCCCACGCCCACGCCGAAGCCCACGCCCGCCCCGGTGCCCGCGACCACGAAGACCGCGAAGTACCGCGTGGTGTTCGACCCGCCCGACGTGACGATGAACGTGTGGCTCGAAGATGCGTTCGGCAACCGGTACGACGTGGGCCAGGGGCTCGAGCCGGCGCGCTACGACATCCGGATGGCTTCGCCGTCGAACCCGACGAAGGTCTTCGGGGCGGGCAAGGTGACGCTGAAGCCCGACACCGAGTCGGTCGTGCGGTGCAACGCCGCCATCGGGCAGTGCCGCGCCCAGTAGCGTGCCGGCATGGCTCCCGGACGTGGTCGGGCTTCGAGCGTCCCGGGCCTCACGCAGATGACGCAGATGGACGCGGATGACGCAGAAACGAGGCCGTCGCGGGTCGAGCGTCCTCGTTTCCCCGGATCGCCAAGACCGAGTACGCCACGGTCCAGCCGCAGCGTCCCCGGAGCTCCAGAGGGACTGGGCGCAGATCGACGGCTCCACTCACCAGAGCAGGCCAACCGACTGCCGGATCTCCGTCGGGCACGCCGTGCTCGCTGGCGCTCGATGCCGGATCCGTCTCACGCAGAAGAACGCAGAAGAATGCAGAAGAATGCAGAAGAACGCAGAAGAAGAACGCAGAAGAAGAAGGATACGGGTCCACGTTTGTTCAGCTTCAACGGATGGAATATATCGGAATCCGACCTGAGACCGGAGCGAGATCGACGCGATGGTAGTCGTCCTCTCCCGAATGCCTCGATGGGCCAACGCCTGATTGCACCTTCAAGACCGCCAAGCCGGGGTGGCCGGGTCGGACGGCATATCTCCGAGGTGGACTGGCAGGGCGTCGGCGAGCCCGCTCATCCGAGCAGCCCGAAACGCATGCGTGCTCTGGTGAATCCCGATTCCGGTCCGCAGGGAGGCCTTCTCTGTCGAGCCGAACACCGAGACGTCCCTCGAGAGCCCTGACGTCACGGGTGGACCTTGGCGTGCATGGCGGGGGAGAGGAGGACGCTGGACCCGCGACGGCCTGGTTTCTGCGTCATCTGCGTTCTTCTGCGTCATCTGCGTGAGGCCCTGAGACGCTCGAAGCACGAAGGCGAAGCGAGCGTAGTAAGGGCTGTCAGTCGATCGAGAAGTCTTCGGCGCGGAAGATCTCGGTGGCGCCTTCGACGGCGTCTTCCTCGTCCCAGTCGAGGTTCATGTTGCCGCGCATGAACACCTCGGTCTTGCCCTCGTCGTCGTCTTCGTCGCGCTCGGGCTCGGCGCGCACGATGTTGGCGCCGAGGCCGCGGAGGGGCGGCGGAGGAGGGGGCGCGACGGGAGGCGGCAGGGAGCGCTCGCTCGCCATCACCGGCGTGGGCTTCGGCGCCGGCGCGCTCTCGACCTCGTCTCCGCCACCCCCGCTGAAGCGGAGGAACAGGAACAGCACGAGCACGGCGACGAGCAGCATCACCCCCACGAACAGCAGCAGGACGGCGCAGAGCACGAGCAGGGTGAGCAGCGTCACGGGGTCTCCGCCCCCAGGATACACCACCGCGCTGGGCGATTGCGCCCTAGAACCCCGTGTCGCGCGGGCCCTGCTCGTCGATCGGGTCGAGCCCACCCGGAAGACCGCGGGCCCCGATCGCGGACGGGCCGACCGCCGCGCGGCGCTGCTGGCGGACCTCGCGGAGGGCCTTCGCACGGGCCTGCTCTTCGGGGGTCATGGCATCCCACCGGCGGCGGCGGCGCTCGCGCAGGCGCTCGGTGCGCGCGGCCCTTCGGTCGGCGGCGGCCGCCGGATCCATCGGGCCCCGCTCGGAGACCGCCAGCTTCTTCTGCACGGCCGGAGACGGCGGTGCGGCGGGCTTGCGAGCGACCGGACGGGCCATCGGCTTCGCCGGAGGGGCCTCGGACTGAGCAGAGGCCATCTGGGACGACGCGGCGTCGAGCGCCTGGCGCGCGTTCGTGACGATGCGGGCGACCTCGTAGGCCCCCGCCGTGACGAGCACACCCAGCGCGAACGCGCCGACGTAGCCCAGGTACTGCCTCATGAGCGCCCCATGGGGAATCCGATAGCCGCGAAACGAGCGGTCCGCATCACCCGAGGAACGGGTACCGCCAGTCGGTGGGCGGCGCGAAGTTCTCCTTGATGGTGCGCTGGCTGACCCACCGCAGGAGGTTCAGCGGGCTGCCCGCCTTGTCGTTCGTGCCCGATGCGCGGCTGCCGCCGAACGGCTGCTGACCGACGACCGCCCCGGTGGGCTTGTCGTTCACGTAGAAGTTCCCCGCGGCGAAGCGGAGCGCCTGCGCCGCCTGCGTGACCGCGTACCGATCGTTCGCGAACACGGCGCCGGTGAGCGCGTACGGGCTCGTGCTGTCGACGAGGCCCAGCGTCTCCTCCCAGCGCTCGTCGTCGTAGACGAACACCGAAGCGATGGGACCGAAGATCTCCTCCTCCATCAGGCGGTGCTTCGGATCGTCGACCTCGAACACGGTGGGCTGGACGAACCAGCCGACGGAGCGATCCGCCTCGCCGCCCGCGATGCACCGCGCCGAGGCGTGCCCGAGCTCGAGGTACCGGCTGTGCTTCTCGAACGCGCGCTGGTCGATGACGGCCGCGACGAAGTTCGAGAAGTCGCGCACGTCGCCCTGCTTCATCTCGTCGACCGCCTCGCGAACGCGCTCGCGGATCGTCGGCCACAGCGACTTCGGCAGGTACATCCGCGACGCCGCGGAGCACTTCTGGCCCTGGTACTCGAACGCGCCGCGCGTGATGGCGACGGCCACGGCCTCGGCGTCGGCGCTGGGGTGCGCGAGGATGAAGTCCTTGCCGCCGGTCTCGCCGACGATCCGCGGGTACTGGCGGTACCGGTCGAGCCGGTTGCCGACCGAGCGCCAGAGGTGCTGGAAGGTCGGGGTCGACCCCGTGAAGTGGATGCCGGCGAGGTCGGGGCGCTCGAGGATCGGGTCGCCCACGTCGGCCCCGTGGCCGTTGACCATGTTGATGACGCCCGGCGGGAAGCCCGCCTCTTCGAGCACCTCGAAGAGCTTCCAGCACGCCAGCGAGCTCGTGTTGGACGGCTTCCACACGACCGTGTTGCCCATCAGGGCCGGTGCGGTGGGCAGGTTCAGCGCGATGGACGTGAAGTTGAAGGGCGCGATGGCGAACACGAAGCCGTCGAGCGGCCGGTGGTCGGTGCGGTTCCACAGACCGGCGGGGCTGATCGGCGGCTGCTCGGCGTAGATGCCCTCGGCGTACTTCGCGTTGAAGCGCCAGAAGTCGACGAGCTCGCACGCCGCGTCGATCTCGGCCTGGTGGCAGGTCTTCGCCTGGCCCAGCATCGTGGCCGCGTTCACGGCGTCGCGGTGCGGCCCGGCGAGCAGCGCAGCCGCGCGGAGCAGGACGCCCGCCCGCTCCTCCCACGGGAGCGCCGCCCACTCGTTCTTCGCGGCCGCCGCGGCATCCGCCGCCTTCGCCACGAGCTCGGGACCGGCGAGGTGGAGCCGCGCCAGCACGTGGCCGTGGTCGCACGGCATGGTCACGTCGACCGTGTTGCCGGTGTAGACGTGCTCGCCGCCGACGACGCAGGGGATGTCGACCACCTCGTTCGCCTGGCGGTCGAGCTCGGCCTGGAGCGACGTGCGCTCCGGGCTGCCCGGCGCGTACCCCTTGACGGGCTCGTTCGCGGGGGTGGGGACGGTGGGGATCGACGTTGCCATGGCGGCCTCCAGCGCTGGCCGCCCCACTAACCGGTCCCAAAAGTGAAGAGGGGCGGGCGGGGCCCATTCCCCACCCGCCCCCCGACCCGCCGGGACTGAAAGGGCACGGACAGCACCCCAGCGGACGAGCTGTGCGTTTGCAGCTCGTGTGCCAGATGTACTGAGTGCGGTAGAACCTCGACGATTACACGCGCTGTCCACGGAACGGCTCCGGCCGGGCACCGAACCGCGACATCCGTGTCAGACTCCCCGCTCTCCTCCCGTGAATCCAGGCGGTACGCTGTCGCGATGCTGATCCTCGCCCTCCTCTTCACGGCCCTCGCCTCCGTCGTCCCGCTGTCGGACGTGACGTTCGACGTCGTGGTGTCGGGCCCGATCGCCGACGTCGAGATCACCCAGACCTTCCGGAACGACTCGGACGAGACGATCGAAGCCGTGTACCTCTTCCCGCTCCACGAGCGGGCGGTGGTCGACAAGATGGTGATGCGCCTCGACGACCGCACCATCGAGGGGCGGATCGAAGAGGTGGAGGCGGCCCGCGAGCAGTATCGGGCCGCGATCGAGGCCGGCCAGACGGCCGCGTTGACCGAGTCGGTTCGCTGGAACCTCTTCCGCCAGACCGTCGGCAACATCCCGCCAGGCGCGCAGATCGAGGTGTCGCTGCGCATCATCCAGCCCGTCCCGCGGAACGACGCCGAGCTCGAGCTCGTGCTGCCCCTCGTCGCCGGCGCGCGCTTCGTGCCGCCCGGCGTCCCCGAGGAGGAGGCCATGGCCGCGCCGTACGGCGGCAGCCCGGTGCGTGCGCACGTGCACCTCGCGGTCGACGGGGGCGTCGAGCTGCAGGGCTTCCGCGTGACGAGCCACGAGGCGTTCACCGCGCCCACCGGCGAGGGCTGGGAGGCGCACGCCACCGATCTGCCCATGACGCGCGACTTCGTCGCGAAGTGGCGCACGCGGACGAACGAGCCCCAGATCGGCGCGCTGCACGACGGCGAGCACCTGCTGCTGGTGTTCGAGCCGCCCGAGCCCACGGCGGTCCCCGTGCGCCGGCCGCGCGAGGTGTTCGTCGTGCTCGACCGCAGCGGCTCGATGAGCGGTGCGGCCTGGCCCCTCGCCCAGCAGGCCGTGTTCCGCATCCTCGACAGCCTCCAGCCGGACGAGGTCTTCGACCTGTTCACCTTCGCCGCGCAGCTCGAGCACCACGGCCGCCGTCCCGCCGAGTACAACCAGATCGCGTGGGGCAAGCAGATCGTCGCGCAGACCTCCGCGCGCGGCACCACCGACCTCCGCGGGGCCCTGCAGAAGGCCCTCACCGTGCCGGTCGACCCCGAGCGCCAGCGCTACGTCGTGCTGATCTCCGACGGGCTCGTCGCGAACGAGACCGGCATCCTCGAAGATCTCGCGGCCTACCGCGGCGACGCGAAGGTCTTCGCGCTCGGCGTGGGCGGGGCCGTGAACCGCTTCGTCCTCGAGGAGGCCGCCAGCCAGGGCGGCGGCGTCGCGGTCCACCTCCGCGGCGACGATGGCACCGCGCCGGCAGAGAAGCTGATCGCCGCCATGGATCGCCCCACCCTGTCGGGCATCCAGGTCGACTGGGGCGACTGGGGCCCGATGGACATGGCACCCGCGCGCATCCCCGACGTCCACCTCGGCCGCCCGATCCAGGTCCTGGTCCGCACGCAGTACGAAGAGGGCGGACCCATCATCATCACGGGGAAGTACGCCGACGATCCCGAGCCCATCGAGATCCGCGTCCTCCCCCGCCGGGTCGCCCGCGGGCGCGCCATCGCCAGCACGTGGGCCCGCCAGCGCATCGAGGCGCTCGGCCGGGAGCAGATCCGCACCGGCCGGCCGGCCATCGAAGAGGGGCTGCCGCTCGCGCTCGAGTACTCGATCCTCTCGCCCTGGACGGCCTTCGTCGCGATCGACCCCCGCGTCCGCCAGGTCCAGACGCGGTCGATCGACGTGCCGCTGGGGCAGCCCGGCGACCGTCCCGCGCTGTTCCCCGACACGACCACTGCACCGGCGCCCGTCGTCATCACGAAGAACGAGATCCAGCTCTACGAGCGCGAGCCCGACTTCCTCGACAGCGCGGTCGACGACCGGAAGATGCGGGCGGCGCAGAAGGTCCCCGCCGGACGGAGCTACGAGAGCACGGTGGAGGTCGCGAGCGGCCAGGCGGACGTCGAAGCGGTGTACCGGCTCGACGGGGTCGCCATCACCGACCCGACGACCGGGACCTTCTCCGTGAACTTCAACTTCGACACGAGCCCCGAGCGGCGGCGCGTCGGGGTGCCCGTGCCGGTGCCGCTCTCCCTCACCCAGGGCTGGGGGAAGCTCGCTGCGCGCGGTGGCTCGACCGTGGACGATCTGAGGCAGGGCGAAGCGCGGCTGGCCTTCTCCGCGCCCCTCGCGCACGACCGGTTCGCGGTGGCGGCCGACACGGGGCTCGAGCTGCGCGGGGTGGACGGGGGCAGCTGGCGCCAGATCCCCGTCGGCGTGCGGACCTCCACGGGCATCGGCTATCGGAGCACGCGCCTCGACCTCGCGGCGGCCGGGCGCTTCCTGACGCTCGAAGGGCCCACGATCGACACGTTCGACGCGCAGCGCGAGGCCCTCGGCGGCTCGTTCGCGCTGCACGGGCGCCGCGGGTGGCTGGTGGGCGACCTGGGCCGCGCGACGTTCGCCTGCGGCGTCTGCGATGGCAGCCGCCGAACCGTCGGCACCGTGAGCACCGGCCTCGTCTATGGCGAGTCGTGGGCCGGCGGAACCGCCGGGCTGCGGTTCGCACGCACGGGCTTCGAGGGCACCGACGCGCTCCAGACCGCCGACGTGGGCCTCGACCTCGCCTACCGCCGCACCGAGGGCGCCTGGATCCTCGCGGAGGCCAGCGGAGAGACGCTGTGGGCGGACGGGTTCCGGTTCCTGCCGTCCGGCCGTGCCGAGCTCGGCTACGCGCCGGGGGACGCGCACTTCGCCATCGGCGGCGGGCGGAGCGTCGACACGCGTGTGCCGGAGCTCTCGCTGCCGGTCCTCACCGAGGCGTACGCCGTGGCGTTCTTCGGGTCGCCCGAGGCGGACACCGATGCGCCGACCCTCCGCGTCCAGTCGGGCTGGCAGCACGTGCGCGGCCCGCTCGCGCTGCCGATCGCGCGGCTCCAGGAGCTCCCGGAGGGCGAGTGGTCCCGCCAGGCCGTCGTGTCGAGCGCCGCGCTGCGCTTCCCGTCGGGCTACCGTGGCCAGCTCGACCTGCTCGTGCGGCACACGCTCGTGCTCCGCAGCGACGCCGACCTCGACGCGCCCACCGCGCCCTGGACGCCCGGCCTCGTGCTGGCGCACCGCCCGCTCTACGTGGCGATGGACGGCCGTTGGCGCCCCATCGACCGGCGCTGGCAGACCGATCTCGAGCTCGAGGGCGGCCTCGCGACCCCGCTCGGCGGCGAGCGCTGGTGGTCCGGCTGGCAGGTGCTCGGCGAGCTCGGGGTCGTGGAGCGCATCCCCGTGCGCAGCGACACCCTCGCGATCGGAGTGCACGGGATGCTGCGGGAGGGCCGTCCCGGCGACGTCGATCCGACCCGTGTGGACGGGTGGTTCGCGCCCGAGCGCCTCGGGAACGTCGGGATCTACGGGAGCATCGCCGTCGAGCTGTGAGGGTCGCCGGACGACGTCGAGCGTTCCGAGGCGGCGTCGAGGGTCACGTGTCGAGTATCGGGTGTCGAGTGGCGCCGTCTCTCCGGGTCGGACCGCGATCCTCCCCGATCGGCCGGGGAGCGCTCGGGCTTCGAGCGCCCGGCATCACGCAGATGACGCAGAAGGACGCGGATGACGCAGAAACCAGGTCGTCGCCGGTCGCTCGTCCTCGTGTCCCCGGGCGCTGTCGCACCGCAAGACGAGGTAGCCGGGCGGGACGGTTCACCGGAGCAGCCGAAACGCCGGCCTGCTCTGGTGAGTCTCGAATCCGATCCGCAAGAAGGCCCGCTCCGCGCTCCGGGGACGCGAAGACGCTCGACCCGGAACGGCCTCGTTTCTGCGTCATCTGCGTCATCTGCGTCATCTGCGTCGTTCTGCGTCATCTGCGTGAGGCCCTGAGACGCTCGCAGCTCACAGAGCGCTGTGGTCGGAGACACGGGCATCCGCAACGCCGTCGCTCGAGGGTCAGCGGAACAGCAACCCGAGCAGCCCGAGCAGCCCCAGTACCACGGCCACCCCGAGCACCACGACGCCCGCGCGCCCGAACGCCGGCTGCGACACCGACGGATCGGGCGGAATCGGGATGGGGACGCCGAGATCCCCGGTCGGGTCGGACGGCAGCTCGAGCAGGTCGAGCACCGCGCTCGCATCGGCCGGGCGCACCGCGGGGTCCGCGGCGATCATGCGCGTGATCAGCGCCTGGAGCTCCGGGTCGAGGCCCTCGGGGAACGGCGTGTGCTGCCCCAGCCGGACGACGTTCATCAGCGCCACGCGGTTCGGCGCGTCGAAGCAGCGCTGGTGGACCAGGAGCTCGAACAGGATGCAGCCGAGCGAGAACACGTCCGCGCGTGCGTCGACCCCGCTCGCGTTCATCAGCTGCTCGGGCGCCATGTACCGGAGCGTGCCGATCACCTCGCCCTGCTCGGTGAGCTCGAGGTTCTCGCGGGTCTTCACCATCCCGAAGTCCGAGATCTTCGGGATGGCCCGCGGCCCCCGCGTCATCAGGATGTTCGACGGCTTCAGGTCGCGGTGCACCAGCCCCCGCTCGTGCGCGGCGGCCATGCCGCGCAGGATGCCCCCGAACACGCGCAGCGCCGCGGTGCGATCGGGCTTCTGCTCGCGGATGTACGCGCCGAGCTCGGGCCCGTCCACCACCTCGGACACGAGCGTGAGCCGCCGCCCCACCTCCACCAGATCGAGCGCCTTCACGACGTTCGGGTGGTCGACCTCGCTCTGCGCCATGTACTCGGCACGCAGGCGCGCTGGCGCCGAGTCGACGATGGAGTCGAGCACCTTGAGCGCGACGTGGCGCTCGCTCGACGCCTCGACGGCCTCCCACACCACGGCCCGTGCCCCCCGCCCCAGGATGCGGATGAGCGTGTAGCCCGAGACGGTGGAGCCCTCCTCCATCCGCGCCATACAACGCGCCGGGCCTTGAAGCGCCACGCGGAAACGGTGACGCTGCGGCGTGCTCTTCAACTCGCTGACGTTCGCCGCGTTCCTCGCGGTGGTGCTGCCCGTCTACCACGCCCTCCCCCGGCGCGGTCAGAACGTGTTCCTGGTCGGTGCGAGCTACCTGTTCTACGGCTGGTGGGACTGGCGGTTCCTGTCCCTGCTCTGGGTGAGCACCGCGGTCGACTACTGGGCCGCGAACCGCATCGCCGCCACGTCCGACCCGAAGAAGCGCAACTTCGCGCTCGGCGTCTCGCTGGTGACGAACCTCGGGATCCTCGGCTTCTTCAAGTACTTCAACTTCTTCGTCGACACGGCGAACGCGTCGCTCGAGGCGCTCGGCGTTCCGTTCAACACGAGCCTGCTCTACATCGTGCTGCCGGTCGGCATCAGCTTCTACACGTTCCAGACGCTCGCCTACACCATCGACACCTGGCGCGGGCGCCAGACGCCGACCGCCGACCCCGTCGCGTTCGCGCTCTACGTGGCGTACTTCCCGCAGCTCGTGGCCGGCCCCATCGAGCGGGCGAAGCACCTCCTCCCACAGCTCGAGCAGGACCGTGTGCTCACACCGCAGTTCCTGCGCACCGGCATCACGCTCATCCTCATCGGGCTCTTCAAGAAGGTCGGCCTCGCCGACGGCGTGGCGCCCTTCGTCGACGAGGTGTTCGGCGAGATCGGCGCGTTCTCGAGCAGCAGCGTGCTGTGCGCGACGCTGTTGTTCTGCATCCAGATCTACGGCGACTTCTCCGGCTACAGCGACATCGCGCGCGGCACGTCCCGGCTGCTGGGCATCGACCTGATGGTGAACTTCCGCCAGCCCTACCTGGCGCAGAACATCGCGGAGCTCTGGCGGCGCTGGCACATCTCGCTGTCCACCTGGTTCGCCGACTACGTGTACATCCCGCTCGGCGGCAGCAAGCGGGGTCCCGTCCGCAATGCGTTCAACCTCGTCGGGATGTTCGCGCTGTCGGGCCTGTGGCACGGCGCGGCGTGGAACTTCGTGCTGTGGGCGACCCTCAACGGCGTGTGCCTGCTGCTGTTCCGGTACTGGTCCGAGCTCCCGCGCAACGAGGGCGTCGAGGTCGCGCCGTTCAGCCTGCGGTGGTTCGCGGGGAACTTCGCGACCCTCACCGTCTTCGTCCTCACGGCGCTCATGTTCCGCAGCGACGGCCTCGCCGGCGTCTGGACCGGGTACATGGCGCTGCTGCTGAACCCGTGGTGGCTCGGCATCGAGCACGTGTACGTCTACGCGACGCTCGCCTACGGCATCCCGATGGTCGCGCTCGATCTGTGGCAGTACCGCAGCGGCGAGGAGGAGCCGATGCTCGCCTCGGGCCGCGTGTTCCAGGGCGTCCTGCTCGGCTGCGCGATGATCTGGGTGCTCGTCATGGGGGGCGTCGATCTCGACGTCCCGTTCATCTACTTCCAGTTCTGAAGGCCCCTCCGTGAATCCCGAGCTCGTCAACGCCGTCCGCCGCGCCCTCCCCGTGTGGGCCATCGCGCTCGTGCTCGTCGGGCTCGCGGAGCTCGGCGCGCGCGCGTGGATGGGGGACGACGAGACCTGGGAGTACTGGAACCGCACCATGGCGTCGAAGGTGCGGTACCTGAAGAAGCTCGACTCCCACGACCTGCGTCCGAACGTCCTCATCGTCGGGGACAGCTCCGCGGCCTTCAACATCATGCCGAGCGCCTTCGACGAGGTGTACGGGAGCCGCTCGTTCAACCTCGGCAGCGCCGGGAACTACGCGCGCTCGTTCGACGTCGTGATGCGGCAGCACGTCCTGCCCACGCTGCCCGACCCCGAGCTGCTCGTCGTGAGCTTCGGCGGCCAGGGCTTCCTCCCCGAGTCGCGCGGCCAGACCGAGCGCATCCTCTCGAGCCCGCTCGGCCAGCGCCTGCTCGGCAAGCGCGTGTGGGGCCAGCACATCTGGCTCGTCCGCATCCACCACCTGCTGCGGCTGTACCGCGATCCGCCCGTCACTCCCACGGTCTTCCGCAACCGCGGGTTCGAGCCGTACCTCGTCGCCATCCAGCGCCGTCCCCGCCGTCCCCGCCTCGCCAACCAGCTCCCGCAACCGCCGGACTTCCTGATCCGCCCGCGTCCACCGGCCCCTCCGACCGACGAGGACGCGCTGGCCCCGCTGGGACGGCTCTTCGACTACGCCGCCGCGCGGAGCATCCAGGTGATCATGGTGAGCCCGCCCACCGAAGACGAAGCGCCCGTGCTGGTGCCGGAGATCGCCGCGCTGTGCGCATCGCGCGGCGTCCCCCACTTCGACTACTCGCGCGCCCCGCTGCCGTCCCACAACAGCCACCTGAACACGCGCGGCGCGCAGGTCTACTCCACGAAGCTCGGGCAGGACCTGAAGGCCCTGCGCGACGCCGGGGAGCTGCACCCGCCGAAGCCCTGAGGCTCACTCGCCCGGGAGCAGCGCCCCGCACGTCATCGGCTCGCCCGGGTAGAGGTCCCAGGTGCCGGCGTCGAAGGGGTACGGGCCCCAGTCGTTCGACAGCCAGTCCCAGCCGAACGCGCGGAAGTGGTAGCCGTGCTCCCCCTTCAGGCCCGCGTCGAGGTCGATGCCGATAGGCGCGGCGCCGTCGCTGTCGTTGCACGTGCTGAGGTCTGCCCACGGCTCGAGCTTCAGGTTCGCGCCGGCCGAGCTGTAGAGCTCGATGGTCATGTCCACCCGCACCCAGGCGCGCGCGTGCGCGTCGAGGTTCGCGGACGAGTCGCGATCGGACACGTCCCACGTGAAGCAATCGCCCGTCGAGCTGTCGCCGCTGACGCCCCACTCCGGAGCGGTCCCGCAGCCCGCGGAGCCCCACCAGCCGTCGGTGTAGCCAGCCCCCATGTGGACCGCCCCGTGCGCCTCGGTGTGCAGCGTGGTCGACACGTTCGCGTCGAACCGGCCGGAGACCCCCGCCACGACCTCGATCCGCGCCGTCCCGCGGACGGGGACCACGCCGATCGTCTGGTTGATCTCCACCTCGCCCTCGAAGACCTTCTGCTCCACGTCGGAGGTGATCTTCCCGGAGGTCGCGATGACGAAGTCGGCCGAGGTGTCGAGGGTGCCCTCGAGCTGGAACCCGGCGTCGAGCCAGGATCCGCCGAGCACCTCGCCCTTCGCGCGGAAGATCGGGTCGAGCTTCACGAAAGCGCCGTCCGCCACGTGCATGGAGACGTTGACGTAGCCGCCCTCGGCGTCGGACCACAGGGACTCGTCGACCAGCACGCGCCCGCCGAAGTCCCACTGCTCGCCGAAGCTGTGCTCGAAGGACCGCAGCGCCTCGGCCCGCAGCTCCATCTCCCAGGCCCCGCGCTCGATGACCTGCGACAGGTCGGCTTCGACGGTGGCGAGGATCACCCGCGCCCCGTCGCGCTGGACGCCCGTGACCTCGCGGAGGTACCCGCCGCCACGGCCTCCGACGACGACCGAGCCCACACCGAGGTCGACCTCGACCTCGCTGGAGTCGAGCCAGAGCACGAGGCGGTCGGGCTCGACGACGACCTCCGAGAGCCCGGCGACCTGGTCGAGCAGCACGGCGGCATCCGCGAGCTCGATGTCGGTAGTGGCGGCATCCGGGACGGCCGGTGCGTTCACGTCGAGCGTGCCGCAGCCGGCGAAAGAGAGAACGGTGAGGGCGACACAGACGGAGCGAAAGGCAAACATGGACAACTCCCTTGCAGGTGGCGGCCGAATAGCGGACTGCCGGCTGGGGAGAGGCTCAAGAATCGCTGAAGCCCGGCTCAAGAACGGACGTTCTGGTCCCATGGATCGATTACTTCGCTCGCTTCGCTCGCTGCGCGGCTGGCCTATGGCCGCCTTGCGGTTCGGAGACCCGGCAGTCCCAGGATCCGGTTCCCATGAGGGTCCGCGCGCCCTGGAGGGGCGAGGGGGAACCGGACCCTGCGGACGTGCCTGACGGGACCGATGGGGCTGTCGGGAGACGGCGGTGTCGCGGGTCGCCCGGAAGGGATCGAGCTTCGAGCGTCCCAAGGCATCACGCAGATGACGCAGAAGGACGCGGATGACGCAGAAACGAGGCCGCCGCGGGTCGAGCGTGTTCGCGTCCCCGGGGCGCCGTCCGATGGGATTGCACCGCCAAGGCCAAGGACCACCCGCAGCGTCCGGATGTTCTTGCGGACCGGATTCGAGACGCACCAGAGCAGGCCGGCGTTTCGGCCGGAGCGTCGGCCTGCTCTGGTGAGCCGTGGTCCTGGTCCGTCCCCAGGCCCCCTCATGAACGGGCAGAGAACGGCGCACGACCCATCGAGGCCGCCGCTCCCTCTGCGTCATCTGCGTCCTTCTGCGTCATCTGCGTGAGACGGATCCGGCCACGACCGCCGACTCCCTCCCCGAAGATCGAGAGAAATCGCCGAAGACCCTAGTCTGGAGCCGAGAACTCGAACGCGATCTCGTCGCCCAGCTCGGTCTCGAGGAACGCCTTCAGCCGCTTCTTGATCCGGGCCTCGAGCTGCCGGACGCGCTCTTTGCTCACCCCGAACTCGTCGCCCAGCACCGAGAGGCTCTCGGGATCGGTCGCGACCAGCCGACGCTCCCAGATCGCGCGCTCGCGCTCGTCCTTCAGGCCCTCGGCGAACTCGGCGAGCTTCTCGTGCACGATGCTGCCGAGCTCGCTGCGCGCCGTCTGGTCTTCGGGGTTGTTCTCGATCTTCTCGGGCACGACCTCGGACAGCGTGCGCCCGTCGGCGTCGTCGCCGGCCGGGGCGTGCAGGGACAGCGCCGGCGCGCGCATGTGCTGGTCGACGTCGGCCACGTCTTCGGGCTTCACGCCGAGCCGCTCGGCGAGGGCTTCGGGCGTGGCGCTCTTGCCCTCTTCGAGCATCCGGTCGCGCTCTTTCTGGAGCTGGAAGAACAGCTTGCGGCCCGCGCGGGTGGACCCCAGGCGCACCAGCCGGAAGTTGTCGAGGAGGAACCGCAGGATCATCGCGCGGATCCAGTACTGCGCGTAGCTCGAGAACCGGATCTCGCGGTACGGGTCGTAGCGGGACAGGGCCTCGACCAGCCCCACGTTGCCCTCCTGGATGAGGTCGAGCACGTTCGCCCACTGCCGGTGGTACTGGAACGCGATCTTGATGACGAGGCGCAGGTTCGCGGTCACCAGGCGCTCGGCCGCCTCGGCGTCGCCGTCTTTCACGAAGCGGAGCGCGTACTCCTGCTCTTCCTCGCGGGTGAGCAGCGGGTACTTGCGGACCTCGGACAGGTAGTACGAGAGGAGGTCTTTCTTCGAGCCCTTGCGGACGCTCGCGGGCGGAGCGCCGAGGGCCGGGAGGTTCGCCGGGACCTTGCGCCGCGGACCGTCGTCGCCGTCGAGCTCGTCGACGCCGAGATCGTCCTCCTCCTCCAGCTCTTCATCCCTCGCCATCGGTCCTCCCCGCGAACGCGGCGGCCAGATTCTGCAAAGCGGTAGACGCGCCTGCCGCGAACGGCAACCCCGGCTCGCCATTCACCACGTCGTACGGCGCTCCGTCGAGCGTGGCGATCCGCCCGCCCGCCTCGGTGACGAGCAGCGCCCCGCATCCTACATCCCACAGCGACCACCGCGGGACCACCGTCGCCACCCCGGCGCCCGCCGCGACCAGCGCGAGGTGCGCGGCAGCGGATCCGAACGCGCGGATCTTCCCGGGCCAGTGGCCGTGTCGGCGCATGTGGAACCGACTCGGGACCAGAAGGACCTGGCGCCGATCGTCCCATCGCGGCGGCCCGATCGTCAGCCGGACCCCGTCGCGGAAAGCGCCGTGCCCGCGCGCCGCGAACCAGTACTCGCGCAGCGGCGGCACGTAGAACGCCCCCAGCTCGAGCACCCCGTCGCGGACGAGGCACACGGTCGGCCCCCAGTACGGGAGCCCGTCGAGGTACGCCTGCGTACCGTCGATCGGGTCGACGAAGAACGTACCCGCGCTCCCCGCGATCCCGGCGCCCTCCTCGCCGACGACCCCCACACCGGGGAACGCCCGCGGGAGCTGCTCGGCGAACCACGCGTCGATCGCCTGATCCGCGCCCGTGACGGGACTCCCGTCGTCCTTCATCTCGACGGCGGTGGCCGCCCGCCGGGCGAGCGCCATCGAGCCGGCCTCGACGAGCAGGTCGTGCAGGACGTCGCGCGCGCGTTCGATGTCGGAGGGATCCATGAACCCCTCCCCTACCACCCGCTGCCCGACGCCGCGACCGTCCCGCGGTTGCTCCGGACGGGGCCGGCGATGTAGAGGGCGCGCGTGACGCTCACTCTCGGCGAGACCTGGCAGCCCTGGCACCCGAGCGTCCGGCGCGGTGTGCTGGACGAGGACGACGGGCCGCGCGAGGTGCTCGTGGTCCTCGCGCCCTTCCAGCCCTCGGGCGTCGCGCGGGCCCGCGAGGCCGCCGCGGATCTCGACCTCTACGCGCGAAAGCGCGCGCCCGTGCTCCGCCTGCTCGACATCCGCGGGCACAACAACCGCATCGCGTACGTGTACGAGAGCGTCGACGGGATCGCCGTGTCGCACCTCACCGGCGACCGCCAGCTCGGGCTGCGCGCCGCGGCCGAGCTCGTCGCCAGCGTTGCCGCGGCCCTGGGCGGGCCGGCACAGGGGCATCCGGGGCCCGAGCCCGACGACGTGCTGCTCTGCGCGGACGGCTCCGTCCGGATCGCGGGATTCATCCGGGCGCTGCCGGGTATCTCCGGGCCACGGGCGCCCGGCGAGGGCACCGCGGAGGCGCGGCTCGTCTACCGGCTCGGCGCCCTGCTCGCGTTCCTGCTCGGCGGTCCCCTGCCCGTCGCCAGCACCGAGGAGTCGCACGAAGCGGCCGTCCGGCGCGCCCAGATCCGCGCGATGAGCAGCCCGGGCGCCGTGTTCTCCGAGTCCTACGGCAACTGGCTGCGCGGGCTCCTCGCGTGGGACCCGGTCGCGCGGCCTCCGCTGTCCCGGGCGATCGCGGGGCTCGCCGATCTCGCGGCGTCCACGGCCGGGCCTTCGCTCGCGGAGACCTGCGAGTGGCGCTTCGACGGCTGGCTGGTGGAGCTGGTCGGCTCGGATCCGGAGGAGACCACGCTCCCCGCGAGCTGGGAGGACGAGCTGGGCGACGTGATCGAGCCGCTGCCCACGGTCGAGGCGGGGCGCCGCACGCTCGGCGAGGACCAGGTGCTCGGCGACCTCCACGCCGAGGACGATCCCACGGTCGACTCGGAGCTCGGAGTCGTGCCGGAGTACACGCCGCCGTCGATCATCGAGCGGGGCAGCATCCCCGTGTCGGTCGGCCCGCCGGCGGAGGTCGCCGCGAAGCGCCCGAGCCTCCCGGTCGGCCTGTTCACCGACGACACGCAGACCGAGATCGACTCCAGCGGGGTCGCCGGGCGCGGCGCGACGCCGGCTCCCGACGCGCGGCCCGCGTGGCTCTTGCCGGCGATCGTGGTGCTGGTGGGATGCGCGGTGGGCCTCGGTTGGTGGCTGCTCTTCGGCTGACCTACTCGAGCAGCCACACCAGGGACTCACGCCCGTGCGGCGTCTCGAGCCCGACCGTCACCCGCATCGAGACCACGTGGTACTCCGAAGGGTCGACGCTCGTGTAGAACCGCTCGTTCTCGGGCGTCTCGACGAGCGGGAACGCGATCAGGCCCGTCAGCAGCGTGTCGACGTGCGACGGCATGTACGCCTCCCGCAGCGGGCCCGCGCCGCGCGCGCGGAGGGCGAGATCGCCGTCCAGGACGTTCCGCTCCTGGTGGTACGCCCAGAACAGGAGGTCTTCGAGCAGCACCTCCTGGCTCTCGGCCGCGCGGAAGACGTTGCCCTCGACGTTCAGCTCCAGCCGCGTGCGCTCCGGCAGCCAGCGGACGGGCTCTTCGGACGTGATCTCGACCTGGAACAGGTGCGCCGTGCGGTTGTTGAACAGGCGCGCCGAGCCGTCGGACCACTGGTTCCACTCGGCGTCCTCCGCGAGGACGAGCTCGATGGATCCCGAGATCCCGTCGGTGCGGTCGAGCCCGTTGCGGTGCTCGAGGGAGGGCGGCGCGACCCCGGCGGGCGCGAGGCGGTAGGCGCGGAACCGCTCGAGGATGGAGCGCGTCTCCTCCCGCGCCCCCGCCTCGACGACGTTCGCCATCCGGGGCCCACACCCCGCGATCGCGAAAGTCACGAGGATGGAGCGAATCAACTGCCGACGCATTCTCTGTGCCCTTGTCACACCCGACAGACCGATTAAACGTCGTCGTACACGGTGGGTGTAGCTCAGTTGGTTAGAGCGCCGGATTGTGGTTCCGGAGGTCGTGGGTTCGAAACCCATCATCCACCCCATTCCAACGTGAATACGGGCCTATAGCTCAAGTGGTAGAGCACCGGACTCTTAATCCGTAGGTTCCAGGTTCGAGTCCTGGTGGGCCCACATTCACGAGCTTCCGAACCCCGACGCGCGACCCGCTTCGGGGTTTCGCGCTTCCGGGCACGCTGCGCGATCGCCGTGCAGCTGGTAGGCTTGCCTTTCGTTGGCGCCATGCCTACATTCCCAAAATGGGAACTCATGCGGGTCCTGAAGCGGCGATCGATCAGAGAAGCGTGCGAGGCTCATCCTCGTGCCGCCGGCCATCTGCGGGCCTGGCTGTCCGACATGGAGGCGGGCAACTGGCGCACGATGGATGCGTTGAAACGCGCATACCCTTCGGCGAGAGTCCTTGACGGTGAACGCGTGATCTTCAACATCAGGCACAACGAATACCGTCTATGCGCCAAGTTCTTCTTTCCCGGTGACGGGTGGCCGGAGAGCCCCGGAACCGTCTACATCAAATTCATCGGCACACACGCTGAATACGACCGGGCTCCGAACGAGCAGCTTTGGGAGGGGGAGCCATGATGACCATCACCGTACCACCGGTCCCTCAAGACAACCGGCAGTTCGACGAGCTTCTCGACGAGCTCGAGCGCCTTTCCTCCCAACGCCTCGATCCGCGAGAATCGGACTGGCATCGTCGCGTCTACCTGCGACTCGTCGCAGATGCCTACGAGAGGGAGCATTTCCAGGTTTCACCTCCAACGCCCGTAGAAGCCATCGAGTTCCTGATGGACCAGAGAGGCCTCACGCAACAGGACCTGGCCCCGCTCTTCGGAGGGGCACCCAAGGTCTCCGAAGTGCTCTCCGGCCGCCGCAGCTTGTCGCTGCGGATGATCCGAAATCTCGTGGACGTGTACGGGATGGACCCTCGCGTGCTGCTCGGAATCTCCTCGCCGAAGGCCGACGTTCTCGCGGCTGTGGGAACACTTCACCACACCCACGTGGAGGAGACCGAGGAACTCACGTCCTTCGAGATCACTTCGCTCGAGCACCACGGTCGCAAGAACGGCACTCAAGACACAACCGTGGACATCTCACTTGGTTCGGTGACGGCGTGACGTCACTTCGGCCGGTCAGTTGCCTGCTGGCGTCGAACGTCATCCTTGACACCGACCACATCACGCACATTCAAGGTGTCATTGAGGTGTTGACCGCACCGGATTTGCCAGCCATGGTTCCCACCGCCAGCCTGTTTGCGGCGTGGGAGGCCAGTGGAGAAGTCGAAGAGCTCGAGGCCCGCGTCAGAGTGGAGCGGCCGGACGGCACGGAGGTCGTACTCCAGGACTGGACCTCCGTGGGGAAGAAGTTGCCTGGGCTTGTGAAGCTGCGGGTCCTGTTCCAGGGCCTTCAGCTGTCCCAGGCTGGACGCAGCAACTTCTGCGCCGATGCTCGAATCAGCAAGGGCAGTGAGACGTCGACCGTGTCGTATCCCGTGATTGTCAAGATTTTCACGGAATAAACCGTGCCGGTGACCACACCATCTCCCCACCCGACGAACCTGCTGTGTCGACTATGCGCCGCTGGATGACCGCCATCGCGATCGGGCTCGCGCTCCTGGGGCTCGCCGCTTCAAGCACGTGGGCCGTGTGGGAGTGGGGGAACCCGGAGTGGAGCACGGGCTACCCCGACCGCACCGAGACCCTCCCGGCGCGCCTGCTGGCCCTCGGGTTGCTGCAGGTCCTGCCGTTCTCGGGTCTGGTCGTCGCCCTGGTCGACTGGATCCGGCAACGCCGCGACGAGACCCCCATCGCCACCGTGACGATCGCGACCGCCATCCTGGATCTGGTCGTGTCCGCCGTCGTGTTCGGGCAGGTCGTGCTCGTCTGGCTCTACGAGCCGTACGATCTCGTCGTCATCGGGCGCCCGCTGCCGGGAACGGCGCTGCCCACGGATCCGCGCGGCTGGGCCTGGGACGCCCGCATGGAGCACCAGGCGGTGGCGGCCTTCCTCGAGCTCGCCGACCACCTCGGCCAGCACGGGGCGCCCGCGGATCTCGTGGCCGCGTGCCAGAGTGCCGCCGACGAGGAGGCCGGACACGCCACCGACAGCGCCGCCCTCGCGGGGATCGCGCTCGGGCCGCTGCCAGAGTCCCGACGGGCGCTGCCCTCCCGCCGCCGGATGGCCTGGGAGTCCTTCCGGCACGGGGTCCTCGGAGAGGGTCGCGCCGTCGCGGTCGCGCGCAACCGCCTCCGCGGCCCGCTGACGCCGCCCGAGCGCGCGCTGCTGGAGCGGATCGCGAGGGAGGAGCGGTCGCACGCCCACCTGTCGGCACGCGTCGTGGCGTGGGCGCTCTGCGGCCGCTGAGCACGGCGGCCAACATCGCTCTCGACGACCGCGCGCCCGTCCAATAAAAGCGCGGGTCCGTTTCGGTCGTTCGCGAGAATGGCGGAACTGGTAGACGCGCTGGACTTAGGATCCAGTGGGGCAACCCGTGGGGGTTCGAGTCCCCCTTCTCGCATCCGCGTCCGACCCGTTCCGAACTCATCGAGGTCAGTCATGAAGGTCGCAGTCGAGTCCATCGGGTCGTTCCAGCGCAAGATCCAGATCACCTTCCCCGCCGACAGGGTCGCGAGCGAGCTCGACTCCGCCTTCAAGACCCTCGGGCGTCGCGTCCGCCTGCCCGGCTTCCGTCCCGGCAAGGCGCCGCGCAAGGTCCTCGAGGCGCGCTACGGCGGCGACATCCGCAGCGACGTCGCCAACAACCTCATCCAGAGCGGCTACCGCAAGGCCATCGAGGGCGAGAAGCTCGAGCCCGTCGGCCAGCCCACCCTCGACGACACCGGCGAGCTCAAGCACAACGCCGAGTTCTCGTTCACCGTCCTCGTCGACGTGAAGCCGAGCGTCAGCCTCACCAAGGTGAAGGGCGTCGACGTGGTCTACCCGGTCGCCACCATCAGCGACGAAGAGGTCGAGGCCAACGTTCGCGCCCGCCTCGAAGGCCAGGCCCGCCTCGTCGAGGTCACCGACCGCGGCGTCGAGAAGGGCGACATGGTGCTCGTCGAGCTCGAGGTGAAGGACGGCAAGGAGGTCGTGGCGAACGAGCCCGGCACCATGATCCGCACCGAGGCCGACCCCTACTACCCCGGCATCGAGGACTTCCTGGTCGGCACCAAGGCCGGCAAGAGCAAGAAGGGCAAGGTCACCTTCGGCGCCGACGCGCGCACCGAGGCCGTCGCGGGCAAGGAGCTGTCCGTCAATGCGAAGGTCCTGTCGATCCAGGCCAACGAGGTCCCCGCGCTCGACGACGCCCTCGCCGAAGAGCTCGGCTACGAAGGCGGTGCCGGGGGCATGCGCAACGCCATCCGCGGCGACCTGCAGACCCAGCGCGAGAACCTCGCCCGCAACCAGGCCCGCGCGAACCTCCTCGAGGCCCTCATCGCGGCGAACCCGTTCGACGTGCCGGCCGGCATGGTCGACACCAGCCTGAAGATGCTGATGGACGAGCTGCGCCTCCAGCAGGCCTACATGGGCCGCGACCCGCGCTCCCTGTCGTTCTCCGACGCCCAGATCGCCGACCTCCGCATCCGTGCCGAGTTCGCGTCCAAGGCCGGCCTGATCCTCGAGAAGGTCAGCGAGACCGAGAAGATCGAGATCACCGACAAGGATCTCGATGCGAAGTACGCCGAGCTCGCCTCCGAGCGCGGCCAGAGCGTCGAAGCCGTGAAGGGCTACTTCGTGAAGGACGAGGCCGTCGAAGAGCTCAAGGCCCGCATGCTCGAAGAGAAGACCCTCGACTGGCTGCTCGAGCGCGCCAACCTCGTCGACGAGGGCGCGAAGAAGGCCGCTCCGAAGAAGGCCGCCAAGAAAGACGAGCCGAAGGCCGAGGCCGCCGCCGAAGAGAAGCCGAAGGCCAAGGCCAAGGGCAAGGCGAAGAAAGACGAAGCCCCCGCGGCCGGCGCCGACCTCTCCGTGCTCGACGGCGCCGTCGGCAAGGTGAAGGAGGCCATCGAGTCCGGCGCGCACGACGCCGACCTCGCCGAGCTCCTCGCCGCCGAGCAGAACGGCAAGGCCCGCAAGGGCGCGCTCGCCGCGATCGAGAAGCGCATCGCCGACACGAAGTAGGCCGTTCGTGCGGTTGCATGCCGCATGGGCAGCGCTGCTGCTCGCCTGCGCCACGAAGCCCGACCCCGCGGTCGGCTCGTGGCTCTGCCGTGATCGCGTGGTCGACACGGTGCGCACGGCGTGCCCGGTCGACGGGCGCACGTGGCAGCTCGACCTCGCGAGCTCGGGTCGCGCGACGTTCTTCGAGACGCGCGTCGAGGATGGCGCCTTCCGCGAGGTGGCGCTGGTGGGCACGCGCCTGCGCGCGGGGGCCTGGGCCTTCGCGACCGCCGGGGACACGGGGGTCTCGACGGACACGGCCGTGCTCGGCGAGGATCTGGTCATGTCGTGCGTGCGGGACGCGGAGGCGCTCCACTGTGCGGGCACGGATGCGGCCGGCACGTGGGAGCTGCGGTTCGACAGGGCACCCTAGTCGAGTGGGCTAGCCCTTCAGCGCCAACAGGTTCTCGACGGGCCGCCCGAGCGCCGCCTTCGCGCCCTTCACGCCGATCGGGCGCTGCAGGAGCCGCGGATTCGCCGCCATGGCGTCGATCAGCGCGTCGTCGCCGACCTCGGGGCCGATGCCGGCCTTCTTCGCGTCGGCCGAGCGGAGCACGTCACGCGGCCCCATGCCCAGCTTCGCGAGGACGACGCGGATCTCGTCGGCCGACAGGGGCTGCTTCGTGTACTCGCGGTACGTGAACGCCATCCCGTTCTGTTCGAGCAAGGCGACCGCCTTGCCACAGGTGCTTCAGGTACGGGTGCAGATGAGCTCGATCACGGGGCCTCCTACGGGAGCGGGGATTCCTTCGGCGCGTGCGTCTTCGCGGCGGAGAGGGCCGAGGCGAGGATGCGGTCGAGGTCGCCGGGCTGGTCGAAGTACCCGCCGACGAGCACGATGGCCATCACGACCGAGCCGTCGCGGACCGAGCACAGGTTGCCCGCCACCGCGCCCTCGGACCGCAGGAGGCCGCAGCTTCGCTCGTCGCCGAGCGTGAGGAGCCCGTCGTCCACGACGAACTCGATGCCTTCGTTCTCCATCATCGCAGGGGCGAGGCCCAGGCCCCAGAACACCCAGCTCGCGTCGTCGGGGCTCTCTTCGAGGAACACGAAGCTCGAGAGCACGAAGTCGTCCGTCTCGTACTGGTACTCGAGCTCCCAGGTGCCCATCGACTTCACCTTCGACCACTCCTCCGCGGTCGGGTCGACGACGAGCGACGGGAACTCGCCCTTCAGGTCGGCGATCTCGACCAGCACGGCGTGGTCGCCGGCATCGAGGGCGTGCTGGGTCTCCTCGAACGCGCCGCCGCACGCGAGGCTCGTCACCCCCACGACGCCCGCCGCCATCCACCGCCGCATCCGACCTCCAGAGGCCCGATTAGCGGGCTGCGAAGAGGACGACCACCCGGCCCGGAAACGCCGGGCTGCCCGATCGGGCAGGGCGTGGTGAAATCCGTGGGCGTGGCGGATCCCTCCAGTTACGGAGGTCCCCATACACGAAAGGAACCCGTCCATGAGCTTCCCGAAGCCCACGAACTACTTCATCCCGAGCGTCACCGAGACGACCCACCGCGGCGAGACCCGCTACGACATCTGGTCGCGTCTCCTGGTCGATCGGATCGTCTTCCTCGGCACCGCGATCGACGATCAGGTCGCGAACCTCATCGTGGCCCAGCTCCTGTTCCTCGAGAGCCAGGATCCCGAGAAAGACATCTACATGTACATCAACAGCCCGGGTGGCGTGATCACGGCCGGGATGGCGATCTACGACACCATGCAGTACATCCGCCCCGAAGTCGCCACCATCTGCGTCGGCCAGGCCGCCTCGATGGGCGCCGTGCTCCTCGCGGGCGGTACGAAGGGCAAGCGCCGCGCGCTCCCCCACAGCCGCGTGCTCATCCACCAGCCGCTCGGCGGGTTCCGCGGCCAGGCCACCGACATCGAGATCCACGCGAAAGAGATCCTGCGCTGGAAGGCCACGCTGAACGAGACCCTGGCCCGCCACACCGGCCAGAAGGTCGAGACCATCGCGCACGACACCGAGCGCGACAACATCATGACGGCCATCGAGGCCCGTGACTACGGCCTGATCGACGAGGTCATCGCCCCGGGCGAGCTCGGCAACGGCGACTGATGCGCAGGAAGTCCACGAGCAAAGAGCTCTGCTGCTCGTTCTGCGGCAAGTCCCAGAAAGAGGTCCGGAAGCTCATCGCCGGGCCGTCGGTGTACATCTGCGACGAGTGCGTCGAGCTGTGCAACGACATCATCACCGAAGAGTACGAGCGCGAAGACTTCTACGCGACCCGTGGGCTCGTCCCGAAGCCGAAAGACATCTACGCGCACCTCGACGAGTACGTCATCGGCCAGGAACGCGCGAAGAAGGTGCTCTCCGTCGCGGTCCACAACCACTACAAGCGCATCGACAGCCGCTCGAACCACGACGACGTCGACCTGCAGAAGAGCAACGTCCTGCTCATCGGGCCGACCGGCTCCGGCAAGACCCTGCTCGCGCAGACGCTGGCCAAGTTCCTCAACGTCCCGTTCGCCATCGCGGATGCCACGAGCCTCACCGAGGCCGGCTACGTCGGTGAAGACGTCGAGAACATCATCCTCGCGCTGTTCCAGAACGCCGAGTACAACGTCGAGCGCACCTGCAAGGGCATCATCTACGTCGACGAGATCGACAAGATCAGCCGCAAGTCCGAGAACCCGTCCATCACGCGCGACGTGTCCGGCGAGGGCGTGCAGCAGGCGCTCCTGAAGATCATCGAGGGCACCATCGCGAACGTCCCTCCGAAGGGCGGCCGCAAGCACCCGCAGCAAGACTTCCTCCAGATCGACACGACCAACATCCTGTTCATCTGCGGCGGCGCGTTCGTGGGCCTCGACAAGATCGTCGAGGGCCGCCTCGGCCAGCAGCAGATGGGCTTCGGCAAGAAGGTCCGCGGGAAGGAGAAGCTGTCCACGAGCGAGCTCATCGCGCGCGTCGAGGCCGAAGACCTCATGAAGTTCGGGCTCATCCCCGAGTTCATCGGTCGCGTGCCCGTGGTCGCGACCCTCGACGAGCTCGACGAAGAGGCCCTGATCGACATCCTGATCAAGCCGAAGAACGCGCTGATCAAGCAGTACCAGAAGCTCTTCGACATGGACAACGTGGCCCTGAAGTTCACCGACGGGTCCCTGAAGCACATCGCCCGCGAAGCGCTCCAGCGAAAGGCCGGTGCGCGCGGTCTGCGCGGTATCCTCGAAGAGATCATGCTCGACGTGATGTACGACCTCCCGTCCAAGAACAACGTGAAGGAGTGCATCATCAGCGAAGACGTCGTCGAGAAGCGGCAAGACCCGATCCTCGTGTACGAGAACGAGGCAGAATGGGGCTGAACGGTCCCCTCCACTCCACCCGAGGTCGCTGACCGTGTTCTTCCGAGACCGCCAGGAAAAAGACGTTCCCGCCCGCTACGCGCTGCTCCCGCTGCGCGAGGTGGTCGTCTTCCCCCAGCGGACCATGCCGCTGATCGTGGGGCGTCCGCGCTCCGTCAGCGCGGTCAACGCGGCGCGGGCCCAGGGCGGCGAGATCTTCCTGGTCGCGCAGCGCTCCGGCGAGCGCGTGAACCCCACGCAGTCCGACATCTACG
This sequence comes from Alphaproteobacteria bacterium, assembly GCA_020632875.1. GTDB lineage: Bacteria > Myxococcota_A > UBA796 > UBA796 > JACKEQ01. The sequence goes on from JACKET010000009.1 coordinate 223,895, forward strand.
AGATGGGGTGCATCGCCACGGTCGAAGAGGTCCTCAACCTGCCCGACGGCAACACGAAGATCGTCGTCGAGGGCCGTCGGCGGGCGCGCATCGTCCGGTGGCTGTCCGAAGACCCGCACTTCGAGGTCGAGGTCGAAGAGTTCGTGCCCGAGACCGAGGTGTCGGTCGAGCAGGCCGCCCTCGTCCGCACCGTGAAGCAGACGTTCGAACGGTACGTGAAGCTCAACCGCGCCGTGCCGCCCGAGATGCTGCTCGCGGTGAACGCGCTCGAGGATGCCGACCGGCTGGCCGACATGCTCGTCGCGCCGATGCAGTTCAAGGTCGCCGAGCAGCAGGAGATCCTCGAGACCATCGACGTGACCGAGCGTCTCGAGCGCATCTACAAGGCGCTGCTCGCCGAGATCGAGTTCCTGCAGGTCGAGAAGAAGCTCAAGACCCGGGTGAAGCGCGAGCGCGAGAGCTCCCAGCGCGAGTACTGGCTCAACGAGCAGATGAAGGCGATCCAGAAAGAGCTCGGCGACAAAGAAGGTCGCTCCGACCTCGAAGAGCTCGCCCAGGCGCTCGCCGAGAAAGACCTGCCCGAGCACGTGCAGTCCCGCGCCGAGAAAGAGCTGCGCAAGCTCGCGCAGATGAACCTCATGAGCGCCGAGGCCACGGTCGTCCGCACCTACCTCGACTGGATCGTCGCGCTGCCGTGGAGCGAGCTGTCGCCCGAGCCGCGCAGCCTCGCCGAAGCCGCGGGCGTGCTGAACGAAGACCACTTCGGCCTGCGCCGCATCAAAGAGCGCATCCTCGAGTACCTGGCGGTCAGCCAGCTCGTCGACAAGATGCGCGGCCCCATCCTGTGCCTCGTCGGACCGCCCGGTGTCGGCAAGACCTCGCTCGCGCGGTCGATCGCGCGGGCCACGAACCGCCCGTTCGTGAAGATCTCCCTCGGCGGCGTGCGCGACGAGGCCGAGATCCGCGGCCACCGGCGCACCTACATCGGCGCCATGCCCGGCAAGCTCGTCCACGCGATGAAGCGCGCCGGCACCATCGACCCCGTCATCCTGCTCGACGAGGTCGACAAGATGAGCAGCGACTTCCGCGGCGACCCGGCCGCCGCGCTGCTCGAGGTGCTCGATCCCGAGCAGAACACCCAGTTCAACGACCACTATCTCGACCTCGACTTCGATCTGTCGAAGGCGATGTTCATCTGCACGGCGAACGCGCTGCAGGGCATCCCGCTGCCCCTGCAGGATCGGCTCGAGATCACCGAGCTCTCGGGCTACACCGAGCTCGAGAAGGCCGCAATCGCCCGGCGTTACCTGCTGCCGCGCCAGATGGAGCTGAACGGCATCACCGAAGAGAACGTCACGCTCTCCGACCCGGCGCTGCTCAAGATCATCCGGTCCTACACGAAGGAATCGGGCGTCCGGAAGCTCGAGCAGGAGGTCGCCCGCATCTGCCGCAAGGTCGCGCGGCGGGTCGTCCACCACGGGCCCGAGACGAAGATCCACGTCACCACGGCCAACCTCGACAAGCTGCTCGGCGTGCCGCGCTTCAAGATCGGCGAGCGCGAGCTCGAAGACCAGGTCGGCACCGTGAAGGGTCTCGCCGTGAGCCCGTGGGGCGGCGAGCTGCTGAACATCGAGGTCGCCGCGATCAAGGGCAAGGGCAAGCTCATCCTCACCGGCCGCCTCGGCGACTGGCTGAAGGAATCCGCCAACGCCGCGCTCACCTACCTGCGCACCCGGGCCGAGGCGCTGCACCTCGAGCCCGACTTCTACGAGACGCAGGACCTCCACATCCACTACCCGGGCAATGCGCTCAAGACCGACGGGCCCAGCGCGGGCATCGCCATGGCGACGGCCCTGGTCAGCGCCCTCACGCAGATCCCGGTCCGCGCCGACACCGCCATGACGGGCGAGATCACGCTCCGCGGGCGCGTGCTCCCCATCGGCGGCCTGAAGGAGAAGGTGCTCGCGGCCCACCGGGGCGGCATCACCCGCGTCCTCATCCCCGAAGAGAACGTGAAGGACGTCGACGAGATCCCCGAACGCGTGCGTCAGAGCGTCGAGATCATCGCGGTCGACCACATGGACCGGGTCCTGAAAGAGGCCCTCGCGGGCGCTCAGGCCGCCGGGATCTTTGGCGGGAATTCGACGCTCATCGAGCCAAAAGAGTCCGTCGAAAGCGATGAGTCCGCACAGGATGGGCATCCGGGCGAGCCAGGCTGACATCGAAAAGCTGAAAAACCTCCGACGTCAGCCCTGTCATTTGTCGATCCGGTCCGCTACAGTCCCCGCGGCGCTCGGTGCAGATCCGCGCGCTCACACGAGATTCCCCGCACGGATCCATCCGTCGGGGGAACAGGGGAGCACACCATGGCCAATTCAGTGACGAAGGCGGACCTCGTTTCGCACATCGCATCGGAAACCGGACTCAAGAAGGTCGACGCCGAGAAGGCGCTCACCGCCCTCACGGCTGCCATCCAGTCGGCGCTCGTCGACGGCAAGAAGGTCACGCTCGTGGGCTTCGGCACCTTCATGGTCGCCAAGCACTCGGCCCGCATGGGCCGCGATCCGCGCACCAAGAAGCCGATCTCGATTCCGGCCAGCAAGAAGGTGAAGTTCAAGCCCGGAAAGGCTATGAAGGACGCCGTCAACTGACGAATGTATCCGGCGTGTTCGGGGCTTCTTGACGCCGCGGACACGCCGAAATACATTCCCAGGGCTCGATGGGGAAGCCTATCGGGCGGATAGCTCAATGGGAGAGCTACGGCTTTACACGCCGTCGGTTGCAGGTTCGAGTCCTGTTCCGCCCACTCCCCAGAGAGCGTCCAGTACGGGGTGGTAGTTAAGTCGGTTATAACGCCGGCCTGTCACGCCGGAGGCCGCGGGTTCGAGTCCCGTCCATCCCGCCACTTCATCACCCGCCCCCTTCCCAGGGCGGGTGATTTCGTTTGGGGGATCGATGCGCAAACCCATCTTCGTCGGCCTGCTGATCGCTTCGGCGGCGTCGGTCTCGTGGGCCGCGCAGCCCACCACGCGTCCCTCCGACGAGCAGCGCGGCGAGACGCTCTACCGCCGCCACTGCGTGAGCTGCCACGGCGTCCGCAACGGCGGGCAGGGCCCGGCCACCACGGCCCTCGTCCACCTGGTCCCCGCGCTGCAGGGCAAGGTCGAGCCGAACGAGGTCGGCATCAAGGCGGTCCTCAAGGGCAAGGGCGCGATGCCGGGGTTCGAGGCGTCCTTCGACCGGGCCGATGCCGTGCGCGTGCTGAAGTACATGAAGTCGCTCGGCCCGACCAAGGCGCTCCCGGATCGGCCCGTGAAGGGCATCAGCGAGAAGGTCCCGCCGAAGAAGCTCGAGGCCGAGCCGGTCGAAGACGGTCCGATGGAAGAGGGTCCCGAGCGCGAGAACGAGGAGTAGTCCTCGAAGCCCGCCGTCCGAGGGGCTATGCTGTGGGCATGATCGCGCTCCTCGTCGGTGCCCTCGCAGCCGAACCCGCGCCCCTCGAGCTCGGGCAGTCGATCTACGCCGCGAAGTGCGCGACCTGCCACGGCAGCACGGGCAAGGGCGACGGCCCCGCCGCGCGCGCGCTGCCCCAGCCGCCCGCCAATTTCTCCGACCCCGAGTACTGGAAGCGAACCGACGAAGCCATGGTGCGCGGCGTCATCGAGACCGGCAAGCCCGGCACCGTCATGCGCGGCTTCCCCATGAAGCCCGATCGGCTCGACGCCCTCGTGCTCTACCTCCGCTCGTTCGCCGAGACTCCCTGACCCCTCCGCCCCGCCCTCCGAGTCCTCCATGATCCCCGTCGCATCCGCGCTCGGCGCGCTGTTCCTCGGCGTCGTCCAGGGCCTCACCGAGTTCCTGCCCGTCTCGAGCTCCGGTCACCTCACGCTGTTCGGCCAGTTCTTCGAGCTCGGCGGCGACAACGTGCTGTTCAACCTCTTCCTGCACGTCGGCACGCTCATCCCGGTCGTCGTGTTCTACCGGGAGGAGGTGCGGGCGCTCGTCATGGCGCCGTTCCAGGGCGAGCAGCCGCTGCTGCAGCGCGAGGGCGTGAAGCAGTGGATGCTGCTCGTCGCCGCGTCCGTGCCCACGGCCATCATCGGGCTCGTGTTCAAGGACACCTTCGAGGCGCTGTTCGACAACCCGGCCGCGCTGACCGTGACGTTCGCGATCACCGCCGTGATCATGCTCGCCACGCGCTTCGCGCCCACGTCGCACCGGTCGATCTCGCTCGGGCTCGCCGTCGTGCTCGGCATCGTGCAGGGCCTCGCGATCACGCCGGGCATCTCGCGATCGGGCTCCACCATCGCGGCCGCGCTGTTGCTCGGCGTCCACCGGGAGGAGGCCGCGCGGTTCAGCTTCCTGATGAGCGTGCCCGCGATCTCGGGCGCAACCCTGCTCATGCTGAAGGACGCCGACCTGGCCGCCTTCGACCCCACGTCCGTCGCGGTGGGCTTCTTCGCGGCGCTGATCAGCGGGTACGGCGCGCTCTACACGCTGGTCGAGCTCGTGAAGCGTGGCAACCTGTACTGGTTCAGCCTGTGGTGCTTCGCGGCCGCGATCGCCGCGGGGGTCATCGCGTACGCCTGACGGAGCGTGGACCGTGGACCGTTGGCCGGCTGATTTCGGTGGGGTCGGAAGCGACCGGGCTTCGAGCGTCTCGCCTCACGCAGATGACGCAGAAGGACGCAGATGACGCAGAAACCAGGCCGTCGCGGGGCGAGCGTCGTCCCTTCCCCGGGTACCGTCAGGTTCCACGTGTGACGTCAGGGCTCTCGAGGGAGGGCCTCCCTGCGGACCGGAATCGGGATTCACCAGAGCAGGCGAGCGTTTCGGGCTGCTCGGTCGAGCGGACCTGCCGACACCAGTCCACCTGGGGGTCTGGGAGAGTGAGAGTGGCCCGCCTTGGCGGTCTCGGCGGTGCGATGAGGCGTTGGCCTATCGACGGACGCCCTCGTGCCCCGGGTGGGATCCGGTAGCAGTGTTGCGGCCGTCGGACGGCCGGGAACGTACTCAGGAGCATCGGACCCGGAACGCATCCTCGGCCGAGGCATCGGGGGTTCAACGCATCCTGTACGGGTCGAAGCGCGCGAAATGGATGCGTTCGGGGTCCGATGCCTGCCCCGGGAGTGCGTTCGGGGTCCGTTGCCTGCCCGGAGGATGCGTTGAACCCCCGTTGCTTCGGGCCAGGATGCGTTCCCTGCCCGATGCTCGATCACCCGAGTAGCCCAAAGGCCGGCCTGCTCTGGTGAGTCACTCTCGGTGCCCTCCGTCCCTCCGCGTCCTCCGTGCTGAGAGAACGCGGCCCGGAACGCCCGGGTCTCCGAACGCCCCATCGCAGAGGGCGTCCCAGCGGGTCGATTCTCAGCACCGAGGATCGGAGGACAGGAGGGACACGGAGTCCGTCGTCGTCCCGAGCGTCGGTCGGTCCCCCCACGATGAGGAGGACCGGACGCGGAACCCGCCAGCCTGCGCACCGGAGCAGGCCCATTCCCGGCGGGCGAGAACCAGAAAGGTCTCGACGTTGCGGTCCGCCCGGCGGGCTCACTCTCCGTGCCCTCCGTCCTCCGCGTCCTCCGTGCTGAGAGAACGCGGCCCGGAACGCCCCGGTCTCCGAACGCCCCAGCGGAGAGCGCGTCCCAGCGGGTCGATTCTCAGCACGGAGGATCGGAGGACAGGAGGGACACGGAGTCCGTCGTCGTCGTCCCGGGCCTCGGTCGGTCTGACCAGCATCCGTATCGAAGGTGCCCGGGGAACGAGGACGCTCGACCCTGGTTTCTGCGTCATCCGCGTCCTTCTGCGTCATCTGCGTGATGCCTCAGGACGCTCGAAGCTCGATCCCTTCCACGTCATTCCGGGACATCCCTCCAGCGCTTGCGCCGACGCTCCTGGAGGCGCGTGATGATCGCCTGGAGCTTGGGGTCGTCGAGGCGCTTGTGGTCGTGCCGACTCCCCTTTCCGCCGTTGCAGCGGGCGCACGCGAGCGCGACGTTCTCGATGGCGTCCGTGCCGCCGTGCGTGCGGGGCAGGATGTGCTCGATGGTCGCGCGGCTGATCGGCGTGCCGTCGAGCCCGACCTGGAGCCGCGTGTTGCAGTGGATGCACTTGCCCGACCACACCTCGCGACCGCGGTACCAGACCTTCTCGTACGTCCGGTCGGTCGCGATGATCGCCAGCACCAGCGGGGCCTTCGACACGCCCTACGATAGCAGCGCGGCCACCTGATCGAGCACGGCGGCATCCCCGGGAGGCTCGCGGCTCAGCAGCGCAGCGCCGGGAACGCCTGCGCGCGCGGCCTCTTCCGCGCGGGAGTCGCGGATCCCCGCGAGCACCAGGGGGCAGTCGAAGTGCAGCAGCGCGAGCTGGCCCGCGAGCCCGAGCGCGATGGACGCGCTGCGCCCCAGATCGACGACGATCACCGCGGCGTCGACGTCCGCGAGATCGTCGAGATCCGCCGTCGATGCGCGCAGACCGCGCAGGCCCCGCTCCGCCAGACCGCGGACGGCGCGCTCCGCACGCAGCGGGTCGTCGCTCACCACCACCACACCGGGCGCGGCGTCGGGCACGGCCGGCAGCGGGACCTCGGCACCCGGCACGGGACCCCCGGCCGGCACGGCCTTCGCGAGCGTCTTCGGCGCCACGCTGCGGTAGCTCTCCTCGAGCCACCCGAGCACGGTCGGCACGTCGACGTCGGCCGGATCCGCGAACCGCGCCGTGACCCACCCGTGCTTGCCGAGCCCGTAGTGGGTCGGCTCGCACCAGGGCAGCGCCAGCGCCGCCTGCCGGCTCTCGGGGAGCTTCGTCGTGATCGACATCCCCGTGTCGGAGGCGGAGAGGAACGCGAACGCCTTCTTCCGCACCTTCACCGCGAGCTCGCCCCACGGCCGCTCTTCGTACGCCTCGGGGTACGCCGTCGCGACGGACCGGATCTCGGCGAGCAGCGCGGGGAAGCCCATCAGCCGGCCAGCGCGAGCTCGGAGAACCAGGGCGTGCGCAGGACCGTGAACACGTCGCCCCGCCGGTTGGTCGCGGAGCGCACCAGCCCCGCGCGCTGGAGGAGGAAGTCGTGCTCGGGCTCTTCGGGCAGGCGGCCCTGGCGCGCGAGGCGCTCGAGCCGGGCCGAGAGCCGCGGGTCGGCGTTCACGATCTCGAGCGCGCTGCGGACCTCTTTCGCGACCGGGCCGAGCGCCTTCCACAGCTCCTGCCGGTCGCGGAGGAACGCGAGGTCGGACCCCTCGCCCACCGCATCGAGCAGGGCCGGGACCCCGCCGAGGATCGTGACCACCTGCCGCAGCTGCTCGGCCTCGACCGGACCGAGGTGCTCGACGAGGGCTTCGATCGCCTCGATCGGCGAGAAATCGGCGAGATCGAAGCGCGCGGCGCCCGGGAACTGGAGGTGCGGCGCGTCGACCGAGCCCGCCACCAGCAGGTTGAAGCGCAGGTCGTCTTTGTGCTTCTCGCGGTGCGCGCGGAAGACGTCGAGCAGATCGTGGAGCGCGTCGACCGGCACGTGCTCGACGTGGTGCAGCAGCAGGCAGCGCCGGCGCCCGCCTTCGGCCCGGTCGAGCATGTCGGCCATGACCTCGCGGAACCCGCGCCGGCTGACGGCCTGCCAGGCGGGGCCCTCTTCGAGGTGGATCTGGCAGAACTCGGCCACCGCGGACGCGAGCCAGCCCCAGCCCTGGTGGACCGTGAGGCCCTTGAGCGGCGCGAGGCTCAGCGTGCGCGCCGTGATGCTCGGGTCGCCGAGCGACAGGTCGACCGAGAGATCGTCGAGGAACCGGTCGGCCTGGCTCCACCGCGGTGCGATCAGCACGACGGGCCGGCCGAAGCGGAGGCTCACGCGGATGCTGCGCGCGAGGCGCGTGCGCTCGGCCTTCTCGAAGTAGTACTGGTTCGGGTCGAACGCGCCGTCCCGCTTGCCGCGGAGGATGACGGTGCGACGATGGAGTCGGTTCATGAACGTCCCGGGGCAGCGAGCGTAGCGCGTTTGTCCCACCCGACGCTAGCCCGACACGTATTGCCACGTCAAGGCATGGCCCGAGAGATCACTTCAGCACGGTCCCGAGGTAGCGTCCCTGCATGCGCGGCTCTCCCCGCCACCTCCTCGTCCCCAATGCGAACAGCCCCGAGCTGCTGACCCGACTGCTCGACATGGTGGGCCGCGGGATCCGCAGCACGCGTGGGCTCTCGGAGGCCCTCGGCGTCGAGGCGCGCACGGTCCTCTACTACACGCAGGCGGGCGAGTGGCTCGGGCTGATCGACGTCGACGAGGACTGCGAGCTCACGCCGCTCGGCCTCGAGTACGTGTACGCGGGCGAGGACCGGCCCCGCGTCTACGCACGCGCGGTGTGGGCGAACCCCGTGGTGGCGGAGCTGCTCGCCGCCTCCGACGACCGGTTGCCCACGGTGGGCGCCATCGCGGCGGCCGTGCGCAAGATCGATCCCGAGATGGCGCCATCGACGATCCGGCGGCGGGCGTCGGCGATCCGCGGGCTCATCGCCCCGGCGATCGGCCAGCCGCGCGCCCGCGCGCCCGGCGAGGTGCGCCAGATGGCGCTCCCCTTCGGGCGGACGAATCCGCCGCCCGCTCCGCCCGACCTCGAAGCGGTCGGCACGCGCGAGTACAGCCCGGACGCGTACCGGTACCTGCTCGCGAACCTGCTCGATCACGGCGAGCTCGAGCTGCATCACGTGCGCGGCCTGCTCGACCGCGCGAACGCGGAGACGGCGCCCATCGGCGGGTACGTCGACATGGCCATCGCGCGCGGCGACGCGCGGCGCATCGGGAAGTCCATCGCCATCACGCCAGCCGCCACGCAGCGCGCCGAGCTGGTCGAGTCCACGACCTCCATCATCCTCTCCGACCCCGTGTACCGGGCCTACCTGGAGGACTGCCGCCTCGCGCCCACCGACCGCCACGCGGCCCTGCGCCGCGATCAGGTCGCGCGGCGGTTCCGCGGCTGGGACACGCGCCTGCTCGGGCATGCCGTCGATCCCGACACGCTGGACGCGGATCTCGAGGCCATCCTGCTCGATCGGCCCCTCTCCGCCTTCCCCATCGCGGTGCCTGGTGCGAGGCAGGGCTCCACCGAGCCCGGTGCGTTCCTCGATCGATGGGCCGACCCGGATCTGCTGATCGCCTGCCCTCCGACCCTCGCGCAGCTCCAGGGCGGGGTGGCCGCCGTGAACCGACTGCTCCGCGCGCAGCGGGGCAGCCCCGAGGCCTCCCGCACGCCCACGCTGGCCGACGTGCCCCAGGCCGTGCACGGCGGCATGCTGCATCCCGGCGAGGTGCCGCCGCGCGCCGTCCCCGACACCCGCATGCTGCGCGCCCGGGTGCTCGCGAACGCGCCGTACGTCACGCTCTCCGCGGCGCTGCTGCTCACCCACCGGCGCCACCCGCACCGCCTCGTCGTGCACCGCCACCACGGCCGCTGGACCGTGCGCCTCGGCACCCGCACGCTCGGCCCCGTCCTGCCGTTGTTCGACGACTTCGCGCGCGCCCGAGGCTGGGCCGTCGTGCGGCGCGCCCAGGGCGGCCTGCCGGACGCGGCGTTGTTCGACACGCTCGAGGCGCTCGGCATCGCCAGCACGTTCGGCCGCCAGGCCGTGCTCAACGAGAAGCTGTTCGCCCAGCTCCGCTCGGCACCCGAGGAATCCGAGCTGCACGCGCGGATGGCGCCTCTCGTCGGCGAGCTCGAGGACTGGCTCGGAGCCACGACGTGACCGACCTCTTCGTCTACGGCACGCTCATGCGCGGCCACGTGCAGGGCGGCCTGCTCAAGCGCTTCGAGGTGACCCAGGCCACCACGACGGGCCGGATGTACCGGCTCCCCGCGGGGTACCCGGCGCTCCAGCCCGGGCCCGTGGGCGTGGTCCACGGCGAGCTCGTGCGGTCGGTCGACGCGCGCACCCTGTCGCTGCTCGACCAGTACGAGGGCCTCGACGAAGGGCTGTACGAGCGCATCGAGATCGACATCGTCACCGGCCTCCGCACGTACGGGGCGCAGGCCTACGTGATGCGCGACCCCGAGCGCCTCGGCGGCATCCTCGTCCCCTCGGGCCGGTGGGCGGCCGCGATCCGACGCTAGCCGGTTCCGCCGGCCCTGCTAGGATTGCGCCATGTCCGTGAGCCTGATCGGCAAGAGCCCCGCTGTCGAGCGCCTCCGCAGCCGGGTGCAGACCATCGCCAAGACGCCGCTGCCCGTGCTCGTGCGCGGCGAGACGGGCACCGGGAAGGAGGTCGTGGCACGCCTCATCCACGATCTCTCCGGCCGCACGGGCCCGTTCATCCCCGTCGACTGCGGCTCGCTCTCGCAGTCCCTCGTCGAGACCGAGCTGTTCGGACACGAGCGCGGCGCGTTCACCGGGGCCAACCAGCGCCGCGAGGGGCTCGTGTGGGCGGCGCGCGGCGGCACGTTCTTCCTCGACGAGATCGGCGAGCTGCCGATGGAGACGCAGACCCGCCTGCTGCGCCTGCTCGAGAACGGCACGTACCGGCCGGTCGGATCGCAGGACCAGCGCAGCTCCGACATCCGCGTCGTCGCGGCCACGTGGCGCGACCTGCAGCAGCGCGTCGCCGAGGGGAAGTTCCGGCAGGACCTCTACCACCGCCTGACCATCGTCGAGCTCGTGCTGCCGCCGCTCCGCGAGCGCCCCGAAGACGTGCCGCTGCTGTTCGAGCACTTCGTCCGCCAGGTGCTCGCCGAGACGCGCACCCTCACCCTCGAGGCGTCGACGCGCTCGCACCTCGAGCGCTGGCCGTGGCCGGGGAACGTCCGCGAGCTGCGCAACGCCGCGCAGTATGTCGCGGCGATGGCACCCGGCACGCGGATCCGGATCGAAGACCTGCCGCCCCAGCTGCTGCGCGCGCCGCCGGACGTCGCGGGCGCGAAGGCCCCGTCCGGCGGGGCGTTCAACCTGTCGGACGTGCGCACCGACCTGCCGTACATGGAGGCGCGCCGCCTCTTCCTCGACGACTTCCAGCAGCGCTACGTCGAGGCCCAGCTCGCCGCCTGCGACGGGAACGTCAGCGCGGCGGCCCGGGCCGCAGGCATGGACAGGCGGTCCATCCAGCGCATCCTCTCGCGGTCCCGTCACGACTCGGAAGCCTGACGCGCCTCTGCTATCGTCACCGTCCCGAGCGAGACCGATGTCCGAGATCACCAGCGTCATCAACGAGCACGATCTGTCCCACAAGCAGATCAACCTCCGCCGCATCCGTGTGGAGGTCCTCGACGGCCCCGACCAGGGCAAGTGGGCCGAGTTCGACCACGACGTCGTCCGCATCGGTGCGCAGGAGGGCAACCACTTCCGCATCACCGACAGCACGGTCAGCCGGCGGCACGCCGAGATCACCCGAACCCGCGACGGGCTCGTGCTGCGCGACCTCGGCTCCACCAACGGCACGTTCGTCGGCGCCGTGCGCATCCGCGAGGTCTACCTCGGCGAGAACCGCAGGTTCCGCGTCGGCAAGACCGAGATGGAGTTCACGCTCAAAGACGAGCTGGTCGACATCGTGCCCGCGAAAGAGACCCGGTTCGAGGGCCTCGTCGGGCAGTCGCGCTCGCTGCGCGAGGTGTTCAGCGTGCTCGAGCGCGTCGCCCGCACCGAGCTCACCGTGCTCGTCACGGGCGAGACCGGCACCGGCAAAGAGCTCGTGTCCCGCGCGCTGCACCAGCGGTCGAACCGCAAGAACGGCCCGTTCATCGTGTTCGACTGCGGCGCGATCCCCGCGAACCTCGTCGAGAGCGAGCTGTTCGGCCACGAGCGCGGCGCCTTCACGGGTGCCGTGAGCTCGCGCGCCGGCGTGTTCGAGCAGGCCCACGGCGGCACGATCTTCCTCGACGAGCTCGGCGAGCTGCCCCTCGAGCTGCAGCCCAACCTGCTCCGCGTGCTCGAGCAGCGCGAGGTCCGCCGCGTCGGCGACACCCGTACCCGCGCCGTCGACGTACGCGTCGTGGCGGCCACCAACCGCGACCTGCAGGAGATGGTGCGCGAAGGCCGGTTCCGCGAAGACCTCTACTACCGGCTGAACGTCGTCGAGGTGAAGCTCCCGCCACTCCGCGAGCGCGCCGAGGATCTGCCGATGCTCGTCGAGCACATCATCAAGCACGCGCCGTTCGAGCACAGCGTGCGCGGGTGCACCGACGACGTGCTGCGGCTGTTCTGCGACTACCACTGGCCCGGCAACATCCGCGAGCTCAAGAACACCGTCCTGCGGTGCATCCCGTTCTGCGACGGCGATCTCATCGACCTGCACGCCCTCCCCGACGGCCTGCGCGGCTCGAAGGCCTCCGCCGGGCCGCTGCCCGAGGCCGAGCCCACCGAAGACGGGATGGATGGCCTTCCGCTGCCCGATTCCGAGCTCTCGATGCGAGAGGCGAAAGACCAGCTCATCAACGCGTTCGAGCGCCGGTACCTCGAAGACCTCCTCGAGCGCTGCGACGGCAACGTGTCGAAAGCGGCCCGCTCCGCCGGGGTCGATCGCAAGACGATCACCCGCCTCCTCAAGCGCCACAACATCCGCTGACCCGCCTCCGTCGCACGCGTTGACCCCCGTCGACGGCCGGTGGTACCGTCCCAGCCGTTCTCGAATCCCCGGAGCCCCGACGACATGGCCGATTCTGATCTGCGGTCCCTCCGCGACCGCCTCCGCCGAACCCTCGAGCACGAGGTGGCGGCGCTCTCCGAAGAGGCGAGCGAGTCCGACTTCGTGGCCATCCTGGGCTCGGTGGGCGCTCTGAAGCAGCTCGCCGTCCAGCTCGTCGACGTCGACCGTCGTTCGGCTGCTCTGCACCGGTCCGTGGCCTCGGCCGACGGCGCCGCCGCCGCCACGCTGTCCGCCCGCCTCGACGAGCTCGCGAGCACGCGCAGCAAGCTCGTCGAAGCGCTCAACACCCTCACGCGGGAGATGGAGCGATGAGCCAAGAGGCCAACGAGATCCTCACCCTCCTCAATGCCGCCGACGGGTTCGTCCGCACCCAGATCGCGCTCTACCTGCCGTTCCCCTCGGTGCTCCAGGCCAGCCTGGATGCGCAGAGCCGTTCGCAGATCCTCCTCGAGAGCGTCGGCTACGGCGAGATCGTCGCCGACGAGGGCACCGACGAGCTGCTCCGCCGCGCGGCGGTCACCGACGAGCAGCCCGCGCGCGCGGCGCCGAGCCGGCCCCTGCAGCCCGAGATCATGCCCGAGAGCCTGTTCGCCGACGAGCCCGACGACGAAGAGGCCACCGAAGGCCCGCCGACCGAAGAGAAAGAGCGCTTCCCGCCCGGCTTCGACCCGGCCGAAGACGAGCGCGTGCCGACGACGCCGATCGCCCGCGCGATGAAGGCCGCGCTCGAGCCCGTGCCCGAGCTGCCCGAAGACACGTCCGACCCGGTCACGTTCGGCGATCCCGACGAGACCGAAGACCTCCTCCGCGACGGGCCGCGCGGCGAGCGCACCGTGGCCGACGCCCTCGGCCTCGGCGATCTCGGCGACGACGACGACAACACCGATCCGGGCGCTCCCACCGAGGTCGACGACGCCGGCCAGGACGCGCTGGTCACGATCGAAGACACGAGCGATCCGCGCTCCGATCTCGAGGGGCTCTCCGAGCTCGACGACAGCGACATCGACATCGAGATCGACGACGACAGCGCCGACAGCGAGGTCGTGGTGCGCAAGCCCGACGCGCTCGACGTGCTCGACGAGCAGCTCGAGACCTTCGATCTCATGCCCGACGAAGACGATCTCGCCCCCGACGAGGAAGAGACCTTCGTGGCCGACCTCGCCGACATCGAGCGGATGAAGTCGAAGATGGCGCCCGACCCCGAGCCCGAGCCCCCTGCGGTCTCCGTCGGCGGTCCGCGCGTCGCAGCCGCTGCCCCGCGCATGAAGCCGCCGCCCGAGCCCCGCGTGGCCGGGGTCGCCGCGGTCTCCGCCGGCGGTCAGAGCGTCACGGCCGGCCTCTACGGCAACCCCTCCGTGCCCACGATCCGCGATCGCAACGCCCCGCGTCCCGCGGCCGCCGCCATCCAGATCGACGACGCCCAGGCCGCTGCCACGGGCGGCGGTCCGGGAGGCGGCTCGCTCCTCGAAGAAGACGAGCTGCTCGAGCTCGGCGCCAGCGAAGACTACGGCGAAGAGGAGTACGACGGCGACGGCGACGGCCTCTCCCTCGACGTGCAGGAGTACGGCGAGGACGAGGAGGAGGAAGAAGAGCTCGAGGAGATCGACGACATCGAGCTCGAAGAGATCGAGCCCGACGACGTGCCGCTCGAGCCGATCGACCACGGGCCCACGCCCGCCGAGCTCGCCGCGATGGTGCAGAAGGCGAAGGCCGCGATCAACGACGGCGACATGGAAGCCGGCATCAACTTCTACAGCGACGTGCTCGACGCCGATCCCGACAACGTCGATGCGTACGTGGCCCGCGGCCGCCTCTACCTCGACTACGGCGACTACAGCCGCGCGATGAGCGACTTCATGCACGCCGAGACGCTGCAGCCCGACAACCCCGAGCCGCAGGTCGCGGTCGGCGATCTGCACTTCGCGCGCAAGGACTACAACCGGGCCATCGACTTCTTCAACGAGGCCCTGAAGATGTCGCCGAACCACGCGATGGCGTACTGCCGCCGGGGCATCAGCCACTACTACCGGAAGCACTACCAGCAGGCGCTCGACGACCTCAACAAGGCGCAGAAGCTCGACGACGACATCCCGAACATCCGCACCTACATCGCGATGGCGAAGAAGAAGGTCAAGAAGTAGGCCCGCGGGGTGCGAAGCCGGCTTCGCACCCCTGCCACCCCGGTGCATAGCGCGGGTGGCAGGACCTGCAGGAACGTCACGATGAAACCTGGGGAATCCGACCGGAAGAGCATGGCACGCGCCTTGCTACAAGACTCCGACGTACTTGGAGGTCTCGTGGTTGCATCCAACCAAACTCCCGACAGCCTGCTCCAGAACCGGAACCGTGCCGTGGCCAAGAGCTTCTACCGGCAGCTCCGGAGCGAGGGCTTCTCGCACGAGCAGATCATCCAGCTCTCCACCACGCTCCTCGATCTCGTGACCGAGGACATGAAGCCCCGCGCATCCACCGAGGCGTGACCCCGCGGGTGGGCTTGGGGTAGATTACCCGGCCCCGGAGGCCCATCCCGCATGCCCACGCTCGACGAGCTCGCCCGAAAGGGCATCGAAGCCATCAACGAGAAGCGGTTCGAAGACGCGATCGAAGCCTTCAAGGCCGCGCTCGCGGTCGACGAGGCGCGGCCCGACATGAACAGCGCGCTCGGGATGGCCTACCTGCACCGCGGCGACGTGGGCAACGCCATCCCCCACCTCGAGCGGGCGGTGGCGCTGGCCGAGCCGTATACCGCCCCCGAAGTGCAGGGGATGAAGCGGGACTTCCACATCCAGCTCGCCACCGCGTACCAGCTGATGGACCGCGTCGACGACGCGATGCGCACCCTCTCCGGCATCCTGAAGCGCTGGCCGTCGGTGCCCGAGCCGTACCTGCAGCTCGGCAACCTCCAGCTCTCGACGGGCATGCTGGCCGAGGGCAAGGCCACGTACCGCGACGCCGCGGGCGTGCTCACCGGCGACGACAAGAAGGCCTGCGAGGTGCTGGTCGCCGCGATCGAAGCCTTCGAAGAGGCCGAGCAGCCGGGCTCGCTGTTCCTCGAGGCCCACGCGCAGTCCTACAAGGACTACTTCGACCAGGTCGCCGAAGCCCAGGCCGAGCACGGGTGGTACGCCGAGGCCGCGCGGATGGCGCGCGGTGCCGACGGCGAGCCCGTGCCCATCGTGGCCGACGGGGCCCGTCCCTACGCGCTCACCCGCGTCGACCTCGTGAACCCCGTCGATGGCACGGTCTCCGGGGTGTACAGCGAGCAGGAGCCGATGGTCGTGGCGCTGCAGGGCCTCGAGCCGCTCGCCGAAGCGCCCATCGTGTTCCCGTGGAACGACTGGCCCTTCGCGGTCGGCGTCTGCACGCGCTGCCCGTGGCACTGGCTGCAGATCGTCATCCAGTTCGACGACCGCGCCGCGTCCGAAGACGAGCTGATCGCCCGCGTCGACGAGCTCGTCGGCGGCTGGTACCTCTCGGGCTACAACGGCGAGTTCGGCGAGGCCGAGTCCGGGCGGTTCCACTACATCTCCGACCCCGAGCCGCTCTCCGACCGCGCAGTCGCCTACACGGTGGATCTCGGCCGCGCCCGGTACGAGGCGGTCCCCACCCTGCTCAAGCGCCTGGCCGTGCTGCACGACACGAAGCGCATCGACCGGGTGCTCTTCGGGTACGCGCGCCTCAGGTAGCGTAAGGTCTGCGGTGCGTGCCGCGTTCGCCGGGTGCCCCACGGAGGAACCCATGCGCACGCTCGCCCTCGCCGCCCTCATCGCCCTCGGAGCCACGTCGATCGCCGAGGCCGCCGTCATCCCGGAGGCCTCCCAGGCCAGCGTCTCGACGGACGCCGCCTGGCGCGCCCACCTCGCGTCGCAGCGCCGCATCCAGATCGAGCGCCTGAAGGCCTACGCCGAAGCGGGCGTGTTCCCGCTCAACACCACGCAGCCGGGCCTCCTCTCCCAGCTGCTCGACGGCACCGGGCGCCCCTGCGCGATGGCCCACCTCATCCGCGAGAGCGGGAATGCGGAGCTCGTCGCCGCGCGGGCCGCACGCGACAACGCCATCGAGCTCGCGGACGTCCGCCGGGGCCCGATCCACGACTGGATCCTCACGAGTGGCCTCACCCGCGAGGAGGTCGCGTTCGTCCAGGAGCCCGACTTCTTCATCGGCGAGCAGCCGCCCATCGACCTCGCCCAGCTCGAGCAGGAGCGTCTCCGCACACACTTCCTGTCGGCCGCGCGCCAGCTCGAGCTCGACTTCGACGCCGGTGTCGAGACCGCGCTCGAGCGGCTCGGCAAGCGGCGCCTGGCCGCGCCCCCGGCCTGAGCCAGGAGCGTCAGTCCAGGTAGACGTTCGCCTGGCCCGTGAGCGAGCCGTAGTGGTACTGCCAGTACGCGCTCGAGTACGGGATGCTCGCGCCCAGGTTGACCTCCATCTTCTCGGGATCCTTGGCCTTGCGGCTCGGGAAGAACTTCATCCCGAAGATGAACTGGTTGAAGCGGTACGGGCCGGACTCGCCGCCGATCGTCGCCATGTACACGCTGGTCTCGGCGAACATCGCGACCGCGTTGCTCGCGCGGTACGTCGCGTTCACGCCGCCCACGATGCGCAGGTCGAGGACCGCGCGGGGCGCGATGTCGACGCCGACCTGGCCCTGCAGGTCGAGCTTGCCGAAGCGCTTGCCGGCCGCGAGCTGCGGGCGGAAGCCGATGTAGGCGGGGCTCGTGTTGAGGTGGATGTCGCCGATGAAGGTCACGAGCGTGTTCGTTCGCGCGGCCTTCACGAGCGCCCAGCGCACGCCGCCCTCGACGTTCACGCCGGTGAACCGCCGCCGCACGCCCGCGTGGAGCGACAGGCTGCGCAGGAGCGCGTGCTCGTAGTCGGCGCCGAGGTTCGCGTAGTCGGGCAGACCCCACTCGAGCGTGAACTGCAGCCGGCGGCGCGGGTTGATGTTCTCGATCAGCAGGCCCTGGCTGAACTTCAGCTGCGCCTTGTCGGCGTCGACCTCGGGCTCTTCGGTGCGGTGGATGCGGTTGAGGTCGTACATCGCATCCTCGAGCTGCTCCATGCGCTTCTCGATCTGCGGGCGGAACGCCGAGGTCGGGTACTTCTGCAGGTACTCGTCCCACACCTGCATCTCGTCGTCGGGCTCCATCGTCTTCACGGACTGGAGCGTCTGCCGGTACAGCTCGGCCGTGTCGCCGCCGAGGCTGCCGCTGTTCGAGGGATCGTCGTCGAGCAGGTCGGGCGACTCGCCGTCGGGGCCGACCGGATCCTCGCCGGGCTCGTCGCCTTCGGGCTCGTCGAACTCGGGACCCTTGTTGGAGGTGTCGAGATCGCCGGGCTTCTGGCCGAACGAGTCGTCTTCGTCGTCTTTCAGCAGGTCGTCGAACGGATTGCTCTCCTGGGCGAGCGCGGCGCCCGGGAGCGTGCTGATGGCGAAGAAGACAAGGAAGAACGCGCGCATCCGAACCTCTTTGCCGCGCGCGCATAGGGGGTTGCGCGGCAGACCGACGCCCCTTATCCGGCCTGGACAGACGGCGCGAAAGCGCGGCCGACGGAGCCCGTCATCGACGAAGACCTCGCCATCCCCCCCGAGCACCGCGAGAAGGCGGAGCACGTGCGCGCGCACCTCGTCCACCTGCGCGGGGGTGCGCCGTTCCTCTCGCCGGCCGACGCGCTGTGCCTGGTGGGGATGCTCGATGCCGGCGTGAGCGTGCCCCTCATCCTCGCGGCGCTCGACCGGTGCGTCGCATCGCGGATGAAGAACCGCGCGCGCCGCCCGCTCACCCTCACGGCCGCGAAGCGCCACCTCGGCAAGCCGCCCCTCGTCGACCCCGGCTTCGCGCGCGACCCGGGCGAGGCCCCGCTCGAGCCCGTGCGCGCCGCCCTGTCGGGTGTCGGAGACCCCGAGGCGACCGCGCTGGCCGCGGCCCTCGAGGGCCTCGCGTCCGACGAGCCCGATGCGCTCGTGACCGAAGCCGTGGCGCTGTGCCGCACGCACCACGAGCGCCGGTGGACCGCGCTGCCCGACGACGAGCGCGAGCGACGCATCGCCGCGGCGATCGTCGAGCTCGGTGACATCGCAAACGTCGTGGACTCCGATACGTTGCGACAGCTCGCCGAAGAGGTGGCCCGCGACGCGTTCCGCAGCGCGTGGCCCCGCCTCGACACCGCCACCTTCGAAGCCCTGGTGCAGCCATGACACGCATCCATCCCGGCGCGGATCCCGATTGCCCGCACTGCGCCGGGCTCGGCGCGGTGGTGGTGCGCGACGGCGAGGTGGCGCTGGCGAAGCGCTGCACGTGCCTGCGCAGCTGCCCGAAGTGCCACGACACCGGGTGGATCTCCGCGGGCGACGGGCCCTTCGCACGCCGCGCCCGCTGCACGTGCACCGCGCTGACCCGCCGGCTCGAGCGCTTCGAGAGCGCCCAGATCCCGGCGCGTCACGCCGCGTCCACCCGGGCCAGCTTCAAGCCCACCGAGGCCCGCCAGGCTGCCGCCCTCGTCGCGGTCAGCGCGTGGCTCGACGCGTACCGGCCCCGTGAAGAGAACCGCGGCATGGTGCTGTTCGGCGACGTGGGGCGCGGCAAGACCCACCTGATGATCGCGATGCTGCGCGAGCTCGTGTTCCGCTACGGCGTGTCGGTGCGGTTCGTCGAGTTCAGCCACCTGCTCGCCGACCTGAAGAGCGGCTTCGACCACGGGCAGGGCTCCGCGCGGCTCATCGACCCGCTCGTGAAGGTCGACGTGCTCGCGATCGACGAGCTCGGCAAGGGCCGCAACACCGAGTTCGAGGGCACCGTGCTCGACGAGCTCGTGAGCCGCCGGTACAACGCGGCCGGCACCATCCTCGCCACCACCAACTACGCGCCGGGCACCGCCACCGGGAAGGCCATCGCGAACCCCGCCGCGGTCGCGCTCGGCGCCGCCGCGCCGCCGGCCCTCGTCGACCGGGTCGGGCCGCGCGTGAACTCGCGCCTGCAGGAGATGTGCGACTTCGTGCAGGTCGTCGGCGCCGACTGGCGCGAGCGCACGCGAGAGCTCCGCCGCGCCCACTGACCTGACGTCGCAGGCGCGCGTGGGCGCGGGTATACAGTGATCTCCGTGAAGAACTCCGCGCTCGCCCTGCTGCTCCTCGCCTGCGGCCCCCGCCCCACGGGTGTCGACGGGCGTCTGCCCGACGGGGCTCCCGAGGCCGACGCCGACACCGACGCGGACGCCGACACCGACGCGGACGCCGACTCCGACGCGGATGCCGACACCGACTCCGACGCGGATGCCGACACCGACGCGGATGCCGACTCCGACGCCGACTCCGACGCAGATGCCGACACCGACGCGGATGCCGACACCGACACGGATACCGCCGTGGTCGGCAACCTCGTGACCCTGGCTCCCCCCACGACCTCCGCGTGCGGCACGGGCACGGCCGGTACGTGGTTCGAGGACGTCACGGCGTGCGCCGGGCTCTCGGGCGCGTGGCACGTGCGGATGCAGCCGAACCCCATCGAGTGGTACGTCACGGGGCAGGGGTTCGCCGACTTCGACCACGACGGGTGGCTCGACATCCTCGTCACGAGCCAGGCCAGCCCCAACCACCTCTACGCCGGCCAGCCCGACGGCACCTTCGTCGACCGCACCGACCTCGCGCTCGCCGGTCTCGAAGCCGGGGCGGTGGGCACGGCCGACGTGAACGGCGACGGCTGGGCCGACATCGTGGTCACCGGGGTCGACGAGGACTACCTCCTCCTCAACGACCAGGGTGCGTTCCCGGCGGTCGAGCAGACGGGGCCGGGCGGCCCCGGGATGGGCCACGGCATCGCGTACGCCGACCTCCTCGGAGACGGGCGTCCCGACACCTACGTCACGAACTACTACTGCCCGGCGTGCAACCCGAGCGCCGTCACCTCGGCCCAGGCCTCGCAAGACCTCTTCCACGAGAACCAGCCCAACGGATGGTTCAACCGGACCGCATCGGTGTTCGGCACCGGCATGGAGACCCAGGGAATGGGTTTCTCGGCCATCTTCGCCGACTTCGACAACGACCACGACCTCGACCTGTACGTGGTCAACGACAAGGGCACGCCCGGCCCGCCGCTCGCCACCTGGATCATGAACCGCAACGTGTTCTGGCGGAACGACGGCATCGGCTGCGGCGGCGTGTGCTTCGAGGAGATCGGGCTCACCAACGGCACCGACCTCCGGATCGACGCGATGGGCGTCGACGCGGGGGACTTCGACAACGACCTCGACCTCGACCTCGCCGTGTCGGACGGCAGCCACCTGCACATCCTCGAGAACCTCGGCAACGGGATGTTCGAGGAGGTCTCCACCCAGGCGGGCGTCGACGGCGTGTACCGCATCGGCTGGGGTGTCGTCTGGCTCGACGTCGACAACGACGGCGACCTCGACGTGTTCATGGCCAGCACCGGTGCCGACCAGCTCTACGAGAACCTCGGCAACGGCACGTTCGTCGACATGGCGTCGTCGGCCGGCCTCGCCGACGGGCGCACGACGTACGGGGTGACGACCGGCGACTACGACCGAGACGGCCGCGTCGACCTCCTGATCGGCGACGTCTCCTGGGCCTACCGCCTCGAGCGCAACGTCCGCTCGACCAACAACAACTGGCTCGGCCTGCGGCTCGTGGGCAGCGGGCGCGGCGGGACCGACGCCCTCGGCGCGCGGGTCTACGTCATCGACGACACCGGCCGCGAGCAGATGCGCGAGGTGCACGCGGGCAGCTCGCTCGGGGCGGGAGAGGATCTCGGGCTGCACTTCGGGCTCGGCACCGGCACGCCGGTGTCGGTGCGGATCGTGTGGCCCGACGCGACGGAGGAGATCGTGAGCCCTCCGGTGAACCGCTGGAGCGTCGTGACCCGCTGACCGCGGGCGACATGAATCCGCGGTGAAAAACGACATCCGCACACGAACCGCACACGATCTGCACGGTCAGTCGGGGTATGGTTCATCGCATGTCGCCTCCGCTGGTCCGTGAACTCGACGACCTGGTCGCCCGCGCCCGGCGCCGACTGACGACGCGTCGCATCGTGCGCGGGGGCTCGGTCGGCCTCCAGGTCGGGGTCGTGCTCTCGAT
Source organism: Alphaproteobacteria bacterium (assembly GCA_020632875.1). Lineage (GTDB taxonomy): Bacteria > Myxococcota_A > UBA796 > UBA796 > JACKEQ01. The sequence goes on from JACKET010000009.1 coordinate 245,605, forward strand.
CTTCGCGGTCATCGCGATCACGCGGATCGTCCGTCCCGACGAGGTCGTCCGCGCTGGTCTGCTCGCAACCGCCGTGCTGGTGGGCGTCTCCACGCTCGTCGCCGTGTCGGCCTCGATGATCGGGCGCCACCTGCGCCGCCGCGAGGTCGCGCTCCTCCTCGACCGGGCGCTCGACCGCGACGAGGCGTTCGTCACGGCCGCCTGGCTCTCCGAGAGCCCCGACATCCCCAACCGCGACGAGATCCTCGCGCGCCTCGACACCTCCGTCGAGCGCGACCAGAAGCGCCTCGAAGACGTGCTCTCGGTCAAGCTCCCCGGCCACATGCGGTGGTTCCCGATCCTCGCGATCGTGCTCCTCGCGGCGTTCTGGCTCCCCCCGGGCGCCACGGCCCTCGCGCGGATCACGCCCGAGACGCCCATCGCCGAAGAGGGCGACCGCCTGGCCGAGCGGCTCGACGAGCTGAACGAAGAGCTCGGCGTCGAGCTGCCCGAAGAGCTCGCCACCGAGACGCAGCAGCTCGCCGACGAGCTCGCCGGCAACGAGCTCACCGCCGAAGAGGCCGTCGAGCGCATCGAAGACCTGCAAGACAAGCTCCAGAAGTTCGCCGAAGAGCTCGAGCCGTCCAAGTCGGTGCTCGACGAGCTCGAGAAGGCCGCGAACGAGCTCCAGTCCGAGGCCCCCGACCTCGCCGAGGCCCTCCGCAACGCCGACATGGAGCAGGCAGCCGACGCCCTCGAAGACCTCGCCGAGCAGGTCCAGGAGATGACGCCCGAGCAGAAGCAGGCGCTCGGCTCCGGGATGAAGAACGCCGGCCAACAGCTCGCGGGCTCCCAGAACGAACAGGTCGCGAAGACCGGGCAGTCCATGCAGCAGACCGGCCAGAGCCTCCAGCAGGAGAGCGGCGCCCAGCAGGGCCAGCAGGGCCAGGGCCAACAGGGCCAGCAGGGCCAACAGGGCCAGCAAGGGCAACAGGGCCAGCAGGGCCAGGGTCAACAGGGCCAGCAGGGCCAGGGTCAGCAGGGCCAGGGCCAGCAGGGCCAGGGCCAGCAGCAGGGCCAGGGACAGGGCCAGCAGGGCGGCTCGAGCCAGCAGCAGATGGAGCAGCTCCAGCAGCAGCTCCAGCAGGCCCAGCAGCTCGGCGAGCGCCTCCAGCAGGATGAGAAGGCGCTCGAGCGCGCCCAGCGCACCAACGGCGCGCTCGAGGGCAGCAAGCAGCGCCTCGGCGGCGAGGCGGGCGAGCAGCAGGGCCAGTCGAACCAGGGCGGTCAGCAGGGCCAGGAAGGCCAGGGCCAGCAGGGCCAGCAGGGCCAGGGCCAGCAGGATGGCCAGGGCCGCGACGGCCAGGGCCAGGGCCAGGGGCAGGGCCAACAGGGGCAGGGCCAGGGGCAGGGGCAGGGCCAGGGCCAGGGGCAGGGACAGGGACAGGGCAACGGGGCGGGCAACGCGCACACCTGGGAAGATCAGGGCGAGCACGGCTCCAAGAACGGCAACGGCTTCAACGACAGCAACGACGCCCGCAACGACGCCAGCCGCAAGGGCTCCGCCGACCAGCACATCGACGACTTCCAGCGCCTCTACGATCCGGCGCGGCTCGAGAACGTCGACGCGCTGCTCGCCGGCGCCGAGGGCGAGATCGACGAGAACGGGCACATCGACGTGCTCCCCACCCGGCGCACCGAGGGCGAAGAGACCGCCAGCCGTCCGCTGCTCGACGTGCCCGACACCTACTCGGATGCCGCCCGCGAGGCGATCACCAACGAGACCGTGCCGCCCGGCTACCGCGAGGCGGTGAAGCAGTACTTCGACGAGATCGAATGACCCCGCCACGAGCGGCGCGATTCAGGAGAGAGAGCCCCCCATGACCGAGCTCGAGTTCTTCACCGAGCGCATCGAGAGACTGCGCGCCGAGGTCGGAAAGGTCCTCGTGGGCCAGCGGGCCGTCGTCGACGGTGTGCTGGCGTGCCTGGTGGCCGACGGACACGTCCTGCTCGAGGGCGTGCCGGGCCTCGGCAAGACCCTGCTCGTGCGCACCCTGGCGCAGTGCCTGGGGCTCACCTACCGCCGCATCCAGTTCACGCCCGACCTCATGCCCGCCGACATCGTCGGCACGCACATCCTCAACGAGGACGAGAGCGGCCGCCGGACGATGGAGTTCCAGCACGGCCCCGTGTGGACGCAGATCCTGCTCGCCGACGAGATCAACCGCGCCACGCCGAAGACGCAGTCCGCGCTGCTCGAGGCCATGCAGGAGCGGCAGGTCACGATCAACGGCGTGAGCCACCCGCTGCCGAAGCCCTTCTTCGTCATGGCGACGCAGAACCCACTCGAGATGGAGGGCACCTACCCCCTGCCCGAAGCCCAGCTCGACCGGTTCTTCTACAAGGTCATGGTGCCCTTCCCCACCCTCGACGAGCTGTGCGAGGTCATGAACCGCACCACGGGCAACGCGCACCAGGACGTGCAGCCCGTCATCACGCCCGACGAGCTGTCCCGGATGCGGCACACCGTGCGCGAGGTCACCGTGGTGCCCGAGGTCATGCAGTACGCCATGCGCGTGTTGCTCGCGACCCACCCGGACCAGCCGGGCGGCAGCACCACCGCCAAGCAGTACCTGCGCTACGGCGCCAGCCCCCGCGGCGCCCAGACGCTCATCCTCGGCGGTCGCGTCAACGCGCTGATGGCGGGCCGCGAGCACGTGGGCTTCGCCGACATCCGCGCCTGTGCGGTGCCCGCGCTGCGCCACCGCGTCGGCCGCTCGTTCGAGGCGGAGGCCGAGGGCCTCGAGACCGACCGCCTCATCGCGAAGATCCTCGACGAGGTGCCCGAGGTCACGGGGGCCGTCGCGCGCGAGCTGCACGCCTGATGCTGCTGTCTCCGGAGCTCCTGAAGAAGCTCGCCGCCCTGACGCTGCGCTCGAACAAGCGCGGCAGCGGGGTGCGCGTGGGCGAGCGTCGGTCGCAGCGCCGCGGCCAGTCGCAGGAGTTCGCCGACCACCGCCCCTACGTGCCGGGCGACGACCTCCGGTTCCTCGACTGGCACCTGTACGGCCGCCTCGACACGCTGTGGGTGAAGCTCTTCGAGGAGGAGGACGACCGCGTCGTGCAGGTGCTGCTCGACTGCTCCACCTCGATGGAGGGCGAGAAGCTCGACTACGCGCGCCAGGTGGCCGCCTCGCTCGCGTTCGTCGCGCTCGGCCACAACGACCGCGTCACGGTGGCCGGGCTCACCGACGCCGTCGCGAGCTACGCGCCGCCGCGCCGCGGCCGGTCGGCCTCGAACATCGTGTTCGACACGATCGAGGCCGTGAACCCGGGCGGGAAGAGCGATCCGGGCAAGGCGCTCGCGAGCTTCCCGCGCCAGCGCGGCACCGGGATCGCCCTGTTGTTCACCGACTTCCTGTACCCCGAGGGCCCCGACGCCGCGCTGCGCAACCTCGTCGCGCGCGGCAACGAGGTGCACGCCTTCCACATCGTGGCGCCCGCCGAGCTGCGGCCCGCGGTCGACGGCGACCTCGTGCTCGTCGACGCCGAGAGCGGCGAAGAGCTCGCCATCTCCGTCGACGAAGCGACCCTCGACCGGTACGAGACGACCGTGCACGCCTGGGCCGAGGAGATGGAGATCACCTGCCGTCGCCTCGGCGTCGGCTACACCCGCGTGCTCACGAGCACGCCGCTCGAGGAGTTCATCTTCAAGGACCTCCGCCGCGTGGGTGTGGTCGGGCGATGAGCTTCCTGTTCCCCGCCGGCTTCCTGCTCTCCGCGCTCGCGCTGCCGATCGCGGCGATGTACTTCCTCCGCATCCGGCGGCGGCGGGTGCGCGTGCCGAGCCTCATGCTCTGGCACGCGATGCAGCGGTCCGAGCGGCTCGCGAGCCCGTTCGACCGGTTCCGGAAGCACCTGCTCCTGCTCCTGCAGCTCCTGCTGCTCGCCGTGCTCGTGCTGGCGCTCACGCGGCCCTACCTCCAGACCGAGGCCGCCGCGTTCCGGTCGATCGTGCTGGTGGTCGACACGAGCGCGTCGATGGGCGCCGTCGACGAGAAGCCCACGCGGCTCGGCGCGGCCCGCGAGAAGGCCGCCGAGATCCTCGGCGACCTCGGGCCGAGCGACGAGGTCATGCTGATCGAGGCCGGGCCGCGCACCGAGGTGCGGGTGCCGTTCACCCGCGACGAGGCGCAGGTCGAGAACGCGCTGTCGGGCCTCGAGGTCACCGAGGCCGAGGGTGGGCTCCGCGAGGGCCTGCAGCTCGGCCTCTCGCTCGCGCGGTCGCGTCCGGATGTCGAGGTGGTCGTCCTCTCCGACGGGGCGGGCGAGGATCTCTCGTCCCTGCCGACGGGGGGCGCGAAGGTCACGTACCTCCGCATCGGCAAGAAGGACGACAACGCCGGCATCCTCGCGCTCGACCTGCGGCGTAGCCCGGTCAGCGAGCTCGATCGCCAGCTCTTCGTGACCGTCGAGCACTACGGCAACGAGTCGGTCGACGCGACCGTCGAGGTCTACCTCGACGACGAGCTCGTCGGCCTGCGCAACGAGCGCCTCACCGCCCGGGCCCCGGTGTCGATGGTGTTCGACGTCGACGGCAGCCGGTCGGGCGTCCTGCGCGTCGAGCTCGACGTGCCCGGCGACCTGCTCCCCGCCGACGACACCGCGTACGCCGTGCTCGGCGCGGTCAGCGCGCGCAAGGTCGTGCTCGTCGGGGGCGACGCGCTCACCGCCCGTGTGCTGCGCGCCGACCCGCGCGTCGACCTCAAGCTCGCCTCGCCCGCCAGCGCGACCCCCGCGAGCCTCGCGGGCGCCGACGCCATCCTGTTCGGCGCCGCCGTGCCCGAGGGCATGGACGGCCTGAACTACGCGGTGCTGTCGAGCAAACACGGCGGTCCCGCCGAGCTCGGCGACCCCATCGACCTCCCGCGCATCCTCGGCTGGCAGCGCACACACCCCGTGCTCCGCTTCGTCGACCTGAACGGCGTCACCATCGCGCGGGCCGCCAGCGTGGGGAACACGGCGGGCCTCGCGCCCATCGTCGACGGCGACGCCGGCCCCCTGATCCTCGCGGGCGAGCGCCAGGGCGGGCGCGTCGTGCAGCTCGCGTTCGACCCGTTCCAGTCGGATCTCCCGATGCGCGTCGCCTGGCCCGTGATGATCCTCAACACGGTCGGCTGGCTCACCGAAGAGACCGCCGGCGCCTCCGACGCCCTGCTGCTCCCCGCCGGCGCCCCGTACTTCCGGAAGATCACCGGCGCCGGCGACAACGTCACCGTGCGCGGTCCGAAGGGCGACGCCGGCGCCACCGTGTCCGACGGCACCCTGCGCGTCGTCGAGACCGACCACGTCGGCGTCTACCGCGTGAAGGGCGGCGGAGTCGACGTGTCGTTCGCGGCGAACCTGCTCTCCGAGAAGGAGTCCCGCATCGCGCCGCTCGCGGCCCTCTCGCTCGGCGAGGACACCGAGGCCGCCGCCCAGGCGAGCGTCGTCTCCGGCCGACGCGAGCTGTGGCGCCCGCTGCTCGCCATCGGGCTGTTCCTGCTGCTGCTCGAGTGGCTCGCCTGGAACCGGAGGGCGACCGCATGATCCCCGTCGGCTTCGAGCGCCCCGAGTTCCTGTGGCTGCTGCTGCTCGCGGCACCCGTGATCGGCCTCGCCTTCTGGTCGAAGCGCAAGATCCCGCTCTTCCGCCGCCTCCTGGCACTCGCGCTGCGCCTCGCGCTGCTCGTCACCATCGTGTTCGCCATCGCCGGCTTCACGTGGCAGCAGGCGATCGACGCGCTCGGCGTGGTGTTCGTCGTCGACCGCTCCGCGTCCGTCGGCGGATCGGGCCAGGCCCAGGCCGCGCAGTTCATCGAAGCCGCCCTCGAGCACCAGACCCGCGAAGACCGCGCTGGCATCGTGGTGTTCGGAGCCGACGGGATGGTCGAGGTCGAGCCCAAGGAGGGCCTCGAGTTCCACGGCATCGAGGCGTCGCCGAGCCCGCACCAGACCGACATCTCGTCCGGGCTCCGGCTCGGCACCGCCCTGCTCCCCTCGGATCGCGCGCGCCGCATCGTCCTGCTCACCGACGGCGAGCAGACGCGCGGAGACGCCGCGGCCCAGGCCCTGCTCACCGCGGGCGACGACCTCGAGCTGCAGGTCGTCACCATCGGCGGCGACTCGGGGCCCGACGTCCTGCTCGAAGACCTCATCACCCCGCCGCGGGTCGACGAGGGCGCGACGTTCGACGTGCGCGTCGTGATGAACGCCGAGCAGCCGGCCTTCGGCAGCCTCCGCCTGTACCGGAACAACGAGTACCTCGGCGAGATGCCCGTCGACCTGCCCGGCGGCGGGCGCGCACGGGTCATGACCTTCCGCCAGTCCGCCGACACCGCGGGACTCTACCGCTACCGCGCGACGTTCGAGGCCTCCGACGCCTCGATGGACGGCCTGCCCCAGAACAACCAGGTCATGTCCACGGTCCAGGTCACCGGGCGCCCGCGCGTGCTGGTCTCCGAGGGCAAGCCGAGCGATGCCCGGCACCTCGTCAAGGTCCTCGAGAAGGAGGGGCTCCAGGTCGACGTCGTGGCTCCCGAGGACTTCCCTCCGGGCCTCCCCGAGCTGCGTCCCTACGCCGCGATCTTCCTGTCCGACACGCCCGCCTACATGCTGTCGAGCCGCCAGCAGAAGGCCATCCAGTCCTACGTGCGCGACCTCGGGCGCGGCATGGTCATGATCGGCGGCGACCAGAGCTTCGGCGTCGGCGGGTACTACGATTCGCCCGTCGAGGCGGCCCTCCCGCTGAACATGGACATCGAGGACAAGACGCGCTTCCCGAAGCTCGGGATGATCCACGCCATCGACAAGTCCTGCTCGATGGGCGGAGGCGCGGGCAGCAAGCTGTTCCTCGCGAAGGAGGCCGCGCTCCAGACCGTCGAGCTGCTCAACGAGCGCGACCTGCTCGGCGTGATCGGCTTCGACGCGGCCGCGTCGTTCATCGTCCCCCTCGAGGAGCTGCACGACAAGCAGCGCGTCTCCGACGACATCGCGAGCATCCGGCCGGGCGGCGGCACCGACATCTACCCGGCGCTCGAGCGCTCGGTGCAGGCGCTCGCCAACTCCGACGCCGCGCTGCGCCACATCATCCTGCTGTCCGACGGCATGACCTCGCCGGGCGCGTACGAATCGCTCCTCAAGGATGCCCACGACAACAAGCACATCACGCTGACGAGCATCGGCATCGGCAACGACACCGACCGCACGACGATGGAGCAGTTCGCCCGCTGGGGTGGGGGCAACTACTACCTGGTGACCGATCCCAGCGCGATCCCGGCGATCTTCACGCGCGAGACGCTGCTCGCGAGCCGCTCGTTCCTCATCGAAGAGGACTTCCGCGCCGCGATGGGCTCGCCGTCCGAGCTCACGGCGGGCATCGACGCCGGCCGGATCCCCACGCTGCACGGCTACGTCGCGACCTCCCCGAAGGAGCGTGCCATCGTCGCGATGGTCGTGCCGGGCGAGGAGAAGAACGAGCCCCTGCTCGCGCACTGGCGCTACGGCCTCGGTCGTTCGGTCGCGTGGACGAGCGACGCGAAGGGCCGCTGGGCGTCCGAGTGGGTGGGCAGCGACTCGTACACCGCGCTGTGGGGCCAGATCGCGCGGTTCGTCGTCGCGCAGGGCGGCGACAGCGCGCTCCAGCTCGAGACCGAGATCCGCGAGGGCCAGCTCGAGATCACCGTCGACGCGTTCGACGCGGCGGGCGGCTTCAAGAACTTCCTCCAGGGCGACGCGCGCGTGGTGGCGCCGGATCTCACGGTGCACCCCATCGAGCTGCGGCAGGTCGCGCCGGGCCGCTACCGCGCGACCCTCCCCGTCGACCAGGACGGCAGCTGGCTCGTGGGCGTCGCGCTCACCGAGGGCCAGGAGGTCGTCGGTCAGGCGGTCGAGGAGGCCGTGCAGCCCTACTCGCCCGAGTACCGCTCCCGCGGCGCGGGCCCGGGGCTCGTCGCCGAGCTCGGGCGTCTCGGCCAGGGCGGCGTGATCACCGACCCCGCGCAGGTCTTCGCCCGCCCGAAGGTCGCGCGCCAGATCCCGCATCCGCTGTGGCCCTGGCTCATGGCCATCGCGGCGATGCTGCTGCTGCTCGACATCGCGAGCCGCCGGCTCGACCTGTCGGCCGCGGGGCCGGGCTCGATCGTCCGCCAGACCGCGGTGGCCTCGACGGGGCCGAAGTTCCAGTTCCGCGCCGACCCGCGCAAGGCCCCCGCTCCGGCGCAATCCGCCTCCGGAGAGGTCGTCGTCGACGCCCTCGAAGAGGCCGACGAGCCCGCCCTCCCGAAGAAGCCGGCGGTCGAGGTCGATCCGAAGTCTTACGCTGGACGTCTCCTGGCGGCCCGCCGCACCGCACGGAAGCAGCTCGGGGAGGACGACGAATGATCGGAAGCGTGCTCTCGAGGGTCACGGGGCTGTTCGACGGATTCGCGAGCTCGGCCGTGCTCATGCGCGAGGCGGCCCGCACCAGCCGACGCTGGCAGACCTACGCGAGCCGGGCGGGCTTCTCGGGTGCGCTGTTCGGCGTGCTGCTGCTCGGCATCTGGACCGCCGTGAACGCCCCGTTCGTCGAGATCTCGAACATCTCGTACGCCGGGAAGGCCATCTTCATCGCGTTCTCCGCGGTGCTCCTGCTCATGGCCATCGTGCTGGCGCCGCTCATGACGAGCTCGGCCATGATCGAGGAGACCGAAGACCGCACGCTCGAGATGCTCATCCTCTCGAAGCTGCGCCCCTCGCAGATCCTCGCCGGCAAGGTGCTGTCGCGGATCCTGATCCTGATCACGGTCGTCTTCGGCGCGCTGCCGGTCATGGCGATGGTCGTGACGCTCGGCGGCGTCGCGCCCCAGGCGGTCGTCGCGGTCGGCGTGCACACGCTCGTCGCGGTCGTGCTGATCGGCAGCCTGGGCGCGTTCTTCGGCCTGTTCACGCGGTCGCCGATGCTCGCGATGATGGCGTCGGCCTCGTACTCCATCCCCATCTTCTGGCTGCTGCCCATCGGCTACGTGCTGTGCACGGGCCACGCCCAGGATGCCGCGCACTTCAGCCTGTTCGCGGGCCCCGCGGCCGAAGACTGGACCAGCCCGCTCGCGGTGCTCTCGTACATCCCGAGCCTGATCGTGATCTTCGTCATCGGCACCCGGCTGTTCGAGCTGAAGGTCTCGAGCGCCGACATCCGCAAGGCTTTCGCCGCCGAGACCTGGAGCACGAAGGCCTGGGCCTGGGGCCTCGGCATCGCGATCGTCACGGGCTGCACGGTGCTCCCGATGGCCACGCTGGGCGCATGGACCCTCCGCCACGGCGCCGGTCACACGCCCCTCGTCCAGGCCGGTGTGGTGGCGAGCGTCGGGGTGATCTGGCTCTGGTGGACCTTCGCGGTGACGCTGTCCACCTGGGCCCTGCTGCGCGTCGGGGTCGACGTCGTCGACGCGATGGACGCCATCCTCGGTGGCCGGGGCAAGCGCAAGCGCGACCGCCGCAACTTCCGGGTGTGGGGCAACCCCATCCTGTGGCGCGAGGCGCGTCCGCAGGCCTGGGGCAGCAACGGCGTGCCGGTCATCGCGACCTGGCTGCTCATCATGCTCGGCATGCTCCAGACCGGCTGGTGGATCATCCCGGGCGGCTCGCTCGCGATGGGCGTGATGAACACGCTCGCCGCGATGGGCCTCACACTGTGGCTGTCCTCGCGAACCGTCGAGGAGGAGCGGCGCCACAAGAGCCTCGAGGTGCTGCTCACGACGACGATGGCGTCGCACCGGATCCTGTTCGGCAAGGCCGCGGGCGTGGCGGTGCCGACGTTCCCGCTCCTGCTGCTCTCGCTGCCGTTCGTGTCGCTCGGCGTGCCGCACCTGCACATGTTCGACATCATCGAGTCGGGCGACCGCAGCGCGGCCGACTGGTTCGTGCGCGGCTTCCTGACATGGTGCTGGACGATCCCCGTCTGGGGCGTGCTGCTGACGGGCGGCATGCTCGTGGCGCTCCGCGTGCAGCGATCCCGCAGCGGGTTCTCCGTCGCGATCGGCGGCCTGGCGGCGGCGATGGGCCTGCCCACCGTGCTCGGTCGCCTGTTCGAGGACGTGCCGCTGATCGCCGTGCCGTGCCGGATGATCGTCCCACCGCTCGCGGGCGACGCCGAGGTCTGGCAGTACCTCTTCGCGATGGTGATGTGGTCGTCGTTCGCGCTCGGCCTGTTCGTGTGGACGAGCCTCGGGCTGCGGCGGTGGATCGCGGCCGGCCTCTCCGTCTGGCTCGCCGCCGTGCTGGCGTTCTCGTCGCCCGCACAGGCCCAGCAGGGCCCGCCGATCCCCCTGCAGGACGACTTCCTCATGGTGGCCGAGCCGCTCGGCGAGGGCATCTCGCGGGCCGACGAGTGGGCCGCGCTGCGCGTGAAGATCGTCAATCGCGGCAAGAACGCGGTCGGGCGCCTCGTCATGGTCGAGCGATCGGGAACCGAGAGCCAGACCTTCAGCCGTCCCGTCGAGCTGCCGCAGGGCGTCCGGAAGGACGTGATCGTGCTGTACCGCCCGAACGCGTCGAGCCGCGACCGCGAGGTCACGCTCCAGACCACCTCGGGGCGCATCGCGCACGCGCCGTTCCGCATCGAGGCCGCGCGTCCCGAGGCCACCACGGTGGGCGTGCTGGGCATCGACCTGCTCGGGATGCAGAAGATCCGCGACGCCCAGGGCGAGGTGCCGAGCCACCGCCCCCGCGAGTACTCGCCCGACCCGCGCAAGGTGCTCGTCGGGCTGGTCGAGCCGGGCGTGCTGCCGTCGCACAGTGCGGGCTGGGCGGCCTTCGACCAGCTCGTGTGGCCCGCGGCCGACCCCACGAAGCTCGATCCCGGCCAGCTCGCCGCGCTCACCGGCTGGGTCGCCGACGGCGGCCACCTGACGCTCACGGTGACCGAGAACTGGAAGTCCATCGCGGCCTCGCCGCTCGCCGAGGTCCTGCCGGTGCGCTTCACGGGCACCGAAGACCGCGAAGACCTCGACGTCTTCGTGCGCAGCTTCGGCGGCTCCCCGGCGACCAATCCGGTCCCGGTCGCGATGAGCGAGCTCGACGTGAAGCCCGGCCGCTCCGCGTTCGTCCGCGCCGAGAGCGCCGGCGGCGTGCCCCTGTGGGTCACCGGCACCTACGGCCTCGGCACCGTCTCGGTGCTCGCCGTCGACCCGGCCATCGAGCCCTTCAAGGGCAACGTCGATCCGGGCGTGTTCTGGCGCGAGGTCCTGCACCTGTCCGACCGGGGGTTCGCGCCCGCGCGCGTCCGCACCGGTCTGTACCGATTCCCGGACGGCCGCCTCGAGCCGTGGGCCGACCCGTCCACGCAGCTCTCCGCGGCGCTCCACCTCCCGTCGCCCCTGTCCGACAGCATCCTCGGCGGGAACGTCCGCTGGTACGACCCCTACGCGTACAACGGCCTCTACGGCACCACCGCGCCCCAGGAGTTCGAGAACGAGGTGCGCGCCTGGCTCTCCGACATCCCCGGCGTCGCGCCGATGCCGATGAGCTGGCTGCTCGCCTTCAGCGGGCTCTACCTGTTCGTGATCGGGCCGCTCGACTGGTTCCTGCTCCGCGCGCTCAAGCGCCAGCCGTGGACCTGGATCACGTTCCCCACCACCATCGTCGTCTTCAGCGCGGTGGCGCTCGGCGGGACGTACTGGATGAAGGGCTCCCAGGCGATGGTCAGCACGCTCGAGGTCGTCGACCTCCTGCCGGGGACGAACCTGTGGCGCGGCGAGGCCTTCGTCGGCGTGTTCGCGACCCGCCGCACCCGCGTCGGGCTGCACACGAACGTCGCCGACAGCGTGACCCAGCCGCTCGAGCAGTCCGGCTACACGCTCGACACGTCCATCGCCGCGGGCTTCGGCCCGAGCAGCATCGAGTACGGCGCCGACACGTGGACGCTCGGGTACGCCTCGCTGCGCTGGCTCGAGCAGGCGCCGGGCTCCATCGGGTTCCGGGTGAACGACGACGGCTGGGTCGTGAAGAACGACCTGCCCTTCGCGCTCACCGACGCCGAGCTCGTCATCGCCGGTCCGAGCGGCGGGGCCGGCATCTACCCCATCGGCAGCCTGAAGCCCGGCGAGGAGAAGGCCGTCCCCACGACGAACAGCACGCCGCTCCGCCAGGAGCCCGGCGACCCCGACGACGCGCTCGCGTGGATGCGGCAGCGCGCGCTCGACGCGCCGTCCGTGGGTCGTGGCTACATCGACGTGAACGGCATGCGCTTCGTGCTGCTCGCCACGGCCGAGCCCGTGACGAAGCTCCAGGTCGATGGGGTACGCCCCATCCACCGCAACCGCACGCTCATCCGCGCGCCCCTCACCCCCCCGCTCGACCCGCTCCAGCGCGGAGACTCCGCGATCCCCGGGTTCGGAGGCCAGCAGTGATCGAGACGAAGGATCTCGCGAAGTCCTACGGCACGTTCGAGGCCCTGCGCGGCATCGACCTCCGCGTCGAAGAGGGCGACGTCTACGGGTTCATCGGGCCCAACGGCGCCGGGAAGACCACGACCATCCGCATCCTCACGACGCTGCTCGAGCCCACCTCGGGCGAAGCGCACGTGTGCGGGCACAGCGTGTGGGAGAACAAGGACAAGATCCGCTCGATCATCGGCTACATGCCCGATTCCTTCGGGGTGTACCGCGACATGACGGTCACGGAGTACCTGCACTTCTTCGCCGCGGCCTACGGCATCCCGCACGGCGACCGGAAGGGCCTCGTGGGCGGACTGCTCGAGCTCACCGACCTGTCCTACAAAGAGGATGCGCTCATCGAGTCCCTGTCGCGCGGGATGCAGCAGCGGCTCGGCCTCGCGCGCACCCTGGTGCACGATCCGAAGGTCCTCGTGCTCGACGAGCCCGCGAGCGGCCTCGATCCGCGCGCCCGCATCGAGATCCGCGAGATCCTCCGGGAGCTGCGGCGCATGGGCAAGACCATCCTGCTCTCCTCGCACATCCTCTCGGAGCTGCAGGAGGTCTGCACCCGCGTCGGCATCCTCGAGCGCGGCAAGCTCGTCGCGCAGGGCACGATGGAGGAGATCATCCGCTCGGCGCACCCGAACGTCGACGTGGTCGTGCGGACGACCGACGACGCGCGGGCGGCGGTGGTGCTGCGCGAGCTGCGCGGCGTGCTCGACTGCACGCACGACGCCGAGCGGAACCAGGTCGTCGCGAAGGTGTCCGAGGATCTCGACCTCGCCGAGATCGGGCGGCACCTCCACGGCCGCGAGCTGGGCGTCCGTCAGATGGTGAAGAAGGACCCCAGTCTCGAAGAGGTGTTCATGACGCTCACCAAGGGCCTCGTCCAGTAGGTGCGCTTCCTGCGCGAGGTGGCGGTCGTCGCCCTGCGCGACGGCCGGAGGCTCGCCCGTCGCCCCTGGACCACCGGTCTGCGCACGCTCGTCAGCCTCGTCGGCATCGTGGCGGTGGTCGCGGCGTGGCGGGTGCTGCCGGCGTCCCAGCACGACTACGGGCGGCTCGGGAACGAGATCTACGACGCCTGGCGGGAGCTGGTGCTCACCTCCACGTGGATGCTGGCGCCGCTGCTCGTGGCGCTCGGCGTCCAGGAGGAGCGCGAGGCCGGCACGCTCGAGATGCTCGCCCTCACCGAGCTCCGCACGTCGGCCCTGTTCGCGGGGGTCGTCGTCGCCCGGACCGCGGCCATCGCGCTAGTCGTGCTCGGCAGCGTGCCGGTGCTCGGCACGGCCATCGGGCTCGGCGGGTTCGGCATCGACCAGGTCGTGTCCACCACGGTCCACGCCTTCTCCGCGCTCGTGCTGCTCGCGTGCGTCTCGGGCGTGTTCGCGCTCACCGCGCGCCACCCGTTGCTCCCGGCGGTCGCGACGTGGGCCTGGGCGTTCGTGAGCTACGGCGTCATCCCGGTCCTCACGTCGTCCCTGGTGGAGCTGCGGCCGCCGCTCGCCACCCAGTACAACCCGTTCATGGCGGCGCTCTACGAGGTGAGCGGCGTGCAGTCGGTGGGGCTCGTGGCGCTGACCGTGGCGATCGTCGCGCCGTTCGGCGGAGCGGTGCTCGACATCGCGCTGTCGCAGGACGACGACGACGACTTCGGCGCCCTGTCCCCCGCGCGCTGGACCCTGGAGCGTGCCCAGACCGTCGCATGGATCGTGCTGGTCCCGACGCTCCTCGCGATGGGCTTCACCTGGGTGCTCGACATCGCGCGGTGGATGCACGAGGACGTGAGCCTGCCCATCCGCACCGGGCTGTACGCGACGTTCCAGACCGCCGCGTCCATGGTGCTGCTCTTCAAGGGCGTCGACTGGCTGCACGCGCTCGGGCGGCGCAACGCCGTGCGGACCGCGGAGGCCCTGCGGCGCGGCCTCCTCCACGAGGTCGACCTCGGAGACGACCCGGTGTACTGGCGCGATCGCCAGTTCGGCGCGCCGACGGCCCGCATGGTCGCGGGGTTCGGCACGCTCGGCGTGCTGGGTGTCCTCGTCGTCACGGCGCTCGGCAGCGCGCGATCGGCGTACGAGACCGTGCCTGGGCTCGCGATGGCGTCGGCGGTCGCGGCGGGTCTGTTGCCCGGGATCGCGTGTGCCGTCGAAGAGGCGCGGGCCGGCGCGTGGAGCTTGCTGGCGTCGACGCGGATCACGCGGTTCGGCCTCGTCCGCGGGAAGCTGAAGGCCACGATCGTCGCGATGGCGCCGGGCCTGCTGCTCGCCGTCGCGCTGTGGGCGGGCCTCCGCCAGGTCTGGGAGCCCCGGCCGTACCTCTGGGTGGACACGTGTGCCCCGCAGCTACCCGACACCCACGAGCTCGCGCGCATCGCGGTGACCGCGGTCTGGGTGCTGTGCCAGCCCCTGTGGCTCTCGATGCTCGCGCTCTGGACCGCCAACCGCGCCGGGGCGCGCTGGGCCTGGCCGGCGGTCGTGTTCGCGGTGTCGATGTGGTTCGTGGTCCCGACGGCGTTCAGCCATCCGTGGGTGGAGGCGTGGCTCGACGTTGCCCTGCCGTTCGCGTCGGATCACGTGTGGACCTGCGGGGAGCGCGGGCTGCCGGTGCTCCTTGTGGTATCGACCGCGCTGCACGCCGGGCTGGTGGGGCTGTTCGCGTGGCTGGCGGCGCGGAGCCTGCGGTGATGCCCTGGGCGCTCTGGGGTCTGACCGGTCTGACCCCACTGAGGCCGGCCGCTCTGGGGTCT